>NZ_JBZUIZ010000003.1:0-6841 GCF_058599385.1 Acinetobacter sp. CAU_H_60 | reverse complement strand
GCATTTCGTATAAGGTGTATTATGTTAATTTTAGATTTACTAAAACTATTTTTTGAGAACTAGGCTGTTATGGGAACTGTAAAGCTCAAATCTTCTGATGAAGTTTTTCAATTAAAAATTAGTCTGCTAGGTAGTGATCCTGAAATCTGGAGAACTATTCAAATTTCATCGGCAGCTACTTTATCTAGGCTCCATAAGGCAATTCAATCTGCTTTTGATTGGGAAGATAGCCATTTACATGAATTCACGACTATTAAGCATGAAAAGATCAATAAAAGACAAAAATTGAAAGAAGTTCTACGTGTAGGTAAAAAAATTATATATACATATGATTTTGGCGATTGTTGGGAACATTTGATTACTGTAGAAAGCAGACAATCTCCTGATTTAAATAAAAAATATCCATGTTGTATAGATGGTCAAAATCATGCTCCATTTGAAGATATTGGAGGAATTTTTGGATATCTTGATATTTTAGATGCATTACAAGACCCCAAACATCCAAGATATGACGATTACATGCAAATTATCGAGGATGAAATAGGAGAGATAGAGTTTGATCCGACCTACTTTAATTCACATGATATTAAGTTTTAAACCTGATTTAACATAATGGTTGTTATACGCAATAAAAAAACCTGGGCACCAACCCAGGTCTAAAATTTAAAAAACAGATAAATATCAGTGCAATAAACTCATTTTTCTAATTTCGCATAACGTGTATTATGTTAATTCCGATACACCTAACAATTACTTAATATTAAGATGGTTCTCTGTTTTTGATAAAAAATCATTTATTAATGCCTCAGGAGACATTCCCATTCTTTGAGACAGAATAATAAGCCACCAAAAGCATTCTCCTATTTTATGGGGTAACTCAGTTTCTGTATCTTTTTTTGGCCATCTATTTTGTTCAGACATAATATTTCGGCCTACTAATCCTGCATCTGTTAAAAATGCTAATGCATCCTCTTCAATTGACCAAATAGTATTATGATTAGATCTTTCTAACTCATGATACCTTTCTCTAATTTTTGCAGACCTCTCCATAAGTTTTTTAAAGTCCGTGTTATCCACAATTCACCTCTTTCTATAAATTTATTAATTTAGTTTAACCTAAAAATAGAGTCTATTTAACATAATGGGCGTTATACGAAATGCGATTGTAATAATCTTTTAATATCAATTGATTATATTAAAATAGAAAACTCAAAAAACAGTAAAAAACCGACTTGGAAACAAGTCGGCTTTTTTATGAGCGGTTTTGATAGTTTTTGCCAAGAAAATTGGATAAAAAATGATCAATTTAGCAATCAGTGCCCATTTCATACGGATCCAGGTTCCAAAACTATCCCCAATTGCTGGGGATAAAATTTAGGCTATTTTGTACGCTTTGGCTCACATAAAACTCGGCCCTTTGCGGCTATCCAGGATAGGTGAATTTTCCTATGATGAAGTCATAGAGAACAGGATGTTCCAAACAACAAGAATAAGAAAGATCGCACCAGGAGCGTGAGGTAAGACAGGAGTCATACCTAGCAACCCAATATGAGAAACCCCGGCAGGATGCTGGGGTTTTTTATTATCTAAAATATTTAGATCAAAGTTGGATGGGCATCCAGAATGCGAATTAAAGTCGCTGCAGGACCAGTCGGATAGCGTCGGCCTTGTTCCCAGTTTTGCAGGGTTCTCGCGCTGATATGCAAACGTGCAGCAAATTCAGCCTGGGTTAAGCCTGTTTTCTCACGTACTTCTTTAATATCCGGTAATTCAAGCTCTGTGACTCGACTTGCCTTTATCTCATTACGCTTGATGGCACCAGCTTCTTTGATTGAAGCAACCAGGTCATCAAATAAGTTGTTATCCATGAAATTGCTCCTTTACTAATTGACGTAGAATCGAGGTTTCTTTGTCTGTCAGATTATCTTTCACAGACTTTGGATAAGCCACCAGGAAAAAGATCTGATCATCTTCTGTAACCCAATAATAGATCACACGGATACCGCCACTTTTGCCTTTATTGCCCTGAGCACAACGTACTTTACGAATTCCACCACCATTCTTGATTAAGTCGCCCTTATCAGGCTGTACCAAGAGATCTTGCTGGAGCTGACGATACTCTTCATCACTCACAAGCTCTTTGATTTGCTTAGTAAAAATACTGGTTTCAATGAATAACATAGGTTTAAGTACGTCAATGGCGTATAAGAATTTTAGCAGTTTTAGAATAAAAAAACGAGAGCTGTGAACTCTCGTTTCGCATAAGCAAAGGCTTACAAATATAAATATTAGGTATAAAAAACCCGCATGATAGCGAGTAGGTCCTGATATTTCATTCAGACTATAGATTTTATAAAAACTATATTTCTAGATGATTTTAAATATTTTTCCTTAAAAAAATTGCAGTGGAAATCCCACATAAATTATTGATGTTTAAAAATTTATCGCTAAGCAACTTTATGATTTAATTTAAATAGCTGATTTAGAGAAGTGTAAAATGTACGGCCATCCAAATTTAAATCAACTTCGATTCCAGATTCCAGTAGAACTCTTTTACCTACTTCGATTTGTTTTAAACCTTGACGTGTATTTTGCATTTTATGTAGAGGAATTAATGAAACAATAATTTCAGTACCATTTTTAGATTTTGCAATTAAATCATTTACTTTTAACAACTTATATCCTATTTTTTAGAGATTTTTTCAATTTTGAAAACATTTTAAAGCATAAAAAAAGCACTTATGAGTGCTTTTTATTACTGCTTATTATTACTTAGATAGCAACAATATTTACAGCATTCGGTCCTTTTTGACCTTGAGCTACACTGAATTCAACTTGCTGGCCTTCAAATAAGGTCTTGAAACCTGAACTCGCGATTTCGCTGAAATGAGCAAAAACGTCTGGACCTGATTCTTGTTGAATGAAACCAAAACCTTTAGTTTCGTTAAACCACTTAACAGTACCTTTAACAACATTTGAGTTTGACATAATATATCCTACTAATTTTTAATAATTTTTTAGTCATTTTATTGACTGATTAATAACTTTGAAAATAATAAAGAATGAGACTTAAAATCTAAAAAACGAAGGATTATGACTAAAACTGCGATACTTAAGGAAGATTTACCGAAACAAGACTTTTTTCTAGTTAAGTTAAATATACAGTAAAAATAAAAATAATCAAGTTTTTTTGATATAAATATTAATTTTTCTTATAAAATCTATATTTTTTCTTTAAAAATTAATTAAATTCAATAACTTATTTATTATATTATTTAATATTTTCTTTAACATAAAATCTCTTATATGAAGTCCGTCCTTGCACCTTAATTTTCAGTGTCCAAAGTTACGGTGTGTCAATATGTGGCAAGTATTTCATAACTATCTATTTTTATTATAATTAATTCTTATTTGGTGTCATGTTGTGTCATTTGTTATCCAGATAAATATCATCTTTAAAGAGCTTAGTTTTTTCGATTTATGAAATTACTGACATTTACTGACATGAAGATCATAAAACTCTGTTTCTTATCTTGTTTTATTTGATTTACTGTCAATTACTGCCACCTTAAATGTCCTTTTTTTATCACTTGAAACCCCTGATGTAAGCGGGTTTTAGGGCATCCTGATAAGGTGCGTATGGTGTGTATTAAAAAATGAATATTTTTTAACCAAAAATTCAATATTATTGAATTTTAAAGCGTCATTAAAATAACCAATAAAATCAATATCTTATTTTATTTCAAGTTTCCTAGCATCTTAGGCTACAAATATTTATGCAAAATTTATGCATTTTGTATGCAAATCAACTGCAAAAAAACTAATTTTATGCACTCTGTGTGCAAATAGTATATAAATAATATACAAATAACCTTCCAGGCTACCCTTTAAGTACCTAAGTGAATTACAGAAGATGAGGATGAAGAATGCGAAAAAAATTTGGGATTTTTAAAGAAAAGTACCCTCATATCATTTCTATGTTAGAGAAAGGCTATCCATATACTGACGTTATTTTGGATCTCAAAGACAACCATCAACTGGACTTAAGTTTCAATACTTTTAGAAGCTATCTTTACCGGTATAGAAAAGAATTAAATTCTGTTATGAATACATCGGAAAAATTGACAGCCACCCATACGTATTCAGACGATCATTTGAAAAACGTAGATACATCTCATAAAGAAGATTCGCTGCAGCCTACTCTGACTAAAGTTGGCAGAACACAACAAAAAATGAGTTTTCGAGGTCGTGGACAACTTTTTATTGCTCAATTAATGAGTGAGTCAGAACCAAATGTAGATTAAATATATCTGTATATCTTTCTATTCTCTTCTATAAGCCCTAACTCCAAAAAAGATGAGGTTCCCCCATAGGTAGGTTTAAAAGTCAGTTAAACAGCAAAAGAACGCATTTTAGCGAGTGTCTACGAGCGAAGTATTGTTATTAAAATTCTCACTATGTTTTCTCTCTGATTACAAACTCCCCCTTTGATTCAAAAACTTAGATACAGAGCATCCCGAAGGGTGCGAATAGATTTAATTTGAGTCTAGATCGAGCGAAGCGAGCATAAAAAAACTCATGAGCGAAGCGAATTCCGAGTTGCTTTTGCTTTTTTTTAAAGTTATCACGGGATTAACCAAAAAATTGCCCCTTCGAACTGAGCGAAGCGAAGTTCAATAGAGTTTGAGCGTAGCGAAAACCAAGGGCAATTTTTCATGCTCAATGTTTTTAATTATTTTTAATATTTTAATGCTTTTAGACACGCTGTAATACTTATGAATAAAGGCTTTCAGCCTTAATAAGACTACAATCTCTTTGCTATAAGACTACAATCTCTTTGCTATAAGACTACAATCTCTTTGCTATAAGACTACAATCTCTTTGATTTTGACTACATTGAATGCTAATGTAGTCAAAACAAAGGAAATAATTCCACTCTTATGAAAAACGATCTGATTGTAAAAGATAATATTCTTGTTAATGCTAGTTATAATTTAGAAGTTACAGAACAAAGACTTATCTTATTATCTATTATTAGAGCCAGAGAAACTGGACAAGGTATTACTTCTGATAGCAAGTTAGAGATTCATGCTTCTGATTATGCAACTCGCTTTAATGTCACAAAAGAAGCTGCATATAGTGCTTTAAAAAATGCTGTACATAATCTTTTTGAAAGAAAATTTTCCTTCAAAGATAATCATGCTGATACAGACAAAGAGATTGTAGTCAAATCTCGTTGGGTAAGTAGAATTTCATATGTAGATGATCTTGCAATCTTAGAAGTGACCTTCGCTCCAGATGTTGTGCCCTTAATTACGAGATTAGAGAAACAATTTACAAGTTATCAATTAAAACAGGTTGCTCAATTAACGAGTAAGTATGCTATTCGCTTATATGAGTTATTGATTTCATGGAAAAGTACTGGAAGAACACCAATCATTGATATAGCTGATTTCAGATCTAAATTAGGTTTAGAAATAAATGAATATCAGAAGATGATTAATTTTAAAAATCGTGTATTAGAACCTGCAATTCAACAAATTAATGAGTTAACAGATATTGTTGTAAAGTATGAACAGTTTAAATCAGGTAGATCTATTTCTGGTTTCCAATTCAGTTTTAAACATAAAGAAGAGTTAATCCAAGTTAATAATAATATTAATAATGCCGTTTATTTAGCATCTAAAATGACAGATGCTCAAAGACATATGTTTGCTCATAAGCTTTCAGAACTTCCTGAAATGGGGAAATATTCGCATGGCACAGAGAGTTACCAACAATTTGCTATACGTATTGCAGAGATGCTGCAAGATCCTGAACAATTTAAAGAGCTATATCCATACTTAAAAAAAGTGGGATACATGACATCAACGAAAAAGGACACTATGAATGGCTAAGTTATCACTCAGTGAGGTATCTAACCGCTTTAATGTTAGTCGTTCAACGTTATATAGAGCTATAAAGGAAGGACGTATCAGTCGTGGTGCAGATGGCCTATTTGATGTCGCAGAAGTTATTCGTTGCTTTGGTGAACCAATTAAAAAGCACGATCTAAACCAAGTAACAACCTCACCCAAGGATGATGCTGATTTGCGTCAATTAGTCGACTTTATGAGAAAGGAGATTGAATCATACAAAGATAGAGAAAAGCGTTATTTAGACCAAATAGACCGCTTTCAATTACTATTAGGGCATAAAGAGCCTGAAGATAAAATGTCTCATGACACACCAGTGACACAAACCAATGAAACACCATGCGACAGCACTAATGAAACAAAAAAAGATTTTGATAATAAAGGAATTTTAGAAAAAGTTGTGTCTCATGATGTACCAATGAAACGGACTAGTGGTACACATTGGAACGCTTCAATAAAAAGAGATGAGACAGCACAGAAGCGTAGCTTATTTAGCCGAGTCTTGAATGCGATTATTAGTGATGAGTAAGATTTATCAGTTATCTAGGTATGGCAAATTAGTAAGAAAAAACAGGATGTATTGAGTTTCCTAAATAGAGTAAAAAAAATAAGCATTTGATTTTTATAATTATTTTATTTTTAATTTCTAATATCTGAACACAAATATTATAGTTTTCTTACTAATCTGCCATACCCTCACATATTTTATCATTAATATTCAATTACTTATATTTTTACTCAATACGTCTTGTTTGCAAATTAGGTTTTTGTATTACATCAAGTTAAATTATTTTTTCTAAATAAACTCGTGGAACATTGGTTATTAAATAGGCGTGGAACGTGAAAAATCATAAA
This sequence comes from Acinetobacter sp. CAU_H_60, assembly GCF_058599385.1. Taxonomy (NCBI): domain Bacteria; kingdom Pseudomonadati; phylum Pseudomonadota; class Gammaproteobacteria; order Moraxellales; family Moraxellaceae; genus Acinetobacter; species Acinetobacter sp. CAU_H_60. The sequence continues at coordinate 71 of NZ_JBZUIZ010000003.1, read as the reverse complement.
AAAAGCCCGAACAGGGATGTTCGGGCTATCAACTAGGAACTACAGCGTTGAATTTTCAAGAGAATTATAAC
>NZ_JBZUIZ010000002.1:0-18293 GCF_058599385.1 Acinetobacter sp. CAU_H_60 | reverse complement strand
CAAAACTGGGAACAAGGCCGACGCTATCCGACTGGTCCTGCAGCGACTTTAATTCGCATTCTGGATGCCCATCCAACTTTGATCTAAATATTTTAGATAATAAAAAACCCCAGCATCCTGCCGGGGTTTCTCATATTGGGTTGCTAGGTATGACTCCTGTCTTACCTCACGCTCCTGGTGCGATCTTTCTTATTCTTGTTGTTTGGAACATCCTGTTCTCTATGACTTCATCATAGGAAAATTCACCTATCCTGGATAGCCGCAAAGGGCCGAGTTTTATGTGAGCCAAAGCGTACAAAATAGCCTAAATTTTATCCCCAGCAATTGGGGATAGTTTTGGAACCTGGATCCGTATGAAATGGGCACTGATTGCTAAAATGATCATTTTTTATCCAATTTTCTTGGCAAAAACTATCAAAAACGATCATAAAAAAGCCGACTTGTTTCAAAATCGGCTTTTCGGTCATTTTTAGATTTTTCTGGTTTTATTAAGTGTTTGATAATTATATTAATATACAAGTGTACTTCGTATAATCGCCATTATGTTAAATCAGGTTTAAAACTTAATATCATGTGAATTAAAGTAGGTCGGATCAAACTCTATCTCTCCTATTTCATCCTCGATAATTTGCATGTAATCGTCATATCTTGGATGTTTGGGGTCTTGTAATGCATCTAAAATATCAAGATATCCAAAAATTCCTCCAATATCTTCAAATGGAGCATGATTTTGACCATCTATACAACATGGATATTTTTTATTTAAATCAGGAGATTGTCTGCTTTCTACAGTAATCAAATGTTCCCAACAATCGCCAAAATCATATGTATATATAATTTTTTTACCTACACGTAGAACTTCTTTCAATTTTTGTCTTTTATTGATCTTTTCATGCTTAATAGTCGTGAATTCATGTAAATGGCTATCTTCCCAATCAAAAGCAGATTGAATTGCCTTATGGAGCCTAGATAAAGTAGCTGCCGATGAAATTTGAATAGTTCTCCAGATTTCAGGATCACTACCTAGCAGACTAATTTTTAATTGAAAAACTTCATCAGAAGATTTGAGCTTTACAGTTCCCATAACAGCCTAGTTCTCAAAAAATAGTTTTAGTAAATCTAAAATTAACATAATACACCTTATACGAAATGCCAAAATTTTTTACTTTTAAAACAATGTCTTATGTCTGATAAAACAGCCTAAGCACGCTCTCTTAGGCTGTTTTAGCAATTTTTCATGTTCCACGGTCAATAAATAAGCAATGTTCCACGGTTTTGTTCAGTTTTAATAAACCTCATCCGATTTTTTTAGCAGTCACTATTTCACTAAAATTATTCCATAAAAAATGAAAAATCGATTAATCATGATGATAAATTAATTTAATTTTTTAATTAAAAACAAATGTTTGATAATAACGCGACAAGTTGTGTCTTTCAGAAAAATGTAGAGGTGTATAGTTCATCTAAAATTGATTATATTTATCCTAATAACTCTTTTGTAATTGATATCAATCACATATGAAATTTTTTCAATTTGAGCATTGTTCTGGCTATGAAATAGTAAAAAAGTTCGTCAATTTGGACGATATAGAAAATTCAATCTCTGATGTAAATGTTAATCCGGGAAAGGGGGCAGTAAGCGATATCCGCTCTGACCTAACTCGTAATTTAATTATGCAAGGATGGACTGGAGAGGTAAAAATTAATTTAGACTCCTCCATGACAATAACTTCCATTAAAAATGACATAGGTCTTTGTGTTCAAACAGGCAATATGTCACGTATTTATGCTGATTTAATAAAATTGCAGACTATGTATCTAAATGGTGCTATTAAAGGAGCAATACTTATTATTCCTTCTCAAGAATTAGCAAAAATATTAGGTAGTAACTTGGTAAATGCAAAGCGTCTTGAAAAAGAGTTAGTGATTTTTAAAAAAGCTTATAACGTTCCAACTTTGATTTATGTACTAACTGTCTAGAGTAAATAGAATGTCAAATTATGAAACAGATGATTTTGGCTTATCTAAGGCCAAACGTATTCAAGCTTTTTCAAAAGCACATAATGAATGGTCTGTAAAAGAATCGAAACCAACGCATAGACTTCTAATTAAAAACAAATTAGAACATTTGCCTATTTTATGTATTCATCAGAGTGTTCCTAAATATCGTTTAGAAAATGGTAGAACAGCATCTGCACAAGATGAATATATTGCTTTACATGATAAAGATAAAAATTTTTTCCTTGATGGAGAAAATCTTGAAGCCCAAGTTGCACAACATGAATTGTTGTTGGAATTAAGTTTTAAATCGGACTTAAGAAAAAAATTTGAAGATCCAAAAAATCATCAGATCGATCCCATATTGTTAGATCATGAAGGATTTGTTTTGAATGGAAATAGAAGGTTAGCTACATGGAGACATTTATATATAAATGATCCACTGAAATATATGGGTTTTGAATATATTGATGTAGTTGTTCTTCCTCCATTAGAGGAAGAAGACCTGGATAAGATTGAAGCAGCTTTACAAATTGAGAAAGATATTAAAGCTGATTATACATGGGATGCAGAGGCTAATATGATGCTCTCTAAAATGAAATCCCATGGTAATGAAAGAGGTTATACAATAAATGATTTAGCTTTACTTTATTCTAAAAAAGAATCTGAGATTCAAGAACTTTTAGATATGAGAAAGTACGCAAATGAATGGCTTGAATCGAGAAATAAAAACAATCAATGGTCTCAGGTATCCAAAAGTGAATTAGCTTTTAGAGCAATAGTAAATTGTCGCCACAAAGTAGGAAGTGATGGACGTAAACAATTATTCAAAGAAGCTGCATTTGTACTGATTGATAACCCCGATGAAACTAGAGATAGTTTGCATGATGCAATCAATGATTTAGCTAAGAATTTTGATCCCATTGTTCAAAATTTAGGAGAATCTTTTGAAGTATCTAGCTCAGTAAGTGATTCAGAAGCTGTGCAAGATGATTTATTTGGGCAAGTGCCTATAAGTAAATTAAAAGAAGTTAATGAGTTGGTTTTATCGGTAGAAATATCAAAACCAGAAAACAAAAAGCTGGCTCGACAAGTAATTGTTGATTTTATAGAAAGTCAAAAGTTGAAAAAAAGAGAGGCAAAATCAGCTGATAATCTGCTTTTTAGCTGTAAAAAAGCTAATTCTTTATTAGAGGATGCAATAAAATTAGGCATTAATTCTGATACGAATACGAAGGGAGTAGATATACAGTTAGATGAGCTAGAAAATAGAATTCGTAAGATTAGAGATTTATTGGGATCATAATGCTTAATATTAAATATCATAATGGGGTGGCAAAATTATCCTGGGATAAAGATGATCTGGATAAGATGTGGTTGTCTGCACTTCAGGATCTAATAGTAGATAATTCTATCGTACTTAAGCGAGGACTTAATTTCATAGAAATTCCATGGTGGAATTTTATGGCTATAAGCGCTTCATTTAAATGTATTTACCTAGTCCATAAATTTAAATATTCAGTGTGTAATAAGTCCCGAGAATTTTTAATTCAAGCTAACCAGAATGAAGCTAGATATGAAAATAGAACTGTTGTTAACGTAACACAAAAGGAGTTAGAGGATGTTCTGAAACGTATAGGATTCAACAGAACATTATCTCCTGAGCAAAAAAGAAATGTATCGAAGATGGTTGCCTTACCTGCTGCTGGTACCTTTTCCGTTCCTGGTGCTGGAAAAACAACAGAAGCATTATCATTTTTTTTCTATAAGGCTCAAAGAAATGAAAAATTGTTAGTGATTGCTCCTAAAAATGCTTTTGCAGCATGGGAGGAAGAAATAAATAGTTGTATGCCAGGAATAAAACCGGAATTTAAACGTCTTACAGGTGGAAGCGATAATATAAAAAGAATATTAAGTGAAAAGCCGAGATTTTTGTTAATAAATTACCAACAGTTACCCAGGGTTTTAGATTTAATTAGAGAATTTCTTTCGGAAAATGAAACATTTGTATTCCTTGATGAAAGCCATAGGATTAAGAGTGGGCATACTAAAATCACAGCAAGAGCCGTATTAGAAATATCTCATTTAGCTGTTGGAAAACTAATTATGTCCGGGACTCCCATGCCTCAAGCAAAAGAGGATTTAATCCCTCAATTTTCATTTTTATATCCAGGAATAGAAATATCATCAGATAATATTATTTCTAAAATAGAACCTATCTATGTTCGTACTACTAAAGCGGAATTAAAACTACCACCGGTAAAACGAATACGTGTTCCTTTACCAATGACTCCGTTGCAAACAAAGTTTTATAACTTAATGAAATCAGAAGTTGCACGCTCTGCTGAGCAAGCTCTTACATTTGGTAATAAGAAAGCATTTCGGGCATTAGGACGTTCTGTTCTGACTTTAATGAGATTTGTCTCAAATCCTATGCTTGTAGCATCTGACATTAATAATTCTAATCTTCACAACATTGCTCCAGAATTATTAGAAGCAGTTCTTGCTGAGGGGGATGGGCCAAAAATCAAATATGTTCTTGATAGAGCAAGAAAATTAGCTAGTGAGGGTAAAAAGGTTCTTATCTGGTCATCATCTGTACATAATGTTGAATATATTGCTCAACGACTTTCTGACATTGGTTCTGTTTATATACATGGTCAAGTGGGAACAGGTGATGAAAATGACGAGTTAACTAGAGAAGGTAAAATTAAAAAGTTCAAAGAAGATGGAATTATGGTAATGGTAGCTAATCCAGCTGCTGCAAGCGAAGGAATTAGTTTACATCATGTTTGCCACCATGCAATTTATTTAGATCGTACTTTTAATGCAGCACATTATATTCAGTCTGAAGATCGTATACATCGATTTGGGTTAGCCCCAAATCAAGAGACAACGATCGAAATAGTTGAATGTGAATCGACAGTAGATCAAATTATTGATCAAAGGCTGAATTATAAAATAGAACTTATGGCAAATGTTTTAAATGATTCCTCATTACATACAGATCCTATCGTATTGGATCCACATGAAATTGAAGACTATAAAGAATATGAATTAGGTTTAACTCAAGAGGATGTGGAAGAATTATTTAGATATTTGAGAGATGAAAAGAAGGCAATGTACGTAAATTAGTTAAGAGGGTAAATCTGAAATGACCTATCAGCTATATACGGGCAAGTAGTTCAAAAATATTGAATTGGACTTCAATCAAATATCTAAGACTTTTATTATGGAACAAAATCATTTTTTTTCCTCTGGTGTGGTATACGGTTGTTTTTATCTTCTAGAGATTATTTATAGACATCCCATTTTTTGGGAAAATTCTTCAGAGTTACCTTCATATAGAAGATTTGATAATGAAAAATTAATATCACTAATGATGCGGTTAGGATGGATAGTTAAAAATAATACAGGTTTAATCGAATTATCGTCATTTGGTTTAAAAATTCTGTCTTTAAATAATGATACCCTTCGTTTAAGAGAAGCTCTGTTTTCATATATACAAATGTTCAGACCGCCTTGGATTCAATTACTTTTAGGGGGGAGATCGAAGGTCCTATTATTTGTGCCTGATGAAATCAAACAGATAATGATTGACGCTGATGTATGTAAAAGTTATAGCAATGATGTTGTGAAATTTTGGGATAACTTGGCAGCCTTAGCTTATTATGAAAAAGCAATTAAATTAAACGATATTGGTCGAGAAGGGGAAAGATTAAGTTTAGCCTATGAAGAAATTAGAACTGGTATTTCTCCAGAGTGGATAGCTATAGAAAATAATGCAGATGGATTCGATATTTTATCAGTGATTCATAAAGGGACTGATATAAAGCAATATATTGAAGTAAAAACATCAACACAAGGGCTTTCAGGCCGATGTTTTATTACTCGAAATGAATGGAATCAAAGTCAACTTATTCCTCACTATATCTTTCATTTATGGGATATTTCAGAAAGTAATAACCCACGCCTAGCGGTTTTAGAACCGATTAAAATACAAGAGCATATCCCGGCTAATGATACTGGTATGGGAATGTGGGAAAGTGTATCAATTCCTTTTGAAGCTTTTGCTGAAGACTTTAAAAATATAAGTTTGAACATGAATTAAGATTATTAATTTCAACTTAATTTTTGAAAAATATAATTTTTTATATTTTTGAGTGTTTTACATGCAATTCTTTAAATATCATCTCATAAAATTACTTTTGCTAAGCTATATAGCGGTAAAATGATTTTCAATATAGAGCGTTATTATCCTAATCATGTTGAAAAAATTTAAGTACTCTGACTGTTATACAGCAGATGCAGATATTACATTTTCTTTAATGGATACCCTTCAATCTCTTAAAGAGATTCCTGATGAGGCTTTTAGCCTAGTTGTATCTTCTCCTCCTTACAATATTGGAAAAATATATGAAAAAAGACAAGAGTTTGATGACTATTTAAATTGGCAGGAGAGTATCTTAGAGCAATGTGTACGAACGCTTAAGTCAAATGGAAGCTTGGTTTGGCAAGTAGGAAATTATATTGAAAAAGGTGAAGTTTTTCCGTTAGATATGTTTTTTTACCCTATTATTAAAAAATTGGGGCTAAAGTTGAGAAATCGTATCGTTTGGCATTTTGATCATGGGCTTCATGCAAGAACTAGACTTTCTGGCCGTTATGAAACGTTACTATGGTTTACTAAAACAGACGATTATATTTTTAATTTGGACAATATCAGAATTCCGTCTAAGTATCCTGGAAAACGCCATTACAAAGGAGACAAAAAAGGACAGCCTAGTGGAAATCCATTAGGAAAAAATCCTTCTGATTATTGGAAAATAATCAGTGATGAATGGCAATTAGGCATCATAGATGTGCCGAATGTTAAAGCTAATCATATTGAAAAAACAGAGCATCCTTGTCAATTTCCCGTAGAATTAGTCGAAAGGCTTGTCTTAGCACTTACAAATGAAAATGATACTGTATTAGATCCATTTGGAGGAGTTGGTTCTAGTGCAATAGCAGCACTTAAACATAATAGAAAAGCTATGCTCATCGATAGAGATGAAAAGTATCTAAATATAGCTAAAGAAAGAGTGAAAATGTTAGAAGATGGAACCTTAAAATTACGTCCATTAGGTAAACCTGTGCATGTTCCAAAGGGAAATGAAAAGGTTGCACAAGTTCCTGATGAATGGCAAAAGGAACAAGAATTACTTTTTTAAAATTTTATTTAAGTTAAATAAGTTACGTAAGTTACTTAACTTATTTAACTTCATTAAGAACAGTTTGATGAAGTTCTTCTGCTGAAAGCTTTTGCAGTTGATGCAGAGCAGCCTTGATAATGATAGAACGATTAGCTTTAGCTACTCTGCACTCCACTAGTAGATTATCGATCTCTTTACTGACTTCTTCTGTAAGTGAAAAAGTAAATCTACGATAAACTTGTTGAGAAGCCTCTAAGTTCTTAATACGCTTGGAAGAGCCGCTAATAAATTCATCAATTTTCTGTTCAGTGATTTTTGTTTCCTGAGCTGATTTTGTTAAACCTTTCAGTGCCATTACAACTCTCCTAAAAATTCTAATGCTAATTTCTCAATTTCGATAACGGCTTTCTTGTCTGAATCGACTTCAAATACAGACAAGCCATTTTCATCGGCATCATCATATACATTACGATTAGTTGTAATTTGATTAAGAGGAATCAATCCGAAAGATTCACATGCTTCTTTCGCGTCTAAAATACGTTGTACTTGGCTAGGTAGAGTAGGGCATTGAGTAATTACTGCTCTGGTAATTAAAGAAGGATTTACTGCCTTGGCTAATTTAATAAGCTGTTCAACATGAACTAAAGTTTTTAAATCACGACGTTTTGGTCGAAATGGCAACAGCATATGCGTAGCAATAGTCATTGCTGAGCGTAGGGCTTCTGAATCTTGCCCACCAGCATCAATAATAATATCTTGGTATCTTTTAGATAGATCATCTAAAACCTGCCGAATGTTGCCAGCTGCTTGAACTGAAGGAATATTTTTAAGATCAGAGTTAGCATCTCGTTCCTTAATCCAATCTGTTGTCGTGCCTTGAGGGTCTGCATCTAAAAGTAAGATGTCACGATCTTTTTGTTGAAGATAAACTGCTAAATTTTGTGCAAGACAGCTTTTTCCTGAGCCACCTTTTTCACCACCAACTAAAATAATCATTGTTATTTAACTTACGTAACTTATTTACTCTAAATATATAATACTGTTTTATTTAAGATCAATAAATTTTTTTTGGGTAGAAATTTGAGTATTATAATACTCAAATTTCTGTTTTTTTTATAATAAATACAACTACTTAAATGATCGGAAAGTGTTGCTATAATGTGGTATATATTCAACTACCATAATTTAAAAAATGAAAAAAATAGCTCTTTTTTTATTAAAAAAAATAAATTTCAGGATGATTTAAAAAAAAATTTATTAAAAACGACCAATTTATTGAGGATTATTGAAATAGGAAAGAATAAGTTAAGTAACTTACGTAAGTTATTTATGGGCGATCGGAAGATGTTGCTATAATATGATATATTTTTTCATAACTAATTGTAATATCTATATTTTTAAACCAAGTCTTTTTAGGTCTTCGAGATGCAATTGAATATTTTGAGGAAGTAAGAATTCATCTGCTATCCTTTTTTGAAAATCAGAGTAGCTTTCACCCATTTTACTATTCCTGGAAGCAAACGATGGATCGTGGGCTAATAGATTTGAGAAATATTGAACTTGTTTTTCAGTTAGTTTAGGAAGACTCTTTTCTTTCTTTTGCTTGAAAGAAAAACTAAATCCAGTGATAGACTTGCCTTTTTTATGCTGTTCATATTTTACATTAATATCTGTAAATTCTGTGATTTGTGAAATAGCTACTTCTAAAACACGTCTTTTAAAAGCTTCTGTACGAGCATATTCATTTTCCTCTATTCCCAGTAATGAACGAAATTCTTGTATCCCATAAATTTTTGTTTTACCCACACTACGCCATGAAATAAGTAATTCGTAGAGACGAATAGCATAACGACTGGTTAATTTTGCAATTTGTTTTAAGTCATAGCTTGTAAAGCATTCTTCTAAACGAGTTATTAAAGGAATAATATCTGGAGCAAAAATTAATTTAACAACAGCTTCATTTTCTACATAACTGATTTTGCTTACCCAACGAGAGTGAGCTTTTTCTAAATTCCCATGTTCATTAGCAAATTGATAACTAAATTGACGGCCAAAAAGAGAAAGACAAGCTTCTTTTAAGCTTTCATAAGCTGTATGCCTTTCCACTTCAAATGTATTGATATAGCTAGATGCATGTACGATTAGCTCATTATCTGTAGTAATACCTGTTTGTGATTCACGAGCTTCAGCAATCGCTAATAAGATAAGGCGTTGTTCCGTTACATCGAGAGTGTAACTGGCATTAATTAGAGCGTTGTCTTTTACAACGATTTTGTTTTTCATATAAAAATAGATAAATATTTACTGAATATATAACAACATAAATTATCAATGTTGTCAAAAGATCGGAAAATGTTGCTGTAAAGATCGGAAAATGTTGCTGTAAAGATCGGAAAACGTTGCTGTAAAGATCGGAAAACGTTGCTATATAAAGCCTGAAACCTTTTGTATTAAATGTTTTCAGGAATCCTAAAAACATTTAAAAGCATTAAAATTTAATAAAAACTCTAGCTATTAAAAATTGCCCTTGGTTTTCGCTTCGCTCAAACTCTATTGAATCTCGCTTTCGCTCGATTCTAGGGGGCAATTTTTAGGTTAATATTTTTATAACTCATAAAAAGCAAAACAACTCGGAATTCGCTTCGCTCATAAAGCTTTTTTTACTCGCTTCGCTCGGTCTAGGCTCAAATTTTTACATATGATTTATGCTTTCTTAGGCTAACTAACTTAAAAAGCTGTTTTCAGCGAGTCTAAGCGCGAATTTTGATTATTTCACTCGTAGACACTCGTTCTGTACCTTTCTTTGAGAATCAAGCTTAAAACGCAAATGAGAGCAAAATAGAAGGGGTGTGTTTAATCAGAACAAATAAAAATAAACTGTCTTCATTTTTTTAATAAACAAGGTATGGGACTGACACAATGTATCAGCCCCAGAAAGTTATAAAATCTATTTGGGAAACCCAAAAGATTCAAAAATTTTTTGAAGTTAGTCTTTCGATATACCTGAGATACCCAAGAGGTCTCAATTAAATATTCATTGACATATCCTCTTGCGCTGAGGAGGGCGTCTACTTATCGGATTAGCACCTATTTTGACTTTTACCAGATCAAAAAAACTGGTTTTTACTTCATTTGAGTTTTTGGTTTTCAAAGAGCTTTGACCGAGCTATTGAAAATTTCCACACTAAATTTTGTAAAAATAAGATGAACCTTTATTCCAGTAGATCCATAAACTGCCTTTGCTGTTACGTTACAAAGACTACGGGAAGAGACGATTCCAGCGTTCCAGGACAGACTCCTGAATCAGATTGTTTTCAAGTAAACAATCAAACTGCTAGTGACCTTTTTGGAATGTTTGAAGTTCCCACCTCTGTTCCTGAGTGACCAAACTCAGAAATGACTTACGCCACTTGCGCAACTCAAACAATTCCAATTTACAGAACATTATCAAACTCGCATACGTTCGTGTTTTCGTCCCCATGCTCGCCTGTTTTTATACAGACTTGAATGGTTAATGTATTTCTTGGAAATACGCCTACTCTCACGATCTCCCATCGGGTTCAGGTTTTTTCGTTTCTATCAGCCAAATGAGAGCTTTTAGAAATTTTATTACCCTAGTAGCCATAACATCTTTCGATGATGATGGATCTGTTTTAAAAGCTACCAAAAAACAACTACTCCCGAGTTTCCCACTTTAGTTTTAAAGTTCGCATAACATCAAAATATTATGGGGTTACTAGACCTTTCACTCGACTCTAATCTTCATTGTTTTGGCATCCTGCCTTCGATATGTCGTCGCTCCGAAAACACACTTAAAAAGATTAGATTTGGTGACCAGACCAATCAGGTTTTTACACCTTTTCATAACCATCCCACGCACCTCTCTATAGGCGCTAATCGGTTGAGCTATTCGACGAAGGCTGTGTTACCACAACCCACGAATGGAAAACATCTAATGAAAATGTTTCCAACTCCACAGAATCCCCTGCTTGGCAGTTTCAATCTGTGATCTCCCCGAGCGGGCAAACAGATGAAGGCTTACTAGACCTCATTCCCAAAAAATGGGTTACATCAATTTGGCTTGTTAACGTACCGGCATCCTGCCAATGTACTCAGCTACTTTAAAACGGCTGCTGATGAATCAGGTCTTCGGACTCAGTGTCATCAACAGTTTTTCAGTGTCGCCCAATAACCGCCTACCGAGCGAAAATGTATGGGTAGGTGGAATAAATTGGCATCGCCAATTTATGTTGGATCGGATAGAAAGCTGGCTGACACATGAATTTCCTGAAGGATACTCATGCTGACACCAACAAGCCTCCTGCATAGCCCTACCAGCAAGGATTTCCCCTGCATAGAGCTTTACGCCACGAAGTGAACTGGATAGCAATTCCAATTCCATTGATAAGCAAGGATGGTCAGTCCTTAGCTTGTTCTGTAAATCAAAACTAAGGATGGTCAGTCCCTAGTTATTGGGTCTGACCTACACCATCTTTGCAAGTCTGCAAATTTCATTTTCCTGTCAGGGAAAATATCGTAGTAATGGTTTTATACCATTCGAAATCCACTGCTGAAATGGGGGGGGACAATGTTTTTCCGTTAATCTCAAGGAGCAACTTAACTACAAAAAATTGTCCCCCCAAGCCCCCTTTCAGGGGGCTAAAAACCCTTCGGGTTTTACTAAGTTATTGTAAAATAAATTTTTATAAGTATTTGTATATTAAATGAAAAAGTAAAAAAATTGACGTCTGGAAGAGTTGATATATTTTGTCTATGTTGTACTATGGAATAGCTACTACGCCTTATCTTTTTTATAACAAAAGGATAAGTTTTTATGTACTTTTTCACGACTTCTGACGCTTTAACCATGTCAGCTTTACATCGTGTCGTTTACTTGGGGAAAGCCAGCTACTATAAAAAAATAATCATTGATTTGAGCAAGGCTCCGGACATTATTGCCAAACTTAGGCATAAGTTTTCTGTGGATTTAAATGGTTCGCAGAGAGGCAAGTTGCATGATGAAAAAGGGTTATGTAGTGGGCATATGGTTGTTCAACTCAACCAGCAGCTTTACAGTAAAAAAGAGTGTTATATCTTTATTTTGATCACTCTTCCAAAAAAAATCCGTGAGAAACAATCGGTACTGTCTGATCTTCTAGACAAGCTTGAATTAACTGAAGCTCAGTTAAAAAGAATGAGTCCTGCAGAACGCTTCTCAGTCGTCATGGATTTTCAACGAAAAATAATCAGAAGTAGCTTTAAGGAACTCGATGGCACCTCAGCTCGAGATCATTTCTACTGTTTACATCACCGTGATGAGCGAATCATGTTTTATGCCAAAAATGGCATGCCTAAAGTCGTTTTACGCCTTTCTGACCGTTCGCCTAAAAGGTTATCTGAGATAAAAAAAATGGAGGAATTGAAGCAAAAAAATGGAGATCCAGTAAGGGAAATTAAGTCAGCTGCATGGACTTGGCATATGACATCTCAATATAAAAATTACATTCAGAATGTATGTATCAAAGGGGTTCAGAAAAAATTAGCTCAAAAGAAAATAGCCAAACGAAAGGCTTACGAAGCTACTAACAAAGCCAGCCCAACAAAATCTCAATTAACCACCTGGCTCAATGATGCTGAATTACGGCAAGCGATTCAAGAAGGTGCCGGGGCAATCCGGACAATACCGGGATTTCGGGGAACTTTGGCAGACTTAGGGGAAATTTGTCTGGCACTCGAAAAACGTTATAACAGGCAATCTTTAAAAAGTCGCAAAAAAAATCATGCTAAGGCTAATCAAGGGAAGAGGACTTTCCCTATTCAAGAGGCTTTTCACTTAGATCAATTGAAGAAAGAAGCTTTTTACAGTACTCGGATAAATTTTGAAATCAAGAGTTTTGATGAGCTACTTCACAGGGTCGAGGATTTTTCAAGGACCTTAGAAAATGCTGTAGTGGAGCAAGTTGATGTTAAGGATATCAATGCTGAGGACGAGCTGGAAAAATGGGTACGTTCAGAGCTAATTAAAAAGCTGATGGATTTAAACCGAGCAATGGACAAACCTCAGAGTAAGAATGAGGTATTGTCTGAGGTAGATGTAAAAGTTAAGGGAATACTAAGAAAGATTAAATATTTAAAGTATTAAGCACTTATTCGTCTGTAGGATTTTGTTCAAACGAACAAGTTGTTCGTCTACAGTGCTTTGACTATATACCTAGGCTTCGCATAAGAGATTTTATGTTAAATAATGGTTTTTATAGGATCTAGTATTTCTAAATATAAGTGCAATTTTACTAAGGTTGCTTAGATGCTATGGAATCTAAATATCTAAATTGTTCATCCCCCTTTACTTCATTTTCATGTTTAATCACCGCTATTAGTAAAACTATGGTCATAGCCCCAGCTAGATAGGTGATCTTTTTTCTCATGATTTCCTTATAGTGAAATTCTTTTTGCTTATTTTATATAAATCATAAAATTGTGATATATACCAATCTTCTAGGCAACTTAGTCCTATTCCAAATAACCCAAAAAATCCGATATCTTTGTAAGCTTTAACCCACAAAAATTGAGGGATAGTTTTCGAAATAGAGTCTTTGATAAAATAGTAAAAATCAATAAATACCTACTTTTTAAACTATTATCATTGAGAGAATATTACAAAGTTGCTTAAAAAAGCCGACTTGGAAACAAGTCGGCTTTTCGACATCGTCGAGCACATTTTTTATATCATAAATTTCCGATTTTTATAATTTTCAAAGTCTATCTTTCAGCTCTTTATACAACAAAGCTGAACTGAATTAAAAATAGAAATGTAGTTGAGCTGATGCTTGCTCATTTCTTTATTTTTAGTAATTGAGGTGAACATACTGTCAGTACATGGTAGTTATAAGTAACGTGTAACTTTGTTTGCACAAAGATTTGAGTTATGCCAAGTGATGGATTGATTTGTACTTAAAATTTTAAGCTTATCCACTTGCTTTGCAAGCCACTACACTTTATTTACAATCCTATGTTGTGGAAGTAAGGGATCTTGTACTCGCCCAGTATGTTCAACTTGATTATATCTAAAGGACTATTAGGCTTCAATCAAATCAATTTTCCAATTATTCGACTGAATTAACACGTTTAAATCACGTAATTTAAGACTAATATCATCAGCTTGTTTTTGTAATGATGAAACTGGAATAACTTTATGCCACTTTATTTCCCGCGTACTATAACGATCAGATTCACGAGATGTATTACTTATTGCTGCAGTTAGGGTTTTGTGCTGTTCTACAAATTCATCACGCAAAGTCAATAAAGCAAGTAGAGAACGGCCATCATTTAATTTTGTTAAAGCATTAGTTTCATGAATTGCATAACTTAATTTTTGAAATTCTTGAATTAAAGAAAATACTTGTTTTAGTAGTTCATTTGGATCTTCAGATGGTTGATCACCATCTTGTACCAATACATTTGCATTGATACGTTGTTTTAGTGAAATAATTTTTTTTTGTTGATCACTTCGAAGTAAGAGAGCTTCTGCTAATTTCATTTTTCACCTATTAACCAATTAGAATTAAGTTTTAAACAGCTTATATCCTCATTCTTTAAAGATCAAAAAAATTGCTTTTTTATCTAACTAAAAGGTGTCTACAAAATCGGTGGCTATTCAGGATTCAAGATAAGGTTTTAATTCCTATTGATGGTGAAACGCTTTCTTTCTAAAGAAACTTAAAGAAGTGGAATACTTCCACTTCTTTAAAATCCTAAGCAGAACAAAACAAATATTAGTTAAGTAAAGGAATAGATATGTCAAAATCAGCTTTATTAGTTATCGACTTACAAAATGAATATCTACCTACAGGTAAATTACCATTGGTAAATATTGAACAAGCTGCTGCTAATGCAGTGAAAGTAATTGCGAAGGCCCGTAAACAGGGTACTCAAGTGATTCATGTCCAACATATTGCTGATGCTGAATCTCCTATATTTGAACCTAGCTCAAATGGTATTGAATTTCAGGACACAGTTAAGCCGCAAGAAGATGAATCTGTGATCATTAAAAATCACATCAATGCGTTCTTAAATACGAATCTCAAAGAAATTTTAGATAGCAATCAAGTGACTGAGTTAGTCGTGATTGGTGCTATGAGCCATATGTGTGTTGATGCTGCTGTTCGTGCTGCTTCTGATTTTGGTTATAAGGTAAAAGTTATTCATGATGCTTGTGCAACACTAGACTTGGAATTTAATGGCGTTAAAGTACCTGCTGGTCATGTCCATGCAACATTAATGGCCGCTTTTGAATTTGCATATGCTCAAGTGATATCAACTGAAGATTATGTTAGTTAAAGATTAAGATTTTCTAAAATTAACATAATACACGTTATATGAAGTTAAAAAAGGGAGCTTTAAGCTCCCTTTTTTACTAGTTTTTTTTAAATTGCTAAGCGTAAATTCAGCGCTTTTACCACTTTAATAACAGTATCAAAGCTTGGATTTACATCGCCAGAAAGTGCTTTATAAAGACTTTCTCGGCCTAAACCTGTGTCTCTTGATAATTGAGCCATTCCTTTAGCTTTAGCAATATTACCTAAAGCTTTTGCAATGAATGCCGCATCACCATTAGATTCATCTATACAGGCTTGTAGGTAAGCTTGCATATCTTCTTCTGTTTTAAGATGTTCAGCACTGTCCCATTTACGAAGTTTGATAGCCATTTACAGCTCCTCCTCTAAATCTTGTGCTAGTTGTAGGGCAAGTTTTATATCTTTACTTTGCGTAGACTTGTCTCCGCCTGCTAAAAGAATAACGACCCTTTGCCCTTGCTTACAGTAATAGATCCTGTAGCCAGGTCCAAAGAAGAAACGTAATTCAGAGACACCTTCACCGACTGGTTCAGTATCTCCAAAGTTTCCATCTTCAACCCGATCAATTCGGACTTGTATACGTCTTTTTGCCTGCTGGTCTTTTAACTTAGTAAACCAGTCATCAAAGACTTCAGTGGTATATATTGAGTACATAAGATTAATGTATCCTATAGGATACATTCATGCAAGAAATAAACTTGAATGTATGGGGCTTATAACAGAATTTCGTATAACAACCATTATGTTAAATGGATGGTGAATTGGTGGAAAATTCCTGTTTTTATAATTGCGAATAAGAGATTTTATGTTAAATAGAGAGATTCATTATTTCTTCAAAAATTAAAAAAACCGCCTATTAGGCGGTTTTTTATAAAATATTTCTAACTAGAGATATTTAAAACGGTAAAATTTGGTGGTTGATATATGATTTGTGTCTGGGAAAAAATCATCATTCCCGAAATTAAAAACATCAATATTGTTATTACAGAACTATATAATCGCATTCATTACTTATCAATCTTAATAGACTGACATGTTAGCCTTAGATTGTTACATTTACAATAAAATTTTGATTTTATTATGATTTTATCTCTTTTTATAAGTTTGATAAATATATATATAAGAAAACTTGATTATTTTTATTTTTACTGTATATTTAACTCAACTAGAAAAAAAGTCTTGTTTCGGTAAATCTTCCTTAAGTATCGCAGTTTTAGTCATAATCCTTCGTTTTTTAGATTTTAAGTTTCATTCTTTATTATTTTCCAAGTTATAATCGGTCAATAAAATGACTAAAAATTATTAAAAATTAGTAGGATATATTATGTCAAACTCAAATATTGTTAAAGGTACTGTTAAGTGGTTTAACGAAACTAAAGGTTTTGGTTTTATTCAACAAGAATCAGGTCCAGACGTTTTTGCTCATTTCAGCGAAATCGCAAGTTCAGGTTTCAAAACCTTAATGGAAGGCCAGCAAGTTGAATTCAGTGTAGCTCAAGGTCAAAAAGGACCGAATGCTGTAAATATTGTTGCTATCTAAGTAATAATAGACAGTAATAAAAAGCACTCATGAGTGCTTTTTTTATACTTTAAAATTTGTTTTACAAATTGAAAAATTTCTAAAAAATAGGATGTAAGTTGTTAAAATTAAATGATTTAATTGCAAAATCTAAAAATGGTACTGAAATTATTGTTTCATTAATTCCCCTTCATAAAATGCAAAATACACGTCAAGGTTCAAAAAAAATCGAAGTAGGTAAAAGAGTCCTTCTTTCATCTGGAATCGAGGTTGATTTAAATTTGGATGGCCGTACATTTTACACTTCTTTAAATCAGCTATTTAAATTAAGTCATAAAGTTGCTTAGAGCCAACATCAACAAGCATTAAGAATTTGGGTAGATTTCTACCACTATAATTTTATTAAGGGGATATATATGTTTAAACAGACTCTCAGCGTAAAAGACCAGTTTGGGGTTAAACACGCTATCCAAGCAACAGTAGATCATCAGTTTGCCGATACGCAATCTCACTCGAATATAAAACATATCACTGTTGAGGGAGAAGATATTCGACCTAGTTTCGAAATGTTTTTCCAAAGTACTTTAAGTGGAAAAATTTTTAAAATTTTATAAATACTATTGTTAAAACTAATACGATATTGATTGTGCGAAACGAGAGCTCAAAGCTCTCGTTTTTTTATGCAAAAACTGCTAAAATTCTTATACGCCATTGACGTACTTCAACCTATGTTATTCATTGAAACCAGTATTTTTACCAAGCAAATCAAAGAGCTTGTGAGTGATGAAGAGTATCGTCAGCTTCAGCAAGATCTCTTGGTACAGCCTGATAAGGGCGACTTAATCAAGAATGGCGGTGGCATTCGTAAAGTACGTTGTGCTCAGGGCAATAAAGGCAAAAGTGGCGGTATCCGTGTGATCTATTATTGGGTCACAGAAGATGATCAGATCTTTTTCCTGGTGGCTTATCCAAAGTCTGTGAAAGATAATCTGACAGATAAAGAAACCTCGATCCTGCGTCAATTAGTGAAGGAGCAATTTCATGGATAACAACTTATTTGATGACCTGGTTGCTTCAATCAAAGAAGCTGGTGCCATCAAACGCAATGAAATAAAAGCAAGCCGAGTCACAGCGCTTGAATTGCCAGATATTAAAGAAGTACGTGAGAAAACTGGCTTAACCCAGGCAGAGTTTGCTGCACGTTTGCATATCAGCGCGAGAACCCTA
>NZ_CM178653.1:0-3061317 GCF_058599385.1 Acinetobacter sp. CAU_H_60 | reverse complement strand
GTGAATCCCCTATTCATTCCATTGTTAATCAAAAAGGCTGACCGCGACCAAAGCGGGTCGCCATTCTAACCAAGTTATCCACATCTGTCATGGCAATTTCCACAGATTTTGCGCAAAAAGCAGTCATGGTGGATAAATTTAAATTTAAAAAGCTGGTGTGGATAAGTTTATCCGCAAGCTGTGGATAAAATATAGCACAAAGTTATCCACAAAGTATAAAATTAATAAAAACAGTTTTATCCACAAAATAAGTTTTTGTTTATTCAATGAAAAATTAGCTTTTCCACAGAAAAAGTCCACCCTAATAGTAATAAATTTAAATTTATAAATTTGAATTTATTTATAAGATTCGGTTCTTTTGTGGATAACTGAGAAAAGTTTAAATTTAAATTCAAAACTCAGGAGTTAAATTTAGATTTCACATAAGTTGTGGATAACTATGTTGATATAAGTGTTAATAACTTATATTTAATTTTAAAACAAATGGTTATATTGTGGTTAACTTATATATAAGTATTTGAATACAATTTCTTTAATCCCTATTTACAATTTTAATTTCAGTCTTATTTGAAAAGAAAATGGCTTTTGCATTGACAGCTCAAGCAATGAGCACTAAAATCGCGGACCTTTATAGAAAGATCATTTTTGGAGTTTCAATATGAAACGTACATTCCAACCATCTGAATTAAAGCGTAAACGCGTTCATGGTTTCCGTGCTCGTATGGCTACTAAAGCTGGTCGTCAAGTTCTAGCTCGCCGTCGTGCAAAAGGTCGTCACAGCTTAACTGTTTAATCAGTTAGGCTTTGCCGATTTTGGGTGTTATGACTACACTTTATAGTTTTGGTACAGAGCTTCGTTTACGCTGTGCTGCAGATTATAAAGGAGTCTTTGATGGTGCGCTTTTTAAAGTGCATCAACCCCATTTCCTTTTTCTTGCAAAACATTCCGAACTACCAAACAGCCGTTTGGGTTTAGTTGTTGCTAAGAAAAAAGTGCGCCGTGCGCACGAACGAAATCGAGTAAAACGACTTGCTCGCGAAAGTTTTCGCCTGCATCAACAGCAACTAGATGATTTGGATATTGTGGTTATGCCTAAAGTAGGTATAGAAGCGGTACCGAACGCAGAGTTGCATCAGCAATTACAATTTGCCTGGCAGAAACTCAACCGTCTTGCCAAAAAGCATTCCAAAATAGCATCATCCTCCCCACAAAAGTAGAGATGGCCAATGGTACGTTTACTGCATTGGTTAATACGTTTCTATCAGATTGCGATTAGTCCTTTATTGGGACCACGCTGTCGTTATATTCCAACATGTTCTCAATATTCCTTGGAAGCAGTCCATACACATGGAGCTGTAAGTGGTGTGTGGCTGGCTACTAAGCGTATTTGCCGTTGTCATCCGTGGGGTGGCTCTGGATATGATCCGGTTCCCCCGAAAGCGATTCGTTTTATTTCATTTCAGCAAATAGATTCTCAAACGCTTCACGTTGCTGTACCCTTTCGTGATCGTTTATTGAACCAAAATCACTCTAACCACTTGGGGTAATACATATGCAACAATGGGCCAGGATTGCAATTCTCGGAGCCATGTTTGTTGTCGCATATTTGCTCATTTTGGCGTGGCAAAAAGATTATGGCAATGCTGAAACCAAACCACAGCAAGAAGCTGCGGTTGTTTCACATGAAGTATCTGCAGATTTGCCAAATGCTCAGACGGCGACGACCGCCTCTGATCTGCCACAAGCAAATATGCCAGCGCAGCAAGCAACGGATGCCACCGCACCTGTAAGTCAGCAGCTTATTTCAGTACAAACTGACCTTTATCATCTTTGGATCAATCCTAAAGGTGGTGATATTGTTCGTGTTGAATTACTCAATCATGACAAGAATAAAGACAGCGATGAACCATTCGTCATGCTGGAAAGCGATGCGAAACGGACGTATGTCGCTCAGTCGGGCCTGATCGGTCTGAATGGACCGGACAGCAGCCGTAATGGCCGTCCAACCTATGAGCTGGAAAAAACGGTTTATACACTGGCAGATGCCAAAGCCGCTAAAAATAAAGATGGCGAAACTGTCAAAGTACTTTCTGTACCTATGGTCTTTAAAACGGCTGATGGTGTAGAAGTCATTAAAACCTTCAACTTTACTGAAGGTGAATATCCGGTAGTTGTGAATCACAAAGTGGTCAACCGCAGCGGCCAGACCTGGCAAGGTCAGATGTTCGGTCAGATCAAACGTGACAACTCTGAAGACCCAGGTAAATCTGATCAGGGTATCTTCACCCTGGGAACGTTCCTGGGCGGTGCTTGGGGTACACCGGATGAAAACTACAACAAGTTAAAATTTGACAACTTTGTTGAAGAAAAACTGAATACCGAAGCCAAAGGTGGCTGGGTTGCAATGGTTCAGCACTACTTTGTGAGTGCTTGGGTGCCAGGTAACCTGAAATTGACTCAAGCCAGTGGTGAAGCTTACAGCGCGAAGCTGGAATCACGTAAATCAACTGATAACATGAATATCATTGGTTTTACTTCTCCAACTTTCAATGTGCCTGCAGGTACCGTAGCTGAAATCGATGCGACCTTCTACTCTGGTCCAAAAGTTCAATCAGAGCTGAAAGATCTGGCGACTGGTCTGAACCAGACGGTGGACTATGGCTGGTTATGGCCAATTGCCAAACTGCTGTTTGTTGGTCTTGAATTCTTCCACGGTCTAGTGGGTAACTGGGGCTGGGCGATCATTCTGTTAACTGTACTGGTTAAACTAATCCTGTGGCCATTGTCGTCGAAGAGCTACCGCTCTATGGCGAAAATGCGTGTGATTGCACCTGAAATGCAACGCATGAAAGAAGAGTTCGGTGAAGACCGTATGCGCTTCTCTCAGGAAATGATGGCACTGTACAAACGTGAACAGGTGAATCCACTTGCTGGTTGTTTACCACTGCTACTGCAAATGCCAATCTTCCTGGCACTGTACTGGGTATTGATGGAATCTGTAGAACTGCGTCATGCACCATGGATGTTCTGGATTCAAGATTTATCTTCAATGGATCCTTGGTTCATCCTGCCATTGATCATGGGTGCGACCATGTATATTCAGCAGATGCTGAATCCGCAGCCAACTGATCCAATGCAGGCGAAAGTGTTCAAGATTATGCCAGTGATCTTTACAGTATTCTTGCTGTTCTTCCCGGCAGGTCTGGTGTTGTACTGGATTGTGAACAACTTGATCACGATCTTGCAGCAAACACTGATCAACAAGTCGGTTGCCAAAGACCGTGCTAAACGCGATGAGGCAACACCAGTCAACTAAGTTGTACTGATGAGCTGAATAAATCCGCTTAAGATGGTAATCTTGAGCGGATTTTTTTTTGCTGTACTTTTAAGTTTTTCTAGGTGAATGTTATGCTCGACCGAACTACGATTGCTGCGATTGCAACTCCCCCAGGACGTGGCGGTGTAGGTGTCATTCGCCTGTCAGGTCCCAAGTCTTATGAAATTGCCCAGGCCTTGAGCCAAAAAGATTTGCCCAAAGCCCGTTTTGCCGGATTCCGCCAGTTCTATGATGCAGCCGGCGAAGTGATGGACGAAGGTCTGGTGATCTGCTTCCCGAATCCGAATTCCTTTACTGGTGAAGATGTAGTGGAACTACAAGGTCATGGTGGCCCGGTGATTCAGAATGCGCTGCTAGGCCGTTTGCTGGAACTGGGTGCTACTGCAGCCAAAGCCGGTGAATTCTCGATGCGTGCCTTTGAAAATGGCAAGCTGGATCTGGTGCAGGCTGAAGCCATTGCCGATCTGATTGATGCGACCTCCCAAGCTGCTGCCCGGTCTGCCGTACGTTCGCTGCAAGGGGCATTCTCAACCAAGGTGAATACGGTATTAGAACAGCTGATTCACCTGCGCCTGCATGTCGAAGCGGCGATCGATTTCCCGGAAGAAGAAATTGACTTTCTGGCTGATGGCAAGATTTTAAACCTACTAGATGGCGTGGCGAATGCCGTTACTCAGGTTCAGCAATCTGCACGTCAGGGTCAGTTGCTGCGTGAAGGCTTACAGGTGGTGATTGCTGGAAAACCGAATGCAGGTAAATCGTCCCTGCTCAATGCCCTAGCAGGTAATGAACGTGCGATTGTGACCGATATTGCCGGAACAACCCGTGATGTATTGCATGAAAAGATCACATTGAATGGCCTGCCGATTACCCTGACTGATACTGCTGGTCTGCGTGAAACCGGCGATATCGTGGAAAAAGAAGGTATTCGCCGCGCGATTAAAGAAATTGAACAGGCCGATCTGCTGTTGCTGGTTTATGACCTGAGCCAAGGTGATGACCCATTACAACTCGCTCAAGAATATTTTGCCGAACATCTCGAGCCGAAACGTCTGGTCCTGATCGGGAACAAAGCGGATTTGACCGGTGCCGATGCTGTCATGGGAGATTTTAACGGCTTCCGTCATATTACTGTCTCAGCCAAGCAGGAAACTGGCGTTCAATCGCTCATAGATGCGATTACAGCGCATGCAGGCTTCCAGCCAGAAGAAGATACCTTTATTGCCCGTACCCGTCATTTAGACGCAATGAAGCGCACTCAAATGTATTTGGCTGAAGCTCGTGAGCAACTTGTTGTTTATAATGCAGGTGAACTGGTCGCAGAGTCTTTACGTCTGGCACAGAATGCGCTAGGCGAGATTACCGGTGACTTTAGTGCGGATGATTTGCTGGGCAAGATCTTTGGATCATTCTGTATTGGTAAATAATATTTAAAAAATAAAAAAGCCCTCATTTGAGGGCTTTTTTATTAGGCTTTTATCTGTAGTTTTTGATGCCATAACCACAAGATTAGACAGAGTGCACTGATCACTAC
This sequence comes from Acinetobacter sp. CAU_H_60, assembly GCF_058599385.1. NCBI lineage: Bacteria > Pseudomonadati > Pseudomonadota > Gammaproteobacteria > Moraxellales > Moraxellaceae > Acinetobacter > Acinetobacter sp. CAU_H_60. Next base: position 3,056,445 of record NZ_CM178653.1, on the reverse strand, counting down.
ACAGAAGCTGATCACGGCAAATCCTAAGCCGAAGTGATCAGCCAGATACCCCACCGCGATAATCGGCACAATCGTGCCCAAATAGCCAATAAACAGGTAAGTCGACATCACGGCTGCACGGTTTTGCAAGGTTGTGATCGCATGAATCACACCGAATGCGCCCATTAAGGCAAAACCATGTCCAATCCCGAATAGGATATCACTGGCAAAGAACAAGATACTTGCTTTAAGGATCATACAAAGAGCAAGACTAACCAAGCTCACCAGCATAATCATCAGGCCAATATTCAGACATTTTTTTGCAGGAACAGCTTTAGCAAAGAACTGCACCACAGCAGAAATCAGCAAAATGCAGGTAATGGCGGTACCACTGACCAAAGGACCATGCCAGGGCAAGATATCCTGCACAAAAGACGGTGACAGTGAAGCAAATAAACTGAAAGCAGCAAAGGCATTAAATGCAGTTAATCCCACAATCATGAACACAGCATGATACTGAGGTTCAGGACGCAGTAATTTCGGTGCAATACTAAAAGGTTGGCGTTCAAAAGCAGGTGTTTTTAGCCAGAATAATCCGACAAAACACAGCACTGCCCCAAGAATAATTGGAAGGTATGGAGTAATTAATGGAGCTTGAGAAAACTGCGCAATCACTCCACCCACAAACGGCCCCAAACCAAAGCCTATGGCCGTCAGAATCGACACCAGTTGTGGTGCAAGCTGCTTATGAGACTCTGGAATGGTTTGCATCATGCCCAGCATTGCTGAAGTGGTCATCAGGCCTGAAGCAATGCCAATAATAAAACGACCCACCGATAAAATCAGCGCATTCTCGGCAAAGACTGAAATGACCAAGCCAATGCTAATAAATACCAGGCCAATTTGCAGGGTTCTTAAGAAACCAATCGTGTTGCTGGTACGTCCCAGGAATAACAAGGTACCGAGACAGCCAAACATATAGGCGACAAAAATATAGGTAATCTGGCTTGAGGATAAATGCCAGATCTGTTGATAAATGGGGTAAAGCGGACTTGCCAGTGCTGTGCCGATGGTACCCATAATCAATGCAAGACTGACCATGGCGAAAGGTCGCCATGAGATATTTTCTGTCATGTAGCTGCCGTAAAAGTTTCACCACACTTTAAAAAGAATGATGTGGAAGAAAGAAGAGAATGGATGGCAGTGTATCGGTTAGATAAAAAATCGGTCAATTATCTTGCTGTAAACAAAACAAAAATATTGAGCTAAACAATCAGCCATAACGCTTTAATAATTTTAAAAACTCAGCCAGTTCTTCTTCATTGACCGCAGCTTCTCCAATGACATGCTCTCTTAAATGGGTCTCGATCAATTCATTCATTAAGCCGTTTATAGCACCTTTAATGGCTGCAACCTGTTGCAAGACCTGAATACAACCCGCTTCAGGATTCAGGAGAGACTGCTCTACGGCGTTCATCTGGCCTTGCAAGCGCCGTACCCGGTTTAATATTTTTTTATCATCATGTACATGACTCACCACAAATCTCCAAAAATAAATATACTAGGGGGGAGTATTAATAATAGTTCCCTTTTATGCAAAAACATAACGCCGATTCGCACAGTCATCAATTTGATGAAGGTAATCCACTCGCACAGAAAAAGATTCTGTTTGCCACGATTCTGACCGCCGTCATGATGGTGCTGGAAGTATTAGGGGGGATGGATCTTCCAGTCAATGGCTTTACTTGCTGATGGCTGGCATATGGGCTCGCATGTGTTGGCCTTGGGACTGGCTTACTTTGCCTATAAAGCGGCCCGCCATTATGCGAATGATCCCCGCTTTAATATGGGCACCTGGCGGATTGAAATTCTGGCCAGTTATAGCAGTGCGATTTTATTGCTCGTAGTAGCCGGTTTTATGGAGATCCATTCGGTAGAACGTCTATTTTCGCCAGTTCAGATTCATTATAACGAAGCCATTCCAATCGCAATTTTAGGACTACTGATTAACCTGGCCTGTGCCTGGTTGCTGCATGATGATGGGCACCATCACCATGATCATCATCACGGACATTCCCATCACGAGCATGATAATAATCATGGTCATCATGACTTGAACCATAAAGCGGCCTTTCTGCATGTGGTTGCTGATGCCGTGACTTCTGTTCTGGCGATTATTGCTTTGATTGCCGGAAAATATATGGGCTGGGATTTTCTCGATGCAGTACTGGGACTGGTCGGCTCAGTCCTGATTGCACGTTGGGCGATTGGCCTGTTAAAGCAAAGTGCCAAGACTTTACTGGATGCCGATATGGATGCCCCAGTGGTCGACGAAATACGTGAAGTCATTGCTGAATATGGAAATGATCTACACTTAACTGACCTGCATGTATCGAGAGTCGGTAAAGGTAAATTTTCCTGTTTTGTTGCCGTTCAAACAGGAATCCCCATGAGTGCTGATCAGATCCGTGAGGCGATCTCTATTCATGAAGAAATCGTACATATCTCGGTGGAAGTGAATCCGTATTAAAGGGTTAATGTTCCACGTGAAACATGGTTGATTGATCAATTCGATTTGAAAATCACGCTACATAAAATAGTCAGAATTTTCTTTTTAAAAAGACTAGAATCGAAACATATTTAACTTGGACCTGAGCAGGACATTCATGCAAATAAGAAATATGCTGCTGGCTTTGACCCTATTCCCTGGCCTTAGCTTTGCCAATGTGGATACGGTTAAAGCCAATCTGGCAAAAAACAGTCCCAACCTGAAAATTGAAAATATTCAGCCTACCGAAATGAAAGGAATCTATAGCGGTACCATGCAGGGGCAGATTGTCTATCTGAATGAAGATGCCCAGCATCTCCTAGCCGGTTCAATGTTCCGGATCCAGGATCAGCATAATCTGACTCAGGATTTATTACTGAAACAAAACAGTGTCGACTGGAAAAAGTTACCGCTACAGGATGCGATTAAATCAGTCAGAGGGACAGGAAAACGTCAGCTTGCCATCTTTTCTGACCCAAATTGCCCGTATTGTAAACAGCTTGAAGTAGAGCTGAAAAAACTTAAAGACGTCACCATTTATACTTTTATTCTGCCTTTAAAACAGCAGTCAATTGCGCCATCTAAACAAGTTTATTGTGAAAAAAATCCGGCCCAAGCCTGGGAAGACCTGATTGGTCAAGGCATACAGCCTAAATCGAAAAAGAGCTGTAGCAATCCAATTGAACGTAATAAACAGCTGGCACAATCACTCGGTGTAAATGGCACACCAGCAATTATTTTCTCGAATGGTTTTAAGGTCATGGGCGCTCAGCCAGCAGAACAGATTGAACAAGGCTTCAAAGAATTCGGCCTGTAAAATTCTGACCATGATCAGCAAATAAAAAAAAGAGCACCTATCTAGGCGCTCTTTTTTATGAAAGTAACTTATTCCAAGCAGAGCTTAGATCCGTTTACGTTTAGTCACCATATTATAGATAAACAGGATGACTACGGCACCGATCACTGAGGCAATAAAACCTGCGGCAGAATCTTGAGAATACAAGCCCAGCATACGTCCGGCAAAGGTCGCAACCAGTGAACCGGCAATCCCCAGCAGGGTCGTAACAATGAATCCAGCTTTGTCATCACCAGGATGAATCGCGCGTGCAACCAGACCCGCAATAAAACCCACCACAATCGCAACGATAATTGACCACATCAGCATACTCCTTGTTATCATGTCTTTGTTTTTACATCAGGTTTATCTTGCGGCAAGAAAAGCACTGAAAAAAGTCATGTCCTGCAACGGGCTGTAGTGTTTTTGTTCTCTGTGTTACTGAAATGATTCAAGAAATAAAAAAAAGTGGCACGAAGCCACTTCTTTTAAACCGGTTCTTAAAGACCGATTTCACCAATAAATGGAATATGACGGTATTTTTGATCATAGTCCAGGCCATAACCAACAATGAACTTGTCTTCGACTTCAAAGCCCAGGAATTTTACTTCCAGCTCGATTTCACGACGTGAAGGTTTACTCACCAGAGTGCATAGTTCAATTGAGTTTGGCTGACGGGTTTGCAGGATTTCCAGGACTTTGCTTAAGGTATTACCTGAGTCGATAATATCCTCAACCACTAGCACATCTTTACCACGGATTTCACCGTCCAGATCTTTCAGGATTTTGACATCACGGCTCGAAATCGTACCACCGCCGTAGCTGGATACAGTCATGAAGTCGAGTTCATGTGGCTTGGTAATGGCACGACACAAGTCTGCCATGAAAATCACTGAACCGCGTAATAAACCGATAAGTACAAGCTCTTTGTCACTATTGGCATAGTGTGCATCGATTTTAGCACCAAGCTCTTTGACTTTAGCTTGAATTTCTTCAGCGGAAATCATTACGCTCATTTGAACGGTCATGGGTAGATACCTAAAAAATAAAAATAGCAAAATAAAAAAGGTGTTGACCTGCAACACCTGAATTGCAGCAATTTTAATACATCCTTGCTTGAGATGCACCTGTTTTACTTGCTGTAAATGTAATCAATTTTTGGGCTGCTGTGAATCTTTCTTCAGCGCAAAGGCACAGACGGCGACGATTGCAGCCAAAATGATCCGACGCTGGCGCGATTTATTGGGCTTTGACATAGACAGCCTGTCCATAGACATAAGTTGCTGCAATATTACGGTCATCTCCCAGCATGGTCAGTGCAAAAAAGGTATCTTCAATATTTTTAGCCCTGCTCTGGCGCAGTTGTTGTAAAGCGGTGGCATTGAGATCCAGCACCACAAAGTCTGCTTCTTTGCCCACATTGAAATTCCCCAAACGGTCATCCAGACTTAAGGCTTTCGCACCACCTAGGGTCGCATGATATAGCGACTCAAAAGCCGAAAGTTTTTCTCCTTGCAGCTGTTGCACTTTATAAGCCTCATTCAGGGTTTGCAGCTGGTTAAAGGAGGTTCCTGCCCCGATATCGGTACCTAAGCCGACTTTCACGCCTTTATCCCAGGCTTTCTTCAGCGGAAATAAACCGCTACCCAGGAACAGGTTTGAGGTTGGACAGAAGGCAATCGCAGAGTCGGTTTGATGCATACAATCCCACTCCCCTTCTTTCAGATGCACACAATGCGCAAATACGGATTTAGCGCCGGTCAGCCCATAATGATGATAGACATCCAGATAGCCTTCACGTTCCGGAAAGAGTTCTTTTACCCAGGCAATCTCATTTTTGTTTTCACTGAGATGAGTATGGATATAAACATCTGGATATTCGACTTTTAACTGCCCTGCTTTTTCCAGCTGTTCAGGCGTTGAGGTCGGAGCAAAACGTGGCGTAATCGCATAAAGATTACGTCCTTTACCATGCCATTTCTCAATCAGGGCTTTAGAGTCGCTATAGGCAGATTCTGCAGTATCCGTCAGGGCTTCAGGTGCATGGCGGTCCATTAGCACTTTACCGGCAATCAGACGCATATTCTGTGCTGTAGCCGCTTCGAACAGTGCTTCTACCGAGGCTGGATGAACGGTACAGAACACCAAAGCTGTGGTTGTACCATTTTTCAGCAATTCCTGAATAAAGAACTGTGCAATTTTCTGGCTATATGCCGGATCCTGAAACTGGATCTCAGTCGGGAAGGTATAAGTATTTAACCATTCTAGTAGCTGTTCCCCATAAGCACCGACCATTTCAGTTTGCGGGAAATGGATATGGGTATCGATCATACCCGGAATGATGAGCTGTTCAGGATAATAAGTAATATCCAGACCTTCAGGGAGCTGCTGCTGACCTTCCTGCCAGGAACCAAACCACTGGATTATTCCATTTTTTATGATGAGTAAACCATCTTCTATATAACGCACTTGGTCGTGAATTTCACGTGCTTGGGCAACTGTATTCTGGATATCGAGGAAACGACCACGGATAGCTGTCGTCGCAATGTAAGAAGACATTGAAAACCTGCACTTTGTAATTTTTTCAATTGATTGTAGCTGAAAAGTTCTACCTTGTAGGGGAAATACACAACTAAAATCCCCTGATTTTAATCATGCAAAATAGCGGCCAAGATCAGAGCAATTATCACGAGATATTTAAATTAGATTTAAATAAAGAAAATGATGCTAATTAAAGTAGTAAAAAGATTATTAGCCTAGAATAAAAAAGCCCGCATTTTGCGGACTTATTAGGAATAAGGAGGAAATTATTTATAGCGCTGTTTCATTGTATTTTTTGCTATGACGGATCGATAACCATGCGGTAATCGTCAGCACAATGACAATAAAGCTCAGGGAAATCCAGATCGGCATATGGAATACTTCCAGCATCAGCATCTTGAAGCCGATAAAGACTAGAATAATCCCGAGGCCATAAGGCAGATAATACATTTTCGATGCAGCACCAGCGAGCAGGAAGAACATGGCACGCAGACCCAGGATCGCCATCAGGTTCGCCGTTAAAACAATAAAGGGATCGGTGGTGACAGCAAAAATAGCCGGAATCGAATCTACCGCAAAGATCACATCAGAAGCTTCGACCAGAATCAGCACCAGAAATAATGGCGTTGCCCACAGGACACCGTTCTGATGCACAAAAAATTTATTGCCACGCATTTGCGGCGTAATCCGGATATGTTTACGTAGCCATTTCAGAACCGCCATATCTTCAATATTGGTATGCTCTTCTCCCTGACCGCGCAGGAATTTAAAACCGGTATAAACCAAGAAGGCACCGAAGATATACAGAATCCATGAGAATTCCTGTACGAACCATGCGCCAATAAAAATAAAGATGGTCCGCAGAATAATGGCACCCAAAACACCATAGAGCAGCAGCTGGCGTTGCAGTGCAGGAGGAATGGCGAAGGCAGCAAAGATCATCAGCCAGACAAAGACATTATCAATTGCCAGGGATTTTTCCAGCAGATAACCGGCAAAGTATTCCATCACCTTCTGGTTAGCCAGAGCAGCCCCTGAAGTCTGTTCCAGATACAGCCATAATGCACCCCCGAACAGGGTCGCTACACTGACCCAGGCAACACTCCAGTATGCAGCAGTGCGAACTTTGGTGGGCTGTCCGTGCTGATGCTTAAAGCCGATAAAATCGATAACCAGCATCACTGCAACGATAGTGAAAAAAGCCAGATACAGCCAGGGTGTACCAATTGTTTCCATGGGAATTCTCCACATCTGACAATCGGCCATAAAAAAACCTTGACCTGCTGTCAGATGAAATACATCTATAACAACATGATCAAGGTCTTGCCTACATCTTTGTGCTCTACTGGATGAGATCCAGTCGCATTTCAAGATGCTCAGATACCGACTTTTTGCAAAGTGTAATGACGATATTCTGACACGTTCAAAAACTGAAATTCCATTCTTAAACGTTTGGAGGAGGCTACTCCCCTTGTTCAAACTCAATTCTGTTTGAGCAATTGCTCAATATCAAATGAGCATGACAGATTTTGTGCATAATCACAAATTATTTTACAAAAAGTAGCGTTTAATCAGCAGTTTTGGGTAAAAAATCTAGGCGCTGAACCAGATAGAGACTGAGCAGAAATCCAAGGATTGCCAGCCCTGCTCCGGCCCAGCCAATGCTCGATAGTCCAATCTGAAGCGTGACTATACTGCCAAGCAAAGCTCCTCCACCAATACCGACGTTATACAGGCCGGAATAAATGGCCATGGCAACATCTGTGGCATCTGTAGCCAGGTTCAGGGTTTTGGATTGTAGAGCCAGGCTGAAACCAATGATGCTCAAACCCCACAGCAGAGACAAGCCAGACAGACCTGTGACTGTGTTCGACAAGGGCAATAACAGCAGCATGGAAATAACCAGTCCAAAAGTAAAAGCAGGAATAGTCATTTTCGGAAACTGTGCGGCAAAGCGGCCAAACAGATAGGAGCCCAGGAATCCTGCTCCGCCATAGACCAAGAGTAAAGTCGTGGTCTGGGCTGAATCAAACCGGGCAATATTCAGGGAAAACGGTTCAATATAACTATAAGCGGTAAATTGCGCTGTAATCACCAGAATGGTGAGGACAAAGACCAACATCAGGCTTGGACGTTTGATCAGGCTTTTTAAACTGCTGAGGGAGCCTGAATTAACACTTGGAAGCAATGGCAAGGTTTTGGCCAGAATCAGGCAAATGATCAATGCGAGACATGCAATCAGGGCAAAACTGTTACGCCAGCCATACGCCTCGCCAATCATCCGGCCAAATGGAATACCGAGCACCATCGCCATCGCCGTTCCTGTGGCCAATAAACCGAGTGCCTGAAACTCTTTACCTTTCGGTGCGACCCGAACCGCAAGTGAAGCGGTAATCGACCAGAACAAGGCATGCGCTATGGCAATTCCCACCCGGCTGATCACCAGAGTGCTAAAACTCCAGGCAAAATAGGACAGCACATGACTCAAAATAAAAACTGCAAAGACCAGCATCAGTAGAAAACGCCGTTCTATAGCTTTGGTGAGCAGCATGATTGGAAGAGATAGTAGAGCCACGATCCAGGCATAAATGGTCAGCATGATGCCAGCCTGAGTGGCGGACATGGCAAAGCTTTGCCCGATTCCACTCAGTAAGGCCACAGGAATAAATTCGGTAGTGTTAAAAATAAAAGCCGCGCAGGCTAAAGCGATGACACCAATCCATTGCTTGGTGACGGAAGAAGCGGAAGATGAGTCAGACATACGAATTTGCATGCAAAAAGATGCTGCATTCTAATCCTGTCTTTCTGAATTAGGGAGTAGCTAAAATTAAATTTTTGGGATGACATGTAATGACTCAAACTGGATCATCCGTGATCAAGCAAAATAGAGAAATAAAAAGTTATCAATATTTGAAAAAATTCACAGGAAATGATGAAAGAGAATAAAAAATTTCATCCAATATTAAAAACTTAACAATAATTCATATTATTTCTTGAGGAAGATGTTTTAAATTAAATAAACCAATAATTTTATCAAGAGATCAGCCTTCAGTATGGACATTCAACATCAAGATTCAAAACGCGGCGGTGTATTTTTTATGGAGGAAGATGGTCGACGTCTTGCTGAAATTACATATCAGTGGCAAGAAGCATCGACCATCGTGGCTGATCATACCTGGGTAGATAATTCCTTACGCGGTCAAGGCGTAGCACGCAAAATGCTGGATGTACTGGTCGACTTTGCCCGCAAGAATAGCTTAAAAATTATTCCCCAGTGTTCCTATGTAGATGTCATGTTTAAACGTGATCGCAGCCTACAGGATGTGGCAGCTGCTATTTAGCAATTGAATTAAACTTATCCAAGATAGAGATATGTTGTAATTTGCCTTTAAGTGCAGGTACAGAAATACGCTGCAGCAGGTTATATACGCCATAACCTGCCATCAGGCCTATGCTGTTCCATAACACTTCTTCATATTTGCCTAACAGCGTAAGTATTCCTATCATCAGGCTTACACTGATATAAAAAAACATACGACGGCGAACAAACTGTAAAAGCGTCCAGCCTACAAAAACTGAACTGAGCAAAATGTTGGTCTCGGTCATCAAGGCCATCTCATTCAGCATAATCAAAAGCATAAAACATATACACAACAACGCTACAGTGAAAATCAGATCTTTTAACATCAGGTTTCACTCCTTCATCATTATCGCTATATATCTGAAATCATTGATTTCCTCTCAGGAGGTAATTGTTAGAAGTTTTCTTTGGAAAAGCAAACCTAAAACAATGTAAGCAAAAACGGATATTTGCTTAAAAAATGATCGACTTAAATTAAAATAATTGATTAAATTATGCTTTTAATTCTTTCTTCAGTGAGATGACCTGATGCTACAGCTTTGCTACGCCAGTGAGCGGATAGAATCTGAACAAGAGTTATTGCAGGATCTTAGCGATATATTATCTGTAGCGAGAAAATTTAATAAAGCTCATCAGATTAACGGGGTTTTATATTATTCCCATGGTAAGTTTTTTCAATGTCTGGAAGGTGAAGCAGAGGTGGTAGAAAATCTGTTTCAGAGCATTTGCCGTGATTCACGCCATCATCAGGTGCTTCGCTTTCAGGATGCAACGGTAGAACGTCCACATTTCTCGGAATGGTCAATGAAATATGTCCATAAACACAGTGAAATTTCTTCTTTATTTTCACGTTTCGGTTTAGGTCAGTTTGAACCTCATGCACTGCAACAGGAACAGCTGGGCGGATTTCTGCAACTGCTCTATCGTCTGGATGAAAATCAGGCCAATCTTGCTTCTCCTCAAGGTTATAAACAGCGTGGTTATATTCCCTATTTTTAATTGACGCTAAAAACAAAAAAAGTCCGCTATGCGGACTTTTTTGTTGTCGATAATGATTTAAGTCATTTCAATCATGACCTTTAAAGCCTTTTCGTCAGAGGCATGTTTAAACACCTCATAAGCCTTTTCAAATTCAGCAAACTTGAAGTGATGGGTGGCCAGTTTTTCCAGTGGCAATTTGCCGGAACAGCAGGTTTTGAGCAGCATGCCAGTGGTATTGGTATTGACCAGGCCTGTGGTAATGGTCAGGTTTTTAATCCAGAGTTTATTCAGTTCAAAATTGACGGATTTGCCATGTACACCGACATTGGCCAGATGGCCGCCCTCTTTTACAATGTGCTGACAAATATTCCAGGTGGCTTCCAGGCCCACCGCTTCAATAGCACAGTCCACCCCTCGCCCATCAGTAAGTTCCAGTACACGTTGAATGGCATCTTCATTGGCCGAGTTAATGGTATGAGTTGCCCCAACCGTTTTGGCAAATTCCAGCCGGTTATCATCGACATCGACCATGATGATATTGGCTGGAGAATAAAACTGGGCAGTGAGCAAGGCACTCATGCCAATCGGGCCGGCACCGACAATCGCCACATTGTCTCCCGGTTTAACCTGACCATATTGCACCCCAATTTCATGTGAGGTCGGCAAAATATCGGAAAGAAAGACTGCAACATCTTCATTCAAACCTTCTGGTAGGTGATAGAGAGAAGTATCGGCAAATGGGGTACGGACATATTCGGCATGAGTGCCGTCAATCATATAGCCCATGATCCAGCCACCCTCGTTTCTACAATGGGCATACAGCTGTTTCTGACAGTTTTCACAGGTACCGCAGCGGCTGACACAGGAAATAATCACCCGATCACCTTTTTTAAAGTTCTGAACTGCGGAACCGACTTCTTCCACAATACCAATACCTTCATGACCGAGAATCCGGCCATTAAAGCTGCCAGTCTTTTCTTTTGCAACCTCCTCAATTTCGGGGTTTTTGCCTTTCCAGATCCCGAGGTCAGTACCACAGATGGTGACTTTGCTAAGTTTGATAATGGCATCAGTAGGTTGCAGAATTTGGGGAATGGGACGCTCTTCAAAGCGGATATCATTGGCGCCGTAATAAACCATGGCTTTCATTGTTGTCATGACAGATCTCCTAAGGGAATGAGGGTCTGAACAAGAGAGATAAAGCTATTTTTTTTGCTGCATTTACAGCCTGGAAAATCATCAGGAGGGTTGAGAATAAAAAGGATCGAAATACTGTTGTTCTTATTGATTGTGCCTAGGGCACTCAAAGACTGCAATGAGTCTTATGTTTAGATTGCAACAAAAGATAATGAAAAGAAAAAAGATAAATTTTAGCTGTTCTAACAGTGAAATAAGAAAGTTGATTTAATCTCGGATGAGGTTCTATTTTCTTAAGAAAAGATAGAAAGCGAATTTAATTTTTAAAATAAAAAAGCCCGCAATTACGGGCTTTTTCATATAAATTTTTAAGCTTTTAAAGCGCTAATCAGTTTCTGATGTAGCCCGCCAAAACCTCCATTAGACATGATCACTACAGCATCGCCCTCACCTGCTTCAGCCACTACGGTCTGGATAATCTCATCTAGAGTACGTGCGACTACAGCTTTATTTGGCGCAGCGTCAATTACCGGTTGCAGATCCCAGTCCAAGCCTTCCGGTTGATACCAGATCACTTCATCCGCTAGACGCGCGGAATGTGCCAAGCCATCTTTATGACTGCCCATACGCATAGTATTGGAACGTGGTTCAATAATTGCCCACAGCTTACGTTCACCGAGACGCTTGCGTGCGCCATCAAGGGTGGTATCAATCGCGGTTGGGTGATGGGCAAAGTCATCATAGACTTCAATGCCGCGTACAGTGTCCAGCAGTTCCATACGGCGCTTAACACCGCCAAAGTTTGAAAGTGCTTCACAAGCCATTTCAATAGAGACACCGACATGTTCAGCAGCAGCAATCGTTGCCAGTGCATTGGCTACACTATGCTGACCCGTCATATTCCATTTCACTTCGCCTTTCACGATACCGTATTGGAGTACCTTGAAGTGAGAACCATCTTCTGAAAGCTGTTCAGCATAAAGCTCAGATTTTTCATTGGCATCTAATGAAGTACGAACCACAGGTGTCCAGCAGCCCTGCTCTAGCACTTCATCAATATTTGTTTCAGTAATTGGCGCAATAATGCGGCCTTCACTTGGAATGGTACGCACTAAATGGTGGAACTGTTTCTGGATCGCTGCCAGATCATCAAAAATATCGGCATGGTCAAATTCCAGATTGTTTAGAATTGCCGTCTTAGGATGGTAATGTACGAACTTGGAACGCTTGTCAAAGAAAGCAGAATCGTATTCATCGGCTTCAACACAGAAGTATTTCCCGCCACCTAAACGCGCACTTTCAGAAAAGCCAAGCGGTACACCGCCAATCAGGAAGCCAGGTTCTAAACCGGCCTGATCCAGTACCCATGCCAGCATAGTGGTGGTTGTCGTTTTACCATGCGTACCGGCTACACCTAAAACGTGTTTACCTTGTAGCACATGATCTGCCAGAAACTGTGGGCCTGAAATATAAGGCAGGCCTTCATTCAGCATATATTCCACGGCATCAATACCACGTTTCATGGCATTGCCGACAATCACCAGATCCGGATGCGGCTGTAAATGGCTACGGTCATAGCCCTGCATTAAAGTAATGCCTGCATTTTCCAGCTGGGTCGACATCGGTGGATAAACGTTTTGATCCGATCCTGTCACCTTATGGCCCAGATCACGTGCCAGTAATGCCAGTGAACCCATAAAGGTGCCACAAATACCCAAAATATGCAGATGCATCTACTTCACTCCATTTTGCCTGACACATCACTTTGTACTGGTGCTGTTGCCATGATTTATTCGATTTGCAAGCAACGATAGCAAGGCTTTGACCGAAAAGATAGTCAAAGTTCAAGCATTCCTGCGGGATTTTTTAAATCCTGTTTCACAGACAAATTCAGGGAAATTTTCAAGCTTCCGGAATATCTTTTGGCAAAATAAATCGTAAAATAAGCCCGAACTTTTTGCAGAGTGCATGCAGATGCTACCGGCTCTATTTCTTCTGGTGATTGCCAACTGTTTTATGACCTTGGCCTGGTACGGACATCTCAAATTCCTGCCGCATGATGCACCGCTGTGGCAGGCGATTTTATTTAGCTGGGCCATTGCCTTGTTTGAATATAGCCTGATGATTCCAGCAACCAAATTATTAGCCCAACAGGGACTGGCGGTGGGTCAAATGAAGATTACTCAGGAAGTCGTCACTCTACTGGTCTTTGTTCCCTTTATGATCTTCCTGTTCAAACAGCCGTTTAAACTGGATTATTTATGGGCGGCGCTATGTCTCTGTGGTTGTGTCTATTTTGTATTCCGCAGTTCTTGAAATCATCTACTAGCCACTACTTCCCTATTTTTATTCCAGTTTTTAAGAATCTGCTAAAAAAATAAGAAAAATCGAGCCTTGCTTTGACCGTTAAATTTTATGAAGCTGAAAAATCAGTCTATAATATGCATTCCTATTCAAGCTTGGCTCTCTCGTCGAGATTTATCTTTCTTACTTTAATCTCTGGAAAATTTGCAATGAATGCGGCTGCTGCACAAGATACTCCTCTCGTAGGTATTATCATGGGTTCTCAATCAGATTGGGCAACTCTCGAACACACTGCCAATATGCTCAAGCAGCTTGGTGTCCCATTTGAAGCCGAAGTCGTTTCCGCACACCGTACCCCGGACCGTCTGTTTGAATATGCTGAACAAGCGCGCGATCGTGGTATTCAGGTGATTATTGCCGGTGCAGGTGGTGCAGCGCATTTACCAGGTATGTGTGCAGCCAAAACCGATCTGCCAGTATTGGGTGTACCCGTCAAATCTTCGATTTTAAATGGTGTCGATTCATTGCTTTCTATTGTGCAAATGCCAGCGGGTATCGCCGTAGGAACATTGGCCATTGGTCCTGCCGGTGCAACCAATGCAGCCATTATGGCAGCACAGATTTTAGGTTTAACCCGTCCAGAGATCGCAAAAAATGTCGCAGATTTTCGCGCGGCACAAACCGAGAAAGTCGCAAGTAACAATATTCCAGGTCAAATGTAAGTCCAAGCTTAATACGGGATCAAATACAATGGATAAAACCATCGGTATTTTTGGTGGCGGCCAGCTAGGCCGGATGATGGCACAAGCCGCACTACCTCTAAATATTCAATGTACCTTCTTTGAAGCCAATACGGATTGCCCTTCTGCGGCTTTGGGTCCGGTTTTCTCAACCAAAGCCGTAAATGGCTTGCAGGACTTTATCAATAGCGCAGATGTCTTCAGCCTGGAGTTTGAAAATACACCATTGGCTGATGTCGATGTTTTAACGCAAAACAAAGATATGCATCCGCCACGTCAGGCTTTAGCCATCGCACAGCATCGTCTGTCTGAAAAAGCCCTATTTGATGAACTGGAAATTCCGGTTGCACCGTATAAAGCGGTGACTTCACTGGAAAGCTTGCAGGCGGCCGTTGCTGAGCTTGGCTTACCGATCGTGCTGAAAACCTCTCGTGGTGGCTACGATGGTAAAGGTCAGTTTGTTTTACGTTCAGCCGATCAAATTGATCAGGCTTGGGCGGAACTCGGCCCTGCCGGTGAACTGATTGCAGAAAGTTTTGTGACTTTCTCGCGTGAAGTATCGATCATTGCGGTACGTGGTCAAAATGGTGATGTCAAAACCTGGCCATTGGCGGAAAATCATCACCACAACGGCATCCTGTCGCATTCGATTGTACCTGCGCCAAATAGTGCGGATCTGCAGCCAGTCGCGCAAGACTACATCACTCGCCTGCTCAATCACTTAAATTATGTGGGTGTATTGACCCTTGAGCTGTTTGTGACAGACAAAGGCCTGTATGCAAACGAGATGGCACCACGTGTGCATAACTCAGGTCACTGGTCGATTGAAGGCGCTGTTTGCTCGCAGTTTGAAAACCATGTTCGTGCGGTCGCAGGTCTGCCACTGGGTTCAACTGAAGTGGTGCGTCCAACCGTGATGGTGAATATTATCGGTCAGCATCCAAAAACTGAAGAAGTCCTGGCTTTAGAAGGCGCACACCTGCATCTGTATAACAAAACAGAACGCGAAGGTCGCAAGATTGGCCACGTCACTTTGATGCCCATAGACAGCACTCAGCTGACCATTTTATGCCGTCAACTGGCGAAGATTTTACCGAATCCATTGGCATTGAGCGAAGATATGACCATCTAAGCTTTAAGCTGCTGATAAAAAAAGCGATCACTTCGGTGATCGCTTTTTTATTTGTCCAGATTCAGGCATGATTGCGCCTCTTTAAAAATCCCCTGCCATTGGTCGGATCATTTTTAAAATCAATTGCTTACAAACTGATCAATTGAGTATAAATATAATAATTTAATTCGCTGCTATTTTGAGCTGAATTCTGGGTTATTCACTTGTGGATAAACTTAACATTGAGTTTGAATTTAAAACTGGAAAAATATTTGAATTTAAATTCATAAAAATAAATTCAAATTTAAAAGCTGACAAATGAATTCAAAGTTTTGAATTTAAAAATAGGCACTCCTAATAAAAATGAATTTAAAATAGAAATGCTATATACCAGAAGCCTTTGGTTGATTGAGAAGTTCTGATCTAAAGACAAGTTATCCACAATAATTTTTTAAATTCAAAAGTAATTTCCTGAGTTTTGAATTTAAATTTAAAAAGGAGCTTGATTTGAATTTAAAATGGGCTTATGGATAAGTTTTTAAATTTAAAAGCTACAAAATGAATTCAAAAGTGTAGGAATTATGAATTTAAATTTACGCATTAGCGCTTTAATTTTCATCATGAACTGCTAAGGTAGAAACATAATTCAAAATCTAAATATTTAAGGGTCTTATGCAACGGCTTGCACTTTTTGTTGGTTCTTTGGTTTTAGCTGCTACACAGGCACAGGCAGAACTGATTATTAATGGTCAGCGTGTGACATCAACGGATATGTCTTCTATGCCGAGCAGCCCAGTCAATTATGCGTCCCAAAATAATTTTCAGAATTGTCTTGCCAATTTGCGCAGTCAGGCGATTGCACAAGGCGTAAGTGGTCCAACCTACGATCGTTATACGCAAAATTTAACACCCGATTATTCTGTGATTGAAAAGCTGAATTATCAGCCTGAGTTTTCGACTCCGATCTGGGATTATCTGTCCGGACTGGTGGATGAAGAACGTGTACAACTGGGTCGACAAAAACTGCAGCAACATCGTGAGGTATTAAACCGGATTAGCGCAGCCTATGGAGTGCCGGCAGAAACCATCGTAGCCGTATGGGGCGTAGAAAGTAATTTTGGAGACATTTCCGGGAAATATCCTTTATTACAGTCTTTGGGTACTTTGAGTTGTGAAGGTCGTCGTCAAAGTTATTTCCGTGGTGAGTTCTTCACCACTATGAAACTGTTACAGCGTGGTGATGTCTATGAAAGCCAGCTCAAAGGTTCATGGGCAGGCGCGTTTGGTCACACCCAGTTTATGCCATCAACCTATGATGAACTAGCGGTAGATTTTGATGGGGATGGTCGTCGTGATTTAGTCGGCAGTATTCCTGATGCACTGGCTTCTACAGCCAATTTCCTGAAAAAACGTGGCTGGCAGACTGGCCAACCTTGGGGCTTTGAAGTAAAAATTCCACAAGGCATGTCTGTTTCAGGCGAAGGCCGACGCAATAAAAAATCACTGAGTAGCTGGATGAACCGTGGTGTGGTGCGCGCTGACGGTACTTCGCTATTGCAGGGCAATTTATCAGAATCTTCTCAGGCTGGCTTATTGGCACCTGCAGGTGAAAATGGCCCGGTATTTTTAGTCTTTAAGAATTTTGATGCTATTTATAGCTATAATGCAGCAGAAAGTTATGCTTTAGCGATTGCACATTTATCTGACCGCTTACAAGGTAAAGGAAGCATCCAGGCAGCTTGGCCAACCGATGATCCGGGTACGTCACGTGCGGAACGTCGCGAGATCCAGCAATTCCTGTTAAACCGTGGCTATGATATTGGTGAGGTAGATGGTCTAATTGGGGATAAAACCCGTCAGGCGATTCGTCAGGAACAGAACCGTCTGGGTTTAAGCCCGACCGGTCGTGCAGGACAGCAAATCCTGCGTGCATTTAGAAATGAAAATGCCAAACTAATGATGCGTTAGGAAGAATTTAGACATGATCTAAATATAGTTCTTCATCATAAAAAGGGTCTGCAAATATGCAGACCTTTTTTATAACTATTATATAGTGAGCTTAAAGCTGCTCTTATACAGAGGTAATTGTACCCAGAACGCGATAACCTGATGCGCCTGTCACAGCCGGCAGATTGCCGCTGAGTTGATTCATAAAACGCATCGCCAGCCAGGCAAAAGCTGTGCCTTCTACCCAAGTTGGATTTAAGCCAAGATCGGCTGTGGTTTGTACGCTCCATTGATGTTTGCGTAAACGCCAGCGTAACTGTTCCAATAAATGCGAATTATAGGCACCACCACCACAGACATAGACTTCACCGGTATCCAGACCAGAACGGTAAATGGCTTTTTTAATCGCGCGGGTAGTGAGCTTCATTAAAGTGGCTTGCACATTCTCTGGTGTATCTTCAAGTTCATCATATTGAAGGTCATTGCGCCAGTCGGCAATCTGTTCGTCCAGCCATTCTAGATTGAAGTCTTCGCGGCCAGTGCTTTTCGGTGGCTCTTTTGAGAAGAACTCATGTTCCTGTAAACGGTCCAATAGGCTACGGATTGGCGTGCCATAAGCTGCCCAGTTACCATTTTCATCAAAAGGCTGGCCGGTATAACGCTGACACCAGGCATCCATCAGAATATTGGCAGGGCCGGTATCGAAGCCATAAACTTGATCTGGTTGACCTGCTGGCAGAATACTCACATTGGCAATGCCGCCTAAATTCAGAATCACGCGGTGAATATTGTCATGCTGGAAAATATCCTGATGGAAAGCGGGAACCAAAGGTGCGCCTTGGCCGCCAGCAGCCAGATCGCGACGACGGAAATCAGAAATGACCGGAATCTGGGTAATTTCCGTAATAATATTTGGATCACCAATTTGCAGGGTAAAGCCATGTTCAGGACGATGGCGGATGGTCTGACCATGTGAGCCAATCGCCTTGATTTGAGATCGATCTAAATTATTTTCTTTAATCAGCGTATTGATGCCATGACCAATCATCTGTGCCAGTGCGACATCAGCTTTGCCCATGCGGTCGATTTCATTGTCATCTGGCAAAGTTAACGCCATCAGTTCATCACGAAGATCGGGATCAAAAGGCAAGGTGAGGGTGGCATGAAGCTGAAGTGGATCAAAAGAAGCAGCAACAATATCGACACCATCCATACTTGTGCCGGTCATTACCCCAATATAGATCGCTGTCATGATTATTCTTAAGCCTGCAATGTGCTGAAAAAGTGTTAGTATATCGCACAAATTGAATAACTGATGTATTTGGATTTTGTGATGTCAAATTTCCTGCCGGCTGAAGAACAACTTGCCCTCATCCAACGAGGCACCCACGAAATTATTTCCGAAGAAGACCTTCTGAAGAAATTAAAGCAGAATCGTCCTTTAAAAATTAAAGCGGGTTTTGACCCAACTGCACCGGACCTGCACTTAGGTCATACAGTTTTAATCAATAAATTAAAAGTATTCCAAGACTTGGGTCATGAAGTGTACTTCCTGATCGGGGATTATACTGCGATGATCGGTGACCCGACTGGTAAGAGCGCAACCCGCCCGCCATTGTCACGTGAGCAGGTGCTGGAAAATGCAAAAACCTATCAGGAACAAGTATTTAAAATTCTTGATCCAAACAAAACCAAAGTCGTGTTTAACTCGGAGTGGTTTGCACAAAAAACTGCAGCTGACCTGATTCAATTGGCATCACAACAAACAGTTGCACGTATGTTAGAGCGTGATGACTTCACCAAACGTTATAACAACCAGCAACCGATTGCGATTCATGAATTCTTATATCCGCTAGTTCAAGGTTATGACTCAATCGCCTTAGAAGCTGACGTGGAGTTAGGGGGTACAGACCAGACCTTTAACCTGTTGATGGGTCGTACTCTACAAGGCCGTTATAACCAGGAAGCGCAGGTGTGCATTACTGTGCCAATTCTTGAAGGTCTGGATGGCGTGAACAAGATGTCTAAATCTTTAGGCAACTATATTGGTGTATTTGATGCACCGGGCGCGATGTACCAGAAAGTACTGTCTATGCCAGATTCACTGATTGAGCGTTATTTCGATCTGCTCAGCTTCAAATCTA
The DNA here is from genome assembly GCF_058599385.1 of Acinetobacter sp. CAU_H_60. NCBI lineage: Bacteria > Pseudomonadati > Pseudomonadota > Gammaproteobacteria > Moraxellales > Moraxellaceae > Acinetobacter > Acinetobacter sp. CAU_H_60. Next base: position 3,036,817 of record NZ_CM178653.1, on the reverse strand, counting down.
TAGAAGAAATTCAAGGCTTGTTGAAAGAAATCGAAGAAGGCCGTAACCCGCAGGAAGTGAAACGCATTCTTGCGCTGGAACTGGTGGAACGTTTCCATGGTGCTGAAGCTGCCGCTCACGCCCATAAAGGTGCAGGTAATATCATTACTGAAGGTGAACTGCCTGAAGGTACGCCAGAAGTGACTATTTCACGTGGCGAATTTGGTGGTGAGATCTTCATTACTTCAATTTTACGTGAAGCTGGCTTAACCAAAAATGCTGCTCAAGCTAAAGATGCCTTAGGCCGCGGCACTGTGAAAGTGGACTGGAAACCGGTTGATGCGTCTTTTTCTGTGAAAGAGAATGTAACTTTAATTATTCAGGCCAGCAAAAAAGCAATTGCAAAAGTGACCTTCGTTGACTAAGGCTGGTTCTAAGTTATTGAAATAAAAGCAGGCTTCGGCCTGCTTTTATTTTTTAAGTTGTATATGAATTATATAAATATAGAAATTCAAAAAAAACCTTATAAAAACAACATTTAAATTTTGCCATTTGGCTTGCATTTCTGGTTTTTTGTGTATAAGATTTATTCGTCTAGAGATTCCGTGAAAAGCATATCTAGAGGGTAATGATCAATAACAGACAACTCCATAATTGATCAGGTCTCTAAGTAAAGAGACAAGTTAATATAATGTGAATAACTATAATAATGACATAATGGATCGGGTAAAGATTCAATTCTAAGGAAGAGATTTTGGGAGAGATCTCTTCCTTTTTTATTGGTGTTGTCTGGCTATATGTTCAATCTTCAATAAATTCAAAACAAAGATGGATGAATCAGCTTGGATTAAGGTTAAATCCATGGTGAGATAAATGGATCATTTTTGAATCTCAATCCATCTATAAAAAGAAAGGTAAATAAGGTGTATCAATACCAGACTGAACAGATGTTTGATGAAGACATCGATTTCATTTTGCGTTTTCTCTTCGAATATGAGTCTGCTGAGCAGAAACAAAAATCTTTTGATCAGGCACAGACCTTATTTCAGCAATTAGATCTTGCCTCCCACTATTTACTCTTTTCATTAGTCAAAGAACGTCTGCCACGTCGGGCCAAATTATTGTTTGCTGCTGAAGACTATAGTGGCAAGAAAGAAGTGATTGAGGAAGTGATGCAGCATTGGGTAAAAGATAGATACTCAAATGTGGCTTAACCGATTTTAATCTTCTGCTTATTCTTCTGCGCTTAAGTAAGCTTTCTGGATGATCTGAAATCTGGAAAGATCATATCCTCATTTTTGCTTCTTAAAAGCGGGTGTTAAGAAAAAATCTGTATTCAGCTAAGATTTTAACCTTACAGAAAGCTCCATATATAAGTCGGATAGAAAACAGCAAAATATGTAAGCTGATATAAGAAAGTTTCAGAAAATTCTGGATACAGCCCTTAAATTGTACGGTCTTATTTAAAAATCACAGTTTTTTGATAGTTATTAGGTCTTAATAAATTTTACTGTTTTAAATTGAATTGCAATGAATACGGCTTTTATTTAAGAAAAACGCTCAAAATTTAGATAAAAAAGCGATTTTTTAACGAAATTCGTAGAAAAAAGATACATACGTGAAAAATATAGTGAATTGGGGGTTGCAATGATTCTGAAATCCTCTAGAATGCACCCATACCGACGAGATAGACGGAAACGAACGAAACGCGAAGCGTTGAGTTGTTGAGTTTATCGAAGTCCAGCTTCTGGCATTGACGAGATGTTAGAAAGATCATTAAGAGATTATGAAGAACAACTTGTGTGGATTTTTACTGGTTGATTAATCGAAATTATTTTCATTGATTGAATGGTAGAAATTACTCGAAGTTTATTTGAGAAATATTTGTCAGAAAATTGATGAGCCAAGTTTAAGAACTTTACTTATAAAGTTCGAAATGATTTTAACTGAAGAGTTTGATCATGGCTCAGATTGAACGCTGGCGGCAGGCTTAACACATGCAAGTCGAGCGGGGATAGGGTGCTTGCACCTGATTCCTAGCGGCGGACGGGTGAGTAATGCTTAGGAATCTGCCTATTAGTGGGGGACAACGTTCCGAAAGGGACGCTAATACCGCATACGTCCTACGGGAGAAAGCAGGGGATCTTCGGACCTTGCGCTAATAGATGAGCCTAAGTCGGATTAGCTAGTTGGTGGGGTAAAGGCCTACCAAGGCGACGATCTGTAGCGGGTCTGAGAGGATGATCCGCCACACTGGGACTGAGACACGGCCCAGACTCCTACGGGAGGCAGCAGTGGGGAATATTGGACAATGGGGGCAACCCTGATCCAGCCATGCCGCGTGTGTGAAGAAGGCCTTTTGGTTGTAAAGCACTTTAAGCGAGGAGGAGGCTTACCTGGTTAATACCTGGGATAAGTGGACGTTACTCGCAGAATAAGCACCGGCTAACTCTGTGCCAGCAGCCGCGGTAATACAGAGGGTGCAAGCGTTAATCGGATTTACTGGGCGTAAAGCGCGCGTAGGTGGCTAATTAAGTCAAATGTGAAATCCCCGAGCTTAACTTGGGAATTGCATTCGATACTGGTTAGCTAGAGTATGGGAGAGGATGGTAGAATTCCAGGTGTAGCGGTGAAATGCGTAGAGATCTGGAGGAATACCGATGGCGAAGGCAGCCATCTGGCCTAATACTGACACTGAGGTGCGAAAGCATGGGGAGCAAACAGGATTAGATACCCTGGTAGTCCATGCCGTAAACGATGTCTACTAGCCGTTGGGGCCCTTGAGGCTTTAGTGGCGCAGCTAACGCGATAAGTAGACCGCCTGGGGAGTACGGTCGCAAGACTAAAACTCAAATGAATTGACGGGGGCCCGCACAAGCGGTGGAGCATGTGGTTTAATTCGATGCAACGCGAAGAACCTTACCTGGCCTTGACATACAGAGAACTTTCCAGAGATGGATTGGTGCCTTCGGGAACTCTGATACAGGTGCTGCATGGCTGTCGTCAGCTCGTGTCGTGAGATGTTGGGTTAAGTCCCGCAACGAGCGCAACCCTTTTCCTTATTTGCCAGCACTTCGGGTGGGAACTTTAAGGATACTGCCAGTGACAAACTGGAGGAAGGCGGGGACGACGTCAAGTCATCATGGCCCTTACGGCCAGGGCTACACACGTGCTACAATGGTCGGTACAAAGGGTTGCTACTGCGCGAGCAGATGCTAATCTCAAAAAGCCGATCGTAGTCCGGATCGCAGTCTGCAACTCGACTGCGTGAAGTCGGAATCGCTAGTAATCGCGGATCAGAATGCCGCGGTGAATACGTTCCCGGGCCTTGTACACACCGCCCGTCACACCATGGGAGTTTGTTGCACCAGAAGTAGGTAGTCTAACCTTAGGGAGGACGCTTACCACGGTGTGGCCGATGACTGGGGTGAAGTCGTAACAAGGTAGCCGTAGGGGAACCTGCGGCTGGATCACCTCCTTAACGAAAGATTGACGATTGGTAAGAATCCACAACAAGTTGTTCTTCATGACGATGTATCTGAGGGTCTGTAGCTCAGTTGGTTAGAGCACACGCTTGATAAGCGTGGGGTCACAAGTTCAAGTCTTGTCAGACCCACCATCTGCCAGAAAACAGAAAATCAGAACATTGACTTATTGATAAGCTGGGGACTTAGCTTAGTTGGTAGAGCGCCTGCTTTGCACGCAGGAGGTCAGGAGTTCGACTCTCCTAGTCTCCACCACGTATTCGTTCGAATACGTAATAAGCAAACGGTTTGATAGCTTATAGAGCTTAGTAAGAAAGCGGCGTATAATGCGCGGCATTGTTATTAACCTCTGTGATTTATCACAGTAATGCAGTCCGACGAGGATGCATTAAATCATTAACAGAATATATTTGAGTTGAAATAATTTGTTCATACTCATGAAAGAGCGGAAACAAGAGATCGCAAGATTGATTGTTGAAGTGATTGAATGAGAACTAGCGAAATTAACTGAATCAAGCGTTTTGGTATATGAATCTAATTGAAGCTGTACGGTAGTTAAATCTACGAGATGCCAACTGTATGAGAGTGATGAGTAATCATCACAATCTGTTGCTCATCCTACTTGTAGGGATGAACGACTGTTTGGGGTTGTATAGTCAAGTAATTAAGTGCATGTGGTGGATGCCTTGGCAGTCAGAGGCGAAGAAAGACGTGATAGCCTGCGAAAAGCTCCGGGGAGGCGGCAAATATCCTGTGATCCGGAGATGTCTGAATGGGGAAACCCACCGGCTATAAGGTCGGTATCATAAACTGAATACATAGGTTTATGAGGCGAACGCGGAGAAGTGAAACATCTCAGTATCCGTAGGAAAAGAAATCAATTGAGATTCCCTCAGTAGCGGCGAGCGAAAGGGGAACAGCCCATTAAGTCATATCAGTTTTAGTGGAATGCTCTGGGAAGTGCAACCATAGTGGGTGATAGTCCTGTACACGAAAGGGCTGATATGATGATGTCGAGTAGGGCGAGGCACGTGAAACCTTGTCTGAATATAGGGGGACCATCCTCTAAGGCTAAATACTCCTGACTGACCGATAGTGAACCAGTACCGTGAGGGAAAGGCGAAAAGAACCCCTGTGAGGGGAGTGAAATAGATCCTGAAACCGCATGCATACAAGCAGTGGGAGCCACTTTGTGTGGTGACTGCGTACCTTTTGTATAATGGGTCAGCGACTTATATTCAGTAGCGAGGTTAACCGAATAGGGGAGCCGTAGAGAAATCGAGTCTTAATAGGGCGTTTAGTTGCTGGGTATAGACCCGAAACCGGGTGATCTATCCATGAGCAGGTTGAAGGTTGGGTAACACTAACTGGAGGACCGAACCCACTGTCGTTGAAAAGCCAGGGGATGACTTGTGGATAGGGGTGAAAGGCTAATCAAACTCGGTGATAGCTGGTTCTCCCCGAAAGCTATTTAGGTAGCGCCTCGGACGAATACCATTGGGGGTAGAGCACTGTTTCGGCTAGGGGGTCATCCCGACTTACCAAACCGATGCAAACTCCGAATACCAATGAGTACTATCCGGGAGACAGACTGCGGGTGCTAACGTCCGTAGTCAAGAGGAAAACAATCCAGACCGCCAGCTAAGGTCCCTAAATCATAGTTAAGTGGGAAACGATGTGGGAAGGCATAGACAGCTAGGAGGTTGGCTTAGAAGCAGCCACCCTTTAAAGAAAGCGTAATAGCTCACTAGTCGAGTCGGCCTGCGCGGAAGATGTAACGGGGCTAAAACTATGTACCGAAGCTGCGGATTTGCAATTTATTGCAAGTGGTAGGGGAGCGTTCTGTAAGCCGATGAAGGTGTGTTGAGAAGCATGCTGGAGGTATCAGAAGTGCGAATGCTGACGTGAGTAACGACAAAACGGGTGAAAAACCCGTTCGCTGAAAGACCAAGGGTTCCAGTCCAACGTTAATCGGGGCTGGGTGAGTCGACCCCTAAGGCGAGGCCGAGAGGCGTAGTCGATGGGAAATTGGTTAATATTCCAATACTTCAGTGTAATGCGATGAGAGGACGGAGAAGGTTAAGTCAGCCTGGCGTTGGTTGTCCAGGTGGAAGACAGTAGGCATGCATCTTAGGCAAATCCGGGGTGCTCTATGCTGAGAGTTGATAGCAAGCCAGTTTACTGGTGAAGTGGCTGATACCATACTTCCAGGAAAAGTCTCTAAGCTTCAGTTACACTGGAATCGTACCCGAAACCGACACAGGTGGTCAGGTCGAGTAGACCAAAGCGCTTGAGAGAACTCTGCTGAAGGAACTAGGCAAAATGGTACCGTAACTTCGGGAGAAGGTACGCTGCCGGCGGTGATAGGACTTGCTCCTTGAGCTGTTGGCAGCCTCAGAAACCAGGCCGCTGCAACTGTTTATTAAAAACATAGCACTCTGCAAACACGAAAGTGGACGTATAGGGTGTGATGCCTGCCCGGTGCTGGAAGGTTAATTGATGTGGTTAGCGCAAGCGAAGCTATTGATCGAAGCCCCAGTAAACGGCGGCCGTAACTATAACGGTCCTAAGGTAGCGAAATTCCTTGTCGGGTAAGTTCCGACCTGCACGAATGGCATAATGATGGCGGCGCTGTCTCCAGCAGAGGCTCAGTGAAATCGAATTCGCCGTGAAGATGCGGTGTACCCGCGGCTAGACGGAAAGACCCCGTGAACCTTTACTGCAGCTTGACATTGAACTTTGATCTTACTTGTGTAGGATAGGTGGGAGGCTTTGAAGTGGTGACGCTAGTTGCCATGGAGCCGTCCTTGAAATACCACCCTGGTAATATTGAGGTTCTAACTCTGCTCCCTGATCGGGAGCGAGGACCATGTCTGGTGGGTAGTTTGACTGGGGCGGTCTCCTCCTAAAGAGTAACGGAGGAGTACGAAGGTGCGCTCAGCGTGGTCGGAAATCACGCGTAGAGTATAAAGGCAAAAGCGCGCTTAACTGCGAGACCCACAAGTCGAGCAGGTACGAAAGTAGGTCTTAGTGATCCGGTGGTTCTGTATGGAAGGGCCATCGCTCAACGGATAAAAGGTACTCTGGGGATAACAGGCTGATACCGCCCAAGAGTTCATATCGACGGCGGTGTTTGGCACCTCGATGTCGGCTCATCTCATCCTGGGGCTGAAGCAGGTCCCAAGGGTATGGCTGTTCGCCATTTAAAGAGGTACGCGAGCTGGGTTTAGAACGTCGTGAGACAGTTCGGTCCCTATCTACCGTGGGCGCTGGAAATTTGAGAGGATCTGCTCCTAGTACGAGAGGACCAGAGTGGACGAACCTCTGGTGTACCGGTTGTGACGCCAGTCGCATCGCCGGGTAGCTATGTTCGGAAGGGATAACCGCTGAAAGCATCTAAGCGGGAAGCCTACCTCAAGATAAGATTTCCCTAGGACTTTATGTCCTCTAAAGAGCCGTTGAAGACTACGACGTTGATAGGTTGGATGTGGAAGTGCAGTGATGCATGAAGCTGACCAATACTAATTGCTCGTGAGGCTTGACTATACAACACCCAAGCAGTTGTATATAAAGCATCAATTGATTTCATATTGATCTAACGATCAGACGAAACCTTGATTTAGTTAAGCTAATCGAACAAACTACAGCAACTCAGATACATCTGTTAATGCATTCTATTTGAAGAAAGCTAGGCAAACGAAGCGTAAGCAACGTAGATAAGACCATAGCGAGTAAGCATACCAGTTGTGCTGGCGACCATAGCAAGAGTGAACCACCTGATCCCTTCCCGAACTCAGAAGTGAAACCTCTTAGCGCTGATGGTAGTGTGGGGTCTCCCATGTGAGAGTAAGTCATCGCCAGCTCATTATTCCTAAAAAGCCCTCTGCTCATGCAGGGGGCTTTTTTTATGCGTGAGATTTCTAGGAAAAGAAATAAATATACTCCTAATTGTGCCTAGATAATAAAAATATAAATAACGTGAAAAGTATAATTAATCAACTTCGTCTTATTTTCTTATTGGTCTGTCTAAAAAATATTCGATCTACGACTTTAGCCTAAATTTTATTAAAAAAATCTAACTTGGTAAGTTTTGCAGTAGACAAGGTTTAAAGAATCATCCATTTTATATACAAAAGTGAATGAACGTTCATTTTTTTATAGAATAAAAAAGCTCACAATTGGAGGTGAGGAAAAATGACAGCAACAACAGTGAATGTGAATGCTGTAGTGGATGAAGCAAAGTTTAAACCTTTTCATTTGAAGATCGTACTTTGGTGCGTATTTGTCGTTATTTTTGACGGTTATGATCTGGCAATCAACGGTGTTGCTTTACCCCTACTGATGCAAGAATGGAATATGACGGCAGTTCAGGCCGGAATGCTTGCAAGTACCGCTCTGGCCGGCATGATGTTTGGTGCCATGCTCTTCGGTATGCTGGCAGATAAAATTGGACGAAAAAATGTCATCCTGATTTGTGTGACCTTATTCAGTGGATTTACGTTCTGGGGCGGTTTTGCCTCTGGTCCGACTGAATTTGGCATCCTACGTTTTATTGCGGGCTTAGGTATTGGCGGTGTATTGCCGAATCTGGTCGCATTAACTTCTGAATATGCGCCACAAAAAATGCGCAGCACTTTAGTCACTACCATGTTTAGTGGCTATGCAGTCGGCGGGATTATGGCGGCGTTATTAGGTGCCTGGTTTACCCCAAGTTTTGGTTGGGAAATCATGTTCTATATCGCAGGTATTCCATTATTGATGCTGCCTATACTGTATTTGTATTTACCGGAATCTTTAACTTTCCTGGTAAAAAAACAGCAAAATGAGAAGGCCAGTAAAATTGTTCAGCAGATCAGTCCTGAGCAAAATGTCACTGCAAGTACCCAGTTTGTACTGAATGAAGTGCATGCACCCGATGCTTCAATTGCTGCTTTATTTAAGCAGGGCCGTAGCATGAGTACCTTATTATTCTGGTGCTGCTTCTTTATGTGTCTGCTTATGGTCTACGCATTGGGTAGCTGGTTACCAAAACTGATGATGGCAGCGGGTTATTCTCTGGGTAACAGTTTGATGTTCCTGATGGCCATGAATATTGGTGCAGTGGTTGGAACCATTGGTGGTGGTATTCTGGCGGATCGTTTCCATCTGAAACCCGTCATTATTGGCATGTTCCTGTTGGGTGCAGTTTCATTAGTTGGATTAGGCTTTAACTCTCCACAAGCTGTGATCTATCTGCTGGTCGCTGCTGCAGGTGCTTCGGCAATTGGTAGCAGTATTCTGCTCTATAGTTTCGTGGCTCAGTACTATCCATTGGCAATCCGTTCTACTGGTATTGGTTGCGCGTCTGCAGTCGGTCGGGTAGGGGCAATTGTTGGTCCAATTATTATTGGATTCCTGTTGGGTATGGAGCTGCCACATAAAATGAACTTCCTGGCAGTTGCGATTCCAGCCATTATTGGCGCGATTTCAGTGGCTATGATTGTACGTAAAGATCTGAATGCAGAACGAAATGCTGAGACCTTACTGGCGAAACAGAAGCTGAATTCTATTAAAACCTAGTCACTTTTTGCCAATCTACTTGCTATAAATCTTAATTAAGTCAAAAGATCTCTTTCATAAGAAAGGGATTTTTTGTTTAAAGTATAAAAATCATTCATAAAAAATTGAATAAATCAAAAAATCATTGGTCTATAGACTATTTATATAAGCATTTTAATGAGAGTAATAAATGTCTAATTATTCAATTATTTAGTTTTATAAAAATGTGATAAATCACACAAATAGCCGCTATTTTATGGCTGAAATTGCTCCATCATTTGGTCTTATTGTGCACTAAATCTCACTTGCGTATATTGCTAAAACTTGAATATTCCCCCGGATATTCATAAGGATTTTATGGACAAGTACTCATGGGAGATGAGAACGATGACCACGGAAACAGTAGATATAAATTCTGTAGTCGATAATGCGAAATTTACGCCTTTTCACTTCAATGTAGTTGCTTGGTGTTTACTCATTATCTTGTTTGACGGCTACGATTTAGCAATCAATGGTGTTGTTTTACCTTTATTAATGCAGGACTGGGGCCTAAGTGCTGTTCAAGCGGGAATGCTTGCCAGTACTGCACTTGCCGGCATGATGTTTGGCGCGATGATCTTTGGTTCTCTAGCAGATAAAATTGGCCGTAAAAAAGTGATCATGATCTGTATCGTATTATTCAGTGGTCTGACCTTTGCCGGCGGTTTTGCTTCAAACCCGACTGAGTTCGGTATTTTACGCTTCCTTGCCGGTCTGGGCATTGGTGGTGTAATGCCCAACCTGGTCGCACTCACCTCTGAATATGCACCACAAAAAATGCGTAGTACCTTGGTGACGACCATGTTCAGTGGTTATGCAGTGGGTGGTGTGATGGCTGCCTTATTAGGTTCATGGTTTACCCCAAGTTTTGGTTGGCAAATCATGTTCTTTATCGCAGGTATTCCATTATTTTTATTACCTGTGATCTGGAAATTCCTGCCGGAATCTTTAGCTTTTATCGTCAAAGACAACAAACAGGAAAAAGCACGTCAAATTGTACGACGTTTGGCTCCAAATCTAAGTGTTACAGACAATACAACCTTTAAACTGCCACAGGAAAATGTACCTGAAGCAGCAAACGTGGTGAGCCTGTTCCGTCGTGGCCGTGCAGTAAATACGTTATTGTTCTGGGTTGCTTTCTTTACTTGCCTACTAACTATGTATGCGCTGAGCAGCTGGTTACCGAAGCTAATGATGGCAGCGGGTTACTCAATGGATAACAGCCTGATGTTCATGATGGCGATGAACGTGGGTGCAGTGGTTGGTATTGTGGGCGGCGGTATTTTGGCTGACCGTTTCCACCTGAAACCAGTATTAATGTTCCTCGGTATGATGGGTGCGATTGTGATGAGCTCAATGGGCTTTGCATCTAACCAGTTCCTGCTTTACATCCTGGTGTTCCTGGCTGGTGCAGCATCAATCGGTTCGCAAATGTTGCTATACAGCTATGTTGCGCAGTTCTACCCATTGGCAGTACGTTCAACAGGTATTGGCTGGTCATCTGCGATTGGTCGTATGGGGGCGATTGTTGGCCCGATCCTGATTGGTGGCTTACTCGGTATGAACCTGCCTGCACACTTTAACTTTATGGCGGTGGGTTTACCGGTACTGATTACAGCGATTGCAGTTGCTCTGATCATGCATGATGATGAATCTGAAAAGATTGGTTCAGCAGATACAATTCCTGCAAAAGCTTAAAACCAAGTTTGAAATAAGAAGCCTCCGAAAGGGGGCTTTTTTTTATTGTAAAAGTAAACCACCAAATAGCATGATTAAATATTTATAAAGGCTTTATATTTAAAATTATAATTAAGTCAAATATCGTTTTAAGATTATATAAAATTTATTTAAGGGAATGTAATGGAATTAATTGAACAGATTGCTGACGTTCTTAGAGAAGCTAAAAAGGAAATGCATGTTGATGAGATCGCTGAAGCAATTGTAGAAAAGTATCCTCATACACGTGCTCCCTTAGATGAATTATCTAAAAAAGTATCATCGTTATTAGCGAAAGATATTGCAAAGAAAAAGACAAAATCTGATTTTGTAAAACCAAAAAATTCTAAGGGTGCTCCTAGAAGAGGAATGTACCGAATCAAAATTAAAAGAGCTACACCTGAAATTGTTCTTCCACCTCCAGTTGTAAACGCTCTTTATACGGGAAAAGCAGGCGAATTTGCCGTTATGTCTGAATTACTTTTCTTTGGTTTTAATACTTCATTTATGACCGTAGATGATGGGATTGATATTGTAGCGACCAAAGATAATAAATATTTCCATATTCAAGTTAAAACAGCGAATATCTCAGAATCTAATAATCAGTATAAATTCACTATTAATCAAAGATCGTATGATTCAAAAGATGCCTCGTCTACCTTTTATATTTTTGTGTTGAGATCAACTTCAGGACCATCATTTATAAATAACTACATTATTCTTCCAAATAGTGATATTAGCCGACTAATAGAATCCGGGATAATCACGCAAGGAAGTAAGCTATCTATCAGAATTGAAAAAGATAAAACAGGCAAATATTTATTGAACTCGAAAGAAGATGTCAAATATGCTCTGAATCGATTTGATAAGATACGTTAGAGAGAAAAAATCTATTACTTTTATTAGGTTTATATAACGGTTTATTTAAGGCAATATTTCTAAGATAAAGATATTTTTAGGTAGAAAATCATGGAATTTAATTCTATCTCCCCAATCCCTGAAGATGACGACGAACTGCATCTTCCTGAACTGGTGTACTGGGCCTCAATCGGTGATGTTGATCAGGTTGAGCAGGGTCTGCTGGAAGGTCTGGACGTCAATTCTGCCGATGAAGAAGGCTATAGCGCTTTGCAAGCCGCGGCTGAAAACGATCATTTGGAAGTAGTCAAACTCTTGGTTAGCAAAGGCGCAGATGTCGATCATCGCAGTACCTATACCGCGTTGGAACTGGCAGAAATGGCCGGTAATAAAGATGTAGTGGCTTATCTAAAAAGCCTGAAAGGCGGCATTTAAATAAAATAGATCAAGAAAATAAAAAAGCCTCCAGATGGAGGCTTTTTATGGTTTGAACTTAGGCAGCATTGTCTTCCAGTTCTTTTAAGATGGCGTCATTGAAAGCAGGAATATCATCCGGATTACGTGAAGTAATTAGCACCCAGTCACCGGTATTGCAGCGATGAACCTGTTCATCGACCCATTTACCACCGGCATTTTCCAGATCCAGTTTGATGCTCTTATACGAGGTCAGGTTTTTATCCTTAATTCGCTGTGCATCAATCAGAACCCATGGCCCATGACAGATTGCGGCAATTGGTTTTTGCTGATCAGCAAAATGCTGCACGATTTTCTGGGCAGATTCATTGATTCTTAGCGTATCTGCATTCACAGTGCCACCAGGAACAACCAAGAGATCATAATCATCCAGTGTGACATGATCAAAACTGGTATCAGGCGTATATGAGGTAGCAGCTTTGGTATCGCCTTTTACAGTTGCCACCTCTTCATTTTTTTCTGCCGCATGAATCACTTCAAATCCTTTGGATTTTAGAAAATTTAAAGGCTCGACCAGTTCATCATGTTCAACGCCTTGGTTTGAAGTAATAAAGAGGACCTTTTTTACCATGATTGCTGTTCCCAAAAAATGTGAGGATTTTCAGATTAACAACAAGGCGATTCTTACAATGTTGGATTTTTAGCTCGGAACTGTTAAGCAATGCTAAGAATTTATAGATAAAAAAAGCCCCAACATCCTGTTGGGGCTTTTTTTGTATCTCGTGCTTAGGTATAACTCCTGTCGTACCTCACGTCCTGGTGCACTGCTTTATTCTTCTTGTTTTTAGGTATTTGAGCTTCCTGCTCTGTATGTTTGTAGAATAGTCTGAACCTGAAAGCTGGCATAGACGTCGATGACATCTATCTTTGTACGTCTGCGCTTACAGGGTAAGGACTGATTTTCATAACTCATTATATTATTTAGAAGTGTATATCTAAGCCAACATAAGGACCTTTAAATTCCAGTTCCAAGTCTGGTGCATTATTTTGTTCGGCATCAATATTCATGATGCGATAACCGACCTTAGCGCCTACATCAACCAGCAGGTTATCAATAAAGTCATATTGCAGTTCAGCCTGAACATCAGTCTTTTTAATATCGCTACCATGACTGTAAACCGCTTCAGCTTTAGCACTCATGCCAGTAAATGGCAGTTTTACCCCAGCGGTAGCATAGATTAATGGACTGTATTCATCTAGATCGTACTGAGTCAGGGCACCTGCATTCAGGTTTCTGACTGTACCATCCAGATTAGTCAGACCTGCACCGATATCAGCATGGACAATGGTATCCAGCAGTTCGTAATACAGAATATAGTCGATATTATTGAGTTCGATATCGGCAGCACTCAGCGGGGTGCTTTGTTCGCTATTATTGTCCAGATTCACATATTTGATTTTGGCATTTGGCAGTAGTGGTACTGGATGTTCAAATGCGACAGACAGTTGAGCCGTGCCTTGGCGATCCAGATCCTGTTTGCTGGCATTGGCAGACTGGCTATAACCGTCAAAATTCCAGTAGCTGGCATCTGCTTTAAGACCAATCACATCGGCATGGCCTATGCTGCTCAGTCCTAATCCTAGTAATAATGCAGTGAATAATTGTGTACGCATTTCTAATTTTCCTTACGCTTTCTTTAAATTGAGCGATTTTGTTACCTAAATACATCTTCTTAAACGTAATCAGTAAGTGCATGATATAGGTAATTTCTAAAATGTATATGCTAATGTGAAGGGCAGAATAATGGGATCGACAGCAGCACAACATCATCAAGACTATCCATTATATGTGGCAGGACAGCCGGTACAAACGGGTGAATGGCTGGAGGTCAAACATAAATATAGTCAGGAGCTTTATGCACGTGTCGCGTTGGCAGATGCTGAAACTTTAGAAAAGGCAATTCAGTCTGCGACTCAGGCAGAAGCAGAAATGGCAGCGTTGGAACCTTTCCAGAAACAGAAAATTCTGCTGCATTGTGTGAAGCGGTTTAATGAAATCCGTGAAAAACTGACTGAAATCCTGATTGCCGAAGGTGGCAAACCACGTAAAGCAGCTGGCGCAGAAGTAGAACGTCTGATCAATACCTTTCAGATTGCGGCAGATGCGGTCACCCAGATGGATCAGGGCCGTATTTTGCCTCTGGCAGTCACCGCCGCAGCTTCCGGTTATCAGGGCATGGTGAAACAGGTACCGATTGGTGCTGTATCTCTGATTAGTCCGTTTAATTTTCCATTAAATCTGACCGCACACAAAATTGCACCGGCAATTGCTGCAGGTTGTCCATTTGTATTAAAACCGGCGAGTCTGACTCCAGTTTCAGCCTTAAAAATTGCCGAGATTCTGGCAGAAACCGATTTACCGAAGAATGCCTTCTCAGTTCTGCCGTGTCCACGTGATCTGGCGGATGTACTGGTCACAGATGACCGTTTTAAATTGCTGAGCTTTACCGGTTCCGATGTCGTGGGCTGGGATATGAAAGCCCGTGCCGGCCGCAAAAAAGTTACTCTGGAACTCGGTGGGAATGCCGCAGTGATGATTGAGCCAGATACTGAACTCAGCGAACAGCTGATTGACCGTCTGATTGGTGGTGCTTATGGTCATGCAGGGCAGGTGTGTATCAGTGTGCAACGCATTCTGGTGCATCAGGATATTTTTGAAGAACTGAAAGACAAGCTGGTTCAGAAACTGCAACATCTGAAAGCCGGTGATCCGGATCTGGAAACAACCTTGCTAGGACCAATGATCAAGGAAGCTGAAGCTAAACGTTTACATCGCTGGATGGAAGATGCCGTAGCGCAAGGTGCTAATGTACTGACTGGTGGTGAAGTGAAAGGTGCGATGTTTGAACCGATTCTGTTGGAAAAGGTAGATCATCAACTGGAAATTTACCGTAATGAAGTTTTCGGCCCTGTCGCCATTATTGAAGCTTATAGCGATTTTGAATCAGGGATTGCCTGTATTAATAGCAGTCGCTTTGGTCTGCAAGCCGGTATCTATACCCAGAATCTGCAGAAGATGATGTATGCCTGGGATCATCTGCATGTGGGCGGTGTGATTATCAATGATATTCCATCTTTCCGTGTTGATAATATGCCTTATGGCGGTGTCAAAGATTCCGGTCTGGGCCGTGAAGGCATTCAGTCTGCGATTCGTGACATGCAGGAAGAACGTATGCTTGTCATCAAATGTTAAGCTGATCGAATCAATCAGTACTGTTCCACAATTGGCATAAGAAAGGCCGGTTGTGGAATTTTGATTTTTATTGCTTAAAAAGGCAGCAGAGTAGGCCAAAAATATAGACTGAATAAATTAAGACATAGCTCTGTTTTTATTCAGAAGAAAATGAACGAAGAAGATTTAAAAAATACTTTTTCAATTTCTATTTAATACTTGATGAATTAAGAGCGAAAAATTGCTTGAAAACTGTAGTAAAACTTAAAAACAATATATTCCAAAAAGTTTGTTTATATATAACTAAGAAAATCAAGAGCTCAGCGTAGAATTATTGAGCATTTGATAAGAATAGATTATAAAAAAAGAATGTTTTAAGCAGAAATTACAGAAAAAATTTGAAAAAGTCAGTATTGTTGAACCATCTACAAGGTCTGCTTTCTGCTCAGACTTTAAGCAAGCTGTCCGGCTAGCTGACCTGTTTGTATATTAGAATTCGATGCCCAAAAGGTATAACTCTAATTCAAACACCCGAAATAATTGAAATGCTTCTTCAGTGCTCGCGACATAACCATAACAAGCAGTATTGAATGAAGTTTAAAGTTTAGGTGTTCTATGACAGATACTCGAGAGAATTGGTCGGCACGATCAGGATTTATTATTGCAGCCATTGGCTCTGCCGTTGGTTTGGGGAATATTTGGCGCTTTCCATACGTTGCCTATGAAAATGGCGGCGGGGCATTCCTGATTCCTTATCTGATTGCGATTTTTGCAGCAGGTTTACCTCTATTATTTTTAGATTATGCAGTCGGACATAAGTTCCGCAAAGCACCACCAATGGCCTATAAAAAACTCATGAATGCAGAATCTCTGGGTTGGTGGCAGGTCATGGTGACCCTGATCATCGGGATTTATTATGCCAGCGTCCTGTCTTGGGCCGGCAGCTATATGATTTATTCCTTTGGACAGCAGTGGGGCACAGATACACAAGCCTTTTTCTTCAATAGCTACCTGCAAAATGGTGAGGGCCTGACCTTCGGTTTCGTCCCTGTACTGTTCTTTGGTCTGGTGATCGTTTGGGCAGCCGTGATGCTGATTCTCTACGGTGGGGTACGCCGTGGGGTGGAACTGGCGAATAAAATCTTTATGCCATTACTGGTAATTTTATTCACGATTCTGGTGATTCAGGCGGTACGTTTACCGGGTGCAGTCGATGGCTTAAATGCTTTCTTTACCCCAAACTGGGAAGCCATGACCAATTATAAAGTCTGGCTGGCTGCGTTTGGTCACATCTTCTTCTCACTCTCAGTGGGCTTCGGGATTATGTTGACCTATGCCTCTTACCTGAAACGTAAAACTAACCTGACCGGTTCAGGTGTCGTGGTGGCATTGGCTAACTCGTCGTTTGAAATCTTGGCAGGTATTGGGGTTTTTGCAGCGCTTGGTTTTATGGCGTTCAGTTCAGGTGCGAAAGTTGAAGATGTGGTCTCTGGTGGTATCGGTCTGGCCTTTATTGCCTTCCCGAAAATCATTTCCAGCTTAGGTGCAGGCGGTGACCTGTTCGGCTTCCTGTTCTTTGGTTCATTGACGGTGGCAGGTATTACCTCCATGGTGAGTATTCTGCAGGTACCAATTGCGGCATTCCAGGACAAGCTGGGTTGGTCGAAGAACAAGTCAGTGACGATTATTGCGGGTGGTTCAGCAGTTGTATCCACCTTGATGTTCTCAACGCATAGTGCCATTACATTTGTCGATATCATTGACTACTTTGCCAATAACATTGGTATCGTGGGTGGTGGTCTGTTATCGATTATTTTACTGTCCTGGTTCCGCCGTCCATTGATGAAAGAGCTGGAAACACATGTGAACGAGTTTGCCAGCCTGAAACTGGGGGGCAGCTGGAAGTTCATGCTGACCCTGATCACGCCGTTGTCTTTATTATTGGCATTGGCTTTAACCCTGAAATCAATCATGGCAGAAGGCTATGGTGGTTATCCTGCAAGCACGCTATGGCTGATCGGTGGGGGCACCATTGCATTCTTTATTCTGGGCGCCATTTTGTTCAGTCTAGTTAAAGATCGTCATAGTTAGGAGAACGAATATGAATACATCTGCATTGATTATGATGATTTTCTCCATGGTTTTATTATGGGGTGGTCTGGCACTGGCTGTCATGCATCTGGCAAAAAATCCAGAAGAACCAGAAGACTAAAAATCTTCACATAAACACATTGTTGCTGTAAATGAAAGTCATTATCATCTTTGGTGATAATGACTTTTTAATGGGCAGACTTATGGGAATTGCTCCCGTTACCGATGTGCAAGTCTATACTGCTTTTGCAGTGACATTTTTGGCAGGTCTGGCTACCCTAGTAGGTGGGGGATTAGTGCTGTTCTTAAAAAAACCGAATTACCGGGTTTTAGCCTTCGGACTGGCCTTTGCTGCGGGAGCAATGATCTATGTCTCGCTCACAGAAATTCTAAACAAATCGATCAGTTCATTTAGCCTGGCCTTTGATGAAAAATCCGGTTTTGCTTATGGTACTTTTGCCTTTTTATTGGGGGTGGTACTGGTCTTATTGCTGGATCGATTCGTTCCTAATCCGCATGAAACCATTGAGGCACAATCGAAACAGGATCTGAGTCAGCCGCAACTGCTAAGAACCGGTCTGCTGACATTATTTGCGATTAGTGCACATAACCTGCCAGAAGGATTGGCGACTTTTTTTGCAACTTTGGAAAGTCCTGCACTCGGTGCACCTTTGGCGGTCGCCATTGCGATTCATAATGTACCTGAAGGTGTTGCGATTGCATTACCGGTTTATGGTGCAACAGGCCGTAAAGATTATGCACTTGTGGCCAGTCTGGTTTCAGGCCTTGCTGAACCTCTGGGCGCTGCGCTGGGTTATTTCATTCTGGCGCCGTATATGAGTCATACCATTTATGGCATGGTGTTTGGGATTATCGGTGGGGTGATGGTTTATCTGGCACTAGATGAACTCTTACCGACTGCAAAACGTTTTTCTAAAGGTCATGAAACCGTGTATGGCCTGGTCAGTGGGATGGCGGCATTGGCGACCAGTCTAGTGATTTTTAAATTTGTACAATAAGAATTTCAAATCAAAACAATAAAAAAGGCAGCCAAAGCTACCTTTTCTTTTAGCAATATCATTTAAGCAGTTTTTTCAATCCGGCAATAGAAGAAGCCATCGCCTTGACCGGTTTTAGGTAGCAGCTGACGGCCATGGATCTGTTCAATGCCCCAATTAGCTTCAATTTTAATTTCTTTAGCCTCGGGGTGTTTGCTAAAGAATTCGACCATCTGCTGTTCATTTTCCGCTTTGAGAATTGAGCAGGTGATATAGAGCAGGGTGCCGCCAACTTTGAGTTGCTGCCACATATTTTCCAGAATCTGCTTTTGCAACTCTACTGTCTGGGTAATATCGGTTGAATGACGTAACAGACGAATATCTGGATGGCGACGCATTACACCGATGGCTGAACACGGCGCATCCAGCACGATACAGTCCGGCTGTTCCGGTGCCTGCCAGGTGATGGCATCTGCGGCTTTAATTTCAACATGATCGCCTTCAAGTAACAGACGTTCAAGATTCTCAGTGACACGTGTTAAGCGCTTGGCATCCTGATCCAAAGCAATCAGTTTACGCGGCTGATATTTTTCTAGAATATGCGCCGTTTTACCACCCGGTGCTGCACAGGCATCAATCACAAACTTGTCATCCAGATTTGGCAACAAGGTAGCACAAAGCTGGGCATGTTCATCCTGTACCGAAAAACCACCGACATCAAAACCAGGTAAGTCAGGTACTTGTACATTGGCATCAAGGACAATTCCGACCTTGGAAACAGCACAGGCATGGGCAGGAATTTCGTGCTCTTCCAGAATTTCCAGATAGTCTTCGCGGCTAACCTGACGTTCATTTACGCGCAAAGTCAGTGGAGCAATCTGTTTCAGTTCATGACTCAGCTCAGTAAGCTGCTCTGGCCAATCTTTTTTCAGACGTTTAAAGAGCCAGCTTGGCAGGCCATGAGCTTGATCCAGTGCTGCCTGAAATTCCGATGTTTCACGTGAAACACGGCGCAGGATGGCATTGACTACACCACTTAAAGCCTGATAACCAAGTTGCTTTACTGCAGTTACGGTTTCAGAAATGGCAGCATGCGGTGCAATCCGGGTTTCCAGTAACTGGTATAGGCCGACATAGAGACAGGTTTCGACCGTATCATTATTTAAAGGCTTCACCAGCAGAGGCAAGGTAATACTTTTAAGCGCATACCATTGACGCAAAGTACCTAAAACCAGTTCATGGAACAGGGCACGGTCACGGTCTGCCACTTTCTTTAAATGCAGCGGCAAGATACTGGCCAGAGATTGTCCTTGCTGTACAGCAAGTAAGGTACGAATCACTTGGGCACGCAAGTTAAGGTGAGATGTGCCTGATTCAGAATGACTCATGCCAATAATTGTCCTACATGTAATTTTTGGGTCTGGTTAATTTGTACCGGATTGAGCGGTTTGCCGCCCGGCCATTGCAGTGAAGTTAAACATACTGCTTTTTCATCACCACAGGCTACATGCACACCCTGTTTATCAATCGCCAGAATTGTACCAGCGGTATGACAGTGTGCATTTTTTTCTGAAAGTACCGAACCCCAAACCCGCAGGTTGTTATTTTCATCCAGAGGAATAAAAGCGACTGGCCAAGGATTAAAGGCACGGATATTACGGTCAATATTAGAGGCAGTACAGCTCCAGTCAATTCGGGCTTCTGCCTTAGACAGCTTATGAGCATAGACGGTAAGTTCTTCGTCCTGCACTTCCCGGGCAGCTAAATACTGTTGTAATTTTTCTTCAGATTCCAGTACCGCTACAATTGCTTCAGCACCTTGAGCAGCCAGTTTATCATGCAGGCTGGCTGAGGTATCTTCTGCAGTAATTGGACATAAGGTTTTATACATCATGTCACCAGTATCCAGCCCGGCAGCCATTTTCATGATGGTCACGCCAGTTTCGTGATCACCTGTTGCAATTGCACGTTGGATCGGCGCAGCACCACGCCAGCGTGGCAGCAGTGAACCATGAATATTCAGGCAACCATATTTAGGCGTATCCAGAACCACTTGCGGCAAAATCAGACCATAGGCAGCTACAACCATCACATCGGCATTCAACGCTTTCAGTTCAGCCTGAGCTGCCAGACCTTCTTCAGTTGAAGACTTAAAATGAAGTGGCTGATATACCGGAATGTCATGTTCAAGCGCCAGCTGTTTCACAGCAGAAGCGGTAAGTTTCTGACCACGGCCGGCTTTACGATCCGGCTGAGTATAGACCGCCACAATTTCATGATCGGTTTTGAGAAGCGCAGCCAATGCAGTTGCTGCAAATTCTGGTGTGCCTGCAAATATGATTTTCACACATGAAATTCCAAATAAACTTGGCAGCTATTATAAGCTAAAAGCCAAATGGCCGCCTAATCTACAATGCACTTAACTGTTACAGCGATTATAGATTCCTACTTTTAATTAAATTTTATATAAAAAAAAATCATGCAAATTCTAAAAATTATTCATGAAAGTTTTGTATTGTCTACTCCATGATGGCGGTATAGTAGCTTTATTAAGAGATTTTTATTGTCAGCTCACCGAGACCTCTCTATAGACATTTTTGTCTGCATCTACAACGAATAGGTCATCTTGTAAAACAATGGCTTGTAGTATGATAGGTCTAACATTCGACTGATTTAAGCTCATTGTCAGTATGATCTAGCCAGAGTGAACCTTTTTTGGTTCATTTCAAGCTCAAACTTTGTTGGAAATATAAAATGCCTGACTATCGTTCAAAAACATCGACACACGGAAGAAACATGGCGGGTGCGCGTGGCTTATGGCGCGCAACTGGGATGAAGGATGAAGACTTCGGTAAACCGATTATTGCAGTGGTGAACTCATTCACCCAGTTTGTACCGGGTCATGTTCACCTTAAAGATCTAGGTCAGCTCGTGGCACGTCAGATTGAACAGGCAGGCGGTGTAGCAAAAGAATTCAATACCATTGCTGTCGATGACGGCATCGCGATGGGTCATGACGGTATGCTGTATTCACTGCCTTCACGTGACCTAATTGCTGACTCGGTAGAATATATGGTCAGCGCACACTGTGCCGATGCGATGGTGTGTATCTCGAACTGTGACAAGATCACTCCGGGGATGTTAATGGCAGCAATGCGCCTGAACATTCCAGTGGTATTCGTGTCTGGCGGTCCAATGGAAGCCGGTAAAGTGAAAATCCGTGGTAATGATAAAGCCATCGACTTGATCGATGCCATGATCGTCGCTGCAGATGATAACTATACTGATGAAGAAGTGGCTGAATACGAACGTTCTGCATGTCCAACCTGTGGTTCATGTTCAGGCATGTTCACTGCGAACTCAATGAACTGCTTGACTGAAGCATTGGGTCTATCGCTTCCAGGTAACGGTTCAACTTTGGCAACTCATGCGAACCGTAAAAAACTGTTCGAACGTGCAGGTTCTCTCATTGTTGAACTGGCAAAACGCCATTATGAACAAGACGATTACAGCGTATTACCACGTTCAATGGTGACTAAAGCTTCGTATGAAAATGCCATGACTTTGGACATCGCAATGGGTGGTTCAACCAATACCGTTCTACACTTATTAGCTGCTGCAAACGAAGCGGGTGTGGACTTCACCATGGATGACATCGATCGTCTATCTCGTAAAGTACCAGTGCTTTGTAAGGTCGCTCCTGCGAAGAATGATGTACATATGGAAGACGTGCACCGTGCCGGCGGGATCATGTCGATCCTCGGTGAACTGGATCGTGCAGGCCTGTTAGATACCTCTGTAGGTACGGTTCACGAAGCAACATTAAAAGATGCTTTAGATAAATGGGACATCATCCGTACTGAAGATGAAGAAGTGTATAAATTCTTTAAATCAGCACCAGGTGGCGTACCAACCCAGACTGCATTCTCACAAGACCGTTACTACTCACGTTTGGATGGCGACCGTGAAAATGGTGTGATCCGTAATGCAGAACATGCATTCTCTAAAGACGGTGGTCTGGCTGTACTTTATGGCAACATCGCGCTAGATGGTTGTATCGTAAAAACGGCCGGTGTAGATGAATCAATCCTGAAATTCAATGGGACTGCACGTGTATTTGAAAGCCAGGATTCTGCGGTAGACGCGATTCTGGGTGGCAAAATCACAGCAGGTGATGTGGTTGTGATTCGTTACGAAGGCCCACGTGGTGGCCCTGGTATGCAGGAAATGCTGTACCCAACCAGCTACCTGAAATCGAAAGGTTTAGGTAAGGAATGTGCACTGTTAACTGACGGCCGCTTCTCTGGCGGTTCATCAGGTCTATCCATTGGTCACGTTTCTCCAGAAGCGGCTGAAGGCGGTGCGATTGGTCTGGTTGAAGATGGCGATCGTATCGAAATCGATATTCCAAACCGTACCATTCACCTGGCAGTAGATGATGCGACCATGGCCGCTCGTCGTACAGCACAGGATGAAAAAGGCTGGCACCCAGTGGAAGAACGTCCACGTAAGATTTCTAAAGCATTGAAAGCTTATGCGATGCACACTACAAGTGCTGCAAAAGGTGCGGTACGTGAAATCTAAGCTGTAAATTTTTATAGCGCGAAAAAGCACTCCAGATGGGAGTGCTTTTTTATTCCTTAGCGATTTAAACTTAAGTAAAACACCTAAACTTTCAATAAAATCAATGGAGAGAGGGCTTTAGATACTTAAAACCGATAAAGTCTTGAAAAAAGTATGTGTATACTAAAGCGACAGTATCAATGCAAAAGTGATTACACGCATGTCCATGAAATTTATTAGCCGCTTTGTGGCAATTTTAGCGCTCATTATGATTTTAGCTGCACTGAGCATTCAATTTTTCTTTGATCCACATTATACCGTCGTCTTTTGGATCTTAGCTGTTCCTGTGATTTTGGCGGCTCCGATTCTGGCATCTGTGGTGTTGGCTTCCAATGAAGAACTTGGTCTGCATCAGGTGAATTAAGTACGCCTACACTAAAAATTTATAAGTAATTGATTTTAAATAGTGTAAAGATGAATCTAATCAGAAATCATCCCATGACTGATTTACAGTCTCAGTAAAAGGCCCGGCTTGAAAAGACCGGGTCTTTTATTATGTATGGCAACTTCGTACTTCAAATACTCATCTAAGAAAATAAAAAATAACTGAGTCAGATACACAGAGTCTTACTTTTATGTCGAGATTGCTTTCTATACAATCGGATAAAACCTAGCCAATATTTAGGCTTCTCAAAAATTACACTCAGGACGAATAAAATGAGTAAAGACAATATCCGAGAACATTCCGCGCCTGTTTATGAAGGCATTGAAAATGCACCGGCCCGATCCATGATGCGTGCCACCGGTTTTCAGGATGAAGACTTTACTCGTCCTTTTATTGGGATCGCTTCGACCTGGGCCAATGTCACTCCCTGCAACATGCATATTGATGGTCTGGCGCGTACAGTCGAGCAGGGCGTTAATGCTGCCGGTGGTAAGGGGATTATCTTCAATACCATCACTATTTCCGACGGGATCTCCAACGGGACTG
This sequence comes from Acinetobacter sp. CAU_H_60, assembly GCF_058599385.1. Lineage (NCBI taxonomy): Bacteria > Pseudomonadati > Pseudomonadota > Gammaproteobacteria > Moraxellales > Moraxellaceae > Acinetobacter > Acinetobacter sp. CAU_H_60. The sequence continues at coordinate 3,012,913 of NZ_CM178653.1, read as the reverse complement.
AAGGGATGAAATACTCCTTGCTATCGCGGGAAATTATTGCCGATTCGATTGAAGCGGTGGTCGGCTGTCAGGCCTATGATGGCGTGATTGCGATAGGGGGCTGTGACAAAAACATGCCGGGCTGCATCATGGGCTTGGCACGATTAAACCGTCCGGGTCTGTTTATTTATGGCGGTACCATCAAACCGGGTGAAGGCCATACCGACATGATTTCGGTATTTGAAGCGGTCGGTCAGCATGCCAAAGGCGAAATTAATGCAATTCAGGTGAAACACATTGAAGAAGTGTCTTTGCCGGGTCCAGGTTCTTGTGGTGGGATGTATACCGCGAATTCTATGGCCTCTGCGATTGAAGCTCTGGGAATGAGCCTGCCGGGTTCCTCTGCACAGGAAGCGGTGTCTGAAGGCAAGCAGATTGACTGTGCCCGTGCTGGTGAAGCAGTGATGAATCTGCTCCGTCTGGATATCAAGCCACGTGACATCATGACCAAAGCGGCTTTTGAAAATTCAATTAAAGTATTAATTGCATTAGGTGGATCAACCAATGGTGTACTGCATCTGTTAGCCATGGCGCATACGGCGGGTGTGGAGCTGAGTCTGGATGACTTTGTACGAATTGGAAAAGAGATTCCTGTTGTGGCCGATGTCCGCCCATCCGGTAAATATCTAATGTCAGAACTGATTGCTATTGGTGGGATCCAGCCATTGATGAAACGCATGCTGGATGCCGGTATGCTAGATGGTTCCTGCCTGACTGTGACTGGAAAAACACTGGCAGAAAACCTGGCCGATGTAGAAGATTATCCAGAAGGTCAGCAGATTATTTTGCCATTCGACAAGCCAGTGAAAAAAGACTCACATCTGATCATTATGAAAGGCAACCTGTCACCGAATGGGGCAGTCGCCAAAATTACCGGTAAGGAAGGCCTATATTTCAAAGGACCGGCACGGGTGTTTGAAGGTGAACAGGGCGCGATGCGCGGGATTCTGGATGGCGAAGTTCAGCCAGGTGAAGTGGTCGTAATTCGCGGTGTTGGCCCGAAAGGTGGACCGGGCATGCCGGAAATGCTAAAACCGACTTCTGCTATTATTGGTAAAGGTCTGGGGGATTCAGTCGCACTGATTACTGATGGCCGTTTCTCAGGCGGAAGTCATGGTTTTGTGATTGGTCATGTCACACCGGAAGCCTATGAGGGTGGCCCGATTGGTCTGGTGCAAAATGGCGATGAAATTTCCATTAATGCGGAAACCCGTGAAATGACCTGGCATATTTCGGATGAAGAGCTTGCTGCACGTCAGGCGGCCTGGGTGAAACCGAAACCAAATTATACCCACGGGGCACTGGCGAAATTCGCCAAACTGACTTCTGGCGCTGAGACCGGGGCTGTGACTGACCTAAATCTTGAAATCTAAAGTCTTAGAAAACATTGAACATTTGTTGCTGACTTGATATAAGTTTTGCACAAGACTTATATCAGGTCATAAACATCCTCATAATAGGATGTTGAATAAAACGATCCTGCTGGCAAGGGCTGGCATGACAAAATCTTTTCGAGGCACCTCTCATGTCCCTGCTACGCCGTTGGTTTGATCCAATCCGATCGAGTTGGTTTTACCAGAAACCAGTTCGTCAAACGGTGTTATCTATTGAAGATGGCTTGAGCATCTATTTAAGACTGGATGATGTTTATAGTTATCTGGCGGTACAACAGTTACCGCAACTGGAAGAAATTCTCAGCCCAGAACTGAAGCCACTCAAAGTCATCATTTCAGATCAGCGGGCTGAGCCACCTAATCAGATGTCTTTTGATGAATGGCAGCACTATTGCCTGAATGATGCCAAAATTTTATCTAAACAGCATCGTTTCAGCTTTCATGAGACCCCAGAATTACCGACAGCTGAAGCCTTAAAGCAGGCAGAAACCATCCTGAGAAATACGCCATTACGCGGACAGGATTTTCTGTATTTGCTAGAAGATGTCTTTCATATGCTCTGGCAAAAACAGAACGGAAAATTACGCACTTTATATGCGATGGCCAGCCGTCATCATGCGCCGCAGAATTTTCCTGAACGGATTTTTGAGCATAGTCCGATTCTGGCCAGTTATTTCCAGTTTGGCGGACGCCAGTATCAGGCGGTAGATGACTTGTTACGTCTGACCCGTCGCCTGAAACAGCAGAGATTACTGACCGGCAACCCGATTTTCCTGATCAATCATATTGAATGGCGCGAGCATCTGATCAGTGATGCCGAAGAGCTGAATGAAATCCAGTCCATGGATCCTGAATTGGATTTGTATATCGCTCTGGAAGATCCGATTTCCTGGTTGTTACTGGCTTATATCAAGGAAGAGCTGGCTGATTTTTATAATATCCAGTTGAATGTCTATCCGTTGTCTTATCAGGGACGGGACTGGTTTGACTGGAGTCTGGCGACGCGCTTATCCAAGCGGACTGAAGTTAAATTTACCCCATTCTGCCGGCCAACCGAGCAGGCCGTGATGCCGATGGCACAATTGTTTTATAGCTGTCCGGAAGAGCAGCGGATTGAAGCCATGTACCAGATTCTGGAAGCGGTCTGGACTCGTGGTTATGATCTGTCTTATGCAGCGCATTTCAAGCGTATGCAGCAGGAACTGAATATTACTGAACTGACCCAGGAAGACGTTCTGGCCAAGTTGCAGGAAAATGACACCTTATGTGAAATGAAGTCCCAGCCGAATTTACCGGTGCTGGAACTGCGTATTGATGGGCAAAGTTATACATTTAATAGCTTATATCGTGTCTGGATGATTGAAAGTATTTTCAGTAATGTGTTAGAAGAAAAGTATAAGAGTGATAACTAAACTGAAAGTGACTGAATAAACATGGAAAAAATCAAAGCTGAATCATTACAACATGCACGTCAACAGATCGATGCCATTGATACAGCTTTAGTCGAGCTGATCGCTGCGCGTCAATTTTATGTTGATCAAACCACCCGTTTTAAAAAAACTGAAACTGATCTGCAATCACCGGAGCGTGTGGAGCAGATTGTGGAAAATGTCAAAGCCTTGGCACAACAGCAGGGTGTGGATCAGGCGTTTATTGAACATTTGTACCGGGAAATGTTCCAGTATTTCATTCAGCGTGAACTGAAAGAATTCCGTCCTTAAACAATTTTCATATCCGATTTTTGCTGATGAATCTGATGAGTTTCGGCACATCCATCTGAAGCCTCAATATTTACTTGAGGCTTCCTTCTTAAAACCCTGATTTTACTCTATTCGTGATTTCTATAGCATGGGCTTAAGTTAATTTAGGGTCATCAGATGACTGCTTTTGTTATTGCTATTTTTGCTCTGGCTGGCCTGATTAAAGGCACCATTGGATTAGGTCTGCCTGCGGTGTCCATGGGTTTGTTGACCATATTTATGAGTCCATTTCAGGCAGCAACTTTACTGATTGTACCTTCGATGCTGACCAATTTCTGGCAACTCTTTGCCGAAGGTCATGTGCTGAAACTGATTCGCCGTTTCTGGCTATTGCTGGCAGGCATTATCGTGGGTTCAGTCTGGAGTATTTTCCCGACCTTGGGTCATTCTGAATTTCATAGTGAAGCCTTACTGGGCGGGATGCTTGCCCTGTATGGCCTATATGGTTTATTGGCGAAACGGATGCCAGATTTAAGCCAGCATGAAAAGTGGCTTTCTCCGATTATGGGATATCTCGGGGGTGCCTTGACCGTGGCAACTGGGGTAGTGGTAATTCCGGTCGTGCCTTATTTGCAAACCTTGCATTTAAAACGTGATGATCTGGTTCAGGCCTTAGGATTGGTATTTACTACCTCGACGGTGTGTTTGGCAATTTTCCTGCACCAAAACCCGGTGGAAGATATGCCGATTGATTATGCCATGTCGGCGATTGCACTGATTCCAGCCTTGATCGGGATGTGGTTCGGCAAAAAAATCCGTTCCCGTATCCCTGAACAGAAATTCCGGACGGTATTTTTTATCGGCCTGATTGCCTTAGGCAGCTATATGATGCTGCATCAATTCGGCTGGATTTAATTCAGGATTTTTTGTACATCCGCAGAAATGAGGAACTGGCTAAAGTGCTGATAGGCCGTGCTCAGTTCATCAAAGTTCTTTGCAGCTAACAATAACTTGCGGTTGGCCCAATCTCCAGTCAATTGGATTTGCTGAAATGCATAGAGCTTCGACAAACGTTGTGCAGCACGTTTTGGCATGATCGCGATACCTACACCATTGGCCACAACCTGGGCAATGGCGGCAAAATTTGGTAAGCGTAAGCGGTATTGAATTTCACAGTTCAGCAAGCGAGCCTGAGTTTCGATGGATTGCTGCAAAGAGTGATATTGCATCAGACCAACAAAGGGATAATTCAGACAGTCTGCTAATGTTAATGCCTGATTAGCTGCCAGATCATGCTGTTCAGGGCAGATCAGCACCAGAGGATCATCTGAAAATTCCAAAGTCTGTAATTGTGGTGCAGGAAAAAAGCTGGAAATAAGTCCTAGCTTGGCAGTACCACTCGCCAAAGCCGCAATGATGTCATTGCTCTCTGCTTCTTTGAGGTCGATCTGGATATTTGGGTTATTCACCAGATACTGGGGCAATAATAGGGGAAGGTACTCACTTTGTGCTGAAGAGTTACACCATAAGCTGATATTGGAATTGAGTCCTTCACTAAAGCCGGCCATGGCTTGAGACAACTGTTGTCCCTGTTGCAACAGGGCTTGGGCATGCTCAGCAAAGACCTGTCCCGCAAAAGTCATTTTTACCCCAGCAGAATGGCGGCTGAACAGACTGACCTGATATTGCTGTTCCAGCTTTTTAATCCGCTCACTGGCTGCCTGTAAGGAAATGGCAGAGCGTTCAGCACCTTTGGTCAGACTACCTGTGTCGACTATATTGAGAAAAAGACGTAAATCAAAAAAATCCAGACGCATCGGCAGGATGCTCATATAAAAGATCAGGCCTATTTAAACAATTCTTGCAATATAAAAAAAGCAGCCTGGCGGCTGCTTGAAAATTTAAGTCTTCGAATTATTTTTTATCGACCAGGCTAAAGAACCAGTTCAGGAATAACGCAGCAAAGGTCGCTGTACCAATTCCACCTAGGTTAAAGTTACCGAAGGTCAGGGCAAAGTCACCCGTACCCAGAATAATGGTCACTGCTGCTACCATCAGGTTTTTGTTCTGTGAAAAATCGACTTTATTTTCGATCCAGATTTTCGCACCGGCAATAGTAATCAGACCAAAGACCACAATTGAGGCGCCGGTTAAAATCGCTGTTGGAATGGTATGAATAATCGCACCAAATTTCGGTGATAAACCGAGGAATACCGCAAACACACCTGCAACTGCAAAGATAATCGTTGAGTAAACCCGGGTAACTGCCATCACACCGATGTTCTCACCATAGGTAGTCATACCCGGTGCGCCCACACCACCTGCCAAGGTAGTTGCAATACCGTCCGCCACAAAGGCTTTACCGATATGCGGATCCAGATTTTCACCGGTCATGGCACCTACGGCTTTAATATGTCCCAGGTTTTCTGCAATCAGAATCAGGGCAATAGGCGCAATGATCAGCATGGCATTGCTATCAAATACTGGCGCATGGAAGCTCGGAACACCAAACCAGCCAGCTTGCTGAATGGGCGCAAAATCAATTGCAGTCCCATAGCCCATCACATTACTTAAAATGTAGTAAATGAAGTAAGCCAGCAATAAACCGATCAAGAGCAATAAACGCTGTACCAGACCTTTGGTAAACACCGCAATGGAACCCATACACAGGACGGTCACCAGTGACATCCACATATTAAAGGTATTGCCCATGACGTTTTTCACAGTCACAGGGGCCAGGTTCAGACCAATAATCATCACCACCGCACCGGTCACTACAGGCGGCATCAATTTTTCAATCCAGCGGGTTCCCGTTGCCATGACCAGAACACCCATCAAGGCATAAAGCACACCACAGGCAATAATCCCGCCAGCGGCGACACCAATATTTGGATTTAGTCCGCCAGCACCTGCATAACCGGTTGCCGCAATCACTACCCCAATGAACGCAAAGCTTGAACCCAGATAACTTGGTACACGACCACCCGTGATCAGGAAGAACAGGATGGTACAGATCCCCGACATTAAAATGGCCAGATTGGGATCAAAACCCATTAGAAATGGCGCCAGTACCGTCGCACCGAACATGGCAAAGGCATGTTGTACCCCCAAGATCAGGGTCTGGGCAGGCGGTAAATACTCTGCGGTACCTACTGGTCGTGCATCGATACTACCCTCATAAGGGCGCCACTTGGGAAACCAATTGGACATAAAATGAGCACTCAAAAGATAAATTGTGCACATCATACTCTTGTTTTTTAGAAGATTTAATCACTGAAACAAAATTTTTGTTCAAATTAATTCTATGACTTTATTTGAGATTTTACCGTGCGGTAAAAGTTTTTTAAATCAAAACTAAAGTTAAATCAGTGGATTAATTCCCGGACAATTCATATTCAACTTCTATAAGTAATTTTAATTTGATATATAAATAAAGCTTTTTTTTGGCTATTGACTGATCAATAAAAAAGCACATCGTGTAGATGTGCTTTAAATGGAAGGGAAAAAATCAACCGGTATTTCGTAAACCGGCGGCAATGCCGGCAATACTGACCATTAATGCATGATCGACCGGAGTGTGTTCAGCCTGCTGCTGTTCCAGATACAACCGACGACGTTTCATCAGTTCGGCTTGTAGTAAATGGAGCGGTAACAGATAAGGTTTACGCACCGTCATGGACTGGTCCAAGACGCCATTACTGCTCAGCAGTTTTGATTCACCTTTTAAAGTGAGTAGGGTTTGGATCGCATCCTGCAAGCGTTGACGCAATTCCGTACCAAGCTCTTTCAGGTCTTCATCCTGAGTCAGATGCGATTCGTAATAGAGCGCGACATTGCTATCTGCTTTAGACAGCACCATTTCCAGCATATCAATCAAGGTCTGAAAATAAGGCCATTCAGTTAGCATCTCATCCAGAATTGTACGTTGCCCTTGATCCAGTACCTCATTTAATGCAGCACCGGTACCCAGCCAGGCCGGTAACATCAAACGGATCTGGGTCCAGGCAAAGACCCAGGGAATAGCACGCAAGGATTCAATTCCACCGCTGACCTTACGTTTGGCAGGACGTGAACCAAGCGGCAGCATTTGCAGTTCCAGTTCTGGGGTCACGGTACGCAGGTATTTTACGAAATGCGGATTTTCACGTACTGTCTGACGATAGACCTGTACCGATAGATCCGTCATCTTATGCATCAGATCACGCCATTCCGGTTTCGGTTCGGGTGGCGGTAATAAAGTCGCTTCCAGAGTCGCTGCAGTATAAATTTCCAGATTTTGTAGCGCGATTTCTTCCAGACCAAATTTAAAGCGAATCATCTCACCTTGTTCAGTCACCCGAATGGCCCCTGAAATCGAACCCGGCGGTTGCGAGAACAAGGCTTGTTGGGTGGGTGCACCGCCGCGGCTGATCGAGCCGCCACGACCATGGAACAGGGTCAGCTGTATACCATGCTGTTTAGCAACTGCGGTCAGTTCTTCCTGCGCACGGTACTGTGCCCAGTTGGCTGACATAAAGCCGGCATCTTTGGCTGAATCCGAATAACCAATCATGACTTCATGCTTGCCCTGAATATGCTGTTTGTACCAATGCATATTAAAGAGTGTCGACATGGTGTCAGCAGCACCGTCGAGATCTTTTAAGGTTTCAAATAAAGGTACTACCCGTAAAGGCTGTTTAATCCCGGCTTCTTTTTGCAGCAGCAAGACAGCTAGCACATCACTTGGGTATTCGGCCATGGAAATAATATAGGCACCCAGAGACTCACTTGGCTGTTCGGCCAATGTGCGCATGGTGATAAACACTTCCTGTACATCCGGATGTTCAATCAGGCTACCCGCTGGTTCATTCAGGTGCTTAGGTAGTAAAGGACGTTTGCTTTGCAGTTCCTGCAACAGGAAGTTTTGACGGGCCTGTTCAGTCCAGGTTTCAAAATTACCCAGACCCAGATATTCAGTAATGGCTGAAATGGCCTGACGATGACGACCCGATTCCTGACGAATATCCAGTTTGAGCAGTTCAATGCCGAAACAGTTCACCCGGTAAATCAGGTCCAGCAGACTGCTATTGGCAAGTTCTGCCAGATTGCACGCCATCAATGAGTGATAGCAGGTCAGTAAAGGTTTTAATAACTCATCTTTACTTTTAATGACCCGACTATCATCAGCATCTTTGCCATGCAGTTTTTCAGCCAGCCAAGCCCGGGTAATTTTTAGACGTTCACGGATATCGCGTAAATATTCACGGTACGGTTCAGGATGTTGATGGCCTAACGCCTGTGTAATTTCATCACTGCATTGCTGAATAGAAAGTTCCCAGCGCAGGTTTTCAATATCACGCAGATAAAGATCAGCTGCTTTCCAGCGTGACAACCACAATACTTCCTGAGTCACATTATGCGTCACATTCGGGTTGCCATCCCTGTCGCCACCCATCCAGGAAGCGAAACGTACCGGAGCAACATCTAGCGGCAAAGTCTGGCCACATTGTTCCTCAACCATGCCGTTCAGTTCACGAATGAATTTGGGTACCGCATTCCAGAGGGTCTGTTCGATTGTCGTAAAGCCCCATTTGGCTTCATCCACCGGGGTTGGGCGATGTTGACGGATTTCGTCCGTTTGCCAGGCAGAACTGATCAGCTGTTTTAAGTCAGCCAAAACTGCCTGACGTTCACGCGGGGTCAATTTCTGCTGGTCAAATTTAGATAGGGCATTATTGATGCCATCATATTTTTGGATCAGGGTGCGTCGGCTGACTTCTGTTGGATGTGCGGTCAGCACCAGTTCAATCTTTAATTCACAGATTTGCTGATATAAGGTTTCTGCAGAAATTTCTTGCTGTTTAAATTTCTCAAATAAAGGCATCAGAGGATTTGGAGATTCTGTGCTTTCCTCAAATTCGCTTTGACGGCGACGACGTACCACATGGTACTGTTCGGCAATATTGGCAAAGTTTAAGAAATGGGTGAAGGCACGGGTCAATGGCAGGATTTCATGATCTTCTAAAGTCAGGAATAATTGTTCCAGCTGTTTTTCTGCTTCAACCTGTCCATCGCGAGCACCTTTCGATAAGGCCCGAATTTGCTCGACCTGATTAAACAAATCTTGCCCCGCATGTAACTTCAGGGTTTTTCCCAGTAGATTACCCAGTAAACGTACGTCTTCGCGTAGAGGTGCATCAATCTGTTGAACCATTTTTTATATTCCTCCGATTCTTCCTTTGACTATACCCCGACTGCATGACAATCCAAGTCTTTTGCAGACAAAAGTTGAATATCATTTGTTGATAATTGAATGAATTTTAGTCTTTACGCTGTTGCAAGGATCCGGCCAGATAGAAGAAATTTAACGGGAAATTGCATATTTCAGCATAAAGATCTCGATGGCCTGCTGAATGATCTGATGGCGTTGTTGCATGTCGGGTAGCGGACTTAAGCCCAGTAAGACTTTGTGATGTCGCATACCTAGCAGTAAGGACACCATCAGTTCGGTCTGATGCTGCGGATCATCAGTCTGGATAAATTGATGTTGCTGCGCCTGCTCAAAGAAATCATGCCAGGCCTGATTCAGCTTGATATGTGAGGCCGTATAAAAACGTTCCGCCAACGGATTTTTTTCATAGGCCAGTTGCATGATGAGCAGGTCCAGTTTGAGAGCTTCCGGCAGATTGGCAATATTGAATGAGCGCAGACAGATCTGATATAGCTCCTGCTGAAAATCACTATCAGGCTGTAGAACTTTAGGAGATTCCTGCAGAATTGCCTCACAGGTTTCTTCAACCGCACAGCTAAACAGCGTGGCCTTATCCTGAAAATGATTATAGACAGTGAGTTTGGTCACACTGGCTTCCAGCGCAATCTGGTTCATGCTGGAACCATGATAACCATGCTGTAAAAACAGCTGTTTAGCTGCGTTCAGAATACGCTGGCGTTTTTCCAGATCCTTGGGCCGTCCAACCGGTATTTGCACAATTTCATCCAAAAAAAATCAATATGGTCATTGTTTTAACTGCAGAATCCTAATTAGTGTACCGGGTGGTATATTAATTAAAAAATAAGCAATTTATATATCTACCTATTTTGCCCTAAAAATGATGATTAGATAAGAGCGAACAATAATGAGCACGATACAGAGCGCACTGGCTGGCATGATCGTCCTATGCAGTATGGCTTTCTCAGGATGTAGCAAGGACAGCGCTGCAGCAGAACAGGAAGTTCCATTTGTCATGGTGACCACACCGAAAACTTCACATCAGGAATTGAAAAGCTATGCCGGTGATGTCCAGGCACGTCAGCAAACGGCACTGGCGTTCCGGGTAGGCGGGCAGGTCACCCAGCGTTTTGTCGATGTGGGTGATCAGGTAAAAGTCGGGCAAGTCTTGGCGACCCTAGATGTGAAAGATGCTCAACTTCAATTAAATGCAGCACGTGCCCAGCTAGAAAGTGCTCAATCGGCCAGTAAAATTGCTCAGGATGAATTACAGCGTTTCAAGCAGCTGTTACCGACCAATGCTGTGAGCCGCTCGCAATATGATGCGGTTGAAAATCAATATAAGGCAGCTGCGTCAAATCTGAAACAGGCTCAGTCCAATTATGATACGGCCAAAAACCAGACCGCTTATAACCAGCTCATTGCCAATAAAAATGGGGTAATTACTGCACGCAATATCGAAATTGGTCAGGTCGTTGCAGCAGGGCAGGCTGCCTTTGAACTGGCGATTGCCGGTGAGCGTGAAGTCGTAATTGGGGTTCCTGAACAGGCGATTTCCGAAATTAAAACCGGTCAGCCGGCCTGGGTCACTTTATGGTCCAAACCGAATGAAAAATTTGCTGCCTTTGTTCGTGAGATTTCACCAGCAGCAGATCAATCGCGTACCTTCCGGGTGAAAGTGGCTTTACGCGAAGGTAATAGCCAGATTCAGCTCGGTCAGAGTGCCCGGGTGTTCTTCCAGAACAGTCAGGACAATGTCCTTAGCGTTCCTTTATCCAGCGTTTCAGCGACTGATCAGCAGGCCTATGTGATAGTAGTCAAGCCGGATCATACTATTCGCAAAGTGCCGGTGCAGCTGGGTGCTTATGGCCGTGATTCTGTGCCAGTCTTCAGTGGTTTAAAGGCTGATGATTATGTGGTGATTGGTGGAGTGCATCTGCTGCGTGACCAGCAAAAAATCAATCCGATTGACCGTGAAAACCGTAGTGTGAAAATTCAGGCAGGGAGTTAAATATGAACTTTAACCTGTCTGAATGGGCCTTAAAGAATAAAGGTCTGGTACTGTATTTCATGATCCTGCTCGGTCTGATCGGCATCGTCTCTTATTCCAAACTGTCACAAAGTGAGGATCCGCCGTTTACCTTTAAGGTGATGGTAATCCAGACTTACTGGCCGGGTGCCAGTGCTAAAGAAGTATCCTTACAGGTTACCGACCGGATTGAAAAAGAGTTGATGACTACCGGACAATATGACCGAATCATGGCCTATTCCCGTCCGGGAGAATCTATGGTGACCTTTATTGCCAAGGATTCCTTGGCTTCCAAGGATGTCGCAGATGTCTGGTATAACGTCCGTAAGAAAATCAATGATATTCGGCATGAATTACCGCAAGGCGTACAAGGTCCATTTTTTAATGATGAATTTGGCGATACCTTTGGCAACATCTACGTCATTAAAGGCAATGACTTCGATTATGCGACGCTTAAAGAATATGCCGACCGTTTGCAGTTACAGTTGCAACGGGTCAAGGATGTTGCCAAAGTTGAACTGATTGGACTCCAAGACCAAAAAATCTGGATCGAAATCTCCAACACCAAAGCCACCCAACTGGGTATTCCGGTGACTGCCATTCAGCAGGCACTGCAGCAGCAAAATGCCATGACTCAGGCGGGCTTTTTTGAAACCGGTTCTGACCGGATTCAGGTGCGGGTCAGTGGGGCGCTGAATAATGTCGAAGAATTGCAGCAGCTACCTTTACTGGTGAATGGCAAGACCATCCAGCTCGGCGATGTGGCTGAAGTTTATCGCGGCTTTACCGATCCGGCACAACCGCGTATGCGCTTTATGGGCGAAAATGGCATCGGCATTGCCGTATCGATGCGTAAAGGGGGTGACATTATTGCCTTGGGTAAAAATCTGGAACAGGAATTTGCCCGGTTGCAGAAAACTTTGCCTTTAGGAATGGATCTGCAAAAAGTTTCAGATCAGCCGGTAGCAGTGAAGCGCAGTATTAATGAATTTATGAAAGTTCTGGCCGAGGCAGTGATTATTGTTCTCTTAGTGAGTTTTTTCTCACTCGGGTTCCGTACCGGTCTAGTGGTGGCTTTTTCGATTCCGCTGGTACTGGCAATGACCTTTGCCGGGATGCAGCTGTTTGATGTTGGTCTGCATAAGATTTCTCTGGGTGCCCTGATTCTGGCACTTGGCCTTCTGGTGGATGACGCGATTATTGCCATTGAAATGATGGCAATCAAAATGGAGCAGGGCTTTAGCCGCTTACAGGCGGCCGGTCATGCCTGGCGAACCACAGCATTTCCAATGCTGACCGGAACCCTGATTACTGCTGCTGGTTTCCTGCCGATTGCGACAGCAGCATCCAGTACCGGGGAATATACCCGCTCGATTTTCCAGGTGGTGACGCTGGCACTATTAGTATCTTGGATCGCAGCCGTCCTGTTTGTGCCTTATCTGGGTGACAAACTCCTGCCAGATTTTAACAAGGATCTGGTGCAGAGAGCGCCATGGTATCAACGTCTCTGGGCGCGTTTACGCAAACGCCCTGAACCGGAGCCGCTGGTCCATCATGCTGGTGAACATCATGATCCTTATCAAACCAATTTCTATCAGGGCTTTCGTCGCTGGGTGAATATCTGTGTCACCTACCGTAAAACGGTCATTGCGTCGACTGTCGGGATTTTTGTGCTATCCATTTTGATGTTTAATCTGGTGCCTAAACAATTCTTCCCGCCATCGAACCGTGCCGAAATTCTGGTGGATCTGAAACTGGAAGAGGGTGCTTCATTAAAAGCAACTGAAGCGGCAGTGAAAAAAGTTGAAAGCTTCCTGTCCAAACAGGAGGGAATTGATAATTATGTGGTCTATGTCGGTACCGGCTCACCGCGTTTTTATTTACCTCTAGATCAGCAATTGCCGCAAGCCAGCTTTGCCCAGTTTGTGGTCTTGGCTTCCTCCTTAGAAGACCGCAATGAAATCCGTAAATCCTTAAGCGACCAGATTCGGGTGCTGTTACCAGAAGCCCGTACCCGGGTATCTCTACTGGAAAATGGCCCACCCGTTGGCTATCCATTACAGTTCCGTGTATCGGGTGAAGACCTGGGATTAGTCCGTCAATGGGCACAGAAAGTTGCAGCAACGGTCGGAGACAATCCGAATACCACTAATGTGCATCTGGACTGGGGCGAGCCAAGTAAAGTCATCAAGCTGGATATTGATCAGGACCGCGCCCGTCAGCTTGGCGTGAGCAGTAGCGATTTGGCCAATTTCCTGAATAGCTCGATTTCTGGAACTGCGATTGATCAATATCGTGAAAAACGTGAACTGATTGAAATCCGTTTACGGGGTGATCAGGCTGAACGTGTCGATGTCGGTTCACTGAGTAGTCTGGCAGTACCGACCACGAATGGGAGCTCAGTTCCTCTGGCCCAGATTGCCAAGATCGAATACAGCTTTGAAGAAGGCCTGATCTGGCATCGGAATCGTTTGCCGACCATTACGGTACGAGCCGATATCCGGACACAGCTGCAACCGGCAACCGTGGTCAACGAGCTGAAAGATCAACTTGAGCAGCTCAGATCAGAAATACCAAGTGGCTATCTGATTGAAGTAGGCGGCACAGTCGAAGAATCTGCGCGAGGGCAGAATTCAGTAAATGCGGGTATGCCATTATTTTTAGCGGTGGTGATGACTTTGCTGATGATCCAGCTCCGAAGTATTTCACGTGCCTTCATTGTCTTCCTGACGGCGCCATTGGGCATTATTGGCGTGGTCTTATTCCTGTTAATTTTCAATAAACCTTTTGGTTTTGTGGCCATGCTGGGTACGATTGCCTTATCAGGCATGATCATGCGTAACTCGTTGATTCTCATTGACCAGATTGAACAGGATATTCAGGCAGGTGAATCGCAATGGAATGCCATTATCAATGCCACAGTGCGCCGTTGCCGTCCGATTGTCCTGACTGCACTGGCTGCTGTTCTGGCCATGATTCCTTTATCCAGAAGTATTTTTTTCGGGCCAATGGCGGTTGCCATTATGGGAGGATTGATCGTTGCAACGCTATTAACGCTGTTTTTCCTGCCAGCCTTATATGCACAATGGTTTAAAGTGAAAAAAAGTTTAAATTCTGTTTAAATTTGTCATAATTTCAGGTGCGAAATATTGAAAATTTCAATATAGTAGTACCTGATTTTTTAATAATTCAAAAAAGACATACTGCTGCGGAACTCGCTTGTGCTGGGCCGCACACTAAGGTTGACTAAACATGACTCAAGACACACTCACCAAGATGCGACGCTCCGTGGCGATGGCTTATGTCTTCATGTTTTTTGCTTTGTTTACAGTGGTGAGTGGTGTATTTGCTTACTGGTATGCACGTAAGGTGACCCAGATTGATTATGCCGAAGTCTGGTTACAGGCACAGGCACTCTGGATCATGCGCAATATTGTGATTTATTCAGTACTCGCGATTTTTGCTGCGCTCTGGTTTATTCCATTATTTTTCTTTGCCTGGGATAGCCAACTTTGGGTGAAAGCCTGCACAGTCGCAGGTGTGGTATTCAGCTTTATTGCCATTATTTTCCTCATTAATGCCTGGTTCAAAGGCATCTTCAAATTTTCTCAAAACAAAGCCGTATTCTAAGCTTTCAATTTTTTTTCAGAATTCCCCTTGTAAAGCTGGGTTTAACCCCAATTTTAGACCACAGTCAATATTAAATAGAATTCCGTGAGGAGCATCGCCAGACATGGCTAAACGTGATTATTATGAGGTTTTGGGCGTTTCTAAAACCGCTAGTGATGATGAAATTAAAAAAGCCTACCGTAAGTTGGCGATGAAATATCATCCAGACCGTAACCCGGACAATCCTGAAGCTGAAGAGAAGTTTAAAGAAGCTTCAGAAGCGTATGAAGTTCTGTCAGACAGCGAGAAACGTAGCATGTACGACCGTATGGGCCATCAAGCCTTTGAAGGTGGTATGGGCGGTGGTGCTGGCGGCTTCGGTGGTTTCAGTGCGGAAGATATTTTCAGCCAATTTGGGGATATTTTCGGTGGAGCCTTTGGTGGGGGTGGCCGTGGCCAGCAACGTCAACGCCGTGGTTCAGACTTACGCTATGTGATGGAATTGACGCTTGAAGAAGCAGTCAAAGGTGTTAAGAAAACCATTACTTTTACTGCACCAGCGCCATGTGATGCCTGTGATGGTAAAGGTTCTAAAAATCCGAATGATGTTGAAACCTGTCCAACCTGTCATGGTGCCGGCCAGGTACGTATGCAGCAAGGTTTCTTCTCGGTACAGCAAACCTGTAGTACCTGTCGTGGCCAGGGCAAGATCATTAAGAACCCATGTAATAAATGTCATGGTTCAGGTGTATCTGACCGTCAACAAACCCTGGAAGTTACTATTCCAGCCGGTGTGGACAATGGTGACCGCGTACGTTTGACTGGTAAAGGTGAAGCGATCCGTGATGGCCAATCAGGTGATCTATACGTTGAAGTCGTGGTACGTGAACACGAAATCTTCCAGCGTGACGGCGCAGATCTGTATATGGATGTGCCGATTTCAATTGCGGATGCAGCTTTGGGTAAAGAAGTTCAGATTCCGACACTAGATGGTCGTGTCAGTCTGAAAATTCCTGAAGGTACGCAAACCGGTAAACTGTTCCGCCTACGTGGTAAGGGCGTGAAACCAGTCCGTTCAACCATGCAGGGTGACCTACTTTGCCGTGTTGTTGTAGAAACACCGGTGAACCTGACTGCACGTCAACGTGAACTGTTGAAAGAGTTGCAAGCGACCATGGAAGATGAGGGCAGCCAGTCTTCTCCAAAGAAAAAATCTTTCTTTGATCGTTTGTTTGACTGATCTGGATAGATAAAAAAGGACGCTCAGGCGTCTTTTTTTATGGCTTAAATTCGGAAAAGACGTATAAGTTCATTATTAGATAGAAATAATGAGAAAATTATTCTTTTAATAGTATTGGCTTTTTAAGAAGGATTTATATCCCTCACGCAGAGAAATATAAATCCTGTCATATTATTGCGCTTCAGTTGCTTGAGCTTCTGATGCTGGAGCTTCGCTTGCAGGTGCTTCAGCAGCTTGAACTTCAGATGCAGCTGTTTCAGTTGCAGCAGGAGCTGTTTGTGCTACTTCTTCAGCAGCAAAAGTTTGTGATGCAGCAATTAACGCTACCCCGGCAAAAGTTAATTGAACTAATTTCATATGAATTTCCTTGTATTAAAAATAGTGTACTACTCAGTACACTTGGCAAAAATGTTGACATAAAATGTAGATATTGATGTTTTTTTGTGTGTACTTATGTTTACTAATGTAATTTGATGTTATTTAAATAATTGAAATATAAGATTAATCATTAATCTCATAAAATTGAGCTAGTGGCAAAATATATAAGAAAATGGATTTGTTAATGTGATGTATGTCACATATTTGTATATATAAAAGATGAAATTTAATTTAAATACTAAAAGAAAAACCCCAGCGTCCTGCCGGGGTTTTTCGTATGGGTTCGCTCGGTATAACTCCTGTCGTACCTTACTGTCCTTGTGCTGATCTATTGTTATTCTTGTTTGGAACTTCCTGTTCCTGATGAATTCATCATAGGAAACTTCCAGTATTCTGGGTAGCAGCAAAAGGCCGAGATTAATGTGAGCCAAAGCGTACAAAGAGTCTGGTTTTACCTTTGCCAGATAGAGAAAAATACTTTGTCTTTTAAAACCTCATTATCAGGACATGAAAATCCTGAATTAATGATCTCATCATTTATTTAACTAATAAAATATTATGAATAATCTGGAATATTAAAAGAATTGTTACAAAAACTGGTTCCTATTAAATTTTTAGCAATCATGAGATTATTAAGAAATTGATATATAAAATTAATTTTTAGGCTGACAATCTTACTAAATAGGCAGGATTTAGAAGGTTATTTAATCTGTCAATTCCTCAAAACTTGCAGAACTTTTTCTAATTTGTAATCCTTGCGACCAAGGGTGTCTAGCTGAGCTAAGGCAGGTATTTGTTGTAGTCGGGCCGCTACAACTGATAACAGGTGCCTATATGTTTAATTTAAAGATTTTTAATAAGATCTCTACTGAAGTCTTGACCTTAAAAAATGATCTGGAGCTGAATTCCGAGATTCAACTTATCACTAAATATAAAACATCTATTTGTGAAGATTATAAAAAAGCGATTATTTTGATCTTTAAAGAACGTGGATATACCAGCTTGGAAGTTGGTCAACTACTTGATGCTTAATCCTTAAACATTCCTAAATTTAAGAAAGTATGGATTTACCTTTCCATTTACCCAAGCAATCCATCGCTCTTCATTGAAAATAATGCCATGCGCTAAGGGCATATGCTTCAGTACGCGATGATGGGTATTTAGTTCAATAATATCAGTGGTACTTATATGGCTGAGGCGGTCAAATTGGAGTTGCAATATATTTCCCTTAAATGCAAATGATCTAAATATGAAAAATCAAGATCATACTTATTATGGATAAATATTTTTTATCTTATTAAATTCAATTATTTATAATTAAAAATTAATTCTTATTAACTAGAATTTTCTTTAAATGAGTTTATCTCTGACTAAGCATTTAATCATTATTTCTCTAACAGAATTATTTTTCTTTTTACTCGTCCATAAAATATTGTTTATATGGACTGCATATCAAAATCCCTCATGACCTTCTTTAATTCTTTTCATTGATTTTTATGCGATCAATCTTAGTGTTATGAGCGAGTTTTGCTATAGTAAGAGCAATTTCGAATCAACATCAGGACTATGTTATGTCAGCGACACCACGCATTGGGATTTTAGGTGCAGGCGGCCGTATGGGACGCATCCTTATTCAGGCGGTGAAAGAAGCCGGTTACCAATTGGCAGCAGCTGTTGAGCGCCCTGAAAGCTCACTCATTGGTGCAGATGCCGGTGAACTGGCTGGCGTAGGGAGCTTGGGTGTAAAGGTTGTCGGCCATCTTGAAGAAGTGGTCAAAGACTGTGACGTGGTGATCGACTTTACAGCACCTGCTGCGACGGTGAATCATCTTAAAATCTGCCGTGAAAATGGCGTTGCGATCGTGATTGGTACTACTGGTATGAATGACGAACAAAAGGCTTATCTGGATGAATCTGCAAAAGAAACACCAGTGGTCTATGCAGCGAACTATTCAGTTGGTGTGAACGTTTCGATCAAACTGTTAGAACTTGCTTCTAAAGTCTTTGGTGATACGGTCGATATTGAAGTGATCGAAGCGCATCACCGTCATAAGGTAGATGCGCCATCAGGTACAGCTCTTATGATGGGTGAGGCGATTGCTGGAGCACTGGGTCGTGATCTGAAAAAAGATGCGGTATATCATCGTGAAGGGCATACGGGTCCTCGTGAACGTAAAAGCATTGGTTTTCAGACCATTCGTGGCGGTGATATCGTCGGTGAACATACTGCAATGTTTATTGGCGAAGGCGAGCGTGTTGAAATTACGCATAAAGCCACCAATCGTATGAACTTTGCAGCGGGTGCCGTACGTGCCGCAGCTTGGGTCGTTGGTCGTGATGCGCGTAAATATGACATGAAGGACGTACTTGGTTTTAACGATATTCAAGTATAAATTTTCGTCAAAATCCTATATAAAAATAACTTAAAACTAAAATAAGATGACAATGGAATGAAGAAATTAATATTAATGGCGTGTGCTGTAGCCTTTGCCGCTACAGCACAGTCGACCTCTGTGCAGAATGCCAAGCTCAGCATTAATAAAAATAATATTAAAGTCTGGACCTATCAGGATGAGCGTAATCCTGTTTTTCTCTATAAAGCCGAAACCACCTACAATGTTCCGATTGAGAATGCCGTCTCTTTAATCCTGGATGTTGATCATGCAGTGAAATGGGTGCCTTATATGGGCAGTATCAAGGTGCTATCCCGTGATGATAAAAAAGGCGATTTTACCCTGTATATGGTGCTGGATTTTCCATTCCCTTTAAAAGACCGTGATCTGATTGTGCAAGGCAAAATGATCAAGGATGCCAAAGGACAGATTACGATCAAAAATAAAGCGATTCAGACCGGTTATGCTCTAAATCCGAATTATGTACGTTTGACTGATTATCAGGGAGACTGGACTTTCCAGAAACTGGCGAATAACAAGGTCAAGGTATCTACTTATGGTTATGCCAATCCTGAAGGTTCGATTCCTTTGACCTTTGTGAATATGTTTGTGCAGCAGCAGCCTTATCAGATGCTGCAAAAGATGAAAACCGAACTGGCTAAACCTGTGACAACGCCTGTGTTACCTGAAGCTTTACGTTAAATAGCCAATAAAAAAGTCCGCATCAGGCGGACTTTTTTATGAGGGAAATTTTAAGAGCATTGCTGCGCAGTTATGTCTTGCTGTGGAACCAGTTTCATTTGAATCACGACCAGAAGCAAAGCAACAGCACTGAGCCCAGCACCGGCAAATGAGACAGCACTATAGCTAAGTCCCAGATTTAGCACACTGGCACCCGCAATTGCCCCCAAAGCATTACCGAGGTTAAAAGCACCAATATTTACTGAAGAGGCCAGTCCAGGCGCATCATAAGCCACGGACATGACTCGCATCTGTAAAGGTGGGACCACGGCAAAGGCAGCAGCACCCCAGATGATTAATGCCAGACCTGCGCCAAGAGCCGTGCTTGCCAGAATCGGGAAGAGCAGCATCATCAGCATGAGCAAGATTAAAAAACCAATCAGGGTTTTATCTAAGGATAGATCTGCAAACTTGCCACCCAGATGATTACCAATCGAGAAACCTACTCCAATCAGTACAAGCATTAGGGTAATTAATGCCGGTGAGGCTTGAGTAAAGCTTTGCAGACTTGGCGCAATATAAGTGTATAGGGCAAACATGGCCCCCGCACTCATCACGGTAGTCAATAAAGCTAAAACAACAGGCAGGCGGGTCAGGACTTGCAGCTCCTGCCTTACATCCGGTTTCTGACTGCTTTGGCCTTCAGGCAAGGCTTTCCATAGGGAGAACATGGTCAGCAAACCAAGCAGGGAAATACCCAGAAAAGCCATACGCCAGCCGATATGTTGTCCTATCCAGGTTGCCAGTGGCACCCCGCCAATATTGGCAATGGTCAGGCCCATAAACATCATGGCTACAGCGCTGGCCTGTTTATCTTTCGGAACGACACTGGCCGCGACAACCGAACCAATTCCGAAGAAAGCACCGTGGTTCAGGCTGGTAATGATGCGTGCCCCCATCAGCCCCAGATAATTAGGCGCTAATGTCGCCAGAATATTACCAATCGTAAAAATCGCCATCAGTAAAATGAGAGACTTACGTTTGGAATAACGGCTTAACCACAGGGTCATTAGCGGTGCACCTAGCATTACCCCTAAGGCATAGGCACTGATCAGCATCCCGGCACGAGGAATCGAAATCTCCAGATCACGGGCGATTTCCGGCAAAAAACCCATTGGAGAAAATTCAGTGGTACCAATTGCAAAGGCACCAACTGCCAGTGCAAGCAAAGGAAAATTAATTTTCATGGTTTCTGTTTAATCCCAGATAGGCGCAAGCTGGTCCGGATCAACCTCACGGCCATTGCGCTCCAAGGTGCTGATCAAAGCCATTTCTTCCTGGGTCAGCTGTATCTCCTGCGCTGCCAGATTGGCAAGCAGATGTTCACGTTTGGTTGAAGATGGAATCACCGCAAAGCCTTTTTGTAAGGCCCAAGCCAGTGCAATTTGTGCAGTCGAAGCCTGATGCTGGGCAGCAATTCCTTGCAGGACAGGATCATTTAGCACTTTGCCATAGGCCAGTGTCATATAAGAGGTGACATCAATCTTCTGAGATTGTAGGAAATTGACCAGACGCTGATTTTGTAAATAAGGACTGAGTTCAATCTGGTTAGTGGCGATATGCTCCAGACCAATCGTATCAATGGCTTGTTGGGTCAGCTCAATATTGAAATTGGACACACCGATATGCTCTGTCAAACCTTGCTGTTTGGCTTCTAATAAAGTCTGCATCAGCTCAGGAATTTGAACGCCTAAGCGAGGAGCAGGCCAGTGAATGAGCGTCAGATTGACTGCATCGGTACGCAGTTTATGCAGGCTTTCTTTGAGGCTTGGAATCAGTTTGTCAGGTGCGTAATGATCTGTCCAGATTTTGGTGGTAATGAACAGCTCGTTACGATTGACCTGACTTTCTGCAATGGCCTGACCCACTTCCGCTTCATTGGCATAAATCTGTGCCGTATCCACGGCGCGATAACCGACTTCCAATGCTGTTTTGACTGAATCAATGACGGTCTGTCCAGACAGGCGAAAGGTACCAATACCAAATTGAGGAACAATATTCATAGCTTTAATCTTTAAGTATTTTCGATGCTGAGTATTTTGTGCTTTTTATTGTTGCGAAAAAATAGCTGAATTTGCAAAATATTATTGACTGAAAATCAATAAAAGAGTGACAAATGAAATCAACGATTGAAGAGCTACAGGCTTTTGTCACTATTGTGGATAGTGGTTCTATCGTCATGGCGGCAGAACGTTTAGGCCAAACGACTTCTGGTGTCAGTCGGGCGCTGCAACGTCTGGAAAATAAATTAAATGTCACTCTTTTAGAAAGAACCACACGTAAACTCAAACTGACTCAAGAGGGCCAGCTATTTCTAGAAAAGGCGCGCAAAATTCTCAATGATTTGGCAGAAGCTGAGGATGCTTTGCTGAAATCAGATAGTGATACGTCAGGATTGATTCGGGTTGATTCAGCGACACCTTTTGTGCTGCATGTAATCGTGCCGCTAATTCAGGAATTTATGCAGCGCTATCCCCACATCGAAATTGAACTGAATAATCATGATCAGGTGATTGATCTGCTGGAACATAAAACCGATGTCGCGATCCGCTTTGGAGAACTGCATGATTCCAGCCTGCATGCCAGATTATTATGCCGCAGCCGTTTGTATATTGTGGCTAGCCCTGAATATTTACAGCAAAAGGGCAGACCGCAATCAGTGGCAGATTTATCGGAGCATACTTTGCTGGGATTTAGTCAGCCTACGCATTTGAACACCTGGCCGATTCAGCTGAATGGCGAACCTATCATTGTAAAGCCAAAGATTAGAGCACCCAATGGGGAAACTGTCCGCCAATTGGCTTTATATGGGGTGGGTATTACTTGTCTGTCACGCTTTCTGGTTGAGGATGATTTACAGGTGGGTCGTTTAGAGGCACTATTTGAAGACCAGATTGAGCTGCATTATCAAAAAATTCATGCAGTCTATTACCGTCAGGAGCATCTGCCTAAACGGGTACATCTATTCATTGAATTTTTGGCTCAGAAGCTGGCTAAATATTTATAAACCAATTGTATTACAAATACAGCCCTAAAAAAATCTGCCCTAACATGAGGCTAGGGCAGATCTAGATTTACTAATGATTGGTACAAATTAGAAATCGGCTTTTAGTACGATCCGGTAACGGGCTTTACCTGAGTGCAGACGTTCAATCGCCGCATTAATTTCCGACATTGGGAATAACTCAATTTGTGGCGCAATATTTTTACGTGCCGCAAATTTCAATAACTGACGTAAAGCTGCTGGCGAACCTGTTGGCGAGCCAGTCACAGATTTAGCACCACCAATCAGTGAACCTGCAGAAATTTGCATGGGTTCCAGTGGTAAGCCCAGCATATGTACTGTGCCATTTGGTGCCAGTGTTGACAAATAAGCCTGCCAGTCTAGTGTGACATTTACAGTACTCATTAATAGGTCAAATTTACCACGGAGCGTTTTAAGCGCTGCTGGGTCACGACTATTCACTACATGGTCTGCACCCATGGCTTTCAGCTCATCGGTTTTATCCAGATTCGAAGTAAAGGCGGTAATTTCACAACCCCAAGCTTTCAGCAGCTTGATCGCCATATGTCCCAAACCGCCAATACCAATCACACCGACGTGGTGAATAGCCTGAATCTGATGTTTCAGAATCGGATCAAATACGGTAATCCCGCCACAGAGCAGGGGGCCGGCACTTTCCGGGTCCAGATCTTCGGGTAAGGGAATTGCCCATTGCCAGCCAGCACGGACTTTATCTGCAAAACCGCCTGCATGACCCACAATGGTTGCAACCTGACCTCCGGTACACAGCACTTGCTGACCTGAAATACAAGGATCGCAATGTTGGCAGCTTTCCGCAGTCCAGCCAATACCGACACGTTGACCTACTTTTAGACCTTTGGCTTCAGAACCCAGTTGCGTAATGGTGCCAATGACTTCATGTCCGGCCACCACAGGATAGACTGAAGATCCCCAGTCATTATTGAGTACTGAAATATCAGAATGGCATAGACCGCAGTATTCAACTTTCACTTCAACCTGATGCGGCTGAAGTTCACCCGCATCAAATTGATAAGGTTCCAGAGCGGCGCCGGCAGACATTGCGGCATAAGCGTGAATGGTATTATTGGACATAGATTCAGCTCTTATTTGAATGGGAGGATATTGTTTTAAAGTGACAGTGATTTTCATGGTCATCGACCATGCCGACTGCTTGCATAAAGGCATAACAGATCGTAGGACCGACAAACTTAAAGCCTGCTTTTTTTAAGGCCTTGGACATGTTCTGGCTTTCAATAGTTTGTGTTGGAGCCTGACGATAATCTGCCACATCATTATTCAATCGGGGCTGCTGGGCAAAGGACCACAACCATGTGACCATATCAATTTCTTGAGATTTAAGCTGTTGCCAGGCCCGGGCATTATCGCGAATCGCAGTCAGTTTACCTATATGCCGGATTAGACTAGCATCTTGCAGTTTTGCGGTGAGTTGCTCATCTGTAAATGCGGCGATGGTTTCAATAGAATATTGAAAGAAATGTTTGCGATAAGATTCACGTTTTCTGAGTACGGTAATCCAGGCTAAACCGGCTTGCTGCCCTTCCAGACACAGCATTTCAAACAGGCGTTTTTCATCATGCAGTGCCTGTCCCCATTCCTGATCATGGTAGGCAGTATAGAGAGGATCATTAGAGCACCAGCCACAGCGTTGGATCGTCAAGGGATGCTCCTTTTTCCTAGTTTATAATTTAAATGTCGTCCACTGATCTTGCTGATTATCCCAGTAGGAGAGTTCTGCCTGCTGCAGATCACTGAACTGGATCCATATATCCTTACCACTTTTATCGGCATAACCAGTACTGATCAGAAGCGCCTCTTCGGTAATTTCCATGATCCAGCCCTGATAGGTCTGGCCATTGAGCACGATTTTCTGTTGATTGCCTGATTCAGCAAATTCGACCAGACGGTTGATCAACGCTTCTGACATGTAAACTTCCTAAAATTAACGTAAATATGGATAAGGGTTAACAACACCACGGCCCTTACCATTTAAATAGAGACCATAATGCAGATGTGGCGCAGTATGCCGGGCATTGCCAGTATTACCGACATAACCAATGACATCGCCCTTTTTGACATAGTCACCAACTTTCAGGCCACGCTTATGACCATCCAGATGTGCATAATAATGCCAGGCACCACCTGGACCCAGAATCCAGACTACTTTACCACCCAAATTGTTATTCCGTAAATCCGCGATCAGACCAGGCGTCGCACTGCGAACCTTGGTTCCACGTGGAGCCAGAATATCAATGCCCTCATGCAAACGGCCACTACTACGCGAAGCTCCCCAAGTATCTTTCAATTCACGAGCCTGGACCCGATCTACCGGAATCGGCAGAGAAGAGGGCATACGCATATGATTCAGTTTTTTGACCAGTGCCGGATTAAGCTGAACCGCAGAAGGATGTTTCGGTGCGCTATTACACGCCACCAGAAATAACATCACCAAAGAAAGTCCGACAAACGCAAGAGAATGGCGCAAAATATTTATCCTTAAATGAGGCCAGTATGATTCTTCTTGTTCCAGACTATGTCATAAATTTACGGTAGAAATCAATTTTTTCATGGCGGTTGGAATACCTGCATTGACTGCAGTTTCCGGGTTCATCCAGATGCCTTGTAACTCAATCGCCAGATGTTCCTGCTGATCTTCATCGACTGCAAAAACCATGGCTTCAAGCTGCCAGGTAAAATGGGTGAAACTGTGGCTGATCTGGGCTTTTTGTACGAGATTTTTCAGACCGAGTTGCTGGCACAGTTGTTCAAATGCATGAGTATCTTCAATAATGGGCAGACACCAGAGCCCGCCCCAAAGACTACTATTAGAACGTTGCTGCCATAGCCATTCATCACCTGACTGGATCAACAGCACTTGAGCTGCTTTCACCGGTACCGGCTTTTTGACTTTTTTAAAGGGCAATTCATTTTCCAGACCCTGCTGATGTGCCTTGCAATGTTGCTGCATTGGACAATACAGGCATAAAGGCTTTTTCGGAGTACAGACGGTCGCACCGAGATCCATAATCGCCTGGGTATAGTCATGATTCCGCTCAACCGGACATAATTGTTCAGCAAGCTCCCACAAGGCACGTTCATGAACCGGTTTAGACAGATCATCTTCGATCGCAAAAAACCGTGCCAGCACCCGTTTGACGTTGCCATCCATGATTACGCCGTACTGACGTAAACCTAAAGACATTAAGGCTCCCGCGGTTGAGCGGCCAATGCCGGGCAGGGCGATCCATTCTTCCAGGCTCGTCGGGAAATGGCCCTGACTTGCCACAATACCGGCTGCCTTATGCAAATTGCGGGCACGAGCATAATAGCCCAGCCCCGCCCAATAGGGTGCGACTTCATCCCAGGAAGCTGTACCGAGGTCCTGTACCGTCGGAAAACGCTGAATAAACCGCTCAAAATATTGCAACACGGTTTTGACCTGAGTCTGCTGTAGCATGATTTCAGAGACCCAGACCTTATAGGAATCATCAGCCACTTGCCACGGCAAATCATGGCGGCCATGCACATCAAACCATTCTAAAAGGGCATCTGAAAATACAAACATGAAGATAGAACGAACTGAAAAACGAGGCCTAGTATAACTGAAGAGACCCAGCTAAAAGATGAAAAGTCTGCTAAAACAGCAAGACTGAAAAAGAGTAAAAATGAATAAATGGAAGGGACAAGTGAACACTTCGAAAAACATTCACTCGGCAAAAAAATTAAATTCTTATTCTTCAATGCCCCAGCGTGCATCCAGCTTTAATACCTTGCCTTCATAACGCGGGATAATATGAATGTGCAAATGTTCTGATTTTTCCTGAAATACTTCACCATCATTAAACCCGACATGAAAACCCGAAGGCTGATAGCGTAATTGCAGTTCATTACGAGCCTGTTCGAGTAAGGACATCATACTTTTACGTTCTTTATCTGTGATTTCAAAAAATGACGCCACATGACGTAATGGAGTAACTACATAATGTCCTTTGGACAGCGAGTTGGGTTCAGGTAACACGACAGCAAAATCATTTTTAGCCAGAATATCGTATTCGTCAAAATTACAGTACGGGCAGTTATTTTCAGTCATGATATTGGCTCCTTTCATTGAATTTATTTTTTTCATGTATGACCCAGCTCGATCATGAGCCAGATCAATTTATCTGTTATCAAGCGAGTTGTCGTGCCAGTAATTCATACATGGCAGCCAAACTTTGTTTCTCTGCTTCAGCATTGTAGCCCAGATCTACACCATTGGCCTTGGCGCGCTCATCCGCAAGCGGGTTGCTAAATCCATGCTTGGCATTTTCAAATACAATCACATTATGCTCGACCTTAGCCGCCTGCATTTCTTCTTTAAAGCTGGCGACATCATCCAGACTGACCATACTGTCCTTTTCACCATGTAGAACCAGAATTTCTGCCTGTACTTGGCCTTCTTGTGCAGGTGCTTTAGGAGACAGGTTTGCATGGAAAGTAGCCACAGCTTTTAACGGTGCATTTGAGCGAGCCAGATCCAGAGCCACTTTACCGCCGTAGCAGAAACCAATCGCAGCCAGTTTTTCCGGATTGACTTCATCCTGTGCCGCCAAAGTATCTAAAGCAGCTTTCGCACGGTTCACAATAGTGTCCGGATCTTCAAACGTCTGCATCATCCATTGATAGGCTTGATCAGAGTTGGCGGTCACTTTCTTGTCACCATACATATCAATTGCCAGCGCTGCATATCCATGTTCCGCCAGTTCACGGGCACGCTGTTCAGTATAGTCATTGCGGCCCCACCATTCAGGTGCCACAATAACACCTGCCACAGGTGCATCAGTTTCTGGTGCGGCAAAATAACCAATCAAAGTGCTGCCATCCTGAGCAGTATATTGAATTTCGCGGGTCTTGATTGCTGCCATGCTGAAGTCCTCTATTGTTGTTGAATATTTTGATTAAACTATAAAATAGCAAAACTGCTATGAATATACATGAAAACCGCCAACTAATTCGTTTCTCATCAGTACAAAAAAAGAGAGGCAAATAATTTGCCTCTCTTTTTAATTTTTAAAATTAAAGGAATTTTTATTTAATAATTTCCAGTAGTTCGATATCAAAGATCAGGGTACTATTTGGTTCAATAATATCTCCCGAACCAATCTGTCCATAGGCCAGATCAGCAGGAATAAAGAAACGGTATTTAGCACCGACTTTCATGAGCTGTAAGCCTTCTGTCCAGCCAGTAATCACCTGGGTGGTACGGAAATCGACTGGCTGCTGGCGGGCAATCGAACTGTCAAAAACGGTACCATCAATCAGGCGACCTTCATAATGCACGCGGACATTACTGTTAGCACTTGGTGATTTCCCTTTACCTTCTTTCAGCACCAGGTATTGCAGACCAGATTTGGTGGTTTTAACGCCGGGCTTTTTGGCATTTTCCTGCAAGAAGGCTTTGCCAGCTTTGGCATTTTCTTCAGCTTTCTGTTTCAGCACAATCAGTTCTTTGGCATCACTTTGACGTTTATACTGAGTCAGCACTTGTGTCATTTCTTCATCGCTTAAACTGGATTTTTGTCCAGCAGCGGCTGTCTTTAAGCCCTGGCTAAATGCATCTAAATCAAGATCCTTTAAAGTGTCTGCATTACTGCGACCCATCAGATAACCAAAGCTGTAGCCAATCTTCTCAGCTTCACTACTTGTATTATTGATCTCTTTAGCAAAAAGGCTGCCTGAACTGAGCAGCAAAACCATTAAACTGATTTGTATTTTCATTATCAATTCTCAAAAATAAAGGAGAGCTGATCGCTCTCCCTATTTGTATTATTTTACTTCGATTAATTCCACATCAAAAATCAAAGTGCTATGCGGAGGAATCGTACCAGGAACGCCCTGTTCACCATAACCCAGATTTGACGGAATATATAGAGTTGCCTTACCGCCTTCTTTCATCAGCTGCAGACCTTCAGTCCAGCCTGGAATGACTTGATTTAATGGAAACTCGATCGGTTCACCGCGTTCTACTGAACTGTCAAATACAGTGCCATCTACCAGTTTACCAGTGTAATGTACTTTCACAATTGAAGAGGCTTTTGGCTGTTTACCTGTACCTTCTTTAGTGACTTGGTACTGTAAGCCGGAAGCAGTTGTTTTAATGCCTGCTTTTTTCGCATTTTCAGTCAGGAAAGTATCACTTGAAGCTTGAGCTTGTTTTGCACTATCAAGCTGCTTTTGTTGCATTTCTTTCTGGAACTGCTCATAAGCTGCTTGTAATTCTTCTTCCGTATAGGCAGGTGCAGAACGCGCATGTCCTTCACGTACACCGGTCACAAAACTGTTAATGTCCAGCTCAGGAGGAGTCTGATGCGCCACTTCATAACCGAGTGCATAGCTGATTTTAGAGACAGCAGAGGCATCTTTAGATGCTTTTGTAGTTTGAGTAGCAGGGTTTTGAGTTGCATAGTAAACAGGTACTAGCGCGGCACCGCCTAAAAGAACAGCGACGGCAATCGGTAAGGCCTTACTCATGTATTTGTCCAATCTAATGTTATCGTTGAGGTTCAGTCCATCTTAGCAGAAAATTTTAAGAAATCTTGTAGAACGGGTGGTTTTTTAGCAAGTGAATACCTGCATTTGGTACGACTCAAAAAAGAAAAAACCAGCAATGATTGCTGGTTTTTTGGGAGCTATCAGATTAGCTGGTTTTGGCTTTCGGCTTATAACTATACGTATAATCATAGCTATAGCTGCCACCGGCTGAACGCTGGATATCGTTCAGGATCAGACCATTGACAGTACTGCCAGCCTGTTTAAAACGGTTTACTGTAAGCGCCAGTTCCTTCATCTGGGTTTTTGCATAGCGCGCTACAACCAGATTGAGTCCGACGTATCGGGATACAATGATCGCATCCGTAACAGCCAGTACCGGTGGAGTATCAATGATAATATGATCATAGTGTGGAATCAGTTTTTGCAACAATTCCTGGAAGCGTTCTGAATTCAGAAGCTCGGCTGGATTAGTTGCATTTTCACCACAGCTGATGACATTTAAGTTCGGCACATTGGTGGTTTGTACCACTTTATCCAAAGACACGTGTTCATTCAGATATTCAGTTAATCCATACTGGTTATCCAGATTAAAATATTTGTGTATATGACCACGGCGCAGGTCTGCATCAATGATCAGTACACGCTTATTTTTCTCTGCCATGATGACTGCCAGATTGCTGGCAACAAAAGATTTTCCAACTTTTGGTGCTGGCCCTGAAATCATCATGATATTGTTTTTGGCCTGAGTCAGGGCAAAGTGGCTCGCTGTACGAATGCTTCTTAAGCTTTCAACTGCCATATCATCACTGTGTTTCAGTGCCAATAAGAAAGGCATTTTTTTCTTTTTCAGTAATTTCAGGCCAGGCTTCTGAACAGTAGAGTGAGCGATATTGGCATAGACTGGAAGATCCAGCTGGTATTCGATCTGACTGCTATCTTTCACACCAGACCGTAACATGTTACGGAATAATACCACCAGGATGCCCAGGAAAATACCAAAGCAGAAGGTTAAAAATAAAATCAGTGGCTGTTTCTGTTGAATCTGGTCAACTGGCTCAAGTGCGGTATCAATAATATGAACATTACCGCTTTCACCTGCTTTAGCAACACTCAGTTGCTGATAAGAATTTACTAGATTGGTATACAGTTGCTGTTTCACCTCAACATCACGAGATAGTTGTAAATACTGGCGTTGAATCTCTGGAATATTTTTAAGTGTTGAATTCAATTCACGAATCTTGCCATTTACTACGCGAAGTTGGGCGGTAATTTCACGCATGGCTGGATGGGCAGCTGCATACTTGGCACCTATTTCCGCCTGTCTCTGTTCAAGTAGAGCTCTTTGTGATTCTAAATTAACACTTTGATTTAAATATAATTCTGACTCTCTGGTGATATCAACAGTATTATATTTTTGGCGGAAGCGATTGAAGGCAAACTCTGCATCATCAAGCTGTTTCCGTAGATCAGGCAATTGTTCATCCAGGAAAGCCAGTGTTCGTGCAGTGTCTGTTGAACGGCGTGTAATATTATGCTGGCTGTAAACTGCTAAAATCGTATTCAGGACTTTAGTAATGTGCTGTTTATCTTGACCCTGATAGCGAAGTTGCAAAACGCCGCTCAGATCACCTTTTTCTGTAATCGTATAATTGGCAAGAATAGAATCGATCGCTGCAGGCAATGAGAGCTTTTTCACCTGATAGCTGTTATCAAGATTATCTTGAGTAAAGATGGCAATTTTCCAGTCACCCTGTGCAGCTTTAGCCTCAACCGGCTGGTTTAATGCGCCTTGAAAGACGATTTCTTCGGTCAGTGGATTGATCAGGCTAAAGCTCTGTTGTTGAAATTTCAGCAGCAGATTTTTATCCAGATAAGCTACAGGGACTTCAAACTGACGGATATCAAAACTTTTTTGACCATCTTTAAAGCGTACAGTTTCGGTCTGATATTCAGTTTGAGAAGTTCTGCCTTGAATCAAACGGTTAATAAAAGAGTCTTCGGTGCTGGCAATATGCAGATCCAGATTTAAACGGTCAATTACGGATTCGAGAATCGTACGTGATTTTAAAACCTCAATCTCGGCATTGGATGAAGACATCTGACTCACAATGCTGGATAGGCTACCAAGTAAAGCAGCTGAAGAGCCTCTACTTTCTTCGACCTGGACGATTGCATCAACCTTATAGTTAATCGCTGCGGTACGTATGTAAAGCAGCACTACAATCAGGCTGAGCAAACCACATAGCAGGATGAGCTTCCATTGCGCGAGCAGGGAAAAGAACACCCCTTTTAGGTCAATCATATTATCGGTATTGTTATTTTTGTTCATAATTTTACTATCTAAAAGTTTAAAAGTGATTTTTCCAGTCATTGATGCCGTTTTGAATTAACTCAAAACGGCATCAATGACTTGCTGCCCCTGCGAGAAAGGATCCTCAATATTCTGTTTTTTTATCCTCTCTGAGTATGTCGAGTCCGCTAAAGACCAGACATTCTGATTATGATCAGAATAATGTTGTCTTTAATTTAATCTGTTTCATATTCGGTTTTTGAGCACCATGGAGTTGCAGGTGAAGTCCATGGAGGAATTAAAAATAGTGTTTTTATTGCTAGTCCCGGTCATTATTTCAATGACCCAACCTTATAGATTTAATCTGAAAATACGGGTAGATATTATAAATAAATGTTTAGCTATTGATTGATGATCAACATGTCCAAAACAGGTTGCTAAAAGATTTTTAATTTTCATACTTTCACCTATCGTATAGCTGAACCAGCGACATATGAAAATGGAAGAATCTGGCTCACTACACGTTCCCAACGGGTCAGACCGGTAGCATCAACATAGACAATATCGTTACTATTCATCTTGAACTGTTTAGCCAGACCAAAATCTCCCAGATTTTTTAGACTTAAGTGATAGATTTCAGTCATCTTGTTGTCAGAATTGCCACGCAAGACATAAATTCGACTCGGATTGGCAGAATATGGATTAATCCCTTCGCTTTCACCCAGTACATCAGCGAGTGTCATGCCCTGATCACGGATAGGTAATGGTTTATTGGTGCCGGCTTCACCCATGACATAGATTTTCTGGTTTTCCCGAGGACTGATATACAGCGTGTCATTGGGTTGAATCAGTAGCTTATGCAAGGAATAACCCGCTTTTTCCAAAGCAATCGTATTCAGATCATAGGTCACTCCTTGGCGTACGAGCTGGATTGAAGTGGAATCACCTTGCTCATTAATCCCGCCAGCCAGGCCCAGCGCCGTATACACACTTACCGGCTGATCAGTCAGATAAAATTGTCCAGCTGATTTCACATTCCCTACTACTGAATAACGCTGTCCCTGATAGGAAATCACTCTCACGACCACATCTGGATTATTCAAATAAGGAATTAACAGACGTCGTACTTCCTGATTCACTTGTGGAAGGGTTTTTCCGGCTGCTTTATAACGATTGATAAATGGAAACTGGATATAACCATTCCGGTCAATCTGATAACCATTGTTATTGTCACTAGCTGTAGGAACTGCACTAATTTCAGGATAAGCCCATAACTGGAAAGATAAAATATCTCCTGGATTCAAGCGGTAATCCTGCACCTCAGTCTGAAAGAGAGGAGCATAATGACTGAGATTATGCGTTTGCGCAGACTGTACTACAGGTAATGTATCCTGAGTCAGTTTCACCAGATTGACTGGAGTTCCCAGTTCAGTTTGATAGATTCCTTCTGTCGGTAAATCATACGTTTGAAAGCCGGATGTTGCTGCACATCCAACCAGAGATAGGCTTAAGGTAAAAGTACCTAAAAGGTGTCTATAGTTCACTCGAAACCCCTTTATTTTTATATGTTCAGAATTGGTATTTATTAATAATTATTAATTTTTTTGAATTCGGTTTATGTGATTAACGTCTAAAAAATATAATAGATCACATACCTTGTCTATAGCTATTCTTAAGTCAATTTAATAAGTCTGAGCTGAAATTTAACTGTAAGATTGACGAAAATAGAGTGAAACCGTGATTAAATAAGCTGTAGAGATATAGTGAATTGCTTAAGATGACATAAGAATATTAATTGTTTCCAATTGTTATTTTTAAATAAGTACTGTTCTTTACTGATAGAAGGAATTAAGCCCTAAAATTAAAATAGAAAAGTATTTTCATATAATTTTTATCTAATCTAGAGGTTTTTTAGATCATTGATTTTTCTTAATATTCAATTATATTTTAATGGATTTTAAAATAATTTATTTTTATAGTAATCAAAATAATCTGTTGTTAATTAAAATAATATTTAATTCGTTTTGATGATTGTTAAATTAATATTAGTGGAAAATTATCTAAAAACTTGAAACCTATATCAGATGGATTAAGTTTAAAAAAAATTATCCAGATTTTTAAAATGTAACTACATTTGATGATTAGCTGTTCTATGGGTGGTTTGTGTAATAAAATTAATATATCTTATAGACAAATCAATAAAAACAGATATGCCTAGACGGCAACAACACATTAAAAATAATTTGTGAAAAGTAAAATAAAAAATATTAAAGGATAATCAAAATGGTGATGAATATATTGGTAACCGGTGGGGCCGGTTTTATTGGATCTGCCGTCATTCGACATCTCATCAACGAGACGGAACATCATGTATTAAATGTTGATAAGTTAACTTATGCAGGTAATCTGGAGTCACTTATTTCTGTATTGGATCATCCCCGTTATCAATTTGCGCAAACTGATATTTGCGACCATGTACCTTTAACCCGATTATTCTCAGAGTTTCAGCCAGATATCGTTATGCATCTGGCTGCAGAGTCTCATGTGGACCGTTCGATTGATGGTCCGGCAGAATTTATAAATACAAACATTGTGGGAACTTACACCTTACTAGAAGTAGCTCGAAAGTATTGGCAAAACCTTTCTACGATTAAAAAGTCTAGATTCAAGTTCCATCATATTTCAACGGATGAAGTATATGGAGACTTAGAAGGTACAACAGACTTATTTACTGAAACTACGCCTTATTCACCAAGCTCCCCTTATTCAGCGAGTAAAGCCAGTTCGGATCATTTGGTTCGGGCCTGGCATAGAACCTATGGTTTGCCAGTCTTAGTCACGAACTGTTCGAATAATTATGGTCCTTATCACTTTCCTGAGAAATTGATTCCTTTAATGATCTTAAATGCCCTGGATGGGAAGTCATTGCCAGTTTATGGCAATGGTCAACAGATCCGGGACTGGCTTTTTGTAGAAGATCATGCGCGTGCTTTATATCAGGTTGCCACCGAAGGCATCGCAGGGGAAACCTACAATATCGGGGGACATAATGAAAAACAGAATATTGAGGTGGTTAAAACCATTTGTAAAATTCTGGATGAGCTCAAGCCCCGTCCGGAGGGAAAAACTTATGCAAGCCTCATTACTTTTGTTAACGATCGGCCAGGGCATGATTTGCGTTATGCGATTGATGCTTCAAAAATCGAGCGCGAACTGGGCTGGAAGCCACAAGAGTCCTTTGAAACAGGTATCCGGAAAACGGTGCAATGGTATCTGAATAATCTGGAATGGTGTCAGCGTGTTCAGGATGGTTCTTATCAGCGTGAACGTTTAGGGGAGGCAGTATAATGTTAAGAACAACAAAAGGGATTATCTTGGCGGGCGGCTCAGGTACACGTTTGCATCCTATTACCAAAGGAATCTCAAAACAGTTACTTCCAATTTATGACAAACCAATGGTTTATTACCCCTTATCGGTATTAATGTTGGCCGGTATTCGTGAAGTCCTAGTGATTAGTACACCAGAAGATATTGAAGGGTTTAAGCGCTTATTAGGGGATGGTTCACAATTTGGCATGGAGCTGAGCTATGCGATTCAGCCTCGTCCTGATGGTCTAGCACAGGCCTTTATCTTGGGTGAAAAATTTATCGGTCAAAGTAATGTATGTCTGGTATTAGGCGATAATATTTTCTATGGTCAAGGTTTTACACCGATGTTACGTCAGGCGGCAGCACGGCAAAAAGGTGCAACAGTATTTGGCTATCAGGTGAAAGATCCTGAACGCTTTGGCGTCGTAGAATTTGATGAACAGCAACGGGTAATCTCAATCGAAGAAAAGCCCCAAAATCCAAAATCTAACTTTGCGGTGACAGGTTTATATTTTTATGACAATGATGTCATCCAGATTGCCAAACAGGTCAAACCCTCAGAACGGGGTGAGCTGGAAATTACCTCAATTAACCAGGCTTATCTTGAACGTGGTGACCTAAATGTTGAATTACTGGGACGTGGATTTGCCTGGTTAGATACAGGTACCCAGGGAAGTTTGCTTGAAGCGGCTCAATTTGTTGAAACGCTTGAAAGACGTCAAGGTTATAAAGTTGCTTGTCTAGAAGAAATTGCCTTAAATAATGGATGGTTGAGCAAAGAACAAGTTTTAGCGATTGGTCACACCATGCATAAAAATGGTTACGGTCAATATTTGATTTCTTTGGTGGGGTAATAACCATGAATTTAATTGAGTGGATTGAATTGCCTAACCTAGGAGATCACCGCGGCAGTCTGGTCGTCGCAGAAGCCAATCGGAATATACCTTTCAGTATACAGCGACTTTATTATATTTCTGGTGCTCAACCCGATGTTCCACGCGGTTTCCATGCACATAAGCAACTTCAACAGATTGCTTTTGGAGTCCAAGGAAGTTGCAAAATGCTGATGGATAATGGCAAAGAAAAACAGGAAGTTTTGATTGCTCAGTCTAATAAGGGATTATTAATCCCACCTATGGTTTGGCATGAGATGCATGATTTTTCACAAGATTGCATCCTATTGGTGCTGGCAAGCGATCATTATGATGAAAGTGATTACATTCGTAATTATGACCAGTTTCTAAAAGAAGTAGATCAGACTTTGGTTGAGCAGATCACTAAATAATAAAATTAAAGTTAATTCATTAGAATGAAGCCCTTGCAAAAGAAGAAGCCTCAGAAGATAGAATTATAAAATAATAATAAATATTAAGGAGATATATGACGTGATTAAGCCGCTTACATCATTGCGTATGTTTTTTGCACTTTTTGTTTTTCTGAGTCATTTGGCTTTTCTAAAAGAAACAGATTATGCCAATATTTTTAATAGTATCTTTGACGAAGGCTTTTTAGGGGTCAGCTTTTTCTTCATTTTGAGTGGATTTATCTTAGCCTACAATTATAAAGAAAAGTTTTTAATCGGAAATATTTCAAAAAGAGAATTTTATATTTCTCGTTTAGCCAGAATATATCCTGTACATATTGCCACAACAGTACTGGTATTTTTATTAACCTTTGCTCAGTCTGGGAAGGGTTGGGAATATTTAATCCAGCATGTTTTTCTGATACAAAGCTTTTTTACATCAGAAGAGATCCATTTTTCATTGAATTCTCCGTCCTGGAGCATCTCGGATGAAATGTTCTTCTACCTGCTGTTTCCATTTGCATTTTTGATTTCTGAAAAAATCAGAAGTTATATTTTTATATTATATCTTATAGGTATTTTGATTCTAAATATTCAGCTTGATAAAAATCAGGATCACTATTGGTTATATATTTCGCCATATATACGTTTTTCTGACTTCTTACTCGGTATTATCCTGTTTGATATTTTTGAAAAAGTAAAAGTAGGCTATTCAAAAATTAATCAACCTATAGTTATATTTGAATTAGGGGCTATTTTACTCTTTATTTTATTCTTTGTATTTCATAATAAAATAGATATAAGTTACAGGTATTCAATTTATTATTGGGTGCCTATGGCAGTAATTATTTTAATTTTTGCACTGTCTCATGTTATTCAGGAAAAAAGTATAATTACCCAGTTTTTGTCAAATAAATACATGGTGTTAGCAGGGGAAATCAGTTTTTCTTTTTACTTGCTGCATGTTTTGGAAATACAGGTTTTAAATTATATAAGAAAAATATTTTCATTGAATATGGACTTAATGCTGTTTTCCTTTTTTATATTTATTGTCACCTTAATCGCTAGCTTTTTAATGTATAGATTTATTGAAAAACCGCTAAATAAGAAAGTAAAACAATTTTTATTGGAGCCAAGCTTTAAATCTAAAGGTTATGAACTGAATAAATAGGATTGTATTTAAATACTATAGATATATTAATTTTAATTAATATGAAATTAAAAAATAAATATAAATTTTTATATGAGATTGATAAGAATGATTCCTTTTCTTGATCTGAAAGCGATAAATACTCAACACCGTGATCAACTGATTGCAGCTTGCACTCGGGTAATCGACTCTGGTTGGTATATCTGTGGCAAAGAATTAGAAGAATTTGAGCAAAATTTTGCAAATTATTGTGGAACACGATATGCCATAGGTGTTGCTAATGGCTTGGATGCGCTTATTTTAACGCTACGCGCATGGAAAGAATTAGGAAAACTCCATGAAGGAGATGAGGTTATTGTCCCTTCAAATACCTATATTGCAAGTATCTTAGCAATTTCACAAAATAATCTGAAACCGGTACTGGTTGAACCGGATATAACGACTTTTAATATTGATACCAAGAAAATTGAGGCAGCCATTACTCCAAAAACAAAGGCAATTTTGCCTGTGCATTTATATGGACAGCTCGCTGCAATGCCAGAAATTATGAGCATTGCTGAAAAGTATAACTTGTTAATTTTAGAAGATTCAGCCCAAGGTCATGGTGCTGAAGTAAATGGTCAAAAAGCAGGAAATTGGGGAGATGCTGCAGGTTTTAGTTTTTATCCAGGTAAAAACTTAGGAGCACTCGGTGATGGGGGAGCAATTACCACCAACGATGCTGAGTTAGCGCAGATGCTTAAAGCTATACGTAATTATGGTTCACATGAAAAATATAAAAACCTGGTACCAGGTGTAAATAGTCGTCTTGATGAAATTCAGGCTGCCATCCTGAATGTGAAACTTAAATTTTTAGATCAGGAGAATCAGCATCGTCGACATATTGCAGATCTATATTTAAAAGAAATTCACAATCCCGCAATTGAGCTACCGTGCAAAAATATAGATACCGAGACTTATGCTCAACATGTCTGGCATTTATTTGTGATCAGAACAAAATATCGGGAAAAATTACAACAATATTTAGCAGAACACGGAGTACAGACACTTATTCATTATCCAATTCCTCCTCATAAGCAGCAGGCTTATCAGGAATGGAATGGCTTAAGTTTTCCAATTTCAGAACAAATTCATGCGGAGGTCCTAAGCTTACCAATTGGACCCACTTTATCTATGGATGAAGCAAAGCAGGTTGTTCAGTTATGTAATGGTTTTCAGGCATAGATGAATCTATTTAGGACCAGTGTACTGAATGGTGTAGCCGTTTTGATTAAAACCATCACCATGTTTGTACTGAATAAAATTCTGGCTGTATATCTAGGACCTACCGGATATGCAGCGATCGGCCAATTCCAGAATTTTATTCAAATGGTGACGACTTTCGCTGGCAGTGCCATTAATACCGCCGTAGTTAAATATACGGCTGAATATCATGAAGATGAGGCTAAACAACGTGCAGTCTGGAAAACAGCAGGAAGTATTATTTTTCTATTTAGTCTCGTTTTTGCGATTCTCATACTTATTTTTCAAAAGCAGCTGGCATTATATATATTTCAATCACTTAAGTACCAAACGATTTTTATATGGTTTGCTATTTTTTTAATATTTTTCAATTTTAATACGCTATTTTTAGCCATATTGAATGGGAAAAAAGAAATTTTAAAGCTGGTGCTTGCAAATATTGCCGGTAGTTTATTTGCACTTGTGATCACTGGGGTTTTGGCAATCAAGCTGCAGTTATATGGGGCTTTAATTGCATTATCCATTTATCAGTCGATTGCATTTATAGTGACATTAATACTCTGTCATAGAGCAGACTGGTTTGAGTTTTCTTCACTATTAGGAAAAATAGACCTAGGAATTACCAAAAAATTTGCCTCATTTATTCTCATGGCATTAGTCAGTGCGATCTGTGTGCCGCTATCGCAAATGTTAATTCGGGCTTACTTAACCCAAGAATTTAGCCTGGCTTATGCGGGCTATTGGGAGGCGATGATCCGTCTAAGCACAGTATATCTTTTGCTCGTAACCACTACATTAGGCGTGTATTACTTACCGCGCTTATCAGAACTCAATGCGATTGATGAAATTAAGAAAGAGGTCTATTTAGGCTATAAGTTTATTTTTCCACTTGCTGTTCTAGGCGGAATTTGCGTTTTCATATTACGTGATTGGATTATCAACTTATTATTTAGTCCATCTTTTGCCCCTATGCAGGATTTATTTCTTTGGCAAATGATGGGAGATGCCTTGAAGATAGGAAGCTGGATACTGGCTTATTTAATGCTCAGCAAAGCAATGACCAAACTCTATATTTGTACAGAGATTATATTTACAGTGTCTCTCATTGCTTTAACTTATATATGTACTCAAGTATTTGGTTTCGAAGGTGTTTCTATTGCTCATCTCATAAATTATGGGCTGTATTGGATCGTAATCAGTTTATTTATATTTAAACAATTAAAATAAAAAGGGAATAATATGATGATAAGTGAACAACCCTTAGTCTCTATAGTTATACCAAGTTATAATCACGAAAGGTTTATACGTGATAGCATCAAGAGTGTCATTGACCAGTCTTATCAGAATATTGAGTTAATTATTATTGATGATGGATCTACAGATGCTTCAGTAGAAAAAATACAAGAATTAATTCCATTATGTGAAAAACGGTTTACCCGATTTGAGTTTAGACATCGTCCGAATAAGGGCTTAAGCGCAACTCTAAATGAAGCATTAGAATGGGCACAGGGGGAATATTTTTCCTCCCTTGCTTCTGATGATATAATCTTAAAAGATAAAATAAAAATACAAACCAAATTTCTAAGCCAGAATAAGAACTGTATAGCTGTATTTGGAGGAGTATCAATTATTGATAATGATTCTAATCTTGTGAAAAATAGAGTTAAAAAAAGAAAAAGTTATACCTTCGACCAGATTTTATTGTTAGAACATGATTTGCCGGCTACTACACAACTTATTCGTACTCAAGCTTTAAAAAAAATAGGTGGCTACAATGCAGAAGTACAAATAGAAGACTGGTATATGTGGCTACTTTTAGCGCAAGCAGGGGAGTTATGCTATCTTCCTGTGCTTTTTGCAAAATATAGGTTGCATGATAGTAATATGCATAAGCAAACGACTCTTATGCACGATTCAAGAATGATGATTCTAAGTGAATATCAGAATCATATTTTATTTAATAAAGCAAAAAAAAGAGCTTTATGGATTAATGCATTTGAGCTAGGGCTATTATCTAAAAAGAAATCATTAGAAAAGATGATAAAAATTTTAAAAGAATATCCTACAGAAATTTTAACATATGATTTTTTTAGAT
This sequence comes from Acinetobacter sp. CAU_H_60, assembly GCF_058599385.1. Classification (NCBI taxonomy): domain Bacteria; kingdom Pseudomonadati; phylum Pseudomonadota; class Gammaproteobacteria; order Moraxellales; family Moraxellaceae; genus Acinetobacter; species Acinetobacter sp. CAU_H_60. Next base: position 2,972,159 of record NZ_CM178653.1, on the reverse strand, counting down.
TTTTTTATTGGCTCTTAATAAAAAAAGATTTTTAATAATTAAAAAAATTTATATCAATAATTATATTTTAACTATGTTTAATAAAATAATTTAGTTAGTAATATAAAAATATTAATCATTTCTTTTGCTGATTCTAGGCATTAGATAATAATAAAAGGAATGGATAATGATTATTTTAAATGAAAGTAATTCAAAAAATAACATTATTTTTTTAGATGATATTAATTTAAAAGATAAAGTGGTTATATACTTTATCTTGCTATCATTTTTCTTATCTCAGTTTTATTTTTGGTCTAGTGGGGTTCCACAATTTAGTCACCTTTTTATTATGGCGGCTATATTTTTATTATTCAGCCGTAGCTCAAAAATAACCATCGAATACTCAAGTGTAGTCTTAATCTTTGTCGCATATACAGTTTGTGTAAATTTTGCTTGGTATTTGATCATTCTGGATCCCAGTTATATGGTTTCTACCATTTATTGGATATTTAACTTATTGTTTTTTTTATTATTAATGAATTTGAGTTCATCTCAAATTAACTTTTTTTATGAAAAAATACTGTTTCTTATTCCATTTTCCTATGCAATAGAAATCGCGATCTGGGCAAGTGGGTTGGGTCGTTACAATTTTGAACCGCGATACAATGGTCTTTTCAATGATCCCAATCAGATGGCATTTTGGGTTTTAACTACCTGCGCTATTTTTTTATATATTTCTGAAAGTAATTTAAAAAAGATAATCGTTTATTTTTTAGCTTTATTCTTAATTCTATTGACCATGTCAAGGTCTGCTTCAATTGGCTTCTTAATGCTGACTTTAGGATTTATATTTAGTCAAAAAGGGGATCTGAATAAAAGAATATTTGTATTTTTTGGCATACTAGTCATTTTTAGTACCCTCAGTTACTTTTTATATCATTTAGGGGCTTTTGATAGTGTTGTTCTGCGTTTTGTCGAAGGCCTGGATCAAAAAGACAGCCAGGCGGAAGGACGAGGTCTTTTTAACTTCCTTGAATATCCTCAATATTTAATTTTTGGTGCTGGCCAAGGTGCACACTGGTTATATAATCCGAAAGGAAACGAAATTCATTCAACCTGGTTAGGTATCCTTTTTTATTATGGGATCGTCGGTATCTCTTTATTTTTAATCTTTTTATATCAAATATTTAAAAAATTATCATTTTCAAACAAGCTGATATTCTTGGGGCCGATGCTATATGGGTTTACAACTTATAGTGCGCGAACACTCATTTTTTGGTTTTTATTGGCCGCTTTTTTACTATTTTCAAATAATAATAAGGAAGAATAACAATGTATATTTCTATAGGAATTCCATTTTTTAATGCTGAAAAATATTTAGAAGATGCGATTAAATCGGTATTAGCGCAAACTTTTCAAAATTGGGAATTAATTCTGGTAGATGATGGATCAATAGATCGATCTTTAGAGATTGCCCGCTCATTTAATGATCCGAGAATCCGTATCATAGCTGATGGGCATAATAGAAGATTACCTTACCGTTTAAATCAGATTATCAATGAAGCAAAGTATGATTTTATTGCACGTATGGATGCTGATGATTTAATGGCAGTGGATCGTCTTGAAAAACAGATTAAAGTACTAAATGAAAATCCAGATATTGATGTTGTAGTCACCAGCTTATATTCAATTGGAGACAAGAATGAAATTTTAGGAAAGAGAATCTATTCTAATCATCAAATGCAGCCCAAAGAAATTTTGCAAGGTGTTACTAATATACTGCATCCTTCATTACTTGCCCGAAAGGCGTGGTGCAAAAGGAATCCGTATCAAGTCGATAATTGCTTAGCTGAAGATTATGAACTATGGCTTTCAGCTGCGATAAAAAATGATTTTAATTACATCGTTTTACAGGAACCCTTATATTTTTATAGAGAAGTTGAAAATGTAAAAAAAGAAAAAATGATCCGTGGTTACAATACCCAGATTGGAGTAATCAAAAAATATTATAATAGTGCTATTTCTGATCTTGAAAAAAATAAGATTGTTTTAAAGTTTGAAATTAAAAAAATTATTGTAAAAGTACTAAATTTTTTGAACTTAATGCAGATACTACATAAGCGTAGAGTTACATCAGTCTCTGACTCCGATAAAAATTTTTATGCTGCACAATTAGAACTCATAGAGCGTATAAAGCCATGATCTCTAAAAAAATTATCATCATTGGAACAACTGCCTCTAATCTTTACGGTTTTCGCAAAGATTTTATTTTGTCTTGTCTGGCACAGAATTATCATGTTTATGCCTTTGTATCTGAATATACAAATGAATGGTTGGCCAAAATTCAAGATTTAGGAGTCACCTTAGTGACATATCAGCTTAGTCGAGGAGGATTGAATCCCTTGGCTGATTTACGTTCAACTTATCAGCTGGCTAAAAAAATAAAAGAAATTCAACCTGATATTGTATTCTCCTATTCAACTAAGCCTGTTATCTATGCAACGCTAGCTGCCTATAAGACTAAAGTGCCTTATATTTATGGCATGATCGAAGGACTAGGATCACCTTTTACTATTCATAAATATGGCCAAAGCTTAAAGGCTAAATTCATACGTTTTGTGCAAGTGTCACTATATCGGCTTGCATTTCCATATCTAGATAAAATTATTTTTTTAAATCATGATGATCCTAAGGATTTAGTCCATCATTATAATTTGCCACATAAAAAAAATGCGATTGAAGTCTTGGGGCCGATTGGCCTTAATTTACAAGATTATGCTTATACAAAATGGAATAATCAGGAAAATATATCATTTATATTTATAGCTCGATTGATCGCTGAAAAGGGAATATTTGAATATATAGAAGCAGCAAGAATAGTAAAAAGAAAATATCCTGAAGTTGTATTTAAAATTATTGGTGGATTAGATCCTGAAAATCCAACTGGCTTAAAGCAAGCTGAATTAGATCAGCTAATACAAACAGGTATTATCGATTATAGTGGTTTTGTGACTGACGTAGACCGAAGAATACGTAATAGCGCAGTTTTTGTATTGCCGTCTTATTATCGAGAGGGGGTGCCCCGTAGTACACAAGAAGCAATGGCTATAGGACGTCCGGTAATCACCACCGATGTTCCAGGCTGCAATGAGACTGTAGTTGATGGATTGACAGGTTTCCTTATTCCTAAATGGGATGTGGCTGCATTGGTAGAGAAAATGACTTATTTTATAGAACATCCTGAACAAATAAATAAAATGGGCTATCAAGGATTTCTCTATGCTAGAAAGAATTTTAATGCGGATCATATAAACCATAGACTATTACAAATGATGGGCATTAATAGGCTTTAAAAAAGTAATATTATTTTCCTTAATAAATAGAAAATTATATTTGATTTAAAAACAATAACTGGGATATAGATATGAGTACTATAATGAAAGAAGACTTAGGTTTTCAAATACATAAATATGAGGCTTCAGATAAAATAATATGGAATGAGTTTTTATTAAAATGTAAAAATTATCATTTTATGTTTAATCGTGATTTTATGGAATATCATACTGATCGATTTGAGGATCTCTCACTAATATTTAAAAATGAAAAAGGGAAAATTGTAGCCTTATTGCCTGGAAATATTAAAGATAATATTTTTTATAGTCATCAAGGCTTAACTTTTGGTGGTTTTTTAATTAATAGAGATATTCATGCCGCTGACATGCTAGAATTATTTAATTTATTAAAAATTTATTTAAAACAAAAAAATATTGATAAGATTATATATAAATGCATTCCTGTTATTTATCATAATTATCCTGCTCAAGAAGACTTGTATGCTTTATTTCGAAATGATGCCAAGCTTTACCGACGAGATATTAGTGTTTCTATTGATTTAAATGAAGAATATTCATACTCAGAAAGTAAAAGAAGATCAGTCAATAAGCTTAAAAAAAATGGGGTCAGCTGTGAGGAGGTAGAACAGCCTAGTATGGTTTGGGGAGTAATCCGAGAAGTACTCCATCAGCATCATAACCAACAACCTGTACATAATGAAGATGAAATAGATTTATTAAAAAGTCGCTTCCCTAATAATATAAGAGCATATAAATGTTGTCTTGATGGAAATATTGTGGCAGGAGCAGTGACTTTTGAAACAGAAAGAGTAGTTCATACTCAATATTTGGCTAGTAATGATAAAGGTAGGGAGAACAAGGTATTAGATTATCTCATTGATCATTTAATAGACAAAAGTAAGAAAAATGCCAAAATATTTGATTTCGGTACTTCTAATGAAAATGAAGGGAAATACTTAAACATTGGATTGATTGATCAAAAAGAAAGATTTGGTGCACGTGGTATTGTGCATGATTATTATAGTATAGATTTATGATCACCTAATTTTAACTTGAATTATTCCACCTCATTATTATTAGAGGTGGATTTCTAGTTTTCTTAAATTTTAATAATTAGAAATGAAATTAATTAGACTTTATATTCTTAAAGATTTTATATCTTATATTATTTTATATATTTAAGACGGTCTCAATAGAATAAAAATAACGTTATCTTGATTGTATAATTAATTAGAAATATATTTAATTATAAGCTCAAAATAGTATTTTATTGTGATATAAGACTCATTACTTATAAATAAATTACATTTTGTCACATTTTATTTAGTGTGAGATTTGCTATTTGTTATAAACATTATTTCTTTTAATAATGAAATATATTTCATTATTAACTGATCTATTGTAATTGTAAATTATTTACTTTAATTTTATATAAGTAGTTAATATTTATTGAAAAAAATATAAATTTAAGGTCTTTATTAAGTGAAATTTAATTATTTTTATTTAAATAAATATTTTAATAAAAATAATAATAATATTTCTAAAAAACTAAAATATAAAATTGGCTAACAATAGTCTCTCTACTTTAATAAAAATACAATTGATATGATGCGTAGATAGACATAGTGAGGTGTTTATTAATGGATCTACAACAAGAAAAAAATAAGATCGAAAACTGTGTAAAAAGCTCTATTACAACACGTAAATCGTTATTTATTGAAAAAGATAATATTTTCTTAAAAAAAAATCTTGTAGAAAAAGAAGGGTATAAGAACCAAATCATTCAATTTTCTCCACGGATAAATAAAGCGGCTAAGCTAGAGAAAAAAAAATCCTGGTATTATCGGGGGAAGAAAGATCTAATTTTAAAAAATGCCTTAACATCTTACCCTCATCTATATTCTAGTGCTGACCTTTTTAGGAGTGATATAAAAGTTGCTAAGCGATTAATCGATATTATTATTTCGCTTGCTGCTATATTTATATTATTGCCAGTTTTTATCGTCATTGCTTATAAAGTACGTAGAAATCTAGGCTCACCAATTTTCTTCTATCAAGAACGACCTGGTAAAAATGGAAAGCTCTTTAAAATGATTAAGTTTCGTTCTATGAGAAATGCATTTGATAAAGAAGGTAATCCTTTACCAGATAAATTTCGAATTACACCCTTTGGTCAAAAACTACGTTCTACAAGCTTGGATGAAATGCCTCAGCTTATAAATGTCTTAAAAGGTGATATGAGTATTGTTGGGCCTAGACCTCAAATGAAAGAATTTCTAGAACATTATACCGCTGAACAAATGCGAAGACATGAGGTAAAACCCGGCATGACAGGGCTTGCTCAAGTCAGTGGACGTAATAATTTATCTTGGGAAGAAAAATTTGACTTAGATGTTCAATACGTTGAGCAAAATAATATTTGGCTAGATTTTAAAATTATGTTTAAAACAGCTAAGGTGATGTTTAATCAAGAAGGAATTAATGCGCCAGATCAAGAAGTTGGTGCTGCACGATTTTGTAGAAAGGAGGTCACTAAAAACCATTTACGTGCAAAAGAAGTGAAATAATTTAATAAAGTTCATTATTACTAAAAAATATTTTTAACTTCTTCTAATTATTTTTTAGAAGATTCCTTTTATTTTAATAAAGATTTATTATTTTTTTAATTATTTCTGGTTAAAATAGATTAATTTTATTATTAAATACTTTTATTAGTTGTAGTGGATGTCTAAGAAACTTTTTATAATAGTTGTATATTTAATTTTTTCATATTAGAAATAAGCAAGTAAGCTGATAAAAAACTTATCTAATAAAAAATTATTCATTTAAAATAGAGTTTATTAATAATTTAATATCTAAAAAAGATGCTAATGATATTAATAATAAAAAATAGATAGTTAAATTTTTGATATTTTAGAATCAAGGTTGGTATTTAAATTTATTGAAGTAAAAAAATTTATATTAAATATTATTTTTAATTTTATCAGTCATTATAAGACTATAACTAACTTCATAGTAGGATAAATATAAAAAGCTTCAAACTAATTTGATTACTCTACCTTAGTTTGAAGCTTTATGATAACAATGAGGTTATCTTTATATTTAAGACAAATTTAATTGCTATGAATTAAATTTATCTTAATCACCATCTTTTGAAGCCTTATAAGCATAAGCATAGTTATATCCGTACCCATAACCATTCCCAGGCCCTTTTTGTACGTCATTCAGAATAACACCATTGACTTTCACATTGGCCTGTTCAAAACGAGTGACAGTAATTTCAAGCTCTTTAATTTGTGTTTTACCATGACGTGCAATTAATAGATTCACACCAGCATATTGTGCAATGATGATACCATCGGTTACGGCTAATATTGGCGGAGTATCAATCAATACGTAATCAAAACTAGCAGAAGCTTGCTCAAGAAAAACTTTGAACTTATCTGTACTGAGTAATTCAGATGGATTTACTGGGCTTTTACCTCGAGTAACAAAGAATAAATTATCAACCTGTGAGTTTTGAACTACATCTTCATAACTATTTTGATGATTTAATAGTTCGGATAAACCTGGTTGTACTTCTTTATTAAAATATTTATTTAAATACCCACGACGTAAATCACCATCAATCACTAATACCCGGCTTCCGCTTTGAGCCAAAATAGTTGCTAGGTTGGTAGTAATAAATGATTTACCAATTTCAGGGGCTGGACCTGAAAGTGCGATAATATTATTTTTGGCATTACTTAGAGCAAAATGGATTGCAGTACGCATACTTCGTAAGCTTTCAATTGCAATATCACTACTATCTTTAACCGCAAGAATAGGAATGCTCTTTTTCTTTTTCAGCAAATTGACACGACTTTCTTGGAGTGGAGATCGAGGAACTGTTGCATATACAGGCAGATCTAACTCTCTTTCAATTTGTGCTGAATCCTTGATTCCTGAACGCATCATATTGCGCAATAAAGCAAGTAATGTTCCTAAAAAACCACCGAGAAATAGTGAAAGTATAAGTACAATCAGTTTTTTTGGTTTAATCGGTTCAATTGGTTCTACGGCAGTATCAACAATACGTACATTACCAATTTCACCAGCTTTAGCGATGCGAAGTTGTTGATAAGTATTAAGTAATCCGGTATATAGCTGTTGTTTAACTTCAACCTCACGATAGAGTTGTAAGTAACGACGCTGTAAATCAGGAAGCTGCTTTAAAGTATTACTCAATGCTGCAATTTTACTATTAATTGCACCGAGTTGAGCATTCATTTGTTCCATTACTGGATGTTCTTCAGTATAACGTGCAGAAGCTTCAGCAACTTTAAGTTCAAGTTCGGCTTTTTGTGTTTCTAGAGCGATACTCTGAGTCAAATACAGTTCTGATTCTTTAGTTAAGTCCACAGTATTATATTGTTGACGGAACTGGTTAAATTCACGTTCTACCTGATCTAGCTGTTGGCTCAACTCAGGGAGTTGTTCATCTAGAAACTTCAATGTTTGGGCAGATTCAGCTGAACGACGTTCAATATTTTGCTGGCTATAGGCTGTTAAGATGGCATTCAATACTTGAGTAATATGCTGTTTATCTTGGCCCTGATAATTTAATCCAAGTACACCCGTCATTTTACCTTTTTCAGCAACTGAATAATTATTAAGTATGCGTTGCACTGCCGCAGGCAAAGTCAGCTTTTGAATATTATAAGTAGAATCTAAGGAGTCTTTACTATAAATGGCAACTTTCCAAAGACCATATCTTGATTGAATTTGACTGGTTTGGTTTAAAGGAGCAGTAAATATAATGTCATTTGTTTCGGCATCAGTTAGATTATATTTATTATCATCAAAACTTAATAATAGATTTTTATTTTTAAAATAGTTCGGAATATCAAACTGTCTTACATCAAAACTTTGCTCATTATCTTTGAAGAGTACTGATTTTGTCGTATATTGGATATCATAATTATGATTTTTTAATAATCGATTCCAGATCGAATCTTCAGTACCAGAAATTACAAGGTCCAAGTTTAACTGGTTAATCACTGAGCCAAGCACAAGACGCGATTTTAAAATCTCAATTTCAGCTTGAGCCGGAGATTTTTGCTCAATCATATTAGAAAGGTCACCTAATAAAGCTGCTGATGCACCTTTATTATCTTCTACTTGTACCAGGGCATCTACGTTATAGGTATCTGGAGTGATCCTTAGATATAATAAAGCTGCAATTAAACTCAATAATATACAGATCGTGATCAGTTTCCATTGAGCAATTAAGGAAAAAAATAATTCCTTCAGATCAATAGTATCTTCGGTATTGGCAGTTTGGCTCATAATTTAAATATCAAAAAGTGAAAATATTAAAAAACTTAAATATATTTTTTCCAGTCAGTAATACAGTCTTGAATCAATCTACAAGTTTCATCAAAGACTGTTTGATCATGCTGATAAGGATCGGCAATATTTTTACTTTGCCAATGCCCCAGTCTAAAGGTTTTACCTTTAGCAAAAGGCCAGGTTTGTTCTATATGTTTTTGCTGATTCTGGCTCATAACTAATATTAGGTCGGCTTTTTTAATGAGCTCTGCATTCAGCTTTTTTGCAACATGAGGACTCATATCAATTCCAAAGCGCTGCATACATAGACTCGCTTTTTCATCAGCTGCATGACCAATTAAACCAGAAATACCTGCAGATTCAATATTCAAATGAGGATATTCCTGTTTTAAAAAATATTCTGCCATTGGGCTACGACAAATATTACCAATACAAACCACTAAAATATTGTTAATTTTCATTAGTTCCCCAAACGATCTAAATTATACAGTGCATTTGAGAAAGGAATAACCTGATTAACTACACGTTGCCAGCGTGCAAGACCTGAAGCATCTACATAAACAATATCATTGCTACGCATTTTAAACTGGTTTGCTAGGCCAAAGTCCCCAATATTACTGAGATCCATATGATATATTTCTGTCATTGGAGAGTTTACATTACTTCGTACTACATAGATTTTACTGCGACTCGCAGAAAGTGGATTTAATCCTAAGCTTTCCCCAATTACATCGCTAAGACTCATGCCTTGGTCGCGTATAGGTAGTGACTGGTTTTTACCTGACTCACCCATAACATAAATTTTTTGATTTTCACGATTATTGACATATAAGGTGTCATTAGGCTGTATTAATAAATTATGTAGAGAGAATCCGGCCTTTTCTAATTCTATTGTATTTAAACTATAGGAACGTCCCTGACGGACTAATGTAATAGATGTATTATCACCTTGTTGAGGATTAATACCACCTGCCATTCCTAATGCTGTATAAACACTAACAGGTTGATCATTGAGATAAAACTGGCCACCTTTTACAACATTGCCCTGAACCGAATATCTTTTACCTTGATATGATAATACACGAACGATGACATCCGGAGTCTTTAAGTAACGTGATAACTGGCTACGTAATTCACGATTGACCTGAGCTACTGATTTTCCTGAAGCTTGATAGCGTCCAATAATTGGAAAATGAATATAGCCATCTGAATCGATCTGGAAGCCATTCGCTTGTGCAGACTGGTCACTCGTAATATTACTTGCAGAGGTAAGTTCTGGATAAGCCCATAAATAAATAGATAAAATATCACCTGCACTCAACTGATAGCTGCGGTGTGGTGTACTAAAAAGATGGGCATATTCTTGTTGAATATTATGTACAGCAGGCTGAACAGCCATAATAGAATCTTGAGTCAATTTAATGACATTCACTGTAGTACCTAAGTCTGTCTGATACATACCTTCATTGGGCAAGTTATCGGTTTGTAAGCCAGAGGTGACTGCACACCCCCCCATACTTAAACTTAAGGCTAACAGAAAACTATTACGGTAGTAACTCACTCTAAATCCTGTTTTATAAAAATAATGTTTAGGTGCCATGAGGCAGAAATAATAGGCTAAATAAGCTATATAAAATCTTATATAAGATTCTATACTAAGTTTCATAGTAAACCTAGGTTTGATGCTCTATCTTTTTTTTCATTAGATTAATTCATATGTTTATATACATAATATTTAAAAAAGAAAAAAATAAGGAATTATCTTAAAACTACATAAAAAATTTTACTTACTGCCTTATATGCTAAAATTGCTGGTATATAGTGACTCTATTTGTCACTCGGTTTATTTTATTAAATTTATGTTACAAGGTCTGGATTAATGCTAGAGCTCTCAGAACTCAAAATTGCCATTGTCGGATTAGGTTACGTCGGTTTACCTCTGGCGGTTGAGTTTGGTAAACAAGTCCCAGTCGTGGGATTTGATATTCATCAAAAGCGTATTGATGAACTCAAGTCTGGTACAGACCATACCTTGGAAGTATCCTCGGAAGAATTAACACAGGCAACACAATTACACTACAGCGCTAATCTCGAAGACCTGAAAGCTTGCAACTTCTATATCGTGACAGTTCCGACCCCAATTGATGAGTTTAAACAGCCTGATCTCACTCCGCTGATTAAAGCATCGCAAAGCATTGGTCAGGTTCTGTCTCAGGGTAATGTAGTGGTTTATGAATCCACTGTTTATCCAGGTGCGACTGAAGAAGCCTGTATTCCAGTACTAGAACAGGTTTCTGGTTTAACTTTTAATAAAGATTTCTTTGCTGGTTATAGCCCGGAACGGATTAACCCCGGTGACAAGCAGCACCGCGTGACTAATATTCTGAAAATTACTTCAGGTTCTACTCCAGAAGTGGCGGATTATGTGGATCAGGTCTATAACCTGATTATTCAGGCCGGTACGCATAAAGCACCAAGTATCAAAATCGCAGAAGCAGCCAAAGTTATTGAAAATACCCAGCGTGACGTGAATATCGCGTTAATCAATGAGCTGGCAGTGATCTTCAATAAAATGGATATTGATACTGAAGCCGTACTGCAAGCAGCAGGAACCAAATGGAACTTCTTACCATTTCGTCCAGGTTTGGTTGGTGGTCATTGTATTGGCGTAGACCCGTACTATTTAACTCATAAAGCACAATCGATTGGTTATCATCCAGAAATCATTCTGGCGGGACGTCGTCTGAACGATGGTATGGGCGCTTATGTGGTAACCCAGCTGGTCAAAGGCATGATCAAGAAAAAGATTCAGGTTGAAGGTGCCAAAGTGCTGGTACTCGGCTTGAGCTTTAAGGAAAACTGTCCGGATATCCGTAATACCAAGGTCATTGATATCGTACATGAACTGCAGGAATACCATATTCAGGCCGACATCTATGATCCATGGATTGATGCGACTGAATCAGAGCATGAATACGGTATTCAGCCGATTACTGAGCTGAAGAATGGTGAATATGATGCGGTGATTCTGGCTGTGGCTCATGAACAGTTTCAAGCGATGGGAGCGGCACAGATTCGTGCTCTAGGTAAGACCAATCATGTTCTGTATGACCTGAAATATGTATTCAGTCAGGCTGAGTCAGATCTGCGCCTGTAACCCATTTGCATCATTTAGGATTTAAAAAGAATGAACCAATATCAAACGGTGTGTGAGCAGTTGCAGCAAACACCGAAAACCTGGTTAGTCACTGGTGTTGCAGGCTTTATCGGCTCTAACCTGCTGGAAACTTTGTTAAAACTGAATCAGAAAGTGGTGGGCCTGGATAACTTTTCCACCGGTCATCAGTATAATCTGGATGAAGTTCAGTCACAGTTCAGTGCCGAGCAATGGGAAAATTTTCAATTTATCAAAGGCGATATCCGTAATTTGGCGGATTGTCAGCAAGCCTGTGCAGGCGTAGATTATGTCTTGCATGAAGCGGCACTGGGTTCCGTGCCACGTTCGATTGCTGACCCGATTACCACCAATGAAACCAATATCAGCGGTTTTTTGAATATGCTGACTGCGGCACGCGATGCTGGCGTTTCCAGCTTTACCTATGCGGCGAGCAGTTCGACTTATGGCGATCATCCAGCGTTGCCTAAAGTGGAAGAACATATTGGTCATCCATTATCCCCTTATGCCGTGACCAAATATGTCAATGAGTTATATGCTGATGTGTTTGCTCGTGCTTACGGTTTTAAATCGATTGGTCTGCGTTACTTTAATGTTTTTGGCAAGCGTCAGGATCCGAATGGCGCTTATGCAGCGGTGATTCCAAAATGGACTGCATCGATGATTGCCGGTGATGATGTGTTCATTAATGGTGATGGTGAAACCAGTCGTGATTTCTGCTTTATTGAAAATACGGTACAGGCCAACATCTTGGCAGCCACTACCACCGATGAAAATGCCAAAAATCAGGTTTACAACGTCGCAGTGGGTGATCGTACTACCTTGAATGAACTGTATCGCGCCATTCAGAATGCTTTAGCTGAAAATGGTGTGCAGTACGATAAGGATCCAATCTACCGTGATTTCCGCGCCGGTGATGTGCGTCATTCCCAAGCCAGTATTGCCAAGATTCAGCAACATTTGGGCTATGCGCCGCAATATAAAATTGCAGAAGGCATTCAACTGGCCATGCAGTGGTATGTTCACAATCTGACATGATTGCGCGTCTGTTCGCCAAATACCAATCTGTTGGTTTAATTACGCTAAGTTTACTTGTAGGTGCGATAATGACATTTATCGCACTTCCTGTTTTAACGCGTCTGTATTCGGTGCAGGACTTTGGCGAGTATGGTGTCGCTCTGGCCGTGGTCAGTGTTTTATCCACGGTGGCTAATTTACGTCTGGATCAGGCTTTACTCATTGCAGAAGAGCAGGAGAAAAAAAGCCTGATTTTTGAGGGAAGCATTTTTTCTCTGGTTCTGACCCTGATCAGTGGCTTAGTATTATGTTTTATCTTTCACCTGAATATGGTGGTAGCTATCTGTAGTGGCGTTCTGGCCAATACCCTGATCCAGAGCCTGTATAACTATAAATTTGCTGCGCATGCCGAATATTTTTGTGCCGGGCTGAATATTTTTCGTAGCCTGATTGTGATTGCAGCGCAGCTGAGTTTGCCACTGCTGATAAGTATTGCGCTGATCGATAGTTATATGATTAGTTCAGTCATCATGATCATCATCGTGGTGCTATATATTTCGAAAAATCAACTGTATCAGGTCAGCTGGCAGGTATTTAAAAATTATAAAGATTTTGTCTATGCTAATACCCCCCATGCCTTATTAAATAGTTTTTCGCATAACTTGCCGTATTATGTGGTGTCGCATTTTATCGGTGTGCAGGCAATGGGTTTTTATGCCATTGTCGAACGAACCTTAAGGGTGCCGATTAATCTGATTTCGCAGACTTTACGTCAATTTTTTATCCGGCTGTTTAAAACCACGCCAACCAATAAACCGGCTTTAAAAAGTAGCGTGCTACTTAGCGTAGTGTCTTTGCCCCTATTTGCCATTTTCTTTGTCATACCGGAATCTTTGTACCTCTGGATTTTTGGCAAGGAATGGGTTGGAATTTCACAGTATTTCCAGATTTTAGCTTTGGGATATTGGGCGATTTTCTGTAATCCGCCAAGTTCTGCTTATCTGGTCGCGCGGCGCAATAGCAAGGCATTGTTTAAATTGCAGATTGTCGAGTTGTGCATTAAATTTATTTTATTTGCCGCTCTGTATCTGCTGTTAAGTGACAAGCTGTATATGTTGCTGGCGGTGCCGGTCGCGTTGATTTTCTATAACTTTGCCATTTTATATGTAGTGTGGAGAAGCAAAGTATGATGTTTTTTAAAGCCTTGAAAATCATGCATTGGTTCACTGCACAGTGCCGTAAGGCAATCTATAACTTGGCCTTCAAGACCCGATTCCGATATTTTGGCAAACATTCGACTTTGGAAATTAGCGGTCAGGTTAAAATCGGCAAGAATGTTTATATTGGCGATTATGTTAGCATCATTGTCGAGCCGGGTGCGAGTCTCACCATTGCGGATCATAGCTTTATTGGTGAAAACTGCTACATCAAATGTTTTGGCGGCAAGATCGAAATTGGTCGAGATGTCAGCATTAATTCCAAGTCCTATATCAATGGCTGTGGCGGGGTAAAAATTGGCGACAATACTCGGATTGGCACACAAAGCATCATTATCGCCAGCAACCATAAATTTGGTGAGCCAGATGTACTGGTTAAGGACCAGATCACCAAGCAGGGAGTCAGTCTGGGTAAAAATATCTGGCTGGGAGCACGGGTCACAGTGCTGGACGGTGTAACGATTCTAGACAACAGCGTGATTGGTGCCTGTAGCTTGGTCTCCAAACCGCTGACAGAAGCAGGCGTCTACGTTGGGATCCCGGCGAAAAAAATAAAATCACTCTGATTGAGCATCCGTATCCCTGAATCTAATTTCAGCGTAAAATATTTGGCTTGATCTTTTTCCATTGAGTTTTTGCAGCCCTATGGCCTTTATTCTTTCTGCGTTTCATCTGCTGTTTGATCTGTTCTATTTTATGGCTAAGGGCAGTGTGGCCTATGCGCGTAAAAAGGGTGTGACCGTAGGTGAGCAATGCCGGATCTATATCAAAAACTGGGGTTCAGAACCATTTTTAATTTCACTCGGCGATCATGTCACGGTGACCTCAGGCGTAAAATTTATTACCCATGATGGCAGTACCTGTCTGGTGAAAGACAGCCAAGGTAAACGCTATCAACGTTTTGCGCCGATTCAGGTGGGTTCTCATGTGTTTATTGGCGTGAATAGTATCATTATGCCGGGCGTGAGCATCGGCTCGAATGTAGTGATCGGTGCCGGCTCTGTGGTGACCAAAGATATTCCGGATAATAGTGTCGCGATTGGTGTGCCAGCCAAAGTGGTGTCCAGCTTTGCGGATTATCAGACCAAGATCCAGGCGACCTGTGCCAGTGATAGCGATCTGGTCGGTATTCAGGACTATGCCGAACGGGTACAGCGCGCTATCGAAATTCAAGCCTCTAAAACCTCCCATTAATTTTTAAGTCAGGTCTGATTATGTTGAATAAAGTGATGTTCTTTTTGCCGACGCTGGGTGGCGGTGGTGCGGAGCGCACGGTGATTCAGCTGGCCAACAGTTTTGCCGAACAGGGCCTGAATATTCATCTGGGTGTGTGTGACCTGAATGGAGTCAAGGCAAAATTACTGCCGGAAGTTAGCCCGAAAATCCAGTTGGTGAATTTTGACTGCGGCCGTGTTGCGAATGCGATCATGCCATTAAAACAGAAACTGCAGGCTGAGCAGTATGATTGTCTGGTGGTCACACAAACCCATACCAATATTATTGCCGCTTTGGCCAAGAAACTGGCTGGGGTGAAGACCCGGCTGATTTTCCGGGAAGTCTCTACGCCGTCTAAAAATATGAAAACCCAAGGCTTGGCAAAATTTATGTTAAAGACCTTGGTGAATTTTACCTATCCGATGGCACAGCAGGTGGTTTGTGTTTCCAAAGGCGTCGAGCAGGATTTTCGGGAATATTACAGCTATAAAAAGCCCAATTTAAGTGCCATTTATAATCCGGTACTAGACGATGCCTATTTTGAAAAACTAAAAGTACCCGTCCAGCACACATTCTTTGATGGCAACAATAAAGTGATTCTAGCTGTTGGTCGTCTGACCGAAGCCAAAAATTTTGGCTTTTTGATCCGCTCCTTTAAAGACTTACATGAACAGCATCCAGAAACTCGCTTGCTGATTCTAGGTGAAGGTGAACTCCGTACTGAATTCGAAGCGCTTATTGCTGAGTTAGGTCTGATAGACATTGTCGATTTGCCAGGATTTGATTCCAATCCCTATGCCTATTTTAAATATGCTTCGCTGTTTGTGCTTAGTTCCAACTGGGAAGGTTTGCCAGGGGTGTTGATTCAGGCGCTGGCATCCAAAGTCAAAGTCGTCGGCACTAACTGCCCAAGTGGCCCGATGGAAATCCTGGACAATTCCAGATTTGGGCTGCTGGTGGAATGCAATGATCAGGCAGGACTCACCCAAGCCATGCAGAAAGCAATCTTTGGCGATTATGTCAGCTATGCAGAGCAGGATTTTGCGGCACATATCCAGCAGTTCCATAAATCGACTGTGTTGCAGCAGTACCTGCAGATGATGGAGCAGGTCGCATGAGCAAGCCGACCATGGTACATGTGATTACCAACTTTGCTGGTGTTGGTGGTGCAGAGATGATGCTGTCGCGTCTGATTCAGGCGACTGAGCAGCAATATCAGCATGTCATCATTGCCTTGATGAAAACTTCTGAAGTCTATCAAAGTACGTTGGACCGCTGTCAGGCACATTATGCCTTGGGCTGGAATGGAATGAATACGTTTGGCACCATCCAGAAACTGAGAGTTTTACTCAAACAGCTGAAACCGCAAACGCTGCAGTGCTGGATGTACCATGCCAATGTCTTGACCAGCCTGAGTGTGATGGGTTTAAAGCAGAAACCGAAAGTGATCTGGGGTATTCATCACTCACTAGCTTCGCCGAAAGATGAATCCATCAGTACCAAACTGGCTTTAGGCTTAAGCAAATTATTATCGGCTCAGCCCCAAGCAATTATTTACTGTGCTCATTCTTCAATGCAGCAGCATCAGGCTTTTGGATTTAATAATTTAAACAGTCATGTAATTGCCAACGGGGTGTATCTGGACAAGTTTCAGCCTAACCCGGAAATGCATGATCCCATCGTGATTGGTTTTGCTGGACGTTATCACCCAGCCAAAGGCTATCCCTATCTGTTTGAAACGATGGCTAAACTGAAAGATCAGCCAGTTGTATTTCGAATTGCTGGTGGGGGAGCCAGTTTCAATAATCCTGAAGTCAAAGCCCTGTTTGAACAATATCAGTTAGATCAGAACAAAGTGGAGTTGCTGGATCAGGTTTCCGATATGCCAGCCTTTTATCAATCTATTGATGCTTTCCTGATGACTTCAATTACTGAAGGTTTTCCCAATGTACTGGTTGAAGCGATGGCCTCTGGTTTGCCATGTATCAGTACTGATGTGGGCGATGCTAGTTATATCGTGCAGGAGATGGGGAGTATCGTGCCGCCACGTGATAGTGATGCCTTAGCCCAAGCGATTTTAAAGTATCTCCAGTTGAATATTGCTGAAAAACAGAATTTGAAACAGGCGACACGGCAGCGGGTAGAACAATATTTCAGTATCGAAACTGTCAGTCAGCAATATATGCAGGTATGGAGCCAACAGGCATGAAATTTTTAATGATCAGCAGCTTTTTACCTTCAGTGCTGAATTTTCGTGGCAAGTTATTGGAAGCTATTGCCGCGCGCGGTTTTGAAATCCATATCATGGCACCGGAACTGTCCAGCTTCGCCGAAGAACATCAGCAGCTGCTACAGCTGGGTTATCAGGTGCATGAAATTCCAATGCAGCGCACAGGTACCAATCCGCTGGCAGATCTGAAACTGTTAAAGCATATGTATCAGCAGATCTGTCGAATTCAGCCGGATTATGTGCTGTCTTATACCATTAAGCCGGTGATCTACGGCACCTTGGCAGCTTGGCTGGCTAAAGTGTCACATCGTTTTGCTTTAATTACTGGTCTGGGCTATGCCTTTCAGAATGTTGAATCGGGTCAACGCAGCCTGTTTCAGAAAATGGTCCATGGTCTGTACGCTCAAGCTTTAAAACATGCCGATAAAGTCTTTTTTCAGAATCCGGATGACTTAAAGCTGTTTCAGGACATGCATTTACTGCAAAACAATAAGCCAACCGTAGTAGTAAATGGTTCCGGGGTCAATGTACAGGACTTTGATGTCATGCCATTGCCAGTGAATGGAAAAGGTCAGGTTAAAGCCTCCTTTCTGCTCATTGCCCGTTTATTGGGGGATAAAGGCGTACGTGAATATGCCGAGGCAGCACGAATCATTAAAGCTCAATATCCTGAAACAGAATTCCATCTGGTTGGCTGGATTGATGATAACCCGACTGCGATTTCTCAGGCTGAACTGGACAGCTGGATTGCAGAAAAGACCATTAATTACTGGGGCAGACTCAGTGATGTACGGCCGGCGATTGCAGCCAGTTCGGTGTATGTCTTGCCATCTTACCGTGAAGGTACGCCACGGACTGTACTGGAAGCCATGGCGATGGGACGTGCGATCATTACCACCGATGCACCAGGTTGTCGTGAAACGGTATCGCATGGTGTAAATGGTTATTTGGTCGGGGTAAAATCAGTCGATGATTTGGTACACAGCATGCAGTATTTTATTGAAGATCCAAAACTCATTGAACTGATGGGGCAACGTTCACGTGAAATTGCCCTTAATAAATATGACGTGCATCAGGTGAACAAACACATGCTTGATGAAATGGGAATTTCAGCATGATCAAACGCATTTTAGATATCACGATTGCATCGACCGCTTTAATTCTGCTGTCGCCGGTGTATTTTATTGTGGCACGTAAGGTGAAAAAGAATTTAGGTTCGCCTGTGTTATTTCGTCAGGTGCGTCCAGGCTTACACGGCAAACCTTTTGAAATGATTAAGTTCCGCACCATGAAAGACGCGTTTGATGCGGAGGGCAATCCATTACCCGACAGTGAACGTTTAACGCCGTTTGGCCAGATGCTGCGTTCCACCAGTCTGGATGAGTTGCCAGAACTGTGGAATGTGATTAAAGGCGATATGAGTATCGTCGGGCCACGTCCGTTATTGATGGAATATCTGCCGCTGTATAATGCTGAGCAGGCGAAACGGCATCATGTCCGTCCAGGCATGACCGGCCATGCACAGGTGAATGGTCGCAATGCCATTTCTTGGGAAGAAAAATTCCGTCTGGATACCTGGTATGTGGAACATCAATCGCTTTGGCTGGATTTAAAAATCATGCTGAAAACCATTAAAAAAGTTATCGCCAAGAATGATATCAGTGCCGAAGGCGAGGCAACCATGAGCAAATTTACCGGCACTCCGGATCAAAAATAATGACAAAATTGTATGCAATTTATGGGGCTTCCGGCTGTGGCCGTAGCCTGATGCCGGTGGCACGGCAGCAACTGACACGTGACAATAATCCATCTGAAATCGTGTTTATTGATGATGCTTTAACTGAGGTCAGCCAGATTAATGGTCATCGTGCCATGAATTATGCAGCATTTATCAATGAATCTGCAGAGGTTAAAGCGGTGCAGATCGCGATTGCCAATAGCCAAGTTCGGGAAAAAATTGCCCAGCGTTTGCTACAGGATGGAATTCAGCTCTGGTCGATTCAGGCGGATAACGTGATCTTAATGGATCAAGTGACTATTGCCGCAGGTGCAGCTCTTAGCCCATTTGTCACGATTACCTCGAATATTAAAATTGGTAAATGCTTTCATGCTAATTTATACAGTTATGTAGAGCATGATTGTGTGCTTGGGGATTTTGTTACCTTTGCACCAGGGGTAAAATGTAATGGCAATATTCATATTGAAGACCATGCCTATATCGGCGCCGGAGCCATGATCAAGCAGGGCACACCAGATCAGCCTTTGGTGATTGGTCGTGGCGCAATCGTCGGTATGGGTGCTGTAGTCACCAAAAGTGTTCCAGCCGGCGTGACTGTGGTCGGCAATCCGGCTCGCATTGTCGAGTCTAAATAAATCTCTCAACCAGGAAATACCCATGTTAAACACTGCATTTGAGCCGTGGCCAAGCTTTACTCAAGAGGAAGCAGACGCGGTATCAAAGGTTCTTTTGTCAAATAAAGTCAATTACTGGACCGGTCAGGAATGCCGTGAATTTGAAAAGGAATTTGCGCAGTTTGTGGGAACAAAACACGCCGTTGCGGTGGCTAATGGCACGGTTGCGTTGGACGTAGCGCTGAAAGCCTTGGGAATCGGGGCAGGGGATGATGTGATTGTCACTTCACGGACTTTCCTTGCTTCAGCAAGCTCGATTGTTACTGCTGGTGCTAATCCTGTCTTTGCCGATGTGGAGTTGGATTCTCAGAATATTTCCCGTCGTACTATTGAAGCAGTCCTGACGCCAAATACTAAAGCGATTATCTGTGTGCATCTGGCAGGCTGGATGTGTGATATGGATCCAATCATGCAGCTGGCTGAAGAAAAAGGCCTGTATGTGATTGAGGATTGTGCCCAAGCGCATGGTGCCATGTATAAAGGTAAATCTGCCGGTTCTATCGGACATATCGGTGTCTGGTCCTTCTGTCAGGACAAGATCATGACCACCGGTGGTGAAGGCGGTATGGTCACCACCAATGATGAACATCTTTGGAAAACAATGTGGTCTTACAAAGACCATGGTAAAAACTTTGATAGCGTTTATAACAAACAGCATCCACCAGGTTTCCGTTGGTTACACGACTCATTTGGCACCAACTGGCGCATGATGGAAATGCAAGCGGTGATTGGTCGTTTGCAACTGAAAGAAATGCCGGAATGGACAGCAAAACGTCATGCCAATATGGCACGCATCCAAGCCGTATTTGAACATAGTCCTTATTTTACAGTCGCTAAACCATCATCTGACTATGTACACGCAAGTTATAAATGTTATGTGCAAGTCAATATCGATGCTTTGCCTGAAGGCTGGTCACGTGATCGCATTATGGCGGAAATCAGTGCGCAAGCGGTGCCATGTTTTAGTGGTTCATGTTCAGAAGTGTATTTAGAAAAAGCTTTTGATGAGACACCTTGGCGACCAAAAACACGTTTAGCCAATGCGAAAGCTTTAGGTGAAAGCAGTCTGATGTTCTTGGTGCATCCAACACTGTCTGAACAGAGCCTACAAAAAACCGTAGATGCGATTCAAAGCGTGATCGCCAAGATTCAAGCCTAAAACAGCGTATAATCACCCTGTGCTTTTTCAGCCAAGATAACTGAGCCTCAATGAAAGATTTTATTCGTTCGATTGCATCCTTACCGCGTCGCCAAAAACAAGTGGTTTTGGTGACCATGGACATGTGCATGTTGCCACTGATGATGTGGCTGGCCTATGCCATTCGTTTGGCACGTCCAAATGTGACCGTGATGCAAGGGCTTGAGGCTTGGTATATCTATGTGGCGATCGCAGGCGTACTGATTTTTGCCTTGCTCGGGATTTACCGTGCGATTGTACGGTCATTTAACGAAGATTATTTACTGCGTATTTCGATTGGGACATTTATTCAAATTGTGGCGTTATATGCTATTAAAAAATTAGATGTTGCTTTTATTCCGATGAGTATTCCACTCATGTACGGCTTTATGCTGTTTTCTTACATGTGGTGGAGTCGCGCAGTGATTCGTTATGCGACACTTAAAACCTTTGCTAAAAAACAAACCCGTAAACGCGTGGCGATTTATGGGGCAGGGCTTGCAGGACAGCAAATTGCGGCCGCATTAAACCGTTCCGATGATTATCTGCCCGTGTGTTTTATTGATGATAAAAAATCATTGAAAGGGCAGTCTTTAAGTGGCTTAAAGATTTACTCCCCGAAAAAAGCGCAAAAGAAACTCGGAAAATTTGGTATCGAAGAAGTTTTACTCGCGATGCCATCGGTGGGGCGTGCGCGTAAAAAGGAAATTATTGAATCCTTTGAAGCCACTGATGTCAAAATCATGGAGTTGCCGGGTGTGACTCAATTGGTTGATGGCAAAGTCAAAGTCTCTGATATCCGTGAAGTGGATATTATTGATTTACTCGGTCGTGATCCTGTACCACCGAAGCCTGAACTATTAGAAAAAAATATTAAAAATAAAGTCGTGATGGTCACAGGGGCAGGGGGGTCGATTGGCTCAGAACTGTGTCGTCAGATCGTCAAACATCAGCCTAAAATGCTCGTGTTATTTGAGATGTCTGAATTTGCTTTGTATTCGATAGATCGAGAATTGCACACTTCAGGTGTGCAGGTCATACCAGTTTTAGGTTCGGTGACGAATCAAACAAAATTGGAACGTGTTTTGAAGCATTACAGCGTGCAAACGGTTTACCATGCTGCAGCATATAAGCATGTGCCTTTGGTTGAAGCCAATCCTTTTGAAGGTATTTATAACACCTCTATTGGTACACAGCGTAGTGTTGATGCTGCTGTGGCACAAGGGGTTGAAACTTTTATGCTGATTTCAACGGATAAAGCAGTACGCCCAACAAATGTCATGGGTGCATCTAAACGTATGGCGGAGTTGTATTGCCAAGGTCTAGCATCCACAAATCCTAAGACACAAATCAGTATTGTACGTTTTGGTAATGTTTTGGGTTCATCAGGTTCTGTTGTACCACTGTTTAAAAAGCAAATTGCACAAGGTGGTCCTGTCACAGTGACTCATCCTGATGTGACACGTTACTTTATGACCATTCCTGAAGCTGCGCAGCTTGTGATTCAGGCGGGTGCAATGGGTACAGGTGGCGATGTTTTTCTACTTGATATGGGGGAATCAGTTAAAATTGTAGACCTTGCAAAACAAATGATTCGCTTAAGTGGTTTTCGACCTGTTGATGAAAATGGTATAGGGGATATTGAAATTCAGTTTACAGGGTTACGTCCAGGTGAAAAGCTGTATGAAGAGTTATTAATTGATACGGATCATGTGGAAGCTACACAGCATGAAAGAATTTATAGTGCATTTGAACTCTCCATAGACTATGGAAGAGTATCAGAAATTTTTAGAGAATTTGACTTATTATGTAGTACTCAGAAAGATTTGGTATCTATACTTAAAATATTAGAAAAATATGTAATTGGTTATGAGTTGAAAGAAAAGCATATTAAGCAGGATGAGGTATAATTTATTTGGTTAGGTATTTTAGGCTGATAGTATGTTCTGAGATAAATACCTACTCATTTGATCCTATTTTTGATATAGTTTGACCTCATAAAATTATGTCTACACCATCTAATTAACTTATACAAATTGATTAAACAGGTAGAGTTTTAATGTTAAAATTGACCGTTGTTGGTACTGGGTACGTAGGTCTGTCAAATGCGATGCTCTTTAGTCAACAACATCAAGTTGTTGCATTGGATATTGATGAAAATCGCGTAAGACTATTACAAGAAAAAAAATCTCCGATTCAAGATCAGCTAATTGAAGAATACTTATCAAAAGAGATTAACTTTAAAGTAACTTTAGATAAATCAGAAGCATATAAAGGTGCTGATTACATTATTATTGCGACTCCAACGAATTACGATGAAAAAACAAATTATTTTGATACAAGTTCAATTGAACAAGTTTTAAATGATCTAAATGTATTAAAAACTTCGGCAGTTATCATTATTAAATCAACAATTCCTGTTGGTTTTACCACAAAAGCTCAAACGCTTTTCCCAAATCTTAAAATTGTCTTTTCACCTGAATTTTTACGTGAGGGTAAAGCCTTATTTGATAATTTGTATCCATCACGCATTGTTGTTGGGGATAAAAGTGAAGTCGGTCAAAAGATTGCTGAACTTTTTAAAAATGCAAGTTTAAAGCCAGAAGTTGATATTGCATTAATGGATTCCACTGAAGCAGAAGCAGTGAAATTATTTTCAAATACTTATTTAGCGATGCGTGTTGCTTATTTCAATGAATTGGATAGTTATTGTGCTTTGCGAGGGTTAAATAGCAAAGATATTATTCAAGCAGTAGGCTTAGATCCACGCATTGGAACGCATTATAATAATCCTTCTTTTGGTTATGGTGGTTATTGCCTACCGAAAGATACCAAGCAGCTTTTAGCGAACTATAAAGACGTACCACAAAGTTTAATTTCAGCCATTATTCAATCAAATACGACACGTAAAGACTTTATTGCGGATGAAATTTTAAAACGTGAGCCAAAAGTGGTGGGCATTTATCGTCTTGTGATGAAAGCAGGTAGTGATAACTTTAGGCAGTCTGCAATTCAAGGCATTATGAAGCGTTTGAAGGCAAAAGGCATAGAGGTCATTATTTTTGAACCTAATTTGGCACAAGATAATTTTTATAACTCAAAGGTTTTAAAAGACTTTGCAGAATTTAAAAGACGAGCAGATGTCATTGTGGCAAATCGTATGGTTTCTGATTTGGATGATGTGCTAGACAAAGTGTTTACACGTGATTTATTTGGCGATAACTAATTTTTATCTTGGGATTTTATACAAATGAAAAAAGCACTAATTACAGGTATTACGGGTCAAGATGGTTCATACCTTGCAGAATTCTTACTAGAAAAAGGTTATGAAGTTCATGGTATTAAACGCCGTTCATCTTTGTTTAATACACAACGTATTGACCATATTTATCAAGACCCGCATGAGTCACATGCTCGCCTGCATTTACATTACGGTGATTTAACCGACTCATCAAACTTGACCCGTATTTTAGCGGAAGTACAGCCAGATGAAGTGTATAACTTAGGTGCACAGTCACATGTAGCGGTATCATTTGAATCTCCTGAATATACAGCTGATGTTGATGCGATTGGTACTTTACGTTTGCTTGAGGCCATCCGTTTCTTAGGTTTAGAAAAGAAAACCAAGTTCTACCAAGCTTCAACCTCTGAACTTTATGGTTTAGTGCAAGAAATTCCGCAAAAAGAAACCACGCCATTCCATCCACGTTCTCCTTATGCAGTTGCAAAACTGTATGCGTATTGGATTGCGGTGAACTATCGTGAAGCATATGGCATGTTTGCTTGTAATGGTATTTTGTTTAACCATGAATCTCCGCGTCGTGGTGAAACTTTCGTTACTCGTAAAATTACCCGTGGTTTAGCTAATATTGCGCAAGGTTTAGACCAGTGCCTATATATGGGTAACTTGGACTCTTTACGTGACTGGGGGCATGCGAAAGACTATGTCCGTATGCAGTGGATGATGTTGCAACAAGAGAAGCCTGAAGATTTCGTGATTGCAACTGGTGTCCAGTATAGCGTGCGTCAATTTATTGAGTGGTCTGCTCTCGAACTCGGGATTACCTTAGAATTCACAGGTTCAGGTGTAGATGAAAAAGGTATTGTAACCAAAGTTGAAGGCGATAAAGCTCCATCTGTTCAAGTAGGTGATGTATTAGTTGCAGTGGATCCACGTTACTTCCGCCCTGCAGAAGTTGAAACTTTACTTGGCGATCCAACAAAAGCTAAAGAAGTGTTAGGTTGGACACCAGAAATTACCGTACAAGAAATGTGTGCGGAAATGGTGGCAGAAGACCTTAAAGAAGCACAACGTGTAGCTCTGTTAAAAGCACATGGTCATCATGTTTCAGTATCTTTGGAGCACTAAGCAATGTCAGTTGATGTAAATCAACGCATTTTTGTGGCTGGCCATCGTGGGATGGTTGGTTCTGCAATTGTGCGTCAGCTTCAGGCCAAAGGTTACCAGCACATTATTACAGCAACCCATGCTGAACTAGATTTGTGTAATCAAGCTGCAGTACAGCAGTTCTTTGCAGATCAAAATATTGATCAAGTGTATTTAGCAGCGGCAAAAGTGGGTGGTATTCATGCCAATAATACTTACCCTGCAGATTTCATTTATGAAAACTTGATGATCGAAGCGAATGTCATTCATGCTGCGCATCTACATGGTGTTCAGAAGCTGATGTTCTTAGGTTCATCTTGTATTTATCCAAAATTTGCACCACAACCGATGCAAGAAAATGCCTTACTTACAGGAACTTTGGAATGCACGAATGAGCCTTATGCGATTGCGAAGATTGCTGGGATTAAGCTGTGTGAAAGTTACAACCGCCAGTTTGGTCGAGATTACCGTAGTGTGATGCCAACAAATTTATATGGCCCGAACGATAACTTCCATCCAGAAAATAGTCATGTCATTCCGGCATTGCTACGTCGTTTCCATGAAGCGGTAAAAGAAAATGCTGAAGTGGTCACCATTTGGGGGAGTGGCAAGCCAATGCGTGAATTCTTACATGTCGATGATATGGCTGCAGCCAGCATTCATGTGATGGAATTGGACACTGAAACGTTTAAAGCGAATACGCAACCGATGCTGAGTCATATCAACGTGGGTACAGGTGTTGACTGTACTATTCGTGAGCTAGCTGAAACTATTGTCAAAGTCACAGGTTTCCAAGGTCACCTTGAATTTGATGCAACTAAACCGGATGGCACACCGCGTAAATTGATGGATGTGAGCCGTTTAGCGAATTTGGGTTGGAAAGCTAGCATTTCATTGGAAGATGGTTTGCGTGACGCCTATCAGTGGTATTTAAACAATATTGATTCTGCTCGGTCTTAAATATGTGGTTACCAGACGAAACATTTAAAAGTGTCATTCAGCATACACCGCTGATTTCGATTGACTTAATTGTTCGGAATGAACAAGGCGAGGTTTTATTAGGTAAACGTGTCAATGCGCCTGCAAAAGGCTATTGGTTTGTACCTGGTGGGCGTGTACGTAAAAATGAAACTTTGGATGATGCTTTTGTTCGTTTGGTACGAGAGGAGCTTGGTATTGAAGCGGGAATTACGCGTGCAGATGCCAAGTTTTTAGGTGTGTTTGAACATTTTTATGATGATTGTGTGTTTGGGGAAGATGTTACTACACATTATATAGTGTTGGCCTACTGCATAATTTTGAAAAAGAGAAATTTATCTCAATTTTCATTAAGTCAACATAATTCATATCGATGGACTCATTATTTAAAATTATCATGTTTGGATCAAATTCATGAAAATGTTAAAATTTATTTTTGAGTAGAACTATGGAATACTTAAACACTCGAAAAAAAATATTTAGTGAAGTTGAAATTAATAATATTTTATTGATTCCATTATTTTTAATTTTTTTAATTTTTGGGTTATTAAATACACTGGGTTTTGATTTAAAAGCTGTAATATATTTTGAAGTATTTTTTTTAATATTTTTTTTATTTGTTTTTATTTCAGGTAAAATAAATTTAAATATATTGAAAACTAATTTTTTTATATTATTTTACATAATTTTATCTTTTTTTTATGCAATTTTTTTGAATGGTAAAAATTTATTTGATTTTTTACTCATATATAAGTTTTTATTTTATTTTTTAATTTTGGGTTTTTTTTATAATAGAAATATTTTTACGAATTTAAATATAATTTTTTTATATAAAAAATTAATATTTTTATTTTTTATTTTTTACTCTATTCAAAAGATATTATTTGGTGTAGCTAGACCAGAGGTAGTTGGTGAAAATAACTATGAATTGGTTTTTTTGTCTGGAATATTTTTTTTAGTTAATTTGAATTTGAAAAAAATAGACTATTTTTATTTCTTTTTATTAGGTTTGGTAGTCTTTTTAAGTGGGTCTAGGTCTGGTGCCTCTATTTACTTATTAGGTGCTTTGATGTTGTTTTTAAATAGCATTTTTTCTTTAAAAAACATGATTTTATTATTAGGTTTGGTTTTAGCGTCTTTAGGTTTTTATTCTATATTTATGAGTCGTCTAGATGGTGGTATAGAGGATATAGATAGATTTAAAATGCTTGAAATGTTTTTATATTCAGTAAAAGATTGGGGTGTATTAAATTGGCTATTTGGTGCGGAAAGAATTTCTACACTACCTCAGGAAGCATGTAATTATTTGGCATTTTATGAAAGTTTATTTAGTTATAATAAAGATGGAACTTGTTATTCTGCTATATTTCATGCTTTTAATTTAAGGGTTGTATATGATCATGGGGTTTTAATTTCTATTGGAGTTTTTATTTATATATGGTGTATTTTATCCAATAGAATTAATTTTAAGAGTAAGCTATTTATAATCGCTTCAATTTTTTTAACTGGAATGTCTGTTTCCGCATTAAATAATATTTATGTTGCTATGTTATTAGCAATTGCGACTTCTTTTTTTATAAAAAATGAAGTTATAGTTTCTTCATATGAGTAAGTATATGAAAGTTTTACATGTAATTGCTTCCATTTCAAAAGAATCAGGAGGACCTGTAGAAGGTCTGATTCAATCTGTGCTTTATCGCCAATCACTTGGTCAGTATATCGAAGTATTAACTTTAGATCCTCATGATGCTGACTTTTTACATGAATTTCCATGTAAGGTTACAGGCGTAGGCCCAACTCCTAAAAAGTATGGGTATACACCTAAGTTAAAACAATGGATTGTGAAGAACGCAGATCGTTTTGATGTAGCAGTGATTCATGGTTTATGGAATCATGCTTCCGTTGGTGGATGGCAAGGGTGTGTCAAGGCAAATTTACCTTATGTGCTATTTACTCATGGAATGATGGATCCATGGTTCAAGAAAACTTATCCATTGAAACATTGGTTAAAGCAAATATTTTGGATTATTCAAGGTCCTGCATTAAAACATGCATCTGAAGTACTATTTACTAGTGAAGAAGAAAAAAAATTAGCCCAAGGTGTTTTTTGGGGATTCAAATATAATGCTAAAGTTGTTTCCTATGCTGCAGGTGAGGCAGTCACACCTTCAGAAGAAGCAATTAAAACTATTGATCAGATTCTAAAAGATGTGGCAGACAAACCCTATCTTTTATATTTAAGTCGTATTCATGAAAAGAAAGGCTGTGATCTTTTACTAAAAGCATTTGCTAAATTAGATAAACGAAAAGATCTGCAATTAGTTATGGCAGGCCCTTGTCATGATGACTATATTGTTACACTTCAAAAATTAGCTGTAGATTTAGGCATAACTGATCGTGTGCATTGGCCTGGAATGTTAAAAGGTGAACTCAAGGCTGCGGCTTTTAATAAAGCAGAAGCCTTTGTGCTTACGTCACATCAGGAAAATTTTGGGATTGCAGTTGCAGAAGCTTTAGCATATGGAAAAGCAGTTCTCATTTCGAATCAGATTAATATTTGGCGTGAAATTGAAAAAGGCGGTGCGGGAATCGTTGCACCTGATACAGTCGATGGGGCTTTGTCTGTTTTACAGCGTTGGGAAGAGATGTCTAATGATGAAAAACAACAGATGTCTAATGCCGCACGTAAAACGTATTTGGAAAACTTTACTGTGCAGGCTGCCGCAGATGATTTAACTGTTGCCTTACAGAGAGCAAAAGCAACAAGGTACATTCAATGAGTAATTCTCCTTTAAAAGCCACAGACAGAGATGATCCATTTAAAGGTGCGGCATCCTTTTCGTTGCAGCATAGATTGACTCGCATATTATGGTCATTCACATGGGCTTTATTGGCTTCTTGGACACCAGCTCCTTTGCATCGTTGGCGTGTTTTCTTACTTAAGCTTTTTGGTGCCAAAATACATCCAACAGCACATGTCTATAGTTCAGTAAAAATTTGGTATCCAGCAAATTTAATTATGGATGAGCATGCTTGCTTAGCTCCTCATGTCAATTGTTACAACATGAACATTGTTCATATTGGAGAAAAGGCAATTGTCAGTCAGTATGCAACGCTTTGCGGGGGAACTCATGATATTCGAGATCCAAAATTTCAGTTGATCACAAAACCAATCATCATAGAAAAGGGTGCATGGGTTGCTGCTAATGCATTTGTTGGTCCAGGTGTCAGCATGGCTGAAAATTCTGTAGTAGGAGCTTGCGGAGTGGTATTTAAAAATACGGTGCCAAATGGGATTTATGTTGGAAACCCAGCCCAATTTGTCAAAATGAGAGAGTTTAAAAATGCCTAATAAAAATTTGGCAGTTGTAATTTTAACGCATAATGAAAGTATGCATATTCAACGTTCCATTGAATCTGTGAAATCTATTGCCTCAGAAATTTTTGTGATTGACTCTGGATCTAAAGATCAAACAGTAAAAATCGCAGAAGAACATGGAGCAGTTGTTTTACATCATCCATTTTTAAATTATGCAAAACAATTTCAATGGGCAATCGACAATGCACCAATTACAGCAGATTGGACAATGCGTTTAGATGCTGATGAAATTATTGAACAAGATTTACAGCAAGAAATTCAAGAAAAATTGCATAGTTTACCTACCAATATTGTAGGGGTGAATTTAAAGCGTAAGCATATTTTTATGGACCGCTGGGTAAAACATGGGGGACGTTATCCTCTTGTCTTATTACGTATTTGGCGTACAGGACATGGTCGTATTGAAGATCGCTGGATGGATGAGCATATGGTTATTTCTGGCGGTGAAACCGTTACCTTTAATGGTGGATTTGCTGACTATAATCTTAATGATTTGACATTCTTTACAGATAAACATAATAAGTATGCTACCCGTGAAGCTATTGATGTTCTCAATCAAAAATTAAATTTATTCCCACGTGATGAATCATTAAATACTGAAAGTGCATCCTTTCAAGCATCTATAAAACGAATTGGTAAAGAAAAAATTTATAATAAAATTCCTTTTACAATAGCGGCATTTGCCTATTTTATTTATCGCTATGTCTTTCAGCTCGGATTTTTAGATGGACGTTCTGGTTTGGTTTACCACTTTTTGCAAGGCTATTGGTATCGTTTTTTAGTCGGTGCCAAAATTATGGAGCTTGAACAAGCAATTTCTGGAATGACCGATAAAAAAGAAATTTTAAAAGAAATTTCAAGACTGACAGGACATAAACTGGCAGATGACTAAATGAAAATATTATTTTACGGTATCAACTTCGCTCCTGAGCTCACAGGTATTGGTAAATATACAGGTGAAATGGCACAGTGGTTTGCGGAACAAGGTCATGAAGTACGCGTTATTACCGCACCACCATATTACCCAGCATGGAAAGTATCAGAAGGCTACCAAAATGCCTATGTCACTGAACAATGGAATGGAGTGGCTGTATATCGTACTCCACTTTGGGTACCTGCACAGCCAAGCGGTGTAAAACGACTTATTCATCTTGCTTCCTTTGCCTTGAATAGTCTGCCTACACTATTTAAACAATGGTCGTGGAAACCAGATGTCGTTTGGACTGTAGAACCCGCGTTGATGTGTGCACCAGCGACAGTCGCTTTCGCAAAATTGAATGGTGCAAAGTCTTGGTTACACGTGCAAGATTATGAAGTAAATGCTGCCTTTGATATGGGGTTGATTAAAGCAAAATGGCTTCGAGGTTTTGTTGAAGCATGTGAACGTTGGTTGATGCGTTGTTTTGATCGCGTATCCAGTATTTCAGGACAGATGCTTAAACTCGCACGTGCAAAGGGTATGGATGAAAAGAAAGTCATTTCTTTCCCGAATTGGGTGGATATTTCAGCCATTCAACCTTTAAAAGATGTGAGTCCATATCGAAAAGAGTTAAATATTAGTGACGATAAAATCGTTGCACTATATTCGGGTAATATGGGTGGCAAACAAGGGCTAGAAATCTTAGCGGAAGCAGCACGTATTATTGCAGAGCAAAAAAATGAAAATATTCAATTTGTATTCTGTGGTAATGGAGCAGGACGTGCAGAACTAGAACAAGCATGTACAGGTTTAAGCAATGTCATGTTTTTAGATTTGCAACCATTTGAACGTTTAGGTGAATTGTTGGGTTTGGCAGATATTCATCTATTGCCACAACGTGCGGATGCTGCCGATTTGGTGATGCCTTCTAAACTGACAGGTATGTTAGCAAGTGGTAAAAGTGTAATCGCAACTGCAGATGCAGAGACTGAATTGGGTTATGTCATTACTCAAGGTGCACAGTGCGGTTTGATTGTAGAGCCTGAAAATGGACAAGCCTTTGCACAAGCAATTCTTGAACTTTCATATGATGCAGAGCGTAGAAAAAGCTATGGTCGGAATGGGCGGAATTATGCAGAACATAATTTAAGTAAAAACCAAATATTAAAGAATTTCGAGAAAGAATTAGTAGAGGTAATTAATACTGAAAAATACTAAATAGAATTTGATTGAAATGAGGGTTGCATACTTGGGGGTTATATATTTCCCCCTATTTTTGATATTAATGAAAATTTAGATTGTATATCTAATGTAGGACGTTGACGTGAATTTTTAAAAAAATGACTAAATTTTGAATAAGGAAATTTTATGTACAGTACCAATTGATTGTGGCTTTGTTGCACAAAGATTTGAAATGCAAAGCGCCCCTAATTGAGCCAAATTTAAGGCGTAATTTGGGTAAGTGGTCGACCTAATTCCGTAAATCGGTTGAGGACTGCTACACGTGCATGAATTTCATTCACTTGGCTATCAAAACTCCTTGCACTAAGCCTATCACCCAATAATTTGATGCAGTGCATCTTGGTTTCTACCAAACTTCGGTGATGATAATTTGACCATTTTTTCCATAGTGTCCTGCCTAAACGTGTAACTGTTCGAAGTAATTCATTTCGCTCTAGCGAGCTACTGTTTGTATCTTTCCATGGTTTCACATTTTTTCTAGGTGGAATCACCGCATGCGCTTGCCGATTTGCAATGACCTGATAGCATTGCTTGGTGTCATAAGCTCCATCGGTATAAACAGAGTCAATCCGCTCATCTTGTGGAATTTGATCAAGTAAATCACCAAGCACCTGTGAATCACTGACATTATTTGTTGTAAGCTGAACTGCACGTATTTGCAGTATTTCAGCATCTATACCAATATGAAGTTTACGCCATTGGCGACGATATTCAGCTCCATGTTTCTTGCGTTTCCATTCGCCCTCACCTAGAAACTTCATGCCTGTAGAGTCTATGAGTAGATGCAGCCCATCGCTACTTTTTTGGTAGCTGATTGCAATATCAATATGCTTTTGTCTTCTACAAAACGTACTGTAATCTGGTGCGGTCCAATTTAATCAGCAAAGTTTAATCAGACTTTGCACAAAACCAGTGACCATACGTAAAGATAGACGGAATAAGGATTTAATCATTAAGCAGCATTGGATAGCTGCGTCGGATTAGGTTTGATTTCGCCCTTGTTTGCCTTTTGATGGAGCATACCATTGCGTAGCAGGATCAAACCAAATGGCAATATTTCCGCGACTCATGAGTACTCGGTTATATGCGGGCCAATTGGTTGTGCGGTAGATTTTATGTGTAGGCTTCTTCATTTGAAAATTATATCGCTGAAAAAGCCTTTACAGATAGGTTTGTGCAACAAAGCCAGTCATTGGCTTAAGCAGGATTCGGGTTAAATAGTAATTTAAAATATTTATAATAATACTATATAATATATTAATTTAAAATCAGGTCCTTATGGTATAAGTTAATGAGTGAACGAAAATTAGAAGTTGATTCTCTTAGAGGAATAGCATGTATTTTGGTAGTCGGATTTCATGCATTTGGAAGTATAGCTTCGTATGGCTTGCTAAATGAAAATCTAATACTGGAAAAAATCATATTATTTTTGACCTTTTTAAGAATGCCATTATTTACTTTTCTTGGAGGATATGTTTATTCAATCAGACCTCTTAAGGAAGGATCGTTTAAGAAATATTTTAAAGGAAAGTTTAATAGATTAATTATACCCGCTATATTTGTAGGCCTGCCAACAATAATAATTCAATATTTTTTTGGGGGGTCGCATAATTATACAGTCAATGATTTGCTTTTATATCCAATAACTCCTTTAGGGGTATTTTGGTATTTACATGCTATGTTAATTATATTTATATTAATTGGGTTGTTAGACTATTTTGACTTAATTAAATCAAATTTAAATTTATTAATTTTTTTTGCTATCTCATTGATATTATATTTTTTTAAAGATTTGTATAGTATTAAATTTATGGCATTGGGAAAAGCTATATATTTGTTACCATTTTTTTTGGTGGGTATGATAATTGAAAGAAATAAGAGTAAGATTGTGGGAAATATTAAATTTATAATTTATTTAATTGGTTTTTTATCAATTTTTTATATTATTAGACTGATTTTTTTGGGGTTGGAAGAGGTTAATAAATTCTCTTTAGAAAATGCAATTTTGTCTATTATTATCTGTATATTTGTTTTTAATTTGAAGATTAAAATTAAATTTTTGGCATATATAGGTGTTTTTTCTTATAGCATATATTTATTTCATTCTTTATTAGTCTCTTCTCCAAGAATTTTATTAAGTAAAATGGGGTATAATATTGATTATCCATTGCTTGTTATTTTATTTTCTACATTAATTGGTGTTTTTTGTCCTATTTTTTTGGATAAAATTTTGTCGAGAAATAAAATAAGCTCATTTTTGTTTTTGGGTAAAAATATTAAATGAATAAAATTAAGTTTTTTAATTAAATTATTGTGAATTATTGGATTAGTAATATTAGGTAAAAATATTTAATATTACTAAACTGGGCAGAGTAAAACTTGAAGTGCGACATAAACCACCTAATTAATTTAAAGGGTTTATGGAGTATATAAAATTGTCATACCATCATCTTAACTTTGAAGATCGTACTGCATTAATGCTTGAGTCAAGAAAAGAAGGCTTTTCACCCAGAAAATTTGCTGAACTTATTAAAAGACATCCTAGTACGATCTATCGTGAACTTAAAAGAAATAGCATCAATGACGTTTATCAAGCTCGATATGCTTCTGATAACACCTTCGCTAGACGTAGACGTGGTCACAGAAAACTCAAAATCGACTCAATCCTCTGGAGATTTATTGTTGAAGCGATCCGTTGTTTATGGTCTCCTCAGCAAATATCGAAGCGTTTAAAGACATTTTCTGATTTGGATCAAACAATGAATGTAAGCCATACAACGATTTACTCAACTATACGAGCATTACCAAAGGGTGAGTTGAAAAAAGACTTATTATCCTGTCTGCGTCATGAAAATAAAAAGCGAAAAGCTAACGGTGAACCTAAAAAAGATTCTATATTACAGGATATTAAAACTATTCATGAGCGCCCAGCTGAAGTTCAAGAAAGAAAAATACCGGGTCATTGGGAGGCCGATTTAATTAAAGGTAAAGACAATAAAAGTTCGATAGCAACACTTATTGAACGAAATATACGGCTCTGTATCTTGGCAACATTACCTGATGCAAAGGCAGAATCAGTGCAGGCTTTAACTGAAGCTCTGAAATATTTACCTGCAGAACTGCGTAAAACGTTGACCTATGACCGTGGACGTGAGATGTCAGAACATAAAATACTCGAAGAAGATTTAGGCATAGATGTATATTTCTGTGACCCACATTCACCATGGCAAAAAGGCACATGCGAAAATATGAATGGTTTAATTAGGCAATATTTACCTAAAGGGATTGATTTAAATCAGGCAGATCAGCATTATTTAAATCAAGTTGCCATGTCACTGAATACTCGTCCTAGAAAAGCGTTAGATTGGCTTACACCATTAGAGAAGTTTGCTCAGCTTGTTGATTATCATAAGGCTTTTGAAACTGTCGCACCTCATGTTTGAATTCGCCCTGATTTCTTATAGATACTAATAAATAGTATATAATATTAATCCTTAAATTTATTTCTGAAAAAAGGACATAGCTGAACTTTAAAAATAAGCCCTTTTTTATAAAAATAGTTAAACAAGGTTGCAGAAAGTAGTTCTATTAATGCAATACCATATGCTGCACCCATTAAGCCAAAATACTTGATACATAAATAAGAAATAGGAACAGAACAAACAGCCATGCACAGCATTTTTTTAGAAATGTAACTGTAACCTTCTTCGCGAATAATTAATCGAGCTGCTGCTGTACCTAAACCAGAAAACATCCCTGCACATGCCATCACGACTAAAAGTGGAACAGCAGGTAAATATGCCTGACCGTAAAGCAAAGAAATAATCCAATGTCCTAAAACTGCAAAACCAATAATTGCACCACTTGAAATTGTGATAATTAATAAATTCAGTTTTGCAAACATGCTATAAGCAACATTGTCATTTTTCTCTTTATAAATTTTGGTCATGACAGAGGTAATCAAAGACTGATTGACAAAGCCCCATGCCATACCAATGCTTGATGCAACAGAATATAACCCCAATTCATAGGTTGAGGTTAAATGTACCAACATCAAATTGGTTATTTGAACATAAAGAGCAATCGATAAAGTAGAAAGAACTAAAGCACTACCTGCATAAAGATAATACTTACAGTAAGCAATTGAACGAATACGTGGCGCATGATCAGCCAAATTAAAATAATAACGTTTAGCGATATAAGGAATGAATGTCACTAATACAATAGGAATGGCTAAATACTCTGCTGGCAACTCAAATAGCACAATTAAAGAACGAACAGCAAAGGCAATGGTCAATCCTGCAATATTAACAAGGGTATTGATATAAGATTTTAGGACAGCATTATTATAAATAACAAAAATATCTTGAATTAAGATAAACGTTGCCAATGCCGTGGCAATACCGAAAATAAAGGTCAATTGATCCGTATAGATAAAAAGCCAAGCCAGTACAGGAAAGCTAAATAGGCTAAATAATAACTTGCGTAAATTTTGTGTGGAATTTAGAAATTTTAGTCCTGAAGATGGATTCTTACTGACACGTTTGAATAAAATTTCTTGATTGCCAAACCATGTTAAGGTTTGAACGAAGGCGAAGATCGTTGTCGCTAATGCAATTTTTCCAAAATTTGTTGGCCCAATATATTTGGCAACATAGGACATGACAAAAATCAAACCAAACATGGAAATGATTTTTTCAAGCATCATCCAAAGGGAGTTAGACAGGATTTTTTTAGAAAGAATAGACATTAGTATGTTTTAGAATCTCAAAGAATGAAAAAATAAAATGCTCACGAGGAGCATTTTATGAATGGGTTAATTAAATTTAAACACGGCCATATAAGTCTTCAAACCGAACAATGTCATCTTCACCCAAATAAGAGCCGGACTGAACCTCAATCAACTCAAGTGGGACTTTACCTGGGTTTTCTAAGGCATGTGTTTCACCGAGTGGAATATAAATTGATTGGTTTTCAGTGAGTAGCACTGTTTCGTCACCCTTACGCACTTTGGCTGTACCATTCACCACAATCCAATGCTCTGCACGGTGATGGTGCATCTGTAGCGAAAGTTTCTGACCAGGATTCACCACAATGCATTTTACTTGATAACGACTACCATGGTTAATTGAGTCATAGCTACCCCAAGGGCGGTAGACCTTACGATGTTGATCAATTTCAGAGCGATGTGTATTTTTAAGCCTTTCTACAATCTTTTTAATGTCTTGGACTTTTGCTTGGTCGGCTACAAGTACGGCATCCGCAGTTTCAATGACGACAACATTTTGTAAGCCAAGTGTACTGACGAGACGGGTTTCAGCATGGATTAATGAGTTATGAGTATCTTGTGTGATGACATCGCCGCGAATGCTATTGCCATTTTCATCTTTTTGACTCACTTCCCAAACACTGTTCCAAGCACCAACATCATTCCAATTGGCATTCAGTGGTACTACGACAGCATGTTCGGTTTTTTCCATCACAGCATAGTCAATTGAATCTTCTGGACACTGTTCAAAACTTGTTTTATCAAGACGTATAAAATCTAGATCATTCTTACTATTCGCAATTGCTTTTTTAGCATTAGTGACAATGGCCTGATTAAATTTTTCTAGCTCTTGTAAGTACGTAGATGCTTTAAACATAAACATACCACTGTTCCATAAATATGAACCATCACCTACATATTTTTCTGCAGTTTCACGATTCGGTTTTTCTACAAACTGTGCAACAGGATAGCTTTGGATTTCAGATTGTTCGACTTTTTGTTCAGCCTTAATATAGCCATAACCCGTTTCTGGGGATGTGGGCACAATCCCAAAAGTGACTAATTTCCCTGATTCTGCTGCAGTTAGACCTACCGCTACAGCCTGATTAAAGGATTCTTGTTGTTCAATGACGTGATCTGCTGCAAGAATCAGTAAAACTGGATCTTCTCCATGGGAGAGGGCTAATTCTGCTGCTGCTGCAATAGCGGGTGCTGTGTTGCGGGCAATGGGTTCTAGTAAAATTTGAGCTGGTGTTTTCTGTAGTCTTAGCTGCTCTGCAACAATGAAACGATGATTTTCATTTGTGACAATAATTGGATTTTGGAAATTTGCAAGTTCTTGATTCAGCTTGGATATACGTTCAAGTGTTAGCTGGAATAAGGTTTTTTCTTCAGTAATAGGTAGGAATTGTTTTGGGTAGCTAGAACGTGAGAGTGGCCAAAGACGTGTACCCGAACCACCAGATAAAATTACAGGAATCATCATTCAATCTCTATGTATTTATGACATTATAAGACTCTTTATATATTTTTTCAGTGTGAAAAAATATATCTATTTATATTTTAAATAAAATTTTAAACTTTATAGATATAGCTTTTGTGTTTCTTTATTCATAAACTATACTAACACGCGTGATCAAATGGCTAAAGGATTCAATAATTAAAGTTTAACTTAATTGTAGTTATTTAATTTTAGAAGAATCCTTCAATATATAAATACAGGCATACAATGGCTTCTCGATTAAATGCATCTTACATCTCAATATTACAGCGGTTTTGCGATGTTTTGGCTATTTACCTTGGTTTTTACTTCATATATAAGTTTAATGCGTTTGATTTTGGACAACAAGCATTTGCCATGTTTCTTACGGTAGTGAGTGTTTTTCAACTTATTGGTGGTCTGACGGATTTTTATCGGTCATGGCGTGGTATTAGCCTATTTAATGAACTTATTTTTTGTTTAAAAAATACAACTCTTAGTATCTTAATTTCTTCTTCTATATTAATTTTTTTAAAAAATATTACATTTGACATTTTACTTAATTATTTTGTTAGTGTAGTCGCTATGATGGCAGTTTTAAGAATTGCTATCCGTCTGATATACAGTATTTTCTATAAACTTTCCCATAAATCAACGAATGTAATGATTTTTGGTGAAGGAGAAAAGGCACAAAAACTATATGCGGATTTAAAAAATTCAGAGTGGATTGGCTTTACTCCTATTGGTTTATTTACATTCGAAGATAAAGCAGACACATCTATTTATTCTGGTAACTTTATTGAAGGCATGCATACTATCAAAGAAGAAAATATTGATAAGGTTTATGTAGTTATTAATCAACATAATATCGGTCAAGCAGATGAACTTATCAAATTTTTATCTGATACCACATGTTCCACGATTATTATTCCTGAGTTGTTTAGTCATGAATTTTTATATTCTCGGGTGGAGGATATCAATGGGACCCCTATTATCCCAATTATTGATACGAGATTAACAGGTATTAATACATTCGTGAAGCGAATAGAAGATATCTGCTTTTCAGCCATGATTTTAATACTCATTTCTCCTCTTTTATTAGCTATAGCTATTTCGATCAAATTGACATCTAAAGGTCCGGTATTCTTTAAACAAACCCGTTATGGTTTAAATGGTAAACCAATCTTAGTTTATAAATTTAGATCTATGAATGTTATGGAGAATGGTGCTAAAGTCACTCAGGCTGTAAAAAATGATCCACGTTTGACGCCGATTGGCGGTTTTTTAAGACGTACATCAATTGATGAGCTGCCACAATTCATTAATGTGTTTTTAGGGTCAATGTCTGTCGTAGGGCCGCGTCCACATGCGGTTGCGCATAATGAAGAATATCGTAAGTTAATTCCTGGCTATATGTTACGGCATAAAGTAAAGCCTGGGATTACAGGCTTAGCTCAGATTCGTGGTTGGCGTGGTGAAACAGATACTTTAAACAAGATGGAAAAACGTATTGAGTGTGATTTAGAGTACATTCGTACCTGGAGTATCTGGCTTGATATTCATATTATTTTCTTAACTGTATTTAAAGGATTTATTCATAAATCCGCTTATTAAATTCTGATATAGAAGTGAAGTGTTAATTTTGGTTTAAAATATGCTTTAGATATCAGATAAATTTATTGCATTAACTCAACATCATTTGATGTTTACTAGGAATATTTATGATTAAGAAAGCAATTCTTCCTGTTGCTGGTCTAGGTACACGTTTTCTCCCGGCCAGTAAATCAATTCCAAAGGAAATGGTAACCGTGGTTGACCGTCCAGCAATTGAATATGTAGTCAAAGAAGCAGTTGCAGCCGGTATTGAGCAAATTATTCTAGTAACACATTCATCTAAGGCATCAATTGAAAACTATTTTGATCGCAATTTTGAACTTGAAACAACCTTAGAGCAAAAGAAAAAAATTGATTTGCTTAAAGAGATTACAGAAATTTTACCTCCATATGTGAGTGTGGTGAGTGTACGTCAGCCTCAACCACTAGGTTTAGGACATGCTGTGCTTTGTGCTAAGTCTATAATAGGTAACGAGAATTTTGCAGTTTTATTGCCTGATGTTCTGGTGA
The DNA here is from genome assembly GCF_058599385.1 of Acinetobacter sp. CAU_H_60. NCBI lineage: Bacteria > Pseudomonadati > Pseudomonadota > Gammaproteobacteria > Moraxellales > Moraxellaceae > Acinetobacter > Acinetobacter sp. CAU_H_60. The sequence continues at coordinate 2,931,776 of NZ_CM178653.1, read as the reverse complement.
AAGATTCTGATACTAAAAATGATCTGTCTTTGATGATTGAACGTTTTAATACATCAAATGCATCACAAATCATGGTAGAAGCTGTGCCTGATCAGCTTGTTGATCAATATGGCATCGTAGATGTGGCTGTAACTCTTGAAGAGGGCCAAAGTGCTGTAATGCAAGGTATTGTAGAAAAACCAGCTTTAGGAACCGCACCTTCGAATTTGTCGGTAGTGGGACGTTATATTTTACCTGCTAAAATCATGCAATTACTTGAGCAGACACCTAAAGGTGCAGGTAATGAGATTCAGTTAACAGACGCAATTGCGATGTTACAGCAAACAGATACAGTAGAAGCTTATCGTATGAAAGGGCGAACCTTCGATTGCGGCAGCAAAATAGGTTATTTAAATGCTGTATTACATTATGGTATTGACCATCCTAAATTAGGAACAGAATTTAAAGCTTTAATTCAAAAATTAAAATTGTAAAAAATGTGAGTTAATAGATGAAGATTGCAATTTTTGGGACAACCCTATATGCGGCTGTGATGGCATCTTTATTAGCAGAATGCGGGCATTATATTTATGTTTGTAGCAATATTGATGATCCTCAAAAAAAAGGATTTGATGTTCGTGAGCGAGAGGTTATTCAAGCACTAGAACAGCATATTAAAGCAGGGTTTCTCAGCTATTGTGATTTTCAAAGTCTTCCTTTAGATATTGATGCTTATATCTTTAGTTTTAATCATGTAGAAAAGGAAACAGCGCTTAAAGTACTTGATCTAATTAATCAGCGGACTATTATCCATCCTAAATTAATGATTAATGCTTCAACTTTTGGCTTAAATGGTACTGAGCAGTTGCAAGCACGATTACCACAGGATCAATGGGTTTATTTACCTGATATGGTACAGGAAGGTCAAGCTTTTCAAAGCGTTTTGTCCTTGAGGCGTATCATTATTGGTTGTAATGATGAAAAAGCAAAAATTAAATTACAAGAAATGCTTCGCCCCTTGTTTCCAAGACTGAAGCATTATTTGTTTATGCCTATATTAGATGCTGAATTTACTAAATTAAGTATCTCTGGAATGTTAGCTACTCGTATAAGTTATATCAATGATTTGGCAGTCGTTGCAGAAAAAGTGGGAGTAGATATTAATTATGTCAGAGAAGGAATGGGAGCAGATAGCCGTATCGGTGGATCCTATTTATACCCGGGGGCTGGTTTCGGAGGAGAAAACTTCTCTCATGATATTTTAACCTTATCTACTGCGGTTGCAAATACGGGTGTAAAAAGTCAATTACTTACCCAAGTATGGGAAATTAATGAGCAGCAAAAAGAATTGATGTTCCGTAAACTCTGGAATTATTTTCATGGTGATTTAGCAGGAAAGACGGTCGCAATCTGGGGAGCTGCATTTAAGGTAAATACCTCTAGCACCCAATACTCTCCTATTCATCCTATGCTCGAGGCACTATGGGCACAAGGTGTGAAAGTGCAATTACATGATCCTCAAGCTTTAGAGGAGATTCGTCATTATTATAGGGATCGTCCTGATCTTATTCTTTGTGAAGAGCAGTATGCAGCTGTTAATAATGCCCATGCATTATGTGTATTAACTGCATGGAAGCAATACGGTTCATTGGATTACAAGCACTTACAAAGACTAATGGTTCATCCATTGATTTTGGATGGACGTAATATATATGATCCTGCTTATATAAAAGAACAAGGATTTGCCTATATAGGGGTGGGCCGATAATGATGAACTTACAAATATTCCCAAAAAAAGACTTGGTATCTACTTTGTCAAGCCTGGAAGAACTTTCTAAAACAATAGGGAAAAAACATTTAAACGATTTTTTTGCAGAAGATTCTGAACGGTTCGAACATTACTCTCTTCAATGTGAAGATCTTATTTTTGACTATAGTAAACAGCGTATTGATCAATCCGTGATTCATGGTTTATTAGACGTTGCTCGAGTAAGAGATTTATCGACCTGGATTAAACGTCTATTTTCTGAAGAAGCGATCAATTATACGGAACAGCGTTCAGTGATGCATTGGGCGCTCCGTTTGCCCAAAGATCATCAAATTTATCCAAAATTAACTGACCAAGTACATACACAACTTGAACGTATGTATGCCTTAGTGGAAAAAATTCATTCAGGACAATATCGAGGAGTGACAGGCGAGGTTATTCAGGATGTCGTCAATATAGGAGTTGGAGGATCTGATTTAGGCCCTATGATGGTTAGTCATGCCTTATCTGATTTTAAAGTAAAAACGGCTAAACCTTTAAAAGTACATTTCGTATCTACCATGGATGGTAGCCAACTATCTGATATTTTGCATCAATTAAGACCTGAAACTACCTTATTTATTATTTCTTCTAAATCATTTAGCACAATTGATACACTATATAATGCTCAAACTGCACGCCAATGGTTAGAAAAACAGCTAGGAAAATCTGAATCATTAAATTGCCAACATTTTATTGGTGTATCGACTAAACCTGAAAAAATGACTGAATGGGGTATTTGTAAAGAAAACCAGCTCCTGCTTTGGGATTGGGTAGGTGGTCGATATTCATTATGGTCCTGTATTGGTCTGCCAATCGCTCTTAATATTGGCGTAGAGGGATTTAAACGTCTTTTGGCAGGGGCTTATGCGGTAGATGAGCACTTTAAAAATGCAGATTTTAAAGAGAATATCCCTGTTATTATGGCAGTTTTGGGTATGTGGAATTTAAATTTCCTTAATATCCAAACACATGCAGTTTTACCCTATGATGGTCGCCTAAAGTATTTTTCTGCTTATCTACAGCAGCTAGAAATGGAATCGAATGGTAAGTCGATTCAACGTAATGACCAAAAAGTTGAAAACAGTACCTGTCCAATTATTTGGGGAGAGGTCGGACCTAATGCGCAGCATGCTTTCTATCAATTACTTCATCAGGGTACCCATACTGTAAGTTGTGACTTTATTGCACCAGTACAACGTTATACATCTAATCAATTTACTTATGTGGAAACAGCAGATGCTCTAATTGATCAACATCATTTAGCATTATCCAACTGTTTAGCCCAATCTCGGTTATTAGCTTTTGGAAATCAAGCACTTGATTCTGAAGAAGTAGAAAGCTTACCTTTATATAAACAGTATGAAGGTAATAAACCTAGCTCAACAATTTTAGTAAAAGAGCTTAGTCCCTATACATTAGGAATGCTGATCGCATTATATGAACATAAAGTCTTTGTACAGTCGGTACTGTGGAATATCAATGCATTTGACCAATGGGGCGTAGAGAAAGGTAAAGAAATTGCCAACTTGGTTTTACCTGTTTTGAACGGCAATAAAACTGATTTTAGTGGATTTGATAGTTCAACCTGTGGTTTGTTAAGTATCTTGCTCGGAAAGTAATATGGCAAAAATTTTGGTAACGGGTGGGGCTGGATATATAGGCTCGCATACATGTGTGGAATTGTTACATGCAGGGCATGAGGTCATTGTATTTGATAATCTTTGTAATAGTTCAAAGGTTGCCTTGGAGCGAGTTCAAATCCTCACAAATAAGTCTTTAGATTTTATACAAGGCGATATTCGTGATGTCTATGCACTGGATCAGGTTTTTAGTGATTATAAAATTGATGCCGTCATTCACTTTGCTGGGTTAAAAGCAGTAGGGGAAAGTCAAAAAATACCACTAGAATACTTTGACAATAATATTTCGGGTTCGGTGTGTCTAGTCCGAGCGATGGAAAGAGCTCATGTATTTAATTTGGTGTTCAGTTCTTCAGCCACTGTTTATGGAGAGAAAAACTCAGCGCCTTACCAAGAGGATATGCCTGTAGGTATGCCTACCAATAATTATGGCTATACTAAGATGGTCATTGAACAAGTACTAGAAAAAACAGCAGAGTCAAATCCGAATTGGTCTATAGCACTGCTACGCTATTTTAACCCAGTGGGAGCGCATAAGAGTGGAGAAATTGGTGAAGATCCGCAAGGCATTCCTAATAATTTAATGCCATTTGTCGCACAAGTCGCAGTTGGTCGTCGTGAACAATTGTGTATTTTTGGCAATGACTACCCAACAGCAGATGGTACCTGTGAGCGTGATTTTATTCATGTAGTTGATCTTGCCAAAGCCCATGTATTAGCAATTGAAAATCGTCTTAATAATAGTGGTTGTCGAGCATGGAATATTGGTACAGGTACTCCAATTTCAGTGCTGCAGATTGTGAAAGCCTTTGAACTTGTTAATCAGGTTAAGATACCTTATGTATTTGCACCACGCCGTGTTGGAGATTTACCAAGCTTTTATGCTGACAACCAACGTGCTCAACAAGAATTGGGCTGGAAGGCAGAATATTGTCTGGAGGATATGCTTGCGCATAGCTGGCATTGGCAGAAAAAATATCCTAATGGTTTTTGTGAACAAATAATGAAATAAAAATCTAAATATTGGAAGGAAGGGATAGATGATTAAGTCTGCAAAAACTTTAGCTATTGGGTGTTTAACTATTATATCAATTCATTCACAAGCAAATGGAATTATATTAAATGAGGAGAATCTGCGTAATGATTTAAATTGGTTGAATCAACAAGGTGTGATTCAAATTAGTACTTCAACCTGGCCACTCAGCGAAGCAGAATTAAGTAGAGCTTTGAGCAAAGCTGTTGTAAACAATAATATACAACAAAAAGTCATTGATAAAGTTAATGATTATCTAAAATTGGAAAACAATAAGCTTATATTGGATGTTTTTACTGAAACCGAACAACAAAGACAATCTCAGTTTTTTGCAAATAAAGAAAGTGCACAACATCATGTTGGTATAGGCTTTAAAGCCAATAGTGAGCATTGGGCATCACAAATTAAGATAAATGTAGAAAAAGATCAGATAATTGAAAATGATCAAAAGGTGAATGTTGAGGGCTCATATTTAGGTGTAAATTTTTGGAATCAGTGGTTTATTGCTGGGCAAATACCTACATATTGGGGACCAGGATATGAGGGAAGTTTAATTCGTGGTGATGCTAGCCGGCCTGTATATGGTGTAACTTTGCAAAGAGTAGAGCAAAAAGCTTTTGAATCAACTTGGCTTTCATGGATTGGTAATTGGCAGTATCAGATGTTTGCTGGTCAATTGGATGATTACCAATCAATCCCAAATGCTAAGTTACTTGGCTTGCGTGTAACTATGCAGCCGCGCCCATATTTAGAAATTGGAGCATCACGAATTTTTCAGTGGGGAGGGGATGGAAAAGATGAAAGCTTAAGTGGGTTATGGGAAGCGATTAAAGGGAATGATAATGTTGATGATCGAGCATTGGATAAGTCTAATCAACTTGCCGGTATTGATGTGAAATTCAATTTCAACTCTTTCATTAACTTACCTTTGGGATTATATGGGCAGTTGATTGGTGAAGATGAAGCGGGTTATCTTCCATCAAGGAAATTTCATTTATTAGGGATAGATTATTCATCTAAGTTAAGTAAATTTCCAATTCAACTATATCTAGAGATGGCTGATACTCGTACGAATGGAAAAGTATGGGGGTATACATATAGTCATGGTGACTATAAGGATGGATATTATCAGCATGGATACCCTTTAGGCCATTCTATTGGTGGTGATAGCCAGATATATTCTATGGGAGGGAATATTATTATAGATAGAATGAATCGCTTATCTGGAAGAGTACTTACTTCTGAAATTAATCAATCTAGTAGAGATATAAACTATAAATACCCAACTCAAGAAAAAATTAAAGCATTAGAAGTTAGCTGGACACATTATATTGATAATGTTACACCATTAAAATTAAAAGGATGGCTGAATGATTCTAATTTAAATGGTAGTGATAGTGGACTAGCTTTAAGTTTAGAGGTTCCTTTAGATAAATTATTATTTAAATAATATAAAAACTGGTTAAGAGTAAAATCCCTTTAACCATTCAGAGTAGGTTAAAGGGGCTAAATCATTATTGATGAATCAGATCGGTCAGTACCTCAACATAATCCTGAATTGGTTTTGGGTTTAGACTGGTACGACTTTCAATGTTCAAACGCAATAATGGCTCTGTATTTGACGCGCGAACATTTAAACGCCAAGCACCAAAATTCAGACTGACCCCATCAGTATAATCAATGATAGGGTTTTGATCAGCAAAGTGGTCGAAGATTTTTTGAATGGTTGCTTGAGTATCAGCCACTTTAAAGTTGATTTCACCTGAGCATGGGAACCTGGCAATCATTGCCTGGACAAGTTCAGACAAAGGCTTCTTGGTTTCTGATAATACCACCACTGCTAATAACCATGGAATCATCCCACTATCGCAATAGGCAAAATCACGGAAGTAATGGTGTGCAGACATCTCACCCCCATACACAGCATTGTGTTCACGCATCACTTCTTTAATGAAGGCATGTCCTGATTTTGATTGAACAGTGATACCACCATGCTGTTCCACAATATCAAGGGTATTCCAAGTCAATCGTGGATCATGAACAATTTTCTCACCCGACTGTTTCAATAAGAATGCTTGTGCAAGCAGACCGACAATATAATAACCTTCAATGAATTGTCCTTTTTCATCGAAAAGGAAGCAGCGGTCGAAGTCGCCATCCCATGCTAAACCCATATCTGCACCATGTTCGAGTACCGCATTGCGGGTACTATCACGGTTTTCAACTAACAATGGATTAGGGATACCATTCGGGAAGTTACCATCTGCTTCATGATGAATCTTGATGAATTCAATTGGAACATTCAGTTCTTTGAATTTTTCTTCTAAAGCATCGACTACATGGCCTGCTGCACCATTACCTGCATTTGCCACCAGTTTTAACGGACGGATTTTAGCAGGATCTATATAAGTTAATAAATGATCGATAAATTCAGGTAGAATATTATACTTCTGAGTAGTTCCCTTAGCTGCAACTTCATTAAATGTACCAGCTTCTACCAAGGCTTGAATTTCTTTTAGGCCGGTATCTGCGCTAATTGGGCGTGAGTTTTCACGTACCAATTTCATGCCATTATAATCCATTGGATTGTGACTAGCAGTTACTTCAATACCACCTTGGACATCTAAATGGAATGCCCCAAAGTAGACTTCTTCAGTACCGGTCATACCCAAATCGAGGACATCGACACCTGCATCATTCAAACCACGAATAGTGGCTTGTTTTAGGTCTTCACTAGTCAGGCGAACGTCACAACCAACAACAATAGTTTTAGGCTGATAAATTTGACCATAAGCACGGCCAATTTTATAGGCGACTTCTTCGTTCAGCTCACTACCCAATTTGCCGCGAATATCATAAGCTTTGAAACAAGAAAGTTTTTTCATAATTTATTATTTAAGCGTATAATTGAAAAATATATTCTAACCTATTTAAAGAGTTTTATCATTCAGCTAGTTACATAATATTAAAATAATATTTCATTTGAAGAATAAAGCATTTTATTAAAAATTATAAGGACAAAAATATGTCTAATAATAAATTATATTCAATTAATATATTGAGATTTATTGCTGCAAGTTTTGTCTTGCTCAGTCATATAGAAAATAAAGTTCATCAGTATAATATCCTGTCTTTAGAGTGGTATCGATTTAGAGGGCCTGGTGTTGATATTTTCTTCGTAATGTCCGGGTTTATTATCTGTTTAACGACAGCTAAAAAAAATATAACTCCTATAAAATTTTTAAAAGGTCGTATGCAAAGAATATTGCCTCTCTATTGGTTTTTTACCACTGTGGCTCTTTGTATTTTTTTATATAACCCCGACCTTATTAATATGAGTGGTGGATATACAAATGTTATAGCTTCTTATTTGTTAATTCCAGGGGAGCATAAGTTCCTTGTTCAAAATGGCTGGACCCTAAGTTATGATGTTTATTTCTATATCATTTTTGCTTTATCTCTCTATTTCTTTAGAAATAAAATAAATTATATTGCATTAATAGCGGTATTAACCTTTTTACCTGCTGTAGGAATATTGGTATTAAATTTAGATAAAGTATTCTTTTTTAATGTGATTCTTTTAGAGTATACCTTGGGTATTTGTGCATATCTCATTTATATTGAATGCAATTTAAACTTTGTGCTGAATATTATTCTGATTCTATTGGGAACTGCATTTATTTTCTTTCAGAATATATTTAATGTGTTTGAAACTGGATTTGGTCGTGCTTTGGACAGAGGAGTGCCAGCCTTTTTATGTGTGGTTGGTGTGATTGGTTTGGAAAGCTTTTTTAAAAACCACTATCATAAATTTGTAAATATTTTAGATAGATTAGGGAACACGTCTTATTCTATTTATCTAAGTCACCCATTCATACTGGTTATAGGAACAAAGTTATATATAAGCTATTATTTTTTTCAAAATCTTAATTTTGCTTTATTTTTATATGTGATCTGTATTTTTATTGGGTACTATGTAAATAAATTTATTGAAATCCCTTTAAATAGGACAGTTAAGAATTCATTTAAATCAAATTCTATATGGATATTAAAGATTAAAATATTTATTCGGAATTTAAGAAATATATAGTTAACCTGTTATATGAGAGTAATCAAAAACATCATATAACAGGCTAATTTTATGGATTATTCCACTGTTACTGATTTTGCCAAGTTACGTGGCTGGTCAACATCAGTACCACGCAGGACTGCCACATGATAGGAGAGTAATTGCACCGGAATACTGTACACGATTGGAGCTAATAGAGCATCTACACTTGGTACATAAACCACATGCTGGCGCTCTTTGGCTTTGATGCCGCTATTTTCATCCGCAAAGACAAATAATTCACCACCACGTGCCTGAACTTCTTCCATATTGGATTTCAGTTTATCGAGCATGTTATCTTGCGGTGCCAGAATTACCACAGGCATGTCATTATCTACTAAAGCCAGTGGACCGTGCTTCAGCTCACCCGCCGCATAACCTTCTGCATGAATATAAGAAATCTCTTTTAGCTTCAGTGCACCTTCCAGTGCGATCGGGAAGTGTGTACCGCGGCCTAGGAATAGACAGTGCTGTTTCTCTACAAACAGTTCAGAGAGACGCAGAATTTCATCATTATGACTTAAGGTATCTAGCAGTACCTTAGGCATATGCCATAGTCCAGTGGTGATCTCAGTCATCTGTTCAGCTGAAATGGCATTTTTCACTGTACCGATTTTCAGTACCAGTAACATTAGGGCTGCAAGCTGGGTGGTAAAGGCTTTGGTTGAAGCCACGCCAATTTCAGGACCCGCTAAAGTCAGCAGGCTGTAATCTGTTTCACGTACCATTGAAGATGTAGCCACATTACAAATCGTCATCGTCGTAATGTTTACACCTTTTGATGTAGCACGTTTTTGCGTATCACGCAGAGCGGCTAAGGTATCGGCTGTTTCACCTGACTGAGAAATACACACATAAAGTGTGTTATTGACAATCACTGGCGTACGGTAGCGGAATTCACTGGCAATCTCGACCTGACAAGGCAGATCAATTAGCTGTTCAAACCAGTATTTGGCAATCATGCCGGCGTGGTAACTGGTACCACAGGCAATGATCTGAATCTGCTGGATTTTTGAAAAATCCTGTTCCGCATTTACCAGAAAATCTTCACGCAGCGTATTGCCATTCAAGGCTTGTGAAATAGTCTGTTTTAGGGCTTCAGGTTGCTCATAGATTTCTTTGAGCATGTAGTGCTTATATTCACCCTTAGATGCATTGCTCACGGTGGCATCCAGTTCTTTGACTGGGCGATCTACTAGTTGACCATCCACAAATACTTCAATCGCAGTGCGAGTTAGACGCGCAATATCACCTTCTTCAAGATAGATAAAGCGATTCGTGATCGGTAATAAAGCCAACTGGTCAGAACTGATAAAGTTTTCACCAATCCCGACACCAATCACTAATGGTGAACCTTCACGTACAGTAATCAATTCATCTGGATGATCTGTATGTACGATCCCGAGCGCATAAGCGCCTTTCAGCTGTGGTACGACCTGACGAACAGCTTCAAGCAGGCTAGGGGTAGATTTCAGTGCATCATTGACCAGATGGGCAACCACCTCAGTATCAGTTTGTGAAGTGAATACATAGCCTAAAGCTTCAAGATCATCTTTCAGTTCCTGGTAGTTTTCAATAATCCCGTTATGAACCACAGCAACATTACCCGAAATATGGGGATGAGCATTGTTTTCAGTCGGTTTACCATGAGTTGCCCAGCGTGTATGCGCGATACCTAATGAACCATTAATCTGTGATTCATTCACAGCTTGTTCAAGGTTCGCAACTTTACCTACACGGCGCTCACGTAGCACCTGGCTATTATTGATTAAGGCCAGACCCGCAGAGTCATAGCCACGGTATTCAAGACGTTTTAGGCCTTCAATTAAGATATTGCTGATATTACGTTCCGCGATGCCACCGACGATACCACACATACTAACTTCCTCTTATTTCTTGATTTTTTGCGGACGCTGATAGTTTTCTTTGGCAAATTGCTTGGAACGTTCTACCGCTAAACTGTTCTCTGCCACATCACGGGTAATTGTTGAACCCGCTCCCACTGTCGCGCCATTACCGATCTGGACGGGTGCAACCAGAGAGCTGTTAGAACCAATAAAAGCATGATCCCCAATGATAGTCTTAAATTTGTTGGCACCGTCATAGTTGCAGGTAATCGTCCCTGCACCAATATTGGAACCGCTACCGACTTCAGCATCACCTAAGTAAGTGAAATGATTCGCCTTAGAACCTAGACCAATACTAGAATTTTTCACTTCAACAAAGTTACCAATATGGACTTCAGCTGCCAGTTTTGCCCCTGGCCGCAAGCGTGCAAATGGACCAATCTGTGCTTCTTCACCCACAATTGCCTGATCAAAGATGCTATATGGCTGAACTTTAGTACCCGCAGCAATCTTGGTATTTTTAATTACGCAGCCTGCACCGATTTCAACATTATCACCGAGTTCGCAATCACCTTCGATAATGACATTGATATCGATCCGCACATCTTTACCAACAGTGAGTTGACCACGTAAGTCAAAACGGCTTGGGTCAATCAGATGTACACCTTGCTGCATCAGCTGTTTAGCCTGATAAGCCTGGAACTGACGCTCTAAAGCAGCCAGTTGCACACGGTCATTGACGCCTTCCACTTCAAAAGCTAGCTCAGGTTCTACAGATGCAACACTCATACCATCTGCTAGTGCCATTGCCACGATATCAGTCAGGTAATATTCACCTTGGGCATTATCATTAGACAATTTTGGTAGCCATTCATGTAACTTGGTATTGCTGACCGCATAAATACCGGTATTAATTTCTTTAATTTGGCGCTGTTCTTCAGAAGCATCTTTATGTTCAACAATGGCTTGAATCTGACCATCTTTACGTACAATACGACCATAACCACTGGCATCTGCAAGCGTTAATGTTACTAGGCCAATGCCTTGCTCTTGAGTAGCATCGAGCAGATTCTGAAGCGTCTGCTGGCTAATACAAGGGACATCACCCGACAGGATTAGTGAAATACCATCTTTAGGCAAAACAGGTAGTGTCATTTGTACGGCATGACCGGTACCAAGCTGTTCAGCCTGTTCTACCCACTGGATATTCTGGTCTGCAAATGCGGACTGAACCTGCTCACCGCCATGACCATAAATAGTAATAATATTGTCTGCATTGAGTTTTTTTGCTGTGTCGACCACATGGCCGAGTAAAGGTCGTCCTGCAAGCGGTTGTAATACTTTTGGTAAGTTGGAACGCATACGGGTTCCTTTACCTGCAGCAAGAATAATCACAGTCGTAGACATGTTCTAATCCTAGATATGGCTTAAGCCATCGTAAAGTAAAAATAAATCCAAATACAAAGTGCTGCCCAGATACCAGCGATAATGTCATCCAGCATGATGCCAAAACCACCCCCAACCTGACGGTCAATGACCCGAATCGGCCAGGGTTTCCAGACATCAAATAATCGGAACAGGGCAAAGCCAATGAGTAGCCATAACCAGTTCATCTGAGCTAAATAGATCAGTGGCAAAAAGGTGATGGATTGTCCTGCAAACTCATCCCAGACAATGCGTCCATCATCATGCACACCCATGACCTTGGCAGTTTGGCCACAGATATATATGCCAATCAGGGACATGATGACAATGGCAAAAAGACTATTTACAAAACCTAAGTAGAGCCAGATGGGTACAAATAAAAGTGCAAAAGCTGAACCAAAAGTTCCAGGCGCTTTAGGCGCCAGACCAGAACCAAATCCTACCCCACTAAAGACAATGAGTCGGTTGATCCATGACATGCTTTTAAAATTGATCGCAGGTTTATGCAAAATGTTGATATCCGTTAAATTGAAGTGAATGATCTACGCCATCTTTTTCAAAAGTTAAACCGTGTTGCTGCTGAATGGAGCCAATTATACTAATCGAAACATCCAGCTGTTTTTGCAATAATTTTTCATAATTTTGCGGGTTTATTGTAAAGCATAACTCGTAGTCATCACCACCCGCGAGGGCGTATTGCCAACGCTGTTCATCATTTAATGCCTGCAGGGCAGGACTGATGGGTAAGTTTTCAAGCGCTAGCTTTGCACCTACACCTGATGCCTTAAGAATATGTCCTAAATCTTGTGCCAGACCGTCTGAAACATCAATCATGCTATTAGCTAGGCCTTTTAAGGCAGTACCCAACTGACAGCGTGGGGTTGGATAATCCAAACGTTTCTGTAATGGATGACCAAGATGATTTAAAGCAAAAGCAGCATCACCCACTGTACCGGATACACAAATCAGATCACCAGGCTTGGCACCTGAACGGGGTACAGCTTTACCAATCTCTACCCAACCAAGGGCAGTCACAGATAAGGTCAAATGAGGGCTTTGGGTGGTATCACCACCAATTAAACTCACACCAAATTGATCGCAGCAATCATAGAGACCCTGACTAAAGGCTTTTAGCCAGTCATGATCAATTTGGGGTAGGCTCAAGGCAAGTAAAATACTATGCGGGGTCGCGCCCATCGCAGCAATATCAGAAAGATTAACAGCGACAGATTTCCAGCCAATCGCATGAGGATCGGTGTCTAAAGGAAAATGACGTCCAGCAACGAGGGTGTCGGCACAGATGACTAGTTGTTGCTGTGGAGGAGGGGTGAGCAAGGCTGAGTCATCGCCAACGCCTAAATCGACAGAATTTTTATTCTGACGATTAAAATAGGTATCGATAATCGAAAACTCAGCCATACAACAATTCGACTAGATTAGTTGGCTTGCTGTTTTTCTGCTGCACGTAAAGTTGTCGCTAAACGGTCTAATACACCATTGATGTATTTATGGCTGTCTGCACCGCCAAAGTGTTTAGCTAACTCAATTGCTTCATCCAGAACGACACGATATGGAATCTCAAGATGTTCTTTGAGTTCATAGGCACCTAGGCGAAGTGTAGCGAGTTCTACACCATCAAGTGCAGAAAGTTCGCGATCCAGCACAGGGATAAGCAAAGCATCCAATGCTTCATGATTGGCAACCACTTGAGTCAACAATTCATGATAATAGCTGAGATCCACTTTGTGCATGGCATTGTCCACACGAGTACGTGCTTCAATCTCATGCACCGGATTGTGGCTCATCTGCCATTCATAAATTCCTTGTACAGCAAAGCGACGTGCTTTACGTTTTGCTGCATAAGTTGCTTGAAGTGTTTGCGACATAGCGTTAAATAGCCTTTAACAAGTTAACCATTTCAATAGCAGTCAAGGCAGCTTCACTACCTTTATTTCCTGCTTTTGTACCCGAGCGTTCAATCGCCTGTTCGATACTATCCGTAGTCAATACACCATTAATCACTGGTAAGCCAGTGTCCAGGCCAACCACGCCCAAACCTTTGGCACATTCACCAGCTACAAAATCGAAGTGAGGCGTGCTGCCACGAATCACAGCGCCCAGCGCGATGATGGCATCGAAACGATCTGAAGCTGCCAGTTTTTTCGCAACCACAGGAAGTTCCCAAGCACCAGGTGCATGAACAACAGTGATATTATCCTCTGATACGCCATGGCGTTTCAATGTATCAATGGCACCTTCTAACAGATGTTCAACAACAAAGCTATTAAAACGACCAACTAAAATCGCATAACGGTCTTCGTTCGCGAGATGCAACATACCTTCAATACGGCGAACTGCCATAGGAACCTCGATTATTTCTCTAATGTTTGTTGTGCGGTGATGTATTCCACCACTTCTAAGTTAAAGCCGGACAGGGCATTGAAACGTAATGGAGAGCTGAGCAGCTTCATTTTTTCCACGCCGAGGTCACGTAAAATTTGTGCGCCGACACCAATGGTCTGATACTGCTGGGAAAGTGCAGCATTGGATTTTACATTTTTGGGTGCGGTAAGTGCATCTAGGGCAGGGCCTAAGTCCTGTAAATGACGCTGGCCAATCCAGACCAGAACACCACGATCACTGTTTGAAATTTCTTTTAAGGCACGGTCCAGATTCCAGGCCGGTTCACCATCTTGCTTGTTCAGCTTTAATAGATCACGTGTCGGATTAAAGCCATGAACACGTACAGTCGTCACGCCATCTTTAGGCTGGCCTTTCACCAGTGCTAAATGAATGTCGGGGTTACCGATTTCACGGTAACGATAGAGATCAAACACACCGTATTCAGTATCTATAGTTTGCTGGTCAATACGCTCAACCGTTTGCTCATTGGTCATACGGTAATGAATCAGATCAGCAATAGTGCCAATTTTCAGGCCATGTTTTTCTGCGAAAATTTCAAGATCTGGACGACGTGCCATAGTGCCGTCTTCTTTGATGATTTCACAGATCACAGATGCAGGTTCCAGACCCGCAAGACGAGACAAGTCACAACCGGCTTCGGTATGACCAGCACGGTGCAATACGCCACCTGGCTGTGCCATCAATGGGAAGATATGACCAGGTTGTACGATGTCATTTGGTTTGGCATGTGCAGCCACCGCAGTTTGAATGGTATGCGCACGTTCAGCTGCAGAAATACCGGTAGTAATGCCGTTGGCTGCTTCAATTGAAAGGGTGAAGTTGGTTCCGTGCTGAGCACCGTTGGCATCCACCATCAAGGGTAGATTTAACTGCTGGCAACGTTCTTTGCTTAAAGTCAGGCAAACCAGACCACGCGCATGGGTGATCATAAAGTTGATGTCTTCAGGACGCACGTGGGTCGCAGCAATCACCAGATCGCCTTCATTCTCACGGTCTTCGTCATCCATCAGGATAACCATTTTTCCTGCACGGATATCTGCTACAAGCTCTTCAACTGTATTGAGCGGCATCAACCTTCACCTTCTTTTTTGATCTATACCAGACCGAATCATGACATTATTACTGCATAGTCTAACGCTTTTTAAGCAATTTTGCCTATGCTTATTGCTTTCCCTCAGGGGTTCATTGTTATACACAGTCTTGCGTAGCATGAAAAGTCGACTTTAAATGAAAGCACAGGCTTTATGCTGGATTTTTAAACGATCGGAAAGCATAAAAAATGACAAACTTATTTAAAATCAACATAACTATAAATAATCTGTTATTTTTTATGCAGTTTTATTTATTCGTTTAATACAGCCCCTAAAAATACGTATACCTCCCCCCATTCTTCCTTTTATGAATTTTTTACCAATCAGTTTAAAATTCTGTTTGAAATAATAAATGAATCAGGCGGACCGAAGTCCACCCGAATTCAGATCAGTTTAGAAGAAACCTGCTGGTTTGGTTGAATAACTCACTAACAGGTTTTTGGTTTGCTGATAATGATCCAGCATCATGCGATGGTTTTCACGGCCAATCCCGGATTTTTTATATCCCCCAAAGGCTGCATGAGCCGGGTAGATGTGATAGCAGTTGGTCCAGACCCGACCAGCCTGAATCGCGCGACCAGCGCGGTAAGAGGTATGTGCTGAACGTGACCAGACACCGGCACCGAGTCCATAAATCGTATCATTGGCAATTTTGATGGCTTCATCGAAGTCTTTAAAAGTCGTCACTGCCAATACCGGTCCAAAAATTTCTTCCTGAAAGGTGCGCATGTCATTGGAACCTTTAAAAATCGTTGGCTCGATATAAAAACCTTGTCCCACTTCCTGACGTTCATTGCCGCCTAACAAGATTTCTGCACCTTCTTCACGGCCAGTTGCAATACAGCCGAGAATCTTGTCTTGCTGCTCCTGAGAAGCCTGAGCACCGATCATGGTCTCGGTATCCAGGGGATGACCAGTCTTGATCTTTTTCACTCGCTCTACTGCAAGTTCCAGGAATTGGTCGGCAATACTTTCCTGAATCAGCGCACGTGATGGACAAGTACAGATTTCACCCTGATTCAGGGCAAACATGGTAAAGCCTTCTAGAGCTTTTTCCAGAAAATCATCTTTCTGATCCATGATGTCGGCAAAGAACAAGTTTGGTGATTTACCTCCAAGTTCTAAAGTCACAGGAATAATATTTTCAGTCGCATACTGCATAATCAACTGACCCACAGCGGTAGAACCGGTAAAGGCAATCTTGGCAATGCGTGGATTAGTCGCCAGTGGACGGCCGACTTCAACGCCGTAGCCATTTACGATATTTAACACCCCTTCAGGTAACAGATCCTGAATCAGTTCGACCAGCACCAAAATACTCACCGGTGTCTGTTCAGCGGGTTTCAGCACAATACAGTTTCCGGCTGCAAGGGCAGGTGCCAGTTTCCAGGCAGCCATCAGAATCGGGAAGTTCCACGGGATAATCTGACCCACGACGCCCAATGGCTCATGAAAATGGTAGGCAATGGTGTCTTCATCAATTTCCGAGATGCCGCCTTCCTGGGCGCGAATGCAGCCGGCAAAATAACGGAAATGATCAATGGCTAAAGGAATATCCGCTGCCAGGGTTTCTCGGATCGGCTTGCCATTATCCCAAGTCTCTGCAACTGCCAGCAGTTCAAGATTTTCCTCAAGTCGGTCGGCAATTTTTAATAAAATATTGGAACGGGTAGTAGGGGAGCTGTTATTCCATTGCTGTTTGGCGGCATGAGCCGCATCGAGCGCCAGTTCAATATCTTCCACTGAGGAGCGCGGAACTTTGGTAAAGGCTTTACCATCTACGGGCGAGACATTATCAAAATATTCACCTTTGACTGGTGGAACCCATTTGCCGCCAATAAAGTTTTCGTATTGGGATTTAAATTGCACTTTTGAACCGTCAGTATTGGGATCTGCATAACGCATAATTCTATTCCTTAATATGATTATTATTGATGAATGCCGAATCACTTCTGTCCTGCAAAAGCCTTCAGATTCAACATCTCAGCTCTACTATAGAGAGGGAAAAAAATCGCAGGATAAATACTTACAAGCTTGCTACAAAAGGCAACATTTGGATAAAAATAGAATTAATTATCTTTATAAATTTCAATATCTTATTTTTATAATGAAATGATTTTAATATGTGAAAAGCATTACTGATCAGCTTGATATTTTTATTTCATATCCAGGAAAAATAGGTAAATAAAATCATTGGAAAATAAGACAGGCAGAGCTTGCTACCTATCTTATTCATCTGGCTTATAGGGCTTTATTTTCCAGCCATTGAAATAGCTGCTGATAGACCTGCTCACGAACCGGTTTTTCTGAAAGAACCAGATCATGTACCCCATTTTGAATCGAACAGAGTTTCACATCGCCCTGGATTTTTTGCGCATGTTCAATCATGTCATGTACCTGAAGAATCACATCACTGGTTTGAGCATTACGGTTAAAACGTAAGGGATAAGTGGTTTTATGGGCATGCATCAGCAAAGTCGGAATATTTAAACGTACACCTTGATGAATTTCTTTTTGTGCTTCGTGAATGGCATGTACAAAACTCAGACGCACCCAGTGATAGCTGGGTTTTTTCCATTCCAGATCAAAATGCCATTCCCCCTGATAGCTGATATGCAGACTTGGCACATAATGACGGTTTAAGCGGCTAGGAAATAGCATTTCCGGAAAACGTTTTCCCAGACGGCTTAATTTAGGCACCAGAAATTTTTTCTCAAAAGGCGTCATATTAAAGTCATAAAAAGGACTATTGAGCCATAAGCCTTTAATTAAGGGATGATCCGGATGGTGTGCTGCATACAGGGTAGTAATCAGTCCGCCAGTAGAATGGCCACTGAGTAAAACCGTGTCATGGCCTTCCTGTCCAATAATTTCAAGAGCCTGGCTGATTTCTGCATCATATTCTGATAGATGATAGACATTATAAAGTTTCTGATGGGACAGATAGGATCGGCCGTATTTACGTAAATCCAGTGCATAAAAATCAAAACCTTGCTGATTAAAACGCTCTGCCATTTCAGTCTGGAAAAAATAATCAATAAAGCCGTGAATATAGAGGATAGCTTTAGAGGTGGGCTGGTCTGCCTTTTTGCGGACTAAAGTGGCAACTACTGTACCTTCAGTATCTGGCGGGAATTCTAAAGTGGCCTGTTCATAACCTTCACCCAGAATGTCAGGTTGATATTCAAGGCTGGAAAGCGGATGGGACATATTGTTCTACTCATGATTATTTTTATTCGCTTATCCTTGTGGATTGGCTTGCATTTGTCAAATCCTGCTGTCTGACCCATTCGAGATCAGTAGCACCATGCAGAGAATAGTCAAATATAAAATCTCAGGTCATTGGCAGCCTGATTGACTAAATAAAAAAATAATAAAAAACCCCGGCATCCTGCCGGGGTTTTTCGTATTGGTTGGCTCGGTATAACTCCTGTCGTACCTTACAATCCTTGTGCTTATCTATTGTCATTGTTATATGGAACTTCCTGTTCCTGATGTAAGTATCATAGGAAAATTCCACTATCCGGGATAGCCGCAAAGAACCGGAATCGATGTAAGTCTATGCGTACAAGTCTGACTAAAAATTATCCGTATTTTTCTGTAGAAGTGAAAGTTTATTCTGAATCATGCGCTTCGATAAACTAGCCGATTATGGCTATTTTGCTTGTTTTTAAGACAAATTTTTTATTTTAATGCAGTTAGAATACACTGATCGATGAGGGGATAAAAATGAAATCTATTGCAGTCTTTTGTGGTTCAGCTATGGGGAATAGCGAAAATTTTAAAGAGCAGGCCCAAGCTTTGGGTGAGTCTATTGCGAAACGGGGAATCACACTTGTTTATGGTGGCGGCCGAGCTGGACTGATGGGTGTTGTGGCTGATAGCGCTTTAAATGCTGGTGGAACAGTCATTGGAGTGATTCCACAAAATCTGGTCGATGCAGAATTGGCCCATCCGCTGTTAACAGAGCTGCATGTGGTGAAAAATATGCATGAACGTAAAACAAAAATGTCTGATCTGGCGGATGCGTTTATTGCCTTGCCGGGTGGAGTGGGGACTTTAGAAGAAATTTTTGAGCAGTTAACCTGGGGGCAGTTGGGCCTTCATCAGAAACCTTGTGCATTTTTAAATATCCATGGATTTTATGATGAATTGCTAAATTTTTTGATGAAAACGACTGAGGCTGGATTTACCCAGTCACGTTTTACCAATGCCTTGATCTCCTCAAGTTCAATTGAGGAAGTACTGGATGCTTTGGAGCATTACCATGCGCCTGAACCGAAATGGAATAAAAGCGTAAAGGCAGTAGAATCAGTATGAGTAATAAAGTGATTACGATTGCTGCGGCTATCATTCTCAATGAACAGAATCAGATTTTGTTGGTTCGTAAAAAAGATACCGATTTCTTTATGCATGTGGGCGGAAAGCTGGAACCCAATGAATTGCCTGAAGCTGCACTTTCTAGGGAAGTTCTGGAAGAAACAGGCTGTGAGATGGAAATACTGTCTTATATTGGCAAATATGAAACCGTGGCTGCGAACGAATTGAATCATTCGCTGGTCAGTTATTTGTATCAGGTTAAGTTAAAAAGTCAGCCACAGGTTCAGGCTGAACTTGCGGAAATGCAATGGGTTGATCTCAATCATCCAGACTTGCCTTTAGCCCCTTTAACTCGGGATATTTCAATTCCATGGTGTAAGCAACTATTGGGAATCTAATGGGATCTCAAAAAATTTTAATCTATAGATATGAAATTTAACCAGATTGTCATATTAGAGCGTTAATATTGATGTTTACAAAAGCCCATTTCCCCTCAAATGGGCTTTTTTTATGGTTTTTTATCATTAATTGCTTGGATGAATTAGATGCTTAAACCTGTATGAAGTGCAATCCTTTTAGCAGGAGTTCCCTAAAAAGATAAATCGAACCAGAGTTCTAGAGATTCAAGATTTAAAGAAAATTTTCTTAATTTGAGAAAAAAGCAGGGTTAGTCAGAATATTTAGTCATTGAGAACGACAATAAAAAAAGCCCCAATCTTTCGATCAGGGCTTTTTGAATCTGGAGCGGGAAACGAGACTCGAACTCGCGACCCCAACCTTGGCAAGGTTGTGCTCTACCAACTGAGCTATTCCCGCAGGGTCGATCGATTTTTTACTTTAAAAAATGAACAAAAAAGAATTTGGAGCGGGAAACGAGACTCGAACTCGCGACCCCAACCTTGGCAAGGTTGTGCTCTACCAACTGAGCTATTCCCGCATGCCGTGTATAATACAGCATGCAAAAACAGGGTCAATAACTTTATGAAAAATCTTGTGTCGATTGCATAAAATAAAAGCAATATTCTCTGTGCTTCCAGACAATTAGACAAAATTTATGCAAAATTTAATGAAATCTCGGCACAATCAAATAATTGCAGACATTTCTTGCACCGAAATAGCGGATAGAACAGGGTATACTGGACCCATATCTTGAATCGGAGTCAGGCCATGAGCTTAGAACAACAACTGAAAGACCGTTTGGCACAATTGTCACCTACTTACCTAGAAGTCGTGAATGAATCTTCGGGTCATGGTGGATATTTTCCGGGTAAGGAATCGCATTTTAAGGCGGTGATTGTCAGTGAAGCCTTTGCCGGCCTGCGTGCGGTACAACGCCATCAAAAGGTCTATGCTGCGGCAGGTGATTTGCTGTCTAAAGATAAAATTCATGCCTTGGCAATTCATGCTTTCTTGCCTGAAGAGTGGACAGGACAGGATACATCTAGTCCGGAATGTGCACATGCACCAAAAAACTAAGAGGACTTTATGGATACCCAGCTTTTAGTCAAGATTATTCATATGTCTGCGGCAGGACTGGCCATTGTGGCCATTCTTGCACGTGCTATTACCCTGTTTATGGGTACACAGGGCAATCAACCGAATCCAAAAGCACGTGTATTTCTGGTCGCTTTGCAGCACCTGGTCATTAGCGTGATTGCCTTAACTGGGATTATTGCCCTGTTTTTAAAGAATTTTGATGTACAGCCTTGGTTTTATGCCAAAATCATTTTATTCCTGGTGCTAATTTCATCCCTGGGCAAAGCCTATAAAAAAGATGATTCAATCCTGTTGGTACAACGCCGTGCTGGCTTATTTATTGCTGTGGTTTCACTTATTGCGATTATGGTATTGGTCATGATCAAGCCGAATTTTGGCTAAATTATTCATCAGTCAATGAAGTAAAACATACTGATCATTAGAAAAATAAAGAGGGGTGTTTATGCATACTCGTGTGGTATTCAATCAGAAAGGTGGGGTAGGGAAATCGAGTATTGCAGTCAATCTGGCTGCAATCAGTGCGCATCAGGGGCTTAAAACCCTGTTGATCGATCTTGATCCGCAGGCAAACTCCAGCCAGTATTTACTAGGAGATGATGCAACCTATTCGAGTGACAAGCCGGCGTTGGAGCCGAATATTGAAAACTATTTTGAAGATGTATTGGGGAACCAGCAGAGCAAAAGTTTAATTGGTAATGCGATTGGCTCCATTCTCAAGACCCGGGCTAAAGGGCTGGAAAGTTATCTGCATCAATCACCTTTTAAAAATCTGGATGTCATTCCGGCCAGTCCGAGTTTGGGCACATTGGCCCATGCACTGGAATCCAAGCATAAGATTTATAAGCTGCGCGATGCCTTGCAACCACTAGCTGAGCATTATGACCGGGTGTTTATCGATACTCCGCCGGCATTTAATTTCTTTACGCTCTCAGCCCTGATTGCTGCAGACCGTGTTCTGATTCCGTTTGACTGTGATGTGTTTTCTAAGCGAGCCTTACAAACTCTGATTGAGAATGTCATCGAAACTCAGGATGATCATAATGAGCGTCTGGAAATTGAAGGCATCGTGGTCAACCAGTTTCAAGCTCAGGCAAAACTGCCGCGCGAAGTGGTACAGCAACTGAAAGATGAAGGTCTTCCGGTGCTAAACAGCATGTTGCCGCCGTCGGTGCTGATGAAAGAGTCGCATCAAAAAAATCAGCCATTAATTCACTTGGCAACTGATCATAAATTGACTCAGGCCTATCAATCATTGTTCAATGAGATAGAGCAGCATTAAGATCGAGTTAACTATGAAACTTGTGAAAATAAGCCTGGCGATCAGCATACTTAGCTTGCTGAGTGCCTGTGCAACGACGGTCAAACCAACCTATGTTTCACCCACCCATTATCAGACCCTCAACTGTCAGCAGCTTCAGGGTGAATACAATCGTATTCAGCAATATCTGGATAATGGTGTTGAGCCGCCTAAACGTACAGGTGTCGGCGTAGGGGTAGGCGTCGGTGGTGGCTGGGGCAGCCGCGGCGGATGGGGCATTGGTCCGAGTGTATCAGTGAATATGGGACAGTCTTCCAATACCAAACGTACTGAAACGGCACGTCTACTGGGTGAACAGGAAGCTATTGTACAAGCTGCAAAATTTAAAGCTTGCCCAATTGTTGTCCGTCAAAATACCAATAAATAGCCCTCTAAACATCAAAAAAATGCTGACTTTACGTCGGCATTTTTTCTATCTTAAAAATGATTGGTCAAGTGATAGAGTTCACAGTATTCACCAGAAAAATGACCGATGCGCATAAAATTTTGAAAGATCTCGTCTTGTGATCAGAACACGAGATTGGTTAAGGTAATCACCTTGTCTGATATGTTTAACCACCATGATTGAAAACTGGCTCTTTGTTTTTGCAACAATAGCAGTGCTGATGATCCCTGGACCTGCCAATGCATTGGTGGCCAGTTCTGCCTATCAGCAGGGAACAGCCAAAACCAGTCTGTATATTCCCGTCATTCTGGTGGGGTATTTATATGCGATCAATGGGTGGGCTCTGCTGGTTCATCTGTTTTCACCAATCTGGCCGAGTTTTCAGGAACTGGTGCATGTGCTGAGTGCAATCGGTGTGGGCTGGATGACCTTCCATTTATTCAAGGCGCGGCAACTGGAACAATATAATCAGAGTCATCCTCAGATCCGTCCCTGGCAGATGTTTAAGGGAACCCTAAAAAATCCCAAAGCAGCGCTTCTGGCGACCGGAATATTGCCGCTGTCTACTTGGGAAAGTCCGAGTAACTTTGTTCTGGTCTTTGCCATTTTTACTGGGATTGCCTTGCTGGTTGCGTTGTTCTGGATGATCTTTGGACAAGCGATTCTGGCGGGAGAGTCGGCAAAAAGAAAAGCCGACCTGATTTATAAAGGGTCGGCTCTGTTTTTACTGCTTTGTCTGGTGCCCTTGTTGATTAATTGGCTGGAGTAAATGTTCACTCAA
This sequence comes from Acinetobacter sp. CAU_H_60, assembly GCF_058599385.1. Lineage (NCBI taxonomy): Bacteria > Pseudomonadati > Pseudomonadota > Gammaproteobacteria > Moraxellales > Moraxellaceae > Acinetobacter > Acinetobacter sp. CAU_H_60. The sequence continues at coordinate 2,908,118 of NZ_CM178653.1, read as the reverse complement.
CAGCGCTAGGCTTCTAGGCAATTTTATTTTTCTTGAGTTTCTGCTGAATAAAGCCAATTACACCTGGCATGACACTTAAAATAATGATGCCGAAAATCAGATGAGTGAAATTATCTTTGACGATTGGCATATTGCCGAACAGATAACCCAAAATCACAAATGAACTGATCCAGAGAAAGCCACCGATCATATTGTAGGTCAGGAAATATTTATAATTCATACTTCCCGCACCGGCAACAAAAGGTGCAAAGGTACGTGCGAAAGGAATGAAACGGGCAAAAATAATGGTTTTACCGCCGTGTTTCACAAAGAACTGCTGGGTAGCAAGCAAATGCTTTTTATTAATAAAACGTGATTCAATCTCAAATACACGTGGCCCAATATATTTACCAATATGATAATTCAGGGTGTCGCCCAGCACTGCCGCAGTGAACAGTAGCGGAATCAGTACCCATGGATCCATTGCACCCGTTGAAGCCGCCAGCGCACCTGATGCAAATAGCAGACTGTCTCCCGGCAGGAACGGCATCACCACCAGTCCCGTTTCAACAAAAATAATCAGGAAAAGAATGCCATAAATCCAGATGCCGTAATTGGTAATGAATTCGAGCAGGTGATCATCAACGTGGAGGATAAAATCAAGCAGTTCCATAGGGAAAAAACAAGCGAAAAGGTGATCAAATCCTAACAGTCTGCGGCATGAAAGTCAGTACCGAAAAGGAAAATAATTGCCCGCTCATCCCTGAGGGGTGAATTAAAAATTTATCTTACAAATTGGCGATGAATTCCTACGAAAACCGGCTCAGCATGAAAACGTCATTAAAATAAAAATCAAAAGGTGGCTCCCATTTTCAATCCTAAACGCTATCAAATGAAGACAGTGATAGAGATAGATGAAATAAACTTTCAATAGCCACTTAACTGGCCGATCCTAAAATATTCAAATCCAAATAGCGTAAATACGCTGAATTCCGTGGAGAGAAGGGAGGACTCTTCTACTGAATCAAAAGCTTTATTCTATTTAAAAAAATAAACTGCTTAATTATTATGCTGATGGGAATAGTGTGCTTAAACCTAATAAAAATGCTAGAATACGGCGCTTATCTTTCGTTTGCCTTTCATAGTTGTTTGTCATGACTACCAATACTCAAATTACTGAAGATCGTATCCTGATTCTGGATTTCGGTTCTCAATATAGTCAGCTCATCGCACGTCGTGTCCGTGAAGCTGGTGTATATTCTGAAATGTATGCCTATGACATGTCTGAAGAAGACATTCGCGCATTTAATCCAAACGGTATCATCTTGTCTGGTGGACCTGAAAGTGTTCACCTGGAAGGCAGCCCGCGTGCGCCGCAAGTGGTATTTGAGTTAGGTGTACCTGTACTGGGTATCTGTTATGGCTTGCAAACCATGTGTGAACAACTTGGCGGTAAAGTTGAGCCAGGTACTGTACATGAGTTCGGTTATGCAGAAGTGGATATCGTGGTACGTGACCAGCTGATTGGTCAGCTGCAAGACCGTGAAAACCAGCTGCATGTCTGGATGAGTCATGGTGACAAGGTTGCACGCATTCCAGAAGGCTTCCAGGTGACTGCAAGCACATCAAGCTGCCCGATTGCCATGGTGTCTGATGAAACTCGCCGTTTCTATGGGATCCAGTTCCACCCTGAAGTAACCCATACTTCGAAAGGTGCAGAATTACTGTCTAACTTCGTACACCAGATTTGTGGGTGTCGTGGTCTGTGGACACCAGAACATATTATTGACCTGCGTGTAGAACAGCTTCGTGCACAGATTGGCAATGAAAAAGTATTGTTAGGTCTTTCAGGTGGTGTCGATTCATCGGTTGTAGCGGCACTTCTACACAAGGCAATTGGCGATCAGTTGACTTGTGTATTTGTAGACAACGGTCTGCTTCGTTTGAACGAAGGCGATCAAGTGATGCAGATGTTTGCAGACAACATGGGGATCCGCGTGATCCGCGCTGATGCTGAAGACCGTTTCCTTTCTGCATTGGCTGGCGAAGTTGATCCAGAGAAAAAACGTAAAATCATCGGTCGTGAATTCATCGAAGTCTTCGCTGAAGAAGCGCGTAAGCTCGATGGCGTAACCTTCCTTGCACAAGGTACGATTTATCCAGACGTGATTGAATCTGCTGCCAGCAAACAAGGCAAGGCACATGTCATCAAGTCACACCATAACGTAGGTGGCTTACCAGAAGACTTGGCATTTGACTTGGTTGAACCATTACGTGACCTGTTTAAAGATGAAGTACGTAAATTGGGTACAACTCTAGGCTTGCCACATAGCATGATCTACCGTCATCCGTTCCCAGGTCCAGGCCTTGGTGTTCGTATCTTAGGTGAAGTGAAAAAAGAATATGCAGATATTCTTCGTCTTGCTGATGACATCTTCATGCAAGAGCTTCGCGCAAGCGGTTGGTACGACAAAACTGCTCAAGCCTTTGCCGTATTCCAACCAGTGAAATCTGTGGGTGTGGTCGGTGATGGCCGTCGTTATGCATGGGTGATCGCACTTCGTGCAGTTGAAACCATCGACTTCATGACAGCTCGTTTTGCACATCTCCCATATGACTTGGTTGACCGTATTTCTACACGTATCATGAACGAAACTGCTGAAGTTTCTCGTGTGGTGTATGACGTTTCATCTAAGCCACCAGCAACAATTGAATGGGAGTAATTTTCTAACGAAAATTACTTATCAAAAGAGCGCTTCGGCGCCACTGCTGTCCCATAGTTTACTTTAAATAAAAAAACCTGAGTCCTAACAGTTAAAATATGAGTGCAAACAAACACTTTAACGACCAGGATTCAGGTTTTGTCACATCAGAATACCGTATTTCATGAGCTAATTAAACCTGTTGTGCGACAGGATTTTGAACAACTTGCTAAAGTACACCATGTTGGACAGAAATTTAGAGCAGCTTCCCGGTGGGATCAGTTTATTGCCATATTGATGTCTCAATTCTCTTGTAGGCAAAGTCTGAGAGATATTCAATCCAATTTGGAGTGCCAACAGGAAAAGCTAAGTCATCTCGGAGCAAAGTCTATTCCCCGAAGCACGCTGGCACGAATCAATGAGCAGCAGCCTGCTGCCTTGTATCAACAGCTATTTTACAAGTTGCTTAAATACTATGAACACTCAAAAGTCGCTCATAAATTTCGCTTTAAGAATCCCTTGTATTCCTTGGATGCCAGTCATATTGACCTGTCGCTTTCCTTATGTGAATGGGCCAAAGTTCACGACTCAAAAGCCAGCATGAAACTCAGTATAGGATTGAATCACAGCAATGATATTCCTGAGTTTGTTGCAGTTGAAAATGGCAAAGAAAATGACATGGTACAAGGCCGCAAATTCCAGTTTCCTGCTGGCAGCATTGTAGTTTTTGATAAAGGCTATGTCGATTACCAATGGTATGCAAATCTGACTGCTCAAAACATTGGATTTGTCACACGTTTTAGGCCTAAATCTGTGTATCAGGTGATCCAGCAACATCCAGTGCTTGAATCCAAAGGTATTCTAAAAGATGAAACCATTCAGCTGAATAGCGCACATGCCCTAAAAAGAAAAGCCCCAGTGTTAAGAAGAATTGAATATAGAGATCAGCAAAGTGGCAAGCACTTTAGCTTTCTCAGCAATAACTTTCATTTAGCCGCCTCCACCATTGCGGCGATTTATAAAGATCGTTGGAAAGTTGAGCTGTTCTTTAAGGCGATTAAGCAGAATCTCAAATTAAAAGCGTTTCTAGGCCGCAGCAGGAACGCAATTCAGACACAAATCTGGATTGCGATGATCGCCTATTTATTGGTGAGTTTCGCTCAACATTTAGGAAAAACAGGTTGGACAGTTCAACGTTTACTCAGAATAATTCAAGTGAATTTGTTTGAAAGAAGAACTTTAAAAGCTTTATTTTCACCCGATAAAATACCCATAAAACAAGAGGAAGCTCATTTGAGCTTCCTCTTGTGAAAAATTGTGGGACAGCAATGGCTTCGGCGCTCTTTTTTTATTATCTTTCAAATGAATTTAAGCCGGTTTAACCTGCCAGTTTTGAAGCTCTCCAAGCAAGCTCTGATCCAGTTCAGGGTCATAACATTCCACTCTGTTCCGACCATTGGCTTTAGCCTGATACAGGGCAATATCAGCCTGTTTAATCAGCGCCATTAAATCCGTTTCACTGCTTTCCAGAATGGCCGCACCAATTAAAACGGTGAAATCAAGACGATGCCCATGTTCCAGATTGACCACAATATTTTCGATTTTGTGTCTTAAACATTCGGCAATTTTTAACGCATCATCCAATCCAGTGAAGTTTCAGGCAGGCATGCGATAAATTCTTCACCTTCATACCGTGCCAGCACATCATGGCGCCGCATTTCATTACGTGTGGTCTGCGCAATCATCTGGAGTACCTGATCTCCAACATCATGCCCATAACGGTCATTGATCTGCTTAAAATGATCGACAAAGACCAGCAAACTGATTGGAGCAGGCTGTTTAAGATTCTTTCGGATCAGCTGTTGCACCAGATATTTAAAACAGCGTCTATTATTCAGGCCTGGCAGCGAGTCAGTATGGGCGAGATTTTCAAAGGTCTGACGGTGATATTCATTCAGGGTGTGTTGCAGGAATACCAAACGGGATTTTAGTGTAGAGTTCCAGCTGATATATAAACTGAAAGTCAAAACCGGCATATAGATCAGGGAAAACAAGAACATCTGGTACAGGTTAGCTTGGGTATTGAAATACACACCGATATAAATCACCAGTGTAATCAGACCGGAATTAATCAGGCTAGGCCAGAAGCGGATCTGTACACATAAATTGGCCAGGACAATAAATACCAGTGAAGCATATTGATAAATGAGCGTATGCGGACTTTCAGACTGGTTTAGATTAAAAAACCAGATTGCACTTGCTCCGATAATCGAGGTCGGCAACAGCAGGTCAAATACAGGCAAATTCCGGTAAAAATGATACATCCAGATGGTTATCAGCACGATCACCAAGGTATAGCCTAGTTTGGTCAGAATGAGCAAATTCATAATGTCATTCAGTACCAGAATATCGGCAAGGGTGTAGGAGGCATATGCCACCTGTGCAAATAGGTTTACCTACAACAAATATTTTAGAGTGAGCTGTTTCTGATGCCTAAAGTAGGCAGGTTTTAAAGACCCAGGAATACGAACAAGAGGATCGTGAAGGGCATCCTGAAGCAGGAGGCGAGCTTCTTCTTCATATTTATCTGGCATATCGCCTTCCCACATTAAATCCAAAGAAATGAATAAGATGAATATTTATATTTGTATGAAAAATATTCTATTCTTTTAGAAATTATTTGAAAAGCATCACAAACAGATTTAGGCCTAATTCTTAAATTCTTGTCTAATAATCTTGATTTTGCTATCAGGTTACAAAGCAGACCAAGACTGTTTCGCTTTATGATGAGCGCCAGACTGCTCCTGTTTATTTAACGGTTTAAATACATTCCAGGGATTTGGAGAGAGCGGTTTAGTCGGTTGCAGCATATTAGGATGATAGACCCTAATCCGGTTTCTTCCCGCTTTCTTAGCTTCATAAAGCGCAATATCTGCATGCTTAATCAGGTCTTCAAGCTCCTGTTGCGGAGATTCAAGTTCAGCAATACCGATAGAAATCGTGAACTGGATTTTCTGGTCAGAATTGATGTACATCACCTGCTTTTGAATCGAGCAGCGAATCCGTTCTGCAATCATCAGGCAATCCTGTAGCTGGGTATCTTCCAGCAAGGCAATAAATTCTTCTCCACCAAAACGTGCCAGTACATCACTAGAACGCATTTCTTTACGGGTAATTTCAGCAATCAGTTGTAGCACCCGGTCACCCACATCATGACCATAGTTGTCATTGATTTTCTTGAAATAATCGACATCAAACATCAATAGGCAGGTGCTGGCAGGCTTTGGCCATTGATGGATTGAACGTTCCGCCATATCCACAAAATGACGACGATTAAATAACTGCGTCAGATCATCAGTATGAGCAAGATTTTTTAAGGTTTGATAGTTCCATTCATCCAGCAAAGTGCGTAAAAAAGAGCGCCGTATGTTGATGATATTATTCCAGTTGATATAAATACTAAACGCCCAGAGAGGCGTGAAAACAACGGCGAAAATAAAGGCCTGCGATAGACTCATGAGATGGGTTACCCCAATCATGATAAACAGGGCGATAAAAATAGAACAATACAGCGCACCCTTAAACTCGGTCTGTACACAGAGATTGGTAATTAAAACAAAGATCGCAGAGGCATAGATATAAGTTGACACATGCGGGCTACTCGACAGCAGGAGCAGGCCAATCCAGGTCGCTGCAGCCACAGTCGTGCCCACAGGCAAAATCATGTCCAGAACCCGGATATTCTTTTGATGCTTAAACAGGTAATAGCAGCAAAACATGACAGCAATGACCAGTGATACCCGGATCAGGCCAGACAGGAAAAACATATCAGGAATAATAAAAATATCGGCAAAGAAATACAGCAAAAAGGCGATCTGCGCCATGTAATTAATCTGGCGAAGATTTTGATGACGATGCACATAAAGATAATTATAAAAGTACTGCTGGAATTGCGCAGGAATAGGTGCACCGCGATGTACAAGCGCATCTTCAATTAACTGGCGATTTTGCAGATCACATTCGGCCAACTTTAATGATCTATCCGTGGTCGAGTTTTGAAAAGACATATTCGCCGTTGAATATATATTTTCATTCGAGGATGACATGTCCTGATCCAATCTTATTTTTATTGGGCCCTATTATGGACCAAATGAATAAAAAATAATCTCCCTAGAATCAGGGGGTAGCACGATTTTTAAAAAGAAAACGTAACAAAATTTTTGTTTTTTAAATATGAAGCTAGACGGATCACATTTTTATAGACTGCTGATTTTAAAAGTTTATATAAATAAAAATGAGCGTTTCACGTGAAACATGAGCATGATGAATAAGTTGATTTAAACGAGATAATGCTGGTTACTTGAATGATTATATGATTCATCACCAAGATCTTGATTACAGGATTTGAAAGACTGAAGCCTTTAAGTATTTGAACTGTTCTGATGAGTAGCACATTTTATACGTATCGAAATATTTCCAAAGATAGATTTTGCGGGTAGACGCGGTACATTGTTGTATGAGGTAGACATCTTGTGATGATCAGGGAAAGATGTCTTGATGCAGCATACAGCCAGAATGAACTTGCCGAGGTCAGCTCAACCATGTCGAATAATAATGATATTGAACTGTCAAATTCAGATGATTGTGAAAAGTATATCAATCAGTTCATACAGGAAGTTCCTTTACGGCGTGCAGAAATCGGGCAGGGAACTGTCATTAAACGCGCCTTGCCGAGTCGGCATAAACGCATGATTGGCGCCTGGTGTTTTCTGGATCATGCCGGTCCTACTCAGTTTCCTCAGGGAGATGGTCTGGATATCGGACCGCATCCGCATATTGGCCTGCAAACTTTTACCTGGATGATTGAAGGCACCATGATGCACAGTGACAGTCTGGGTAACCGGCAATTGATCCGGCCGAAACAGGTTAATCTGATGACTTCAGGCTATGGCATTTCGCATACAGAGGTTTCACCGGAAACTGAAACCAAGATGCATGCAGCACAGCTCTGGATCGCCCTGCCTGATGACAAGATCAATATGGCTCCCGCGTTTGATCATTATCCGGAATTACCTGTGATCGAAGAACAAGGCATTCAATGTACGGTCCTAGTCGGGGAATTCCTAAATACACAATCCCCGGTTAAAGTGCATACCGAACTTTTGGGTGTGGATCTGTTTGCTGCTGAAAGTACCCGTGCCCATTTGAGTTTAGATCCAAGATTTGAATATGGCTTTATGGCCCTTGAGGGTCTGGCAAGTATTAATGGGCATGAACTGACCGAAGATAATATGGTGATTCTTGAGCCTGGATTACAGCATGTGGATGTTGAAATTCATGCGCGTGGACGAGTTTTGCTGATTGGTGGAGAGCCGTTTGAAAGCCCTATTTTATTGTGGTGGAATCTGGTTGGTCGTGATGTGGAAGAACTGAAGCTGGCCCGTGAACAGTGGATGATGGGGCACCCGCGTTTTGGCACCATTCCAAGCTATGATGGGCCGCGCATGGAAGCACCGGCATTTCCAGAACATATGCGTGTTTCTCGATAAATCTTTCATATAACTATAAGAACAAAGGATCAGTATGGCCCGTATCGCAATTGCCAAAATACAGAGCTTAACCATACCGTGGCAGGGAGAAATCAGTCATGGTCAACATCATTATCTGACCGATAAACCTGAATCCTTCGGCGGGCAGGATGCAGGTCCTGCACCTTATGATCTGCTTTTAGGCAGTCTGATCTCTTGCACCATGATTACGTTGCGCATGTATGCCAAGCATAAGGACATTGAACTGGGCGACTTTCAGGTTGAAGCAGAATTCTTTGCCAATAAAGAAGGACAGGAATGGATTGAACGACGCTTAAGTTTCGATATTGCTCATGATTCGGCTTTGCAGCAGAAAATTCTGGAGATTTGTGCCAAAACCCCAGTGACCAAAACCCTGTTACGCAGTCTGGAGATCCGCACTAACCTGATTTAAGCTAAAAGAGGGTACGCTATATCCGGTAGGGAAAATGTAAGTAGACTGATAAACTCTTTAGTTAGAGCCAGACTTTTTGCTATGCTCACGCAGTAATAACAATAAAATCATGAGTCTAATATGCGTGTTTTACATCATCTCGAACAATCAAGATCATTTCGAATCGTGTGGGCCTTGGAAGAGCTGGAACTTGATTATGAGATCAAGTATTACAAACGCCTGCCTAACTATTCTGCTCCGCCTGCTTTGAAACAGGTTCATCCTCTGGGTAAAGCCCCGATTCTGGAAGATCAGAATCTGGTACTGGCTGAGTCTGCCGCCATTCTGGAGTATCTCCAAGAAACCTATGATTCGACCTATCAGTTTCAGCCGATCAGTGCCGAGAACAAGGCGCAATACCGCTACTGGATGCATTATGCAGAAGGGTCTTTGATGCCTTTACTGGTGATGCAACTGGTGATGACCAAAGTTCCTGAGCAAGTGCCATTTCTGGTACGTCCGGTTGCTAAAACAATTTGTGAAGGGGTGAAGAAGCAGTTTGTGCAAAGCCGTTTAAAAGACCATATCCAGTTTCTGGAAGATCATTTAAGCCAGCATGAATATTTTGCCGGTCGTTTCAGTTTTGCTGATATCCAGATGAGCTTTCCGCTTGAAGCCATGCAAAGCCGTACCGGTAAAAGCTATCCGGCGATTCAAGCCTATCTGGAACGGATCTCGCATCGAGCGGCTTATTTCCGGGCCTTATCCAAAGAGCAGGCATTAAAGTCTTAAAGCCTTCGCTAAAAAAGAAAAGGTGCGACTTGCACCTTTTTTTATTTTTGCATCAGTCTGGGAAACTGAGGCGTTCTTTAGGGAAAATCACCTTAAAGGTGGAGCCCTGATTTTCACGGGAATCAATTTCGAGCTGGGCCTGATGTTGCATCAGTACATGCTTCACAATCGCCAGTCCCAAACCTGTACCACCAGTACGGCGACTACGGTCAGAATCAACCCGGTAAAAACGTTCAGTCAAGCGAGGTAAGTGTTTAGGATCAATGCCAATTCCAGTATCTTCTACGACAAAATAGGCCGATTCACCATCATCATGCCAGCCCATGGTGACGGTTCCACCTTTAGGCGTGTACTTGATGGCATTGGTAATCAGGTTACTGAAGGCACTGGCAATTTCCATATCTGAGCCAATCAGGTCACAGTGACTGTCAATATCCAGATTTAGGGTATGGCCATAATCCACGTTATAGGCTTGCGCATCATCAAACAGCTGGTTCATCAGATTCGGCATATCAATAATCTGGTTCTTGGCAATATTCTTGTCATTTTCCAGACGGGATAGCAGCAACAGGTCATTCACCAGTGCATTCATGCGACGGGTCTGGGATTGCATCTGGTCAAAGGCGCGTTTCCAGCGTGGGCTAATATCTTCCTGATTGGTAAAGGTTTCGATATAGCCGCTGAGCACGGTCAAAGGTGTACGCAGCTCATGCGAAATATTATCGACAAAGTCCTTACGCATCTGTTCCAGATTGTGCATCCGGGTCACATCATAGGCGACCAGTAAACGGCTTTCACCGCCAAAGCGGGTCATTTTAATCTGTACGTAATGATCTTCGAATATCGAAGACTTCATTTTAAGGCCATCGGGCGCATCATCAATATGATGATAGTAGTCAATAAAACTCGGTTGGCGTAACAAGGTCAGGATATTACGGCGACGGTCATCACTCGAGATTCCGAGCAGACGTTCGGCCGCTGGATTCCACCATTCAATCTGCTGGTTTTCATCAAGTAGTACCACGGCTTCTTGCAAGGCCACCAGCGAAGACTGGGCACGATCAATCAATTCGACCATTTCCGCTTGAACAATCCGTTCCTGACGTTGGGCGCGATAAACATTGAAAAGTAGCGCACCCCATATCCCACCAATATTCGGTGGAACATCATAAGGACGATTAGAAATCCATTCATTGACCAGGTAGAGTGAACGCAACTGTGTGCCAAAGAAGGCAACAAAGGCCAGAACAATACAGATCCAGAAATAACCGATGCCTAGACCAATACAACTGGCAATCACCAGGAAGAGAAGAAGGAGACGTAAATCTTGCTTGGCAAAATCCCATAAGCTGCTGTAACGGAGTCTTTTGTGCTCATGTGACAGTTCGGGAACAGGATAGGGCTCATACATAAAACAAGATTTACCTAAAATAATTAACCGAGTGCAACATCGGCACGGGTCGAGAAACGGTAACCGGTGCCACGTACAGTTTGTACATAGCGGTCAGCGCCATAAGGTTCCAGCACTTTACGCAAACGGCGGATATGCACATCGATGGTCCGGTCTTCAATATAGACGTTACCGCCCCAAACCTGATCCAGCAATTGCGCACGGGTATAGGCACGTTCCGGATGGGTCATAAAGAATGCCAGTAAACGGTATTCAGTGGGTCCCATTTCCAGAATGTTGTTGCCAAAATTGACCCGCTGGCTGACCGGATCCAGAATCAGGCCATTGGCATCAATGGTTTTTTCACCACTCAGGGCATTGGCACGGCGCAATACCGCCTTAATCCGGGAAACCAGTTCCCGGGTCGAGAACGGTTTGGTCATGTAGTCATCGGCACCGGCATCCAGACCTTGTACCTTGTGGTCTTCTTCACCGCGTGCTGTCAGCATGATCACCGGGATTTCAGACAGGCTTTCATCACGTTTCAGACGACGACACAGGTCCACACCGCTGACACCACCCGGCATCATCCAGTCCAGCAAAATCAATGCTGGACGCTGGTCCACAATCATTTGATGAGCCTGCTTGGCATCTTCTGCCTGTAAGCACTGAAAACCGGCCATATCCAGAGAGGTATGGATCATTTCCCGAATCGGGAGCTCGTCATCGACGATTAATATGTAGTCATCTTTCACAACGCAATACCCTATTTCATGTAAACGGTGAACCGTTTTATATTTATGACAGGCTTATTACAAAGACTAATTATGACAGTATCATTGCAGAAAGGGAAAAACTGCTGAAATTCGAAAAGATTTGTGACAAATATAGCGCAGAAACTTGTTAAAAAATCATAAATTAATTTTACTCATTTCCGCAGTACAGCATAAATATTCAACTGACTGGTAAATGCAGAAAAGCCTATTAAGCACAGGATTTAACAGCTATTTTTTCTCTGAAAATGACTCGAGCAGCGCCAAAAAAACCACACTACAAGACGATAAAACTTCCTCAAGCGAATGCTTAAAACCGCTCATCACCCAACGAATGGCAATTTGGGTGACATAACCATTTAAACCGGTCGACACCAGTGAAATTTCCTGCTCACTGCGATTTAACTGCGGCATCATCAACATGACAAAGGCGTGAATCATGCGGTCGAAACGTGACATGGTTTCATGAATGGTGGCCTGATTATGCAGTTCCTGCACCAGCATGGCATCGATATAAATGATCCGTGCCATACGTGGATTGTCACGCAAGGTCGTCAGCAAGGCAGTCAGACCGGCTTCGATCATTTTCTTTGGATCAGAAGAAGCCTGCATCATCGCCTGCATGACATTTTGCTGTAACTGGTCAATCAGCTTGAGGAAAATAGTCTGGAACAGATGTTCGCTTTTCTTAAAGGATTCATAAAAATAACGTTCAGTCAGTTTGGCTTCGTTACAGATATCCTTTACTGTGACTGAAAAGAAACCATGACGACCATAAGCCTCGATCCCGGCCTCAATCAGCTTTTCACGACGTGCCTGCTGACGCTCAGCCATAGAAAGTCCTTTAAACTGGCGTTCTTTACTTTTACTTGCTAGTTTTTGTCCTGAATTTACTGCATCCGTCATAAAGACCATAGACTCATGTGCTTGAGATTTTAAGTATCTTATCAATAAATCCGGCTTTGACCTATGCTGAAATTCAAACCTGAAAATTGGCCCGTAGAGACATGCTGGAATTATTGACAATATGGATTGTCAAAACTATATTGAAACGGTGTGCTGTATCCCTATGCGACAGAAAAACAGGCTGTCATGGAAGGGCAGTGTTTTAATCAAGGAAATTCAATGAAAAATTTTAATAATAAAGTCGCGGCCATCACAGGTGCAGGTTCAGGTATCGGCCAGCAACTTGCGGTGCTTTTAGCGAAGCAGGGCTGTCATTTAGCTTTAAGCGATGTGAATGAACAGGGTCTGGCTAAAACCGTTGAGCTGCTGAAAGGTACTGATGTTCGTGTCACAACCAAAAAGGTCAATGTGGCTAATCTGGAAGAAATGCACGCTTGGGCCGCTGAGGTCGAGAAAGATCATGGCAGCGTGAATATGATCTTTAATAATGCTGGCGTGGCACTCGGTTCTACCGTAGAAGGCGCCAGCTATGAAGAGCTGGAATGGATCGTAGGCATTAACTTCTGGGGCGTGGTCTATGGTACCAAAGAATTCCTGCCTTTAATCAAGAAAACCGGTGATGGTCATGTCATCAATATTTCCAGCCTGTTCGGTTTAACTGCCCAGCCAACTCAGTCTGCTTATAATGCCACTAAATTCGCTGTGCGTGGTTTTACCGAATCCTTGCGTCAGGAACTGGATATGGAAAACTGCGGCGTAAGCGCACTCTGTGTACACCCAGGCGGAATCCGCACCAATATCGCCATTGCAGCGAAAATGAATGACAGTATCCGTAGTCTGGGAATGCATCCGGAAAAATCTGCACAGAATTTTAATAAGCTGCTGCGTTGCCCACCAGAAGAAGCAGCCCGTCAAATACTGGATGCGGTACAAAAAGACAAACGCCGTCTGCTGATTGGGAATGATGCCAAAGCGATTGATTTAATTCAGCGCCTCATGCCAACTGGCTATCAGAAAGTCACGGCTTTAGCTACCCGCCTCGGCAAGCAGAAGAAAAAGTCAGCTTAAAACACTCTGATCAAAGCCCGCGTAAGCGGGTTTTTTTATGCCCGAAAACTTAAGCAGCTAAAGTATTTTATAAATCAAAAATGGTGCATAAGAATGTCAATAAATTGACAGCGTTAGATAAGCCGATTCGGCATGATGATTTCACAGACCGAAGGTCGACATAATTATAGATAGAGGAAATAATCATGACTTATGAATATAAACACATCCAGGTACAACCAATTGGTGGCCGTATTGGCGCTGAAATCCAGGGCGTAAAACTGTCAGCGGATTTGGCTGATGAAGTGGTGAATGAAATCAATCAGGCATTATTGCAGCATAAAGCGATCTTCTTTAAAGATCAGCAACATCTGGATGATGTCGCCCAAGAAGCCTTTGCAGCGCGTTTAGGCACGCCGTTGAATCACCCGACTGTACCGGTAAAAGATGGCTCTGCACATATTCTGGAAATTGATTCACGCGGTGCACGTGCAGACAGCTGGCATACGGACATCAGTTTTATTGATGCTTATCCAAAAGCTTCTATCCTGCGTAGCGTGGTTGCACCTGCAGTAGGTGGCAATACCGTATGGGCAAATACAACCGCTGCCTACAATGATTTACCTGAAGAACTGAAAACACTGGCGGATAGCTTGCGTGCGATTCACAGCAACAACTTTGACTATGCTGCAAAAGTCAGTGTTCCAAAAGAAGCTTTGGAAAAATATAAAAACTACTTCAACTCAACTGAATATGAAACTGAACATCCGTTGGTACGTGTTCATCCTGAAACAGGTGAAAAAACCTTGTTATTGGGCCATTTCTTTAAGAGCTTTGTCGGTTATAGTTCAAGTGAATCACGCCGTTTATTCGACCTGTTCCAAAGTTATGTGGAGAAGCTGGAAAATATTGTCAGCTGGCGCTGGAGTGCAGGTGATGTGGCAATCTGGGATAACCGTGCGACACAACACCGTGCGATTAATGATTATGGTGACCAGCACCGTGTAGTACGCCGTGTGACTTTAGAGGGTGATGTGCCAGTAGGTGTGGATGGCCGTCCAAGCCGTGAACTGCGTAAAGATGTCAAGCAGGATATCAGCAATTTCCGCTATAACAGTGAAGACGGTATTTATGAAAAAGTTTCATAAGTAATTCTTATTCAATTGGAAACTTTGCATATAAATAGCTAAATAATCAAGAATAAATGATTCGCCAGTCATTAATGATCCATCTAATATTTAAATAAAATATAGGGTGGATCATTTTATGCAAATTCATACTGCAAAAAATAATGTAAATTACGACATATTAAAAAATATATTTAAAAATATCTCTGAGGATAAACTGGATTATATTTTAAAATGTTCAACGATTCGAAAATATCAAAAAGGCGATTTAATTTTAAATAAAGAAAACTGCCATACTGCTTTATATATATTACTTGATGGGATTATACAGATTGGATATTTAAGCCCGTCGGGTCGTTTTCATGCCTTTAATTATTTCTCGGAAAAGCATCTGATTAACCTGCTTCCGTGCCTCAATACACAAGTGATTGATTATGATTATTATGCTTTTAATCAGGTTAAAGTCCTGCAAATTCCACAGCATATATTTATAGAAGAAATAAATGATAACAATCACTTAAAGCAGGATGCTTTAAATATTCTCAGCCATCGGATGCAATATCTGATCCAGCAGGTCAAATTCCTGCAAGTCGCTAATTTACATCAAAAAGTATGTAAGGTTTTGCATGATCTTTCGATTCAGTATGGTCGTTCTCATCCTCTGGGAACTGAAATTAAACTCAAGATCTCCCAGCATGATTTAGCAGATTTACTCTCTGCCTCACGCCAAACCATTAATAAAGAGATAAAGAATCTGGCAAGTCAAAATATTCTGGATTGGCAATATGAAAATATCGTGATTAAAAACAAAGAATATTTAAATTATCAGATTAACTGGATTTAAAATAATATTTTTAGATTTTATAAAATAATATATCAAAATCTATTTATATTATTTTTCGGCATATTAAAAATCATGCATATTAATTCCAACCAAAACAACAGGAATTAATAATGACAATTCAATCTATTAATGTGCGTAACCAGTTAAAAGGTACTATTCAGGAAATTATAAAAGGTGATGTGGTTTCTGAAGTCGATGTGGTGACTGCTTCAGGTATTTTCACTTCGGTAATTACGACACGTTCTGTAGAAGAGCTGGATTTGCAGGTAGGAAGTCAGGTGATTGTGCTGATCAAATCGACTGATGTTTCACTGGCAAAACTGTAGGTGTGTCGATTGTATGAAGCAATATTTTAAACAAGGGGCAACGGTACTGACTCTGCTAAGCGCGAGTATTGGCTTAACGCATGCAGATGCGGAGGTAGGTCAGTTACAACAACAGGTCAGTCAACTCGAGCAGTCATTAAAACAATTAAAAACCCAGTTAGCGCAGATTCAGAATCAGAACGAAGCCGTTACAGAAGCCACTACTGCTGATGAGGCTGAACTATCTGCTGATGCAGAAACTGAATCTGATGATGACCAAAGCTTTGTGACACGTGCCGAGTTGCAAGGTCTGCAAAGCGATCTGGAAAACTATAAATATCAGGTACAACGTGACCGCGATACCAAAACGGCATTATCAACACGTCAGTTATTGATTAACGGGGTGGTACAAGCCAAAGCCTCTTATATCGATGAAGCACAGCGCACTCCACCTACGGGTACCAATACCGGGATGGCAGTTCAAGACCGCCACTCTTCGTTTGATTTAGGTGCAGTCCAAATTGGTTTTATTGGCAACCTGTATAAAGACTATGAAGAAGGCAAAAACCTGGATTTCAACCTGCGTTTTGGTACTTCTCCACAGACAGGAACCAATAACAGTTATCTGAACTTATTGGATGCACAGCTGACTTATCACGTATTACCAACCTTAAGTGCCGACACGGGACGCTTGAGCGTCACTTTAGGTCAGCAACTATTGCCATTTGGCCAGGAAGTTCAGGCCACTGAAGACCTGAAACCTACCATTAACAATGCCTTATTTAGTTTGCCGGGACTAGGTTATGGACTGGCATTGCGTGAAGTCGGTCTGATTGTGCGTGGAGATGCCTTACCAACCGTGGACTATGGTTATAACTATCGCTCGCCAATGATCAGCTATGCCTTTGGTCTGGTGAATGGTAATGGTGCCAATAAATCGGATGACAATGATGACAAAAACTTTATTGGACGTCTGCGTTATACCTTGCCTGCGGAATATAACTCATGGCTGCGTGAACTGAGTTTTGGTCTGTCCTGGTATCAAGGCAAGAGCAATCTATTTGGAAATTGATGGTACCAGCGCAGCCTTTGCTGGTAAAGGCGATGTGCTGCGTAAAGGCTTTGATATTTACTATAACCATCATCCATTCGGTATGACCTATGAATATGTGCAAGGTGAAGATGACACCTATATTTCACAAACTGCACAGACCTATAAGCGTGAAAGTGAGTCGCACACAGGTACCTTGTTCTGGAACTTTGGTGAGCAGTTTGTCAAAGGCTTCCGTAATCAGGGCCGTTATGACGACTGGTGGCCAAAGTCTTACCAGGCCTTCTATCGCTACGACACCATTGATCGTGACAAGAATTTAGCCGATCAAACGGTTGATATTCACAGTCTGGGCCTGAATGCATTTTTTGCGGAAACCACCAAGTTTCAGATCAACCTGAACCATGTCAACAATGACATTACAAACAAGAGCTATAACGAACTGGTCGCACAATTCCAGTACGGATTCTAATTTTATATTTTGAGGAATTTTCACATGTTTAAATGGTCAAAAGTATTATTTGCTGGCCTTCTCTTCACAGCAACACTGGTGCCTGCTGTTCAATCTTTTGCAGCAGAAGCTAAACCTAATGTTATTCGTTTTGCCTCTCCAATGGTAGGAACTGGTAACCGTCCTGTAGGTTATGGCAATTACTATGCAACGGCACAGACACTGGGTTTATTTGAAAAAGAATTCCAGAAAGATGGCATTAAAGTGCAATGGAATAACTTTAAAGGTGCGGGTCCTGCAATTAATGAATCCTATGCCAATGGTTTGGTAGATATTACATGGATTGGGGATTTGCCTGGGCTGATTGGTAGGTCGAGTGGGCTTGATACCAAAGCTATTTTAGTGGCGAGTACTAAAACAGATACTTATCTAGCCGTTGCTGCAGATTCCAATGCAAAATCATTAGCAGATTTGAAAGGTAAACGTATCGGCTTCTTTAAAGGAACCAATATCCATTTATCGATTATTAATGTCCTTAAAAAATACGGATATACCGAAAAAGATTTCCGGTTTGTGAATATGGATGGGCCAGTTGCTTATTCAGCACTTGCCAGTGGTGATATTGATGCCATCTGGAGTGCGGGACCGATTTTATCCATTGTAGATCGTGGCATTGCTAAAGTCATTTATACCACTAAGAATGAACCAGATGTTTATAAAACTTCAGGTTATGTTGTAGTGAACTCGAAGTTTGAACAGAAATATCCTGAAGTGGTACAGCGTATCGTGAATGTCTTAGTTAAACAGGCAGCCTGGGAAAGTAATCCTGTCAATAAAGATCAGCTATTCAAGCAATGGGCAAAATCAGGTCTTCCTTTCTCTGTTATTAGCAGACTACATACTGGTGTGGATTTAAAACGTAATAGTGCGCCAATTTTTGATGCATACAACGTTAGTCTGATTAAGCAAAAACTTAAAGCAGGTCAGGAGCTTAAGCTCATTCGTGGTCAATTCAATGTAGATTCATGGATCGAACCAAAGTATGTCAATAATGCTGTAAAAACGCTGAATTTACAGAATTATTGGAAACCTCTCAATGCCAATGGGCAATAACCATCATGCCCTTGAGGAGGTTGAGTGATGTTACAGGAAATCGAGCTTGAAACAGCCAAGACACCGACACAGGACAATGCTGCATCCAGATTGAATCGAAAAAGTATTCTGAATTTTTTTAAACAGAATCAGGTGTTCATATGGGGAATTGGAGTCATTTTCCCCATCGCGCTGTTCTATCTGTGGCATGTGTCGGTAGAACGGAACTGGGTGAACCCTTTATTGCTGCCTGCACCTGAACTGGTCTGGGTCGCCCTGAAAGATCTGTATCAAACCGGCGAACTGTGGAGCAATCTGAGTGTCAGTCTGAGCCGGATTGGCTACGGGTTCAGTGCCGGCATTGTACTGGCATTGGTCCTAGGTCTGACCATGGGACTATCACGTCGAGCAGAGGCCTATATCTGGCCTACGTTTAAAGCCATTAATCTGGTACCCGTGATCGGCTGGATTCCACTGTTAATTTTACTGGTCGGAATTGATGAAGCCCTTAAGATTATTCTGATCGCTAAAGCCGCGCTGGTGCCGATGACGATCAATGTATTTAAAGGGGTACGCAATATTCCACAGCAATTGACCGAAGTCGCGGAAGTTTATCAACTGAGCACCTGGTCCAGATTTAAAAATGTGGTTCTGCCGGGTGCTTTTATCAGTTTTATCGGTGGTCTGCGTTTATCTCTGGCAAGTTCATGGGGCGCTCTGGTTGCAGTAGAACTGCTGGCTTCAAGTGAAGGGATTGGCTATGTGATGGTCTATGGCCGTCAGATTTTCCAGCTCGATGTGGTGATGGCAACTGTAGTAGTGATTGGACTGGTGGGATTTGGCTTTGACGTCATTATCCGCCTCATACAAAAACAGTTCCGTGGTTGGGATCAGGCTAGATAGAGAGAACATCATGAAAAAAATAGATTATCGCGGCTGGGTCATTCCTCTGGTTCTGTTGGTTGCCTGGTTGATCGTAACCGCAAAACAATGGGTTGATCCTGCTTTGCTGTCACCGCCAGCTGCTGTATGGCAGGCCTTTGTAGAAAGCTGGCAGGCAGGCGAGGTGACAGAAAATATTATCGCCAGCCTACTGCGTAATACGGCAGGGTTTATTACCGGTGGAGTGATGGGTGCAGTGCTGGGTTTGGCCCTGGGTCTAAACATCTGGCTGGATCGAATCTTTTCTCCAACGCTGAATGCTATTAAACACGTGGCTGTATTTGCCTGGATTCCACTGATGATCATGTGGTTTGGACATGGTGAAGTTTCAAAAGTGATTTTTATTGCTTTAGTCGTGTTCTATCCGGTGTTCTTTAATACCTATGACGGGGTCAAGAATGTGCCGGTCAAAATTAAGGAAGTGGCGCAGATTTTCCAGCTCAGTCCGGTACGTACTTTTTTTAAAGTGATTTTACCCGCAGCAGCCCCAAGTATTTTTGCCGGTTTGAATATTGCGCTGGTGTTTTCATGGGTGGCGACTGTTGGCGCGGAGTATTTCTTTGTGTCCTCGGTTGGCGTGGTCAATCCAATCATGGACGGACAGAACCTGTTCCAGATGGAAGTGGTGCTATATGGCATGGCCATTATTGCGATTGTCGGGCTGTTATTTTCCAAGGCAGCACAATTCTTTGAAAACTATAACTTACGCTGGCGTCAGGCGGCCAATAAATAAAAGATGTGAGATAACAACATGAATCAACAGGTGAATATTAAGGGTCATGTCGAGATCCAGAAACTCGACAAGTACTTCCCTAAAGATGGGGAAGAGTTACAGGTTTTAGACCAGATTAATCTGAATATCCAGCCAGGCGAGTTCATCAGTATTGTCGGTAATAGTGGCTGTGGCAAATCAACCTTATTGCGGCTTTTGGTGGGCCTTGATGCCGAGTTTCAAGGCAGCATTTTGATTGATGGCAAACCGATTCAGGGCACCAGTCTGGATCGCGGTATTGTGTTTCAGGATCACCGTTTGTTTCCCTGGCTGAGTGTCGAGCAGAATGTAGCTTTAGCGCTGGACAAATCAGGTCTGAGCAAAGCCGAAAAGCAGGAACTGATTGATTATCATCTGGAGCTGGTGCAATTGAGCCAGTTTAAAACTGCCTATCCAAGTCAGCTGTCTGGAGGAATGAGCCAGCGTGTGGCAATTGCACGTAGTCTGGTGAATCGTCCACAAATTTTATTACTGGATGAACCTTTTGGTGCCTTGGATGCCTTGACCCGTGCCAATCTGCAGCAGGAATTACAGCGGATCTGGCAGTCAGAAAAGATCACCTCTATTCTGGTCACTCATGATGTAGAGGAAGCAGTATTGTTAGGTGATCGGGTAGTGGTAATGCAGCCACATCCGGGACGAATCAAACGTATTGTGAAAGTGGATCTTGAACGTCCACGTAAGCGTGAAGATTACCGTCTGGCGGCCATTAAAAATGACATCTTGCTTGATTTCCAGGATCAGGTCGAGCTTGTGCCGCATGAGCTGGAACAGTATAAATTGGCCTGGTAAGCTGAGCCAATTGAATACCCGCATTCGCGGGTTTTTTTATTACCCTAAGCATTGTTGCGATTTAGTTATGCGGAATATTTTAAATAATGTTATATAGAAGAATAAAATTTTAAAATATTGAAATTTATGAGTTTATGTCTAACTATTAAAACTTATACATGCTTTTGATAACCAAATAAAAAATCAAGATAACTCCTTACCCCAAACTCTTTTATAGTCAAAAGAGTCCTATTTTCGGCAGATTCAAAAGAGACAGAAATTTATCCAAGATCGTGAATAGGATAGAACCAATCTAGAACAATGATTAAATATGTATTGCAGCAAAAGGTGAGAAAAAATGACGGAGCACTCTCAATGTAGAATCACAATTCAAAATTTGCATAAAAGTTATAGCACAGCACCAGATCAGCAGGCTCAGATCCTCGAAGATATTAATCTGGATATTCATGCAGGTGATTTTGTCAGTGTGGTAGGGCATGCTGGATGCGGTAAATCCACATTGTTACGTTTACTGATGGGCTTGGAGCAGCATCAACAGGGACAGATTCTGATTCAGGGAAAACAGCCAGCTGAACATCTTCCAAATCTCAGTATTGTCTATCAGGATCATCGACTGTTTAACTGGCTCAGTGTGACGGAAAATATCCGCATGGCCTTACATCAAATCTCTTTAAGCAGAGAAGAGGAAAACCGAAGAATTCAGGAACAGTTGGAATTGCTGCAACTGACGCCGTTTAAGGATGCTTATCCATCACACTTGTCTGCTGGCATGAATCTGAAAGTGGCAATTGCCAAAAGCCTGGTTACTCAACCGGATACTTTATTATTAGATGATCCTTTTGCTGGGCTGGACGCGCTAATGCGTCATCATCTGCATGAAGAATTACAACGAATCTGGAAAGCCAAAAAAATTACCGTGATTTTAGCGACCCAAGATATTGCTGAGGCCTTATTGCTGAGCAATTCAGTAGCCGTGATGCAGGCTAATCCTGGACGAATCGAACAGGTTTTAAAAGTGCCCTTATCTTACCCACGCAAGCGCCAGAATACGCGACTACAGCAGTTGAAAAGAGAAATTCTAAAAGTATTAAATTTTTCAACTATAAAGGATCAGCCGCTACTCACAAGCTTTGGTCAGTTTTGCTGGTAGACTAGGAGCTTCATTCATTTCAAGTTATACAGAAATCAACAGCGACACAACTTCGCCCATATTTGTCATTTCCACTAGCCCCAATTACCCCAGTGCTTAACTTAAAGAAATAAAAAATGCCCTATCGGGCATTTTTTATAATGGCTGTTTTAAGAGGCAACCGCAGTATTTTGTTGCGCAATCACATACTGATTTTCTGGACGTTTCAATCCTAAGTTTTCACGTAGAGTTGTGCCTTCATATTCGGTCCGGAACAGGCCACGGCGTTGTAGCTCGGGTACGATGAAATCGACAAAATCATTCAGACCGGCAGGTGTCGTTGGTGGCAAGACATTAAAACCATCAGCCGCTTCATTTTCGAACCATTCCTGTAGCTGGTCGACTACCTGTTCAGGTGTCCCGATCAGCGTCCAGTGACCGCGAGCAGAGGCAATATATTCATATAGCTGGCGAATGCTAAAGTGATGCTTCGCTGCAATCTCGAACATCATTTGCTGACGGCTAGACTTGATCTCAATATCTTTGAGAGGAAATGGGGCGTCCAAATCATAGTTTGAAAGATCAATATCACCTGCCAGACCAGACAGTAAGCCTAAACCGACATCTGGATGAATCAGACGATTCAGTAATTCATATTTTTCTTTGGCTTCCTGTTCTGTTTTAGCTACAAAGACAGAAACCCCCGGCATTACTTTTAGATCATCCGGATGACGACCGTATTTAACCAGACGACCTTTAACATCACGATAGAAGGCTTGGGCATCAGACAGGTTTTGTTGGGCGGTAAAAATCACTTCGGCATATTTGGCGGCCAGTTCACGACCATCTTCAGACTGGCCTGCCTGAACAATGACGGGGTAGCCTTGTGGTGGACGAGGGACATTGAGTGCACCCTGGACATTAAAATATTTGCCGCTATGCAGAGGTTCATGCTGTTTAGATGCATCAAAGAAATGACCGCTTTCTTTGTCATAGAGGAATGCATCATCTTCCCAGGAATCCCAGAGCTTCTGTACAACTTCAATAAATTCATCCGCGCGCTCATAACGGACTTTGGCATCCGGATGTGCACTGAAACCAAAGTTCCGCGCGGTTTCAGCAGATATAGTGGTGACGACATTCCAAGCGGCACGACCCTTACTGATATGGTCTAAAGAGGCATATTTTCGTGCCAACAGATACGGTTCTTCATAGGTGGTAGAAGCAGTTGCAATAAAACCAATATTTTGGGTGACGGCTGAAATCGCTGCGAATAAGGTGACGGGTTCAAAGCCCACAACTTTATCGCTATAACCGACATTCTTATTATGTTTGGAAGCGCCATGACTCCAGTTGACTGCCAGACCATCTGCAAGGAAATAGGCATCAAACAGGCCGCGTTCAGCAGTTTTTGCTAATTCAATCGCATAATCAATGCTTAAATGATCCTGAGGACGAGATTCAGGATGGCGCCAACCTGCCGCATGTTGCGAAGTCGTTGGAATAAAAGCACCCAGTTTAATTTGTCGTTTAGCCATGAGAAGACCTTGTGTTTTTATACAATACACTGCTTATAACAAGGATCTTCATGCCTGAAAAATATAATAAAAATGAATCCATATAAAAAATATGGATTAAGCAGGAAATACGCTCTTTAGAGGTGGTTTACTAAGGTTTATCCAGTAGTTCAGGCCGGAAGATTAAACCAGTGCCTCGATGGTCTTTTTCTTCCAGATAAACTGGTAATACAAGCCTTGCATAATACAAAGACAGACAAAGGCAAGGGCATAGCCATACCAGATCCCTTGTAAACCCCACCAGCGGCTGAACATATAGGCAGCTGGTACTTCAATTCCAATAATGGCAATGATATTGATCAACATAGGGATTGTTACTGTGCCACTGGCCCGCATGATCGAAGCGAAAATTGCACTAGCACCAAAGAACAAAATCGACCATAGGACAATGAAGAGAAGTTGCTGACCCAATACCACGACCTGTGGGTCAGTGATAAATAGTGCCATGAGATATTTAGAAAACAGATAAGCCAGAATTACCAGACTACCTGTGAACAAGATATTCATACTTAAAGCAGTTCGAGTCACTTTATTGAGCAAATCATTTTTACCAGCACCAATGGCCTGTGCCCCAAAGACGGAAGCTGCAATGGCAATAGAAAGAGCAGGGAACTGAATATAATTCAGCACCTGATTCACGGCACCATAGGCTGCTGTTGCTTCTGCACCATAACGGTTGACTAGACCCACAATGACCAGACCAGCGACTGAAGTTGTGACCATTTGAACTCCGGTCGGAATACCTAAGCGCAGGATAATCTTGCTGAGCTGGGGCTGATGACGAATATCTTTGATCAACGCCCAGTCTGGTCTTAGAGGATGACGCTTATAATTTAAATAGAGAATGAGAAATAACAGAACAGCCAAGTTCCCCAGAATGGTTGCAATTGCTGGAGAGATGATCCCCATCTTAGGAAAACCGAAATAACCGGCGATCAAGACTGGTGTTACTACCAAGCCCACACCAATCGTTAAGGCAGAGGCAAACAGTGGCGTAGTGCTATCTCCGACACCACGTAAAATTGAAGTATAAATAATATAAATAAAAATCAGTGGGCTACCAGCCAACATCCATTGCACATAAGGCAAAGAAAGGTGCATCACATCCGGATCTGTACCTAATAATTGCAGGATATTTTCAGCAAAAAATACACCCAATAGGGCAATCAGGCTGCCACCAATCAGCGTCATAAACAGGGTAGAGCCAACTACACAGCGCACTTTTTCCAGGTTTCTGGCACCCCAAGCCTGTCCTACCAGAACCGTAGAACCTGCAGAGAGACCAATCACAAAAGCCATCAGACAGAACAGAATCGGGAAAAATACTGCAACTGCAGCAATCGCTTGCACGCCGAGCATTTGCCCCACAAAAACAGTATTAATCGTACCGGACAGGCTTTGCAGGATGTTGGTAACGACCAGCGGTAACAGGAAAATAAAAAATGTTTTCCATAAATTCTGCTGGTGAACCAATGCTTGCTGTGCCATATGACATCCTGTTCTTGATTTTTCATATATTTATCAGGACTAAATTATCCTTGATCCGCATCAAGAACGCCTTAGCTTTTCAGTAACCAATAAGTCTATTTTTTTTAAACTTTGGAAAGAATATGTGCTGCTTCTATTAAGGTTTCATCCTTTTTGGCGAAGCAGAAGCGTAATAAGTGTAAATCTTTAGGCGGTTCCTGATAAAACGCTGATACCGGAATCGCCACAACACCGTGTTGTTCCGCCAGATAATGGCACATAGACAGTGCATCCAGATCAGGACGAATTTCACTGTAATCCAGATTCTGGAAATAGGTGCCTTGTGACGGCGTCCAGTGAAAACGGGAATCTGTAAGTGCATGATTAAACAAATCCCGTTTGGCCTGATAAAAACCGGACAGCTCATGAATATGTTCAGAATGCAGCTGCATATATTCGGTCAGAGCCACCTGAATTGGGGTTACGCCACAGAAGCTGACAAACTGGTAAATCTGTCTGAACATCTGCATTAAAGCTGGCGGTGCAACACAGAAACCAGTTTTCCAGCCGGTCACATGAAAGGTTTTACCAAAAGAACCAATCACAAAACTGCGTTCACGGAGTTCCGGAAATGATGCTGCGGAATGATGACGAATTTCATCAAATACCAGATGTTCATAAACTTCATCGGACAGAACTACAATATTGCGATCACGAATCAGTTCAATCAGCTGTTGCCAGTCTTGCTCTGTCCATACCGTTCCGGTGGGGTTATGCGGTGTATTCACTACAATCATGCGGGTACGGTCATTGATTGCATCTTTGACCTTATTCCAGTCCACAGAAAAACCAGGATATTCCAGAGCGATATGTACCGGTTTGGCACCGACCAGCTTCACGCTTGGCGCATAACTATCATAACTGGGATCAAAAATAATGACTTCTTCACCCGCCCGTACCGTTGCCTGAATTGCACAGAAGATTGCAATCGTTGCGCCAGGGGTAATGGTGATTTCCTCTACCGGATCTAAAGTGAGCTGGTCACGATGCTGATAAAGATCAGCGACCAGCCCACGTAATACTAGTAAACCATCACCCGGTGCATATTGGTTAAAACCATTTTCAGCCGCCCGACTGAGGGCTTCAATCAATTGCGGTGGAGCAGGAAAATCCGGAAAACCTTGTGACAGGTTAATTGCCCCGAGTTTTTGTGCCAAGGCCGACATGGTGCTAAAAATGGTGACGCCCAGATTGGGAAGTTTGGAATGTAATTCAAGCATATCCTTGGCCTCTGGCTTATCCTGTAATCGAGGATGATGTAGGAGATATAAAGTATTCGGCTTTCAGTGTAGCAGTAAGTGAATCAGCAAATAATCAGAAAAATCGAAAAGGTTGAAACAGAATACATCTTCTATTTCATAAGCATAGAGAATATAAGGTCAGGATAAGGCTATTTGTGGTTAATTCATGTGAAATAAATACCAAGATGGATTGTTCTAAGCTTATTCCCTAAAATCAGTGCGATAAAAATAACCTCAAATAATAATTATAAAATGCTACAGAGTATTTATACGGTGCTTGAGGGCTTGGGTCTAAGCTCACAGAAGCGTGCACTTCATCTCCGATTTTCCAATGAAATTTTAAATTCTCAGGTTCTGATTCAGCGTATTGAAGGCAGGCACTGGATCAATGAGGGGCTACATGCTGAATTACTTTGTCTATCCACCCATCCTTATATTGCCTTAAAACAGTTTATTGGCTGTCAGGTTGCTGTTGATCAGGTCACTGATCAAGGTGAGCTTTTCCGGACTACAGGTATCATTACCGCAGCTAAACAGGGGCAT
This sequence comes from Acinetobacter sp. CAU_H_60, assembly GCF_058599385.1. NCBI lineage: Bacteria > Pseudomonadati > Pseudomonadota > Gammaproteobacteria > Moraxellales > Moraxellaceae > Acinetobacter > Acinetobacter sp. CAU_H_60. The sequence continues at coordinate 2,881,175 of NZ_CM178653.1, read as the reverse complement.
AGCGATGGTGCTTTAAGTGTCTATCAGCTGACTCTCGAAGATGCGACTTCACTTTGGCATAAACGCCGTAATAGTCGTGTGTTTTTGAATAAAAGTGTCAAAGCGATTAGTGAAATTCTGTTTGCCGAATGGCAAAAGCGAAGTGGCTTATTTGCGAAAAGTTTAAGTTTGGATCTTTCCGGACTAAATCGTGAATATGATGTACGGCCATTGGTTATACAGTCCAATGAAAGTGATTATGACTTTCTGACCCGCTTATGGCGTAGTGAGGGCATTAACTGGCTGATTGATGAAAAGGAATTAATCGTTTCAATATCCGCCCAAAACATTCAACCACAAGTCCTGCGTCTTGTTGATGAGCAGCAATATTTTCAAGCCTTAAAGCGCCGTTCCATCCGCTTTCATCGCAGTCATGCAACTGAGCAATTCGATACTATCACCAGCCTAATTGCTGAGCGACAACTTGTACCAAACAGTGTTGCATTGCAACGCTGGCAAGCTATAGATCTGGAGCAGGAACAAAACCAGCAGTTAGTGAATATTCAGCAGAGCAGTGTTCAGGATCATACCAGTTTAAGTCTGGAAGATGTCTGGAACATTAGCCCAGCTTGGACCAGTGACCTAAATAGAGAAGATCAGGCTACATCATCCAGTCCAGCTCAACTGGATCAACTCAGTCAGCAACTTAGTCACTTTCATGCCATGCAGTCCAAATATTTTAAGGCCAGCAGTAGTGTTCGTGATGCCCAAGTGGGTTACTGGTTTGAGCTGCATGATCATCCCGAAATTGATCAACATCCGTGCAATGAGCGTGAATTTTTAATTTTGGGCAAACACTTCTATAACCAGAATAATTTACCAAAAGACATTTTGCTACAGGTGGATCAGCTCATGCTGTCCAGTCGCTGGAAAGTTCTGGATGACGAGAGACAAGGCAATGAGCTGTATTTAATTCGTCGAGATATTCTGGTGATACCTGAATATCATCCACTACAACATCGGCCAATGGCCTATCCACAACGGGCGAAAGTGGTAGGGCCTGAAGGTGAGACTATTTATGTCGATGAATGGGGACGCGTGAAGGTTCGTTTTTTGTTTACCCGTAGTGAAGATCATCAGCATGATGGTGGTGCTGGCGCCAATGATAATGACACTGATTCGGTCTGGGTAGATGTGCTAACGCCATGGGCAGGCGAAGGTTATGGCGCCCGATTCCATCCGCGTATCGGGGAAATTGTGGTGATTGATTTCTTCGAAGGGGATATTGATCGTCCCTTTATTGTTGGACGTATTCATGAAGCTGAACGTTATCAAACTATGTTTGATAAGAAGGGGCAGTTGCCATTCACTAAAAAACTAAGTGGTATCCGTTCTCAAGAGGTGGAGGGTGAAGGTTTTAACCAGCTTCGCTTCGATGATACAACTGGACAGATTAGTGCACAGCTGCAAAGTAGTCATGGGGCCAGTCAGCTAAATTTAGGAAATCTAAGTCATCCAAAAGAAGATGAGGCTAGCGACGGGCGTGGTGAGGGCTTTGAGTTAAGAACAGATCAATGGGGAGCACTTAGAGCGGGAGCTGGCTTGCTTCTCTCTACCTATAAACAAGAAAATGCCAATGCCAATCACTTAAATGCCAGTCCTGCGAAAAGCCAGCTTGAATCTAGTTTGAATCATAGTAAAGCCTTAAGTGAGATTGCCAAAAATCAGCAAACAGATCCCTTAGAAGGGTTAGATCATCTGAAAAAATTTCTGGATCAGATTGAACAGCAAGATCAAAGCAAGGCTGAAACCTTTAAACAGGCTTTAATGCTGCTGTGTGCACCGAATTCAATTGCACTCTCAACTAATGAAGATCTGTATCTTTCAGCTGATCAGCAGATTAACCACAGTGCTGCAGATAATATTAATTTTTCCACACAGAAATCTTTGATTGCTCACTCTCAGGACAAGATCAGTTTATTTGCAGCCCAACAAGGATTAAAAGCCATTGCGGCAAAGGGGAAGGTCGAACTCCAGGCACAAGATGACGCAATAGAAACAATTGCTCGTCAAAAAATAAAAATTATTTCGACTGAAGAACGAATTGAAATTATAAGCCCTAAAGAAATTGTGCTTACTGCTGGTGGTTCTCAGTTAAAGATTAATGGACAAGGTGTATTTGGAGTAACAGGTGGGAAGTTTGAGTGTAAAGCGGGTCAGCATATATTTAAAGAAGGTCAAAATATTATTGAACAAAAAATAAGTCTACCAAAAATGGAAACTTTGTTTAGTAATCGAATTAATTATCAATGGAATTCTGCCTGTAAAGGAGAAAAAGAAATTTTCATTGTTGATAAGAAGGAGGGAACATTAATTAAAAGCAAAAAATCCCTGCTAAATGAAGTAAATCAAATAAGTACTCTACGGTTTTATACCTCTCAAAAAACAGATTTTATAGCTTTTGGGTTTAATTCTTGTCAAACATATCTACGTCAAGAATTAAATAGTGAGGATATTGATGAGTTATTGGAGGACCTAGAAAACGAGGAAATTGAGGATGAGGTATACACTAAAGAGGATACTGAATAATGAGTCAGTTAGTCACTATTACATCCAAACTTTATGATGCATCAGGGAAGTATGTCATCAATTTAAAAGTAAAATCACGCTATAAAGGTTCATCTAGAGAGAACATCAATAAGACAGATCAAGACGGTCTATTTATCTTTCATGCTTCACCGAATCGAACTGTAGAAATTCTAGCTCAACCACCTAATACCAAAGATTATATTGTTGTTAAAACTATTAATTCTTCAATAGTTTCTTCTAGAAAAGACCCTGTAAAAGTACCTTTACCAAAAAGTATAGAAGAATATCAACAGAAAAAAGTTACCACTACTTCAAAAGGGATAGTGACAACTTTATTTAAAATTATAGATAGTAAAGAGAAAATCCTGATAAATTTCCCAGTAACCTCTCGTCCTAAAGGAAGTCAAAAGTCATTTGAACGTAATTCAAATGAACAGGGTATTGTAGAAGTTTTATCTTCACCTAATCGAGATATTGAAATTTTGGTTTTAACTTCGAATGATGAATTTACTTTAAAAAGTTCTGTTAACTCTGGGAATGGATCCCAAACACCAATAATAATTAAACTGGATGAACCTTATGAAAACTTCAAAAGTGTCTCAAGTTTCAAAATTGTAGACAGATTAGGAAATGTGATCCTAGACAGTATCGTGGACAATCGATCCCTCTAAACTTTTAATATATTTCTGTTCAAAGGCTTCTGGACTTAACCAACCGTTTGCAGAATGCCTTCTGACCCGATTGTAATAAATCTCAATATAGTCAAACAAGACCGCATTCGCCTCTTTTCGAGTGACAAACACACTGCCATGCACCACTTGGCCTTTCAATGTATGAAAGAAGCTTTCAGTCACGGCATTATCCCAACAGTTTCCTCGTCTAGACATACTTTGAATACAATCATTTGTCAGCAAGAGTGCTCTAAAATCACGACTACAGTACTGACTGCCTTGGTCCGAATGAACCATAACACCTGTTGGATAGCCCTGACGAGCCATTGAATAATGAAACGCATCACACACCAATTGGCGGTCTATTCGATGGCTGGTTTGCCATCCCACGATACGACGACTAAATAGATCCAGCATCACACATAAATACAGCCAACCTTGCTTGGTACGGATATAGGTAATATCCGTTGTCCAAACCTTGTTAGGCTGCATGACTGTAAATTGGCGATCTAACAAGTTTGGTGCTGTAGGCAAACGATGCTTTGAATCAGTCGTATGCTTGTATTTACGTGCAATCTTGCTCCGTAGACCAAGTTTTTTTAACATTCTTCCAACGGTTCGTTCGCTCATGGTGTACCCTAAATCATGCATGTCATGTACTAATGAAGGTGCACCCAATCGTGCATGATGCTGCCAATATACGGCTTTTAAATCATTATATTTCTGCGCTGGATTGGCCTGGCGTTTTCGCCAGGCATAATAGCCTGAAGTGCTGACACCCAGGCATTTACAGGCAGAAGATACAGTGACTTCATTCACATCCAGATCTTGAATTACCGTGTACTTTTCTTGGCATGATCTGTCAGAAAGTACACATGCGCTTTTTTTAAGATGTCATTGGCTTCCCTGAGCTGTTTGACTTCTTTCTCTAATTCTAAAATCCGCTGTTGTTCTGGTGAAAGTTGGCGTTTGCTTGAACCCGCCGGATTGATTTCACGAATCCATTTATCCAATGTTGAATAACCAACACCTAATTTCTGGGCGATTGCAGCTAAAGATTCGTGCGAGTTTGAAAGTGCATAATCAATTGCTTGCTGTTTAAATTCAGGACTAAAACGTTTAGCCATTTCTTGAATCTCCAAAGATTAAAGTTACGTTATCTTTAGAGGGACGTGCTGTCCATTATTTTGTCTAGGATCAATGACTATCGTATTGAAAATACGAAAATTGAAATATTTTATTTGGAAAATGGAATAAAGAAGGTTTTAAATACTTCTAGTGGAAAATTTTCACTTCAAAGTATGGTTGGAGAAAAAGTAAAGATTACAGTATTTAAGCCAGATGGAAAGCCTTTAGAAGCCAATAATTATTACTCTAAAAGAATGAAAGAAGATTCTAATAAATTGGAATTAGATGTCGATATAACTGAGGGAAGTACAAGGTCTAATGAACCGATCATAAACAAGAATATTAAGAAAATTTGTCCTCCAGAATGTGTGGTAGAAACTTATACTTTTGAAACTTCTTTAGGAGAAATGATTATTTCAAAAGAAGCCCTTGATGCAATTTTAAAATGGGAAAAATATGAATCTAAGCCTTATGTGCCTAGTAAAGGGCAAGATGGTAAAAGTGGTGTAACTTTAGGATATGGCTATGATTTAGGTCACCAAAGTGGAGACCAAATTAAAAAAGATTTAGCTTCCTATTATACTTCAAGTCAGATTCAAAGATTACTCAAAGCTCAAGGAAAAAAGGGAATAGCAGCACAAAAATTAGTAGATAGCCTTTCTGATATTACCATCACTAAAGATAAAGCTTATCAAATGGTAATGATAGTAAAAAAAAGGTATGCGGAAGATACATTAAAAGTTTATCCAGATATTTTGAAATATCATCCTCATTGCCAAGGAGCTATTTTATCTCTTGTGTACAACAGGTATATAGGCTTAAAAGGAGATCGTCGTAAAGAAATGAAAGAAATCCAAGATGATCTTAAAAGTAATGGAAAAAAGGTTCCTTCGTTGTTAAGAAGTATGAAACGATTATGGACTACAAAAGCTAATAGAGGATTGCAAGCTAGAAGGGAAGAAGAAGCAAAAATTTTTGAAAAAGGATTAAAATGTGAATGTTATAAGTAAACTATTTATTCTGAATCTTTTATTTATTTCTTTAAATTCTTATGCAGTAATTCCTGAAGACTTCTTATATCCAGATGCCTTAGAGGTAGAGTGTAAAGATGGAAGTCCTATACAAGAGGACTTAATGTATTGTGTTTCAAGAAGTTATTTAGATTCAGATAAGAAATTAAATATAGAATATAAAAAAAGAATGAAACTATTAAAAGGAACTAAAAAAGAAAAATTATTAGGAAGTCAGAGATTGTGGTTAAAGAATAGAAAATATAAATGTACCTCTGAATATTCAGCTGCAGAAGGAGGACGTGAAGCACCGATTTATTTAATAGATTGTTATGCTCAGGAAAACTACAAAAGAGTAAAATTTTTAGAAAATTATAAATAGTTTAAAAAACAAAAAAAAGCAGCTAAAGATAGCTGCTTTTTTGTTTTTTACCCTTCCAAAATCTCTTCCAACAACTCCTCACTCGGTGCAAAGTAATACGCACCATCCATTGGAGTCACGAAGTGTAGCAAGCGGTCATGGATCCCATCGCCTGATGTACCAAACATACGCACTAACATGGTATCAATGATTTTCAGGTCTTTGGTATAAGCAATGAAGAATAGACCTTGGTCACCACGACCATCTCCATAAGGTAGAGAGTGACGTAGAATTTCCATTTCCTCGCCTTCCTCATCTTCAACGACAGTACGAGCGATATGTGCATTGGCAGGTTTTACCTCATCCTCGAGCTCAATCGATTCAAGTTTGGTACGACCCATGACTTGTTCTTGAGCATCGACTTTGAGTTTCTTCCATTTATCCAGGTTGTGCGCATAACGCTGTGCAAAAATGAATGAACCATCCTGGAAAATACCAGCATCTTCACCCAGTAAAGCCACTTCAGCGCGATCATCCGGGAATTGCGGATTTTCAGTCCCATCGATGAAACCGGTAATATCACGGCCATCAAAGTAACGGAAGCAAACACGCTCATCTAATACTTCAACCTGATCGCGGATACCTTCGAAGAAAGACTGACTCAAGGCGAAACAGATATCAGCACGCGCACTGGCAATATGAATCAGTACATCAGCGGGAACCACAGGCATATTAAATGAACCTTGAATTGGCTCTAATTGTTTAAAACCAGCAGGTGCCTGTTCATACAGTTTTGACCAGAGCTCAGGACCAAAAGCGACAGCCGTTTTAATTTGCGCATTCGGATGTTGAGTAATCAGGCGATCGCGTGTGGTAAAGAGCTGTGCTAATCGTTCCTTAAAATCTTCAATACTGAGATCTTTCAGACGTAAAACAATAAAGCGAGCATGATCTGAAGGTAATGGCAAAATTACAGATTGGGCTGTCATTCATGGCTCCTGTAATAAATTTCTGTATCCAATCCTGCTATTGTGCCTGAAGCGCTATAGAGTGAATAGTATGCAGTCTGATCTTTAAGCAATTTTTTTGGCTGAAAATATTGGAAAAGTCATATAATTAGATCCTGAATTTGAATGAGTTAAATCTCCATGTCCTATCAAGTCTGGTTTGCTTATATGTTAGCCTGTTGGGTGATCAGTATTTCCCCAGGTGCGGGTGCTATTGCTTCGATGTCGAGCGGACTAAATTATGGCTTCCGACATGGATATTGGAATGCGCTCGGCCTGCAACTCGCCCTATTGGTTCAAATTGCCATTGTGGCTGCCGGGGCAGGGGTATTGTTCGCGACTACACCTTGGGCATTTCTTGCTGTGAAATGGTTTGGAGTTGCTTATTTACTGTATTTGGCTTTTTTACAGTGGAAAGCACCGGCGCAGTCGATTGAAATTAAACATGAACTCGCACGAAAATCAGCTGGGAAACTCGTCATCCACGGTTTTTTGGTCAATATGAGTAATCCCAAGGCAATTGTATTTTTGCTGGCAGTATTGCCGCAATTTCTGGACTTATCTAAACCGCAATGGATTCAGTATGTGATTATGGCCGCGACTATGGTAACGATTGATCTGATTGTGATGGCAGGTTATACCGGTCTGGCTGCCAAGGTTCTGCGTCTTCTGAAATCGCCAAAACAGCAGAAAGTCATGAATCGAACTTTTGCCAGCTTGTTCGCTGGAGCTGCGTTTTTATTGAGTTTGGTGCATCAGTAGGGAAACCTCTCCTTAAAGGAGATGGAATTCAACGATCTCTTAAAGAATCATCTGTAAAAATTCATCTTCAGTCATGACCTTAATATCATGCTGTTTAAATAATGCAGCCGTTACGCCATCACCCTGAATTTTATTGCCAGTAAATGAACCATCATAAATCAGCTTGCTGCCGCAAGATGGACTATTGGCTTTTAAGACTGCATGGGTGACTTGAAATTTCTGTGCCAGCTTCAGAGCAGCATAAGCTCCCTGTATAAAAGCAGTAGATATATCTTGTCCTTGAATATCTGTTACTTGAGCTAAACCTTTAAGAACTTCTAATCCTGTCCCGCCTTGAATTTCTGCGGCGGGTCGGGGGATAGGCAAACTACCACTGACTTCAGGGCAAATTGTGACATATTGATCTGGTAGCAAATGATCGACCAACTCTTTTACCAGACAGTCGCGACCATCATAACGAACCTTGTGTCCGAGCAAGCAGGCACTGATCAGGTAAAATTTGTCTGCCATGCCTTAAGTCAGTTTTTTAAACTTCTGTAGAATAAAAATAGCGGTAAACAACACTGACATGGTTAGGACAATGGTCAGACCTGTTGACGTATTCAGACCTGCACTTGACCAGAGTCCGACTGTCACACCAATTTGTGCAATCACAAAAGCCCAGATCACCATTTGACGAGGGGAATTTGCCAGTAGGCGAGCAGTGAGTGCTGGAATCACCAGCAATGCCCCCATCAAGAGTGAACCGACTGCACGTAATGCTAAAACAGTGAATAGTGCCAGTAACAACATGAAGATCAGACGTTGCAGTTTTGCATTCACGCCTTCACTGATTGCCATATCAGGATCAATCGCAATTTGGATTTGCGCCTGCCAACTTTTATACAGAACGGCCAATGCCAAGATAATCACAACGGCAAAAGTAGGAAGATCTGTCCATGAAATGGTGAGTAGATCACCAAACAAATAGCTAAGCAGTTCCGGTCTTAAACTCGGTAAATGTTGAATAAATAACAGGCCTGAACAGAGTAGGGTCGCTGAGCAGAGTGCCAACAATGCATCATTTGGCAAGCGTGGGTCATACAGTACCCAAAGTACAGCGACCAATAAGACTGCGATAAAGCTGACCCCCATCCACAGCGGAAGACTCATGGCGCCAGCAATGGCAACGCCAAGCAAAGTGCCATGTGCCATCGTATCTGCAAAGAAAGACATACGACGCCACAGCATCAGACAGCCGAGCGGTGCGGTCAGGAACACCAAGAGTGTTCCCATAATCCATGCAGGTAATAGGAGAGATAACCAATCCATCATGGCTTAAGCTTCCGGCTCGGGGTGAATGTGGGGACGTGAATCGTGCTGGCATGGTGTGGCTGAATCGCCATGCGCACAATGGTCATGATGATGCTGGTAGAACACCCGGTTGGTACCAAAAATGGCCTGATATTCTGGATGTTGCTGCACACTTTCCGGTAGCCCGCTACAGCAGATATGTTTGTTGAGACATACCACACGATGCGTACCTTGCATCACCCATTGCAGGTCATGCGAGACCATTAAAATGGCACAGCCATATTTTTCCGGCAGGCTACGCACATATTCATACAGTTCAGCCTCAGACTGAATATCTAGACCCTGCATCGGTTCATCCAGTACTAGAATATCCGGCTGACGTAATAAGGCACGAGCCAACAACACACGTTGACGTTCACCGCCAGAAAGCTGTTGAACTTTGGAATTTTCCAGCTTGGCAATGCCAGTATCCCGAATGATTTCAGCTTTAATAGCTGAAGGGCATTTTTCTAGTGCCAGCAGATCTTTAACCCGTAGCGGCAGACTATGTGACGGATTGAATTTTTGTGGCACATAAGAAAATTTCAGCTTACGCGCCGTTTTGATTTCACCGGATTTCGGTTTGACGATCCCAAGCATGACCTTTATTAAGGTCGACTTACCGGCACCGTTCGGACCAATCAGCGTAACAATCTCTTTCTCCTGTAGCGAGAAATCAATAGCCTTTAAAATGTCACGATCATCAATATTGACCCAGATCTTGCAAAGCTGGATCAAGGGTGATGCATTCAAGCTTTGTTGCGACACTGCTGACAGATTCCTGAAATTTCGATAATGCTGTGGTGTGCACTAAAATCGTCTGAAGCCGCCAAGGCATCCAGTTGTTCTAATAAACCTTGTGCAGATGCTTCTTTGACTGCTTTACATTCAGTACAAATCAAGAATGCCGCCTGATGGCCTTCACGCGGATGGCAGCAGGGAATATAGGCATTAATAGAGGTCAGGCGGTGAATAAAGCCTTTTTCTAATAAAAAGTCGAGTGTACGGTACACGGTCGGTGGGGCAGCGGGACGGTCGCTGGCATTTTTCATTTGTGCCAGCAGATCATACGCACCCATCGGGCCGCTTGCATTCAGAATCAGTTCCAGTACCTCTTTACGCAAAGGAGTGAGGCGTGCGCCACTTGCCGCACAAAGACTCTCTGCTTCGGCCAGGCGTTGCGCGACATTTGGATGGTCGTGTACGCCGTGCAATGCATTGTGGTGTTCGTGCGAACATGAACCCATAGTTCACCTCAGGTGCGAAACTGAAAATTAAAAGATTTCAAATCTTAACATGAAGCGCCCAGAGTTTCGATTGGGCATAGGTATTTTTATAATTTTGTTATATTATAACACTATTAAATTTGTCCTTATATAGCGATTTCTCTTCATGTTCCGTTTCCTTGCCCTGTGTAGCCTGGCTTTGTTCAGTACCCTTAGCTGGTCGCAAAGTCTGGTGGTTTCAACGCAGCCGATTTATCTGATTGCCAAGACCATTACTCAAGGCGTGGAACAGCCGACTTTATTATTGGCCAATCAAAGCGGTCATGATGTCAGCCTCACCCCGGCACACCGTAAAACGATTCAGGATGCCGGCCTGGTGATCTGGTTAGGACAGGCACATGAAGCACCGTTGGCAAAAGTGTTGAACAATAACAATAAAAGTATCGCGATTTTAGATTCGGGTATTCTGACCACTTTGCCAATGCGTAATCCACGTGGGCAGGCCTTAAAAGATACTGTCGATACCCATGTCTGGCTTGATCCCAACAATGCAGTACGTATCGGTTTCTTTATTGCAGCCCTACGTTCTCAGCAGCTGCCTGAGCATCGGGAGGCCTATTGGAAAAATGCGCGTGACTTTGCCCAAACCATGTTTTTGACTGCACAGCGTTATAGTTCTACAAGTAAAGCTCAACCTTACTGGTCCTATCATGATGCCTATCAATATCTGGAACGCCCATTGAACCTGAAGTTCATGGGGGCTTTGACTGATGATCCACATGTGTCACCAACCGTGGCGCAAATCAAGTATCTGCAAGACAGTCGTGTGCAGAGCAAAATGTGTCTGCTGGCAGAAGCACATGCTGGTGAAAATCAGTACCGTAAACTGAAACCGATTGTATTCCAGAGTGTCGATGAAAGCATGAGTGGGGCAGGGGACTTTATCCAGGCCTGGCAGAAATTGGCCGAGCAAACCCGTAAATGTGTGTTAAATGCTCATCAATGATTTAAAAATAATCAAGTTTTGATTAGTTTGCCAGCATTTGATCTGTTGAAAAAAACACGACTAAGGTCGGGAAAAGATTGCATGTTCAGGGGTGTAACTCTATAATGCCTGCGATTAAAAATAATCATCAGCTAAACTTGTCAAGCATGCTTGCTGTGAGTGAATAAATAATGAGCCGAACTAGTCGCTTGATTGACCGACGATTAGCGAAAGCTTTAGTCCTCTTACAAGCATTAATGATTCCTGTTTCAGCCTTGATTGGCTGGGTCGTGAAAGACTCAACCGTAGCCTTGAGTGCCGCTTTGGGGGCGTTCGTCTGCTGGCTTGCGAGTTGTTATTTTTCATGGCAATCATTTCGAGCGGCAGGAGCGCGGGCATCTAAGCAGGTTCTTTCGAACATGTATAAAGGCCTGATGGGCAAGTTTGCAATTGTGATTGTTGGTTTCATTTTAATTTTAAGCAATGTCAAGCCGTTATCCCCGGTTGCGTTGTTTTGTGGTTTTATGCTCGTTCAAGCCATGTCGTGGGTCGCTCCTTTTTGGGTGTCACGTCTACAAAAACGAGTTTAAACACAACAAAAAATTGAAAAGTTTTTTTAGGAGCAGGCGAGATATCAAGCAGCACGCGATATTCGTTTGTTCTATAGTTTTTTGACATTGACCAGGTGTGATTTATGGCTGCTGAAGAACATGCCCTTACTTCGACCGAGTATATCAAGCATCACTTGACCAATATGACCTATGGCAAAATGCCAGACGGTACATGGAAATTGGCCGAGAACGGTGCTGAAGCTCAACAGATGGGGTTCACTGCTATTCACTTGGATTCAATGGGTTGGTCTATCGGACTTGGTCTGATCTTCTGTTTATTGTTCTGGATTGTCGCGAAAGCTGCAAATTCAGGCGTGCCTGGTAAATTCCAGTCAGTAATTGAAGTGATTATCGAGTTTGTAGATTCAAGTGTACGTGATACCTTCCATGGGAAGTCTCGATTAATTGCACCCTTAGCATTAACCATTTTCGTGTGGATTTTCCTCATGAACTTGATGGATTTAATCCCTGTTGACTTTATTCCTTATGTAGCTCAACAGGCGATTGCATCTATGCTGGGTGTGGACCCTCATCAGGTTTACTTTAAAATTGTTCCGACTACAGATCCAAACATTACCTTAGGTATGTCTATTTCTGTATTCTTCTTAATTATTTTCTATAGTATTCGTGAGAAAGGTGTTGGCGGCTTCGTTGGTGAGTTGGCACTTAACCCATTTAACCCAAGTAATCCAGTTGCTAAAGTGCTTTTAATTCCATTCAACTTATTGTTGGAATTGACTACTTTCTTGGCGCGACCAGTTTCATTGGCTCTACGACTGTTCGGTAACATGTATGCGGGTGAGTTAATCTTCATTCTTATCGCGTTATTACCGTTCTGGATCCAGTGGGCATTGTCTGTGCCTTGGGCGATTTTCCACATTTTGATTATTACGCTACAAGCATTCATTTTCATGATGTTGACAATCGTGTACATGAGCATGGCAAGCGAAAAGCATTAATGGTATGGCCTAACTGTCATCGGGCGGTTGGGCACACAATTTTTTAACTTAATTTGGTATAAAACCTAACCTCTGAGGAATTTTTCATGGAACTCACTTTAGGTCTAGTTGCAATTGCATCTGCTATCTTGATCGCTTTCGGTGCTTTAGGTACTGCGATTGGTTTTGGTCTTCTAGGCGGCCGTTTCCTTGAAGCTGTAGCTCGTCAACCAGAATTGGCTCCACAACTTCAAACTCGTATGTTCTTAATCGCGGGTCTTCTTGATGCTGTGCCTATGATCGGTGTTGGTATTGGCTTGTTCTTCATCTTCGCTAATCCATTTGTAGGTTAATCAGCTTAATTCCGAAATTCACTATTTGAGGAATTTGCAATGAATATCAACCTCACATTGTTTGGCCAAGCGATTGCGTTTGCGATTTTTGTCGCATTCTGCATGAAGTTTGTATGGCCACCACTAATCAATGCGATTAGTGAACGTCAGCGTAAAATCGCTGATGGCTTAAATGCTGCTGAAAAAGCGAAGGCTGACCTTGCAGATGCGCAAGCACAAGTGAAAGCTGAACTAGACGCGGCAAAAGCTCAAGCGGCTCAATTGATCGAACAAGCGAACCGTCGTGCAGCACAATTGGTAGAAGAAGCGCGCACTCAAGCATCTGCTGAAGGTGAACGTATTCGTCAACAAGCGAAAGATGCTGTTGATACTGAAATCAATGCTGCTCGCGAAGAATTACGTCAACAAGTGGCTGCTCTTGCAGTAGCTGGCGCTGAGAAAATTCTTAGCCAACAAGTTGACGCAGAAGCTCACAATGCCATGCTGACTCAGCTGGCTGCTAAACTTTAAGAGAGGCGGATTATGGCTGAACTCTTGACGTTGGCACGCCCTTACGCAAAAGCAGCATTTGCTTACGCTTCTGAGCAAAGTGCAGCTGACACTTGGTCAACTGTACTTGAATTGCTTAGTGCTGCGGTGCAAGACGAAGCATTTTCAGCTTATCTAAATCGCCCTGAGCTTACACCTGCTGAGCAGGTGGCTCTTTTCGCTAAAGTTTTAGGTGAAGACCAAACTGCATCAGTGTCAAACTTTTTGACATTGCTTGCTGAAAACGATCGTTTGGTTCTTCTTCCTGAGATTGCAGCAGAATTTGAGCAGCTTAAATCACAGAATAACAATACTGTGGATGTAGTGATTGAATCTGCATTCCCATTAACTTCTGTTCAAGAACAATTACTTGCGCATGCATTAGAGAAAAAATTCGAAGCTGCCGTAAATGTTTCTGTAGAAGTTAACCCAGCGTTAATCGCGGGTGTGGTTATTCGTGCAGGCGACCAAGTGATAGATGATTCTGCGCTTAATAAGCTTGAAAAAATGCGTACTCGTCTTCTTGCTTAATAAATAAGAAGACTGAACTTTAAAAAGATTGAGGTATAGCGCAATGCAACAACTGAATCCATCCGAGATCAGTGCGCTCATTAAACAGCGTATCGGCGATCTGGACACCAGCGCGACCGCTAAAAACGAAGGTACCATTGTTATGGTATCCGACGGTATTGTGCGCATTCACGGCCTTGCTGATGCAATGTACGGTGAAATGATCGAATTCGACGGCGGCTTATACGGTATGGCACTGAACCTAGAACAGGATTCAGTGGGCGTCGTTGTTTTAGGTAACTACTTAAGCCTTCAAGAAGGTCAAAAAGCTCGTTGTACAGGTCGTGTATTAGAAGTTCCGGTTGGTCCTGAACTTCTTGGCCGTGTCGTAGATGCTTTGGGTAACCCGATTGATGGTAAAGGCCCTATTGATGCAAAACTTTCTGATGCTGTTGAAAAAGTAGCACCAGGTGTAATTTGGCGTCAATCAGTGGATCAACCTGTACAAACTGGTTATAAATCAGTTGATACCATGATCCCAGTAGGCCGTGGTCAACGTGAGTTGATCATTGGTGACCGTCAGACTGGTAAAACAGCTATGGCGATCGACGCGATCATCGCTCAGAAAAACTCTGGCATTAAATGTATCTACGTTGCAGTTGGTCAAAAACAATCAACTATCGCAAACGTAGTACGTAAGCTAGAAGAAACTGGCGCTATGGCGTATACAACTGTTGTAGCAGCAGCTGCAGCCGATCCAGCAGCAATGCTGTTCTTGGCTCCATACTCTGGCTGTACAATGGGTGAATACTTCCGTGACCGCGGTGAAGACGCTCTGATCATCTATGATGACTTGTCTAAACAAGCTGTTGCTTACCGTCAAATTTCATTGCTTCTTCGTCGTCCACCAGGTCGTGAAGCTTATCCAGGTGACGTGTTCTATCTACATTCACGTCTACTTGAACGTGCTTCTCGTGTATCTGCTGACTACGTTGAGAAATTCACTAACGGTGAAGTTAAAGGCCAAACTGGTTCATTAACTGCATTGCCGATTATTGAAACTCAAGCAGGTGACGTATCTGCATTCGTACCAACCAACGTAATTTCGATTACTGACGGTCAGATCTTCCTTGAAACATCATTGTTCAACGCAGGTATTCGTCCTGCTGTGAACGCGGGTATCTCTGTATCTCGTGTTGGTGGTTCTGCGCAGACTAAAGTCATCAAGAAATTGTCTGGTGGTATCCGTACTGCACTTGCACAGTACCGTGAATTGGCAGCGTTTGCTCAGTTCGCTTCTGACCTTGACGAAGCAACTCGTAAACAGCTTGAACACGGTCAACGCGTAACTGAGTTGATGAAGCAAAAACAATATGCTCCATACTCAATCGCTGACCAAGCTGTATCAGTTTATGCATCTAACGAAGGCTACATGGCTGACGTAGAAGTTAAGAAAATCGTAGACTTTGACGCTGCGTTAATTGCTTACTTCCGTTCAGAACACGCTGCGTTAATGCAAAAAATTGACGAGACTGGTGCTTGGGATAAAGATATCGAAGCTGAATTCAAAGCTGGTATTGAAAAATTCAAAGCGACTCAAACTTACTAATTTAGCAACTTGCTAGATTGGTGTTGGTTTGGTTCACGGAATCAACCTTCGAGGGCTCGTAAGGGCCTTCGAATACTAGGTTAAGCGTATGGCAAATTTAAAAGAAATTCGCGCCAAAGTAGCTAGTATCAAAAGCACGCAGAAAATTACTCGCGCGATGCAGATGGTAGCAGCTTCTAAGATGCGTCGTGCGCAAGAGCGCATGGCTCAAGGCCGTCCGTATGCCGAAAATATGCACCGTGTAATTGCTCATTTGGTACAAGCGAATCCTGAATATAAACACCGTTATATGGTTGAACGTCCTGTTAAGCGCGTTGGCTATATCATTGTGTCTTCAGATCGTGGCCTTGCTGGTGGTTTGAACATTAACCTGTTCAAGAAAGTGGTAAAACACGTTCAGCAGCAACAAGAGCAGTCAATTGAAGTTCAATTTGCTTTGATTGGTCAAAAAGCGGTTTCGTTTTTTAAAAACTACGGCGGTAAAGTGCTTGGTGCGACCACTCAAGTGGGCGACACTCCAAGTCTTGAACAGTTATCTGGTTCTGTACAGGTGATGTTAGACGCTTATGATAAAGGCGAATTAGATCGTATTTATCTGGTTTCTAACGGCTTTGTCAACGCCATGACTCAAAACCAAAAGATCGAACAGCTTGTTCCTTTGGCAGCTGCTGAAGAAGACAAGACGCTTAACCGTCAATACGGTTGGGACTACATCTACGAGCCTGAAGCTGAAGAGCTTTTAAATGGCTTGTTGGTTCGTTACATCGAGTCTGTGGTGTATCAAGGTGTGATCGAAAATATCGCGTGTGAGCAGTCTGCTCGTATGGTTGCAATGAAAGCTGCAACTGATAACGCGGGTGAATTGATCAAGAACCTGCAACTTATTTATAACAAGCTGCGTCAAGCCGCGATTACTCAGGAAATTTCTGAGATCGTTGGTGGTGCCGCTGCCGTTTAACATATATTAGTTTGAATTGAGGAGACAGCAATGAGTAGCGGTCGTATCATTCAGATCATCGGCGCGGTTATCGACGTCGAGTTTGAACGTAACAGCGTTCCTAAGATCTATGACGCTCTCCAAGTTGACGGTACTGAAACTACTTTAGAAGTTCAGCAACAACTTGGTGATGGCGTAGTTCGTACTATTGCAATGGGTTCTACTGAAGGCCTTAAGCGTGGTTTGAACGTAACTAACACTAACGCTCCGATCTCTGTACCAGTAGGTACAGCGACTCTTGGCCGTATCATGGACGTTCTTGGTCGCCCGATCGACGAAGCTGGTCCTGTTGCGACTGAAGAGCGTTTACCAATTCACCGTCAAGCGCCTTCTTATGCAGAACAAGCGGCTTCTACTGACCTTCTAGAAACTGGTATTAAAGTCATCGACTTACTATGCCCGTTCGCGAAAGGTGGTAAAGTTGGTCTGTTCGGTGGTGCCGGTGTTGGTAAAACTGTAAACATGATGGAGTTGATCAACAACATCGCGAAAGCGCACTCAGGTTTATCTGTGTTTGCTGGTGTTGGTGAACGTACTCGTGAAGGTAATGACTTCTATCACGAAATGAAAGACTCTAACGTTCTTGACAAAGTAGCAATGGTCTACGGTCAGATGAACGAGCCACCAGGTAACCGTTTACGCGTAGCGTTGACTGGTTTGACTATGGCTGAGTACTTCCGTGATCAAAAAGACGAAAACGGTAAAGGCCGTGACGTACTATTGTTCGTAGATAACATCTATCGTTATACACTAGCAGGTACTGAAGTATCAGCACTTCTAGGCCGTATGCCATCTGCAGTAGGTTACCAACCGACTCTTGCAGAAGAGATGGGTGTTCTTCAAGAACGTATTACATCGACTAAGTCTGGTTCTATTACGTCAATCCAAGCGGTATACGTACCTGCCGATGACTTAACAGATCCATCGCCTGCAACTACGTTCGCTCACTTGGACGCAACTGTTGTATTGAGCCGTGACATCGCTTCTCAAGGTATTTACCCTGCGATCGATCCACTTGACTCTACTTCACGTCAGCTAGATCCACTTGTAGTT
This sequence comes from Acinetobacter sp. CAU_H_60, assembly GCF_058599385.1. Classification (NCBI taxonomy): domain Bacteria; kingdom Pseudomonadati; phylum Pseudomonadota; class Gammaproteobacteria; order Moraxellales; family Moraxellaceae; genus Acinetobacter; species Acinetobacter sp. CAU_H_60. The sequence goes on along the minus strand of NZ_CM178653.1, from coordinate 2,863,526 downwards.
GGTACTGAGCATTACGAAATCGCTCGTTCAGTTCAAAACGTTCTTCAACGTTATAAAGAATTGAAAGACATTATCGCAATTCTTGGTATGGACGAATTGTCAGAAGAAGACAAACTTACTGTATACCGTGCACGTAAGATCCAACGTTTCTTCTCTCAACCGTTCCACGTAGCTGAAGTGTTTACTGGTGCTCCTGGTAAACTTGTACCGCTTAAAGAAACGATTCGTGGCTTTAAAGGTCTTCTAGCTGGTGAATACGATCACATCCCAGAACAAGCGTTCTACATGGTTGGTGGTATTGACGAAGTGATTGCTAAAGCTGAGAAACTTTAATTAGTTCCCTAATTTAGGAGATTCTCATGGCGACTATGCAATGTGACGTTGTAAGTGTTCAAGAGTCTTTGTACTCAGGCACTGTAACTATGCTAATTGCTAAAGGTGCTGGCGGTGAGTTAGGTATTATGCCTGGTCATGCTCCGCTGGTAACTTTGCTCCAACCTGGCGCGATCCGCGTTATTTTGGAAAACGGTACAGAAGAATTAATCTATGTATCTGGTGGTGTTCTAGAAGTTCAACCGCATGTTGTTACGGTTCTTGCTGATACAGCAGTCCGTGCAGAAAACTTGGATGAAGCGGCAATTATTGAAGCGCGTAAACACGCTGAACAATTGCTCGCAAATCAAAAGAGCGATTTGGACTCTGCTGCTGCTTTGGCTGCTCTTGCAGAAACTGCTGCTCAGCTGGAAACGATCCGCAAAATCAAAAACCGTGCAATGTAATTGCTGGTTTAAGATTGAAGAAACCACCCGAAAGGGTGGTTTTTTTTATGCCTAAGGTATTTGAAAAAACTGATCAATCTAAAGTTGCATGTATTTTATTCATGTTTTAATTTATTCTCATTCAATTCAACTGCCTAATACTGCCTTATGAATCTCATCGCTTTTGAACCTCACTTTTGGGAACTTTACCAAGACTTTGATCAATATTATTTAAGTATTGCAGTCGATATGAGTTCGGTGGTGTCTTGTTGGGATGTGGAATTGACGCATGAAGAAGTGCAGCAATATGAGCATCGTGGTCGTGTCAGTATTCAAGAACTGGCAAAAGAGATGGTGGCTGCAACCTATAGAGGTGATTTTAGTTCTTTGGAAAGTCGCTTGGTGAAACCGTATGAACGACAAGCCATGCAAGCTGCGTTTAAAACATGGCAACAGCAGCAAGCTGAATAACTGGTTTATGCGGTTATGGGTTCATCGGTAAGATTGAAAACTCGCCATTGGCAATAATTTTAAGCTTAAAAATTTCAGTAAAACCTTCTGCATAGCAGGGAATTTCTAATTTTTTATAGGTGGCTCGAATCCCAATTTCAGGAATATTGGCCTTACCTTCTCTATAACTATTACGCTCTAAAGTACTGGCCAAATCAGTGTCAAAATAATAAGCAATCACGTCAAAGCCAGCATCTCGCGCACGTTGAATATAACGTGCACGATCCATACGTGTCGGGTTGGTATTATCAATCACCATTTTGGTTTTAGACACTAAACCAGCTTCAAAAATTATATTTTCACGATGTCGAGTTTTCAGCATATCAAGATTAATACGCAAATGACTGTGGTATAAATTCAACATATAAAATGTGGATTTACCCGATGCTTGTACGCCGGTAAAAATAATCAGTTGCATAGTGGATGAAAAAATCTGTAGGCCTTATATTGCATATTAAAGCAGCTACAGGCTTTTGCTACAATTTCTGCACTACCAATAACAACAAAATAGGTCAGGACTTTTTATGTATACACTTCGATTATGTTTCTGCTTATTGCTGGCAATGCCGCTGCTTGCCTGCCAAAGCCAATATGTCACCACACCGAATGTCGCAACTGAAGCCGCATTGGTGGCAGAATCGGTGGATAATGGCATCAGTACAGAACTTGAAATTCCCTATTTATCCGCTTTTCGCAACCTAAGACAAGCCTATAACCATTGTGTGGCGTTCACCTCAGCAGAAGCTTATGTGTATACCGACAATCGGCTGGAAGAACATTTGGAGCAGGGCACGCTGATGGCGCGTACAGAAAATGGTGCTTTTCTGCATAAAATGTTGGTGGAGGGAATGGGAGCTGACAAAACTCGAATTACCCTGTTCCTGCCAGCCAAATATCATTTTGCTCAAGCCCGTTTTAAGCAAGATGTGCAACGTGCACTCGGACAAGATAAAAACTGTAATACTTATGAATTTGCTCAATCTTAAAGTAAGAAAAAGAGGCAGTTGTTTATTTTCTGGTTGAGAGATTTCCCATGCTTAAAAACTCTCAATTTTTCAATGGATTTGGATATGGTCTATCAACAACATGCGGAAAATTTTAGATTAAAAATATTGTAAATTTACAGCATGACATTTTGTGAGGTGTAGTCGATAAACCGATCATCAGGCAGTGAATCACAAGAAGTAGCAAACCGAGAGAATTGCTTACAAATTCATCATGCTGACCTATTTATTCTTCCTCTATAGTAGAACAAGGTTGTTTAAAAAATAATCTCAACACTTATAAGATGGAGAGAATAAATATGGCAACAATGAAAGCAGCCGTAGTGACTGCATTTAATCAACCACTACAAATACAACAAGTCGAAATTCCTAAAGTCACGCCGGGCAAAGTCTTGGTCAAAATTATCGCGACAGGTGTCTGTCATACCGACTTACATGCCATGCATGGCGATTGGCCTGTTCAGCCAACCTTACCTTTTATCCCCGGGCATGAAGGGGTGGGTGAAGTAGTTGAAATTGGTGAAGGAATTGAACATTTAGAAGTTGGTGATATCGTCGGTATTCCTTGGTTATATTCAGCGTGTGGGCATTGTGATCATTGCTATGCGGGCTGGGAAACCTTATGTAAACAACAACAGAACTCAGGCTATTCGGTCAACGGCAGTTTTGCAGAATATTGCTTAGCCGATGGTGATTATGTCGGTGTGATTCCTGAGGGTGTCGATCTACTGGAAATCTCACCTATTCTATGTGCTGGTGTCACCGTTTATAAAGGACTGAAAATGACCGAGGCTAAAACTGGGGATTGGGTTGCCATTTCCGGTATTGGCGGTCTAGGTCATGTGGCGGTGCAATATGCGAAAACAATGGGTTTTAATGTCGTGGCGATTGATGTTGATGACTCAAAACTTGAGTTGGCCAAAAATCTCGGCGCCGATGTCGGCATTAATGCCTTAAAAACCGATGTGAAAGAGGCGGTATTGCAGGCAACGGGTGAAGGTTGTCATGGTGTCTTGGTGACTGCGGTTTCTCCGAAAGCCTTTGAACAAGCCGTGTCGATTATACGTCGCGGTGGTACGATGGTCTTAAATGGTTTGCCGCCCGGCACTTTTGACTTGTCGATCTTTAACATGGTGCTGGAGGGAATTACGGTACGTGGTTCAATTGTTGGGACACGTCTGGATTTAAAAGAAGCGCTAGATATTGCCGCGCGCGGTAAAGTCAAAGCACATATTCATGTTGAACCGCTTGAAAATATCAACGATATTTTTGATCGTATGGAAAAAGGTAAAATTGATGGCCGTATCGTGATTGATATGCGGCTTTAATGCAAAATCCCACAGCAACATAACATAGAGCAAAATCAAGACAGACCAGTTCAGTATGATCGAAAGGTCTGTCTTGCATGTTTAGAGCTAAGAGAAAATTAGCTTTCTGATGTTTTTTCTTGAGCTGAATGATCTGAAATGATCATGCTGGCAAGTTTCACCATCTCCAGTTGGATATTGCCCATTTGATTTTTAATTTTCTGAATATCCACTTGAGTTAAATCCATTTGGCCATTCAGGAAAGGCGATGCCAATGCCTGCTGGTTAGCACTTATCAGGTTACTACGTACCTGATCGACTTCCTGACTCTTTAGATTCAAGCCATTTAAAGTCTGGTTAAAGCTTTTTAACTGCTGCTGTAACTGTATTGCGGCGCTCTGTAATTGAGAGCTATCTTTGGCGTTAACTGCAGTTTCCAGTTCAGTCTGGGTTTGCTTTAGCTGTGCCACATAATCACCAGCTTTTAACTGTAAGTCGGCCACATCACGTACGATATAGAACATATTGCCGCTTTTCAGGTCTGCAGCAGAATGCTGTACTTCAGTATTTAGTACTTCTGTCTGTTCAGCCTCTACATTGTGCTGGTCAGGTTTTTCAGTATAGGAAGCAGGAGCAGCAACCTGATCACAGCCCAGCAAACTCAATGCACCGGTAAAAAGGGCAAAAGGTAATACGCTATTTTGGAGAATTTGCTTAAATTTCATCGGGGTGCTCATCGTTCGCTGCTTACAGACTTTAATATAGGGATGAAAGTTGTAGAAAATAGGGAGAGTTGCAAATGAATAACAAAAAAGCCTGAGGACAGATATTCAAATATAAAAAAAGCGCCAAAGCGCTCACTACTGTCCCACAATTTTAACTAGATTTGTATGAAGCAATAAAAATATCTTTAACTATATGAAATTTAATAATATTTATAGTTGAATATTACACAGCCTCATATTTTGTTTAAAAGTTTAAATGACTTTGTGTAGGCAACACCCTACTTTGGAAAGACCCAAAGTAGGCAAAAGTCTTTTATTACCCATACACGACGTCCTGTCGTGATGGGTAATGTGTGGCATCCCTGCCACACGCGCGTAGCTTAAACTGAATCACTTCAACTATGGGACAGCAGTGCCGAAGCGCTTTTTTTCACCGAGGAGGGCAGCGTTTAAGCTGCGATAATTTTCACGATTTTATGGTTCACTACATTGGTCAGGATATAGTCACCATTTACTTTAATCCATTGTTGGTTTTTACCAGGCTTGCTGAGTCGTTTATATTTGCTGTGATCCACTTTATACATTTTGCTTTGGTATTGGCTTGGAACTTTTTGACCTACTCGCCAATCACGTGATGGGTCAACTTTTTTATAAGCCTGTTTAGGCTGCGGTGCATAATGCTGTGGAGCCGGCGCTTTATGCTGTTGTTGAGCATGCGGTTTAGGGGGCTGATGGTCTTGCGGCGCAGCCATAGCAGATGTAGCAATCAATGCAGTTGAGATTGATAAAACAATTGCTTTTACTAGAGTTTTCATACTTCACCTTAATATGGCGGTTTGTTTGGGTATGAACTCATCATAGGCCGGCAGATGTATTTGAAATTGAAGGAAGTGTAGCGCAAATATTAAAATCAAGAAGAAATTTGGTAGAAGGTTTAACTTGGTTTTTATGATATTAAGCATTTGAATCTTAATTAAAAATATAAGCATCCCTCAGCTGTAGAGATGCTTACATTACTGTTACAAATTATTTGGCCAGTTCGGCATTAATGGCCTCTACGATGCGGGGATCATCTGCCGTGATATCTGGTGCAAAACGTGCAACGACTTCCCCCTGTTTGTTCACCAGGAATTTTTCAAAGTTCCAGAGAACTTCAGGCGGTTCATTTGGAGTCAGGCCATAGTCGACCAGATCTTTCCACCATGGACCTTCACCAATACGTTCTGGTACAGCCTGGGTCAGCGTGGCATACAAAGGATGTTTAGCTTCACCCACGACCGGAATTTTAGCAAACAGCGGGAAATCCACCTGATAGTTCAGGGAACAGAATTCCTGAATTTCCTTTTCACTTCCAGGTTCCTGTTCCAGAAAATCATTGGAAGGGAAGCCTAAGATTTCCAGTCCTTCGGCTTTTTTATCATCATAGAGTTTTTGCAAGCCTTCGTATTGTGGAGTGAGGCCGCATTTTGATGCCACATTTACCAGCAGTAAGACTTTGCCTTGATACTGGTTCAGCGTCGTGTCCGTTCCTTGAATCGTTTTTACCGGAATGTCATACACAGAAGTGCTCATCGGATTTCCTTTTTATTAAATGAATGAGGGCTATTTGTTTTAACGGGTATTTAAATACAGTACAAGTCAGAATCAGTGAAATGCTTACTTGCCGGCTACAAATAGCATTAATTTTAGTTGAAAAATCAATTATGCTTAGGCACTTGCCAAGAAGCATAGATTAACAATAGATAGAGACAGGGATGAAGTTATGACGCAGCAGCAAAAAACAATGTGGTGGGCCATGCTGCTTCCCTTGACTGCGGTCCTGATCTGGTCATTGAATATGACCGTTAACCGTTATGTAGCGGATTATATTTCTCCCTTAAGTATCAGTTTTTATCGCTGGGTTCTGGCTCTGTTGATTTTAACGCCGTTAATGTGGCCTAAGGTTCGCAAAGCCTGGCCAGAAATTCGACCACATCTGGGGCATCTGGCTGTCTTAAGTGCATTGGGCATGGTGTTGTATCAAGGGCTGGCTTATACCTCAGCACATTATACCAGTGCCACCAATATGGGCCTGATTAATGCCTTTATTCCGATTTTTACTATTATTGTTGGGATCTTTGTTTTACATGTTCGCCCCACCTTAATGGCAGTGATTGGCAGTATTTTGTCTTTTATTGGTCTGATGTATGTGATGGGGCAGGGGCAATGGGCACATTTACTCGATGCAGGAGATCGTTATATTGGTGATCTGCTGATGCTGATTGCGGTATTTTTCTATGCTTGTTATGGCGTTTTGCTCAAAAAATGGCAGATCCAGATTCCGCTATTGGTTAGTCTGTATATGCAGATTTTTTTGGCCGTTCTCTATCACATTCCTTTAGTGTTGTACTCAGGTCTGGATGCTATTAATAGTAATAACGCAGCAAGTATTATTTATGCCGGAATTTTTCCTTCTATTGCTGCCCCATTCTTATGGATGATGGCTGTACAACAACTTGGTCCAAACCGCAGCAGTATTTTTATGAATTTGATGCCGGTCTTTACGGCGTTAATCGCTTATTTATGGTTATCTGAAGCCTGGACGATCTACCACAGCATTGGTGGTGCCATTATTCTAGTAGGTATTTTATTGGCGCAATACCCTGCTAAACCCAAGGTTTAAGCTATTAAATACAGGGCTGAAGTTTTGTTTGTTTAATATTTGAACAAATGATTACATTATTTTTACAGTATTATTCCTGAAATTTAGTTTTTATGGATATAAAAATAAATTATTAAAAATTAACTTCATTTTAAAACTGAAACAAAAATAGCAAGATATTTTGAATTTTGATTAAATTTTAAATATTTTTAATAGAAAAAATGTATTAATACATTGTTTTATTGTATTTGCTGTTGTGACGGATTTCTCGCATAATGCCCGCATCGAGAATGATGAATCAGAAAAAACCTAGATTTATCAAACTCCCAGAGATTTACAGACCCTCTGGATGTGATAATACACATCCTTTTTTATGCTCAACCATCCCTATATGGTTGAGCTTTTTTTTGTCTTAAAACTTTAGTCGGCTTGAAAAGAAAAATGACTGAGCAAAGGCTCAGTCACGAATAATTTCACCTGTTACCGCATCAATAATCCGGCTTGGTTTCTGGCTCAGTCCCAGATCGCCATTCAGATAATTCAGGTCCTGACCAAAATAACGCATGGCATCTTGCAGAGAACGTGCAGGTTCTAAGCCGGCAGGATTGGCACTGGTCGAAACAATAAAACCGCCAAAGGCCTGACACAAAGCTACACAAAGAGGATGAGTGGTCACGCGCACTGCCACTTTAGGGTGTTTGCCTTTAATCCAGCCTGGAATATCGTCATTGGCAGGGAGTAACCAGGTGGTTGCCCTGTCTGTAGGTCGATCATTACTCCAGGACGCAATTACTTTTTCACGCATTTCTTCACTTAGATCTTGAAGTAAATGTTCTACTTGTGAAATATGAGCTGCGAGTAAAATCACGCCTTTTTCAATCGGACGCTGTTTTAAGGTTAAAATCTGGTGAAATGCCTGTTCATTGTAGGGGTCGCAACCTAAGCCCCAAACAGCCTCTGTAGGGTATGCCAAGACCTGTCCAGCTTTGAGACATTCAGCTGCTTCGGCAACAGAGGTGGTGATCATGTGTATACCTTATCAAAACAAGAAGTGTCTATTGTGAACCTTATTTATGTGGACGACAACGTAGATACATACCAGCTTGCTGGGTACAAAAGCCAAGTAGCTCCAGTTCCATCAATTGACTGGTCAGAGAAGACACATCCTGTTGCAGATGATGACTGAGATGATCCAGATCCTGTCCGACCCAGTCCAGCTGGTTATAAAGTCTGAGCAGATGAGGCGGTATGTGTGCAGGAAGTTCATCCGCCATGTCATGTTGTACTTCATTTTGTAAGGCTTGCCATTGAGTCGCCAGAGCCAGTTCTTCAATCACCTGTTGCGGGTGATCAATCAGAATCGCGCCTTCACGAATCAGCTGATGGCAACCTTTATGATATTCACTATAAATATGTCCCGGAATGGCAAATACAGTCTTGCCTTGTTCGGCAGCCAGTTTGGCCGTAATCAGAGAGCCGCTTTTTAAGGTTGCTTCAGCCACAATGACCCCGAGACTTAAGCCACTGACAATCCTGTTACGCCGTGGAAAGTGATGCTGCAAGGGTGGAGTCTCTGGTAGAAACTCGGTAATGACGGCACCACCATGCGCAATAATCTCCTGGCGCAATTGTGCATGTTGAGAAGGGTAGGTCTGATCTAGTCCAGTCCCCATCACTGCAATGGTACCCTGATGTTTTAATCCTGCCCGATGAGCAGCTTCATCTATGCCTTGTGCTAATCCACTATTAATATAGAAACCCTGTTCACTCAAATAAAAGGAGAAATCATAAGCTACTTGCCGGCCGTGAGGACTCGGCTTGCGACTTCCTACAACCGCAATTTGAGCCTGAAGCAATGTATCCGGCTGACCTTGACCAAAAATAATTGGTGGTTTGTCTACATAGTGGCTGAGTTGCTGCGGATAGTGCAGATCATGATAGAGCAGGATGAAATCACTATCTCGTTGAATTTTTTCCAGACAGCGCTGAAATTTCTGCTGTGATTCTGGAAGCGAGAAGTCTTTTAAGCGTTGGACATGATTGGTATGAATGCCAAGAGCCTGCCAGGTAGGCACCTGATCAGGCTGTATGGCTGTGGTCAGACTTGAATAATGCTGACTGATTTTATAGAAGCTCGAAAGAGAATGCTGAACCAGATACCATAACGTCAGTGTTTCCAGTTGCACGCGTGATAACGAGTTCAGCATATCGAGACCTATATCTGTGTCTTCTTATTCTTTCAGTTGTAAAGTTAGATCAATCTATTATTCATCTAACAATGGCGCTTGAATATTGGCACCCACCTTGATTGGTAATTCACTTTCCAGCACATAAGCATAGCTCAGCTGGTCAAAAGTTTTAAAGACCATCACATTGCCAATGCGTTCACCTGGAAGCTGTACGCGTTCCTTGGTTTTCGGATCAGTCACCACTTCGCCTTTCTGGTTTACGCTGAAGACATGACCAGTCTGAACCCCATGTGCTGTACCACGGTCAATCGTTACGACACTATGACGTGCTGCTGTACCAATTGAACCCAGTACACGCACAATCTGACCACCAGCAACCGTATTTTCTGCATTCACTGGATAGAACAGGGTAGGCAACATCGGATCGTATTCAGGTAATACACGGTCACCGCGACGCACTTCTGCATTATAGCTATCTGTCAATTCCAGCGTGGTGACATCACCTTCGCCACGTACTGCGATTCCGGAAGCAACCTGTTGCAACTCTAGAGCAGCTGTGTATTTCTTGCCATTGGCATCAGTAAATACATAAGGGTCTGCTTCACGATACACCGCATAACGCTGACCAACCACCAGACCATTGCCGCGTGCATAGACCTTCTGGCCTTTACCGGCCAGTACGCGCTGGTCTGCAGTGCCGAGAATGTAAGGCGTACCCTGAACTGAATCAGCTGCCACTATGGTATAGCGTTCCAACCATTGCTGGATATGCGCTAATGGAATCACTGGAATCGTATTATTTAAAGATTCAACGCGAACCTGTGGTTGTAATGAAGTACTACCGATATAACGACTGATGATACCTTCACAGCCATCACCTTCGTCTTTACCGATAATTGGACGACCTTGATAGTCACACATCAACAGGCGATCACCTGGAAAAATCCAATGTGGATTTTTCACGTGCTTGTTACTGGCCCAGATTTCTGGCCAACGCACCGGATTTTTTAAGAAACGTTTTGAAATATCCCACAATGTATCGCCTTTTTTGACCACATAGACATTGGGCGCACTGGCTTTTAAAGCAGGTGGATTGACGTTACGGGCAGGAGCTGCCTCGGCTGAATACATTGTCCCCATACTCACTCCGACACAAACTGCCAGTGCGAGCATTTGATTTTTTAACCCCAAGGCACTAAAAAATGGCATGCCCTTCAAAACCTTTTTCATTATCATAATTCCTAAAATTATGTGCGTAGTTGCGTTATAATAACGATCTTACACACATTTTTTTGATGAAGCATTCCCTTCATTTGGTTTTTTGATCAATGGCATAATTGAGGACGCAGTATGGCCTTATTACCTATTTTAAGTTTCCCGGATCCCCGTCTTCGTACCATTGCACAACCAGTCGAAGAAGTTACTGGTGAAATTCGTCAGCTCGCTGCAGATATGTTTGAAACCATGTATGAAGCGCCAGGCATCGGACTCGCCGCGACCCAAGTCGATCGTCATATTCAGCTGATTGTGATGGACCTGTCTGAAAACAAAGATCAACCCATGGTGTTCATTAACCCCAAAATCACACCATTGACTGAAGAAACACAGCCTTATGAAGAGGGCTGTCTATCAGTTCCTCAAATATACGATAAAGTTGAGCGTCCGTCACGCGTAAAAATCGAGGCAATTGGTCTGGATGGTCAACCCTTCGAACAAGAGGCTGATGGACTTCTCGCTGTGTGCATCCAACATGAAATGGATCACTTAAATGGTAAACTTTTTGTAGATTATCTGTCGCCATTGAAACGTCAGCGTGCCCGTGAAAAAGTAGAAAAACTGGTTCGCCAGCGCAATAAAGAAAAAGTTGCAGTTAAACGCTAGGATTATTTTCCCAAGCAATTTTTTATGATTCAACAAGCCCAATTTTGATTGGGCTTTGTTATACTCAGCCTAGACAAATTCAAGGGTTTGCCTATGGTTCTGCGGGGAGGTCTGCTACTTTCCTTTGTAGCGGTATTTCTACAAATTGCTGTGTTCTTACAGCCTTTGCTGCCGAAGCAATATCAGGTTGCTCCGGTCTGTGAAACCATCACGCGCGCCCTTTTAGTTTCTTCTCATGTTCATTCTGAACAGTCTGCCCATCATCACCTTGATCAGCATCCTATTTCCTCAGACTCCATGGCGCATGAACACGATGCCAGTCATCAGTGTCAGTACTGTACTGTCTATGGCAACCTGGTTTTGCCGCCTGAGCTTGAGGTGAAAGAAGTCTTGGACCGGATTCAGGTCAGACTCCTGGCTTTTGAACAAGCCTTTAAGCATGTCTGGTTTATCCTTCAACGACTCTTTTTAATCCCGCAGGGACGGGCACCGCCACTGTTTGCATAAATCCACGTTGTTTTGCCTGGGTCTTGAATGACTTGGGCCGTGTTTAATTTATGTATTCAGTGAGATAGAAAATGGCTCAGCCTAAATTTTCTTTACAGCCCCTTGCGGCTGCGATTTGTGTTGCCTGTTATTCATCAGTGGTTATGGCCAATGAAAGCATGCCTGTACAAACCATGGCACCGATTGTGGTGACTTCAACTGCCGGTAATGATGCCAATGGTCTGATTGTTCGTGCTGATCCGAAACAGCCGATTCAGCCAGTGCCAGCAACTGATGGCGCAGATTATCTGCAAAGTATTGTAGGTTTTAGTTCGGTCAATAGCGGAGCAGGTACCAATGGCGATGTGACCTTTCGTGGTATGTTCGGTTCACGCATTAAAATCCTGACTGATGGCACTGAAAACCTCGGTGCCTGCCCAAGCCGGATGGATTCGCCCACTTCATATATTTCTCCAGAAAGTTATGATCGTATTTCAGTGATTAAAGGCCCGCAAACGGTTCAATATGCCAATACCGGTTCGGCAGCAACCGTCATTTTTGAACGTACACCTGAACAGTTTGGGGAAGATCAACATTATCGCGGTCAGGCCAGTGTACTAATGGGATCTTTTGGTCGTCTGGACCAGAATATTGAAGCAGCTGCTGGTGATGAAAAAAAGTATATCCGCCTGAACACCAACCGTTCGGTATCAAGCAGTTATAAAGATGGTAATGGTCAAACTGTACCTTCAGATTGGGAACGATGGAATGCAGATCTGGCACTGGGCTGGACACCGGATGAAGATACCTGGGTCGAGCTGACCGGTGGTAAAGCTGATGGCGAGGCGGTTTATGCTGGCCGTGATATGGATGGATCTCAGTTTGCCCGTGAAAGCCTCGGCTTACGTGTTGAAAAGAGAAATCTGACGGATGTCATTCAGAAAGTTGAGGCACAGATTAACTATAACTATAACGATCACATCATGGATAACTTTAGTCTGCGGCCTGTACCGATGATCCATGACATGGCCACCCATAGCATGAAAGCCAATCCATCCGCTATGCAGGTCACACGCCGTACTTTAAATTCCCGTATGGTGATAACAAGTGAATGGGATAAAACCCAGTTAATTGCGGGTGTGGATTCTCAGCACAATACGCATGCTGGGGGAATGACTTCAACCAATATGAACATGCCGCTCACGCCAGATATGAAATTCCAGTCATATGGAGCGTTTGCTGAGTTAAGTCATGAACTCAGTGATAACAACAAATTGGTTACTGGTGTGCGGGTCGATCAAGTGGACATTGATGCCTTAAAAACTGGACAGAACCGTCAGGAAACCTTGCCGAGCGCCTTTATCCGTTTTGAAAATACTCATCCTGAGCATGATGACGGTAAAACTTATATTGGTCTGGGATACGTCGAGCGTGTGCCGGATTATTGGGAATTATTTAAAACCGATTATCAGGGGGTAACTGCAAATACATTTAAACAGTTAAATACTGAAAAAACCTTACAGCTTGATCTGGGCTATCAACATCATCATGGTGCCTTCAATTCATGGGTATCGGCTTATGCTGGCATGGTTCAGGATTTTATTCTGATGACTTATCCTGAAACTGCAAATTCAGGTCATGACCATCATATAGGTAGTGGTATGGAAGGAATGCAGTCAGCAAAAATGAATGGGGCAGATTCAAGAAATGTTGATGCGGCTATTGCCGGTGCAGAAGCTGGAATTGGCTACCAGTTTACCGATGCCATTCAGGCTGATGTTAGTGCCATGTATGCCTGGGGTGAAAACACGACTGATCATACGCCGTTGCCACAAATTGCACCTTTGGAAGCTCGGGTGAATCTGCGTTATATCCAGGAGAATTACACTTTAGGTGCTTACTGGCGTTTAGTGGATAGTCAAAACCGTATTAGCGAACGTGAAGGCAATATTGTCGGTTATGATCATAAACAGAGTGCTGGTTTTGGTACATTGTCTTTAAATGGCACCTATCGTGTGAATGAGGGTGTGGATCTTTCAGTCGGTGTCGATAATGTCTTCGACCGGACTTATACAGAACATTTGAATAAAATGGGCAATGCTGGAGTGGGGCTACCTGCTACTGAGCAATTTAATAATATGGGACGAAATTACTGGGCACGTGTCAGTATGAAGTTTTAATTTGATTAGATTAAATACAAAAAGCAGGGTGAAAGCTCTGCTTTTTATATTTTTAAAATTATAAAAACATTTAAATACAATAACTTAATATTATTGAGTATTTCTAAATAAAATAATGAATATTTTTCTTAAAATAAATTTAATATATAAAACAGTCATTTATGAATTTATTGGTTTATAAAATAAACACCCGAATTAAATCAGTCTAAAAAGGTATTGCAAGCCCCCTGAAATACTGTAGAATGCACATCCATCGGCGGTGATGAAGATTAAAACTTCTGATAAAACAGTAACTTAGCATGAAATGGTTGAGTTAGGTTTTAGAAAGAAAGTTTAAAAATAATTTTCATTACTGGTTGACTTTCTAGAGATAGAGAGTAATATAGCCGACCTAGCTTGCTACTGACGAAGTAGCAAGAAGATCATTAAGAGATTATGAAGAACAACTTGTGTGGATTTTTACTGGTTGATTGATCGAAATTATTTTCATTGATTGAATGGTAGAAATTACTCGAAGTTTATTTGAGAAATATTTGTCAGAAAATTGATGAGCCAAGTTTAAGAGTTTTACTTATAAAACTCGAAATGATTTTAACTGAAGAGTTTGATCATGGCTCAGATTGAACGCTGGCGGCAGGCTTAACACATGCAAGTCGAGCGGGGATAGGGTGCTTGCACCTGATTCCTAGCGGCGGACGGGTGAGTAATGCTTAGGAATCTGCCTATTAGTGGGGGACAACGTTCCGAAAGGGACGCTAATACCGCATACGTCCTACGGGAGAAAGCAGGGGATCTTCGGACCTTGCGCTAATAGATGAGCCTAAGTCGGATTAGCTAGTTGGTGGGGTAAAGGCCTACCAAGGCGACGATCTGTAGCGGGTCTGAGAGGATGATCCGCCACACTGGGACTGAGACACGGCCCAGACTCCTACGGGAGGCAGCAGTGGGGAATATTGGACAATGGGGGCAACCCTGATCCAGCCATGCCGCGTGTGTGAAGAAGGCCTTTTGGTTGTAAAGCACTTTAAGCGAGGAGGAGGCTTACCTGGTTAATACCTGGGATAAGTGGACGTTACTCGCAGAATAAGCACCGGCTAACTCTGTGCCAGCAGCCGCGGTAATACAGAGGGTGCAAGCGTTAATCGGATTTACTGGGCGTAAAGCGCGCGTAGGTGGCTAATTAAGTCAAATGTGAAATCCCCGAGCTTAACTTGGGAATTGCATTCGATACTGGTTAGCTAGAGTATGGGAGAGGATGGTAGAATTCCAGGTGTAGCGGTGAAATGCGTAGAGATCTGGAGGAATACCGATGGCGAAGGCAGCCATCTGGCCTAATACTGACACTGAGGTGCGAAAGCATGGGGAGCAAACAGGATTAGATACCCTGGTAGTCCATGCCGTAAACGATGTCTACTAGCCGTTGGGGCCCTTGAGGCTTTAGTGGCGCAGCTAACGCGATAAGTAGACCGCCTGGGGAGTACGGTCGCAAGACTAAAACTCAAATGAATTGACGGGGGCCCGCACAAGCGGTGGAGCATGTGGTTTAATTCGATGCAACGCGAAGAACCTTACCTGGCCTTGACATACAGAGAACTTTCCAGAGATGGATTGGTGCCTTCGGGAACTCTGATACAGGTGCTGCATGGCTGTCGTCAGCTCGTGTCGTGAGATGTTGGGTTAAGTCCCGCAACGAGCGCAACCCTTTTCCTTATTTGCCAGCACTTCGGGTGGGAACTTTAAGGATACTGCCAGTGACAAACTGGAGGAAGGCGGGGACGACGTCAAGTCATCATGGCCCTTACGGCCAGGGCTACACACGTGCTACAATGGTCGGTACAAAGGGTTGCTACTGCGCGAGCAGATGCTAATCTCAAAAAGCCGATCGTAGTCCGGATCGCAGTCTGCAACTCGACTGCGTGAAGTCGGAATCGCTAGTAATCGCGGATCAGAATGCCGCGGTGAATACGTTCCCGGGCCTTGTACACACCGCCCGTCACACCATGGGAGTTTGTTGCACCAGAAGTAGGTAGTCTAACCTTAGGGAGGACGCTTACCACGGTGTGGCCGATGACTGGGGTGAAGTCGTAACAAGGTAGCCGTAGGGGAACCTGCGGCTGGATCACCTCCTTAACGAAAGATTGACGATTGGTAAGAATCCACAACAAGTTGTTCTTCATGACGATGTATCTGAGGGTCTGTAGCTCAGTTGGTTAGAGCACACGCTTGATAAGCGTGGGGTCACAAGTTCAAGTCTTGTCAGACCCACCACTACTGACGAAGCGTTAATTGCAGAGCGAACAGAAACGGAACGATACATTGACTTATTGATAAGCTGGGGACTTAGCTTAGTTGGTAGAGCGCCTGCTTTGCACGCAGGAGGTCAGGAGTTCGACTCTCCTAGTCTCCACCACGTATTCGTTCGAATACGTAATAAGCAAACGGTTTGATAGCTTATAGAGCTTAGTAAGAAAGCGGCGTATAATGCGCGGCATTGTTATTAACCTCTGTGATTTATCACAGTAATGCAGTCCGACGAGGATGCATTAAATCATTAACAGAATATATTTGAGTTGAAATAATTTGTTCATACTCATACAAGAGCGGAAACGACACGACTTCGGTTGTGAAGTTGAAGTGATTGAATGAGAACTAGCGAAATTAACTGAATCAAGCGTTTTGGTATATGAATCTAATTGAAGCTGTACGGTAGTTAAATCTACGAGACGCCAACTGTATGAGAGTGATGAGTAATCATCACAATCTGTTGCTCATCCTACTTGTAGGGATGAACGACTGTTTGGGGTTGTATAGTCAAGTAATTAAGTGCATGTGGTGGATGCCTTGGCAGTCAGAGGCGAAGAAAGACGTGATAGCCTGCGAAAAGCTCCGGGGAGGCGGCAAATATCCTGTGATCCGGAGATGTCTGAATGGGGAAACCCACCGGCTATAAGGTCGGTATCATAAACTGAATACATAGGTTTATGAGGCGAACGCGGAGAAGTGAAACATCTCAGTATCCGTAGGAAAAGAAATCAATTGAGATTCCCTCAGTAGCGGCGAGCGAAAGGGGAACAGCCCATTAAGTCATATCAGTTTTAGTGGAATGCTCTGGGAAGTGCAACCATAGTGGGTGATAGTCCTGTACACGAAAGGGCTGATATGATGATGTCGAGTAGGGCGAGGCACGTGAAACCTTGTCTGAATATAGGGGGACCATCCTCTAAGGCTAAATACTCCTGACTGACCGATAGTGAACCAGTACCGTGAGGGAAAGGCGAAAAGAACCCCTGTGAGGGGAGTGAAATAGATCCTGAAACCGCATGCATACAAGCAGTGGGAGCCACTTTGTGTGGTGACTGCGTACCTTTTGTATAATGGGTCAGCGACTTATATTCAGTAGCGAGGTTAACCGAATAGGGGAGCCGTAGAGAAATCGAGTCTTAATAGGGCGTTTAGTTGCTGGGTATAGACCCGAAACCGGGTGATCTATCCATGAGCAGGTTGAAGGTTGGGTAACACTAACTGGAGGACCGAACCCACTGTCGTTGAAAAGCCAGGGGATGACTTGTGGATAGGGGTGAAAGGCTAATCAAACTCGGTGATAGCTGGTTCTCCCCGAAAGCTATTTAGGTAGCGCCTCGGACGAATACCATTGGGGGTAGAGCACTGTTTCGGCTAGGGGGTCATCCCGACTTACCAAACCGATGCAAACTCCGAATACCAATGAGTACTATCCGGGAGACAGACTGCGGGTGCTAACGTCCGTAGTCAAGAGGAAAACAATCCAGACCGCCAGCTAAGGTCCCTAAATCATAGTTAAGTGGGAAACGATGTGGGAAGGCATAGACAGCTAGGAGGTTGGCTTAGAAGCAGCCACCCTTTAAAGAAAGCGTAATAGCTCACTAGTCGAGTCGGCCTGCGCGGAAGATGTAACGGGGCTAAAACTATGTACCGAAGCTGCGGATTTGCAATTTATTGCAAGTGGTAGGGGAGCGTTCTGTAAGCCGATGAAGGTGTGTTGAGAAGCATGCTGGAGGTATCAGAAGTGCGAATGCTGACGTGAGTAACGACAAAACGGGTGAAAAACCCGTTCGCTGAAAGACCAAGGGTTCCAGTCCAACGTTAATCGGGGCTGGGTGAGTCGACCCCTAAGGCGAGGCCGAGAGGCGTAGTCGATGGGAAATTGGTTAATATTCCAATACTTCAGTGTAATGCGATGAGAGGACGGAGAAGGTTAAGTCAGCCTGGCGTTGGTTGTCCAGGTGGAAGACAGTAGGCATGCATCTTAGGCAAATCCGGGGTGCTCTATGCTGAGAGTTGATAGCAAGCCAGTTTACTGGTGAAGTGGCTGATACCATACTTCCAGGAAAAGTCTCTAAGCTTCAGTTACACTGGAATCGTACCCGAAACCGACACAGGTGGTCAGGTCGAGTAGACCAAAGCGCTTGAGAGAACTCTGCTGAAGGAACTAGGCAAAATGGTACCGTAACTTCGGGAGAAGGTACGCTGCCGGCGGTGATAGGACTTGCTCCTTGAGCTGTTGGCAGCCTCAGAAACCAGGCCGCTGCAACTGTTTATTAAAAACATAGCACTCTGCAAACACGAAAGTGGACGTATAGGGTGTGATGCCTGCCCGGTGCTGGAAGGTTAATTGATGGGGTTAGCGTAAGCGAAGCTCTTGATCGAAGCCCCAGTAAACGGCGGCCGTAACTATAACGGTCCTAAGGTAGCGAAATTCCTTGTCGGGTAAGTTCCGACCTGCACGAATGGCATAATGATGGCGGCGCTGTCTCCAGCAGAGGCTCAGTGAAATCGAATTCGCCGTGAAGATGCGGTGTACCCGCGGCTAGACGGAAAGACCCCGTGAACCTTTACTGCAGCTTGACATTGAACTTTGATCTTACTTGTGTAGGATAGGTGGGAGGCTTTGAAGTGGTGACGCTAGTTGCCATGGAGCCGTCCTTGAAATACCACCCTGGTAATATTGAGGTTCTAACTCTGCTCCCTGATCGGGAGCGAGGACCATGTCTGGTGGGTAGTTTGACTGGGGCGGTCTCCTCCTAAAGAGTAACGGAGGAGTACGAAGGTGCGCTCAGCGTGGTCGGAAATCACGCGTAGAGTATAAAGGCAAAAGCGCGCTTAACTGCGAGACCCACAAGTCGAGCAGGTACGAAAGTAGGTCTTAGTGATCCGGTGGTTCTGTATGGAAGGGCCATCGCTCAACGGATAAAAGGTACTCTGGGGATAACAGGCTGATACCGCCCAAGAGTTCATATCGACGGCGGTGTTTGGCACCTCGATGTCGGCTCATCTCATCCTGGGGCTGAAGCAGGTCCCAAGGGTATGGCTGTTCGCCATTTAAAGAGGTACGCGAGCTGGGTTTAGAACGTCGTGAGACAGTTCGGTCCCTATCTACCGTGGGCGCTGGAAATTTGAGAGGATCTGCTCCTAGTACGAGAGGACCAGAGTGGACGAACCTCTGGTGTACCGGTTGTGACGCCAGTCGCATCGCCGGGTAGCTATGTTCGGAAGGGATAACCGCTGAAAGCATCTAAGCGGGAAGCCTACCTCAAGATAAGATTTCCCTAGGACTTTATGTCCTCTAAAGAGCCGTTGAAGACTACGACGTTGATAGGTTGGATGTGGAAGTGCAGTGATGCATGAAGCTGACCAATACTAATTGCTCGTGAGGCTTGACTATACAACACCCAAGCAGTTGTATATAAAGCATCAATTGATTTCATATTGATCTAACGATCAGACGAAGCCTTGATTTAGTTAAGCTAATCGAACAAACTACTGCGACTCAGATACATCTGTTAATGCATTCTATTTGAAGAAAGCTAGGCAAACGAAGCGCAAGCAACGTAAATAAGACCATAGCGAGTAAGCATACCAGTTGTGCTGGCGACCATAGCAAGAGTGAACCACCTGATCCCTTCCCGAACTCAGAAGTGAAACCTCTTAGCGCTGATGGTAGTGTGGGGTATCCCATGTGAGAGTAAGTCATCGCCAGCTCATTATTCCTAAAAAGCCCTCTGCAGAAGCAGGGGGCTTTTTTTATGCGTGGGATTTAATAAAAATAATTATTCGATGGTTATTTAAACTGAATCATCACATAAAAGGCGAATTGAGAGGCGTATACTGGGCAGGTTCATGGAGCGGATATGTCCTCAAATTCATCTTCAAGCCATATCGCATATGGTTCATCTGCTTTTAAAGCTATTTTATTCTCCTTATTTCTGGCGGGTTTTGCGATTTTCTCATCGCTGTATTGTGTCCAGCCGATGATGCCGATTCTGGCGGATTATTTTCATATCTCTCCAACACAAAGTAGTTTTCCACTTTCCTTCTCTACCATTGCCTTAGCTATTGGCCTGATTTTTACAGGACTTATTTCAGACCGTTTTGGCCGTAAACCAATTATGGTTTGGTCTTTATTCTCTGTATCAGTCTTATTATTACTCAGTGCTTTATTACCTATCTGGTCTATATTTTTAACAACACGAGTGTTAATAGGTCTCACGGTCAGTGGCGTGGCAGCCGTGGCGATGACTTATATCGGAGAGGAAGTGGCGGAGCAGGATGTGGGCTTTGCCATGGGGCTGTATATTTCCGGAACTGCGATTGGTGGTATGAGTGGTCGATTGATTGCTGGGACATTGGTCGATTTTATTTCCTGGCAATCCGCGACTTTGATTATTGGATTGCTGAATCTATGTATCGCGACAACTTTTTATTTTCTATTACCGAAGTCCAGGCATTTTAAAGCTTATCCAATACAATTCAGTCGTTTTATCAGAGCATTTCAGCAGAATCTGAGTGATCCTAAATTAAGAATTCTGTTTTTACAGGGCTTTATCCTGATGGGGGGCTTTGTCTCGGTATTTAACTATCTAAGTTATCGTTTGATTCAAGCACCATTTGAACTGTCTCATGTCTGGATAGGGTTGATTTCGATTACTTATCTGGCCGGAATTTATAGCTCTCCACGAGCCGCAGCTTGGAGCAGGAAGTTTGGACGTTATAAGGTGCTTGCCGTCATGCTTTGTACCATGCTGTTTGGCTTAGCCTTAATGTTGATTAATAACTTGGCTTTGGTCTTTAGTGGTTTGCTGATTTTTACCTTTTCCTTTTTTGCGGCTCATTCAACTGCTAGTAGCTGGGTATCTGTGCAATCCTTACAGTATCGTGCGGTAGGTTCGTCCCTTTATTTGTTCTGTTATTACCTAGGTTCAAGTTTACTCGGAAGTTCAAGTGGACTGGTCTGGGAAAATGCCGGATGGTTAGGACTAAGTGTATTTATTGCTATTATTTTAGGATTGGGCTTATGGATGACACAGTATTTAAAACCTGCAACTGATCATTCAAAAATAGAATAAGTATATATTCCTGATAAAGGGCTTAAAGCTAATATTGTATAAATTATAATCAAGCAACCTGAGCTGAATTCATGCTAAAATACTCGGCTTTCATCTTTGATCACTTTTCTGATCTTCCATCTGCCAGCCGAGAATTGCTAGCCATGTCTACTGCTTATACCGCTCAGACTGCGCCTAAAGCGTTGTTTGATTACGACAAATATTGGGCGTCATGTTTTGAACCCGCGCCTTTTTTGCCGATGTCACGCGAGGAAATGGACCAACTCGGTTGGGACAGTTGTGACTTTATTTTTGTCTGCGGTGATGCCTATATTGACCACCCGTCATTTGTGACCGGGATCATTGGACGTGTGCTCGAAGCACAAGGTTTCCGCGTCGGGATTATTGCCCAGCCAGACTGGACCAATGTAGAAGCCTTCCGTGTACTCGGTAAGCCGAATATTGCCTGGGGTGTGTCTGCCGGTAATATGGATTCGATGATCAACCGTTATACGGCGGATCGTAAGATTCGTTCAGATGATGCTTACTCACCAGATAACCAGCCGAATAAACGTCCAGACCGTGCCGCAACAGTCTATTGCCAACGTTGTCGTGAAGCTTTCCCGGATGTGCCGGTATTGCTTGGTGGGATTGAAGGTTCATTGCGTCGTATCGCGCACTATGACTACTGGTCAGATAAAGTTCGTCGTTCGATTCTGATGGATTCTAAAGCAGATTTATTGATGTATGGCAATGGCGAACGCTCGATCATTGAAATCATGCATCGCCTAGCCAAAGGTGAAAAGATTCATCAGATTACTGATGTCCGTGGTACTGCATTCATTATTAATAAACATAACCGTGCTGCGAAAGCTCAGTTTGTTGAAATTGCATCCAATGATGTGGATACCATTGGCCGTGTTGATCCGATCATCAATCCTTATGTAATGAGCGAAGATATTGATGGCTGTGAAATTGAAAAAGATAAAGGCAACAGCTTAAGCCAATACCAGAATTTCCAGAAAGAAGTCGTAGCCAATCCAATCGTGCGTGAAGGGGACAATTTAGATCCAGATACGCAAATTGTGCAGCTACAACCGGCATCTAAAGCAATTAAACATAAATTACCACCACGTGAATTAGCAGTGATTCGTTTGCCTTCTTTTGAAGAAGTGGCAAATGATCCTGTGCTGTATGCGCATGCCAACCGTATTCTGCATCTGGAAACCAATCCAGGCAATGCGCGTGCCTTGGTACAAAAACATGGTGAACGTGATGTGTGGATCAATCCACCACCGATTCCATTGACCACCGAAGAAATGGATTATGTGTTTGACCTGCCTTATGCACGTCTGCCACATCCATCTTATGGTAATGCACGCTTCCCGGCTTTTGACATGATTAAATTCTCGGTGAACATCATGCGTGGCTGTTTTGGTGGCTGTACTTTCTGTTCGATCACCGAGCATGAAGGTCGTATCATTCAGAACCGTTCTGAAGAATCTATCCTGCGTGAAGTGGAAAAGATTCGTGATACGGCTCCAGGTTTCACCGGCATTATTTCAGACTTGGGTGGCCCAACAGCCAATATGTACCGTTTGGCATGTAAAGATCCTGAGATTGAGAAGAACTGTCGTAAACCTTCATGTGTATTCCCGGGCGTATGTCAAAACCTGCATACCGACCATGCACCGTTAACTCAGTTATACCGTAAGGCACGTGCTTTACCGGGCATTAAAAAGATTCTGATCGGCTCAGGTCTGCGTTATGACCTTGCCGTATTGAACCCGGAATATGTCAGAGAGCTGGTCACCCATCATGTGGGTGGTTATCTGAAGATTGCGCCAGAGCATACCGAAAAAGGCCCATTATCGAAGATGATGAAACCGGGCATCGGGACATATGACCGCTTCAAGCAGATGTTTGACCGTTTCAGTAAGGAAGCCGGCAAGGAACAGTATCTGATTCCTTATTTCATCGCAGCGCATCCGGGAACTACGGATTACGACATGATGAATCTGGCGATCTGGCTGAAAAAGAACGGTTTTCGTGCCGATCAGGTACAGACTTTCTATCCGTCGCCAATGGCCACTGCAACCACCATGTACTACACCGGTAAAAATCCGCTGGCGAAAGTCGCGCGTTATACTGAAGATGTGGACATCGTAAAAGGTGAGAAACGTCGTCGTCTGCATAAAGCTTTCTTGCGTTACCATGATCCAAACAACTGGCCTTTATTGCGTGAGGCTTTAAAGGAAATGGGGCGTCAGGATCTGATTGGTAACTCGAAGCAGCATCTGATTCCGACCTATCAACCTGCAGGTACAGATGGACAATACCAGTCTGCACGTAAGAAGAATTCGACGGTTGCAGGCGATTCACAGAAACGTACTGCTAACCCAGGTAATCGTAGTCAGGCTCAAAATAACCGTCCGAAAAAAGGCCAGATTCTGACCCAGCATACCGGTCTGCCACCGCGTGAAACGGGTGATGCGAAAAAGCCATTTGGTGGCCCTAAACCGAAAGGAAAATCAAAGCCAAAATCACGTGCTTGATTAAGCTGATAAAAAAGACACTTCGGTGTCTTTTTTTGTGTTCAGACTTTATTGATGCAGCTTTCGGGTTCTCAATTAAAATGTAAAATATTTTATTTTTAGTCGATTTAAATTTTTGAAAAATGATATAAAAATGACACTTTGTCGGAATTGTCTTACAGTTCAACCGATTTATATTGCGATCTATCAGGAGACTATTTTACAGTCGCGTATAAGGATTTAACCCTAATTTCTATTGAAATAGCAAAAAGCGGTTTTTAAGTAACTGGCAATCAAGTTTTGCTACGAATTGTATTGGTCTCTACACAGAATAGTAGCAGGGCAATTTTAAAAATAGTATGGGTTTATACTGGATAACAATAAAACAAGAATGATTATAAGAATGCAAGGATTGAGTCATGACCACCTATATGATTATAGGGAGTTTCTTGGTGTTCTGTGTCGTGCTCATGGCATGGAAGCAGCTAAGGAATAGCCCAAAACCACAAGACAGCGCCTTAAAACAGCGCGCTATTTTTAATCCAAATGAACAACTGACGTTTACACGCCTGAAAGAAGTGTTGCCAGATTATATTGTACTGGCCCATGTTTCTTATGACGCACTACTTACCACCAAATTTGGCCGTACCCGGCACAAGTATCGTGATCTGATTGCAGATTTTGTGATTCTGGATCAGCAATACCAGATTGTTGCCATTGTAGCTGTCGATGATCCGGTGATTTTAAAACGTCCACAGCAGGCGCAATTTCAGGATGCCTTGTTGACTATGGCCGGTTATCGCGTCATTCGCTATGAAGATGTACCGGAATATTATCAGTTGCGAGGAGATTTCCTGCGTGAGCAGGAGCATTCCAGTAAAGACCAGAGATTTACCGCTGTGAATGATCTCAAAAAATATCATCTTTATTCAGATCTGGAACGACGTAAAGTCAAAGCATTAAACTGATAGAACCTAAACGAAAAAAGTATGCCAGGTGCATACTTTTTTCTATTTTACATGAGTAGAAATTAGGCCTGAGAAGTCTATTCAGGTTTGACGGCTACGACAGTCAGTTCCACTAACACACGTGGATCATACAGTTTAGCTTCGACACAGGTGCGGGGCAGGGCTTGAATATCCGATACCCAGGCGTCCCAGACTTCATTAAACGCTGCATAATCTTTTTCAATATCTTTGAGATAAATCGTCACCGACATGATCTGGCTTTTATCGGTACCGGCATCCGCCAGGAACTGGTCGATGATATCCAGTGTTTGCTGGGTTTGACCTTTGATATCCAGATCCAGGTCTGTGGCCAGTTGGCCGGCAAGATGAACCAGATTGCCGGCAATGGCGATCTCAGAAAAGCGTTGTGAAACATGCAAACGTTGAACAGACATTAGCTTAATCCTTGGTTTTTGGCATCAAGGCTGCGACTAATGCAGTCAATAGGCAGCCTATCGCAAGATAGATGGCTACATAATGCCATGAACCATCACCCCAAATCACTAAGGAGGCTGCAATCATTGGGGTAAAACCACCACCAATAATACTGGCAACCTGATAACCGACTCCGGCACCGCTATAGCGATATTCTGTACCAAATAGCGAGGTAAAAATCGGTTGATGTACGCTGACCACCATGTCATGTGCAACATTAGCCAGTAGAATGGCGCCAACAATAATCGTCCAGGTATTTTGTGCATCCAGTGCCATAAAGAACGGAAAGGCGGACAGTGCACCGATCAGGCCACCCCAGACACACATGGTTTTATGTTGAATTTTATCGGATAGCCAAGCAAAGAAAGGAATACTGAAACAGCTGATCGCACCGACCATCAGGGTGATATTCAGGAAGAACTGTTTGTCCATGCCTAGGTTATTGGTGGAATAGTTCAGGGCGAAGTTGGTGACCAGATACATGGTCAGCAGTTCGGTCAAACGCAAGGCAATAATATAAAAGAAAGCTTTCGGATGTTTGCTGATCGCCTGTAATATCGGCAGTTTTTCTGGATGATGATCCGCCTTAATCACTTTCTCTACGAATTCTTGGGATTCATCCTGATCACGGCGAATCCACATCGCAATTCCGATTAGTACGATACTGGCAATAAATGGAATCCGCCAAGCCCATTCAGCAAAAGCCTCTTCACCCAGTGTGGCAATAATAATGGATACTGCACCCGTTGCCAGTACCAGACCTACGCCATAGCCGACCTGAACACCACTGCTATAAAAGGCTTTTTTGCCTTTAGGGGCATTTTCTACTGCCATTAGGGCAGCACCACCCCATTCACCACCGACTGCAAAGCCTTGAATGGCACGCAGGGTCACCAGTAAAACCGGTGCCCACCAGCCAATGGCTTCGAAATTAGGTAAAAAACCAATCCCGACGGTGGAAATCCCCATCAGGACCACAGTCAGAACCAGCATTTTCTTGCGGCCGAGCTTGTCGCCGAAATGACCAAATACCACACCGCCTAGAGGGCGAAACAGAAAGCCAACACCAAAGGTCGCTAGCGCCGCCAAGGTGCCCATATTGGCGCCAATGCTTGGGAAAAACTGGTCTTTAAAAATTAAGGCTGCAACAATACCGTAAAGGAGAAAATCATACCAATCGACAACAGCACCAACAAAACTGGATAACGCCGCTTTACGCGCGCGTCGTTCTTGAATAACAGAAGAATTTACAGAGGACATGCAGGGAGGGATTCCATGAGATACATCAGAGTTGCCCTGTAATATTCGGATTTGATCGTCACGCCAATCACAGGACAGTATGCTGAAAGTAAAGGTGATTTTCAGCATCTCAGCACATACATGGATAATGCATTGCGCAGATAGAGTACTCCAAAAATTCAAAATGTAAAAACAAAGTTGCCGTATTTTTAAACTAACGTCTAATACTTGTACAAAATAGGCCTAAAGCAGCGGCAATTGTGTTTCTGTTTCACGTGCAACGAGCTGATAAACGCCAAGCCCAATCAGCCGGAATTGCAGTTGAGGAGTAATATGCATCTCTTGAAGCAGTAAGTATAAAGCCTGCTCCAGTTCTTGCGGGCTACGCAGCAGCTGGCTGAAACTTTTACTATGCTGCATGGTCTGAAAATTCTTCATTCTCAGTTTTACAGTAACTCCGCGGGCAGAAAGCTGCTTTTTTTCCAGACTCTGCCAAAGCTGGGCAATTAATGGCTGCCAGTAAGGCTGGCATTGCGGTAAATACAGATCGTCATCGAAAGTCGTTTCCTTGGAAATCTGCTGGCGTTCCCGTTCAGCTTCGACTGGTCGATCATCAATGCCTTGAGCATAAAGAAAAAGACGCCGTCCATATTTGCCAAAATGTTGAATCAGGATCGCTTCTTCAATCTGCTGTAAATCTCCCAAGGTTTCCAGATTCAAACTTTTTAGTTTTTCTTGAGTGACTTTGCCTACACCGGGAATTTTCTTCAGTGGAAGATCCTGAATAAAACGCTGTACCTGTGAAGGTTTGATGACACAGATTCCATTTGGTTTATGCCAGTCAGAGGCAATCTTGGCGAGAAATTTATTCGGGGCCACGCCAGCAGAAGCGGTTAGTCCAGTAGTTTGAAAAATATCTTCACGAATGCGCATTGCCACTTCAGTGGCACTCGGAATCTGCTGCAAATTTTCGGTGACATCCAGATAAGCTTCATCTAGTGAAAGCGGTTCGATGACCTTGGTATAAGTTTGAAATATCTGATGAATCTGACCAGAGACCTGACGGTATTTGGCAAAATCCGGTTCAATCACGATGACCTGAGGGCAGAGCTTACGTGCTTGAGTCATCGGCATGGCAGAACGCAGTCCGAACTCACGGGCCGGATAGGAGGCAGCCGCCACTACTGCCCGGGGATGATGTGAGGCAATCACCACAGGCAAAGTTTTCAGCTCCGGACGTTCACGCAGCTCGACCGAGGCGTAGAAAGCATCCATATCGATATGAATAATTTTGCGCATATCCAGTATCTTAAGTGGCTTTAGTTGGATTGGGAAGAGACCGGATTGATAAGTAAACAGGCTAAAGCATTATTCAATATGAAGCATATCCTGCCTAAATAATTCAATATCCATTTCATGGTTGAATCAGGGAGAAATTGGATTTATTTCTTGGCCGGAGGCTGGGACTGATCTGGGGTGGGAATACTGTTCTGCTGTAAAAATTTGATCCAGTCCTGCTCCGAGCCATAAAACACATTCAGATCCACAGTACGGGCAATGCCGGGAATTTCACCCTGACTGCTATGCTGCCAGAAAGTCCATTTAGGCTGACCTTTTAAATCTGGCAAACCTTGGTATTCACGTACCCAGAGCGGTACGTCAGCAAACTCTCCCGCCAGCACAATGTTATAAAAAGATTTGGACACATAGAAGATCGGCTGCTTGCCATAATGGTGTTTTAAGGCATCATGCATGATCCGGATTTCCTTGAGCAGCTGCTCTTTGGAGTAGTGATTGATACATTTGCTGTCATATTCCAGATCCATGACAGGAGGCAGGGCATCCGTTTTACGCGGAACCGATTCTATAAAATTCTGAGCCTGAATGCTGCCATCACGGCAAAGCCGGTAAAAATGATAAGCACCGACCAGAAAGCCCTGTTCGCGGGCCTGCAGCCAGTATTCCTGAAACTTGGTATCTTTGAAATCACCGCCTTCTGTGGATTTTAAATAGACAAATTTATATTTCTGTTTCGGGATTTTCTTCCAGTCTATTTCTTTCTGATGATGGGAAATATCAAAACCATGAATCGGATAATCTGCTGCATGCGCTGATGGCTGTTTGAAAACCAGCAGATAAAGCACAGTCGTCACCACAAGTGTAATCAGCAGCCCGACTGCAATCACTGAGTATTTTTTCCAGTTGCTAGAGGTGGGAGCTGCTTTCATTGTGAATGGTGGCCTGATTTACGGATATTCATATCGAGTATATATTCTGCCCTAGACTGGCGTATTTTTGGGGATATGCCAGAAAATATAGGCAGCAATAATGTTAATACAGCCCAAACAGAGCAGAGAAACGTGAAAGGCATTGTCCAGCTGTTCTGGGCCGAAATAGGCACTAAACATATTGACTAAGGTGCCTGCCAGTGCCACCCCGATACTCATTGACAGCATCATGATCATCGACAGGAAACTGTTGCCACTGCTGGCATCCTGCTGGCTTAAATCTTTTAAAGTCAGCGTATTCATCGAGACAAATTGCAGCGAATTCAGAATTCCGAACACAAAGAAATGCATCGCACGTAACCAGATCGGAGTCTCCGCCGTAGTCAAGGCAAAACTGGCGATACATAAACCGACCAGCAAAGTGTTGATCAATAAGACTCTACGATAACCAAAACGCTGAATGATTTTGCGGATAATCGGTTTAGATGCTAAAGAACCGAGTACCGTTGGAATCATCAGTAAACCGGTAATAAAAGGTTCAAAACCAAAAGCGACCTGCAACATTAAAGGCAATAAAAACGGAATCGAGTTGCCGCCGAGCCGGGCAAAGAAATTACCCAGAATGCCAATCGAATAAATCTTATTTTTAAATAATTTACTACGAAATAGCGCATTTAAATGAGTATGCGAATGATAGGCATAGATGAGCGAGGCAATCAGACCACTTCCGACCAGACTTAAGCTCCACCAGAGGGGATATTGTGGATTAGCAAAGTTTTCAATCCCCAGACACAGGCCGATCATTGCGATGACCAGCAGAATAAAACCGCCAAAATCAAAACGCTGTACCGTTGGTTCAGTGATATTCGGCATAGCTTTAAAGGTAATTAATGCACCCAGCAGACCAATCGGCAGATTGATCAGAAAAATCCAGTGCCAGGATAGATACTCGACCATCCAGCCACCTAAGGTCGGGCCGATCAGAGGGCCCATCAATCCAGCCAGACTCATTAGGCTCATGGCGGATAGAAACTGGGTACGAGGAATGATTTTCAGCATGGCCAGTCGTCCGACTGGAAGCAGCAAAGCACCGCCAATACCTTGAAATACCCGATAAACCAGCAGTTCATTCAGATTCTCAGACCAGGCACAGCCGAGTGAGGCCAGAGCAAAAATAATGATCGCTGCAAAATAGATATTCCGAACTCCAAAGCGATCGGCCAGCCAGCCACTCAAGGGAATACAGGCCGCTACTGAAAGTACATAGGCCACCACCACACTATGCATCCGTAGTGGATCTTCCTGAAGATTGCTGGCAATCGCAGGCAAGGCGGTATTGATAATGGTGGTATCGAGGCCCTGCATGAAAAAGCCAATCGACACCAGCAAGACCAGCAGTCTGAATTCAGGTTGTAGGGATTGATGCGTAGGAGTGACATTCATGGATTTAAAAAATCATCTATTTTGAATAGTTTAAAGAAATCTATGCAGCAGTGTGACTGAAATAAAAACGATTGTGAATAGGAGTCGTGTAGATGAAATGCTAATGAACTGACAGCCTGATTTCAGTTATTGAAGAGAAAGGGTAAAAGATATATTTCTATACTGCGAACATCTCAAACTGATACGGATTCATAAATACGTCATTTTTGGAACACTTCAAGCTTCTTTTTAAGGAGCAGGCTACAAAAAAATATGACGGAAATGTCATGAAAATGAAATAAAACCGTCATAATCTGGGGCAAACTTCCAGAACTGCTGTACTGGGAACTGTCTAGTAAAAGGTTTTGTACTTATGACCATCGAGATTCTGATGGTAGTTGGCTTCTGTCTGGCCGCCTATTCCATCGTGGGGAATGATGTTCCGCAAACATTAGGAACATTTATTTCATCGAACTCACATCGCCCATGGTGGGTACTCTGGATTTACATCAGTACTATTCTGGTTGTGGTGTTAATTTATGGCTGGTTTGCTTCTGGGGTAGGGGATGCCTCTTATGGACGTCTGGAAACCATTCCTTTCCCTGAAGATGGGGTCACCTGGCTATATGTGGTACCGCCTCTTTTACTGATCATTTTGACCAAATATGGCATTCCGGTCAGTACTACTTTCTTGGTGCTCACGATTTTCTCCCCGAGCAGTCTGGGTTCCATGCTGACCAAGTCGATGATGGGTTATGCCGTCGCGTTCTTTGTGGCAATTGTGATCTATCGTCTGGTCATGAAAAAACTCGCGGTCTATTTCAGTGAAACCCGTGATCAGCAACATTCTCCGATGTGGATGGCTTTACAATGGCTATCTACGGCATTTCTGTGGAGCCAGTGGCTAATCCAGGATCTGGCCAATATCTTTGTTTATGTGCCGCGTCAGGTGCCGTTTGAGTTCCTGATCTTTGCCATTTCTGTCTTTGTGATACTGCTAGGCATGATTCTTTACCAGCGTGGTGGAGCTATCCAGAATATTGTTGATACCAAGACTGGGGTCACCGATGTCCGTTCTGCTACAATTATCGACTTTATCTATGCGCTGATTCTGCTGGTGTTTAAAGAGTGGAGTAACATCCCGATGAGTACCACTTGGGTATTCTTGGGGTTACTGGCCGGTCGTGAATTTGCCATTTCGATGCTGGTGACTGAAGTCAACAAGCACCGTACTTCACGTAATGTCAGCAAAGATGCCATGAAACTGATGTTTGGTCTAGCCATTAGTGTATTTCTGGCGACGACTTTGCCATGGTTCTATCACACGATTTCCGGTTAATGTCTTTGCATGTATAAATAAAAAAAGCGAGCATCAAGCTCGCTTTTTTTATGGCTTTAAATATTTGCTATTTAAAGCAGACAAGAAAATTTAAACCACAAAACGTTGCGGAGCATCCAGATTCAGCAAGGTGGTATAAATCTGATCTGCATGTTCACAGACAATCAATTTAGCCCGATGTTGGGGCGGCAAGAAGCCTTCCTGCACCGCAAGATCAAGCTGGGCAATCAGGGGATTATAAAAGCCATTGACGTTATACAGCATCATCGGTTTTTGATGCTGGTTCAGCTGACCCCAGGTCGCAATTTCCAGAATTTCTTCAAATGTTCCCAATCCACCCGGCAAGGCGACAAAGGCACAGGCTCGATCTGCCATCATGGCTTTACGTTGATGCATGCTGGTGACGATATGCAGTTCAGTCAGTTGAGGATGGGCAATCTCATAATCCAGCATAAATTCCGGAATCACGCCCACCGCTTCACCACCATGCTGAATCATGGTGTCTGCCACCTGGCCCATCAGGCCAATACTGGCGCCGCCATAGACCAGACCAAAACCATGTTCGGCCAGACCTTGAGAAAGTTGAATCGCTTTTTCCAGATAAATCGGTTTGTTGCCGGCACGAGAGCCACAATATAAAGCCACTAGCGGGCGTGTTGTTTTTGGGGAATTATCATTAAAATAATCGGTCATTTCCATTACACTTTGCATTTATTTTTTTCACCTTATCATTTTTTTATCTACTTACTATAACTTAGTTAACAAATATGACAATTCCATGAGCTGGCCTCATTTTAGGACAAAATCTTTCATTCAAATTCATCCATAATCCTGGATGAAAACAGGTGAATTTCATGGTGTTCTTGATATACTGAAAGTCTGTCTTACTACAATAGAACTCACATGGGTAGTCGAAGTTGGCGCTTTAATTTAATAAAACGTCACATTATCAAGTCTTTAATTCAAGTCGGGTATCAACCTGTATCTCATCATGCAAATACTTGCCTTTCTCCTCGGTTAGGGGAGCAGATGCGATGATTTTTGAATGGATGTCAGATCCCTCTGCCTGGATTGGCTTACTCACACTGATTGTTCTTGAAATTGTACTCGGGATCGATAACCTGGTCTTTATTGCAATTCTGGCGGAAAAGCTTCCACCCGAACAGCGTAATGCGGCGCGTATTACCGGTCTGGGCTTGGCGCTATTAATGCGACTGGTGTTGCTGGCGTCGATTGCCTGGGTGGTGACGCTTACCGAACCACTATTCCATATCTTTGAGCATCCATTTTCAGGACGCGACCTGATTTTATTATTTGGTGGTGTGTTCCTGCTGTTTAAAGGCACCATGGAGCTGCATGAGCGTCTGGAAGCCAAACCTGTGACCAAGGAAGAAAATCCGGTTCAGGCGGTGTTCTGGATGGTGATTGTTCAGATCGTGGTACTGGACGCCGTGTTCTCGCTCGACAGCGTGATTACTGCAGTCGGTATGGTCAAAGATCTGTCTGTGATGATGATTGCCGTGATTATTGCGGTCGGTATCATGTTGTGGGCTTCTAAAGCCCTCATGGATTTCGTTAACAAGCACCCGACAGTAGTGATTCTCTGTCTGGGCTTCCTGATGATGATCGGTTTCTCGCTGGTGGTTGAAGGCTTCGGTTTCCATATTCCGAAAGGCTATCTGTATGCCGCGATTGGTTTCTCGGTGATTGTCGAGTTTATTAACCAGACCATGAAGCGCAATCAGGAAAAAATGGTCACCACTACTGATATGCGTTACCGTACTGCATCTGCCGTAATGCGTATGCTGGGTGGTAAACCGGCTCAGGACAATGATTCTTCTGAACCGGAAGATGTACTGGCGACTCGTGCCTTTGCTGATGAAGTCTTTGATGATGACGAAAGTGGGGTCTACCATAGTGTCATGGTTCAAGGTGTACTTGGCCTGTCAGAACGTCCGGTGAAATCGGTGATGACACCACGTCCTGAACTGGAATGGATTGATCTGGAAGATGATCATGCCAGCATCAAAGAGCAGTTATTGCATATGAGCCATTCACGCCTGATTGTGGCGCGTGGCGAACTGGACAATATTGCTGGGGTCGTGCTGACCCATAAAGTCCTGAATGAATACATCGAAACAGGCATTTTGGACTTCGAAAAGCATCTGCGTGAACCAGTGATTGTGCATGAAAATGCTCAGGTCTTGATGGTCATGGATCAGCTACGTCAGGCACCGCTACAAATGGCATTGGTATTGAACGAATATGGTTCCATTGAAGGGGTGGCGACACCGATTGATGTGCTGGAAGCGATTGCCGGTGAATTCCCAGATGAAGACCAGTTAGAAGCAGCGGTAGAGAGCCTGGAAGATGGCAGCCTGATTCTGGATGGTTCAACCGATATTCGCCATGTGTCACTACTTCTGGATCGCGATCTGGTCAATGAAACGGAAGAATATTCGACATTGTCGGGTTATATTCTGTTCCATCTGGGGCGCTTGCCGGAAAATGGTGAAAAGCTCGAAGCAGATGATTATATCTTTGAGGTGGTTACTATGGATGGCCACAAGATTGATAAGGTGCATATTATTGCTCCAGCGAACCGGAAAGACTAGTTCAACGCCCGAAGAGGTCAGCTAAAAGTTTGCTAAAATAGTCCGCATTGTCGGGCTATTTTTTATGGAATTGAAATGTCAGAAGCATGTCCATGTGGACAAGGTGAATATGCAAGCTGTTGCCAGCCACTGCATCAGGGGCAGCAATTGGCTCAAAGCGCCGAGCAATTAATGCGCTCGCGGTATAGTGCCTTTGCCAAGCATGAAATTGATTATATCCAGCAGACTACCGCCCTTGGACAACAGCAGGCTTTGGACATGCCAGCCATTGCTGAATGGAGCCGAAGCAATCAATGGCTGAAGCTGGAAATTGTGCAGGCCAATGAAAAACTGGACAAGACCCATGCGCTGGTCGAGTTCAAAGCACATTATCACGATGGCAAGCAGACCCAGATTCATCATGAAATTTCACATTTTGTAAAGTTCGAGAATCGCTGGTACTTTTTGGATCCAACGACAGATCAACAGCTTACAATGAAACAGCCGTGCATCTGTGGCTCCGGGAAAAAATTTAAGCAATGTTGTGCGCATTTTTTATAATTTTCACATAGATTTAGCTTAGAATAGCCGCCATCTCAAAGCCTCAGGTGGAAGCAGGGCGATGTTACTGACCGTCATCTATATTATTGCAATTACCGCTGAAGCCATGACCGGAGCCTTGTCCGCTGGTCGGCGTAGTATGGACTGGTTCGGGGTTACGATTATTGCCTGTGTCACGGCGCTCGGTGGTGGTTCGGTACGTGATGTACTGCTTGGCCATTATCCCTTGACCTGGGTCAAACATCCGGAATATCTGGTGCTGACTTGCTGTGCTGCCTTTGTCACCATCCTGATTGCCAAATGGATGCGCCATTTACGCAATATCTTCCTGGTACTGGATGCCTTGGGCCTCATCGGCTTTACTATCATTGGCTGCCAGATTGCGCTGGAAATGGGGCATGGCTTTGTAGTCAGTGCGGTCGCCGGTGTCCTAACTGGGGTATCGGGCGGTATTTTACGTGACATTTTATGTAATGATGTGCCCTTAGTCTTCCGCCGTGAACTCTATGCCAGTATTTCCTTTGTTGCAGTCATCTTCTATTGGCTCTGCAGCAATTTTGGTCTATCACTCGAACTGACCATTATTTCTACCTTAATTTTTGGCTTTAGTTTGCGTTTGATTGCGATCTATTTCGGTCTGGAAATGCCGAAGTTTATTTATAAGGATGATGACGAACAGTCCGCTTCATCCAAAGACGAGTCTTGATATGAATTATGGTAACTGCGGGAGGGGAAAACTTCCCGCAGGCGTACGTATTTATAGTATAAAAAAATAAAAAATCAAACTTCCTGTTGGGACAGCAGCATCTCCCGTTTCACCTGATCAGAGATTTTTGTTATGGATTTAGTTTCTCGGATACAGCGCTTGCCGATCGGCAAGTTCCACTACACTCTTTTATGGGTGATTGGTCTTGGCTGGATGTTTGATGCCATGGATACGGGATTGATTTCCTTTATTCTGGCGAAAATGGCTGAAGACTGGCAGATGAGCGCTGACCAGAAAAGCTGGGTGGTTTCGATCGGTTTTATCGGTATGGCGATTGGGGCAATTTTCTCAGGTGGACTGGCAGATCGCTGGGGACGTAAAACTGTATTTGCCAGTACGCTGGTGATTTATAGTCTGGCGACTGCTGCCTGTGCCTTTGCGCCTAATCTGACCTGGTTACTGGTATTCCGTTTTATTGTCGGTCTGGGATTAGGTGGTCAGTTGCCGGTTGCGGTGACACTGGTCAGTGAATATATCCCGGCACGGGTACGTGGTCGTTTCATTGTGCTGTTGGAAAGTTTCTGGGGCTTGGGCTGGCTGGTGGCTGCGCTGGTTTCGCGGTTTGTAATCCCTGATTTTGGCTGGCAAGCTGCATTCATGATTGGCGGGATACCGGCACTGTATGCCATCGTAATCTGGAAACTGGTACCTGAGTCGGTACCATATCTGATCAATCGTGGCCGGGTAGATGAAGCGCAGGCTCTGGTTAAAAAGATTGAGCGCAAATGCGGCGTCGAAGTTATGGAAATCTTTGAAGTTAAACCTGTGGCTGCCAAGCAGAATATCTCGTTTACCCAGCTCTGGAGTGGTATTTTTGCCCGCCGAACCTTGATGCTGTGGCTGATCTGGTTTGGAATCGTTTTCTCCTACTATGGTATTTTTACCTGGTTACCAAGCCTTCTGGTCAAGGAAGGCTATACCATCGTGCAGTCTTTTGAATATGTCCTGGTTATGATTCTGGCGCAATTGCCGGGTTATATTGCAGCAGCATGGCTAGTGGAAAAACTCGGTCGTAAGGCGACTCTGGCTGGATTTATCGGCATGTGCGCGATCTCAGCCTATTTCTTTGGACAGTCCGGCAGTGTTACTGAAATTGTGATCTGGGGGTGTCTGATGTCCTTCTTTAATCTGGGAGCATGGGGCGTTCTCTATACTTATACCCCAGAACAATACCCAACCAATATCCGTGCTTTTGGTTCAGGCTGGGCGGGTGCAATTGGCCGTATTGGCGGGATTGCTGCACCCTTTGCCGTAACCCATTTGATGGGGATGCCAAACGGTTTCAGTTACGTCTTTACCATGTTTACTGCGGTGCTGATTGCAGTGGCTGTGGTCATTTTAG
Source organism: Acinetobacter sp. CAU_H_60 (assembly GCF_058599385.1). Taxonomy (NCBI): domain Bacteria; kingdom Pseudomonadati; phylum Pseudomonadota; class Gammaproteobacteria; order Moraxellales; family Moraxellaceae; genus Acinetobacter; species Acinetobacter sp. CAU_H_60. The sequence continues at coordinate 2,827,017 of NZ_CM178653.1, read as the reverse complement.
TCCTGGGTGAAGAGACCAAGGGCAAGACACTAGAATCTATGGGTTTATAAGGTTGATGATTTTTTAGTTGCTCAGCTGCTATAAAGTGGATATTTTTAGCCCATAAGACACGATTTGTCGCGCTGTGTAGTTTACTGCCCTTGTGCAGCACACAGCCGCGACTTAGCATAAGAAACATTGATACAAAAACGAATTTTAGGATTATAGGTTGTTATGACAAGCCTTGCGCATCATGCGACAGAAAACCGTTCCGTAGCCGAATTTACCGAACAAGCTTATTTAAATTATGCCATGTACGTGATTATGGATCGTGCATTGCCACATATCAGTGACGGTTTGAAACCGGTACAGCGCCGTATTGTCTATGCCATGAGTGAACTGGGTCTGAAATGGACCAGCAAACCGAAAAAATCGGCACGTACTGTCGGGGATGTACTGGGTAAATACCATCCACATGGTGACTCGGCCTGTTACGAAGCTATGGTCCTGATGGCGCAGCCATTCAGTTATCGCTATCCATTTATTGAGGGACAGGGCAACTGGGGTTCACCGGATGATCCTAAATCTTTCGCGGCGATGCGTTATACCGAAGCCAAGCTGTCGCAATATAGTGAACTGCTTTTATCCGAGCTAGGACAGGGTACCTGTGACTGGCAGGATAACTTTGATGGTTCGATGAAAGAACCGATCAACTTGCCGGCACGTGTTCCTAACATTCTACTAAATGGTACCACCGGGATTGCTGTGGGGATGGCGACTGATATTCCGCCTCACAACTTGCGCGAAGTGGTGAAAGGTACTATCGCCCTGATCCGTAATCCGAACCTGACCGATGCCAAAATGGCAGAATACATTCCGGGACCGGATTTACCGACCAAAGCGGAAATTATTACGCCACCCTCCGAACTGCTTAAAATTCAGATGACAGGTCGTGGCAGTTACCGCATGCGTGCGGTATATACCATTGATAAAAATGAAATCGTGATCACCGAATTGCCGTATCAGGTATCCGGTTCAAAAATTATCAGCCAGATTGCGGATCAAATGCAGGCGAAAAAACTGCCGTTGGTCACTGATGTTCGTGATGAATCTGACCATGAAAATCCAACACGTTTAGTGGTGGTACTGCGTTCGAACCGTATTGATGCAGAAGCGGTAATGAGCCATCTGTTTGCGACTACAGATCTTGAGTCTAGCTATCGTGTCAATATGAACATGATTGGCGCAGATGGCCGTCCACAGGTGAAATCGATTCGTCGTATTCTGCTGGAATGGATCGAGATCCGTAAAACCACCGTCACTCGCCGTCTGCAATACCATCTGAACAAGATCGAAAAACGCCTGCATATTCTTGGCGGTTTGATCATTGCTTACTTAAATATTGATGAAGTCATTCAGATTATTCGTGAGGAAGATCAACCTAAACCAGTGTTGATGGAACGTTTTGGCATCGATGAGATTCAGGCCGAAGCCATTCTGGAACTTAAACTGCGTCATCTGGCCAAGCTCGAAGAAATGGAACTGCGCCGCGAACAGGAAGAACTAGAAGCCAAAGCTGCGGTGATTCGTGAACAGTTGGCGAATCCTGAGTCTTTAAAAACTCTGATTATCAATGAACTAAAAGAAGATGCCAAGAAATTTGGGGATGATCGCCGTTCTCCAATCGTGCAACGCGCTGAAGCCGCTGCAATTGATGAAACTGAAATGCTGCCAGCGGATCCCGTTACGGTGGTATTGTCTGAGGCAGGCTGGATTCGCTGTGCCAAAGGGCATGAAGTGGATGCTGAAAATCTGAATTTCCGTGCGGGCGATCAATACCTCAGTCATGCCCAAGGTAAATCTAATCAACGCGTCTATGTATTAGATGATAGTGGTCGTAGCTATGGCTTGCCAATCAATAGCCTGCCATCGGCACGAGGACTTGGTGAACCGTTGAGTTCAAAACTGTCTCCAGCAAGTGGAGTCGGTTTCAAGCAGGTATTGGTGGCTGAAGATGATGCGGAAATCCTGGCAGTCAGCAGCAAAGGTTATGGATTTAAAACCCAGGCCAAGCAGCTGGATACCAATGCCAAAGCAGGTAAGGCTTTCCTGAATCTATCTGAAGGTGCACAGGTCATGAACCTGCAACCGCTGGAAGATGCAACTCATGTTGCACTACTCAGTTCAGCTGGCCGTCTGCTGATTGTTGATCTGTCGGAATTACCTGTACTCAATAAAGGTAAAGGTAATAAATTGATACAACTTGAAGATAAAGATCAAATTTTATCCATGACAATATTGAAACTTGATGAAATAATTCAAGTGCTTGCAGGACAGCAACAATTAAAACTTAAAGGGGATGACCTGCAAAAATATATTGGGAAACGAGGCTCTAAAGGAACCCTGTTACCACGTGGATATCAAAAAGCAAATAAACTGTTGATTCAAAGATAATACTAGCATCCATGAATCGAAATACGTTATATATGAGTAACGATTCGACAAATGGATGCAATGTTGCACATATACAAGTCTAAAAAATGACGTGCAGCATTGAAAAAAACAGTTGAACTACTAAGGATTATGATTGGAGAGATTGGCATTATGGAAAAGATTTGGTTCGCTGAATACCAAAAAACAGGGATTCCAGAAACTGTAGAATTACCAGCAGAAAATACATCTCTGGTTGATATTTTTGAACGCAATTTCCAAAAATTTGGCTCACGTGATGCCTTTATCTTTATGGATAAGACTTTAACGTTCAATGAGTTGGAAGAAGCTAGTCGTAAATTCGCAGCATATTTACAAAGTTTGGGTCTGGCAAAAGGCACACGTGTTGCCGTAATGATGCCAAACGTTCTTCAGTATCCGGTCGTAGCATTGGGGGTGTTCCGCGCTGGTTTAGTACTGGTAAATGTAAATCCACTGTATACATCACGTGAGCTTGAGCATCAGTTAAAAGATTCTGGCGCTGAAGTTCTGGTCATTATTGAGAACTTTGCCAGCGTTTATCAGTCAATTATTGGCAAAACACCTGTGAAGCACGTCGTGGTTGCTTCTGTGGGTGACATGCTGGGTGCTTTAAAAGGTACTTTGGTGAACTTCGTATTGCGTTCAGTACGTAAGCAGATTCCGGCATGGGATATTCCAGGTCACATCAAGTTCAATGCTGCACTGAACAAGGTAAATCCAAGCAACTATAAACGCCCTGAATTGACTTTAAGTGATACTGCTGTACTTCAGTACACAGGTGGTACTACCGGTGTTTCTAAAGGTGCTGAACTGACCCATCGTAATCTGGTTGCTAACCTGTTGCAGTGTGACGGTATCTTCCAGAGCAAATTCGGTGCGCAAGATGGCCAGCCAGATGACCGTATTTTCTGTGCTTTACCGCTTTATCACATCTTTGCTTTCATGGTCTGTGCACTTTACGGCATGTATAAAGGTCAGGCGAACGTTCTGATTCCTAACCCGCGTGACCTGCCTGCGGTGATGAAAGAATTACGTAAATACCAGCCAACATTCTTCCCTGCTGTGAACACGCTGTTTAATGCGCTTGTAAACAACGAAGAGTTCAAGCAACTGGATCATAGCCGTTTAAAAATGGCGATGGGCGGTGGTATGGCGGTTCTGCCTTCTACTGCAGAAGCTTGGAAGAAAATTACCGGCACTAACATCATTGAAGGTTATGGCCTGTCTGAAACTTCTCCAGTGGCAACTGCAAACCCACCAGCATCTGAAGAATTCAGCGGTACGATTGGTATTCCGTTGCCTTCAACTGAAGTTGCTATTCTGGATGATGACGGTAATGAAGTTGCACTCGGTGAACAGGGTGAAATCTCAATCCGTGGTCCTCAGGTGATGAAAGGCTATTGGAACCGTCCGGATGAAACCGATAAAGTGATGGTGAATGGCTTCTTCCGTACTGGTGATATCGGTGTAATGGATTCACGTGGTTATATCAAAATCGTTGACCGTAAGAAAGACATGATTCTGGTCTCTGGCTTCAACGTTTATCCTTCTGAAATTGAAGAAGTCGTTGCAAAACATCCGAAAGTACTGGAAGTGGCTGCAATTGGTGTACCAGATGAAAAATCAGGTGAAGTGCCAAAACTATTCGTTGTGAAGAAAGATCCTTCATTGACGACTGAAGAAGTTCTGGCATTTGCGAAAGAAAACCTGACCGGTTATAAACGCCCACGTTATGTTGAATTTATGGATGAATTACCGAAATCTAACGTAGGTAAAATCCTGCGTAAAGACCTACGTAAGACTGCATAAATCCTGCAATAAAAAAGCGCCTGAGGGCGCTTTTTTTTAATTCTATTTTTTCATTAGCCAGCGGTCAAAGTAAGGACGTCCTACACCGATCACACCCAAGAAAATAAACATGGTACCAAACTGGCGGTTAAATCCTCTCAAATTAAAACTGCCGTAACTGAGAATATTATCTATGAGGCAATAAATGATGATCGCGACTACCCAGTGCCAGATCGGCATACGCTTGATGCCTACCGCATAGAAGGCAATCCATAAGATGGCAAAGGTAAAGAGGGGAGACCAGATATTCATATTGGCACAAATGACGGCCATCAGAAATGCAACAATCGGCAATACGATTTTTAATACGCGATCCACTTGACGTTGATGCTGGCGCTGTTTCTCGAGGACATCGAACATTTCATTTTGATCAGGGCTGACCATAGTGAATCCTTAATCATTTATAAAAACACTCTATTTAACAAAATTTATTCACGAAATGCCATGCTATGATAGACATAAAAATTCTCAAGAGAAAAATCAGATGCATAGCATTAGTGGGGTTATCTATCTCATTTTGGCAGCTTGTCTTTTACCTTATGTTTTTACCTTGATTGCGAAAAAATCGGCAGGGTTTCGTGCAAAAGACAATCAGAATCCGCGGGCATTTTTAGAACAGTCTACAGGCCTGGCCAGTCGTGCCAATGCCGCTCAGCAGAACAGCTTTGAAAGCTTACCACTCTTTATCGCCTCGATTCTGATGGCAGAATATATGGTCGTTTCACAAAGTCTGGTGATGACCTTTGGGATTGCCTATCTGGTTTTTCGGGTCATCTATGGGATTTGTTATCTGGCGAACTGGTCGACCTTACGTTCAATTGTCTGGCTGTTATCCTTATTGTGTCCAATAACCTTGCTGCTGTTAATTATCAAAATCTCTTAAGCCAAAAATAAAGCAGGTCGAGATATTTACAGTTCGATATTTTAAAATCAAAAAAAATCTGTAAAAACCGTTATAATTATCGCGGTTTTTAAAAGATATAACTTGTTAAAGAGTGATGCTATGAGCTACAGCAATATCCCAGCGGGTAAAGATGCGCCAAACGACATCTATGTCATTATCGAAATTCCTGCAAATGCAGCACCAATCAAATATGAAATCGATAAAGATTCTGATGCATTATTTGTAGACCGTTTCATGGGTACAGCAATGTTCTACCCAGCAAACTATGGTTATGTACCAAATACACTTTCTCTAGATGGCGATCCTCTAGACGTATTGGTGGTAACTCCACATCCAGTAGAGCCAGGTTCAGTCATTCGTTGCCGTCCTGTCGGTAAACTGAACATGGAAGATGACGGTGGTGTTGATGCGAAACTGGTTGCAGTTCCACACGACAAACTGACTCCGATCTACAAAGATGTTCAAGAATATACTGATCTTCCTCCATTACTGATCAGCCAAATCGAACACTTCTTCCAGCATTACAAAGACTTGGAACCAGGCAAATGGGTTAAGTTAAGTGGTTGGGAAGGTGCTGATGTTGCGAAACAAGAAGTACTCAGCTCAATTGCAGCTTATGCAGAAGCAAATAAATAATTCATTTGCTTTTCAGTTTAAGTCTTTAACTTTTTAAAGCTTAAACAAAAAAACCTGCACAATGTGCAGGTTTTTTTATTATGGCTTGAAATTCGAGTGAATTAGAATAATTTCACAGGAATATCTAACCAGATACGCCATTCGTTGGTGTCACCAATGTAGTTAGATTGGTAATCATTGCTTGCACGGTAGTAAGAGTGACGTAAACGCAAGCTTGCATCTTTAGCAAAACCAGATTGAACAGTGTATTTCACCTGATTAAAGAATTCACGTTCATGAGCATCGCTAGTCGCTAACACTGAACGATCACCTTCAGGGTCTGCTGGTACATCAATATCCCAACCATATACAAATGCTGAAGTCCAAGATAGACCAGGAACATTTACAGCACCGAAGTCAAATGTGTATTGAAGTTGTGCTGATTTTTCATTATTACCAATAAAGTCAGATAGGTATGAGTTTGGTAGATAAATCGTTTGATGACCATCACCTACACCGCGACCCAAACCATAGTCATAGCCTGTGTTACCAGTATTTTGTTGGTAAGCCACCATGACATTGTGCGGACCAGTATTGTAAGTGGTAGAAATAGCCCAAATATTGTTGCTTAAGTTACTCAAGTCATTTGTGGTATGAGAATAAGTATATGCACCACCGTCAGCTTTTTTATCCCACTCAGTATGATAGCCACTAAAATCGTGAGTTAAAGTGCCGCCATTGGCTACTGCATAGCTATAGTTCGCATTCACATAATGACGGTCTAAACGGTCTTTAATATCTGTACCATAGTAAGAAGCGTTTAGCGCATCACTAAATTTATATTTCGCGCCCCAAACAACAGCACGATCAAGCTCGTTACCATCAGAGTCGATTTGGTCTGAATATTGGTTTTTAGTAAATTTACCAGCTGTTAATGACAGGTTATCAATTTCATTACTCGTCACTAATACACCTTCAAAGTATTCAGGAACGAGACGTGCAGTATTTGATGCCAATACAGGAAGATCTAAAACTTGGGTACCATATACAGCAGTGGTATTAGATACACGAGCTTTCACATAAGCCCCACCACGCGCCCAATGATCATAAGTATCGCCAGCGCCTTTAACGTAATCACCTTTAGCGTTGAAACCATTTTCACGAGGAATCATGCCATTACCGGCATTTTTGTTGTTTCCTAGTTTGAAAGAAGCATCACCGATGATCCCGGCACCAAAACCGACTACACCTTGAGTAAAGCCAGAATCCAGTTTCACGATTGCAGTTTGTGCAGCTGAACTTGTATCTGCTACGCCATTTTTCTTATCACGAGATAAATAACCAGTACGGAAAAGTACAGATCCTTCTGCATCTTCTACAAAACCTTTAGACTCACTTTGCTCGCTAGCAAAAGCGGTTGAGATCAATGCAGCCTGAATCAAAACTGCCAATGTTAATTTTTTTGTGTTTTGCATTGGGAGAGAGCCTTATACAAATTGATGGAAATTTTTAGGAATTGTATAAGATTTGCTGAATAAATGTCATTTTTATTTACGATATTCCACTAAAGTCGAGGGATTTTTTTTAATCTAAAGTGAATAATAGTAAGATATCTAATAGTCTAAATCCTGACCATATAGTAAAAAAACAAATAAAAACAAAGATATTTTTTAAATATAAATTCTCTGAAGGATTTGACTCATGAGTGCATCAATAATATTTAAAATTAAAATTCTTAGAATGAAAAAGTTAAGTGTTCAAAATCTTCATTTTCTGTATCAGACTCTTCATTAATAATTTCTTAAAAGTAGAAATTTATTATAAAATATTGAATTTTAATATATAAATACTTAATTTAAATATTTATAAATCCAAAAATGCGCAGAGATTGCCGAATAATAAAAAGTCATTCTATGAGAGTCACTTTTTGTTGCTTAGCACTATTTTGAACTTTTTAATCCAGAAATTTCTGAGTTTGGGCAAGAATCAAAAACTCGAATAGAGTAATCTGCTTCTTTACCTTTTATTTCTGCACCTTTTTTTAGCACAAAATTTAATCAAAGCGAAAATAGTTTCAAAATGGCGCAACTTGTAAATGATTATGTATAAGGGCGAAAAAAGAAAATAAATCTTTGAAAAAGGACCAGTGTTAAAAAGAACCTATCAAAGTGCTTTTTTTAAAAATTTAAATATAATTTAAAAACAAATACCTAGTGATTTATTTTATTTATATTCATCAGATTTCCGTTGTTTTATTCCAGATTGGCATAGCTCTTGCAAATTTCGAACTTGAGTTTAATCAATATCATAAAAACGTCTCAGACGATCTGGGGGAGTCATACAATGAAATCAACATTAAAAGTATTATCTTTTACTTTACTAGGTGCTGCATCTTCTTTCACTTTCGCGGATGAACCAGCTGCTGAACATTCAGTTTCTGGAAATATCAGTGTACTTTCAAGCTATAACCTGCGTGGGATTACCAACACACCTGAAAATAGCGGAGCTACTTTACAAGGTGGACTTGACTATAATCATGCCTCTGGCTTCTATGCTGGTTGGTGGGGCTCTACCTTAGATTATTCTTTGGTTGAGGAAGGCCGTGATGCTTTTGAAAATAATTTCTATGCAGGCTATAGCCATTCGGTAAATGATGATTTGGGTTTAACGATCGGTACGACTTACTACTATTACTATGAATCTGATGAAGAAACGAATGGATTTGAGCTGTTATTAGGTCTGAGCTATAAAGATTTAGGTATTACAGCACAAACTCTTCTTGAAGATACGACTTGGGGGAATGCAGGGGATACTTATATCAAAGGTACTTATAGCTATGCACTGCCTAATGACTTTAGCTTAGACACCGCTTTAGGTTTATATGCTTATGAAAAGTCAGGTGACTATGTAGAAGAGACCAGTGAAAGCTTTGGTTTCCGTCATTTTGATATCGGTTTAAGCAAACCTCTTGCAGATACTGGTGTTACTGCAAGCATCAATTACATCATCGGTGGTTATGATCGTATGGATGTGAAACAAAAGAACAAAGTAGTATTCGGATTAGGTTATAGCTTCTAATTTTTTCTAAATAAAAAAGGCGACTTTAGGTCGCCTTTTTTATTGTTTACATGTGCTGCCCGCGATAAGACAAGGCTTCCGATAAATGTCCAGTCTGAATATCTGGACTTTGATTAAGATCGGCAATGGTACGGGCAACACGCAAAATGCGATGATAGCCTCTTGCTGATAAATTCAGTTTCTGCTGCGCCAGTTCAATCATTTTCTGAGCTGATGGATCGAGAGGGGCATATTGCTCCAGTTGTTTTGGACTAAGGCTCATGTTCAAGGCATTTTGCCGTTCGATCTGAATATTATAGGCGCTGATCACACGCTGTCTGACGGTTTCAGAGTTTTCGACAGGTTTATTGTCTTGTAACTCCTGTGCCTGTAAAGGTGGTACGTCAATATGCAGGTCAATCCGGTCCAGTAATGGACCAGAAATCCGGTTCTGATAACGCTTGATGCTTTCAGGTGAACATTGACAGCGGCTGTCCTGATTAAATGCATAACCGCATGGACAAGGATTCATGGCTGCCACCAGTTGAAAATTGGCTGGAAAAGTAATTTGCCGGGAAGCACGTGAGATTACAATTTCTTTGGACTCAAGCGGCTGACGTAATACTTCTAAAACCTTGCGGTCAAACTCAGGCAGTTCGTCTAGAAATAAAACGCCCAAATGTGCCAGTGTGATCTCTCCAGGTTTAGGATGTGAGCCACCGCCGACCAGTGCAATGGCAGACGCAGTATGATGCGGTGCCCGAAATGGCCGCTGGCCAAAGGGATGATTGGCATTGGCAATTGAATAGATACTAGCAACTTCCAGATTTTCCTGAGTATTTAAGGGAGGTAAAATACTGGCGAGGCGCGATGCTAATAAGGTTTTACCTGTACCAGGTGGGCCGCGGAACAGCAGGGAATGGCCACCTGCAGCTGCAATTTCCAAGGCACGTCGTGGTCGCAATTGTCCTTTCACATCCGCAAGATCAAATTTATAAAAAGAGTGCTGATCTAATGGACTGGTCTTAAACGGGGGCAAGGTTTCTGCTTGAGCCAGATGTGCACAGACTTCCTGTAAATGATTGGCAGCAAATACCTGAAAATCCGGAAGCTGAGAGGCTTCCTGAGCATTCGGACTAGGCAAGATCAGTTGATGCTGTGCCTGCTGGCAGGCGATTGCAATACTCAGGATTCCTGTTACTGGCCGCAATTGACCATCTAGGGCCAGTTCACCAATAAATTCAAGGTCATCTGTGCAATTTTCTGGAAGCTGCCCTGAGGCCACTAAAATTCCTAGCGCAATCGGCAAGTCCAAACGTGAGCCATCTTTAGGTAGATCGGCAGGTGCCAGATTAATGGTCAGGCGTTTGGTCGGAAACTGAAAGCCGCTATTCAGAATAGCTGATCGAACCCGATCCTTACTTTCCCTGACTGCGGCTTCAGGAAGCCCCACAATGGTGAGGGAAGGCATGCCAGAACTGACATGAACTTCGACTTCAATTAAAGGTGCATGCAGGCCTAACAGGCCTCGCGTATAAATTTTGGCAAAAGACATATTGTTGTTCCAATATAGTGCATTATTTTTATTGTTCTCGTGTCTTTTGTGCACTGTAGTTGTGCTTATTTTTTAATTGAGACTTTTTCTTCTAGCTCTTCGACTTGTTTTAGTAAATCATTTAAACGCTGATTGGCATTATTTAGGGCAGTGCGTTGACGTTCGAGCTCTTCTTTAGACACTAAATCCATTTTACTGACGGCTTCATTGAGCAGGGCACGCAGGTTGTGCTCCAGATCCTTTTTAGGTTGTTCAACTTGCTGCAAAATTGCTTGTAACAGGGTTTCAATCATAATCCGATCCATCGCCATATAAATGCGTGGACAGTGTAACATTGCCGAAAGAGTGACTGACAGTATTTCAGATAAAATATAGGCTGCTTCGATTAGTAATATTGTAAAAATCCACATAAAAAATATCCAATTTGTGCAGATTCCAATACGTTATAAGTATAAAATAAAAGAGCAAGAAACATCGTGCCGGGCTTTCTAATTTCCCCCGACCTTAGGAATCTTGGCATGAAATTTGAACATAAAACCTTACTGGTGAAATAAGCCGAAGGAAAACAAACATGAAGCTCGTAACTGCAATTGTAAAACCTTTCAAATTGGATGATGTGCGTGAAGCATTATCTGAAATTGGTGTTCAAGGCATCACTGTGACTGAAGTCAAAGGCTTTGGTCGTCAAAAAGGCCATACTGAACTTTATCGTGGCGCTGAATACGTTGTAGATTTCCTACCGAAAGTCAAAATTGAAATCGCAATCAGCGATGAAATGGTTGATTCGGTAATTGAATCAATTACTCGTGTTGCAAGCACTGGCAAAATCGGTGACGGAAAAATTTTCGTAACTAACTTAGAACAAGTCATCCGTATTCGTACCGGTGAAACAGGTGCAGACGCTGTTTAATTTGGCACGAAGTTTGCTGAGTACCTAATAACTCACAAAAAAACATGGTTGGGGGATACGAATGAAAAAAATGCTAATGGCGTTCGGCTTGTCCAGCGCTCTTTTAGGTGGTTCTGTTGCGTGGGCTGAAGAGGCCGTAACAGCACCAACACCTACTGAAGAAGTCGCACTCGTTGCAGAGACTGGTGATACTTCACTTACAACAACAGACACAACTACAGCAGAGATTGCTGAAGTGGCGCCAGCTGAGCCAGCAGCGCCTGTAGAAGAAGAAGCTACTCTCGATACTGGCGATACAGCCTGGATTCTCACTTCAACAGCCCTTGTATTACTGATGACCATTCCAGGTTTAGCCCTGTTCTATGGCGGTATGGTCCGTAAGAAAAATGTGCTGGCAACAATGGCACACAGCTTTGTTGCTGCAGCCGTAGTCAGTATTGCCTGGGTCGTGATTGGCTATACATTGGCCTTTGGTGAAGGAAATGCCTTTATCGGCAGTCTGGACAAGCTCATGCTGGCTGGGATAACCACCGATGCACTTTCAGGCACAATTCCTGAAATCCTGTTCGTGATCTTCCAAATGACGTTTGCCATCATTACGGTTGCCATCATCAGCGGTTCGATTGCAGAGCGTATGAAGTTTGGTGCTTTTGTGGCATTCATTGCACTCTGGGTGATTCTGGTTTATGCACCAATTACTCACTGGGTATGGGGTGGCGGCTGGTTAGGCAACGACGGTGCGCTTGACTTTGCTGGTGGTACAGTCGTTCACATCAACTCAGGTGTAGCGGGTCTGGTTGCAGCCTACATGCTTGGTAAACGTATGGGCCTTGGCCGTGAATCAATGGCGCCACATAATCTGACTTTAACTGTAGTCGGTGCAAGCTTACTTTGGGTAGGTTGGTTTGGCTTCAATGGTGGTTCAGCATTGGGTGCGAATGGTTCTGCAGGTTATGCGCTGATCGTAACTCAAGTTGCAGCAGCGGCAGCAGCGATCTCTTGGTTAATTACTGAAAAAGTAGTACGTGGTAAAGCCTCTGTATTAGGTGGGGCTTCTGGTGCGGTAGCAGGTCTGGTGGTGATTACTCCAGCGGCTGGTTTCGTTACTGTCGGTGGTGCACTGGCAATGGGTTTGATCGGTGGTGTGGTATGTTTCTGGGGTATTACTGCTCTGAAACGCGCACTAAAAGCCGACGATTCTCTAGATGCCTTTGGTTTGCACGGTGTGGGTGGTATCGTTGGTGCGATTCTGACAGCATTCTTCGCAAGCGAATTCATCATGGGTGATGCTGCTCCAGCAAATGTAATGAGCCAACTTTGGGTTCAAGTTGAAGGTGTACTTGCAACCATCGCTTACTCTGCAGTATTAACTTTCGTGATTCTTAAAGTGATTGATCTGATCATCGGTATCCGTGTTTCTTCTGATGATGAACGCATGGGTCTGGACTTGAGCCAACACGGCGAACGCGTAGAATAATCTGCTAAAACAATAATCAATATATTGTGTAAAACAGCCCATCTGGGCTGTTTTTTATCTATATATTGCGTAAAACTCTACAAAGTTTAGAATTTTTGCTACACTCGGAAATCATCAGGATTTGTTCAATTAAACCGCTATGCATTGCCCATTTTGCAATACACCAGACAGTAAAGTGATTGATTCACGCCTGGCCGCTGAAGGTTGCCAGATTCGCCGCCGTCGTGAATGCGTCAGTTGTAATGAACGCTTTACCACCTTTGAAAGTTATGAAGTGGTGATGCCGCGTGTCATCAAATCTGATGGCAAGAATGAACCCTTTGATGAAGCCAAATTACGCCGTTCCCTGATGCATGCCTTGCAGAAACGTCCTGTGACGCAGGAACAGATTGAAACGGTGCTGAGTGATATCCAGTTGCAGATTCGCCGTCTGGGTGAGCGTGATGTGAAATCACGTACCATTGGTGAAATTGTCATGCAATCTCTATTTGCACTTGATCATGTCGCTTATGTCCGTTTTGCTTCGGTCTATCAGGATTTTCAGGATGTCGAGGCTTTTCGTCGTCAAATTGAACAGATGCAGCAACGTGGCGAATTTCAAGAATAAGCATGTCTGAACTCAATCAAGATCAAGTCTGGATGCGCCGTGCCATCGAACTGGCACGTCAGGGACAGTATTCCACTAAACCGAATCCGAATGTCGGCTGTGTCATTGTCAAAGATGGCGTGATTGTCGGTGAAGGTTTCCATCCTAAAGTTGGTCAGCCACATGCTGAAGTCTTTGCCATGCGTCAGGCTGGAGATCAGGCGCGCGGTGCAACAGCTTATGTGACCTTGGAACCTTGTGCACATTATGGTCGTACACCACCGTGTGCCAAAGGTCTGGTCGAAGCAGGCGTAGCCAAAGTGATTGTGGCTTGCCCTGATCCGAATCCACTGGTGGCTGGAAAAGGCATGCAGATCCTGAAAGATGCCGGTATTGAAGTGGAAGTTGGCATCTGTGAAGATGAAGCGCATCCACTGAATTATGGCTTTCTGAAAGCCATGGCGACTAGGATGCCTTATGTACGACTGAAAATTGCATCAAGTTTAGATGGCCGTACCGCAATGGCATCGGGTGAATCAAAATGGATTACTGGTGTAGAGGCCCGACAGGATGTACAGCATTGGCGTGCGATTTCTGGCGCCGTAATTACTGGTATAGATACGGTATTGGCAGATGACTGCCAGCTCAATGTACGCAATCTAAATGACGTGGATGACCTCAGTACCATCGTTCAGCCCAAACGGATTATTCTGGATCGCCAGGGGCGTTTGCCACTCACTGCCAAGCTCTTGAAAAATCCAGAAACGATAATGGTGATGGGGCCTTATCGTCAGGAGCTGGCTGAGTTGGGTGTGATCCAACTCGAAATTCAGCCTTTAAAAGAATTATTACAGCAACTGGTTCAGCAGCATCAGATTTATGAGGTGCTGGTTGAGTCAGGCGCGACCTTATCTACCGCATTTTTACAGGCAGGACTGGTGGATGAACTCATCAGTTATGTTGCACCGACCTTATTGGGGCAAACTGCGCGTAGTATGTTCAATGCAGAATTTAGCCGAATGGCAGAACAACTTCGATTCAAGTTGCAGGACGTGACCCGTTTGGGTGACGACGTGCGCTTCAGGTTAATTCCTTCTCAAGAGACACTATGAATTCAGAGTCTACGGTTTATCACAAACGTCGCCATGCGGCACGTACCACAGATGAATATCTTTTCCATCAATTGGTTCCTTATTTGGGGAACAAACGCCGTTTACTACATTTAATTCTGGAAGCACTTGAGAGCACGGGAACCTTAAAACGTGAAGATGGCCGTGCGCCGATATTTGCCGATTTCTTTGCCGGTTCCGGGGTGGTTTCACGTCTGGCCCGTCAGAATGGCTATCGGGTGATTGCCAATGACTGGGAACCCTATAGTCATGCACTCAATCATGCAGTTTTAGCTTGTACTGAAGCACCTGCCTTTAAAGAGCTCGGTGGCTATCAGAAAGCGATTGATTATCTGAACCGTTTGCCTGAAGTTAAAGGCTGGGTGACACATAACCTGTGTCCGCGTAATGATGAGATTTATGATCCGACCCGAGACCGTTTGTTCTTCAAACGCCGTAACGGCATGCGTATCGATGCCATCCGTCAGCAGATTGCCACCTGGCAGGCTCAAGGTGCGATTGATGACGTGGAAATGAGTGCTTTGCTGGCACCGCTGCTCTATTCAGCCAGTTTTGTCAGCAATACCTCAGGTGTATTTAAAAGTTTCCATCATGGTTGGGGCGGTAAAACCCAGACTGCACTAGAACGCATTGAATCACTACTTTGGTTAACGCCAAGCCGTTTCTGTGAAGATGCTAAGCATCAAGGACCTGCCGCAGAAATGTGGTGTGTGGATGCCCAACACTTAGCCAATCAGATGAGTGGTTTTGAAGTCGATGTGGCTTATCTGGATCCACCGTATAACCAGCATGCCTATAGTAGTAACTATCATGTACTCAATGCTTTAACGCTGTGGGATCAGGTGGATTTACCGACTCCAGACACTAAAGGCTTCAAGAGCGGGATTGACCGTGCATGGCGTAAAGAACGTCCAAGTCAGTACAACTCATCCAAGCATGCCAAAGAAGCCTATGAAACTTTGTTGGCGACCATTAATGCGCGTTTTATCCTGACCAGTTATTCAACCGATGGTAATATCAGTGCCACAGATTTGCTGCAGGCCAACCTGAAACGTGGCCGTGTAACCTTGCTCACTCAGGATGTGCCACGTTATCGTGTCAGTAAGCAGCGCCAGTCTGAACGTGCACGCGTATTGGAATTTATTGTAATTACCGACACGCATGCCAAGTCAGGTCCACCAATTCGTCAGTTACTGAGCCAGTTGCATCATTATGCCGAGCTGGGCGGTGTGGATACGACCGGTGTGAGTACCCAATTGGCCTTGTGGTAAGCGCAGAGAAAAAGGAAATAAAGATGTTTACAGGTATTATTGAAAGTCTGGGCAAGGTCGAGAGCTTGCAAAGCGTTGGCGGTGATGTACGCTTACGCATCCAGACGGATCTGGATATGTCCGATGTACATCTGGGTGACTCGATTGCCACCAATGGCATCTGTCTGACCGTAATTGACTGGGGTGAGAACTGGTATGCTGCAGACGTATCACGTGAAAGCCTGGACCGGACTACACTGGCTAACTGGAAAGTCGGCCAACCTGTAAATGTCGAAAAGGCGATGCTGCCCACTACACGTTTTGGTGGACATATTGTCTCTGGCCATGTCGATGCTGTGGGTGAAATTACGGTGGTACGTTCCGATGCCCGTTCCATCTACTTTGAAGTGACTGCACCAAAAGAAATTGCCAAATATCTGGCAGAGAAGGGCTCTATAACAGTAGATGGTATCAGCCTGACCATCAATCACTTACGTGGAAATATCCTTAGTCTGAATCTGATTCCGCATACAGCCGAACGTACCAATATTAGCACTTGGAAATTAGGTACTAAAGTCAATCTGGAAGTAGATGTGTTGGCGCGTTATATCGAGCGGTTATTACTGGGTGACAAGGCCGCAGAAACTACAGAACAGTCTAAAATCAGCATGGAATTCTTAGCCGAAAATGGTTTTTTGAAATAAATCCGCTGCGCAATTACCAGACAGTCTAATTGAAAAATTAGACTGTCTTTTTATTTTTCGGGATAATACGTAGCTCAACTCGCGATTTTAGCCCCAGTGGACAGGTCGAATGCTCGATTTTTTACTTCATCTTGAACAGTCTTTACCCTTATTGCTGGAGCAGTATGGGGTGTGGATCTATGCAATTTTGTTCCTGGTGATTTTTGCAGAAACAGGTTCGCCATTTTTCTTTTTTTTGCCCGGTGACAGTCTGTTGATTGCTGTCGGTGCGCTGTGTTCCAGCTCTGACCTGATTACCTTGCACTCTATGGGTTTATTGCTGCTGATTGCTTCGATTCTGGGTTATACCGTGAATTATTATTCGGGGAGGGTGCTCGGATTAAAGTATTTCAATGAACATTCACGGTTTTTCAAACCCGAATATATGGTCAAAACCAATCATTATTTTATGAAACATGGTGGCAAGACGATCTTAATTGCGCGTTTTATTCCCTTTGTACGTTCCTTCGGCCCTTTTGCGGCAGGTTCTGGCCATATGAGCTTTGCGACTTTCAGTTTTTATAATGTGACTGGGGGAATTCTCTGGATCAGCACTTTGCTTGGGACAGGCTATCTGCTTGGCAATACCGCATTTTTACTGGCTGACTTGTTTTAATTTTAAAGTGAATTTTATAGTTAGATAAAATGAGTTTAAATAAGGCAAGCAGGGGTTAAGGCTGAAAAATAAAAAGACTCTTTCAGCCAACTGACTATCAACTTTACTCAGCCAGATCAGAATTTTTCAGAATATAGTCAATTTCTTCTTTAGCTGCAGCGTGTAATTTCTCACGCAGTGCATTGATGGTTTGTTCAATCACAGTTTCTGCTTCGAGTTCCAGACGTAACCGTAAGCTTTCCAGCTCAGACAAAATCTGGGTATCGTCGATATTTAAGCGACCTTTGGCAAAGTCGAGCACCTGATCCGGATTTTTCTGATAGCGTGCGGCATAATCCTGAACTTCAGTATCCAGCATATGACGCATTTCAGCCAGCTTCTGAGTTTGCTCGGCAAATTTTCGCTCTTCATCACGGCGTAGCTGTTCGGCATAGGCCTGTTCTTCAGCACGTTTTTCGGCTAAGGCTTTTTCGAGTGCCCGCTGTCTGCGAATGCGTGCTTCTTCAATCAGTTCGGCCTTGCGCTGTGCATATGCTGCTTCAATTTTACGTTCAGACTCTTTCTGTAACTGCTGGTCGCGAACGAGCCATTCTTCTACAGCGGTTTCAGGCTTAAGTACTTCACAGATGCGCGAGAGGTCATCGATAAAGGTCTGACGTACAGCCTCAGGCGTGTTTAACCAGCGCTGTTTAAAATCTGGACCTACATTTAATGCCACTTGCATCTCCTTGTTCACGTGATTACTTAGAGCTTAAAGGTATTTGGCTGAATGCCAAAGCGACGATATTGTTTATATTTCTCACGTCCCAGCTGTTTGGCCGGTTCATTGTTTTCAATAATCTCAATAATGTGACTAAATTTCGCATCAGGTTCAAGTGCTTCCGGATTAAAATTAAAAATAATCCAGCCCGACTGCTCTGGTAATTGAGCCGAGATACAAACGGTTGCATCTGGCTGATCGATTCCATGCGGAATAAAGCTGGCGGGATCAAAGTTCCACAGCTTTTCAT
This sequence comes from Acinetobacter sp. CAU_H_60, assembly GCF_058599385.1. Lineage (NCBI taxonomy): Bacteria > Pseudomonadati > Pseudomonadota > Gammaproteobacteria > Moraxellales > Moraxellaceae > Acinetobacter > Acinetobacter sp. CAU_H_60. The sequence goes on along the minus strand of NZ_CM178653.1, from coordinate 2,808,865 downwards.
CCAGTTCCTGCTGTAAGGCAGGATCAGCACACAGCAGCCAGATGCGCTCTGGCTGACGCAAAATTTTACGGCATAAACGACAAGTGCTGTCCACTTGTCGTTCAGGACTTTTTTCAAATAAATAAAAACTGACCTTAGCCATGCTTTTGAACGCGATTAGCCAGGAATTGCATTAATAGAGGTACTGGACGGCCAGTTGCGCCTTTATTTGGACCTGAATTCCATGCAGTGCCTGCAATATCCAGGTGAGCCCAACGATAGTCACGCGTAAAACGTTGCAGGAAGCATGCAGCCGTTACAGAACCGGCTTTAGGACCACCAATATTGGCAATATCCGCAAATGGGGAATCCAGTTGTTCCTGATAGTCGTCCAGTACTGGCATGCGCCATACACGGTCAAATGCATTTTGGCCAGCGGTTTCAAGTTCTGCAGCCAGCTCATTGTCTGGCGTAAACATACCGGTCAAGACTGAACCTAAGGCGACTACACAAGCACCGGTTAGAGTTGCAATATCAATCACCAGAGCAGGGTTGAAGCGTTTCACATAAGTTAGCGCATCACAGAGTACCAGACGGCCTTCAGCATCAGTGTTTAGAATTTCAACGGTTTGACCGCTCATAGTCGTTACGATGTCACCTGGACGGGTGGCTTTACCAGAAGGCATATTTTCCGCTGCAGCAATCGCACCCACCACATGAATTGGTAAACGAGATTCGCATAGTGCACGAAGCGTGCCTAGAACTGAAGCCGCACCGCACATATCGTATTTCATTTCGTCCATGCCAGCGCCTGGTTTTAATGAAATACCGCCGGTATCAAAAGTAATGCCTTTACCTAGTAAGACCACTGGTGCTTCTTCACGGTGCGCCAGATATTCAATCGTAATAATACGGCCTGGACGATCTGAACCTTTGCTGACTGCAAGGAAGGCACCCATGCCAAGGTCAGCCATTTGCTGTTCATTAAGTACAGTTACTTTAAGCAGGTCCGGATATTGAGCCGCCAGCGCTTGCGCCTGTTCTGCCAGATATTCCGGGAAGCAGATGTTGCCAGGGCGGTTACCCAGATCACGCGCCAGATTCTGACCAGTCTGAACGGCATGAATCAATTGTAACTGTTCAGCTGTTAGCGGAGTTTCGGCAGCGATGAAATCAATCTGCTGCAGAATAAATTCGTTCTTTTTCGACTTGTATTCGTCATAGCTGTAGCTGGCCTGAGTTAAAGTCAATGCAAACAGATAGTGCAATTCTTGTGGAAGTTGTGTCAGATCAACAGAAATCTGTTTGAATTTTTTTTGAGAGGCTTTAATAATGGCCTGGGCAATTTTCGCCAGTTTTCCCGCTTGTAATTCGGCAGTCTTGCCGAGGCCGATCAGGGCCGCATGCTGAGACTGGCTGACCTGTCCAATCAGGCTTAAACTTTCTGCTAGACCAGCCTTGAATTGAGATGCTTCAATTAATGTATCTAGGCTATTGATTTGGTATGTTGATGCAGCGCTCTGAATCTGTTCTGAGTCGACTAAAATCAACAAAGATTGACTTGATCCATTCTCTGGGAATGACGTATTAATTGTAAGGTTCATATCTTGTTTTCACGCCTGTTTAGATTTGCAAATCATTCAAGCATTGAAACATTTATCCGAATAGATTTTCAATGGGCAGAGCCACCTAGGTTTTATATTTTTGCTATTCGGGTAAACTAGCACTCGTTTTATGGAGCTCATTTTGGAAGAACTAATTTGATTATTCGGCGTTATCTGGTCAAGCAAGTGGTATCGACCTCCTTGGTGGTGATTGCCTTACTGACCCTTATCATGATGGGCGGTCGTTTGATCAAGTATTTTGGTGTGGCCGCACAGGGGCGTCTGGATGCTGGAATCCTGTTCAGCATCATTGGTTATCGTCTGCCTGAATTCCTGACCCTGATTCTTCCACTTGGGTTTTTTATTGGCTTAATGCTGGTCTTTGGCCGTCTCTATGTTGATCATGAGATGGCGGTCTTAAACGGTAGCGGAATTAGCCGGCATCAGCTGGCACGTCTTTTGATTCCGATGACTCTAGTGTATCTCCTTGCACAAGGCTTTCTCATGCTGTGGGCTTCGCCGTGGGGGATTCGTCAGTTTGAAGCCTTGACCAGTGAGCAAGCAGTACGAACCGGCTTTGATCTGGTTCGACCCAAAGAATTTATTTCTTCCGGACCTTATACGATTTATGCCGGAGATCTATCCGAAGATCGCAAAAACTTGAAAGATATTTTCTTCTATCAGCGTGCGGAAAAAGAAGGCAAGCCGGATGTGATGATTCTGGCGCAGGAAGCGACCCGAATTGAAATGCCGAATGATGCAGCCAATGTGGTTGATCTGGTCAATGGTCGCCGCTATGAAATTTATCCAGGCACGCCGCAATATACCCAGGCTGAATTTGAAAGCTATCGTTTACGGATCGAAAGTGATAAAGAAGCAGAACTGGCCAGTGATGAAGTTGAAGCCTTGCCGACCGGACAGCTTTGGAAAAACCGTCAGGATCCTGTCGTAGCCAGTGAGCTTGGCTGGCGTGTCTTTGTACCGTTTGCCATTGTGATTGCCCTGATTTTGTCTGTAGCGCTGTCTGAAGTGAGCCCACGTCAAGGTCGCTATCTCAAATTATTCCCGGCACTGATGATCTTTGCCAGCCTGATTGTGGCCCTGATGGCGATCAAAACCCGGGTCAGCAAGGCGGAAGTGGGCATTTGGGCTTATCCACTAGTCCTGATCATCTATGCGATAGCCGGTGCATTGTTCTCACGTAAACAGAATTTGGCGCCAAAAATTAAAAAACGGATTCAGCGAGTGAGGTCTTAACAATGTTAGCACGTCGTATAGTTGCCAAACATGTGACCGGAACCACTGCGCTGGCGATGCTTGGGGCAACAGCTGTTCTTTCAGGTCTGCAGGTTTTATTTACGTATTTAGGTGAATTGGGCTCCCTGAAAGAAGGCTATGGTGCCTGGGATGCCTTGAAATATGTACTCTGGGGCGCACCGAATTATCTTTATGAAATTCTGCCAATTTCGGCACTGATTGGTGCGGTACTCGGTTTGGGTACATTGGCTTCCAATAGTGAGCTGATCGTAATGCGTTCAGTCGGCGTTAGCCTATGGCGTATTGTCGGCTGGGTTATTCGATCAGCATTGTTATTGGTCGTATTGTCGTTTGCCCTGAGCGAATGGGTGATTCCATATACCAATGAACAGGCCAAAGCAGTCAAAAGCTATAACAAGCCAGTCAAAATCGGTGAAGTGAAAGGCTATTGGACGCGTGAGGGCAATCGCTTTATCTATATTGATTATGCCAACGCCAAAGGCCAGCTGAAAAATGTACAGATGCTGGACTTTGATGACAATTACCGTCTGCGGGGCACTCTGGATGCCAAGCAGGGTGAATTCGTCAAAGATGGAGCTTGGAAATTAGATAGCACTGCACAATTTGATATTTTACAAAACGGCAATGCGACACTGGTACAGCATGATGAGCAACCACTGGCTTTGGCCTTGCAGCCGAAATATGTGCATATGGTGACGATTGATCCGGAAGATTTATCGCCAAGCCAGCTGGTGAGCTTTATGAGCTATATGCATGAATATAGTCAGGTACCTAAAACCTATCAGCTGGCTTTCTGGCAGAAAGTCGGTTCGCCATTTGCCCTGATTGCGCTGGTAGTGATTGCCTGTTCATTTATCTTTGGGCCATTGCGTCAGCAATCGATGGGCTTCCGTTTGGTGATTGCGTTATTCGCAGGGTTAGGCTTTTTCTATCTACAGGATTTTCTTGGCTATGCCAGTCTGGTCTATGCGCCGTCACCGGCATGGTTCGTATTTACTCCTATTTTGCTGATGTTTGCTATTGGCGGCTACTTGCTCCATCGGGCCCGCTAAGCCAAAGGAAAATAGAAGAAATCAATCGCAACAAGAGGCTTAAACCATCGTCTGGTCATGGCCTCTTTTTGCAAAATTCGGTAAACTAGGACGATTAATTCGTAGACGAAAAGAGTATTTCATTATGACGGATGCAACTGCTGGCAAAATCCCTCACGTTTTGGTGATTATGGATGGTGTGGGTCATCGCGAAGCGGTCGAAGACAATGCGTTTTTAGCGGCTAAACGACCAAATTTAACTGCTATGCAGGAAAAGCATCCGCATGGTTTAATCTCAGGTTCAGGCGAAGATGTCGGCCTGCCTGATGGTCAAATGGGGAACTCTGAAGTTGGTCATATGAATCTTGGTGCTGGCCGTGTGCTGTATCAGGACTTTACCCGTATTACCAAAGATATCCGTACTGGGGCTTTCTTCGAGCATGAAGTGCTGGTAGATGCGGTTGAGAAAGCCAAAGCAGCAAATGGCGCAGTCCACATTATGGGTCTGTTGTCTGAAGGCGGTGTGCACTCACATGAAGACCATATTGTGGCCATGGCTGAACTGGCTTTAAAACGCGGTGCTCAGGTTTATCTGCATGCGTTCCTCGATGGCCGTGATACACCACCAAAAAGTGCGCAACCCTCTTTAGAAAAACTGGATGCATTATTTGCTCAATATCCGGGCCAGGGTCGTATTGTCAGCATGATCGGTCGTTATTTTGCCATGGACCGTGACAACCGTTGGGATCGTGTAGAGCAAGCATATCGTCTGCTGACTGAAGGTGAAGCAGTGCGTACTGCAGCTAGTGGAGTTGAAGGTCTGGAACAGGCTTATGCTGCAGAGGAATCAGATGAATTTGTAAAAGCGACTCGCATTGGCGACACTGTGAAGATTCAGGATGGCGACAGCGTCGTATTCATGAACTTCCGTGCTGACCGTGCCCGTGAATTGACTCGTGCCTTTGTTGAAAAAGACTTTGCTGGTTTTGAACGTAAAGTGGTGCCAAACCTGTCAAAATTCGTGATGCTGACCCGTTATCAGGCAACCATTGATGCACCTGTGGCATATATGCCAGAAGCGCTGGTAAATTCTTTAGGTGAGTATCTGTCTAATTTGGGTAAAACCCAGTTGCGTATTGCAGAAACTGAGAAATATGCACATGTAACGTTCTTCTTTAGCGGCGGCCGTGAAGAAGAGTATCCAGGTGAAAAACGTATCCTGATCCCATCTCCAAATGTTGCGACTTATGACCTGAAACCGGAAATGAGTGCCTATGAAGTAACAGATGAACTGGTGGCAGCGATCAATTCAGGCGAGTTTGACCTATTGGTTGTGAACTATGCCAATGGTGATATGGTCGGTCATACTGGTGTATTTGATGCAGCAGTGAAAGCCGTTGAAGCTGTGGATACTTGCTTAGGCCGTGTTTATGAAGCTGTGATGGCGAAAAAAGGTCATATGATTATTACTGCAGACCATGGTAATGTGGAGCAAATGCAGGATTATCAGAGCGGTCAGGTGCATACCCAGCATACCACTGAACTGGTTCCATTTATCTATGTGGGTCCAAGCTCTGCAACAATCGCAGAAGGTGGCGTATTGGCGGATGTCGCACCAACACTACTAAACTTGATGCAAATTCCGGTACCAGCTGAAATGCAGGGCCGCAATCTTATTGAGTTGCACGCTTAATCTTTTATAAAACAGGTATAAGAATGATAAAAACACATGGCAAGTCTGTAGTCTTATCCTGCTTACTGATGTGTTTGAGTCATTCCGCCTGGAGTGCTGTTTCGACCGAGATGGCACTCGATGAACTGGAAATGGATGAACAGGTCTATAATGAAATTCCTGTTACATCCATCCAGGAATTTGTTCAGATTTATGGCATCGTCAAAGATAATTATATTCAAGACAAAAATGACGATGTGCTTTTCCAGCAAGCCATTCAAGGTTTGGTGAGTGGCTTAGACCGCTATTCCCGCTATTTATCTCCTGAAGACTATAAGCAGCTGCGTGAATATACCGAAGGTGATTTGGCCAGTATTGATTTTGATCTGCATTTTAATCCGCAGCTAAAACAATGGATGGTACAAGGCTTGAGTCCGGATGCTGACTCTGCCAAGCAAGGCCTTCGTAACGGTGTCACAGTTTACAAGATTGATGATCAGGTCTTGAGTGCGCTGAAACGTGAGCAGGTGCGAGATTTATTGACTGGTGCCATTGGCTCTACTTTAACGCTCCAGCTTTCTGCGCAAAGTGTACCGATTACACTGGTCCGCAATACCAAAGTAGATACCGAGATTAAATCGACCTTACACAGCAATCAGGTTCTGGTGCTGCAGGTCAAAGTCTTCCAGCAGGATACCGCTAATGAAATCAAACGGATTATTGAAAGTTATTCAACCAATCGCCTGAAAGCAGTGCTGTTTGACCTGCGTAATAATCCCGGTGGTTTATTGTCCGCAGCCGTTGAATCGGCAGATTTATTCCTGAATCAGGGTATTATTGTCTCAACCAAGAGCCGCTCTGAAGGCAATCAGCAATTTCAGGCACTACCAGGGATCGAATTTCAGAACCTGAAAGTCGGGATTCTGATTAATAACCGCTCTGCTTCCGCTGCAGAAGTATTTACTGCTGCTCTGAAAGAACATAATCGTGCCTGGGTGGTAGGGGAAAAGAGCTATGGCAAAGGGGTGGTACAGAAATTATTTCCTTTGAGCAATGGCTCCGCTTTACAGATGACAGTGTCGCAATACTTTAGCCCAAGTGGCAATATGATCGAAGGACAGGGGATTCAGCCACATTTCACCTATCCTCTAGGTCAGGATGCGCGTGAGGAGAGCTATCTGGATCACGTCACAGACTTGCTGCTCCTGCAAAAATAATTATTCCTCTTCTTCGGTATCCAGTCCGAATTTTTTCAGACGGTAACGTAAAGAGCGAAACGACATACCGAGTTTTTTGGCGGCCAATGTACGGTTCCAATGGGTCAGATTTAAAGCATTCAGCAGAATTTCTTTTTCAATCTTTTCTAAATATAGTTCCAGACCTTCTTCAGGTAATTTTTTCGGAATAATGATCTGATCCGAAGATGCTATAGGCTCTGCCAGATTGGCAGTTTCTGATAAGACAGGAGCCAGATGACGCAGTGGAGCAGTTTGCAGATGCTGAAGATCAATCTTGTCTTCATCACTCAAAGTAATCGCACGTTCAATAATGTTACGCAGTTCACGCACATTGCCTGGATAATATTGCTCCAGTAAAAATTCCTTGCTCCGTTCTGTCAGCTTTTTTGCAGGAATCTCCCATTCCTGACAGATCTTTTGAATAAAATGCTCAGCGAGGAGCAGAATATCCTGGCCGCGCTCACGCAGTGGTGGTAAGACCAGATCCATCACATGAATACGGAAGAATAAGTCCTGACGAAATTTGCCTTGTTGTACCAACGCATCAAGATCCTGATGGCTGGCACTGATGACACGGAAATCGACATCAATTTCGGTATCGGAACCGACTGGACGAATGCGTTTTTCCTGGACGGCACGTAATAGTTTGACCTGCATAGATAGCGGTAATTCGGCAATTTCATCTAAGAACAAACTACCTCCATGGGCAGATTGAATTAGCCCCTGTTTGTCCTGTGTCGCGCCAGTAAAGCTGCCTTTCTTATGGCCAAACAATTCGCTTTCCATCAATTCAGTCGGGATTGCACCGCAGTTAATCGCGATAAAAGGTCCTTCATTGCGATTGCTAAGACGATGAACCAGATTGGCCACCACTTCTTTCCCGGTACCTGATTCGCCAGTAATAAATACCGGAGCTTGAGAACGGGCAATTTTTTTCAAGGTGACACGCAATTGCTGAATAGGCAGGGATTGTCCAATCAGCAGCTTATGTTCTAGTGAATCATTGGAATTATTCTGATAATAGTCTACTGGTTTATTCAGTGCTTTTTGCAGCAGCTGTTCCAGATGCTTTTGATTGATCGGTTTGCTGACAAAGTCAAATGCACCTGCCTTGAGTGCAGCAATGGCAATTTCCATATTGCCATAGGCCGTTAAAACAGCTACCGGAAGGTGAGGAGAATGCTGGTTAATCCAGTCCAGTAATTGCAGACCATTGCCATCAGGAAGATTTAGATCTGTCAGACAGGCATCATATTGATGATCTGTCAGAAATTTTTTTGCATCTTCCAGACGATGGGCAATGTGTGTACGGATTCCCATGCGCATCAATGACATTTGCATGAGGGTACATAGATCTTCCTCATCATCCACCAATAAGACCAGTGGTTGTTGTTCCACAATATTTCCCCTTATTCCTTTTATGCTGTTACACGTTGACAGCTAATCTGAAAGCATGCGCCCTGTTCTTGTGAAATGTAGTTGAGTTGTGCCTGATTGGCTTCACAAAAACTGTGTGATAAATATAGTCCGAGTCCTGTTCCATGGATAGACGTGCTGAAAAAAGGTTTAAATAATAATTCCTGATCATGGGTGGCAACACCAGAGCCAAAATCCCGAACATCTATCCATACCTTATGTTCATATGGGTGAATATTCAATTGAATATGGGGTGAATCCGGTGAATTATGCCGGATAGCATTACGAATCAGATTAATCAGAATCTGACGTAACTGGGCTTCATCGAACTGAATTGCCAGTGGTGCATCAATATTAAATTGAATCTGATCTGCCACATCTGCTAAATCTTCCTGAATAAACAGTGGTATAAACTCATTCAGCTGAATCACGACCGGATGGGTTTCTTTATTCTTCACCATATTCAGGGTGTCTTGGATAATCCGGTCAATACGGGTAGCCTGTCGGCTGATCATCTGATGCAGGACCTGTTGCTGTTCAGGTTCAGAATCGAGATAAAGATCATTGGCCTGTACAATGGCAGCCAGAGGATTGCGAATTTCATGGGCAATACTGGCGGAAAGCTGGCCTAGAGCAGCAAGCTTTAACTGTTGCACCTGCTGATTAAGTTTGCGGGCATCTTGCAGCACGAGCAGAGTCAGAGTCTGGTGCGGTACAATCAGCTTTTGTACCTGCACGTGAATATTATAACGACTCTGCTGGGATTCAAATTGAAACCGCTCACCATTTTCTAGAGTTTCAAAACGGATCAGTTCAAACAAGTCATTTTGAGATTGGTATAACGAAAATCTTTCATGGGCATACATTGGTTCAATGCCCAGCAGATGACAGGCAGCTGGATTACTGAGCACCACATGGTAATTCTCATCTAAGACCAGATAGCCAGTTTCAATCTGTTCCAGAATATAGCGGTTAATATTCTGTAAGCGATATAGCTCCAGCGATTGAGAAAAATTCAGGTTCTCCAGAATCTGAAAACGTCGTACTGCAATTTGTCCCGAGCCATAGACGACAAAAAACAGAAAGGCCAACAGGGCACTATTTCCGATATTAGTAAGCGAGGAAAAGGCAAAAATACTGCCGATAAAATGCTGGTAGATGATACTAATCACCGCAATCAGGGTGATGATCAGGGCCTTCTTGGCATCGAGCAATAATGAGGCTGAAAAAATGGTAATAACAAAAATCAGTCCGAGATGGACATTTGGACCCTGACTGGCCAAGGTTAATAAACTGAGAAAAAAGACATCGCTGGCAAAAATCAGAATGAACTGTGGCTGAATCAGGCGCTTTACCCATCTTAGTGTAAATAGCTGAACAGTATTGACGGCGACGCCAATCATTAAGGCATAGTGATAGAGTTTAGGATACTGATAATCCGCGGTCATATCGGGATAAGTCAGCAGGAAAATCAGCAACAGACCCGTGCTGATAATCAGGCGGTAGGCGCTATACCATAGGCCCAGATGATATTGATTCAGTTCAGAATAACTGGATTTTTGCGCCATAGAAACCGCATTAAGCAGAGGGTTAAATTAAGGTTTAATCAGGCCATAGCGCATTGCAAGATGGGTCAGTTTAACATCACTATCGATATTCAGTTTTTCGAAGATCCGGTAACGGTAAGTATTGACTGTTTTAACACTTACAAACAGCTTGTCGGCAATTTCCTGCGCGCTGATACAGTTCACTACCATCATGGCTACCTGCATTTCACGTTCAGACAGTGCATCAAAAGGAGATTGCTGGGTATCGGACAGGTAGGAGCTAGCCAACTGTTCTGCGATATCAGCACTGAAATATTTACCGCCCTGCATGACTTTATTGATGGCACGAACCATCTCTGATACAGGTGCACCCTTGGTGATATAGCCTTTGGCACCTGCCTTAAGTAAAAGAGAAGGATAAGGCTCTTCAGCTAGGCCACTCACCGCAAGAACTTTGGTTTCAGGAGCAGTCTGTAGTAAACGGCGTGTGGTTTCTACACCACCGATACCTGGCATGTTGACATCTAATAGAACCACATTGGGATGATGCTGACGGACGAGGGTAATTGCTTCTTCACCAGATTCAGCCTGTCCAATCACCTGAACATCCGCATGGTCTTCCAGCATTCTGCAAATTCCAGTACGAACTAATTCATGGTCGTCGACAACTAAAACTGTGATCACCTAGACTCTCCCTCATTAAAAAATCATTTTTTTGTTACATAAAGCAAAATAAGCTTGCAATGAAACTACAAAATTAGCAATCCTATTCGCAGATTAAATCTGAAACTTATCACATAGTGTCAAGAACAAAAAATGTTCGGCATTGTGTTTAAATGTAAGGCATATTAGAGGTAATACGCAAATCAATCTTACCTCTGTTAGTTGAGTGAAGGAATAGTGAAGAAAATAAACAAGTCTTTAAGGCATCTACTCGGCCTGTCCGTGTTAATCAGCATGAGCACGACAAGTTTTGCTGAAATCATTATGAATTCTGGCACAACAGAGGGCGGATCCAGCATCAGCTGGTCTTCTGATGAAGTCAATCAGCTCATGAATGATAATTTGAGCGTATCTGCTGCAGAACCTTCACCACCAGGTTCAGCAACTGTTACGACGACGATTCGTCAGGGCGGCGCACCAGCACCAGTACCAACAAAACCTGTGCAGATTATTGATAATAGTCATTTTATTAATCAACCTGCTGTAAGTGCGCGTGCAGCTCTGGTGATGGATTCACAGACAGGTGAAGTGTTATTCAGTAAAAATACCAATAATGCTTACCCGATTGCGTCGATTACCAAATTGATGACTGCAGTAGTGATTTCAGATGCGCGTTTGAATATGTCTGAAAAAATTACTTTGCAACAGGCTGATTTTTCCTGTGCAGGCTGTAAGAGCTCAAGTTCTACCTTAAGAGCTGGGGACAGCATGAATCGTGCTGAAGCCTTATTATTTGCCTTAATGAAGTCTGAGAACCCGGCTGCAGCGGCATTGGCGCGTACGTATCCAGGTGGTCGTGCAGCCTTTATTGCGAAGATGAATGCCAAAGCTAAAGAGCTGGGCATGAATTCAACCCACTATATGGAATCTACCGGCCTGCATCCTGGCAATGTGTCTTCTGCACGCGATTTGGGGATTCTGGTGAATACCGCTTCACAGTATGGCCTGATCCGTCAGTTCTCTACCACTGCCAGTTATGATTTTAATCTTGGCTATCGTGTATTGAAATCGAATAACACCAATTCACTGGTGCGAAATGGTGGCTGGAACATCAACCTGTCTAAAACCGGTTATATTAATGAGGCAGGACGTTGTGTCGTCATGCACACCACCTTGAATAACCGTCCTGTGGTGGTCGTGGTATTAGGTGCGGATTCAACTGCTGCACGTACCAATGATGCGACTCGTCTGATGACCTGGGTGTCTAGCCTGCCTAAACAACGTGTTTAATCTTTTTTAAGCGCATATAAAAAGCCCTGCAAGTGCAGGGCTTTTTTGATTCTGTATCTTACATATTAGAAAGAATAGATTCACGAACCTGTTCTAAAGTTGCGTCGATAGACAGCATTACAGCATCAGAACATTGTTTGATGGCAGTATCTGGATCTTTCAGACCGTTACCAGTTACGGTACACACGATCACAGAACCTTCAGCAATTTTACCTGCTTTAATGTCACGGATTGCGCCACCGATAGACGCTGCAGATGCAGGTTCTACGAATACGCCTTCATACATAGAAAGAAGACGTTGCGCTTCCAGAATCTCGGCATCAGTCAGTTCATCGAACCAGCCTTTAGAATCACGAACAACCGCTTTCGCATGGTTCCAGCTTTGTGGATTACCGATACGGATTGCAGTTGCAACAGTCTCAGGATTTTTAACAGGTGCACCACGAAGGAAAGGTGCAGCGCCAGAAGCTTGATAACCTACCATTGTTGGCAGACCTTCAGGTTTAGGACCAGTGAAGGCATCAGTGGCAGCGTCGTAAACCACTTGCTCGAATTGATCAGCAGGTTGATTCGCAACAGCTTCAGTATAACCCATCCAGTGTGCAGTAATGTTACCTGCGTTACCTACTGGCAGGCAGTGGTAATCTGGTGCACGGCCCAATTCATCCACGATTTCGTAAGCAATGGTTTTTTGACCTTGCAGACGGTACGGGTTGATTGAGTTTACGATAGTTACTGGTGCTTTATCAGCGATTTCTTTTACCAGACGCATACCGTCATCGAAGTTACCGCGGATTTGCATGGTGATCGCACCATACATCATTGCTTGCGCCATTTTACCCATGGCAATTTTGCCTTCTGGGATTAAAACAAACGCTTTGATACCTGCACGCGCTGCATAAGCTGCTGCAGCTGCTGAAGTATTACCTGTAGAAGCACAAATAATCGCTTTAGAGCCTTCTTCAACCGCTTTTGTTACCGCCATGGTCATACCACGGTCTTTAAATGAACCAGTCGGGTTTAAGCCCTCGTACTTCACATAAATTTCAACATTTTTGCCAATAATGCGCGGAATATTCGCAAGCTTAATCAGTGGCGTGTTACCTTCACCCAGAGAAACGGCTTTAGTAGTTGCAGACACTGGTAAACGGTCGCGATAGCGGTCAACTAAACCAGTATAACGATTGGCATTCGACATGATGATGTTCCAATTGTGTGTAGAGCTTGGCAAGGGGAGAGTGTCCCCTCGACCCGATTAATTATCAAGCGATTCTAAACGAATTCGTACAATTTCGCCATGAATGACAGGAAGAGCTTGAATTTGTTTTAACGCTTCATCCATTTTCGCTTCCTTGACTGGATCAGTCAGGATCACGATAGGAATAAGATCTTTCAGACGTGACTGCTGCAGAATTGCATCAATACTGATGCCTTCGCGGCTTAGAATAGAGGTTACTTCAGCCAGTACTCCGGTTTGATCTTCAGCATTGATCCGGATGTAGTATCCAGTCGTCATTTCTTCACGTGGCAGGATTGGCAGGTCACTTAAGCTTTCAAAAGCCAGTTGTGGAATTGTACCAGCACCATCTTCAGTATAAGAAATATCACGTACGATATCCACGACATCTGCGACTACTGCAGAAGCTGTAGGACCTGCACCCGCACCTGCACCGTAATACAGTGTAGGACCAACCGCATTGGCTTGAACCAGAACTGCATTTTTTACACCATTCACATTAGCGATCAATTGCTCTTCAGGAATCAGGGTAGGGTGTACACGGAGTTCGATACCCGTTTCAGCACGACGGGCAATACCGAGGTGTTTGATACGGAAGCCCAAGTCTTCAGCATATTTCACGTCTTGTGCAGTAATTTTGCTAATGCCTTCAGTAAAGACTTTATCAAACTGTAATGGAATACCAAAAGCAATAGAGGCCAGTAATGTCAGTTTGTGTGCTGCATCGATGCCTTCTACGTCGAAGGTTGGATCTGCTTCTGCATAACCCAGCTCTTGTGCTTCTTTCAGTACATCAGCAAAGGCACGGCCTTTATCTCGCATTTCAGTCAGGATGAAGTTGCCTGTACCGTTGATGATACCAGCCAGCCAGTCAATCTTGTTGGCTGCCAGACCTTCACGCATCACTTTAATAATTGGAATGCCGCCAGCCACCGCTGCCTCGTAAGCAATTTGCACAGCGTTGTCATCGGCAAGTTTGAACAGTTCATTTCCATGTTCAGCCAATAGGGCCTTGTTGGCAGTTACGACCTGCTTGCCATGCAGGATGGCTTCTTTAATCACTTCATAAGCAGGGTGAATACCGCCCATGACTTCAACCACCACATCTACATCAGGTTGACGTACGATGTCGAGCAGATCTGCACTTTGTTTGACTGATTCAGGTAGATCCAGATCAGGACGCGGACGACGCGTACCAACATGGGTAATTTGAATTTCACGACCGGTGCGACGTTTAATCTCAGCAGCATTTTCTTTTAATAGTTTAAGGGCACCACCACCCACAGTACCAAGACCGAGGATTGCCAGACGAACTGGTTTCACGTCACACTCCAAATATAAACAGTTTTTTACGAGAGCCTAGATCATAGCTAAAAAAGCGGCCTGACTCTAGGGTCATTTCAGAATATCTTTATCTATAAAATAAAGTTAAATAACTAATTAAAATGAGTTATTTAAGTCGATCCAATAATTCTGATGTGCTCATATAGCCACCGAGGTAAAGTCCTTCAGAACTGTATACGCCCGGGGTACCATTGACGCCAATATTAAGACCCATTTGATATTGATCTTTCACAGGATTTTTACAAGTAGTAGGAGTGATAGATCCACCAGCGATGGCTTGGTCGAAGGCTGCGCGACGGTCGGAATTACACCAGATGGCTTCCATGGCAGGCATATGCTGCTCGCCACGTGGCCAGGCAATATAACGCACCTCGATGCCTTTGCTGTTCATTTCATCCATTTGTTCATGGAATTTGTGACAATACGGACAGCTGACATCGGTAAAGACATAGATCACATGCTTGGTTTTACCTTTGGCTGGATAGATCAACAGGTCTTCAGCTTTAAGATTTGCAAAGATTTTCTTGTTCACGTCAGATTGCAAGGTTTCGCTGACATTATGCAGCTCTTTATCACCAAGACGAATGACATCGCCCTGAATCAGATATTTACCATCATTTGTCACATAGACGGGTGCCATACCTTCCAGGCTGACCCAAGACATGTTTGGTACTTCAGTGGATTTAATACCCGTGATCTTTGCGTTAATCCCCGCTTTTTTGAAATGACCTTCGAGCGTTGAAATCAGGCGCTGCTGTGCATTACGTTCGCTAAGGTTAGAGGCTTCACCCGTCGCCGGAGCACTTGCTGTAAGCGTATCTTGCTTTTTATCTGAATTATTGGAATTGGAACATGCGCTCAGTCCCAGACCGGTAGCAAGCAGACAAGCGATAAAAATTTTGGTGCGGGCAAATGTCATAATAACCCTTTTTTTCTTGGACTAAAAACAGAGCATTAGCATAGCAAAAAAAGATAGAGCTACGTCAAACTTCTCAGTTTATTCTATTTGAATCAGCTCTTAAGCTCGTGGATGATGGGTCGCGTGTAGTTGTTGCATTCTGACTTGTGCCACATGGGTATAGATCTGTGTGGTTGATAAATCACTGTGACCTAGCAACATTTGTACTACCCGTAAGTCAGCGCCATGATTAAGTAAATGCGTGGCGAAGGCATGGCGCAAAGTATGTGGAGACAGTTCAGCCTGAATTCCGGCTTGTAGTGCATAGCGTTTAATGGCATACCAGAAATTCTGTCGGCTCATGATCCCGCCATGCTGGGTGAGGAACAGATAATCAGTCGCTGTCTTATACAATTGCGGGCGTGCTTCCTGCAGGTATTTTTCCACCCATTCACAGGCCATCTGTCCCATCGGCACCAGACGTTCTTTATTGCCTTTACCGACAATACGCAAATAGCCCTGTTTTAAATTAATCAGATCCAGACGCAGATTAATCAGTTCCGTTACCCGTAAACCGCAGGCATAGAGTACCTCAAACATGGCACGATCACGTAAACCAAGAGCAGTATTAATATCGGGTGCATGAATCAGCGCTTCGACATCAGCTTCAGACAGGTCTTTCGGCAGGGCACGGCCCAGCTTCGGTGTTTTATGGGCAGCAACCGGATTGTCACTCCGCAGTTTTTGTTCCCGCAGGAATTTATAAAAAGAACGTAAGGCGGACAAACATCGTGCAATTGAACGTGGACTTTTTTGCTGTTTGGTCAGTTCAATGAGCACATCGGAAATATCATCATGGTTCCATTCTGGTAAAGGTTTAACCAGACATTCAGCACACTGGATCAGATCAGATAAATAGGCATTTCGGGTATGAGGACTCACTGTCTGGGCAATCAGATAATCACGAAAACCCTGTAAGTAACTGAAAGCTTCAGGAATCTGAACTGGACTAGGAATGCGAGGTTTTTTATTCAGCATGATGTTTAATGAAGATAATTTTAAAAGCGAGAAGCCTGATTGCTCTTCTCCACTCTAGTTTAATTTTACGAACATGTCGATGTGCTATACAGTCAAGAAGAAATGTAATTAATACTTATTTGTTAATTATTCTCATTTGTTTGTATACTGTACAAAAGTCTTAGGAATTTTCACGGTGCGTTTGTCTGATTTGAAAGCAAAACAAACTGCCATCATTCGAAAAGTTAATCGAACTACTGATGGTAAAGGCGCTTCCCACGATGTTGTGGCCAGTCGCTTGGAAACTTTAGGTTTTGTACCAGGAACTCAGGTACAAGTCATTACCAAAGGTATTTTTGGTGGGGATCCGATTCTTATTCAGGTGGGGTTTACGCGCTTTGCTTTACGAAAATCGGAAGCGGCCAAGATTGAAATTGAACAGGGAGCGGCGGCATGAGTGATACCTTACGTATTGCCCTTGTCGGTAACCCAAACTGCGGTAAAACTTCTTTATTTAACCATTTAACTGGATCTCGTCAAAAAGTCGGCAACTATGCCGGGGTTACGGTTGAGCGTAAAGTCGGGAATTTTACACTTCCTTCAGGTAAACCGGTACGCGTACTGGATCTGCCCGGAACTTATAGTCTGGATGCGACCAGCCCGGACGAAGAAATTACCCGTAATGTGGTTCAGGGTAAAATTGCAGAAGAAGGCCAGCAGGATACTTTCCTGTGCGTTGTAGATGCAACAAATCTAAAACTGCATCTGGGACTGGTACTGGAAATGATTCAGCTGGGCCGTCCAATGCTGGTTGTGCTGAACATGATGGATGAAGCACGCCGTCGTGGCATGCAGATTAATACTCAGAAACTGTCTGAACGTCTGGGTGTACCTGTGGTTGAAACGGTAGCTGTGCGTACTTCAGGCATTGAAAACCTGAAAAATGCATTGGATAAAAACAAGTTTTCTGCCCCGCAAACTGAACTCAGCGGTTTGAGTGGCGATCATCATCATCAGATTGCCAGTATCCTGAAAGATGTGGTGAATTATGCCGATCAGGAAGATAAACGTACTGATTTCCTGGACAAGATATTCCTGCATCCGGTATTGGGCCTGCTTAGCTTAGCCATTATGATGTTTGTGGTGTTTCAGGCGGTCTTTGCCTGGGCTGCGCCATTTATGGACGGAATTGAAACTTTCTTCGGCTGGCTGGGCGAGTACATGGGTGGACTGATCGCTCATCCTTTACTAAACAGCTTGGTGGTTGACGGGATTATTGCCGGTGCAGGTGGAGTGGTAGTCTTCCTGCCGCAGATTCTGATTCTATTCTTCTTTATTCTGGTTTTGGAAGAGTCCGGGTATTTACCACGTGCCGCCTTCCTGCTAGATAAATTGATGTTTAAAGCAGGTCTTTCGGGCCGTGCTTTCATCCCTCTATTGTCCAGCTTTGCCTGTGCCGTGCCGGGAATTATGGCTTCACGGACCATCAGTGATCCACGTGACCGTCTGACCACAATTTTTGTAGCACCACTGATGACCTGTTCGGCACGTCTGCCAGTATATGCTTTGCTGATTGCAGCCTTCATTCCTGAGCAAACCGTGTGGGGCTTCATGAACCTGCAGGGTCTGGTGTTATTTGGTCTGTATATGGCCGGTATCCTGAGTGCTTTGATTGTTTCCTTTATTCTGAAATTTTTCCATAAAGACAAGTCACAGCATATGCTGCTGATGGAGCTGCCAAGTTACCGTTTCCCGGATGTGAAAAACGTCTGGATTGGGTTGCTGGACCGCGGCAAAATCTTCTTAAAGCGTGTCGGTGGCATCATCTTTGCGTTATCCATTCTACTATGGTTCCTGTGTACGTTCCCGCAGCCACCAGAAGGTGCAACTTTACCGGATATCGATTATTCCTTTGCCGGGATGCTCGGCCATGTGATGCAACCTATTTTTGCACCATTAGGCTTTAACTGGCAGATCTGTATTGCACTGATTCCGGCAATGGCAGCACGTGAAGTGGTAGTCGCAGCACTGGGTACAGTCTATGCCTTGTCTGCAGTCGATGAAGATGCCATGTCTGAGGGTCTGGCGGCACTGATTAGTGGCGGTGGTGATCTGGGCTGGTCGATCGCGACCGGCTTGTCTCTACTGGTCTGGTTTATCTATGCGCCGCATTGTCTGGCGACTTTAGCCACTGTGAAGCGTGAAACCGGTTCATGGAAAACGGTCAGCTTTATGACCTTCTACTTGTTTGGTTTGGCATATTTCATGTCATTCCTGACTTATCAAATTGCATCACATTATTTGGGTTAAACTGGCTGAAGAGAAACCTTGGCTAGATCTGACTGATCATGTGAATGGGAGATTGAGATGATTGAAATTCTGATTGTAGCGGTACTGGTTGTCTGGAGTGCGCTCGTGGTATTTAAAAAGGTATTTCCGAATACTTCACGCTCAGTCTTCCAGAAGTTGTCTGATGCCTGTGCAGCCAAGGACTGGCATACGCTGGCGAAATGGTTAAAACCGGCTATGGCTGGTGGCTGTGGCGGTAATTGCGCTTGTCCGGCATCGGAGCAAAGCTCGGATTCTAAACCTAAAGCTCAGGCAGTGAAATGGAAGTAAACTTTCATTCTATTTAAGAATAAAAACTGAGCATACAAATGAGTAAGGGAGTTTAAAAATAAACTCCCTTACTTTTTATTTTTTAAAAACTTATTGATTTATCTGGGAGAGAAGAATCCACTATTTTTCTATATATGAATGGAAGCGTTGTCTGATTTTCCTTTCAAGTTATGGCTAGCATAGTCTTAACTTTTATTCCCATGATGACTCCAATAAAAATTTATTAATTATTAAACCGATTAAAGATGAAGATTGAACGATATTTTTTTACGCCCTGACACAAAAAATGCCAGAGAAAGTCAAAACAGAAAAAGCATTCAAAACAGCAAAGTGCTACCATTTCGTCAGTTTTAAAATAGACCAGAAAATGGGGCGAAAATGTTAATACAACGTGGTGGATTAAAAGTCGTTGCAGGACTCGGGATTTCAGGTGTTGCAGCGGTCAACTTCTTACATGACCAGGGCTACCGCGTTGCAGTAACGGACTCAAGAGCCACCCCACCGGGACATGACCAGATTCCTGCGGAAGTACAGACCAGTTTTGGCAAGTTTGACCAGAATCTGTTGCTCTCTGCTGAAGAAATTATCATCAGCCCGGGACTCGATCCGAAACTGCCTGAGATTCAAGCAGCACTGGCTCAAGGTATTCCTGTGGTAAGTGAAATCCAGATTTTACGTCGTGCGACGGATAAGCCGATTGTGGCCATTACCGGTTCCAATGCCAAAAGTACAGTCACTACTTTAATCGGTCTGATGGCAGCGAATGCGGGTAAAAAAGTGGCAGTTGGGGGGAATCTTGGTCGTCCAGCACTGGATCTCACCAAAGATGATCCTGAACTGTATATTCTGGAGTTGTCAAGCTTCCAGTTAGAAACGACCTCAAACTTGCAGGCTGAAGTGGCGGTTGTTCTGAATATGAGTGAAGACCATCTGGATCGTCATGGCGACATGATGGGTTATCACACCGCCAAACACCGTATTTTCCAAGGTGTGAAAAAAGTGGTGTTTAATCGTGATGATTCATTGACCCGTCCACTGGTTCCAGATGCAACACCGATGCAGAGCTTTGGTTTGAATGCACCGGACATCAACCAGTACGGTATTCTCAAAGATACAGACGGCACAATCTGGCTGGCACGTGGTCGTGAACGTCTGCTCAAAAGTTCTGACATGTATATTCAAGGTACCCATAATGTGGCAAATGCCTTGGCTTGCTTAGCTTTAGGTGAAGCAATTGGCCTACCAATGGACGTTATGTTGGACACTTTAAAAACTTTTAAAGGTCTGGAACATCGCTGTGAATTTGTTAAAGAAGTCAATGGGGTACGTTATTATAATGACTCCAAAGGGACCAATATTGGTGCAACACTGGCAGCACTTGATGGCTTGGGCATGGCAATCGAAGCTCAAGGTGGCAAAGTTGCCATTATTCTTGGCGGTCAGGGTAAAGGTCAGGATTTTACTGCCTTACGTGACTCATTATCTAAGTATGCAAAAGTAGCTGTATTGATTGGTGTGGACCGTCCAATTATTGAAAAAGCCATTACTGGTACAACTGAGCTGGTGCATGCAGAAAGCCTGCAAGAAGCAGTAGAAATTTGCCAGAAGCGCACTCAGGCACATGATGTCGTGTTATTGTCTCCTGCATGTGCAAGTTTTGACATGTTCTCCGGTTATCCGGAACGTGGTCGCAAGTTTGTGGCCTATGTGAATGAACTCAATTAAGAATAACAAGGATTCGTGATATGGCTGAGTTTGCTCAGACTGCGATCAATAAAATTAATCAATTTTATCAGCAGTGGGTACCTAAGCTGCCCGCTGAAGTTAATCCGCGTAATGTGCTGATTTTTTGTGTGCTGGCTTTGCTGTGCATTGGTTCGATCATGGTGGCCTCGGCATCCATGCCTTATGCGGAACGGATGCATGAAAATGCTTTCCACTATGTAACCCGGCATGCGATCTCGATTCTGGTTGCGGCGGGTGCAGCCTTTTTAGCCTATAAAGTTCCATTAAAAGTCTGGTTCAATAACACTTTCTTTTTATGGATTATTACTATTGTTTTGCTGGTCGCCGTACTCTTTGTCGGGACTGAGGTAAACGGCTCCAAGCGCTGGATTCGGGTAGCCGGTTTTACCTTGCAAGCTTCCGAAGTCGCCAAGATCATGATGGCGATTTTTACCGCAGACTACGTCGTGCGTCGTGCTGAAGAGGTTCGTAATAATATCAAGGGCTTGGTACGTTTAAGTGCCATCATGGGTGCAACCGTTGGCCTGATTATTCTTGAGCCTGACTTGGGTGCAACGGTGGTTATTACCCTGACCATGCTCGGTGTATTCTTCCTGGCTGGTGCACCCTGGATTCAGTTCGGTGTTGCTTTTATAACCTTATTAGGTGCGTTTGCTGCTGCGATTGCTCTGGAACCTTATCGTTTACAACGTTTACTGTCTTTCTCGAATCCCTGGGAAGATCCGCTTGGTACCGGTTATCAGCTTTCCAATGCCTTAATGGCCTTTGGTCGTGGCGAATGGACGGGAGTAGGGCTAGGCCACAGTATCCAGAAAATGTCTTATTTACCGGAAGCGCATACTGACTTTATGTTGGCGATCTTAGGGGAAGAATTTGGTTTCTTGGGTATTTCTACTATTCTGATTCTGTCCTTCACCGTGATGGTCTGCTGCATCCGGATTGGGCATCGTGCCTTGCAGCATCAGTACTTGCGTGCAGGTTATCTGGCTTATGGGATCAGTATCATTTTCCTGTTACAGATTCTGGTAAACGCCGGGATGAATATGGGGCTATTGCCAACCAAAGGTTTGACCCTGCCATTTATTAGTTATGGCGGTTCATCACTAATTGTCTGTGCAGTGATGATCAGTTTGATTCTGAAAATTGATTCAACGACCCAGCAGGTCAATCCAAGCCGGGAAGAATCAAGCTTCTAGATTAGACGGACGCTGTGGATCAGGCTGAGCATGGTCAAGCACTGTGCTCGGCATGACAGTTCCACAATTCAGGCAACGCACAAAAGCACTTTTTGCCTTGGAAAGTGGAACTAGCGGAATAAAAAATAAAGAAAAATAATTACGCTGCTGTTTGAGTTCATACCCAGAACGGGTTCGGCAGACTGGACAAAGGAACTGGCTTTTCTCAATGACCTTGGTTTTCGGTCCTACACCAAAAATAAAAAACATTTTTATGATCCTCACTCGCCTTTGTTATTGCTTTTAGCTTAAGTGAAAACCCGTTTTTATAAATAGTGACCTTGTAGCTCAGTTGTATGCGGGATTCGGGAGATATCCCATTGTGCAACCGCTTGTTCAAGCATATGAGCAGGGCGATCCAGTTCTACGGGCACCTGACAGAGGGCTTGAAGTGCTTTTTGCAAGAGCAGGGGAGCCTGATCAAGATTGAGGGCTTGAGCCAGATTTTGCTTGGACAGTTTCTGGCCCTGATCATTCATTGCCAGTGGTAAGTGCATATAGCTTAAACGCGGGTAACCCAGTAATTGACCCAGATAAATCTGACGTTCCGTGTTGTCCAAAAGGTCTGCGCCACGGACTACATGGGTCATGCCTTGCAGATAGTCATCGACCACGACTGCCAGCTGATAATTCATGATGCCATCACGGCGTTTTAAGACAAAATCGCCCAAGTCCTTTTTCAGTTGTGAGCAGTGTCGGCCTTGTAGACGGTCTTCAAAACAGATTTCAACATCTTCGACTTTGACCCGAATCGCCTGATGTTCAAAAGGCAAACCTAAGTCACGACAGGTGTCTTGGTAAATATGATTGGAGCCCAGCATTTTACGGGTACATTGACAGGCATAGACTAGACTCTGCTGACGCAGTTGCTGAATGACATTTTCGTAAATATCCAGACGCTCTTTCTGGTAGATGATTTCGCCATCTGGCTCGAATTCAAAAGCATCCATTGCACGTAGAATATGTTCTTCGCTGCCGGGATAAATACGAGGGATATCGGTATCTTCAATGCGGACTAGCCAGCGCCCCTGATGGGCTTTGGCATCACAGTAGCTGGCGACTGCGGTAATGAGGGACCCAAAATGCAAAGGGCCGGTTGGCGATGGCGCGAACCGGCCCACGTAATTCTCTTCAGCTTTCCCTTCCTTTGATAAAGGGAGGGTCAGGGAGGGATTACTTAAAGACATGCTTAACCGTTATTTTGCTTCTCTTTGATCTCTGCCAAAGTCTTGCAGTCGATACATAACGTTGCAGTTGGACGTGCTTCCAGACGGCGCAGACCAATTTCGATACCACAGGTTTCACAGAAACCGTAGTCATCATTTTTAATCGCTTCGATAGATTGCTCGATTTTGCGGATCAGTTTACGTTCACGGTCACGAGTACGAAGTTCGATGGCAAATTCTTCTTCCTGAGTCGCACGATCGTTTACATCAGGGAGTGCAGTGTTTTCGTCTTGCATCGTATTTAAAGTACGATCAACTTCTGACATCAGTTCAGCTTTCCATGCCATCAAGATTTGGCGGAAGTGTTCAAGCTGCCCTTCAGACATGTATTCTTCATTTTTTTTAGGTTGATAAGGTTCAATACCAAATAAGCTAGCAGTAGAACCACCCTCAGTCGTTTTCGGCTTAGATTTGCGCACACGTTTTGTAGGTTTTTCCTCTACAACATCAGTTTGTTCGTCTAAGACTTGATTTTGGTTGTCATTCGCCATTTAGGGCATTCCTCATCATATGCGTATGTTAATACGCAAAAAATATGGTGATATGCAATTTTTATCCACCCTGTAGAAAGATTATCCTCCTACGGGGGTCGTCATCATATAGACTTTTTATGCTTTTTGATAGTCTTTGATGTCTGGATTATAGATATCACATTTCCTTTGGTTGCAATAAAGTAATTCAAAAAAAATAAAATGCAAAGTTAATAACCTGAAATTTCGGTATTAATATTTTGCTGGCTTAAGGCCACACGTTCGATATGTGTATCGAACTCCCCATTTTGTTTCAAATGTAATACACGATAGCCAGGTGCCGCCTGGTCTAGCGCGAATTCATCACTCTTGGGTTTGAACTGTACACTGGTCGATGGTGTCGATAAAAACTGGATACCGTGCCATTTATTGCAGGAATCCTGATGTACATGACCAAATAGAACCAGCTTCACATTCTGGTGCCGGGCCAGTACATCTTTTAGATCTTCGGCATTCTTTAGCCGGTGTTGGTCAATCCAGTGCGACTTCATTGCAAAAGGATGATGATGGCAAGCCACAACCACATGCTGATTTCGGTATTCAAGCAATAATTGGTCCAGCTGTTCCAGTTGAGCCTGTTCTACCCAACCATCTATCCGATCCTGGACTGCACTATTTAGTAAAATCAGGGTCCAGTTGCCAAAATGAATCGCATGAGCCTGATCTCGATCCTGATAAAAAGGAAAGACCTTGATGTCATCATGATTGCCCGGAATCTGATAATAGGGCACCTGACAGGACTGGATATATTTTAAATAACGTGTATAGGTTTCTGTGACCGGCACTTGTGCCAGATCACCGGTATGTACGAGTGCATCCATTTCTGGAAAATTGTGCTGAATATGCTGCATGACTTCATGGAAGCTCTGCTCGGGATTCATATTCGCGAATTCCAGATTGGGCTGATCCATTAAGTGGGTGTCAGAAATCTGGATAATGGTCCATTCTTGTGGTGATGCAGGATTGAATTGTTCCGATGTCATGTCTGCCCCCTTAAACCTGACGGGACAGCCTGCTGATGCTGCTGTAGCCATTGCAGTGCCATAATCACAGGTGCATTTCTAAGGCGACCATTACTCAGCAGGGTCGGAATATCGGCATAATCCAGAATGTGCAGCTGGATATTTTCCCCTTCATCCGGCATGCCAAAAACACCGCCTTCTTCAGGCAGTTCAGTCTGGGCGACATAAAGATGAAACAGTTCCGAGCAGGCACCGGCAGAAGGATAGAAACTGAAAAGATGCTGCAAGGAATCAACGGTGCAGCCTGACTCTTCGAAAGCTTCGCGGCGAATACAGGTCTCAGGCGTTTCATCGCCATCCAGTACACCGGCAATGACTTCTAGTTGCCATGGCGTATCCTGATCATCCAGCCCGCCAATACGGAACTGTTCAATCAAGCCGAATTTTTGCTGTTGATCGTTATACAGTAGTACCCCAGCGGCTTCAGGGCGATGGATGAGCTCACGCTGCAATGCAGGTGTATAAGATTCCTGATGGAAGACACGGTGACGTAACGTGACTTTTTCCACCTGAATAAATCCCCGATATAAAAACTCACGGGCCTCTATCCTAAAATCTTTTTTATTATAAGAGGCTTGTTTAATAATATTCATAACTCAGAAAAGGATGAAATAACTTATTTTTTTCATCCTATCTGAGATTTTTATGAAAACAACTGTTTTTTTTACGGTTTTACACCTTGTGGTACAATTTTTGACCAGAGCTGTGGAAATCGTTTTTCATCTGCTTAAGGCCGGCTTCAATCTCTGCCTGCGTTACAGCCGGGGTTTCATCAGCAGATAACTGGCTGGCATAATCCCGCACATTCTGGGTGATTTTCATTGAACAGAACTTCGGTCCGCACATCGAGCAGAAGTGAGCCGATTTATGCGCCGCTTTTGGCATGGTTTCATCATGCATGCTGCGTGCTGTGTCCGGATCCAGACTCAGGTTAAACTGGTCTTCCCAGCGGAACTCAAAACGGGCTTTAGACAGGGCATTGTCACGCGCTTGGGCACCTGGATGACCTTTGGCTAGATCGGCAGCATGTGCGGCAATTTTGTAGGTAATGATGCCGTCTTTCACATCTTTCTTGTTCGGCAAGCCTAAATGTTCTTTCGGTGTCACATAGCAAAGCATTGCCGTACCGTACCAGCCAATCATCGCGGCACCAATGGCCGAAGTAATGTGGTCATAACCCGGTGCGATATCTGTGGTTAACGGCCCCAGTGTATAAAAAGGCGCTTCCTTACAGACTTCCAGTTGTAGGTCCATATTTTCCTTGATCATATGCATTGGCACATGCCCCGGACCTTCGATCATCACCTGTACATCATGTTCCCAGGCACGATGCGTCAATTCACCCAACGTGCGTAGCTCGGCAAATTGCGCTTCGTCATTGGCATCCTGAATACAGCCCGGACGTAAGCCATCCCCGAGGCTGAAAGACACATCATAGGCTTTCATGATTTCGCAGATTTCATCGAAATGGGTATAGAGGAAGTTTTCCTGATGATGTGCCAGACACCACTGTGCCATGATCGAACCACCACGTGACACAATACCAGTCAGACGATTTGCGGTCAGTGGTACATAACGCAATAACACACCGGCATGAATCGTAAAGTAATCCACGCCCTGTTCAGCCTGTTCAATCAGGGTATCTTTAAAGATTTCCCAAGTCAGGTCTTCGGCTACACCGTTGACTTTTTCTAATGCCTGATAAATTGGTACGGTACCGATTGGCACCGGAGAGTTACGGATAATCCATTCACGGGTTTCATGAATATTCTGACCAGTTGACAGATCCATAATGGTGTCGGCACCCCAGCGGGTCGCCCAGGTCATTTTTGACACTTCTTCTTCAATACTTGAACCCAGGGCAGAGTTCCCGATATTGGCATTAATTTTTACCAAGAAATTACGTCCGATAATCATCGGTTCCAGTTCAGGGTGATTGATATTGGCAGGAATAATGGCACGGCCTGCAGCGACTTCCTGACGCACAAATTCAGGCGTAATTTCCTGTAAATTTTTGGCACCAAAATTCTGTCCCGGATGCTGACGCATATCGGTCCCTTCCAGCTGACGCAAGTTTTCCCGAATCGCGATATATTCCATTTCCGGCGTAATAATGCCCTGTTTGGCATAGTGCATCTGGGTCACATTCTGGCCAAGTTTAGCCCGGCGTGGTTTCTGGATATGGGCAAAGCGGATATTGGCAGTACGGATATCGCGCAGACGTTGGCGACCAAACTCAGAACTTAAATCATCTAGCATTTCTGTGTCATTACGCTGTTCAATCCAGCCTTCACGCAGATTTGGCAGGCCTTTATTCAGATCAATTTCAACATTTGGATCGGTATAAACCCCTGAAGTGTCGTAGACCATCAAAGGTGCATTATATTCACCGCCCAGACCAGTCGGAGTTTCGCTGAGAGAAATTTCTCGCATGGGCACCTGAATATCAGGACGTGAACCTTGCAGATAGACTTTACGGGAAGCCGGCAGAATGCGGGTCAGATCACGCGCTTCCTGTTCGTGTGGAGTAAGGGGAGTTTCAGAAGAAAGATTCGTTAACTGGCTCATTGCAATGATCCTTATGAATGACATCAACGAATCAAGCACGACCAAAAACGTGGACGGAATTATCTGGGAGTAGATAAAACAAGGGTAATCGTTTTTAGATGGCTTGATTCCTACGCAGGTATTAACCTGATCAGGTTCAACGGTACTCACTATCAAATGGCCGAAAAGGCTGATTTAAGTGATCTCAGCGAGTTATTACTCGCGCTCCGTCAAGCGAGGCTAAATCTTAGCTTAGTTGGTATTTAAAAAGTAGCTTTAAATTGGGAGGGGTTGCTGATTTTCGGCTATCTCATCGATTTTTAAGAAAAGATTGTTTTAAAGACAGATCGCATCTTTAAAGCAGTCTTTATTGTAGTTCTGTGAGGGTGGGGTGACTTGGGCATAATATAAAATCTGTTCAGTGCTGGACCGGTCACGATAATCCGCAGCTAAGGCACGCTGACGCTGTTCAGGATTCATATCCAGAAACTCTAAAAATAATTGCGCCTGTGTCGATAACTTGGATTTCTGACCACGCGCTAGACCAATAATAGTTTCCAGATGGCTGGTTTCTACCGAATAACGGTCACGATAATCCTCAGAGATTGGCGATTGCTCGCTGCCTCTAAACAGGAAATAAGTATATTGTTTCAGCAGATATTCGGCATCGCGCTGATAGCTACTTTTCGGATAGGTTTGCAGATATTCTTCCCAGAATAAAGCGCGAGCGGCAATATTGGCAGCTTCAAGCTGTAAGCGTTTTTCGACCAAGACCGGTTCCATATTCTGCTCAGCCAGATTTTCAATAAATACTTTTTCGGCAGCCGGTAAATACGGTGCGAAGATACGTGCCAGATATTCCGGGCTACGACGATATTGCAGCGTGCCATTGCCCTGATCCAGCAGTTCTACATAGGCCTGTCCTTTATGCTTCAATAAATACTGGTCGCGCGTAGTCAACTGTTCAAAGTGGCTTTGCTGAATGGTGGGATGCTGAGCCATATCCAAGGCATATTGCTCGAAAGCACGTTGCTGGAATTCAGTACGTTCCACATGCAGGAAGCGTTGATACATTTCGGTAGAACGCTGCATCAGGTGTTTCTGCTCGGCCAGTTCCATGAGCGGCAGACACACTTTAAGGTCCTGATTAATCTGTTCCAGTGCAAAAGTGGTGCGCTGTTCATTAATCTGGGACATGTTTTTTTCAATATTTTCACACATGAGGGTGAAATCGTTCGCGGGAGACTGAACGGTTTTAACCTCGGCCTGTTCCATTTCAACTTGCGGTTCTGAGGATTGCTGGCATCCGCCTACGAACAGCAAGCTGCTGAAAACAAAACAAACTTTGAATATCGAATGAATTCGCGTTAACACTATGCTTCAGGACTCTATATAGATGAAATCAGAAATAACTGCCTTACTGGGAGCTATATTGTATAGATCTAATTCAAGTTCTATGTGTAGTATTGTGAATGGCTTTGTTAAGCTAGGATGCGGAATGGGGAAAGTAGGAGGAATATTGAATAAAATCGTGGATCTATAAGAGAAAATTAATAAAAGTCATACGTAAAAAATCAAAAGAAATCTTTAGTATTGCTGGGTTTAATGCGCCTTAATCTGATGATTTAAATGGCTGTAGGGGTGAAAACTATAAAATGAAATTAAAACTCATCGTCAGTGCCTGTTTATTGGGTGCCAGTCCGACACTGTTTGCGCTGGATCTGCTTGAAGCTTATCAGCGTGCCCAGCAGAATGATCCGAACTGGCAGGCGAATCTGTTGCAATACCAGTCGGATCAGCTCAACCTGGGCATTGCCAGCGGAAATTTATTGCCGACTGTGACTTTATCTGGAAATATGACCCGTAAAAACCAATCTGCCGATAATTCATCGATAGAAGGTTTGCCTGCCGAATTTGGAGAATTACAAGGTTCGAGTACGACTACACGTCAGATTGCAGTCACTGCACGTCAGCCACTATTTCGTTGGGATGCCTGGCAGGGTTATAAGCAGGTCAAAACCTCGGTAGAACTCAGCGAAGTTAATTTACGTCTGCAAAAGCAGCAGCATATTTTGCAGGTGGCAGAAGCCTATTTTAATGTTTTACGTCAGCAGTCTTTAACTACGGCTTATCTGCAAGAAGAGCAAGCTTTATCAGAACAGTTAAGGATGATGAATGCCAAACTTCGAGAAGGACTCGTGGCGAGAAGTGATGTCAGTGAAGCCAATGCCCAATATCAGAGTGCTCAGGCCAACCGAATTTCTACACAGGTGCAGTTGGTTCTAGCTCAGGAACAGTTGGCACAGCTGATTGGACCTTATCAGGAAAATCTGGCGGTTCTGCGTGAGGATTTCCAGTTTCAGAAACCTGTTCCGAGTAATATCGGTTCCTGGACCGAACTGGCACAAAACCAGAATCTGGAAATTCTACAGGCCCGTTTGCAGAAACGCTATTCGGAAGATGCCAAGCGGGTAGAGCAGGCGGCTCTCTATCCTCAGGTTGAAGCCGTCGGAACCTATGGCTATTTAAAGCAGACTCCTGAAACAGTGTTATCAACCAATGGTGATTTTGACCAGATTGGCGTCGAGGTCAACTGGAATCTGTTTACCGGGGGGCGAACCCAAAAGAGTATTCGTCAGGCGGGCGTGAACGTACAGAGAAGTGAAGCCCAACTGGATGCCGCCATTCGCAAAGCTAATACTGATGTTAAACAGTCTTATCTGCAGGTAGAAACGGATGAGGCCAAACTGAATGCACGTAAAGCAGCGATGCAGTCTTCAGATATTGTGTCTCAAGCTTCCAGAGCTCAATATCAGGAAGGTTTAAAAACCATGGTGGATGTATTATTGGCGCAGCGCAATGCCTTCTCTGCCAAAACCGATTATCTGAATGCCAAATATGATTATTTGCTGCATGTACTGCAATTA
Organism: Acinetobacter sp. CAU_H_60; assembly: GCF_058599385.1. Classification (NCBI taxonomy): domain Bacteria; kingdom Pseudomonadati; phylum Pseudomonadota; class Gammaproteobacteria; order Moraxellales; family Moraxellaceae; genus Acinetobacter; species Acinetobacter sp. CAU_H_60. The sequence goes on along the minus strand of NZ_CM178653.1, from coordinate 2,778,799 downwards.
CAGGCTTCGGTAGGACAATTGACAGAAAAAGAACTGGCAGAGATGAATGCCTGGCTCATTGAATATGACCGTTCTTAAAGAAGGCTAACAAGTTGTCATCAAACTTTCATGATGGTCATGCTTTAATGATATTTCATGATGTGTTCTTGCCTTTTCCTGTTCAGGAGTAGATTTCCTTGAGTCCCAATAATCCTGTGCTCACTCATCACATTTCTTCGCAATTCAATGAAGAATTGCAGGATGTAAATACCAAGTTCATGACCATGGGCGGCATGGTAGAACAGCAGGTAGCGAATGCCATTCATGCACTGCTGGATACAGATGCTGCCATGGCGGTTGAGGTGCAGTTTCAGGACAACACCGTGAACCGTCTGGAAAGTGAAATTGATGAGGCACTCACCCTGATTTTGGCTCGCCGTCATCCCGCTGCCATTGATCTGCGTATGGTGCTTGCCATGTCCAAGGCCAATACCGATCTGGAACGGATTGGAGATGAAGCATCGAAAATTGCTCGTATTGCCCAAACCTTGTGTGAAGAGGGTGGTTCACCACGCGGTTATATGGAAACCCGACATATTGGTAACCAGGTTCGAGTGATGATTCATGATGCATTGGATGCCTTTGCCCGTCTGGATGTAGACCAAGCGCTGCGCGTGATGCAGGCCGATGCCGATATTGACCGGGAATATCAGTCCGCTACCCGTACCTTAATGACCTATATGATTGAAGATCCACGGCATATTAGTCGGGTGATCAATGTGCTTTGGGTGCTACGCTCACTGGAACGCATTGGAGATCATGCACGTAATATTTCGGAACAGGTCATTTATATGGTCAAGGGCCTGGATGTACGGCATAGCAGTGTCGAAGAAATTGAGCAAAAATTTCAGCGTTAATTAAAACTAAATAATAGTAAAAAGCCTGCATCGTGCAGGCTTTTTTATTTCAAAAATATGTTCTTGATATTGTGAAAGCTAGATAGGATAGGCGTTCCCTAATATTAATATGAGAAAAATCACGTAAATAACAATTACTAATAAGCTTTATAAATTTAATTAAAAGAAATGTGAACTATTTATCAAAAAACATACAAAAGTTGTATATAATTTAGCAAAATGCGGGTTGATTTATGAAAATGGAATTATTTTCAGAAAGTGAAAAGATTTTTTCATGTGCTCATCAAACCAATAGATAAGAAAGAAAAACGAAGCTCTTTTGTTATCAGTCACATACTTCTGGTCTAAACCTAACCCTGCATTAATTTACTCAGTGAAATTATATATTTAAGAGAAAATTCATGATCATTGATGAAAGTCAAAGAGAAGCTTCCCGAATTTACTTTTCTGTGCAGTTAAAGTTTGTGATCGCGTTAATGGGTGCATGTTTTTGGACCGTATTTTCCATCTGGATTGCTCAGGACTGGTTGCATGATTTGAGCACTTATGTTGGTTACTTTTGGGCTATTTTTCTGATTTATGGTATTGCCATTATTCCAGGATTTATGAACTCATTTGCGGCATTCAGCCTGATGATGGACAGACGCCCTAAACGCCAGCCATTAGCAGTTTATCCAGGGATTACCATGTTGGTGGCTGCTTACAATGAAGCCGCGTCAATTGAAGACACTTTGGTCAGTATTAACCAGCAAAAATATCCGGGAAAATTACAGGTTATTGTGATTAATGATGGCTCTCAGGATGAAACCGCAGAGATTGTTCGCAAAGCAGAATCAAGATTTCCCTGGCTGACTTTACTGGATTTAAAGCAAAATGCAGGGAAGGCGCACGCCTTAAACGAAGGTCTGAAACTTGCGGAACATGATCTGGTAATTACCGTCGATGCGGATTCTTATCTCCATCGTATTGCTCTGATTAATATTGTTGAGCGCTATGTGGCAGATCCTCCAAATACACGTGCGGTTGCAGGTAAAATTCTGGTACGTAATTCGCGTACCAATCTGCTGACCAAAACTCAGGAATGGGATTATTTTCTGGGTATCTCGGCAACCAAACGCCTACAATCTCTTTATCAGGGAACTCTGGTAGCGCAAGGTGCTTTCTCTATTTATGACCGTAATGCCCTGATTGAAGTCGGCGGCTGGCCTGAATGTGTAGGTGAAGATATTGTGCTGACCTGGGCCTTGTTAAATGCAGGTTATCGGATTGGCCATTGTGAGGATGCCTGCCTGTTTACCAATGCACCGACGACGCTTAAAGTGTTTGTTAAACAGCGTCAGCGTTGGGCTCGTGGCATGATTGAAGCATTTATTAAGCATCCCAGTATTTTAATGTGGGTAGAGAGTACTTCAACCCAGAAGATTATCAAGAATCGATGTTCGCTCTCGGTTGGCGTCAGCGTTTCGCTGGCTGGTCTGCAGGCTTAACGGCAGGCTTTGGCCGAGAAAAAATCAATCAGGATCCGAGCCAGTCTACCCGATTATTCGAACTCAACCTACAAAGTCCTGTTCGTGGCTCGCAATTTCTGCGGATGAATGCCGGCTATAACCGCAGTGCTTCTTTCTATGGCCCGAATTACGATTATCGTTATATCAGGGGTGAATGGATTATGCAGTTTTAGCACTGGATAATGAATCTTGATTTTAAGCGGTCTTTAAAGACCGCTTTTCTTTTTTAGAGATAGTTGAATGAAGAGCTAACTATGCGTTTCTTCCTCTGCATCATCTTCAAAAGTCTTGGCAATTTTTTCAATATTCAGGCTCTTCGCCATCGCATCAAAAATTTCCTTATATACGCCGTCCTGATGATAAAGCGCATCATGTTCACCGTGTTCGGCAATACAACCTTCTTTCATCACATAGGTATAGTCTGCATCAATAATTTGAGACAGGCTATGCGAAATGATAATCACGGTACGGCCTTGCTTGATCTGATCCAGACTCTGTTTGATCTGTTCTGTCGCAATGGCATCCAGGCTTGCCGTCGGCTCGTCCAGAAAAATAATCGGTGGGTTTTTCAGGAACATCCGTGCGATGGCAATCCGCTGTTGCTGACCGCCGGACAGTTGCAGGGCATCGGAATCATAGCCATCCGGTAGCTGTAAAATCTGTTCATGAATCGAGGCTTTTTGAGCAGCTGCAATCACCTCATCCATACTGGCATTGGTTTTACCATAACGGATATTGTCAAAAATCGTGCCCTGAAAAATATGGTTTTTTTGTAGCACTAATCCGATATGATCACGCAGATATTGAGTGTCATAATCTTTTAAGTCGATCCCATCCAGCTTGATCTGGCCTTCCTGTGGTTCATAAAATTTATCGAGCAGACTGATCAAGGTTGATTTACCAGCACCAGATAACCCTACCAGTGCGGTAATGGTATTGGGACGAATCTCCATATTGATATCTTTTAAAGCATGATGCCCATTTGGATAATAAAAATTCACGCCACTTAGCTCAAATCGGCCTTTAACTGGCGGTTTTTGCTGTCCGCTTTGCTCAATTTCAGCATCCGCTTCCAGAATATTAAAGAAGCTTTCTGAATAGATCATGGCATCATTCACTTCATCATAAATCCGGTGCAACGAGCGAATCGGGGCAGAGACGTTATTAAAGAGCAGCACATGGTACATGATCATGCCGATACTCATCTGGCCATCCAGTACAAAATAGGAGGTCAGAATAATAATCAGGACTATGCCGATCTGTTCAATAAAGGTTTTTAAGCCATCAAACAGGAAGCTAGTTTGCCGGGTTTTCATCTGGTTATCGGTCAGTTCACGCTGCAAGCTCAGCTGCTTGTCTGATTCAATTGATTCCCGGTTAAAGGATTTGATGACTGTAATTGAATTGATGATACTGAGAATCCCTTGGCTCTTTTTTTCCCGGCCATCTCTCAGACTACGGCGCCATCCACCAAGTTTTTGTGCCTGTTTATAGGTGAGCCAGAAGTAGATCGGTACAATCGCTGTGGCGACCAGCCCGACATAAAAATTGGCATAGTACATCAATCCGAGCGCGACAATTGCACTGGTAAATAGAGGAAAAATATCAATGAAAAAGATCTGGACCAGTCGGGTGAGGGAGCCAATTCCGCGGTCGATCCGGGTCTGCAATTTTCCGGCCTGATTATTATCCTGATTAAAAAATGCCAGCCGATACTTTAAAAACTTTTCAATAATGCCTTGAGCCAGATCTTGGGAAATAAAAATCCGCAGCTTTTCTCCATAAAACTTCTGCCCAAACTGTACCAGCGCATTCACCACTTCCTTACCGAGTAAAATGGCAGAGATAGTGATCAGGATATGCCAGCCTTCATCTAGCCCTTGTCCTTGTTCCAGCAGTGCATTGATGCTATCGACTGCATATTGCAGGGTCAGTGCATTGACCTGAGCAGTAAAGGAACCGATCAGGGTCAGAATGAGGGTCGCAATCACCAGGAGCCGATAAGGGCTGACAAAGGGACGAAGTTTTAAAAACAGCTGCCATAAATTCATAAGCAATTATTTTTATTGTCAAAGTTGAATTTAGTCTAGGCAGGAATAAAGGTACTCACAAGAGTAAATGTTGTATTTATTTGTGAAATTAGATTGTAATTTCTCTGGATAAGTCTCAATCTTTTCAGCAAGATACTGAAATTTTTAGACTGATTTTAAAATGACTTTGGACCTGTTTGCGCCAGAACCTCAAATGAATTTATTACCCTTTGATGGGGTGGTAGAGGATTATGGCCAGATTTTAAATGAGCAGCAGAGCCAGCAATATTTACAGCATTTTTTAGCTCATCTGGCCTGGCAAGCGGATGAAGTCACTTTATTTGGCAAGCATTATATTACTGGGCGAAAAGTCGTCTGGTATGGCGATGAACACTATCAATATCATTATTCCGGAAGTTCCAAACAAGCCCATATCTGGACACCGGGGCTATTTCGGTTAAAGCAGTATATTGAAAAATTAGTGGGCCATTCCTTTAATTCCTGTCTGGCCAATTTATATGAAGATGGTTCGCAAGGTCTGGGCTGGCATAGTGATGATGAAGCGGCTTTATATCAGGGAACGTCACAGGAAAATGTGATTGCATCCCTCAGTTTGGGGGCAACCCGCAAGATGAGCTTTAAACACAAAACAGAGAATGAAACAGTAGATCTGCTTTTACAAAGTGGTCAGTTGATTGTGATGCGAGGACAGACCCAACACTACTGGAAACATTGTATCCGGAAAACGACTCGGGTTTTAGAACCTAGAATTAACCTGACCTTTCGTTATTTTTTTCCTTAGTTAAATCTCTTCATAAAATAAAAAATATTAGTCCATTCGTATTTAAAGTTCTTTCTCTCAGGGAGAAATTAGGATAAGGGAGTTTCTTTGCTCATTGTTGAATAATTAAAAAATGATTGATGAAGGCACTCTATTGTTTTTAGATTAAAAGTACCCCAATGAACTAAAAAAGAGATTCTTCAATTCAAAAAAAATAGCATCTCGAAAGATGCTATTGCTTATATTTAAAAGAAATTTAGGGTTGCAGTCCAGCCGGATGCCTATACCAGCTTTCAATCAAGAGGGCAGCAGCAATACTGTCCGCAGACAATTTTTTGCCGCGACCTTGTGCCTGATAATGATCCAGTTCATCCCGTGCTTCACGAGTGGTCAGGCGTTCATCCACCATCAAGGTTTCAATATTGGTCTGATGACGTAAACGGCGGGCAAATTTACGTGCCCGTGTCGACAGTTCAGATTCACTATCATCCATATTCAGTGGCAGACCAACTAAAAATAAGCCTGGCTGATAAATTTTTACGATTTTCAGTAACTCATCCCAGTTCGGGATCCCATCTTTCATGGGAAATAAAGGGAGGGGATTGGCACTTTCAATCAGGGATTGGCCGACTGCCATTCCCATTTTCTGTGTACCAAAATCAAACGCCATAATGGTGTTTGGCGCGTTTACATCAGGCATGTCCAATCTCGGAAGATAACCAGGTTCGGTCTACGCCCATTTTTTTATAGGCAGCATCCCAGCGGTCGTTATAAGGTAAGTTAAAAATCAGGTCCATATCGGATTCACAGATCAGCCAGTCACCCCGGGCAATCTCTTCTTCAAGCTGATGTTTGCCCCAGCTCGCATAACCCAAGGCGATCTGATAGCGGCCTACGCCTTCATTATGCGCAATCGCATCCAGAATATCTTTAGATGTGGTAATACAAACATTTTCACCCACAGCAATAGAAGAATGCCAGGTCGGCTGACCGGTATGCAGGACAAAACCGGCCTCAGGTCGCAAAGGTCCACCTTGCAACACTTCATGGGGATTGACATTATCCGCCTCAATATCCAGATCATTCAGCAATTCTTTAATTTGAATACCAGCAGGGCGGTTAATAATGATCCCTTGAGCACCATCTTCATCATGACGGGCCAAATAAATGACCGTATGCGCAAAAAAATCGTCACTTGCATGGGGTGGCGCAATCAGACAACGATGAGTCAGATATTGTTTAGTCACCTGAGCGGCTCTCCAAAAGTCTATATCGTTTGTGATCGTGGTAGATGATTTATCAGGGCAAAAGACTGGATTTTCAATTTGCAAATTGTCTATTCCTTTATTTACTTATCCCACAAAAATGTATCACTGACAACTTAGCTTTGTAGATACTGGGTATAAAAAAACTACAAATAGGTATTTTTTTTATTTTTTCAATAAATCAATAAAATTAGTTTTATTTTATTGAATGGTAAATTCTCGGGCTTATTTATTATCGACTAAGAATATAAAATAAATTTAAGAAGGAATAAGTTTATATATTTTTAATTGTTTAATAATCAAACTAAATAGGGTCTGTTGACACTTACTGTTCATAATTAACCCTATAACGGTAGCCATAAAAATATACAGACTAAGGCAACAGAACTTTGATAATTTCTTTTGAGCTTGTCATATCGAGTAGCTATTCCTCTAAATTGCTTTAATCTACAAAACATATTTTCAACTAAATGCCTGATTTTATATAAATACCAGTCCATATGGTCATTGTTCGATTGGCTATTCGTTTTCTTTGGTATATTCGCTTTAGTCCCTGTTTTCCTGATCTGTTCACGCAGTGGTTCTGAATCATAGCCTTTATCTGCACATACCACTTTTGTCTCTTTTAAATCTAATGTTGATATTAAATCAGGCGCAACTTTAACATCATGTGTGGTTCCATCGGTAATCATGAAATCAATAGGATTGCCATGTGCATCAACAATCAAATGTATTTTTGAGGAGTTTCCTCCTACACTTTTAGAAATAGATTGATTCGCTATGCCGGCAGAATGTTGATGAGCACGTACATGAGAGCCATCAATAAAAATCCACTCCATATCGGGGCATGAGGCTAGTAATTTGAATAATCTAAGTAACTTACCGCTGCTTGACCAACGATTAAAACGTTTGAAAATAGAATTGGAATGACCAAAACAAGAAGGAATATCTCGCCACGGACAGCCTGTTCTAATTCTATAGAGAATAGCTTCAATAAAATTGCGTAAATTTGAGTTGTGGTGAATGGATAAATTACGCAGAATAACTTTCAACTTTTGCCAGTGTTGATCTGTCAGCATGGTACGAGGCATAGCGAATAGTAAAATTGGGTTTGGTGATTTGATTTTACTACTTCGCTATTTTTTTAAGCTAAAAGTGTCAACACACCCTAATTAAATAGAAGAAAATATTAAATTTTATATTTAAAGCGGAGTGCTTTATTTTTTATTAATTTTTTATAAGTTGTTTTAAACTAAAAGCTGTTCATAAAAAATCCCTGCACTAGTCAGGGATTTTTTATTAAGCATAATTCATGCTTGCTGAAACTTTAACTGTCTTAACTGACGTGCATGCTGCAAGGTGGTTTCATTAATTTCCACGCCACCCGTCATACGGGCAAGTTCCTGTACAATTTCACTTTCTTCCAGATTGATAATGGTACTGCTGGCTGGATCAGTCTGGCGTTTTTTCACCAGTAAATGCTGATCGGACTGTGCAGCTACCTGCGCTTGATGGGTAATACATAGAATCTGTACATGCTGTGCCAGATCAGCCAATAAGCGACCCACGATTTCCGCAGTTCCGCCACTGATCCCGACATCGATTTCATCAAATACCAATACTTCAGCTTCGGTTTTTTCTGCATTCATCACCTGCATCACCAAGGCAATACGGGATAATTCACCGCCTGAAGCCACCCGTGCCAGAGGTTGGGCTGGAATGCCCTTGTTGGCAGTAAACAGAAGCTGAATAAAACTCAAACCTTCACTTGATGGATGTTCCAAAGGCTCAAATTTAAATTCAAAATGTGCTTCAGGTAGTGCGAGCTGTTTCACCTGTTCGGTCAGTTTCTTCGCCAGCGGTTCAGCCGCATCACGGCGAATCTGATCCAGATGTTGTGCTTTGCTCAGAAACTCCTGATAAGAGACCTCGACCTGTTCAGCCAGAGTTTCCGGATCTTCCAGCTGATGCAGCTGCTCAAGCTCAGCCTGCCAAGCCTCATATTCTTCTTTTAGCAATTCTGGCTGGGTGCGGTATTTGCGTGCTAAACGGTGAAACACTTCCAGTTTGGAATTCAGTTCTTCCATACGTTCCGGATCAAAGCTTTGCCGATCCATAAACTGGCGTAAGGTCGCCGTCGCATCTTCGAGTTCACTTTGGGCATTCAGCAATGAAGTGTAAATCTGGGAAAGTTGCTCGCTACGACCGGCATGCGATTCCATACGGCGTAAAATTGAAGCCAGTTCCTGAGAAATATTCTGTTCACCTTCATCTAGGCCATTCAGGCTATAGACACAATCCTGCATGATGGCTTCATGATGTGAAAGGCGGTCAAATTCCTGCTCAATTTCCTGATAATCCGTCTGGATGACTTCTTCCAGTTCTTCGAGTTGCAGCTCCAGAGTTTCCATACGTTGCTTACGAGTTGCTTGTGCATCCAACGCGGCCTGATGCTGGCGAATATTTTTATGCCAGGTGCTATAAGCGTCACGTACTTCCTGAGCCGGTGCATAAAAATTGCTATAGCGATCCAGCCAGTGTTTGGGATAAGGTGGCTCTAGAAGTTGCTGCTGGCTATGCTGGCTATAAAGCTGGACCAGTAGTCGGCCAATTTCTTTCAGTTCAGACAGGCTGCTGGGCCGGCCATTGATCCAAGCCTTACTGCGGCCAGTGGCAAAGATCACCCGGCGTAAATGAATTTCTCCTGACTCATCATCGAGTTCATGCTCTTTTAACCAGCTCGCCTCAGGGCTGTCTTCCTGATAGCTAAAGCTTGCGGTTACATCCGCTTTTTCGGTGCCATAACGCACATAATTGGTATCGGTTCGCTCACCTAGACAGGCAGATAGGGCATCCAGTAACAGGGATTTACCTGCACCGGTTTCACCAGTAAGAACGTTAAAACCTTTATCAATATCAATAGCAAGATGCTCGGCCAAAGCAAAATTGATCAGAGTTAAATGTGTCAGCATAAACGCATCCGGGCTGCGAAAAGTTTGAATGAAATAGCATGTCAGTTGCTTCAGTCTAGCAACGCGGCTGTTATTATAAATCAGGATAAATCGATTTCATTCTATCTTAAATTTCAGGGATTAATACACGCTTATTTGAATGTTGTGTCACAGGAACCAAGATTAGGCCACTGAAGTTACAAAAGATATTTTCATTTTTCTGACATACATGAAATTTAGATTAAATCAGGTCGGAATATATTTTGCTTATAAATGGCGGGAAAAATCACGACATTTTCCAAGATCTGCCGAAATCGCTCAAACAGGCTGGAATTAAGGCAAGCAGAGGCACTCAATAATTTCATTCAAGTCCGATAAACTTCGATTGATTAGTTGCGGGTGCACATTTAAACTACAGCAATCAAAATATTACAAAATGCTTTATCTGGAGAAATGGCATGTCAGCTCAGTTTGATCATGTATCAGTACTTAAAAAATCGAATGTGTATTTTGGCGGGTTATGCATCAGCCATGTGGTGCAATTTGAAGATGGCACTAAAAAAACCTTAGGGGTAATTTTACCTTCAGAAAATGCATTAACTTTTGAAACACATGTGCCTGAGCGTATGGAAATCATCTCAGGTGAATGCCGTGTACAAATCGCTGACAGTGAAGAGAAAGAACTGTTCCGTGCGGGTCAGTCATTCTATGTGCCAGGCAATAGCCGTTTCAAAATCGAAACTGATGACGTGCTGGACTATGTTTGCCATTTTGAAGGCTAAATAGACCTACAGATGAGCTGTAACCGATCAAGAAATTTTGTTCTGAATCGGTTAAACTAAGCTTGATACAGAATCCTGTGAAGTTGGCTTTGCAGGATTTTTCTTTTGTTACCTATTTCCCCATTTATTTTCGAGGTCGTTCATGGCTAAACCTGAGTATTATTATGGCGTCCATTCAGTAGAATCACTGCTGGAGCTTGAGCCTGAACGTGTCTTGACTCTTTTTACCCTGAAAGGCCGTGATGATCAGCGTCTGAAACGTGTACTGGAATTGGCTGAGCCTTTCGGCATTAGTGTCCAGCAGGCTAGTCGTGACAAGCTGGAAAAACTGGCAGGTTTGCCTTTTCACCAAGGCGTTGTGGCGGCAGTTCGTCCGCATCCAACCTTAAATGAAAAGGATCTGGAAGATCTATTGAAGCAAGATTCTCAAGTACTTCTATTAGCACTCGATCAGGTAACTGATCCGCATAATCTGGGTGCTTGTATTCGTACTGCCGCAGCGATGGGTGTAGCGGCTGTGATTGTACCGCGTGACCGTTCAGCAAGCCTAACGCCAACTGCACGTAAAGTGGCAGCAGGTGGTGCAGAAAAAGTGAAGTTTATTCAGGTGACCAATCTGGCGCGTACTTTGGGTCAAATCAAAGATGAATTTAATGTACGTGTGGTTGGTACGATGCTGGATGAAAAAGCTTTACCTATCCAGAAATTTGATTTTACCGGAACAGGTGTATGCGTGGTGATGGGTGCGGAAGATACCGGTTTGCGTCCAATTACCCAAAGCCAATGTGATCAGACGGTTTATATTCCGATGGCAGGCAATCTGCAAAGTCTGAATGTGAGCGTGGCAACAGGGATGGCTCTTTATGAAGCCTGTCGTCAGCGTCAAGCTTAAGTCCTTTTTATTGTTTATTCATAAATACTGTTAAAGAAGAAGTCTATGTCTCCCCGAACGCAAGGTTATGCCTTTGTCTTAATTACCATGTGTATTTGGGGAGGTTTTACCTTAAGTACGCGCTTAAGTGCCCAATGGGGGATTAGTGCCTGGGATCTGGTGGGATTACGTTTTCTATTGGCTTTTCTGATTCTGATGCCAGTCCTGATTTATAAAAAGGACACAGCCTTTTTGTGGAGTAAGGAATCCTTTCTCTTAGCCATGATTGGCGGGGTGGGGTATTGCCTGACTGCTTATACGGCTTTCCATTATGCACCTGCAGCTCATGCTGCCGTATTTCTAAATGGCTGTATTCCACTTTGTACCGCAGTGGCTGCTTTTGTGTTATTTAAACAGGGATTTGACCGACATACTTGGATCAGTATGGTGATTATGCTGCTTGCGATTGGCAGTATGAGTTGGCTGATGTTCCGAGAGTCCGGTGTGGCCTTGGGATTAGGCGATCTGCTATTTTTCATCAGTGCAATGTGGTGGGGTGTATTCACTGTACTGCTACGTCAATGGAAGCTATCTGCCTGGCATTCTATGGCCAGTGTAGCGATCTGGTCAGCCATCGTTTATGTGCCAATTTATCTGCTATTCTTCCCCAAACATCTGGATGCTGCTGAACCTTGGCAGATGGCTTCCCAAGTGCTCTTTCACGGTATTTTTGTGGTGATTATAGCGACACTAACTTATGTGGAAGCAATTAAACGTTTAGGTGCTTTTAAAGCGGGCAGTATTGTGACCCTAGCGCCATTTATTGCTGCCATACTGGCTGTACCGTTATTAAATGAGCCTCTAAGTCTCGCGATTGTCTCTGGCTTAGTGGGTATGGCAATTGGTGCCATACAGCCTTGGCGCTGGTTGATGCATCAAGACAGTCTCAGCCAAAAACTGGAACAACAAAAAAAGCAGTCCTAAAAGGGCTACTTTTTTTATTTTGAATTTAGCTAAGTTCGGGTTAATGATTTTGAGCAGCCATCTGAAGATATTTTTCATGTAATGGCGTGAGATGGGCATAAAGATGTTCTAGCTCACCATCATTCAGCACAATATCATCAGCCATGGCACACTTTTGTTCACGCGGCATTTGTGCGGCAATGATCTTCTGAATTTGCTCCACATTTTGTCCATCACGCTGCGAAGCCCGTTGAATTTGCAGTTCAATAGCGGCATCAATTAATAACGTATGTTGTGTCAGTTCATGCTGATTGGTTTCAAATAATAAGGGAGAAACTAAAATCGCATAAGGACTTTGTGCTGCATGCAACTGTTGAATAATTGAAGTGCGAATAGCAGGGTGAGTGATATTTTCCAGCGTTTTTCGTGCTTCTGGAGACTGGAAAATATGGTTACGTAAAGCACGGCGATTCAATGAGCCATCCTGAAGTAAGACCCAATCACCAAATACTTCTCGAATTTGCTGCAGGGCTGGCTGTCCGATATTGACGACTTCACGAGCAACAATATCTGCATCTACGACAGCAATTCCTTGTGCTTCAAACCATTGGCTGGCTGCAGACTTGCCACTGCCAATTCCACCAGTTAAACCGAGTACAAATTTCACTTTACTGACCTAAATAAATTTTCATGATCTGTTCACCCCATAAAAAGGCAATCCAGCCGGCAATGGCAATATAAGGGCCAAAGGCAAAGGGCTGGTTTTCTTTACGGACTTTAAGCAGGATAATCCCAATAATCGCACCCACCAATGATGACAATAATATAATGAGTGGTAGGAGCATAGGCCCCATCCAGGCACCTAAGGCAGCTAACAGTTTGAAATCTCCATAGCCCATACCTTCCTTGCCGGTCACCAGCTTAAACAGATAGTACACCACCCACAAGCATAAGAAGCCAATGATATAGCCCCAAATGGCAGAATCAGGGGGAGTATAAATCGCATAACTATTAATACCCAGGCCGAGTGCAGCCAGCGGCAGGGTATAGCGATCGGGTAATAACTGGGTATCGAAATCAATAAAGGTGAGGGCAATCAGGATATAGGTAAAAATCAGACCAAACAGCATCTGTATGGTAGGCCCGAATACTGCCACCACTATCAGCGCACAAGCAGCTGTGAGAAGTTCGATAAATGGATAGCGGATACTGATTGGATTCTGACAGTTACCACATTTACCACGTAATAACATCCAGCTAATCACCGGAATGTTCTGATACCAGCGAATAGGAGTCTGACATTTCGGGCAGGTTGAAGCTGGTTTGCTTAAAGTAATTTTACTTTCATCAATGATGGGCTGATCTGGATGCAAAAACAGCTGGCAATCCGTACGCCATTCCTGTTCCATTATTTTAGGGGTGCGGTAGATAACAACGTTTAAAAAACTGCCAATACAGAGACTAAAAAGCCCAACTGCGAGATAAAGCGCAGTTGGGTTTGAAATAAAATAAGAAATAACATTAATAAACAAAATATTTAACCTGTAAATTAGCCAACCACTGAACCCATTTGGAAGATTGGGAGATACATCGCAATCACTAAACCACCGACAAGAACCCCGAGGATCGCCATAATCAAAGGTTCCATCATCGAGGTTAAACCATCTACTGCATTGTCAACTTCGTTTTCATAGTGCGTTGCAACTTTATCCAGCATGGCATCTAGTGCGCCAGATTCTTCACCAATTGCAACCATCTGTACGGCCATAGAAGGGAATTTATCGGTGACACGCATGGCAAATTGAAGTTGTTGACCCGTCGCAACATCTTCCTTGATTCTTAAGACCGCCTCCTCATAGACCACGTTATTGGTCGCGCCAGCAGTCGATTCAAGCGCATCAATTAATGGTACGCCGGCAGCAAAAGTCGTCGCTAGGGTACGGCTATAACGGGCAATAATTGCTTTATAGACCAGATCACCAAAAATGGGAGCTTTAAGTGCAGCTCTATCAAGCAAGTCTCGAAATTTTTTACTACGTTTTTTACTTTCAAGAAATATAGTAATAATAATTCCAATGCCAAGAATAAATAAGAACCAGTATTGCTGGAACCAATTTGACAAGTTAACAACAAACTGAGTAAAGGCTGGCAGGTCTGCACCAAATCCTTGAAAAAGTTCTTGAAATACGGGTACAACTTTCACCATCAAAATAATCGTCACAATAATTGCAACCACAATTACTGATATAGGATATTTCATGGCTTTTTTAATTTTTTGCTTTAACAGCTCACTTTTTTCTTTATAAATCGCGACACGATCCAGCATGGTTTCCAGAGCACCCGATTGTTCGCCAGATTCGACCAAAGAGCAGAATAGATTATCGAAATATTGTGGGTATTTTCGTAATGCTCCGGCAAAAGTATTCCCCCCTTCAACTTCGCCTTTAATTCCAAGCACAACCTCGCGCATAGATGGATTTTCTAAACTCTCTGCAACAATTTCAAAGCCTTGTACTAAAGGTACCCCGGCTTTCATCATGGTCGCTAACTGACGGGTGAAGATGGTGATATCCAGCGTGGAAACTTTTTTCTTCATCAAACCTTCGAGAATATTTTTTTTCTTTTCTCGAATAGTTTTGATCGTAATGCCTTGTTTGCGCAAGTTCACTTTTGCCAAGGCCATATTTCGTGCCGGCAATTCCCCCTTGATCTTTGCGCCTTTGCGGTCAACCCCTTCATAACTGAAGATCGGTGTCATCTGGCCTTTTTTTACTGCTGCCATAGCTTTATCCTTATTTTATATTCAGCACGATCATTCGCTGGTTACACGATTGACTTCCTGTAAAGAAGTCACCCCCTGCATAACCTTCACTAACCCTGATCGGCGTAAATTGTTAAATCCTGCCCGTGCGGAAGCTTCAGCAATTTCAATGGCATTGCCATCTTCCATAATAATTCTTGAAATTTCAGGTGTGACCTTCATGACTTCGTAAATACCGACCCGGCCCTTATACCCTTCACGACATTCATTACAGCCGACTGGCTCATAAATCTGAAATTCAGGGCTTTGTAAATCTGCTTCGGTAAAGCCCATCTCCAGTAAGCTTTGCTTTGGAATGTCAGCTGTTTTTTTACATTGTGAACACAAGCGACGGGCCAGACGCTGCGCAATCACTAGATTGACCGAGGTCGCAATATTGAAAGAAGGGACGCCCATATTACGTAAACGGGTCAAGGTTTCTGGAGCACTGTTGGTGTGCAGAGTTGACATCACCATATGACCTGTTTGCGCTGCCTTGATTGCAATTTCAGCTGTTTCCAGATCACGGATCTCACCGACCATGACAATATCAGGATCCTGACGCAAGAAGGATTTTAAAGCAGCTGCAAACGTCAGGCCTACTTTAGGGTTGACGTTCACCTGATTAATCCCTTGCAGGTTAATCTCGACTGGGTCTTCCGCAGTAGAAATATTAGTATCTTCACGATTTAAGATGTTTAAGCCCGTATAAAGGGATACGGTTTTACCGGAACCAGTAGGACCGGTAATCAGTAACATCCCTTGCGGTTTATCTAAGGCTTCCATGAATAACTCTTTCTGCTCAGGTTCATAACCCAAAGCATCAATTCCCAGCATGGCACTAGACGGATCTAGAATACGTAGAACCAGTTTTTCACCAAACAGGGTAGGGAGTGAGTTAACACGGAAGTCGATAGCTTTGTTTTTTGAAAGCTTTAATTTAATACGGCCGTCTTGAGGCACGCGTTTCTCAGAAATGTCCATTTGCGACATAACTTTTAAACGTGACGCCAAACGGTTTGCAAGTTGTAGCGGCGGGGTTGCAATCTGACGTAAAACGCCATCGACACGATAGCGCACCCGGTACATTTTTTCATAGGGTTCAAAATGTAAATCCGATGCGCCCATACGAATGGCATCAATCAGTAATTTATTAATATATTTAACAATCGGGGCTTCTTCACCCTTCTCTTTTTCATCTTCTTCTTGAGTTGGATCAGCTGTATCGACATTTACATCCAGATCGAAATCATCATCAAAATCAAAAGTACTTTCTTCAGTAAAGTTTTGCTCAATCAGTTTTTCGAGTTTATTGTGTTCAACAATAACGGTTTCGATATTCAGTTTAGTCGCAAAGCGGATGGCATCCGTTGCTTCGATATTGGTTGGATTGCTCGTGGCAATATACAGAACATTGGAGTTCTTATAAATTGGCAGAATACGATGTTTGGTGATCAGCTTTTCATCGATATCTTCACGCAGGATTTGCCCCGGGTCATAAGCGCCAATATCAAATAGAGGCTCACCAAATTCTACTGAGATCGTTTCAGCGATGGTAGTAGGGGAAAGATTATGATGACTGACCAAATAGGCCACGATATCTGTTTTTTCCTGTTTGGCATTGGCTAAAGCAGTCCGCATATCTTCAGCCGATAATACCCCTTCATCGACCAGGCGACGAATAAACCCCGTAAATCTTGGTGACCCCTGCAATGCTGTCATGCTTCAAATGCCTATCAATTCAATTTTTTTAATTTGCTATTCTAAAATTATACGTTTGTTATACAAAAATACCATAGCTGAGAATGCTGCAATCTTCCTGATATTCAGTAAAAGCTTGAACTGGTCGGAAGAACCGGACATTTTTTTCAGTGATAACAAAAAATAACCATTTTGAATAGTCTAAACTGAGAAATAGGATGAATAAAACTATTCTTTAAATTTTACAATTCCGTGTAGAATGTGCCCAATTCAAGATATGTCAGTGAAATAGGTTATTTATGTCGGTTTCGACGATTACCCCTTGGGTGGTGGGCAACTGGAAAATGAATCCAATGCAGGCAGATGCCCAGGCTTTGGTTCAGAATTTAAAAGACTTGCTTGAGTCTGCACCAGTTTCAACAGAGAAATGTCATTTGGGTGTGGCACCGACAACCCTTGCCTTAACTCAAATTCAAACTGCATTTGCTTCTGCTAGTCGTCCTGTATATACCGTAGCACAAGATGTATCACGTATTTCAGGTACAGGTGCTTATACCGGGGAAGTAAGTGCTGAATTATTGGCTGATAGCCAGATTCATTTTGTATTAGTCGGACACTCTGAACGTCGTGAAATTTTTGCTGAAAGTTCACAGATTTTAAATGCTAAAATCAAGAATGCCTTAAATGCAGGTTTGACTGTGATTTATTGCGTTGGTGAAAGTCTGGAACAGCGTGAAGCAGGGCAGGCGGAAGCAGTGGTCCTGCAACAGATTTGTGATATCGCGACTGTGGTTGCAGGCGAACAGTGGAAAAATATCGTGATAGCCTATGAGCCAATCTGGGCCATTGGCACCGGTAAAACTGCCTCTCCAGAAGATGCGCAAGCCATGCATGCCCAGATCCGTCAGGGTTTGAGCCAGATCACAGGTTATGCTGCGACTATGGCGATTTTATATGGTGGTAGTGTAAAACCGGAAAATGCAGTAGAGTTAGCAGCCTGTCCTGACATTAACGGGGCATTGGTGGGTGGTGCATCACTCAATGCTGAGTCGTTCCATCAAATTGCTCAAGCATTTGCAAATACACAATAATTAGGAGTTCAGCATGCAAACTTTTGTGCTGGTAGTACATATTATCTTAGCGATTTTGATGATTGTTTTGATTTTGGTTCAGCATGGTAAAGGTGCGGATGCAGGTGCATCATTTGGCGGCGGCGGTGCGGCAACGATCTTTGGTGCCTCAGGTTCGGGTAATTTTATGACCCGTTTGACGGCAGTTTTTACCGCATTGTTCTTTGTGACCAGTATTACTTTGGCGATTCTTGCCAAGAAACAAACCACGAATGCGTACAGTTTATCGTCAATTCAATCAGCACCAACTGCGCCTGCGCAACCGGTTGAAACTTCACCAACTGCACCACAAACGACCGAATAATTTTAATTAAACCTTTCTTTTTTTCAGTGATGCGACTAGAATGCGTCACAGCTGCGGTGGTGGTGGAATTGGTAGACACGCTACCTTGAGGTGGTAGTGCTTTCGGGCGTGGGGGTTCAAGTCCCCCCTTCCGCACCAACTTATAATCCAGAACATAAGTTGGTGTATGCAGCTAAAAAAACTTCTGTTGTTGCGGGATGGAGCAGTCTGGTAGCTCGTCGGGCTCATAACCCGAAGGTCGTTGGTTCAAATCCAGCTCCCGCTACCAATCAATCCTTTTTTAAAGACGCAAACTTTTAAAAGGCAGCTTAAATCTGATTTAAGTTGAGAAGAATTATTTGCATGTTGTTGCGGGGTGGAGCAGTCTGGTAGCTCGTCGGGCTCATAACCCGAAGGTCGTTGGTTCAAATCCAGCCCCCGCTACCAATCCTTTAAAGATGCAACTTTAAAGGCAGTTTAATGATAGAATATTAAGCTGAACGTTATTTGTATGCTGATGCGGGATGGAGCAGTCTGGTAGCTCGTCGGGCTCATAACCCGAAGGTCGTTGGTTCAAATCCAGCTCCCGCTACCAATTTTTCAGTAACAGATAACAAATATGCAGAATGATGTGGTTGTGATTGAAAAGTTCGCATCTTTTGTATATAATTTTTGCACGTTGATGCGGGATGGAGCAGTCTGGTAGCTCGTCGGGCTCATAACCCGAAGGTCGTTGGTTCAAATCCAGCTCCCGCTACCAAGTTTCTTAAAAGAGGCTCACAACTATGGTGGGCCTTTTTGCACAGTGGGATTTGAAAAAAGTTCAAATTGTGCATTAATTGGGGCGATTTACGCCCTTTTTTATTGGCTATCGTGTAGTGTCGACAATATTTGGTCAAATCTCCATGTTTCACTACTACTATAGTTTGTATTGGTTTGTAGTGGTCAAATAGATCATAAAATCGCACCAGATGACGAGAGTAAATGAAGCTATCAAATAAAACTCAAGCACTTCAGGACTTGATTGCACCAGCAGTTGAAGCCTGTGATGTAAATCTGTGGGGGATTGAATTCCTGCCACAAGGCAAACGTTCATTATTACGGATCTATATCGACAAACCGGTCGATGAAAATGCAGCACCTGTTGTCAATGAAGATGGCGAAGAAGAGCAGGGTCGTGGTATTGGGGTTCAGGACTGTGTGCGTGTCACACAGCAAGTCGGCGCGATCCTGGATGTACATGATCCAATCTCAGGTGAATATTCGCTTGAAGTGTCTTCACCAGGTTGGGATCGTCCATTCTTCCAGCTGGAGCAGATGGCTCATTATATCGGACAAATGGTTGCGCTGCGTTTGATCAGTGCCGTCGATAATCGTCGTAAATTCCAGGCAAAACTGGTTGCAGTCGACCTTGAAAATGAAATGATTCAAGTTGAAGTAGAAAAGCAACAGATTTTGGATATCGACAGTCACAATATCGATAAAGCAAATTTGGTCTATCAAGATTAATTCAATTAATAAGAATCTGAACGAATAGGTGACTTATGGCACGTGAAATTCTTACCGTGGTTGAAACGGTTAGTAACGAAAAAGGTGTAAGTCGTGAAGCAATTTTTGAAGCGCTAGAACAAGCTTTGGTTGCAGCGACTAAGAAGAAATTCTACGAGGGGACTCACTCGGAAGAAGCTCGTCTTCGTGTAGAAATTGACCGTAAAACTGGTGATTACCGTACTTTCCGTCAATGGGAAGTGGTGGCTGATGAAGATCATGAAATGCCTGCTTGTCAGGATGCGATCTCTGATGTTGATCCGGCACAATGGTCAATTGGCGATATCCGTGAACTGGAAGTAGAATCAATCGATTTCGGTCGTATTGCTGCTCAGATCGCGAAACAGGTGATTGTACAGAAGATCCGTGAAGCAGAACGTGCACTGGTTGCCGATGCGTATGAATCTAAAGTCGGTGAGCTAATCTACGGTGAAGTGAAAAAACAAACCAAAGATGGTTTTATCATTGACTTGGGTGACAACGCAGAAGCGTATCTGGCTCGTGAAGAGATGATTCCGAAGGAAATCCTTCGTCCGAAACAACGCGTGAATGCGATTCTATATAGCGTTAACCGTGAAGGCCGTGGTGCACAATTATTGTTGTCACGTGCTAAACCGGAAATGCTGATTGCATTGATGAAAAAAGAAATTCCTGAAATTTCTGAAGAAATCATTGAAATTAAGGCCGCAGCTCGTCAACCGGGTGTTCGTGCTAAAATTGCAGTGAAAACCAATGACCACCGTATTGATCCGGTGGGTGCTTGTATTGGTATGCGTGGTACACGTATCCAGGCTGTACAGCAAGAGCTCAATGGCGAGCGTATTGATGTGGTAGTTTGGTCGGATGATCCTGCGCAATATATCGCAAGTGCATTAGAACCAGCAGATGTCTCTAGTATTGTCATCGATGAAGATGCACGTACTGCAGACATCATTTTCGCGACTAGTGATCAGCTAGCTCGTGCAATTGGTTCACAAGGTCAAAACGTTCGTCTGGCATCTGAATTGACTGGCTACAAGCTGGACATGATGCTGGAAGAAGAGTACTACGCACGTCAACAAAGCGAAGCACAAAAATACCTAGACATGTTTGTTACACGTCTGGATATTGCTGAAGATTTGGCGATGGCGTTGGTAGAAATGGGCTTCACCTCGCTTGAAGAAATTGCTTACGTACCGCCAGAAACGTTTGATGAAATCGAACTGGATGCGGAACTGGTTGAACTACTGCAAAGCCGTGCGAAAGAAATTGCACTTGCTGATGCATTACAACAGCAAGAAAACGTACAAGCGCCAAGTGAAGAACTTGTTGCAATGGAAGGCATGACAGCAGAGATCGCGCAAGCTCTCGCAGCTCGTGGTGTGGTAACCGTAGATGACTTAGCTGACCAAGCGACTGATGATATCGAAGATATCGAAGGTCTCGGTGCTGAGAAGGCCGGTCAACTTATTATGAAAGCGCGCGAATCATGGTTTAACTAGGAGGTAGTATATGACGGACAAGTCGATTAAAGAGTTAGCACTCAGCGTGGGTCGCCATGTTGATAAGCTCCTAGAGCAGGTTCGTGAGGCAGGTTTACCACAGCGTAAAGCTGACGATATTATTACCACCGAACAACAAGATCGCTTAATGAATCATGTGAAAAAGACACAAGGTTCAGATGGCCATGCAGGACAAATCACGTTGAAACGTAAAACGACCAGTACTGCTAAAGTGGCAAGTACTTCAGGTAAGGCGAAAACGATTAATGTAGAAGTTCGCAAGAAACATACATTCGTCAAGCCAGACCCGGAACAAATTAAAGCAGAAGCTTTAGCGAAGGCTCAAGCTGAACAGCAAGCGAAAGCAGAAGCTGAACAGAAGTCAGCACCAGCTAAAAAACCTGCTGATGCACCTAAGTCAGGTACAAACAATGCAAGCAAAGCGCTAGAAGCAATGCGTGCAGCTCAGAAACAAGAAACTGAGAAACAGGAAACACCTAAAGCAGCTGTTGTGGTAAAACGCAAATCAACTAATAAACCGATTGTGAAAGCAGCGGTTAAACAAGTTGAAACAGCAGAACAGAAAAAAGCGCGTGAAGCTCAAGCCGCTCAATTAAAAGCAGCTGAAGAAGCAGCACGTCGTAAGGCAGCTGAAGAAGCACAGCAACGTACCCTTGAGCAAATGCGCAAGATGGCGTCGAAGTATTCTTCTGAAGATACCACTGCAACCATTCGTGTGATTGATGATTCTCCACTTGCTGCTGGTCTGGTTGGCCAAGCATATGAAGACTCATTTGCGAAAGAAGACCGCGAAATCAAACGTGGTACTAACACTTCAAATACACGTTCACCGAAAAAAGGTGGTCGTCGTGGTGAAGAGCAGTCTTTCCGTGATAACTCACACAAACGTGGTTTGAAATCTAGCCAAGCGAATAAGCATGGTTTTGAAAAACCAGTGAAAAAACAGGTTTATGACGTTGAAATCGGTGAAACGATTGTCGTTGCTGACCTGGCTGCGAAAATGGCAGTTAAGGTTCGTGAAGTGATCAAGTCACTGATGAAAATGGGTGAACTGGTTACTCAAAACCAGGCGATCGATCAGGAAATCGCGGCACTTGTGGTTGAAGAAATGGGCCATAACCCGGTACTGGTTTCTGAAACTGCAGTTGAAGATAACCTGCTTGAACAGGCTGAAGAAGCACGTGGTGCGCAAACTACTCGTGCGCCAGTTGTTACGATCATGGGTCACGTTGACCATGGTAAAACATCGCTTCTTGACCGTATTCGTCGTGCCAAAGTGGCGCAAGGCGAAGCAGGTGGTATTACCCAGCATATCGGTGCTTACCATGTAACGACTGATAAAGGTATTATCACATTCCTTGATACTCCGGGACACGCAGCATTTACTGCAATGCGTTCACGTGGTGCCAAAGCGACTGATATCGTAGTCCTGGTTGTTGCAGCAGATGATGGTGTGATGCCACAAACTGCAGAAGCAATCGATCATGCTCGTGCAGCGGGTACACCGATCATTGTTGCAATCAACAAGATGGATAAAGACTCAGCTGATCCAGATCGTGTATTGAACGAATTGACCACCAAAGAAATCGTACCTGAAGAATGGGGCGGTGACGTTCCTGTAGCGAAAGTATCTGCACATACTGGTGCCGGTATTGACGAACTTCTTGACCTGATTTTAATTCAGTCTGAATTGCTTGAATTGAAAGCGTCTGAAGAAGGTGCGGCACAAGGTGTTGTGATTGAAGCGCGTGTTGATAAAGGCCGCGGTGCAGTAACTTCTATTCTTGTACAGAACGGTACGTTGAAAGTGGGTGACCTGGTACTTGCTGGTTCATCTTATGGCCGCGTTCGTGCCATGACCGATGAAAACGGTAAACGTATCAAGTCGGCAGGTCCTTCGATTCCAGTCGAAATTCTGGGTCTTCCAGAAGCACCGATGGCAGGTGACGAAGTTCTGGTTGTGAATGACGAGAAGAAAGCACGTGAAGTTGCCGATGCGCGTATGGATCGTGAACGTCAAAAACGTCTTGAACGTCAATCTGCAATGCGTCTTGAAAACATCATGGCGTCTATGGGCAAAAAAGATGTGCCAATCGTCAATGTGGTATTAAAAACTGATGTACGCGGTACATTGGAAGCGCTGCATGTTGCATTGGCTGAGCTTTCAACGGATGAAGTAAAAGTACGTATCATCGGTTCGGGTGTGGGTGCAATTACTGAATCTGACGTCACACTGGCTGAATCTTCAGAAGCAGTTCTTCTTGGCTTTAACGTACGTGCTGACAATACTGCACGTCAAAAAGCAGATGCAGACAGTATCGACATTCGTTACTACTCAGTGATCTATCAATTGATTGATGACGTGAAAGCAGCGATGAGCGGTAAACTTGCTCCTGAACACCGTGAAACGATCTTGGGTGTTGCTCAAGTACGTGAAGTGTTCCACTCAAGCAAATTCGGTGCTGCAGCAGGCTGTATGGTACTTGAAGGCGTATTACACCGTAATAAACCGATTCGCGTATTACGTGATGACGTGGTGATCTTCCAGGGCGAGCTAGAATCTCTTCGTCGCTACAAAGAAGTGGTGGAAGAAGTTCGTGCCGGTATGGAATGTGGTCTTGCGGTGAAAGGCTATAAAGACATCAAACCTCTCGATAAGATCGAAGTGTATGATGTGCAATTGATTAAACGGAGTCTTTAATGGCGGGTAGTCAACGTCTGAAGCGTATGGCGGATACGGTACAACGCGAGTTGTCTGAACTGATCCGTCAGGAGCTGAAAGATCCACGTCTGGGTGGTCTGGTGACCATCTCAGCCGTGAAGGTGAGCCCAGACTTAGGATATGCAGAAGTTTATGTCACAGTAATGGGTCGTGAACTTGGTGATGAGCAAAGTGAAGCGGCAAATAAAGAAACACTCGATGTCCTGAATAAGGCATCTGGGTTCCTGCGCCATGAACTGAGCCGTCGGATCAAGACACGTATTACACCTCGTCTACGTTTCCATTACGACAAAACCAATGCATATGGTAACTATATGTTTGGTCTGATTGCTGAAGCAGTGAAGGATTTACCTCCTGCTGACGACAAGAAAGATGAAGAATAAGCTTTTATAAAGCGCAATAAAAAAGCCACCTTAGGGTGGCTTTTTTATTGCTGAACTTTTAAGTAGAACTGGCTAACTATTACTTTGAATCTTGATCATTCATTTTCTTTTCATAAAATGCACGACGGCGGGTTTTCTGCCAAGGTAATGGACGTTCCAGCGTTTCTGGCACTTCACCACTCATCGAGCGCAAACGTAAATGCAAGGCCGCTTGCGCCATCAGGTTGGCAGATACCGGTGCAGTAATAAAGGCAAATAGGGTAATTAGTATTTCAGCAAAACCTAAACGACCATAGATAGCCGAAAAAATAATAGAAGCGATCAGAAAGCTTCCCAGGCCTAAGGTACTGGATTTAGTCGGTGCATGCAGACGCATAAACAGGTCAGGTAGACGTATCATCCCAATGCCACCCACCAGCATAAAAAACGCGCCAATCAATAAAAAAATCGAAACTAGTATTTCTAAAATTAAAGGCATTTAAAAACTCCTAGTCGATGACATGGCCAGTAGTGAAATAGCGGGCAAGGGCAGCGGTAGAGACAAAACCTAGCATAGCCACCAGTAGGGCACCTTCAAACATAAAGGTACTGCTCCAGTAGATTCCCAGAATCACCACCAGACAGGTTGCATTCAAAAACAGGGTATCTAATGCTAGGAGACGGTCAACAATTGAAGGGCCCATGACCAGCCGGATCAGACACAGCAACATGGAGATCGTGACAGCACCCAGACAAATCAGCAATGCATATGGCAGAATGGTCATGCTTCAGCTCCTGATTGTGCGCTAAAAATTTTAATCAATGGTTGTTCATAGCGCTGTTTAATAGTTTCAATTTCGGCCTCTTCATCATCCGTACTTAAGGCATGCACCAGAATATCGCCACGGTCCTGATCAATCCCCGCAGAAACTGTGCCAGGTGTGGTGGTAATGATCATTGCTAGCAAAGTATTTACTTCTTCATGCTCGGTATCCAGAGGTACCCGGAACCATTTGGGATGCAGATTTTTGGTCGGTCCCAGAACCAGAATCGCAACTTTAATATTGGCGACAATGATGTCCCAAACGACGACCCAAAATAGACGCATCGCCGGGATCCATCGGATATTCGGCGTGTAATCAATAAAAGGAGCGACCATTCGTGGAATCAAGATGGCCAGAAATATTGCCATGAGCAGTGTGCCGGCTTCCATATTATGGGCTAGCATGACCCAGCTCATCGCCACAATGACCGAAACGAAAGGATGTGGGAACCAGCGTTGAAGTAATGATTCAGCCATTAAAGTCCCTCCGCCGGTTTAAGTTGATTGTCGTCGTATTTGTTCTGTTCAATATACTGCTTATCAATCTGACGCTGTTTAAATTCAGAAATATGATCGCCATTTAAGGTATTTTCTGAAATGACATAAGGAATCAGGTGCGCATTTGGATCAGGCGTTTCACCACCGTATTTGGTTTCTGGTAAATAACCCGGATCAAATGGCTGTACACTAATAAACTTACCTTCAGCATCACGTTTTAACAGTGCGGCTTCATAAATCGGATTGGTTTTAATCTGTGCTGCGGTCTGATAATTATATTGATAGATCGGTGCAGCAAAAACAACGTAGGCTGTCAAACTGAGCAATAACAGATAAATAACCCGGTCATTTCGTGCCGGTGCCTTGCTGGGTAAGGCTTCATACTTGCTAAATTCTTCAGTATTTTCATCCTGTTCCGGTCGGCTTGAACGCCAGAACAGAATAAAACCGACCCGGGTAAAAGCCAGAATACTGAGTAAGCTGACCAGTAGAACCGTAAAGATAATCAGCATTTGATGCTCAGACTGTCCTGAAGCTTGCAGAATAAACACCTTACCGAAGAAGCCGCTGAAAGGTGGTAAGCCGGCCATCATCAAGGCAATGATGAAATATACAATGGAAACCAAAGTATTCTGTTTCATCTGTGGGGCAATTTTAAAGTGATCTTTAAATTCACCGCGTTGTGAGGTAATCCAGCCACACAGAATATAAAATGCCGCGCCAATTAGGGTGCTGTGCACCATGTAATACAGTGCACCTGCCCAGGCCTGAGTGCTATTCATCGCAATGGCAATCAAAATAGTCCCAACTGAAGACAGCACCATAAAGCCGACAAAACGACGCAGGCGTTCGGTACCAATTGCACCGATTACCCCATAGACCGAAGTAATCAGACCAATCACCAGCAGACAGTTCATCAGAATCTGGTAGCTATATTCATCATCAAATACAGTGCCATTGACCCGGATAATCGCGTAGATCCCGACTTTGGTCATGATGGTAAACAGGGCAGCCACCGGAGTAGTCGCAACAGCATACGTTTTAGGAAGCCACAGGCCTACCGGTAACATGGCTGCCTTGATCCCGAACACCACAAATAGCATCAGTCCGCCTGCAACGGCCAGCTTATGTTCATCGCCTGCCAAAGTTGGCATCAGGCGGGCAACATCAGCCATATTCAGGCTGCCGACACTGCCATAAATCATCCCGAGTCCGATCAGGAACATAGCAGAAGCGAGCAGGTTAATAGCCACATAATGCACACCGAGCTGGAAGCGTGCCTTGCCTTGCCCATGCAAAAGTAGAACATAGGAGGCCATTAACAGGATCTCGAAGAACACGAACAGGTTAAACAAGTCACCGGTCAGGAAGGCACCACTAAGCCCCATTAATAGAAAATGGACCATGGCGTGGAAATAGCGCCCGCGAATATCCCATTCTTTGCTGGCATACCAAACGATTGGCAAAGCGAGTGTATAGGTCAGTACCAGCATCAAGGCAGAGAGTTGGTCCAAGACCAGTACAATACCAAAAGGGGCGGCCCATTCACTTAAAGTGTAGACACTGATCTGCCCTTGGCTGCTATTGATCAGATAGCCAACCGCCATAATCAAACCCAATAGGGTCGAAATATGACTCACGCCACGACGCCACGGCTGACGCCAGTCGGTAATCAGAGAACCGGAACCCGGGTTACCCAACAGTACTAAAATAAAGGCAGTAAAAGCCGGTAAAAGAATACTGAAAATAGGAGTGTGTTGATTCAAGAAGTTGAGAAGATCAGTCATTACGGCTCATCCTCACGTGGGTCATGTTGCGGTATCTCTTCTTTGGAATCAACGTGATCTGTTCCTGATTCATAACGGCTACGTAAGGCCAGCTGTACAATAAAGGCGGTGGTGGCAAAACCGATTACAATGGCGGTCAGCACTAGCGCCTGAGGTAAAGGGTCGGTGACCTGCGTGGCTTCGGTGAGCACTGCAGGCGAATTCATCTGAATACGACCCATGGCAAATAAAAACAGGTTCACTGCATAACCAATCATGGCCAGTCCGAGGACGACCGGAAAGGTACGTGCCCGCAGAATCAAATAGATCCCGGTGGCAGTGAGTAGGCCAATTGCTGAGGCTAATAAAAGTTCTAAACTAATCATTCTATTATCCTCTTGGTACTGGGCCAGTCATACTTGAGTGACGGGAGTCACCCAGAACGGAAATCATCAGCATGGTCGCCCCGACTACGGTGACATAGACACCGACATCAAATAGCGCAGCAGAAGCGAGATGCATATCACCAAGTAATGGCGGATGGACATGAATATGGGCACTGGTCAGGAATGGACGTGACCAGAACCAGGCTGCAATACCAGTTAGGCCTGCAATAGTCAGGCCGACGCCAATCCAGATTTCATAGAGACGTCCAGATTTAGCTCCCAGCATTTTTTCTGCATGGTCTTGACCAATGGCAACGTATTGAATGATCAATGCTAATGAGGTAACCAGACCGGCAATAAAACCGCCACCTGGAAGATTATGGCCGCGCATAAAGATATACAGACTCACCACCAGTGCTACCGGTAAAATCCATGATGCTGTAATACGCAGCATCAAAGGGGAGGGGTTAAAACGGTAAGTCAGGCCTTGGGTAATGGTGGTGCCATGAGCACGCATACCGTCCATCAGGCTCAGCACACCGATTGCGGCAATCCCGAGTACGGTAATCTCGCCGAAGGTATCGAAACCACGGAAATCGACCAGAATTACGTTGACGACATTTGTGCCGCCACCAAGCGGAATCGATTGTTGGATGAAGAACCAGGAAATTGAATTATGGTCACGCGTCATAATCAGCCAGGCAACCGTTGCAATTCCTAGACCTCCGCAGACCGCAATCACTGCATCTCGCCAGCGTCGGGTTGGGCTGGATTCATAAGGCGTGAGTTGTGGCAGTAGAGACAGGCTCATTAGTAGCAGAACCGTCGTTACTACATCGACTGTAATCTGGGTCAAAGCCAGATCGGGTGCCGAGAAACCAATGAAAACCATGGTGACGACCAGACCGACCGCACCACTGATCAGGATGGCCTTAATCCGTTCATGATGGAACCACAGCATCATCCAGCAGGCTGAGAACAGTAATAACCATAGAACGATGGCCAGAACTGGTGCATGGGTCAGTTCGCGGCTACCGGTGTCGATCCCATTGACGATGAGTGGGTAACCCACCAGACCAATGGTAAACAGCACAATCCATAAAATATAACTTTGCAGTTTGCCATTTTCAGTCGCACGGCGGAAACGTCTTGAATTTATTAACAGATTTTTCAGGAACAGATCAAATAGTACACGACCTTGCAGTTTGCCCAGTTTCGGATCCAGATCAATTTCCCGGATTGCGCCGCCTTTGGCCAGTGCAAAATAGAAAATCGCACCGCCGAATATCGCAATGATACTCATCACCAAAGGCAGATTAATACCGTGCCAGAGGGCGAGGTGAGTTCCTTCAAAGGCGAAATTCTGGGTTGACGCTTGTGTGGTGCTATTTACAATCTTTTCGACCAGTAATCCTGGTAACAGGCCGACTGCGATACACAGGAAAGCCAGTAAAATAGCTGGTGCACGCATACCAAATGGCGGCTCATGCGCATCTTTATTTGGAACTTGCTGGCCTAAGGGGCCATCAAAAAACACGCCATGTACCAGGCGAATCGAATAGGCGACAGCGAAAATCCCGGCCAGTGTTCCTGCAATGGCAGCACCGACCATCACTGGTCCACTTAAGTTTGCGACCAGTTCGGTAAAGAACATTTCCTTGGACAAGAAACCATTGGTTAATGGAATACCTGCCATGGAGGCGGCGGTGATCATGGTCAGTGTTGCGGTGAAAGGCAGCATTTGCCAAAGACCAGACAATTTTCGCAGATCCCGGGTACCGGATTCATGGTCAATGATCCCGGCAATCATGAACAAGGCAGCTTTAAAGGTTGCATGGTTAATGATATGGAAAATTGCTGCTGCCACAGCCAGTGGTGAGCCAATACCCAGCAGACACATGATCAGGCCGAGATGGCTAATAGTTGAATAGGCCAACAGACCTTTCAGATCCTCTTTAAAAATGGCAAAGAACGCTGCCACACACAGGGTAAATAACCCGATAAAAGTAACAATATTATGAAACAGTGCCGCGCCTGCAAAAATTGGCAATAAACGTGCGACTAAAAATAGGCCCGCTTTGACCATGGTGGCAGAGTGCAGATAGGCAGATACCGGCGTCGGTGCGGCCATGGCGTTTGGTAGCCAGAAGTGAAACGGGAACTGCGCACTTTTGGTAAAAGCACCGAGTAAAATTAATAATAATGTCGGTACAAATAGGGCATGTGCCTGAATCTGTTCGCCCATCATCAGGATCTGGTCAATCTGATAGGTACCTGTCATCTGTCCGAGCAGAATAAAACCACCCAGCATAGATAAGCCACCCATGCCGGTAATGGTCAGAGCCATGCGTGAGCCGCGTTGAGCCGCTTCATAATTGCTCCAGTAACCGACCAGCAGGAAGGAGGAAATACTGGTGAGTTCCCAGAAAATCAGGAGAATCAGAAGATTATTAGACAAGGAAATGCCGAGCATCGCTGCCATAAACAGCATCAGCAGGAAATAGAGTTTACTCAGGGAGTTTTTAGGGCTGAGATAATAATAGGCATAGATATAAATCAGGGTGCCAATTCCACTAATCAGCAGAGCAAACAGCATGCCCAAAGCATCCAGCCGGAAACTGAAATCGATTCCAAGCTGGGGTAGCCAGGACCAGGTCTGGGTAATTACCGTTCCATTAAATACAGCAGGCGCCTGACTCAACAGTAATAAGAAACTGCTGAGGCTGACGGCAATTGCTCCTAAAGCCGTTACCCCGCGTGAAAATTGCTTCAGCCACGAGACAAGGGTTGTGCCTAATACTAACGGTAACAATATAATAATTGGCAGCACACTCGTATCCATTGTCGTGATATAGGTTAAGGTCAACCTAGGGTGAATCTTTATCTTTCAAGGATTACAGGACCGCAAAGAGCGACCCAAAACTTCTCGATCTTGAAAGCCAGAATGATATTCAAACAGAATAAAACAGTTGTATTGCGCAACTTATAAACGATAGCAAATTCCGATTTTACAACGAAAATTGCAAGTAAAACCGATCATATTACAGGATAACCACAACATCAATGTTTTTATGTAGAACTTGTAGATTATACGTAAGCTTGGTTTTGATATGGGGTGCATGCTTGAACATCTCGTACAAATTTGACCGAAAATAAAGATCAAACTCCCTGCATTTATTGATAAAAATTTATAACTTCTTGATCAGGAATGCAGAAAATCAAAACCTATTCTTGCATCCTGATTTTAATTTTTAAATTGCATTATCGTTTCAGCACTATTTAAGAAGATTGAGGCAGACTTTGTGAATTATCCTGACTCAACAGTTGTAAAAGTTCTTGCTGCTGTTCTGCACTTAACTGATCCTGAATCAGTTGCAAAACAGACTGAGCCGTCAGGTTGACTGTTTCTGGTTCCTGAAGTGCATCTTCAACTTTTTCTATATCTGAATGATTCTGGCTAATCTCAAGCGGCAACTCTGCATAGAGATGATCATATTGAACCTGCATTGGATTCAGATGGATGGGATGCAGCTGTTTATTTTCCAGTTTTAGACACTGAAAATCCTGAGCCTGTTCCAGCAATTCCGGCCGGTTTCCAGTGGCAATAATCTGCAAGTTAGGAAACGCCTGATGCAGACGCGGTAAAATGACGGCAGCCATGTCCTGATCCAGTTGATGATCAATTTCATCAATCATTAAGATGCCAGTACCTTCCTGACAGGGAAATAAGCTGTGCGGATTAAGCAGACAAAGGCGCCGTACAATATCTCCCACCAGTGCAATCCAGTTCCGGATACTGCTCGACAACTGCTGAAAGCTAAAGGTGTGATCCTGATAACGCACCATCAATTGCAGTTTGGGCTGGTAATCGAGATAAATCTGGCTAAGTTCTGGTAGTACAATGGATAGAGCTTCACGCAAGGCAGTTAAGCTCGGTGTATGCATATGCGCTTTGGCTTTTTCAATTTGCTGGGCCAGTTGATCTGCCTGTATATCATCCGATTGCTGTAGTGCCTGATCTAGAATCTGGTCAATGATCTTGGCACTTTGTGCATTTTCAATATCACTAACTTCACGAAACCATTCAAAGAAACGCGCAAAAGTCGTAAAAGGAATGGCGGTAATTTCATAAGCATGCGCAGTCTGAAAAATGGCCTGATTATTTTTGCTGAGTAAATTGATTTCATTGACGAAGCGTTCAGCCGGATAGTAGGCGACCATAGGCAGACCGAGCAAAGGGTCATGTTGCCTTGCCTTCTGATAAAGATTCACCATGGCATCGAGTTGCTGGGTTTCTGCTTTGGCAAAGCCAATTCCCTGACTATTTAAGGTTTTATATAACTGCCAGGAACAAGATTGGGCAGGGGCCGCTTCTCCCTGTGCTGATTCAGGAAATGATCCCAAATCATCAGGAAAACGCACCAGGATATCAATTTTGGATTGCAGACGATTTTGCAGGATATCCTGATCCAGCATACTTAAACCTGCGGTACGCAAGTCACGAAAACGTGCAGAAAACCAGGTCAAAGCCTGATAACTTAAGCGCAGCAAGGTAGTTTTACCGGAACCCTGATCACCCAAAATTAAAGTCACAGGTGATTTTTGCAGATCAAAATCGAGCTGGATATTAGAAAAGAGCAGAGCATGTTTGAGTTGTATTTTTTCGATGTGCATGGATCACCTGTAGTGTGATTTTTACATCTATGTTTTACCTTAGCCGACGGCTTGGCGCAGTGACTGTGGCATCCTGATTTTCAGTTGTTGAATGAGGTCATAAATGTGATGAATATTTAAGCTTACTTTAGCACGAGTACAGGCCACGTACAGCAGACGTAACTCTTCGTCACTAATTTTATGGTCTTTCTCATTCAGCTTGAACTGGTAGTCATCTTCAATATGCACACGATCCCATTCCAGACCTTTGGCCTTATGTGCGGTAGAGATGATGTAGTCCGCTTGCCCAATCGGCGTGATTTTGGCGAGAGCAGTTTTCAGGGGATCAGTACCATGTTCATCGACCAGTTTGACTAAAGGCTTGATATCACTGCCTTCATTGGTCTCACAGTATTCGTGTACATCATGCCAGGAATTAAACCAGGCCAGTTCAGGTACATCAACCACACGTTTGCCCTGTTTCAGCATCGCAGCGGCATCAACAAAACGGTTTAATTTGACATGATCCGCTTGCAGGCTGACTTTATCGCCACGTACTAAACCGGCAAGTAATAGTTCCATAGCACGCGCATTGGTCCGGCATAGAATCGCATCGCGTAATTTAGTGTGCGGTTTATTGACGACTTTGGAGTTTAAGTGCGGATTACCGAGTAGGGGCACGGTTTCATTCAATGCTCCCAAAATCGCATTGGCATTTAACGCAATTTCAGGCCCGAAACGGAATGAAGTGGTCAGACGAGATTCGGGTAACGGCAGCTGCTGCATGGCATTCACTGCGCCACGCCAGGCATAAATCTGCTGATGCGCATCGCCGACATAGATGACCTGAGTGCTACGCTGTTTCAGCAAAATTCCTAGCATCAGTGGGTCGGCATCCTGTGCTTCATCAAACAGCACATAGTCGGCAGGAATATTGGGCTCAGACAATGCCCAAAGTTTCAGGTAAATATCATGCCCAATCCCGGCCTGATGATTGGGATCAATTGACTCTAACCAACGCCGTTCAACTGCTGGATAAAGTTTCTTTTGCAATGCTTCAATATCATCTGGGTGTAGCCAGCTCGGTGCCTGAATATGTCGCGGGGCGGGATATTGCGAACTGGTCGAGCAGAAATAGCCGACTGCGTTCGCAACCAGACTGGCCAGACGCGAAGGCATCAGCACATATTTTTCATAACGTCCGCCCATCATCCGGCGCAAGGTCATCGGTTCAAGGCGATATTCTTTGGCAATAAAGCTTGGACTTAAACGCGGTAGGCGTAGTTTATCCGTGACTCCACGTGGAACACTGCGAAAAGCCAGGGAGTGAAACGTTCGGCAGTCCACACCCCGATGAAACTTGTTTTGTGCTTCCGAGGCAATCGATTTATTAAATGCCAGATACATACCGCGCCGTTCCGGCATGGCATCACTGATCATTTGCAGGGTCGTGGTTTTACCTGTGCCCGCATAGGCAATGACTTTAAAAGATTTTCCCAGACGTGCGTTATCAATGGCAGTTGCCTGCTCATAGGTCGCTTTGGGTTTTTGCAGATCAGACACAGGTAGATTCATTCACGATTTAATGTTGGCGATTGGCTTTTTCAACCAGACCGGATAGACCCTGACGGCGTGCCAGTTCATTCAGGACCAGTTGCGGATCCAGGTCGAAGTAACCGAGCATCACAATGGTATGGAACCATAGATCAGCCACTTCATAGATCAGGTCATTCTTGTTGTCTTCAGAGGCTTCAGTTTTGAAATCTTTAGCCGCGATCACGGTTTCAAAGCTTTCTTCACCGACTTTTTCCAGAATCTTGTTTAAACCTTTATGGTACAGCTTGGCCACATAAGAGGATTCCGGATCAGCTTTCTTACGCTCTGCCATCATCTCGCCCAAGTATGACAATACTTCAACCTGTTCAGACTGAGCGGTTGAGGCATTCATGGCAAGGGTATGTGGATTTGTTGATTTTTCACCGTAAATCGCAGCAGGATCTTTGATTTGTGCATCCACAATTTCCCAGCCATTTGGTGTCAGTTTACGGTAGAAACATGATTCACGGCCAGTATGACAAGCAATGCCACCATGCTGTTCAATCTGTAAAATAATCACGTCCGCATCACAGTCCAGACGGATTTCATGCACAGTCTGGAAATGACCAGATTCTTCGCCCTTATGCCATAACTTGTTGCGCGAACGGGAGAAATATACCGCCTGATTTTTTTCAGCAGTTAAAGCCAGCGCTTCACGATTCATCCAGGCGACCATCAATACACGACCAGTTTGATGGTGCTGGGCAATGGCAGGGATCAGACCTTGTTCGTTAAATTTTACTTCATCGAGCCATTGCACGTTGTTCATAAGGGTTTCCATTAATTGAATCAGAATATAAAAAGATGGATAGGAAATATCCGTCCATAGTGTACGTGATCTCGTCGCATTTGCGGCAAAAATCTGTGCCTGAAAAGACAGGATGTGTCGTTAGGCACATTCAAATTATAAACCTGAGCGGTTGAATCTCTAAAGTGCAGAAATAAAATAGCCGCCCTTAGGCGGCCGAAATATTCTTGAAGAAATTACCAGTGCTCGCCCGGGAAGATCCGTGCATAGGCCTTTTGTACCCAGTTCAGTTTTTGCGGCTGACCCACTGATGCTGAAGAGCTTGGGAACAGGTTATAACCGATCGACATCAGGACATTGTTGATGTCTGGTGCAATCGCATAGGTAATCGAAGCCAAGCGTCCCAGATGGGTCGCCACTTTCTTCGGACGTTTCACAATCGCATAAGCAATCAGTTCGGCTGCCTGTTCCGGAGACAGGGTAGGCACATATTTATAGATCTTGGTTGGTGCGATCATTGGTGTACGAACCAAAGGCATATAAATCGAAGTGATCGCAATTTTATGTGAATGGACTTCTGCAGACAGACAGCGGCTGAAAGCATCCAGTGCGGCTTTAGATGCGACATAAGCCGAGAAGCGGGTGGCATTCGCCAATACCCCAATCGAGCTGATATTGATGATATGGCCTGCACGGCGAATCATCATTTGCGGCAGGATATTCATCACCAGACGTACAGCACCAAAATAATTTAGCTGCATGGTACGTTCAAAATCATGAAAACGATCCACTGATTCATGCACCGCACGGCGAATCGAGCGGCCCGCATTGTTAATCAGGATGTCGATATGATCGACTGAAGCAATAATCTGTTTGGACACTTCATCAATGGATTCCATATTATTGAGATCACATGGAAATACTGAAGCTTTACCGCCTTTGGATTCAATTTCTTTTTTTACTTGTTCTAGGGTGTCTTTGGTACGCGCGACCAGTAAAACATGTGCGCCAGCATCTGCCAGCTGATGTGCTGTCGTTAAACCTATACCACTGGATGCGCCTGTAATAAGGACAGTTTTACCTGCAATACGTTTTTCCAATTGTTTCTGTAGTCTAGTTTTCACGTTTGTTATCCCTAATTTGAAGACTGCGTTCAAATTATTTTTATTAAAAAATCAAAGATGGCTCTAACAGAGATAAGAGCGAAGATGAGTACTAATATGATAACCAATTATTTAAGAAAATCTATACATTAAACTATTGAAAATAAAATAAAAATTAGAGTAATTGCTCTATTTGTGTTCGCCGTTTCAATTGATTTTTATCATGAAAATAAATCACAAAGCAAGTGATTGTATTCAAAAAATAAATAAAAAAACTCCAGCATTTTTGCTGGAGTTTTCTGCTTTAAAATGAGGCTTAAACTGCTGCGAGAGAGTGGTCCAGATCCGCAATCAGGTCATCAATGTGTTCAATTCCGATTGATAAACGAACCATATCTTCACTTACACCAGCCGATTTGAGCTCTTCAGGATTAAGCTGGCGGTGGGTGGTGGTTGCCGGGTGGCAGGCCAGACTCTTGGCATCCCCAATATTGACCAGACGGGTGAACAGTTGCAGGGCATCGATAAAACGGGCACCGCCTTCACGGCCACCTTCTACACCAAAAGTCAGAATGGCAGACGGTTTACCTTTCACATATTTTTGTGCCAAAGCATGCTGCGGGTGATCTTTCAGACCGGCATAATTGACCCATTTTACTTTCGGATGTTGTTGTAAATATTCTGCAACCTTCAGCGCATTTTCTGTGTGACGTTCCATACGCAGGCTCAAAGTTTCCAAGCCTTGCAGAATTAAAAATACATTTTGTGGGCTGATCGCTGCCCCGGTATTACGCAGAGGTACGACACGAGCACGCGCGATATACGCCGCTTCACCTAAAGCTTCGACATAATTCACACCATGATAACTCGGATCCGGTGTATTCAAAGCAGGGAAACGCTCGGCATGTTGCCCCCATGGGAACTTGCCACTATCCACGATAATGCCGCCAATCGAATTCCCATGACCACCAATATATTTGGTCAGTGAATGCACCACGATGTCGGCACCGAAATCAAAAGATTTCTGTAGAACTGGGGTCGCTACAGTATTGTCGACGATGACTGGTACGCCATATTCATGGGCAATCTTGGAAATCGCTTCGAGGTCAATAATATTGCCCAGCGGGTTGCCGATTGATTCCACAAAAACCAGTTTGGTTTTGCCGTCAATCAGATTACGTAGAGCTTCCGGATCTTGATAGTCAAAGAAACGAACTTCGATCCCTTGTTTAGGCAGGGTATGTGCAAACAGGTTATAAGTGCCGCCATATAAAGTAGACACCGAAGCAATATTGTCACCCGCTTCAGCAATGGTCTGAATCGCATAGGTAATCGCAGCCATACCTGAAGCTAAAGCCAGCGCACCAATACCACCTTCCAGAGCTGCAATACGTTGTTCCAGCACTGCCGTGGTTGGGTTCATGATGCGGGTATAGATATTGCCCTGAACTTTTAGGTCAAACAGATCGGCACCGTGCTGAGTATTGTCAAAGGCATATGAGGTGGTTTGATAAATGGGAACCGCAACAGCTTTAGTGGTAGGTTCCGGGCTATAGCCTGCGTGAATCGCTAAAGTTTCTGCTTTATAAGTCATGATCGTTGGTCTTCTTGTGTTTTTAGCTGTAATGAAACTGCTCAAATATTAACACTTGAAATATGAAGAAAAGTGCATATTTATTCAAATGAATATCTTAATTAACGATATAGCATCAGCAAAATAATGCAAGTTTAGGTGTCAGAAATACTGTTTGAAAAATAAACAGGATTAAACTTGTAACAAGGCATTAACTTCACGTGAATGGCTTATGTTTTGAAGACTTTCTGCGTATAATAGCCGATTATTTTTTCGCTCATGATTGAGCAGGGGAAGTTTGTTTCTTCCCCATTTGGTTTTTCAATTGAGGAGTCCTACGTGGCCCAATATATTTATACGATGAACCGAGTGTCCAAGATGGTTCCGCCAAAGCGCGAAATCCTCAAGGATATCTCCTTATCATTTTTCCCAGGCGCAAAAATTGGTGTGCTTGGTCTGAACGGTGCAGGTAAATCTACTTTGCTTCGTATTATGGCGGGCGTAGATAAGGATTTCTCTGGTGAAGCACGTGCGCAACCGGGTATCAAAATCGGTTACCTCGAGCAAGAACCACCACTTGATCCAACCAAAGACGTTCGTGGCAACGTTGAAGACGGCGTACGTGAAGCACTTGATGCATTAGAACGCCTTGATCAGGTATTTGCAGACTATGCAGATCCAGATGCAGACTTCGATGCACTAGCAAAAGAGCAAGAAAAACTGGAAGCGATTATCCAGACTTGGGATGCGCATAACCTGAATAACCAGTTGGAACAGGCTGCAGCAGCATTAAATCTGCCTGCATGGGATGCAGATGTAACCATGCTTTCAGGTGGTGAACGCCGTCGTGTTGCATTATGTCGTTTACTGCTGTCTAAACCAGACATGCTGCTTCTCGACGAACCGACCAACCACTTGGATGCAGAATCTGTATCTTGGCTGGAACGCTTCCTGAAAGACTTCCCGGGCACTATCGTGGCGATTACGCACGACCGTTATTTCCTGGATAACGTAGCCGAGTGGATTCTGGAGCTTGACCGCGGACATGGTATTCCTTACCAAGGTAACTATTCTTCTTGGCTGGAACAGAAAAATGCGCGTTTAGAACAAGAGAACAAGCAGGAAGAATCGTTTGCTAAAGCATTGAAAAAAGAACTTGAATGGGTTCGTTCAAATGCGAAAGGCCAGCAGAAGAAAAACAAAGCACGTATGGAGCGTTTCGAAGAGCTTAACTCTCGCGAATTCCAGCAACGTAATGAAACTTCTGAAATCTATATTCCGCCTGGTCCACGTCTGGGCAACAAGGTGGTTGAAGTTGAAGGGATCAGCAAATCGTTTGGTGACAAACTGCTGTATAAAGACTTGTCTTTCACAGTACCACCAACAGCGATTGTCGGTATCGTAGGTCCAAACGGTGCAGGTAAAACTACATTGTTCCGTATGATGACGGGCGAACAGCAACCCGATACTGGTACAGTGACTTTGGGTGATTCTGTAAAAGTTGCTTATGTGGGTCAGATTCGTGACACCCTGGATGACAATAAAACCGTTTGGGAAGAAGTGTCTGGCGGTCTGGATATCCTGAAAGTAGGCGATTACGAAATTGCATCTCGTGCTTACATCGGTCGCTTCAACTTTAAAGGCCAAGATCAGCAAAAACGCGTAGGTGAATTGTCAGGTGGTGAGCGTAACCGTTTACAACTTGCGAAAATCCTGCAACAAGGTGCGAACGTAATCCTGCTCGATGAACCATCAAACGACTTGGACGTAGAAACTTTACGTGCGTTAGAAGATGCAATTCTGGTCTTCCCGGGCTGTGTGATGGTGGTATCGCATGACCGCTGGTTCTTGGACCGTATTGCGACTCACATCTTGTCATTTGAAGATGAGACTCCAGAATTCTTCACCGGTAACTATACCGAGTTTGAAGAATATCGCCGTAAGAAATATGGCGATGATCTGGCAGCGAAGCGTCAGAAATACCGCAAAATTGGTGCTTAATCCAAGCGCATAAAAAAACCAGCCTTTGGGCTGGTTTTTTTATTTAATATTGGACACTCATTTGGCTATAAGTATTTGATAACAGCCGCGCAGCTTTTAAATGACCTTGCTGTTTAGCCTTATTCAGCCATTCTTCAGCATGAAAATAATTCTGATCTAAACCTAGACTACCTTTAAGAAAGTGTTTACCCAGTCTATATTGCGCTTCGGCGTGTCCACGTGTTGCTGCACTTAAATAGTTCCAGAAAGCATTGCGTTGATAACTTTCTTGCTGCTCTAGCTGCGCAATTTGAAAATGTTCGGCTTGGCGTTGCTTTAAAGCATGGCAAAGCTTTTCAAACTGTACAGCTTCCAGATAATAAGTGTCTGCTTCAGAAATAGAATTTTCGACTTCTGTACCCGTAGGCTCGTCATGAGAAAACAGAAAATGTATGACTTTTTTAAGTTTAAGCATTTTTATTCCTCACCTTTGCCATTATTAACAATTAATTAAACTATCCACTAAAGACTACAATATAAAGCGGTTTTATTTCGGTAATGAATTACATGCTTTTAGTCTCATGTTGATATTTTTGTGTATTTAATGAGCAAAAACAAGAAGTAAAAATAAAAAAACTTCATTTAAAAAGTGAAGTAAATTAGAAAAAATATGAATTTGTTATTCTAGTCGACATTTTAATATTGGATGGTAGAAAATTTAGTTTTACTAATAAAAAAATCTTGCATAAGCATGCAAGATTTTTCGGCTTTGAAAATGAGTCAACTATAGAAATCAGATTTCCCACTCATGATTGCATTCACGGCATTTCCATTTCTTTTGGCTTTGCATGAAAGCCTGCATGGAAATTTTAAAATCAGGCAAATCTTTATAGAACATGAAGCCTGCGATCAGACAGATTATAAACACGATCACAGTAGCGGTCTGTAAAGTCGTACCTGCACCATCTCCAAAAATCCACATCGCGATGCTAATGATGACCAGTAGCAATAATACAAACAGGGCAGGCACCAGCATGATCAGGCTTTTAGGCACGACTGGACGTGCCGCTGGTTGACCTGGCTGAGCCACGGGCATGATTTTTGGGCTTTGACATTTAGGGCAGCGATATTGCATTACAACTCCAAAATTCTAAATTACTGATTATTTTATCGGAAGATACGCAAAAACCGAAATACCGCCAATATAAAACAGACAGACAATAAAAAACCCAAGTCACAATGCTTGGGTTTTTTATTAAGATGTTGCCATCTTGAATATGGCGTCCCTACGGGGATTCGAACCCCGGTTACCGCCGTGAAAGGGCGATGTCCTAGGCCTCTAGACGATAGGGACAAATGAGGCAAATACACAGGTAAAGCAAGACTTATTTGGTGGAGTCAAGGAGGATCGAACTCCTGACCTCTACAATGCCATTGTAGCGCTCTACCAACTGAGCTATGACCCCAGTCTGTGTGAGCGCTATATTATGGATATAACGCTCAGCCGTCAACTAAAAAATAAATTAAGCTTGATCAATTGCTTCATTTTTCGGCAGTTTCAGACTCTCATTCAGTTTTTCCCAAGCTTTTACTTCTTTCTTGCTAGGACCACCCACAACTTCCAGCGCGTGGCGCAGACGGGCAAAAGTCAGATCCGGACCAATAGTAACCATGGTCTGCATGACTGGGGTAGAAGCGGTTGAGCCGGCAATCGCAATAAAGAACGCTGGCATAAAGTCACGTAATTTAACGCCCATCTGATTCGCCAGATCCATCAGCGTTTGGCTGACAGTGTCATTGTTCCAGGTGAACAGGCTTTCCAGACGCCAGATCGCAAATTGCAGGCTTTGACGCACTTGTTCTTCAGAAAGTTTTTTGCTTTCAAACTGTTCTTTAGTCAAAGTCGGGAAATGGTTGAAATAATGCGCTGACCAGTTTACTGCTTCAGACAGCAGATTGATCCGTGGTTGAATTGCAGCAGCGATTTCTTCCAGTTTGGCACGGTCTGCTTTCCAGGCTAGTAAGGTATCTAATAGTTCAGCAGGAGAAAGGGCTTTAATCCACTGACCATTTAACCAATTGAGTTTCTCAACATCAAAGATTGGACCACCCAGAGAGACACGGTTAATGTCAAAGTGTTCAATCATTTCAGCCAAAGTGAACTTTTCACGCTCATCTGGCATTGACCAGCCCATACGGCCCAGATAGTTCAGCAACGCTTCTGGCAATACACCGATGTCTTTATAGTAATTGATTGAAGTCGGGTTCTTACGTTTAGACAGTTTTGATTTGTCCGGGTTACGCAGTAGAGGCATGTGGCACAGGACTGGCATGTCCCAACCAAAGTATTTGTACAGCAACTGATGTTTCGGTGCAGATGGAATCCATTCTTCACCACGGATCACATGAGTAATTTGCATCAGGTGATCATCAACCACGTTTGCCAGATGGTAAGTTGGCAGACCATCAGTTTTCAGCAGAATTTGCATATCGACTTGCGCCCATGGAATTTCTACTTCACCACGCAGCATGTCATTAAAGGTACATACACCTTCAGCTGGCACTTTCATACGGATCACGTGCGGTTCACCAGCTGCCAGACGACGTGCCACTTCTTCTTTAGACAGTTTTAGACCGCGGCCATCGTAGCGTGGAGTTTCGCCACGCGCCTGCTGTTCAGCACGCATTTCATCTAGTTCTTGCGCTGTTGCGAAACAGTAGAAGGCATGACCTTTATCTACCAGTTCTTCTGCGTATTTTTTATAGATGCTCATCCGTTCTGACTGACGGTACGGTGCATGTGGACCACCAACATCTGGACCTTCCGACCAATTCAGGCCTAACCAGCGTAGTGAGTCCAGAATCATTTTTTCAGATTCAGGAGTAGAACGCAGCTGATCCGTATCTTCAATACGAAGAATGAATTCACCACCGTGCTGTTTGGCAAAACACAGGTTGAACAGGGCAATATAGGCAGTTCCCACATGCGGGAAACCGGTAGGAGAAGGTGCAATACGAGTACGAACAGTCATAACCGGATCTAATCTTAAATATAAAATTGCAGCTATTATAACGAAAAAGCCACATCACTTAATGCTTTATTCAACATTGAATGATGCGGCTTTTCAGGATGAGCAAAATATAACGAATGTGGAGAACTAAAACTAAGTCTTATGAATTGCTCGGAGAAAAAATACTTTGCACAAAGCGGGTAAAGCGCAGGTTTTGAGCTGCAAAAAAGCTTTGAGTCGGATTTGATTTGAACGCAGTCAGCGCTTTAAGTTCATCCTCAGTATGAAAAGCATTTTTATCAGCCTTATGTTGCTGAATTGCTTTTTCAATTGGTGAGGTTTTCACTTCAATTGCACTTACAGAGGCTTTAGGTAGCTCTGTTTTCACAACTACGGCATGGCCAAGTTGAATCGAGAACAGCGTGATAAGACTTAGGATGCTGGCTGTAAATATTTTAAATTTCATATCCAAACTTCCTCCTTGGCTCTGGTTAATCTTGTTTTGTTAAAAATGTTGTTATAATACTGGCTACAATCTAATCACATTCAGATATAAAAAAGTAGAACCAGGTCACATTTTTTTACAAAAAACTAATATTTCTCTGTGGAAAATTACTAAATCTCAGAATTTCCACATTTAAGTTGCCTATTTGTAACAGATAACTGTGTAGAGATCGTGAAGAACTGTCTTATATTGTAGCAGGATATTAAATTTTTAGGGGAAAATGTATCCGAAATGAATTGTGAGCATATATATCGAAAATAGAATATGATTGGATAAAATATTATAAGCACATGATTGTTAAGTAATTTTTTTATTTATATAGTGCTGGATAAATTAGCAATGAGCACTACTCATGAAAAAGATAATAACTTCTACTATTTTAGTACTACTTGGCGGAAGTGCCATTCCTGGCTATGCTGCAAAAGACTTTCTCAATGTTTCCTATGATCCGACTCGCGAATTCTATCAGGAATATAACGAAGAATTTGGCAAGTTCTGGAAACAGAAAACCGGGCAAGCAGTCAACTTTAAACAGTCGCATGGTGGTTCAGGTAAACAGGCACGCTCTGTGGTGGATGGTTTGCAGGCCGATGTAGTCACTTTGGCGCTAGCCAATGATATCGAAGAAATTGTCAATGCAGGCTTAATCGAAAAGGGCTGGCAGAAAGAGTTCCCAAGTAATTCGACTCCTTATACTTCTACAATTGTATTTCTGGTTCGTAAAGGCAACCCTAAACAGATTAAAGACTGGAATGACCTAACCAAACCAGGCGTTGAAATTATTACGCCAAACCCAAAAACTGGCGGTGCCCCGCGCTGGATTTATCTATCCGCCTGGGGTTATGCCTTGAAACAGCCAGGTGGTAATGATGCCAAAGCCAAAGAACTGGTGAAAAAACTCTATGCCAATGTCAAAGTGTTGGATTCAGGTGCGCGTGGTTCCTTAACGACCTTTGCTGAATGTGGGATCGGCGATGTATTGCTCTCTTGGGAAAATGAAGCATTATTGGCGACGCAAGGTTTGGGTAAAGATAAATATGAAATTGTTTATCCTTCAATTTCTATTCTGGCTGAGCCATCAGTAGCGATTGTCGACAAGACTGTTGATAAAAATGGTAATCGTAATTTGGCCAAAGGTTATCTGAACTATTTATATTCACCAAAAGGGCAGGAGCTGGCAGCGAAATATTACTTCCGTCCACGTGATGCCAAAGCAGCAGCAAAATATGCGGCGCAATTCCCGAAAATCCAGACTTTTACTATTGATAAAGTCTTTGGCGGCTGGGCAAAAGCGCAGAAAACCCATTTTGTGAATGGGGCGATCTACGATCAGATCTCTGCGGAAAATCGTAAATAATTTTAATTACTGAAGCAAAATCAGAAAGCGGATAATTTATTATCCGTTTTTTTTATATCTAAAGCATAAAATGCTATAAAAATAGGATAAGTCTTTAATCTAGATATTTTTATTATATAAAACATGAAATTAAAACAAAAAATAACTAAATATTACCCTGTATGCACTTTGTTTGCTCAATTGCGAAAAATAACTTTATTTCATATAGTTATATCTAATGAAGATAATCTCCCGATGCTCTTATGAAAACTCAATTAAAATCACTGGTTAGTGCTGCCTTATTGGCAACAGGTCTGACATTTACTGCAACTGCGAGCCAAGCCGCGGATCGTGAATTCCTGAACGTTTCTTATGATGCGACCCGTGAATTCTATGACGAATTCAACAAATCTTTTGGTGCCTACTGGAAAAAACGAA
The DNA here is from genome assembly GCF_058599385.1 of Acinetobacter sp. CAU_H_60. Taxonomy (NCBI): domain Bacteria; kingdom Pseudomonadati; phylum Pseudomonadota; class Gammaproteobacteria; order Moraxellales; family Moraxellaceae; genus Acinetobacter; species Acinetobacter sp. CAU_H_60. The sequence continues at coordinate 2,734,288 of NZ_CM178653.1, read as the reverse complement.
CCGGTATCGATGTGAACTTTAAACAGTCACACGGCGGTTCAGGTAAACAGGCGCGTTCTGTGGTCGACGGTTTAAAAGGTGATGTGGTTACTTTGGCATTGGCAAACGATATTGAAGAGATCGTAAGATCTGGTCAGATTCAGCCAGGCTGGCAAAAAGAGTTCCCGCATAATTCTGCACCTTATACTTCAACGATTGTCTTCATGGTGCGTAAGGGTAACCCTAAAGGAATTAAAGACTGGAAAGATCTGACTAAACCGGGCGTAGAAATTATTACACCAAACCCGAAAACTGGTGGTTTGCCACGTTGGGTTTATCTGTCAGCTTGGGGTTATGCAGAAAAACAACCAGGTGGTAGCAAAGCCAAAGCCCAAGAATTTGTCGGCAAGCTTTATAAAAACGTCAAAGTGATGGACTCAGCCGCACGTGCCTCAATGACGACATTTGCTGAACGTAATATTGGTGATGTGCTGTTAACTTGGGAAAATGAAGCTCTGGTAACACAAAAAACTCTGGGTAAAAATAAGTTTGATATCGTTTATCCATCTTTGACTATTCTGACTGAACCCTCTGTAGCCATCGTAGATCGTACGGTAGATAAAAATGGCAATAAATGGTTAGCTAAAGGTTATATCAACTATCTTTATTCTCCACTTGGTCAGGACATGGCAGCACGACATTTCTATCGTCCACGTAATGAGAAAGTCTTAGCCAAATATTCATCACAGTTCCCGAAAATTAAAACCTTTACCATTGATGAAGTATTCGGTGGCTGGGCCAATGCACAGAAAACTCACTTTGTGAATGGCGCAATCTTCGACCAGATCTATAACTCGAAGCGTTAATCTGTTGATTAAAAAATAAATTTAAAATATGAAAAAGCTTCCTCGATGGAGGCTTTTTTATCGGCTGTCGAAAAATAAAAACGGTTTTCTCTATAGAAATTAATATTTATCTACAAAAAGTCGTTTGGAGCTTTAGCTAAACAGAGTGATAATGTGCAGTTAAATTTTTCGCCCTATTGATTGAGTTTTTATGTCACATATTTCTGTATTACTTCACGAAACGATTGATGCCTTACTGGCTGGTCGCAATACGGGAATTTATGTGGATGGAACCTTTGGTCGCGGTGGGCATACACGTTTATTGCTTTCCAAATTGGATGAAAATGCACGCGTCTACGCCTTCGATAAAGACCCGCAAGCATTGGCTGTTGCCGCAGAACTGGAACAGGAAGATTCACGTTTTAAAATTATCCATGCCAGCTTCGCTGATTTAAAACAGGCATTAGCTGAGCAGGGTATTGTAAGTGTAGATGGTGTGATGGCTGACTTAGGGGTGTCTTCACCGCAGCTGGATCAGGCAGAACGCGGTTTCAGCTTTATGAAAGATGGCCCGCTAGATATGCGCATGGACAACTCACAAGGTCCGACTGCAGCAGAATGGTTGGTGAATATTGAAGAAGAAGCACTGGCTAATGTGATTTTTCAGTATGGGGAAGAGCGTTATAGTCGCCGTATAGCCAAAGCGATCAAGGCTGCCGGATATATTGATACCACAGCCAAACTGGCGGAAATTGTGAAAGTTGCCCATCCAAAATGGGAAAAAAATAAACATGCTGCCACCCGAACTTTCCAGGCAATTCGTATTGCTATTAATAAAGAATTAGAAGATATTGAAACTTTCCTCCCTCAAGCGGTTGAGATTTTAAAACCAGAGGGACGTTTGGCTGTGATCAGCTTCCATTCACTGGAAGATCGGTTGATTAAGCAGTTTATTCAAAAAGAATCAACGCTTGAAGAAGATTCAGGCTGGGGAATGCCGCAACAACAAAAGGATACGCGACGTTTAAAGAAAATCGCCCGGGTCAAGGCAAGTGATGAGGAAGTTAAAGCCAATCCTCGTTCACGTAGCGCATGGCTGCGCGTGGCAGAACGTTTAGCTTAATAGGCACATCATGAAAACTGAAGTGGTTGATAAAAAAACAGAAAAGTTATGGCTGAAAAAAGTCATTGTTTACCTCATATTAATGTTGATGGTCTTCATCAGTGCGGTATTTGTCGTCTTCCAAGTCTTTGAATACCGTCAGGATAACCGCAAACTGAGCACCTATCTGCGTGAACGGGATGATTTGAATGCAGAGTGGGGACGTTTGCTGATTGAACAGCAGACCTTTGGTGCGACCGCGCAGATTGGTACCCGTGCAGTGACTCAGTTAAGGATGTATTCACCCCCGATTTCACAGAGTGTCGTGATTTCCTTACCACAACCTTCAGATGAGAAAAAATAAGGCTAGCGCTCGAACATGGTAGACAAGAGAAAGAAGCAACCGGTACGTAAAAAGCAGTCCGTCACCGAGAAAAATGCCTTAAATGTTTATATCAACCGTTTTTACATCATGTGGGCTGTGGTGCTGCTGTGTTTTGTGACACTGATCGGCCGAGCTTTCTATGTGCAGATTATCAATAAAGACTTTCTGCAAAATAAAGCCAATGCCAATATTTTACGAACCAATACCATCAAGGCCATGCGTGGCGTAATTTATGATCGTAATGGTATTCCGCTGGCGATCAGTACGCCGATTATGAAAATCGTGATTGACCCACGTGACTATTTTGATAATAAAAAACTCTATGATGAAACCATGCTGGCACTACAGAAAGAGCCGAATAGCCGTAAACTAAAACGCCAGCTCCCAGATAAAAACCTGAATCTGGATGAGCTGGCTGATGCAGTGGGCATGGATCGTGCTGAATTGCGCAAAAAGATGGAAGAGCGTCCACGTTCACGTTATCTGATCCTGAAAAAAGAAGTGCCGCCACAACAGGCGGAACTGATCATGAAGCGTAATTTCCAAGGTGTGTATACCGAGAAAAACTATAAGCGCTATTATCCTCAGCCCCAGCCAAACTCCCAGATTATTGGTCTGACCAATAGTGAGGGAATTGGGATCGAAGGTCTGGAGATGCAGCTGAATACCCGTCTTGCCGGTCAGGATGGTGAACAGCAGATTATCCGTGACAAAAAAGGCAACCGGGTTAAAGAACCGGAAGTGATTAAAGAAGTCGAGCCGGGTGAAAATATTACCCTGAGTATCGACTCACGTTTACAGTACATCATGTACCGTGAACTGACTGCGGCTGGTGTAGCGAATAATGCCCGCTCCGCAACAGCGATTGCAGTCGACGTCAAAACCGGTGAAATTCTGGCAATGTCTTCTTGGCCCTCTTATAACCCGAATGACAAGAATGGCTTATTAAATAAAGACGCAATGCGTAATCGTGGCGCTGTCGATTCCTTCGAGCCGGGTTCAACCATGAAGCCGCTAACTGTGGCGATGGCTCTAGAGAGCGGGAAATATACGGCCAATTCGGTCATCAATACGAGTCCAGGTAGTATGCGGGTCGGAAACCACACTATTCGTGATACGCATAACTATGGTCAGTTGACGTTGGGTGGGATTATCCAGAAATCATCAAACGTCGGGGTAGCTAAATTAGCTCTGTCACTGCCGTATGAAACTTTACCGACTTTCTATAAACGTCTTGGTTTTGGTCAGCGTTCCGCAGTGAAATTTCCGGGTGAAAGTTCCGGTCTGATTCTGCCGCCAAGTAAATGGAATGTGTCTGAAGTAGCAACCATGGCCTATGGTTATGGTTTGAATGCGACTGTGCTGCAACTGGCTGATGCCTATGCCATGCTGGCGAACAAAGGTGTGAAAGTGCCTTTAAGCCTGTATAAATTAGAAGAACAGCCACAAGGCGAGCAGATGATTGATCCACAAATCGCAGAACAGGTTCTGCTGATGATGGAAACAGCAACTTTGCCTGGTGGTACAGCAACCCGTGCAACCGTACCTGGTTATCGTGTTGCAGGTAAAACGGGTACTGCGCATAAATTGCGTGCCGACCGTAAAGGCTATTCAACCAGTGAATACCGTGCCTTATTTGCCGGTGTAGCACCCGTGAGTGATCCGCGTATTGCTATGGTGGTGGTCGTGGAAAATCCGCAAGGGTCTTATTATGGTGGTATGGTATCTGCACCTGTCTTTGCCCGTGTGATGCAGGAATCTTTACGCTTGCTGAATGTCCCGTTGGACAAACCTTTAGAATCTCCCAAAGTCCAGTAAATAGGTGATCAATGTCCATTACATTTCAAGATCTCTACGCCGTTCAAGAACCTGCTGAATGGATGCGACAATCCTTTCAGGGTTTCGAACTGGACAGCCGCAAAGTTAAACTGGGGCAAATTTTTATTGCCCTGACCAGCTTGTCTCAACCTGAAAAAACCGCAGAATATGCCAAAAAAGCCCTGTCATTGGGTGCACTGGCCGTAATTTCAGAACAAGAGCTAGGTGTTACTCCAGCTTTGGTAGTACCCAATGTCCGTCACTTGATGGGCGAATGGCAGAAGTGCTATCTGCAAGCGACTCAGCCAGTTAAGGCTACCCGTATTCTGGCCGTGACCGGCACCAATGGTAAAACCACGATTTCCCGTCTGGTTGCTGAGTTGCTGATGCTGCAAGGCAAAGCCTGTGCAGTTATGGGGACTACAGGGAATGGTATTTTGCCGAATCTGGAAGCCTCTTCTCATACCACACTCGATGCCCTGCAATTGCAAAATGCCTTACATGCCTATGCACAGGCAGGTGCGGAATTTGCCTCAATTGAAGCGAGTTCGCATGGTCTGGAGCAGGGCCGTCTGAATGGTTGTGCAATTGAAATTGCGGCTTATAGCAATTTAAGCCGTGACCATCTCGACTATCACGGTACGCTGGAAGCCTATGCAGAAGCAAAATCGCGTTTATTCAGCTTTGAATCTCTGAAAGTTGCAATCATCAATATTGATGACGCACACGCAGAGGTGATGCTGAATACTGCAAAAGCCAATCCGAATCAGCCGAAAATTCTGACTTATTCTTTGTCACAATCAGCCGATTATCAGGTTCAGGATATCCAGTACAGTATTTCCGGTGCTGAATTCAAACTGATCACTGCACAAGATACATTTACTGTGCATAGTCCTTTGTTAGGTCATTTCAATATCGAAAATCTGGTTGCGAGCCTGGTTGTGGCAGAGCAAGCCGGTTTTGCATTAACCGATTTAATCGCAACTGTGCCCGAGCTGAAAGGTGCCCCAGGCCGTATGCAGGTCATTCGTGATGATGAACGTCTGTTTGTGGTGGATTATGCGCATACTCCAGATGCCCTGACTCAGGTCTTGCTTACGCTGAAGCGTCATGTCAGCCAAAAACTCTGGGTTGCTTTTGGCTGTGGCGGTGATCGTGATCGTGGCAAACGTCCGCTGATGACTCAGGCGGCCCTCGAAGGTGCTGATATTGCAGTGCTGACTTCGGACAATCCACGTACTGAAGATCCAAACCAGATTTTCGCTGACATGAAGCAGGGTGTCGATTTTTCAGACAAAACCTATCATGAAATTCATGACCGTCGTGAAGCAATCCGCTTTGTAGTCGACCAGGCGCAGCTAGGTGACATTGTGGTGATTGCCGGTAAGGGACACGAAAATTATCAGGAGATTGATGGGGTGCGACATTGGTTTGATGATGTGGTCGAGGTACAGGCCGCAATTGATGCCCAGCATCACAACTGTGATTTAGCATTTCCAGCGCATTAGGATTTTACATGCATACTTCAACAACAAGTACCGTGCCTCTAGAGCCATGGACAATTGAACAGTTAGAGCAGGCCACTCATGGTTATTGGCTGAATGATAAAAAACCTGAAGGCCAGATTAAGCGGATTTTAACTGATTCCCGTCATGCCGAAGCAGGTGATGCTTTTCTGGCATTGAAAGGTGAGCGTTTTGATGCGCATGACTTTATCGCACAAGTGGCTGAAAAGGGCTGTGGAATCGCGATTGTCAGCCAACCTGTTGATGCAGAGATTTGCCAGCTGGTGGTTGAAGACACTCGTCTGGCACTGGGTCATCTTGGCGCTTATCGTCGTCAGCAAAACTCACAGCTTAAAGTCATTGCTTTGACAGGCAGTAGCGGTAAAACCACGACCAAGGAAATGCTGGGCAGTATCTTGTCGCGTCTAGCTCCTACTTTGGTGACTCGAGGCAACCTGAATAATGATTTGGGTGTCCCAATGATGTTACTGGAACTGCGTGCTGAACATCAGTATGCGGTGATGGAGCTGGGTGCGAGCCATCAGGGTGAAATTGATTACACTTCCAATCTGGTACAGCCGCATGTGGCCGGTATCATTAATATTGGTACCGCACACTTGGGTGAGTTTGGTGGCCGTGATGGGATTTGTCGTGCCAAGTCTGAAATCTATTCGCATATTTCTGAAACTTCGATTGTGCCTGCAGCGGATGATTATGCCGAGCAGATTCGTGCAGCCGTCAAAACCGAGAAGACTCTAAGTTTTGGTCAGGGCGGTGATGTCTATGCAACTGACGTAGAACTACATCCGCAATCTGCGACTTTCACGTTAAATACACCACAAGGCACTATAACTGTAAATCTGCCATTTGCTGGTGAACACAATGTGCAGAACGCAACTGCAGCAGTGGCTTTCTCTTTGGCGATTGGTATTAGTCTGGATGATATCGTGGCTGGCCTTGAACAGGCTGTTGGTGCCAAAGGTCGTTTGAACTTTATTCCGCACAAAGATTTTTTATTTATTGATGATACCTACAATGCCAATCCAAGCTCGATGCGTGCAGCGGCTGAAGTTTTAGCGCAGCAGCAGGGTATTCGAGTGATGGTGACCGGTGATATCGGTGAACTGGGTTCATCTGCCGCGATCGAGCATTATAAACTTGGTCGGGATCTGGTATCGGTCAAAGGCATTAATTTTGTGGTGGCTGTGGGTGAATTTGCTCCAGCTGCACAAGAAGGTGCACGTAGTACGCAATATGGTAAGAAGATGCAGGCTTTCCTCAATCAGGAGCAGGCTTTACCATTTTTAATTGATTTGATTGAAACACATCATCCCCAGCCAATGTCTTTTCTATTTAAAGGGTCGCGTTTTACCCATATGGAAACATTAATGGCTGCATTGATGGAGAAACTCTAAATGCTGTTATGGCTATTTGACCAGCTGGCGGGCTTTGATAGCACGTTTCAGGTGGTTCGTTATTTAACTTTACGTGCTTTGCTCAGCGTTTTGACTGCTATGACTATCGGTTTGGTCTTGGGTCCGATCATGATTCGCAAATTGCAGGCACTAAAATATGGTCAGGCAGTAAGTTCGTTTGCTCCTGAGAATCATGCCAAGAAAATGGGCACACCGACCATGGGTGGGGTATTAATCCTGCTCTCGATCGGGATCTCCACCTTACTGTGGGCGGACCTGACGAATCCTTATGTCTGGATTGTGCTCTCGGTGATGGTGATTTTTGGTGCCGTTGGTTGGGCGGATGACTGGATTAAAATCCGTTATAAAGACAATGCCGGTTTACCTGCACGTAAGAAATTCTTCTGGACATCAGTGGGTTCTTTGGGTGCTGGTATTGCGCTGTATGTGATCGCCCAGCAACAACCGAATCCGGTTGTGACTGCCAATATGCTGGATGTGTTGATTCCATTCTTTAAGGATCACACCATTCCATTGTCCGTGATTCCGCTGGGAATTGGTTTCATTATTTTCACTTACTTCGTGATTAATGGTGCATCTAATGCTGTAAACCTGACCGATGGTCTGGATGGTCTGGCGATCATGCCAATTGTCCTGGTTGCAGCCGGTTTAGGGGTGTTTGCTTATCTGGCAGGTGATGTACGTTTCGCTAACTACCTACATATTCCTTATGTGAAATATTCCTCTGAACTGGTAGTCATCTGTGCTGCGATGATCGGTGCCGGTCTGGCATTCCTCTGGTATAACGCTCATCCAGCTCAAGTGTTCATGGGTGATGTAGGGGCGTTATCTTTAGGTGCAATGCTGGGTACGATTGCTGTGATGGTGCGTCAGGAAATCGTGTTTGCGATTATGGCAGGTGTATTCTTGGTGGAAGCAATTTCAGTCTTCCTGCAAATCGGTTCATTAAGAATGCGTAATAAACGTGTATTCTTGATGGCACCTTTGCATCACCATTATGAAAAGAAAGGTTGGCGTGAAACTCAAGTCGTCATTCGTTTCTGGATTATTACGATTATGCTGGTAGTTTTAGGCCTAATGACCTTAAAATTACGCTAAGAAATGCATTTAAAAAAAGTCGGCGCATGCCGGCTTTTTTGTTTTGGAGAAATGAAAAAAATGAACCTACTGATGTGTCCTGTTTGTCGTGAGCAGTTGCGCTTAAATGAACGTACATGGCGCTGTGACAATCAGCATAGCTATGATGTGGCCAAGCAGGGTTATGTGAATCTGCATGTGGTGCAGCATAAACATAGTAAAAATCCGGGTGATACGCCTGAATCTGTGCAGGCACGCCGTGCATTTCTGAGTGCAGGCCATTATGCGCCTTTGCAACAGGCTGTGGTCAAGAAAATCCGTGAGTTGCGGATTGAAAATCTGCTCGATATTGGTTGTGGCGAAGGTTATTACACCAATGCCATGCAGGCTGAAGTCATGCAATGTGTCGGCGTAGATATTGCCAAAAATGCAGTTCAGGTTGCAGCTAAACTGAATAAAGAAATTACCTGGGTGGTAGGAACAGGGGCGACCTTGCCGGTATTGGATCAATCCATTGATCTCTGTACCAGCTTATTTAGCCCGATTCCGAAACAAGAAATCTTGCGGGTATTAAAGGCAAAATCTTATTTGATGGTAGTGACACCTGCACCACAACATTTGTACGCGATGCGTGAAGCCTTATTCGAGGAAGTGAAAGCACATGAACCACATAAATTTGTCGAACAGTTGCAGGATACATTTAATCTGGTAAGTGAACAGGTGATTGATGCGCCAATGACTTTGGCTCAAGCGGATTTAAAAAACCTGATTACCATGACTCCTTATGCTTATAAAGCCAAACCTGAACGCCGTTTGGCACTTGAGCAGCAGGATCAATTCGATTTAATGGCTCAATTCCAGATTTATGTATTTCAGAAGAAGTAAATCGGTTATTTAGAAATAAAAAATCCCTCATTATTGAGGGATTTTTTATTGGTTCAGATTATTCAAGTTCTTCAATCAAGTTTTCCAAAGGATCCACCACCCGATTTGGCTGTGGTGGCTGGTCTCTTGGCGCCACTCTTTCATCATCCGGTATGCGAATTTCCTGATCAGGCAAATCTTCAAAATCATTGCTTTGTCGCTTAGGTGCTACAACCGGGGCAGGGCGATACAGAGGCGTCGCTAAAGGTGGAGAAGACGGATCATGCTGTTCCTGCTCACCTTGCACTACCTTATTACGGTTAATTGGTGCTTTAGCATTACGATCCAGGCGAACCCAAGCTTCTGGTGTGCCTTTTAAGGCATTCCCCATAAAGTCGGTCCAGATTGGCAAGGCTGCTACGCCACCGTATTCACGTCGACCTAAAGTCTTCGGCTGATCAAAACCGACCCAGGCAACGGTGACCAGTTTGCCATTAAAACCTGCAAACCAGGCATCTTTGGCATCATTGGTGGTACCGGTTTTACCCCCAATATCGCTACGACCAATTCTTAAAGCAGCACGCCCCGTACCATGCTGAATCACATCACGCAGGATATTGGCCATATCATAAGCAGAGCTAGATTTTAGAATACGTTCTGCCTGACGGTAATTACTGTCTTCCGCCGAGATTTTTGGTGTCTCTGGTTTCTGTGCCAAGGTTTTGTTATTGATTTCAATGGCTTCGTCATCAGGAGTGAGTGCGGCTGTTGGTTGAGGACTTTCTTCCTGAGCATTAATACACGAGATGCAGGCATATTCAGGCTTAGCCTCAAAAATAGTCTTGCCATAGGCATCTTCGATACGCGTAATAAAATGTGGCTGAATGCGATAACCGCCATTGGCGAACGTAGCATAACCAGTGGCCATCTGGATTGGTAAAACCTGAGGTGTGCCTAGAGCAATGGTGTAGTTACGTGGAATCTGATTATCCTGCAAGCCAAAATCCATAAATAACTGACGGGTACGCTCAATACCAACGGTTTGTAATAGGCGTACTGAAACTGTGTTACGTGACAGATATAAAGCACGACGTAAAGGAATCATCCCTAAATAACGACCATCCGAATTACGCGGACTCCATTTACCAATGGTAATCGGCGCATCATTGACCATGGTATGCGGAGTCATACCACGTTCTAAAGCCAGGGCATAAACAAAAGGTTTAATGGTTGAACCCGGTTGACGCCAGCCTTGAGTCGCGCGGTTAAATTTGGATTGATAAAAATTATAACCACCCACAATGGCTTCAATCGCACCATTATTTGGGTTCAATGCAATTAATTGGCCCTGTACCTGAGGCGTTTGTACCAGTGCCCAGGAACTTTTATTTTCATTAGGTCTTAAACGAACAATATCTTTAACTTTGACAATCTGTGATGCTCTGCTTGGTGCAGCACCTACACTATCTGCACTACGATAAGGACGGGCCCAGGACATGCCTGACCAAGGCACAGTTACGGTTGTACCATCCTGCATCAACGCTTCAAAGCTATTATTATTGACCTTGGTCACTTCAGCAGGATAAGTATTGGCATAGACACGGAAATTTTGCAGAGGTTGATCATGAGCCTCAGCACCTCGCCAGCCATGACGACGATCATAAGCTTCTAAACCGTCCTGTACCGCCTGTTCAGCATAAGCCTGACGTTCACTATGGATCGTCGTGTAGACTTTATAACCTGAATCTATGGCCTGTTCACCAAAATTTTCTACCAGTTCAGAGCGAACCATTTCACCGACGTAGGGAAATTTGTTACGCGTACTGCGGTCAGGCATATCCAGGTTAATCGGTTCAGCAATGGCTTCCTGATATTGGCTTTGATTCAGATACCCCAATTGCAGCATGCGACCTAAAATCCAGTTACGGCGTTCTAATGCACGTTTAGGGTTGGCCACCGGATTATAACGAGAAGGTGCTTTAGGTAGGCCAGCAATCATTGCCATTTGCGCAATCGAAAGCTCATCTAAACTTTTGTTGTAATAGATTTTCGCTGCTGCCGCAATGCCGTAAGCATTTTTCCCCAAGAAAATTTTATTGACATATAAAGTCAGAATTTCTTCTTTACTTAAATTCTGTTCTATTTTACGTGCCAGGAAAATTTCAGTCAGCTTACGCTTTAAAGTACGTTCGGGACTTAAATAGTAGTTTTTGGCGACCTGCATGGTAATGGTCGAACCACCAGTCTGTACATCAGAGCCGGTAATAGTTTCACTGACTGCACGTCCTAAGCCTTTAAAGCTGATCCCGCTGTGTTCGAAGAAACTGGAATCTTCTGCAGCGAGGAAGGCGTGAATAAATTCTTTCGGAATCTGTTCATAATTCACAGGAACAGAAAGCTTGCCACCATACTCTGCAATGAGCTCATTATCTGAGCTAAAAACTTGTAAAGGCTTTAATAAAGGTGCCTTTTTAAGCGTAGACATTTCAGGCAAAGATGGGGCAATATAGAGATACATGCCATAGAAACCCATCGGAATTGAGATCAAAATAATGATAATGATCAAAAAAAATGGATGAACAAGGCCTGAACAAGATAGCTTTTTCATAACAAGTAAGTTTTAATAAGAGCTAATGGCAAACTAATTACCGGCCAGTATATCCTTTAGATATGCATATTGTTAGATGAGTTATTGTATCTATATAAAATTATAGGCCGGCACAGATTGGTGAGTTTGTTTTTATTGGGGATAAAAAAATAATAGGAATTGTATTGTGCGCAGGTTATATCGTAAGCCAAATAAGGGGTTAATAGGAGTGGATATTAGTTCGACTTCTGTTAAAGTTTTAGAGCTCTCTGTAAAGAACGGTCGGTACTGGGTAGAAAGTTATGCTTTGGTCCCACTACCAGAAAGTAGTGTCGTTGAAAAAAATATTTTAAATCCAGAAGCGGTGGGTGATGCGTTGGGGCGTGCGATTAATTTGGCCAATACCCAGTCCAGTCAGTCAGCCTTTGCGATTCCAACTTCTATGGTCATCACCAAGATCATCGAAATGGATGCTGATATGTCGGATGATGAACGTGAAATTCAGATTCGTGAAGATGCCGAACAATATATTCCTTTCCCACTTGATGAAGCCAGTCTGGACTTTGAAGTTCTGCCAGACCGTTTAACCAATCCGAACCGGGTCAATGTCCTGTTGGTAGCGACCCGAATCGAAAATGTCGAAGCACGTTCTGAAGTACTGCAAATTGCCAACCTCAATCCAAAAATTGCAGATGTCGAAAGCTTTGCATTAGAAAATGCATTCAAGGTGTTTTCGGATACCTTACCGATGGGGGTAAATACTGTCGGGATCTTGGATATTGGTCATAGTATGACGACCTTATCCGTCATGCAGAATAACAAGATCATTTATACCCGTGAGCAGGTTTTTGGTGGCAAACAGCTAACTCAGGAAATCCAGAACCGTTATGGATTGTCTTTTGAGGAAGCAGGGCGTGCTAAAAAAACCCGTGCCTTACCAGATGATTATGACATCGAAGTGCTGGAGCCTTTCCTGGATGCTTTAGTCCAACAAGCAGCACGTTCATTACAGTTCTTCTTCTCTTCATCTCAGTTTAACGAGATTGACCATATTTTATTGGCAGGGGGGAATGCCAATATTCCAGGTCTGGCAAAACTATTACAGCAAAAACTCGGCTACCGGGTCACGATTGCCAATCCATTCCTGCAAATGGGCTTTTCTCCTCAAATTGATATTAAAAAAATTGAAAATGACGCGTCCTCACTCATGGTTGCATGTGGTTTGGCATTGAGGAGTTTTGATTAATGGCAAAGATTAACTTACTCCCTTGGCGCGATGAGCTAAGAATTAAAAGAAATAATGAATTTGTAGCGATTTGCGCAGGGGCACTTTTTCTAGGATTGGCAGCAGCAGGTTCAACCTGGTTCTACTATGATCAAAAACTTCAGGATCAGGAGCAGGCCAACCAGCTGGTGGTCAGTACTAACCAGAATCTGGATGTACAGCTGAAAGCCTTGGATGGTTTACAAGACCAGCGTAATGCAATTGTTGAACGTATGAAGCTAATTCAGGGTTTACAGACTCAACGACCGATCGCAGTTCACCTGATTGATGAAATTGTACGGGTCACACCAAGCAATATGTATATTACCAAATTCCAGCGTACCGGCGATAAATTCACCATTGAAGGTAAGGCGGAAAGTCCAAATACAGTGGCTGAATTGCTACGTAATCTGGAAGCTTCTACTTGGTATCGTAATGCATTTATGAATGCTTTCCTGGTTGCTGAAGAGCCAAAAGATAAAGCGCCCTCCTCTGTGATTCCACGAGTGGAAGAATCTTATGGCAGTTTTACGGTCACGGTTGATCTGGATCAAATTGCTGAGCCAACACTTAAAGAAGGACAAACACCAGCCACAACTACAGCGGAGGCATCATCATGAGTAATGACGGATTCGATGAATTAAGCCAAGACGTAGTGGCTGTTCCTAGAAAAAAAATGACAGTTGAAAAGTTCTTTCAACAATTCAATACACTAGATCCAAATAATTATGGTAGCTGGCCATTATCAGTCAAAATCACCTGCTGGATCTTTATTGTTATTCTGGTTTTTATGCTGGGGTATTTCGGGTTTATTCGCGGCAAGATAGAAGCGATTTCACAAGCCAGTGCTCAAGAGCAAAACCTGTTAAATGAATTCCGGGAAAAGGAATCCAAGCTGCGTAATTTACAGCAGTACCAGATTCAGTTGCAGGAGATGGAAGCACGTTTTAATCAGCAATTGGAACAATTGCCGAAAGAAACTGAAATTCCAGGTCTGGTGGAAGATATTAACCTGAGTGGAGTGAACTCCGGACTGAAATTCAAGAATATTCGCCTTGAACCTGAAATCAAGCAGGAATTCTTTATTGAGCAGCCGATCGCGATTGAAGCCACTGGGGATTATCATGCCTTTGGTTCTTTTGTGAGCAGTATTGCAGGTCTTTCGCGTATTGTTACGCTGCATGACTTCACGATTACAGGGACTGAAAATAAAGAAAAGAAATCTGAAATTCCTGTCATCGATTATGTAGTGAAAGCGAAAACCTACCGTTATGTAGGCAATGCAGATGCTTCATCTACTCCAGCTACAACTGATACGCAGGGAGCTCAGTAATGAATATCATTAAAATTACTTCAGCTTTAACGCTCGGATTTTTATTGGTGGGCTGTGAATCAAGAATTGATGCAGTCAATCAGGAAATGGCCAATATTCGTAATCAACCACCATTACCGATTGAACCGGCGCCAGATTTTATTCCGACAGAAATGTTTAATTACGCAGCTCATCAGCTGAAAAGTCCTTTCCTGCCAAGCTCTTTAGCAGCTGAATTGAAAATTATGGCGGGTAAGCGGGTTTATCCGAACTTGTCACGCCAATTACAGCCTTTAGAAAGCTATCCACTCGAAACCTTAAGTATGAAGGGCAGTATGCGGAATCAGGCGGGGCAAATTCTGGCTCTAATTCAAACGCCTGATAAGGAAATTGAACGGATACAACGTGGCAGCTATATGGGACTTAATCATGGTCGTGTAACAAGAATTACGCCGACACAGATTGACTTGATTGAGATTATTCCAGATGGCCGTGAAGGATATGTGGAACGTCCACGAAGTCTGGTTTTGATTGGACCGGCGCCATAAGTTTTAAGGAATAAAAATGAATAAGAGTATTAAAGAATTTATTTTTGGGGATGCTAATACAATGAATCATGTGTTTCGTCAGTTTTCTATGGGGGCTGTCGCGATTGCTGTGATGCAAGCAGCGAGTGCGCAGGTTTCAATGACCAATGTAGTGCCAATGCAAATTCCTGGACAGGGAACTGAAATCCGGGTGATGTTTAATGGCTTGCCACCTCAGCCTCAAGCTTATCAGCTTGAATCTCCATCACGCCTGATTCTGGATTTTAATGAGGCCCAACAAAATCTAAAACAGTCTAGTATTCCAGTCGCAACTGCTGAAGCTAGTTCAGTGGATGTTAGCTCAGATGCACAGCGTTCTCGACTGACGGTGAATCTCGCTAATGCAGGTGCATTTACGACGCGTGTGGAAGGCAATACCTTTATTTTAAAAATTAATTCTGCTACTCCAGTCGCTATTGCTCAGCCAGTACAACAGCAGGTTGCTCAGGGGATTACTAATATTGGTTTCCAGCGGGGTGCGCAAGGTGAAGGACTGGTGGTAATTGATCTGGCAGGTCAGAACACACCAGTCGATGTACAGCAGCAGGGAACCAAAGTGATTGTGCGGACTCTGGGCTCCAAGATTCCGGCACATTTGACCCGACGTTTAAATGTAAATGATTTTGCTACACCCGTTTCAACGGTAGATGCAGTCAACCAGAATGGATCAGGCGTAATTACCATTCAGTCTGCGGAAAGCTATGAATATATGGCTTTCCAGACAGATAATAAGCTGACCATTAGTTTGAAGCGTCCAGAAGTTAAAGGGCCTTTACGTCCTAAATCAGTCGCTTATACAGGCAAGAAGATTTCTCTAGATTTTCAGGATATTGAAGTCCGTCGTGTTTTACAGCTATTAGCTGATTTTACCGATATTAATATGGTTGCTGCAGATAGCGTACAGGGTAATATTACCTTACGCCTCAAGGAAGTACCTTGGGATCAGGCTTTAGATATTGTATTAAAAACCAAAAATCTGGATAAACGTCGTAATGGTAATGTGATCTGGATTGCACCAGTGGCAGAACTAATTAAGGCTGAAGAAGAGGAAGCTAAGGCTTTAAAGCAAAGTACTAAACTAGCTCCAATCCAAACAGAATATATGCAACTTAGTTATGCGAAGGCGGCAGATATTGAAAAACTGATTACACAAAATAAATCAGCCCAGAACTCTTCTAACTCCTCGAATAACTCTTCCAATAATTCTAATGATGAAGATAAAGAAAGTTTATTAAGTTCACGTGGTTCTGTATCTATTGATGCTCGTACCAATACATTAATCGTGAATGATACTCAACCGTTTATTGATAAAATTCGTAGTATGGTCGACTTGCTTGATGTTCAAGTCAAACAAGTGATGGTTGAAGCTCGTGTTGTTCGTGCATCCACCGAATTTGCGAAAGAAATGGGTGTGAAATGGGGGATTTTATCTCAAGGTATTACTAATAACGATCATCTACTTGTAGGAGGTAGTGATACGACTCTTTGGGATTTAAGAACACCTGAAATTGATAGCGCGACGGGTATTCCAACTTATGAAATTCAACGCCCTAGTAACTTGAATGTTGATTTAGGTGTCGAGAATGCCGCTGGGCGTATTGCCTTTGGTTTAATTAGCCTTTCAGATTTTATGCTGGATCTTGAATTATCAGCACTCCAGGCAGATGGCTATGGTGAAGTGATTTCTACGCCAAAAGTCTTGACAGCTGATAAACAGAAAGCAACAGTAGAGTCCGGTTTGGAAGTCCCATACCAGTCGACTGAAGGGTCTGGGGCGAATGCAACAGCAACAACTGAATTTAAAGATGTGGTATTGAAGCTTGATGTTACTCCTAGCATTACACCTGATGGTAAAGTTCAAATGGCTTTAGATATCTCCAGTGACAGTATTGCTGGGGTAACGCCAATGGGTGAGTATTATCTAAATAAAAACCGTTTAAACACCAATGTACTGGTTGATAATGGCGAAACAGTAGTACTTGGTGGTATTTTTGAGCAAGAAACTCGAAATGCACAAACTAAAGTTCCTTTCTTGGGCGATTTACCTTATTTAGGTCGTTTATTCCGTAAAGATGTAAAAGCGGATAACAAGCGTGAGTTACTGATTTTTGTTACACCTCGAATTGTTAATGACAGTGTTTCAAGAAATCATTAATATATTTTGAATTTAACAAAATGAATAGGTGACTCCTTGCCAAGCAAAGAGTTTGAAACCCTGCCAAATATCTATTTGGTAGGGCCGATGGGGGCCGGTAAAACAACAGTAGGACGACATTTAGCAGAACTGTTAGGACGAGAATTTCTGGACAGCGATCATGAAATTGAGCGGAAAACAGGAGCTACAATTCCCTGGATCTTCGAAAAAGAGGGTGAAAAGGGTTTTCGTCATCGTGAAACTGTTGTAATTGATGAGTTAACCTCACGTCCACAGCTGGTACTTGCGACTGGTGGTGGTGCAATTACTCAGGCTCCTAATCGGGATTATTTAAAGCAGCGAGGCATCGTTGTTTATCTTTACACTCCAGTTGAAATTCAGCTTCAGCGAACCTATCGCGACAAAAACCGTCCCTTGTTACAAGTCGAAAATCCTGAACAGAAACTCAAAGATTTGCTTGCAGTGCGGGACCCGTTATACCGGGAAGTCGCACATTACATCATTGAGACCAATCAGGGAGCTGCACGAGATCTGGCGCAGCGTATTCTGAATCTCATCCTTCCGAAAAAATAAGTTCAGTTGAAAAAGTGGTTATCCCCTCATGAAAACCTTATATGTCGAACTCGGTGAACGTCGTTACCCCATTTTTATTGGCAGTAACTTGAATCCTCAGGAATTGCTTGAGCCTTATATTCATGGCAAACAGGTGATGGTTGTCAGTAATGATACGGTGGCACCACTCTATCTGGATCGCTATAAGGCTGCATTGGAAAATTTGGGTAAAACTGTGGCGACCTGTATTTTGCCGGATGGTGAGAAATACAAAAATATTGAGCATCTAAACCTGATTTTTGATGCATTGCTTGAGGCAGGCTTTAACCGAGACAGTACGGTTCTGGCACTCGGTGGTGGTGTTATTGGAGATATGGCCGGCTTTGCTTCTGCCTGTTTCCAGCGTGGAGTATATTTTATTCAGGTGCCAACGACGTTACTCTCTCAAGTGGATTCCAGTGTGGGGGGTAAAACCGGCATTAATCATCCACTGGGTAAAAATATGATTGGTGCTTTCCAGCAGCCACAAGTGGTGCTGGCAGATATGTCACAACTTGCAACTTTGCCGGATCGTGAACTGTCTGCGGGTCTGGCTGAAGTGATCAAATATGCCTTACTCGGAGATGAAGATTTTCTGGTCTGGTTAGAAGCCAATATGGAAGGTCTTATTACCCGTGATGAGCAATTGCTGGCCGAAGCGGTTTATCGTTCTTGTGCACATAAAGCTCGTATTGTAGCCAATGATGAAAAAGAGCAGGGTGAGCGTGCTTTACTTAATCTCGGTCATACATTCGGTCATGCGATTGAGTCTTATCTGGGCTATGGTGAATGGCTGCATGGAGAAGCAGTAGCAACCGGTATGGTGATGGCAGCAGATTTATCCCATCGCATGGGCTGGATTTCATTAGAAGACCTTGAGCGTACAAAAAAAATCATTTCTCGTGCGCAATTACCTATCGTTTGTCCTAAAATCCCACTTGACGATTTCCTAGCTTATATAGCTCACGACAAGAAAGTTTTAAATGGGCAGCTTCGTCTTGTATTATTGCAGCAACTTGGAAAAGCGGTCATTACTCGAGACTTTGATGTCGAGTTGATGCAAGAGGCGATTTTAGCTCATCAGGCATAGGTTTAAATTTTTATGACAGCATTACGTACCCCTTGGCAAAAGATTCAGCATTATTTCTGGCTGGTCTGTGGCGTATGCTGTCTATTTGCTGCCTTGGTTTTTTGGGCTATTACCGATACAGATGAAGTGGTAGAAGTAGAGAAGAAGCCGGAAACGGAAGTTGAATTACAGATTCAACCAGAAAAAGTGGCCTCAATGACCCATCTTGGTGCACTTTCTGATGAGGTTAAGCCTCTTGCTCTCAATACTCGGATTGTTGTCAATGTTAGTCATGAGCCTGAATTCCGCGGAACCAAATATATTGGTGAAGTAAAGAAACAGCATGCGATTGAGCTATTTCGTGTAGGTAATGAAGCCATTCTAAAAACCTTCCTGAAAAAGCAGCAGGATCGTAAGCCTTTTGTTTATTTAAGGCTTTCGGGTGAGAACCAGCCTGAACAATATGTATTGTTATATGGTCTGTATAAAACCGCAGCAGAAGCTCAACAGGCTTTATCAGTGCTCAATCTGAATCTGCCTAAATCCGTCCAGCCTAAAGTTGTGGCCATGCAACAATATGCCAGTCTAGTCAACAGTATGGGTTCGGAAGAACTGGCAAGTAATCAAAAACTTTATGAAATTCAGTTGAAAAATGTACCTTTACCGAAAGTCGATGAATCCGTACAGATAAGACCGAAAGCTCAACCTTCAGCACCTGTGGTCACCCCTAAAGAAAGCACCACGAGTACCACGATTGTTCGACGTGATCAGGAAGGTAATGTAGTAGATGTACAGAAATCTCAAAGTCATGTCGAAGGAAGTCCGCGCTCATCAAATGGCAATTCTCGACCTCAAGAAAACGAGATTAGTGATCCATTTAACTAGGCCGGTCTAAAATAGCGCACGGACACTTTATCTTTATTATAAATGTGCGCTTTTGGTGCAAAAAATACGCACCATAAATAATCATAATTTTTCTTTTGTAGGCTAAATCTTTGTCATTTGTGTTGTTTTGATTTTTGCTCCTTAAGTTGGCATGAAATTTGCTTTATTGGTGCATGAATTGAATTAATCTCCCTGTTTTGGCGCGAAAATGATTCGATGAATAGGCGTAATTGTCATCTTTGTTGCTTATTTTTATCTTATCCATCAGCAAAATGAATGTTATTTTTCATGCATTCCGTCTGAAAAAGGATTATGTTGAAAAGATACTCAATGATATTTTGCTCTATAAAGCTGCTTAGCTTGCGGAGTAAATCAGACAGTCACGCACAGCAGAATTTAGATTGTTTAATAGCCTATCGGGCTTAGTGAAAAGAAGGGTACGCTATGCACATGCCATCGCCTAATAATGTAGCTCCCGCTCAAGGTTTATACCAACCGGATGAGTTTAAAGATAACTGTGGTTTCGGTTTGATCGCCCATATGCAGGGTGATGCCAGTCATGATCTGGTCAAGACCGCAATTCATAGTCTAAGTTGTATGACCCACCGTGGCGGTATTGCTGCTGATGGCAAGACCGGTGATGGTTGTGGTCTATTGCTGGCAATGCCTAAAGAATTCTTCCGTGAAGAGGCCAAACGCTTAAGTGACATTACCTTAAGTGAGATTTTTGCTGTGGGTACAGTATTCCTGAATCTGGATCCAGCATTAGCTGCACATGCAAAACAAGTCCTGACGAAAGAAATTGAAGAAGAAGGCTGTCGCGTTATCGCATGGCGTGTTGTACCGACGAATAATGAGGCGCTCGGTGAGATTGCAATGCAGTCTCTACCAGCTTTTGAACAGGTGATTGTTAACTGCCCAATCGGTGTGACTGAAGTTGAATTCAACCGTAAATTGTTCCTTGCACGTCGTCGTGCTGAACAGCAGTTAACCAGTGATCCATACTTCTATGTGACGACCTTATGCTCAACTGTAATCAGCTATAAAGGACTGATGATGCCAGCAGCTATTGCTGACTTCTATACTGACCTGGCTGATGAGCGTCTGGCATCACATATCGTGGTCTTCCACCAACGTTTCTCTACCAATACATTGCCACGCTGGCCACTAGCTCAGCCATTCCGTTACTTGGCCCACAATGGTGAGATCAATACTATTACGGCTAACCGTAACTGGGCAATGGCGCGTACGCCTAAATTTGAAAACCCATTACTGCCAGGTTTGACTGAGCTGAATCCAATCGTAAACCGTACTGGTTCAGATTCATCTAGTCTGGATAATATGCTGGAAATTCTAGTGGGTGGTGGTATGGATTTGTTCCGTGCGCTACGTATGCTGGTTCCACCTGCTTGGCAGAACGTTGAAACGCTTGATGCAGATTTACGTGCATTCTATGAATTCAACTCTAAACATATGGAAGCATGGGATGGTCCTGCTGGTTTAGTTATCCAAGACGGTCGTCATGCCATCTGTATGCTGGATCGTAACGGCTTACGTCCGGCACGCTGGGTCATCACTAAAAATGGCTACATTACACTGGCTTCAGAAATTGGTGTATGGGGCTATGAACCTGAAGATGTCATTTCTAAAGGTCGTGTGGGTCCAGGTCAAATGCTGGTGATCGATACTTATACCGGTAAAGTATTAGATACTCAGGATGTGAATAATCACCTGAAACGTATGCGTCCGTACCGTGAGTGGTTACGTGAAAATGCTGTACGTCTACAAGGTAGCCCTGAGCTGGAAGAATATCTATGTGAGCGAGGCTTGAAAGGTGACAACCTGAAAGCGGCACAGAAAATGTTCATGGTAACTTTCGAAGAACGTGACCAGTTGCTGCGTCCAATCGCTGAAAGCGGTCAGGAAGCTGTAGGTTCTATGGGTGACGATACACCGATGGCGGTTCTGTCACGTCAGGTGCGTCATGTATCAGACTATTTCCGTCAGCAGTTCGCACAGGTAACAAATCCGCCAATCGATCCATTACGTGAATCGATTGTGATGTCGCTGGAAACCTGTTTAGGTCGTGAACAAAACGTTTTCGAACAGGGTCCAGAACATGCAGACCGTCTGATTATTTCAAGTCCAGTCCTGTCTAATTCAAAAATGCATCAGATCCGTACGCTAGGCCGTACAGGTTATGAGATTGCGGATATTGATCTGAACTATGCTGAAACTGAAGGCTTAGAAGCTGCGATTGCTCGTATTTGCGAAGAATCAGCGCAAGCGATTCGTGACGGCAAAACTTTATTGGTACTTTCAGACAAGAAAATTCGTGAAGGTTTCTTGCCAGCCAATGCTGTGATGGTCACTGGTGCAGTACACCACCACCTAATCAATACTGGTCTGCGTACTGATGCGAACCTGATTGTTGAAACCGGTTTTGCACGTGATCCACATCAATTTGCCGTGCTGCTTGGCTTTGGTGCGACAGCAATTTATCCGTACCTGGCATATGACGTGATCAATGATCTGGTGGCTAAAGGTGAATTGCTGGGTGATCCGGTATATGCGCAAAACAATTTCCGTAAGGGTATTGAAAAAGGCTTACTGAAAGTCCTGTCTAAGATGGGTATTTCAACTGTGGCTTCTTATCGTGGCGGTCAGTTATTTGAAGCAGTCGGTTTATCCAATGAAGTTGTGGACAAATGCTTCGTAGGTGTTCCGAGCCGTATTCAGGGTGCAACTTTTGCTGACCTTGAAAATGACCAGAAGCAACTGGCAGATTTGGCCTGGAAAAATCGTAAGCCAATCGATCAGGGCGGTATGCTGAAATTTGTTTTCGGCAAGGAATACCATGCGTTTAACCCGGATGTAATTAACTCACTGCATAAAGCAGTACGTTCTGGTAATTATGCTGACTTTAAAGAATATGCAGAGCTGGTAAACAATCGTCCCATTGCAACCATCCGTGACTTATTCAAGCTGAAAACTGACAACTCAATTCCAGTGGATCAGGTTGAGTCTGTAGAAGATATCTTGCCTCGCTTTGACTCTGCGGGTATGTCTTTGGGTGCATTGTCTCCTGAAGCACATGAAGCGATTGCGATTGCCATGAACACCATCGGTGGTCGTTCTAACTCTGGTGAGGGCGGTGAAGATCCAGCACGTTATGGCACCATCCGCAACTCGAAAATTAAACAGATTGCATCTGGTCGTTTTGGTGTAACTCCTGCTTACTTAACATCAGCAGAAGTACTTCAAATTAAAGTGGCTCAAGGTGCGAAACCAGGTGAAGGTGGTCAGTTACCTGGTGGTAAAGTAAATGGCTTGATTGCCCGTTTACGTTATTCAGTTCCGGGTGTTACCCTGATTTCACCACCACCACACCATGATATCTATTCAATCGAAGATTTATCGCAGTTGATCTTTGACTTGAAACAGGTCAATCCGCAAGCGATGGTATCGGTGAAACTGGTGTCTGAACCGGGTGTAGGTACGATTGCGGCAGGTGTTGCGAAAGCTTACGCCGATTTCATTACTATTTCTGGTTATGACGGTGGTACAGCAGCATCTCCATTATCCTCGATTCACCATGCGGGTTCTCCATGGGAATTAGGTTTAAGTGAAGCGCATCAAGCACTTCGTGTAAACGACTTACGTGGCAAAGTACGCGTTCAAACTGATGGTGGTTTAAAAACTGGTCTGGACGTCGTAAAAGCAGCGATTTTGGGTGCAGAAAGCTTCGGCTTTGGTTCAACACCAATGATTGCCTTAGGTTGTAAATATCTGCGTATCTGTCACTTGAATAACTGTGCGACCGGTGTTGCGACTCAGCAGGATCATCTGCGCCAAGAGCACTACATCGGCGAACCACAAATGCTGATCAATTTCTTCACTTTCATTGCTGAAGAAACACGTGAATGGTTGGCGGCACTTGGCGTATCTAGCCTGAAAGACCTGATTGGTCGTACCGACTTGCTGGAAATCTTGCCAGGTGAAACTGACAAACATGCTCACCTTGACCTGAGCAAACTGCTAGAGTCACATCCAGCAGCAGAAGGCAAAGCACAGTACTGTGAAGTACAGGGTAATGAACCATTCGATAAAGGTATTTTGGCTGAGAAAATGGTAGAGGAAATTCTGCCAGCAATCGAAGCAGGTACAGGCGGTGAATACAGCTTTACCGTAGGTAACTGTGACCGTTCAATTGGTGCACGTCTGTCAGGTGAAATTGCCAAACGTTATGGCAACCTGAGTATGGAAGCACATCCGGTTAAAGTAAATCTAACTGGTACAGCGGGTCAGTCACTCGGTGTCTGGAATGCCGGTGGTCTGCATCTGAAACTGGAAGGTGATGCGAACGACTACGTGGGTAAAGGTATGGCAGGTGGCCGTATCTCGATTTTCCCACCGAAAGGTTCGCCATTCCAGACTCAAAATACTGCAATTATTGGTAACACCTGTCTGTATGGTGCGACTGGTGGTAAATTGTTTGCAGCAGGTACAGCGGGTGAGCGTTTCGCGGTACGTAACTCAGGAGCCTTCGCCGTGATTGAGGGTGCAGGCGATCACTGCTGTGAATATATGACTGGCGGTATTGTGACTGTTCTAGGTAAAGTAGGCCATAACTTCGGTGCAGGTATGACTGGCGGTTTTGCTTATGTGCTTGATCTGGACAATGACTTCGTTGACCATTATAACCACGAGTTGATTGAACTGAACCGTATCTCAACTGAAGCGATGGAAGAACATCAGACCTTCTTGCTTCGCATTTTAGATGAACATATTGCAGAAACAGGTAGTGCTTGGGCGTACAAGATCCGCCATGAGTTTGATTTCTATAGTCGTAAGTTCTGGCTGGTAAAACCAAAAGCAGCTAACTTATTGACCTTGTTGAAAACAACTCAAGCTGATCCACAATAATTCCACTACTGCAGATATAGGCAGACCTAAGGTAATGCGAATAAAGCCTTGGGTCTACCCACGGAGAGAGAGATGGCAGAGCGCCTAAATAATGACTTTCAATTCCTGGATGTCGCACGCCAAGATCCAGAGAAAAAAGAGATTGACGTCCGCAAAGCAGAATTTGTGGAAATTTATAAACCTTTCACAACAGAAGTGGCTGCAAATCAGTCACATCGTTGTCTAGGTTGTGGTAACCCGTACTGTGAATGGAAATGTCCGGTTCATAACTACATCCCAAACTGGTTGAAGTTATTGGCAGAAGGCCGTATTTTCCAGGCAGCAGAACTATGTCACCAAACCAATACTTTGCCAGAAGTCTGTGGTCGTGTTTGTCCTCAAGACCGTCTGTGTGAAGGTGCCTGTACCTTAAATGATGGCTTTGGTGCAGTCACCATTGGTAATGCTGAAAAATATATCAATGACACCGCTTTCGCTTTAGGCTGGCGTCCAGACATGTCTCATGTGAAATGGACTGATAAAAAAGTGGCTATCATTGGGGCAGGTCCTGCCGGTCTAGGTTGTGCTGATATTCTGGTACGTAATGGTGTTAAGCCAGTTGTATTTGATAAACGTCCTGAAATTGGTGGTCTGCTGACTTTCGGTATCCCAGAATTCAAGATGGAAAAAGACGTGATGAAACGCCGTCGTGAAATTTTCACCGGCATGGGGGTTGAATTCCGTCTGAATACTGAAATTGGTACCGATGTCACTATCGACCAGTTACTCGCTGACTATGATGCTGTCTTTATGGGTATGGGGACATACACTTATATGAAAGGTGGCTTTGCTGGTGAAGATCTGGATGGTGTGTATGATGCACTGGATTTCCTGATTGCTAACGTGAACCGTTGCCAGGGCTGGGAAAAAGATCCATCCGAATACATCAGTGTTGAAGGCAAGAAAGTGATTGTCTTGGGTGGTGGTGATACCGCGATGGACTGTAACCGTACTTCAATCCGTCAAGGTGCTGAGTCAGTGGTTTGTGCTTATCGTCGTGATGAAGCGAACATGCCGGGCTCACGTCGTGAAGTAAGAAATGCACGTGAAGAAGGTGTGGAATTCCAGTTCAACCGTCAACCTATCGAAATCGTGGGTGAAAATGGTAAAGTGACTGGCGTAAAAGTGGTAACCACTCAACTGGGTGAACCAGACAGCCGTGGACGCCGTAGCCCAGAACCAATTCCAGGTTCAGAAGAAATTCTACCTGCAGATGCAGTATTGCTGGCATTTGGTTTCCGTACTAGTCCTGCAGACTGGTTTACTGACGTAGAAATCAACTTGGATGGTTCGGGTCGCGTACTTGCAGCCGAGCAACAGCAATACAAATTCCAGACTTCGAATCCAAAAATCTTTGCTGGTGGCGACATGGTTCGTGGTTCTGATCTGGTTGTGACAGCGATCTGGGAAGGTCGTCAGGCTGCAGAAGGTATTCTGGATTATCTTGATGTTTAATCTAATTTAATCATTTATTTAAAAAACCCGCTACGGCGGGTTTTTAATTTTTCCTCATTTTACTAATTCAGTCAGCTTAGTTCTAAGAAGTTATAGTAGATATGGATTTTAACTTATAGATATATCCAATATTAATTCGTAGCTTTGAAGCATAACGAAAGGAATAAGAACGATATAAGTAAAAAATTATAAAAATTAACAAAAAATGAGAAAAATATGTTTAAAATCAAATTAATTAAATAAATATCAATAAAGAATTGAGGATAAAAGATGATCCCTGTATTAAAAAAATCTTTCATTGCTCTGATGTTAGCCAGTACTCTTACGCTTACAGGTTGTGGCTATAACACCTTACAAGTTAAGGATGAGGCTGTGACTGCGGCATGGTCTGAAGTGCAAAACCAGTACCAGCGTCGTGCTGACTTGGTGCCGAATCTGGTGAATGTCGTCAAAGGCTATGCAGCGCATGAAGAGCAGGTATTGACTGAAGTGACTCAGGCACGCGCCAATGTGGCAGGTTTGAAAGTTGATCGTGAAGTGCTGGAAGATCCTGAACTGTTCCAGCGTTATCAGGAAGCTCAGGCACAAATGACCAGTGCCTTATCGCGTTTATTGGCCGTAACCGAGAATTATCCTGATTTGAAAGCCAATGAGCAGTTTCGTGATTTGCAGGTACAACTTGAGGGTACTGAAAACCGTATTGCGGTAGCACGTAACCGCTATATTACCACTGTACAAGATTTTAACTCTTATGCACGTCAGTTCCCGCAGGTGATGACGGCCAAAGTCATTGGCATGAATACCAAGCCAAACTTTAGTGCAGAGCAGAGTGCGCAACAGGCACCTAAGGTTTCATTTGACTAAGCTTGATCTTGGGTAATCTGCTAATAAGGTGGCTGCAATGATGCATATAAGCGCTGTAAAACTTTGTACGGGTATATTTCTCAGCCTCATTATGAGCCTGATGAATCCTGCCTGGAGTGAAACAGCAACAGCAACTGATACAGAAGAAGTGATTGTTGCACGTGAAATTTTGCAGCCTAAAACGAATACTACGGATCAAAATGTAGAATCTGCAGATACAGCACCGCAGCGCCAAATTGCCAATGATATGGCAGAAGGTCAGGTTCAGCGCGACTTGCCCACCATGAATGAGCCGGTGATTGATCAGGCAAATTTATTAACGGCAGCAGAAAAACAACAACTTAGTCAACGAATCATCAATCTTTATCAGGCAGGTAAGGCTCAGATCGGAGTAGTGATTGTCCCTACTACGGGCCAGGAAGATATTTTTGACTATTCCATGCGTGTGGCAGATCGCTGGCAACTGGGATCAAAAGAACATGATAATGGTCTGTTAATGACCATTGCAGTAAATGATCATCGTATCCAGATTTTAACGGGTTATGGGTTAGAAGGCGTTCTGCCGGATATTGTGGCTGGACGGATTATTAATAACAAAATTACACCTTTGTTTAAGCAGGGGCAGTATGCGCAAGGAATAGATGCTGGGCTGGCAGAAATCGAGCGTATTCTAAATCTGGATCCAGAAATTGCAGCTCAAGCAGCGGCTGAGCTTAAAGAACGTCAGGAACAGGCTTATAAAGCGCAGCAAGCATCTCAAGCGACTTTTGGTTCGGTTATTTTTATTATCGTCGCTGGTGTCATTGGTTCCATGATCTTTGGCAGGAAGCTGAGTGCGGCCACTGCTGCAGTAGCGGGTACCACAGCTGGATTAGTCAATGGAATGGGATTGGTTGCTAGCCTATTAATTGGTGCTGGAGTCTTCTTTTTGCTCGTGACCTCACTTGCCCAGCTGATCCTGCATGCTTTCATGGCAGGTGGAGGTCGTGGCGGTAGTAATGGGCGTGGCGGTTTTGGAGGCGGCGGCTTCGGTGGAGGCGGCGGTGGTTTTGGTGGGGGAGGAGCATCAGGCTCATGGTAACAACTACAGATACGACAGAGATTGTCACGCAGCCGAAGCTGGAAGAACATGCGCAGCCGAGTTTTAAGCGCTGGTTAAAACATTTCTTTTATATGCCGGCCACCAAGCGTTTTTTTTCCAAGCAGGATCAGCATGCGATTGCAGTGGCGGTGGAAGAAGCTGAGCATGGACATGTCGGGGAGATTCAGGTGGTGATTGAGGGCTGTCTGCCTTCACGATCTGCTTATTATCAGGATACACTTTGTCGTGCCCGACAGTTATTTGCTGAAATTGGGGTTTGGGATACTGAATATAATAGTGGGGTCTTGCTTTATTTGAACCTGTGCGAGCACAAGGTTGAAATTGTGATTGATCGGGGAATTAAGAATGCAACGACCCAGCAGGTCTGGGATGAAATCTGTCAAAACATTATTCAAAATCTGGCTCAGCAGAGGTTTAAAGAAGGTGTCATTGAAGGTGTGAAGCAGATTGGTGAAGTACTAGATCAGTACTACGATCGGAAAATAGATGATTTAGAAAATGAATTGGGGAATAAACCGATAATTTTGGGGTGATTTTAGTCAACTAATTGACAATTTTTGTCAGTTATTTACACAAAATAAAACATAGTAGTTACAAAAATAAAAATATTTTTTTAAAGTGCTGTTTTTTTTGTCAATTTTATTATAATAAAACTTGGCACACTTAGTGCTAAATATAATATTAAGCTAAATGAGCTTTTTCTTTAGGCTTATAAATAAACAAAAACATTTGTGGAGAATGTTATGAAAACTATGCAAAAGGGTTTCACCCTTATTGAATTAATGATTGTTGTAGCAATTATCGGTATTCTAGCTGCGATTGCGATTCCTGCTTATCAAAACTATACGCGTAAAGCAGCAGACAATGCATGTTTAGCTGATACTAAAGCATATACATCTAAATATATGATTTGGAAAAATGATCCAGATAACGGTCCTGAATCTGCTGCACCAACTGCACCTGAAAAATCTGCTACTTGTGAACTTGGTACCCCTTCTGCTACAGCAATTACGGCCACTATTACTAACGGAAATAGTGCAAGCGTAACTTGTAGCCTAGAAACTGGTCGTTGTAAATTAGTGGCTAAATCAAATTAATTAACTTGAACTAGAATTTAAAAACGCATCTTTAGAGATGCGTTTCTTGTCTCAACTCAAAATTTTTTAATAACAATGAATTACAAATTTTCAGCAATTTTTTATAATCCTCTTTTAATTGTTCATAATCAGTTTTAACCGCCTTGATCTTGCCTTTTGCCTGTTCAATCTGTTGTACAGGCGAAAGAACATTTTACCTTGCTTCTTGCGCAGCTTGCTCAATTGCTTTAATTTCGCATAACACTCTTCTTAATCGAACCACGCTTACGCCCTGCTTCAAGTACGATGGTATCATTATTAATTGCAGAACCTTTCAGTGGGATGGTTGGTTTATTGGTTTTTAATCGCTCTACAGCAGTATAATATTCATTGAATACGCTCATCATTGAATCCCCCATATTTACGACTTAAATTTGTTCATTATTTTAGTTAATACCATAATATCCCTGTCTATTTGCCTGTAGGGCAAACAGCTTTATACTTATATTCTCTTACTCTCTATAATTGCAAAACCGTCTTTTTGTATTTATCTGTACTGATAAAGATTTGTAGCAGGAAGATCAAATTACAAAATCACCTGCTTTTTGTTTATTATGTGCCAAACTTTCACTGCCTGATATTTCCATGAAATTCACGCTCGCTCTCATTGCAGCAATTCTTATTTCGCTCGCATGGCTTATCCCTGTGCACTATCGTCCATGGGTTACCTATACGGGTGAACTTTATGCATTTTTTGCCTTATTTGCTTTGGCTGCTATATTTCTCAAAGAAAAAATTAAGCTACCTGCGATAGGTCTACCTTTATTATTACTTGCTTGTGTTCCTGTAATTCAATTGCTAGCAGGACAAGTATTTTTCTTTAGTACTGCCATGATGGGAGTAATCTATGTTTTGTGTTTCTGGCTGGCAAGTGTACTGGGCTATAACCTTTCAACAGGGCAGCTTAACCGAGAAGCAACTTTTACCAATCTGAGCTATGTATTTCTAGCTTCAGGGACGATTACCGGTTTAATTGCACTGTGTCAGTGGTCTAATCTGGATGCAGTGCTGCCAGGTATGGTGAATATTAATGGAACCACACGACCATTTGCTAACTTTGCCCAGCCGAATAATATGGCAACTTTCTTGCTCATGTCTTTAATGAGTTGCCTCTACCTATATGAAAAGAAAAAAATCCAGACCAAATGGCTATTTTCATGTGCGGCAATTATTGTCATGGGGGTGGCTTTAAGCCAGTCTCGTACCGCTTGGGTCGCTGCCATTGCGATTATGCTGTTTCTAGCTTTCTATCAATATCAAGGTATTATTCGCCTGAAATGGTATTACAGCATTGCATGGTTCAGTTTTTTTGTGACTTGCATTGTTGCTTTTCCATTGTTGAGTCAGTTGGCTGTTCAAGCAATAGATGCAGATGTGGTACAAAGCCGTGATGTAGTTGCTCGTGCAACAGGCGATATGTCTCGTTTAGCGATCTGGCAACAAATGCTGGCTGCCATTCAGTCACAGCCATGGTGGGGCTATGGCTGGTATCAGACCAGTGTAGCGTTTGTCTCGATTAGCGATACCGTGCAAGGCCCAGTTTGGATTCGCAGTGCACATAACTTTATTATTGATTTCTTGCTGTGGAATGGGCTGGTTATTGGTCTGCCGTTCTTGGCTTATTTTGGTTATCTAGGTTATCAGCTTCAAAGATGGGTGAAAACTCCTGAGTCGGTCATTGGTATTTTAATGATTGGAGCTTTTCTTACTCATGCTATGTTCGAGTTTCCGCAGCACTATGCCTATTTTCTATTACCTGTTGGTTTTATTGTTGGTACGGTTCTAGCTCAAAATCCGAATATCAAAACCGTGACTTTACCGGCTATAGCAATGAAAATCATTTTTGGGTTTGGATTACTGTTATTAATCGTGATCTATCGGGATTATGATGTCGCTGTACCCAAACTTGGTCAAAGTATTCGTTATGAGCAACAGCCTGAAAAAATCACCAATCAACAGTCAATCTATTTGTTAACAGAGTTTAATCACCGTATTGACTGGATTCGTCTTAATCCGTATAGCAAAGCATCCCTTGAACAGATTCAAGCAGGTGAACAGATGGTATTAAGTTATCCAACTAAATATAACCTGATCAAATATGCCAAATTACTAGCTTTTAATGACTATGAAGATGAAGCCAAGCATCAGCTGCAACGCTTAAAAGTCATTCAGAAAACCGAACTCAGTTATGAGGAATTGATTCAGGATATGCCAAGGTAAATTCCCTATAAAAAAGCCAGCAATTGCTGGCTTTTTTATTGCTTTATTCACAATTTATATCTGGCTTTGAATATAGTTTTCGATACCAATACTTTCGATAAGATCTAGCTGAGTCGTAGTCCAGTCTAGATATTCCTCTTCTTTTTCCAGAATTTCTCGCACTAAGTCACGGGTTACATAATCCATCTGTGTTTCTGCCAAAGCCACAGCCTGCTGAATGACTTCAATATTTTCTTTTACTTTACGTACATCACAATGCAGTACTTCTTGAGTATGCTGGCCAATATACAATTTGCCAAGATGTTGCAGGTTTGGTAAGCCTTCCAGAAATAGAATACGTTCAATGATTTTATCGGCATGCTTCATCTGGCGGATGGACTCTTTATATTCTGCCGAACCCAGTTTTTCAATGCCCCAGTCATTAAACATGCGTGAATGCAAGAAATACTGGTTAATCGCTGTAAGGTGGTGATACAACACCTGGTTCAGCTGATTAATTACATCACGATTGCCTTTCATCGTATCACTCCATATAGCCTGTTAACCCATTTATCGCTATGGGTTTTTGATTAACTTATCTTAAATCAATCGAGCGAGCAATGGCGAGTAATTTATTGAACTGCAAATGAAAATCGCAATCAAAAAGCTTCAGGTGAAATATAAAGCAATAAAAACCCGCCAGAGTCAGAGGCGGGGGAGGAGTAATGATACGAGACCATTGATTTTATAATTATCGTTATCCGCTTTAGGCAGCAACAGCCAGCCGGGCAGCAATCTGGGAAATTTCATCACTGATGATCATACGGGCTTCTGGAGCACAACGACCACAACAAGTACCTAAGTCAAGCATTTCACGTACATCACGATAACTTTCGGCGCCATTTGCAATAGCATCTTTAATGTCTTGATCTGTAATGCCACGGCATAGACAAACGTACATAGGATACAACCACAGTGAATAAATAAGATAAGAGATATTATTGATAATTGTTATCGTTTGTCAATAAAAATCATTTGAAAATGCTTTTGATAATGATTGATGATTCAGATAAAAAAATACCACCTGAGCGGAAATCCGAGTGCTACTCGGATTTCTGCGCAAGAGCGATTTATAATTTAGAATTAAATATTGCAGGCTGGAGATTTGGTGATTTTTATAACTTATTGATTGATAACAACGATGCCATCCATCTCAACTAAAGCACCTTTAGGTAAACTTGCAACACCTAAAGCAGCACGCGCTGGATAAGGTTGAGCAAAGTATTCACCCATAATCTGGTTGACGAGTTGAAAATGAGAAAGGTCAGTCAAGAAAATATTCAGTTTCGCAATATCGGCTAATGAGCCACCCGCTGCTTCACAAACTGCTTTCAAGTTATCAAACACACGGCGAATCTGAGCTTCGATGCCTTCAACCAGTTCCATACTATATGGATCCAGACCAATCTGGCCGGATAAATAAAGCGTATCCCCGACTAGAATTGCTTGTGAATAGGTGCCTATGGCAGCTGGGGCATTTTCAGTATGGATCACTTGGCGGGACATCAATTTCTCCTTTTATCATCAACATACATCATATTAGATCAATTCAACTGACAAAAGCATTATCATTTTAAATGATTAACTGGCTTTAGAGGTTTCAGCAATATTGAGCGGTTGTTCTAAGCGGGTAATACGTGGAAAACCAAAATGCATGCGTAAATCACGAATAATCTTGGCAATCTGTTTACGGTTATGCACCACAATATTTACATAAGTTTTGCCATCATAATTACGCACCATCTCTACACCTGTATGGCCTTTACGACATTGATAAATCAGATCAGAAATCTGTTCATCGTCCATGGCCTGATCAATACAGAGATAGGCAGTAAAGCTAACATCATCCAGATCTTCAGTCGTCCATTGTAGAGGCATAATATTTTCAGGATGCATGTGTTGTTCCTGCAATAAATTATGGCAACGGGCACGATGTACAATCAGGCCACGACGAGTCAGATGACCTTGAATTGGATCACCAAGTACCGGGTTGCAGCAATGTGCGTATTTAACATCTACACCTTCTGTACCCTGAATAAGACGACCTGAACTATTTGCATTTTGATGCTGGTCATGTGCGAATAAATGGTTGGCGACCAGTTGTGGTAATAAGTCACCTACAGCAATCTGTTCAAATAGTTGCTCTTTAGTCGGAACATGACGCCATTCCAGTACATTTTTCCAGTCAGCTTCGGTCAGATCACGAATAGAACACTGGAAAAGTTTTAAGGCACGGTTGAGGGCTTGTTGACCTACAAGACGTTGTTCATCAATATCCTGATCGCGCAGGATATTCTGAATCGCGCGACGGGCTTTTTGGGTGTTAATAAAACTGAGCCAGTCCGGGTTTGGGGTTGCAAGAACATCGGTAATGACTTCAACCACCTGACCACTCAATAATGGTGTAGAAAGTGGTTTAGTTTCACCATTAATTTTGGCGCCAATAGCATGGTTACCGAGGAACAGGCTGGCGGCATAGGCAAAATCAACAGCAGTCGCACCTTGCGGCAGCTCATGCAGATGACCATGAGGGGTATAAACCCAAATTTTTTCCTGATGCAGATAATCCAGTAATTCGCTGAACGTAGTTTTGGCGCATTCACCATCAACGAGTACGTTCAGGTTTTGCATGGATGCCTGAATAGCAGAGCGACAAGCCTGAGGGGCATTTTCACCAAGTACCACACCAAAGCGTGCAGCTTTACGCATCAGTTCAGTTTGAATGGTCAGTGATAAAGTAGTCTTTTCGCCTTTTAATCGCATGGTTAACGACTGGTTGCCGCCAGGTAGAGGACGACGGATATTATCTTGGTAATTTTGAACCGTAAAACTCTCAGTCAGGATATCGGCAAGGCGGTCACAGTCGGCAATGCTCTGTAAGATAATTTCAAATGCGTGGCTATGCGTAAGTTCCTGCAGATCAATATCATTTTTTACAAAGTGACGTAATAGCTCGATATTATTGTTTTTCTTTTTAACCCGGCCTTTAATGGCATATTGCTGAAGCAGTTCATTAAGTTTCTGTTCCCACTTGGCCTGATATTCACAGCGTTTAGGTTTGGTTTCTAGAAGGGCAGCCTGGACATCATTATACATATCCAGATCCAGATTTTGATAACAGAGATGTTCCAGATTATCTGCCATTTCATTCATGCCGACCAAGCGCGCCATTGGAACGAAAATTTCAAAGGTTTCGCGGGCAATACGGGCGCGTTTATCCGGACGTAATGCTTCCAGCGTAGTCATGTTGTGATAGCGATCTGCCAGTTTCACAATAATGACACGTGGATCCTGTAAAGTCGCTTGCAGAATTTTACGGAAAGAGGCCGCTTTATTATATTCCTTATCACTAGAATGGCTGAGCTTGGTGACACCATCAACCAGCTCTGCAACCGTGCTGCCAAATTTTTCAGTAATGTCATCTTTATTGAAGTCGGTATCTTCAATGACATCATGCAGCAGCGCTGCCATTAAGGTTTCAGTATCTAGACGCATATGGGCCAGAATACAGCTCACTGCAATAGGGTGCAGAATATAGGGTTCACCACTTTTACGGGTAATGCCATCATGGGCAATATCGGCATAATCACAGGCCGCAAGCACACGTTCGACATCGCTTTCACTTAAGTACGCGTCGATAATAATTTTTAACTGTTGCTTAGCTTCACTGACCTGTGGGCCTGGCATAAAACACCTTTAAAACTGGATTTTTTAACAAATAAAACAGAGAAAGCTCGTATGAAATGTATAACATAAAGTGGGTCAGTTTTTTCATATCAACGAGTGAAAAATTTATACTGACTTTAGAGCTAACTCTTATGTTATAACCGTTCTGCGCAAAATATAAAAGTCACAGAACAAAAAAAGCCTAGTTTAAAACTAGGCTTTTTGGAATGGTTTATTCTTATTGGAAAGAAAAACCATCTAAATTTAGATTATTTGCAGAAAGAGCAAGGTCTAAACTTGAAGTTTGATAATCTTGATCACGTTGTTTCAAAATATCTTTTGATACATGACCTGCAGCGATTTCACGTAAAGCAACTACAGTCGGTTTGTCATTGTCCCATTCTACAGTTGGTTCAATGCCTTGACGTGCCAATTGACGCGCGCGTTTGCTTGCCACTAGTACAAGCTCAAAGCGGTTGTCTACATGGTCTAAACAATCTTCAACGGTTACGCGTGCCATAAGAATTCTCGTTTTGAATAGTAAATTTCAACAGACTGCACAGTATAAAATGCTTTGTCTGGAGACTCAAGTTTTAATCACTGTTCGCTTGGAGTAATTAGAGCCTGGATCAATTTTTCATGGCGGGTCGCTTGCTGGGAAAGGACCAATCGATTGGCAATTATCACAGATTCAAGATCATGTAATGCCTTATTAAAGTCATCATTGATAATGACATAATCAAAGTTGACATACTGCTGCATATCTTCGACTGCACAGCTAAGACGGTGTTCAATCACTTCAACAGAGTCTGTACCGCGGTTGGAAAGACGCTGACGCAAATCAAACTGGCTTGGCGGAAGAATGAAAATCTGTTTAGATTCAGGAAAAAGTCGACGAACTTGTTGTGCACCTTGCCAGTCAATTTCAAGTAATACATCATGACCTTTGGCAAGTTGTTCTTTTACAGTCGCTTGCGCTGTGCCGTAATAATTACCAAAGACTTCGGCATATTCAATAAAACCACCTTCTTCGACCAGGTTTAAAAAGTCTTCTTTAGTCGAGAAATGATAATGTACGCCATCGAGTTCGCCAGGTCGTTGACCGCGTGTCGTATGAGAAACAGAAACATGAAGATTGTTGACGCGTTCAAGTAATGCTTTAACGAGGGATGTTTTGCCTGTTCCAGACGCAGCAGAAACGACAAACAAGAGACCCGACATGATATTTTTCCTGATATGATAAAATATCTTCTCTATTTTAGAGTAGACCGGCTTTAAACTAAATAGTTGTACGTCGATTGTTTTACATTTATTTCAATTGTTATGCCATAAATTGAGTGAGTATTGAGGATTCTATGGAAATTGTGTTAGCCAACCCGCGTGGTTTCTGTGCCGGTGTGGATCGTGCCATTGCGATCGTGAACCGTGCCCTAGAATGCTTTAATCCACCAATTTATGTACGTCATGAAGTCGTGCATAATAAATTTGTGGTCGATGACTTACGCCAGCGTGGCGCAATCTTTGTAGATGAACTCGACGAAGTACCAGATGACAATATTGTGATTTTTAGTGCACATGGTGTATCTAAAGCCGTCCAGCAAGAAGCGGAACGTCGTGGTCTAAAAGTGTTTGATGCCACTTGTCCTTTGGTGACCAAAGTCCATATTGAAGTGACCAAATATGCCCGTGAAGGCATTGAAGCGATCCTGATTGGTCATGAAGGTCACCCGGAAGTCGAGGGTACTATGGGCCAGTATGACAAGAAAAATGGCGGTGACATTTATTTAGTTGAAGATGAAGAAGATGTTGCGGCATTGACAGTGCATAACCCAGATAAAGTGGCATTTGTGACTCAAACCACTTTGTCGATTGACGATACTGCGAAAGTCATTGATGCTTTGCGTAAAAAGTTTCCTTTGATTCAGGGGCCTCGTAAAGATGACATTTGCTATGCTACTCAAAACCGTCAGGATGCAGTGCGTGATTTAGCTGAACGTTGTGATGTAGTACTAGTAGTTGGCTCTCCAAATTCTTCTAATTCAAACCGTTTGCGTGAGCTGGCAGAACGTATGGGCAAATCTGCCTATTTGGTAGATAATGCCGATGAGCTCAAGCAGGAATGGTTTAGTGAAAAAACCCAGATTGGTGTTACAGCAGGGGCGTCAGCACCGGAAATTTTGATTAAGCAGGTGATTCAGCGTCTACAGGACTGGGGTGCCCAAGCACCAAAAGAACTGGATGGGCGAGAAGAGAATATTACATTTAGTCTGCCTAAAGAGTTACGTATTCCTGTAACACAGGCTTAAATTGTTAACTATTTAACAATTTATTTTTTATTAAAAAATAAACAGATAGCTATAATATGACAGCTATCTGTTTTTTTATGCCTTTTATCTACTCTGTGTAGGTTTTGTAAAATTTATAGATATTATTTTTAATAGGGGAAAGTTTTGGAGTTGGGGAAGAGTGTGCAAAAGAATAAAGGTTTTACGTTAATTGAGCTCATGGTGACAATTGGGGTGCTTGCGATCATTGCATCTATAGCTATGCCTTCTATGACTAATTTTAGGAAAAACCAAGAAATCAGTGAGCAAGAAAAAAAAATTAAATTAACTTTAAGTGAAGCTCGTACTGAAGCGAGGCTACAAAATAAACCAATGAAAGTCGTCTTTTCATCACCAGTGGAAGGGGCTACGAATACGTTATATGTTGATATTGACTTAAATAAATATAATTTCAATTTAGCAAGCAAGGACTTGACTTTTTATAACAATGGACTGGTTGATACCCAGGGAAAACCAAGGTTGTGCTTAACTATATCTGATAAAAAAGAGGCTAGTCGGTCTCGAGTATTGGAACTTTCTAAATTGGGAATAGTGTCCAAGAGCACTGAAAACTGCACTGAGACAGGAGATGATGGTGATGAATAATCAAAAAGGTGTAGGTCTTATTGAAATCATCGCCTCTCTAGTCATTCTTGCAATCGCTGCTATGGGATTTGTTGCCTTGCAATATCGAACCTTGGAAATGGCATCCGAATCTTTAAGTCGTGTTGAAGCTGTCAATATAGCTCGGAATTTATCTGAGCGGATGTATGTGAGTCGTACCTCTTATACGAATTGTTTTAAAGGGTCATGTTCTGGAGATACATTTGCAGGTAAGGATTGGAATGAAATGCATGAGTTGGCAGCCGCTAGAGGTATGAATATAGGAGTCTATAAATGTCCAGAAACGACAAATGGGCGTCAATGTATTTATGTTGCTTGGGGCGAGACAGATGCTAAGCCTGGTTCTTGCACTGAAACTGCTAAATTTGCATATAAGTCTGATGCCAAGTGTGTAGTGGTGGAGGCATTCAATGAATAAATCTCATCTAGGTTTCACACTTGTTGAGCTTATGGTATCTCTGGTACTTGGCCTCATTATTGTCGGGGCGGCTTTTCAGATGTTGCTGTCTGGGCAACGTAGTTTAGCATTTCAAGAGTCTATTCAAGGGCTACAAGATAATGCAAATATAGGTATTAATTACGTTGCTGATGATATTAAGCTTACAAACCTCAATCTGACATTCACTGAAATTAAGCCAAATCAAGTATCTGGTTTAATTGTAAAAAACACCAACTATCTGACCGGAGCTGCGAGTACAAATGTTTCTGGCGAGGGGGTTAAATCATCTTTTATA
Source organism: Acinetobacter sp. CAU_H_60 (assembly GCF_058599385.1). Lineage (NCBI taxonomy): Bacteria > Pseudomonadati > Pseudomonadota > Gammaproteobacteria > Moraxellales > Moraxellaceae > Acinetobacter > Acinetobacter sp. CAU_H_60. The sequence goes on along the minus strand of NZ_CM178653.1, from coordinate 2,695,698 downwards.
GCTGATAAAAGTGACGTATTGGTTATTCAATATAAACCAGATCAATCTAAAGAATATGATTGCGAAGGAAATACGATTAATGCTGATGACATAGTTGTTCAACGTTACTTTATACGTAAAGACGATAATGGCAGCGCAAACGACTTTGTATTGGCTTGTGATGCCGGGAAATACAAAGATGGTGTAGCACTTTCAGGTCTAGATGGGAAGGGCCAAATTATTATGAAAGGGGTTGATCTTTTTAAAGTGCGAATAGGTGTTAAAGATAAAGATAATAATTTGTCATATAAAACTTTAGATGAGTTTGCTGATGAACCTAATACATCTAAAGCTGTCTCTCTACAGATTGGAGTTTTAGCAAGGTCTTTAGATAGCATTAATACGAACTCGGAAGAAAAATTAGAGCATAAGATATTTGGTGATAAATATACGATCAAAAAGCCGCCATCTGTAACGACTAAATATGTGTGGATTCCAGTCGAACGTACGATTGCGCTTCGTAATGGACTGGGGGAAGAGTTATGAACAAAGTCAATCAGCAAGGTTCAACAATTATTGTGGTTATGGTGGTTGTTATTTTACTAACGATCATTGGTGCTATGGCTATGCGTGGCGGTATGTTTGGGTTAAGAATTGCGACCAATAGCCAAGCGAATAATATTATGGACCAAAATAATGATGCCTCTTTTTATTATATTGAGAATTTAGATTTTATTAAAAGTCAGTTGGTTGGAACGGGGTTATTTGGTTTTCCTAAAATGGCTGATAACCGTAATAAAGAACTAGTACTTTGTTATCGTGGTGGTTCTACGAAATTCTATCAACTTGGTAAGGTGAGTTTAGTCTATTCAGAACTCGAAGGTGGTTCAGAAAAACTAAAAAAAGAGCATATCGGTGGCTCTTCAAATATGGGATTTTGCCAAGTTAATAATTCAAAATCTGATTTTGTAAGTGGACGGGGAGCGGCCATGACGCAAATTTCCGTTCGTGTAGCTGGTATGTCTGATGATGAGCCATTTTCCCATTATCAGATTGGTACAGATGCTGAAACTGGAAAATTAGACGAAACTATGCGTGTAGTAGTGACATCAACCACAGTTATGCCTGTACTCAGTTCTGCAACGAATAAAACCATAAATGATTGTATGCAAAATTTAAGTTATATCGATGATCCGGATTCAGATTTACCGACTGTCTCTGAGTGTTTGAGTGGTGAAAGTATTCCATTTAAAACACAGGTCGCTGAATACAGTTTAGGTCAATTTATTAAAAAATATGTTGCTCCACCAAACGCTTAGGAGAGCCGTTATGAAAATTAGCACACAGATGAAAACAAAATGGATGCAATTTAAAGTATCGGCTTTATCTGCATCTGTGACAGCATTAATTGTAAGTGGGATTCCTACTCAAATTTCAGCGTCTGATATTGATATTTATCAGGCGGGGGGAACGGGTGGTGTCAATATTTATTTTATGTTGGATACTTCGGGGAGTATGAAATCACAGAGTTTGGGTGATGACTATAAACATACAGCTAATAAGAACAATATAATATCATGCACGACAAACAATTATAGTGGTAGAACTTATACAACAAATAGCGAAGGTTCATATTATATTAAAGTAACAAATGCGGGCTCGGGTAGAGGTACACATAATCTAATCAATGATCAATATGTGTTTGTTGGACCAAATAAAGGAGCATATACGGTAACAGAATATAGGACTAGTGGGTCTGGACGTATAAGAGTTAATAGATCTGATTCTTTTAATGTAAAAATTCAAACCTGTACAGAATCTAAAGAAATTTGTAATGGAGAAAATGGCAACTTTACGCTCCCTTTAGATAGGGAATTATCTATTAATAACTATGTCTATGCTCCTAAAAATGAAAGATACTGTTTGGTAAAAGAGTCATATTTAGATACAGCAAATGCAGATGATGCAAAATATCTAAAAAAAATTAAAAAAATTTGTGAGAAAGTTGAAAATGCAGATGAGTATCGTTGTCTATCTAGATTGTCCTTATTAAGAAAAGGCTTATTAAATCTTGCATCCAATCCTAACCTCAACGAAGAAATATATTTTGCCGTAGGCGTATATAGAGCTAATGAAGCAATTACTGAAAGCAATTATTTAGTCAATGATAGAACTGACCCAAATAATGGGAAAGTAAAATTTATTGCTATGGATGAGGAGGGCCGAAAACTATTTTCTCAAACGGTAGCTTCTATTACCACAGGAAATGGTACTCCTATAGCAAAGGCATTTAATACCGCAGCTGCCGCGCATTATAATAAGATTAATAAAAGCTCTAAGGGAAATGTAAACCCAGAATGTAGTGGTAATGGAGTTTATTTATTAACTGATGGTGTACCTCAAGGGGATTCAGCTAAAAACTATTCAGAACTACGTGATGATAGTAGTGATAAGTATGCACCTTTATATCCAGGAGCATCAGCTCTTGATAATACTGCTGAAAAAAATCCTTTGGGTTTCAGACCATATTGGCGCAGAGTTGCTGGAAGTATTTTACATGTAAGTAGTGATAAAGCCAAAAGTATAAAAACCGCTACGGTTGGGTTTGGAGGGATGTACTATAAAGAATTTACTCCTGCGGAAGAGTTATTAAATAAAGCAGGTAATTTCCAATGTTCAAAGTTGACAGGCAAAGACGGGGATTTGTCGACCTTATGTTATTTAGGGGAAAAGAGTTCTGGGTACGGTAAAGGGGGATTCTATACTGCTCAATCTACTAATGATCTGGTTGATAGTATTTTACAATTCGTAAGTGACGTATCTGTAGAGATCGAAGGTTCTACTATGGGAACCAATACCATTCCTGTAGATGCGTTGAACCCGACTCAGCTTCAAAACTATTCATATTTCCCAATGTTTAAACCTATTGTGGGTGGTGATGAACAATTATGGGCGGGAAACTTAAAGAAATTTGCGGTTAAAACCAGTACGGGTACAGTCGTAGATCAATCAGATAAACCCGTATTTAAAGATGGAAAGATCCAAGAAAAACTCAGTGATTATTGGTATGAAAGTGCTGGTAGTTCTGATGATGATGTGTTTATGGCATGGGGCGGTATGTTGAGCAAGTTGAAAGTGCATCATAAACCGCTTCTTGCTAGTTCAGGCTCTTTAGATTTCCAACGTAATGTATATGTAGATGATGGTAGTGACCTAAAGCATGCAGTAACTGGTGTTCTGAATAGCAATTTAAGTTTAAATAATAAACATTATTTATGGGGGCTGTTGGGATACTCAAAACTTACTCAAGCGGATTTTAATGCACTAGCAGGAAAATCATTTACTGAGCAAGTAAATTATCTTAAAACTCAAAGCACTGTTCAAGATTTCCAAATGGGCTCCGTCATTCACTCAACACCAATTATGCTGACTCAAAAAGGAGTATTTGAAGAAGTTAATGGTGAATACGGTGTTGCTGATCGAGAAGATTATATTCTCGCTGGTACCACTCAAGGTTTAGTGCAGGTTGTAAATGCGGATACAGGAAAAGAAGTCTTTAGTTTCTTGCCAAGCGAGTTTTTAACACGAACTGATAATAGCCAAGAAAAAGGCTTTGCGGAATCACTTGCAATGGGCCGATTTACTACTGCCGATACTGATAATTTTTTCTATGGCGTAGATGGTCCATGGGTAGCCCATACTGAGTATGAATATGCCTTCGAAGGTGATAAAGAAATCATGACTGCCAAAAAGCAATATGCTTATGGTGGCTTGCGTATGGGTGGAAGAAGTTACTACGCTTTAGATTTGTCAGATCTTGGCAAAGCTTCAGGTAAGCCAAAACTACTTTTCTCTATTAAACCAGATGAGCATACATCTGGGGCATTGTCTCATATGGGAGAAAGCTGGGCAAAACCAGTGATTACTTATATTCCATGGAAAGGGCAGAAAAAATTAGCCATGATTGTAGGTGGTGGTTATGACCGCCTATATGAAAAGCAACTTAATAATAATGCATTAAGTGGCAATGTTGCTGGTAATGGAATATATATATTTGATGCTGAAAACGGGGACTTGCTATGGTGGGGTAGTAGTGACGCTGATGGCAATACATCTGGTACTACTGAATCGACTACAGTTGATACGATGACACATAGTATTCCATCACGAGTTAAGGCGGTTGACCGAAATGGTGATGGAATTACAGATCACTTATATGTTGGTGACTTGGGTGGACAAGTGTTCCGTGTTGATTTTAATTCTAAATTAGGTGTAAGTGCTGTTAATACACCATTAGTTAAGCAGGCAGTAAAAATTGCTGATCTTAATGATTCGAATGGAACAATATCAAGACGCTTCTATGAGGCACCGACCTTTACCATTCATAAAAATGACAATGGTAAACGATTTGCAATGGTGACATTAGCTTCGGGGGATCGTAGTAGTCCGTTAGTTACCGAGACTAATTATCCAACAGATTATATTGTCGCGATTAAGGATGATACGGTTACTCAGGCAACAGTCACTGTTCCGACAGTAATTACTTTAAATTCTATGCTAAATATAAGTACTGCCTCTGTTTTTAATAAGGCGACTCATAAAGGCTGGTTCTATCCGATGCCTAAGTCAGATGGGAAACAGTTACGTGGTATAGAGGAAGGAATTGCAATCGATAATGACCTGTATTATTCAGTGTTCAATCCAGATGCGAGTACAGCGAAAGAAGAGGGTGGAGCAGATGATTGTACGGGTGGTGTAACAGGAAAAAGTATTGCATATAAATTCTGTCTGCCATACGGTGATAAAACTTGTTTCGGAACCACTACATCAAGTAATCCGGAAAAAATTGCTGAACTGGGTGCTGGCATTATTGGTTTGACATTTGGTGCAGGTCGGACTCAGGCGAATCATAGAACCCTTATTTTCAATAAAGATGTTAGTCCAGCACCTCCAGAGTATGCGGTGTCGGATAAATTGGTACCGAAACGTTGGTTTGAATATTTACCATTTAATTCTGGCGGTGAATAGTTATGAAAATCAACAAAGGCTTTACTCTGATAGAGTTGATGATTGTAGTAATTGTCCTGGCAATCTTGGCAGCCATTGCGCTGCCAAGTTATCAGGCTCAGGTTCGTAGAGGTAATGAAAAGCTTGCTTTGCAACAGATAGCAGATTTGAGTATGGAGCTTGAAAAAGAAAAGACCCGTAATTTTAGTTATGAGGGGCTTGATGGAAAAAATGTCTCAGTCAAATCAGGAAGTAAAGTTTTATATGATGCTACCGTTTCGGCAGGGCTAAGAGAGTGGTCTATCAAAGCATGTGTAGATCAAACTTTGGAGGATGCTAGCTTATACAAGAATTTTGCTTCTAATAGTAAGGGTGCAACATGCGAATGGTTTGATAACTCTTGTACAGTGCCTGCTCAATGTCAATAAGGTGTAGAGATATGAAATTAAAAATAACAAAGGGTTTTACACTGATTGAGCTTATGATTGTCGTGGTAATCCTAGGTATCTTGGCTGCGATTGCTTATCCAGGTTATACGGGGTACCAAGAACGAGGTAAAAGATTAGAAGCGCAGACAGAGTTGTTAGATATAGCACAGCAATTGTCTGCCTATAAGGTTGCTCATGGTAATTATGATAATGCTGCATCAGCTCCATTTATGGTAGCTAAGATTCCAAATAGTGGAACAGAAAATTATGGTTTACAGTTAACGGTGTCAGCGGATAAACATTCTTGGACTTTAAAAGCTACACCTGCAAATTCTATGGCAAATACCGGTGCTATTACATTAAATAGTTCAGGTCAGCAATGCTGGGAAAAAATCTCAGGGGCATGTGAGCCGTGGGACGGACGCTAACCAAATTCAAAATTGTGGATAACCAACTTTTAATCTTTCATTCAGGGCAAACTTCGCGTAAAATATTGCCCTCTATGAAAGGGGTTTGAAGTGTTCCGGTGGTCGGTACATGAATAATCCGTAAAAACTATAAGGTTCTATCATGGTTGTTATTCGTCTTGCACGCGGTGGTGCTAAAAAACGTCCGTTCTATCAAATCATTGTGACTGATAGCCGTAATGCACGTGACGGTCGTTTCATCGAACGTATCGGTTTCTTCAACCCTACAGCTCAAGGTAAAGCAGAAAAACTTCGTTTAGATGCTGACCGTTTTGCTCATTGGGTTTCTCAAGGTGCTCAACCTTCTGAACGTGTTGCTTCTCTAGCTGCTCAAGCTAAGAAAGCTGCAGCTGCTGCTTAATTTTAAGGTAGCAGGTAGCCCATGACACCAACACAGAATGTTCCCGAAGATCGTATTCAGATTGGACAGTTACGTTCAGCATATGGATTAAATGGGTGGCTCTGGGTCTATTCCAATACAGAACCTATGAGCAACATATTTGACTATCTGCCTTGGTACATTGAAACCAAAGCAGGATGGCAAATTGTCGATGTAAAACGTTGGAAACCACATGGCAAGGGCCTGGTTGTTTCGCTGAAGGGTGTGAGTGATCGCACCGCAGCAGACGGTCTGGTTGGTGCTAATGTCTGGATCTCTAAGTCGCAACTGCCTCAACCAGGCGTGGATGAGTATTACTGGTCTGATTTGAAAGGTTTAACTGTGTTAGGTCTGAATGAAGAAGAACAGGAAGTTAATCTCGGTCAAATCCATGAAATGTTTGAGACAGGTGCCAATGACGTAATGGTAGTTCGCGCTACTGCTGACAGCGTTGATGGTGAAGAGCGAATGATTCCATGGCATAAAGATGTGGTACAGCGTGTTGATCTCGAAGCTGGTCGTATCTACGTAAATTGGGGCGTAGATTATTAATCCTCAACAGGATTAACGCAGCAGGAAAATGAGGAGTCTGCGGTGTTCTTTGCAGTCATTACGCTTTTTCCTGAAATGTTTGAAGCGATTACAGCCTACGGTATTAGCGGGCGCGCAGCAAAACGTGATTTGATGCAAATTCATTGTATTAATCCACGAGAATTTGCTGAAGGGAACTACAAACGGGTGGATGAACGTCCATTTGGTGGTGGTCCCGGTATGGTGATGATGGCTGAGCCATTAGCAAAAGCAATTCATCGTGCCAAAGAGCTTGCAGTGCAAGCGGGTGCAGTTAACGTTCCTGTGGTGTATATGTCACCGCAAGGAAAAACCTTAAATGAACCTGCAGTACAGGACTTCGTTAAATATGACGGACTGATTATACTGTGCGGACGTTATGAAGGTGTCGATGAACGTTTGATCCAGAAATATGTTGATCAGGAATGGTCGATTGGAGATTACGTATTATCGGGTGGCGAGCTCCCTGCTATGGTGTTATTGGACAGTATTATCCGGAGACTTCCGGGTGCAATGTCAGATGAACAATCACACGTGCAAGACTCATTTGTGGATGGTCTGTTAGATTGCCCACAATATACCAAGCCAGACCATTTTGAAGGTATGGATGTACCGGACATCTTGAAATCGGGACATCATGCCAATATTGAGAAATGGCGGTTTTTGCAGCGATATCAGCGCACTTTGGAACGCCGGCCTGAGTTGGTAGAAAAAGTTGAACTGACCAAGCAGCAAAAGAAATGGCTAAAAGATTTAAAAAGTGGCAACAACTAATCCTGTTGTCCAAATCTGTATTTAAGCAATGTTGTTTAAATATTTAAAATAGGCTCTTTATGCATTGAAGCGGTCAAGCATAAAGGGAAAGTCAATCGGGTCTATGCGATTTAGCCTCTATACCCAGCGATGATCAGACCTCTTCTGACTCGCACATATTGGAGATACCCCATGAGCGGTAAGCATCCTTTAGTACAAGCTGTTGAAAATGCTCAGCTTAAACAAGACATCCCAGCTTTTGCACCAGGTGACACAGTAGTTGTCCAAGTAAAAGTAAAAGAAGGCGACCGTGAACGTCTACAAGCGTTCGAAGGCGTTGTAATCGCTAAGAAAAACCGTGGTCTGAACTCTGCGTTCACAGTACGTAAAATTTCTAGCGGTGTGGGTGTTGAGCGTGTGTTCCAAACTCACTCTCCAATCGTTGCTAAAATCGAAGTGAAACGTCGTGGTGACGTTCGTCGTGCTAAACTTTACTACCTACGCGAATTGTCTGGTAAAGCTGCACGTATTCGTGAAAAATTGCCAGCTCGTAAACAAGGTTAATTTTAGCCTTGCTTATCTGCAAAAAAATGCGCCTTTAGGCGCATTTTTTATGTTTAAATTTTATAAACCTTGTAGTTTTAAACGATTAGCATGTTGACGATAAACATCTACAGGGTCTGGTGCGAATATACTCTTCAATCCGAGGACCTGGTTCACTTCATCCAGATGGTTCCAGTTATAGTTATCTCGAATCGTCTTACCAAACTTGGCGCTACAACGAGCCACTAAACCGTCATTTTCTTTACCACCATCAATTAAGAGGCTCGTGACTTTGAGGGCAGAGTCAAGATCCAGAAGATTGGTGACTGTTCCTACGCCAGTAAAGGAATAATTGTAAATCTCTTTATTGCCATATTTCCATTTATATTCACCTTCACCGCAGGCTGTGGTGGGCATGCCAATTGGATATCTCTGGTTAAATTTCGCAGAGCCTAATGCCGTTAAACTGCTGCCACCCGCAAGTGAATCATGAGGATAAGAGTTTGGGTTCAGGCCTTGGGCCCAGGTAATGGCTTTAGAAACCAGATTTATTGTGCCGACCAGCGGTGCTTCAATAGCAGTCCCTTCAGCTTTTAGAATCAGATCTGCAACTGGTGAACCTTTGTGCGGTGCGCCTACTGTGGTCAACGAAGCTACTAGTTTAGGTTCCGAACCTGCTACATAACGAATTGTTGGGCCACCATGTGAGTGTCCGATTAGGTTAACTTTATCTGCTCCGGTAATTGCGGCAATTTCCTTAACCTGCTCCAAAAGCTGTTCACCGCGAATTTCAGAAGAGTTAAAAGGGGAGACCCGTGTTGCCCAGACATTCGCACCATTACGGGCCAGATCAGGTAAAATCTGATACCAGTAATCCAGTCCAAACTGGTCAGTGCCAACCCGGATGAAACCCGCCATACCATGTGAAAATACAATCGGATATTTGGTTTTGGCATATTGTGAACTGGCTTTCGCCGTCACCTGACTGGCCTGAGTGGAGGCATGAGCCGTGAAACAGGTCGCTGCCATGAGCAGACCTGCTGTTAATACTCCATATTTCATCATTATTTCCTCATTCTTGTTGTTGTGTTAAGGCGATCCTCGCCATAATGTGGGGAATAGCCAGCTGAAAAGCCGACCCATTAAGCGTTTTGAGTTTTTTATCTCCTTAGTTTTTTCAAGTGAAAATAACAAAAAAGCCCTTATATTTGTAGATATAAGGGCGATGAAAATTAGAGATTCTGAAGTTTTAAACGATTGGCATGTTGACGGTACATCGCCACCGGATCTGGAGCAAACAGGCCTTTAAGACCAAACATCATATTGGCCAGATCAGTATGGTTTAGCTTGTACTGGTCATTAATCACCTTACCAATGAATGCACTACAACGGGCGACCATGCCATCATTGTCTTTATTGCCATAAGATAAAGGGCCAAGCTGCATCAGGATGGTATCGATGTCCAGTGCATTGGTCGCTTGAGCCACACCGGTCCAAGAATAATAATAGATACCGTTGCGGTCTTTTGGTTTCAGGTTCTTATTACAGTTTTCTGTGGAGGCTAAGACACCATCTTGCACCATCTGTTTGGCCACGCTGGTATTAAAAGAGCTGGAGCCAGTTTGGGTCAGGGATTTCATGGATGCATCGAAATCAATTTCCAGTTCAGGTTTGAACTGTCCCAGTGCGATCAGTGGCCCGATAATATAATCACCGAGAACATTAAAAGCAGTGCGGGTAAGAGTATTGTTCTGAATATCATCGGCCACTTTAGAGCCATGATAGGTGCCTGCAACCCCCGTAATGGATGCAATCTGCTGCGGTCGAGTCGCTGCCACATAGAGTACAGTCGGGCCACCATGGGAGTGACCGATGAGATTGATTTTTTCCTTCCCTGTAATTGCCAGCACTTCATCGACCTGATGAATGAGCTGTTCACCACGGTGGGTCGTGGTATTGGCAGGCGACAATTGGGCGGCAAACACGGTAGAGCCATTACGAGCCATATCCGGCAGAATCTGATACCAGTAATCTAAGCCAATGGTATCAGTACCTATGCGTTGCCAGCCTAGCCAGCCATGCACCATCAGAATAGGATATTTGGTTTTGGCATAGTCTGATTTGGCTTTTTCAGTGACCTGAACTGCACTTGCTGCCGCCTGGGTTTGTGTTGAAAAGCCAAAACCGAGGCCTGCTGCCAAGGAAAGCGCCAGCATCTGTGTTGTTTTAATAAAAGTACGCATAACCGTTCCTTTGTTCATTTTATTGTTATAAAAAGCAATCATTGCTCGGGAGTATTGATGCACGATAAATATTGAAGTTGGATGTCTCGATCGTGCAGACCTAATCTTCAATCACGCGCAAAAATTATTATTTTGAAGCAGAAGCATTTTTTCATGCTGATGAGCCAATTCCATGTCATTTCGGGCCATGCCCGATGAGCATTTATGAGTCCATAAATTTGCAATTTATATACGTATGTATTTTATTGTTAACTCCTTGAAATATAAGATTGATGAATGTTTAGGTTGAAATAGTTAGAAACAAATAACAATGTTAAAAAAAGTAATCAGCCCAAGAAAATCAAGGCTTTCAGAGGGAAATGGCTCTGTCAAACTCTCAAAATAGAGGGTCAGCGTTACTGTTTTTATATAAGAGATGGGACAAAAAGAAAGGGAATAGGAGAAGATATTCGACGCCGTAGCAGTACTGTGTAGCTACGGCGTCAATGAGCAATTTTAGCTGAAAATTAATTGGCAAAGGGTAGGGTCCCACCCTGATCATGTACCTGTTCAAATGTACCTACACGAAGCCGTTCTTCAGGGCGCTGGAAATGTTTCTGACGCAACTGATCAACTGCCTGCTGTTTGGCATTTTCACTCAGGCCACTTTTTAGGATGTTATCGCGCTCGCCCAAGTAACGCGTCACACTGGATTTCCAATTCGCACGTTCATCATCAAGTTTTTCCAGACGTTGGGTTGCTTCAGGACCGACCAGATTCAGTCGCATCTGACGGATTTCTTCCGCAGAACCACCTCGGGCTTTAATATCAGCCGTAAGTTTACGCAGATCTTCCAGTTTATTCAGCTGCTCCAGATTTTCTTGCCAATCCTGCGGTAACTGTGCAAATAGTTCTTTTAGTTTCTGGGCTTTTTCTGCTTCGCTCAGTTGTTTATCCGCCATGACTGCCATACGGTCTAAGGTATATTCATGATAGGTATCTTCAGTGCCAAACAGTCCTTCAATTTCATAATCAGAGAAAAAGCGCTTACGCAGATTCTGGGTGCTGGCATAGATACTGCGGTAGTAAGCTGGATCTTCCTGATCCAGACCTGCAGGTGGGGTCAGTTCTCCCAAACCTTGACGATACTGGATATAACGGTCCCAAAGATCTAGAACTTGTGAGAGCGCAGAATCCTGATAATTTTGCTGAATATAAGTTTTAAAATCTCGCTGGATCTGTTCGAGGGTTTTTTCCCCGTACTGGGTAATAAAATATTCAAAACAGTTACGGGTCTGCTCATTAACGATCAGACGGTTACTGGCATCCATCTGCATCTGGCAATTAATTTCCGTATCCTGCTGGCTTGGACTCGGGAATATATTATTTACGGGGCCATTGGCCAGTGCTGCTGCCTGCTGAGCGCTGCTTTCATTGGTGGATTGCGGGCCTGAGACACGTGCCTGTGCTTCATCCCTAGGAGCAAGCCATAGAATCAGGGTAATCAAGCACAATACGATGAGCGCAATCACGATCCATAGTTTATATTTCTGCATATCCTATGCACCTTTATTTTAATTATCGGATTATTTTAAATTTTGCATTCGGCAGGATAGGAGATATTGCACCTTATATGCTGTAGAAAAGTTGTAAATAATTGGCAGGGGTTTTACCATTGCGCCAATTTATAAAATGTCTGACTTTTTGCCATGAAAGCTTCATCTCCTAAAATTCAGCGTCGTCATATCAGCGGTGTATTTCTATTAAATAAGCCTCTAGGCATCAGCTCGAATGCTGCATTGCAAAAAGTACGCTGGTTATATCGTGCGCAAAAAGCTGGACATACTGGTGCACTAGATCCCTTGGCCTCCGGTCTTTTACCGATCTGTCTGGGTGAGGCGACCAAGTTTTCGCATTATCTGCTGGATTCAACCAAACGTTACCAGACCACAGTTTTTCTGGGACATAGCACTACGACAGGTGATGTCGAAGGAGAGATTCTGCTGGAAAAACCGGTCCCTAAACTGAATGAAGAGTTGATTCAGGAGACAATTGCCAAGTTTGTTGGTGAGATCCAGCAAGTGCCACCGATGTATTCAGCCCTGAAAAAAGAAGGCCGTCCGCTGTACGAGCTGGCGCGTAAGGGCATTGAGATCGAACGTGAAGCACGTCCAATTACCATTTATGCAATTGAGCTTTTATCTTTTACTGAAAATAGTATTACGCTGGATGTGACCTGTTCTAAAGGCACTTATATCCGGGTACTCGGCGAAGATATTGCCAAAGCTCTCGGTACCTATGGTCATCTGACTTATCTGCACCGGATTCAAACCGGTCATTTTGATATTATTCCAAGCTATACCATTGAATATCTGGAAAGCTTGACTGAGGCAGAACGTGAAACACTATTACTGCCAGCTTATGCACCAGTACAACATTTCCCGCAGATTCAGGCACCGGAAGGCCGTGCAGAATATTTTAGTCGGGGTATGGAAAGTAATATCGACCATCCGGCAGAGCCACAGGTGCTGGTCTTTGAGGGCGAGAAATGCTTAGGTCTGGCTGAAATCACGGATAAAAAACGTCTGGTACCCAAACGTGTTCTTAATCTCTAGGCGCGTTGAATAACAATGGACATCGAGATTATCCTCAGTCTGGTGCTTTTTGCCTTTATGGCCGGAGCAATTGACGCTGCCGTCGGTGGTGGTGGTCTGATCCAGATCCCGGCAATTATGAGTAGCCTGCCGCAGTTGCAACCCGCCACGGTATTTGGCACTAACAAACTGGCCTCTATTTTTGGTACAGGATCGGCAGCCTTTTCCTATCTTAGACAGGTCAAACTGCCCTGGGTTTTACTTGGTGTAATTGCGCTGTGCAGCTTTATTAGCTCATTTATTGGAGCAGCCAGTGTCACCTTGATTCCGGTGGATATTCTCAAGCCTTTTGTGCTGATCATGCTGATCGTGATTGCAATCTATACATTCATGAAAAAGCAATTCGGACGGGTACATGTCGAACAAAAGCTGAATAAAAAGATGCTGATACTGGCAGCACTAGGCAGCCTGGCCATCGGTTTTTATGACGGAATTTTTGGCCCGGGGACAGGCAGTTTCTTTATCTTTTTCTTTATTCGTTATCTGAGCGTGGATTTCTTGCATGCCTCAGCTTTATCGAAAATTGCTAATTTCACTACTAATCTCGCGGCACTGAGTTTCTTTATTCCTACAGGTCATGTGCTATTTCTAGTCGGTGCCATGATGGCAGCTGCGAATATTTGCGGTTCGCTGTTAGGAGTTAAACTGGCTTTTAAATATGGCAGCGGTTTTATCCGGATTCTGTTTCTGATCCTGGTCAGTTTGCTGATTTGCCGTATGGCTTATCAGATGTTTTTAGCCTAAAAATAGATGTAAACTATTCTCAATATTAAAGTTTTTTATACAAATTCGCCTTATAAATATTCCTGACCATTTGCCGGTTTCACTCTATGCTGGAGCAAAGGCATGACAAAAACAGGAGAAAAATTACATGACCACCATTTTTGAAGCATTAAGGGAAAGTCATGAAATCCAGCGTGATCTGGCAGAAAAATTACTGCAAACTTCGGGGGATTCGCCAGAACGTCGTGAGTTGTTCAAGCAGCTGAAGAATGAACTGTTTGCGCATGAAACGGCAGAAGACCGTTACTTTTATATTCCCTTGATGATGACAGATCCCGGCCTGAACATTACCCGTCACGCCTTGGCAGAACATCATGAAATGGATGAAATGATTGAGGAACTGACTGAAACTGAATTTAGTAGCCCAAGCTGGATTGCAATTGCCAAGAGACTGTCAGATAAAGTTCATCATCATTTGAAAGAAGAGGAGCATGCTTTCTTCCAGCAGGCCGGGAAAATTCTGGGAGATGAGCAAAAGCAGGCTCTAGCGGATCAGTACAAAACTGAATATCAGCGTTATAAAAAAATGAAAAAAGACATGCTGGTTAAAAGCTAATATTTAAATTTATTTAAATTCAAATTTTCATAACAAAAAAAGATGGTCAAAGTGCCATCTTTTTTATTTATTCAGCTTTCTATTTTCCGGGTTTTATATTGCTGCCGTGCTTCCCGCATGGTCACGCCAACTGAAGCCAGCATAATACAAACCAGTGCTATCGTTTGAAGTAGCGTAATTTTTTCACCCAGCAAGATAAAACCTACCAGTGCTGCCAGAGCTGGAGACAGACTGGAAAGCGTGCCGTAACTGGTTTTATTCAAGTGCTGGAGCGCTTTTAAATCCAGCGCATAAGGAATGGCGGTTGCCAGAACTGCAATGGTAATGGCCTTGCCCCAATATTGGGTATCAACGAGCGCAGGAGCATTGTTATACAGTCCGATTGGTAGCAAACACAGGGCTGAAATACTGATGGCAATCGTCAGTGCATGCATCCCGATATTTTGCTGTACCACGCGTTGCCCAAAATAGATATACAGCGCCCAGCAGAGGCCAGCCCCTAGGGCGCAGGCTGCACCAAACAGATCAAAGTTACTGCTATTGGCTTCCCCCCATGGCACCATCAGCACGATACCTAAAATTGCCAGTAACACCCAGACATAGTCCTTGCGGTTCTGAATTGAGATTAACGCTAGTCCTAGCGGACCAATAAATTCCAGTCCGACTGCAATGCCTTGAGGAAGTTTCCCGAGCGACATATAGAACAGGATATTCATGATGCCCAGAGAAGCACTATAGCAGAGCAGATCCCGCCATTTCAGGAAGTGTAAACGTCGGATAATTTTCCAGGAACGGAACATAACACAGACAATAATGGCGGCAAAGCAGAGTCTTAAAATAGTGACGGTGATCGGGTCAAGCACCAGGAAAAGTTGCTTGGCGAAGGATGCACTGATCTGGTATGAAGTCATGGAGAGAACCATGTACAACACAGCAAGAAGTTGGACGTTTGGCATGGGAGAAACTACTTATACCAGAAGGGTATAATCGAGATACAGAAGAAAGCGGAAGTATATCAAACTGGTTAATTTTTGATGAGTAGGGCAGACGAATATTTTGTGAATGCGAAGCAGATTTTGGATCAGTGAATTTAAATTTTTGATTTCATCCTATGCCAGAAAAATTAAATTCAAAATGAATTATTGATGAGATTGTGGTTACAAATTAATCAATTTTTAATTTGATCTTAATTTTATATTTATTAAAATGGCTTAGACCTCATGATTTGGGTCAACTTTAAAATAACAATGAAAAATAAAACGATGAAAAAATAATAAGGTAGATAATAATGAAATTAAGATTACTCTCTTGTGCTGTCTTGAGCCTTATGCTGACTGCATGTGGTGGCTCTGATTCTGATAATAACGAGCCAGTCGCAGGTCAACCAACCCCAACCAATCCTGGAACCCCGGATAATGGTGATGGAACATCAGATACGATTTCTGAATTCTATACCTATCAGTTCAACCTGCCGAATATTGATGCTTCAGATATGGAGTCGGAAAAGCTTCTATTGGCCAGTCATAAAAATAAAATCGCTGACGGCATCTTGTATGCAGATGATAACCGGACTGTTGATACTGAATATGATCTTGATGAAGATATGACCTTCCCAATTTATGTCACAGAAAAAGGCGTATTCCCTGCAGATCGTGCCCGTACAGCATTAGGTTATAAACTGGAAAAAGTACTGGAAAATACTTCTGAACAATTTACCAGTCGTCCCGTCACTATTCCGGAAAATAACATCAGCAATCATCGACACCTGGAGTGGTATGACCTGTCAGGTAAAGCATTAACTGAACGTACCAATATTGCTGTCGTGAAGATGTATGACGATACCGAGACCAGAGTTTTCTTTGATACTGATACCACGGATGCTGAACGTAAATATTACAATCAGTTTGCTACCAATTTTGTCGGTTTGCAGAAGGCACGTACTTTCCCGAACGGATCTAAATGTTTCCGTATTCTGGCTGAGCATCCGGAGGAAGAATTTATTGAATTTGATCCGGATATCAAAACTGGCTATCGTACACTGTCTGAATGGCAGACAGGCGAGTCTGTTCAAGAGATGGCGAAAACCATTTTAGATGGCACGATGGCTAACCTGAAATTTAAAAAAGCCGAATATAAAGACGATGCTCAGCAATATTATAAATACTTTGGGGCGATCGAATATCAGGGTGAAATTTATTCCAGTACTTTCTCGGAACATGGAGAGCATATTGATCATGCCGATTATATTGCTCAAGCAAGAAAAGCTGCCTTGGACAATTTAAGGGAAGAGGGTGCAACTCCTCTAATGCTCAAATGGACAGATTACCTGTATGACCATCTTGCTTCGGCATGTGATGGCTATAATGTGACAGCAGCTACAGCATTAAATACAGCTATTAAGGATGCAACGCCACGCTAAAATTAAATCAATCATCTTAAAAAAGGCGCTTGAGCGCCTTTTTTATTTAATACTTTCTTCTTTGTGTCGTCACCGTACAGCCAATCGATGCACTGATAATAGTGGCCAGCGCCAGCCATTGTGTCCACAATAAAGTCTCGCCTAAGAATACAAAACCGGAGAGTGCTGCAACCGCAGGTTCTAGGCTCATCAAGGTGCCAAAACTCAAAGCAGTTAAATTACGCAGTGCAATCATTTCCAAGCTAAAGGGTAAGGCACTGGCAAGTGCAGCCAAAATAACAAAATACATGAGGCTGCTTGGCTCAAACACATGAGCAGGCATTCCCGCAAATAGGGCAATCGGCATCAGCACCAGCATGCCCACAAACATGCCCAGACACACGGTATGATTTCCTGATACACCCGAAGGCTTTTGTCCGGCCACGATATATAGTGCCCAGCAGGAACCTGCACCTAAGGCAAACAGGATGCCCATCGGGTCAAGCGGTTGTGCAGCCTGATCAAAGGGAAACAACAGAACCAGCCCCAGAATGGCCAATCCCACCCAAATAAAATCAAATTTCTGCCGGGCATAAAACAGGGCAACACTTAAGGGGCCAATAAATTCAAAAGAGACTGCGATTCCAATCGGCAATCGGTCAATTGCCAGATAAAACAGCATATTCATGCCAGCTAATGCCAAGCCATAACTGATAATGGCTGGCCATTTGACCTGGCGGAAATTGATCTGCCAGATTTTAAAAATGAGCGCCAAAATTAATGCACCAAGAAGTAGGCGCATTGCGGAAACGGTCAAGATCGGGAACTGGCCAAACAGATATTTGGCAAAGGAGCCGCTGCTCTGCATGCTGATCATCGCGATCAGCAGAATCAGCGGCGCTTGCACCATAGGTGCAATTTTAAGATTTGGCATGACTAAATTTGTTTCGATTTCTCGAAGAGCGGAAGAGCAGCATCAGCTGAGTAAGGCTTAAAATAAAAACCTTTAAGCAATAAAAAAACCACAGCCCGAAGACTGTGGCTTTTTAAAAACCTGAATTAGAACAATACGCGAACGCGGATTGTACCTTCAAGATTGTGTAAAGTATCGAGTGCTTCTTGAGATGCAGTTGCGTCTACATCCATCACCAGGTAACCCACATCGCCTTTGGTCATTAAAGTCTGACCAGAGATGTTGATACCGTGTTCAGCAAACAGGTTGTTGATCTTAGACAGTACACCCGGGATGTTTTTGTGGATGTGAAGCAGACGGTGTTTGCCTTCGGTTAATGGAAGCGCGATTTCTGGGAAGTTCACCGCAGAAAGCGTCATACCTTTATCTGAATAAGCTACAAATTTCTCAGCAACTTCCAGACCGATGTTCGCCTGAGCTTCCATAGTAGAACCGCCCACGTGTGGAGTCAGGATCACATTTGGAATGTTACGTAATGGAGAAACGAATTCTTCACCGTTCGCTTTAGGCTCTTTAGGGAATACGTCAACCGCAGCACCCGCAAGATGGCCAGATTTCAATGCTTCAGCCAGATCTTCGATCACCACACATGTACCACGTGCCGCATTGATGAAGATAGAGCCTTCTTTCATTTGCGCGAATTGTTCTTTGGTCATGAAGTTACGTGTAGACGGAACATCAGGAACGTGAATAGAAACAACATCAGCATTTGCAAGAAGTTCGCCCATTGTGCCGACCTGACGTGCATTACCCAATGGTAATTTAGTCACTGTGTCGAAATAGATCACTTTCATACCCAGGCTTTCAGCAAGGACAGAAAGTTGTGAACCAATTGAACCGTAACCAACGATACCTAAAGTCTTACCACGAGTTTCGAACGAACCTACAGCAGATTTGTTCCAGCCGCCTGCATGTGTATCTGTAGATTTTTCAGGTACACGGCGAAGCAGAAGAATCGCTTCAGCAAGTACAAGTTCAGCAACCGAACGTGTATTTGAATACGGTGCGTTGAATACCGGAATACCGCGACGCATTGCTGCATCCAGGTTCACCTGGTTGGTACCGATACAGAAACAGCCTACCGCGATCAGTTTGTTCGCAGCTTCAAACACTTCTTCAGTGAGCTGAGTACGGGAACGGATACCAATGAAGTGTGCATCTTTAATCGCTTCTTTCAGTGCTTCACCCTCAAGCGCTGTTTTGCGATAGTCGATATTGGTATATCCAGCTGCATTCAATGTGTCGATTGCGTTCTGGTGAACGCCTTCTAACAATAGAAAACGGATTTTATCTTTAGGTAGAGATAGATGTTGGCTCATTACGGCTCCGCTACAAAGGCCAAATTTAGTCGCCGTATAATAGCACAGGAATGGGGCGGTTATACATTTCCTTGATGACTACAATATCAGCTATTTTTGCAAGTGATAGTAGTGAAAATGATAGAACTGGTTGAATTAAACTATCATTTTCAAAGGTATATTATCAAAATTGTCATTTTTTAAGGGAAAGCCCCAAAAATAGCTTATAATATTGCGCCATGCTGTTTAAGCTGCCAGTTTTGGTGCTTTAATCATCATGTTTCGCCTGCTTTGTATACAGGTTTTAATGCCTGAAAAATATACAAATAAACTGGCGAGGTCTCTCTTGTTTAATTCATGCTAGGTCTGCAAACGATGAATGCTCCAGTCGCTTTAACCCCAGAGTTATTGACCCAATTGACTGCAATTGTGGGTGAAAACCGTATTAAAACTGATGCGGACAGCCTCCAGAATTGGGGTCGTGATCATACCAAACACTTTGATCCAAACCCATCGGTCATCGTTTTCCCATCTTCGACTGAACAGGTTCAAGCAATTGTGAAGCTTGCCAATCAGTTCAATGTTGCAGTGACTCCATCAGGTGGTCGTACTGGTCTTTCTGCAGGTGCTGTCGCTGCGAATGGCGAGATTGTGGTAAGCATGGACAAGATGAACCAGATTCTGGAATTCTTCCCGGCAGACCGTATGGTGCGCGTACAGGCAGGTGTGGTGACTGAACAGCTGCAAAACTATGCTGAAGAGCAGGGCATGTATTACCCGGTTGATTTTGCCTCTTCTGGTTCAAGCCAGATCGGTGGAAACATCGGGACCAATGCTGGCGGGATTAAAGTGATCAAATACGGCATGACCCGTAACTGGGTGCTTGGCCTGACTGTGGTGACTGGTAAAGGTGATGTACTGCGTCTAAACAAGGGTATGATCAAGAACGCGACTGGTTATGCACTACAACACCTGTTCATCGGTGGTGAAGGTACTTTAGGTTTAGT
Organism: Acinetobacter sp. CAU_H_60; assembly: GCF_058599385.1. Taxonomy (NCBI): domain Bacteria; kingdom Pseudomonadati; phylum Pseudomonadota; class Gammaproteobacteria; order Moraxellales; family Moraxellaceae; genus Acinetobacter; species Acinetobacter sp. CAU_H_60. The sequence continues at coordinate 2,675,681 of NZ_CM178653.1, read as the reverse complement.
CACTGAAGCAGAAATCAAACTTGAGCGTCAGCCACACGACCTGCAAGTGCTGGTACTGGGTGTACCTGATTTTGATGCGATCATGCCAGTATTGCATGCCTTCCAGGCAAAAATCGACCTGACTGCATTCGAGTTCTTCGGTGAGCTGGCGATGCAAAAAGTATTGGCCAATGGTCACGTACAGCGTCCATTTGAAACTGAATGTCCATTCTATGTATTGCTTGAATTTGAAGCGCCGTTTGAGCCGATTATGGACAAGGCGATGGAAATCTTCGAGCACTGTATGGAACAGGGTTGGGTGCTGGATGGCGTGATGAGCCAAAGTCTTGAGCAAGTACATAGCTTATGGCGTCTGCGTGAAGACATCTCTGAGTCGATCGCTCCATTCATTCCGTACAAAAATGACATCTCTGTACTGATCACTCACGTACCAGCTTTTATTAAAGAAATCGATGCGATCGTGAATGAAAACTACCCAGATTTCGAAATCTGCTGGTTCGGTCATATCGGTGACGGTAACCTGCACTTGAATATCCTGAAACCGGCTGACCTGACCAAAGATGAATTCTTTGCAAAATGCCAAGTCGTGAACAAGTACGTATTTGATACTGTGAAAAAATACGATGGTTCAATTTCTGCAGAACACGGCGTAGGTATGACCAAGAAACCTTATCTTGAATACACTCGTTCCGCTGAAGAAATCGAATATATGAAAGCACTGAAAAAAGTGTTCGATCCAAATGGCATCATGAACCCAGGCAAACTATTCGATCTTTAATCAGAATAGATTTACAAAAGCGCATCGAAAGGTGCGCTTTTTTTATTACTCTGTAACTGGACTTACAGAGTCTAAATAGCGTTAAGCTGAAAAGCCCGGCATGATAATTTCTGCATAATAAAGATAATCTGGGTTAAACAATATGTTACGGTTATTGGCGGTTACAATTTTAGGTCTGGGTGTGATGACATCAGGTTGTACAACCACCCAGAAAGTGATTGCAAAAGTGCAGTCTTCTTCAGATACACCTTTGGATCAGGTGCTTAAGATGAGGCCTGACCTGCGTGAAGAACTGGCAACAGTCGAGATACGTCAGTTCTTTAATCGTGTTGAGTCACCAACGGTTGGACAGGTAAAAGTGACTGAAACAGGTTTGATGGATGATTCGGTGAGATCGATTCAAACCATTTATCATTTTAGAAAAGAAGAGAAAAACTGGAAAATGAACAATACTGAAAAGCTCTATCAGTGTGTACGCGGTTCAAATACCAAAACTTTCCAGAAAGCAGTCTGTCCATAATAATGTTTGATCTTTAAACAAAACTTCGTTAAAAGCGTATCTTATTGATGCGCTTTTTTGTTTTAGAAAAGGGAAGTTAATGGACTCAAATATATTAGCCGCCACAATTGGTGTTATTGGGGGATTTTTAGCTTCACTCTCACTATTCTACTTAAATAGGTTTTATACTAACTGCGATAAAATAAAATCAGAAAAAATCCTACGAGAAAAATTATTGTATCGTGAGAAAGATAATGAGCTAGGGGCAGATAAAATTTTTATTTTTTCTTTACCTGATCTGAAAAGAGAAGTCTATTTAAATTGTCATGTCAATTGGGATAGTGGTATCACGCTTAATATGATGAAAAGGTAATGAAGATTTAATATGGTTCTTAAGATTCTGTTGGTTAAGTTTGGTAAGGTTTTTTCCTCAAGACCATTTTTCAGCAGAAGGGCATATTGATTATATTGATAAATTTATTACGGATAGGGCCAACTATCATTACTCTAGATTGGACTGTAGTGACCAATTAAAAAGTGGGAGTATTTCTAAAATAACTTTAGGATATTCGATAGCAAAAGATATTGATCAACTGATTATAGAGTTAGTAGAACAACTTCTTCCTTTTGAAGATTCTAGAAAAGAAAAATGGTTTCAAGACTGGAATACTGTATAATTTAATTAATTATCATAAGTATATAAAATATATATAATCTTTATTGAATTAACTTGGAAGAGCTATAAATTTTTTAGTTTTTCACTCGTGCTTATGAACCGGATGATTTGAGGTTAATTCAGAAAGAGAAAATATAATATTTTGATTAGACCATTCAAAAAGAGAACGGATTTAAAAATAGTACTCTGCTAAAATTATTCTTCTCTATTTTAGATAAAGTTCGGTCTGCTATTAACAGATAGACTGGCAATAACAACTCCCATGCAAAATGCCCAAACCCACAAACTGACCCGTGCCACACTGATGTTCCCACTGGCACTGGTTCTGTTTGAATTCTCCGTCTATATCTGTAATGACCTGATCCAGCCGGCCATGTTAGCCATTACCCGTGATTTTGGCGTGAGCAGTTCCTGGGCACCATCTTCCATGTCCTTTTTCCTGCTAGGTGGAGCATTTGTTGCCGCAATTTTAGGACCCTTATCGGACCGTTTAGGCCGTAAAAAAGTCTTGCTCGGTGGCGTGGCATTTTTTGTGATCTGCTGTCTGGCGATTTTACTCACACCGAATATTCAAAGCTTTCTGTTCCTGCGCTTTTTACAGGGTTTTGGCTTGTCCTTTATTGCTGCTGTGGGGTATGCCGCGATTCAGGAAAATTTTGAAGAACGCGATGCCATTAAAGTGATGGCACTTATGGCCAATGTTTCCTTACTGGCACCACTTTTAGGGCCAGTGGTCGGCGCCTTTATGATTGACCATGTCTCATGGCACTGGGGTTTTATCGGCATCGCCTGTCTGGCATTTTTGAGCTGGTTTGGACTAAAAGCGAAAATGCCGAATCCAAATATCAGTATTCCCAAACAGCCACTCAGCTATATTATCGATGACTTTAAGCAGGTCCTGAAAAATAAGCGTTTTGTGGTCATGACTATGGCATTGCCACTGGTGAGCTTGCCATTGATGCTATGGATTGCCTTATCTCCCGTGATTCTGGTTGAAGAACTAGGCTTGAGCAGCATGCAATATGGCCTGGCTCAGTTTCCGGTATTGGGTGGCCTGATTCTGGGTAATATCATTCTGCTGAAAATTATCGATAAGATACCGCTTGGTAAAACAGTGATGCTGGGTGTGCCATTGATGTTGTTTGGAACCATTTTGCTTTTAGTGGGAATGCTGATTCCGGATTATTTTCTGCATTGCCTGATTATCGGTACCACTTGCATCAGTCTGGGAGAGGGGATCAGCTTTTCGGTATTGTACCGTTTTGCCTTGATGTCATCTGAAGTGTCTAAAGGCACGGTTGCGGCAACGGTATCTATCTTGATGATGCTGAGTTTCTTTATCGTGATTGAAGTGGTCAGAATTGCTTATGAAGCTTTTGATCTTTGGGCTTATTGCGGTGCCTCGTTTATTTTAATTGCGCTGTGGTTTAGCTTGCCGCGTATGCAGCTGAAACAGGTGATGCAAGAAAGGAAAGGGCGAGGGGAGTTTTAAAGCTCCTGCCTTTTAAATGTTTAATCAAATGAAGCTATTTACTTTATGTACCTCAAATAAAAGTATTGAATGTTCTCTCTCCCTATGGGAGAAAGTTAGAGAGAGGGAAATATTAATAAAATAACCTCACCCTTGCGCAGCAGTGCTGCTCATCTTCTAAAAGGCGAGGGAACGTCCATTATTGATTTAATAATGATTAGAATCCAAAAGTTAAGCTTTAGCCGGCTGCTCTAACTTTTTTAATTTCATATCAAAGATAAATGGTCCAAATGGCAGAATCGAAGCGATCAAGCCCAGAATAAACATACTCAGAGACCATTTCTGTTTTTCGCATACTGCAAATAACACTACAAGAAAAAGTACGAAAAGAACGCCATGACCCATGCCGATATATTTCACCAGAATCGGATTATCCATCATGTACTTGACCGGCATTGCAATAAATAACAGCAGCAGAAATGAAATACCTTCAAGCAGTCCAACCAGACGTAAAGTTTTAATATTCACGCGCACTCACTCTTCTATGTTCTATTCAGTCAGGCTTGAGTGTACCCAATCTGCCGATTTAAGCAAAATGAAATTTATAGAATAAAATGAATTATTTTAAATACTTATATCCTAGTGCTCTGCTTGGTTATTTGATTTCAACTGCCAGTAATTGCTGTCTTAGAGACAATAATTCAGGCAAGGTTTCCAGTAAAAGACTGATCTGTTTAAGTACTAGCAGCAGGTGGGTGGAAATATGTTCCTGCTGACTCAGTTGCCGGATTTCTGCCAATTGGCCTTGAATGTCCTGCTGCGGTACATTTTCAGGATTTGATAGGGCAGAGGTTAAGGTCTGCTGACAGGCAGAAAGCAGTTGCAGAATTTGCGGATCAGATACCTGTTCACGATGGCTACCCAATGCGGAAATATAACTGAGCTGACTGTGGCTATAAACCAGATAACGGAAGGCATTGCGAATCAGCACCGGATCTGGATTCGGTTCGGTACTTAGACTGGAAATCATATTGGAAAGGTCAATCTGGGCATTGTGGGCCAAACGACGTGCTGTCCGGTAAGCAATGCTATTATTTTTGCCGTGTTGATATTGCTCCAGAATAGCCAGTAAATAATTTAACGTCGCTTGGGAAGATTTTTTGATGTTGCTGGAAATATTACGGAAATTCCAGTCTGGCCAGATGCAGCTGACCGCCAGCCAGGCGATCAGACAGCCAATCAGGGTATCGATAATTCTCGGCAGAATGACTGCATAGCCAGCGCCTTTCAGATTAAAAATCAGCAGTACCACCAAGGTCGCCATCAGCGTGGCCATAGCATATTTCTTGGAGCGCAAATAGAAAAAGCCGACACCGAAAATCACAGTAAGCAGCAACTGACCTTCAATACTTGGCACAAAATACAGGATTGGAATACCCAGAATGACGCCGAGCAATGTACCCAAAGTCCGTAGTTTTAAACGGCTTTTAGTGGCGAAATAACTGATCTGGCAGACAAACAGACTGGTCAGCAATATCCAGTAGCCATTTTTGGCAAAGGGCAATAGAGAAATTGCATAGCCGACCAGAAAGACCAAAGCGATCCGTACCGCATGACGAAACAGCGCCGATTGCGGTCCCAAATGGGGTTTTAATTTCAGCCAGAAATCAGCAGGTCCACGCAGATCATCATCAAACAGGCTGGAATCATCAAAATGCTTTGGATAATCCGGACGGTAAATGGCTTGTCCATCCTGCAAATGTTGCAGCTGTTCATGCACACTCAGCAGATTGCTCAGAATGAGCTGTAAGTTTTTCACTTCAATATTCTGGGGGTGCTGCGCAATCCAGTCCTGCATAGAGGCTTCTAATGCTTGAAGCGCCCGCTGATGCTGTTCAGGAAGCTGATAAGTTTCGTTGCGTAGTACACATGCAGCCAATTGCTGGCAAGCAAGTGCCTGCAAGTGAATATTTTTCTGAATCCGAAAGATCAGATCGGTACGGCTAAAATGCTGGTGAATCTGCTCATAATGCAGATAGTTGGCAGTCGCCTGCTCATGGATATCTTGAGTCAGAAAATAAAGATTCAGCCAGTAAATAGTTTTATGATTCGGACGTGAGGCTTTGAGTCGGGTCAGTAAAGAATCTTTGGTACGATTAAAGCTTTCAATGACTTGGGTATTTTTTAAGGAAAGCTCATAGAGCAGCGGCTCAACATTATTCTGATTATCAGGATCAAATAATTTGGCTTTGGTCGATAGCAGCTCCGCCATCTGTTGCAGGTTGATGGACAGATTTTCCTGAACCTGTAAAGTTGGACGAATCAGGTAAAACAGAATCGAAGTCAGGCCATACCACAGCACACCAACTACAAAATACAGCGGCTGCTCATACCAGTGTCCATATTCTCCCAAGCCAAACATGGTGTAAATGGACAGCAATACAGTGCCAAAAGAAATAGTGGCATAACGCTGTCCCAAAGCCCCCATTAAGATAAATACGGCACTAGAAAGTGATAACCACAGTGCAAACCAGACTTTATAGGAGTGCAGAAATTCCAGCATGCTACTGACTGCAAAAAACAGCAACATGACCAGCCCCAGATTGCGCAGCCTTAAACTTAAACGGTCATCAAAATCGGTCAGAGCAGTGGCAATTGCCCCTAAAGTGACCGGAACAATCAAGGCCTCATAGCCGAGAAGCTTTAGACCAAAAGTTGTCCCTGAAAGCACAATGAACATCTGCAAACAGTAAGTCATCAAGGCACTGGACTGAAAAGGCAACAGGGCTTTTTTAAGTATGTGATGAAGAGGATGCAACGTGGAATCTGAGCTATTCACAAGAATATGATCCGTGGTATTTGACTGCCGGTTTTGAATGCAATTTAAGCGCCAATTTCAAAAGAAATATCTACTAAAAAACGGGCAAGAAGCCCGTTTTTGAATGCTAATAATCTGTGATAAATCAGATCACGCCGCACGCAATACGTTCACCGCCGCCGCCTAATGGTTGCGGTTCATCTGAATAGTTATCACCGCCTGCATGAACCATGATGGTACGACCCTGAACATCTGCCAGTTTCAGGCGTGGCGCAAGCAGAGTCACACGTGCTGTACCATCAGTGTTTACTTTAAGGGCTGGTAAGTCACCCAAATGACCCGTCACTGGTGTGCCATGATGAGGTGCCTGATTCGGGTTGTAGTGACTGCCGGCAGCAAGTGCAGCACCTGGTTTGCCATCTTTTTCACCCGGTGCACATGAACCATTTTCATGAATGTGGAAACCACGCTCACCCGCAGGAAGCTGTTTCAGATTAGTACGAATCACCAAGCCAGCCGGGCTGTCACTCAATAATACGGTACCAATCGATTCACCGACGCCCTGTGCAGAAACTGCATTCAGGGTCACGGTTTTAACATTTTCAGTCGAAGTAGAGGTTGAAGCGCAACCGGTAAAAAGTGCTGCACTGACTGCGCACAAAGCTGTAAGTTTAAATAATGAAGACATAATTATCACACCTTGATCTTTATTCTGCTTTTCGGAATCTATTGAAACAGAGCAAGACCAAAAGCACTATAGAAAATCAGTACTTAAATGTTTTAATTTGTTTAAGCCAGTCAGTCTTGTGATTTCGGTGCCTTGTTACGGCGCAGACGGAATTTTTTCTTCGGTTCAACCTCATGCGCCATAGTGGCTTTAGGCATCATCAAAGGTTCGTTCAGGTTGCTTTCATGCAGCCATTCACGCCAGATGGCCAGTAGTACCGCCAGAATCACTGGTCCAATAAAGACACCGACCAGACCAAAACTGGAAATGCCACCCAAGACACCAAACATGATCAGCAAGAATGGAATTTGTGTTGCGCCTGAAATGACCAGTGGACGAATCACGTTATCCGCTGTACTCACAATACAGACACCCCAGACCATGACGCCAACGGCTTCAATAGTCTGTCCTTGCGAGAACAGCCATAGCGAAACTGCACCATAAGCAACCGGAGGGCCAAAAGGGATTAAAGCAAAGATAAAGGTGATAATGGTCAGTACCATCGGGTTCGGTACGCCAGCCACAAAGTAGCTGATACCTGCCAGCAAAGACTGGGCAATTGCTGTTAAGCCTACGCCATAGACCACCGCACGTGTGGTATCTGAAATTGTCGCCAGATAATGATGAATACGTGGACCGACTACCATCTCAAAGGCTTTACGCACCTGATTCAGAATGGTATGGCCATCGCGATAGAAGAAGAATAACGACAGTACGGCAAAACACAGCTTGAAGACATTTTTACTGATTTCATTCAGCACAACTTTACCGTAATTCAGATGACCCTGAATCCAGACGGAAATGGTCTGTGCAATGCTATTTGGATCGGCATTTATCTCATTCAGGGTACGGGTAATTTCCTTACCCACAAGTGGCAGGCCGCGAATAAAATCAGGAACACTAAGATGACCTGAGAATACCTGTTTTTGTAATTCAAAATACAGATTCCGGCCTTCGTGTTGCAGCATAAAAATGGCAAAGATAAAAGGCAGACCAAATACCAGAATTACACCCAGAATCATTATAGTCGCGCTCAGCGTCGGCCGATTGCCACTCATTCTTAAGATCGACTGATACAGCGGCCAAGTCATGTACGCAATAATGGCTGCCCAAACTACAGGAATGATGAAATACTTGAGTATGTGAAAACTCAAAAAAATCAGAATGAAAAACAGTCCAAATAATAAGACTTTTTGTAGTGTAGGCGCGTACTGTTGCACTGAATTTAGAAGCTCATTTTTTTAGGTTGTGTCAGGCATATTAACTGAAAAAAAAGCGATCGAAAACGATAGTGCAGGAAGTAGTACGATTATTTTCCCAAGAATAAAAAGAAGAGGCTAAAAATAACAGAACTAGAACCATTGGCTTGGATCGTCAATAATGGCATTCAATAAAGGTTGCCATTGATCCTGTAATTCCCGGTACATCTTCTGCTGTTTATCAAAAATAGACAGGCCTTGCATGGCCAGCCGGCTATAAGGCGCACGTTCAGAAATCCAGGCGACCGGTTGCTGATCAATTTTATTGAAAAACTGCTGAATGTCCTGATTGCTGGCTGCATTAGGTTTGGTGCGGTTAGCGAGGAGCAGAATTTCAACCTTGCCTTTACGGATACGTTTAATATCATGCAAATGCTTGAGAAAACGGCGCGTAGAATCAATATCAAAAAATGAAGGCTGCAGCGGGGTAATGATGGCATCTGCTTCACTAATTAGCTGTTCAGCATGATCTTCATTCAGCGCTCCGGGTGCATCGATAATCAGATATTCCAAGTTTTTAGGCGCATCTCCAATCGATTTGGCATTTCGCCAGTCCAGACTCTGAATCGGTGCGGCATCTTTTGGGCGATGTTTCAGCCATTGCAAGGTCGATTTCTGGCTGTCCGCATCAGCCAGAGCAACTTTATAACCCTTTTGTGCCAGGGCAGCTGCCAGGCTAATTGCAGTAATGGTTTTACCACAGCCACCTTTCTGATTTGCAACTAAAATAGTTTTCATGACCCGGGATGATTTAATTCTGCTCCCGCCTAGCATATCATTCTTTGCAGGCTTACTGGATGGCAGACCCTTTCAACTTCAGTCGAAGGTAGGCAGCAAAATAAAGCAGATTAGGAAGATTGAATGTCCATTGGAATGGCCATGCTGATTGGTGCCTGTATTGGAGTAGTTTTAACTACCCTGATTCTGGGCCAGACGCGAAATGGTCGAATTAAAGCAGAATATGAACAATATATTGCCGAGCTGGAGCTGGAACATCAGCAAGCTTTAGTTGCTGCACAAAAACGCAGTGTGAATACCAGTCGTGCGGTACTCAAAGGCAAAATGGCCGAGCAGTTGGCACCGATCATGCCAGAGTTTCAATATCTGCCTAGTGATGCCAAATTTTTAGGTGATCCGGTGGATTATGTGGTCTTTGATGGCTATACCGATTTTCGTGACGGTGAGGGGCTGGCTGAAGATATTGAAGTGGTGTTGATTGATATTAAAAGTGGTGGTGCACGTCTGACCAAAGGCCAGATGGCAATTGCTCAAGCCATTCAGGAAGGGCGGGTACGTTTTGAGACTATCCGGATTGATTTTGAAGACTGAAGGACAGCAAGCTTCAACGCTACACTATGGATAAACTGATTATTGCCGCAGCACTGTTTGCGCTTGGACTATGGATCTGGTCGGAATACTTTCGGGCGATTCCGAATCTGGAGCAGGCCGGAGTACTCAAAAATTTTCAGGTAGAATCGATTGAGCCGCATCAGGCTGAATATCGCATACTGGCTAAACAGTATTATGGGCCTGAGCGCCGTACCATTCATCCAGCCAGTCCGGTGGTGGGAAGTTTTAATGATCTGGCCTATGTCAGCAATATTGATCTGTTACTGGCCGCAACGGAAGTATCCAGTGCTATATTTAAACCATTCAAGCTTGAGCAGGACAGGCGTTGTTTTAATATGACCGCTACAGACGCACAGGCCAATCCTGCGAACATTCAACCTCATTTGCTGAACCTGAGTGTGATTGCCGCCAGCGAAGCTGTTGCCAATAAGGTTCGCCATTTAAAAGCAGATCAGTGGATCTGGCTGCAAGGCGACTGGGTACAGGTCAAATCAGCGACCAGCCAGCAAGAATTTCAGGTTGGAATAGGCAATCCAAGATCAGCCCAATGCCGGCTGTTTAGAATAACTGATTTAAAAGTGCTGGATTAAAGCGGTTTATGTGCTCGTGCCAGCAGCATACGCTGACCAATCTTTGGAATACCTTCTGCATCGATATAATGAACTTCATCCAGTTCAAACCCAGCCTCTAAAAGAGCGGTTTCAATATCCCGGTTAAGATGACAGCCATCTGCCACTTTCTTCTGGATCGGGGTGAGTAAATGCTGCAAGCGCTGAATGTTGAGATGCTCTCGGTTTAATACATGCTCAACCAGATGAAAATGACCGCCTGGCTTCAGAACCCGGTAAATTTCATGCAGACTTTGGTGCAGATCCGGAATACTGCATAAGGTCCAGGTTGATACGATATTTTCCAGACTATTTTCTGCGAAAGGCAGAGCTTCTGCACGGGCCTGAATCTGTTCGACTGCAAAAGGGCTTTGACTGATGCGCTGCTCAGCCAGTTTAAAAATGTCCAGGTTAGGTTCCAGCGCATAGACTCTATCGACGGCCTGATAAAAAGGCAGATTCAATCCTGTACCGAAGCCAATTTCTAGGACTTCACCTGTAATAGGCAACAATAATTCACGGCGTAAATTCATCAGGGATGGGGTCTGCATGACCTGATTCAGCAGATGCGGAAAAATATGTTGTTGATAGAATTTATACAGCATGGTCGCATTCAAATGATTCTTAGACAGGCTTAGATTAACTGAAAATAACAGGGTTAGCTAAAGCCCTCCACTCACCAAAATTGATCAACTTGTTACTAATTTCAACTATTTATTCATTAAAAAAATCGTACTATCAAACAAGATATTCTTGAAAAAAATTTGATGGAATAAAGACAGAATTATGTTCAAACATCTTCGATACTATGCTTTGGCGGCCAGTCTTTTTCTGCCGCTTTATGGTCACACTTCTGTAGACCATAATGTTGCCAAAGGGCTGCCACCGATGGCCAAAGACCAATCTATTTCAGTCTTGCAGCCGTTTAAAGGTGATTTCCGCATTCTGGGATCAAAAATTTATACCGACGACGAGCAGGCTAAGTTCTCTCCGATCGATTATGCGGTGAGTTGGGGGTTGTTTGCACAACCTGAAATTGCCCGGCACATTACAGTCAATCAGTATAACCGTTACCTGAACTGGAAAATGGATCGCGTACCAGTGCCCATTGAACAGGCCAAACAGATGGTATCCAATATGCACATCATCCCTGCCAATCCACAAATTGCCAAAGCGATTAAACAGGTGAAACGTGGTGATCTGGTGCGTTTGCAAGGTGAGCTGGTGGAAGTACGTGATAAAGACCTTGTCTGGAAATCTTCTTTAACCCCAACCGATACCGGTGATGGTGCTTGTGAGGTGTTTCGGGTCAGCTCAATCAAGTGGATTGAGAAAGTAGGTAAAGGTTAACACTGGAAAACTTAGAGCTTTCTGAAAAGGGCGTTTGGAGTGCTTCTGAGTGGTTTGACTTTCTTGATATTTAATTTATTTTAAACCTTATTGTTTTTCATTTTTAAATTGAACTACTTCTCCAAAAATAATTTTAATCTTAAATACGAATGTCATCTTGTTTTGTTAGTTTGATATAAAAAACCGCCAGAAATAGGCGGTTTTTTATTTGGCAGAATAACTTATTTGGCAGCCAGTGCTTCACCTTCAAACTCAATGCTATCCCAGCCATTTTGCATGAACTGGCGGATATTCTGGTGATCTGTTGCTTCTGGTGTGGCCAGTACAGCCGCATAGTGTTCTGCAAACAGGCTCAAGGTTTGTGCCTGATCCAGACCATTCAATTTGGCAAATGAAAATACTTTGGCACTGCCTTGGTTTTCAGTGGCAGCATTGGCCTGTTGACCATTTTTGAATGCAGTTGGTGTATGAGTATAGCGTGCATCGATATATGCAATCACATCTGCAAACTTAGCTTCGCCCGCAGCCAATTGAGCCAGTAATTCCTGAGCCATGTGGATTCCCTCTAGACTTAAATCAATTTGAATGGCGTCGAATATACCAATTTTTTGGCAAAGATCCATGTTCATTCTGCAATTTTAGGTGCATGATGTTATTCATTATTCTCGTCCCACATGGTGGCTGACGAAAGATTTAAGATCGAATAAAGACGGAGTAAACATGAACTGGCTTTTGGTGGCAATGGGAGGCGCGATTGGGGCAACACTGCGTTATGGAACAGGAATGTTGATTGCCAAGCCACAGATGCTATTTCCGTGGCCGACCTGGTGGATCAATATTATAGGCTGTATGTGTGCCGGGATTTTCTTTGCCTTTAGCCAGAAATACAGTTTCCTGCAAACTGAAGCACGGTTATTTTTGATGGTAGGCATCTTGGGCGGCTTTACGACTTTTTCCAGTTTTGGGCTAGAAACTTTTCAGCTGCTTAAGCAGGGTGCAGTTACAATCGCCTTGAGCTATGTGATCTCTAGTGTGATTGTCGGAGTATTTATGCTGGGTGTGGGCTTTTATTTCACCCAGTTGGCTTTGGCGCAGGCATAAAAAGTCAGGAAATTGGAGGTAATTTCCTGACATAAACCACGATTTAAATTGAGAGAGAAATCGGAGGTTTTAAGTTTAACCACGTTTAAAACGGGCAAAACGTTTGTTAAAGCTCGCTACGCGACCTTCATTGCTGGTTTGACGTTGCTCCCCAGTATAAAACGGATGTGAAGCACTTGAAATATCCAAGGTGACATAAGGATAGGTTTTACCTTCATATTCCTTGGTCTGGCTAGAAGTCATGGTGCTGCCAATCACGAAGTAGGCATCAGCATTGGTGTCATGAAATAAAACTTCTCGATATTCTGGATGAATGTCTGGACGCATCGTAATATTCCTCTTGTAATTTAAGAGTAATGTTATAATGTAACATTTGGTGTTTCAAGTGAAGTAGGGTTACAGCTTGTAAGCTTATTACTTCAACCTAACTGCGACTTGGCACAATTTCCTCAAATACATCACTCAAATCATCATGTACTTTCAAATGAATCAGGTTCCAGTATTGTCCGGAAATAGTACGGTTCACCATCAGGGTATCTGGCGACGGTTTGAATACATCCCAATATTTCAGAGAAGGTTTGAGCAATTCCATTCCATCATGATGTGCTGAGTTTTCAGCAAAATCATAATTGGTAGTTAAAGGACGCATCAGTACTTCTAGCCATTGTTCATACAGATCGGCCGGGAATTTTCCGGTTTCTGTCAGGGTATGCAGGGCATCCAGTTGCTGTTCAATGGTCGAAATATCCTTATCACGGGCTGCATGGATCAATTCCTTGAAATGAGTAATGATCTCGGTAGAAAGGGTTTTAACACCGCCGTAATCGTAAATAATCACCGAGCCATCTTCACGGAAGGCAAAGTTCCCTGGGTGCGGATCACAATGGAAACGTTTCAGATAGAAAATTTCCTGACCAATCGCACGGAATAATCGGCGGCCTAGGGCATTACGGGTTTCTAGCGGCCATTGGCTGGCCGTTTCCATACTTTCACCCTGTTCCAGGCTTAGGGTCAGAATATGGCGGGAAGAATACTCACTAAATACTTTCGGAATTACAATTTGGTGATCGAGCGATTCATGAAAGGCACGCGCCACTTCCAGATTCTGAGCCTCAATTTCATAATTGAGTTCATTGTCCAGACTATGCTGGATTTCCTTAAATAGCTGATCCTGCAACTTGCGGTCAATTTTAAGTACACCCATCAAACGCAAGGCGAGACGAACCTGTTTCAGGTCACTTTCACAGGCTTCTTCCACTCCCGGATATTGCACCTTGACCACAACCTGCTGGCCATCGGGTAGCGTCGCTTTATGCACCTGTCCGATCGAGGCTGCGGCAAAAGGCTGCTCATCAAACTGCTGGAATAGGTCCTGCAAAGATTTGCCTAATTCTTTTTCGACCTGTGACTGAATCTCTTTAAATGGCATCGGTGGAGCCTGACGCTGCAATTTGGAAATGGCTCGAGCAACTTCAGGCGGAAAAATATCTTTATATTGCGAGGCAATCTGGCCGACTTTCATCACCGCACCTTTCATTTCCCCCAAGGTATCAGCAATCTGTACTCCAATATCCTGAAATAATTTACTGCGTGCAGCATTTTTCTGCTCTTCATCCGCAGTTAAATTTTTAATCGAATTGGATAGGGTTTTACTTGCAATACTTGCGGTCATTCCAGCCAATTTCATAAAGCGGCGACCAGGCGTTCGAGCCGTTTTTGCCATGCGAGATTCCTCAAAATCACCATTTTTATGGGTGTATCTGATCATAGGTGACAAACTATAAATTGCCTATATTTAATTGTAGATGTTATGTTGCAAAGCTTCTCAAAGTATTCATATTTGCTTGATATTGTTCATTTGATTTATGCAATTTTTAAACCAACTCGGCGTATGTACGGCAGTTTTTAAATCAATTATTTAATTATTCTGGAGAGAGCAAAGCATGATTTTTAAGTGCCTTTCCATGATGAAAGTCTTAAAATAATCGCATCTCAAGATCAAGAAATTTCAATGAAAGTCTATCGATATTTTACTGGCAAAGATGATGTGAATTTTTGTGCCCGTGTGACCAAGGCACTCAATGAAGGCTATGAACTTTATGGTGCACCGACCATGACCTTTAATGGAACAGATGTGATTGTGGGGCAAGTGGTGATTAAAGAAGTCGCAGATGAGTCGGAGATTCCACAGGGATTAAAAGATGCATTAAATCAGTAATTCAATGCATCTTTTTAAATAATAAGAGGATTAGGCACGCTGGCTTAAACGTTTATTATTGCCATAAAGTCGTGCCAGCAATAAAACACAGGCCACGCTCAGACCGACAATCAGACCGACCCAGACGCCTGCCGCCCCCATATCTCCAAAACGGGACAAATAAACCCCCACCGGGAAGGCAATCACCCAATAGGCAATCATGGTGATCCACATCGGACCTTTGGTATCCTGCATGCCGCGTAAGCAGCCTGCAGCACTGATCTGCCAGGCATCCATCAGCTGATAGGCCACAGCAAAGAGCACCAGATAAAGCGCGATCTGGGTCACCATCGGGTCAGAGGTATAGAGCGCTACGATTTCACTACGGAACACCCAAAGCATCAACATGATCAGCAGAGCCAGAATCGTCGCAGTCATCAGACCTAAGCCTTGCACTCTACGCATGGCATCCCAGTTCTGTTCACCATAATAAGTTCCCACCCGAATGGTCAGTGCAATGGCGAGAGACATGGGAATCATGAACAATTGCGAGGTAACGGAAATAGCAATCTGGTGAGCGGCCACAATGGTTTCACCTAATGGACTCAGAACAATCGCTGCGGTACTAAAAATACTCACTTCAAAGAAAATTGCCAGTCCGATCGGAAAGCCCAGCTTTAAAATCCGTTTCAGCCAATACGCATTTAGCTTTTCCCAGTGACTAAATGGCTGACTATTTTGATAAACCCGATTTTTAAAAATATACAGTGCCAGACTCATTAACATGAGCCACTGCAGAATTGCGGTGGCAAAACCACAACCTGCACTGCCCAGCGCAGGTATTGGACCAACTCCATACATAAAAATGAAGTTCAATGGAACCAAAAGCAGTAGCGCCATGAGGCTAATGGCAGTGACCGGACGTGGATAACCAATGGCTTCAGAGTAGCCACGTAAAGCCGCATACATGGTTACAGCAGGCATACCAAAGCCGATGGCATGCAAAAACAGGCCAGCTTTAGGTTGCAGACTTTCTGGAACACCTAGTAAAGGTAAGGTGAGTGGCAAAACTTGTAAAACCAGACCCGCAATCATCCCCAGGATGAATGCAACCCATAGTGATTGCCGCGCAATTGTGGCGATTTTTTCAGGTGTACGTGCGCCTTTCGCTTCCGCTACCAAAGGTGTAGTAGAAATCATAATGCCACTAAACAGTAGCATGACTGGAATCCAGAGGCCGACACCAACCGCAATCGCTGCCAGATCAGTCGGTGAGAGACGCCCGGCCATAATCGTATCAATCAGGCCCAAACCTGCTTGGGAGAATTGTGTGACCAGAATGGGCAACATCAGATGAAACAGCTGTTTTAATTCATAACGACAGGTTGTGGCTGTCAAAACATTCGACACAAAAATTACTCATTAGTGATCATGTGCTTAGAGATAAGGTTTAGCGTTGTAAAGTGAGAAGCACACCAATAAAAATCACCACGCCACCTAAAAGACGTTGCCAGTTCACCGGCATTTTTTCATTGCCCAGCAGACCAAACTGATCGACGATCATGGACATCACCATCTGACCAAAAATAATCATTCCAGTCAGTGTCAGGAAGCCCATTTTGGGAGCAGCATAAATGCTCATGCTAATTGCATAAACACCCAAAAATCCACCTAACCAGAGATACCAGGGAACTGCCATCAGCTCCTGTAAGCCTGGTTTGGGATGTGACTGAAATAGCACGATGCCGGCAAGCACTATTGTACCAATCAAAAAGGAAAAAAATGCAGCTTGAATAGGAGAATATAAATATTCTTTTAATTGGGTATTAATAGCCGTCTGTAAGGTCAGCAAGCCCCCGATTGCAAAGACCAAAGGCAGTAAAATGAGGAGCTGGGAAGATATTTTCATAATTTTAACTATCTAATTCTATTTAAATTTTTAGGCATTAGGTGATGGCGATTTTAATTTTAGCAGTGTTGTTGCCGAGTCATGTTAAAATTACGCTAGATCTTGTAGTTGTTTTTGAGTAGTTCTTTGGCTGAATTGAATCCTGCACTTATTCCCTTATCCCTGTATATCCATATGCCGTGGTGCGTACGTAAATGTCCGTATTGTGACTTTAACTCGCATGCCGTACCTGATGGAAAACTGTCTTTGGACCTGGAGCGGGAATATCTGCATGCGCTGGTAGAGGACTTTAAAACTCAGGTTGATTTTGCCCAAGGCCGTTCGATTCATAGTGTATTTATCGGTGGGGGAACGCCGTCACTGATCTCTGCTGCAGGTTATCAATGGCTATTTACCGAACTGAAAGCACTGATTCCTTTTGAAGAGAATTGTGAAATCACACTGGAAGCCAATCCGGGTACAGTGGAGCATGATCCATTCGCTGGATATTTAGCAGCTGGTATTAATCGTCTTTCGATAGGCGTGCAAAGTTTTAATACCGAGCATCTGAAAAAGCTGGGCCGAATCCATAGCAATCAAGATGCGATCTCGGCGATTGGCTTGGCGCGTGACGCAGGATTTCAGCGAATTAATGTAGACTTGATGCATGGCTTGCCTGGACAGACACTGGAGCAGGCACTCAATGACCTGAAACTGGCAGTCGAGAATGGCGCTACGCATATTTCGTGGTATCAGTTAACCATTGAGCCGAATACCGTGTTTTTCCGTACTCAGCCGATTTTACCGGTCGATGAAGTACTGGAAGAGATTCAGGAACAGGGCGAGGCCTATTTAAAAGCCAATGGCTTTATCAATTATGAAGTCTCTGCCTGGCGTAAAGAATTGCCATCGGCACATAATCTGAATTACTGGCAATTTGGTGATTATCTGGCCATTGGAGCAGGGGCACATGGCAAAGTGACTCAACCGGATGGTGTTTACCGTTTCCAGAAAACCCGTTTGCCTAAAGACTATTTAGCCAAAGTGCCAGCAGAAAATTTGCAGTTTAAGCGCATCGAAGCGGTAGATATGCCGTTTGAATTTATGATGAATGCTTTACGTTTAAATGATGGCGTGGAAGCAAAGCTTTATCTTGAACGAACAGGCTATAGTTTGGATACACTGAGTGAATTATTGACTTCACTGCGCCAACGTCAACTGATGGTAGAAGATACAGAACATCTGGCATGTACTGAGCAAGGTCACATCTTTTTAAACTCTGTGCTGGAAGAGTTTCTTTAATTGCCTAATCTATCTAAATAATTAATCAAGTTTAAAAAAGCCCGATGAGTTACATCGGGCTTTTTCTTCTCTCTCCACTATGCATTTAAGCCATTCGGATTAACGATACTTAGGCGGTAACTTGTGATGCGGGCCATTGTGATGGTTTTTGTTGAAGAAACCCTTATGGTCTTTCTTGCCAAATTTATCATGACGATCATGCTGGTTAAAATGCGCTTTAGGAGGTGCTTTATGGAAACCACCTTTATGCGGCATTGGTTTCTTATCAAAATGATGCGCTGATGGCGTTGGATGACGATGATCCGGTCCAGGAGCCGCCATTGCTGACATGGTAGCTGTTGTTGCGATCAAGCCAATCATTAAAGAAGAAACTAATTTATTCATGATAATACTCATATTTATTTAATGAGTTCATCATAGGAGTCAGTGATGTAGGGAAGATGGAGCTGTAGACAAGACTTTTGTAAATTTCAGGATTTCTGTCAAATTTGTATTTAAGTAGCTAATAAATAATAATTTTAATTAAAACTTCTATATTTTTATGGGCAATTTTTGATTTTAAAATCATCAAAATTCTTCTCAGTTTCTTCATGTTTTAACCTGATTAAAATTAGATGAAGAGATTTGGGACAAGATGATGAATGAAAAGCGAATATTTAATTATCTTTTAAATTTAATTAATTGATCTGGAAACTAAAATTAGCCAATTTAAGGTACAAAAAAAGCACTCTAATGAGTGCTTTTTTTCATCTTCGCAATATTAGATTGCAGTGATGTTAGTCGCTGTAGGACCTTTTTGGCCTTGAGCTACGCTGAAAGAAACCTTTTGGCCTTCAGCTAAAGTTTTGAAACCTGAACCTTGGATTTCGCTGAAGTGAGCGAAAACGTCTGGACCATTGTCTTGTTGAATGAAGCCAAAACCTTTAGTTTCGTTGAACCACTTTACTGTACCGGTAACTGTGTTAGACATAATATAACCTATTGAATCTTATGGATTTATAGTCAAAATTTCAGATGACTAGCTGTAACTTTGAAAAATAAAAAGGATGGAGCTTATTGATCTTTAAAACGAAGGTTTATGACTAAAACTGCGATACTTAAAAGAAGACTAACCAAAACAAGAATTTTTCTAGTTATCGCCATCATACCCTGTATTTATAGATATTCAAGTAAATTATATGGATTATTTAATAGGCGTCTGAAAATTATAGATATAAATTTGTGTAGTTTGTGTACGCAGCAGATTTTTCTTTGTATCAAGTCATCATGTTGACACATGAAAAAGAGCGCCGTAGCGCTCTTTTTAAAGCTAAAACCTAAACTTTTGACTTAGTAATCAAAGCTGAAATGTTCTGCTGCCAGTGAAGTCATGGTCTTTGATGGATTCACCATTGCTTCCGCATGGCCTTGGGCACGTGGCAATAAACGCTCAAAGTAGAAATCCGCAGTTTTGATCTTCGCTTTGTAGAACTCTGGAACTTCTGCACCATCACCAGCAACCAGTTTTGCTGAAGCAACCGCAGCTTGTTGTGCCCAGAAGTAAGCCATCATGACGTAACCCGAGAACATCAAGAAGTCCACAGAAGCAGAGGATACGATATCACGGTCTTTACGTGCTGCCAGCATGATACGTACAGTGAGTGCGTTCCACTGTGCACATAGCTTGGTCAGATCCCAGGCAAAACGGCGCATGTATTTATTGCGTGCATGCTGACCACAGAATTTCAGAATTTCAGCGGTGTAATCACGAATCACTTTACCTTTAGAGGTCAGCAGGACTTTACGGCCAATCAGGTCAAGCGCCTGAACGCCAGTCGTTCCTTCGTACAGGGTAGAGATACGTGAGTCACGAACGATTTGCTCCATGCCCCATTCTTTGATGTAACCATGACCACCAAATACTTGCATACCGTGGTTCGCTGCTTCATAACCCATTTCAGTCAGGAAGCCTTTCAGAATAGGGGTATAGAAACCTAAGTGATCATCCTGCTGTTCAAATTCAGCAGTATCACCACGCAGCAGGGCATCATTCATGTTATCTGCAATTTGTGCTGCATGATAGATCATGGCACGACCACCTTCAGCAATCGCTTTCTGGGTCAATAGCATACGGCGCACATCGGCATGGTGAATGATCGCATCCGCTACTTTTTCTGGATCTTTTTTGCCAGACAGGGCACGCATCGACATACGTTCTTTAGCATATGGCAATGCACCCTGGAACGATAATTCTGCATGACAGATACCTTGGATTGCGGTACCAATACGCGCGGTATTCATGAAGGTAAACATGGCATGCAAGCCTTTGTTTGGCTCGCCAATTAAATAACCTACTGCATTGTCAAAGTTCAGTACAGCGGTTGCAGAGGCACGGATCCCCATCTTGTGTTCAATCGAACCACAGTTCACCGCATTGCGTTCACCGATACCACCATCTTCAGTAGCAATGAATTTCGGTACGATGAATAAAGAAATGCCTTTGGTGCCTTGTGGCGCATCTGGAAGACGTGCCAAAACGATGTGTACGATGTTTTCAGTTAAATCGTGTTCACCCGCAGAAATGAAGATTTTAGTGCCTGAAATGGCATAAGTACCATCAGCTTGTGGTTCAGCTTTAGTTTTTACCTGACCCAGGTCAGTACCACATTGTGGCTCAGTCAGACACATCGTACCTGACCAGGTACCTGCAACCAGATGCGGTAAATAGGTATTTTTCTGTTCATCAGTACCATACTGGATAATGGTATTGATACAGCCCACGCTCAAACCTGGATACATCTGGAAAGACCAGTTCGCTGTACCCATCATTTCTGATTTGATCAGGTTTAAAGACATCGGCAGGTTTTGACCGCCAAATTCCTCAGGATAAGACAGACCTTGCCAGCCACCTTGTACGAACTGATCATAAGCTTCCTTGAAGCCTTTCGGTGTACGTACTTCGCCATTTTCAAAATGACAGCCTTCTGCATCGCCGGTCTGGTTCAGCGGAGAAAGTACATTTTCACAGAAATCTGCCGCACCTTCTAGGATCATGTCTACCGTATCTGCATCGGCATATTCGCCATTTGACAGTTTTTGGTAATGTGCAGGGTAATCAAGCACTTCATTCATTAAGAAGCGAATATCACGTAAAGGAGCTTTATATGCTGGCATGCGTTTAATCCTGATTAAAATAGTTTTGGATTATCTGTATCGATTCTATGATTATTCACATTGGGGATAAAAAAACATTGATAAAGACAACAAATAAAAATGTCAGAAAAGCGAATCGAGAAGATCAGACAAGTTTAAAGATTAAATAAAGGAACTCTCCATCTTTAAATAAGGCACTTATATTGAAAAATGCTTATCTGTCTGGACTTTAATCAACATTTAGGGAGATTGTCTAGGGGTATTTTTGTATGAATTGTACACGAATGTTAGGGTCTAATCATTGGATAAATCATGTCATTAAATCCAATTTAATTTTATTATTTTTAATGAAAGGAAAAGAGCGAACGGATTAATGGCTAACCCGTTCATCTCAAAAATATTCAGAATTAAAGAAAATCTTTCAACTCAGGTTTTACTCCGTTCCAGATATAAAAAGATTCAATGGCCTGACCGACTAGCATGCCGAAACCTTCAGAGGAAGGGATGCCACGGGCTTTGGCTTGATCCAGGAACGTGGACGGTTTGCCATAGGCCATTTCATAGGCATGTTTAAACTGTAGAGCTTCAGGTAGTACCAGCGCATCACCGCTAAGACTGGCAGAAGTCGCATTAATTACGATATCAAACTTACCGGCCAACTCAGTTAAGGCAATGGCTTGTAACTCCGCTTGAGGCACAGCGTCTTTTAGATCGGCAACCAGTTGTTCTGCACGTGACAAAGTACGGTTAGCAATGACAATCTTCTTCACACCGGCTTGTACCAATGGATAGATAACGCCACGGGTCGCACCGCCAGCACCAATAATCAGGATATCAGTATTTTCCAGAGTCCAGTCAAGAGCACGAATAGCCTCGACTAAGCCTTGTCCGTCAGTATTATCGCCATGCAGAATGCCATCTTTCATCCATAGGGTATTCACGGCTTTGGCGATTTTGGCGCGTTCGGTGAGGACTTGGCATTGGGCAAAGGCCTGTTCTTTGAAGGGCACAGTCACATTCATGCCAATACCGCCCTGAGCAAAAAATTCCTGGATATTGGTTGTGAAACCATCCAGTGGAGCAAGGCGTTTGGTATAGGTCAAATCGACCCCGGTTTTGGTAGCGAAAGCCTGATGCAGTTCAGGAGAGCGTGATTGTTCGATGGGGTTGCCAATAACGGCAAATTGCTTGCTCATTTCACCATATCCATGTGCAGAAATGGCCATTAATATACGTGAAAATGCAGGAGGGCTAAAGCCTGTCAGTAGTGAAAAGCAGGCTAAAGATTAAAGGTTTAAGAACTACAAATCTCAATAATATGTTCGACAAAAAGCAAGGCCATACTAAATAAGGTTCCGGCAATCGTGAGGACACTCACAAAAATGGCAACTACATCTAGAATCAGGTTATGACTGATAACAGCGGTACTAATCGCACTAATACCCAGCGCCAGAAATAGCCAAAAGGCCAACGTAGCAGGATTAAGGTGAAGCTTAAACATTGTTATTTTTACCTAGCAGAATTTATCTTTATCAGAGTCAAGATTAAGGAGTAGATCCTGAAATATCTTTCTGAGTTGCAGTATAGAGGATTTATCCATTAAAAAAGCCCTCCATCTGAGGGCAATTTGTATTTAAATATTTTGATTGCTTTATTTTGTTTTTAATTCTGTTAACCAGTCATGCGGTTTAAGGTAATAATCGGTCAAGCGTTTTTCTGCTGATCCTTCAGCCCATTCCGGGCGATATAACCAACCGGTAAGAGGTGGCAGGCTCACCAGAATTGATTCAATCCGGCCACCCGTCTGCAGGCCAAACAGTGTGCCACGGTCATATACCAGATTGTATTCCACATAACGGCCACGACGATACAGCTGGAAATCACGTTGTGCTTCAGTATAAGGCTTGTCTTGGTTACGCTGGAAAATTGGCAAAATGGCCTCTAAATAGCCATTGCCTACAGCCTGCATATACTGAAAACAGGTTTCAAAATCCCATTGATTCAAGTCATCAAAGAATAGGCCACCGACACCACGCTGCTCATCACGATGTTTTAGATAGAAATAATCATCACACCATCTTTTATGTTCCGGATAA
This sequence comes from Acinetobacter sp. CAU_H_60, assembly GCF_058599385.1. Lineage (NCBI taxonomy): Bacteria > Pseudomonadati > Pseudomonadota > Gammaproteobacteria > Moraxellales > Moraxellaceae > Acinetobacter > Acinetobacter sp. CAU_H_60. The sequence goes on along the minus strand of NZ_CM178653.1, from coordinate 2,652,429 downwards.
ACCTCTTCGCCAAAAGGCGCACACAGATCATGCGCCGTCTGGTGCCATGAAAGCACATCTTCATCATTTGGATAGAAAGGGGTAAGGTCAAAACCGCCACCAAACCACCAGATCGGATCCTGACCTTCTTTTTCCGCCACAAATAAACGTACATTGGCATGTGACGTTGGAACATTCGGATTTTTAGGATGGATGACTAAAGATACACCCATGGCTTGAGCTTTGGCTCCGGCAATATTTGGATGACGTTCAGTGGCAGAAGCGGGCAGTTTGGAAATATTGATGTGAGAGAACATCACACCGCCTTTTTCAATCACCGTACCATTTTGCAGCACGCGTGAACGGCCACCGCCACCTTCAGGACGTTCCCAGTCATCAATCATGAATTCGGCTGTGCCGCCACCGGCACGTTCCTGCTGTTCCAGCGCGGCACAAATCCGGGCTTGCAGGTCGAGGAGAAAATCGCGAACGCGTTGAATATCTGCAGAGGTAGGATGCTGCATCAGAACCCTCATAGGGAAATAAAAAGACTGCTTACATCAAAGCATAAAATGGCCTAAAAATTAAGGTGTTTTTCTGGATGCTCACCATCTGTAACAACATTCAACCTAATGTTTTAGAGCAATTTGCTTCAGCTCAAATCCGACCAGACTACTAGGTTGAATTCTTTTTTTGAGCTCCGCACAATAACCTCAACAGCGCTCTATGCAGCGCATTAACCTGACTGATAAGGTGGTAGGCATTCATGACTGTGCAGGCAAATTCTCTCATTCAAAAATATAATGTCCCCGGTCCCCGCTACACCAGTTATCCAACCGTACCTTATTGGGAAGATTCAGGATTTTCACTAGAGCTCTGGAAGCAGACACTAAAACGTTCTTTTCAGGAGTCGAATGCGACGGAAGGCATCAGCCTGTATATCCATCTGCCATTTTGTGAAAGTTTATGCACCTTTTGTGGCTGTCATAAACGGGTGACCAAACGTCATGAGGTCGAGCAGCCGTATATACAAGCTGTGCTGAAAGAATGGGATCTGTATTGTGAGTTATTAGAAGAAAAACCCGTCATCAAAGAAATTCATCTCGGCGGTGGGACACCAACGTTCTTTTCAATTGAACATTTAACCCAGCTCATTCAAGGCATTTTGTCCAAAGCCGAGATTGCAGCAGAACATGAATTCAGCTTCGAAGGTCACCCAAACAATACTACGCGTGAGCATTTGCAAGGCTTATATGACCTGGGTTTTCGTCGGGTCAGTTATGGCGTGCAGGATTATAATGAAACCGTACAAAAAGCCATTCACCGGATTCAACCTTATGAAAATGTTAAGCAGGTGACCGAATGGGCACGTGAAATTGGTTATGAATCGATTTCGCATGATCTGGTTTTTGGTCTGCCATTTCAAAGTCTGGAGGATGTCTTAAATACCATCGATCAGACCAATTCACTGTTACCAGACCGTCTGGCCTTATATAGCTATGCGCATGTGCCTTGGATTAAAGGGAATGGCCAGCGCGGTTTTAAAGATGCGGATGTACCCAAAGATGAGATCAAGCGTCAGTGTTATGAAGAGGGTAAAAAGAAGCTTTTAGCGCAAGGTTATCATGAAATTGGTATGGATCATTTTGCACTAGAAAAAGACAGCATGTACCAGTCCTTTCAGTCTGGAACTTTGCACCGCAATTTTATGGGTTATACCGCGTCTAAAACTCAGGTGATGATCGGGCTCGGAATTTCTTCGATTAGTGATAGCTGGTATAGCTTTGCGCAGAATGTGAAAACCATTGAAGAATATTATGAACTGCTAGAGCAAAACCAGATTCCGGTCTTTAAAGGGCATATCCTGACTCAGGAAGACCTGATCATTCGCAAACATATCCTGAATCTGATGTGTTGCTTTACTACTTCTTGGGCAAAACCTGACATGCGATTTGCTGAAATTGATGAAGTTCTAAAGCAGCTTGAGGAAATGCAGCAGGATCAGCTGATCAAAATTGAAGACTCTTCAGTCACGATTTTGGAGAAAGGGAAACCATTTGTACGCAATATTTGCATGGCTTTTGATTTGCGTTTAAAGCGTCGCATGCCGGAGAACCGGATTTTCTCGATGACGATTTAAGAATCCCTCTTAGGATCTTATAAATCCCTCCAAACCTCCCTTTAAAAAAGGGAGGCTTCCCTATACTTATATAAAAGGAAATTTCCCCTCTTTGAAAAAGAGGGGGCAGGGGGAGATTCTTTTAAAAATCTTCCTTCTGATACATATGCGCCATACGCTCATGCTTGGTTTTGAGGTATTGCTCATTGAATGGATTCAGACCCACAGTGAGTGGTACACGGTCCACTACATTAATGCCTTGCTCTTTCAGTGCATCAATTTTTAAAGGGTTATTGGTGATCAAACGAACTGCTTTTACACCTAGATGATCCAGCATGATGCTGCACATATCATATTGACGTGCATCTGCCGGTAAATTCAGCATCAGATTGGCATCGACCGTATCATGTCCCTGGTCTTGCAAGGCGTATGCACGGATTTTATTGGTCAAGCCAATTCCGCGTCCTTCCTGACGTAAATAAAGAATGACACCGCGACCCACTTCATTAATCAGTTTTTGTGTTGCCTGGAGTTGAGGGCCACAGTCGCATTTTAATGAAGCAAAGGCATCACCGGTTAAACATTCAGAATGTACACGGACCAGCACAGGTTCATCACTTGGTTCTTCTAAGCCTTTAGAAAGAGCGACATGTTCTTCGCCAGTTTTAGGGTCTTGAAAAACAGTAATTTTAAATTCACCATGAGCGGTCGGTAATCTTGAAGTTGCGACAAATTTGATAGGCACAGCTGAACCCGTAAAATCCTAATAAAGTAGCTAAAGTATAGCGTAATGCTTAAACATTAGTAGAATTGCTCAGCTGAATTTATGAAGAACATTTTCTTTTTTGTAGAAAGCGAACGATAATAGTTGATAAATAGTAAGATTATTCAGGATAATCGTAGCCTGCAAATTTTTCACCCCGACGAGATCGCTGTTTAATATTGCATCGCTAGAAGCGTAGCTGAATTGAAGCTGCTACAATTCAACTATATGATCGGTTATTCCCCATTGACCTAGCTTAAGATTTTGCCAGGCTTTAGAAGGCTTTGCCATATATGCTGTATACAGAAATACCAACTCAACGCCCTGTAACACCGTTGCTTGATGCGATCGATCATCCTGAGCAACTGCGTGCACTCGAGCAAAGCCAGCTCACACAAGTGGCGGATGAGTTACGTCAATTCATTTTGTATGCTGCGGGTCAGAGTGGTGGACACTTTGGGGCCAATCTGGGTGTGATTGAGCTTACTGTCGCTTTACATTACTGCTTTAATACGCCACATGATCGCCTGATCTGGGATGTGGGTCATCAGGCTTATCCGCATAAGGCGTTGACCGGACGTCGTGAACAGCTCACTACAATCCGTGCCAAAGATGGTCTGGCCGCATTTCCGGCGCGTGAAGAATCCGAATTTGATACTTTTGGGGTAGGGCATTCATCTACCGCAATTTCTGCTGGTCTCGGCATGGCTTTGGCACGCCGTTATCAGAACAACCCGTGCGAAGTCGTATCAATCATTGGTGATGGTGCCATGACAGCAGGTATGGCCTTTGAAGCTATGAATGATGCTGTGGCACATCAGGCTGACCTGATGGTGGTTCTGAACGACAATGATATGTCGATTTCATGTAGTACTGGTGGTTTTGCCAAGCATCTCGCTGCAATCTGGGAACGTGGCGAATTCGTCAATGTGACTGAAGATGGTGAGGCTTATGTACAGCCACATCCGGAATGGCTATATAACTCGCGTTTACATCAAGCTGCAACTGATGCCGCAGATAACCTGTTTAAAGCCATTGGTTTTGACTACTTCGGTCCTTATGATGGCCATGATGTCAAACAATTGGTACACGTCTTTAAAGCCTTGAAAAAACGTAAAGGTCCTCGCCTAATTCATATCTATACCAAAAAAGGTAAGGGCTTTGCGCCAGCAGAATGTGACCAGATTAAATACCATGCGATTAGTAAACTCAATGCAGTTACAGCCCCTAATCCAGCACCGAAATATTCCGATGTATTTGGACAATGGTTATGTGATGAAGCAGCACAGGATAAACGCCTATTGGCGATTACTCCGGCAATGTGTGAAGGTTCAGGCATGGTGCAGTTTGCCAAAGAATATCCTGAGCGTTTCTTTGATGTTGCCATTGCAGAACAGCATGCAGTAACGCTTGCCGCTGGTATGGCTTGTGAAGGTTTAAAACCGGTCGTCGCAATTTATTCAACTTTCCTGCAACGTGGATATGATCAGTTGGTCCATGATGTAGCGCTGCAAAATCTGGATGTGACGTTTGGGATCGATCGTGCCGGTCTGGTTGGTGAAGATGGTCCAACGCATGCCGGTGCCTATGACTATGCCTATATGCGTACCATTCCGAATCTGGTGATCATGGCACCAAAAGATGAGAATGAGTGCCGTCAAATGTTGCATACGGCTTATCTGTATCATGGTCCGGCAGCAGTGCGTTATCCGCGCGGGAATGGACTGGGTGTGGAAATCCAGAAAACCATGACCGAGATGCAGATCGGTCAGGCAGAATTATTGCTCAGCCTGAACGAACAATATGATGAATATGTTTCAATTCTAGCGTTCGGTAGTCGGGTTCAAGCCGCAGTTGAAGCTGCTCAAGTATTTGCCAGCAAGCATGATGTGGGCGTACGCGTAGTGAATATGCGTTTTATCAAACCACTGGATACCAAAATGTTAAACCAGCTGGCTCATTCAACCAGTCTGTTTGTCACTGTTGAAGAACATGCAGTGATGGGCGGCGCAGGAAGTGCAGTGAATGAGTATCTGGCTGAAGCTCAAATCGTTAAACCAATCCTGAATCTAGGTTTAGCGGATAGCTTTATGGCACAAGCAACACATAGCCAGATGTTGCAGCAGGCAGGACTTGATAGCCAAGGCATTGAAAAATCAATCAATGAAGCCTGGTCAAAGCTAGGTCAAAGCGTCCTGTTATAAACTCTTAAAAAGTTTCGACACATTTTTTCCCAAAAAGCCCGGATATTTGCTAAAATATGCGGGCTTTTATGCATTATTCTTTATCAGTATCTTCAAATTTGTAGTGGGTGTTCAATGGAACCTATGGTGGTGATGGCTGCGCGTGCGGCTCAATTAGTTGGTCAAGAGCTTTTAAAAGCGCATCAAAATCGTCATAAACTCGATCTGCAAGTCGAAGAAAAAGGCATTGATGGTCCGGTAACGCGTGTAGATCGTTATCTGGAACAGTTGACCATCGATACTCTACGTAAAAGCTATAAAAATCACAGTTTCCTTGGTGAAGAATTTGGTCTGCAAGAAGGTAAAGGTCACGACGCTGATTGGTGTTGGGTGATCGATCCACTTGATGGCACACTAAACTTTATCAACGGTTTTCCGCATTTCTGTATCTCTATCGCAGTTCAGCACAAAGGTGTAACTCAACACGGTGTTATTTATGACCCGGTGAAAGATGAGCTATTCTCTGCGAGCCGTGGTCGTGGTGCGATGCTGAACCAGCGCCGTATCCGTGTAAATGTTAAAGACAGTCTGAACAATACTTTCCTGGCAGTAGGCCATGCTTACCGTACTAAACGTAACGGTGAAGTAGTCTCTTATGCCAAGAATCATTTTGATGCATTGCTCAATGTAACTGAAGCAGGTGCACAATTCCGTCGTGGTGGTTCAGCTGCCCTGGATCTGGCCTATGTAGCTGCTGGTCGTCTTGATGGTTACTTCGAGCTTGGCTTGAAACCTTGGGATATTGCAGCAGGCGAGTTAATCGTGAAAGAAGCGGGTGGTACTGTGGTTGATGCGCGTGGTGGTAGCGATTCTATGGAAAATGGTCAAGTTTTGGCTTGTTCAATGAAAATGCTGAAACCTCTTATGCAAGCAGTTGTTCCTGCTTGGGGTGAGGCAGCGAAATAATCGGGTTTAACGCCGTAAATCGAATATTAAAAAGGTATCTCTCGGGATGCCTTTTTTATTTTTTGAAAATAATTACGAAATAAATATCTTCATATTTAGATGATTCACAGCCTTGATAAAAAGAAAATTGACCGGCTGGAGAATTAATTACATTTCTTTTCTTGGTTAAGTCTTAGAAATTGATGAAGAAATTAGCAGTTAAACAAAATAATCTGAAAAGCGGATGACTTTATGAATAATCCTGCTATAATCTGCGCACGCACTTAATTTCTGTTCGTTACCTGAACATTTCTCTTCTTATCATTGTGTATGCGCGTGCGGTCCAAAGAGAGGACGATATCTCGCGCCCCAATCGCTAAAGCGATTCCTTCAGGTTATGCCGTAATCATGCGTGCGTTATATCACATCGTCGTTACTCGGATCGCCGCTGAATCATCTCTTTTCAGCGTTTAATTGCTGTACCGCTTTTTGTCGATGTCCATTTGACTTTATTTTTAATGGAGCACCCAATTTCCGGGTGGAATACTCTATGAGCAAAACTTTTGCTGAATTTTCTTTGCATGAATCGTTACAACAAGCCCTTCAAGGCTTAGGTTTTACTACTCCGACTCCTGTACAAGAACAATCTATCCCTGCTGCACTAGAAGGTAAAGACCTTTTAGTATCTAGCCAGACAGGTTCGGGTAAAACCGCTGCGTTCCTTCTCCCAACTTTGAACGCACTTGCTAACCAAGATACTTTCGTACCATTTAAAGAACGTATGAAAGCGGTGACTCAACCAACTATTCTGGTGATTTCACCAACTCGTGAATTGGCACAACAAGTATGCCAAGACGCGATCGCATTTGTACGTCACATGAAAGGTGTTCGTATTGCTGCAATTATGGGTGGTATGCCATTTGGTAAACAAATCCAGCAGTTAAAAGGTGCACAGGTTGTTGTAGCAACTCCAGGCCGTTTACTTGATCTTGTTAACCGTCGTCAAATCAAACTTGACAAAGTTGACTCGCTGATCGTCGACGAAGCTGACCGTATGCTGGATCTTGGCTTCTCTGAAGACCTAGAAGCAATCGGTGACTTGGCTGCAAACCGTAAACAGACACTGATGTTCTCTGCAACTTTCGCTCCACGTATCATTACGCTTGCTGAACGCATGATGAATGAGCCAGAGCGTATTGCAATTGAAACTGGTCACTCTACCAATACTGACATTACCCAGACTTTACACTGGACTGATGGCTTTGAGCACAAGAAAAAACTTCTTACTCACTGGTTAAACGAAGAAGATGTTGATCAGGCAGTGGTCTTTGCTTCTACTCAAGAAGATACAGATATGCTGGCTGAAGAACTTGCTGAAGCAGGTTTATCAGTTGTTGCTCTACATGGTGCGATGCCACAAACCGTTCGTAACCGTCGTCTGCGCAGTATCCGTGAAGGTCGTGCAAAAATCCTGGTTGCAACTGACGTTGCAGCACGTGGTCTAGACGTACCGACAATCTCTCACGTGATCAACTTTGGTCTTCCTATGAAGAACGAAGACTATGTACACCGTATCGGTCGTACAGGTCGTGCGGGCCGTACTGGTAAAGCGATTACTTTAGCGACTTATCGTGAACGCGGTAAAATTCGTGCACTAGAAGACTTCCTTGAAGCTCGTCTAAATGTATCTGAAATTGAAGGTCTTGAGCCATCTCCACCTCCTGCACGCGGTAGTCGTGATGGCGCTGGTCGTGGTCGTGGCGGTCGTCGTGATGGCGGTCGTGGCTTCGGTGGTGGTCGTCGTTTCGAAGGCGAGAGCAACTTCAAACGTCGTGAAGGTGGTGATGACCGTCCACGTCGTAGCTTCGATGACAAACCTCGTGGCGAACGTCCTGCGTTCGGTGGCGAAGATCGTCCACGTCGTGACTTCAACAGCGATCGTCCACGTCGTGAAGGCGGTTTCGGTGATCGTCCACGTCGTGACTTCAATGAAGACCGTCCACGTCGCGAGTTTAACAATGATCGTCCACGTCGTGACTTCGGTGACCGTCCTCGTTTCGAAGGTAATGATGACAACCGCGGTAACCGTGTAGATTACAAACCACGTCGTGAAGGTTCATTTGGTGACCGTCCAAAACGTGATTTCGGTGATCGTCCTGCTCCACGTCGTGAAGGTGGTTTCGGTGACCGTCCAAAACGTGATTTTGGTGACCGTCCAGCACGTCGCGAAGGTGGTTTCGGTGATCGTCCAGCACGTTCATTCGGTGATGACCGTCCAAAACGTGACTTCGGTGACCGTCCAGCGCGTCGCAACTTTGATGACAAGCCACGTGGCGAGCGTTCATTCGGTGAAGATCGTCCACGTCGTAAATTCAATGACTAATTGAATAACGTCTGTAATAAAAAAACCAGCCTGAGTGCTGGTTTTTTTATGCATTGATTTTTTGTTTTTTCAGCATAGAATGCCCACTTCGTCAACTTTTTCTGGATTTATGGTGATTCGTAATCTGAAAGTATCCTTGTATAGTCTTTCATATTATTGAGGGGGTACATGTCCTACATTGCGGTAACTTTGCTTTTGTGCAATCTGATTTATTATGTATATCGTTTTTTAAATGGATCATAGTCTGTTAAAATCGCGTCGAAATAAAATTTTTGATTACTAGAAATATATGGCCAGGCATGGAGCATTATGTTTTCCATGAACTTGACCCTTCATTTTCAAATGCTAACATGTTGAACTTCGTTCTTTTGTCATATGCATGCTGAAAAAATGCAGGAATAAACTCAGCTATGAAAAATCAAACAGCGCAGGATCCTCAGTCTTTGATTGAAGTCAAGAATTTGAGTTTCAAGCGGGGTGAGCGTGTAATTTATGACGATATCAGTTTAAACATTCGTCGTGGACAGATTACTGCCATTATGGGACCTTCCGGAACTGGTAAAACCACTTTATTAAGATTGATCGGTGGGCAACTGACGCCTGAACAGGGTCAGGTTTTACTGGACGGTAAAGATATTGCCAAGATGTCCCGTTCCGAGCTTTTTTCTGCACGTGCACGTATGGGGATGCTGTTTCAAAGTGGCGCTCTGTTTACCGACATGAGCGTCTATGAAAATGTTGCCTTTCCGATTCGTGCGCATACCAGATTGCCTGAACATCTGATTGCTGAAATCGTGGCTTTGAAACTCGAGTCAGTAGGACTACGTGGTGCAGAGCAAATGATGCCTTCAGAGTTGTCTGGTGGGATGAATCGCCGTGTCGCGTTGGCTCGCGCGATTGCACTGGACCCTGAACTGATCATGTACGATGAACCTTTTGCCGGGCAGGATCCGATTGTGATGGGGGTTTTAACCCGACTGATCCGCTCTCTACGTGAAGCACTGGATTTAACAACCATTATTGTTTCGCATGATGTAGCAGAGACTTTATCGATTGCCGATTACATTTATGTAGTCGCTGAAGGCAAAATTCAGGGTGAGGGCACAGCAGAAGAATTGAAAAATCATCCTTCAGCCTTTGTGCAGCAGTTCCTGACCGGTTCGGTTGAAGGCCCGGTAGATTATCAGTTTAGTCATCAGGCTTATTTAAGTGATGAGGTACGTTCATGAATGCCATTGCTGCCTTAGGTAGACGCGTTATTGAACGTGTTCAGGGGATTGGTGTTGCAACACTGATGCTGTTGCAGATTCTCTTTTCCATGCCGACTTGGCTTGGAGTAAAGCTGTTTGTTTATCAAATGTATCGGGTTGGGGTACTGTCACTCTTGATTATTGCGGTATCTGGCCTGTTTATTGGTTCAGTACTCGGTTTGCAGATGTATACCATCCTGTCGACATTCGGTAGTGAAGCGATGCTTGGTACTGCAGTGGCTTTAACTCTGTTACGTGAATTGGCACCTGTGGTTGCTGCCTTACTATTTGCTGGTCGTGCCGGTTCTGCCTTAACCGCCGAAATTGGTCTAATGAAAGCAACCGAGCAATTATCCAGTATGGAAATGATCGGGGTCGATCCCTTAAAACGGGTGATTTCACCACGTCTTTGGGCCGGTATTTTTAGCTTGCCCATGCTCTCAGTGATCTTTGCTGCGGTCGGGATTATGGGCGGAAAAATGGTGGGTGTTGATTTTCTGGGTGCAGATGAAGGCGCTTATTGGAGTGGCATGGAAAGTACCGTGCGATTCTATAAGGATGTCCTGAATGGCACCATTATCAAGAGTTTTGTTTTCGCATTAATTTGTACCTGGATCGCGGTTTATCAGGGTTATGCCTGTGAACCAACATCAGAAGGTATCGCAACTTCTACAACACGTACGGTCGTCTATTCTTCGCTGTGCGTATTAGGTTTTGATTTCGTGTTGACTGCGGTCATGTTCGGAGGTATTTAATGAAATCACGTACTAGTGAGCTGGCCGTTGGTGTTTTTGTCATTCTTTTCGGTATCGCCCTGTTCTTCTTGGCGATGCGTGTCAGCGGTCTGGTAGGCACCAATATTTCTGATAGCTATCAGATGACAGCGACTTTTGAAAATGTAAATGGCATCAAACCACGCGCTAAAGTTGCTTTAAGTGGGGTGAAAGTCGGTCAGGTTGATAAAATTACGCTGGATCCAGTGACCCGTTTAGCCACTGTTCATATGACACTAGATGGCTCTCTGACATCCTTTAATGCCGAGCAGCTCAAGCAGGTTCAGCAGGAAGCCCTGGAAGAGTTACGTTATAGTTCAGACTATACCGCAGCCGATTCTGCGCAACAAAAAACAATGGAAAAACAACTATTAGATAACATGAAATCCATCACCAATATTGATGAAGATGCTTACATTATGGTAGCAACAAATGGTTTATTGGGTGAAAAGTATCTGAAAATTATTCCAGGTGGCGGTCTGACTTACTTGAAACGTGGTGAGCAGATTGCGAACACTCAAGGCACCATGGAAATTGAAGATTTAGTGACGAAATTTATTACCGGTGGTGCCGGAAAATCGTCAGATAGTCAGGAAAGTGCCTCAGAAGAAGCTGCATTTTCAGAAACAACAGATGCAGAACCTGCATTTGTTGAATAACAGATTGAGGAGATTTGAGTGAAGACTTTAGTAAAACAAACGCTTGCTGCAAGCATTCTTTCAACAATGGTTGCTGGTACAGTGTTTGCTGCACCGTCTGAAGCCCCACCTGCTTTTATTAAAAGAGTTGCAGACAATTTGATTGATCGTCTTAAAGCCGATCATGCCAAATTGCAAAATAATCCTGCGCTTGTGAAAACGATTGTTCGTCAGAATCTTGACCCATATATCGATTCACAATCGTTTACCCGGATTGTGATGGGGACTTATGCGACCAATCAGTATAGTACTGCGGCGCAGCGTGCACAGTTTGAAAAGAACTTCCGTGAAACCCTGATTGAAAATTATGGTACGGCTTTCTCTAAGTTCAGTAACCAGACCTACAGCGTTCGTCCTTATAAGGCGACTAACAGCAAAAATCCTGTGGTGACTATCGACTTTAATAACAAAGGCGAGAAAATCCCGGTTGCTTTCCAGCTGGTTGATAAAGGTTCGCAATGGAAAATCCGTAACATTAACGTATCTGGGATTGACCTAGGTCTGCAGTTCCGTAACCAGTTTGCGGCTACAGTAAAACGTAATGGTGGTAACCTGGATAAAGCCATTGCTAACTTCAAGCCAGATGCTGAAGCGGCAATTGACAAGAAAAAATAAGATAGGTGAGCTGTGATTCAATTCAATAATCAGGAACTGCAGGTTTCAGGCAAGATTGACGCTGACAATGCGCAGAACTATTACTTAGATGGTCTGCGTGTCATTCAGTCACAGGACAAGTTTCCTGTGGTAGTTAATCTGGCTGGACTTGAGCAAGGTAGTACTTTGGCTTTGGCTGTTCTGGTGCGCTGGTTGCGCCAGACCCCGCAAGCACGAGGGCTACAGTTTAAAGCGGTTCCTGAGAAAATGATGAAGATCATTCAGGCCTGTCATTTGCAGGATGATTTACAGATCATTCAGTAAATAAAAAAGCACCTTTCGGTGCTTTTTTATTGCCGGTATATTTTAAAAAAAGTTCCTCCCTTTCTCAAAGGGAGGTTAGGAGGGATTAGTTAATTAACCTCTCCCTAACCCTCTCCTGAAAGGAGAGGTAACTTGTATTTTAAAAAAGTGGAGAAATGGGTCTAGACTCGAACTTTAAGCAAATATTGGAAGTCTTTTCTCTCTGAGCGAGATTTAAAGCACTGCCTTAAATCTAAACACAAGAGAGTTAGAGAGGGTTAATTCTGACCTCACCCTTGTGCAGCAGTGCTGCTTATCACCTGAAAGGAGAGGGAAATTCCTCCCCTAATAAGGAGAAATTAGGAGGGATTCTAAATCCACTTCTTCCATCTAAAGTAAATCAATGGTCCAATCAGGAAGCCCATAATAATAATGTTCACCATCACAAAGCTCATCGAACCTTGAGCGAAAGGCAAGACATCAGTGTTCATCCCGTAAATACTGGCAATCAGCATGGGTGGTGCGAGCATACTTGGTAAAATCGAGAAGCGACGGATCGTATCATTCTGTTCAGTGTTAATGAATCCGGACGTGGTATCCAGCAAGAATCGGACTTTCTGGAACAGGAAGGCATCGTGTTCGACCAGTGAGCGAACATCTTCACTAAGTTCTCGAATATCTGCATCATAAATATGACTGCCTAAGGCACGTGGCCGTGACAGGAAGGTAAGTACCCGGCGTAAATCGATCAGACAGAGCTGGGCTTTTCCGAGCATATCTTCCAGTTGGGCCAGACGGGTAATCATGTCATCCAGATCCAGGATCTGTTCACGATGCCGGTTATTCAGAACTTCGGTTGAGTATTTTTCCAGATCCTTATGTACATCTTCCAGAATATCAGCCAACTCATCCAGTTTGGCTTCGAGTAAACCCAGCAGAATCCAGGTTGGATCTTTATAGTCAATATCGTAATCATTGCGACGCGCACGGGCACGAAAGGCACGGAAAGCTACCAGCTTTTCACCGCGCAGGGTAAAGAGCCGGTCTTTATGCAAGATGAAAGCAACTGTCTGAACCGTTGCAAGGATGCTGGCATCATCCTCATGTTCACTTTCGACCTGATAATTTTTATTTTTCGTTAAGAAATAGGTACTGATGTGCAAAATACCGTCATCATCACGGTAAAATCGGGCACTCGAAGAAATATCTTCCAGAGATTTTAAAGTGGGCAGGTTTTGCTCATAGGCATCCAGAATCCATTGCTGTTCTTCCTGTGAAGGCGCAATTAAATCTATCCAAACCAGTTCCGGATGCAGGTCGAAATCACCATTGATGGTGGCATCTTCTAGGCTACCGCGCTCTGTGGCGTAAAAGGCTTCAAGCATGCTGTCTTTTCTCCCTTGCGCAGTATGTTAATCTAAATGCGTGTATTTTAGACAAGGAATTGAATAAAAACACTGATTGTGCAGTTATTTTTGAAAAAAAACTCTCAGGCGCTGCCTGCGTACTATATACCGGCAATGCAATGGTGAAAATGATGAATTCTATCGCAATTTTCTGTGGCTCAGCGCTAGGTTCTGAACCTGGTTATAAACAAATTGCCGAAAAGGTAGGTCAAACCCTGGCAAAAAGACAGCAAACATTGATTTATGGTGGTGGTCGTTCCGGATTAATGGGCATTATAGCGGATAGTGCCCTGGCTGCAGGGGGCGAGGTCATTGGTGTCATTCCAAGACCCTTGGTGAATCGTGAATTGGCGCATCCGCATATTACCAAGCTGTATGTGGTCGATAATATGCATGAGCGTAAGACCAAAATGTCAGAACTCTCCGATGGTTTCATTGCCATTCCGGGTGGGGCGGGAACACTCGAGGAAATTTTTGAACAATGGACTTGGGCACAGCTCGGGATTCATAAAAAGCCTTGTGCTTTTCTCAATGTCGATGGCTTTTATGATGATTTGCTTAAATTTATTCAGATGACTACAGATAAAGGTTTTACCAAGCCACGTTTTACTGAATCCCTGATCGTGAGTGATGACTTCGAAGAAATTTTGCAGAAATTTCAAGACTACCAGCCGCCTGAAGCAAAATGGGGTATGGTCGATCAGGAAGATCTCGTAAAATAAATACTTCCCATTTGATCGTTCCGAATTCATGAAAATTATTACCGTCGCAGCTGCCATTATTTTGAATTCAGATCAGCAGCTGCTGGTGGTTCGTAAGAAAAATACTGACTGTTTTATGCAAGTGGGTGGCAAGCTGGAACCAGATGAAGCACCTGAACAAACTATGCTACGTGAAATTCAGGAAGAAATTGGCTGTCAGGCTGAGATTCAGCAATTTATCGGGCGTTTTGAAACTCAAACTGCTAACGAGCCGGATCATCAACTGGTCAGTTATGTTTATCTGGTGCAATTAGATGGGGAACCACATATTGAGGCTGAGATTGCCGAAATGAAATGGGTGGATCTGGATCGGGAAGATGTGAAACTTGCACCACTAACTACAGAAATTGTCATACCTTGGGTTAAAAAGAACTTACTGGTACAAGCCTGATTTAAAGTTTGGCTCCTGCTAGACAGGCGGCATAAATCTGCTGACAGCCCAGTTTTTCCAGTTGCTGGGTTAAAGCTCGAATTGAGCTGCCAGTCGTAACCACATCATCAATAATTAAAACCTTACGATAACGGACTTTTGAAGAGGTAGTGACCCTGAACTGGGCTTCAATGTCTTCGATACGTTCCAAACGGCTTAAGCCTTTTTGTGAATGTTGCTTGAGTCGTTCAATGGGCTGCCAGATGGGAACTTGTAAGTGTTTGGCAACATGTTTGGCCAGTAATAGGGATTGATTATAGCCACGTTCGACCAGCCGTTCGGTTGAAATCGGCATAGGAACCACTGCACTGACTTTAGGAAATTTTAAAGTCAGTAATGCACCTGCCAATAATGGTTCTAGATGCAGCTTTTGCTCATATTTAAATAATTGAATCAGGCGATCCATCGGGTAGGCATAGTCACACGCCACCTGAAACTGCATTTCCTGACGCTGAATAGTCTGATGTGCCCAAGGCAATTGTTGCCAGCAATCCTGACAAACAGAATGCAGATTTTGATAATCTGTCTGGCAAAGCTGACAAGGCTGTAAACGATTCAGCCAGTGTTTTCCCTGTTGGAGCAGCTTAAACATAGGCATAGCGTGGAGCCTCAGGTAACCAGCGTTTTAATAATGCATCCGCCTGTTTCGGATAATCTTTCAACATCTGCTGGGCGACATAATGGGCCTGATTCAGCAAGTGATCATCACGTTCCAGCTTGGCTACACGGAAACCCATATCACCGGTCTGTTTGGTTCCTAATAATTCACCCGGACCACGTAATTCCAGGTCTTTCTCGGCAATGATAAAACCATCATTGGTTTCGCGCATGATGCGTAGACGTTCCTGACCATTTTGTGACAATGGGTTTTTATAGAGCAGGGCACAGAAACTGGCTTTGGCACCACGACCCACCCGGCCACGCAGCTGATGTAGTTGTGACAGGCCGAGACGCTCGGCATTTTCAATCACCATAATGGAAGCATTCGGGACATCGACTCCGACTTCAATCACGGTAGTGGCAATCAGTAGCTGCAGTTTATTGTCTTTGAATTCCTGCATGACTGCCTGTTTTTTATCAGCTTTCATCTTGCCATGTACCAGACCGATATTCAGTTCAGGGAAGCGTTCCTTGATCTCGGCAAAGGTCGCTTCTGCGGCTTGAGCATCCAGCGTTTCAGACTGTTCTACCAAGGTACAGACCCAATAGGCCTGTTTACCTTCAGCACAATTCGTGGCAATACGTTGCAGAACCTCTTCACGGCGCTCCAGTGGAATAGTCACAGTCTGGATCGGAGTACGACCCGGTGGGAGTTCATCAATAATTGACGTATCCAGATCTCCATAGGCTGACATAGCAAGCGTGCGTGGAATCGGGGTTGCGGTCATGACCAGTTGATGCGGCGACATGCCATCTAAGCCTTTATTTCTCAAGGCTAAACGTTGATCGACCCCAAAACGATGCTGCTCATCAATAATCACTAAGCCCAGTTTGGCAAACTCGACATTTTCCTGAAACAGGGCATGAGTTCCTACCACCAGATGCGCGCTGCCATCACGGATCACTTGCTCTGCTGCAGCACGCGCTTTACCTTTCTGCTTCCCGGAAAGCCAGGCAACATTTAAACCGAGTGGTTCGAACCAGCGCTTGAAGTTGAGGTAATGCTGTTCGGCCAGAATTTCAGTGGGTGCCATCAGCGCGACTTGCCAGCCTTCTTCTAGGGCATGACAGGCTGCTACACCGGCCACCAAGGTTTTACCGGCGCCTACATCACCCTGCACCAGACGCAGCATCGGTTTATTCTGCTTCAGGTCTAGGGCAATTTCTTTGGATACGCGTTTTTGTGCACCCGTCATTTCAAAAGGCAAACCGGCCAAAAGCTGTTTGGCATAGGTCTTACTTGGTGAAAATGAGGGAGCTTCAATCTGCTGAATAAAGGCACGCCGGGTCAGTAAACTGATTTGATGTGCCACCAGTTCCTCAAAAATCAGACGCTGCTGTGCCGGATGTGAGCCTTGGGTCAGCTGCAACATATTGGCATCCAGCGGCGGATGATGAATATATTCCAGTGCCTGTTTCAGGCCATAACCATTGCTAAATTTTTGTGGCAACAGTTCAGGTAAATCATCACTGTGCAGCTCTAGTGCCTGTTTAATATATTCCCGTAGCTTGGGCTGAGTCAGTCCTTCGGTTGCCGGATAGATCGAGGTGAGTTGGGTATGAGGCAAAGGTGTATGTTCAGTAATCACTTGCAGTTCTGGATGATACATTTCCAGACCACGGGCACCGACTCGCACTTCACCAAAGACTCTTAAACGGTTACCAAGCTTGCAGCGATCGGTAATGCCTTTATAAATATGATAAAAGCGCAAAGTGACTTTGCCAGAATCATCATCCAGTAACACCGCCATGGATTTACGTTTACCGGGTGGGAAATCAACCCCTTTCACGACACCTTCCAGCAAATAGCTGCGTCCCACCGTTAATTGATTCATGGGAATGATCGTGCTACGGTCTTCATAGTCACGTGGTAGATGAAAAAGCAAATCATCAGTATTAAAGATATTTAGTTTTTCGAGTAAAGCAGCGGCGGCATTGCCAACGCCTTGTAACTGATGGACTGCAGCCATGTCCCCTCAACCAGGTCTGTGATTCGGTGTCGAATGCATATTTTATTTATTGGTTATGGTAAAACATCCGAGCGGGTAGCTAAACAATTATTTGAGCAAGGTCATCAAATTAGCACAATTAGCCAAAGTCCCAAAACAGATTCATTCGCAACTCATCTGATTCAGGATGTGCACACACTAGATTTAAGTACAGTCGCTCCGATTGATTGGGTCTATGTGTTACTCAGTCCCAAACAGAGGGGTGTCGAAGCCTATCAGCATACTTATCTGGATTCGGTTCAGCCAATCGTCACTGCCTTGAAATCCCATCCGGTAAAAAGAATTGTGGTGGTTTCATCAACCCGGGTTTATGGACAGAATGCAGGTGAAAGCGTGGATGATGAAACTGAAATTCATCCGAATGATGTTCAAGGTGAAATTCTGCATCACATGGAACAGGTGTATCTCGCCGCTTATCCTGATCAATGTACCATTATCCGCCCAAGTGGGATTTATGGGACTTCTGTGGCACGTATGCAGAAAATGGCAGCATCGATGACCAGCTACCCAAATCTGCATTGGTCGAATCGGATTCATATTGAAGATTTATCACGTTTTCTAGCTCAGATGATTCACGTGGAACATCCTGATTCTTCATATATTTTGAGCAATAATCAGCCAAGACTTCTGCATGAAGTCCTGCAATGGTTCCAGCAGCAAATGGGTTTACCTATATTGAAAGTCGAAAGTGACAGGGTGACGGGTAAAAAGCTGTATGCCACAAGAATGGAGAAGATAGGTTTTGAGTTAGAGCATCAGGATTGTTTTCAGGATTATTTAGAGTTGATGAATAAGACTGATTTATAAATTTGGAAGTTCCTCCTCCCTCTGGGAGGAGGTTAGGAGGAGGGTTTTTTAAATCACCTCTCCCTTGCGCAGCAGTGCTGCTCATCTCCTAAAAGGAGAGAGAATATCTATTATTTTTATTAATTCTCAAGCAAAAAAAGAGAGGCCAAAACCTCTCTTTTCCTTTACTTAAACTTAAACACTATTTCTTTTTACGTTTCGCACGTTTCTTGGCCTGTTCAGCCGCAACCGCATCTAGTGCTTCTTTCAACTCTTCATCGGTAAAGGAGGTGATGTGATGCAGCATTTGCAGCTTCACTTCATCCAGTACCAGATCTGCATACTGCGCAACATTGGTCAGCTGCTCATCATAGACAATGGCATTGTCATCGTTGGTACAAATATAGCCTTTTTGCGTCAGAACTTTGATAAAGCTTTGGAATAAGGCTTTGTCAAAAAATTCTGGTGAGTTGAATTCATACAGTACAGAAAGGCGTTGCCCCACCAGATGACTCAGTTCTTCTACCTGACGGGTTGAAATGTTGCCTGGGCCACGCTGAGTAATTAAAGCCAGCGTCATATAGTAACGTTCCAGACTTTGGGTCACTGGGGCGGCCAGAACCTCAAGCTGGTGATGCGCTTCAGTATTTGGTGCTGGAGCCACCAGATTTTCACCATCTTCACTGATCAGGTTAGTTGCAAGTAAAGCATCGATATAAGCATCAACGTGTTGCTGAATTTCGTCTTCTTTCCATTTCAGGAATAGCTCGGCTTTCAGGAATGGATAGAGTGTACTGCTGGCATTGATCGCATCTTCACGGCGAATCATGCCATTGTGCTCTACCAGTGCCGCAATCAGGGACGGCAACACAAAGCTATGCACGATATTATTACGGAAATAGGTCAGTAGTACCGCTTGATTATCTTCAATCGCAATGATATCGCCCAGAACGTGTTTCACCCGTTTAATCAGCTTGAGCTTCATTGCATAGGCAATAATCTCTTTACCTGAAAGTGAGGTAATTTGCATACGCTCATCATAAGGTAAAGCCACCAGCAGATTACGGTAGGTATCCAGCTGCTTGATACAGATTTCTTCGTCCAGCGTATGTTTCGGTGTTGCCAATAAAATAAGTGACAGCAGTGAAACCGGATTCACCACGACTGCACGGTTGATATTTTCCAGAATGGCTTGGGCAGAACTGTTGACTGCGTCGGATACCGGCTGCGGAATCGGATCATCATTCTTTTCAATTTTGATATGTTCTGCACCGTGCTGTTTCAGGATGTCATCCAGAAATACTGGTTCACCGAAATTCAGATGGACCTTGCCAAAAATACGTTCAATTTTGCGCAAGGTTTTCAGGATGCCAAAAATAGATTCCGCTTCTTTCGGCTTGCCGTTCATCTCACCGACATAAGTACCACCTTCCATCAGGCGTTCATAGCCGATATAAGTCGGAACGAAGACAATTGGCTTAGCTTTGCCACGTAAATGACCATGTACGGTCATCGCCAGCATGCCGGTTTTTGGTGGCAGCAGACGACCGGTACGTGAACGGCCACCTTCGATAAAGTATTCCAGTGGGGTATTACGCGACAGCACGCTATACAGATATTCTTTAAATACGGTGGTATAGAGTGCATTACCGCGGAAGGTACGACGGATAAAGAAAGCACCGCCACCGCGTAAGATCTGACCCACAAATGGCATGTTCAGGTTATCGCCCGCTGCAATATATGGCACCATCAGGCCACGACGATAAATCACATAAGACAATAATAGGTAGTCGATATGACTGCGGTGACATGGCGTATAGACAATTTCATAATCTTTGGCCAGTTCACGCACGGTACTGAAATTATGCACTTCCACGCCGTCATAAAGCTGGGTCCATAAACGGGTCAGGGCTTTATCGGCAAAACGTACAGTCGAATGAGAATAATCTGATACAATTTCATTCAGATAACCAATCGCACGACGTTCTGCTTCCAGCATGCTGATTTTGCTGCGGATGCTTTCGTTACGAATAGCCGCTTGTACATCCGGCGATTTAATCAGGCCATGCATCACATTACGGCGATCTGACAGGTCAGGGCCGAGAATCACTTCACGCTGTGCATCCAGATAATCATTCAGACGGCTGACAATATAGGTCGCTGGTGCTGAATTTGGATAAGTTTCTTTGGCAAAGTCCATGAGGGCACGTAAAGATTGCGGCTCATGAAACTCCAAATAAGACTGGCGGCCATGCAGACCGATATTAACCAGCTGTTTGACCCGACTTGGCGTAGACCAGGTATCAGTAAATAACAGTTTAAACCAGGAATCTTCTTTTTCAGGATCACGACCCCAGAGCACAGTGACCGGTACCAGTTCCACGTCTAGTTCAGGATTTTTTTCCAGTACTTCAATCAGACGTAACAGACGTGGTGGAAAGGCATGTGGTGGTGAGCTAAGCAGATTATTCTCATCATGGTGCTGTAGGAATAGAACCGAAGCCTTTTCCTTGCTGTCACCAATCTGTAGAGGATCGAGCGCAGGTGGCATATTTAAACGGCGAGTTTCTGCATCAACTACCAGCGCATTACTGCGTGAATGATTCTGCAAGATATAGCAGACAATTTTCTGCTGCGCTGCCGGAATCTGGTCAGCAGTAGGAGTTGTCACTTCACTTGGTACTTCCCCAAGAACATGCGGGGTGACCACAAGATCAAGTAGCTTACTTGAAAGCTTGCGATACATTTGACCAAAGCCACTCTTGGACATAGTTACTCCTAATTTTACTGACCAAAACTACAGAATTTCTGAGGGAATTTATTTTGATTGATTATAAAAACAAACAATATGTCATTTTCTGACAAATTCAATCGAAGTGGTTCAATTTTAGCGCGAAAGTAGATGTTTTTCCTAGTAAGTTGCAAGAGCAGTTGACAGAACAGTCAATCAATCTTTAGAAGATTGCTTGGATTTTATGGCAGAATATTCAGAATAAATTGTATAGATTTATTTCTACACTTCTGGATCTTGCCAATATCACACAGGTTGCTTATGAATGCCTTAACACAGGAACTGGTCGAGCTGCTCAGTTTAGAAAAGTTAGAAGAAAATATTTTCCGGGGAATTAGCCGTAATCTGGTAGGCAAGCGCGTATTTGGTGGGCAGGTCTTGGGACAGGCCCTACGTGCTGCGTCTTATACTACAGATCGTCCTGCGCATTCATTGCATGCCTATTTCCTGTTTGGTGGAGATGTCAACGCACCGATCATTTATGAAGTGGATCGTATCCGTGATGGAAAAAGCTTTGTCAGCCGTCAGGTCCGCGCCATTCAGCATGGCCGTACCATTTTCATGTGTATGGTTTCTTTTGCGCATCAGGAAGAAGGCCTGAACTATCAGATTTCAGAACCTGAATATCCACCGGCAGAAAGTCTAAAAAATGAAGCGGAACTCACCCGGCAGATTATCGAATTTATTCCGGAAAACGTGCGTGCGTCTTTCATGCGTGACCGTCATGTCGAAATTCGCCCTGTAATGCCAGTGAATCCATTCCAGCCGCAACCGGAAGCGCCGAATTATGCGCACTATATCCGTACTCATGGAAAGATCGCTGCAGAAGTGGATGAGATTTCCCTGCATCAGGCGATTGCAGCTTTCTATTCAGACTTTACCTTAATGACCACGGCCCTTCGTCCGCATGGTTTAAGTTATCTGTCTCCAAGCTTGCAATGTGCCAGTATTGACCATGCCATGTATTTCCATAAACCATTCCGGGTAGATGAATGGATGTTATACGACATGGATGCTACTCAAAGTGCCAGTTCACGTGGTCTGAACTTTGGCCGCATGTGGCAAAATGGTGAGCTGGTCTGCAGTACCACACAAGAAGGCCTGATCCGTTTACGTGAAATTGAAACCCAGTAAAGCATACTTTTAATTTAAATAAAGCCGGATTCCAGATCCGGCTTTATACCTTTTTAAGCACGGCTCTTTATAAAAAATTACTCGATTCTCCAGCACTTGCATGGCATAGTGCCCTTAAGATCAATATTAAAAATGCATGTAAAATGAGCTTAAATACGCAGATTTTAATTGCCGCCGTATTGGGGGTACTGTTTGGATTTTTACTGACTTTATTTCCGCAAAGCACATTTTTTGATGTCGGCCTGTACGGGATTGGAATCGCCAGCAGCCTTTTTATTGGTCTGCTGAAAATGATTTTGATCCCCCTGATTTTTACCTCAATCGTGGTTGGAGTGTCTAATCTGCAGGCGGGGGGACAGCTGAGTCGAACCTGGAAAATCACCCTATTATGCTGCGTGACCACCACCTCATTGGCACTGATTTTAGGGCTAACCTGTGCACATCTGTTTAATGTGGGGAGAGGTGTGGATGTGGTGATGTTTCAGGATGCCATGGCTCAGCATCAAACGCCTGATACTTTAACGCCGTCGTCTTTCTTTACTAATTTTATTCAGAATACCCTGATCAATCCCTTTAAGGCCTTTGCTGACGGTAATGTCCTAGCTGTTGTAATTTTTGCTCTGTTTATCGGTGTGGCTTTGGTCGCAGGTGGAGATAGCTTCCGTACTGTGCGTAAGCTCAGTCACCAGTTTTTTGACATCATGATGTTGATGATTGGCTGGATCATGAAACTGGCACCGATTGGGATTTTTGCACTACTCGCCAAGTTAATTGCCACTGAAGATATTTCAGTACTGAGCCGTTTGGCTGAGTTTGCGGCAGTCGTGACAGGCACCACAATTTTTCATGGGATAGTGGTGTTGCCGTTATTGCTATGGATCTTCGGAAAAATGAATCCGCTGACCTTTTTTAAAGGTACCCGTAGTGCATTAATTACTGCCTTTGCCACCAGCTCCAGTTCGGCAACCATGCCGATTTCTTTAAAGTGCGCGCAGGAAAATCTGGGGGTACGTCCGCAAACAGCTGGTTTTGTGATTCCTCTTGGCACACAGCTGAATATGGATGGAACGGCACTTTATGAAGCTGCAGCAGCTTTGTTTATTGCTAATCTGATGGGGCTGGATCTAACCTTAGGTCAGCAGCTGGTGGTTTGTGCCACGGCAATGATTGCGTCCCTAGGTGCACCGGGCATTCCAAGTGCCGGCATGGTCACTATGATCATGGTACTGCAATCAGTGGGTTTACCTGCTGAAGCGATTGCGATTTTACTTCCGATTGACCGTCTACTCGATACGGTACGTACAGTAGTGAATGTACAGGGCGATATGATGATTAGTGTGGTGGTAGATCGACATACCCGCGAGCCTGAAGTACCAGTTTAATCTATGTCAAAATCCGGGTTCCAGACAACTTCCCAGAGATGACCATTGGGATCCTGAAAATAACCTGCATATCCGCCATAAAAGGTGGTGTGTGCAGGTTTGATAATTTTAGCGCCGGCACGTTCAGCCTGTGCCATTGCCTGATCGACTTCTAATGGGCTATAGACATTATGCCCCAGAGTCATTTGCGTCGGACAGATTGGGCTTGGCTCCAGACCGGTATCTTGCTGGATACTACGCTGTGGCCATAAGGCAAGCTTAAGACCAGGTCGTAACTGAATAAAAGCCACCGTGCCATATTCAAACTCTTCCCCCATAATTCCTTCACTGGGAAAACCCAGTCCGTCACGGTAAAAGCGTAGTGAAGCTTCCAGATCGAGTACACCGAGGGTAATCACAGAAATCCGTGCTTGCATAAGTCCCTCCTGATTATGATTGTAATATTTCTATCTTAGGATAAATAAAAAGCAGGGGAGTGATCCCTGCTGTTAGAAATTATAATAATAGGCAAGCTTAAGCGACTTTGAGAGTAGCACGTTTGGCTGCCTGTGAATGGTTGAGATAATGCAGCGCATCATCGGTACTGCCTTCATGCACCGGATCATACCAAGGCATTAGGTAACCGAGCTGTTGGGATACTAACCACAGCGGGTTAGGTAGAAGGCGGTTATCTAACTGGGAAATACGCAACCATTCTTTCCAAATCCAAGGTTTATATACGGCAGGTTTAAGTGGCTTAAAGCGTGGATCCTGTGCCATTAAATGTGCAGCACCATCTACCCAAAGGCCAATTACACCAATAATGACCACCACACTTAGATAATAACGGGCAATATAGCCGCCGCCCAGGTGACGATATAAATCAAAAGCCACACTACGATGCTCGATTTCTTCAGCACCATGCCATTTCACCAGATCCAGCATATTCGGATCAGCACCCAGACGTTCCCATTCAGTATTGTAGAGTGCGTATTTACCCAGGACACAGGTCATATGTTCTACTGTCGCAATGATACCGAGACGAAACAGATCCCATTGGTGTTCTAGGATTTTAGGGATTTTGAGACCGAATGGCTGATCGGCGAGCAGCTTGTTAAATAGGAAATGCATGATGTCCAGATTGCGCTGGATATCAATCTGACGTTCAGATAAATATTCTTTATTGGCCGAATTATGTGCCTGGGCATGCATGGCTTCCTGACGGATAAATGCCTGTACATCATGCTTTAATTTTTCGTCAGTGATCTGGGGGAGGACTTTGTTATATAAACGGCAGAACCAGAGTTCACCCGCGGGCAGAATATTGTTAATTTCATTGACGAAGTAACTGGCAAAGGGCTGATCAGGAATCCAGTCGACCGGAGTATCTTGCCATTCAAAGCTGACTTTGCGAGGCTGGATAAAATAGGAAATGGAAGAGCCAATTCTTGTTGTTTTGAAGCGCGAAAGTAAAGACATGGTGTGAATCCATCACTGCTTGATCAAGACAGTATGAAAAAAATATCCCGAATTGCAGCAGGCAATACGGGACATTCTTTTATCCGATGAAACACATTCGGCTTATTTTTGTGGATCCTGTTCGACAATCTTTGTTGGATCGACTTCCACAGGCGCGTCCAGATCATTCAGTTCACTGGCACTGACTTCATGAGCGCTGTTGGTCTCATCTTCATCTTCTAATAATTCAATTGGTTCATCAGCTTCGTTTAAATCATGCATTGAAGCTTCAGGAATGCTGTCCAGATCAAATTCAGGTGCTTGATTCAAAGTGAAGTTCAAACGCCCGCCCATCACACTGGCCAGTTCTTCCAGACCTTGCTTGTTTAGAGAAGAAAACAGTTGAATCGAGAAATCCAGCTTCATCTTTTTCAGTTTGGCTTTCACTTCTTGTAGCGCTTTCGAAGCGGGGCCACGGTTCAGCTTGTCGGCTTTGGTCAGCAGCACATGTACGAATAATTTACGTGAATACGCCCATTCCAGCATCATCACATCAAAGTGTTGTAGCGGATGACGGATATCCATCAGCAGCACCAGACCTTGCAGGCTCTTGCGGTGAATCAGATAGTTTTCCAGTTCTTTCTGCCAGACAATTTTCATGGCTTCAGGGACAGCGGCGTAGCCATAACCCGGCAAATCGACCAGACGCTGATCCGGATTGCCAAGGCTAAAGAAGTTGATCATTTGGGTACGGCCTGGTTTTTTAGAAGCACGGGCCAACTGTTTCTGATTGGTCAGGGCATTGATGGCACTCGATTTACCCGCATTGGAACGGCCAGCAAAAGCCACTTCATAACCGGTATCTTCTACACACAAGCTGAGCTTGGGTGCACTCATCAGGAACTCAGCTTTGCGTAACCAGTTGAGGGCTTGTACCGAATATTCAGTAATGGCTGGATCGACCTTTTTTTCATAGCTGATCTTTTGCTTTGGGGCATTTGATGCCTTACTGTTTTTCGACTTTCCTCTGCTGTGATGCATGGCTCAACTTCAATGACTAATTATACAAGAAGCTATTATAAAGGAAGTCGGGCGGGCAAGCGAACTTTAGAATTGCCCCATAGAATAAGGGTATTAGAGATTGATCAGGCTAATCGGTGACTGGATGCTAAAATGTTCCTTGGTCGGTTCAACGACATCACCCAGAATATATTGATCGAGACTGGTATAGAACTGTTCCACAGCCTGATCCAGAATGCCTTTTAATCCGCAATTGGTACGTAGTACACAGGGTGGATCATTACATTCCACAATCTGGTTGTCACGTTGCAGAATACGCACAATCTGTCCGAGCTGAACTTGCAGGGCAGCCGGATTGAGACGGATTCCACCCCCTTTACCGCGAGAGGTAATGAGCCAGTCCTGTTTCGCCATAAAGTAGACGATTTTCATGGCATGGTTCTGCGAAATCTGTAAGCGCTCCGCCAGCTCGGCAATCGTATAAGGCAGATCGCGGGGTTGCGCAACATACATCAGTATGCGCAGCGCATAGTCAGTAAATTTATTCAGTTGCATGATAATACTGATGTTTTTGATGAAAAAAATTAGGGTTAGTCTAGCATACCAGACTAACCCTCTTTTTTTATTTTAAGCTGAAGAAGCAGTTAGTGGCGTACACCACCTGTGCCAAAGGCTTCGCTATGAATGTTCTCAGCAGGGATTCCGCGAGCGACGAGCGCCTTTTGCTGTTCAGCCATAAATGGCATTGGACCACACAGGTAATAGTCGGCATTTTCTGGAAGCAGGGCACGGTCAATTATGCTGAGATCCAGACGACCAGCAAAATCATAATCCTCACCCAGTTTGTCATTGGCATGTGGGAATTCGTATGCAGTCACTGTATGCAGACGTGGATATTTCGCTTTTAGCTCATGAATGTGCTGTTTCATCGCATGTACCTGTTTGCTACGGCAGGCATGGATGAAAGTCACAGGCTGTGGCATGTCCAGAGTCACCAGTTGGTTCAGCATAGCCACCATTGGAGTTAGACCTACACCGCCACTGATGAACACATTACGTTTGTTCGGATCGATCAGGTAGAAGTTGCCTGTTGGTGCAGAGACTTCAATTTCTGAACCTTCTGGCAGGCTGTGTAAAGTATTCGATACCCAGCCTGGAACCATGTCGCCTTTCTGATCTTCACGTTTCACGGAAATACGCAGGTAATCGGCTTGTGGGCAAGTCGACAGGGTATATTGGCGTGGCTGTTTTAGGTTCAGCTCAGGCACAAACACGCGTACAGAGATATATTGTCCAGCTTCATATTTCGGTAATGGACCGCCGTCAACTGGAGCCAGGTAGAAGGAAGTGATTTCATCACTTTCTACGACTTTCTTGGCAATCTTGAAGTTGCGCCAGCCTAACCAGCTACCTTTAGTCTGTTCATGCTGATCATAGATCGCTTTTTCAGTTGCAATAAACAGGTCAGCCAGTTGACCGTATGCTGCAGCCCAAGCATCAATCAATGGATCATCCATAGAAATGTTCAATACTTCACTGATTGAATGCAACAGGTTTTCCCCAACAATACCGTAGTCCGGTGCCTTAATGTTTAGGCTTACGTGTTTATGTGCGATTAGCTCAACCACGGGTAACAGCACAGATGGATCTTCGATATTTTCAGCATAAGCCAGAACCGCACCTGCCAAGGCTTGTGCTTGAGCTCCACTACGTTGATGTCCCATGTTAAAGGTTTCTTTCAAATCAGGATTATTGCCTAGCATGCGGTTATAGAAATAACCAGTCAGGGCAACCCCATTTTCACGAAGAACAGGAACAGTGGCTTTTACAAGGTCAATTTGCTGTGGAGTCATAGCTGATCTCTCATGGCTGTTATTTATAAGATGTATTTAAAATACATCTTATAAAATGCTTTTACAATATAGTAAAAGCATAAAACCATAAAAAAATTATGGGATATGAAAATATCCCATAAAAATGATGTTTTCGATCGGAGAAAGGAAGGTTATTTACGCCCGAAGAGAGAGCCTAATAGACCACGCACAATTTTCTGTCCGGTATTACCACCAAGACTACGTGCTGCACTTTTGGCAAAGGTACTCACAATATCCTGTGTGAGTTTTTCACGTTGCTTGGCTGCACGTTCAGCTTCTTTTTGCTGTTCACGTGCCAAACGTTCCTGTTCTTTGGCCTGTTGCTTGGCAAGTTCCGCGGCTTGTGCCTGCTGCTGACGTTCCAGTACTTTTTGCTGCAGCATCTCATGTGCACTGTCACGGTCAACTTCCTGCTCATAAATACCAGCCACGATACTTTGCTGCATGAGCACTTTACGTTCTTCAATTGAGATCGGACTAAAAGAAGAATGTGGTGGCATGATCCAGCCACGTTCCACAATTTGTGGTGTGCCTTTTTCATCCAGACAGCTAATCAGCGCTTCACCTACAGCAAGTTCAGTAATCGCTTCCTGCACTTTAAATTCTGGATTGGCACGGAAGGTATCTGCCGCCGTTTTGACTGCCTTCTGGTCTTTAGGAGTAAAAGCGCGTAAAGCATGCTGAATACGGTTGCCGAGTTGCCCTAATACGCTTTCAGGTAAGTCGAGTGGATTCTGGGTGACAAAGTAAATCCCGACACCTTTGGAGCGGATCAGACGCACCACCTGTTCAATCTTTTCCTGCAGGGCGGGGCTGGCATTATCAAAGAGTAAATGCGCTTCATCAAAGAAGAACACCAGTTTCGGTTTGTCCAGATCACCCACCTCTGGTAACTGTTCAAATAACTCTGACAGCATCCATAACAGGAAAGTGGCGTACAACTTCGGTGTGTTCATCAGCTTGTCGGCAGCCAGCAGATTGATATTGCCGCGGCCTTGGCTATCCGTTTGCAGGAAATCCATCAGGTCTAGTGCTGGCTCGCCAAAGAATTTATCCCCGCCTTGATCCGCAAGTGCCAATAAATTGCGTTGAATCGCACCGAGGCTGGCAGGCGATAGATTGCCATATTCCGCTTTAAAGTCTGCAGTATGTTCGCTGACATAACTCAGCATGGCTTTCAGGTCTTTAAAGTCGATCAGTAGCAGGCCCTGATCATCAGCAATCCGAAAGACGGCGGACAGTACTCCTTCTTGCGTGTCATTCAGGTTTAGGATACGGGCAAGGAGGAGTGGTCCAATTTCGGAAATCGTAGTACGGATCGGATGGCCTTGTTCACCAAACAGATCCCAGAATACGACCGGCGAAGCTTCAAAAGGAATTGAGTCAATATTCAGGCTTTTAATACGTTCATCAAACTTAGGATTACTTTCGCCTGGCTTGGCCAGGCTGGAAACATCTCCCTTGGCATCGGCAAGGAACACGGGTACACCAATGCGAGAAAAGCTTTCTGCCAAAACTTTCAAGGTTACCGTTTTGCCGGTTCCGGTCGCGCCGGCAATCAGTCCGTGACGGTTGGCAAGCTGTGAATGCAGCACAATATCTTGCGTGGTATCACTGGTTTTTTTAGCAATAATGATCGGTATATTCATTAACTTGAAAACCTCTATATAAATTTTTGTCTTTTGGAATACTTAAATTTCCCTTATGCAGGGATTTGTGATTTAAGTCTCTTTTTTGGTTTATTGTGTTACATGTTAAGGTATTTTGACTTTATTGTTGAAATTGTATTCATTTTTTGTAATATTCACCATTCATTTTATTTTTAATAACATTATGAAAAATAAAATTTTAATTTAATAGCTTTTATTAAATAGTTTGAAAACGGTTAGAGGGTGTAAATGAAACTTAACAAACAATTATTAGCAATGTTAGTGGGAACATCTGTATTTTTAACGGCATGTGGTGGTGATTCAGATAGCTCAATATCTACAAAGCCTACTGATCCAGTTCCACCAGAACAGCCAGGCGAAACGCTTACTACTATTCAAGATGTTGCAACTGTAGTAAGTGAAAAGGCAAATATTGCAGTTTTTGGTGAAGTGAATCCTAAATATTTTACAGAGACAGCATTAACATCAGGTCGGACTGTTTTATTGTTAGATGATAATGTGACAAAAGCAGCTGGATTTGCTTCACAGGTTGATTTAACTGCTTCATCGGCACAGAATCAAGCGAAAGTGAGATCAGTTGTATTAAATCAAAATTTAGATGAATTTAGTAAATTCTATTTAGCTGCATTTACTAATGCTCTTATCCAGCAAAATGCAAAAGTCAATATTTTAACTAATCGTGTATCTACGAATGCTCAAGGTGAAGTGGTTAATGTAATCTTGGATATTGATTTTTCTAATGCCAATGAACTGACTAAAGTTCGTGACCTGTTGTTATCTGTATTAAATTCAAATTCATCTGTTACTACTCCTGTAGCCGTACAAGCAAGTGATAAAAAATTACGTCTCAATTTATCTTTTTGGCTTGCAAACCAATCAGGTTATATTTGGGGAAATACTTACGTAGCGAGTAATAGTGATCAAGTTAACCAAGTATATGGTGATTTGAATATTGCTAGTGCTTTAAGTAGCAATGCGGTTATTGAAGTGGCTACAGCAAAAGAAACTTTTACTCAAACAACACAATCTGCAAATGCGGTTGACATTTTATGGAATATTGATTCTTCAGGTTCAATGTCTGAAGAACAGCGTAACTTGGCTAATGGTGCTGCACAGTTCTTTAAATCATTGAATCAAGCAGGTGTAGATTATCGTTTAGCAGTGAATACGCAGGATGCGTATGCATGTAAGTCGCTTAGAACTTTAAAAGATAAAACGACTAATTTTATTGATAGAAATACACCAGATGCAGAGCAAGAGTGGGCTACCTTGGCTCAACCTGGAACTTATGATTCAGCTACTGAAACAGGTTTTTACTGCGTTCGTGAAGCAGATTTGACTGGTTTTGATCGTCCAAATGTGAAAAATTTAGTAGTGTTTGTTTCAGATGAGCCTGAAAATGAAACATATTGGCAGTACAGTCCTGTATATAGTAACTATACACGACGAGATTTTAATGATTATAAAAATTATTTCTTGTCTACAAACACTACCTACTTTTCGATTGTGGGTACATCTGATCATATCCGTCCAACTTTTGCAGATCCTACAACTTCTTGGAGTACATTAGGATTTGAATGTAATGGTCAAGGTGGATCTGCTGAAGGAGGAGGGCACTTTAAAGAGATTGCACGTTTGACTGGTGGGGCTTCTGCTTCAATTTGTGCTGATGCTACAAGCTGGAATGTGGTATTTGATGACATTATCCGTGTAGCAACTGGTCTTGCAAGTCAGTTTAGTTTAAAACAGGTACCAGTACCTTCAACTGTTAAGGTGACAGTAAATGGTCAGAATGTTGGGCGTGATACAACACATCGACAAGGCTTTGATCTAGTTTATAGTAATTCTGGAGTAAGCTTAGTATTTTATGGAACAGCTTTACCAAAAGCAGGAGAGACTGTTTCTGTAAGCTATGATTACTTTAAGTAAAGCGAAACGATAATGTAAAAAATTGGGCAATTTGCCCAATTTTTTTATGTCTATATTTAAGCTAAGACTTTTAAAGCCTGTTTAATATCCTGAATCAGATCTTCCGGATGTTCTAGCCCAATACAGAAACGGACCAGAAAACCCTCTTTCAAATGTGAATGTTCAAGCACACGCATTTCTTTTAAGTTATATAGCATGACCAGACTGACAGGACCACCCCAGCTAAAGCCAAGCTTAAACAGTTTTAAGCTGTCACAGAAATTGCGAATATCTTGCAACTTGTAGTTATTGTCAAAAATCACGCTGACCAGTCCGGCACTGTGTCCTTGCTTGCAAATTTCTTTCCAGTATTCATGACCTGCGTTGTCAGTATCAGCCGGATGTAAGACCTGGACAAATTCTGGTTGCTGTTTGAGCCAGTGTAATAAGGTTAAGCAGCTTTGTGATTGATGTTCATATCGGAGTTGCATCGACGCCAGACTTCGTTGTACCTGAGCGACATCATCGCCTGATACAGAGATACCCTGAATGGCATGCGCACGGAACAATTTGTGATGCAGGTCTTTATCGCGGGTCACCACTGAACCCATCAGGATATCACCGCCACCACTTGGATATTTGGTCAGGGCATGCACAGTCATATCGACACTTATATGATCCTCACCAAAATCAAATGCATTAAAGGCAAGGCCTGCACCCCAGGTATTGTCCAGCGCAGTGAGGATGTTGTTCGCTTGGGCCTTCTTGACCAAGCGACTTAAATCGGGGAATTCTAAAGTCACGGAACCCGCCGCTTCAAGCCAAAGTAGTTTGGCTTTTTCCGAGGGCTGAAAAGTATCCGCATCTATCGCATTATAGACTTTGACTTGAATGCCATAGCGGGTTTCCAGGTTGCGTAGATGTTCCATGTTTGGACCATAGATATTATCCGCAACCCACACTTCATCGCCTTGGCTTAAAAAACAAGAATTCACGAGATTAATCGCGGATAAACCACTCGGTGCCAGCAAGCAATATTGACCGCCTTCGATCTGGGCAATGCTATCGCCTAAGGTAAATGTCGTCGGTGTACCATGCGTGCCATAGCTATAGTCATAGTCATCAGTCCAGTGGCGATTAAATAGGGCATCAGTATTGTTAAAGATGATGGTGGATGCACGAAACAGGGGAGGTTGAATACTGGAAATATATTGCGGGGCCTTTCGTGGTGCATGAATCAGCGCTGTTTGAGGATTTTTTTTCACGTGAATGCTCTTAAATGTAATCAAATATTGCTTTAGCTTAAGAGAATCTCATTATTGCTGCCAGTTATGTTGTGAAATGTTGAAAAAATTGACATTGCTAAAAAGTTGGCTTCATTTTTGCAAAACCTAAAATCAGAGAGCTACAACAAAAGGTTTAGGCGCATGAAGTCGCAGTTAAAAGTACATTATTTTCAGCATATTGCTGGCGAGGGTTTTGGTAGTTGTATTGATTTTTTAAAGCAGCATCAGGCGCAAATTACTGCGACTGAATTCTTTGCTTTACCCGTCGATCGTCCACTGGATATTGAAGCTTTGCCATCAGTCGATGAAGTTGATTTGCTGATCATCATGGGAGGCACCATGAGTGTCAATGATGAAGCGAATTATCCATGGCTCAAGATCGAAAAACGCTGGTTACGCCGTTATCTTTCCCACGGAAAACCAACGATTGGCCTATGTTTGGGTGGGCAGTTGATCGCCAATGCCTTGGGGGCGGCCGTCAGCCGTAACCAGGAACAGGAGCTGGGCTGGACCACGGTTCGCAAAGTCGCACATGTACCCGAGGATTGTTTTGTTTTGCCTGAACAGTTTGAAATCATGCAGTGGCATAGTGAAACCTTTGAGCTGCCTAAGGGAGCGATTCATCTGGCAGAAAATGAAGCCTGTCGTAATCAGATGTATCAACTCGGCAAGAATGTCTTGGGTTTCCAGTTTCATCCGGAAATCACCCCGGAAACTTTAAAGCTGTTTTTGGAAAATGAAGAAGAAATTTCACAATTTTCTGGAAAATATGTACAGGACATTCAACAACTGAAAAGAACAACCAAAAATAATTTTATTCAAGGAAATCAAATACTAAACCAAGCTATTCAGTATGTTTTGGAAAAAACAGCCTAGTGGGTAAAAAATAAACAATTGATTTCCCGAATAAATTGAAATACAGCAAGAAAAACTCTAAAAGGGATTTGCTTATGCAATAAACAATGGCTATAATAAGCGACCCTTCGATAGGAAGGGGGTTAACTGCGAAGAAAGTAGTTAACTATCGTTACAGTCGTGGCATCGATCACGACCTTAGTGATATTTCACTGCTCTTGACACTTGCCTTAAAATAGTGGGGTGAGATGCGTCAAGAGTGATTCTTTATATATTTGGCTTGGAGTTAACTGGTATGTCTAACCAGAGAATTCGTATCCGTCTTAAGTCTTTTGATCACCGTCTTATTGATCAATCAGCTCAAGAAATCGTAGAAACAGCAAAACGTACTGGCGCACAAGTTTGTGGTCCAATTCCAATGCCTACACGCATTGAACGTTTTAACGTTTTAACATCACCACACGTTAACAAAGATGCGCGTGACCAATACGAGATCCGCACTTATAAACGTTTGATCGACATCGTTCAACCTACAGACAAAACTGTAGATGCATTGATGAAGTTAGATCTTGCAGCTGGTGTTGATGTTCAGATCGCATTGGGTTAAGGCTTTCGGGTTAATTAACGCTCTAAGTTAATTAGGCCGCTTTTTTAGAGGTTTATGCACATGGCTATTGGTTTAGTCGGTCGCAAGTGCGGTATGACACGTATCTTTACAGATGCTGGTGTTTCTGTGCCTGTTACAGTGATTGAGGTTGATCCTAACCGCATCACTCAAATCAAAACGCTTGAAACTGATGGTTATCAAGCGATTCAAATCACTACTGGTGAACGTCGCGAATCTCGCGTAACTAACGCTCAGAAAGGTCACTTTGCGAAAGCTGGTGTTGCTGCTGGTCGTCTGGTTCAAGAATTCCGCGTTTCAGAAGCTGAGCTTGAAGGTCGTGAAGTTGGCGCTACTATCGGTGTAGATCTGTTCACAGTTGGTCAAATTGTTGACGTAACTGGTCAGTCTAAAGGTAAAGGTTTCCAAGGTGGTGTTAAGCGTTGGAACTTCCGTACTCAAGACGCTACTCACGGTAACTCTGTTTCTCACCGTGTTCTAGGTTCTACAGGTCAAAACCAGACTCCTGGTCGCGTGTTCAAAGGCAAAAAAATGGCTGGCCATTTAGGTGCTGAACGCGTAACTGTACAGGGTCTTGAAATTGTATCTATCGACGCAGAACGTTCAGTTCTAGTAGTTAAAGGTGCGATTCCTGGCGCTACTGGTGGCGACGTAACTGTTCGTCCTACGATCAAGGCCTGAGGGGAAATAACGTGAATTTAAATACTGTTTCCGGCTCTGCTGTTGAATTATCAGAAGTTGCGTTCGGTCGTGAATTTAATGAAGCTCTTGTACACCAAGTTGTTACAGCTTACTTAGCTGGTGGTCGTCAAGGTTCTAAAGCTCAGAAATCACGTGCAGACGTTTCTGGCGGTGGTAAAAAACCATTCCGTCAAAAAGGTACTGGCCGCGCTCGTGCTGGTTCTATTCGTAGCCCAATCTGGGTTGGCGGTGGTAAAACTTTTGCTGCTCGTCCACAAGACTGGTCTCAAAAAGTAAACCGTAAAATGTACCGCGGTGCTATGCAATGCATCCTGGCTGAACTTGTTCGTCAAGATCGCTTAGTTCTAGTTGAAGAGTTTGCTGTTGCAGCTCCAAAAACTAAAGAATTGCTTGCAAAACTTAACGACTTGAATGCTACTCGTGCATTGATCGTTACTGATGCTGTTGATGAGAACTTGTATCTAGCTGCTCGTAACCTTCCACACGTTGATGTGGTTGATGCGACTGCAATCGATCCTGTTAGCTTGATCGCGTTCGATAAAGTTGTTATGTCTGTAGCTGCTGCTAAGAAAATTGAGGTAGAACTCGGATGAACAACGAACGTTTATATCAAGTCCTGCAAGGACCTGTTTTCTCAGAAAAAGCACAAGTTTTAGGTGAAACTGCTGGTGTTCAAGTATTCAAAGTTGCACTTGATGCAAACAAACTTGAAATCAAAAAAGCAGTTGAACAATTGTTTGGTGTAGAAGTTGTTAAAGTTAACACTACGATCACTAAAGGTAAAACTAAACGCTTTGGTAAAACATTAGGACGTCGTTCTGATGTTAAAAAAGCATACGTCACCCTGAAAGCTGGCCAAGATGTTGAAATGGCTGACTTGGGCGATGCCGCTGAAAGCGCAGCGGAATAAGGACGAAAACTATGCCTATTCAAAAATGTAAGCCAACGTCTCCGGGACGTCGCTTTGTAGAGAAAGTGGTTCATGATCACCTTCACAAAGGCGCGCCTTATGCTCCACTAGTTGAAGCTAAAAAACGTACTGGCGGCCGTAATAACAACGGTCACATTACGACTCGTCACGTTGGTGGCGGTCACAAACAACACTACCGTTTAATCGACTTCAAACGTAACAAAGACGGCATCCCAGCTGTAGTTGAGCGTATTGAATACGATCCAAACCGTACTGCGCACATTGCGTTGTTGAAGTATGCTGACGGTGAACGTCGCTACATCATCGCGCCTAAAGGTTTACGCGCTGGTGATTCAGTTCAATCTGGTAACGATGCTCCAATCCGTCCAGGTAACTGCTTGCCACTTCGCAACATGCCTATCGGTTCTACTCTTCACAACATCGAACTTAAAATCGGTAAAGGCGCGCAGTTAGCTCGTTCAGCTGGTACTTCTGTTCAGTTGTTGGGTCGTGACGGTTCTTACGCTATCGTTCGTCTTCGTTCAGGCGAGATGCGTAAAATTCATGTTGAATGCCGCGCTGTGTTAGGTGAAGTATCTAACTCAGAAAGCAACCTTCGCTCACTAGGTAAAGCTGGTGCATCACGCTGGCGTGGTGTTCGTCCTACCGTTCGTGGTATGGCGATGAACCCAGTTGATCACCCACACGGTGGTGGTGAAGGGCGTAACAAAGGTATTCAACCTGTAAGCCCATGGGGTCAAAAAGCTAAAGGGTACAAAACACGTACCAACAAGCGTACGACTAAGATGATTATTCGCGACCGTCGCGTTAAGTAACAAGTAAAGGAATCTGACAATGCCTCGTTCTCTGAAAAAAGGCCCATTCGTCGATGCGCACTTGTTCGCTAAGGTTGAAGCGGCTATCGCGGCTAATAACCGTAAGCCGATCAAAACTTGGTCGCGTCGTTCGATGATCCTCCCGGATTTTGTTGGTTTAACAATTTCTGTACACAATGGCCGTAACCATGTTCCAGTGATCATCTCTGAACATATGGTTGGACACAAGCTTGGTGAATTTGCACCGACTCGTACCTACCGTGGTCACGGTGTTGACAAGAAATCTAAACGTTAATAGGTGCTATGATGGAAGTAACTGCTAAATTACGCGGTGCCGCTATCTCGGCACAAAAAGCTCGTTTGGTTGCAGATCTTATCCGCGGCAAATCTGTTGCGCACGCTCTTAACATCTTAAACTTCAGCAACAAAAAAGCTGCAGTATTGGTTAAGAAAGCGTTGGAATCTGCAATTGCAAACGCTGAACATAATAACAGTTTAGATGTAGACGACCTTAAAGTTTCTACGATCTACGTTGATGAAGGCATGAGCCTGAAACGTATTATGCCACGTGCTAAAGGCCGTGCAGATCGTATTACTAAGCGTACTTGTCACATCACCGTTAAGGTAGGGGTTTGATATGGGTCAGAAGGTTCATCCAATCGGTATCCGCCTAGGTGTTGTGAAACGTCATAACGCTAACTGGTATGCGAGTCCGAAACAATACGCTGAATACTTGCTTAAAGATTTGCAAGTTCGTGAGTTTTTAACTAAAAAACTTAAGAATGCAATGATCAGCAATATTCTTATCGAACGTCCAACAGGCGCTGCTAAAGTAACTATTAGTACTGCTCGTCCTGGTATCGTAATCGGTAAAAAAGGCGAAGACATTGAGAAATTACAACGCGAATTAACATCTATTATGGGTGTTCCTGCGCAAGTAAGTATCAACGAAATTGATCGTCCAGACTTAGACGCGCGTCTAGTTGCTGAAGCTATCGCTTCTCAATTGGAAAAACGTGTAATGTTCCGTCGTGCTATGAAGCGTGCGGTTCAAAACACTATGCGTGCTGGTGCGAAAGGTATCAAAGTAGAAGTTTCAGGCCGTTTAGGTGGTGCTGAGATTGCTCGTACTGAATGGTATCGTGAAGGTCGTGTACCTCTACATACTCTTCGTGCAGATATCGACTACGCGACTATGCGTGCTGAGACTACTTACGGTACGATTGGTGTTAAGGTTTGGATCTTCCGTGGCGAGATCTTGGGTGGCATGAAACAAGTCATGAACCCAGCTCCAGCTGAAGAACGTCCAGCTAAACGCGGTCGCGGTCGTGGTGAAGGTCAAGAGCGTCGTGGTCGTCGCAATGATCGTTCTGCTGAAAAAGGAGAATAATCCATGTTGCAACCTAAACGTACTAAATTCCGTAAGGTGCAAAAAGGCCGTAACACTGGTCTAGCTCACCGCGGTAGCTCAGTATCTTTTGGTACTATCGCACTTAAATCAATTGAACGTGGTCAAATGACTGCACGTCAAATTGAAGCAGCGCGTCGTACAATTAGCCGTCGTATTAAACGTGGTGGTAAAATCTTTATCCGTGTATTCCCGGACAAGCCAATTACTTCTAAGCCACTTGAAGTGCGTATGGGTAAAGGTAAAGGTTCTGTGGAATACTGGGTTTGCCAAATCAAACCAGGTAAAGTCTTGTACGAAATTGATGGTGTTAACGAAGACCTAGCTCGCGAAGCGTTCACGCTTGCTGCTGCTAAACTTCCGTTTAAAACCACTATCGTGACTCGGACGGTAATGTAATGAAAACTAAAGATCTACGTGAAAAGTCGGTAGAAGAGTTGACAGCTTTGCTTGATGAGCAACAGCTAAACCAATTCCGTCTTCGTATGGCGAAAGCAACTGGTCAATTGGGTAAATCGCACGAAGTGCAATTGACTCGCAAGACTATTGCTCGTATCAAGACCCTCCTTACCGAAAAACAGGGGAACGGACAATGAGTGAAAATACAGTCCGCACGTTAACAGGCAAAGTAGTAAGCGACAAGATGGAAAAATCTATCGTTGTTCTTATCGAACGCCGTGTTCAACACCCGTTGTATGGCAAATCAATCCGCCGTTCAACAAAATTACATGCTCATGATGAGAACAACACAGCTAAAGTTGGCGACGTTGTAACCATTAAAGAAAGCCGCCCAATGTCTAAAACTAAGTCATGGACTTTAGTTGAAGTTGTTGAAGCAGCTGCTGAGTAATTAACGTTCTTGTTGCATCATCGGTCAATTTCGAGTACTCTTTGAGCCTTTCGAAATTGTGACCGGTGATGCTCGGTTTTGGAGTAGGGCAATGATTCAGACCGAAACTATGCTCGACGTAGCAGACAACAGTGGTGCTCGCCGCGTACAATGTATTAAAGTACTTGGTGGTTCACATCGTCGTTATGCTTCTGTTGGCGACATTATTAAAGTTACTGTAAAAGAAGCAATTCCACGCGCACGTGTTAAAAAAGGTGACGTGATGAATGCAGTAGTTGTACGTACAAAATTCGGTATCCGTCGTCCAGACGGTTCAGTGATTCGTTTCGACGATAACGCTGCTGTTATTTTGAACAACAACAAAGCGCCGATTGCAACTCGTATTTTCGGACCAGTGACTCGTGAACTTCGTACTGAACAGTTCATGAAAATTATTTCATTGGCTCCTGAAGTTCTATAAGAGGCGATCATGGCTAAGATTAAAAAAGGCGATCAAGTAATTGTGATCGCAGGTAAAGAAAAAGGCAAACAGGGTACTGTTCTGTCTGTTTCTAATGACCGCGTTAAGGTTGAAGGCCTTAACTTGGTGAAGAAGCATCAAAAGCCGAACCGTGTTACTGGCGCTGAAGGCGGCATCGTAACTCAAGAAGCTTCGCTTCACATTTCAAACGTGGCAATTTTTAATGCTACAACCCAAAAGGCTGACCGTGTTGGTTACCAAACGATTGATGGCGTGAAAACTCGCGTATTCAAATCTAATGGTGAATCAGTGGCGGTAGCGAAGTAATAGGTTGAAAAAGGCAATGGCCAGACTTAAAGCACGTTACAACGACGAACTTAAAGCTCAATTAAAAGAACAATTGGGAATTAAGAATGTGATGGAGATCCCTCGCATCACTAAAATCACTATCAACATGGGTGTTGGTGCAGCTTCTGCTGACAAGAAACTCCTTGATGGTGCTCTTTCTGATATGCAAGCTATCGCTGGTCAAAAACCAGTTCTTACGTTAGCTCGTAAATCTATCGCTGGTTTCAAAATCCGTGATGGTTGGCCGATTGGTTGTAAAGTTACTTTACGCGGCGAACGTATGTACGAATTCTTAGACCGTCTGATCTCGATTGCGATTCCTCGTATCCGTGACTTCCGTGGTTTCTCTGCGAAATCATTTGATGGTCGTGGTAACTACTCAATGGGTCTTAAAGAACAGATCATGTTCCCTGAGATCGATTTTGACAAGATTGACCGTATTCGTGGTATGGACATTACCATCACTACGACTGCTCGCACCGATGACGAAGGCCGTGCGCTAATGCGTGCATTCGGCTTCCCGTTCAAATAAGAGGTCGAAATGGCTAAGAAAAGTATGATTAATCGCGAATTGAAACGCGAAGCTACTGTTGCTAAATACGCTGCAAAACGTGCTGAATTAAAAGCAATCATTGCAAACGTAAATGCTTCAGATGAAGAACGTTTCGATGCGATGATGAAATTACAAGCATTACCACGTAATGCATCTCCAGTACGTCTACGTAACCGTTGTGGTTTAACTGGTCGTCCTCATGGTTACTTCCGTAAGTTCGGCTTAAGCCGTAACATGGTACGCGATAAAGTAATGCAAGGTGATGTACCTGGCGTTGTTAAGGCAAGCTGGTAAGGAGCACTATAAATGAGTATGCAAGATACCGTTGCCGACATGCTAACACGTGTTCGTAACGCACAAATGGCAAAGAAACAAACTGTTTCTATGCCTAATTCTAAGTTGAAAGTTGCGATTGCTAACGTACTTCAACAAGAAGGTTATATTTCAAACGTAGAAGTTGCTGAAGTTGAA
Organism: Acinetobacter sp. CAU_H_60; assembly: GCF_058599385.1. NCBI lineage: Bacteria > Pseudomonadati > Pseudomonadota > Gammaproteobacteria > Moraxellales > Moraxellaceae > Acinetobacter > Acinetobacter sp. CAU_H_60. The sequence continues at coordinate 2,611,867 of NZ_CM178653.1, read as the reverse complement.
GGCAAAGCAACTCTTACTTTGACTTTAAAATATTTTGAAGGCAAGCCAGTTATCGAAACTGTGAAACGCGTAAGCCGTCCAGGTCTACGTCAGTATCGCGGTAAAGATGCACTTCCAAGCGTTAAGCAAGGTTTAGGTATTGCAATTGTTTCTACAAGCAAAGGCATCATGACTGATCGCGCTGCACGTGCTGCAGGCGTTGGTGGTGAAGTTATTGCTTTTGTTTCTTAATAGGTGATTCCTCATGTCTCGTGTGGCTAAAGCCCCAGTAACTGTACCTAACGGTGTAACAGTTACTCAGAACGGCCGGCAGGTCGAAGTGAAAGGCAGCAAAGGTACATTGTCTTTCAACCTGCATGCGCTGGTCGAGCTAAAACAGGAAGACGGTACTCTAGTTATTGCTCCTAAAGCTGAATCTAAAGACGCTTGGATGCAAGCTGGTACTGCTCGCGCTGTGCTTAACAACCTTGTAAAAGGTGTAAGCGAAGGTTTCGAACGTAAGTTACAACTTATCGGTGTTGGTTATAAAGCTGCGGTTAAAGGTAACGTTGTTAACCTTAACCTTGGTTTCTCTCACCCGATCGACTATACGCTTCCTGAAGGTGTAACTGCTGAAACTCCAACTGCAACTGAAATCGTACTTAAATCTGCTGATAAAGCAGTTCTAGGTCAAGTCGCTGCAGATATCCGTGGTTACCGTCCACCAGAGCCTTATAAAGGTAAAGGTGTTCGTTATTCTGACGAAGTTGTACTTCGTAAAGAAGCTAAGAAGAAATAAGGCGCGAGGTTCTTATGAACGAAAAGAAACAATCCCGTTTGCGTCGTGCGAAAAGCACACGCTTGCACATCCGTGCATTGGGTGCGACTCGTTTGTGTGTAAACCGCACTCCGCGTCACATCTATGCTCAAGTTATCTCAGCAGATGGTGGCAAAGTATTAGCGCAAGCTTCTACTCTAGACGCTACTCTACGTGCGGGTACTACTGGTAACGTTGAAGCAGCTCAAAAAGTAGGCGCTTTAATCGCAGAACGCGCTAAAGCAGCTGGTGTTACTAAAGTTGCATTTGACCGTTCTGGTTTCAAATATCATGGTCGTATCAAAGCCTTGGCTGATGCTGCCCGTGAAAACGGCTTGGAGTTCTAATCATGGCTAAAGTTGAACAAAACGAAGGTCTTGTTGAAAAGCTGGTTGCCGTTGATCGTGTAGCCAAAGTTGTTAAGGGTGGTCGTATCTTCTCTTTCACAGCATTAACTGTTGTGGGTGATGGTAATGGTCGCGTAGGTTTTGGTCGTGGTAAAGCGCGTGAAGTTCCAGCTGCTATTTCTAAAGCACTTGAAGCTGCTCGTCGTAACATGATTACTGTTGACCTTGTTGATGGTACTGTTCAGCACCCTATCAATGCTCGTCACGGTGCAAGCCGCGTTTACATGCAACCTGCTTCTGAAGGTACAGGTGTAATTGCTGGTGGCGCGATGCGTGCAGTTTTAGAAGCTGTTGGCGTACGTAACGTATTAACTAAATGTTATGGCTCTACAAACGCTGCTAACGTAGTAAACGCGACTTTTAACGGTTTGCGTGATATGACTTCTCCTGAGAAAGTTGCTGCGAAACGTGGTTTAACAGTAGAACAAATTCAAGGGTAATCAATCATGAAAACGATTAAAGTTACCCAGACTAAATCTGCATCGCACCGCTTGAAAAATCACAAGCTGAGCCTGAAAGGTTTAGGTCTGCGTCGTATTGGTCATACTGTAGAAGTGCAAGATACGCCTTCTAACCGTGGTATGATCAACCAAGTCTACTATATGGTTAGTGTAGAGGAATAAGCCATGACTCTGCGTTTAAATACAATTGCACCTGCAGAAGGTGCTAAGCGTGACAACCTTCGTCTAGGCCGTGGTATCGGTTCTGGCGTTGGTAAGACTGGTGGTCGTGGTATCAAAGGTCAAAACTCACGTAAGAGCGGTGGTACTCGTCCAGGTTTCGAAGGTGGTCAAACTGCACTTTATCGTCGTTTGCCTAAATTCGGTTTCACTAGCCAATTGGCTTTGAAAACTGCTGAAGTACGTTTATCTGAGCTTGCTAAAGTTGAAGGTGACATCGTGTCTCTTGAAACTTTAAAAGCTGCGAACGTTGTACGTAAAGACATGACTCGTGCTCGTATCGTACTTTCTGGTGAAATTACTCGTGCATTCACTGTACAAGGTGTTGCATTGACTAAAGGCGCTAAAGCTGCTGTTGAAGCTGCTGGCGGTAAAGTCGAGGAGTAATCCCCAGTGTCTATGACTCCTAGTTCTTCAGGTCATGTCAACATGATGAAAGGCCAACCATTTCATGTGAAATACCGTGAAATTATTCGTCGAATGATGTTTCTCATTGGTGCGTTGTTGGTGTTTCGACTAGGAGCGCATATTCCAGTACCAGGGATTAATAATGCTGCGCTAGAAAATCTGTTTAATGCAAACCAAGGTACAATCCTTGGTTTGTTTAACATGTTTTCGGGTGGTGCATTAGAGCGAATGTCGATTCTTGCTTTAGGGATCATGCCATACATTTCTGCATCGATTATCGTGCAGTTGATGTCTACGGTGGTTCCTCAGCTCGAAGCTTTGAAAAAAGAAGGCGAGCAGGGCAAACGTAAGATTAACCAATACACACGACAAGGCACGCTGTTCCTTGCACTTGTGCAAGCAATTGGTATGTGTGCTGGCCTGATCAGCCAGGGAATTACCCTGACCTCTGGTCTGGCTTTTTATGTTCCTGCAGTAACCTCTTTGGTTGCGGGGACCATGTTCTTGATGTGGCTGGGTGAACAGATTACCGAGCGTGGGGTGGGCAATGGTATTTCCATGATCATCTTCGCAGGTATCGTTGCAGGATTGCCGACTTTAGTTATGCAGTCTCTAACTTCAGTGGATAATGGCCAGTCTAGTCTAATTGGACTAGCAATTTTTGGTCTGTTATCGATTGCTGTACTTGCAGCGATTGTGTTTATCGAGAAGGCGCAACGTCGTATTCCGGTGAACTATGCTCAAAAGCAGCAGGGACGTCGTGTATTTACTGCACAGCAAACGCATCTGCCATTAAAAATTAATATGGCGGGTGTAATTCCGGCAATTTTTGCCAGCTCTTTACTTTTGTTCCCAGCGAGCTTAGGTCAATGGGTTGGTAGTTCGGATCCAAGTGCAGGAATTATCAAGCGTAGTCTACAAGACTTGGCATTGGTGTTATCGCCTGGTCAGCCGTTGTATTTGGTGCTCTTTGGTGCGTTAATTATCTTTTTCTGTTACTTCTATACAGCACTGGTATTTAGTCCTAAAGAAGTGTCAGAGAACTTGAAACGCAGCGGAGCTTACGTGCCTGGTATTCGTCCAGGTGAGCAAACTGCTCGTTACTTAGATCATATTCTCAATCGTTTGACCTTTATTGGCGCGATATACATCACTGTCATCTGTTTAATGCCGATGATTCTGCAAAGCTCTTTTGGTATTCCATTTAGCTTGGGCGGAACATCGTTGCTGATCGTGGTAGTGGTGGTGATGGACTTTATGGCTCAGCTTCAAGCACATCTCACCTCGCACCAGTATGACAATCAAACGTTAATGAGAAAAACGACTGCTCATCCTAAGGGATAAGCGCACTTAGAGGTTTCATCATGAAAGTACAAGCTTCTGTAAAGAAAATTTGTGGTAGCTGTAAAGTTATCCGTCGTAATGGGGTTATCCGCGTAATTTGTAGCGCAGAACCTCGTCATAAGCAGCGTCAAGGTTAATCTGATCAAGACCTGTTGATTTCAGTAGGCGAATTGGGTTATTATCCGCCCCTCAAGATTTTTGTGGGGCGGTTGATTATCTCTACTGCCTTTTTGGAGAAAATTGAATGGCTCGTATTGCCGGTGTAAACATTCCGGATAACAAGCATGCTGTTATCTCTCTAACGTACATCTTTGGTATTGGTCGCCACACTGCTAAGTCAATCTTAGCTGCTGCGGGTATCCCAACTACTACTAAGATCCGTGAATTAGATGACGCTCAGCTTGATGCGATTCGTGCAGAAATTGCCAAGGTTCCGACCGAAGGTGATTTACGTCGCGAAATTTCCATGAACATTAAACGTTTAATGGATTTAGGCTGCTACCGCGGTCTTCGTCATCGTCGCAGCTTGCCTGTCCGTGGTCAACGCACCAAAACTAACGCACGTACCCGTAAAGGTCCGCGCAAACCAATTAAGAAATAAGATTTCTGGAAGCTAAAAGATGGCTAAAGATACTCGCACACGCAAGAAGGTCACTCGTACCGTCTCTGAAGGTGTTGCACACATTCACGCTTCTTTTAATAACACCATTGTGACTATTACCGATCGTCAAGGTAATGCACTGGCTTGGGCCACTTCAGGTGGACAAGGCTTCCGTGGATCACGTAAATCAACTCCGTTTGCTGCTCAGGTAGCTGCTGAAGTTGCTGGTAAAGCTGCTTTAGATTACGGTTTGAAAAACTTGGACGTCCTTGTGAAAGGTCCTGGTCCAGGTCGTGAGTCTGCGGTTCGTGCATTAGGTGCAGTGGGTTATAAAATTAACAGCATTACCGATGTGACTCCAATCCCTCACAACGGTTGCCGTCCACCTAAAAAACGTCGCGTGTAAGGAGAAACATTCATGGCTCGTTATATTGGTCCAAAATGCAAACTCTCTCGCCGCGAAGGGACAGACCTGCAATTAAAATCTGGCGTTAAACCATTTGACGTCAAAACTAAAAAACACGCTAAAGCTCCTGGTCAACATGGTGGAGCTCGTGGCGGTAAACAATCTGAGTACTCACTACAATTACGTGAAAAACAAAAAGTACGTCGTATGTACGGTGTTTTAGAGCGTCAATTTAGTAACTACTACAAAGAAGCTGCTCGTGTTAAAGGCGCAACTGGTGAAAACCTGTTGAAATTGCTTGAAAGCCGTCTTGATAACGTTGTTTATCGCATGGGTTTTGGTTCTACACGTGCAGAAGCTCGTCAGTTAGTATCTCACCGTTCAATCACTTTAAATGGACGTCGCGTTAACATCGCGTCTATCCAAGTTAAAGCGGGTGACGTGATTGCAGTTCACGAAGGCGCTAAACAACAATTACGTATCAAAAACGCAATTGAATTAGCTGCTCAACGTGGCATTCCTTCTTGGATGGAAGTAGATCATTCTAAACTAGAAGGTACGTTCAAAGCTGCACCGGATCGTTCTGATTTACCTGCTGAAATCAACGAAAGCTTGATTGTAGAATTGTATTCTAAATAATCCTTGAGGTAGCAATATGACGCGTACTGCAAATGAGTTTCTAACTCCGCAAGCGATCAAGGTCGAAGCGGCAAGCGGGACCTCGGCAAAAGTTATTCTAGAACCCTTAGAGCGTGGCTTTGGTCATACTCTGGGCAATGCTTTACGTCGCATCCTTCTTTCTTCTTTACCTGGCGCTGCTGTGGTAGAAGTCGAGATTGAAGGTGTTGAGCACGAGTACAGTACTTTGGAAGGCTTGCAGCAGGACATCGTCGAGCTCTTGCTGAACCTAAAAGGATTGTCTATTAAGCTGTTCGATCAAAATGAAGCTTATTTAACATTAGAGAAACAAGGTCCAGGCGACGTAACTGCGGCTGACCTTCGTTTACCTCATAATGTTGAAGTGGTTAACCCTGAACACTTGATCGGCACGTTAAGTGCATCAGGCAATCTTAAGATGCGCCTGAAAGTGGCTCAAGGCCGTGGCTATGAGACTTCTGACTCACGTTTCCCAGAAGGCGAGACTCGCCCAGTGGGTCGTTTACAGTTAGATGCATCTTACAGCCCGATCAAACGTGTGTCTTACACAGTGGAAAACGCTCGTGTAGAACAACGTACTGACCTTGATAAACTGGTCATTGATCTTGAAACCAACGGTACAGTTGATCCTGAAGAAGCAATCCGCAAAGCGGCAACAATCTTGCAACAACAAATTGCAATCTTTGTTGATCTTCAGAAAGATCAAGCTCCTGTGGCTCAAGAACCTCGTGAAGAAGTTGATCCAATTTTGCTTCGTCCAGTAGATGATCTAGAGCTAACTGTTCGTTCTGCTAACTGTTTGAAAGCAGAAAACATTTACTACATTGGTGATCTTGTACAGCGTACTGAGGTTGAGTTACTTAAAACTCCTAACCTTGGTAAAAAATCGCTTACTGAGATCAAAGATGTTCTGGCTTCCAAAGGCTTACAACTCGGCATGCGTTTAGAGAACTGGCCACCAGCTAGTCTCCGTATGGACGATCGTTTCGCCTATCGTAGCCGTTAATTAAGTAGGACTATCACCATGCGTCATCGTAATAGTGGTGTGAAATTAGGCCGTACAAGCAGCCATCGTAAAGCGATGTTCCAAAACATGGCTAACTCTTTGTTCGAGCACGAGTTGATCAAAACAACTGTGCCTAAAGCTAAAGAATTACGTCGTGTTGCTGAGCCTTTAATCACTTTAGCTAAAGTCGATACAGTAGCAAACCGTCGTTTGGCGTTTGCTCGTACTCGTTCAGCTGCAACTGTTGGTAAATTATTTACCGTTCTTGGCCCTCGTTACAAAGAGCGTAACGGCGGTTATCTACGTGTTCTTAAAGCGGGCTTCCGTGCAGGTGATGCTGCACCGATGGCTTACGTTGAGCTAGTAGATCGCGAAGTTAACTGATTTCGTGTAGAGCAGCAAACGTTGTTCGAAAAGGTCGGTTGAATAAACCGGCCTTTTTTATTGTCTTGTGTGTCCCGTCCTGAAATAAGTTTACACCTTAAGAGACTTATTTTATGGAACATGCACAAGAACAACGAGTTAAACGCACACAACGTGATTATAGCTTCGCCTTTAAAATGATGGTTGTACATGAAGTAGAAAAAGGGCAAATTACTTATAAACAAGCTCAGGCAAAATATGGTATTCAAGGAAGATCAACTGTGCTGGTATGGTTACGCAAGCACGGACAACAGGACTGGACTTCGAATATGCCGACTTCTTCTAAACGCCAATTAACCCCCCAACAACGAATCCGCCAATTAGAAAAGCAGTTAGCCGCAGAAAAGCTTAAAACTGAATTTATTCAGGATGTGATTTATCACATTGATAAAGAATGTGGGACTGATCTTGGAAAAAAGTATACCGAGCACGTTTCAAAGATTGGCAAAGCCAAAGAAGACTAAGCGTTTCACGTTATTGTCAGTGGTTGGGAATCACCCGACAAGCTTATTATCAAGCAGAAAAACGTGCTCAAATGGCTGCACAAGCAACTGAACAAATACTTGAGTTGGTTATGGAATATCGTTGTCTCATGCCAAGTATCGGAACACGTAAGCTGTATTGGCTTATTAAAGGCAAATTGTTGCAGCGTGGTTTAAAGTGTGGACGGGATCAGTTATTTAAAATATTGAAAGAGCATAATTTATTGATTCGCCCCAAGCGTCGCTATACAAAAACTACGGATAGCAAGCATTGGATGAAGAAGCATCCAAATTTATTAAAGGATTATTCAGCAGTGCAAGCCAACGAAGTCTTTGTTAGTGATATTACTTATGTTGAGAGTGCTGAAGGCGTACATTATTTATCCTTAGTGACAGATGCTTATACCCGTCAGATTAAAGGTTATAAGTTATCGAATGATATGCATGCGGAGAATGTTGTGCAGGCTCTACATATGGCGATGCAGCATGTGACGGATCGAGCGACAAGGATGATTCATCATTCAGACAGAGGCTCTCAGTATTGCTCTGAACTATATCAATCGGCATTACGCCATTATGGGGTATGTCCTTCTATGACAGATGGAGGAGACTGTTACCAGAATGCATTAGCAGAGCGGATTAATGGAATATTAAAGCAGGAGTTTTTAATTACACGATGTCAAACCATGAAGGAGTTAGATCACTTAATTGCGGAATCTATTATGATTTATAATTGCTATAGACCACATTTAAGTTTAAATATGAACACCCCGAATCAGACGTATGAGCAAACTAAAACCGAGCTAATTGCTTAACTCGGTTTGAAGTGGAATACTGTCAATCTATTTCAGGACAAGACAGTGTTTACCCATTATCAGGCTGTTTAGAAATTTGTCCTGAAAAGATAAAAAAATAATCACTTTTATTTAAACTTGACATTGTGTATTGTCAATTTTGTGCTTTAATAAAAATATATGACAATGCTCAGGAAAAAGAAGAATATGGAAAAGCAAGTTGATATTTTAATTGTAGGCGCGGGGATCTCTGGAATCGGTCTAGCAGCCCATCTTTCTAAACATAGTCCTCAACGCTCATTTGAAATTATTGAACGTCGCGAAAGCTTTGGCGGTACATGGGACTTGTTTAAATATCCTGGCATCCGTTCAGATTCGGATATGTCGACTTTTGGCTTCAACTTTAAGCCTTGGAAAAAAGAAAGTGTATTGGCTTCTGGCTCAGCAATTAAAAACTATCTTGCAGAAGTGGTTCAGGAATTTAACTTGAGCTCAAAAATTCATTTTCAACATCGCGTCGTTAGTGCCAATTATGATTCAGCGACACGTAAATGGTCAGTCGTAGTTGAAAACGCTCAGGGCAAAAAGCAGACCTGGATCGCTAACTTTGTTCTTGGCTGTACTGGTTACTACAATTATGATCAAGGCTTCCAGCCGCAATTCCCGAATCAGGAAGCATTCAAAGGTACATTCATTCACCCGCAGCATTGGCCTGAAAATCTGGACTATAGCGGAAAAAAAGTGGTGATTATTGGCAGTGGTGCGACAGCGATTACCCTAGTTCCTGCCATGGTCAAAGGCGGAGCAGGACATGTGACCATGTTGCAACGTTCACCGACTTATATCGCGTCAGTTCCTTCGATTGACATGATTTACTCAAAGATGCGTAAATTATTGCCTGAAGATGTGGCTTATAAGCTGACCCGTGCGCGTAATATCGGTATGCAACGTGGTATCTATGCACTCGCACAAAAACAGCCAAAATTTCTGAAAACATTACTATTAAAATCTGTACAGTTCCAGCTGAAAGGGAAAGTGGATATGAAACACTTTACCCCGAATTATGAACCTTGGGATCAACGCCTATGTGTAGTGCCAGATGGTGACTTATTCAAAATCCTACGTGAAGGTCATGCATCTGTAGAAACAGATCATATTGAGAAATTTACTGAAACCGGGATTCAGCTGAAATCAGGTAAACATCTGGATGCAGATATTATTGTGTCTGCCACCGGTTTAAATATTCAGATTCTGGGTGGTATTCAGGCCACGATGGACGGCAAGCCTTTAGATACGTCGAAGCATATGCTGTATCAAGGCGTCATGGTCAGTGATGTGCCAAATATGGCGCTGATTATTGGCTATATCAATGCTTCTTGGACATTGAAAGTGGACATTGCCGCAGAATATATCTGCCGTCTGCTTAATTATATGGATCAGCATGGTTATGATGAAGTGATTCCGGAAGGAGATGCCACCGAGTTGCTGGAAGATACTGTGATGGGTAGTTTAACTTCAGGCTATATTGCCCGTGCAGCGGATGTAATGCCGAAACAGGGTAAGCATGCGCCTTGGAAAGTATCCAATAATTATCTAGTGGACCGTAAAGAACTTAAAACTGCATCTTTTGAAGATGGAGTATTGAAATTCAAATCGAAATCTAATGCTGTACCAGTCAAGCCAAGATTGGTGTCTTAAGTATAGACATAGATAAAAGGAGTACCTGATGTACTCCTTTTTTATATTTCAAATTAGAGTGATCTGGAAATCAGTTCCTTCATGATTTCATTGGTTCCTGCATAAATACGGTTCGCACGATTATCCAGGTACGCTCGTGCAATCGGATATTCCAGCATATAGCCATAACCGCCATGCAGTTGCAGGCATTCATCAACCACTTTGCTATACAGTTCAGAAATTTTGTATTTCGCAGCTGCGGCAGCATCAACTCCCAATTCCTGATTAAGCTGTAGTTGCATACAACGGTCCAGATAAGCCCGGCAGATTTCAATTTCGGTACGCAATTCTGCCAGTTTAAAACGGGTATTTTGAAAAGCGCTGATCGGTTTGCCAAAGGCTTGACGTTCTTTGGTGTATTTCACCGTATGTGCGAATGCTGCTTCTGCCCCTGCCTGACATATGATGGCCACAATTAACCGTTCCCAAGCCAGTTCTTTCATCAGCATCATAAAACCCATGCCTTCCTGACCTAGCAGGTTTTCTTTAGGCACACGGACATTGTCAAAGAACAGTTCACAGGTATCCTGACCTTTCATACCGATTTTATTTAAGGGCTTACCTTTACTAAATCCTGCACGATCTGCTTCGACTATAAATAAAGACAGATTGGCAGAACCTTTCTCGCTATGACCCGTCTTACATACCACAATTGCCATATCACAAAGATAGCCATTGGTAATGAATATCTTGGAACCATTAATCACATACTCATCATCCTCTAATACCGCACTGGTGCGTACTGCCTGCAGGTCTGAGCCAGTTCCGGGCTCAGTCATCGCAATTGCCGTGACCACTTCACCTGTAGCCATTTTCGGGAGCCATTGCTGCTTTTGTGCTTCATTGCCAAAGTTCAGAATATAATTTGCCACGATATCGGAGTGTAGAGAAAATCCTGTCGCAGAGTCGCCTGCATAGGCCTGTTCCTCGATCAGGATCATGCTGTATAAACGATCTACCCCTGAACCGCCATAAGCTTCAGGCATCGTGGCACACAGCAAACCAAGTTCACCGGCTTTATTCCAGAGCACACGATCGACATGTTGTTGCTGTTCATATTTTTCTGTATGAGGAATCACTTCCTTTTCATAAAATTTTCGGACCGTCTCACGAAAGGCTTCATGTTCATCATTGAATAGTTGACGTGGTAGCATGCTGGCCAATGGACGGATCGCGCTCGAATGCATCTTATAATTTCCTTATTGTGATGTTTTATTTAACTTAAGATAGAGCAGACGAGGGAACAATGAGCTGAATGTTCAAATCTGGGGAATCTACTGATGCTTTTGGTCATTTGTATGAAATACCTCGAAATTCAGCAATGGCTTAAGGTAAACTACTCAGGTTTGTAACGAGTTGGGAAAATTCGATGACTGATGACATCACCTTAGAAGAGCGCAAAGTGATTTATCGCGCGCGTCGTGGCTTGAAAGAGATCGATGTATATTTTGATCCCTACGTGAAAAACTATTATCTCACTGCTGATCCCTTCGAAAAACAGATGTTTGCTGAGCTGGTTGCACAGGAAGATCCGGACCTGCTGGACTGGTTTATGGAAGTGTCTGAACCCCCACGCCCTGAATTAAAAGATTTTATCAAGAAGCTTAAATTTTACGTTCATGGATAATCGTTGTTTCAAGCTGAAACGCAGCAAGTGTGCGCTGGTGTTTCAGCTTTTTATTTTTGCTGTATTGATGTTCCTGCTGTATCAGTTATTGCCTATGGCGATTTGGCTGGTTTGTGGTGTCATCGGATTGGTCATCTACCAGTTGTTTTATCGTAAGACACCGCACATTGAGCAGTTTGAATATCTGGATGGACGTGAATGGTCGCTGACAGCAGCTGCGCAAGGCACACGGCGAGTGTTGATCAGTCACGTGATTGATCACCAAGCTTATATCGTGGTGTATTTCCAGCATGCAAAAGCACGTCCGTTGCTCATCTGGTGTGACCAGTTGCCTTTTAAACAATGGAAGTCTTTGAAAGTTTTGACAAAAATACTTTAATTGTCCGACAAATGATATTCCGAAATTTTAAATAAATTGATTAAAAATAAAGATTTATCCGCTAACCCCGCTTGAATTGTCAGACAAAAAATCACATTTCTCTGTAAAAACAATGAATTGTCTGACAATTTTTCAGTTGCTTTTTTTATAAGCAGGTACATTTAAGTCACCAACAGCGAACACAGGAGATCATGATGGAATTTCCAATGTGGATGTTTTTGATCGTTGCGATTGTGATGGCCCTGATCATAGGACGGCTGGGAACGGTGCTGAAGGACAAATTTTCACCTAAATAACAGATTTAAGCTCGAGAACTTATTTTCTTCTCGGCTTGCCAAGTTGATAAGTAGCATGTGCTGAACCGTCGCAATGCTACTTTTTTTTGCCCAAAATTTGGGATTTTATCTACTGCAGTCAATTGCAGCTGGGCAATTTAATGGCAAAGTGTCTGGTCTAAATTAGAGTAAATACTCTTTTATTCGTTATATGCTTCTGATATGTTTAGCAGAATAATGGACATAATCACAATTATAGAGGACAGGAAAATGTCGAGCGTCCGAAAAATATGCCAAGGTATGGCGACCATTGCAATAACAACAACAGTTCTAACAGGATGTTCTCAGGTCATTAAAACCGGTGCCAATGTGGCGCTGGGCTTCACTGAAAAGCATATTGTTCCACCAATCCTGGCGATGGATGATGCCGAGATGGTGTGTAATTCCGGGAATTCTTTAACACCAGCCATCATGTCGACTAAGGAAATGGGGGCTGATCCGACTCGTGTCGCGGTATTGATGTATTCTGCAGCGGGGATTTGTGCCGAGCAGAAAGCGCTGGATGCAGAGCTACGGTATCTGCGTGCTTCTAAAGTCAATCAGGTAACTGAGGCTCAGGATGCACGGATTGAGCAGAAACGCTGGGCTGCACTGGCCGCACAACGCCAGTATACGGGTTATCAGTTATTCCAGACCCGTTATGAGAAAAAATATAAAAAAGCGCTGGGTGAAGGCTGTCCACGCATGAACAGTGATATTGAACAGACAGTTTATCTGCTGGGCATGCTGAGTGGCTTACAAGCCATGACCAATGACATTAACTCGGGTGGGGCCGTACAAGTACCTAAAGATATTGCGGCTGTGGTCGAGCGTGGCATGACCTGTCTGGATAATACCAAATTCTGGGGCGCACCAATGGCAACCCGTGCTGTGATCTGGACTTTATTGCCAGGGGCAGGTGATGGAAAACCTGATCCTTACCAAACTCTGAAACAGTCAGTACAAATCGGTGAGCAAAAAGGTGTACGTTTATCACATGCCTTATATGCTGTAGCGGCACAGGCTAGTGGGGATGATGCCAAAATCCGTGATGCGCTAAGAACCTTTGATCAGGCACGTAGTGATGAAAAGCCAGTCAATCCTCAGTTCAAGCTGATCGACAGTATGGCTGCCATTATGGTGAATGGTATTTCTGACCGTTACTGGACTGAAAATACTGGTATTCGTAGTGCAGATGATGGCATGCAGACCTTCTGGGATGAAACAGATAATTCTTCAGAACTGGATGATCTGTTTAGCGCTGACCTATAATTTAATGAAAAATTAAGTGAATGATGCTCATAGAGGTCATTTTCAATATGCTGAAAGGAGTTCAAGGAGCCGATGCAAGATCAACATCTTCGACGAAAAATTATTTTTCTGGCGGCTTTTGTCTCTCTTTCAGCGAGTTTGCAAATCTTTAACGATGCTTTCATCTACTGGCAGGAAAGCCTGCTCGGGGAATTCTGGCGGCTCTGGACTGCGCACTGGGTGCATGTCGGCTGGGCCCATTATTTTCTGAATATTCTTGCCTTTATCTGTTTACCTTTCATTTTTCCCCGTGCATCTGTGTGGCATTTCGTCTCAATTCTTTTGATTCTGCCACCGTTGATCAGCCTGAGTTTTTATTTTTTCCTGCCAAATATTGAAGCATATGCAGGACTATCCGGGGTATTACATGGGGCCTATGTCGCAGTCGCCTGTGTGCATCTGCTTTATCAACGTGAACGTGGATTTGCCGTACTGGTATTATTTTTAATCTTTGCCAAACTAATTTGGGAAAATACCATTGGAAATCAGGAAACTGCACAACTTATTGGCAGTCCGGTACTGGTCGAAGCGCATTTATTAGGGGTGATCTGGGGAGTGGTAGTCGCATTGCTCTATATCTTGGGTAACTATGTTGGGGATAGCTGAAACTGTTGGCAGAAAAGACAAAAAGAAAAGATAAATTGTCATTTTTATTCTGCTGATTTTCATGCAGAGTCAAAATAGAAAATAATGATACTGACCCTTGTAAAGGAATTTTCGGGGCAGACAGGAAGACCAGCGCTTAAAAGAATGTAAGGCGCGAAAACAAGAATAGGAAAATACATGCACAACGATAATCAAAACAGATCGGGATTAGGTCTGTTACGTTATATCTGGACAGAGTGGATCTCGACCTTTGTCGTGCTCATCTTGCTCTTACTGACCTTGGTGATTGGAACCGGGGAAATGATTCATGGTCAGTTGCTGCGTATGGGCGAGCGTCTGTATGGTGACCCGGCAACAGGCATGCAGTATTCGTTTTTGCGTGCTGAACCGAAAGCGCCTCAATGTGATCGTAATATTAATGTCGATCAAAAAGTTCAGGAGCAGATGAAAGCAGATGCCGCCGATGAATATGCCGATTTCTTCGGTGTACGTTCTGAAGCGGATGTGCGTGCTGCAGTTATGCAGGCACAACAGGTCTGTGAAGAGTCTTACCAGTTCTATGACAAGGCGATGACGCATATTGAGGCGCATCCAAGTATTCGTGCCTATCGCAGTTTTGAAACTTCATTCTTTGGCATTTTCAAGTTCGGGACTGAAAACCGTGCCTTGCTACTGATCATCATGGTGGTATTTGCTGCAATCAGTGCGACATTAAAAACTCATCATATCGGTCTACGTAGCCCGGCGACCCGTATCGATTTCAAAGTCTATTCTGTGGCGATGCTGATCGCGAACAGTTTCCTGGTTTATTCTTCCTATAGCCAATATATGTCGGTGCTGAATTCCGGGGTGCCGATGGGAGACATGAAGTATGTCTATTGGTTATGGATGATTCTCTTTGGGACATTGACCCTGATCAGTTTGTACCAAGTCATTAAGCCACCTCAGGCGACCCGAGAGGGAGGCAGTTTTGGACTGGCTTTCTTAAGCATCCCACTGTATGCCTATATGGCTATCAGTACGGGGTTTAACTTTGTATTCTTGATGGATTACCCGATGGGTCAGGGTATCTATCTGGGGCAACTGGTTGAGTTTTCGAGTATCTTCCTGAATCTGGCCTTATTTATCTGGGCTGGTATGTTGCTGAAACAAACCCGTGTCGTAGACATGTTCCTGAATATCCTGCGTCCATGGAATCTGGCGCCAGAAACCTTGACCTGGTTAATCCTGCTGGCAGCTGCACTACCAACCGCTTATACCGGTGCATCCGGGATTTTCGTGATTGCTGCAGGTGCGATCATTTATAAGGAAGTGTGGAATGCCGGTGGTCGCCGTCAGTTTGCCTTGGCAGCAACTGCGATGTCCGGTTCACTCGGTGTGGTGCTTCGTCCATGTCTATTAATTGTTGTGGTGGCTTCACTGAACAAGGAAGTGACGACAGATATGCTGTATCACTACGGTGTCTATGTCTTCCTGCTCAGTTCAACATTGTTCCTGATCATTTCGCTATTCTTTGCTGAAAGCAAGTTCCGTATTGCTGCACCTGGTCTGGCGGCACCACAGTCTGCACGTGCCTTTGTAAATGTGATTCCTTATATCGTGATTTTCATCCTGATCTGGCTGTTCTACAAATATGCATTGTCTACAGATCTGAATGAATTTACTGCACCTGTCATGATGCCAGTGATTCTGTTGATGATCGTGCTATTTGATAAGTTACGTCATGAGCCTGCACCATTACCGCCAGTAGGGCATTGGGATGAAACCTTAACCACAACCTTAGGTTCAGGAAATACGCCTGCAATGGCGACCGCGGGTACAGCTATTAATGCTGAGTATCGTGAAGCAGACCATATTGAGCAGCAGGGCGGTGAGCTGGCTGTAAATCATGGCGTAAAACGTTCGACTGCTGGTGAAAGCCTGCGTCAAGTCGGCTTCTGGAAATCATTACACATTTCGACCAGTGAAACGGTTGGACACATTGGTGCGCTGGTGATTTTGATGGCACTATCTGTCAGTGTGGGCGGCCTGCTGGAACGTATGGAAATTATGGAAGCGTTTCCGACAGATATTAGCAGTACCATTCTGGTGATTTCCATGATTGTTGGCCTGATGGTGTTCGTTGGCATGATCATGGACCCGTTCGGTGCGGTGATCCTGATTTCAGCAACGGTTGCACCAGTCGCCTATCAGTATGGAATTCATCCGGTACATTTCTGGATGATTACCTTGATTGGTTTCGAACTAGGTTATGTAACACCGCCAGTTGCCCTGAACCATCTGTTGGCAAGGCAATCTATTGGTGATGCTGAGGTGGCCGAGGCGGATGCAGAAGTTCGACATAAGTCCTTCTATTACCGTTACGAGCGCTGGATTTTACCAATGATCGTGTTGCTGCCAGCGATGCTGATCATTGCCTATGTGCCTTATGTATTTAAGCTCTTCGGCTGGTATCAGTAATTTAAACAAATAAAAAAAGTACCTTCGGGTGCTTTTTTTATTATGGTTTTAACGTAGCTTAAGCTTATTTTGTAAAACAGGACTGCAAAGTAAAATCCCACAAAATATCAGTCCTAGTCCGAGCAGGCTATAGAGATCCGGAACTTCCTGCCAGAATAAAAAGCCCCATAAGCCAGCAAAGAAAATCGCAATATAGTTCACTGGCCCAATCTGACCAGCAGGTGCTAGTTTATAAGCATTGGATAGAAATAACTGGCTGGTATTTGCTAATAAACCGGCTGCAATTAAATAACCGAGTTCAGTCAGAGTATAAGGACGCCAATGCCAGAACATTGGAACCATGGAAATCAGGGTGCCGATCAGACAGAAATAAAACACAATCCGTTCTGGTGGTTCGGTCTGAGTCAGTGCACGAACCGTGACAAAAGCCATAGCAGCCAGGAAGCTGGCACTCAAGCCAATCACAGACATCAGGTTAAATAAACCGGAATCAGGCTTAGCCACGCACAACACGCCAATAAAACCGATCGCAGCAGCCAGTAACATGCTTTGAGTAACTTTTTCTTTTAGAAACAGCCAGGCAATTAGTGGAATAAAAATCGGTGAGGAATAAGTGAAGACCATGGCATTAGAAAGCTTTAAATGTGCAATGGCATAGAAAAAGCCATACATCGCCGTCAAACCTGCGACAGAGCGCCAGGTGTGCATCCAGAGTTTTTCAGTTTTAAAAAAGCTAATGCCTTTATTGAAGATCAAAGGAAGAAAAATAAACAGGCCGACAAAATTCCGAAAAAATACCACAGTGGCATTGTCAACGGTGTGTGAGGCGAAGCGGATACAGACGCCCATGACTGAAAACAAAAAAGCGGAACAGGTCAGAAAGACAATTGCCTTAACCAGATGCGAGGGAGAGGCTACACTCATGAGGGAACTTAGCTAGAAAATCTGTGGATATTCTAGCTGAAAATCCCTAACTCATTCCGACTATTGTGCCAGTTGTGCTTCGAGTAACTTGATTTGTTCCTCTTTGAGTTTAATTAGTTCATCCGCATCACTATGCTGTTGTTTCAGGCTTTTTTCCTGCTCATTGAGCTGTTGCTGAATATCTTCCAGTTTGGCAATTTCTTCTTTCGCCAAAGTGGCATTTTCAGTGACTTCTTCTCTCATAATAGAGGCATCGACCAGAACATTTTCAGAAGTAGGCACAATTTCTTCTGGTTCAGGTTCTGCTTTAGGTGCGGCTTGTGTCACCGGTGCATGCATCAAGTCACCCTGATGTGCCGGTAATGTTTCATTTTGTGTGAGAAAAAACTGTGTAATTATTAAAACAGCAATAATCACAACAATTAATCCACTCACTATTCTCCATAAAAGTTTAGGATTTTGTCGATGATCTAGAGTCATTTAGGTTCCCGAAATTATTCTTTTGGCTGACGGGGTTTAAACTGAATCACACCAATTTCATCCGGAACGGCTGGTGACTCAGGTTCCTCGATATGGGTAGGACGGTTTTCTTCATACCCACATTCGATACATTCAATCCATTCAGCTTCACCAGAGGTCAGCATAACGATCCGATCCAACGCCTGACATTTAGGACATTTTGCGCCTGCAATGAAACGACGTTTGATAGCCATCATACTCACCCTGTGATTTACTTAAAAACGTAGTTTAAGCGTTTTTAGAGCGGTTCGTCCAACCTTGATGACGTAACAAAGCATCTATTTTTGGCTCGCGTCCGCGGAAATTGATAAATGCGTCAAGTGCTGTATCTTTTCCGCCAACTGCTAGAATTTTTTGTCTAAACTGCTTTCCGGTTTCAGTGTTAAAAATTCCTTCTTCTTCGAAGCGATCGAAGGCATCACTGGCCAAAACTTCTGCCCATTTATAAGAATAATAGCCCGCTGCATATCCACCCGCGAAGATATGACTGAAGCTGTGCTGGAACCGGTTATATGGTGTAGTGGGTAAAACGGCGTATTTTTCACGAATCTCGTTCAAGGTTGCCTGAATCTGTTCAGCATTCAATGCCGGATTGGCACGGTGAATGGTCAGGTCGAATAAAGCAAATTCCAGCTGACGCAAAGTCTGCATACCGGACTGGAAGAAACGAGCATCCAGCAAGGCTTTTAACAAGTCAGCAGGTAAAACTTCCTTGGTTTCGATATGTTCGCTGAGCAGGTTTAAACTGTCCTGATCCCAGGCCCAGAATTCCATAAACTGGCTTGGTAGTTCGACAGCATCCCAATCCACACCATGTGTACCAGCCACGGCAATATTGTCCACCTCTGTCAGCATATGATGCAGACCGTGACCAAATTCATGAAACAGGGTAATCACTTCATCATGAGTCAGTAGTGCAGGGCGGTTACCCACAGGTGGAGTAAAGTTTGCCACCATATAACAGATCGGTTTTTGCAATCCTTCAGCAATTTGCATGCGTGAACGGAAGCCACTCATCCAGGCACCGCCACGTTTGCCCTGACGTGCATAGAGATCGAAATAGAAACCGCCAATCACTTCGCCTTGGTCTTCCAGTTCAAAATAACGCGCATCTGGATGCCAAACAGGCGCTTCACGTTCAACCACCTGAATGTCATATAAACGTTTCAGGATACTGAACAGGCCTTGCAGAATTTTTGGAGCCGGGAAGTAGGGTTTTAGCGATTCCTGAGACAGATTAAACTGCTGCATTTTCAGCTTTTCAGAATAGTAACTGCTGTCCCAAGGCTTTAATTCTGTGATGCCATCTTTAGCAGCAATGGCTTTCAGTTCAGCCACTTCATGTTTAGCAGGCGCACGGGCATGTTCCGCCAGATCACGTAGGAATTCATCAACAGCTTCGACATTTGGCGCCATTTTGCTGGCCAGTGAATATTCGGCATAGTTATTAAAGCCTAATAGTGCTGCCATTTCCTGACGTAATTTCAGGATTTCTTCCATGATGGCTGTATTGTCAAATTCAGTCTGTTCGGACTGATCTGACGCGCGTGTGGTATAGGCTTTATAGAGTTCTTCACGCAGGCCACGATCTTCGGCATGAGTCATAATTGCCAGATAAGACGGGAAATCTAAAGTAGCAACCGGCTGATCCAGTTCACGTTGCTGGCCATATTGTTTTAACAGTTCAATATTACTTTCAGACAGCCCCGCTAATTCTTCTTCCTTAAGCGGTCTGAAATAAACTTGAGTTGCATCCAGTACATGATTGGAGAAATCTGAGGAAAGTTGTGACAAACGTGCAGAAATTTCCGCATAGCGTTTTTTTGCTTCACCCTCTAGAGCTACGCCTGACAATTTAAAGTCACGTAGCGCCAGTTTAATTGCACTTTGCTGAGCTTCCGGCAGTTCATTGAAGACCGGTGCATCCTGTACATGTTGATAGGTTTGATAGAGCGCTATGTGCTGGCCTAGCTGGGTATAGTAATCACTTAGGCCCGGTAATAATGCCTGATAGACATCACGGGTCTCATTGTTATTCATGACTGCGTTGAGATGCGACAAAACACCCCAGGACTCGCTCATATTATTTTCTAATGTGTCGACTTGTTTCAGGACCGCAAGTTGCTCTTGGACAGTATCAGGTGTCTGGGTCAGTTCATTTAGAAATTGCAAACCTTGCTGAATGCAGTTTTCAATTTTTTGTTTAAGATCTGCCAGGGTAATCTGATCAAATTGTGGAACGGGTAAAGTTGCCTTTTCTAAAGTCATATCGATCTACTGATTTATTTCCTGTGTTAATTCTAGAAGTAAGGCTTCTAGAAGGATAAATCAAGCCTTGGGTGCTATTTATTCTGTGTTGCTTTGACAATTTGGATGGATTCGATCTTTTTGATGTAAGTCCCAAATTGCCCTTGGATGACGGACAGCTTTATCTGTAAAACCTGATTTTTATAGTGTTCATATTCATTTGAACTGAGTCGAAAAATACCAGATCCATCATACGCTGTATCCAAAAAATAGCTGACGCCATGTTTATATGTCTGCTCTTTCACTGCACTTGTCTCAACGGTCACGACACTAGGTGTACCAAAAACAAGGGTATGCAGTAGAGGGGGATAAAACACCAGATTCAAATAACAAATCAAAATTGCAAAAAGAGGCAGTAGCAGTAAGAAATAGAATTTCGGTTTTTTCTTTGCATTTTTCCATGTGCGGGGAATGACCCATTCACCCTGTCGATGGAGCATATAAAAGTAGATCAAAATCACCAAATACATAACGATTGCTAAAATGAAAGCACATATTTTGACGTGATCCGTTGGGGTGAAATCTAAGCTAAAGATGGCAAAAAGCGCTGAGATCGTCAGCAAGAAAAATGCGAACAAGACATAGTTGTGATAATCATATTTCGAGATCTTTTGCGGATTCATTGTTTTTAAGTAGCTTATTTTTATATGGATATATTAAAACAAAAAGAGCGCCGTAGCGCCCTTTTTATGATCATCAGAAATTATTCAGTCTTGGCTTTTGCATTCGACTTTTTCTTTTTGATCTTGGCTTTTTTCTTTACTTTATCTTTAGCCTTTGCTTCAGACTTTCCTGTAGATTTTTTAGCAGGCTTTTTACTGTAGGAACTGGGCTTGGATTTGTCTTTTTTGCGTCGTATGGGCTGTTCTCCATCATCACTGGGCTGGGCTTTTTGCGCACGCTCATGATTATTGAAGACTTCCTCTTTTGCTTCCGGACGTGGTGCAGGTTTTTTTTCTGCGACACGTGGAGCACGGGCGCGAATTGGACGACCCGCATGAGTCAGTTGCTGGATCAGTTCAAAATCAATTTTGCGTTCTTCCAGATTGACTCCTGCAACCTTGATCTTGACTTCATCACCCAGACCGAAGATTTGACCGCGGTTCTGGCCGACCAGACTCTGGCTGCTTTGATCAAAGACAAAGAAGTCATCGCCCAACTGGCTCACATGCACCATACCATCGACATAGAGGTCTTTCAGTGTGACAAACAAACCAAATTCAGCCGTAGCACTGATAATTCCGACAAACTCTTCACCAAGATGCTGCCGCATATAGTGACATTTCAGCCAGGTCGTTACAGAACGAGATGCTTCATCGGCACGGCGTTCTGTTGCTGAGAAATGCTCACCGGCATCATCTAAAGAGGCACCTGAAATTGGATATGGCTTTTTATTCAGATGGGCTTTGATAGCACGATGTAATAACAGATCGGGGTAACGGCGAATTGGAGAGGTGAAGTGCGTATATGCTTCATAAGCCAGACCAAAGTGACCGGCATTGTCGGCACCGTAGTACGCCTGCATCATGGAACGCAATAACACGGCATGAATGCTTGGTGCATCAATCCGGTCTTTGGTCGCTTCAATCACTGCTTGATAATCGGCTTGAGTTGGCTGTTCCGGAAATGGCAGACCCAGCAGTTTCACGAAATCACGAACTTTCTGGATACGTGAGAACTCAGGTGGTTGATGCACCCGGTACAGCATCGGTATTTCATTTTTTAATGCATATTCGGCTGCTGCAACGTTGGCCAGCAACATACATTCTTCAATCAGCTTGTGCGCATCATTGCGGGTACGTGGCAGAATTTCATTAATACCGCCCAGCTCATCGAAGGTCATATAGGTTTCAATGGTTTCGAATTCCATTGCATTACGTTCAGCACGTAAGCCTTTTAGAATCTGATACAACTGGAACAGGGTGTTCAGTGATTTACGTACACTACGATCTTCAGTGATTGCTGTGCTATCACCTTCAAAATACTTCGCGACCTGGTCATAAGTCAGACGTGCCTTGGAATGCATCACTGAAGGGTAGAATTCATACCCGGTCACTCGGCCAGCTCGTGACAGTTTCAGGTCACAGACCATGCACAGACGGTCGACATTCGGATTTAATGAACACAGGCCATTAGAGAGTGCTTCAGGCAACATTGGTAAAACGAAGTGCGGGAAATACACGGATGTCCCACGTTCTTGCGCTTCATCATCCAGCGGTTTGCCCGGACGTACATAATGACTCACATCAGCAATTGCCACGACTACACGATAGCCACCGCCTGGACGTTTTTCTGCATAAACCGCATCATCAAAGTCACGTGCATCTTCACCGTCAATGGTGACAAGCGCTAAATCACGTAGATCGACACGGCCTTCACGGTCTTTGTCAGAAGGTTCTTTAAAACTTTCCGCTTCTTTCAAGACTTCTTCAGGAAATTCATACGGCAGGCCATATTCCAGAATCGTCTGTGGAATGATGATTTCGGTATCGGCTTTGTCTGCCATCGACTGCACAATATGGCCAGTCGCAAATTCTTCTTTGGTTGGGTAGGTGTCAATCGCCACGCGGATTGAATCGCCGACTTTGACCTTGGCATGTTCGATCAGCTCTTTTTCTAGAGTAATTGGCTGATGTGCATTTGGATTGGCTGGCTGAACAAAGTATTCACCTTCATATTCAGACACTTTACCAATGATCTGTTTGACACGATGCTGCAAGACTTCAGTAATAAAGCCCCAGGCTTTACCTTTGCGATCTACTGAGGTCTGACGGACTTTAATACGGTCACCATTAAAGACCTGACGCAATTCACGCTCAGGTAAGAGCAGGTCATCTTCACCTGAAATATTGGCTGTGCCGCTTCCCTTGGAGTTGATATATACCGTTGCTTCATGCTCAGGCTGTTCCGCCGCGATCTGGAACTTGTAACCGTCTTTCATCAATTGCCCGTCACGTACCATCGCAATCAGACGATGGCTCAGGGCATCAATACTTTTTTGATCGGCAATTTCAAAATATTCCACCAGGTCAGCATGGGACAGGGCAGTTTTTTCTTCTATAGTTTCGAGAATCAGGGTACGGCTTGGAATAGGGTTGTCATAACGTTCGGCTTCAGCTTTTGCTTCAGGATCGACCCAATTTTTCATCATATCTTTAAAGTGTCCTTGGAGATAGGTTTAGCATAAGTCATGTCAGTGCAGACTGCACGTAAATGATTGCAATAATCTGTTTAAGTTTTCGATTTTTGGCTAATTTTAGATAACTGGAAATTTATCGGGTTTTTCAGGACTTAAATGACTAAAAATAGGGAAATTGTTTAAAAAGTATTTAAACGAGCAAAAATATGCAGTTTTTTTTCAAGCTGTGCTTGCAGTGCTATGCCGAAATTTGTATTATGGCGGCACGTTACGGTGAGATGGGTGAGTGGCTGAAACCACGTCCCTGCTAAGGACGCATACGGGTAACTGTATCGAGGGTTCGAATCCCTCTCTCACCGCCACTTTACTTATGTCGCGCTCATAGCTCAGCTGGATAGAGCACTTGGCTACGAACTAAGGGGTCGGGAGTTCGAATCTCTCTGAGCGCACCAATAAGTAAACCGGAAAATAACGCAGTCTATAAAGACGACACAAGTTACGCGCTCATAGCTCAGCTGGATAGAGCACTTGGCTACGAACTAAGGGGTCGGGAGTTCGAATCTCTCTGAGCGCACCAACTTGAACAATGAACCGCACATGTTGCGGTTTTTTTGTGCCTAAAATTTACAGAATCCGCCTGAATCACATGCTAAAAATAAATCCTAGATGACTCAATAAAAATAAGGCAGCGTGATGAGAAAAATTATTGTCCAGGAATTTCTGACTCTAGATGGTGTAATGCAGGCACCCGGCGGCCCGGAAGAGGACACATCTGGAGGCTTTCAATATGGTGGCTGGGTGGCACCGTATTTTAGTGCTGAACCCGATCCAGTATTTGATCGCATCATGCAAAAATGGATGCAGTCCACCGATATTCTGATTGGTAAGAATACCTTTCAGATTTTTGAACCTTACTGGCCGAAGCATGCTGAAGACTGGCTAGGAATTAATGAAGTGAATAAATATGTGCTGTCCACCAGTCTAGAGCGCTCGGACTGGCAAAATACGGTCTTTGTAAGAAGTATTGATGAGGTTATCAATCTGAAGGTTTCAGGGAAGGAGGATCTTCGGGTGTATGGCAGTGCCGCAGTGGCACAGGCACTTTTTAAGCATAATCTTGTGGATGAACTCTATCTAATGATCTTTCCTATAATATTGGGCAGAGGAAAACGTCTATTTGCTGAAGACTCTATGCCAGCAGCATTTGCAGTGACAGATCATCAAGTTACTTCAAATGGCGTGGTATTGAGCTGTTATCAGCGGGTAGGCGAGGTTAAAACTGGCCTGGTTGGGGAATAGCTCCATTAGGCTGTGAGCAAATGAATATGAGGTAATTGAAAGATTAATTTAGCTAATCCTGAAATCTTGCCAAGTCTGGGTTATTGTTTTTAACTCTAAATTCGCAGGAATTTTCATCAAAAAAACTGAAATATTGCACTATCGTTTAATTACTGTACGTTCGGTTGTAATTTTATTAAAAAACACTTAACAAGTGCTGAAAACTCTATATAATGCACCCCATCAAGACGTCGCGCTCATAGCTCAGCTGGATAGAGCACTTGGCTACGAACTAAGGGGTCGGGAGTTCGAATCTCTCTGAGCGCACCAATCTTGATAAAGAATTCTGAAAAAACCGCACATTGATGCGGTTTTTTTACGTCTTTAGTTTTTAATTTTTCATATAAAAAACCAATAATTAGAAATGAACTTAATATTTTAATTTCTGCTGTACTTTTAAGGCGTAGACGGTATTGCCACCAACAGCCGGCAACATGTCATGATAGGGAAGGCTGCGCATGGCTTTCAGTAAGAACGGTGCCTGATCATGAATTTTCATGGAACTGGTGATCTGGAATAGCGTTCCCTGAGATTGCGGCAAAAGCTTCATTCCACCCCGTACAAATTTTAAATCTCCGCCATTGGCATAGAACTGGTTTTGTAAGGTATTTGGCTGTTCAAAACGCATTTTAAAATTAAAGGGAATCTGAATGACGCCCAAGCCGACTGATACCTTGTAGTTGGCATCAATACTTTGCAGGTTGACTGGGTTCAGTTCCACTTTTTTGATTTGTCGTGGAAAGAGTTTCTGGCTGGCCTGAGCCGATAACCAGGGCTGCAGCTTCTCAGTCGGATGCGAGAAATATTGATAGGTGGTACTGAATCTTAGATTTTCTGAACTTTTACCGGCCTTGACCTGATAATTGGGCAAAATAAAGCTGACAGGCTGTCCTGATTTTTGACTGAGCTGGGCAATTTTCTGGGTTTGCTGATTACTGAGCTGAACCCGGGGCACTGCCGTATTTAAAGTTATAGCAGCAGGATATCTAAAACGCTGCTGTAAAGCTTCAAGCAGAAAGGCATTAGTGCCAGCAGGAATGCCGAGTTTGGCTTCCGGCAGGGCATTCAGGATCTTGCTAAATAGAAAACCTTGCGGCTGGTTTAGATCGCCCCATTGCGTCACCGTCACTAAGGTTTTATTGGGACCCAGTGCAAACCATTCTAGCTTTCCGGCCCCATAGGGAATTGGCGCATCCAGAATTAGTGTGCTGATACTGTTATTTTCCAGATGATGCTGTATTACCACAGTTTCTTTAAAGTTTAAGACTGGAATTGGGGTAGGAATATGTACTTGATATTTGACTTGCTGAATGCTCCCTTGCTGTTCAATCACTTTGGCGGATTTCAGGGTCGGAAACAGGCCAACATAATTCGGATAATGTTGCAGTAATTTTTCGACTTGTGCTTCGGATGCAGGCAAGACCACAGCCGCACTATAAAACTGGGATTTGCTGCTAGAAGCCGTTTTAAAAGTCGGTAAATGGGTTTTGCTGGCAGGATGTGCATAAATCAGGATACGCTCGCCAGTGAGTTCAGCCAGTTGTTGAGAATTGCCCTGAAATACATCAAGACTGCTTGGCAGATTAGGGGTCCATGGCGTTATTTTTGCGAAAGCCGGTGAGATTGCACATAAGGTACTACTCATCAGCAAATAGGGGATCAATCCTTTCATCCAATATCCTATTGTGTATTTTTTGTTTTAATGATGATTTATTTAAAACTAAATTTAGTTATTTCCAAAGCAAAGTTATGTAATTGATAGCATAAGCCATGAGTTTCAAGCATATTTTGATATAGTATGGATCAGGATTTTATATTTTTGATGTGATGCTATGACTGAGTCAGCACCAACTTTATCCACCCGTTATTATCTCACTTTAGAAGAATCTCAGGATGGATTTGCTCTGGCCACTTTTGGCAAAAAACAGATTTCACGCTTTCTGACGCCTTTGGTCAGTATCGGGATTATTATCTGGGGCTTTTCAATGGGACTGAATGGGGTTGGCCGTTATTATGTGGCATTGGGTGCCTTCTTCCTGATTTTACAGGGCATCATGCGCTACTGGTTCCTGCCGATGATGTTTAAGCGCCAGTTTGTAAAATATCAGTTTGGAAAAAGTGAACAGGGCATTGACCTGTTTCAGGACTATGCAGAAATTTTCAATAACGGACGTAGCAAGGTCGTGCATTATAATGAAGTACAAAGTTTTGCTGTCGGCAAGCTGACCTATATGCTGGAACTGAAAAACCGTACAGTGGTGATTGTGCCAAAACGTGCCTTTAAAGATGGTGCCGAGCAAAGCATTTTCGAAAATACCTTTAAGAAATAAGACAGATCAAGAACAGGAAAGAGATCATGAGTACACGTCCATCAAAAATTGTTTGTGTCGGTCGCAGTTATGCTGACCATGCCAAAGAGCTTGGAAATGCGGTACCTGATCGTCCTGTGCTGTTTATCAAGCCACCGAGTGCTTTGACATCACTGGATGCTGGTATTGAATGGAATCCAGACTGGGGCAACTGTCATTATGAGTGTGAACTAAGTTTGCGTATTGACCGTACCTTAAGCAAGGAAAATGATCCTGCCAAAGTTTTGCAGGCAATTGGTGCTGTGACTTTAGGTCTGGATCTGACCTTACGTGATCTGCAGGATGATCTGAAGAAAAAAGGTCAACCTTGGGAACGGGCCAAAGCTTTTGATGGTTCTTGTGTACTCGCAGACTGGGTGCCAGTAGGTGATGTGATTGCTGACTGGAAAGATGTGCACTATACGCTGGAGATCAATGATGAGCTGCGTCAAAAAGGCGATACAGCTTTATTGATTTTTGATATTGCGACTTTATTGGCCGACATCAGTCAAGTGTTCACACTGGAAGCAGGTGATGTGGTCATGACCGGTACACCAGCAGGAGTGGCAGCCTTACAATCGGGTGATCAATTGAAAATGAACCTAAAAGGCCAAAATCAGGATTATGTCTGGACGACATTTGTAAAGTAAGACTGGATTTTTAAGATCAAGGAGCCGAAGGGCTCCTTTATTTTGTTTAGAAAAGTGTAATGAGCAAGGGATAATTTATTAAACTGATCAGGCGCGGTTGTCATTCAGTTTCTAGATATAGATTGGGTAGCATCTAAATCGTTTTTTATGCATCACTCTTTTTGCCTGAATCACCCCATCGTGTGTCTATTTTGAAGTATATCTTCTACTTCTGAAAATTTTATTGTGTAGCGGCTCCAATCAAGAACAGGAATATATTTGAATCATCGTCAGGTACTAGATGTTAAAGCATCTGCCATTATGTTTGTACTATGTATGTTGTGGGTTTGCAGCAGGTCGTACTGAAATGGGCGGCCAGTGATATTTCTGCCCTGATGCAAATTGCATTACGTTCAGCCTTATCTGCACTTATGGTTTATCCTTTAATTCAGCAGAGTGTACGCCGTCAGCTTTGGAGTGCACGATACTTGTCTGCGGGTTTACTGGTGGGTGTGCTGTTTGCCGCTGAATTTTATCTGGTGGGTGAGGCGCTGCGTTATACCTCAGCTTCGCATACCATTGTCTTGCTCTATACCGCACCGATTTTTGTGGCTTTAGGCTTGCACTGGAAACTGCCAGCGGAACGTTTGTCTCATGTACAATGGAGCGGAATTTTCCTTGCTTTTAGCGGTATTGTAGTGAGTTTCGTGCTGCGTCCACAGACAGGATCTGCTCTACAACCTCATGCCTTATGGGGAGATTTTCTGGCATTACTGGCTGGTGTATTCTGGGCAGCCACGACCGTGAGTGTACGTCTGAGCTCGCTGGCTGAAGCACCTGCAACCCAGACCTTATTCTATCAATTGCTGATCGCTGGCATGGTGTTGTTGCCTTTGTCCTTTTTGACTGGGCAAGCCAGTATTCAATGGACAACTTTGTCGATTTCCAGCCTGATTTTTCATACGGTGGTGATTTCCTTTGCCAGTTATCTGATCTGGTTCTGGATGCTAAAACATTATCTGGCTTCACGTCTTGGGGTGTTTTCCTTTTTAACCCCAGTATTTGGCATGCTGTTTGGCGTATTGATTCTAAATGAACATATCGAGATCAATTTTATTGTCGGGACCTGTATGGTGATGCTGGGCGTGATTCTGGTGAGTTTACAGGGATGGTTAAAGAAACCTGAGCCTCAGATCAAGACTCAGACATCTATATAAAAAACCGGTCAATGAAAATGACGACACTTAGTTTTTGGATAAGTATAGCTTTAATGAAAGCAAGGACGATTATTTGCTGAAAATCAAATCAATCTACTTAAATTTAATCCTCTCAAAAGAGAGGATTAAATTTATTTACTGCGGAACAGTTCTGATAATGGAAAATTGAGTTTTTCTTCCAGAAACTGATCAGTTTCATTCAATTTAGGTGAGAATTTTTGCATCCAAAGATCATCAGTATGCACATCAGTCAGATGCTGTTTGCGCGGTAAAGGATAAGGAAGCTGTAGATAAAAATTCCAGAAGCTGACCTGATCCAGATCGCGTACCAGCACATATTCATTATCATCCGTGCGTTTAATCAGATTCTGTTTTTCAAACATGCTGACATAGCTTGGCCAGCGTCCAATTTCATCCCGTCCTAAAACTTCCAGTGCCTGTGCTTCACTGACACTTTCACCAGTTTTCTGCTTTTTATAAAACAGTTCTAATAGATCCAGTAACATGACGATCGGATGACGCTTATTGTCCTGTCCAGATTCGAATGCAGTCAGGGCATAGCTGATTTCCACGCCCAACAATACAATAATCCAGGACAGGTAAATCCAGAGCAGGAAAATAGGGACAGCTGCGAAAGCGCCGTAAACAATTTCATAACTGGTAAAGTTTGACATCAAAAAGCCGAACAGGTTTTTCAGCAGCTCAAATACGATGGCACTAAACAGGCCGGCAATAAAAGCAGATTTGAGCGGTACACTCCGATTGGGAATAGTCCAGTTCAGAATAAAAAAGCCAAGCACGGTCAGAGAAAAAGATATTACCCAGAGAATAAAGGCGCCATCCAGTTCATAACCGGCAAAGTTATTACTGAGAATATTCATGGAGGCTAAAGTAGAAGAAATCACAAAGGCGCTGCCCAGCAGAATTGGACCGAGTGAAATAATAGTCCAGTAACGCATAAAACCGATAATGCCACCGCGGGTTTCAGTCACACGCCAGATCCGGTTAAAGACCGTTTCGATGCTACTGAGCATCAGTACTGTGGTGATGAATAAGAAAAGAATACCGATAATAGTTAAATTGCTGGACTTCTCCGTGAAGGCATTGAGCGCTTTATCGAAAGCAATCGTTGTTTTAGGTAAAAAGTTACTATAAATCAGCTGTTGGAGCTGTTGTCGTGCCGGTTCCAATGCCCTGATTGAAGAGATAATGACCAGAAACACGGTCAGCATTGGAACTACAGCAAACAGGGTGGTATAGGTCAGTGAACCGGCCTGCTCACGACATCGGTCAGCCTCAAACCGCCGTAGTACAAATAAAATAAATTGAAACCAGTGTTTTTCATAAAAAGGTAACTTCTTTAAATATTCAACGATCATGCGCTTTCAATCTCAATTTTTTTATTCATCATGAATTTTCATTCTTCAGCTTACCCAAAAAAGTTGCGAAATACCGTATAGTTTTATTTTTTTAAGTAATGAATAAGAACTTTATGCAACCTTATGTCCTTGTTTTATATTACAGCAAATATGGCTCAACCAAAGAAATGGCACATCTGATTGCGAATGGTGTTGAAGCAGCAGGGATGGCTGTAAAAATTCGCACTGTTCCAAATATTGCGACGGTGGTGAAAGAAGCAGAGCCGAGTATTCCGGCAGAAGGCGATATCTACTGTACTTTAGATGATCTTGCCCAGTGTGCTGCTTTGGCATTAGGTTCACCCACCCGCTTTGGGAATATGGCTTCAGAAATGAAATACTTCTGGGATCAGACCACCAGTTTATGGCTGAATGGCGCTTTGCATGGTAAGCCAGCCTGTGTTTTTACCGCGTCAGGCTCAATGCATGGCGGACAGGAAAGTACTTTACTGACGATGCTACCGCCATTGTTTCATCACGGTATGATGATCATGGGATTAAGCAATGCAACGCCAGCGCTGTCCAATACTAAAAGTGGTGGTACACCTTATGGTGCTAGTCATGTGAGTGGCCCGCGTCATGACCAAGGATTAAGCCAGGATGAGAAAATTTTATGTGAAGTACAGGGCAAACGTCTGGCCGAAGTTGCTTTAAAACTCCATCAGGCTTAAGGCTTTAATTAAAAAGGAAATGGAGAATCAGCTTCATTTCCTTGATTTTATTAATCTTCTTTTTGATCTTTTTGATCTTTTTGATCTTTTTGATCTTTTTGATCTTTTTGATCTTTTTGATCTTTTTGATCTTTTTGATCTTTTTGACTGAATCTATGTTTGCAATTCAGACACTGATAATCCAGAAACAGATTGCGATCTACAGAAACGCCTGCTTTTTTACCTAAGAAGTTTCCGACCACGCCCCCAGTAATGCCTACACTGATTGCGCCTACGAAGGTTCCCACCGTGCCGCCTACAATTACCCCTAAAGGACCTGCGACCGTTCCAATGGCAGCGCCAATTGAAGCACCAGAGGCTGCGCCACCCACTGTGCCCGCAGTGGCACCAGCTGAGGTCATTAAAATACCACCAATTTTTTTCAGATTCTTTTCGTGATCGCGTAGCTCAATTTCCGTTGAACCACATTTAGGACATTGCATAGGATTTTCCATCAGCGATTAGTATTTATTCATTTTAAGCAAATGTGTGACATGGGATCTTACTTAGACCAGCAGCTATCCAACACATCCGGCTCAACAGTATGTAGGTTCTGAATATTGAAATCAGGAGCATTTCATACCAATTTGATTCTAGTGGAATTTTATTCAGAGAAGTTTAGCTGAGTTGTAAATACATGCATTTTCCACTTTTTATAATTTTTAGCTGGATGGGCCGAGTAACTTATGCGGGGCTAAAGTATCAATGCACTTTTTTTATGGGTTTTAGTCGAGCATTTCTTTGTTTGGATAGTTTTGAGCCGGGGCTAAATGTAAGAAGAAGTCCGTGGTCATGCGAGCTGATAAAGACAATTGGTATATTGATACGAAAAAATATCTATAGAACAGAATTTCTTTATAAATGCGTTTGAGGGTAATTGATTAATTATATTTTATTTAATATGTGATATTTATTATTATTTCTAGAAATGCTAATAAAATAAAAATTTACGACTTTATAAAAATAAAATGAAAGGAAACATTAATTATTTTAAGATTAATTTTTTATTAATTTAAATATTTAAAATATATTATTTAAATCAAGTTTATTAAATGAATTTTATATTCTTTATTTTTCTTAATAATGATTTATTACAAATCACAAATTATAAACAAATTTATTTAAATTTAATAAAAACATAATCTTAATTTTTTATTAGAAAATAAAAAATATGTGAATACGCATAATTTCTTTATTTTATTTTTTTATCTGATTAAATATTTTTTAGATAAATTAGATCTTATTTAAAGTAAAAAACTAAATAAACATTTTGAATCAGAGGATATTAATATTATGAGAATATTGGCGATCAATATGGGTTTAATTTGTTTATGTTTTTTGAGTAACGCTTATGCAACCTCAGATGAGTGGAGTCAGCGTTGGAAAGCATCAGCAGCACATTCTAGTGAAAATTTGGTTCAAGCAAACCTGATCGAACTTAGAGAGTCGGATTATTATTCTGGATTAGGAAAAACCACGGTGTATAGCACCTCAACTACCTCTATCGGTACAGTAAATACGCCGACTAATAATATCAACATAGAGGGTTCGGATAACAATATAGATATTGCAAGCGAGCTTCTAAATGGAGCTCTTGTAAATTCGAATACCAATCAAAATACCAAACAGTGTCCTAACTTAAGTACCAGACAGGGAGAATCAGCATGCTGAATTTTCCATCCAGAAGAAAGATTTCTTTTGTGAGCTTACCGGTGCTTTTGAGCTATTTTCTAACTGGGTGTACTGGTTTGGCACCCTCCAATAAGAAGCCGGTGAAACTGGTACAAGGACCTCCTATTACCGATATTTTTACTCCTTTTGATATGGCTTTATCCTGTTTAAAAGGGTAATTACGTAATGATGTCAGCTTCTCTGTGGGGGCGATTCTGGATCAAACCGGTAAAGATGTGGTGACCAATGGAGGTAGTGGGAAAATGGTCACTCAAGGCGCTGGAGATATGGTGCAGTCTGCTTTATTTCAGGCGGGAGTCAACTTAATGAACCGACGTGATCCCCGAATTATTGAAAGTGAAGCCAAGTGGGGGATTCGGGATCCAAGACAGATTCAGGCCTCTGATTATTATGTGACTGGCAGTATTAACAGTCTGGATTTTATTCCGGGGGGTGGGTTTGATATGCAGATTGCTGGTGTTGGGCCGAACTATAGTCAAACCCGTATTATGGTCGGTCTGGATTTATCTCTTACCGATACACGTACGAGTAAAGTCGTTGCGAATGTATCGCTGCAAAAGCAGATTGCTGCACAGGATTATGGCGTTAGTGCAGGGCGGTTTACTGGACGTACCTTGTTAAATGTTCAAATCGGTAAAGGAGAACGTGAGGCGACTAATTTTGCTTTACGCCAAATGTTGAATCTGGCCACTTTTGAATTACTCAGTCAGGTTGTTCCACCTCCTGTCTTTGCTGGTTGCCGTGCACAAATACCACCTGAATATGGTCAGCTCAATCTGACACGAAGTTCTGTGGCTCTGCATAAGTACAAAAAAAGTCAGGAGCAAAACAGTATAGCGTCCAGCACTGCTGTTCAAGAATCAGCTGTAACAGAATCTTCTTCATCCAATGAAAAAAATAAATCGACCAATTCACCGAGTAAAGATACGAAGCCACCTAAAAACAAAGAATCCGAGGTGATTCAGAATCCTGAAGCAGATCCTGAAATGAGTAAACAAGATTTAATTAAATATATCAGTAAGAAAAAAGCTTCGTCTTCTTCAGGTGTAGTAAAGAACGAAAAAGATTCGCAAGAAATGAATTCTAAAGAAAAAGAAGAGGAGAAGGTATCCATGTTGTGGGATGCCAATCCTGAAGTTATAGAAAATTACTGGTCAAGTTCTCAGCGTGATTGATTGACCAGTAAATACGGGCTCGCTCCCATTATGAGAAAGAAATACTGAGCGAAAAGTATTTCAAAGCTAAAAAAGGAAAAACAACGATGAAAAACACGATCAAAACAATCGCTTTATCCGTCGCTTTCCTGTCTGGTGCAGGTATGGCATATGCTCAAGATGATGAAACACCAACTGAAGTAACCGTAGATACTGGTTTACAAGCGACCTTGGAGTCGATCTCTCAGCAGGTGGAAAATGGTTCTGCCTTGAATCTTGCAGTAAATACAGGTGATGTTGATGCCAGCGTCGATTTACAAGCATTAGAGAGGTATCAAGAGAAGCACAGGATGCAATTAGTTCAATTGAGGGTACGATTGAAACTACAGCAATTGGTGCCGCGAATACAGGTAGTATTACACTAGAGCAAGGTAGCTTTAATCGCGTGATATCAGATGTATCAGATGAGACATATAACTATGACTACAGTGAAGTTACCAGTGCAACTAATAACTCAGAAACTGTAGAAGAGCTCTCAGAGGTTGCTGATAGTTCAGACATCTCAGAAGTGGTGAGTACTACACTGGCGACCAACTATAGTGAGCAAATCAATGAAACTTTAAGTAATTATAGTGCAGCAAATATTGCTTACAATGCAGGTACCATTGATGCATCTGTAAGTGCAATTGCAGAAGGAACTCAAATTGCTGTTAACAACAGCATCACAACTACCGCCATTGGTGCTGTTAACAGCGGTAGTATTACTGTGACTGTCAAATAGTTTATTGTTGAAAATAAACCAAGGGCCTAACTATTGGCAGATAGTTAGGCCTCTTATTTTATAATAATATCAGTTTAAATTGTTGTTATTTGTCGGATAATAAATTCTTAAGGCTTGAGCTGTATTGAAATTTCATAAGAAAAAGTCGAAGTACAACTATTTATATGCAGTCGAAAATAGATAGTTTTATAGCTATGTTTTAGTTATTCCTAACTAACCGAAATTAAAAAAATCCAATAAAAAAGAGTGCCGAAGCACCCTTTAAGATATTCATTTGTAAATTTAATCTCGAACAAATTCGACAGTACCATTCGCTAAAGATTTCACACGCGCTAATGATTCAACGCGGTAACCTTTTTCAAGTAACAGGTCACGGCCTGGTTGGAATGATTTTTCAATCACAATCCCGATTCCTACCACTTCAGCATTCGCCTGATGAATCAAGTCAGCAAGACCAAGTGCTGCCTGACCATTTGCCAGGAAGTCATCGATCACTAAAACTTTATCAGTTGAGCTGATGTGTTTATTTGAAATGGCAATCGTGCTTTCAGTCTGTTTGGTAAATGAAAATACTTTAGAACGGTATAAATCATCTTTTAAAGTGAGAGACTGGTATTTACGTGCAAAAATCACTGGAACACCAAGCTCTAAGCCTGCCATGACTGCAGGTGCAATACCCGATGCTTCAATGGTAATAATTTTGGTAATACCAGCATCTTTAAACAGACGCGCAAATTCCTGACCAATTTGCTGCATCATGATTGGATCAATTTGGTGATTTAAGAAAGAGTCAACTTTCAAAACTTCTTCAGATAGAACGATACCTTCGGCTAAGATTTTCTGTTCTAGTGCGTGCACGGGAGAATCCTCAAGAGCAGGTGCTTTTTAAAGCAAAAGCGTATTGTAAAAAGCACCCAAAAAAAATCAAGCGAAATTCATCAAAAAACCTTAGTTCGTTTTACCGTTATAGCCGGTCAGCAGTAAACCGTAAGAGGTTTTTTTGTCAACATGCGATACTTTGACTGGTAAGTAGTCCAGTTTCGGTGCTAACCAGAAAGTAGTTTCACGGCCTGGTTTGTTGTGTTTAATCACTACTTTAATGGTACTAAATGAACCATATTTGGTGCTCACCGTTTCTGTACCTTGTTTGACGAATTTACGGCCTTCTACCTCTTTGGCATCAGCAATGTAGTAATTCGATTTTAAACCACCATTTTTCAGGTCTTCACGAATCTGCAATTCAGCATTTAGCTCATCCAGTACATCTGCTCTCCAGGCAAAAGAACGTTTTTCATCATCCTTCTTGGTACTGATTGTTTTGCTAGACGGATTAAAGTTGATACTCATGGTATTGCTATGCACCAGAATCTTACTGGTACGGCTGAAACTGCTTGAACCAATCTTGCCATTATTAAAAGTGAAACGGCTGGTTTCAGTTGCTGAAGCAACGCCACCTGCTTTAGCTGCAAAAACATAGGTCCAGTTATTACCAGATTTGCTCAAGGTACGGGTAGCAGAACCCATATTTTTTCCATTATAGCTAAACTGATAATTGGCCTGGAAGGGCGCCATGGCGAAGGTCTGGGTGGATAAACCAGTAAGTACCATTGCGGTAGTCAAGCCTGCAGTCACACCTAAAGTTTTGAATACAGTTTTCGCCATAAAAAATTGTCCTGTGTAATTTCAGATAAAATTGATCACTTTCCACTTTTTATTATTTGGTCAAAATATGGAAAATGAAGGGAGATTTTCAATAAAAATGTATATTTCATGTATTTACTGGTGTGTTTGTTTAGATGTTGAATTACACACAGTTTAAGTCGGTTCTTTCTGTTTGATCGGTGTGACTTTATTGTCATCCATGTCGTCTTCGTCCCATTTCTCTTCTTTTTCCTGAGAAAGCTTTCTGAACAGGGCTGCAAGATTCACATTACCGATTACCACCAGTTCAGCTTCACGAAGTACTGCATGGTTCACATGAACCTTACCTAGCGTCTCAATCACCGAGCGGTTTTTACCTAACCAGCGATTCAGATCCAGATGCAATAAATCATCTTTTACTTTAATGACGCCGAGTTTTTCCAGAATCATGCCAAGAGGATCCTTGTGCAGTACGCGCTGATAGAAAAACAGGGCAAAGCGCACACCCAGTTTATAAAAGACATTTGGGTATTTAGCTTCGATCAACTG
This sequence comes from Acinetobacter sp. CAU_H_60, assembly GCF_058599385.1. Taxonomy (NCBI): domain Bacteria; kingdom Pseudomonadati; phylum Pseudomonadota; class Gammaproteobacteria; order Moraxellales; family Moraxellaceae; genus Acinetobacter; species Acinetobacter sp. CAU_H_60. The sequence continues at coordinate 2,575,063 of NZ_CM178653.1, read as the reverse complement.
GGTATCACTGATCTGTTCAAATACAATGAGCTGCGTATTCTTATTCAGCTCCATTTGCACCAGTTTTAAATCAACCGATAAGGTCACGTTCAGGCCTTTATAGTCCAGCGTGGCATAGAGTCGTAACCAGTCATCATGCAAATCGGCATGCAGATCTTTCAGCATGGAAACATTGTCAGTGACAAAACGTTGAAATGTCGCATTCAGGAAAACTTGAGACAAAGGGAATTCGCGTTCATCCTCAATAAATCCTTCCGCCTTTTGATATGCCTGGCGAATTTTATTAGAAATATTGGAAATTAGCGTTTGCATCTTTAAGCATCCTGGCAACTATATGTTTTAATTCGAAGTGTATCTTGTCGAATTGTATAAAAAATACAAGAGTTTCAGCTTGCAGTTTAGCAAAATAAATAGCACCATTTTTAGGGTTTTAGTTATGTAACGTTGAAGATTTGATGGGTTTGGCATTTTTAAAAGAAAAATGCAAAGCCGTTTATTTTTTAATTTTTAAAAATGCTGTTTGGGGGATGAACTCAAGTCTGGGTTCGTAGCGATGAGATCAACCATGATATTAATGCCTCTGGTCAAAGCCTGGTGGAAAGATCCAATTTTTAATAGCGCCGTATTTGCAGCTGTTATTTTGCACGTGATTTTTCTCACGCTGGAATTTGGTATGCCACAAGATCAGGAGAGCATGACTAAAGAGATTGCAGTCAGTATTCGTCAAACTGATGAAAAAATTGAGCATGCAGATTTTCTGGCTCAAACTGACCAGCAAGGTTCAGGTAAATTTCGTGAAGCACATCGTATGTCGAGCGATATGCCTGCACCGTTGATGGAACAAAAGACCGGAGAAGAGCAGCAAGAAAGTCCGGACATGTTGCAACAGCAGCGTGAATTAAGCTTTGAAGAAAAAGTGCTGATGACGACTTTAAGCTGGCAAAAACAGGCGGAAGAAAATCAGCGCAAAAAAATGCAGGAACAGTTACAAAGTCAGTTCCAGGCCAAAGCCGCCATGGTAGCCAGTCTGGAAGCCCAATATCTGCAACGACAACAAAACTTCAGTCGTCAGCAAAAAATTAAAACCGTAGATGGTATCCAGTCCAAACAGGATGTCTCTGCGGCTTATCTGGAAAAATTCCGTCAAAAAGTAGAGTTCTATGGTAACCGCTATTATCCGGATGCAGCTAAACAGCAGAATCTGGCAGGAGAGGTACGTTTGATGGTGATCTTAAACCAGAACGGCGGAATCCGTGCAATTCGCTTAATTGACAGTTCAGGGCATAGCTTGCTAGATGAAGCTGCAAAATCTTCAGTACGCAAGGCAGCACCGTTCGGAGCATTTGATGCCAAGATGTCGGATATTTCCGAGTTACGAATTATTCGAACCTGGCGCTTTGATCCGGCTGAAGCAGAATTTGAGGTGCGTTAATCTGGACGCTTCGCCTGTATATAATTACCTTGCTGAGTTCCATCGTCCCAGACCACATTTAAATGGTTTTCATCTATGGCTAGATATTTGGGAAATATCATTAAGTCCTGGTACTTTGGATCTGCTTTTAAGCCAATACACTCTTTATTTTGCCACCATGTTCCTTCGGCAAATTGATCCAGAGCACCATAGGCCAGATACCATTTAAAGGTACCATCTGCTTGCAGAAGCAACTCCGAACCTAATTCCATAACTCCGTTTAAATAATAATGGCCTGCCCATGAGCTTTGGTTCTGTTGAAATTTGAGTTTTGGGCACATGGGAATTGAGTGGGCATAAAGTGATGAACACAGCCAGGGAGAGAAAATAAGTAATGCAGTCGAGAACAATCTTTTCATTACGTTCTCCTAAAATTTTTGAAGCACAGTTCTTCGTTAAAGTTCATTATGTGCTTATGTATTTCTGGAAGAAATCATGAATGCGTAAGCAGATATTTTTTTAAAACTCTGTATCTAAGAACAGATCAAGAAAAAGATAAATAAGGATCGATGAGTATTTAATTTAAATGTACATCATAGCGCCGTAAAACTTCACAGACTTCCACGCTGAAATATGTATACCAGCTATTTTTCCCTAGCTCTTGAGCAGCCTGATGTTCAGCATCTGCGCCAGGCGCGAATATCATGAAGACTGTTCCAGTAAGAAAGCGCAATTTCCTGAGTATCTTCGGTTAAAGCTTCAAAATACTGGCACTGAAATTGTGAAAGGGTTCTTTCTCTCATTCGCTGGGCTGTTTCAAAATAACACTGATCTAATTCTTTAATTTGCGCTTTGAAAATCACGACATATTGCATAGTAGTTTTTATTTTATTTCTTTAATTGAGCTTATTATGGAGTGAATAAAATGAAAAAAGCGAGCCTTGGCCCACTTTTTAATCATTGATTTTTAATCTCTTTCCAGATAAGGATTGGCAATACCCAGTTTGTCCAGAATCTCGATCTCAATACCTTCCATTTCTTCAGCATCTTCCTCTGAAGTTTCATGGTCATAACCCATCAGATGCAAAGTACCATGTACCAGCATATGGGTGAAATGGAGCAGTGCAGCTTTGTCCTGTTCAGCAGCTTCACGCAATACGACTGGAATACAAATCACCAGATCACCGATCGGGAAAGCATCCAGAACCTGTGCCATTTCATCTGGAAGTTCACTTGGAAAAGACAAGACATTGGTGGGTTTGTCCTTGCCGCGATATTCCAGATTGAGTTTATGACTTTCGTCATTATCGACACAGGCAATGCCAATTTCACAATCACTTTGAGTACCGATATGGCGCAAAGTGGTTTCTACAACTTTTTTAATATAGGCACGTTTCAGCACCAGTTCTGGTGACTGAAAGTCCTGTTGCAGGGAGAGACTAAGTTTCAACGTGAATCCTTAAAAATTAAATAACAATGCAGCGTTAATGCTGTGCATCAGCCGCAGCATCATTCTCGGCTATCAAGGCTTCCTGACGGGCTTTGCGCTCGGCACGAGCCTCGGCGCTTAAACGCTGCTGTTCACTGTCCCAGCCCTCGTAGGCTTCAACAATTTTTTGAACCAGCTGGTGGCGCACGACGTCACGAGAATGGAAACGGGTAATATGAATTTCAGGGATTTTATCAATCACACGCAAGGCATGTGCCAGACCAGACTGCTGACCACGTGGTAAATCCACCTGAGTCACGTCACCGGTAATCACTGCACGTGAACCGAAACCTAAACGGGTCAGGAACATCTTCATCTGTTCAGGTGTGGTGTTCTGGGCTTCATCCAGAATCACAAAAGAATGATTCAGGGTACGACCACGCATATAGGCGAGGGGTGCAACTTCAATAATCTGACGTTCGATCAGCTTGGCCACTTTTTCGAAGCCGAGCATTTCATACAGGGCATCATAAAGAGGACGCAAATACGGATCGATCTTCTGGGTTAAATCCCCCGGCAGGAAGCCAAGTTTTTCACCCGCTTCAACTGCAGGACGAACCAGTAGGATACGCTGGATTTCATTACGCTCCAGCATATCTACAGCGGCTGCAACGGCGAGATAGGTTTTACCGGTGCCCGCAGGGCCAATACCAAAGGAAATATCACTTTGCAGAATACGCTGTACATAACGTTTCTGGTTAGCACCGCGCGGGTTGATCCGACCTTTGCGCGTCTGCAGCCAGACATTGTCCAGACCGGTATGTTCCTGTTCTTCCAGGTTCTCCTGGAGTTCACGATCGGTCTGGCTACCTTGAATCATCATATGCAAGGTATCTGCACTGATCTGCTGGCTGTGTTCAGATTCTTCATGAAGACGTTGCAAGAGCATTTCGGCTCTCTCAACGGCATCGATTCCACCATCGATAAAGAAACTTTCACCTCGGTGGGAAATTTTGACGTCTAAACGTTGTTCAATTTGTTTCAAATGACCGTTATAGGCACCTAAGACGGCTTGTAAACGGTCCATCGAAATTCCAGGAAAAGCTACTGTACGTCGAATCGTTGCAGTCAAGAGTGTTCCTTTTAGAAGTGTACGTTATATGCTCTACATTACGCCACGTCAGGCTCAAGATTCAAGAGCTCACCGTAAACTAAATTTAAAGTTTTAATTTCGGTAATCTCGATCTCTGCAAAGCGTCCTACCCACGCTGCATCGCCAATAAAGGTGACATAACGGGTATTGTCTGCTGTACCGACCAGAACGTTCGGATCTTTATCAGAAACTTTCTCAACCAGTACACGTTGAACTGTACCGAGCATGGCATCTGTTTTACGGATACTCGACTGTTTAATCCAGTCCTGTACTTTGGCCAGACGTTCTTTTTTCACCTGTTCAGGGGTGGTATCTTCCAGCTCTGCGGCAGGGGTGCCCGGACGTTTTGAATAAACAAAACTATAAGAGTGGTCGAAATCTAGATCCTGAATAAACTGATAGGTTTCTTCAAAGTTTTCATCGGTTTCGCCTGGGAAGCCGATAATAAAGTCTGAAGATAAATGCATGTCTGGGCGAACTTTACGTAACTTTTCGATTTTCTCGATATACACATCAATGGTGTGGTTACGCTTCATCGCCTGCAATACATCATTGGAACCGCTTTGTACCGGCAGATGCAGATGCGACACCATCTGTGGCAGGTCACGATAGCACTGGATCAGATCATCATTGAATTCCAGTGGATGCGAAGTGGTATAACGAATACGACCAATACCTGGAATTTCTGCAACCAAACGTAACAGATCGGCAAAAGTACAGATTTTTCCATCGAAGGTCTCACCGCGATAACCATTCACGTTCTGACCGAGCAGGGAAATTTCACGCACACCTTTTTCTGCTAGACCTGCGATTTCAGCCAAAACGTCATCTAGTGGGCGCGATACTTCTTCGCCACGTGTATATGGAACTACACAGAAAGAACAGTATTTTGAACAGCCTTCCATGATCGAAACAAAGGCCTTATAACCTTCAACACGCGGTTCAGGCAGGAAGTCAAATTTCTCGATATCCGGGAATGAAATATCCACCAGTTTAATTTTTTCTTTTTTCGGTTTTTCGACCTGCTCGAAATGCTGGTCCAGCATTTGCGGTAAACGGTGCAGGGTTTGCGGCCCAAAAATCATGTCCACATAATTGGCACGTTTCTGGATATTGTCACCCTCCTGAGAAGCCACACATCCACCGACACCAATAATCAGGTCAGGATTTTTTTCTTTCAGCTTGCGCCAGCGGCCCAATTCTGAGAATACTTTTTCTTGTGCCTTTTCACGGATCGAACAGGTATTCATCAGCAGAATATCGGCTTCTTTAGGATCGGTGGTCAGCACATAGCCGTGGGAATCGCCCAGCAGATCTGCCATACGGTGACTGTCATACTCATTCATCTGACACCCTTGCGTTTCGATATACAGTTTTTTAACTGAACCATCGATGGCTGGGGTGTGCGCTGGCTGGGTAACAGTGTTTTCTGAGGCAGCTGGGGCACCATTCGGAATGAAGGTTTGAACCGTCATGTAGGCTCCTACAAGGTAATACGTCGAAAGAGTGAACGAATAATCCATTTGCATAAACAAACGGCTAAATAAAAATTCAATTCACGTTCTGAAATCTTTAAAAGGCGCATATTTTAGCAGGAAAGTCGCTTAAACTTATAGCCTAAAATGCGGCTGGGAAAATATTGATTTATGGACAAAAAGTGTCTGAAAATTAATATTGTCTAATCATGAGGTTACATAAGTGAACAATACAGTGGGTTATAATTTTCCGGCTAACTCTTATGATAGGCAACAGGGGCTGGGCGAAAAATCGATGATAGAAGGCAAATTGATGTTTAAACACACTAAAAATATGAAGAAATATTATAAATTACTAAGCTTGAGTGTGGCGTGTCTCTGTTCAATGAGTGCGCAGGCAGCAGAAGAACAATTTAATGATGCCTTACGAGCGGCAAATGCTGGAAATATCGGACAATTACAACAATATCAGTCTGCCATGCAAAATGATGTCTTGGGCTATTATCCTGAATACTGGATTCTGAACCAGAATCTTGGCTCACAACCTGCCAGTCAAATTATCAGTTTCGCCCAACGTTATCCTCAGTCGGCTATGGCAGAAAAACTCGCAGCCGATTATGTCGAAGAAAAAGTCAAAATGGCTGACTTTGCTACTGCGCAACCCGTTCTGCAATATGTCACCAATGCCGATCCGGCTGAAGCCTGTGCAGTTGCACAAGTCCGTGCTAAAAGTGGCGATCAGCTGGTCTATGCTGAATTTAAAGATGTCTGGCTGACCACCAATTCTCAACCTGAGTCATGTACGGGCTTGGGGCGTATGATGTTATCCAGTCCGCTTATGACCAATGAAGACCGCCAGCAGCGTTTGTGGGTGCAATTGCGTGCTGGACAGTCTGGACAGGCGATTGCCACTGCACAAGGTTTAGGGCTTAACCTGTCTCTGGCTCAGCTCAATACGATTCAGGCCAATCCAACCAATTATTTATGGTCAGCCCCTAAAAGTACTGCGGCTGATCATGCCTATCTGATTTATGCTTTAGGACGTTTGGCAGACAGTGATCTCGATTCAGCAATGTCCATCGTGAAACGCACTGCTGAGGGTACGCCGGTACAAGTGCAGAAAACCCTATTCAGAACAGTGGGCTACATTGGCGGCACTACGGTAATGAAAAATAACTTCAACCGTGAAGTGCTGAACTATCTGGATGCCAGTTATGGTTTGCCATTTAGTCCGGAAGAAGCCGAAATTTATGCCCGTCAGGCGATTCGTTTTAGTGCCTGGGAAAGTCTGATTCGTGCCATTGATGCCATGAGTGTGAACCAGAAACAGGAAGACCGCTGGCAATACTGGCTGGCACGTGCCAGTGAACAGCGCACAGATCGCGCTTCAAAACAGGCAGCAGAAAGTATCTATAAAAAATTGGCAGTCGGCGAGGATTATCATAACCTGCTAGCGCGGGATAGGTTAGGTCAGTTAACGGCTTCTACCCCAAACTCAGCACAGCCATCCAGCCAGGCCATGCAACGCCTGAACCAAGATATTCATTTCCGCCGTGCCTTTGTCTTGCGTAATATTAATGCGCCAGAGAATTATATTAACCGTGAATGGAACTGGGCAGTTCGTCAGGCTTATTTAAGAAAAGATGACGATTTACTGTTGGCAGCAGCTAAACGCGCGACGGATATGGGCTGGTATGACCGTGCCATTTATGCAGCGGATCGTACGGCGGACAAGCATAATTACAATTATCGTTATCCGATGCCACATCAGAATTATGTCGTGAGTCATAGCCGTAATGCTGGCATTGATGCTGCCTGGGCTTATGGTTTGATGCGTCAAGAAAGTCGGTTTAATACCGGTGCACGCTCTCATGTAGGGGCTGGTGGTTTGATGCAGATCATGCCGGACACCGCCAAATTGGTCGCTCGTCAAATGGGTGAGACCTATAATCCGGCAGCCTTAACCGATATGAACACCAATATCCGTTACGGAACTTACTATTTATCAACAATTCAGCGTCAATTGAGCAATAGTCCAGTACTGGCTACAGCAGGTTATAATGCCGGCCCGAACCGTGCCCGCCGTTGGCAACCCGAATTCCAAAGTATTGCTGCGGATCAATATACCGAGACTATTCCTTTATTGGAAACGCGAGATTATGTGAAACATGTCATGACGAACGCGACATATTACGGTATTTTATTGGGACAGGGCGCACAATCGGTCGGTAAGCGTATGCAAGCCATTCCGTTACGTAATACACCATAGCATTCAAGAAATCTAAGGGAAGGATAGTTTGTTGATCAAGGGAATAAGGGGTGCTCAAATTTCTGCTGGATGGGCTGTGCTTTTATTTTTAGTAGCAAGTCCAGCTGCCTTTGCACTACCAACGGGTTATGTCATGGACATCCAGATGGTACCGGCACTTTGCAGTCTGGATCCGGCCTACAGTAAAAAAAGAAAATGTCTTGAAGGTTATTCCCTAAATATTTCTGGTCTCTATCCTCAAACCACATCAACACATTGCACTACTACCAGTTCTGCGAAGTTACCGCCTTTGCAGGCTAAAGTGGTGGCCCGTATCATGCCGGATGAAAACACCCGCGCATTACTCTGGCATAATATTGGCGGCTGTATTCCGATGAATGCCACGCAGTATTTTCGTACCGTGATCAATCATGCTGATCGTCTGAAAGTTCCTGAAGAACTCACCGAGCAGGAAAGTCATACCGTTTCCATTGATATGCTGCGTTCCAAATTTCTGAAAATCAATCCGCAACTGCCTTCAACAGCATTGCGCTTTAACTGCCATCAGACCCGCGCATCCAGCCTGCTGACCTCCATCCAGGTCTGTTACAACGCCAATGGTGGCTATAAAGGCTGTCCTGCAAACATTATTAATACATGCCCAAAAACTGTCACAATAAAAGGGACATACTAAGCTTTTTAGTCAAATTAATTTATATTTCCTATCATACTTTTGTTGAAATCCATTCTCTTTTACATGCATCTCGAAGAGGATTGGAGTACAATCTTTGCCGTTTATGATTATTAAGATTAGATAGAACAGCTATTTAATCATTATGACGATCCTCTCAATTGGAGATAATTACATGAAGCAACCTGTTCGCGTTGCCGTTACTGGCGCTGCTGGTCAAATTGGTTACAGCCTATTATTCCGTATCGCAAGCGGTGAAATGCTTGGTAAAGACCAACCAGTTATTCTTCAATTATTAGAAATTCCTGTTGAGAAAGCTCAGCAAGCGCTTAAAGGCGTAATGATGGAACTAGACGACTGTGCTTTCCCATTATTGGCGGGCATGATCGGTACTGATGATCCTAAAGTAGCTTTCAAAGATGCAGACTATGCTCTATTAGTTGGTTCACGTCCACGTGGTCCTGGTATGGAACGTGCTGACCTGCTTAAAGTAAACGGCGAAATCTTCATTGGTCAAGGCCAAGCACTGAACGAAGTTGCTAGCCGTGACGTTAAAGTTCTTGTTGTAGGTAACCCTGCGAACACTAACGCTTACATCGCAATGAAATCTGCTCCAGATCTTCCAGCGAAAAACTTCACAGCAATGTTGCGTCTTGACCACAACCGTGCGTTAACTCAACTTGCTCAAAAAGCGGGTGTTGCAGTTTCTGACATCGAAAACATGACTGTTTGGGGCAACCACTCTCCAACAATGTATGCTGACTACCGTTTTGCTAACGTAAACGGCGAAAGCTTGAAAGACAAAATCAACGATGCAGCTTGGAACAAAGACGTATTCCTTCCAACTGTTGGTAAACGTGGTGCTGCGATCATCGAAGCACGTGGTCTGTCTTCTGCTGCTTCTGCTGCGAACGCTGCAATCGACCATATGCGCGATTGGGCTCTTGGCACAAACGGCAAATGGGTAACTATGGGTATTCCTTCTGACGGTTCTTATGGTATTCCTGAAGGCGTAATGTTCGGTTTCCCTGTAACTACTGAAAACGGTGAATACAAAATCGTTCAAGGTCTTGAAATCGACGAATTCAGCCGTGAACGTATCAACGTTACACTGAACGAGCTTGAAGAAGAGCGCGCAGCAGTTGCTGACATGCTTAAATAATTTAATTTTTTAATTAAATTAAAAAGAAGGCACTCTAGTTAGGGTGCCTTTTTTATTGAACAAAAAATAACATCCTGTGAAGGAGAGACAACTGAGTTTGTTATATAGGCAGGCTAAGGTAGATACAAGCTCATAATTCAAAAGGGGGAGGTCATTCAGATGTTAGAACAACGCCCAACCTTCGAACTTTTTTTTGAACAATTAGGCCTGGACTCCAGTCCTGAAGCAATCGACGAATTTATTAATACCCATCAAATTGGCATGGATGTACCGCTACACAAAGCACCATTTTGGAGTAAGGCACAACATGACTTTTTGATCAGTCACTGGAAGAAAGATGATGACTGGGCCATATGGGTAGATGTGCTAAATGAGCAGTTACATACTGAAGCCGTGGGCTCAGGCTCCTGTAGCTTGCCCAGTGGTAATTCAAACTAAAGTTTTCAATCTGAACACCTTGATCATTTAACCAACTGATAAATCGAATAATGGAGTCTGCTTATGCTTATGGAACAACAGGTCACTCTGGAACTACTTTTTGAACAACTTGGTTTGCCGTCAGATGAGGCTTCGATCGAGCAATTTGCTAAAGATCATCAGCTCGATGCCAAAGTAGCTCTGCCAGATGCCGAATTCTGGAGTGAAGGACAGAGTGCCTTTTTACGTGAACACTGGCATCAGGATGATGAATGGATCGTAATTATTGATAAACTGAACCAGCTTTTACATGTCGAAAGTGATAAAGAAGGCCCTGAAAGCAATTAAAGTTTCTTTATACAAAAAGACACAACAAAACCTAGTCCTTTGACTAGGTTTTTTTTGTCTTATCTTATAAGTTAGTCCTATAAATAACTACAATATATCTGATATAAGGAGGGCATATGCTCGGGAAGAACCAACCATCCTTAGAAATGTTATTTTCTCAACTCGGCCTGGCTAATAGCCCAGCTGCCATTGAACTGTATATACGTACTCACCAGTTACCGGCTCATGTTTTTCTGCATGATGCGCCGTTTTGGAATAAAGCGCAGCGCTCATTATTAATCAGTCATCTGGTGCAAGATGATGACTGGGCGATTTGGGTAGATGAACTTAATCAGCAACTGCATATGGATGCGCAACATCCTAAGATTCTAAAGTCCGCTTAAACTTGATATCAAAAAAGCCTCATATTTATGAGGCTTTTTTGATGAAGGTCCTGGAGGTAATTAATGCATCCGGCGACGCAATAACTGAATAAACCAGTCCAATTGGCGGTATTCATCAAAAGCAGGATGTTGCTGTAACAGATCAAAGTCAAACACAGGCATCTTGCTGTATTTGTTCAGCCAATGACGGGTCATGGCAGGTTCTTTCTTGCTGGCAGACGCATAGGCCAGGAAGAAATAAATCTCCGCATGCTCATAATGGGTCATCGGTTTGAGAATCTGTTGGGTGATCAGGGCGAAATGCTTTTCCTGGGTCAGCTCAAAATAAATCATATACGCCTTGGCCAGATGCAAAGACAGATTAATATAAAGATCTAACGGAATTTCCTCAAAATCTACCCGGCCCTGTTCGAGCAAGACAATTGCTTCTTGCAGGAAATGCAGCTGTTCCTGGCGTATCTGGCTAATGGTCACCAGTTGCAAGCGAAGATCGGCGCGCTCAAGAGCCAATTCAGGAGTATTGCCGTTTAAAAACAGCTGATCAGTTTCACCGATACGGGCAATGATCTGTTGGGTGTTTGGTCGCATGAACGCCGTCCTCTAGTCTCAATAAGGGCTATATGAGGCTAAAAATAGAAATTTAAAGTTTTAAATCAGCTGATTGTCTGAACGCAGCCACGCAGTAATCGAAAGACGCTGCTGTTTGGACAGCAGAACCTCATGTAACAGATCACTTTGAAAGATGGCGATGCGGTTCGGTTTAGGCTGGATAATATGCCATTGATCATTTTTATCCTGCAGATGTAATTCGCCGCCCCAGTTATCTTGCCAATCATCATGCAGATAATAAACCGCAGAAATCATTCGGCCATTTTTGCCTTGAGGATTATCGCGATGCAGGGCATAGAACTCACCCGCGTTATAGCAGGCAAAATGGGCTTCCACATCTTTAATGCCTAAATAAAACGCGCGGTTTAAAATTTGAGAAAATTGTTGAAGGGTTTGAATGTGTCGGTGGGAAATTTGAAATTCAGGTTGTAACCAAAGAATATGATCACTACGGATGTTGTTAACGACACCATTTTGAATGGCTGCATTACGAAATTCGTTTAAGTGGCTTAAGCATTCTTGACTCACTGCATGTTGATATTCGCTAGAGTAAGCATCGTCAACAATACTAAAGCCATGTTGATCTAAATCATCTAAGATTTGATCAACATTCCAATCCCCTGGGATGATAACTGCTTCCATTTTTTCAATTCTCGATAGTGTGGTAAAAAAAGGTCCGCTATTTTAGTGCAATAATCGTTTCTGAACGAAATAGTTTTTCATGTTAAAATAGCAATTGATCTTAGGAATAATTGAAACATGAATTACCGTCACTCTTACCACGCAGGCAACTTTGCCGATGTCATGAAGCACGTTTTATTGCTTCAGTTGTTGACTCGACTGAATGCAAAAAACAAACCTTATCGCTATGTAGATACACATGGTGGTGCAGGTAAATATGATTTGTCGACTGCCGAAGCGCAAAAATCAGGTGAGTTTTTAAACGGTATTCATCGTCTTGTTAAGCTGGATGATTCGATCAAGCGTAATGCACCTGAAGGCGTACAACAATATTTAAAAATTGTTGAGAAAATACGTGAAAACTTTGGTAAAGGTGCATATCCGGGTTCACCATGGTTTGCGCTGGAAGGCATGCGTGAAATTGACAAGGCCACTATTTTTGAAATGCAGCGAGATGTGTTCCAGCAGCTACGTCATAACATTTTTGACAAACGCGCCGGTCTGCATGAGCGTGATGCGTATGAAGGCTTACTCGCAGTCATTCCACCGAAAGAAAAACGTGGTTTGGTGATGATCGATCCGCCGTATGAGCTGGAGCGTAAAGACTTCCCACAACTGGTTGAATTATTGGTTGCTGCTTATAAAAAATGGCCAACAGGCGTATTTGCAGTTTGGTACCCAATTAAAGACCGTGCCATGATTGAACGTTTCGAGAAGAAAATGTTCAAGACCGGGATTCGCCGTCAGTTGGTATGTGAAATCTGTGTATGGCCAGATGATACACCAGTGGGTTTAAATGGTTGTGGTTTACTGGTGATTAACCCACCTTGGAAGTTCTCTGAAGATGCAGACGAAGCGCTGCAATGGTTATTTCCGCATTTACGTATGCAGGAAAATGGCGGTCATGCTGCAGTTCGTTGGTTAGTAGGCGAATAATATTTTAAAGATCGGGTCATAGTTAGGATCGACAAGAATGACAAGTACAAATAAGCCGGAACACGAATCTTCGAAAGATTTGCCATTTGATGGCATCACCTTCGAGGTGGAAGAGGTAGAGCATACCCAGGAAGGGCAAAGAGTTAAGCGTCGAGGTATCTATCTGTGGCCTAACCTGATTACAACCGCTGCGTTGTTATCAGGCTTTTACTCGATTATTGCCAGTATGAATGGCGAATTTCAGCAAGCTATTTATGCCATTTTCTTGGCAGCTTTATTTGATGGTCTCGATGGTCGTGTGGCACGTGCGATTGGGGCACAAAGTCCATTCGGTGAACAGTTCGACTCACTATCCGATATGCTGGCATTTGGGGTGGCACCGGCTATTTTGATGTATAGCTGGGGATTAAGTGATTTAGGCCGTATCGGGCTGGCGGCTTGTTTTGTCTATACGGCTTGTGCAGCTTTCCGTCTAGCCCGCTTTAACGTTCAGATTGGAGTGGTGGACAAACGCTACTTTATTGGCGTTGCGAGTCCATTAGCAGCCGTCATTATTATTTCACTGGTCTGGGTAGGATTGGACTTCCCGGCTGTGTTTGATATTCGTGATTTTACTGTACAAATCATTAATGCTGCAATTATTGTAATCGTTGGCTTATTGATGATTTCTAATATCAAATACTATTCATTTAAAACCGTAGAGCGTAGACGGGTACCGTTTTTCGTGTTGCCGATCGCGGTGTTTATCTTTGCAGCGATGACTTATAATATTCCGGTAGGGATTCTCGTGATCTCTGTCATCTATGCCTTGTCTGGTTTCCTTACGACCTTTATGGCAAAAAGACAGAGTACCTTATAACAATATAAAAATAAGGAGTTTGAGATGCAGTTTCTTCAAGATTTTCTAGATCGTTCGAAACAGCTGAATCAGACTCCTGCTGTTTCCCAGCATAATCTTGCCTATCATGGGCCAAACCAGAAATATAAAATTATTCATCAGGGCCTGACACTTCCTGATCTACCTGCGCCACTCCATTATCTTAATTTTCTAAGTATTATTGGTCAGCCTAATGCTCCTATGTTGGCAAACCCGAGTGCCATTCAAACCAATGCATTGGATACAGCCACAGTAATCTGTAGCACCAGCCCGCATATGGCAGGACAATTAAATTGCTATTCAGTCAAAAAGGATTGCAAATTTCAGTATGGCCTGTTTCAGTTTCTGGATCGTGAAAAACTGACGGGCGACTTTCCGCATTTTCGTTTACAGCGTTTTGATTCTGAACTGAGCTTTGATCTCAGCATCCATACGACCAATCTGATTTCACACTTCACCCAAATGCGCTTTGCACTGGCTGATCATTGGTCTTTGCTCTGTTATTGTCAGGGTACCTTACATTATAAAGATCAGAAATACCTTATCGAGAGCTTAGGTAGTTTTGAATTTGCACGAAGCTTTAATTTTCCCTATTTGCCTTTAGCCTTTCTGACCTATCAGATTATTAACCTGAGTGAAGGACGGCAATTATTGCTGGCACAAATTCGGGATAGTCTGAACAGCATTGTGCAGTCACGCATCTATTTACGTGACCTGAAAAATATGACCAGTCAGATGTTCGACCAAAAGGTCTATTTCAAGGTGCATCGGGTTTATCCGAGTGTGACTACCCCTAATGGGCAAAAGATGTATCTGCCACGTGAGTTTGAATGGTGCTATGAAGATGGCAAAGGAATGCAGATCTGGCTGCAGGGACAAAGCCGGGGAGATTTTAAATTTGGCCTGGCTGCGGGTTATGTCGGAAGTTTTAATTACGAAGTCAGAATTAATGGCGAGACTGAGCATGGGGAAGGGGGCTACTGTGAATATATAGATTGCCGCTCCTTGCGCTTTCAGGAACACAATAAAAAAGAGAAATTATTAAGTACATTGGCCAATCCTGTACCTTTAATGCTCAAAAAATAGGGAAAATCGGCATTTTTGTAGAAATAATAATCAACTGAAGTATTTTCTTAAAAATAGGGGTTGCGCTTGTTTGGGATTGGTCTATAATGCACATCCATTGGCGGTGATGAAGATTAAAACTTCTGATAAAACAGTAACTTAGCATGAAATGGTTGAGTTAGGTTTTAGAAAGAAAGTTTAAAAATAATTTTCATTACTGGTTGACTTTCTAGAGATAGAGAGTAATATAGCCGACCTAGCTTGCTACTGACGAAGTAGCAAGAAGATCATTAAGAGATTATGAAGAACAACTTGTGTGGATTTTTACTGGTTGATTGATCGAAATTATTTTCATTGATTGAATGGTAGAAATTACTCGAAGTTTATTTGAGAAATATTTGTCAGAAAATTGATGAGCCAAGTTTAAGAACTTTACTTATAAAGTTCGAAATGATTTTAACTGAAGAGTTTGATCATGGCTCAGATTGAACGCTGGCGGCAGGCTTAACACATGCAAGTCGAGCGGGGATAGGGTGCTTGCACCTGATTCCTAGCGGCGGACGGGTGAGTAATGCTTAGGAATCTGCCTATTAGTGGGGGACAACGTTCCGAAAGGGACGCTAATACCGCATACGTCCTACGGGAGAAAGCAGGGGATCTTCGGACCTTGCGCTAATAGATGAGCCTAAGTCGGATTAGCTAGTTGGTGGGGTAAAGGCCTACCAAGGCGACGATCTGTAGCGGGTCTGAGAGGATGATCCGCCACACTGGGACTGAGACACGGCCCAGACTCCTACGGGAGGCAGCAGTGGGGAATATTGGACAATGGGGGCAACCCTGATCCAGCCATGCCGCGTGTGTGAAGAAGGCCTTTTGGTTGTAAAGCACTTTAAGCGAGGAGGAGGCTTACCTGGTTAATACCTGGGATAAGTGGACGTTACTCGCAGAATAAGCACCGGCTAACTCTGTGCCAGCAGCCGCGGTAATACAGAGGGTGCAAGCGTTAATCGGATTTACTGGGCGTAAAGCGCGCGTAGGTGGCTAATTAAGTCAAATGTGAAATCCCCGAGCTTAACTTGGGAATTGCATTCGATACTGGTTAGCTAGAGTATGGGAGAGGATGGTAGAATTCCAGGTGTAGCGGTGAAATGCGTAGAGATCTGGAGGAATACCGATGGCGAAGGCAGCCATCTGGCCTAATACTGACACTGAGGTGCGAAAGCATGGGGAGCAAACAGGATTAGATACCCTGGTAGTCCATGCCGTAAACGATGTCTACTAGCCGTTGGGGCCCTTGAGGCTTTAGTGGCGCAGCTAACGCGATAAGTAGACCGCCTGGGGAGTACGGTCGCAAGACTAAAACTCAAATGAATTGACGGGGGCCCGCACAAGCGGTGGAGCATGTGGTTTAATTCGATGCAACGCGAAGAACCTTACCTGGCCTTGACATACAGAGAACTTTCCAGAGATGGATTGGTGCCTTCGGGAACTCTGATACAGGTGCTGCATGGCTGTCGTCAGCTCGTGTCGTGAGATGTTGGGTTAAGTCCCGCAACGAGCGCAACCCTTTTCCTTATTTGCCAGCACTTCGGGTGGGAACTTTAAGGATACTGCCAGTGACAAACTGGAGGAAGGCGGGGACGACGTCAAGTCATCATGGCCCTTACGGCCAGGGCTACACACGTGCTACAATGGTCGGTACAAAGGGTTGCTACTGCGCGAGCAGATGCTAATCTCAAAAAGCCGATCGTAGTCCGGATCGCAGTCTGCAACTCGACTGCGTGAAGTCGGAATCGCTAGTAATCGCGGATCAGAATGCCGCGGTGAATACGTTCCCGGGCCTTGTACACACCGCCCGTCACACCATGGGAGTTTGTTGCACCAGAAGTAGGTAGTCTAACCTTAGGGAGGACGCTTACCACGGTGTGGCCGATGACTGGGGTGAAGTCGTAACAAGGTAGCCGTAGGGGAACCTGCGGCTGGATCACCTCCTTAACGAAAGATTGACGATTGGTAAGAATCCACAACAAGTTGTTCTTCATGACGATGTATCTGAGGGTCTGTAGCTCAGTTGGTTAGAGCACACGCTTGATAAGCGTGGGGTCACAAGTTCAAGTCTTGTCAGACCCACCATCTGCCAGAAAACAGAAAATCAGAACATTGACTTATTGATAAGCTGGGGACTTAGCTTAGTTGGTAGAGCGCCTGCTTTGCACGCAGGAGGTCAGGAGTTCGACTCTCCTAGTCTCCACCACGTATTCGTTCGAATACGTAATAAGCAAACGGTTTGATAGCTTATAGAGCTTAGTAAGAAAGCGGCGTATAATGCGCGGCATTGTTATTAATCTCTGTGATTTATCACAGTAATGCAGTCCGACGAGGATGCATTAAATCATTAACAGAATATATTTGAGTTGAAATAATTTGTTCATACTCATACAAGAGCGGAAACAGGAGATCGCGAGATTGATTGTTGAAGTGATTGAATGAGAACTAGCGAAATTAACTGAATCAAGCGTTTTGGTATATGAATCTAATTGAAGCTGTACAGTGATTAAGTTCACGAGATCGCAAACAACTATGTTGCTACACTGACTTGTAGGTGTAACGACTGTTTGGGGTTGTATAGTCAAGTAATTAAGTGCATGTGGTGGATGCCTTGGCAGTCAGAGGCGAAGAAAGACGTGATAGCCTGCGAAAAGCTCCGGGGAGGCGGCAAATATCCTGTGATCCGGAGATGTCTGAATGGGGAAACCCACCGGCTATAAGGTCGGTATCATAAACTGAATACATAGGTTTATGAGGCGAACGCGGAGAAGTGAAACATCTCAGTATCCGTAGGAAAAGAAATCAATTGAGATTCCCTCAGTAGCGGCGAGCGAAAGGGGAACAGCCCATTAAGTCATATCAGTTTTAGTGGAATGCTCTGGGAAGTGCAACCATAGTGGGTGATAGTCCTGTACACGAAAGGGCTGATATGATGATGTCGAGTAGGGCGAGGCACGTGAAACCTTGTCTGAATATAGGGGGACCATCCTCTAAGGCTAAATACTCCTGACTGACCGATAGTGAACCAGTACCGTGAGGGAAAGGCGAAAAGAACCCCTGTGAGGGGAGTGAAATAGATCCTGAAACCGCATGCATACAAGCAGTGGGAGCCACTTTGTGTGGTGACTGCGTACCTTTTGTATAATGGGTCAGCGACTTATATTCAGTAGCGAGGTTAACCGAATAGGGGAGCCGTAGAGAAATCGAGTCTTAATAGGGCGTTTAGTTGCTGGGTATAGACCCGAAACCGGGTGATCTATCCATGAGCAGGTTGAAGGTTGGGTAACACTAACTGGAGGACCGAACCCACTGTCGTTGAAAAGCCAGGGGATGACTTGTGGATAGGGGTGAAAGGCTAATCAAACTCGGTGATAGCTGGTTCTCCCCGAAAGCTATTTAGGTAGCGCCTCGGACGAATACCATTGGGGGTAGAGCACTGTTTCGGCTAGGGGGTCATCCCGACTTACCAAACCGATGCAAACTCCGAATACCAATGAGTACTATCCGGGAGACAGACTGCGGGTGCTAACGTCCGTAGTCAAGAGGAAAACAATCCAGACCGCCAGCTAAGGTCCCTAAATCATAGTTAAGTGGGAAACGATGTGGGAAGGCATAGACAGCTAGGAGGTTGGCTTAGAAGCAGCCACCCTTTAAAGAAAGCGTAATAGCTCACTAGTCGAGTCGGCCTGCGCGGAAGATGTAACGGGGCTAAAACTATGTACCGAAGCTGCGGATTTGCAATTTATTGCAAGTGGTAGGGGAGCGTTCTGTAAGCCGATGAAGGTGTGTTGAGAAGCATGCTGGAGGTATCAGAAGTGCGAATGCTGACGTGAGTAACGACAAAACGGGTGAAAAACCCGTTCGCTGAAAGACCAAGGGTTCCAGTCCAACGTTAATCGGGGCTGGGTGAGTCGACCCCTAAGGCGAGGCCGAGAGGCGTAGTCGATGGGAAATTGGTTAATATTCCAATACTTCAGTGTAATGCGATGAGAGGACGGAGAAGGTTAAGTCAGCCTGGCGTTGGTTGTCCAGGTGGAAGACAGTAGGCATGCATCTTAGGCAAATCCGGGGTGCTCTATGCTGAGAGTTGATAGCAAGCCAGTTTACTGGTGAAGTGGCTGATACCATACTTCCAGGAAAAGTCTCTAAGCTTCAGTTACACTGGAATCGTACCCGAAACCGACACAGGTGGTCAGGTCGAGTAGACCAAAGCGCTTGAGAGAACTCTGCTGAAGGAACTAGGCAAAATGGTACCGTAACTTCGGGAGAAGGTACGCTGTTGATGGTGATGGGACTTGCTCCTTGAGCTGTTGACAGCCTCAGAAACCAGGCCGCTGCAACTGTTTATTAAAAACATAGCACTCTGCAAACACGAAAGTGGACGTATAGGGTGTGATGCCTGCCCGGTGCTGGAAGGTTAATTGATGTGGTTAGCGCAAGCGAAGCTATTGATCGAAGCCCCAGTAAACGGCGGCCGTAACTATAACGGTCCTAAGGTAGCGAAATTCCTTGTCGGGTAAGTTCCGACCTGCACGAATGGCATAATGATGGCGGCGCTGTCTCCAGCAGAGGCTCAGTGAAATCGAATTCGCCGTGAAGATGCGGTGTACCCGCGGCTAGACGGAAAGACCCCGTGAACCTTTACTGCAGCTTGACATTGAACTTTGATCTTACTTGTGTAGGATAGGTGGGAGGCTTTGAAGTGGTGACGCTAGTTGCCATGGAGCCGTCCTTGAAATACCACCCTGGTAATATTGAGGTTCTAACTCTGCTCCCTGATCGGGAGCGAGGACCATGTCTGGTGGGTAGTTTGACTGGGGCGGTCTCCTCCTAAAGAGTAACGGAGGAGTACGAAGGTGCGCTCAGCGTGGTCGGAAATCACGCGTAGAGTATAAAGGCAAAAGCGCGCTTAACTGCGAGAC
Organism: Acinetobacter sp. CAU_H_60; assembly: GCF_058599385.1. NCBI lineage: Bacteria > Pseudomonadati > Pseudomonadota > Gammaproteobacteria > Moraxellales > Moraxellaceae > Acinetobacter > Acinetobacter sp. CAU_H_60. The sequence continues at coordinate 2,555,208 of NZ_CM178653.1, read as the reverse complement.
CCACAAGTCGAGCAGGTACGAAAGTAGGTCTTAGTGATCCGGTGGTTCTGTATGGAAGGGCCATCGCTCAACGGATAAAAGGTACTCTGGGGATAACAGGCTGATACCGCCCAAGAGTTCATATCGACGGCGGTGTTTGGCACCTCGATGTCGGCTCATCTCATCCTGGGGCTGAAGCAGGTCCCAAGGGTATGGCTGTTCGCCATTTAAAGAGGTACGCGAGCTGGGTTTAGAACGTCGTGAGACAGTTCGGTCCCTATCTACCGTGGGCGCTGGAAATTTGAGAGGATCTGCTCCTAGTACGAGAGGACCAGAGTGGACGAACCTCTGGTGTACCGGTTGTGACGCCAGTCGCATCGCCGGGTAGCTATGTTCGGAAGGGATAACCGCTGAAAGCATCTAAGCGGGAAGCCTACCTCAAGATAAGATTTCCCCGAGACTTTATGTCTCCTAAAGAGCCGTTGAAGACTACGACGTTGATAGGTTGGATGTGGAAGTGCAGTGATGCATGAAGCTGACCAATACTAATTGCTCGTGAGGCTTGACTATACAACACCCAAGCAGTTGTATATAAAGCATCAATTGATTTCATATTGATCTAACGATCAGACGAAGCCTTGATTTAGTTAAGCTAATCGAACAAACTACTGCGACTCAGATACATCTGTTAATGCATTCTATTTGAAGAAAGCTAGGCAAACGAAGCGCAAGCAACGTAAATAAGACCATAGCGAGTAAGCATACCAGTTGTGCTGGCGACCATAGCAAGAGTGAACCACCTGATCCCTTCCCGAACTCAGAAGTGAAACCTCTTAGCGCTGATGGTAGTGTGGGGTCTCCCATGTGAGAGTAAGTCATCGCCAGCTCATTATTCCTAAACACCCTCAAGCCAAGGCTTGAGGGTGTTTTTTTATGGAAGAAATAAAATGGTTAGAGCTTTTTCTATTGATATTTTCTGATCTAAAAAATGAGTTAAAGAGTAACAAGGTGCAGCCAAAACTTCAGAGCTATTAGCTGCACCATATTGTTTGAAGTAATTAAATTTTATCTATCAATACTTCTTAAATATATTTAAAGAGCGTCAGTTATGTCCTGCTGATCAAACTGACGACGAGCATGTTTAAATGCTGTTCTTAGCCCTTCTTCTAAAGTCGGATGATAGTAAGGCTTTGCCAGAATCTGATGAATATCCTGCTCTGCATCAATCATCCAGGCTAGTATGTGTGCTAGATGTTCGGCTTGAGGGCAGAATAATTCAGCACCTAATAATTTTCCTGACATTTTATCTATATATACTTCAGCCCCACCTTTATTTTCTGAAAGAATTAACGCGCGTCCCTGTCTTTCATAAGATACAAAGCCTCTAATATATTCCGTATTTTTCTCTTCTAGCTGTTTGAAACTTTGTCCAATAATCGCCATTTCTGGTTGGCTAAATACGATTGCCAAAGGAGTTAGGGCAGAAATAGGCTGAACATCTGGAAAATTTAAGCAGTTCTGGACCACTTCTTTACCATTATGGGCAGCTTCATGTTGAATTGGGACATCAGGGGCTGCATCGCCAACAATAAAAATAGGCAAGTTTTCTAATTGCTTGGTTTTTTTATTAATAGGTAGCTTTTTAACATCTTGGAATTCAGGATTAATTTTTTCCAAACCTAATCGATCTAAATTAGAACTACGTCCAGTAGCTGAGAGTACATAATCTACTTCAAGACTTTGTTTTTGATCATTCTCTATATAGTCAATTTTTACCTGATCAGTAAGGAGTTTGACTTGATTAGGTAAAGTTTTAAATTTGATATCCAGCTCGTTATTTAATTGCTCTCTAACCAAAGCTTGTAGAGTTGGACTGGTGAGTGCACCTATTTTCTGACTACGAGCAAACATAGTAGTACGTACCCCTAAACGTTGCATGGCTTGAGCCAATTCAATTGCAATAACGCCACTACCAATCACTGCTAAGGATTTAGGTAGCTGTGTAAGTTCAAAGATTTCATCAGATGTCAGGAGTTTATCGCCTAGTTCATCTTTTAAGGTAGCATCAAAATTTGGTCGAGAGCCTACTGCAATAATAAAACTTTTAGCTTGATAAGATTTTCCTTTTACTTGGACTGTTTGAGCATTGGTAAATTTTGCGTGCCCTGATACCTTATGAGTTGAATCCCATTGTTCTACTTCTTTTAAAGTGGCCCGAATATAATGATCACGAAGCTTATGCAGGCGATCCATAACGGTGGAGGTATTTATTACGGCATCATGCTGTAATCCGAGATTTTCTGCAGTTTTAATATCATGCATACGGTTAGCAGAAGAAATCAGAAGCTTGCTCGGCATACAGCCTACACGAGCACATGTTGTATCCCATGAACCGGCATTAATAATTAAAATATTTTGGGTATATTTAATAGCTTCTTTATAAGCACTAATTCCTGCTGTGCCTGCACCGATAATGATTAAATCGTACATTTATTGCTCTTATCAAATTTATTTGATTATTATAAGCTAGCATACAAAACATTTGGCTTACCTTTATTTACATAAAAGCTCAACTGTGGTTACATAACGCATAATTAAATAAAGATTGATAACAAACTCTGAAGATAGAGGGACTTGGGGATTTAAATGATTAGTAAACAATTAAGTATGAAGTTATCTGCTCTTACTTTGTCATTAATGTTGGCCGGCTGTGGTGGTAGTGACGGATATTATAATAATGCCAATGGAAGCTCTTCGACAGGTGACGGCTCGACCGATGGAGGAACAGTAACAAATCCTGATGCAGTGCCGACTAATTATCATATTTTGATGAGCAGTGATAAACCTAAGTTATTAGTGACGGGTGATACAGTAGTCGTGACTGTTAAACTGGTCGATGTAAATGGTGGTGGTGTATCTGATCAGCCAGTAACTCTTGCAATTGAAAATACTCAATCAAATGGAATAACGATTGATGGTAGTTCAACAGTAACCACAGATTCGAATGGTAATGCTATTTTTAATTTATCATTAGATCCATCAAATATTTTAAATTCTCGCAATCTTATCGCTAATGGCGTTAATTTGAATGCTACTTTTAAAGACGGAACTGGAAAAATTACATCTCAAGCTAGAAAACTAGAGGTGATTGAATCTATTCCTACCTCTGAGGTTGCTCAGTATCATTTGGAAGTGACTTCTAATAAGCCTACTTTAGTTATTACCGGTGATAATGCAACTATTACAGTCAAAGCAATTGACGGTAATGGGGGGGGAGTTGCTAATCAAAATGTTACATTATCCGTAGTTGATACAAAAACTAATAAAGTTACTATTACTGGAAGCTCAGTTAAGCAAACTGACGCTGATGGAAATGCACAATTCAGTATTACTCTACCAAGGACAGAAAGTCCACTCGCTGACACACTTGTTAAATCGGGCATTATTTTAAATGCTACTATAACCAATGCAAATGAAAAATTAAGTGAACAAACACTTAAACTCAATGTGTCTAAAGGACAAATAGAGCAGCCAATAGGTAATATTACCTTTGGTAAATCTGGTGAATTACAAAAAACTGCAGATGCTTTATATTATAGAGAGGCCCTTTCAGCCCATGTGGTAGATATTTATGGTGTGCCACTTCCTAATTATCGTGTCACAATGAATATTGATTTGTTACGTGCAGGTCAAGGTTTCTTTATGACCAAAGCTCAATTAGAAAATATTAAAGTTGAACGTTTAGCTCCTGTTAAACAGACTTTAGTAAATCAAAATAATCAGGTACGTCAAGCTGAAGCTACTTTAGCTAGCTTACAAAGTGCTCCTGTTCAATCAAGTGAAATTACAAGTTTACGTTCTCAAATTTCAGCTAAACAAAGTGAAATTAGGACACAAAATTCACGATTAGCTACTGCACAAACAAATTTACAACTTGCTCAAGCTGATGAAGATGAAGCTAGTGCTAAGCAATATCAAAAACAAATTATTATGATTAATGGCACTATTAATCAATTAAATTTAGATATTGCAAGTCTTAATGCTGATTTAACAGCGGCAATGGAAGTCGCAACTGCTCAAAAACAGCAGCAAATTAATCAACAATCCAGCGTTGTAGCACAATTAAAAAATACTGCACAGGAAACCACTGATAAAATCAATGCTGTTGAAAGTTTAAAATTACCTGCACGTTTCCAGTCATATTGTGAAATTACTAATAAGTCTAATATTCAGTTAGCAACAGGATTTGTGGATCCAAATGGAAATATTAGTTCAACATTTACGTATACAACTGATGCTACCGGTAAATTCAATTTTAGTGTGCAGTATTTACGTCAATACGCAGGTTGGCAAACTGTCGAATTCAAAGCTAAGACAAATGTAAGCACTAAAGATTTAAATTCTAGCTTAGTATATACATTGGGATTATTAAAAGCTGATTTTGAATCTGAAGCTAGTCAGCCATTTGATGATAGTCCTTATGGACCCCCTACTTGTAATTCTACAGATCCTTTTACTGGACTCTTATAAAATAAAAAAACAGCGCTTCAGCGCTGTTTTTTTTGAGAACTTCTTTTTAAAAGTTAAATAGAAGTTCCCATACTGACACCCACAGTAGGCTTAAAATTCATTGAACTACAACCTATCAATGCAAGACTGCAACATATAACCAGTAAGAATTTATTCATAGATCAAGCTCTGACATTAAAAGGAAGGAGATGTTGACTAAAAGTACATTTCCCCTAAATACCTTAGTCATCCAGCAGATCCATCTGTTTCGCCAACTGATATAAATTATTGGAGCGATTTCCTGTACGGCAGAACATCAAGATCGGCTTTGGTAATTCGTTATAATGGTTAGCAAAGGTGCGCACATCAAGCTCGGTAATCTGGCCAGCAACTACTGGCTGGAAAACATAATCCAGACCTGCACTACGAGCAGCTTCCTCAATTTGTACGCTGGTTGGCTGTTCAGGGCCACCTTCCATATCTGGACGGTTATTGATAATTGATTTAAAACCTTTTTCAACTACTTGAGAGATATGTTCAGGACCAATTTGGCCAGCAAAGCCTACATTTTCGCTCATGATGTCACTCCATTATGTTATTTATCTTGATATGCTTTATGATAGCATTAAGCTGAAAACATGATGGCCTAGTTCTGAAAAATTTATAAACGATTACAACTATAAAATAACGCAATGGAGCGCGTATGTACGCCTATACAGTCGAACCACTGTATGTCAAAAGCGGTCAGGAAGTGATTGCTGCGGATTTCTATCGTCCTCAACAGATTGACAAACCAGCTGTGATCCTGATGGCTCATGGCCTAGCGGCTTTACGTCATTTTAAACTGGTGCAATATGCTCAGCGTTTTGCCAGTGCAGGTTATGCGGTGGTTCTGTTTGATTATCGCTATTGGGGAGGCAGTACCGGGCGTCCGCGTGAACTGGTATCGATCGGTGCTCAACTTGAAGACTGGCGTACAATGATCCAGCATTTGCAGGCACGTAAATCCATTGATGCTAAACGGATTGTGTTATGGGGAACAGCATTGAGTGGGGGGCATGTACTGACACTCGCTGCAGAACTAAAAAATATTCAGGCAGTAATGGTACAGGTGCCCTTCGTTGATGGTGCAGAAAGTGCCAAGCTTTATCCTTTGCAGCAATTGCCTAAAGCCCTGAAGATTTCCAGTCAGGATTATATGGGAGCAAAGGTCGGAATGGCTCCCAAGACTTTACCGGTGGTTGATCGTCACGAACTCTGTTTTATGCCGACACAAGACAGTTATGAAGGGTATCTATCCATTGTGAATCCAGATTATTACTGGAGTGGTCATATCCCGGCACGGGTATTCTTTAAACTGATGCGTTACCGTCCTATTCAGGAAGTCCGAAAAATCACTATTCCTGTCCTATTTATTGCAGCACAACAAGACAGCCTGATTCCCATTGAAGCCAGTCGGGAAACCGCAACCAATATTGCACCATTTGTACAATATCATGAGTGGAATATGCGGCATTTTGATATTTATCATGGTGAATGGTTTGAAAAAGCAGTCTCGACCCAATTAGAATTCTTACATCAACATATTGGAGTGCGCTAGATGATCATTGTATGCCCGAATTGCCAGGCTAAAAATCGTGTGCCTGAAGAAAAATTAACGGCCGATCCAGCATGTGGTCAGTGTCATCAAGCTTTAGTTCCATTAGCGCCGATTGAGCTAAATGAACAGAACTTTAGTCAGTTTGTCACCCATAGTGATCTTCCCATCCTGATTGATCTATGGGCAGACTGGTGTGGTCCATGTAAAATGATGGCACCGCATTTTGCTGCTGTAGCAAAAGAAAATCCACAAGTGGTATTTGCTAAAATTGATACCGAAGCCAATCCGCGATTAAGCTCAGCATTTAATGTACGTAGTATTCCGACGCTGGTTTTGATGAATAAAACCAATGAAATTGCTAGAATAAGCGGTGCATTACGTTCAAGCGAACTACAAAAGTGGCTTGATCAGCAGTTAAATAATGCTCAATCCTAATTTAAAAAGCCTGGAGTTCAAGTGACAGATTCTCATATTAAACCAGAGGGAGTACTTTCCCTGCAGACGATTGCAATGCCTGCGGATACCAACTGGAGTGGAGATGTATTTGGTGGCTGGATTGTTTCACAAATGGACTTGGCGGGAGCAATTCATGCAGAGCGCTTTAGTAAAGGACGCTGTGCAACGATTTCGATTAACCAGATGACCTTCCTGGTTCCTGTGAAAGTCGGCGATGTCATTAGCTGCTATACCAAAATTCTAAAAGTCGGTAATACTTCAATCCAGATGCAAATCGAAGTATGGGACAGTCATGATAACTCACGTGCACCTGTACGCGTGACTGAAGGGGTATTTACCTTTGTCGCAGTGGATGTCAAAGGCAATAAACGTCCAATTCCGGATGAAGCAAAACAGAAATTTGCAGAATCTCAGCAGAACTCATAATTCTTTAAATAAAAAATCCCAGATCAATGATCTGGGATTTTTTTTGTCTGTATTGAAATTAGCCTGGCTTCAACTGATTCTTGGCAATCCAAGCCCAGAGCATCTCGCATTGAATTGGTGCTTCACCAGATTCATCAGTTACGATTACTTGTACCAGTGTTTCACCTTTTTCTGAACTTTGCATCAATTGCTGCTGTTCAGGAGTCAACGTAGCCACCGCAGTCATGGCACCTTTGGTTGGACGCTTAAAGTCCACTTTTAGGCTTTTAATTAGAACCACTGCGCTATCAGGTACATTCATCGCAGTCACAAAGCCGGTTGCTGTTTCTGCCAGCAGTGCCATCGCACAGGCATGAATCTGACCGATATGGTTCTGCATGGCCTTATGATTGGCCATACTCACCACAACTTTGGATGCACTGACTTCCTGATAGCGAATCTTGGCAGAACCGACCATCGGAACCACTCGGCCAAAGGTCTTACTCAATAAAGCAGTACGTATACCTTGCGGTAATCTTGATGTCACATTGACCAGTTTGGTCAGTCGGTTGCTCTTTGCCATAATTCCATTTACAGACGTTGCTGCCTTAGTCTTTAAAGTTATTGAACTGTAAAGGCAGACCGAATTGTTGTTCTTTCAGGAATGCCATGACTTGTTGCAAGGTATCGCGTTTTTTATCAGTCACACGAATCTTGTCACCCTGAATTGAAGATTGCACTTTAATGCCGCTTTCTTTAATGGCCTTATTAATTTTTTTCGCCGTATCTGAGTCAAGGCCATCTTTAAGCTTGATCACTTGAACTACATTTTTGCCTGAAGCGGTCATTTTTTGTGGATCTAGTGCCTGAATATCCACTTTACGCTTGAAGAAATGGTTTTCCAGCATGGTATACACTTGCTCACATTGGAAATCACTTTCTGTGCTAATTTTGATTTCCTTGTTTTTTTCATTCAGTTCAATAGAAACATCCTGTCCACGGAAATCGAAGCGGGTTGCAATCTCTTTTTGGGTATTTTGAACTGCATGATTTACTTCAAAAATTTCTAATTCAGAAACAATATCGAAAGAAGGCATAGTTTAGACCTTTACAAAGGGAAAGAATATCTGAGATGCTAGGGATGTTTTCTTCATTTGCCAAGTGTTGTTTACATCAAAGGAGTGCGCAATGATCCGTAAACAAGAAATTACAACATTTGAGTTCCCAGAAAATGCTGTAATCTGGGATGTACGAGATGCAAGTGCTTATGCTGAAGCACACGTGAAAGGGGCGGTCAATCAGCCCATTAACGATCTTTCAGCAGATAGCCTGACTCAGGTGTCAGCGGATCAACCGATTTACATTTTATGTGGTGGTGGGAGTAAAGCTCCACGTGCAGCTGAAAAGTTAGAGGGTTTTGACAGCACACGTGAATATGTCATTCTGATGGGTGGTACTCGTGCTGCTCGTGATGCAGGTATGCCACTGGAACAAGGTGCATAATTGACCTTGTGAAAAAAAGCGCCGTCAGGCGCTTTTTTGTTGTCTAGATTTCTTCAAAGCCCCTTTTTTTAAAGAGGGGGTTAAACTCTTTCTAAAAATCTCTCCCTTGCGGAACAGTGTTCCTCACCCTTTATTAAAGGGAGGAGCTCTTTAATCTTGAGGCTTAAAATAAGGCTTCTTGGCTTTTACCTTCTTTTGAAAACGTGTCACGTCGAGTTTTTTTATCAAGTTTGAAGGTGCGGGGCAGGCTTCCCCTAAAATCTGGGCTGCCAGAATTTCACTACACAGTGGTGCGAACAGAAAACCTTTAGAGCCGAGACCCGCAAAACTGTAAACTTCTTGATCCACATTCATCTTACCGAGCAAGGGAAAATAATCCTGACTCTGTGCGCGTACCGCTGCTCGACCTTGCCAAGTTTCGGTAGATGGTAATAATTGTGCATATTCAGGAAAGACACTGTGGATAAGTTCATAATTATGCACATGATCTTCTACTAAGACTTCTGCATCATCCCGGCTTGGATAGAATGAAGCACCCAAAATCAGTTGTTCGGGATTGAGCTGCATACAGTAACCGCCGTAACTATAGGCTGTATCCTGATTTAAAGGCTGATCTTGATTATTGACCCAGCTGACCTGTCCGCGAATCGGTTTCAAGACTGGATAATTTTCAAAGAATTGCTGGGTATCACGTGCAGTACATACAACGATGTGATCAAACTTGCCTAAGAATTGCTGCTCTGCAAATAACTCAGGTTGAGTAGTAGTTTCAATACGGTTAATTTTAGCCTGTACATATTGAATAAGAGGATGCTGCAAAATTTCATCACGCAGTTGATGAGGTGAAACTGCGCCCGCTGCTAATAGTTTTAACGCTGGAAATTCAGTTTGAATCTCTTGGTCTGCGGCACTTTGAGCAGCAAGAATTTCTGCGGGATATTCATCTGCCAATCCTAAAAGCTGTTCAGGATTTTTTAAGGCAAGCTGATTGACCTGAATTGAGCGAAAAGCTTTAAATTTCTGATAATGATTTAAGGCATGCTGCCAAGCCACCGTCATCAGATGTTCAGCACTTTGCTCAACTGGACACAGTTTAGGATTGAGCAGGGCAAGGGGATTGCCGGAACCACCTGAAAGAGGCGCTGACTGGTCGTAAATCGTGACTTGATGACCACGCTGAGCGAATGCCCATGCTGCACTTAAACCTGCGATTCCAGCGCCAATCACAGCGATTTGACGAGGTCTGGTAGGACTCTCTAGGTCTGATTTAGTTTTTTTTTGAGTAATTTCTTGTTCTAAAGCCGTTTCACTGTCTTTATTTTCTTCAACAGAATTCCAGATCGCTTTCAGCATTTCACGTTTATGGCCAAATCCACGTGGACGGGAAATAGAGATTCCATGTCGTTTTAAACCACGCTTTAAGACACCCGCAACACTGAAAGAAGCAAAAGTCGTTCCGGTCTCGGATAAGCGCACGATATTATTTAAAACATTTTCTTCCCACATGTCCGGATTGCACGAAGGCGCGAAGCCATCCAGAAACCAGGCATTAACTGGTGCAGTTTTTTCAATGACAGGAAAGACATCATGTGCATCTCCCAGCCACAGATCTAGACTGAAACGCTCTTCAGGAAAGTTAAGACGATGACAACCAGCAATCGGCATTGGATACTGGGAGATGAGTTGATCTGCGAGTGGTTTCAATTCTGGCCAGGCATTTAAGGCGCGGATTAAATCTGCTTTAGAAAGTGGAAATTTTTCTACTGAAATCGCATGCAGATGACTTTGATTATCCGGACGAACCTGTTGCCAGAGCTGCCATAAAGCCAAAATATTCAGACCTGTACCGAAGCCCGTTTCACCTACACAAAAATATTCAAAAGGTTTTAATTCGGCAAGGCGGGTACTAAGGTCATTACCATTTAAAAAGACATGCCGGGTTTCCAGCAATCCATTGTCTTTGGAAAAATATACATCACCAAATTGCTTGGACACAGGCACATCAATGCCATCCACCAATTGCCAATCCAGATCGGCAGTTTGAATTGCATGCGACAAAACGGGTACAACCTTAAAGATATTTGGAAGGCTTATAGATTACCACTGACGGCGACGTTTGGTATAAACATAGCTTGCAATCAGAAAGCCAAGTAATACACCGACTGCCAAAGTTGCCGCGCCGTAGAGAAACATCTGGGCACTACGTTCACTTTGCAAGACCTGTACCTGAACCCCGAGATTGTCATTCTTGAGCTGCAATTCCTGATTTTGTGACAGGGCTTCCAGATTGGCTTTTTCCAGTTGCTGTAGACGCGTTGCCTGATCTTTGACTAAAGCTTTGACTTTGGCATCTTGCTGGGCTTTCTGCTTGGCAATTTCTTCTGCAGTGAGCGGTTTTTTTTCAGTTGGCTGAACTGTCTGAGCTGTTGTCGCAACTGCTGGAATAATTCCAGCCTGCTGTGCAGAAGCACCCTGAGCAGGTGCTTGTGTGGTAACAGCTTGAACAGGAGTAGCTGCTGGCTGTGTAGCCGGGGCAGCAACTTCAACAGCCCAGGCAGAAGGAATCATGAAACAAAAGCCAATGAAACTGGCGGTAACAGCGCGCATGAACCTTATCCTTTAGGAAATGCTTTGTTAAATGGCTTCACATCAATATGCGCGTATACGCCTTCTTTCAGGAATGGCTCATCCTGTAACCATGCATCCAGTGTTTCACGACTGTCAAAATCAACGATGATGGTACTGCCATAGAAACCGGCTTGAGGATTGGCTGGATCTTTAGGCATGGCACCTGCAACAATCAGACGTCCTTCAGCATCTAACTGTTCCAGACGTGCAAGATGTTGTGGACGAATCGCAAGGCGTTTTTCAACTGTACCTTCCCGGTCGGTACAGCTAACGACAAATAATGGCATGATGACTCTCTATCGTTTGTAGTTGGACTTATTCAGCTGTTCTAAAGTATTTGCGCAATACAATAAACTGAATAATGATAAAGGAAAACATCACAATCATGTCACCGAATGCAGTAAATTCGCCCCAATATTTTCCATCCATCCATAAATAGGCGAAGAAAGTATGCAGAAATGACATGAGAGTAAACATACCGACCCAGGCATAGTTTAATTTGAGCCAGCCTTTGGCACTCAAATTGAATACCGGTCCAAACAGACGCTGGATGAGTGGCTTCTTATCTTTGCTAAACCATGGCGATAACAGGAAGACACCAGCGAAAACCAGATTCAGTAATACAGCTTTAAGACGGATATAGAAATCGTCGCTGAGCATCAAGGTAATACCACCGAAGATCACCGTCATAAACAGAACGATCCATTGCTGTTTGTCCAGACGGAATTTTTGCATGACAAATAACGCACCATAGACCACCAGCATGGAAATGATCAGACCCGTAGTTGCAACGAGAATATTGTTATTGTCGACACCCCCCGCAGAACCGATCAATTGTAAAAGTTGATGGTCAGTGTCTTTTGGATCTACAGTTTTATATAAATAAAAGAAAATAATGAGTGGCACAAAGTCTAAAAGTGCTTTCATGTTAGAGTATCTAAATCTGATCAAATAAATGTCATAGTATAGAGATGCACGGCGTAGATTTACATACACATAGTAATATTTCTGATGGAACTTTGAGTCCTCAGCAATTGGTCGAAGCGGCTGCGGGCAAATTCATCCATACTTTGGCCCTAACTGATCATGACACCATGGACGGTTTGGAGCTGGCTGAAGAAGCTGCCAAAAATCATGAGATTAAGATAATTTCTGGAGTCGAGATTTCCAGCCAGTGGTCACGTCCAGCGACCAAGAAAAATTATGGTGTGCATATTGTGGCACTCAATGTTCAGAATCCTGAGCCGTTACAAAAAGCCCTCAATCAGCAGAAAATTATTCGTGCTGAACGCTCTAAGCAGATATGTGATCTTCTGGTTCCTTTAATTGGTCAGGATATTTATGCTGACGTGATTGCCAAAGTTGACAATATTCCTGATCGGGTTACCCGAACCCATATTGCCAAAACGCTGGTAGAAAAAGGCATTGTGACCCGTCCCCAACAGGCCTTTGATAAATACATCAAGGAAGGTAAAAAGGCCTATGTCAAATTTGATGGTCTGGGTCTGGAAGAAACCATTCAGGTGATTCATGACAGCGGTGGCTTTGCCGTGTTGGCGCATCCGACCCGTTATGATTTATCCGCGACTAATATTCGTTATTTGATCGAGATCTTCGCCAAGTTTGGTGGAGATGCAGTTGAGTTGCCACCCGCTATTGATCCAAGTTCAACCCGTCAGATGGTTGACCGGATGATTGCAGAGCAAGGACTTAAAGTTTCAATTGGCAGTGATTTTCATGGTGACCATATGCCCTGGATTAAACTGGGGAATGTGCCGAGCTTAAAACCAGGGCAGGTCGGGATTTGGGAGAGTTTTTGTTAATTCTAAATCTTGATGAATGGATCAGTTTTAAGATCTTGGGCGAATTTATACATCAAATGCAGAATGAGGACATTAACAAGTAATAAGGCCCATTCAGAAGTGATTAAAGTCATGATGACGATATACAGCATGATGGAAGTCAGGACTAAATTTCGATAAAAGTTTGGATGTTTTTTTGAAATGAACAGATGATCAATCTTGAGATCAAGTTTGAACTTACGATAGGCAATCACATCAATGCGTGAGGATAAGGCGAGTTCCAATTGTTTAAAGTATTTTGCATGAGAATGAATGAGATAAGTTTTACCATAACCTGTGGTTAACTGTAAGTCATGACTTTCTGGACAGGTTCTCAAGGCTTCTATGTGTGTAATTCGGGATAAGTCGAGCATAAGCGCCGATGGGATTTTTTCTAATCTCCCTAGTCCTCTTTGTGCTCCAACTTCTGTGCCAATGAATATTGAAAAATCATTATTTTGGGAAATTTCAAATAACTGGATGATTACATGAGAGCGTGTCAAAAAATGTATATCGATCAGTTGCCCAATCATCGCATCACTTAATTTGACTTGAAGTGTAAAAAAAGGCGAAAGATTAAAAACCTGTTTTAAATCTACATTAAACCAGATGCCTTGATCATGATTGGGCAGTTGTAATAATAACTGTGGCTGTTTCACCTGCCACCATTTTGCACGAATAGTACGTTGAGCCAGAATAATTGCTTGTGAATGTTGGACTGCTTGCTCAGTCATATCTTTTTTGAGTTGAGGATCGATCAAATATTTTTGTATAAAAAAAGGAAACTTTAAATTTATTCCTCGATCCTGAAACAGAAAGAGGGGAACACATAGACTAAATAAAATATGGAAAACAGGCCTACGTTGAAGATCGAGAAAAAGTTCTGATTGGACTAATGAACTCACTATAAAAGCCAAGATGGCACAAAGTAAAAATAGTGCTAAAGCCAACCATGGTCGAACAATGGGTTGAGGCACCGCTTGTTGAATTTTTTGTTTTAATTTCATATTTTTTTGAATTTTTAGATAAAAATTAGAACCTCAAAATGCTAATTCTGAGGCATTTATTTATAAATTATAGCAAATTATTATCTTGTGCCTGAATCGGTGGCGGTGTCGGTTTGCCCAGAGTGCCTAACAGTTCGATTTCAATGGTACGCACCATAGAATCAAGTGGTAAGTCATTGCTTTGGGTGCCAAAAGGCTCTTCGATTTCTGAACTTAAAGCGTCCAGTCCTAGGAAGGTATAAGCGAGAATGCCGACCAGAAAAGGAGTGAATAAACCTAATGTGGCACCAAGGCTAAACGGCAGAATAAAACAGAAGAAATAAACAGTACGGTTCAGCAGAACCGAATAAGCAAAAGGTAAGGGAGTTGTCGCAATCCGGTCACAACCTGTCTGCACAATACTGAGTTCTGCGACATGATTATTCATCTGCATATAAATGATGTCAGAGATTTCACCTTCTTTGAGAGCCTGCATCAGCTCCCATTGAATCAGGCTCAAGGTATATTGCGGTGCATTGGCCTGTTGATAGAGCTGGGTAATTGCCTGCTGGCTCATCCCACTGGTTTCCACCAGTTCAGTTGGATTGGCTGTCTGATGGCGTAGACGGTCACGCAGGACATTTGCGAAAACGATGACGTGCTGAATCACACGTTCACGACGGCCTTGAGACAACATCCGGCAGTCCCGGTCAAAATGACGTGCATTGGCAATCAGAATACCCCAGAGTTTACGTGCTTCCCACCAACGGTCGTAACAGGCAGTATTTTTAAATCCGAGAAAGATAGACAGTACTACGCCGATGAGGGTAAAGCCAACGAGAGGGAGTTCTGGAAAATGAAAGTAACCTACACGTGAAAAACCACCAATAATGGCTGAAATCAGCATGACCACGCCTAAAGGAGGTAAAACCTTAGGTAAAATCGTTCCTCGCCAGGAAAATAATAATTTAAAAACGTTCAGCTGGTCACGTACGATCATTTATTGGAATCATCACAATTTTTTTCATGATCTTCTTGAGTTGTAGCTGCTTTGTCAAGTGCTATTCCCCCTTAGACTTCAGGTTTGATGAGTTGCTGCTCAGCAAAGGAAAAACTGCCTTCCAGAGCAATGATGCAATGATCAATTAAACGGATATCGACCAGTCGACATGCCTGCTGAATCTGGCGGGTCAGATACAGGTCAGCTTTAGAAGGAGTGGCTTGGCCCAAGGGGTGATTATGCGCAATCACAATTGAAGTTGCCTGTTGGGTAATGGCATATCTGAGCAACTGATTAATTGAAATATCACATGCATTCACAGAGCCATAAAACAGCTTTTTAAATGCAATTTTCCTTAAACTGGCATCCAGACACAGGACCGCGAACACTTCCTGATTTTCACCCAGTAATTCGAAACGTAAATAATCTCGCAGCCGTTTTGAATTACTTAATTCTAAGGCATCCTGCTTAAGATGCTCGGCAATATAACGCCGTCCTAATTCTTTAACCGCCATCAGTTGGGTATATTTGCTAATACCCATGCCATGAAACTGGCTGACTTCCTGTAAAGGTGCATCGAGTAAAGCAGTTAAATGGCCAAAATGTTGAATCAGTAGCCGGGCTAATTCTACGGCCGAGTGCTGTTGTGAACCTGATCGGAGAAAAATGGCGAGTAGTTCTGCATCAGATAAACTTTCTGCTCCATATTGAATTAAACGTTCCCGCGGCCGTTCCAGCTCAGGCCAGTTTTTGATTGAAAATTGCATAGTTATTAGACTTATTTATTATGAATTATGAGTTTTCCCTGAAGCTGATCTCTTGGGAATGCAATTATTTAATGCTATTGTGAGCCCCACTGCAACAGAAAGGTAAGCTGTTCGTGAGCTTTGATCTAAGTGTAATTCCTCATAAAAATATCATTTTAGCAGTCACTGGCGGTATTGCTGCCTATAAAAGTGCCATTCTGGTTCGTCGTCTGAAAGATGCCGGGTTTAATGTGCGGGTTGTCATGACTCAAGGCGCACAGGCTTTCATTACTCCTTTGACCTTTCAAGCTTTGTCAGGCAATCCGGTACATACCGAGTTGCTGGATCCTGAAGCAGAAGCAGGCATGGGGCATATCGAGCTGGCACGTTGGGCTGATCTGTTATTGGTAGCGCCAGCCAGTTGCGACACGCTGGCAAAATTTGCTGCAGGTCTTGCAGATGATTTGCTCAGCACTTTGTATCTGGCAACCAATGCACCGGTCTGGGTAGCACCAGCTATGAACCAGCAGATGTGGGCTGCCAAAGCGACACAGCGTAATCTTGCGACTTTGATTGATGATGGCGTGCATGTGATTATGCCGGATGCCGGTTCACAAGCTTGTGGTGATGTAGGCTTGGGCCGTATGCCGGAACCGGAAGATCTGGCACGTCAGGTCACAGAGTATTTCCATAAAGCTCAGCGCGCGATTGCAGAAAAATTTGGCATGCTGGCGGGCAAGCAAGTCACGATTACAGCTGGTCCGACTCGTGAAGCGATTGACCCGGTACGTTATATTTCCAACCACAGTACCGGGAAAATGGGTTTTGCATTGGCAGCAGCCTGTTATGCGGCTGGAGCGAATGTCACCCTGATTGCTGGTCCAGTGAGCCTAGATACACCAAATGGCGTTAAACGTAAAAATGTTTCTTCGGCAGTGCAAATGCTGAATGAAAGTATGCAGATGCTGGAGCAGGGCTGTGACATCTTCATTGCGACCGCTGCAGTAGCTGATTATCGTGTCGCACAGGTAGCCGAGCATAAAATCAAGAAAGCAGGCGATGAGCTGAATGTCGCTTTAATAAAAAATCCGGATATTGTGGCAACCATTGCACAGCAGGAAAAACGTCCATTTATGGTAGGCTTTGCTGCAGAAACCCGTAATATTGAAGAATATGCAGCGGGCAAACTGGTGGCTAAAAAACTGGATATGATTGCCTGCAATGATGTTTCGCGTGCGGATATTGGCTTTGCATCCGATGAAAATGCCATGACGGTATTCTTTGCCGAACACTATCATCTGGATAAGCGTGATCTGGACAAGGCCTCTAAACAGGAAATTGCCCAGCAGTTGGTTGAAGCGATCCATGATGCCTTGCACCATGATCCTGCTGCAGAAGATGATTTTTAAGTTTTAAATGACGATTAAAGCCCTGACTGGTTCAGGGCTTTTTATTACCAGTTTTTTACTATTAAGTTAAAAAATCGGTATGACATAAAAATAAAAACGACTTTATAGACTAAGGATTTATTTATTCATTTATTTAAAAAAAGTATAAAATGGATCACAGAATAATCCAAAGATGAAAAGTTTTACACATCTGTAAAGCAGTGAGAGAACACAAGGGGGCGGGATGAAAAAAATCATAATGATATTGATGATCGCCTGTCTGGCTGGATGCAGCTATTTTGTATCAATTGATGAACTGGCCAGAAATATTCAAGGACAAATGCAGCAAGAATTTAATGCCAATCCGAATTATCAGCATTATCGTCTGACTGTGGTAAATGTAAAAATCCGCCATCGCAAAGGCAATGAGTTTGAAGCGGTTTCACATCTGAATTATCAGGGCAATGAATATCCCATTAACGTCAAAATTTCAAAGGTGAATGGTGGTTATAGCTGGGCTATTGAAGACGATGCTTTTGCCTTTATCGATGAAATCGAGATTGAAAAATATCGTCAGCAACTGGATCGTGAACTGGAACAGTTGGCCTCATCACTTGATGATCTGGAACCTGTGAATGAGCCTACCAGTATTGAGTTAGGGCCAGATGTCCGTCCAGTTACAGAACCTGTCCTGCAAGCGGCTTCCTATGATGAAGAACCGATTCCGGTGGGAAATATTACAGCCTATACCCACTAATTTTTATTTTAGGTCATTAAAAAGCACCGGATCTCGGTGCTTTTTGATTTTAAGGCTGAACTTGATGTTCACGCAGATAATCTTCAGTGCGCTGCATGGCTTCCTGAATATTCAATAATGCTGTTTCTACATCTTTTAGCGTTTTGGCATTGCCGCCACTTAAAGCCTGGCGCCATTTACGTGCACCTGGCAAGTTCTGAAATAAACCTAAAATATGACGGGTAATAATCGACAATGGTGCACCTTCAGCCATACGTTGGGCAATATAAGGCAGCATTTGTTGCATGATCTCAAAACGGTCTGGTGCTTCGAGATTCCATAGTTGACCCAGCTCAGCTAAAAGGTACGGGTTGTGATAGGCTTCGCGGCCAATCATCACGCCATCGACATGCTTGAGATGTTCAAGCGTTTCTGCATAAGTTTTAATTCCACCATTAATTTCAATGGTCAGTTCCGGACGGTCCTGCTTCAGACGGTAAACATCTTCATAGCGTAGTGGCGGAATTTCACGGTTTTCTTTAGGTGAAAGACCTTGGAGTAAAGCAATTCGGGCATGCACAATAAAGTTATCGCAACCGGTTTTGGCGACCGTATCCACAAAATGCAGCATCTCTTCATAAGAATGCATGTCATCAATACCAATGCGGTGTTTCACACTCACCGGAATATCAACGGCATTACGCATTGTATCAATACATTCTGCGACCAGATCAGGTTCGGCCATCAGGCAGGCACCGATTTTATTATTCTGTACCCGATCACTCGGACAGCCGACATTCAGGTTAACTTCGTTATATCCCCAGTCCTGAGCCATTTTAGTACAAGTTGCCAGATCTTGAGGATTTGAACCGCCGAGCTGTAACACAATTGGATGCTCTTCTTGATTGAAGTCCAGATGACGTTTGGCATCGCCATGAATGATGGCGCCTGTCGTCACCATCTCGGTATATAAAATGACATTTGGATTAAACAGGCGCGCAAAGAAACGATAATCTTTGGTGGTCCAGTCCATCATCGGCGCAACACTGATGCGAGGTTGAAGTTTGTTTTCAATGGTGCTGAGATCAGTCATTCAAAATCACGCCTTAAATGAAATGGAAGAGAAATAGCAGTACTAGAATAAGCAGGAGTTGCTGGAAATCTGCTCAAAAAAAAGCAGTACTACAAAAAGAGGGCGTAATACTAGCATAAAATTTGCATGACCAAAGGCTGAACTGCATGAGGATCTATAACTGTCATTCCAATAAAGATATTTAACAAGAGAAACTGTGGGAATTGAAAAAATAAACTCCCAGTCATTCTGCAATGCTATATTTTGAGATATTTAAGATTAAGATAAAGAAAACGAGATAAATAAGGAGAATAACGATGCTCATGTTGGAGGAGATTTATAAAAGCAAAAAACCTCAGCATTCAGACTATTTTAATTTACGGATTCAACGGGGACTTAGCTGGTTTAAAAAAGCATTAGAGCTGGATGAGGAACTAGAGTTTAAGTTTATTAGCCTGTGGATCAGTTTTAATTCGATTTATGCACAAGAAACAGAGGTTCGTCAGGATCAACAAAGCCTGCATCAATTTCTAGAAACTCTTTGTCAAAAAGATGTGGAACAAAAACTTCAGCATATTGTCTGGGAAAAATATAGCCAGCCAATTTCTGCGCTGCTGGATAGCCCTTATACCGATCAAGGTTTCTGGGATTATCGTCATCATAAAGTCAGTCTGGAAAGCTGTCGTGAAGCATTAGACCAGCAAAAACAAAAAATACAAAAGGCTGTACAGGAACAGAATTTAAGTGAAATCTTATTGGTGATTTTTAACCGTCTTTCCACCTTGCATTATCAGCTTATGCAGGGCGGTGCGACTTATCAAAGTTCATTTAATATAAAGCAGCTCCAAGACAGTTGCCGGGTTCTGGCCGGGTTGCTGCCCACTTTTATCTGCATTCTTTTGGAAAATGCAGCAACTTGGGATTCGGGTAAACCTTATTACCCAGTCGTACAAGTCAGCTAAATTTGTTTAAGCTTTTGCTCGATGCTGCTGCCATTGATCCATCAGCACGAACAGGATAGCGCATAGCGCCAAGCCAAGTCCAAACAGACAGGTCATGCTCCAGCCACCATGATGCCAGGCATATACCCCCAAGGCAGAACCACAGGCACCACCAATGAAATACAGCGTCATGTAAATAGAGTTCAGGCGTGATTTGGCATCCGGGCGCAAGCGGAAAATCACGTTCTGATTACAGCTATGAGTAATCGCCAGACCTAAGTTAATCAGGGCATAACCCAGAATATAACTGAGCAGAGATACGCCACCAAAATATAAAAATAGCCAGCTTCCTGCCAGAATTGAACAGCCAATCCAGGTCAGGATCTTGATATAACCACGATCCGCCCATTTACCAATAACCTGAGTGGATAGCGCACCAAAAACACCAACTAGGGTCACCAGGCCCACCATCACATCAGAAAGATGAAAAGGTTTTTGGGTCAGTAGCAGGGCAATGGTTGAAAACAGCATGCTCATGGCTGCAAAGGCACATGCACCAATCAGGGAGCGTAAGCCCAGTCGCGGTTCCTCACGCAGTAGCGTACCCATGGATTTAAAAATCGCTGCATAACTGATTCGCATACGCGGCATGCTGGGTAATTGTCCTTTTAAGTAAAAGCCCAAAACCAATAGTGCCATACTGCTGAGCGCATAAATGGTTTTCCAGTGAAACAGGTCTGAAAGCAATCCGGCAATACTGGTCGACAATAAGATACCGACTAATAAGCCACTCATGAGAAAACCGACCACTTCTCCGGTTTTTTCAGGTCGGACAGCCATCGTAGCTAAAGGAATCAGAATCTGGGCAGCAACAGAAAATAGCCCGGCAATAATAGTCCCCACCCAGAGCATCGGCAGGTTGACTGCTGTGGCACAGATCAGCAAACCTAAGGCGGCACCAAACATCAAAAAAGGAATGAGTCTGGACTTATTCAGCATGTCTCCCAAAGGCACAATAAACAGCAGGCCCAAGGCATAAGAAACCTGCGCAAAGGTCACGGTCAGCGCCACTTGGGATTCTGGTACCTGATAATATTGCTGAATTGAGGAGATAAGCGGTTGGCAATAATAGTTTGCACCTGCACATAAACCACATGCGATCGCCATCAGCCATAACAGGGATTTATTTTGACTGATATCGAGAGGAGGAGTCATGGCAAGTACCTTAAGCTCAGGGAGAATTTTTATAAAGAACATCAAAGATGATGCGTAAGTTGCAGGCACTATAGGCGAAAACCCGTCAGGATAAAAGTAGAAAAATAGTGCAAAGTGCTCGAACTAATATAAGAGAAATGCCACAAAAAAGTACGTTTCTGAATTGAGAAGAGATGAAAATTCGCTAGAAATTTAACTTTTTCACTTAAGAAAATGTACGTGGAAGCGCTTTGTATTAAGTCATCTCATTTAAGACCAAGTGACAGAGATCAATCTGAATCAGTGATTGCCCAAAATTGGTGCAAAATGAAGAATTTGTAAATCTGACAGTGGGCTGAGTATTAATATAATAAATGTTGCAGAATATTTTTTTCACCTATTTCAGATAAGTCTTAAGACTTGAGCTGAATAAGTCAAATAAGTGAATCCCCAATCAATTTTTTCATCATCAATTCATATTTTTTATGAGTCAAAAATGAAAAAGTTATAGGAAAACAGTATTTTTAGATCTTAAAAATGAATATTCCAAAGTAGATCAAATTTGTCAAAAAGGTCAAAAACAGAAAACTGCCCTAGAAAAGTGCCTTAATTTAGGCTTTATCAGTTCATTTGAAATAAAGATTTGCCTAGCAAGAAAAATGAAATATTTGTCAGAATGATCAATGTAACAAAATAAAACAAAAAGTAATCTAATAAAAAATAACCAGGAAAACAGTCATCGTTCAAGAGAATGAATATCGTTTATAAATTCAGCAAATCAAAATAATCAGGCTGAACTGATAAATGCTATATGACAGCATCATTTTTATGAATCGTCAGTTCAAAATATGGGTATTTATTAAATAAATAATAGGTAGTAATTTCTAGAAGTTTAATTAGAATCCAAAAATTCAACAAAAACACATCCTGAGGGGAAGCACCGTAAATCACGGTGTTTACTTAAGAAAAAATTAGCTTGAGGGACGCTCATGCAGATTGGAATTCCAGCCGAAACTGTCGTCGGTGAAAATCGCGTCGCTGCGACGCCTGAGACAGTAAAGAAATTGATCAGCGCTGGTCATAGTGTGGTGATCGAACGTGGAGCAGGTGTTAAAGCTGCCTACATCGACAGTGCCTATGAGCAAGTTGGTGCCAAAATTACGGATGATGCCTACACCGGTAGCCAGATAGTTTTGAAAGTTCGTGCACCGAAGGGTGAGGAAATTCAAAAGCTGTCAGCTAACACCACGGTTGTAGCGATGTTTGACCCATACCGCAATACCGAGCTTGACCTATTCGCGGCACAGAATGTGTCTGCATTTGCTCTTGAGCTTTTGCCACGTACTTTGTCACGTGCGCAAAACATGGACGTATTGTCTTCGCAAGCGAACCTAGCAGGTTATAAATCAGTGCTTTTAGCTGCTGCTGAATATCAGCGCATGTTCCCGATGCTGATGACAGCGGCAGGAACGGTGAAACCGGCTCGTGTCGTGATCATGGGGGTCGGGGTAGCAGGCCTTCAAGCAATTGCAACAGCGAAACGTCTGGGTGCAGTCGTAGAAGCAACCGACCTTCGTCCGACTGCCAAAGATCAGGTTGAGTCTTTAGGCGGTAAATGGCTAGACGTGCCAATGTCTCCTGAAGAGCAGGCACGTGCTGATGAAGCAGCTAAAAACGGTTATGGCTGGATGCCAGGTGAACAGTACATCAAGGATCAGGCAGCGATTGTCGATAAAGCGGTATCGAATGCCGATATCGTGATTACCACTGCATTGTTACCAGGTCGTGATGCACCACGCTTAATCCGCGCTGAAACCGTTGCCAAGATGAAACCAGGCTCAGTGATTCTGGATATGGCAGTGGAATCAGGCGGTAACGTTGAAGGTTCTAAATGCGGTGAAACTGTTGTGACTGAAAATGGTGTGAAGATTCTGGGTGTGCCAAATATTCCATCAACGGTGTCGACTGAAGCATCAGCGCTATATGCACGTAACGTCTATAACTTTGTTGAAACACTTTTTGATGCAGACAAGAACTTTGTCCTGAATCAGGAAGATGAAATTCAAAAAGCCCTACTTGTCACTCACGGCGGCCAAGTGCTGTTAAAACGTGGTTAAGGAGCAGACTCATGGTTGAAACAATTACGATTTTCGTCCTGGCCATCTTCGTGGGTTACTACGTGGTTTGGGGGGTAACACCAGCACTACATACGCCATTGATGGCGGTGACCAATGCCTTGTCTTCGATCATTATCGTGGGCGCAATGATTCAAACTGTTGGCCTGCCAATGGTGGGCGTTGAAGGCAGCGTGGATTTCCAGACCATTAACGTGGTGAGTGTACTGGGGGCAATCGCAGTATTTCTGGCGAGCATTAATATTTTCGGTGGCTTTGCCGTGACTGCACGTATGCTGGAAATGTTCAAACCTAAGCAAAAGAAGAAAGAGGGTTAAACCATGGAATTTATTCGAGAGTATGCGGATTGGTTCTACCTGATTGGCGCCGTTCTTTTTATCTTAACGCTACGTGGTTTGTCTGGTCCTAAAACTGCAATTGCAGGTAACCGCTACGGTATGATCGCCATGGCGATTGCTGTAGTGACCACATTCTTTGTTGCTGAAAATCCAGTAGTCTGGATGATTCTTGCAGCAATGGCTGCGGGTGCAGTGGTGGGTATTGCGCGTGCACGTACTGTACCAATGACCCAGATGCCAGAAACTGTGGCACTTATGCACTCACTGGTGGGTCTGGCTGCGGTACTGATTGCAGTTGCAGCAATTATCCATAACAACAAGCTGGTTGAATTAGGTCCAGACCTGTTAGCTGCAAATGGTGTGACTTTCCATGAAATGAGCAAGGTTCACCTGTTTGAACTGTTTGTGGGCTGTTTTGTGGGAGCGATTACCTTTACTGCTTCTGTATTTGCATACGGCAAGCTGGCTGCAAAGAAATGGGCAAAAACCATTTCAGGTGGCTGGGTAAAACCGGTTCAGGCTCTGATCTTTATTGCAATGCTGGCAGCAGGGATTCACTTCTTCCTGACAGGTAGCATGACATCTTTCTGGGCAATGACTGGTCTTGCACTGGCATTTGGCTGGGTATGGATTGCACCAGTTGGCGGCGGCGATATGCCGGTTGTAGTTTCGCTGTTGAACTCATTCTCAGGCTGGGCAGCAGCAGGGATTGGTTTCACACTGGAAAATAACATGCTGATCGTTGCGGGTTCGCTGGTTGGTTCTTCAGGTGCGATTCTGTCTTACATCATGTGTAAAGCGATGAACCGTTCGATCATCAATGTATTGTTTGGTGGTGCGATGGGTGGTGCAGCTGCGCCGACAGCAGCTGCGGGTGCACAAGTGCAACGTAACTACCGTTCAGGTTCTGCGGATGATGCTGGCTTCTTAATGTCGAATGCAGACAGCGTTGTCATTGTACCGGGTTATGGTATGGCACAAGGCCGTGCACAAAACGCAGTAAAAGAGCTGGCAAACTTGCTGAAAGAGCAGGGCGTGACTGTACGTTTTGCGATTCACCCGGTAGCTGGTCGTATGCCTGGTCATATGAACGTATTGCTTGCAGAAGCTGATGTTCCTTATGAAGATATTCTGGAAATGGACGAGATCAACTCAGACTTCCCGGCAACTGACGTAGTACTGGTTATTGGTGCAAACGACGTTGTAAACCCGGCTGCAAAAGACGATCCGAACTCACCGATCTACGGCATGCCAATTCTGGAAGCTCACAAGGCGCGTACCATCATGGTCATCAAGCGTTCTATGGCGACCGGTTATGCAGGTCTGGACAATGACTTGTTCTATAACGACAAGACCATGATGATTTTCGGTGATGCGAAGAAAGTTGTGGAAGATATGACTAAAGCGATTAATGGTACAGGTCACTAAGACTTTCCATTCGCTGAATCATCTTAAATCCTCCTTTTAAAAGGGGGATTTTTCCATTTAAATTACAGATAAATTCTCCTTCCTATATAAAAGCTGAATCGAAAAGAATTACAAAGTAAAATTAGCTATGGTGTTTTATTTTTAGAAAATTGGTCTGGATAAAATTGCAACAAAACGTTTAAAGAATAGGCTGAATGATTAAATCTGATCAAAAAACGAATTCATTAAAGTTTTTGACCCATAAATTTCTTTTTCGATTCAAGTTAAACAATATAAAAAAAGCGACCTACATAGGTCGCTTTTTTTGAATATTCGATATTTATGCTACAGAATCTGTAGGATTGCGCCATAGGCTTTCTAGATCATAGAATTTACGCGCTGTAGGCAGCATGCAGTGCACTACAACAAAACCTAGATCAATCAGGATCCATTCTGCATCACGTTCGCCTTCGATACCAAGCGGACGAAAACCTGCTTTACGTGCTTCTTCAGCAACATTATCTGCAAGTGATTTGATATGACGGGTTGATGTACCGCTTGCAATCACCATGGCATCTGCCACGTTACTGATGCTAGCAACATCAAGCTGAACAACTTCTTTAGCCTTTACATCTTCGAGGGCTGCATGTACAACTTTCAAGCATGCATTTACTGCTTGTGCATGAGAATTCATAGTGTGATCGTGAGAATTAGAAGCGCTGGGCGATGGTTCTAAATTCATAGGGAGTATAATTTCCTAACAATTATGCATGATCTAATATAGCGGTTTTAGCCCAAAATTTCAAATGCACCTTCCGCCGCTTTAGTCATACTCTGGGAAGAACTGTTCTTTCCAGTCAAAGGATTCTTCCGAAGTCCCCAGAGGTTTATATTCGGCTGCGACATAACCATTGTATTGGCTATTCTCTAACCATTGAAAAATCTCATAATATGGAATGGAAGCCGTATTTGGTTGATGACGCCCCGGGCAGTCTGCAAACTGGATATGACCAATCTCTGCAATATTTTCTTTTAAGGCTTCAAGTACATCTTCACCCATCATGGCCATATGATAACAGTCATATTGCATTTTCAAGGAAGGATGATTGACAGCTTCCAGCATCTCCTGAGCTTGAGCCACATTCTGAATCAGAAAGCGTGGCATATCCTGACCGTTGATCATTTCAAAAACCGGCTGAATCTGATAATCAGAGAGCATGGAGCAGGCAACTTTCAGATTACTCGCCAAGCTGTTCAGGCAAGGAAGCAGGTCACAATCCAGTGGCTGTTTGCCGGCCAGAATATTGACACTCGGCACATTCAAAGCAGTCGCATATTGAATGGATTGCTCTACGGCATGACGAAACTCGATTTCCTGTCCAGGGATGCCGGCCAGACCATGTCCACCTTGCATCAGATCGCCGGTAGGCACATTAATCAGGCAGATATCCAGATCATGCAACTGAAGCTGCTGCTGAATCTGCTCAATACTCAGTTCATAGGGAAACTGGATTTCCACATGTTTAAAACCATGCGCATGAGCCAAGGCAAAACGTTCTAACAGCGGTACTTCCGTAAAAATCATGGAAAGGTTAACGGCGAGTTTGGTCATGGGCTTTTCCTTGCTCAAGATAGAATATTGAAATCGAATATTTAACGGTCTACGTGCTTGATTACAGTGGCCAGATCGGCTTCTGCAAATCCGTCTTGCTGATGGGCTTTGAGTTGAGATAGGGCCTGGCTTGCCACAGGGATATCCAAAGATAAAGTAGCAGCCAGTTGCACCGCATTGTTCAGGTCTTTAGATAGTGTCTGCACTTTCCATTGCACGGGTTCAAAAGTCTGGCTGGCCATACGTGGGGCCAGAATCTGAAAAGGCTTGGAGTCAGCAAAACCACCGGCTAATGCAGGTGCTAGTAGGGCTGTATCCACACCGGCACGATCGGCCAGGGCCACTGCTTCAGCGATCAGGGTACTGTTCGCCGCTACAATCAGCTGGTTACAGATTTTAGTCGCCTGACCGGTTCCCGTATCACCCATGCGAGTGACACGTTGTGAAAGCACGGTATAGATGGGATCAAGTGCGGTAATAGTTTTTGCATCACCACCCGCGAAGATGACTAGCGTGCCTTGTTCTGCACCGGCTGTACCGCCAGACACAGGAGAGTCAATCCAGATCGCTTGTTTAGCTTGGGCCTGTTCAGCTAGAGTTTTGGTTTGATGTACAGAAAGGCTGGAAAAATCGACAATGATCTGACTAGCTACCAGATGTGGTTGAATCTGCCCAAAGACCGATTGCACTGCGGCATCATCTGCCAGACAGGTCAAAATAACCGGATAATCTGCAATTTGATCTAGAGATAGCGGAGTGGCTCCGAGGGCAAGCAAAGGATCGCAGGCACTGGCCGTACGGTTCCAGACTGCAACTTGAAAACCTGCTTCTAGCAAGCGGGTTACCATACGACTGCCCATGAGTCCCATACCTAAAAAGGCAATTTTGCTATCACGATCGAATTGCATCTTATCTCTCATCTTTTGATTTTGCTTCAGCTATAATTATCGATATTGACGTGGCACAAACTGCACATCCGGATTTTTATCCTTTTTACGTGCCAGTTGGCTGTTTTTACCGAGTAACAGTTTAAGTTGCCAGATTTTTTCCATACGCAGTGACTTTTTGGGTTTGTGTTCCATCGCATCCAGCACAAATTTAGAGGCCATCAAGGCATCTGGAGAGCGTTGTAACATTTCTTCAGCCAAAACCTGTGCTTTTGCTAATGGCTGTTCATCAACATGGGTGATCAGGCCAATTTCTTTGGCATAGGCACCTTCAAAAATACGTGCGGTTAAGGTCAGCTCTTTGGCTAGATCAATCCCGATCAGACCTTTGAGTGAACGCGTTAGTCCCATGTCTGGTACTAGGCCCCAACGAGTTTCCATAATTGACATTTTGGTCGCAGGGTGGGCGATCCGGATATCCGCAGCCAACGCAAGTTGCATACCTGCACCAAAGCAGAAACCTTCAATGGCTGCAATTACTGGGACAGGCAATTCCTGCCAGACCAGAAAAGCTTTCTGAAATAAGCTCTGTCCAGGACGGATCAGTTCCCAGGCCGCATAGGCACGATTTTTAGGATTGTTTAAATCGGCCAAGTCAATGCCGGCACTAAAGACCTGCGCTTCACCGGTTAAAATGACACAACGCACCGACTTGTCTTTTTTAATCCGGTTTGCAATCTGCACCAGTTCACGCAGCAGGGTAAAGCTCATGGCATTACGTTTGTCTGGACGGCTGAGAGTAACCGTGGCAATTCCATTATTTTTTTCAAAGCGCACAAGTGACATGGTATTCATCCTTAATTTTTCTGTAAGCGAGCATAGCATGAGCAATCTGTGCTTGCATGACAGTGCAGTCATACAGATATGAGTGATTAAACAGCAATGATTTAACCACTATGCTTGTTTAAGATCTGCTGGGCTGCCTGTTCTACCTGCTCAATCACGGCTTTCAGCTCATCTAGGTATTTCAATACTTCCTGAACAAAACTGTCATCGGCTTTACGGCGTTCCTTACGCAAGGTCGAGACAAACTGTTCAAAACTTCCGGTAACTTTTTGCAGAGTCGGTGTGCCGACATAACGGGTAGCCCCATAGAGACGGTGCAAGACATGTTCCAGCTGCGGAAAATCTTCCAGTTCAATCAGTTGCTCAATCTCATCCAGCTCCTTTTCAAAACTGTCGACCAGCATACTGAGCAGATCGACCGCTAGATCTTCTTTATTGGCTGCCAGTTGCAGGCTTTGTTGCCAATCCAGAATATTCGGATCCAGCGCATCAATGACATTGGCACGTTCCAGCACCGGAATCTTTTTAAAACTCTCAGTCGTCCACTGCGTCAGAATCTGCACGATCTGATCAATCTGAATAGGCTTGGTGACATAATCATCCATGCCATTTTGCAACAGTTTTTGCTTCTCATCGGAAAGGGCATGTGCTGTCAGGGCAATAATCGGTAGACGCTGATGATTTTCGAAAGTTGATTCCAGTGAACGAATCGCACGGGTGGTATCGATACCGGACATCACCGGCATCTGGATATCCATAAATATTAGGTCAAAAGATGGCAGACCCTGTTCATAACGGCTCTGGATGATATCAATCGCTTCCTGTCCGCTAATGGCTTTTGTTGTGGTGACATTCAGTTCGGCCAGCAAGGCTTCTAGAACAATCAGGTTCGGCAGATGGTCATCAACGGCCAGAATATGCAGTCCCTGACCATTAAAGTCTTCATGCTGTTCCTGATCAAATACGGGTTGATTGCCGAGCAGTTGGATCAAGGCACTACGACTGAGTGGCTGATGCAGGGCGCGGGCACGATGATCATTCAGCATGTTCGGATCAAGCTGCATCTGATAACCATACACAGCCAGATGTCCCTGATAGCGAGAGCGAATTTCTGTCAGTAGAGCCTGGCTATCGCCACTATGGTCGACAATCAGCCAGGTATTCTCGATATTTTGTAAATGGTTCAGACGACTGAACAGATCCAGAATGGACGTCGATTCAATATGTTTAACGCGATAATTTTCCAGATAATGTCTTAATACATTCGCTGTTGCCGGATGGGCAAGATAAGATACAACCGTCAGATCACTGAAATCCGGGTGCTCATGGATAATATCTTCATCCACTGGGAATTGGGCGGTAAACCAGAAGGTTGAGCCTTTTTCTGTTGGAGCGCGTTCCTGATTATCTTCAAAGCCGATCTGACCATGCATCAGGTGGACCAGCTGCTTGGAAATGGCCAATCCTAGACCCGTACCACCGAATTGGCGGGTGACCGAGGTATCGCCTTGCGAGAAGGATTCAAACAGTTTTTTACGGTCAGTTCCGCTCAGGCCAATACCACTGTCCTGAACGCTAAAATGCAGCAGACATTGCCCAATATCATCGTGCTCCATGCGTGCCCGAACAATGATTTCGCCGTCTGGAGTAAACTTGATTGCATTGGAAATCAGGTTGGTCAGAATTTGCTTGAAGCGTAGTACATCACCAATTACATGTTTTGGTACATTGTCTGCAAAATAGAATGCCATATCGATATGCTTCTGTGCAGCCAGTGGCGAGAGCATGTCCATCACATCAAAGATAGCTTCTTCCAGATCAAAAGGTGCAGTTTCCAGTTCCAGTTTGCCAGCATCGATCTTGGAGAAATCCAGTACATCATTGATTAGGGCCAGCAGATGCGCAGAAGATTTGCGGATGGTCTGCAAATACAGGCTTTGCTCATTGCTAAGATTGCCTTGACGCAGCAGCAGGTGAATAAAACCATCAATACTGTTTAAGGGTGTGCGTAATTCATGGGAAATATTGGCCAGAAACACCGACTTGGCCTGGTTGGCAGAGATCGCCTGGTCACGTGCTTGACGATAAGTAATATTTTGAACTTCTAAAGTATCTAGGGTACGGCGCAAATCGTCTTCAGTCTGTTCGGTATGCTCGCGCAATTCCAGAAAACTGAAATGCAGACGTTTCACCACATTGGCAATATCACGCTGCAAAAGACGCAGTTCACCGGTACTGTTAATCACCATATGCTGATCTAGGGTATCGGCATTCAGGCGTTGTAGCTGCATGCGAATCTCATACATCGGCGCAATCCAGCGACGAGAATAGAAATTCAGACATAACAACAACAGTAATAAGGTCAATAAGCCGGTCGCAATCAAAACGATCAGGACCCGGTAGCGGGCAATTTCTAAGGGCTGATTGTCCAGTTCGATCGCCAGCCAGCCTGCATTCATGCCATTTTCATTTACTTTGACTGCATAAATATGATTGTTTTTGTCTAAGATCGGGCCAACGAAATTGCCATCTTTTTTAAAGTCAGGCCAAGGCGCCTGTTCCTGAAACCCAATGCCGAGTTTACTTTTGCCATTTTCATCCAGAATAGCCGCACGAACCAGATGCTTTTCATTCAGCATATTTTGCATGGCGTCATGAGCCTGCTCATATTGCCATGGGTAAAGGCTCAAAATGTCCAGCGCATATTCAGAAGTGGCCTGAAAACGGGTCAGAATCGCAATGGCCATCTGCTTTTGCTGGGCACGGGCGGCATTGGAAGTTTCTGAAATGACCAGAGCAGCGCCGACACAGGCCAGAATAGTAATGGGTACAAAAATCAGTGCAATCAGCTGTCCATAAGCATGATTTAAGTGTAGGCGTTTAAACAGCTTTTTGTTGATATTTGACATGATTCAAGCAGTATTTTCCTTATGCTTTGCATATTAGCATGCTTTAAATCTACTGTTAAAATTTCAGCATTATTTTTCTAAAGCTCCAGATTAAGGCAGAAAATAAGAACTATTATGCTGAACAGCCATTATGGGTGTTTGAGTAAGTCTTTTCAGGAGGAGAGGTGAGCTAAGTCACTGTCACGATTGAGGAGTTTTATCAAGCTAAAACGGGATGAATTGGCCATGCCGATTGTGATTTATACAGTTTTATGCAAAAGCACTGCTATAAATGGGTGCAGGGAAATGCATTTTTTCATACAATAGCCGCACCTCGATATAGGTGCAAATAATGAGTAATACCACCCCTGATTTTCAAGCAGACGAATTTTTACTGGACCATTATGTAGGCAAAACGCCACTGGTGCGTTTGCAGCGTCTGGCTAGTCACACTCAAGCCACAGTACTCGCAAAACTCGAAGGAAATAATCCGGCAGGCTCGGTCAAGGACCGTCCAGCGTATAACATGATCATGCAGGCGGAAAAGCGCGGACAGATCAAACCGGGTGATACCTTGATTGAGGCGACCAGCGGAAATACAGGGATTGCATTGGCAATGGTTGCGGCCATGCGCGGTTACAAGATGCAGCTGATTATGCCGAATAACATGAGTCAGGAACGTAAGGACGCGATGCGTGCTTATGGTGCTGAACTGATTGAAGTGACCAAAGAGCAGGGCATGGAAGGTGCACGTGATCTGGCCTTGCAAATGCAGGCTGAAGGTAAAGGTCTGGTGTTAAACCAGTTTAGTAACCCGGACAATGTCGAAGCGCATTACCTGACCACAGGTCCTGAAATCTGGCAGCAAACAGGCGGCAAGATTACTCACTTTGTCAGCTCAATGGGTACTACAGGTACGATCATGGGCGTATCTAAATATCTGAAAGAAATGAATCCGGATATTCAGATTGTGGGCCTGCAGCCATCTGATGGTTCTAGCATTGCCGGTATCCGTCGCTGGCCAGAAGAATATTTGCCAACAATTTTTGATCGTAGCCGTATCGACCGTATTATCGATATTCCACAGATTGAAGCGGAACGCACCATGCGTAAACTGGCGCAAAAAGAAGGCATCAGTGCCGGAACATCTTCTGGCGGTGCAGTTTGGGCATCGATCAAGCTTGCAGAAGAAAATCCGGATGCAGTGATTGTATGTATTATCTGTGACCGTGGTGACCGTTACCTGTCTACAGGCTTATTCTCTGTACAAGATCCTGAATAATTTTTGAGAAATCTTTTATGCGCCTGCCTGTTTTAACCTTCGATATTGAAACCCAAACCGATCTTAAATCAGGCGCGCATCTGTTTGGTCTGGATCTGCCCGAGGCTGATCTGGATCAGGCCCTGACCAAATTACGCCGTCAGGAATCAGGCTCGGACTTTCAGCGTCTGCCTTTGCATGAAATTGTCTGTATTTCTGGTTTATGGATGGATGAACAGGGCATGCGCCTGTTTTCTTTTAGCCGTGAACAGTACAGCGAAGCAGAAATTTTAAAAAAATTCTTATCCATTTTTGACAAGCGTCATCCGACGCTAGTCAGTTGGAATGGCTCACAATTTGATCTGCCGGTTATTCTTTATCGGGCCATGTATCATGGTTTATCTGCCCCAAGTCTGTTCGATCAGGGCGAAATTGATACGCAAAAGCGTTATAATAACTACCAGAATCGTTACCATCAGCGTCATGTCGATTTGATGGATGTCATGGCCATGTTTCATGCCCGTCATTTTCAGAAACTGGATGATGTTGCTCATTTATTGGGTTATCCAGGCAAGCGTGGTGATGGTGGCTATCATGTACCTGAATATGTACGTAACCAGCAATGGAGCGAACTCACCAGCTATTGCGAAGGTGATGTGCTCAATACCTGGTTGGTCTATA
The DNA here is from genome assembly GCF_058599385.1 of Acinetobacter sp. CAU_H_60. Lineage (NCBI taxonomy): Bacteria > Pseudomonadati > Pseudomonadota > Gammaproteobacteria > Moraxellales > Moraxellaceae > Acinetobacter > Acinetobacter sp. CAU_H_60. The sequence continues at coordinate 2,522,169 of NZ_CM178653.1, read as the reverse complement.
TTCGCTGGCTGTTGCTAAAAGGCCAGTTGATGTTGCCTGATTATCAGCATCTGGTGCAAAGTACGATTCAATATCTGCATACTCAGCCGCAACATGCAGATTTTTTATCAGTCTGGCGTGAAACCTCACAAAGAACTGAATTTACCCGTTTTGATTTTCCCATCTCCACATCCTAGGTTTTCATGAAACGTCGAGCACAACCACGTCCAGCACCGCAATCCGAGTATATTTTTCAGGTTGAATCACTCTCACATGAAGGACGTGGCATCGCTCACTATGGTTCACATCCGGATCACCCGCTTGAAAAGCATGGCAAGAAAGTTTTTATTCGATATGCCTTGCCGGGTGAAACCGTTCGTGCCCGCATTACCCGTGAAGTCAAAAAACTGGAAGAGGCGGATAGCCTTGAATTGCTCAGTGAGGCTTCCGAGATCAGGGTCAAACCTGTGTGTCCACACTTTGGCGTATGTGGCGGCTGCAATATGCAGCATATCCATCCAGATGCACAGATTGAACTTAAGCAGAATGTTCTGAAATCACATTTGCAGCATTTTGCCGGGATACAGCCTGAAGAATGGCTGTCACCGCTACGTTCACAACGTGAAGATTATCGTCGTAAAGCCCGGATTGGGGTGCGCTATCTGCCTCAAAAAGACAAGCTGGTGGTCGGTTTTCGTGAAAATCAGTCCAATAAGCTGACCTCGATTGACCGCTGCATGATTCTGGATCGCGAGTTTGGATCGGTTACACGTCTTAAACAATTGCTCCAAAGTCTCGATGGTCAGGCAGATATTGGTCATATAGAATTGGCTATGGGTGATCATGACATTGCGTTGCTTATTCGTGAAACTGCAGAATTATCGGTAACAGATGTCAACCGATTACGCCAATTTACGTTAGAGAAAGGTTGGCAGCTTTATTTGCAACCTGCAGGCCAAGATTATTTGAAGCGGATTGATGAGCCTGAACAGGTAGCACGCTTACACTATGGTCTTGATGACTTTGATGTGGAATTCGGTTTTAATCCATTGGACTTCACTCAGGTCAATTCAACGATCAATCCGCAGATGGTTCGCTTGGCATGTGATTTGCTTCAATTACAGCAGGGCGAACGAGTTCTGGATCTGTTTTGTGGATTAGGAAACTTTTCTTTGCCACTGGCGCGCTGTGTTGGTGCGTCTGGTCAGGTGGTTGCGGTTGAGGGGAGTGAGGAAATGGTGCAACGCGGTGCAGAAAATGCTAACAATAATGGTATTGCACAAGTTTCGTTCTATTCACAAGATTTAACCAAAGATTTTTCGCACCAGTCTTGGGCAAATCAAGGATTTGATGCATTATTAATCGACCCGCCACGTGCTGGAGCAGAAGAAGTCATGCATTATATTCCTCAGTTTGGTGCCAAAAGAATCGTTTATGTGTCATGTAATCCCGCTACGCTCGCAAGAGATGCAGGGCTACTGGTACAACAGGGTTATCAGCTAACGAAAGCCGGTGTGATGGATATGTTTACACATACCGGACATGTCGAGTCGATTGCCTTGTTCGAAAAAGAAAATTAAATAAACGATCAAAGAGATGATGTATCTAAAAGTAGGAGAAGGGTATGGTCACAGTACGTGAGCAACTGCCTGGGCGGCTCAATGAGTTGTCACAGGAGGCGACTGTAGAACATGCCGAACAAGCACAGCAGGATCTGACTGAATGGTTAGATCGGGTTCGTGGCATATTAGACGGGGCTCCCCTGAAGCAGCTCGAAGAAGTTGCCCGTTTAACCTTAGAAAAAGAGCTACAAAGTACGGTTCAGCATCGCTCTAATACCTTCTATACCGGTATTGAAATGGCGGATATTCTCGCGCATCTCTATGTCGATGAAGATACCTTATCCGCTGCCATGCTTTACCGCGCAGTACGTGAAGGCGTCATGCCACTGGCAGAAGTGCAGGAAAAATTCGGTGAACAGGTCTACAGTCTGGTCAAAGGCACGCTGTCCATGGGTAAGCTGTCTGAGCTGATTGAAAAAAATAAACGCCTGGAAGATCACTTTAATAATAACCAGCGTGAACATCTGTCTGGCATTTACAAGATGCTGATTTCAGTGACAGAAGATGTCCGCGTCGTGTTAATCAAGCTGGCAGAACGTACCTATGCACTGCGTGAGCTGGCCAATTCTTCACGTGAACGGCAAGAACGGGTCGCACGAGAAATCCTCACCATTTATTCTCCTCTAGCGCATCGTCTCGGGATTGCCCAGTTGAAATGGGAACTCGAAGATCTGGCCTTCCGCTATCTGGCGCCGGAACGCTATAAAGAAATTGCCTCTTTGCTGAATGAAAAGCGTCTGGAACGTGAACAATATATTCAGTTCGTGATTGATAAATTGCGTGAAGAGCTGGCAGAACACGGCATTGAAGCTGAAATTAACGGCCGGGTGAAGCACATTTATTCGATCTATCGGAAAATGAAAAGCAAGAGCCTGAGCTTCGACCAGCTTTATGATATCCGTGCGTTGCGTGTACTGGTGAAAAGTGTGCCTGAGTGCTATCACACGCTCGGGATCGTACATCAATTGTGGCGACATATTCCGCATCAGTTTGATGACTATATTACCAATCCGAAAGCCAATGGTTATCGCTCTTTACACACAGCTGTGATTGCTGAAAACAAGTCACTTGAAGTGCAGATTCGTACTTATACGATGCATGAAGAGGCCGAGCTTGGCGTATGCTCGCACTTCAACTATAAGGAAGGCTCGAAAAATACCGATACTTCCTTTAATCATCGTCTGCACTCCCTGCGTGCAGTGATTGAGCATTATCAAGAACGCAATGAAGCCAGCGCACATAAGGATGAAGAAGAGGAAGTTGAAAATTTTGAACACATTCAAGATTTTGAAGGCTTTGAAAAAATCTATGTGTTCAGCCGTGATGGTGATATTAAAGAGTTGCCGCGGGGTTCAACTGTGCTCGACTTTGCCTATCACGTGCATACGGAAGTCGGCAACAAATGCTATGCAGCCCGGGTCAACCAGCGCTATGTGCCTTTAACCTATGCCTTGAAAACCGGGGAACAGGTTGAGATTCTGACCAAGAAAGACCGTGAACCGAATCGGGACTGGTTGGTTAATTCACTGGGTTATATCAAGACTGCACGTGCCCGTGACAAGTTACGTCACTGGTTCCGTCAGCAGGATCGCAGTAAGAACCTGGAAGTGGGTCGTGAAATTCTGAATAAAGAATTGGCACGTCTAGCAATTCATCCAAAATCAATTGATCTGGGTGATTATTGCAACCATTTTAATGTGAAGAGTGGTGAAGACATTCTGATTGGTCTGGTGAATGGTGATATCAGCCTGCATGCCCTGATCAATCAGGTCAATCGCCATATGCATCTGGATCAGGATGAGCCTGAACTGGTGCTGAAACCAGCCTTGAATCCGCGTGCCAGCCATACTTTATCTGCACATGGTATTCTGATTGATGGTCTGGATAACGTGGAACTGCATGTAGCCCAGTGCTGTCAGCCGGTGCATGGTGAATCGATTGCGGGTTATATCACGTTGAATCGTGGTGTAAGCATCCACAAGGTGGCTTGTCCGGATTATGTACGTATGATCAGCCAAGAACCCGAACGTGCAGTAGAAGCCGACTGGGAAATGCAGCCGACTCGCGGTCAGAGCGTACAGATCGTGGTGGAAGCCTATGACCGTCGTGGCCTGCTCAAAGATCTGACTCAGGTGATTTTCTCGGATCAGATCAACATCCGTCAGGTAAATACCATTTCTGAAGCAGATGGTATTGCCAATATGAAGCTGTTGATCGAAGTTAAAGGCCTGGCTCAACTTTCCAAATTGCTGGCCCGTCTTGAACAGCAGCCGGGAATTATCAGTGCACGCCGTCTGGTACAAGGCAACTGATTCTTTTTAGGCACGATTAGAAAAGCCCGCAATTCAATTGCGGGCTTTTTTGTTATAAGGTGTGCTGAAGAGGGAAAAGAGCAAATAACAAACATGAGTGCCACGGAAATATTTGAACTGAGACGAAATAATCTGGCCAAAGTAATCGATCAGTTGATTGATAGCCAGCAGTTTAACAATGGTAAAGAAATTTGCGAGCACTTTGGTCTGTCTGCTGCTTATATTACCCAGCTATTGAACAGTAAGCGCCAGATTGGAGAAAAGGCTGCACGAGAACTTGAACAGCAACTTGGTTTGGAAAGTTTAATATTGGATCGTGCTGAAGTACCTGTCATTGAAGTGGCATCTAGTTGTGTAAAAATAACTTTGTTCCAGATGCAGGTTGTTGAGCAGCAAGCCTTTAAAATGAAAGCTATAGATTCGGTAGAAGGGCTTTTACCGTGGTTTAAATCAGAACCTCAGCATTATGCCATTCAGGTGACAGGACAGTATTATTTTCCGAGCCTAAAAGCAGGCTGGTGGTTGGTCTGTGATGAGCAAGCCGTATTACAGTCATCTGGCTTGGCGTGCCTATATTTAATTAATGGACTACAACTCATTGTTGAGCTGATTTCGGAAAACCAGGACAGCTATCAGATTCAAAATCTGGATGAAAGCCGCAAGGTCAGTTTTCAGAAATCTGATGTAGCTAAAATCCACCCTGTGATTGCCATAGTGCCTCAGCATTCAATTTTCTTAGACTAGAAATAATTCAGCCCATCATAAGATGGGCTGAATAGTGAAATCGAAAACGGGCGGCTTATGGAAGCTGATTTTCGTCCTCAAATTCTGGTTTCACCTGAACAATAAAGTCCTGACGATTCAGACCACGCCATAGGGCGAAGGCTGTACCGATATAGATCGAAGAATAGGTACCAACAAAGACACCCACAAACATCGCAATCGAGAACCATTTTAGACCAGCACCGCCCATGATCATCATGGCCACTACAACCAGTAATAAAGTCATAGAAGTATGAATGGTACGGCGTAAGGTTTCAGTCAAGGCAATATTGATAATTTCAACAGGTTCGGCACCCCGGATCTTACGGAAGTTCTCACGGATACGGTCAGAGACCACGATATTATCGTTAAGTGAGAAACCGATGATCGCCAGTAGTGCAGCCAGAACCGTAAGGTCAAATGGCCATTGCATCATGGCAAAAATACCAATCGTCACCACGATATCGTGGAACAATGACAGTACCGCACCCATCGCCAGTTTGAACTCAAAGCGGATAGTGACATAGACCAGCATCAGCAAGAGGGCAAGAGCAACTGCACCCGCAGAACGCACATACAGCTCATTACCGACCTGTCCACCGACTACATCGACCTTAGGTACCTGAGCCGCATTGCCTGGCAGCTGAACTGCTGCAGTAACGGCTTTGGTAAGGTCTTCTGCTTCAATATCTTCCTGAACCGGCATACGTACCATCAGGTCACGTTCCGAGCCCAGCGTCTGCACGACAGCATCATCAAAGCCAGCTTTGCTGAGTGCCTGAGTTACATCATCAGGTTTTACTGGATTGGTGTAGTTCAGCTCTGCTGATACACCACCGGTAAAGTCCAGACCGAGGTTCAAGCCTTTAGTCGCAATAAAGAAGATGCTGGCAACCGTCAGGATGATAGAGAACACTGCCGCAGGCAATGCAATCTTCATAAACGGAATGACGCGTTCGTCTTCAGGACGACCATACTGTTTTTGATTCAGTTGAGTATTTTCAGTCATCATCGATCTCCTAAATGCTCAACTTTTTCAAGTTACGTTTTTTGCCATAGATGATCTGTACGATCGCACGGGTTACGGTAATCGCCGTAAACATCGAGCAGACAATACCAATCATCAGGGTGACAGCAAAGCCTTTGATCGGACCAGTACCAATTGCGAACAGAATGAACGCTACCAGGAAGGTAGTTAAGTTCGAGTCGAAAATGGTGTTATAGGCCCGATCATAACCGGCCACAATTGCCTGTTTCGGCGAGGCGCCCCATTTCATTTCTTCCCGTATCCGCTCACAGATCAGTACGTTGGCATCGACCGCCATACCGATAGTAATCACGATACCTGCAATACCCGGCAGGGTGAGGGAAGCGCCAATCCATGACATCACTGTCAGAATCATTGCCAGGTTAACAACCAGTGCGAAGTTGGCAATTACACCGAACAGACGGAAGAATACGACCATCCAGATTGCAACTAAGATGAAACCGATTTGAGTAGAGAGTACGCCTTTATCAATATTTTCCTGACCTAGACTTGGACCAATCACACGTTCTTCAACGAAGTACATTGGCGCAGCCAGAGCACCAGCACGTAGCATCAAGGCAAGCTCAGAAGCTTCCTGAGGTGAGTCCAGACCGGTAATACGGAATTGAGAACCCAATACTGCCTGAATGGTTGCAGCGTTAATGACCACAGATTCGGTATATGGTGTACGCACTTCAGTTTGTGCACCAGTTGCCGGATCTTCTACGTAGCTGATTTTTTGCTTGTTCTCGATGAACAGTACCGCCATACGTTTGCCTACGGCATTACGTGTGGCATCTGCCATCAATTTACCGCCAGCGCTGTCCAAAGTAATATTAACTTCAGCACCGCCAGTGTCCTGGCTAAAGCCAGAAGATGCATTTTGTACGCGTTCACCAGTCAAAATACGGTTACGGTTCAGCAATAACTGACGACCACTGTCCAGAGATTCATAAGCAAATGCCTGAGTACCTGCTGGAGCTGTACCACTTAATTGGCCAGTATAAGGATCGATATATTGATCATTCAGATCAGACACCAGACGGAATTCCAGGTTCGCCGTACGGCCCAAGACACGTTTTGCTTCTGCGGTATCCTGTACACCCGGAAGTTCAACCACAATACGGTTGCTACCTTGAGTTTGTACCAGTGCTTCAGCCACACCTAACTCGTTAATACGGTTACGTAAAGTAGTTAAGTTCTGGTTCACCGCATAAGATTCGATTTCCTGCTTACGCGTATCGGTATAGTTGAGGCGTAAAGTCGAACCAGTTTCAGTCGCCACTGCCTGCTGATTGAATTCATTGCCATTACGGCGCAAGAAATCCATCACGGCGGCACGATCATCATTATTGGCAAACTGCACAACAATGGTGTTATTGCTTAAATTCAGGCTATTGAATTTCAGGTTATTATCACGCAGCTGACGACGTAGGTCAGTTGCAGAGGTGTCCATGCGCTGTGCAATCGCCTTATCCATATCCACTTCGAGCAGGAAGTGAACACCACCACGTAAGTCCAGACCCAGTTTCATTGGTTTGGCACCAATTTTCTGTAGCCATTCTGGGGTGGTTGGAGCAAGGTTAAGTGCTACTACGTATTCATCACCTAAACCACGGCGTAAAGCTTCTTTGGCTTTCAGCTGCGCTTCACTTGAATTTACACGTAATAAAGCAGCGTTATTACTAAAGCTATTGTCGTGAGTTGCAATATTTTCAGTTGTTAAAATCTGCTCTGCTTTTTGTACGATGCCTGCGTCAATCTGAGTACCGGCTTTGGCACCCGAAATCTGTACAGCAGGTTCATCAGGATACAAACTTGGCAGGGCATATAAAGTACTGACCACCAGGACCACCAGGATCAGCACATATTTCCATGCTGGGTAACGCATTCGTTTTCTTCTTAAAATGAAAAAGTCGTGCGGGGAGCACGACTAATTTTGATTAAATGTTATTTAAAGTGCCTTCAGGCAGAACTGAGATCACACTCGCACGTTGAACTTTGACTTCTACACCGCGGCTCAGCTCAACGACTGCGAAATCACCTTCAATTTTAGTGATTTTGCCCATTAAGCCGCCTGCAAAAACGACTTCGCTGCCTACGCCAAGGCTGTCAACCAGAGCACGGTGCTCTTTGGCACGTTTTGATTGAGGGCGCCAGATCAAGAAATAGAAGATTGCAACAAAAACCGCAATCATCAAAAGGTTAGCCATCAAGCTTGGTTGTTGTGCAGCTTCACCTGCAGCGTGAGCAGTCGAAATAAATAGGCTCATTTCATTTTCCTAAAATAAAAAACTGGTGATCAACTTGATAATAAATTGACATATTCTTGCAATTTACCCTGTCTTTTTCCTCAGCGCAAATGCTGAAAGATTAATCTTGTGGACAAGGTGGAACTTCCAGGCCACGACGAGCGTAAAAGTCCTGAACAAATTCATCAAAAGTTCCGTTATCCAGCGCATTGCGGATATCTTCGGTAAAACGCTGGTAATAACGCAGGTTATGGATGGTACCGAGCATAGAACCCAGCATTTCTCCACATTTCTCTAAATGGAACAGATAAGCGCGGGTAAAGTTCTGACAGGTATAGCAGTCGCAATGTGGATCAAGCGGGCTTTGATCATGACGGTATTGGCTATTACGGATACGCACCAAACCATCAGTCACGAAATAATGACCGTTACGTGCATTTCGGGTTGGCATGACGCAGTCGAACATGTCTACACCGCGACGGATGCCTTCAACGATATCTTCTGGCTTACCCACACCCATCAGGTAGCGCGGTTTATTTTCCGGCATTTTGTTCGGAAGATAATCCAGTACCTTGATCATTTCTTCTTTTGGTTCGCCAACGGACAGACCGCCAATCGCATAACCATCGAAGTCAATCTCAAGCAGGCCTTTTAAGGATTCATCGCGCAGGTCTTTATACATCCCGCCCTGAATAATCCCGAACAGGGCATTTTTATTGTTGAGCTCATCATGATGATGTTTCTTGCAGCGCTCAGCCCAGCGTAAAGACAGTTGCAAAGATTTTTGCGCTTCTTCATGGGTTGCAGGATAAGGCGTACATTCATCAAAAATCATCACAATGTCAGAGTTCAGCGTATGCTGAATTTCCATTGAAATTTCAGGTGAAAGGAAAACTTTTGAACCATCAATCGGGGAGCGGAAGGTCACGCCTTTTTCTTCAATCTTGCGCATTGCACCCAGACTGAAGACCTGGAAGCCGCCTGAGTCAGTCAGAATCGGTTTATTCCATTTCATGAAACCGTGCAGGCCACCATGCTGCTTGATGACTTCAAGACCCGGGCGCAGGTACAGGTGGAAGGTATTACCGAGGATAATCTGTGCTTTAATGCCTTCAACATCACGTGGCAACATGCCTTTAACCGTGCCATAAGTACCAACTGGCATAAAGACCGGCGTCTCTACTACGCCATGTTCAAGCGTTAAACGACCACGACGGGCACGACCCGACTGACCTAATTTTTCAAACTTCATAAGAGTCCCAAATCAAGGCGAAAAAACAGTTCGCTGATTACTAATGCGAATTAAAGGGCGCTATTTTCCTTGATTCTGACCTTAAACGCCAGCATTGTAGAGAATTCACTCTGTAATTTTATTTATCGATGAATAGAGGAAACATCAGGTGAAAAGGGTGAATTTGCAGAAAACTGCTGTAAACGCTGCATGATTTCTTCCCGGCTCAAGGCACAGCTACCATCAGGTTCAGCCGCCATGGCAGCAATATGCAGGATCAGTTTCTGGATATAGATATTGCTGTCGATAAAATAAGATTCCAGCGTCAGTAAATAGGCATCCTGCGCCACTTGTAGATAGTCATAAGGCTCCATCGCCAGCATTTGTTCCAGGTCAATCAGGATGTCTTTGTCACTTTGCGAAAGCTTGAAGCGTTTATGGGATGCAGGCAAAGGCTGAGCTTGTCGGGAAGCTAAAAAGTCCTGCAATAAGCGACTGTCGGAATTGAGTTCAAGTGCAGATCGGCATTCACATTCGGTCTGGGTCGGAACGCTGAGAAAAAAGATAATCGAATCTAGATCCAGACCATAAGCTTCAGAAAGTCGATGTTTAGCTTGCTTAAAAGTTTCTAGCAATAAATCCAAGTGAGTAGCAGAAAGTTGTTTTTGCTGGGCTAAGACAGGATGGCCAAAACTATGCTGGGTTTTAAAATACTCTGCCAGCAAAGTTTTAAAAGGCACGAGTTTAGATTGTGAAGAGGCTTGAGTTCTATAGCGCCATTTTCGTACATTCCAGCGATCCCGTTCGGCCAGATATTGCTGTTGATCTTCAGGGTCCTGAAAAATGCTACGTTCAGTCGAAATCGCCAGATCATCTAGCAGCAAAAATTCATCAAAGACCAAACTACAGGCATAGATTTCATCATCCTGATAGCGGTCATACAGCTGATAAAATTCCTTGACCAGCGTCTGTTGCAAGTGTTCTAAATAATCCAGCATGATTTTTTATTCTTTTTATTGGGTTTTATAAGTGTATTGCTTTATCTCTCGCTATTGCATCATAAGCCAATGTATTGCAAATCAAAAACTATAAAATGTAATGATTTTTCTCAGTGGAAATTCGGACGATAGTCAAAGTTTTGACTCACGGTCTGGTCACGGAAAGGGCGTACTGCTTTCTTTTTGAGGAACATGTTATTGATAATATTGTGCGGGAAAATCTGGATCTGATTATTGAAGAGTTCAACATTGCGATTGTAAATGGTAATCGCAGCACCGACATTTTCATTCTGTTCTTCAATTTCATTCATCATTTTCAGATAAATATCATTGGCTTTCAGTTCAGGGTAGTTTTCAATCACCACATTCAGGCTGCGCATCAGTTCTTTATTCAGGTTTTCAACTCGTTGTAACTGGGCAATATCGGCATCCTGAATATTCAGGTTCATAATGTTCTGGCGCAGTTCAGTAACTTTCTCTAAAGTCCCTTTTTCAAAACTGGAATATTGCTCAACCAGAGGTTGCAGACCATCCAGGATTTTTAGTTTTTGCCGCTCATAGCTAGCGACATCGGACCATGCACGAATAGTGGAGTTATGATGGCGCACAATGCTGTTACGAATCATGATAATGGCAATAATGACCAGAAGCGGGATAATGACAAAAACAAAAAATCCCATAAGAATAGTCCCCAGGAAAAAATAATTATTTTAAAAATTGCGTCAGATCAGTATGTAACTTTTCCAATTCTATTAATTTAAACGTTCTGAGATGGCCACGCAATGTGGAAATATCGTTAATTTTATCGTGTTTACTGGATACCTGAAATAAATCATGTGGTCCCAGATAGCAGAGCATATGGCTTTCCGGGTGAAATAGTAAATCGCCCTGACGCTGTTCAAAAAAGTCCGCCAGTCGAAGTACAAAACCGGGTGTGAGCATTTTGGCCATTTGCATCGGATCACTGCCAAAGAAATTTAATTTCTGATTGGTGCGAATGTCGCTGCTGTGCCAAGGATGAGCATAAGGATAATAAAATTTCTTTCTGGAGGTAGTCACGGCTAGCCCCTGAATCTGAACATCAAAAACAAATACCCCCCAAAGGTCTTTATGTACCTGGGTCAGTTTGACCGGCTGACCTTCCTTATTGCGTACCTGAACTTCGTGCACATAATGATATTGAAAGACCAGAACCTGATGTTGTTGACCATCTTCATCTTCCCAGACAGTGCTGGCATAGCGTGAAATCTCATTACTTAGAGAACCTTGATTAAATACCGGGAACAGACGTTTTAAATAGCTAATAAAATGTAGGGGATTGAGTGGAATAGAAATATGTTGTGGCTGTTTCTGAAAAGCCAGCTGGTATTTTTTGGCGAGCGCCTCATCTTCCAGATAGCGAATGACTTCATCTAGTGGCTGGCGATGTTCATAGCTGATATAAGCCCAGAATACCAGTAGGCATCCAAAGAAAACACCGCTTTGCATCCAGATATTGGCCGGTGCCACAAAGATGCAGCCAATCAGAAAGAGTCCGATTCCGGCCAGAGCAAGCGGTAAATTATTTTCAAATTTTAAGCTAATTGGGCCGTTCCATGGATGCAAGCCATTCAATAATTCCTGATGGCTTTTGGCCTGACGACCCAGATCCCAGAGCCGGGCGATATTGCGAAACACTACTTCATTTTTCTTACGTCGAATATGAATGGAGTGCTGCACAGACTCGATCGGCATGGGGAGGGTTCCTACTGATTATTGCACTTGATCAATCAGCATGGCATCGCCATAACTGAAGAAGCGGTATTTGCTTTCAACCGCGTGTTTGTAAGCATTCAGGATGTTTTCGCGGTTAGATAGAGCTGAAACCAGCATGAGTAGGGTAGATTCCGGTAAATGGAAGTTGGTAATCAGACGATCCACTACTTTGAACTCATAACCCGGATAGATGAAGATTTGAGTATCACCGGTCCAGCCTTTCAGTTCACCACCATTGGCCTGAGCCGCACTTTCGGTCGCACGGGTTGCGGTCGTACCCACAGCAATCACTTTATTACCACGTGCTTTGGTGGCTTTGATCAATTCCATGGATTCATCCGATACCTGACACCATTCGCTGTGCATGATGTGATTTTCGATATCATTGGTACGAACTGGCAGGAAAGTTCCAGCCCCAACATGCAAGGTCACAAAGGTTTTCTGAATGCCTTTTTCTGCCAGTTTTTTCAGCAACTCTTCATCGAAGTGCAGGGAAGCGGTAGGAGCAGCAACGCTGGCCAGTTTTGTCGGATCATTGAAGACAGTCTGATATCGAACTGTATCAATCTCTTCGGCTTCACGGTTGAAATAAGGTGGAATTGGTAGTGCGCCGTATTGATCCAGCACATCCAGAATCGGCTGAGAAAACTCGACAATAAATAGATTTTCATGACGGCCTTGAACAGTGACTTTGACTTCATCTGGACCAATAAATAATTCTGCACCGGCTTTGGGTGTATTGCTAGCCTTGATATGACAATGCGCGATGAACTGATCCATCATCCGCTCAACCAGCACTTCTACTGCACCACCAGAGGCACGTTTACCTTTCAGGCGTGCTTTCATCACTTTGGTATCGTTCAGAACCAGCAAATCGCCTTCATTCAATAAATCCAGAATATCGGTGAACTGGTGATCGTGATATTGGCCTTGTGCATCAAGGTGTAACAGGCGAGAAGCACTACGTTGTTCAAGAGGATAGCGAGCAATCAGCTCATCAGGGAGATCGAAACTAAAATCAGAAAGTTGCATGACAATTTACGATAAAAAAACTGCGGCTAGTATAAACTTTTTTCTTTTTTATGGCGGGAATTGCTCGATTATAAAACAAAAAAATAAGAATTGTTTTAAAATTAGGCAAATGTATTTTTTCTGCGTTGACAAGTTTTTGAAACAGAGTAATATAGCCGTCATCCACTCCCGAGGTGGTGAAATTGGTAGACGCGGCGGACTCAAAATCCGCTGTCAGAGATGACGTGTCGGTTCGAGTCCGACCCTCGGGACCAAGATTCTAAAGAACCCCAAGCATATTAAGTCTTGGGGTTTTTTATTGCTTAAAAATAAGCATATAGATGTGAACTTCTTTTATTGATCGCATTCTTTATCTTTAGTTTTGTAAGGCATCTTTCAGAATAAGTACCTTAATCAGCACTTTAAATTCAGCTACTTAAATAAATGAGTTGTCTGTATTCTGGATATAAAAAAGCCCCACTCATCAAATTTTTCTTTTTCACTATCAAAAATAAAATTCAAAAGTGGAGCTAGATACCTAGATACTACAGTCTTAATAAATTAAGAAAATTCACCCGTTGAGCGTTCTTTGGCCCAGTCACGCAGGATAAATTTCTGCAATTTCCCGGTTGAAGTTTTTGGAATCTCGGTAATCACCACATCTTTAGGTACTTTAAAACGCGCCAGATGTTGCTTGCAGAATTCGATAATCTCTTCTGCTGTAGCAGTTTGTCCTGCTTTCAGTTCGACAAAGGCACATGGTACTTCCTGCCAGCGTGGATCTGGTTTTGCCACCACGGCTGCCGTGAGAATAGCAGGATGCTGATAGAGCACTTCTTCCACTTCTAGCGATGAAATGTTTTCACCACCTGAAATAATCACGTCCTTAGAGCGGTCGGTAATTTTCGCATAACCATCAGGTTGGCATACTGCTAGATCGCCAGTATGGAACCAGCCACCGGCAAAGGCTTCTGCAGTTGCTTCCGGATTCTTTAAATAACCTTTCATGACGATGTTGCCACGGAACATGATTTCACCCATGGTCTGACCATCATGTGGCACTTCCTGCATAGTGTCAGGATCAAGTACTTTCATGCCATCTTGCAATGGATATGGTACACCTTGACGAGAATGCAGTTGTGCCTGCTCCTGAATTGAAAGATCTGACCAGCCTGCCTGAGATGCACAGAGCGCAGAAGGACCATAGGTCTCAGTTAGACCATAGACGTGAGTCACATTGATGCCGATATTACGCATGCCCTCAATGATTGCAGCAGGAGGTGCAGCACCGGCTACCATCACTTCGACACGATGATCAAACTTGGTCTTTTTCTCTTCAGGGGTATTAATCAGCATCGATAGTACAATGGGTGCGCCACAGAAATAATCCACTTTATGTTCAGAAATGAGTTTAAAGATCAGTTCCGGATCAACCTTGCGTAAGCAGACATTCGTACCGCCATTGGCTGCCATAGTCCAGGCAAAACACCAGCCATTACAGTGGAACAGCGGTAAGGTCCATAAGTAAGTGGCACGCGGCATCATGCCACAAGCAATGATATTACTGGCTGCATTAATATAGGCGCCACGGTGATGGTAAACTACGCCTTTCGGATTGCCTGTGGTTCCAGAAGTGTAGTTCAGGCTGATTGCATTCCACTCATCATCCGGTAAATGCCATTCAAAATTGGCATCGCCTTGAGCCAGCCAGTCTTCATATTCAATTTGGCCGATACGGGTATCTTCACCCTCGAATTCTTCATCAGCCACATCAATCACATAAATGTCCTGCTGTGGAACGAGTGCCAAAGCTTCTGTTGCAACTGCGGAAAATTCTGGATCGACCAGCAGTACTTTGGTCTCAGCATGTTCCAGCATGAACGCCAATGTTTTGGCATCCAGACGGGTATTTAAGGTATTCAGGACCGCACCCGCCATTGGCACAGCAAAGTGTGCTTCGATCATCGCAGGTACGTTTGGCAGCAAAACTGAAACGGTATCATTTTTACCGATGCCTAAATTCTGGAGCTGGTGGGCAAACTGACGGCAACGATTGTATTTTTCACGCCAAGTAATACGACGCTTACCATGAATGATCGCGTTTTGATTCGGGTAGATATAAGCCGCGCGATCGAGATAGCGTAAAGGTGACAGCGCTACAAAATTGGCAGGGGTGCGCGGTAATTCATCGTATGCCTTAACCATTGTAAAACTCCGTTCTATATTTATTTTTCATATCCTGTTAAAAAAGATATGCAATTCTTGGAAGTCTTGCAGTTATGCTTTAGTCGAGTGCGAATGTATAATTTTAAAAATTTAAATAATTGAATATTAATAAAATTATTTTTAAGCACTGATTTTTTTGAACCTATGGGTTCCCATATTTGCCTTTTTAGGTATTTTACTCTAAATGGGTGTTAAAAATAGCCTCAGCCAAGGAATAATAATGAAAATACAACAGGCGGATGCAACATGGCGAAACTGGTCGGGAAGCCAGTACAGTTCTCCTCAAATTTTCAAGCCTAAAGAAATCAATGAATTACAAACTCTGGTGAAGTCACATGCGCAGATTCGTGTGGTGGGTGCAGGACATTCATTCAGTGCGCTAGCCAAAACCGATGAGGTATTGATTAGTCTGGATCATTTCAATGGCGTGATAGATGCAAATGAAGCGACAGCTCAATGTACTGTACAGGCAGGAACGAGATTATATGAGTTGGGTGAATATCTAGCCTCTCTTAATCAGGCTTTGATCAACCAAGGTGATATTGATCAGCAAAGTCTGGCGGGTGCAATCTCGACCGGTACGCATGGCACGGGAATTGATTTACCGTGTCTATCTGCTTTCGTTCAAGGCTTTGAATTACTGACTGCAGATGGCGAATTATTGCAATGTGATGAGCAGCAAAATACGGAAATTTTTCAGGCAGGGCGGGTAGCACTGGGCAGTCTCGGAATACTCACCAAAATCACCCTGCAAAATCGGCCGCGTTATAAATTAAAAGAACAGATCCGGTTGTGTCCATTAAAAGACATATTTTCCAATATCGATCAATGGAAACATCAGCATCGTCATATTGAGTTTTGGGCTTTTTTGTATGCTGATCAGGTCATGCTGAAAACACTAGATGAAACGGATGAATGCATTCAGCCGAGAAAAGAAAGCTGGCCATCAGAAGATAGTTTATTGATGTTGTGCTCTGAATTGACACGGTTATTGCCGTTTACCAATCCTTATCTGCAAAAGCTGCTCGGTGTTTTTGTCAAACCGACCTGTTTTGTGGATTGGTCCAGTCAGATTTTCCCCACACCGCGTAATACCCGATTTAATGAAATGGAATACCAGATTCCGGTCGAACTGGGCTTGCAGTGTCTGGAAGAAGTGCTGCATTGTTTAAGGCAGCATCGTGTGCCGATGTTCTTTCCGATCGAGTTTCGTTATGTCAAAGCGGATGACATCTGGCTCAGTCCATTTTATCAGCGGGATTCAGTTTCAATTTCTATCCATCAGTTTCATAAGCAGGATTATCATGTCATTTTTAATCTAATTGAACTGATTTTTCAGAAATATCAGGGGCGACCGCATTGGGGCAAATTGCATAGCATGCATGCTGCATCACTGCGCGATTTATATCCAAAATGGCCTGAATTTATAGCGCTACGTCAGCAGCTGGATCCGCAGCAAAAATGGCTGAATCCCTACTTGAAACAACTGTTTCTGGCTAAGTAGCAGGAGTAGAAGATGCGATCAACTTATTTTCAGCAACTGACTCAAGACCTAAAACAGCAGGGTACAGGTACACCACAACTGATTCTGGATTTGGTTCAGTATCAGCATAATCTGGATGTTGTGCAGGCAAAACTACCTCCGCAGTTAAAGCCTCGTCTGGTGGTGAAATCTCTGTCCAGTACTGAGTTGCTTCAATTAGCCAGTGAAAAGCTGAATACCCAGCGTTTTATGGTATTTCATCTGCCACATCTTCGGGAAATTATCGGAGTATTTGAGCAAGCGGACATTCTACTCGGTAAGCCAATGCCGGTTCATGCAGCGCAGCGCTTTTATCAAAGCTGGTTTGGTCAAATGGACTTAAATCCTCAAGTAAATATTCAATGGCTGATCGATAGTCAGGCACGGCTGGAGCAGTATCTGCAACTCGCCCAAAACCTGAATTTCTGCCTGAATATAAATATTGAAATTGATGTGGGGCTGCATCGCGGAGGAGTAAGCAGTCAGGAACAGTTTGTAGCCCTACTCAAGCTGATTCAGCAGCATCCTCTGAATCTAAAATTTTCCGGATTAATGGGCTATGATGCGCATGTAGCCAAACTGCCAAAGATTCTCAAAAGTCCTGAAAAAAGTTATCAGCAATCACAGCAGATTTATCAACAATTCAAGATGACGCTGCAGCAATTTCCTGATTTATGGCATGAAAACCTATGTTTTAACGGTGGCGGCAGTCCGACCTTTATGCAGCATTGCCAGCAGAGTGTCTGTAATGATCTGGCTTTTGGTTCCATGCTACTTAAACCCAGCGATTTCGATCTGGACAATCTCTCTGCTTTAAAATCTGCCTTGTGGATCGCCACTCCGATTTTAAAAGTGCTGCCTTATGGCCAGATTCCCGGTCTGGAAGTATTTAATTATCTACCGCATCAGTATAAAGCATTATTTATTTATGGTGGCTACTGGCAGGCGGACTATTATTTTCCAGAAAAAAGCCAGCCGCATATTTTATATGGACGCAGTAGCAATCAGGAAATGGTTCTGGTATCGAAATCTTGCGAACTGAAAGTCGATGATTATGTGTTTTTAAGACCGACCCAAAGCGAAGCCATCATTCCCCAGTTTTCTCAATTGTATGTCTATATCGAAAGGCAATTTGAAGCGTGGCAAACCTTTAGAGAATAAATAATTCTTGAGCGAATAATGATCTTAACTCGTTGCAGCTCAAAAGAACTTTTTGGTGATAAATCCTATTTTTATTAGGGAAAAGGTTTAATCATTGGCTCAAGCCGTGTAAAATTCTAGGCGATTTTTTATTTATCCACCGTTTTTATCTTTTGAGGTTCTCCCTCGATCATAATCTCGCGGTGACATGCTCCATGGTACGGGGCATCACTCCTTAAGGATTTCATATGCCAATTATCACTTTGCCAAATGGCGATCAAAAACAGTTTGATCACGCCGTATCTGTGATGGAAGTTGCTCAAAGCATCGGTCCTGGTCTTGCAAAAAATACCGTTGCAGGTCGTGTAAACGATCGTCTAGTGGACGCGTGCGATCTGATTACTGAAGACGCAACCTTACACATCATCACGCCTAAAGATGAAGAAGGTGTCGAAATTATTCGTCACTCTTGCGCACACTTGGTGGGTCATGCCGTTAAGCAATTGTTCCCAGAAGCAAAGATGGTCATTGGTCCAGTCATTGAAGAAGGTTTCTACTATGACATCTGGATGCCACGTCCATTTACTTTAGATGACATGGCTGCGATTGAAGAGCGTATGAAAAAGCTCATCGATCAAGACTATGACGTCGTGAAAAAAATGACTCCACGTGATGAAGTGATTGCAGAATTCACAGCCCGTGGTGAAGAATACAAATTGCGCCTGATCGCAGATATGCCTGAAGAAACTCAAATGGGCCTGTACTACCATCAGGACTATCTGGATATGTGCCGTGGTCCGCACGTACCAAATACCAAATTCTTAAAATCATTCAAGCTGACTAAAATCTCTGGTGCTTACTGGCGCGGTGATGCGAAGAACGAACAGCTACAACGTATTTATGGTACAGCCTGGGCTGATAAGAAACAGCTTGCAGCTTATATCAAACGTATTGAAGAAGCTGAAAAACGCGATCACCGTAAAATTGGTAAAGCTTTAGACCTGTTCCACATGCAGGAAGAAGCACCAGGTATGGTGTTCTGGCATCCGAACGGCTGGACCATTTATCAAGTGCTTGAACAATACATGCGTAAAGTTCAGCAAGAAAATGGCTATCTTGAAATCCGTACACCACAAGTGGTGGATTTCACGCTTTGGGAAAAATCAGGTCACGCAGCAAACTATGCTGAAAACATGTTTACGACTCATTCAGAGAACCGTAACTATGCCGTGAAACCGATGAACTGTCCTTGTCACGTGCAAGTGTTCAACCAGGGCTTAAAATCATATCGTGATCTTCCAATCCGTTTAGCGGAGTTTGGTTCATGTCACCGTAACGAGCCATCGGGTTCTTTACACGGCATCATGCGTGTACGTGGTTTTACCCAAGATGATGCGCATATTTTCTGTACTAAAGAACAAATCGGTACTGAAGTTGCAGACTTTATCAAATTGACACTAGACGTATACAAAGATTTTGGCTTTGAAGAAGTACAAATGAAGTTATCTACACGTCCTGAAAAACGTGTGGGTGATGATGCACTTTGGGATATGGCAGAAAAATCTTTGGCAGATGCTTTAGATGCTGCTGGCCTAGATTGGGATTTACAACCAGGTGAAGGTGCATTCTACGGTCCGAAGATCGAATTCTCATTGAAAGACTGCTTAGGCCGAATCTGGCAGTGTGGTACCATTCAATGTGACTTCAACCTTCCAGAACGTCTGGATGCCTCTTATGTTACTGAAGACAACGATCGTGATCAGCCTGTAATGTTGCATCGTGCAATTCTTGGCAGTTTCGAACGTTTTATTGGTATACTGATTGAGCACTACGCGGGCTTTATGCCACCTTGGTTATCACCAGTGCAAGCGTGTGTCATGAATATTACTGATGCTCAAGCCGAGGCTTGTGAGTCAGTCGTCGCGAAACTTAAAGAAAACGGAATTCGTGCAATTTCTGACTTGAGAAATGAGAAAATCGGCTTTAAGATTCGTGAACGTACTTTAGAGCGTATTCCTTACTTATTGGTACTTGGGGACCGTGAGGTAGAGGAAGGTACGGTGAATGTCCGTACCCGCTCAGGAAAAAATTTGGGTACTATGTCAATCGATGCTTTCGTTGACTTAGTAAAAGCAGCCGTTGCCGAACGCGGCCGGTACATTGTGGAGTAACAGCGATTAAACAGCCTGACCGTAATCAACAGGGCGGTAATAAATCAAACCGTCCTGCCTTGAATGATGAAATTCGTGCTAAAGAAGTTCGTCTTGTAGACGAAAATGGTGAGCAAAAAGGTATTGTAAGCCTTGCGGAAGCATTGCGCGCAGCAGAAAATGTTGAGCTTGATCTTGTTGAGATCGTAGCCAATGCTGAGCCACCTGTTTGCAAAATCATGGACTTCAATAAGCATTTGTTTGATCTGAAACAAAAGCAGAAAGAAGCGAAGAAAAAACAACATCAAGTCCAGGTGAAAGAAATCAAGCTACGTCCTGCGACAGATGTAGGTGATTACAACGTAAAATTACGTGCAATCATCAAATTCCTTGAAGAAGGAAACAAGGTAAAAATTACCCTGCGTTTCCGTGGTCGTGAAATGGCTCACCAACAACTGGGTCTGGCTCAACTGCAAAAAGTTGAAGCAGACGTCGTTGAATATGGTGTAGTTGAACAAGCGCCAAAAATGGAAGGTCGTCAAATGGGTATGCTGCTTGGTCCTAAAAAGAAAAAGTAAGCATCTCTTGATGAAAAAAGCCCTGCATTTGCAGGGCTTTTTTATGAGGTAACTTAATTTTTTATTGAATAGGGTAGGATTTTCCTGCTTCTACAATCGGAATATTGGCCTCAGTGGGTACATAAATTATTTGTTGAATACGACCTTCACGTAGGGCTTCACCAAATGCACCAATAAATTCCTGCTTGCGATATTCAGGATAATCTTTAGCTGCCTGCCCAACGAGTTTAATAGCTTCTGCACGCAGTTTGGCACTTTCCAGTTCCGCTTTTGCAACTTGCACTTGAATCATTTTAGATTGTTCTGCTTCAGCCAATGCTGCCTGACCATCCATCCCTTGTTTCCAAACTTTATAATGTGGCCAGCCAAACAATAGCAGTAAAATGACAATCAATAAAAAGAAGAGCAAGCCCAATAGCATGAATGGACTTAGGGCGTTGCGACGGACATAATTCATAGTGCACCTACGGCAGATTTTTTTATCTATGGTATTTATTGAATGTTTTATTCTGTTTCAGAAAAGCATAGCCGAAATTTTATGTAAATCAACTATATGTGGTGATAGGGGAAAGTCCCAACCAGAACACCATTTTTTAATAACTGCTTTTTATCCTTGGCGGATTCAAGCGGCAAGTGCAACAGTATAAAAACCAGCCATAACATCACTGGGCGTATACCATCCCAGTGTCTTTCTGGGGCGATTATTTAGAGCAGATTCTATCTGTTCTATCCGTTCTTTTGAAACATCATCAAACGATGAGGATTTTGGCAGATATTGCCTGATCAGACCATTGCTATTTTCATTTCTGGCACGTTGAATCGACTTGTACGGATCTGCAAAGTAAGTTTCTATACCTGCTTCCTTTATCCGCCAATGCTCTGAGAATTCCTTGCCATTATCAAAGGTCACACTATATGCATGACTGTGGCGCAAACACTCTAAAGCACACGTGATCGTTTTAGCTGAGGTTCTAGTTTTCCCCAAATGAGCGATATGTAGATACAGACTCTTGCGATCAACCAGGGTTAATAATGCCCCCTTATGATTCTTGCCTATCACGGTATCACCTTCAAAATCACCAAGACGTTGACGCTTGTCTATGACCTCGTCGCGACAGTGAATGCTTGTTCTATCAACCAGTTGGCCTCTACGGTCTGTGTTTTTATAACCCCGCTTGCGATAGGTTTTCTGGTGTCTTAAATGTTGATGCAGTTCTCCACCCTTAGATTTATCCTGATAGATGTACTGATAGATCCACTCATGTGATGGGACATCTAGCCAGCCACGTTGTTTCAATGCCCCGGAAATCTGTTCAGGCGACCAATCCAGAGCAATCAGATAACGGATGTAAAATATGGCGAAGTCTGTCATCTGAGATGAAGAACGGTATCGTCGTTGACTTGAAAACCGATCAGCCTGTTTAGCCCGATAGCCGCGTTCCCCTGTATTCCTTTTGATCTCACGATAGAGGGTTGATCTGGAACGACCAAGCTCTCTGGAAAGAGTAGAGATTGAAGATTTACTTTTCAAGGCAGCATAAATTTCGTATCTTTCTTCTTGAGAAAGTTGGGTGTATTGCTTCATTGTGTGCTTTCCAATTGCGAGTTGAAAAAGTCTAATGATTCTAATACACGTAACTTTTTCAACTAACTACAAATGTGTCGCACTTGGGATTTGAATCCGCGCTTTGAAATCTGATGAGATAAATTTCTTTCAGCTTAAACTTCATGATTAAAATTGCTTTTGAATCAGCCTTTATGATCTTAAATTCCAAGCACTGTACATGGCTTGAATAATTTCCTTGGCTTGCTGGCGGGAAAACATCGATAAATGAATCCGGAATAATCTTAAACAGAGTCGGTCGCGCCAACTGGGCTGACAAAGAATAAAATCGAGAGTGCCATCCCGCTGATTAATTTGATGAGCGGGAAGTCTGGTTAGCCAACGTTTGGTACGGGCTTTAATTGAATCATATTGAGGATTGATAAAGCTATAATGGACGGCTTCACGATATAAACACAGGCTGATCCGGTAACCTGCCAAAGTGTAATAAATTGTCCGCGAGGTGATTTTTAGTTTAATGCTATATACCAAGAGCGATAGCATCAGGAAACCCAGCATATAGCCATAAAAGCTTGGAGACTCCTGCCATAAAAATACCAATCCTCGAATAAAACTGGAAGGAGGATCTGGAGTATGAAGGTATAAGGTCATCAAAATTCCAATGGGATAGCAAAGAAGGAGAAGTCCCATATGTTTCATCGTCTGGGCACTTTGATGAAACAGAATAATATCTGATGTGCTCATATTATTATTTTTATAATGAGTGAAAATTGAACACTTTCAAGCTTAAGGATTCTGTCCTAAAAAAGAAAGACCCATTCGGGTCTTTCTTTTGGCAGGTGATTAGCTTTGCTGCTCGTTAGATTCATTTTTTTCAGCTAACAGTTTTTTGCCAATCGGAATCTGACGAGGCAATTTTTCTTCCGGTACATTGCGCTGCAATTCGATTTTCAATAAACCATTTTCAAATTCAGCTTGTTGTACCTCTACATGTTCATCCAGACGTAAAGACAGTTTGAATGAACGGTGGGCGATGCCTTTATGCAGGAATTCCACAGTCGTATCTGAATTTTCTTCCACCGCTTTACCGCTAATGGTCAGAACCTGATTTTCCAGATTGATCTCTAGCTGGTCTTCATTGAATCCGGCAGCAGAAACCACAATGCGGTAATTGTTGTCACCGGTTTTTTCAATGTTGTAATGTGGATAGTTCGGTGCCTCACTTTGCATTGCATAATCAAAAAGGTCATTAAAGCGGTCAAAACCGATACTACGACGGAATAGTGGGCTAAGACTAAAATTGCTCATTGATCTTACCTCCTGATCTCAGAAAAGTTTTTTTAAACAACATGCAATTCTTCAATATGAACTCAGTGATTAGAAACAATCTCCTGAATAGATCATTGCTCTATTTCTAATATAGGATTGAGGCGAAGCTTTTCAAGCCTCAAGATTTAAAAATATTTGAACCCATCTTGAGCTAAAAATAATGCTTTGAATTTAGCGATTTTACTGCTGAATCGATAACAAAATATGCGGAAGTAAGGCTTTAAATCATGCTATAACTAGATCAAATTTCAATAATGTCATGTAAAAACGAAAAGGTAACAGGTAATAACATGATTGATCTCTATTATTGGGGAACGCCCAATGGCCATAAAATTACCATCGCATTAGAAGAAATGGGCTTGGAGTATAAAATTTTCCCGATCAATATTCTGGAAAATGACCAGTTTCAACCTGATTTTTTACGTATCTCTCCAAATAACAAAATTCCTGCGATTGTGGATCAGGATGGCCCGCGTGGTGAACCGATTTCAGTCTTTGAATCTGGCGCGATTCTGCAATATTTGGGTCGTAAAACCGGCCTGTTTTATCCGGATGATGAGCAGCAACGTGTTGAAGTTGAGCAATGGCTAATGTGGCAAATGGGTGGCTTGGGTCCAATGCTGGGGCAAAATCATCACTTTAGCCGTTTTGCTCCTGAGCGTATCCCGTATGCCACTGATCGCTATGTCAATGAAACCAAGCGTCTATACGGGGTTCTGAACAAACAGCTGATTGGTCAGAAATATGTAGCTGGTGAGTATTCGATTGCGGATATGGCTATTTTGCCATGGGTGCTACGTCATGAATGGCAGCAGATTGATCTGGCTGATTATCCGGAAGTACAGGAATATGTGACACGCCTGACTGCGCGTCCAGCGGTGCAAAGAGCGTTAGCAATACAGGTCAGATAAGTCTGGCCTTTGTGCTAAACTAGATAAAAGTAGATTAAACCACCTTTGGGTGGTTTTTTATTGGGTGAGTATATGAAAGATTTTTTCCTGAACTTTACTAAAATCGTGGAAACGAATCCTCGAATTTACTGGAGTATTATTTTCGGTATCGCAGCTTGTCTGCTGCTGTTCGTTGCTGAAATTGTGCATGTGGATCAGGTGATCAGTGCCTTGAATACCAAAGATCGTCAGATTTTAAATACAGCTCTTGAGCCGATTACCCAGAAATATCAATGGTCACGTATTTTGGTCATGGTTATGGCTATAGTCTGGGCTAATTGGGAATATCTTAAAGCCAAGAAAAAACTGGGTTTAAGCCGTTAGTCTCGGGATGTCCCTGTTTCTGCTCTTTCTTGCCGCTTTTGGTGCAGCCACTTTATTACCGCTGCAGTCGGAAGCGGTTTTGCTGGGTTTATTATGGCAAGGGAGCTATTCGGCGGCCTTGCTCATCATGATCGCAAGTGCTGGAAATATCTTGGGTTCCTGTGTGAATTGGTATCTGGGATTCAAGATTGAACAATATAAGCATAAAAAGTGGTTTCCAGTCTCTGAGCAGCAGATGCTTAAAGCTCAACGTACTTATCAGAAATATGGTTATTGGTCATTATTGCTGAGCTGGGTGCCGATTATTGGCGATCCAATTACGTTAATTGCCGGCTTGCTCAAGGAAAATTTTACCCGTTTTATCTTGATAGTCAGTATTGCCAAAATTGGACGTTATCTGTTTGTCTATTGGGCGTATGCGATGTTTTAAAAAAAGAGGCATAAAGCCATTGCTGTCCCACAATTTTTCACAAGAGGAAGCTCAAATGAGCTTCCTCTTGTTTTATGGGTATTTTATCGGGTGAAAATAAAGCTTTTAAAGTTCTTCTTTCAAACAAATTCACTTGAATTATTCTGAGTAAACGTTGAACTGTCCAACCTGTTTTTCCTAAATGTTGAGCGAAACTCACCAATAAATAGGCGATCATCGCAATCCAGATTTGTGTCTGAATTGCGTTCCTGCTGCGGCCTAGAAACGCTTTTAATTTGAGATTCTGCTTAATCGCCTTAAAGAACAGCTCAACTTTCCAACGATCTTTATAAATCGCCGCAATGGTGGAGGCGGCTAAATGAAAGTTATTGCTGAGAAAGCTAAAGTGCTTGCCACTTTGCTGATCTCTATATTCAATTCTTCTTAACACTGGGGCTTTTCTTTTTAGGGCATGTGCGCTATTCAGCTGAATGGTTTCATCTTTTAGAATACCTTTGGATTCAAGCACTGGATGTTGCTGGATCACCTGATACACAGATTTAGGCCTAAAACGTGTGACAAATCCAATGTTTTGAGCAGTCAGATTTGCATACCATTGGTAATCGACATAGCCTTTATCAAAAACTACAATGCTGCCAGCAGGAAACTGGAATTTGCGGCCTTGTACCATGTCATTTTCTTTGCCATTTTCAACTGCAACAAACTCAGGAATATCATTGCTGTGATTCAATCCTATACTGAGTTTCATGCTGGCTTTTGAGTCGTGAACTTTGGCCCATTCACATAAGGAAAGCGACAGGTCAATATGACTGGCATCCAAGGAATACAAGGGATTCTTAAAGCGAAATTTATGAGCGACTTTTGAGTGTTCATAGTATTTAAGCAACTTGTAAAATAGCTGTTGATACAAGGCAGCAGGCTGCTGCTCATTGATTCGTGCCAGCGTGCTTCGGGGAATAGACTTTGCTCCGAGATGACTTAGCTTTTCCTGTTGGCACTCCAAATTGGATTGAATATCTCTCAGACTTTGCCTACAAGAGAATTGAGACATCAATATGGCAATAAACTGATCCCACCGGGAAGCTGCTCTAAATTTCTGTCCAACATGGTGTACTTTAGCAAGT
This sequence comes from Acinetobacter sp. CAU_H_60, assembly GCF_058599385.1. Taxonomy (NCBI): domain Bacteria; kingdom Pseudomonadati; phylum Pseudomonadota; class Gammaproteobacteria; order Moraxellales; family Moraxellaceae; genus Acinetobacter; species Acinetobacter sp. CAU_H_60. The sequence goes on along the minus strand of NZ_CM178653.1, from coordinate 2,495,883 downwards.
TGTTCAAAATCCTGTCGCACAACAGGTTTAATTAGCTCATGAAATACGGTATTCTGATGTGACAAAACCTGAATCCTGGTCGTTAAAGTGTTTGTTTGCACTCATATTTTAACTGTTAGGGCTCAGGTTTTTTTATTTAAAGCAAACTATGGGACAGCAGTGGGCATAAAGCCTCTTTTTATTTGTATTCATCATTAGCGCGCAGGATTTTCCTGATTAAAGATCCTACGTGCATCAGAACTAAAAATTACTTTTCAGTCCCTTTGGTAATATCAACTCCAAACAGATCCTTGGTTCTCGCCCAGCTGATGGCAACCACCAGTAGGGTCGTGCTGCCACCAAACACTGTAGCCATAATCGTGCCCATATATTTCGCAGCCAGACCAGACTCAAAAGCACCCAGTTCATTACTGGATGAGACAAACATGCCGTTTACTGCAGCAACCCGACCACGCATATTATCGGGTGGGTAAATCTGTAAAATCGTCTGGCGAATCACTACTGAAATACTGTCACATGCACCAGTCATGGCAAGAGCAAACAGAGATAGCCACATCGAGTTGGAAAAAGCGAATAGCAAGGTAAAGACACCGAAACCTGCGACTGCAAGCAGCATATTACGCCAGGCATGTTGCGTAGGCGGAAAGCGGGTTAGGGCAATCATGGTTATCAGTGCGCCAATGGACGGGGCAGCCCGTAAATACCCCAAACCTTCCGGGCCAACCTTTAAAATATCCTCTGCAAAAATCGGTAAGAGGGCAATCACCCCACCAAACAGTACCGAAACCAGATCTAGGGAAATCGACCACAGTACAATTTTGCTGTTCCAGATAAAACGGAAACCATCGCCCAGACTATGCAGGACATTTTCAGTTTCAATTTTAGGAAAATCGCGCTTTTGCAGTAAGTTAATCAGAATAAAACAGATGCTGACCAGTACTGCGACAGTTAGAAGACTGGTTTCCCGACCTAAAAATGCCAGCATAAAACCACCGAGCATTGGTCCGATAATTACCCCACTTTGCCAGCCAATTGTGGTCCAGGTTGCACCATTGGCATAGAGTGCACGTGGAATCAGAAAGGGTTTCAGTGAAGTTGCTGAAGGATTATAAAAGCCACGAATGGTACCCAGACAGAAAATGACAGCATAAATTCCCCAAGATAATTGACTGGTGCCGAGGTTTCCCAAGCCGTGATAATGAAACAGTGACCAGAGAATGAGAGGCATCGGAATGGCGAAAAATAAACAGATTTTCATAATAGTCTGTTTATTAAAGCGATCCGCGACATATCCGCCCCATAAGGAGAGGGAAATAAAAGGAATGGCTTCTGCCAGACCAATCAGTCCTAAGGTTAGCGGGTCTTTGGTAATCTGATATAGAGAATAGGCAACAATAATTTCCTGAATCAGAATGGCTAAAGTCAGGCAAAACTGATTTAAGGTAACAATAGAAAAGTCTCGATAACGGAGTGCGGCAAACGCATCGGGCTGAATGTGCATAAAGAGCTGCAACTGAAAAAATTGACAAATTATAAAGTGATATCGCAAGCAGTATATAAATTCATCATTCAATTCTTATCGTAAAAAATGCTAAGTTTGCAGATTCATCAAGAAAAAAAGACTAGTGCTTTTGTTTTAAGCAAAGATGCATTAGAATATCGGCTCCCTTACCTGCAGGGCGTTCTTGCAATGGTGCAGACGTGCCGAACAGGTGTTCAAAAGAGGTTGTTATGCCTAAGATGAAAACTCGCCGTGGTGCAGCTAAACGCTTCAAAGCGACTGCTAACGGTTTTAAGCGTAAACAAGCGTTCAAACGCCACATTTTGACCAAAAAATCTGCTAAGCGTATTCGTCAATTGCGCGGCTGTGTAATGGTTCACGTAAGTGACGTTGCTTCAGTTCGTCGTATGTGCCCGTACATCTAAGGAGATTATAAATGGCTCGTGTAAAACGTGGTGTACAGGCTCATCGCCGTCACAAAAAAATTCTTGCTCGCGCTAAAGGTTACTATGGTGCTCGTTCACGCGTTTACCGCGTAGCGTTCCAAGCGGTAATCAAAGCTGGTCAATACGCTTACCGTGACCGTCGTCAGAAGAAACGTCAATTCCGTGCTCTATGGATTGCGCGTATCAACGCTGGTGCACGTCAAAACGGTTTATCGTACAGCCGTATGATCGCTGGCTTGAAAAAAGCTCAGGTTATCATCGACCGTCGCGTACTTGCTGACATCGCTATGCATGACGCAGTTGCGTTTGCAGCTCTAGCTTCTAAAGCTAAAGATGCGTTGGCTGCATAAGTCTTTATGACTTAGAAAAAAGACCGCTAAAAGCGGTCTTTTTTTTATGCTTAAATAAAATCAGTGGGATCTTTGATTTTTTAAATCATTTATTTATTGATTTGGTGGAGATTAATTCTCCACCAAGCCAAAGTGATTATTTATTATAGACAATATATTTTATTAAAGCCCGAAATAGTAGCCAATCAGACAGATCACAATCGTGATCAGAATCAGTTTGATCACACTTGAAGCACCGGTTTTATGATGACTTTGTGGTCGTTCAGCTTTAGAGACTTTAACCGCGCGATCTTCAGTATTCATGCCCGCAAAAGGATCAGGCGCCACTTTAGGAGTGAGTTGTGCAGTTTTATAATGATTGGCCACTTTCACAATAAACTTGGCACTGATTTCATCGATTTTTTGTGCAAAGTGGCGCAGATTTAATTGCTGCTCTGGATTCAGTACCTGACCATCATCGTTATAAGGGTGTTGAATCTTCGTCTGAATAAAATCACTTAATGCATCCAGACGGTACAAGGTCTGATGAGCATAATCAGATGAATAATCCGTTGGTATTAAAGCAAGATGACTCGGATTTTCTGCATGAGACTGAATCGTTGGGGTAGTATCGTAATAAGGCAAACCAGTATAAGCAGGCTCAGTGAATCCTTGAGCTAAATGATGTTCAAATAATTCCTGTTCGGTATAGGTATGAATATCATCCCAGTTTGGTTGTACCAGATCAGCATCAATTCTTTTGGCCAGTTTATTATTCAGTTCATAACGCCAGAATACTTCATGACGTAAAGGCGACTGTTGGGCTTCCGGTGCTTCATAATCATTATCAGCGGTATACCATTCAGCCAGTTCCTTACCGATCATCCAGGCGGTTTTACCTTGAGCATGATGACTGATAATCACATGAGCCAAAGGAACCAGTTCGACATTGGCATTAGGGTTATTTTCATCTTCCAGTAAATGTGAAGAATGCAGACTAATACGACGAACCCCTTGTTTTTTCAGTCCTTCTAGCCAGATTTGAAAGTGCTGTGCCAGTAAATGCTGGGAAATCAGATCACGGAAAGTTAAATGGTGCTGATTAAAAATGGAGTGATTCAGCCAGCGGCTGAAACTGAGATCCTGAGTTAAAAACTCATTGCCATAAGTGACGAGGGTCAGTTGCTGTTTCCAAATTTGATCGAGTGCCATAGTGATTTGATCTGATTGATATTATGTTTATCTTATACTTTTTATAATTCATGATGCTATTCTAATTTTCATTAAAAGCGCACTTCATCAACTCGCCTAAAAACTGTTAGAATATGGGGTTTTTAAAAATATTTCTAACCTGTTGCTTTGAGAGTTACTATGTCACTGGAAGCCCTGACCACTGAAGCGCTCGCTGCGATTGCAGCAGCTCAAGACCTTGCTGCACTTGATCAAGTACGAGTGCAATTTACGGGGAAAAAAAGCCAGCTCGCGGAACAATCTAAGTCGCTGGGGAAAATGGATCCTGAACAACGTAAAGCGTTCGGGGCACAAATTCATGCAGTTCGTGAAGCCATCACTAGTGCTTTGACACAACGTCAGGCTGAACTGCAAAAAGCTGCACTAGAGCAAAAGCTTGCTAGTGAAACAATTGATATTACCTTGCCCGGTCGTGGCCAACAGGTGGGCAGCATCCACCCAGTGACCCAAGTACAAGAACGTATCTGTCAATTCTTTACCAAAGCAGGTTTCACAGTAGCGACTGGTCCAGAAGTTGAAGATGACTATCACAACTTCGAAGCATTGAATATTCCAGGCCATCACCCTGCACGTGCCATGCATGACACTTTCTACTTTGATGTAAACCATCTATTGCGTACGCATACTTCAGGTGTGCAGATTCGTACCATGGAAACCCAGCAGCCACCAATTCGTATCGTGTGCCCAGGCCGTGTATACCGTTGTGACTCTGACCAGACACATTCACCAATGTTCCATCAGATCGAAGGCTTATACGTTGCTGAAAATACCAGCTTTGCTGAATTAAAAGGTTTATTGGTAAACCTGCTAAACGAATTCTTCGAAAAAGATTTGAAAGTGCGTTTCCGTCCGTCTTATTTCCCGTTCACTGAGCCAAGTGCTGAAGTGGACATTATGGATGAGCGTGGCAAATGGTTAGAAGTTTTGGGTTGCGGTATGGTGCATCCAAATGTACTTCGCGCTGCGGGCATTGATCCAGACAAATACAAAGGCTTTGCATTTGGTTTAGGTGTAGAACGTTTTGCAATGTTGCGTTATGGCATTAATGACCTGCGTATGTTCTATCAAAACGATGTGCGTTTCTTACGCCAGTTTGCTTAAAACTTTTATTTAATCCTCTCCTAACCTCTCCTTTAAAAAAGGAGAGGGACTCTGAGAAAAGATAGGAGTTCTCCCCCTTTGAAAAAGGGGGAGTCAGAGGGGGATTCTAGAGATTGAAATTACAGGTTTTTATAAATGAAAATTAGCGAAAATTGGCTGCGCACATGGGTTAACCCAGCCATCGATAGCGAAAAACTGTCTGACCAACTGACTATGCTTGGTCTTGAAGTGGATGAAATTGCACCTGCGGCAAAACCGTTTACAGGTGTGGTTGTTGGTGAAGTCCTGACAGTCGAACAGCATCCGGATGCAGACCGTTTACGTGTTACCACTGTAAACATTGGTTCAGGTGAGCCTTTGCAAATCGTGTGTGGTGCACCTAACGTACGTGCCGGTATGAAAGCGCCCGTAGCCACTATCGGTGCAGTATTACCAGGCGATTTTAAAATCAAGAAAGGCAAACTGCGTGGTGTTGAATCACAAGGTATGCTATGTGGCGCTTCAGAAATCGATCTTGAAGACAAAATTGATGGTCTGTTAGAGCTTCCTGCAGATGCACCAGTCGGTGTAAATGTTCGTGAATATTTAGACCTTGATGACAACGTGATTGATATCAGCATCACCCCGAACCGTGGTGACTGTTTCAGCATTCGCGGGATCGCACGTGAAATTGGTGTGATTAACCAGTTGCCGGTAACTCCATCTGAAATTAAAGAAGTAGCTGCAACCATCGCCGATCAAAAGCAAGTCGTTGTTGAAACTGAAGGTTGTCCACGTTACCTCGGTCGTGTGATCAAAAACGTCAATACCAAAGCACCAACCCCTGAGTGGATGGAACGAGCTTTAGTACGTGCTGGCATCCGTCAACACAGCATTTTGGTCGATATCACTAACTATGTATTAATGGAACTGGGTCAACCTCTGCATGCATTTGATGGTGGCAAGGTTCAGGGTTCAGTGCATGTACGTCAAGCCAAAGCAGGTGAAAAACTTGTTCTGCTTAACGAACAGGAAGTTGAACTGCAAGACGACGTGATGGTGATCGCAGATGCTGAAAAAGCATTAGCGATTGCAGGGATTATGGGGGGCTTGTCTTCATCAGTAACTGATGAAACTACTGAAATCTTCCTAGAATCAGCATTCTTCGCGCCATTGCATATTGCTGGCCGTGCCCGTCGTTTCGGTCTACATACTGATGCGTCACAACGTTATGAACGTGGTGTCGATTTCGAATTGCCTATGATTGCAATGCATCGTGCTTCTCAGTTGATTGCTGAGCTTGCAGGCGGTGAGTTTGGTCCAATTATTGTAGCTGAAAAAACAGAGCTGTTACCAAAGCGTGAAGCGATTGAGTTAGAACAAGCGCAGGTCGATCAACTATTAGGTTATACAGTTGAATCAGATTTCATTACAGATGCTTTAACGCGTTTAGGCTGTAGCGTCACTGTAAAAGCTGAAGGTCAGTGGTCAGTGGTTCCTCCGTCACACCGTTATGACATGGCAATTTACCAAGACCTGATTGAAGAAGTTGCCCGTATTCACGGTTATGACAATATTCAAATCAGCTTGCCTGTGATCGATGTGAAACTGGCGAAATATGAAGACCAATTCGAACTGACTCAGCTTCGTCAAACAGCCGTAACCTTGGGTTATCAGGAAGCGATCAGCTTCAGTTTTGCCGACCTGAAACTGGAAAAACAGTTAAATCCAGAAGTCAATCCATTAGCTTTGGCGAACCCAATTTCAAGCGATTTGGCGGTGATGCGTTCAACTTTACTGTCTAGCCTGATTCCATGCGTACAGTACAACGTTAACCGTCAGCAGAACCGTGTACGTTTCTTCGAACTCGGTTTGCGATTTGATTATCAGGATGCGGCTTCAATTCATGATCTGAAACAGATTCCAACTTTTGCCTTGATTGCTACTGGTTCACGTACGCCTGAAACTTGGCATGGTAAAGCGCAGTCAATGGATTTCTTTGACTTCAAAGGTGATATTGAGGAAATTCTGGCAGCTGCGCGTCTGAATGTGGAATATGTACGTTCTGAACGTAGCTGGTTACATCCTGGTCAATCTGCTGAAATTTTAGTGAATGGTCAGTCAATTGGTTATTTAGGTCGTTTACATCCCTCACTTGAAGACGAGCTCGATTTGGCGACGACTTGGGTCGCTGAATTAGATCAATCGGCTGTTTTGCAAACTTATGTATCTAATTTTACAGAATTATCACGTTTTCCATCGGTTCGACGTGATATTGCGCTTTTAATTAGTGATAAGATTAATGTTAGCGAAATTCAGGGACTTATCGAAAAAACAGGTGGAGAGCTTCTAGGCTCGACATGGTTGTTCGATGTGTACACTGGACAAGGAGTAGAAGAAGGGAAACGCTCACTGGCATTTGCACTTCTCTGGCAGCATCCAAGCCGTACACTGGAAGATGCTGAAATTAAATCAGGTATGGATAATATCCTTCAGGTGTTGGAAAACACTTACCAAGCGACATTGAGGGCTTCATGACAGCATTAACAAAAGCAGAAATGGCTGATCATTTAAGTGAGCTCACGAGTTTAAACCGTCGTGAAGCTAAACAAATGGTCGAGTTGTTTTTCGACGAGATTAGCCAAGCGCTAATCTCGGGCGAACAAGTAAAATTATCGGGTTTCGGTAACTTTGAGTTACGTGATAAGCGCCAACGTCCAGGCCGTAACCCGAAGACGGGTGAAGAGATTCCGATTTCTGCACGCCGTGTTGTTACGTTCCGCGCGGGGCAGAAGTTCCGTCAACGTGTGGGGAATGAGCAGATCAATTGATCTGCTTTTTTTATACCTAAAATTTTTATTTATTACATAAAAAAAGAGAGCCAAAGGCTCTCTTTTTTGTACTGAATAATCGTAAAGATTATTGAGCAGCAGCTTCAGAAGCAGCAGTAGCGTCAGCAGCAGCGTCAGTAGCAACAGCAGCAGCAGCGTCAGCTTCAGCAACAGCAGCAGCGTCAGAAGCAGCAACTTCAGAAGTAGCTTCTACAGCAGCAGCGTCAGCAGCAGCTTCAGCTTCAGAAGCAGCTTCTACAGCTTCAGAAGCAGCTTGGTTAGCGTCAGCAGCAGCGTCGTCAGCTTTTTTAGCACAACCAACGAAAGCTAAAGTAGTAGCAACTGCAGCAGCAATAGCGATTTTTTTGAATAACATGGCATCACTCTCTAAAAAATTGAGATTAAAAAAAACCAAAGTCAGGCTGTAATATGCTTTTATTATTCCTAATAGTGTTAGGGACTAACAACGCAGGAGCAGTCTAACTGGTCTGCAAATATGCTATCACTGCGCATTTTTAATTGCTACTAGGGGAACATCAAAAACAGTGAAAAAACGATAAAAATTAAGGGTTTTTTAACAGAAAATAACAATTAATTGAAAGATATAGATTGGAGAAAGGCTTATTAAGCTTATAAAAATTATACAGTTATTTATCTGTTTATTTTAATAATCAAAAACTTAAAAATAAGTTTACAGATATCTCAGTACATTGTTTCATTGTGTAACATACGTCAACCATAAAAAAGGCCACCTTGAATGGTGACCTTTCCGATAATTTTAATTCGACGCTTTGCGTTTCATCTGATCAAAGAAATCATCATTGGTTTTGGTTTCTTTCATGCGGTCAAGCAGGAATTCCATCGCGACCAGTTCATCTTGGGTATGCAGAAGTTTGCGTAAAATCCAAACTTTACGCAGTTTGTCTTCGGACATCAAACGTTCTTCACGACGCGTACCCGATTTTTTGATATTCATCGCAGGGAAGACGCGTTTTTCTGCAATACGACGATCCAGCGTGATTTCCTGGTTACCGGTACCTTTGAATTCTTCGTAGATCACTTCATCCATTTTACTGCCGGTTTCAATCAGTGCTGTAGAAATGATAGTTAGTGAACCACCTTCTTCAATATTACGTGCCGCACCAAAGAAACGTTTTGGACGTTCAAGTGCATGTGCATCTACACCACCAGTTAATACCTTACCTGATGAAGGAATCACAGTGTTGTATGCACGTGCCAGACGGGTAATCGAATCCAGCAGAATCACCACATCTTTCTTGTGCTCGACCAAACGCTTAGCTTTTTCAATCACCATTTCAGCCACTTGAACGTGACGGGCAGGCGATTCATCAAAGGTAGAAGCGACCACTTCACCACGAACAGTACGTTCCATTTCGGTGACTTCTTCAGGACGTTCGTCAATCAGAAGGACAATCAGGAAGCATTCAGGGTTATTACGAACAATCGATTGAGCGATGTTTTGTAACAGCATGGTTTTACCAGCTTTTGGTGGTGCTACGATAATCGAACGTTGACCTTTACCAATTGGTGCCACTAGATCGACCACACGTGCAGTTAAATCTTCAGTCGTACCATTACCAAGTTCCATCACTAATTGTTCAGTAGGGAACAATGGAGTCAAGTTTTCGAACAAGATCTTGTTACGTGAATTTTCCGGGGTATCGTAGTTAATCTGATTGACTTTAAGCAAAGCAAAATAACGTTCACCTTCTTTAGGCGGACGAATGGTTCCCGTAATGGTGTCACCAGTACGCAGGTTAAAGCGGCGAATTTGTGATGGGCTGACATAGATATCGTCAGGACCTGCCAAATAAGAACCTGCTGCAGAGCGTAAGAAGCCAAAACCATCTGACAAAATTTCTAGAACGCCATCACCAAAAATCTCTTCGCCATTCATCGCATGGCGTTTTAAGATGGCAAAAATAATGTCTTGCTTACGGTTACGAGCCATACCTTCAAGGCCCATAAACTCGGCAATCTTGATGAGTTCGCCAATCGGTTTTTTCTTGAGTTCGGTTAAATTCATAGGTGGTCAGATAGAATCAAAGTTCTAAGGTATAGGTTAGAAAGGGAGTAACATTCGGCCGCATATAAGCATTCAAACGAAAGCAATTGAATTTGCACAAGAACAATTCAGAGGTCTGTTTGATTGTTTCAAAGAGAAATGTGAAAACAATTTCTATTGCCGAGCGGCATGTTATGTAATGTGTCTTGTAAGAAACTGACAGGATTTAGCATCCTTTATCTCTTGAAGTTGAAATATAAGAGAGAAACGGGTTTTTGTCAATTTATAGACGAAAAAAATACGCAACCTTTGGTCGCGTATTTTTAGTTGAGCATTTTATGCTTAGATGTTTTGATCAATAAATGCAGTTAATTTAGATTTTGGTGCTGCACCGACTTGAGTCGCTACCACTTCACCATTTTTGAACATCAATAAAGCTGGAATGTTACGGATATTGAAATTCACAGCAGTTTGTTCGCAAGATGTTACGTCAACTTTGACAATTTTTACTTTGCCTTGATATTCATCAGCCAATACTTCAAGTACAGGGGCAATAGCTTTACATGGCGCACACCAGCCAGCCCAGAAATCAACCAGTACAGGAACGTCTGATTGAAGAACGTCTGCTTCGAAGTTTGCGTCAGTAGTGTTTACGATGTTGCCAGACATGGAGTGCTCCAGAATTAATTTTATAAAGATAACTATAATTATTAGTATTACATAGCCATCTTTAACAATGTAGGGGAATCTGTAAATTTTCAAGCTTTAATGTTGTTTTGTCTAATGGATGATCACGATAGTCACCATCGCCTCATACAATTGTCCTATAAATGAAAAAAATAATTACGCGAAATTGTCCTGACAAATGGCTTTTAAATTGCATGGTTGTGAATTACTCTAAGCACAATTCTTAAAAGGTTTATTTCTAGAATGTCTGATTTTTTGATTGATGAAGAATTACTCGCAGCCATCGATATGGGATCAAACAGTTTTCATTTGGCGATTGCCCGGGTGGATCATGGCGAAGTGAAAAAAGTCGCATCAATGTCAGAAAAGGTTCAACTTGCTGCGGGACTGGATGAAAATAAAAATTTGACTGAAGCCGCACAGCAGCGCGGTTTGGCTTGTCTGGCCCGTTTTGTCGGACGCTTGGGATCGGTACAACCGAACCGTTTACGGATTGTGGCAACGAATGCTTTGCGTCAGGCCAAAAATGGTCATGAATTTATTCAGAAAGCAGCTGAAATTTTACCAAAACCGATTGAAATTATTGCTGGTCGCGAAGAAGCGCGTCTAATTTATCTCGGTGTGTCACATACCATGGCCAATACTGGCCGTCGTCTGGTGGTAGATATCGGTGGGGGTTCGACTGAACTGATTATTGGGGAAGAATTCGAACCCATTCATACCGAATCTGTGCAGATGGGATGTGTGACTTTTACCAAGAAATTCTTTGCTGATGGTGAAATCACCCATAAAGCCTTTGATAAGGCAGTGACTGCGGCACGTAAAGAAATTTCAGGCATTGCCAATACTTATAAATCTGCCGGTTGGGATGCAGTCGTTGGTTCGAGTGGTACGATCAAAGCCTGTCGTCAGATCTGTGTCAATATGGGCTGGAGCAATGATAAAGAACAGCTCACCCGTGAAGGTCTGGAAAAACTTAAAGATAAATTATTCAAATATAAGCATGTTTCGGACATGGAGTTTGAAGGTCTGAAAGATGACCGTCGTGCAGTTTTACCTGCAGGAATTGCCATTTTATATGCAGTATTTGATGTACTGAATATCCCACATCTGGTCTATTCAGATGGCGCATTGCGTGAAGGCGTGATGTATGACCTCTTGGGTCGTTTCAAGCATGAAGATATCCGTGATCGTTCTGTTCATGCCTTAATTGGTCGTTATAATGCCGATGCCAAGCAGGCCGAACGTGTAGTGCAGACTGCACAAAAACTGTTTGATGATGTAGCAGCTGATCTTGGTCTATATAGTGAAGATAGTGATTTACTCCGTCGCGCCGCTTATTTGCATGAAATTGGTTTGGCGATCAGTCATAGCGGTTATCACCGCCACGGTGCCTATTTATTGCAACATTCTGACATTGCCGGTTTTTCGCAGGTAGATCAGAATTATTTGTCACATTTGGTCGCACATCATCGCCGTAAATTGCGCGCTGATGCCAAGCATGATGTGATGAAAGTCGGCGGAACTAAACTTTTACAGCTGTGTTTGCTGTTACGTCTGGCGGTTTTGGTCAATCACAGCCGTAGCGATGAGATGCTTCCTGCCATTGAACTTAAGGTCAAGAATGCGCAACAATGGCAGCTCAGCATTTCTGGTGATGCCAAACAATGGCCATTACTGATTGCTGAACTGCATGATGAACAGGTGCAGTTTAAAAATTGGGAGATCGAGCTCTCGGTTCAATCTGAACAATTTGTTAATTAATACCTTTATAGGGATGAAAACGGTTGACCTATGAAAAATAAAGCTACCCCATCAAAAGCATGGACGACAGTACAGATTGCTCGTCATCCGGAACGTCCACAATTTCTGGACTATGTAGGTGAAATATTCACTGAATTTGATGCTTTGCATGGCGACCGTCTCTATGGTGATGATGGCGCAATGATCGGTGGTCTGGCACGTTTCGATGGACAACCAGTGATGATCGTGGGTCAGCACCGTGGTCGTAGTACCCGTGAAAAATTACAGCATAATTTTGGCATGAGTAACCCGGAAGGTTACCGTAAGGCTCAGCGTCTGTTAGATATGGCGGAACGTTTTAATCTGCCAGTCTTTACCTTTATTGATACCATGGGTGCTTACCCAGGTGTGGGTGCAGAAGAGCGTGGTCAGGCTGAAGCGATTGCGTCAAGTTTGGCACAACTTTCTAATCTGAAAGTGCCTGTAATTGCCACTGTTCTGGGTGAAGGCGGTTCCGGTGGTGCACTTGGGATTGGTGTGGCAGATCGTGTGGTGATGCTCTCTCACAGTATTTATTCAGTGATTTCACCAGAAGGCTGTGCCTCAATTCTGTGGAAAACTGCAGAAAAAGCCGAACAGGCCAGTGAAGCTTTGGCATTGACTGCAGAAAAATTGCAAAAGATGGGCATTGTTGAATACGTCGTTGATGAAGGTGAAGGTGCACATCTGGATCCGGATGAAGTCATGTACCAACTGAAAGCAGTCCTGAAAGAAGCTTTAAATGAACTGCAAGCAATGGAACCACAAGCACGATGCGAAGCACGTTACCAGCGTTTAATGAAGTTTGGCAGCGACAATTTAGGTCTGGCATCTTAAAGCAACTGCAGGAATTTCCTGTAGAAACAAAATTTTTAATCGGATGCAGTGGCGGCGTGGATTCTATGCTGTTGCTGCATCTGATGTTTTTTTTGTGCCCGGAAAAAATCCGCGCGATCTATGTTGATCATCAACTGCAAAGTGTTAGTGCTGAATGGGGCACTTTTGTCCAGCATCAGTGTCAGCAACTAAATATTCCTTGCATCATTCAGCCCGTCCATATTGCCAGTGGTAATCTGGAATCTCAGGCTCGCCAATCGCGTTATCAAGCTTATCTACAGCATCTCCAACCTAATGAAATTCTGGTCTTGGCTCACCATCAGCAGGATCAGGCAGAGACTTTGATGTTGCGCTTACTTTCTGGGGCAGGGATTGATGGTCTGGCTGCGATGAAAGCGATCGATATCCGCCACGATTTAACCATTTGGCGGCCACTGCTGGATATTTCCCGTGAGCAGATTTGCCAATGGGCAGCAGATTTAAATATCCAGAATATTGAAGATCCGACCAATCAGGATACTCATTATGATAGGGCTTGGGCACGTCAGGTGCTATGGCCAGTATTAAGTCATCGTTACCCGAAAATGCAATCTGCCTTGGCACGTACTAGTGAACTGATGCAGGATGCACAAAATATTCTGCAAGAAGTATTGGAGCAGGATCTGAAACTCTGTGGTAACGACGAAATTCTCAATTTATCTCCTCTCTCAAGTTTATCCAAAGCACGGCAGCGCCAGTTACTCTCGGTCTGGATGAAAGGCAAGGGACAATATCGTCCCTCTCTGGACATGGTGGAGCGTGTACAGGCCGAAGTAATCGAAGCGAAACCAGATGCTCAGGCAGCGCTACATTGGTCGGGTTATTACTATGTGCGTTATCAGCAGCAGTTGCATCGACTAAAAGCTGAAGTTTATCTGGCTGACCAACAGCTAAACGTAGCCGAACAGCAGATCATTTTACAGAATAAAGATCAGATTCATCTTCCTTCTGGTCAATTCGGGATTCAAAGGGCTGAGATAGGATTATCTCCCACTTTATTAGGACAACCCTTGTATTTGCGGCAACGGAAGGGGGGTGAAAAAATTCATCTCTATGGCCGGGTGGGGCACTGGCCGCTCAAAAAAGCCATTCAGGAAGCGCAAATATTTCCCTGGACTCGGCATACTATTCAAATATTAAGCACAGATAATGTTATGCTAGGCGTGTTTACACCTAAAGGATTTTGGTTAGCTCAATCTGCATATTGTGAAGCAGGGGGGTGGCTACCCATTTCGGTTTCTTCAACTTTAGAATTCAACGACGAGCATTAAACATGAGTGCAGCTTTAAATTGTAATATTAGTTTTATTGGTGGCGGTAATATGGCTCAAGCCTTGATCGGCGGGCTGATTTCGCAGGGGTTGCCAGCAACGCGTATTACAGTTTCTGATCCGGTTGAGAAAGTACGCTTACTTCTTGCAGAAAAAGCAGTGAATGTCACCGATGATAATATTGCTGCTATTAAAGATGCAGATATCGTCCTGTTTGCAGTCAAACCACAGGTTTTAGCTGGTGTGTTAAAACCACTTCAAGGTTTACTTGATGGCAAGCTGGTGATTTCAATCGTTGCGGGTGCCGAGATTGCAACACTATCTGCGCTATTGGGCACTGACCGTATTGTCCGTGTGATGCCGAATACACCCGCACTGGTACAGACAGGTGCACATGGTTTATTTGCTAATGAAGAAGTGGGTGCAGAAGACCGTGAGCTGGCGAGTCAGGTTTTGGCTTCTACCGGCCTGACAATTTGGGTAAACTCAGAAGTTCAGATTGATGCCGTAACTGCTGTGTCTGGTTCAGGACCTGCTTATTTCTTCTATATGATGGAAAGCATGATTCGTGCAGGCAAGAATTTAGGTCTGGATGAAAAAGTAGCCACTGCATTGACATTGCAAACTGCTTTGGGGGCAGCGCAAATGGCGATCACCAGTTCTAATACACCAGCAGAGCTGCGTAAGAATGTCACATCTCCGAATGGTACAACTCAAGCGGCATTGGAAGTGTTTGATCGCGCGCAGATTTCTCAGAATATTCAGGCAGCGCTTGCTGCTGCGCAAAAACGTAGTCAGGAACTGGCCCAAGAGCTCAGTGACAATAGCAAATAATCTATCAGTTTAATTTTTAGGAACGTTCAAGTATGGGTGCAAATTCTGCGCTAATTTTTGGCATTATCATTAACGTCGCGATTTTGCTCGTATTCTTCCGCTTTTTAATGCAATTGGCCGCGGTGAGTCCTTATAATCCTGTCGTTCTATCTACTGTCAAAGCGACTAAAATTGTAGATGTGTTTGGGCGTATTTTCCCAACCGCAGGTAAAGGCCGGGTGAATACTGCTGCACTGGCACTTTTAGTCGTGCTGTATTTGCTGAAAATTTTTGGCATCATGTATTTGTCCGGGGGAATGCCAAATGGTCCAATCCATTTGCTTATTCTAACCTTCGTCACCATGATGCAGGATTTGATCCGCTTCTGTCGTTACCTGATTTTTGCAACGATTATTTTGAGCTGGGTGGTGATGTTTACGCAATCCCGCTCACCTTATATTGAAGTGGTTCAAGAACTTGCAGAACCATTATTAGCACCGTTCCGCCGTATCATGCCGAATATGGGAATGATCGATCTGTCTCCAATTCTGGCAATTTTGGCACTGATCGTAATTGAAATGATTATGAACCAGGTGGCAATTGTGTTGCTAACCGGTCTTTAATCAGATTCCAAATCAAAAGGACACTTAGGCGTCCTTTTTTATTTCAAGAAAATTCCCTCTCCTTGTAGGAGAGGGTTAGGGTGAGGTCTATAAATTTAAATAACCTCCATCCCAACCTTCCTCCTAAAAGGAGGAAGGACCTTTAGTATTAATGCGCTTCATCCCAGTTCATGCCTTTACCGACTTCCACGACCAGAGGCACAGAGATTTCAATCACAGATTGCATCACTTCAGCCAGTTGAGGTGCCAGTTCATCTGCAATCGCTTCATCAACTTCGAATACCAGTTCATCGTGCACTTGTAGCAGCATTTTGGCTTGATCTTTAGGTAGCATTTTATCAACCTCAATCATTGCCATTTTAATGATGTCTGCAGCCGAACCTTGTAATGGTGCATTAATCGCAGCACGTTCAGCGGCTTTGCGGACCATCATGTTACGGGCATCGATATCAGGTGTGTATAAACGGCGGCCTAGAATGGTTTCAACGAAGCCTTGTTCCAATGCCACCTGACGGGTACGCTGCATATATTCATAAATCCCCGGATAACGACGGAAATACTGTTTGATATATTCCTGGGATTCCTGACGAGTAAAACCTAACTGACGAGTCAGGCCAAATTCAGACATGCCATAGAGCAGACCGAAGTTCACGGCTTTAGCCTGACGACGCTGATCATTGGTTACTTCTTCGAGCGGGATGCCCAGAACTTCAGCTGCGGTACGGCGATGTACGTCCTGTCCATGGTTAAAGGCATCTACTAGCGCATCATCCTGAGATAAATGTGCCATCAGACGCAATTCAATCTGTGAATAATCGGCTGCGAGTAAGACACGACCTTCGGGCGCAATAAAGGCCTTACGAATCTGACGTCCGATTTCCGCACGAATTGGAATGTTCTGCAAGTTTGGATCAGTAGACGATAAACGGCCAGTGGCTGTGAGTGCCTGATGATAACTGGTATGTACACGATGAGTCTCATTATTGGCCTGCTTGCATAGACCATCGGTATAGGTGCTTTTCAGTTTGGACAGACCGCGATATTCTAGAATCAGTTCAGCAATCGGGTGTTCCAGCTTTTCCAGTACACTTTCACTGGTGCTGTACTGACCGGTAGAGGTCTTTTTGCCACCTTTCAGGCCCAGTTTGTCAAACAGAACTTCACCGACCTGTTTAGGAGAGCTGACATTAAACGCTTCACCGGCTATTTCAGTGATCTGATTTTCTAGATTCTGCATGGTTTGGGCAAACTCACAACCGAGTTGATCCAGGAAAGCCAGATCCAGTCGGATGCCATTTTCTTCCATGCTGGTCAGCACACGGGCTACAGGCATTTCAATATTGTGCAGGATATTGACCAGTTCAGGATAAGCCTGCAGTCTTTTGCTCAGTACTTCAAACAGACGATAGGTCACATGCGCATCTTCTGAGGCATAGTGTGCTGCGGTTTCGATCTCGATTTTATTGAAAGTTTTCTGTTTGGCGCCTTTACCTGCCACCTGTTCATAGGTCGTGGTTAAGTGGCTTAAGTACAGACGGGCTACATCATCCATGCCATGACGGGTGGCAACCGAGTTGAGCACATAAGAAGCCAGCATAGTATCAAAATACCAGCCTGCTAGATGAATGCCGTGATTTTCCAGAACATGCGCATCATATTTCAGGTGGTGGCCAATTTTCTGAATGGCTTCATTTTCTAGAATCGGTTTGATCTGAGCCAGAATTTCTTCACGATTGAGCTGTTCTGGAGCACCTTCATAATCATGTGCTAGCGGTACGTAATAGGCATCCTGTGCATCAAAAGCCACCGAAAAACCAACAATCTGTGCAATACGATAATCCAGACTGGTGGTTTCAGTATCAAAAGCAAAGCGTTTTTCAGTATTTAAACGTTCAAACAGCTTGTCCCAATCTTCCTGAGTTAATACAGTATGATACGTCGCTTCTCCAAGCTGATCATTATCACTGCTCAGTGTTGCCTGCTGGTCATCGGCTTCCTGAGGTTCAGGTGCTGCTTTAGCAGTAATCGATTGAGTAGCCTGTTTATAATTACGGTTGTTTGGATTATTCGGATGATCTAGGGATTGCAGCTGGTTACGGAATTCCAGTTCGGTATACAGATTACGCAAAGCTTCTACATTTGGATCCTGAAGTTTCAGGTCATCATAAGTGAAGCTTAAATCCAGATCGCAAATGATGCTGGCCAACTGATGATCCAGTGCAATGCCATCGGTATTGTCTTTAATATTCTGACCAACTTTACCTTTGATCTTGTCGACATTTTCCAGAATGCCACCAATCGAGCCATATTCATTGAGTAATTTGGCTGCTGTTTTCGCCCCGATCCCAGGCACACCCATAATGCCATCTGAGGCATCGCCCATTAGGGTCAGGTAGTCAATGATCTGGTTTGGCCATACGCCAAACTTTTCAAAAACCCCATCAACATCCATCGGTTTTTCTTTGAAGCTGTCTTCCAAGGTCACTTTATCAGTCACCAGCTGTGCCATATCTTTATCACCGGTTGAAATCAGCACCTGATGACCTAAAGCTTCAGCGCGTTTAGCCAGTGTACCAATGATGTCATCGGCTTCCGCACCTGGCAGCATATGCAGGGGGATGCCCAAAGCGCGAATCAAGGCATGTAGGTATGGAATTTGCTGTGACAGTTCTTCCGGCATGCTTGGACGGTCACCTTTATAAATAGGTGATAGCTCGTGACGGAAAGTCGGTTCAGGCGTGTCGAAAATTACCGCCATATGTGTTGGCTGGGTACGGCGCATTAGTTTTTGAATAGCAGAAATCGCACCACGAATTGCATTGGTGTGCAGGCCGGTTGACGTGGTTAATGGTGGTAGTGCATGAAAGGCACGAAATAAAAAGTAAGAGCCATCGACCAAGACAAATGGTGGCATGTAATCAATTCCTTATTCAAAAAACAGTTTTATTGTACGTGATTTTTACTGCACTCGCAGGGGCAAGTCGGTTTCTACAGCTTAGCGAATATCGGGTGAAGATGAAATAAGCAGTACAAGCTGTTGTATGATGACATGGTTAAGGAACGAGAACGAGAAGAATGACGGCAGGGCAAAATGAATTGCGTATGATCTGGCTGATTAGTCTGGTGATTGTAGGGATAAGTGCATGGTATCTGGAATTGCAGATCGTGACTTATCTCACTGGTCTGGGTTTTCTGATCAGCGTGATGCAATATATCAGTGCCATTGAAGCGCCCGTGCGGGATCTGGCAGCACCGATGCAGGTGATTGTGCCAGCCAATTCTAAAATACCACTGTATATTTCTTCTATTATCGCCGTTGTCGGAGGCGTGACTGAGCTTAACTGGCTGATGGGGATTGGTATTACCGCCTGGATTTTCTTTCTATTACGCTGGCTACAACGTTTGGAACGTAATATTGTCCAGTTGCAATCTCGTTACCGGTCAGCAGATCAGACACATCCAGAAATCACTCAACCAGATATTCCTTTACCTATTGCTGCTCAAGCTAGTCCAGAGCAACCACAATTGCTGGCTCAGATCCAACAATGGATTTTTCGTGGAAATCCGGTTCTCAAAGCCGCGATCACGATTCTGGTCATTGGGATTATTTTATTACTCCGTTTTGCAACAGAGCACTGGCAGCTGAGCCTGGCGGTAAAATTAGGACTGGTCGCTTTATCTGCTGTTGTTGTGACTGGATTGGGTTATACCCTGATCGCTAAAAACCGTAGTTTTGGTCTGGCACTGGAAGGCTTGGGATTAGGGGCACTATTTCTGACCTTGTTCTTTGCTTATTACAACCTGGTGATTGCTACGTTGCCACTCGCAGCTCTGGTGTTCTTGGTCATTTTGGCAATTACGCTGTACTTAAGCTTGAAACAGGAAAGTATTGAACTGGCAGTCATGGCCTTATTCATTGCCTATCTGGCGCCGTTTACCTTGCCGACCCGGGATGCTTCTGCGGTTGAGTTCATCAGTTATTATCTGCTGATTAATATCGGCGTGCTGTTACTCAGCAGTTTGCGGCCCTGGAAAATCCTGAACCAGATTGCCTTTCTGGTCACAGTCATAGTAGGTGGGATGTATAGCCTGATTCATGGTCATACATACGAGCGTTATACCATGACAGCTCTGATTCTGGCACATAGTGCGGTATTCATCTGGCTGGGCTTTCGTTTTAGCCAGTTACTGGCCAAGCAGGATCTTTCGCGTTTTCGTTTAAAACCAGTTCTAGATCTTGCCTTGATTTTCGCTGCACCGATTACCGCCTATATTTTCCTGTATCTGATTCATTTCAATCAGCCTGATCAGAAGCTTTGGCAAGCCGGGCTTAGTCTGTTATTTGCCGGGATATTTGCAATCTGTTGGACTTTAGTGCGTCGCAGAGAAAGTATTCAGGTCATTTCTCAAAGTTATCTGAGCCTGATGTTGATCTTTCTGGCTTTGGTTCCACCCATTTTATTGACAGAGCAGTGGAGCGTAGTCGGTTGGGCGGTTGAAGGAGTCCTGATTTATCTCTGGGCATTGGAAAAGAATATTCGGGTTGCGCATTACCTGAGTATGGGACTGCTGATCATGGCAGGTTTCAGTAGTGTTTACTATCTGATTGAGCTTAATCCCACACCGCGGAAAATTTTCTGGATTCTCAGCTTCTGTTATGTCGCCGTCGTCTTCCTTAGTCAGCTTAAAGCCAAATACCGCCAGCAGCTCAATAGCTTAAGTATCAGTTTTCTGAGTATTCTCAGTTTTGCTGCGACTTTGATGTTGTTTGCCTTGCTTGAAGATGAATTTGCTCATGAGCAGGCCTATATTTATAGCTTATTTAGTCTTGCACTAGGTTATACGGTTCTAAGTGAAATCATACAGCGCAAGCATCAGGAATGGTGCTGGTTATTGCCAAAGTGGAGTGGGCTTACGCCATTGGTGATCATTGCGATTTTGCTGGCTGTTGATCATAGCGAAAATGGGATTCTGGTCTGGCCAAGTGCTTTGGAGCGTGGAATCTTTGTACTTTCATCATTATTACTGGCTGCTTTATGGCTAAGACCGGTGAAAGGGATTGATTTATCCAAAGAGTGGATGAGCTTTGGGGTATTTGCCAGTCTGGCATTGGCCAGTGTATGCCTAATACCGAGCATGCCTTATCTTAGTATGGTAATTCTGCCTCTGGTATTCTGGTTCTGGTGTTACCGACAAAAAGAAAATTCAGAGTGGCGCTTACTCTGGCAAAGTAAAAACTGTTTAGTATTAATGGGGACTTGGTTAATAAGCTCACAGCTGTTTAACCAGCAAGCTTTTCAATATTACTGGTTACCTCTATTCAATCCATTTGACCTAATCAGTCTGGCCATGCTTGCCAGTTTCCTATGGATGCTGTTGCAGCAGATTCGGGCAGGACACGATCGCGGTATGATGTCTGTACTGATGGTGCTAAGTCTGTTATGGCTATCGAGCTATATTGTATTACGGGCTCTACATATCTATCTGCAAACACCATTCAATAGTCTGGAATTGTGGAGTAATGCCACAGTACAGTTAAGCCTGACGATTCTTTGGGTATTGCTGGCTTGGGCAACCATGTGGACCGCCACCCTGAAAAGGCTTAAACCGATGTGGATATTAGGGGGGAGTATTCTGGTCATTGTCAGCTTGAAGCTGGTGTTATTCGACCTGTCTCATACCGGTACACTGACACGCGTAATTTCATTCTTGCTGGCCGGTGGGGTGATGCTACTGATTGCGTATATTGCACCGATGCCGGAGGGGGAGAAGAGGGTTTGAATCTAAATTACTAGATTTGAGTATTAATTTAATCTCCCCAAATCCTGAACGAGCTTAAAGCACTGCTTTAAGCGATGTGTAAGAGAAAGACAGGCTTTTTATGACAGTTCCTCCCTTAGTAAAGGGAGGTGAGGAGGAATTTAAAAAAAGTTATTTTAAATCCGGCTCTCTCTTCAGCTCCTTCTCATTGGCATATTGATCAATATCTTCATTTTCCAGTGGACGAGCCAATGGATGATCAACAAAGCCCATTTTTGGTACCGGAATTTCAATCTGGTTATCGAGAAAGCCATTTCGAATCCGTTCCTGCATTTCATCGCGGACTTTTAGATAATTTTCCTGCTGACACCAAATCGCAAACAAAAGTTCAATCGAAGATTCACGGAAGGCGGTGACTGTGACTGCAGGCTTTGGATCGGCCAGAACAAGTGGATATTTATTGGCAACATCCAGCAGTACTTCACGCACCTTGATGATGTCTTCATGAAAATTAATAGCCAAGGTAATCGGAATACGCCGGATTGGAAACTTGGACAGGTTATGTACCGGAGCCCGAATCAGTTGTTCGTTCGGCAAACGTACATAGATATTATCTTGGGTAAGCAGTTTGACCGAGAGCAGATCAATCGAAATCACTTCACCTTCAACGGTATGTCCACGAATCAGTGTAATCTGAATGGTATCACCGACCTCAAAAGATCCTTCACCAATCAGGAAGATACCGCTGATCAGGTTGGATGCAGAGGTTTGGGATGCGAAACCCAGTGCGACGGTTAAAATACCTGCTGCACCGAGAAAGACACTGAGTTTAAATCCGGCTTCCTTCAAACTCGCCATCACAAACAGCAGGAAAATAAAGTAGAAAATCCCGCGGCGCCAGACCATTTGCTGATGCGCATTAAAGCGTATACCAATAGTACGGATAAAAGCATTCGAAAAAAAACGTGCGATCAGGAAACCAATAAAACACAGCACAACCGCGACGACAATTTCAGTCAGGCGATCGGTATTAATATTGGTAAATACTCCCTTGAGACTGTTGGTGACTTCGGTTGGAATATTCGAATTTGGCATCACACGCTCTTAGAAAAATGAATCAAACATATTAAATAAATTTCCCGCCGGATCACGCGGTGGGTGTAAATAATCCACTTCACCCGCATTGGGCGGAGTACGGTTTTCCACCCGGATACGGGGTGGGCGATCCAGACCTTCATGCAAAACCTTAATCTGCGAGGTCCACAGACGTTCAGTGCTGGCACTATAAAAGAGAGGTAATGCAGGTACTGGAACATTCATACGATCGAAACGTAGTTGCTTGTGACTGGTATTATGAAATTCAATTGGAGTCACAGCACGGAATGCACGAGGACGTAATTGTTCTAGCTCGGTTCTTCCGTCGACTGCGGTAGCATAGCAAATTTCACCGGAACGGTGATTGGGCCCAAACCAGGTGTCTTTTGGTAAAATCACTGGAAGATCAAAAATTGGTTCACGTTGACCTTCGACAAAACCGGCAATCCATAGCGGGGTGCTGATATAGAGCGTTCCACGTTGTCCGGCTGGAATATAAATCGGATCAACCGGTTTAATCACCACAGAGCGATTCGCCAGACGAGGCATAAGCTGTAACTTGCTTTGGGTAGATTTGAACATATAACGTTCAATTTTCACTGGGGTCGGAAATGCAAACAGTGGATCACTGATCTGATGCCATTGCTGTTCATAATCGTACTGAACCGTCGGGCGATAATATTCTAGCCGCCATTCCTGTAAACCCCGGGTCAAACGAAAGAGTAGTGAGCCAAATTGCCAGGCCTTGGACTCGTTAATTTCAAAACTTTGCTCTCCCCACCATTGAATTCTGGGAGACTGCAGGTTCAATTCCTCTTGATCTAGGGGCAATGTTGGCATCCTTTCTTGCTAAATCTTTGAAAACATACTTCACGCTGTCATATGCTTAGAGTACACTCAATTTAAATTTTTTCATCATTATTATAATCTGCGATGCAAGTACTGAAACAATTACAAATCCCGTATAGCTTTGCGAAACGTCATGGTGTGCTGTTGCGTTATGAGGGAGATCAGGCTTTTATTGTCCGTCGTGACAATACGTCTATGCTTGCATTACAGGAAGCACGCCGTTTGCTGGGTCATCCGGCTCAGTATCAACATTGTACAGAACAAGAATTCAATCAGTTACTCAGTTCCAGTTTTGCCGGCGATAGCGGTGAGTCACAGCAGGTGGCTGCCGGTCTGGAAGATCATCCTGATTTATTAAGCCTTGCCGATTCGGTTCCTGAAGCCGAAGACCTGATGGATCAGGAAGATGATGCGCCTATTGTCCGTCTGATCAATGCCTTGTTGTCGGAAGCGATCCGTGTTGGCGCCTCAGATATCCATGTGGAATCTTTCGAAAAACGACTTTCCGTACGCTTGCGTGTCGATGGGCAGTTGCGTGAAATTGTGCAGCCACGTCGTGAGCTGGCGCCATTACTGGTATCACGGATCAAGGTCATGGCCAAGCTGGACATTGCAGAAAAACGTATTCCTCAGGATGGACGTATTTCCTTGCGTCTGGCAGGTCGTGAAGTCGATGTCCGTGTTTCGACCTTGCCATCCTCTTATGGGGAGCGGGTGGTGATGCGTTTGCTGGACAAGCAGGCTGGCCGTCTGAATATGACTCATCTGGGCTTGATGAATAATGATTATGATCGACTCAAGACCTTGGTGCATCGTCCTCATGGTATTATTCTGGTGACTGGACCTACCGGTTCGGGTAAGACCACTACCTTATATGCAGCACTTTCTGATCTGAATGATGGTTCCAAAAATATTCTGACTGCTGAAGATCCAGTAGAATATCAGTTAGAAGGGATTGGTCAGACTCAGGTAAATACCAAAGTCGATATGACCTTTGCCCGTGCCTTAAAAGCCATGTTGCGTCAGGATCCGGATGTGGTCATGGTGGGGGAAATCCGTGATTTGGAAACTGCAGAAATTGCAGTTCAGGCCTCACTGACAGGTCACCTGGTATTATCAACGCTGCATACCAATACTGCGATTGGTGCAGTGACCCGTCTGAAAGACATGGGAATTGAGCCATTCTTGCTATCAAGCTCTTTAATTGGGGTAGTTGCTCAGCGTCTGGTACGTACCTTATGTCCGCATTGTGCGACCTGGAAGGATGCAGATGCATTTGAACAGAATCTGTTTGAACATATTGAGCATCCACAGGAGTTGAGATTACCTCAACTGCACGGTTGTGAACGCTGTGGGAATACCGGCTTTAGTGGACGTACTGCCATTTATGAAATTGTACCGGTTGATGAACATATGCGTCGTCTAATTCATAGTAATGCGGCTGAATATGAGCTGGAAACCTATGCACGTCAGCAATCAGGTTCAATTCGCGATGATGGTTTACGTAAAGTGCTGGCTGGGAAAACGACCATTGAAGAAGTTCTGCGTGTAACCAATGAGGCGGCAGAGTAAATTTTTATTCGATGGGATAGGAAGGCACTGTTTTCTTAAATAAATATCTCAAATGATCATTTTTCTATTAAATAGCATAAAGCAATTTTGATCAAAATTTTATAAGAATGATCAGCTCTATCCTGAAATGACTTCTGATTTTTCAGGATAGAGAGTGGAATGCTTATGTAGACTTAGGTGATGACATTCAAAGTAACATCAATATTGTTTCGGGTTGCATTTGAGTAAGGACAAACGATGTGTGCGGCATCGACCAGTTTTTGTGCTTCTTCCTGTTCCATTCCTTCTAAATGAACATTTAAAGTCACTTCAATACCAAAACCGGTAGGAATTGGGCCAATGCCAACTTCACCTTCAATATAGGCATCTTTGCTAATATTGATTTTATCCCTGTTGGCAACAAACTTCATGGCACCTAAAAAACAGGCTGAATAACCTGCAGCGAACAATTGTTCAGGATTGGTCCCGCCACCTGGGCCACCCATTTCCTTAGGCACTGCCAGTTTCACATCCAGAATCTGATCGTCAGAGGTTGCACGGCCATCTCGACCGCCTGTAGCTTTGGCACGTGCGGTATATACTGCTTTTTCTAATGACATGAGAGTATTTCCTGCTTGTTCTTTTATGGAACTTCTATGCTCCATAATTTCTAGGGAAGAATAAGCAGGGATTTTGTTAATTTATGCAAGCGAATGAGAATGCGGTAAAAAGTCTGACTTAAGAGAACTTTAGTAGCTTGCGATGCTGCATGAGTGGCATAGACTCACGCACTTTGGCCTGCCCAGTCAAATCAAAATCAACCGTAATAATCTGTGCGCCTTCCGCATGCACCATATCGAGAAGTTGACCACGGCTGTTTGTGGCAGCGGCATGTCCCCAAGTTTGACGTTTTTCACCATGCCAACCCTGTTGAGCAGCACCGAGAACTGTGCATTGGGTATCCATAGCACGTGCTTGCAATAATAATTGCCAGTGCATTTGGCCAGTGGTGTAAGTAAAGGCAGATGGTGCAGTTAAAATATTCGCGCTTTGGGCACGTAAATGAAGCGCAAGTTCAGGGAATCGCAGGTCATAGCAAACCATCATGCCAATATTGCCAAAAGGTGTTTTCGCAACGACGACATCAGTACCTGGTTCAAAAAATTGGGATTCCTGATAGCCACCCACAGCATCACCGACCTGTACATCAAAGAGGTGAATTTTGTCATAGCGGGCTTCAGTTTTTTCTGGGCTAATACATAGGCTTACGGTTCGAACCCGGCCATCTTCAATAATCGAACCATCAGGACGATAAGGACAGGGTAATGTCCCCGCGATAATCCAGATCTGATATTGATGCGCCAGTTGTTCCAGACGTTGTTGAATGCTCTCGAACTGAGCAGCAGTTTCGCGCTGCTTACCAGCAGCAAAACAGACGAAATTTTCAGGAAAGACAATAAGTTCAGCGCCTTTTGCTTTACTTTGTTGAATTAATGATTCGATGGTCATGAAATTTTGCTCAATTTCATTTTGGGAATTCATTTGTGCAACAGAAAGTAAAGTCATAGGGATTCCTTATTGTGTGTTCATACCTTTTGTTCAGACACTTGATCTAGATTATCTTGTTCTTTTTGCAACTGTTTGACCAAGGGCTCAAACATATTCTGGTTGCTCTGATTTAACCGCATTAAAGTCTTGTGTGCATCCAGAACAGTTTTCAACATTGCCTGATGCGTCACATGTTCTTCCATAAGTTTACGGGTACATACATTTGAATCACCGCAGTAATCCAAAATGACAAAGACCTGCCCCAAGCCCATACTGTTGGCCAGAGTCGTGATATCAGAGTTAGTCGACAACATCACCGCCTGGATCTTATGGAGCTGCTTAAGTTTAAGTCCTAATTTTGCTAGGACACCCAGTACAGTGCTGTCAATAAAGCTGGTTTCAGTCAGATCAACAATTGCGCCAACAACGTTGTCCTGCTGCTCAAGTTTGTTCAGTAATTTGTCTAGACTAATACAAGATTGGGCCCGCACTTCGCCGATAAGCTTAAAAATATGCGTTCCATTCAAGCTTGCATATTCAACATGACCTGTTGACATATAAATGCCATTTGCAGAGAAGGATATTAAATTATCCCATAGGGTCTATAGATACTCAAGTAGCTGAAAGTCGCAATCAAATTAAGTGCTTATAAAGCTTGTGATTATACTGCTATTTCACTCTTATAAAGCTGAGAATGGCAATATCGTCGGCAACATGTTCGGGTGCTTCGAAGGATTCGTTCTGTAAATGATGCAATAATTGGGAAAACTGTTCATTCAGACCGCCGCTAAATGGCTCCAATGCCCCATCTGAACAGATAATGAAACGTGCATTGCGGCTGAGGATATACTCATTTTCTTCTACCTCAAGGTCTTCAGTCAGGCCTAGAGGAAAACTGCTGGATGACAGGATTTTCGGTTCCTGATTCGGTTCAAAGATAATTGGAGGAGGATAGTGACCAGCACTGGACCATTTCAAGACATGGCTTTCCAGGTTCAGAATTCCGGCAATCATGGTGATATGCTTTTCGATATTTTCCTGAACCAGCATCCCGTTCAGCTTCTTGATCAGCTCACGAGGTGTTTTCGAACGTCCATGAAAGGCTGCCATCCAGGACGTTAATAAACTGCTGGTAACGCCATGACCAGAAACATCTGCAAGATAGAAAATGACTTCTTTATCGCTGATTTTCCAGTAATCGTACCAATCGCCAGATAAATAGGCAGAAGGCTGAAAATAGGTTTCAACCGCATAATTGGTCAATTCAATTTCATTCGGTAGCAAACGTTTTTGTAACTCTGCCGCTGAAGGAAGATCACGACTATCCTGATTACGCTTATATTGCGCATCAATTTTTTGTAATGCGATATCGGGTTGTTCAGGCAGTTTATTCCAGATCCAGCCTGCCAAAGCGCCTTGTTCCCAAGCTTGTGCCAAGGCTGTTCCTTCATTTTTCAGCGCTAATACTACAGTCGGAAGGTTCCACTTGTATTTCAGATAATCATGTACATCTGCAATGGCAATAATCGTTGCATCGTACAACTCGTGATCTTCCAGCTTGATTACTTGAACATGCGGAAGCTTCTCAAGCACTTGATCTAAATAAGGAATATCGCGAGTAGGTTGAATGAAATACATAGACAGGTAGTTCGATCCTGGAATGAGTTATAAGATGTACTATAACAAGCAAATGATTGCTAGCGAACAGTTTTCGCTAGCAAATCAACATTGAGCTTTGGTTTCAAAGGTCATCACTAGAAGATTCAGTCTCATTTTCATCGAAAGATTCATCCTCAAGATTTTCATCATCAAAGTCATCTTCAAGGAATAAAGATTCCTGTTCCAGACCTTTTTTCTGGGCGATCATATAATTAGTGCGTTGCAAATAAATATCGCGAATTTGTGCATAACGATCACCTGTTAACACACCTTCAATATCAAGTAATTCTGCACGATTATCAATTGCACGCCAGAATTGATCACCCCAATACAAGCCTTCATCATCTTCAAGAATATATTTCTGTGGACGGGTCTGGCTATCGACTGCCATACCGAAAGTATCACGCACAGAACTTGGGCCCAGGAACGGTAACATCACATAAGGGCCAGAAGGTACACCATAATAACCTAGTGTGATCCCGAACTTTTCATCTTCATGATCCAGTCCCAGACGCCGGGCAGGATCTGCCAGACCTAAAGTGGTTAAAGTATTAATGGTAAAACGACCCAAAGATTTTGCTGCACGAGCAGGCCGGCCCTGAATCAACTGGTTTACCGCATTCCATGGTTCACCTAAATTGCTACGGAACTGGGTATAGCTGCCGCGCACATCTTGAGGAACCTTTTCCTGATACTGAACCGCAATGGGGCGAACGACTGCCTGATCGATTGCATCATTAAATTGATAGACCTTTCTATTCCAGCCCTGGAAAGGATCTTTAACTTCTTCAGCCTGTGCGGCACTAGCATCGACTTTTAGCTGGGTTTGCAGATGACTCACCTTGGAAGATATTTTTTCTCTGAGTGGAACCGTAGCAGTAGTAGCAGAAGATTCAGTTTCTATTTCAGTCTGTTCAGCCTGAGTAGTGTCTTCAGCAAAAATTAATGGGCTAGAGGCCAAAGAAAATAAGCATAAAGATAAATAAATAGAGCGATGCATAAGGAAACCCCAAAGCCTTGTTCTGAGTATAGTGGCGTTGTTTAATCCGGAATAATAAACTGTATTACTAGGAATAGGCGTAATTTAAGCAAAATTGTATAATAAATGAATAAAAACTTCATAAAAGGCTAAAAATTAGACATGCGGTAAGATTTATTTGAAAAAGGTATTGCAAGCCCCCTGAAATACTGTAGAATGCACATCCATCGGCGGTGATGAAGATTAAAACTTCTGATAAAACAGTAACTTAGCATGAAATGGTTGAGTTAGGTTTTAGAAAGAAAGTTTAAAAATAATTTTCATTACTGGTTGACTTTCTAGAGATAGAGAGTAATATAGCCGACCTAGCTTGCTACTGACGAAGTAGCAAGAAGATCATTAAGAGATTATGAAGAACAACTTGTGTGGATTTTTACTGGTTGATTGATCGAAATTATTTTCATTGATTGAATGGTAGAAATTACTCGAAGTTTATTTGAGAAATATTTGTCAGAAAATTGATGAGCCAAGTTTAAGAACTTTACTTATAAAGTTCGAAATGATTTTAACTGAAGAGTTTGATCATGGCTCAGATTGAACGCTGGCGGCAGGCTTAACACATGCAAGTCGAGCGGGGATAGGGTGCTTGCACCTGATTCCTAGCGGCGGACGGGTGAGTAATGCTTAGGAATCTGCCTATTAGTGGGGGACAACGTTCCGAAAGGGACGCTAATACCGCATACGTCCTACGGGAGAAAGCAGGGGATCTTCGGACCTTGCGCTAATAGATGAGCCTAAGTCGGATTAGCTAGTTGGTGGGGTAAAGGCCTACCAAGGCGACGATCTGTAGCGGGTCTGAGAGGATGATCCGCCACACTGGGACTGAGACACGGCCCAGACTCCTACGGGAGGCAGCAGTGGGGAATATTGGACAATGGGGGCAACCCTGATCCAGCCATGCCGCGTGTGTGAAGAAGGCCTTTTGGTTGTAAAGCACTTTAAGCGAGGAGGAGGCTTACCTGGTTAATACCTGGGATAAGTGGACGTTACTCGCAGAATAAGCACCGGCTAACTCTGTGCCAGCAGCCGCGGTAATACAGAGGGTGCAAGCGTTAATCGGATTTACTGGGCGTAAAGCGCGCGTAGGTGGCTAATTAAGTCAAATGTGAAATCCCCGAGCTTAACTTGGGAATTGCATTCGATACTGGTTAGCTAGAGTATGGGAGAGGATGGTAGAATTCCAGGTGTAGCGGTGAAATGCGTAGAGATCTGGAGGAATACCGATGGCGAAGGCAGCCATCTGGCCTAATACTGACACTGAGGTGCGAAAGCATGGGGAGCAAACAGGATTAGATACCCTGGTAGTCCATGCCGTAAACGATGTCTACTAGCCGTTGGGGCCCTTGAGGCTTTAGTGGCGCAGCTAACGCGATAAGTAGACCGCCTGGGGAGTACGGTCGCAAGACTAAAACTCAAATGAATTGACGGGGGCCCGCACAAGCGGTGGAGCATGTGGTTTAATTCGATGCAACGCGAAGAACCTTACCTGGCCTTGACATACAGAGAACTTTCCAGAGATGGATTGGTGCCTTCGGGAACTCTGATACAGGTGCTGCATGGCTGTCGTCAGCTCGTGTCGTGAGATGTTGGGTTAAGTCCCGCAACGAGCGCAACCCTTTTCCTTATTTGCCAGCACTTCGGGTGGGAACTTTAAGGATACTGCCAGTGACAAACTGGAGGAAGGCGGGGACGACGTCAAGTCATCATGGCCCTTACGGCCAGGGCTACACACGTGCTACAATGGTCGGTACAAAGGGTTGCTACTGCGCGAGCAGATGCTAATCTCAAAAAGCCGATCGTAGTCCGGATCGCAGTCTGCAACTCGACTGCGTGAAGTCGGAATCGCTAGTAATCGCGGATCAGAATGCCGCGGTGAATACGTTCCCGGGCCTTGTACACACCGCCCGTCACACCATGGGAGTTTGTTGCACCAGAAGTAGGTAGTCTAACCTTAGGGAGGACGCTTACCACGGTGTGGCCGATGACTGGGGTGAAGTCGTAACAAGGTAGCCGTAGGGGAACCTGCGGCTGGATCACCTCCTTAACGAAAGATTGACGATTGGTAAGAATCCACAACAAGTTGTTCTTCATGACGATGTATCTGAGGGTCTGTAGCTCAGTTGGTTAGAGCACACGCTTGATAAGCGTGGGGTCACAAGTTCAAGTCTTGTCAGACCCACCATCTGCCAGAAAACAGAAAATCAGAACATTGACTTATTGATAAGCTGGGGACTTAGCTTAGTTGGTAGAGCGCCTGCTTTGCACGCAGGAGGTCAGGAGTTCGACTCTCCTAGTCTCCACCAGAATACTTTTTAAAGCACTGCTTTTAAAAAGTATGCAAGACAAGATCACGAAGTGATCGCGTAGTTGTCTTGGAGGTTAAGCCTTAGTCAAACGGTTTGATAGCTTATAGAGCTTAGTAAGAAAGCGGCGTATAATGCGCGGCATTGTTATTAACCTCTGTGATTTATCACAGTAATGCAGTCCGACGAGGATGCATTAAATCATTAACAGAATATATTTGAGTTGAAATAATTTGTTCATACTCATGAAAGAGCGGAAACAAGAGATCGCAAGATTGATTGTTGAAGTGATTGAATGAGAACTAGCGAAATTAACTGAATCAAGCGTTTTGGTATATGAATCTAATTGAAGCTGTACGGTAGTTAAATCTACGAGATGCCAACTGTATGAGAGTGATGAGTAATCATCACAATCTGTTGCTCATCCTACTTGTAGGGATGAACGACTGTTTGGGGTTGTATAGTCAAGTAATTAAGTGCATGTGGTGGATGCCTTGGCAGTCAGAGGCGAAGAAAGACGTGATAGCCTGCGAAAAGCTCCGGGGAGGCGGCAAATATCCTGTGATCCGGAGATGTCTGAATGGGGAAACCCACCGGCTATAAGGTCGGTATCATAAACTGAATACATAGGTTTATGAGGCGAACGCGGAGAAGTGAAACATCTCAGTATCCGTAGGAAAAGAAATCAATTGAGATTCCCTCAGTAGCGGCGAGCGAAAGGGGAACAGCCCATTAAGTCATATCAGTTTTAGTGGAATGCTCTGGGAAGTGCAACCATAGTGGGTGATAGTCCTGTACACGAAAGGGCTGATATGATGATGTCGAGTAGGGCGAGGCACGTGAAACCTTGTCTGAATATAGGGGGACCATCCTCTAAGGCTAAATACTCCTGACTGACCGATAGTGAACCAGTACCGTGAGGGAAAGGCGAAAAGAACCCCTGTGAGGGGAGTGAAATAGATCCTGAAACCGCATGCATACAAGCAGTGGGAGCCACTTTGTGTGGTGACTGCGTACCTTTTGTATAATGGGTCAGCGACTTATATTCAGTAGCGAGGTTAACCGAATAGGGGAGCCGTAGAGAAATCGAGTCTTAATAGGGCGTTTAGTTGCTGGGTATAGACCCGAAACCGGGTGATCTATCCATGAGCAGGTTGAAGGTTGGGTAACACTAACTGGAGGACCGAACCCACTGTCGTTGAAAAGCCAGGGGATGACTTGTGGATAGGGGTGAAAGGCTAATCAAACTCGGTGATAGCTGGTTCTCCCCGAAAGCTATTTAGGTAGCGCCTCGGACGAATACCATTGGGGGTAGAGCACTGTTTCGGCTAGGGGGTCATCCCGACTTACCAAACCGATGCAAACTCCGAATACCAATGAGTACTATCCGGGAGACAGACTGCGGGTGCTAACGTCCGTAGTCAAGAGGAAAACAATCCAGACCGCCAGCTAAGGTCCCTAAATCATAGTTAAGTGGGAAACGATGTGGGAAGGCATAGACAGCTAGGAGGTTGGCTTAGAAGCAGCCACCCTTTAAAGAAAGCGTAATAGCTCACTAGTCGAGTCGGCCTGCGCGGAAGATGTAACGGGGCTAAAACTATGTACCGAAGCTGCGGATTTGCAATTTATTGCAAGTGGTAGGGGAGCGTTCTGTAAGCCGATGAAGGTGTGTTGAGAAGCATGCTGGAGGTATCAGAAGTGCGAATGCTGACGTGAGTAACGACAAAACGGGTGAAAAACCCGTTCGCTGAAAGACCAAGGGTTCCAGTCCAACGTTAATCGGGGCTGGGTGAGTCGACCCCTAAGGCGAGGCCGAGAGGCGTAGTCGATGGGAAATTGGTTAATATTCCAATACTTCAGTGTAATGCGATGAGAGGACGGAGAAGGTTAAGTCAGCCTGGCGTTGGTTGTCCAGGTGGAAGACAGTAGGCATGCATCTTAGGCAAATCCGGGGTGCTCTATGCTGAGAGTTGATAGCAAGCCAGTTTACTGGTGAAGTGGCTGATACCATACTTCCAGGAAAAGTCTCTAAGCTTCAGTTACACTGGAATCGTACCCGAAACCGACACAGGTGGTCAGGTCGAGTAGACCAAAGCGCTTGAGAGAACTCTGCTGAAGGAACTAGGCAAAATGGTACCGTAACTTCGGGAGAAGGTACGCTGTTGATGGTGATGGGACTTGCTCCTTGAGCTGTTGACAGCCTCAGAAACCAGGCCGCTGCAACTGTTTATTAAAAACATAGCACTCTGCAAACACGAAAGTGGACGTATAGGGTGTGATGCCTGCCCGGTGCTGGAAGGTTAATTGATGTGGTTAGCGCAAGCGAAGCTATTGATCGAAGCCCCAGTAAACGGCGGCCGTAACTATAACGGTCCTAAGGTAGCGAAATTCCTTGTCGGGTAAGTTCCGACCTGCACGAATGGCATAATGATGGCGGCGCTGTCTCCAGCAGAGGCTCAGTGAAATCGAATTCGCCGTGAAGATGCGGTGTACCCGCGGCTAGACGGAAAGACCCCGTGAACCTTTACTGCAGCTTGACATTGAACTTTGATCTTACTTGTGTAGGATAGGTGGGAGGCTTTGAAGTGGTGACGCTAGTTGCCATGGAGCCGTCCTTGAAATACCACCCTGGTAATATTGAGGTTCTAACTCTGCTCCCTGATCGGGAGCGAGGACCATGTCTGGTGGGTAGTTTGACTGGGGCGGTCTCCTCCTAAAGAGTAACGGAGGAGTACGAAGGTGCGCTCAGCGTGGTCGGAAATCACGCGTAGAGTATAAAGGCAAAAGCGCGCTTAACTGCGAGACCCACAAGTCGAGCAGGTACGAAAGTAGGTCTTAGTGATCCGGTGGTTCTGTATGGAAGGGCCATCGCTCAACGGATAAAAGGTACTCTGGGGATAACAGGCTGATACCGCCCAAGAGTTCATATCGACGGCGGTGTTTGGCACCTCGATGTCGGCTCATCTCATCCTGGGGCTGAAGCAGGTCCCAAGGGTATGGCTGTTCGCCATTTAAAGAGGTACGCGAGCTGGGTTTAGAACGTCGTGAGACAGTTCGGTCCCTATCTACCGTGGGCGCTGGAAATTTGAGAGGATCTGCTCCTAGTACGAGAGGACCAGAGTGGACGAACCTCTGGTGTACCGGTTGTGACGCCAGTCGCATCGCCGGGTAGCTATGTTCGGAAGGGATAACCGCTGAAAGCATCTAAGCGGGAAGCCTACCTCAAGATAAGATTTCCCCGAGACTTTATGTCTCCTAAAGAGCCGTTGAAGACTACGACGTTGATAGGTTGGATGTGGAAGTGCAGTGATGCATGAAGCTGACCAATACTAATTGCTCGTGAGGCTTGACTATACAACACCCAAGCAGTTGTATATAAAGCATCAATTGATTTCATATTGATCTAACGATCAGACGAAGCCTTGATTTAGTTAAGCTAATCGAACAAACTACTGCGACTCAGATACATCTGTTAATGCATTCTATTTGAAGAAAGCTAGGCAAACGAAGCGCAAGCAACGTAAATAAGACCATAGCGAGTAAGCATACCAGTTGTGCTGGCGACCATAGCAAGAGTGAACCACCTGATCCCTTCCCGAACTCAGAAGTGAAACCTCTTAGCGCTGATGGTAGTGTGGGGTCTCCCATGTGAGAGTAAGTCATCGCCAGCTCATTATTCCAAAAGCCCTCTGCTCACGCAGGGGGCTTTTTTTATGCGTGGGATTAAGATGAAATAGAAATAGGCTTAAATAAATTTAAGCCTATTATAAATCTAGTTATTTATTGATCTGCAGCGATAATAGACTGTGTTGCATTCTTTAGCATATACAATGCCTGACCCAATAAAATGTCTTTTTCAGCCAAAGTAACCAGAATAAGAGGATGTTTCGGTGCTGCAATTGCTGTCAAAATGGCTTTACCATTTTCTGCATCCAAAGTAATGCTCTGACAGCCAGTAAGATGGATCTCTTTAGTAAACGCAGAAACCATCGCTAAAATCGAGCTGCTCACAGCAGCCAGCTTGCTGTTGTTATAGTTGTCTTTCTTATGAATTGTGGCCAATTCAAACCCATCTGTTGAGCAGACCATTACATAATATACGCCACGAACATTACTAATGATCTCCTGAATTTGCTGTTTGGCATGCTGAACGAGGGCTTCTGGGGCTTGACGTCTTTCTTGTATAGTGAGCATGCTTTAATCCTTAGCTCATGAGGTTATGGTTGACTTCGATTGAAGTAATGAGGGCTTCTAAGAGAAGTAAGATGTCGTCTTTTTGACGAGCATCTACAAAAAAGAGAGGGGTATAGAGATCCTGCTGGATCAGCCAGTCCTTATAAATCTGGGTAAAATGAGGGCTTTCAAGATCACTATGCGTAATCCCAATGGCAATATTATTGGTATATTCCTGGAATACTTCTATATAACTTTCTAGTTCCTGGATCGGGTCACTCACTGTATGATCAATGAGAATAATAGCACCTAGTGCGCCTTGACAGATGACAGGCCAGATAAAGTCAAAGCGGCTTTGTCCTGGCGTCCCATATAGGCCAATTTTGGTTCCATCTTCTAAGGTGATCTCACCATAATCGATTCCTACCGTGGTTTCCATTTTTGAATGACTGCGGTCGTCAGTATTCAGTGCCTCAGTGAGTAGCACTGGTATATCTGATAAGGAACATATCGCGGCTGTTTTACCTGCGCCCATGGAGCCCGCAAAAACGATTTTATATTGTTGTAAAATCATAAGTATTTACTTTATTAAAATCCAAATTTAAATCTTAGCTTTCCAAAAAAGCTTTTAATGAAACTTTGCTGTTCTGTACTTTCAACTGGCTCAGTGGTGCGATAGCGACTTTCCCAAGCATTAATTTTTTCAATATTTCCTGAAGCCATACTGGCCGCGATAAATTGTTGAAGTGTAAGTAAGGAAATCGCATGTTGTTCAGCAATTTTTGAAATCTTAGCGCCTTGGATAAAGCAGGCGGATATCTGAAAAATACGTTTTTTATGCAGCGGATGAGCCGGCTTTGGCCAGTAATGAATTTTGTAGTGACCATCTTCAGGCGCGATCTGAGCAAAACTAGGCGAGTTCCAGAAAAAATTCCATAACTAGTCCTGTAGAATCTGTGTTTCTCTACGTGTCACTTTTAAAAGGTCACTAGTGGATGCGAAGTCATATTGAAAAGAAAAGTCTGTGCCCGTTTCAGCTCGGTCTTTGTTTAACCAGGCCAGGTTTTTTGCTGAGTCAATAATGGCAATGGTGCCATGCCGGTCATAGAGATGTAATTTACCTTTTTCAGGATGCAGCATCTCTTTAAAAAAGTTAATCGTGTAGGGATGGTCAGAAGATTCCTGGCTCTGAACGGGGGCTGAAAATATAGGTTCTTCTATTTCTGAGCTAATTTCTGAATTTAGGACGTTTTGCTCAAACCAGTGCTTGAGATTTTGTGTATTTTGCAGGGGTAAAGCGAGCGTATTATTTATAATTTGGTTCGAATATTGCGCATTTTTAGAGATGCATAAATAAGAGCATTTTTGGTTTTTGAGAACACGTTGAATCCCCTCTGTTTCAAGAAAGTATTCATACACCAGCAGGCAATCGAGATGAGGATCGGAAGCAGTGTTCCATTGCAGGATAAAATGGTCAGGAGTGATGTGTTGTAAAGTTTTTTTAGTTCATCTGCATCGTGAATACTTAAACCTGCTATTCCAATATGAATATAATGCCTATGCATTTTAAGTCTCGATTAAAGTTTATATTTTATTGGGTGAAGCGCATAAGGATTCCCTTTATTGCATGAAATAAAGGGGAAAACTGTGTGTTAGCTGAAGTCTAAACCTTGTTCAAAAGATTTAAGTTCATGACGAGCCATAGCCAGGTTTGCTTTAGAACGATCCAGTACAAGATACAGGAATACATTGTTATTCTTTTCGAGTGGGCGAATGAGGTGATATTGCTTGCCCAGCGTAATCAGAATATCTTCAATCGAGTCATTCAGGTTTAATGAATTCTCTACACGGCGTTTTGCGCGAACCACTTCTGTATTGCCGGCTGCTGCAAGTTCAAGATCGATATTGCCACCACCTTGAGTTGCTAAAGCCAAGCCGCTTTCACCATCAGCTAATGCTGCAGCAACGAAACCATCAATGTCTGTAAGTGTATCTTAGGTTACCTTAGCCATCATTATTTCCCTGTTATAAGAATAGTTGATGCGATAGTTGTATTTAATGAAGTTCGAATATTATCTTTTTCATTCAAATTCATTATAAAAATGGGGGAGTAAATTACAATTAAAATAAAAACCATATAAAATTTAATGGTTTACTTTATGTTTTAATTTTTAACTTGTACTTTTTAATTATGTGATGCGTTTATATTTTTATTTAAGGATATGTGAAGTGATTTTGTGATTATTTTTTGATCTATAATCTCACCTTAATCTAAAAGATGTAACAAAATATTTTAAATAGATTATGGAACTAATTAGGTAAAAATTTCAGTTAAAAAAAATAGATTCACTTCATTCCCCTGATAAATTTAAAGAATAAAAAAAGCCAATATCTCATTGGCTTTTAGTAAAACTGAATTTTTGAGGTTGAAGTATTTATGCAAATACGCGTAATACTGCTTCAATCAGTACCCAAAGAATCGCAAGCGCAACTACTGGCTCAACGATTTTTGCCCAGGTTGGTACTTCTACAACAGCAACTTCTTCAACATCATGATGCTGGATATTTTGATGAACCATTTGGCTAAACTCCTTCATTGATGCTTCTAATGATAGCTCTTCTTCATGAATTGGTTTAGAGCCTTTGAGTTCCGTTAGGTTATTTGTTGTCCAAACCCAATCATCTGCCTGTCCAGACAAATGTTCAATTTGTCCTTTCAGCAGCTCTTGGATACTGGTCTGATTATGATTGCCAGTATCATGTAACTGCTTCAATTCAGTCAGCTGAAAATGGAAAATTTCAGACGTGAGCTTTTCCAGCTCAGGTTTTGGTAAAGTTGACTTGTTTTCCACTCGGGTAGTCAGGTGACGGGCAATTTCCAGAATATAGAGTTCATCTGGATGTTTGATTTCATTATAAATTTTTTGCGGATTATTGCGCCATTCGCTAATCAGTTTGCCTAAAGTGAGAGCATTGATTTCTGAAATATATTTACGTCTTTCTTCTTTTGTATAGCCTTGTAGAAGCTCAGGCTTTTGAGTTTCTATCTGTTCAACAAAATATTGTACTAAATCAAAAGCCATTCACTTACTCCATTATTTTTAATCTAATAACCTTAGGGTTGGTTTTTTCTTTGCGGGTTCAGGCTGTTCTTCAGTGCTTGATTTTAAAGCATCTTCATCACTTTGTGTATGCTCATATTCATTTGGATCAAAGAATAACCCTTGACCATTTTCACGTGCATAGATTCCGAGGACTGCTGTCATCGGTACATAGATATCACGTGATACACCACCAAAACGTGCTGAGAAGGTGATGGCTTCGTTATTCATATTCAGCGCATGAACTGCATGCGGCACAATATTCAGGACAATCTGGCCATCTTTAATAAACTGCTCGGGTACCATAGTATTTGGACGTGTAGCATCGACCAGCAGATAAGGCGTCATATTGTTATCGCAAATCCACTCATAGATTGCACGTGCCATATAGGGACGAGTAGGACTTAAGTTGAATTCTTGTTCAGACATGATGTTTCTCTACAGATTTGATTTGTTCTTGGTAGCGGTTTTTTTCCTGCAAGGTCATGGATTTTGCAAATGCAGGACGGCTAAAAACTCGCTGGCAATATAAATAAAATGGACGACATTGTTGTCGAGGTAATTCTACTCCCATGCTTTTAAGTCGAATGAAAATGGGAGCCAGCATGCAATCCAAGATGCTGAATTGTTCCGACATAAAATAAGGGAAATGCTGGAACAGGGGCGTTAATGAAATCAGGATATCATGCAACTGTTTTTGAGCCTTCACTTTGGCTGCAGCGTCCAGAGTATCCGGATGGCATAGCATGATATCGGCCAGTTTGAGCCAGTCATTTTCAAAGCGCCAGATATATTGTCGCTGTTCCGCACGAGGCATCGGTGCATCTGCATAGAGCTTGTTCTGGCGGTAACGATCGTCTATATATTCGGAAATGATGCTGGTATTGAATAATTTTAAATCATTTTCAATCAGCATGGGCAGCTGGTTATAAGGATTGAGGCTGGCCAGATCTTCATCATCACTATCGACCAGGATCAGGTTATATTTAATCTGCTTTTCAGCAAGTACGTAGCGAATCCAATGGGAACGAAAGTCATCGGCATGGCTATATAAGGTGAGTCCTTGAAGTGGCGCGCTTTCGACTGACATAAATCCTGATTAAGTTCTAATGAATAAACTAGGATACTAAAAATCAACCTAAAAAGCACGAAGCATAAAAAGCCAATTGGACTAAGGCAGGGTAGAGTAGAGAAAAAAATGAAAGGAGCAGAACAACATGATCATGAATTCCGGCTTAATCATCCTGTTTATTATCATCGGTGTTGCGAATTATTATCTGACCAAATCCTTCTGGTGTCATGAAGGAGTATGGGGTAAGGATGTGCATGAACAATGACCATAAAAATAATATTAAGTGGTCATTTTAAAACCATAAAAAAACCCTGGAATAAACCAGGGTTTTTTTGTCCGATCCGGTAAACGAATTAACGTTTAGAGAATTGAGGACGTTTACGAGCTTTACGTAAACCAAGTTTCTTACGTTCAACTTCACGAGCATCACGAGTAACGAAACCAGCTTGACGAAGAGCAGGTTTAAGAGTTTCGTCAGAAGCGATCAGTGCACGAGTAATACCGTGACGGATAGCGCCTGCTTGACCACCGATACCACCACCAGCAACAGTGATGTAAAGGTCATATTTCTCAGTCGCTTCAAGAAGCTCTAGAGGTTGACGAACAACCATACGAGCAGTCTCACGACCGAAGTATTGTT
Organism: Acinetobacter sp. CAU_H_60; assembly: GCF_058599385.1. Lineage (NCBI taxonomy): Bacteria > Pseudomonadati > Pseudomonadota > Gammaproteobacteria > Moraxellales > Moraxellaceae > Acinetobacter > Acinetobacter sp. CAU_H_60. Next base: position 2,455,578 of record NZ_CM178653.1, on the reverse strand, counting down.
CTAAAGAACGGTTGTTGATTACGAGTTTACCAGTACCAGCAGATAGGAAAACACGTGCAGTTGCGGTCTTACGGCGACCTGTACCATAGTTAGTAGCCATGTGCTGTATCCCTTAGATGTCCAAAACTTGTGGCTGTTGAGCAGTATGTGGATGCTCAGTACCAGCGTACACTTTCATTTTTTTGATCATTGCATAACCAAGAGGACCTTTTGGCAACATGCCTTTTACAGCGCGTTGGAAAATTTCTTCTGGTTTGTGAGCAACTAATTTTTCAAAATTAGTTTCACGAATACCACCAGGGAAACCAGTATGGCGATAGTATTTCTTGTCAAGTGATTTGTTACCAGTCACTTGAACTTGCTCAGCATTGATAACAACGATGTAATCACCAGTGTCAACGTGAGGAGTATAAGAAGTTTTATGCTTACCGCGTAAACGACGAGCGATTTCAGTCGCGAGACGACCTAAAGTTTTGCCAGAAGCATCAACAACGTACCAGTCGTGTTGAACTTCAGCTGGCTTAGCGCTGAGAGTTTTCATTAAACCACTACCTATTATAGTTGGTTTGGACTATGGAAGCTGTCCAAACAAAAGGAGACCGAATTCTACCCGAAAGCCGGGAGAACCACAATGAAAATATAAAATTTCAAGCGCTGTATTTTACAACGTCTTTCAATGAATGACCAGTAGGATTTTTAGCCTATAAACACATATGATTAATCATTAAATAATAAAACGGACCTAAGACTAGGGGTACATCTTTGTATGAGTGGATTCACCTGTTTTTTAATATGTATTTCTTTAGCAAATGACCTGTCTTCGATTCTGCTTAGGTTTGCTTTCTAAACTTGAGACAATCTTCCTTGAAAATGGCAAAAGCTAAACATGTCGAGTGTTGAGATGATTGCCTGAAACTCTTTATACGGTTCATTGACGTCAGTCCGATTTTATCTTTCTTTAATATAATGAGAAATGTACATTATTATTTGAATAAACATCATCTCAACCTTTATCTAAAACTTTCCCTGTGAAATTTGTACTAAAATAAGGACAATTGATAATACAGAAGAAAGTCATGCTGCCTTTATATATTACCAGTGGTGAACCTGCCGGAATTGGTCCAGATATCTGCTTGAGTCTGGCGGATCGTATTGATGAGCGTCCATTGGTGGTACTCGCCGATCTGGAAATGCTCCGTCAACGGGCACAGCAGTTAAAACTTCTGGTTGAACTGATTGAATATACAGGGCAAACGATTTCTTCAGAAAAAGGTCAGCTTTATGTCGAGCATGTGCCTTTAAAAGAGCCGGTAGTACTAGGACAGCTGAATAGCCATAATGCCGCTTATGTACTGGAGCAGCTACGTCGTTCAGCTGAATATGCTATGACGAATAAAAGCGTGGGTGTAGCGACTGCACCAGTGCAAAAGTCGGTAATTAACGATGCAGGCATTCATTTTAGCGGTCATACCGAGTATTACCAGGAATTCGCAGGTGTACCGCGTGTGGTGATGATGTTAGCAACCAAAACCTTGCGCGTGGCTTTAGCAACCACACATCTTCCACTTCGTGCAGTTGCTGATGCGATTACTCCGGAACGCCTGCATCAGGTGATTAATATCCTGATTCACGACCTGAAATCCAAATTCAAAATTGAACATCCGCATATTCTGGTCTGCGGTTTAAATCCACACGCAGGTGAGGGCGGTTATCTGGGGATGGAAGAGATTGAAGTGATCAATCCTGTGCTTGAAAGCTATCGTGCTCAAGGTATCAATATGAGCCTGAGCCTACCTGCAGATACTTTATTTACTCCTGAAAACTTGAAAGATGCCGATGCTGTTCTGGCGATGTATCACGATCAGGGCTTACCTGTGTTAAAATCTCAGGGCTTTGGTGAAGCCATCAATATTACTTTGGGCTTACCGTTTATCCGAACTTCTGTCGATCATGGCACAGCACTCTCCCTCGCAGGTACAGGCCTTGCGAAAAGCTCAAGCTTACATGTGGCTGTGGATTTGGCGCTGGATTTAGCGCGTCAATGATCTCGTCTTTATTACACGTTGGAAATGTCTATGTATCAGATTAATGCCTTAAACCCAAAAGATGAAGGGCATCACACGCGTAAGCGTTTTGGTCAAAACTTTTTACATGACCAACGTGTCATTGCTAAAATTGTACGTTCGGTAAACCCGCGTGCAGGTGAAAATATTGTTGAAATTGGTCCGGGTCTGGCTGCTTTAACATCGCCTTTAATTGGTGAATGTGATGCCTTGACTGTACTTGAGCTGGACCGTGACTTGGCCGCTGGTTTGCCGGGTCGTGTGCCGCATCCTGAACGTTTAACCATTATTGAAACAGATGCGCTGAAATACGATTTCACCAATTTGTTTGAAGAAGGTCGTCCGTTACGTGTAGTCGGAAACCTGCCTTATAACATTTCGACACCACTGTTGTTCCATCTCCTGGAATTTGGTGACAAAGTGAAAGACATGCATTTCATGCTGCAAAAAGAGGTGGTCGATCGTATTACAGCTTCACCGAACACCAAAGAATATGGTCGTTTGTCGGTGATGATCCAGTATTACTGCAAACCGACTTTTCTGTTTGAAGTGCCGCCAGGTTCTTTTAATCCGCCACCAAAAGTGACATCTGCCGTGTTCCGTTTGGAGCCATATGATGTAAAACCGATCGTGGCAAAAAATGAAAAAGCTTTGGCTCGTCTGGTATCGCATGTATTTACCCAGCGCCGTAAGACTTTGCGTAATAGCCTGAAAGGGATGCTGGTTGAAGATGGTTTTGAAAAGGCAGGTGTGGATCCAATGGCACGTCCAGAGACACTATCACTTGCCCAATTTGTGGCTTTATCTGATCAAATGGTAGCTTAAAAATAATGACCCGCACTGTTCGATACAATTATGTGATTGGTGATGTACAAGGCTGTTTTGAAGCCTTGAAGGCATTGCTGAAAGAAATCCGCTTTGATCCTGATCAGGACTTTGTCTGGTTTGCTGGTGATCTGGTCGCTCGAGGGGAAAACTCGCTGGGTGCATTACGCTTCATTAAAAAGCTGGCGGATAATGGCGTGGCGGCAACAGTACTCGGTAATCATGATCTGACTCTTTTGGCCTATGCACGTGGCATCAAGCCGATTAAAGACAAGGACAATGTCCGTGATGTGATTGATGCGATCGACAGTGATGAGTTAATTGACTGGATTCGTAAACAGCCGATGTGTCTGTTTCCGAATGAACAGACGATACTGACCCATGCCGGTATTCCCAATATCTGGGATGCAGCCAAGACGGCTGAATTCGCCAAAGAAGTAGAAGCCATTATTGCCCATGAAGATTTTGAAGTGGTGGATGCTTTCTTAAAGGAAATGTTTGGGAAAGAGCCTACACTCTGGTCAGATGAATTAGAAGGTCATGAGCGTACGCGCTGTATCGTGAATTACCTGACCCGGATGCGTTTAACTGACGCAGAAGGGCGTCTGGAATACAGTTTTAAAGATTCACTGGATGATCCGATGCCGGAAGGCTTTAAGCCTTGGTTCGAATTTGAATCGAAAACTGCCGCAACCCATCAAATTGTATTTGGACACTGGGCCGCCTTACAGGGTAAAACCATTTCTGGGCGAATTCAGAATGTCGATGGTGGCTGTGTCTGGGGTAATCAGCTGATGGCTTATCGACTGGAAGACCAGCAAATGTTTGCCGTCGATAATCCGGTATTTTAAAATATTTAAAGCTCAAAAAAGCCACGTTGAACGTGGCTTTTTTATTGTGCTGATGATTAGTCTGCGCGAATCCAGGTCTGGTTGCGGCCCAGAACTGAAACACCCACACTGGCACGTAGCGTTAAACGCTTGCCGGTATTGTTTAGACGAACCTTGGCATCATAAATTTTACCTGCCAATGGATCAATGACACGACCTTTTTCATAATTTTTGGTGCCTTCAACGTGTTTCAGGCCTTTTAGAATAGTCATGCCTAAAATCGGTTGATCGGTATAAGGGGCTGGGCATTTATTACATTTTTCGCGTGGTGTATAACCTGGACGTGGCGTGATTTTCGCAATCTTGCCTGAGTAAGTATTATTTGCTTCTTTTTCGATGACAATGATGGCTTTTGCTGCTCCAGTTTTATCATCAATCTGCTGCCAGGTTCCGCTAATATCTTGAGCCCACAGGTTCATCATGAATCCTGTAGTCAATGTGGCAAGGAGTATCTTCTTTAACATATCCATCATTCCAAAGAACTTTTCATTATTGCCCGCACATGTTAGGAAGATTGCACAAATAGTCAATAAATAATTAAAAATCATGGAATTAAATTTATAAAAAAAGCTGCCTGTTTGGCAGCTTTGAGAAAAAGTGTGAACTTATTCCTGACGAATCCAGGTCTGGCTACGACCCAGAGCAGAAACACCCACATAACCGCGTAGAGTTAAACGTTTGCCGTTGCTGCTTAGACGAACCTTGGCATCGTAGATTTTACCTGCCAATGGATCAATCACACGACCTTTTTCATAATTCACGCTATCACCAACCTGTTTTAAACCTGTCAGTACGTCCATCCCCAGGATCGGCTGATTGGTATAAGGAGCAGGACATTTATTACAGGTTTTTTGCGGGGTATAACCTGGACGAGGCGTTACTTTGACAATTTTGCCGGCATAAGTACCATTGCTGTCCTGACGGATTTCAATCAGTGCTTTTGGTGAACCAGTCTTATCATCGATTTGTTGCCATGTCCCGGTCAAGTCTTGTGCATAAATGGTCCCAGTCATGAATGTAGCAATGAGCATTAATCCTAATTTAGATTTATTCATTTATATTTATCCTTTTTTCATAGATGAAACAAACTATCCCAAACACAAGCGTGTGGTTTTTTAATTTTGGCTGATTTTAGAGTAATGAGCGTTGCAGATCGCTCGGTCAATCTGCTTTAAGCCTGTTGATTCCCCATGACAGAAATCTGTCGATGTTAATTGCTTTGTTGCTGAATTTTCAGTAAAAGCAGAGAAATTCAGTAAGATCTTTAACCTGGTAATGTCTTGCATTCTATCTCCTTATATTGCGCATCAAAATCCGTTTGATGCTAAGCTTGTTAAAGCAAATGAATCTAATATTTATATGCATGTTTTATATTGTATAAAAAAAGCATCTGTCTAATATTGATACAACTTAATGCATGAAAATGCAAGCTTCTGTGCACTAAGTCATGAATTAATCTTGTTTAATCCAGGTCTGGCTGCGTCCCAAGGCTGACACACCCACATAACCACGTAGGGTTAGACGTTTGCCATTGGCACTTAATTTAGCTTTGGTGTTGTAAATATTGCCGGATAAAGGGTCAATCAGTTTACCTTGAGAGAAATTATTATTGCCTGCATCCTTTAAGCCGGTGAGTACATCCAGACCAAGAATCGGTTTATTGGTATAAGGTGCAGGGCAGGAAACACAGGTTTCGCGCGGTGTATAGCCAGGACGAGGCGTAATCTTGGTAATTTTGGCAGTATAAACACCATTTGAAGTTTCACGAATTTCCAGAATCGCTTTAGCTGATCCTGTTTTATCGTCAATACTTCTCCAGGTGCCTGAAATATCGGAAGCGAAAGCCAGATGACTGAAAAAGGTCAGGGCTAAAAAGGATAATAATTGAACCTTTTTCATAGGTCTGTTCCTGAGTGAAAAATTCTTTATTTCCCTATAGTAAGAATAGTTTCATTCAGAAACAAACGTTAAATATTGATTGATGAGTCACATTTTTTGCAGATAAAGTATAAAAGTTGGCAACCAGATCGCAGTAAAAACGGCATTCACTGCCATGCCAAACGTAGCATAACGTCCGGCAACACTGCCACGCTGCCAGGCTTGAGCTGTACCAATCGCATGTGCTGCTAGACCTAGAGCCAGACCTGAAGCACGCTCATCATTGATATGTCGTAAAATAAATGGTGAAAATGCTGCACCAATTACGCCAGACAAAATGACGATCAGAATGGCCAGACTAACAGGTGCCTCCAGTAAGGTCGCAATATTAATTGCAATTGGTGTCGTGACTGCACGGGTGGCAAAGGCCATGATGTCGCCAGAAGACATATGTAGTAAATAGGCGAGACCCATCGGTAAGGCGACCGCACTGATACTGGCAAAAACCAGAATTCCGACAATAGCTTTCAGTGGCAGGTCATCATAACGCATGGCGGCTAGCGGAATCGCCAGTGCAACTGTGACATAACCAAGCAAATGGTTAAACAGTGGATTGACCTCATCCATATAATGCTCATAAGGAATACCCAGCACCAATAAAATCACCAGCACCAGGAACATGCTAAACACAATCACAGGAATTTGCGGAATAACACGATTGCAGGGTTTGGCAAGCAGATAAGCAATTAAGGTAATCGCAAAGCCATAAAGAACAGAAAACATGTGCGACTCCTATAACCAGCGTTTTGCCATTTTGGCGTAGATCCAAAGAGGGAGCAGAGTGCTCAGGCATAACACCAGCATAAAGGCTGGAATTTTTTGTCCCATATGCATCAGCATAATTAGCGCGCCTGCACTAATCGGTAAAAAAGCGAAGGCACTTTCTTTCATCAGCTTGTTATTGGTATCCACCAGACGCGCTGGAATTTTGCCAAAATAGCGCCAGGCAAATAAGGTGACTAGCAGGCTGATGAGTCCGACCAAGTTGCCCAGTTCAGGGTGATCTAGCTGGCTCATTAGCCAGACTGAAGCTTCACGAAATACAATAATTAAGAGGAGAGTGCCGATCCATGCTGACCAGTCAATATGTTTTATCCAGTTCATTGGTGATGTCATTTAAAAGTTTACTTATCAAGTTTTACTCGATCTTACGCTGGATTTCAAACTCTTCAAGTGGACGCTGGAATTGAAGTGCTTGAGATCCCAGAATTTCTTCTATCGGTAAATGTGCCTGTTTGATTAGTTGTTCCAGCTTCGGAGGCGCAATCCGCACATCGATATGTAACTGACCTTCATCATCATAATGTTCGGACTGAATCACGTTCAGCGCATAAAGTTGATTGCGCAGTTTGCCATAGGCAGGTTTCAATACCAGTTCAAAGTGCTGAACCTGACCCATTAATGCTTCATGCACTGCTTTGCGTAATAGATCCAGCCCTTCACCACTATGTGCTGAAACATAGACCCGTTCAGGCTGACCGGGCTGGCGGTAAATGATTTTGGCATCTTCACCGCTACAGTCGATTTTATTATAAACCCTTAGAACCGGAACATCGGCACCAATTTCCTTGAGCACCTTTTCAACGGCTTCAATTTGTTCAAGCATTTCCGGACTGCTGGAATCGATCACATGCAAGAGCAGGGTTGCTTCAACGGTTTCTTCCAGAGTTGCTTTAAAAGATTCGACCAGTGAGTGCGAAAGATTACGCACAAAGCCTACCGTATCTGCCAGTACCAGATTACCAACGCCGTCCCATTGCAGGCGTCTTAAAGTAGGGTCCAGAGTCGCAAATAGTTGGTCTGCTGCATAAACATCGCTATCGGCCAGAATATTGAATAAGGTAGATTTTCCCGCATTGGTATAACCTACTAAAGACACGGTTGGAACAGCCGCTTTTTGCCGAGCAACACGGCCCTGAATACGGGTTTGACGGACTTTTTCTATTTTGGTTTTAAGCTGTCCCATGCGGATACGCAATAAACGGCGATCTGTTTCTAGCAGGGTTTCACCCGGACCACGCAGACCGATCCCGCCTTTCTGGCTATCCAGATTGGTACGGCTACGAACCAGTCGTGAAGACAGATGCTGTAATTGTGCCAGTTCAACTTGCAGTTTCCCTTCATAGGTACGGGCACGCTGTGCAAAAATATCGAGGATGAGTTCGGTACGATCAACCACCCGGCAATGCACCACATTTTCAAGGTTACGTGCTTGGGCAGGTGTCAGCGCATGATCGAAGATGACCAGATTGGCATCCAATTCTTTGACCCGTTCAGCAATTTCTTCTGCTTTTCCTGAACCCACAAAAAATTTGGCATCCGGTTTTAAGCGTTGAACAAAGAGATGTTCCAGAATTTCGGCATTTGCAGATTGAGCTAACAGATGAAACTCTTCAGCATCAAGGTCATCCAGCATTTGTACGCTCACACTGACCAGTATGACGCGTTCTTTTCCCTGATGTTGCTCAAAATATTCCACTCAGGCCAATCTCCAGTTGAAAACTTCATTTTAGTTGAAAATGAACTTTACAGATACTGAAATAGCGGGCTTTGTTTTAGAGTGCCGTGACAAACAGTTGTGCAAGTGTTACGAGCAGCGCCGTATATAACAGGGTACCACCCAAGATATAGCTCAATACTTTTAAGGGCCGAATCATCTCAGCTGATTTCACTGTTTCATCTTGCATGATGAGCATCCTTTTTAATCTAATATTTCGATTGATTTATTTTATTTAATTCATTCAATGAATTTAAATTGAAAATATAGATGTACTTGGTCGTTTTTTATTATCAATGCAAGTTGGACATGAACAGTATAAAATGAGTTTAATTCGTGGATATTCCCTGTATCTTGTTTAGGATTTAGTGACCTTTTTATGAACTCGACTGTACAAAATCAATCACCTGAGATACAAGGTTTTGCAAAATTCTTTCTTTATACAAGAAAAACGACTTCTGCATTAGCAGCCATCAGCCAGGGGTTTTATCTGGTTTACCGTCATGGTTTGTATAAAGATCCGAATAATCCGAACAATACCCGATATGTGCAGTATTTCTGTCGCCAGTTGTGCAAGGTATTTAATATTGAGGTTCAGGTCCATGGCGTGATTCCACGTGAGCCGGCATTATGGGTGAGCAATCATGTGTCCTGGCTGGATATCGCCGTTTTGGGTTCAGGCGCGCGGGTGTTCTTTCTGGCCAAAGCTGAAATTGAAAATTGGCCAATTCTAGGCAAGCTGGCTAAAGGCGGTGGTACCTTATTTATCAAACGTGGTTCAGGAGATTCAGTCAGAATCCGTGAACAGATTACCGGCTTCCTGAAACAGAATATTCCGGTCCTGTTTTTTCCTGAAGCGACCACATCTGATGGACGTTCAATTAAAAAAATTTATGGACGTATTCTGGGTGCGGCAATTGAAGCGCGACGTCCGGTACAAATCTGCCTGATCTGTTATGTGAATCAGCAGGGTGAGCTGGATATGGTGGCGCCTTTTATTGGGAATATCAGTTTTGCCAAGCATGTACAGAATGTTCTGGAAATGCCTAAAGTAACAGCTCATCTGATGGCCTTGCCGGCAATTGCGACCGAAGGGCATACAGTAGAAAGTCTGACTGCACTGGTGCATGAAAATATGCTGGAGGGTTTGCAAAGGTTGCAAGCCAAAGTTTTAAAAAAGCCTCATTAAGAGGCTTTTTTATTAGAAATACTCAGAGATATTCATTACATAAAACCTTCGATCGGGAGTATCGACAGGAATTTTATTGAGGCTTTTTGATACCACTTCATGCCCGGCTCTTTTTTAAAGGTCTTTGTTTCACCTTTGGCATTGCGGATTTTCCAGTTAATGTTCTGGTTGGCATCCAGAACCAGCTTATAGGCATACTTGCTTAAATTCTTGTCCATGGTTTCATGTACTGCACGGGCCAGATTAGGACTATTTAGCAATACGCCAATTTCAGTATTCAAATAAGCTGAGCGTGGATCGAAATTAAAAGAACCAATAAATACCTGTTTCTGGTCAATGGCCATCAGTTTGGCATGCAGGCTGGAACGGCTCAGGCCTTTTAAGCTAACCTTCGCTTTTTGTGCCAGCTCTTCAGTATTGGCATTCAGGTTGTCGGCATCTGGCGCGGCCAAAAACTCATAAAGTTTTACATCATTTTCCAGTAGTTCCTGACGATATTTGGCATAAAAAGCATGGACCAGTGGCACGTCATTGGCCTTATAGGAATTGGTCAGTACTCGCACTTTGACATCTTCTGAAGCTAGTTTCTTGAGACGTTCTGCGCCCTGTTTTTCCGGTACAAAATAGGCCGACACGATATCCACACTTTCTTCCGGTTTTTCCAGATGCTGTAATAACTGGAAGTTCAAGTGATCTTCAGTTTTAGCCTTTGACTTGATTTTACTTGGTGGATCTTTGACGACTTCAGCGTCTACCCAATCAAGTTGAATGTTGTGTTCCAGCCATTTATCGAAAGCCTGTGAACGATTGGCCAGATTCAGGTAGTTCTGGATTGCAGTATCATGGCTATATTCTTCCAGCTGCTGTTTCAGGCTCGGGAAACGGAGTCCGTGATGGCGAGGATTAACAATCTGCCGAACCGGATAAGCATAATCATCATTCCAGTATTCATCAAAAGAATGAATGATTTCATCAGAAGCGGCACCGACCAGCATCACATCTACATCAGAAAATTGATAACTGTCACTGACGTTATAATACTGGTTACTCATATTACGGCCGCCAATCAGGGCAATCTGGTTATCGGCAATAAAGCTTTTGTTATGCATGCGGCGGTTGATCCGTTTTAGATCCAGCAGCATATCCATGGCACGGTATTTACGGAAACGGTAGGGGTTATACAGTTTGACCTCAATATTCTGGTGCTGATCTAGTGCCAGATAAATACCTTCCATTTTCTTGGCATTGTTGTCGTCCATCAGTAGACGGACTTTTACGCCACGATCTGCCGCCTGAATGAGGGCATGCAGAGCCAGTGCACCAATACGGTCGTTATCCCAGATGTAATATTGCAGGTCCAGACTGCGTTCTGCTTTATTAATCAGCTGGATACGTGCAGCGAGTGCTTCGAGCGGATCTGGCAACACGTGATAACCGGTCAGGCCAATATTCTGCCGACGTAAGGGCTCAACAATCTGGGCCAGACTGGTTTGCGAGGTATCCGTTTCAAATGCCATTCGGCTAGGTTGTTCGGTTTGCGGAGGCAGCGTACTGCAAGCAGGAATGCCGAGTACCAGGCTGCAGCTCAGTAAAATGCCAGCTTTATAGCGATAAGCTTTTGATAAGCCAGAAGGTTTTGAATGAGCGGAAGCGTGGGGAGCATTTACCATAAACATCAAAGACTGAAAAATTTGGATTGAGTATAATTGCCAGCTATGAAAAGATAAATATAAAGCCACTAATCAGCTCCTCGACTCGACAAGGCAAATCTATGTGGGATACCAGTTCCGTACTTTTTTATTTTTATCTAGGCATGGCCATTCTTGCTGTTTGGGCAGTGTATCAGGCCTGGTCGAGTCAGTCGCGTACAGAAACCATTCATCCCTTTAAAGCGTTTTGTCACCTGCTGGCTTTCTATCTGGCCTATTTGCTGATTCCGCTGGTGTTCTTCAGTATTTATGCAGGATGGATGGGCTACTATTCGATTCATGAGTCTATTTTTATTTTCGTGATTAGTGCCGTACTCAGTTATGCGCGTTTTATCGAGCCGCATTTGATTAGGGTCGAAACCACGCCTTATCAAATCAATCCTCAACAGAAACTTAAAAAACCGGTACGGATTGCCCTGATTGCAGATTTACATATTGGCCTGTTTTCCGGACATGAACGTCAGCTAAGACAGATTGTACATAAGCTGAATCATCTGAAACCAGACTTGGTGGTGGTCGCAGGGGACTGGACCTATGAACCTGAAAATAAACTGGCTCAGGAGCTGGCGATCTTAAAAGAAATTCATGCGCCAGTATATTCGGTGACAGGGAATCATGATGAACAGTATCCTGGCCCGCCTATTCAGGAATTGCTTCGTTATGCGCTGGAAGTGAATCAGGTCATGGACATTGAAGGGCAGATTGTCGAGTTTGATGAATTTCGTCTGCTCGGGGTAGGGGATCTGTGGGCTGGAAAAACAGATATGCGCGCAATGCCGGATCTGCCTCAAGACAAACCTTGGGTGATTCTGTCACATAATCCAGATACCGTGGATATGGTGCCGAAATTGCCCACACGACCACTGATGCTTTCTGGGCATACGCATGGCGGACAGGTCGAGTTACCTTGGCTGACGGATTATGTGATGAAAAAGGTTTCCATTCTGGGCCATAAAAAAGGTCTATACCGGCATGAACATGCAGATGTATTTGTGACTGTGGGAACTGGCATGGTAGGGGTACCATTTCGTTTTCGCGTACCACCAACCATTGATATTATCGAATTGGTCTAAAAAACTGATTTATTCACTGCTGTTAAAGCAGTAACCAGAGCACAATAATAATCAGTAAAATCACGGCTGCGGTGATCCAGATTTTCTTTTCAATCTCACGCCCAGGCACACGTTTGCCGACTTGCTGTGCAGCCACCTCAGTATCTTTGGCGATGCTGAGATTGGGATGATCTGGAACTTCTAAAGGGGCGGTCACCACCGGAATATTTTCATCTGCATCATCAGTAAAGCGTGGGCCAATATTGCCTTCATTGTCCCGATTCAGCGCCAGATCATGCTCACGGACAATTTCATCAATGACCTGTATCGCCTGTGATTCATCTAAAGCTGTATGCGTCCGGATATAGCGAATGGCGTCCAGTTTTTTATCATCCTCTAGCAGAATCACAATATCCACCAGCTGTTCTTGAGTAAGTTGCTCAATAAGATCCTGCATCACTTTGCCTCATTCTCTGGCTTTATTTATTTGATTGTTCCCGAAATATCCGCAAAGAAGTAGCAAGTTTTTGTTGTGAAATCATAAAAAAGCCAGCATGAACTGCTGGCTTTGATTGAGATGACTTAATCTGTCAAGATCCTTAGATCTGATTGTTTACATCATCATTTTTAGTTTCACGGATCAGCAAGAATGCAAGCAATGACAGGATAGAGGCTGCTGTGAGGTAATAACCTACTGCAGATAAGCCATAAGTTGTTGCCAGTTTGGTTGCAATCAATGGCGCGAAAGATGCACCAAAAATACCTGCCAGGTTAAAGGTCAGGGCAGAACCGGTATAACGCACTGAAGTCGGGAAGATTTCAGACAATACGGTACCAATCGGACCATAAGTCAGACCCATGATGGCCAAGCCGATACATAAGAAGAAGAACACTACCAGTGTGCTGCCTGATTCAAGCATATCAGCAAAGAAGATACCGAAAATAGCAGAGACTACACATACCGCGATTGAAGTTGTCTTACGACCAAATTTTTCTGCAAGAACTGCTGAAAGTGGAATAAATGCAGCAAAGCACAAAGTTGCAACTAATTGCAGCTGAAGGAATTCTTCACGTGTATAGCCGAGCTGTTTAGTACCCCATTGCAATGCGAATACAGTCGTCAGGTAGAACACCACGAATGTACAGATCGCAGCGATGGTACCCAATACCAGCATTTTAGAATGCTTTTTGAATACTTCGAAGAAGGGTACATTCACTTCTTTCTGCTTTTTCAACACGTTCTGGAATGCAGGAGTTTCATGCAATTTCAAGCGAATCCATAAACCCATAATCACCAGTAGGGCACTAGAGATAAATGGAATACGCCAGCCCCATTGCATGAACTCTGCTTCAGACATGAATGCGCCAAGCGTCAAGAATGAACCTGTTGCCAGAATGAAGCCAATTGGTGCACCAAGTTGCGGGAACATACCGTACCAGGCACGTTTGCCTTCCGGCGCATTTTCAGTTGCCAGTAGAACCGCACCTGACCATTCACCACCTAAACCAAGGCCTTGACCTAAACGGCAAAGAGCCAGCAATAATGGCGCAGCAATACCGATTTGTGCATAAGTTGGCAATAAACCGATGGCAACGGTAGAAAGACCCATGGTCAACAAGGCCGCGACCAGTGTCGCTTTACGTCCGATCCGGTCTCCCAGATGACCAAAGAGTGCAGCACCGATTGGACGGGCAATAAAGGCAATCGCAAAGGTTGCCAGCGACTGAATAGTCGCAGTCATAGGATCTGTACTTGTAGGGAAGAACAGATAAGGAAAAATAATAACGGCAGCTGTGGCATAAATATAGAAATCGAAGAACTCGATTGTAGTGCCTACTAAACTTGCTGTTAAAACACGAAATTTTGAATTGGTTGCTGTAGTTTCTGTTACAGCGATAGAATCTGAAGACGCCATGAATAACCTTACACTTACTAAAAATAAAAAACTTAGTTTTAAAAGCGTAATCTTTTTAAAAAAGGCGTAATTTTTTAAAAAAACAACTGCAATCTTCTCGTTTCAACTCGCTCAGGGTCACTGAAATGAAGAAATGAGATGATTAAATCACGTAAAGATAGATAGACAGAAAATGTGATCCTGCGCCTATCAATACAAAAATGTGCCAGATAGCGTGGGTATATCTTACTCTTTTTAAAGCGTAAAACAATGCACCTACGGTGTATGCTAAGCCACCAATGATCAGAAAGGTTAAAGATTGAGCACTTAAGTACTGTTGCATATCGTCCATAACCAGTAGTGCCAACCATCCCATGACCAGATAAGCGACCAAAGAAAGTTTCTGGAAACGGTTGATGAAAATGAACTTGAATAGTGTTCCAAGTACAGCAATCACCCACAAAGCAATCAGTAAATACTGGGCTTTGGCTGTTGGAATCGCAATCGACAGGAACGGGGTATAGGTACCTGCAATCAGGTAATAAATCGCCGTATGATCAACTTTTTTATAAAAATAGCGTCGGTCTGCAGCAGTGGACATATGGTAGAGCATCGAAGCGGAAAACAGCAGAATCATGCTGAAAGCATAGACCCAAAGCCCGATCCATTGTCCGGCACTCAAATAAGAGCCTTTAATAATCAATAAAATACCAGCAATCAAAGCCAGCGCAGCACCGAGGCCATGACTAATATAATTAATCCGTTCCTCATTGTGATCATAATCTGGAACTAGGGGAGCATTCTGCATGATTGTCATTCTTTTTAAATATACACTTGTATAATAATTCAATTTTGCTTTTAAGTTAAGAACAATTAAACTTGAGCAGCAATTCATATCAGGTTTTTCTTATGTCGACATCGACTTCTCTCTCGGTTCAGGAACAACAATTCTTGGAGGCTTTTCAGCAAGCCTTTGAAACTGATTATTTTGATCGTCTGATCTTGAGTCAGTATAAAGGTGAACTTGAACAATTGGAAAAAATGACCTTTAGAGTCATTTCGCTCAATAAGCAGAAAGTCTTGAGCTGTGTCTATCGATACAAGACTCAGGATGTCACCAAAAACTATCCTTTGCATGAAGCCCTGACTCAAGTAACGGAATTATTGGCCTGTTGCAAGCAAGCGAACCTGTTTACCGATCAGGAAGAATTGCAGCTGAAGAAAAACAAGAAAAAGGCCATGCTGACACGAAGTAAAGCCAAACCTGTCCCTACAAAGGCAAAAGCTGATCAAGGCCATGACCGGGTTAAACAGCGTTATGTCGATCAGGACAGTGTATTCCTACAGCATTTAGGAATTACGGATCAGCAAGGTCAGATCATTCCGAGCATGGCACGTAAATGGAAACAGATTAATAAATTTGTCGAGATTTTCTCAGGTGCACTGGCTCAAATCCAGCCGCAGGGACAAGGATTACGTATCGTTGATTTTGGTTCAGGTAAGGGATATTTAACCTGTGCGCTGTATGACTATATGCAAAAACATGGCCAGACGCCGTATGTCACCGGCGTAGAGCTAAATCCGAAAATGGTCGAGTTCTGTCAGAATGTTGCACAGCAATCCGGTTTTAATCAGCTGGATTTCTTCCAGGGTGATGTGCGTACCTATGAACCGGAACGTCTGGATGTAATGATCGCTCTGCATGCCTGTGATGTAGCGACCGATTTTGCGATCCATAGCGGTATACGCCTGAATGCACAAATCATCATGTGCGCTCCATGCTGTCATAAAGAGTTAAGACCGCAATTACAGAGTCCGAAAGTGCTGTCGCCAATGTTGCAGTTTGGCATCCATGCTGGGCAGCAAGCCGAAATGTTGACGGATACCATTCGTGCCTTATTGCTTAAGGCTTATGGTTATGAAACCAAGGTCTTTGAATTTGTGGCCCTAGAACACACCAGTAAAAATAAAATGATTCTGGCGACCAAACGGAAGGATTATGAACAGCCAGACCAGGCTGTTCTCGCTCAGATTCAGGCATTGAAAGAGATGTATGGGATTCAAAAACATTCACTAGAATTGTTATTGAATAACCAGTGGGATCAGCAGGGAATTGGTTCTAAATGCTAGACAATAAAAATCTTAAAATCATGTCAGGCAGCTGGGAAAAGTTAGCTCAAGATGCAAAAAAAATTCGTGAAGCTGTGTTTATTCAGGAACAGCATATTGCTCCCGAAGATGAATGGGATGCTGAGGATGCAATCTCTACGCATTTTGTGGCTTATTTACAGGATCAACCCGTCGCGACTGCACGCTTATTAAAGAATCATAGTATTGGTCGTGTAGCTGTGTTGCGGTTGGCACGTGGTACAGGCATCGGCCAAAAGATCATGCAGACTGTGATTGATCAGGCCAAGGCAGAGCAACGTAAATTCGTAAAGCTTTCTTCACAGGTACATGCGATTGGCTTTTATCAGAACTTGGGTTTTGATGTGCGGGGTGAAGAATATCTGGATTGCGGCATTCCACATATAGATATGTATCTCAGCTTAAAAGACTAAAAAAATAAAAAAGCGAGGAAAACCTCACTTTTTTAAATTTGATCTTGGAACTGTTTAGTGACCATGAGCCGTATTTTCGTCATGGCTAGCATTGTCCATTTGTGCATGTTCTTCAGTAGACATATTGTGCTCTTCCGCACTCGTCTGATGAGATGAAGAGGTAGCCTGACGAGCTTCACGGTCAGCCTGTGCTTTGGCTAAAGCTTCTGGAGACATCGCAGGTGCATTCTTAAAAGCATGCTGCTGGGTATTTTCTTTCTTTTGCTGGCTTGGCATGTAGTCTGGTTCATTACTGACCGCAAGCCAGAAAAACAACATAAATAATCCACCTAAAATACAGAAGATAATCAGTGCTTTCCAACCCCAAGGTGATTTTTCAGGTGAACTGTGATCAGTCATATGCATGTACCCATCGTGGATGTCTAACTCATGTAACTTTATAACATAAATTGCCTGGAAAGCAGATCAAAATCTGTCATTGATTGAATTCGATAGACTTCGAGAGTTTATCGCGTCGCAATAAAAAAAAGAGGAGTTAAGCTCCTCTTTTTTTTAGATTCAGTTTTTAAAAGCGCTGACCTTCAGCAACTTTCTGTTTGAGTAACTGTGGCGCTTTGAAACGTTCGCCATATTTATGTTCCAGGATTTCAGCACGATTCAAGGCCTTGGTTAAACCATACTGGTTCAAGAACTGCACAGCACCTCCCGTCCAGGCAGCAAAACCAATTCCAAAGATTGAACCAATATTGGCATCGACCACTGACTCCAGCACACCTTCTTCCAGACAGCGTACGGTATCCAGCGCTTGAACAAACAGGAAGCGGTCTATCATTTCCTGTTCAGAAATATCCACTTCTTTATACCAGTGCTCCAAGCCAGACCACAGCTGCTTTTTGCCACCTTCAGGATAATCATAAAAACCTGCACCAGCAGCTTTGCCTTTACGGTTAAACTCATGAATCATGGTTTGTATCACGGCATCCGCATCGGTGCTTGGACGTTCTTTGCCTTGTGCAGCCAGAGCCTTACGGGTTTCTGCAGCTACATGCTCAGAAAGCGTCAGAGAAACTTCATCCTGAATGGCTAATGGACCGACCGGCATACCGGCTTTCAGCGCAGCCATTTCAATACGGGCTGGATGCACCCCTTCCGCTAGCAAACGTAATCCTTCCTGTACAAAGGTACCAAAGACACGGCTGGTAAAGAAGCCACGGCTGTCATTCACTACAATCGGTAGCTTGCCAATCTGCTGCACAAAGTCAAATGCCTTGGCCAGTGTTTCTGCTGAAGTATTTTTCCCCTTAATGATCTCGACCAGTTGCATTTTATCGACTGGGCTAAAGAAATGCAGACCGATAAAATTCGCCTGATTCTGAGAGGCTTGAGCTAGGTCACTGATGGGTAGAGTTGAGGTATTGGATGCCATTACACCGTTGGCTGATAAATATTGTTCTGCTTCCTGAGTAACTTTGGCTTTGAGTTCCTGATTTTCAAATATTGCTTCAATGATCAGGTCACAACCTGCTAAATCTACTGCTTCTGTCGTGGTTTGAATCAGACTTAAAATCTGATCACGTCTTTCGGCTGTTAAGCGGCCTTGAGCCACTTTTTTATCCAGTAATTTCTGGCTATAGGCTTTGCCTTTTTCAGCAGCTTCGACCGAAATATCTTTCAGTACCACTTGAATGCCTTTGCTGGCAGTGACATAGGCAATACCTGCACCCATCATGCCTGCACCCAAAATACCTACTTTAGTGGCTTTCCATGGCGCAAAGTCTTTAGGACGACTGGCACCTGATTTAATGGCATTCATGCCATGCCAGAATGTACCGATCATGTTCTTGGAAATCTGGCCGGTAGCGAGATAGGTGAAATAACGCGACTCAATTCTTAGCGCAGTATCGACATCAACCTGAGCACCTTCAACCGCAGCGGAGAGAATAGATTCTGGTGCTGGATAACAACCCTTGGTTTTATCACGCAGCATCGCAGGAGCAATAGCCAGCATCTGCGCAACGGCAGGTGAAGAAGGAGAGCCCCCCGGAATTTTGTAACCTTTTACATCGAAAGGCTGTTGGGAGTGCGGATGTTGTTTAATCCAGGCTACAGATTTTTCAAGTAATTCATCTAGCGATTCAGCTGTGTCATGTACCAGTCCCAAAGACTTGGCTTTTTCTACACCGAACTGTTTGCCTTCCATCAGCAAAGCTAAGGCATTTTGCAGGCCTAGCAGACGAACCATACGGACAATACCACCACCGCCTGGCAGCAAGCCTAAAGTGACTTCAGGTAAACCAAACTTAGTCTTGGCATCATTCAGGGCAATACGATGATGGGCACATAAAGCGATTTCCCAACCACCACCGAGTGCGGTGCCATTTAAAGCTGCCACCAAAGGAATGCCACGCGTTTCGATATAGCGTAATTTGGCTTTCATGTCTTCAATCATATTGAAGAATTCAGTGGCATGTTCAGGCGTCGCCTGAATCAGCTCATCCAGATCACCGCCAGCAAAGAATGTTTTTTTCGCTGAACGGAAAATAATTCCGGCAATCTGTTCATCAGCCTGTAACTGGGCAACGACTTCTTCCAGAGCCGCGCGAAAGTCGGCATTCATGGTATTGGCGGACTGGTTCGGAGAATCGAAGGTCAGAATGACAATGTGATCTTCAGTTTTTTGATATTGAATTGCGCTCATGCTGATCTCCTTATACCAACTCAATAATGGTTGCGATGCCCATACCACCACCCACACACAGGGTAGCCAGTCCACGTTTCTTAGCTTGACGTTCCAGTTCATCCAGTAAAGTGCCTAGAATCATGGCGCCGGTCGCACCAAGTGGATGTCCCATGGCAATGGCACCACCATTGACATTGACTTTGGCAGGATCAACTTTCATTTCATTGATAAAGCGCATCACCACAGCAGCGAAAGCTTCATTGACTTCAAACAGATCGATGTCATCAATGGTGAGTCCAGCTTTGGCTAAAGCCTTACGTGCAGCCGGGGCAGGGCCGGTCAGCATAATGGTTGGATCGGCACCAACCAGTGCCGTTGCCAATACCTTGGCGCGTGGCTTGAGATTTTGCTGTCGGACTGCCTGTTCGGAGGCAAGTAATACGACTGCTGCACCATCCACAATGCCTGAAGAATTACCCGCATGGTGTACATGGTTTACAGAGCCTACTTCCGGATATTTCAGTAGAGCGATAGCATCAAAGCCCATCTGGCCCATCGTTGCAAAACTTGGCTTTAATGCACTTAAGCCTTCTGCAGTTGTTGTCGGTTTAATGAATTCATCTTTGTCTAGAATCACGACGCCAGCTTTATCTTTCACTGGAATAATAGATTTATTGAAATGACCATTCGCTTGGGCTGCTGCCGCTTTCTTTTGTGATTGCTCGGCGAATTGATCTACATCTGTACGACTATAACCATCAATGGTCGCGATCAGGTCAGCCCCGATGCCTTGTGGAATAAAATCGCAAGCCATATTGGTTTCAGGATCTAATGCCCACGGGCCGCCATCAGAACCCATCGGAACGCGAGACATGGATTCAACACCACCCGCAACAACCAGATCTTCCCAACCAGAACGGACTTTTTGTGCTGCCAGATTTACAGCTTCCAGACCCGAAGCACAGAAACGGTTGATCTGAACGCCAGCCACATCATTGTCCCAGCCTGCGGCAATTGCAGCAGTTTTGGCAATGTCTGCACCCTGATCACCGATTGGAGTCACACAGCCCAGCACAATATCATCCACCTGAGATGTATCCAGGTTATGGCGTTCTTTCAGTTCATTTAAGAGCGTAGTCAGTAAACTAATTGGTTTAACTTCATGTAATGATCCGTCTTTTTTTCCCTTTCCGCGTGGCGTGCGAATGGCATCAATAATATAGGCCTCGCTCATACAATATCCTTTTCTTGCTTTACTGAAATTGTTCTAATGCTTCGAGTGTAATGATTAAATCTTGAAGTGCAATGACGAGAACGGACCAGATCATTTGAGCAATTTGGTCAGTCTTGATGGATTAAAAAGCAGGCATAAAAAAGCCCAAGTCTGGAGCTTGGGCTAGGGGCTTGTAGCGCTTAATAAACGATACTTTTCAAGTATACAATTTTATAGCAAGGTTTTTAATGGTAACCGTGTAACTGACGGTATAGGCCTGGTGTTACCCCTGTCCATTTTTTGAAAGCACGGTGGAAAGTACTGGTTTCACTAAAGCCGACCTGTTGTGCAACATCTTCCAGAGTCAGATCCGGATTAAGCAATAAATGAATTGCGGCATCACGGCGCAGTGCATCTTTTACGCCCTGATAGCTCTTGCCTTCGGCAGCAAGACGGCGACGCAGGGTTTGTGGGGATAGATAGAGCATCGAT
The DNA here is from genome assembly GCF_058599385.1 of Acinetobacter sp. CAU_H_60. NCBI lineage: Bacteria > Pseudomonadati > Pseudomonadota > Gammaproteobacteria > Moraxellales > Moraxellaceae > Acinetobacter > Acinetobacter sp. CAU_H_60. The sequence continues at coordinate 2,434,574 of NZ_CM178653.1, read as the reverse complement.
GCAACATCGTTTAAGGTCGGCATTTCTTCACCGATCTGGCTCTTCAATACATCCCGGATCCGCGAAGTCAGCGAGTTGGTATTTTTAAATTTAACTAGAAGTTGAGCAGGTGCTGCTTTCAGGAATTCTTCCAGAGTTTCTTCATTCTGGCGAATTGGCAAATCCAGATAATCCGCTGCAAAGGTAATTTCAGTACGCGGCATATCGAACTGCATCACAGGTGCAAAGAACAGCGCATCGTATTCATCTGCATGCGCAGGGCGAGGGTAACTGAAATGTACACGTTCCAGCGGCAGACGACGTTCAATTAACCACGATGCCAGACCATGCCAGATCATCAGCATGCTTTCGGTAATAAAGTGTTCCGGATCCATCGAATTTGGAATCAGAGGAACCAGACGCGCTTCATGCTTGTCACGCTCCAGGGTTACAGACCAGTCGTCACCAAAGAGTTTGTAGAATTGAGAAGAAAGCTCGAGTGCATCGCCCAGCGTTTTGGCATGGATGATCAACTGGCACATAATCGCGAAAGTGCCCAGACGACGCGGCTGTTTGTCAAAACCCACATGTTCGTCCTGGGTCACCATCCAGAGCATCTTGATAAAACGGGTATATTGTTCAGGCGAAATACGGGCCTTCGGCTGATGCAGAAGCTCGGCTTCAATCCCAACGTGAGACAATAAAGTATCGACATCCATGCCCAGGCGCTTAACGCCGTATAAGGCTGCATTGACGAAATGGATACTGATCGTATCACGACTCATGTTTAATCCTTCAGTCTCTTTAATGTTCACTAATATTTGACCTAAATGACAAAAAATAAAAAATCAATGGCAATTTACAAGAATCCAATTACCATTTTCTTACATGTTAAATTGCCGAAACTATCAAGGTAAATGGCTGAACATGACATTGTTTTTGGGCATTTATGTTCTTATGATGAGACAAAAAGCGATATAAATAGAGTAATAACTCCAATGTCATATGCATTAAAAGGTTTGAAAATATTAGATTTTTCTACACTATTACCCGGTCCATTTGCCACATTATATCTTGCAGACATGGGTGCAGAAGTTGTGCATATTGAATCACCCACACGTCCTGATCTGGTGCGTTTAATGCCACCTTTTGCACATGGACAGGCCACAACGCATAATTATCTGAACCGAAACAAACATTCTGTCGCACTGGATTTAAAGAATCCCCAGCATATTGAACAGATCAAATCCCGAATTGCAGATTATGACATTGTCGTAGAACAATTTCGTCCAGGTGTGATGCAACGGCTTGGCCTGGATTATCCAACACTCAGTGCGCTCAATCCACGCTTAATCTATTGCTCGATTACTGGTTATGGTCAGACTGGCCCTTATAAAGATCGGGCAGGGCATGACATTAACTATTTGGCTTTATCTGGGATTGCCGGACATAGTGGCCGGATCGAAAGCGGACCACCAGCAATGGGAATCCAGATTGCCGATGTTGCGGGTGGCTCCATGCATGCGCTGGTTGCCATTCTGGCAGCGGTGATTGAGCGGCAGAGCAGTGGTCACGGACAATATATTGATATTTCCATGACCGATTGCGCGGCGACATTAAATAATATGGCAGCTTCTGCCAGTTTGGCGGGTAATCAGCATCAGCAGATAGAATCCGGTTACTTAAATGGCGGTACCTTTTATGACTATTATCAGACTCAGGATGATCGCTATTTATCAGTAGGCAGTCTGGAGCCTCAATTCATGCAAGGTCTGGCACAGTTGCTGGATTTGCCGATCATTCTGGAAAAAGGAACTTCTTTCGCACCTGAAGATCATGCTTTAGTGAAACAGGCGATTCGCGATAAAATCAGATCCCAACCTCTATCTCACTGGCAAGCCCTATTTTCTCAGGCAGATTTCTGTGTCGAACCAGTACTACAGCTTGATGAAGCCCTACATTCTGAGCTGGCGCAGCAACGTGAATGGGTGGTACAGGTGCCAGTTAAAGTAGATCAGCGGGAGCAAACTGAAGCTCAACTGGCTTGTCCAATCAAGTTTTCAAGATCAACTATGCGATATCAATTTATTGGTCAGGCTTTAGGCGAAACCAAAGAGTGGTAATTGAACGACTTTCTCATTTTGGTTTATGAAAAAAAACTGCTAAAGATTTAAAAAATAAATCATTCACGTTAAAAATCAGAGGAAGCTGATCTAAAGCTTTATATCATTGAAAGTTTGCTAGGCTTATCAATAAAATCGCTATGAAATATGTATAAAAAGCATTTTATTGATAGATTCAATGTCGTTATCCTTGCCGACGATATAATAGAAACTACTAGCTGTACGCCATGTATTTATATACTGATTTCGATCAGCAACTGATTAATGAACGTGTTGCACAGTTCCGTGACCAGACGGAACGTTATTTAGCGGGCAAATTGACGGAAGATGAATACCGTCCGCTCCGCCTTCAAAATGGTCTTTATGTACAACGTTATGCGCCAATGTTGCGTATCGCAGTACCTTATGGCCTGATGAATTCTAAACAACTTCGTAAAGTGGCTGATCTGGCGAAAGAGTATGATCGTGGCTATGCACACGTTTCAACCCGTCAGAATATCCAGTTTAACTGGCCTGCACTAGAGAACGTGCCTGATATGCTGGCTGAACTGGCAACCGTGCAAATGCATGCGATCCAGACTTCAGGGAACTGTATCCGTAATACTACCACCGACCAGTATGCAGGTGTGGTGGCAGGTGAAATTGCAGATCCACGTCCAACTTGTGAATTGATCCGTCAATGGTCAACTTTCCACCCGGAATTTGCTTTCTTGCCACGTAAGTTCAAGATTGCGGTATCTGCGCTGGAAGAGATTGACCGTGCGGCAACTTCATTCCACGATATCGGTGTTTATATTGTGAAAAATGAAGCAGGCGAAATCGGCTATAAAATTAAAGTCGGTGGAGGTTTGGGGCGTACGCCAGTAATTGGTAGTTTTATTCGTGACTTCCTGCCACGTGAAGACCTGATTGCTTATCTTGAAGCGGTACTACGTGTCTATAACCTGCACGGCCGTCGCGACAACAAATACAAAGCACGTATCAAGATTCTGGTAAAAGCACTGACGCCTGAAGTTTTTGCTGAAAAAGTTGAAGCCGAATTTGCGCATACTGTTAAAACGTTAAAAATTGATGCTGAAACACTGGCGAAAATGGATGAAAACTTTACTCCATTTGATTACCAAGATTATGCGGATGAAGACTTCACTGAACTGTTTGCCCAGTATCCTAAGTTCAAGCAATGGTTCAACATCAATACCAATGCACATAAAGTGAAAGGTTATCGTATTGTCACGATTTCACTGAAACGTGCGGGTATTGCACCGGGTGATATGACCACTGAAGAGATGAACCTGATTGCAGACCTTGCCGACAAGTACACCTTTGGTGAACTGCGTACGACCCATGAACAAAACATTGCGCTGGTAGATGTACCACAAAAAGACCTGTTCGAATTGTGGCAGACGCTGGATCAGCATAACCTGGCACGTGCGCATATCGGTTTCTTGACTGATATTATCTGCTGTCCAGGCGGTGACTTCTGCTCACTAGCAAATGCGAAATCTATTCCAATTTCTGAAGCAATTTCACGCCGTTTTGATGATCTGGATACCATTTACAACTTGGGTAAACTGGACCTGAACATTTCAGGTTGTATGAATGCCTGTGGTCATCACCACGTGGGTAACATCGGTATCTTGGGTGTAGACAAAAAAGGTGCTGAATTCTACCAGATCACTTTAGGTGGTAATGCAGATCATGATGCCTCTATTGGCGATATTCTTGGACCATCATTTGCTGCAGAAGTGGTGCCAGATATCGTAGAAGAAATTCTGAATACTTATCTTGACTTGCGTCAGGATGGTGAAGAGTTTATCGATACTTATCGTCGTGTCGGCATTCAACCATTCAAGGAGCGCGCATATGCTTAATACCGCACTACAAGTGCTCTCTAAAGATGGCACAATTGCAGATAACACTTACCAGCTAATTGGTGAAGATGGTGTATTGCCACAGGGTGATGTAGTTCTGACTGTGGATCAGTTAGACCAGATTGCCAATATTTCTGGTAAAAAAGCATTGTACTTAACGGTTGATGCTTCACCTGAAACTAATGAATTTCCGCTTGAGCAACTTGATGCGATTTTGATTGAGTTTGCAGGTTTTAATGATGGTCGTGGTTATTCATTTGCTGCATTGCTTCGCCGTCAAGGTTTCCAGGGTGAGCTGCGTGCGACTGGTGATGTGTTCAAAGATGTCTTGAACTACATGAAGCGTTCTGGTTTCGATACTTTTGTCATTAAAGAAGGTAAAGATATTCAGGAAGCCGCTGCAGGTTTGGGTGATTTCACTAATCCGTACCAAGCTTCAACAGCAGTACCAACACCGAATTATCAAACTGGGGCTTAATTCGCCTTCAACTAAAAAAGCCTCCATCTGGAGGCTTTTTTGTATTTAAATCTTAGGGTGCACGTTCTTCAAGTAGGCAGTTAATCATCCATTGCACTCCGAATTGATCCGTAAAGGCACTATAAAGCGCACCCCAAAAGGTTTTTTCTAAAGGTATTTCGATTTGACCATTCACCGATAAAGCTTCATAGAGTCGTTTGGCTTCATCCTGTTCATTGGCACTTAAAATAATCGCAATATAGTGATTAGTACCCTTACTAAATGCTGGTGTATTTTCAGTACAGAGTTTGTCATTGATATCAGAGCCCATGAGCTCTGTGTATTCATTAATTGGAAGTGAGATATGCAAAATCAGATTTTTTTCTTCATCTGATAAATCAATTCCTTGCTGTCCAGGCGTATCTCCATAGCGGGTTAGACTGGAAAATTCACCACCGAACACTGAGCGATAAAAGGTAAAGGCAGCTTCAGTTTCACCCTGAAAATTAAGATAGTGATTAAGTCGCATGCAGGCTTCCTTTTCTTGTTTTGAATCCCTTTAATTTACGCCTTGAATTGAATTTGATTGATAAAGAAGCTTTATGAAAATGTAAGTAAAAAAATTTACTTTAGAGGTGGATTATAAAAAAATGAAATATTTATAAAATAAAAAGAGGGCTATAAAAGCCCTCCCTGCTACTTGATTATACAAGAATTAGATCAGTTCGATTGCGACCGCAGTTGCTTCACCACCGCCAATACATAGCGCAGCGATACCACGTTTACCGCCTGTACGTTTCAATGCATGGATCAAGGTCAGGATAATACGTGAACCTGTAGAACCAACCGGGTGACCGAGCGCACATGCACCACCGTTGATGTTGACTTTTTCAGGATCAAGTTTGAACTCATCCATTGGACACATGGTGACCATGGCAAACGCTTCATTGATTTCCCAAAGGTCAACTTCCTCAGCTTTCCAGCCAGTTCTATCCAGAACTTTCTGAATCGCACCCACTGGCGCAATCGTGAATTCAGATGGATGCTGGGAGTTTGAAGCATAAGCGATGATTTTAGCCAAAGGCGCTAAACCTTTAGCCGCCGCATTGTCGCTTGAAGTCAGCACAAGGGCAGAGGCACCGTCTGAAATTGAGCTGGCATTTGCTGCCGTAATTGTCCCGTCTTTTGCAAAAGCAGGACGTAAAGTGGGAATCTTGTCAATATTGGCATTGAAAGGTTGTTCGTCCTTATCAACGACCACATCGCCTTTACGGGTGGAAACAGTGACTGGCACGATTTCATCAGCGAAGTAACCTTCATTGACTGCAGTTTGAGCACGTTTCAGTGAGCGGATTGCAAATTCATCCATCTGTTCACGTGTATAACCTTTGCTATTTGCCATATCTTGAGCAAATGAACCCATCAGGCGACCAGTTTCGGCATCTTCCAGGCCATCTAGGAACATATGATCCTTGATTTCACCATGACCCATACGGAAACCGCCACGCGCTTTTGGCAATACATATGGCGCATTGGTCATGGATTCCATACCACCAGCAACTACATAAGTTGCAGAACCTGCCTTAATCATATCTGCCGCTTGCATGACTGCTTTCATGCCTGAACCACATAATTTATTAATGGTGACGGCACCTGTAGAATCAGGCAGACCCGCTTTACGCATCGCTTGACGGGCAGGGCCTTGTTTTAAACCTGCCGGGAGTACACAACCCATAATGACTTCTTCAATATCGGTTGGCTGCAAGCCTGAACGCGCAATCGCTTCTTTGATGGTGGCAGCGCCCAGCTCAGGTGCAGTAACGCTAGCTAGGCTGCCTTGAAAGCCGCCCATCGCTGTACGTGCACCATTGACAATTACGATGTCAGTCATTGTTATATCTCCCTATAAGTTTTGATCATTTTTTCTCGAACCTAAGCAGTATATTGAAAAAAGTACAGGATTAAAGTCCTAATCTGGATAAATCATAGACTCTAGGGTTTTATTAACAGGAGGCCAGATGTTCGATCCGGATATGTCCCATTTTATTCAAGACAATACGTTGCTGAGATGCAAGGTGAGTAGAACAATAATAAAAGCTGCCATTCGATCCAATCGGTAAAGCCGTCTGGGCTTGATAAGTTACGTTCGGCATACTTAAAGCGCCTCGCCAACTCAAGTTACCGTATTTAAGATTAAGTTGTTCAATGTGTAAAATTTGTTCGTCATTGTCAACTTGACGATTACGGTTTTTATCAATAAATACCAGTAAATTTTTATTCCATTGGTTTGCTTGGCAAGTTAATGAATCCTGACTGGGACAAATCACAATATTCTGGTGAAACACAGCTGCCTGGCTGCGTGCATAACGATTGGTTGCTGTAAGTTTCATCGGAATATTTTTAGCTTCCTGCTTGGATAGATAATCATGAAAGTAAGGCAAGGCAATTGTGACCCCAATTGCGATAAGGGCAATACAGATAATTAACTCAACAATAGTGAACGCTCTTGTTATCTTTTTATACATAGAGTTACCTGATTTATATATTATTTTTATTTGAAACATGCTATTAATTGTGCGTTTTTTATGCTTAATTGAGCGAGTAAGCAATGCCTTACTCAAAATTCAAAAAGGCGCTTAAAAATAAATTGGCAATGACAATAGGCGATTCACAACAAAAAATTGAGTAAAAAATTACTGAATTACAACGGAAATTGTAAGTAATTTTGTCAATAATTTACTTGATTAGATTAATCAAGCACTTGGAAAAATAATAAAGTGTTTGTATGATGCGCAGTGAATAGCTTAAAAATAACACTGGGGTAAAAAAAGCCTATCTCAGAATGGCCTATTAGAAGGCTTGAGCTTGAACAACAATTGTTATCTCTGGAGGATAAATCCATGAAAATGAGTCGTATTGCTTTAGCAATGCTTGTAGCTGCTCCTTTTGCTGCTGCAAACGCAGGCGTAACTGTTACTCCATTAATGTTAGGTTATACTTGGCAAGACACCCAACACAACAATGGCGGTAATGACGGTGAATTATTAGCACCAACTCAAGGTGAAATTCAAGACGATTTATTCGTTGGTGCTGCGATCGGTGTTGAATTAACTCCATGGTTAGGTTTTGAAGCTGAATATAGCCAGGTGAAAGGCGATGTAGATTATGCAGCTCCTGGTGCAGAATACAAAGGCCAGAACATTGCAGGTAACTTCTATGCAACTTCTGATGTGTTCACTGGCAACTATGACAGCAAAATCAAGCCATATGCATTGTTAGGTGCTGGTCATTACAAATATAAATTTGATGATGTGCCGCGTGGTGGACGTGGTGATGAAGAAGAAGGTACACTAGGTAATGCTGGTATCGGTGCATTCTGGCACATCAACGATGCTTTAGCGCTACGTACTGAAGCTCGTGGTACTTACCACTTCGACGAAAAATTCTGGAACTATACAGCACTTGCTGGTCTTAACGTAGTTCTAGGTGGCCGTTTGAAACCAGCTGCTGACGTTGTAGAAGTTGCTCCAGTTGAGCCAGTTGCTCCAGTTGCTCCAGCTCCACAAGAGTTGACTGAAGACCTGAACATGGAACTTCGTGTGTTCTTTGATACGAATAAATCAAACATCAAAGACCAATACAAACCAGAAATCGCGAAAGTTGCTGAGAAGCTAGTTGAATATCCAAACGCAACTGCTCGTATCGAAGGTCACACAGACAGCACTGGTCCACGTGCATTGAACGAACGTTTATCTCTAGCTCGTGCTAACTCTGTTAAATCTGCACTTGTTAACGAATACAACGTAGATGCATCTCGTTTGTCTACTCAAGGTTTCGCTTGGGATCAACCGATTGCTGACAACAACACTAAAGAAGGTCGTGCTATGAACCGTCGTGTATTCGCGACAATCACTGGTAGCCGTACTGTTCTAGCTGAACAACCAGTTGCAGACCAACCAGCTGCTCAATAATTCGTTATTGAACACTGATTAAAAAAAAGCGACTCTTTGAGTCGCTTTTTTTATGGCTGTTTTTTGCATACACTTGCTGCTCGAAACTGATTTTGAGTTAAAGCATGAGCATAGAACTCCCTCAAGACTTACAAAGTCTGGAAGCTAATAGTGGTATTTATGCGATCTGGATGATTTTTCATCATTATGGAATGGATCTGCATATTCCTGATTTAGTGCAATTGACACAGCATAATAATGAGATGGGAGCTTCAAGTATTGCGCTCGCTGTTGCACTTAAAACACTAGGGCTCGATGTTGAATTTTTTACAGAAACTGATCCTGATAAACAGCCCCTTGAAATCCAGTTTTATCAAAAAGCCCAAGAACTCAAAATGCCTGTTCATGAATATCCACTTTCTTATACAGATATTCAAAAATCAGTGGATAAAGGCCATTTTGTAATCGTGTTCTACGACACGCTTGAAGGGGTGGGGAACCATTCATTAATTTATGAAATCAATGAAAAAGAGATCAGTTTCTTTGATAGTTTTAATGCTATGTCTAAAGAAGTTTTCGAACAGCAGCGCCGAGTAGAAGGTATTTGTCAGCAAGTCATCGTGATTGATGATCGTAATTTTGTCATGCGTCATAGCTGATTTCAGAATATAAAAAAGCAGCTAGTTGAGCTGCTTTTTTAATAAAGGTGAGAACTTAGTCTTTTTCAATATTCATCGGTCGAACATCCATCTCCTGATAGGAAACCAGTTTGGTTTTATATTTCCACTTATAACCTAGCCAGATCACCAGGAATAATAAAATACCGATATAAGTAGAAAGGACAGCCAACCACTCACCATCTAGAACAGCTTGATAATTCTGACCTAGAACGACAATTGAGCAAAGGATGAAGGCAAACCAAGGCGCGAACGGGAAGAATTTAGCTCTATAGGCCAGACCTTCTAGTTGATAGCCTTGAGCTAAATAACCTTTACGGAAGCGGTAATGTGAGATCGCAATCCCGAGCCAGACAATGAAGCCACACATACCTGACATATTCAGCAACCAGTTAAACACTTCCTGCTCGCCAAAGAATGTGGTCAAGAAGCATAATGCTGCAATCGCCGTGGTCGCATACAGGGCATTCATCGGTACGCCACGTGGATCCAGATGGGCAAACAGCTTAGGCGCACTGCCTTTACGCGCCATATCGAATAGCATACGGGTCGAAGAATACATGCCTGAGTTACCCGCAGACAGAATCGCAGTCAGAATGACCGCATTCATCATGCTGGCTGCAAAAGCAAAACCCGCTTTCTCATACAATAAGGTGAATGGAGAAAGGGCAACATCTTCTGTTGCAGCTGCCTGTAATAGACGTGGATCATTATAGGCAACCAATGTCCCGATAATGAAAATACACACGATATAGAACAGCAGGATTCGCCAGAAGATCTGCTTGATTGCGACTGGAATGGTTTTTTGCGGATCTTTAGATTCACCAGCGGCTACACCAACCATCTCGGTTCCCTGGAATGAGAATCCGGCAATCATGGCAACACCAATCAAGGCTTGGAAACCGCCTACAAAAGGTGCTTCACCCACGCTCCAGTTTGCAAATGCCGAAGCACCCGGTGTGAGCATGATCTTGGCAATCATCCAGATTCCGATGATGATAAAGGCAATAATTGCCAGTACTTTCACCAATGAGAAGAAGAATTCTGACTCACCAAAACCTTTTACGGTGAGAGCGTTAATCCCAAAGATCACAGCGAGGAAGATCGCACTCCAGTAAAAGCCCGGAATATCAGGAAACCAGAATTTCATAATAAACTGTACGGCAACCAGTTCAAAGGCAACGGTAATCGCCCAGTTGTACCAGTAGTTCCAGCCTAAAGCGAAACCGAAACCACCTTCGACATATTTGGTACCGTAGGTAAAGAATGCGCCCGAGGTCGGATTATGAGTCGCAAGTTCTCCCAGACTGGTCATCAAGAAATAAATCATTACGCCAATCAGGGCATAGGCGAGGAGTGCGCCCCCCGGGCCTGCGCTGGCAATGGTCGCACCTGAGGCCAGGAATAAACCTGTACCGATAGACCCGCCAATCGCGATCATATTGAGATGACGAGCACCAAGCTTACGCTGCAGCTGCACGCTGTTCTGAGTTTCGCTCATCATGATTCCTTAGCATTTTTTTGAGTGCTGGCAAAGAGCACTTTAAAACCTTGTTGATCAGTTTTGACTGTACATTGGCCAAAACTTTGTTCAATTAAAATTGGATAATTTAAGAAGCGGTTTGCCACAATCCACAATTCACCGCCAGACTTAAGGTGGCGACGCGAAGTTTTGCATAAAGTTTCGCTGGCCGCATAGTTGGTCTGGATTCCCTGATGGAAAGGGGGATTGCTGACAATGGCATGTAAAAAAAGCGGTGCATCTTCAATACCTGATACAGCTTTAATTTCCAGCTGCTGAGGACTGAGCTGATTTTTCTCAAATGTCATTCGGGTAGAAGCCAAGGCAAAGGCATCTACGTCCAGAGCAAAAATACGGTTCTCAGGATTCAGTTTAGCTAAATAAGCACTGATCACACCTGCGCCACAGCCAAAGTCGGCAATCTTGCCTGAGGTCACTTGAGATAAATAGGGTAAGAACACCGCTGTTCCTACATCCAGATGATCCTGACTGAATACACCTGGAAGTGCACAAATCTGCAAATCACCTTTTGGTGTGGCCACTGTATAGGTCTGTGCCCAATCTGCCAACGCTTTTGCTTCGACCGTGCAGTCTAGAGTCAATTGCCACAATTGGCAATGTCGTGCGCTGTCGAGCTTGATGAGTTTACCATAAGCCTGTAGCTGCTTTGCCGCACGCTCTACACCACCTTTCTTTTCACCCACCAGAAAAACACTGCTGCCTTGTTTTAATCGGGCTGCAATATTGTGAATCAGATAATTCAATAATTCTTTTGATTTAGGTACGAAAATAACCGCCTGATCAAATTCCTGATCAGGAAATTCTGCGCCGAAATGAACCTGGGCCTGCTGTGACTGGAAATATTGAAAATCATTATAATTCCATGTCCAAACAAAGGGCTGGATAGATTCACCACATTCAGCAAGAAGCTCATCGGTCGGTGCATTCACCAGCAATACGCGACCAGACAAATAATCATATTGTCTTAATAAAACTTCGCTTTTAGGATCCATAGATCTCTCTCCAATAGAAAAAACACTGTCCGAGTCCAACTCAGACAGTGTTCTTTGGACATGAAATTACTTCTTTACTTCAGGAAGTACAATATTCAATATGAGGGCTGCAATACCGCCTGTCGCAACACCTGAGCTAAAGATGTTACGGAATAATTCAGGAAGATGTTCCAGAATCTGAGGTACCTGCGCAACACCCAGGCCAAGTGCAAGCGAGATTGCAATGATCAGCAGGGCACGACGGTCTAAGTGAATACCAGACAGGATATTAATCCCAGATGCAGCGACTGCACCGAACATCACCATCACTGCGCCACCAAGCACAGCTTGAGGGACGGCTTGAATCACACCTGCTACTGCTGGAAGTAAACCCAAAATCACAAGCAGAGCAGCAATCCAGATACCGACATAACGGCTGGCGACACCAGTCAATTGAATCACACCATTGTTTTGCGCAAATACAGAACTTGGGAAAGTATTAAATAAGCCTGCAAGTAGGGAGTTAGCACCATTTACCAATACACCACCTTTAATGCGATTCATCCAGGTTTGACCATCGACTGGCTGATTCGATAATTTTGATGTTGCGGTAATATCACCAATCGCTTCTAGTGAAGTCACCAGGTAAATGAATGCCATTGGAATGAATAAGCTCCATGAGAAGCTTAAACCAAAATGCATTGGGGTTGGAATCTGAACCAGAGGTGCATCTTTTAAACCATCAAAGTTGAGATGACCCATAAAGCCGGCAAGGATATAACCCACAACCAGTGCAATCAGAATTGCTGAGCTTTTTACCCAGGTAATACGCACACGGTTCAGTAGAATAATCAGTGCCAGAACGGTACATGACATGATCAGGTTATCTGCATTGGCGAAAGTTTTGTCACTCATGGCTTGATAACCACCACCCATGCTGATCAAACCTTCTTTGATCAAGGTTAAACCAATCAATAGAACTACAATACCCGTTACTAATGGAGTAATCAGTTTCTTCACCCATGGCAAAATGCGTGACACGCCCATTTCAATAAATGAACCTGCAATCACTACACCAAAGATCGAAGCCATCACCGCTTCTACAGGCGTGCCTGCGGCGACCATCGCTGAACCGATCCCGATGATTGGGCCAATAAAGTTGAAACTTGTACCCTGAACAATCAGCAAGCCTGCACCAAAGGGACCCACTTTCTTGGATTGTAAGAAAGTTGCAATACCAGAGATCACCAAAGACATGGACAAGATCATGTTGGTGTCTTCTTTAGACACACCCAATGCCAGACAGATCAGTAAACCTGGCGTTACAATTGGGACAATAATGGCCAATAAATGCTGGAATGCGGCTAAAAATGCGATAAACGGTTTAGGACGATCTTCAAGGCCGTAGACAAGGTCAAGTTGATCTTTAGAAGGAGGAGATTGATTAAAATCAGACATGTGTCAATGCAAATTAAGGCTGGGTGGCGCTATTCTAATCGAGTTACACGTCATTACAAAAGTAATTGGAAAAAAAATTGACGCTCTCTACAAACAGTCACTGTCAAAAGTTTGTATTTTTCTGTATAATTTGCCCTCAAATTTAAAGCGTATCGAATTTACATGTCAGATATTAAAACTCTCCGTAACATTGCCATCATCGCGCACGTCGACCATGGTAAAACGACTCTTGTAGACAAACTTTTACAGCAATCAGGTGCTCTTGGCGATCGCGCAGGCGAGATCGAACGTGTCATGGATTCGGGCGCTATTGAAAGTGAACGTGGTATTACCATTCTTGCAAAAAACACTGCAATTAAATGGTTAGACAAACGTACTGATACTGAATACCGTATCAACATCGTGGACACCCCGGGACACGCCGACTTCGGTGGTGAAGTTGAACGTGTAATGTCGATGGTTGACTGTGTACTTCTTCTTGTAGACTCACAAGAAGGTCCAATGCCACAAACTCGTTTCGTAACGCAAAAAGCGTTCGCACGTGGTTTGAAACCTATCGTAATTATCAACAAAGTTGATAAACCAAACGCGCGTCCTGACTGGGTCATTGACCAAGTATTCGATTTGTTCGATAACCTTGGTGGTACTGATGAACAGTTAGACTTCCCAGTGGTTTATGCTTCTGGTCTACGTGGTGTTGCGGGTCCTTCTCCTGAAGAACTTGCTGATGACATGACTCCATTGTTCCAAACAATTGTAGACATCGTTGAACCACCAAAAGTTGACGTTGACGGTCCATTCCAAATGCAAGTGTCTTCACTTGACTATAACAGCTTCGTAGGTGTTATCGGTGTTGGTCGTATTCAACGTGGTTCTGTTAAATTAAATACACCTGTTACTGTTATCGACAAAGATGGCAAAACACGTAACGGTCGTATCTTAAAAATCATGGGTTACCATGGTCTAGAGCGTATTGATGTTGAATCTGCTTCTGCTGGTGACATCGTATGTGTAACTGGTATTGATGAACTTCATATCTCTGACACAATTTGTGATCCTAAAGCAGTTGAAGCATTACCTGCACTTTCTGTAGACGAACCGACTGTATCTATGACTTTCCAAGTCAACAACTCGCCGTTTGCTGGTAAAGAAGGTAAATTCGTAACTTCACGTAACATCCGTGAACGTCTTGATCGCGAATTGATTCACAACGTAGCACTTCGTGTTGAAGATACTGACAGTCCTGACCGTTTCAAAGTGTCTGGTCGTGGTGAACTTCACCTTTCAGTATTAATTGAAAACATGCGTCGTGAAGGTTTCGAAATGGGCGTATCACGTCCACAAGTAATCATCAAAGAAATTGATGGTGAAAAACAAGAACCTTATGAAAACGTTACATTTGACGTTGAAGAACAGCATCAAGGTGCTGTAATGGAACAAATGGGTCACCGTAAAGGCGAAATGACCAATATGGAAGTTGACGGTAAAGGCCGTATCCGTATTGAAGCAACTGTACCTTCACGTGGCTTGATTGGTTTCCGTTCTGAATTCCTGACTATGACTTCAGGTACTGGTATCATGACTTCAAGCTTCTCGCACTATGGTCCGATGAAGCAAGGTACTGTTGCTAAACGTCAAAATGGTGTGTTGATCTCTATGGTTCAAGGTACTTGCTTGGGCTATGCATTGTTCAGCTTACAAGACCGTGGTCGTCTATTCGCTAAACCACAGTTAGAAGTTTATGAAGGTATGATCGTAGGGATTAACTCTCGTTCAGACGACATGACTGTTAACCCAACTAAAGCGAAACAGTTAACAAACGTACGTGCTTCTGGTACTGATGATGCGTTGACTCTTGTTCCAAACATTGAGTTCACACTTGAGCAAGCGCTTGAATTCATCGAAGATGACGAACTTGTTGAAGTAACACCGAAGTCAATCCGTATCCGTAAACGTTACTTGACTGAAAACGAACGTAAACGTCACCGTAACGACTAATCTTTAGTTTTTCGGTTCAATAAGAAACCGTAATCTTTTCGGAGGTTACGGTTTTTTTTATGGATGAAAGGTGATGCTTAAAGTTACTCAAATCTAGTAAATTAGATAAAAATGCTGGCAATGAAATAATGTATAATCCATCACAAAATTTCAAAACAAACATTGTGGAGTCTTTATGAGTATTATTCAAGAATTTAAAGAATTTGCGGTAAAAGGCAATGTCATGGATCTCGCAGTGGGTGTGATCATTGGCGGTGCTTTCGGTAAAATTATCGATTCTCTGGTGAAAGACATCATCATGCCTGTCGTGAGCTGGATCTTGGGTGGTGATGTTGATTACTCTAACTGGTTTGTCGTGTTAGGTGATAATCCAAATAATGTGACCAATTTGGCTGCAGCACAGGCAGCAGGTCTGAATGTCTTTGCTTATGGTAATTTCCTGACCATTCTCATTAACTTCCTGTTATTGGCATGGGTGGTGTTCTGGTTGGTGAAACTGATGAACAAACTACGCCGTGATAAAGCAGAAGAAGCAGCGCCTGAACCTGAAGCGACTCCGGAAGATATCGAATTACTGCGTGAAATTCGTGACGAGCTAAAAAAACGTCCTGAAGCTTAAGCTTTTGGAGTAAATAAAAAAACGGCGTATAAGCGCCGTTTTTTTATTTTCTGACCTCTCCCTAACCCTCTCCTGAGAGGAGAGGGAACCCTAAAGGAATTAAAAATCCATCCGAAACTTAATTTCCACTAAATGAAAACCGAACTGACTTTTGACTGGGCCATGCAGAACATGTTCTGCAGCAGTAAAGACCAGTTTATCAATCACTGGAACAAGTTGGCCTTTTTTTACTTCGCCGAGTTCACCGCCACGTTTGGCTGAATTGCAGGTTGAATATTGTTTGGCGATCTTAGAAAAATCTGCACCAGCTAGAATCTTCTTTTTAAGCTGTTCCGCAGTATCTTTATCCTTCACCAGAATATGACGGACAATCGCAGTCTTCATGATTTCTTACCTCGTACAGCAGCCACACGCTTAGGTGAAAGCTTTACCTTTTTTAGCGGCTGGCATTCAGGACAATAGACGGATGCGCGTTGGCCGAGTTTGATATTTTCCAGTGTCGTTTCGCAGTTCACGCACATTTCGCCTGCACGGCCATAAGCCAGCAGCGTCTGCTGGAAATAACCATTTTCTCCCATGGCATTGGTATAGTCGCGTAAGGTAGAACCACCTAAGTCAATCGCCTGTTTTAAAATACGCTTGATCTCAACCACCAGTTTTTCAATCTGTTCGAAACTTAAACTTGAGGCTGACTGTGCTGGATGAATGCCCATATTGAACAGGCTTTCAGTTGCATAGATATTGCCTACGCCGACCACGACATGGTTATCCATGATTGCAACTTTGGTGCCAACATTTTTATTTTTTAGTTTTTCAAATAGATATTCGGCATTAAAAGCATCGCTTAATGGCTCCGGCCCAAGCGTATCAATCAGTTTGCTTTGTGATTGAGCATCTAACCAGAGAATACAGCCGAAACGGCGCGGATCATGATAACGCAGCTGAATCTCTTCAAACTGAATAATCAGATGATCATGCTTGCGTAATTCTTCATTGGCTTCACACAAGCGAAAGCTGCCTGACATACCCAGATGCCAGAGCATTGTATCCTGTTCAAATTGCGCCAGAATATATTTAGAGCGACGCGTAAGCTGAATCAGGCGTTGTCCTTGCAGGCGCGCGAGATCATCAGGAATCGGCCAACGTAAACTAGGCTGACGCACTTCAACTTTTAACACTTGCTGATTAAGAAGGGGAAGGAGGCTGGTTTTGGTGGTTTCAACTTCGGGTAATTCGGGCATAACACTTAGCAGCTAATATCATGAAGCTAATATTGGGCGTTTTAAGCCTGAATGCAAGTCCTATTTGAATAGAAGTTATAGGCAGGATATTCAAAAATATTTTAACAATTGGTTAAAAAATAAACTTTAATATTAAGCAGGTTTCAGATCCGAATAATAAAAATAGGAAATATATGGGTTGATTTTTAGTATTTAACTTACTGAAAAATATAAATTATGCAGAATTTATTGTTATATAAAATATCTTTTCTTATAACTTAAAGTTTTACTAATAATAAAAAAAATGCTGCGTTTTTAAGTGAAAAGTTATGTAACGTTCTGTATCAAGTCATATAGGGCATGCATCAGGCTGCCTTTACTCTCTCCATATGTTTAGGTTTTATATGAAAAAGTTAAGTCTAGCTTTATTGCCATTGATGGCAGCCATGACCTCTGCTCAGGCTGAGTCTGCATTTGATTCTCAAGGACAGTACCTGTTAGGTGACTGGAATGGAAAACGTACTGAACTTGCTCAACAAGGCGTCAAGTTTGAAGCAAACTTGCTGACAGATACAGCTTATCTGGCTGATGGCGGACGTAATGAAGGGGCTGATCCTCTAACTTCTGCACAGTTATGGTTGGGTACACAGTTAGACATGGAAAAACTGGCTGGCTGGGATGGCGTAACTGTTCGTGCAGTTGCGACTGCACGTCAGGGACAAAGTACATCGGTACGTGATTTACAAGTATCTCAATCAGTACCGCATATGGCTAATGTGCAAGGGACATTTGGCCGTGGTAACCAGGACAGCCGTTTAACCGAACTTTCAATTGAAAAGAACTATAAGGATCAAGGACTGAGTATTAAAGCTGGTCGTCTGGGTCTCGGTATGGACTTTAACGTGATGGCCTGTGATTTTGCCAGTACAGCATTTTGTGCTGCGCAGATGGGTAAATGGCAGGGCAATATCTGGATGAATACACCGGTCGCACAATGGGGGGCACGTGTGAAACAGCAGCTAAACTCTGACGTTGCTGTACAAGTCGGTGTTTATGAATTTAATCCTGATAACGGCAATGGTACTAAAGAAGGTCAGGGCTGGAGTCTGGATACCGACAATGCTGATGGCGTGACGATTCCTGCAGAAGTAATCTGGACACCAAAATCATTAGTAAATGGTTTACCTGGCAGTTATCGTGTAGGTGGTATGTATAATACTGCTGATGATGTGGCCAACCAGAAAGACGTAGCCAATCCAACAGATGCTAAAAATCGTACTTTTGCTGGCTGGTTAGCCGTAGAGCAGCAGTTGACCTCAACCGGCAGTGGTCGTCAGGGTTTACACTCATTCGCTAACTTTACCTGGCATGATCGTGATACCAATAAAGTGGACAATTCACAACAGTTGGGTCTTAAATATATTGGTCTGGTGGATAGCCAGCCAAATGACATTTTAGGTCTAGCAGTGAACCGTGTGCATGTGAATGATCGTTTTGTTGAGTATCAAGAATCTGTTGATAATATAGCTTATGATGCGAGTGCCGAATACAATATCGAACTCAACTACAGCTATAACGCAACAAAATGGCTGATGTTACGTCCAAACCTGCAATACGTTATAAATCCGGGGTCTAGCAACCAAGTAGATAATGCATTGGTGGTAGGTTTGACTACACGAGTGATCTTCTAAAAAGAATTTAATCACGTTATAAATAAACAGGCTCATCAGAGCCTGTTTTTTATTTTTTGGTAAAAAGTTTTGAAAAGCCACTTCAAAAAAAGAGGGAATACCGCGTGTCACTACTATTTCAGCCGGTTCAGTTTGGATCATTGCAACTTAAAAATAAAATTGTGATTGCCCCGATGTGTCAGTACTCTGCAACCGAACAAGGTGAAATCACTTACTGGCATGAACAACAATGGGCCAATTATGCCTTATCCGGTGCAGGTCTTTGCATTGTGGAAGCCACCGCTGTACAGCCTGAAGGTCGCATCAGTTATGCCGATTTAGGGCTTTGGAATGACCAGCAGGCCAGTCAGATCAAAACCTTACTGCAAAAAGTCAAATCAATTTCTCCTATGCCTTTTGCCATACAGCTTGCACATGCAGGCCGTAAAGCTTCTACAGATAAACCTTGGGGCGGCAAGGGGCAGTTCGCCCCAGATCATGCACTCGGCTGGCAAACTGTCTCTGCTAGTGATATCCCTTTTCAGGACCATGAACATCCACCTAAGTCTCTAAGTGTGGATGAGATCCAACAAGTGATTCAGGATTTTGCAGCCAGTGCCAAACGAGCGGTTGAAGCAGGCTTTGAACTGATTGAACTACATGCAGCACATGGCTATTTGCTGCATCAGTTCATGTCACCGTTATCGAACCATCGTCAGGATCAATATGGCGGTTCATTTGAAAACCGTATTCGTCTGACGCTTGAAGTATTTGAAGCAATTAAAGCTGCAGTACCAGACGGTTTTCCAATTGGTGTTCGTATCTCAGCAACGGACTGGATGGATGGCGTAGAAAGTTGGGATGTAGAATCTTCAGTTGAACTATCCAAAGAACTGGAGAAGCTAGGTGCAGTCTATATTCACGTTTCGAGTGCAGGTTTACACGTCGATCAGAAAATTGATGTACATCCGAATTACCAAGTACCTTTTGCTGAAGCGATTAAAAAAGACGTGGATATTCCAGTCATTGCCGTGGGGCTGATTACCGATGCACAGCAGGCAGAAGGCATACTGGAGTATAAACAGGCTGATGCGATCGCGATTGCACGTGCCTTGCTTTATGATCCACGCTGGCCTTGGCATGCCGCAGTAACGCTGGATGAGAAAATAGCAATTTCTCCACAATATTTACGTTCTGCACCGCATGGCTTAAATCAGTTGTTTGAATCGTTTTAAGGCCATTTTTTCTTAGAAAGGCTTATAATAACGCATCTCAAACAACAGGACATTTCATATGATTATTGCGGTAATTGTGCCCATATTTTTATTATTGGCACTAGGTTACCTGAGTGTGAAATGTCAAATTCTAAAAAAAGAACAGGTTGAAATGGTAGGGACCTTTGTCATCAAAGTGGCCTTACCGTTACTGTTCTTT
Source organism: Acinetobacter sp. CAU_H_60 (assembly GCF_058599385.1). NCBI lineage: Bacteria > Pseudomonadati > Pseudomonadota > Gammaproteobacteria > Moraxellales > Moraxellaceae > Acinetobacter > Acinetobacter sp. CAU_H_60. The sequence goes on along the minus strand of NZ_CM178653.1, from coordinate 2,414,604 downwards.
CAGTTTCTAGCCTCTAAAGATCTGCATGAAATCTGGTATTTTGAATACTTTGCGGTCTATACCTCTGTCACTTTATTACTTTATGGTTTCAGCTTCTGGCTGATGCGCCGTCAGTTCCGGAATACCTCTTCACATAGCGCTGTTCTATCCTTGGGGGCAGCGATGTCCAATACCGGATTGATCGGTACAGCAGTACTCACTTTATTGGTGGGACAGCATGCAATGACCTATACCTCTCTGGTGGTCATCATTGAAAGCATGATCCTGATTCCGATGGTGTTGATCCTGGCTGCACTCGGTACCCAACATCAAGCCAATCTGGGTAGTCTTGTGAAAAGTACCATTCTCATGCTGTTCAAGAACCCTTTATTTATGGGGGTGATGCTGGGTATGGCCTGTGCGATTTTTGAAATTCGCCTGCCAATTTATCTGGATCAGGTCTTTGCCATGATTGGACAGACTGCCTCACCTTTGGCGCTGTTCGCGATTGGTGGCGGAATCGTGGGCATGAGCCTGAAATATGTGAATCTGCAAAGTTTCTATTTGGTATTTTCCAGCAATATCCTGATGCCGATTCTGATGTATCTGGGTCTTAGTCGACTGACTCAGCTAAGTCAGGAAATGATTTATGCCGGGACCTTGATCGCAGCACTTCCTATGCCAACGATTTTCGGTATGTTGGGGCAGGCGTATGGCCTCAATGAGCGGACCTTAACCCCTTTATTGATGAGTACTATCGCAGGTTTCGTGGTTGCGAGCGGACTTATTACTTTGTGGTGGAGTTAAACACGCTGGCTTATAAATCTATAGCCCATAAAAAAGCTCCTGTTGGAGCTTTTTTATTTTGATCAGACCTGATCAACTTTTTTTGGCAGGTGCTTTTTTCTGCTCAGCAATCATTTTATCCACTGCTGCTAGAGATTCTCTGGCCTTAGGAATATTTTCCTGTGCCAGGGCCGCAAAGATCTTTTTCGCTTCAGGCAGGTTTTGCGCAACAATACTACCGTTGGCAAACATATTGCCAATCGCCATCAGGGCAGGGATATAGCCTTTTTTCGCCAGATCCTGAATACTGCTTAAACCTTGCTGGATCGGCTTTTCATTCTTGGTTTTAAAGCCGTTGCTGATGTCATATAAGGCTTTGGCATGAATGGCCGGCATATTACCCTTGCTAATCAGAGGCTGTAATTTTTTCAAAGCCTGCTGGTCAGAAGCTGTTGTCCCTTCAGCAAATAAAAGTATAGCCAGATCTACCGTCGCTTCATCGAAATTGGCTGCCGATGCGCGTTCCAGGTATTGTTTGGCTTTGCCCAAATCCTGCTTAAGACCTAAAGTACCACCGGTATAATTCTTGCCCAGTACATAGTTGGCCACTGGATAACCTTTACTGGCAGCTTGTTCATAAAGCTGAATAGCCTTTTTTTCATCCTTGGCAGTACCTTGGCCAGTTTGCGTTAAATAGCCTAAGTTATAGATGGCCTGTGCATTTCCCTGGCTGGCCAGTTTGCTTAAAGCATCGTAGGCACCCTTGAAATTCTTGGCATTCACCATCTCTTCAATTTTGGCAAATTGAGGATCGACTGGGGCATTTGAAGTGTTTGCGAGGGCAAATTGACTGGACACTGCAAGAATTGCAGCAAGTACTAATTTTTTCATTGTTCCGATAACCTTAATTTTTCTAACACCTAATTCCATGGTGCGATTTTTGTCGTTTTCATCTACATCATAAGACGATTTCAGGCTTTGTAAATACTGAATATGTGACTAATTACAAATTATTTGAGAATCATATAGGAGATGAATCAATAAAAGAGTGCTCGGTTTAAGGTGTGTTTTATTCAGTCAATTTTTTTCTATTTAGTTGTTTAGCCTAATAAAAATAAAAAAAGCCAGAATTGAATTCTGGCTTTTGCATCAAGAGAACTGTTGGTTATTGTGGACGTGCTACATCACCACTTAAAGCTTCAGGTAATTCCAGAACCTGTACGTCCAGCTCAGCCAATGCTTCAGGTTTGGCAACCACTAAAGCCTGATAACCCTCATCTGTACCAATACTATTAACCACTTCGACGTCATTGTGCAGCTTGGTCGCAACAGCAGGTGCTTCGCCTGTACCTTGAATCAAATGCAACCAGTGTTTTGGCTTGGCTTTAAACCATAAGCGAGCAATCACTTCCTGACCCAGATAACAGCCTTTGTCATAGTGAATGCCTTCACGTTGATGCAGACGCAATTCCTGTGGCTGGAACAGGGTCGCGGTAGTTGCCTGAATCCAGGCCTGACCTGAGGCAATAGCTTGCTGTTGCCAAAGGGTAATATCCGTTTCAGTTTCAACAAAATCAGTGTGGATGTCATTGATGACTGGATAAACCGGGCCAACCTGCTCCAGTTTCATTTTTGAAAAAGCGCCAAACTTTTTAATATGGCTGGCCAGTTCTGCTGCCTGATTTTCAGGGCTGACAATTTCAAAGCTTTCCGGATTAATTTTTTTCAGCCAGATGCCGAACTGAATACGTCCTTTCAAGCTACAGATCGCTGTATAGCGAGTCAGGTTTTCAGCCAGAGTTTCGACATTTAAAGTAACTTGACCCTGAAGGAATTTTTGCGCATCTACTCCATTCAGCGTAAATAAGGTAAAAGCAGGAGATGTTGCCATGATCAGCCTCAGTTTGAATACTAAAAATCAATCAAGCTATTGTGCAGCAAGCATTTAATAGAGGCAAACAAAAAAGCCAACAATCGGGATCGTTGGCCTTTTCAGGAGTGTCTAATTAGTGATGATGAGATGAGGTTGGCAGAGGTGAATCACAAGGGAATTTACCTCCACAGACCCGTACCGTTTCCATCATGCCCTGATCTTCATGATCGAGAATATGACAGTGCTGTACAAAATCACCTTCAAATTTCTTGTAATGACTTCGAAGAATAAATTTATAGTTCGCCTTGATAAACAGGGTATCCTTGAATTGTCCTTTCATACCACGATATTGCACATCATCTGTATCATTATCATCAGGCGCTAATTCACTCACATCAACTTCTTTGGATTCGCCATTAGGGCCAGTGACAGTTTTTAAGATTTTAACAATCTGGAATGGATTAACATGAATATGGAAAGGATGGCCACCAAAAGCTTCGGTCGTCAGTTCCCATTCATCCGTCTGTCCAATTTGTAACTGACGCACATATTCACGATCCGGGTCTTTGGCATGAGTCCGACCGACTGATCCTTCGCCATCAAATGCATCTCCAAAACTGAGTAAGTCACCATCTTCTTTATGACGGAAGCCAAATTTAAGGCCATTTGCGAAAGCCAGTTCAAATTTACTGTATTGTTTCGGTCTGGAGGCAACCAGCTTGTCAATTGCTGGAGTCATCAATGATGGATGATCAGTAAAGGCAGTAAGATCAAGCTTGGATAACTGAGTCTGAATCTCTTTGCTTAAACCAATTTTTTTTGCACGCTCTTGCAGGAACTGGGCAGGAGTCTGCGCTTTTGTTTTGCTTGCCTGTACATTGACCCATCCCAGTAGTTGGGCATTGAAAGGATGGTTCGGGGCAAGTTGAGGGGTAATTTGACCCGTTGGGATCGGTGCATTCACTTCATCCTCAATATTTAATTTGGAGTCATAAATGCAGTATTTGTTGGTGGTTGGGAAGGTGACCATTGCATCATGACGATAACCAGGCTGGAACACAGATAGGGTTCTGCGCTGTACCTGAGTCATGGTCAAACCATCTTGAGCAATCGTATAAACAGGTAAGCTTTTTAAACTCTCATTAAACTCTTTTGGATCTACTTCCTGATATGCCAGACAGGCTTTAAGGGTGTCTGCGGCGCTAAATTTACTGGAGTTTGGCAGTTCTTTAATAATCAAACCAATGGTGTCGCGTACACCACCATGAATCATGCGCCAGCGATTAAAAGCATTCTGTTCAACTTTAATCTCTCCTAAAACTTTACCATTGATAGACGTATAAAAGTTCTGGCCGGCCCAAGAGCCAGGATTAGCGATATCTGTATAATCTTCAAGTAATCCTAAGCCTTTACCTTCGCAATTGTTAGGAATATCGAATTTTACATCCGGGTCAGGGTTAGAGCATCGATATTGAATTTGCTGGAATAGCAGGATGTTTTCATTTGGATAGCTATTTTTTTCTTTCCACAAAATGTCCATATCGCCTGTTTCAGTGACTTTGCCATTTTTTACTTTTGGTGTTCTTGAGCCTTCTACAATTAATGGGCCTGCCATACCGCTCGATACCTGAATAGCCGTTGAGCCATGCAGATGGGCATGATACCAGTAGGTGCCTGCCGGATGATTCGGCTCCATTTTGTACTGATAATCAAATTTTTCCTGAGGTTTAAATTTCAGGAAAACATTATCACTATTGCCTTGAGGACTTACCCAGAAGCCATGGGTATGCAGGTTAGTAGTATTGAAACAATGTGGATCGTTCACATTATCCACTTTGTCTGGGCAGGTGGCTTTCTGTTCAGGTGGAAGCTGGTTATTTAGGTTAATTTTCAGGGTTTCACCTTGTTTGACCCGGATCTGCGGACCAACTAAAAGATCTTCAACAGACTCTCCAGCCTTTTTCTTGTTAAACAAGCTGGCATTAGTGAGATAACCTCTGACGAACAGTTGATCCCAGGTACTATTTCTCGGATTGTAAATCTTGCCGGTTTTATAAGCGACGATCAGTTCATGGGTGCCTTTGGAATTTTTTTGCAATAGGGGCGGATTGCTAATCAAAGTATCGGGTGTTGTTGGAGTAGGTTGTGGGTTGTTGGGATTATTGGGAGTGGTTGGTGGGTTAGGGTTGTTGGGAGTTGGCAGTTTAGGATTGGAGGGATTTTTACCTCCATTCCAGCTCGCTGCCAGTACAGCGATCACTGCAGCAACGATACCAATAATGGCGAGTTGTATCATTGTAATCACCCTTATGTGCTTTTGTGATGAGTGTTGTTGTTGTGAAGTAATTCGAGGGTAGATTTACAAAGTTGAGATACAGACTGTTATCACCAAATTAGGGGGAGGGCGATAGACGGTAGGCTGAAATGACGTGTGTAAAGTATTTTAGATAGGGATGCGTTTTATAAGCTCATGTTTATGAATCATTGTCCTATAAATATTTAACGTATTTCTAAAATTGTAAGAAAGTCTTAAAAAATATATGGAATTGAGAATGTAACTTATTTCGGGGTATGTCGAACCTGAAAAATGATTTTTTTCGCCTAAACTCATTGAGCAATATCTGCAATGAAATTTACCATTCATGGTTAAGATTTACGCTTAATACTGAAATAAAAAACGTAGATTCGGTGTTTTATTAAATGAGCTATTTCTAAAATTAAAAAATTCTAAGCTTTGATTTTATATGAAATTTATACTTAAACTGATTCGAATAAATCGATTATTTTTTATGCGGTTATCCACATCTCATACTAAAGAATGAGACAGATTTAGGCCGATTTTTCAGAAAAATCGCAATTTAGAGTCAAAATTCTAAAGTATGGGTTATAAATTTTGGTAAAAATGCCATTTTTAGTATTTAAACTTTTGAAAATTATAAGATTTGGGAAATGGACTTTCGACAGCGTACAATGCCTTTATTAAAAAACAAGTCATCAAGATATTTTGATGAATAAAAAGAGTAATGAAAGAGGGCAGGCAAGCTATGAACAATAACTACCGGAAACCGCTGCAAGGTACCCAGCTGGAATATTATGACGTGCGTCAAGCCGTAGAAGATATTCAGCCAGGTGCATATGCCAAACTTCCTTATACATCTAAAGTGCTGGCCGAGCAGTTGGTACGCCGTTGCGACCCTGCGATTTTAGAACAGTCTTTACGCCAGTTGATTGAGGGTAAACAGGAACATGATTTTCCTTGGTATCCGGCGCGTGTGGTGTGTCATGACATTCTGGGCCAAACGGCACTGGTCGATCTTGCTGGTCTGCGTGATGCAATTGCTGATCAGGGTGGTGATCCCTCTAAAGTCAATCCAGTCGTACCGACCCAGCTAATCGTCGATCACTCATTAGCAGTGGAATATGGCGGCTTTGATCCGGATGCATTTGAGAAAAACCGTGCAGTAGAAGACCGCCGTAATGAAGACCGTTTCCATTTTATTGAATGGACCAAAACTGCGTTTGAAAATGTTGATGTGATTCCTGCCGGTAATGGCATCATGCACCAGATCAATCTGGAAAAAATGTCACCGGTGATTCAGAACCGTAATGGCGTGGCATTCCCAGATACCTGTGTGGGTACTGACTCTCATACCCCACATACCGATGCGTTGGGCGTGATCTCAGTGGGTGTTGGTGGTCTGGAAGCTGAGAACGTCATGCTGGGCCGTGCATCTTGGATGCGTCTGCCAGACATCATTGGTGTGGAACTGGTAGGACAACGTCAGCCGGGCATTACGGCGACGGATATCGTACTGGCTTTAACTGAATTCCTGCGTAAGGAACGTGTGGTTGGTGCTTATCTGGAATTCTTCGGTGAAGGTGCAGACAGCATGTCAGTCGGTGACCGTGCTACGATTTCCAATATGACACCGGAATATGGCGCAACTGCGGCCATGTTCTATATCGATCAGAACACCATTGATTATTTGACGCTGACTGGTCGTGAATCTGAACAAGTGAAACTGGTTGAAACCTATGCCAAGGAAATTGGCTTGTGGTCGTCGGAAATGACGCAGGCAGAATATCCGCGTGTACTGCGTTTTGACTTGTCTACCGTAACTCGTAACATTGCTGGTCCATCGAATCCACATGCGCGTGTATCGACATCTGACTTAAAAGAAAAAGGCATTGCCGGTGTGGTAGAAAACCGTACTGATGGCTTGATGCCAGATGGTGCGATCATCATTGCGGCGATTACCTCTTGTACCAATACTTCAAACCCGCGTAATACCGTGGCAGCAGGCTTGTTGGCACGTAAGGCTAATGAACTTGGTCTAGTGCGTAAACCTTGGGTGAAATCATCTTTTGCTCCGGGTTCTAAAGCAGCAGCGCTTTATCTTGAAGAAGCGGGTGTACTGAAAGATCTGGAAAAACTGGGCTTTGGTATCGTGGCCTATGCATGTACCACTTGTAACGGCATGTCTGGCGCGCTTGATCCAAAGATTCAGCAGGAAATTATCGACCGTGACTTGTATGCGACAGCAGTCTTGTCGGGTAACCGTAACTTCGATGGTCGTATCCATCCTTATGCGAAGCAGGCATTTTTAGCATCTCCACCGTTAGTGGTTGCTTATGCGATTGCGGGTACCATCCGTTTTGACATCGAAAAAGATGCCTTAGGCACAGACAAAGATGGCAATCCAATTTACCTGAAAGACATCTGGCCATCGGATGAAGAAATTGATGCTTTGGTAAAAGAGTCCGTGAAGCCGGAACAGTTCAAGAAAGTGTATATTCCGATGTTCGATCTGGGTGAGCGTGAGCAGGCAGCAAGTCCGCTGTATGACTGGCGTCCGCAAAGTACTTATATCCGCCGTCCGCCATACTGGGAAGGGGCATTGGCTGCACCGCGTACTCTGGCAAATATGCGTCCGTTAGCCATCCTTGGCGATAACATTACTACCGATCATTTATCTCCATCGAATGCGATTGTGTTGGATTCGGCAGCGGGTCAATATCTGGCGAAAATGGGCTTGCCTGAGGAAGATTTCAACTCTTATGCAACGCACCGTGGTGACCACCTGACTGCACAGCGTGCAACCTTGGCGAATCCAAAGCTGTATAACGAAATGGTGGTGCGTTCCGACGGCACCATCAAGCAGGGTTCTAAAGCACGTGTGGAACCAGAAGGTGAAGTGATGCGTATGTGGGAAGCGATTGAAACCTACATGAACCGTAAGCAACCACTCATCATTGTTGCGGGTAAAGATTATGGTCAGGGTTCAAGCCGTGACTGGGCTGCCAAAGGTGTGCGTCTGGCAGGTGTAGAAGTGATTGTGGCTGAAGGTTTTGAGCGTATTCACCGTACGAATCTGGTCGGTATGGGTGTACTTCCACTTGAGTTTAAGCCGGGTACAGATCGTAAAACTTTGAAGCTGGATGGTACTGAGCTATATAGCGTAATGGGTAATATTGCGCCACGTTCGACTTTGACTCTGGTGATTGAGCGTGCGACTGAAGATGGCAAAAAACAGACCATTGAAGTGCCGGTGACTTGCCGTCTGGATACTGAAGAAGAAGTGTCTGTCTATGAAGCGGGCGGAGTATTACAACGCTTTGCTCAGGACTTTTTAGAAGGGAATGTGGCTTAACTTTTCAAGGTGCCAGTAATAATCTCCCCTAACCCCTCTTTAGAAAGAGGGGAACTCCCTCCTTTTTAAAGGAGGGTTGGGGTGGATTAAAGTGATTGAAATTGTTTAAAAAAGACCCTACTGTTAAGTAGGGTCTTTTACTGAGAAAATGATGTCTTTATTAAGAGAAATTCAGAGCGAAGCAGTTAGTCCTGCAACTAAAGTTTCTGATTTACTACGAAAATGTAAAATTTTGGCATATCGTTTAGGCAATGAAGATTTTAAAAAGTGGGTAGAGTCAGAACTAAATGGATATTCATCAGATGACTTATTACCTTCTTATAGAATATTAACTGTAGGTTCTAAAGGTAATTTCGTAGGGAGTTTTGGTAGTAGTTTTTCTAATGCGGATATGCCGATTCATGGTCTTCCAGAAAGGTTACAAGAAAAACAAATAAAAGCCGAATTCCACCAACCAATTGCAACTGTAGAAAGCTATTCTTTGAATAAAGAAGGATATTTAACCCAAAGTTGGGATCCTGCGATCTTGGCTCAGTATGGGGCGAATATGTATAGTGATTTGAATTGTATACAAGCATGGAAAGTGATTTCTATAGCATCAGTGATTGGTATAGTTGATACCGTAAAAACTAGAATCTTGAATTTCGTCCTAGAAATTGAGGTCTTGAATCCTGACGCTGGTGAAGCTGCTTTAAATTCCAGCCCAATCCCCCCAAGAAAAAGTGAGCCAGATCTTTAATATAAATATTTCAGGCGATGTTCAAAACTTAGCTTCAGGAAATTATCACAGCACTATCCATCAAGAAATTAATAACTCTCAAATTCCTCAAGAGTTTTTAGATTTATTAAGCACGTTGAGAGAATCTGAAATCGAGGAAGAGTTAGTTAGCGATCTAGAACTAAGAATCGAAAAATTAGGAACCTTAATTGGAACACCAGAATATACTTCCCAATATGGTGAGCTAATGAGTTTTCTCTCTACTCATGTCACTATATATACTTTCTTAGCTCCATTTATTCCAATGCTATCAAGCTATTTATCATAGAAAGTGAAAGTGACTAGGCGCAGCGAAGAAATATCATTAAATCACAAATAAAAATATCACTTAGCTTTAACGACACTATCATTTACAAAAATGGACAATAGACATTCATCACAACAGAGTTATACTGCTTAGACCATTTTCTAAAACAACGGAGAACAAAGATGGTTACAGCTGGCTCAAAACCGGGAACAGGTTTCTATTTTTGTGTTCAATGCGGACATCGCGTCTTCTTAGAAATTGGTACAGACCGACTACCACCGTGTACCAAATGCCTCGGCACCCAATATAACGATAAGGTTGCCTAAGCACACGATATTCAAAACAGAAGATCCTGTTTTAAATAAAAGCCCTATCACCCGATAGGGCTTTTTTGTTAGCGTATAATTTGGATCATAAAAACGGCTTAAATCTCAAGGATAAGCAGCATGGAAACAATCCTCGGTTTATGTATCGGTATCGGCTTGAGTGCAGCCTGTGGTTTCCGTGTTTTTGTGCCTTTGCTGGTGATGAGTATTGCCGCATTGATGGGCTGGTTTGAACCGATGACCGGTTTTGAATGGCTGGCCATGCCGGCAGTCTGTCTGGCTTTAGCCATCGCGACTATCTGTGAAATTGCTGCGTATTATATTCCCTGGGTGGACAATGCCATCGATACGATTGCAACGCCTGCTGCCATGCTGGCCGGAACTCTGACAACGATGGCTGCCAGCAGTGGAGAAATGTCCCAGTTTACAGCTTGGGCAGCAGCGATTATTGTCGGTGGTGGAACAGCAGGGGCCGTGCAAATGAGCAGTGTTGCAGCACGCGGACTATCAACTGCTACCACAGGCGGTGTTGCGAATCCGGTACTCTCAACCGGAGAGTGGATCGGGGCTATTCTGTTATCCATCCTGTCATTGCTTTTGCCAGTGTTAGCTGCCTTGCTGGTCGTAATACTAGCCATCATGGCGATTCGCTGGATACGTCAAAAAAAGAAAATCAAGCTAGAAAATTCCGCCTTATAAGAGTCAGATAAATAAATATTTATCACTAATTTTTAACGAAATATTTGCTTAAAGAAAGGTTCTCATCTTGTTCATTAAATTGCTTGATTTTTATTCAATAAAGTCATAATTTTATTATGGGATTGCAAAAGGCATAATTTTTGTATGGTTTTATTTGTGGTTTAACTTGATAAAAACAATATTAGGGGAACTGTAAATGATTAAATTTATTGTAGATGAACAAGAGTCTGCCCAAGGCGTGCACTATATTCATAACGTAACTGAAGGCTGTGAAGACCTGCCAGAATTTGATAACCAGATTCTGATTGGATATTTTGCCAATTATGATTTGGCTTATAAACGGGCAAGAATGAACTGGCCGAGGGAGAAAGTAGAGGGCTGTCATAAGTGCTGTATAGAATGAGATTTATAGACATATTGGACATTATTTAAAACCCGCTATACAGTGGGTTTTATCATTTATTCTGTTTGAAAATTGATCAATTTAACCCCATATAAAACTATAGATTTATCATGTTTAGGGCTGCTCAATTGCAACATTATCTTGATCTCAATCATGACTCGGGTGTGGCCAATTATGAGATTGGCAATGAGTTTATTCGGGTTCAATTCAAGAAAACCTCGAAAGTGTATACCTATAGCTATAGCAGTGCAGGCTATCAGCATGTGGAAAATATGAAACAGCTGGCCCAGTATGGTGATGGCTTAAATGCCTATATCAATCATCATACCCGTCATCTGTTTGTACGCTAAAAAATGATCGTTGGAAGTTAGAACTGAAACTTTTAGCTCAAAATATTTAAACCATTTCTCTTTAGATCACAGATACAAATCAGTAGTTCCTGAAGATTTGATTGATCTGTTAACTTAATGATAGATGGCTCTACAGGCAGGGAACCACTATGGATCTCAATTTCTGGTGTCGGTTTTTACTTTATACATTGGCTTTAAATTACGGCATCTTAATGCTCTGGTTTTTGCTGATTGTCTTTGCACGAAACTGGGTAAAACGATTGCATGGTCAATGGTTTCAGCTCTCAGATTCGACTTTTGATGCCATTCACTATAGCGGCATGGCCATCTATAAAATCGGGATATTCCTGTTCAATCTGGTGCCGCTGATTGCCATATTTTTGATTGGGAAAAGTTAGGAGATAAAACTTTCCAAAGTTCCAAGAATAAATAAAACTGATAGTCACTTCAGCATTACACGGAGCAGTTTAAGGCTTAAAATGCTCGAAACAGAATAACAATATGAAAAAGGAGTTCGGATCAATGAATCAGTTTAAACCCGCCTTGATTTTAGGTGCTTTAATCGGCTTGGGAATGATTATTGCCGGATTCATTCTGGGCAATAGTGCAGTCAAAATTAAACAGTATGAGCGGATTGTTTCGGTAAAAGGGCTATCGGAACGTGAGGTTAAGGCTGATGTCGCAGTTTGGCCCATCCGTTTTAGTGGCGGTAGTCAGAGTCTGACAGAACTGTATGACACCATGGAGTTGCAAACCCAGCAAATTCAGGCTTTCTTAAAAGGCGAAGGTTTTAAGGCAGAAGAAATTACCACAGGTTCTCCAGTCACTACAGATAAATATGCCCAGCAATATGGCGGTGATGCCAATGTCGCGCTACGTTATACCGCACATCAGACCATTACGGTTTATACCCACAATATTGATGCAGTCCGTGCAGCGCAAACCCGTCTGGTCGCTCTGGGTAAAAAGGGCATTGCTTTTGGTGGTGATGATTCCGGGCAAAGAACTGAATATATTTTTACCAAACTGAATGACATCAAACCGGCGATGATTGAAGAGGCCACGCAAAATGCCCGCAGTGTGGCAGAAAAGTTTGCAGCGGATTCTCAAAGCCGTCTCGGGAAAATCAAGACAGCCAATCAAGGTCTGTTTAGCATTGAGGACCGTGACAGCAATACGCCTTATTTAAAGAAAGTTCGTGTGGTTTCTACAGTGGATTATTATCTGGCGGATTAAATAGCTGGAAAATTGAAAATAATAGTCTGAAAAATTTAGAGCAGAATGAAGTTTTAAATGAAGATAAATTCCAGTAATTCTGCTCTTTCTGTAATAAAATATCCTTATTTTGAGGTAAAAGGTAAAAAATTCTTCTACAGATATATTTAAAGAAAAATATTTTCAAAAACTGGGAAAATTAAAAAATCTTAGGAAATTAATTTTGCCGCAGCTTGGCTACTATAGATCTCAAGGGTGTGATGGGATCGAAAAGAGTAGCATGCTGTGAGTGGCGCAAAACGCGAGTGCAGTACGAACCCAAAAGGTCTCGATTCGGCTTAGGACGCTATAGACCAAAAGTTTATAGGCTATAAGATCATTTCTTACAAAGAGTGATAGTTGAAGTAAACCATCAAGATGTTTTCCCAACACCCTCAAAATTTTCTCTTCTAATAATAAATCTTCTCCTCCAAACTGCTTAATACCTTCCTTACCCAGTCACTTATATTCTTCCTAAATAGCTGTAAATTCATTTGAGATTCAAATAAATACTATTTTAATCACATATCTAATCTATTTTATTTACAGCCTATTGCTTTCAATTATCCTTTATTTAAATACTATTCTAATGTCACTGGTTGTTTATAAGTATTTGATATAAATAATTTAAAATATAATATGTTTAATATTTGCTCACAAATTATATCCTTGAAAAATAAAACAGAATGCTATGATAATTTTGCATATAAGAAAGGGGCACGTCCCATGAAAAAATATGAATTAGAAATCAGTTATCCGCATCAGGAAGAAGACGAAGCAGAGCAGCTAGGCAGCTTATCGGCAGAAGAAATTCTCTCTACTTTTAAATCCATTAACTGGCAACAGTTACGGATTTTACAATTGCAAATGCAAGCCGCCATTACCACTTTTACCGTAACAGATTCCGATACTGAACAGTCGATCCAGATCACGCTGAATGAACTGGCGCCATCAGGTCAGCTTGAGTTCAGGCTGGAAAGTGATATTGAAGTCGAAGCTCAGCATAAAATTCTGGGACTGTTTAGCCTGAAAAACAAAGACTATGTGTCATTTCGCAGTCTGACTATGTCACAGGTTCAGCAATATCTTATGATATTCTTAAATGAAGATCTCGACAGCCTGAAAACCCAGTATCAGTCAGGTCATTCAGTATCTCCCATCAGTGCAGCGTCCAAAGCTTAGTCGGGCACTGCTTCTGCAATAGGGCTGGATTGACAGTATTCCCTGACATTGTTATTTTGCGCATTTTCTCCTGAATGCTTAAAGCACATGCCTATTAACGACAACTTTGTCTACGCACCGCCTCAAGACCCATTGCATATTCTATATGAAGATGATGATCTGGTCGTCATTGAGAAGCCGGCCGGTTTGTTGTCTGTTCCGGGACGTTTGCCTGAGCATCATGACAGTGCTTATCTACGGGTACTAGAGCGTTATCCGAATGCCAAAATTACCCATCGTCTTGATATGGCGACGTCTGGCATCCTGATGTTTGCCAAACATCGCGATGCCGAAGTGGCGGTCAGTAAAATGTTCCAGGCACGTACAGTCAGCAAGCACTATATTGCGCTGGTACAGGGAGAAATTCAGAATGAGGGCAGTGTCGATGTGCCTTTAATTACTGACTGGGAAAATCGCCCACGGCAAATGGTACATTTTGAACTGGGTAAAGCTGCCAAAACACTATATCAACGGCTGGAATATCTGCCTGAGCAAGACATCAGCCGGGTATTACTAACGCCAATTACTGGGCGTTCACATCAGCTCAGAGTCCATATGCTGCATATTGGTCATCCGATTACGGGCGATAAAATCTATCATCCGGAACCAACGCGTAGTCCTCTTAATCGCATGGCCTTGCATGCCAGTGAACTGACTTTTACTCAACCCTTGAGTGGTCATAAAGTTGAAATTCTTGCACCTGCACCATTTTAGTAAAATTTAAGCATTCAAAAAATGAATATAGATTCTGATAAATATTTAAATTTCAGTAAGCTGCAACAGAAATGTCAGAATTTATTTCAATCATCGGAAAATTATGGAGTTGAATTTAAGCAGTTTTCTAGAAAAATTATGTTCTGAATCATGTCTTATCAAGTAATGATTTTTTGAAATTAAAAAAGTGTATCCGGAAAAATTTCAGGAATCATTTAAAGGGCTTTATCACTTTATCTTTAGTTTAACTGTTTAATCTATCTATTTTTATTCAGTTTTTCTCAAGATTTTCAGCCTATCCGGAATTCGTACTTATAACATTTGATATAAAAATAAAAACCACTCTAATCGATTATCACCAACAGATTCATTTTAAGTAAATTGATAGGCATAAAAATATTAAGGTTTTATAGATGAAAAATCATTTAAAAGATCAATTATATTAAATACTTACGGTCATTTTTTATCTTTGATTCTCATCATTAAATTATGCAGAATAACTTTAAAATATCATAAATTTTTAATTTTTTAGTGCCTATATATGGTGCAAGGGGTAAGGAACGGGATGATGCTAAGTGGCGCGCTCTTTGTTCTCGCAAGTGTTTTAATCATTGTATTACTACGGGTATTCAATAGCCTGAAATTATCAAGAAACAATATTCAGTCTCTACAGGAAAATCTGGATCATTCACGCAGTAAATTGGCTGATTATGAAACACAAGTTGATGAATTAAATTATGAAATGACCCAGCTACGGATGCAATTGGGAAGTGCCAGAACTGAACTGAATAAATATAAAAAATATCAGGATATCTGTGACATTGAACAATACATTATTAACCGCAGTTTGCAGGCCGAAAATTTCGTAGAAGTAACCAAGCTTGATGCCTCGATCATGCTGGATGATCTCAAAGCCTATATCGCCCAGGTCAAAGCATATTTACAGAGTTTACAGGCTCAGGCCGAAGCTGATATTGAGCAACAGGCCCGAAAAGCGTTACAGGCTTATTATCAACAGGCCAAAGAACAGCAGCGACTGCAAGAAGTAGTTGAAGCTCTCGAGCATAAGATCAAGGGCTATCAACATGGTTTTGATCTGCCGGTCACGCAGCTTCTGAATCAGCTCATTAGTGGCTACAACGATACTGATGCAGCTCGGCATTTACTGACTATTAGAACACAGATTGAGCAGGCTAAAGAACAGCAGCAGGTAGCCAGCTGTAACTATGTCGATGAAGACCGTCGCAAGAACACCATTGCGATTTTGAGTCTGGCATTTAATAGCAGGGCAGAATTCTATTTGTCCCAGTTAAATACTCATAATCTGGGAGAAACGCTGCAATCCTTAAAAGATGATTATCGCCTGATGAATTATAAAGGACAAAGCTTGAGCCAGGCCATGATTCAGGAGTCCTATCTGAACTTACGTCTGGAAGAGCTTAAATTCGCCGCCGTTTTACTTGAGCTTCGACAGAATCAAGTGTTTGAACCATCTGCAGTGATCGCTTCCTAACTACAATTAAAAAATCCAGATCAACCGATGAAATTTTTTAATCTGCAGATTGATATGCAGGTATTTTTAATTAGATGAAAATGCAGCTTTTTTTCAAATTCTTAAATTTATATTGATAAAATTCAGTTGGTTATTTAGAGAAATTCAATTTTTTTTCATATTCTGTACTCGATAATTCAAATAAAATAAGTTAAGCTGAATCGAATAATAAAACATCATAATAAGGATATCTCTATGGCACGCGATTATGACAAATTCCCTGACGATGAAAATGGTCATGTACTGTGGCAAATGTATCAGGATGGTGATGATCTGCAGGACGACCATGAAATTGAATTCTCGATAGCCTTTAATAGTGAAGAGCAGGCTGACCGCTGTGCATTGCATTTACTCAAAGAAGAACAAAAGATAAGCCTATATCAGGATGAGGAGAGCGATACCCTGGAATGGACGATTACCATTCATGTCTATATGCAGCCTACCTATGAAAATATTGTCGACTTAGAACAATGGTTTACCAGAATTGCCGCTGAATTTCAGGGTGAATATGACGGCTGGGGCTGTATGGCCTATGTCTATGATGATGAAGGCGACCCGGAAGAGGGCGAAAGCAAACTTCGTAGCAGCTAATCAAAATTTCCTTATTCAAGCCCGGTTAAGCCGGGTTTTTTTATGGCCTGCGGTATTGGTCGGCTTAACTGTAGTTTTTTGTTATACATCCTATAAAATGGATAGATAACAATTATATTTAGGCCGTACAGTATATTGGGCAGTTATTTAAATACTGAGGCCGATGAGATCGGGATGATCCATCCGAATAATAAATAAAAATAATCTTTCAGTAAGAACAAGAAAAAAAGGTAGGCTGAAATGAGTTATACCCTAAAAATGCATCGCGTATTCAGTGCGCCACCGGAACGGGTGTACCGGGCCTTTATTCATCCAGATGCCATTGCAAAATGGCTGGCACCGCATGGCTTCACTGCCAGAGTTGAGCATGCCGAAGTCAAACCGGGAGGCAGCTATAAAATCACCCTGACCAATTTTGCCACTGGTACCCAGCATCATTTACATGGCACCTATCATGAAGTTATTCCCAACCAGTTACTGCGCTATACCGATTGCTTTTCCACGCCTGAGGTCAAAGGTGAAATTGAAGTCACGCTCATCTTTGAAAAAGTGTCTGTAGGCACCAGCCTGCATATTATTCAGGTGGGTTATCCGGATCTGGTACCACCATCTGCATGTCACTTAAGCTGGCAGGAGTCATTGCAGCTTTTGTCCTGGCTGGTCAATCCACATATTTTAGATGGTTAAGTTCAGTTAATTAAGTCGAGCGGGAGATCCTTTTAAAGCTTGAGCATGAACCCACCCAAAGATGCTATAATTCAGCCTTAATTTTTTGTTTTTTCTTTTATTTTTTTATTTTGTTGAGGTTGCTATGGCTCTACCACAATGCCCAAAATGCCAGTCTGAATATACTTATGAAGATGGTGACTTGTTAATCTGCCCAGAATGTGGATATGAGTGGAAAGAAGGGGAAGCAACTGAGGAAACCGTGGTCATCAAGGATGCGCATGGCAATCTGCTGGCTGATGGCGATACAGTTACGGTGATTAAGGATCTTAAAATTAAAGGGTCTTCTTCAGTGGTTAAAGTCGGGACTAAGGTCAAAAATATTCGTCTATTACCCGATGCAACTGATGGACATGATATTGACTGTAAAATTGATGGCATTGGCGCCATGAAGCTCAAATCTGAATATGTGAAAAAAGCCTAATACATTCTTATACGAATGAGTGCTTTCGGTCTTCGGGTTTGAAGGTTTATGCTTCTTCCTCAAACTCGAAGATCAATCTCTTCTGATCACTATATCATGCCTGGATCTATGCTTTATGCCTCATTTTCATCTTGAATATTCAGATAATATTCAGCAGCTCGAAACCCGACCTTTAATGTTGGCAATTCACCAGGCCTTATTTAACGCCGGTTATATTAATGACCCGAATGATTTAAAAAGTCGGGCGATTGCACAGCAGGATTATGTGATTGGACTAGAGCCGGAGACAGATCAGGCTTATGTGCATGCCAAAGTTTCTCTCCTGACTGGTCGTAGTCTGGACATTCGCCAGGCAATTTCCAAGCTGGTACTTCAGGTCATGCAGCAGCACATTGTCTCGCAGCCGGGGTTAAAGATTCAGCTCTGTGTTGAAATTCTGGAAATGGACAAAGAAACTTACACTAAAGCTATTATTTGAATTTTTTAGATTGAAGTGAGGACTAGGAAATTAAGTTTTCTTAATTTCTCTCTTTATCTTGAATGCATGAGAACTTAATAAAAAATTGAGAAGTATCAAAGTGATTGTGAAATATAAAGAACGATAAATAAAAATAGAGCATGAAAATTTAAATAATCAGTCAAAATTCACCTGATGATTGCAGTTGATCAGAAAATTTTGCCTATGATTAAAAAAATGGTGTAATTTTAGGTATTAGGTCACACTTTTGACCTGATATATGGGGGATGGGTAAAACCAGGACCCATCCACATAATTAAAAATAATGAAAAACAAGAAAGACTGAAAAATGATGAGATGCTTGAAATCTCGGTTTTCAAGTCTGAATAAAACCTTATAGAGAGGTATTCAATGAAAATAATAGGGGAAGAATGTCTGGCTCAGGAAGTCAGGACATTTTTACAAAAATGGGATCAAGCTATTTGTTCACTTGAATTCAGCGAAATTCGTCAACTTTGCCGACCAGATGTCTGTCTGATTGATATTAGCTCCGAACTGAAAGGGATCGAGGCTTATCAGGCTGCATGGCAACAGTACCGCCCATATATGCGCAACAAAGGTATGCGCGTTGAACGGCAGGAGGTCACCATTCAGGTCAATAATGATATGGCTTTTGTATATGGTTATGTCCGGATTGCCTATGCGGCGATGGAGCGATATTTTCCTTTACAGTGGTGTCGCTTCAGCATGGTCTTGAGCAAGCAGCAAGATCAGTGGCAATTGCATTATCAGCATATTTCTGTCCCTGTTCAGGAGAAAACTGAAAAACTGCGTCCTGTGAAACTGGCAGGTTAAGGCGCAAGTTTTAAATTTCATTGAAACAAGATCATCACCTCTATTTGTCGACTCTTGAAAAGAAATCGCCATAAAAAAGCCTGAATCGTTCAGGCTTTTTTATTTAGGAAAGATTAGAAGCGTTTTGGAATCCGCTGACCATTCGGTACTGGAATTTCCGCATTCTTTAATACACCAAATAACCAGGTTTCTGCATGTTGTACAGCTGTTTTCAACTGTTCACCCAAGGCTAGACGTCCGGCAATGAAACTCGCCAGTGAACAGCCTGAGCCATGATATTCACCTTCCAGACGCGGACAACGGGTTTCGTTGATCAATTCACCCTGAATATATAGACGGTTCTGGATATAGTCGGGAGTATCTTCGTGGCCGCCTTTAACCAGAATCGCGTGAGCACCCATTTCAAACAGTTTCTGCGTGGCTTGATCTAAATCCTGCTCACCTGTTAGGGCACGCAACTCGACAGTATTTGGAGTTAAAATCGTAGCTAGCGGAATCAGTTGTGTAAACGCTTTGACCAGTGTGGCCTGATTGCCGAGTGAGCCACCACTATTGGCTACCAGCACTGGATCCAGTACATACTTATAGTCCGGATGCGCAGTTAGAAATTCTGCCAGCGCCTCAATATTTTCAGTAGTACCCAGCATGCCTGATTTAACACAGCGAATCGGCAGATCATTTACCACAGCATTGGCCTGAGCCAGCAGTAATTCCTTTGAAGTTGCTTCAAAACCAAAGACCTGTTGCGAGTTCTGGATGGTCAGGGCTGTACAGGCAATTGCAGCATGAGCACCACTTTGACCGATGGCTTCAATATCTGCTTGAAGGCCTGCTCCACCTGAAGGATCTAAACCTGAAAAGCAAAGTACGGTAGGTCGCAAAATGATGTCCTTCATTCACTAAAATTGCCTTAGTATAGGCAAATTTATTCAAACTCTCGATATTAATTTCTATCACTTGCAAGAACTGTCTGTCAGGCAAAATTTCATATGTTTTATCTGATCAAAATATAGAGTTGATTACCCTGAAAATGGGCGTTCTTGGCTTGTTTTTATGGCCTAATAATTGCTTTAGAGTAGACAAATCTGGCTATACTCACGATATGAATTGATGTCGGTTGCAAACATAGGGGACAAGATGTGATTCAGAATATTTTAATTGATTTGGATGGTACATTAACTGACCCAAAAGTGGGGATTACGACTTCTGCCCGCTATGGTCTGGAAAAGGTGGGTCATCCGATCAGTGAAGACACGAATATTGACTGGATTATCGGGCCTCCTCTAAAAGCTTCACTAGCTAAAATTTTGAATGTGGATGCGGATGATACCCTGGCTGAACAGGCACTAATGGCATATCGTGAACGTTTCGCAGTGACTGGCTTATATGAAAATCACGTCTTTGAAGGCGTAGCTGAAACTCTGGCGGAACTTAAACGCCGTGGTTATCGCCTGTTTCTCGCAACAGCAAAACCAACCGTTTATGCCAAACAGATTCTGGAACATTTTAATCTGGCCCAGTATTTTACTGAGATTTATGGCAGTGAGCTGAATGGTGATCGGACCAATAAAGGGGAACTGATTCAGTATATCCTGGAACAACAAGGCATGCAGGCTGATCAATGCATTATGGTGGGGGACCGTGAGCATGATATTTTTGGTGCCCGCCATAATGGGATTGAGTCGATTGCAGTCAAATACGGCTATGGTTCAGAAATTGAATTACAGCAGGCACAGCCTAAATATACGATTGAGAACTTTAGTCATTTATTAGACTATTTAAAATAATTTTTTATTTTCATTAAAAATAAAATGCTTCTATGTTTAGGAGCATTTTTTATATTCATTATTAACAATAATTTTTAACTTCACCTTTTGAATAGAAATCTGTTCTATTGCGTTAACTGGCTTTGTTGCACAAACCTATCTGTAAAGGCTTTTTCAGCGATATAATTTTCAAATGAAGAAGCCTACACATAAAATCTACCGCACAACCAATTGGCCCGCATATAACCGAGTACTCATGAGTCGCGGAAATATTGCCATTTGGTTTGATCCTGCTACGCAATGGTATGCTCCATCAAAAGGCAAACAAGGGCGAAATCAAACCTACTCCGACGCAGCTATCCAATGCTGCTTAATGATTAAATCCTTATTCCGTCTATCTTTACGTATGGTCACTGGCTTTGTGCAAAGTCTGATTGAACTTTGCGGATTAAATTGGACCGCACCAGATTACAGTACGCTTTGTAGAAGACAAAAGCATATTGATATTGCAATCAGCTACCAAAAAAGTAGCGAGGGGCTGCATCTACTTGTAGACTCTACAGGCATGAAGTTTCTAGGTGAGGGCGAATGGAAACGCAAGAAACATGGAGCTGAATATCGTCGCCAATGGCGTAAACTACATATTGGTATAGATGCCAAAACCCTACAAATACGCGCTATTCAGCTCACAACCAATAATGTCAGTGATTCACAGGTGCTTGGTGATTTACTTAATCAGATTCCACAAGATGAGCAGATTGACTCTGTTTATACCGATGGAGCTTATGACACCAAGCAATGCCGTCAGGTCATTGCAGATCGGCAAGCACATGCGGTGATTCCACCTAGAAAAAATGCGAAACCATGGAAAGATAGAAAGAGTAGCTCGCTAGAGCGAAATGAATTACTTCGAACAGTTAAACGTTTAGGCAGGACATTATGGAAAAAATGGTCAGGCTATCATCGCCGCAGTTTGGTGGAAACCAAGATGCATTGCATCAAATTATTAGGCGATAAATTAATGGCAAGAAGCTTTCCTAGTCAGGTGAATGAAATTCATGCACGTGTAGCAGTCCTCAACCGATTTACGGAATTAGGTCGACCACTTACCCAAATTACGCCTTAAATTTGGCTCAATTAGGGGCGCTTTGCATTTCAAATCTTTGTGCAACAAAGCCGCTGGATGACATCATTAAATATAATCCAATCTAATCAGAAGTTTTTAAAATGGATTATTCATAAAAATTTAAGATGTCATTGAACTTCAATTAAAAAATCCCGCTTAATGCGGGGTTTTTTAATTTTATATGGCATTTAAAGTGTTAAAAACCAGATAGAAGCAGCAATGACGACAATTAAGATAACCAGAAAGATTTTTAGATTGGTTTTAGGATAAGTGGTGCTTAAGCTCGCTTTCGTAACTTCCTGACCTGCGGGATCATACAGAATCACCTTTTGTGCACTATTTTCATAACCTAATTCTAGCAGGGCACGCTGTTCAAGAGCTGTCAGACCCTCTTCAGGCATATCCATAACTTGCAGCAGCGTTGTAGAGCCCCAAAGTTTTTGAACAATTGGAGTAGATACCAGCTGTTTTAGGGTGTCTGAGGCAGCATTAAAGTCGGCAATGATGCTGCGTTCATGCGCATAGGGAACGGGAGGGACCATTGTTTGCACAATCGTGCCCTCATTGTCCATCAGTTGCATTTTATCTTTATAAATTTGCACCCATATTGCATTGGGAAGTTTGGATAACTGATCTTGCAGCATGAATTACCTACGTATTGCTTTGATATTAAATTAAATAATCTATAAACATATCCCGTATCAAGACGGGATATGTAATGTTCCATTACTTGGCAGGAGCACCATATTCATTATTTTCTTTTTTGGTATCACTTGCCCACCAGATGATGAGTAAAATGACTCCTATCCCTGTCAGTACAAGCAATTGCCACCATCCAGAGCGTCCAATGTCATGCAAGCGACGTGCCCCTACAGCCAGACTTGGGAGTAAAAGAGCTAAATTTAGCAGGCCATTCACCAAAGGTTTGGTGCCTAAAACTGCATCAATGACTTCACTAATAATGCCTAAAATTACACAAA
Source organism: Acinetobacter sp. CAU_H_60 (assembly GCF_058599385.1). Classification (NCBI taxonomy): domain Bacteria; kingdom Pseudomonadati; phylum Pseudomonadota; class Gammaproteobacteria; order Moraxellales; family Moraxellaceae; genus Acinetobacter; species Acinetobacter sp. CAU_H_60. Next base: position 2,391,846 of record NZ_CM178653.1, on the reverse strand, counting down.
ACAGCATAAAGAACCAAAATTCTTTACGGCGTGCACGACCAGAAAAGTTTGCATAATTGGTTAGACATTTTACGAACCAGTCGATACTGCTGTAATTCTCTTCAGCCTGATCCAAATTGGAATATTTGTTAATCTGATTGCTAATACTTTCTCCCAGATGAATCGAGCTTCCCAGAGCCAGATAAATATCTGCTGCATGGCCGGTTGAGTTAACAATAAAATCAACCCGGTCACCGCGTGATGGAGGGCGTTGTCCACGCCAGTCTGCACCGCTAAAACTGTAGCGGTTGTTATCATCCCCTGTGATAAAACCCGTATTATCTTGAATAGAAAAATCCAGGATGGAACCTTTCATAAGCCCTCTCTATTTATCTTCTGGCTATTATGGATTTGTATAAATATTATTCATATATGGCCGATAGTAGCATAGGAAATTTATTTTGAGATCAAGCTTTTATAAAAATATTTAGGTAATAAATTTTCACTATCTAAAGCTAGAAATTCTGATTAATAGACCTCTTTCATAAATCATTTTTTGCTCAGTTCCAAGTTGTAGATTCCAGCGATTAAATTGAATCTCAAACCAAGCCTTTTACCTCTATTTCGATAACGCTCAGCAAGGATTTTGAAGGTTTTCAGGCTGCCAAATACATGCTCAATTCCGATTCTTCTTTTATTGATTTCTTGATTATAGATTTTCAATTCAGGATCCAATTTACAGTGTCTTTTGGCTTTTAATGGCAACAGGCTATTCGGATACAACACATAAATCCCCTGATAGCCTTTATCTGCAAGAATAAAAGCCCCAAAAGGAATCTGGTTTAAATTGCGTTTGAACAACTCGAAATCATGCACTGCACCGCGACTGGTACATAAACTCAGAATTTTCTGAGTTTTGTAGTGAATCATGGCCTGTACTTTAAAGGTATGGGTCTTTTTCTTGCCGCTATAGCTTTTCTTCTGTTTTTTTAGGCCTTTGGATTGGAATTTCCGTGGCATCCACGATCACAACATGCCAGTCGATGCCTTCGCCCTCGGGTAAATCTTTGGGTAAATTAAACAGATTGGACCGAATCAGGCAGTCTTCAACATGACGGACAATTCTTGAGGCTGTGGGCTCTGAAACCCCGTAACTCGTCGCAACGTGAAATAAGGTTCGGTATTCCCGCCAATAGCTCAGACAGAGCAGAACCTGATCCTCCAGGCTTAACTTGGGCGGTCTGCCTTTGGCAGAGACATGCTTCTGCAATTGCTCAACCATCAAATAGAAAGTTGACCATGAGATGCCTGTGTATCGCTTGAACTGAGGATCAGAAAGCTTGTTTGAATCGATGTATTTCATCCGCAGATTATGCACGAATGCTAAGAAATCCGGAGTGCAAATATTAACCAAAAAGAAGATCGTTTTTTGATTTATGAAAGATATCTAATAAGAAGTTGATTTAGCAGCTAATGAATAGTTCAATTAAATTTAGCTTTTCTTAATTTGTTGAATAATAAGGAATGATTCAATAGAGGAAAAACTGAAGTAAATTTAATAAAGCTAAGAATATACTAAAATTTATAAAAATAATTTAAATCAATGCCTTAATTAATTTTGGTATTTTACTCAATATGAATATATTGCGAATTTTTACGTAGAGTTTGAATAAGAAACTAATCCTCAACAGACTTTGCTTAAGCTAATAAATGCTTATATATTGATCTCATAAAACAACTTAAACATTACACTGTTTTTAAGCTAATTCACCTATTTTATAAAGGCATTTTTAATTAATAAAACATTAAAGGGTGCCATGATGAAAGCTATTCCAATGAAGAAGATGATTAACTGTGTTGCGATGAGTGGTGTATTGCTATTCACTGCTGGGCAAACAATGGCAATGAATCAGCAATCTTCAACTGCTGCTCAAGCAAATTCTAAAGCATCAAATGACAGCCGAATGCATTTAACCGAGAGTCAAGTGATTAAGGTTGTAAGTACGGTCAATAACGGTGAAATCAAACAGGCAAAAACAGCCTTGCCAAAACTTAAAACAGATGACGCACGTAAGTATGCGCAAATGATGATTAGCGAACATACAGCGAATGAGAAAAAATGTCAGGCTCTGGCAGACCGTTTAAAATTAACTCCGCAAGCAAGCAGTCTCAGTACGACATTGCAAAGTGATAGTGACAAGATTGTTACTGACCTGAGCAAGCCATCTGCAGCTGATAAAGACTATATGATGAGCCAAGTTGAAGTACATCGTAAAGCCCTGAACACTTTGGACACACAATTGATTCCAAATGCGAAAAATGCGGAATTAAAAAGCATGTTGACGCAAACCCGTACTGCGGTAGCGACACATCTGAAAAAAGCTGAACAAATCGTTGAAAAGATGAAATAAGTTAAGCATTCATCCAATAAAAGAACCGCCATTTTAGGCGGTTTTTTTGATCATAATACTTTATATATTATGTGATATTTCTTACCAGCTTAACGCACCACCAGTTTGGTAGTCTGTTACGCGAGTTTCGAAGAAGTTCTTCTCTTTACGTAGATCCATCATTTCTGACATCCACTGGAATGGATTGTTCACACCAGTAAACTGTTCAGGCAAGCCTAACTGGCTCAAGCGACGGTTACAGATGAATTTCAGGTATTCTTCCATCATGCCAGCATTCATGCCCAATACACCGCGTGGCATCGTGTCACGAGCATATTCGATTTCAAGCATGGTACCTTCAAGGATCATTTGAATCACTTCTTGCTGGAATTCAGCAGTCCACAGATGTGGGTTCTCGATCTTGATCTGATTGATCATGTCGATACCGAAGTTCAGGTGCATAGATTCGTCACGCAGGATGTACTGGAATTGCTCAGCAACACCATTCATCTTGTTACGACGACCCATAGACAGAATTTGGGTGAAACCGCAGTAGAAGAAGATACCTTCAAGGACACAGTAGAATGCGATCAGGTTGCGAAGCAGGATCTGGTCGTTTTCTGGTGTACCGGTTTTGAAAGTAGGATCACTTAGAGATTGCGTATATTTCAAGCCCCAAGCTGCTTTACGTGCTACTGATGGAACTTCACGATACATGTTGAAGACTTCGCCTTCGTCCATACCTAAAGACTCGATACAGTACTGGTAAGCATGCGTATGAATCGCTTCTTCAAATGACTGACGCAGGATGTACTGACGGCATTCAGGGTTTGTGATGTGACGGTAGATCGCCAATACCAGGTTGTTTGCAACCAGTGAATCCGCAGTAGAGAAGAAACCAAGTGAACGCATCACGATGGTACGTTCATCTTCAGTCAAGCCATTTTCAGACTTCCACAACGCGATGTCGTGGTTCATGTTGATTTCTTGAGGCATCCAGTGGTTGGCACAACCATCCAGATATTTCTGCCAAGCCCATTCGTATTTGAATGGCACTAACTGATTCAAGTCAGCACGGCAGTTGATCATACGTTTATCATCAACTTGTACACGCTGTGCACCCATCTCAAGTTCCTCAAGACCTGGCGCAACGTCCAGCTGGTCTAGGGAAGCAGATGCTCTTGCCAGTGAATCGGTTGAATTTGATCCTGCGCTTCGAGGGGCTGCAGCGGGTTGTGCAGCTGCCACATTCGACGATGTGTTGCTTGCATCAGATACCATCTGCGGATTAGCCGTTTTTTTCGGCTCGACGGGCGTAGGCTGCTGTTCAGGTGCAGCCGGTTTTTGCGAATCATCTTCGAAATCGTCCCAACTTAGGATAGACATATCAATTCTCTCTAGTTGCTTTATATCTTTTATTAGACATCCAGCAGTGCTGAGATGTCTTACTATACGCTCAATTTGTGTAAACAAAATTAAGTTTTGTCGATGAATGCTCTGAATTTGTTCAGAGATAAATCCCCACTACTTATTTTGTTTACGCTGTTGCTGGCGAACTTTAAACCAGAAATAAGCAATCGGTGCGTAAAAGGTAACGGCAAAGGAAAGGATCAATGCCACAAGTCCTAACATGTAATTGTGAGTCATATGCGGCTTTGAGGTTTCCTTTTTAAATAAACATATTAGATATATTTATTAATCCAATCCCATGTTTCTTGTCTCAACCATCCAGAGTGATTTTTTGAGGCAGGCATTACTAGAATTAGATCATTACTATCTGTATGTTTTCTAAGTCGCTCTCTTATTTGCTCACTAGACAAAGTTGTACTAATAAACCAATAAGAGTCCATTACATGACACCAATCAGGAAAGTTTTTTATTTCCTTCCGCACAGCTTCATGTTTCTGACCTGGTGTTACCAAATCATAACTTATAGAATAAACCGCCATTTTCATACTCCTTAAATATCATTAGGGCAGTTGTTACTCAAAAGTCCTTGACGATATTGCGAGATCAGGCGATTATTCACCTGCTTTTAGCGAAGCAATATGTCGAAGAACTCGCTTCTTAGACTGGAAAGGGGATCTGTAGGAAGATTCCCTTTTTTTATGTCTAAAATTTGGCTCTTAGGATTGGCTGTAGGAACTGCCTTACCTTTGAGTGTGATGACTATCGTAATAATCAAAACAAAATCTCTTTAAAATTTGAATCCCCCTCTTGCGCAGCAGTGCTGCTCACCTTTTGCAAAGGGGGACTTGCATCCCGCCATTTGCTTCGAGGAATCTCCCTCCTTTGAAAAAGGAGGGTCGGGGTGGATTAGAAACCCGTCAGATTACTGACAAGCCTCACAATCAGGGTTGTCAATTGAACATGCTTGTGGCACTGGTGCTGCCTGAGTGAAACCTTCTTCCTCTACAGGCGCTTCAGGTTTTTTCTCTTCAACCACTGGCGCTGCAACTACAGGAGCCGCAACAGTTGCAGGCTTAACTGCATTCAATGCACCAGTATTAATGGTTGATTTCTCGGCAGAAGTTGCACCTAAGGCACGTAGGTAATAAGTGGTTTTCAGACCACGTAACCAAGCCATCTTGTAAGTGATGTCCAGTTTTTTACCGTTTGCACCCGCGATGTACAGGTTCAGAGATTGCGCCTGGTCGATCCATTTTTGACGACGAGAAGCAGCATCAACAATCCAGCGTGGCTCAACTTCAAACGCAGTCGCAAAGATCGCTTTTAATTCTTCAGGAATACGAGAAATCTTTTGTACTGAACCTTCGAAATGTTTCAGGTCATTGACCATCACCGCATCCCAAAGACCACGTTCTTTCAACGCACGTACCAGGTACGGGTTGATCACTGTGAATTCACCAGACAGGTTAGATTTCACATACAGGTTCTGGAAAGTAGGCTCGATTGACTGAGATACACCACAAATGTTCGAAATAGTAGCAGTTGGCGCAATCGCCATCACGTTCGAGTTACGCATACCGTCTTTTTGAACTTTGGCACGTAAAGTGTCCCAGTCCAGGCGTTGTGTACGGTCAACTTCAAACATACGTTCTGGGCGAGTTTTCGCAACCAGGTCAAGAGAGTCGATTGGCAGAATACCTTGATCCCATAGAGAACCTTTGAATGTTTCATACGTACCGCGTTCAACAGCAAGGTCACTTGAAGTTGAAATGGCGTAGTAAGAAATCACTTCCATTGATTCATCAGCAAACTCAACCGCAGCGTCAGAACCGTAAGCCATACCCATTTCGTAAAGCGCATCCTGGAAGCCCATGATACCCATACCGACTGGACGGTGTTTCAGGTTCGAGTTACGTGCTTGTGGAACCGCGTAGTAGTTGATGTCGATCACGTTATCGAGCATACGAACCGCAGTTTTCACTGTACGAGCCAGTTTTTCACGATCCAGCTTGCCGCCTTGAACGTGTTGTACCAGGTTGATCGAACCTAAGTTACATACTGCGATTTCTTCTTTGCTCGTGTTCAGGGTAATTTCTGTACACAGGTTAGAAGAGTGAACCACACCCACGTGTTGTTGTGGTGAACGCAGGTTACATACGTCTTTGAACGTGATCCATGGGTGACCTGTTTCGAACAGCATAGACAGCATTTTGCGCCACAAATCTTTTGCACGGATTTTCTTGTGCAACATATTTGTTTCTTTGGCAATGCTTTCGTAGTAAGCATAACGCTCAGCGAATTCTGCACCAGTCAGATCATGAAGATCAGGTGTTTCAGAAGGAGTGAACAGTGTCCATTCAGCATCTTCAAATACACGTTGCATGAACAGGTCAGGAACCCAGTTCGCAGTGTTCATGTCGTGAGTACGACGACGGTCATCACCCGTGTTCTTACGAAGCTCAAGGAATTCTTCGATATCCAGGTGCCAGGTTTCCAGGTATGCACATACCGCACCTTTACGTTTACCGCCTTGGTTTACCGCAACAGCAGTATCGTTGGCAACTTTAAGGAATGGCACCACACCTTGAGACTTACCGTTTGTACCTTTAATGTAAGAGTTCAAGGCACGAACTGGAGTCCAGTCATTACCTAAACCGCCTGCCCACTTAGACAGCATTGCGTTATCACGCATCGCACCATAGATGTCATACAAGTCATCATCAATCGTAGTCAAGTAGCAGCTAGATAACTGTGGACGTAACGTACCTGAATTAAACAGGGTAGGTGTCGACGCCATGTAGTCGAAGCTAGACAATAAGTTATAGAACTCGATTGCGCGGTCTTCGCGATTGTCTTCGTTCAGGGCAAGACCCATAGACACACGCATGAAGAACAATTGTGGCAATTCGAAACGCACGCCATCTGAGTGGATGAAGTAACGGTCAAATAGGGTTTGCAGACCTAGGTAAGTGAACTGGTTTGAACGTTCTGGTTGAATCGCTGCAGCCAGCTTAGCCAGGTCAAAGTTTAACAATTCAGGTGAAAGAAGCTCTAACTCAATCCCTTTTTTCAGGAAAGTTTCAAGCGCATCACCTTCATTAGTATCAGTTGATAAACCCAAGAACTCTAAACCGGTAGCCACCAGGTCATCACGCAACAGACGTGCAGTCACATAAGTATAGTTAGGTTCTTGCTCAATACGGGTACGAGTTGCCATCATCATTGTTGTAGAGATGTCAGACTCTTTTACGCCGTTATAAAGGTTTTTTACGGTCTCATCGACAATCGCCTGTACGTCGATTCCTTCAAGGCCTTCAGCAGCGCGAGTCACAGTCGCAGTCAATTCGCTTAGGTCAAGCGGCTTTAACTTGCCTTCTGCATCAGTGACTTGCAGTGTAGGGTGATGGTTGGCACCTAACTGTTTGCGCGCTTCAGAACGTTGTTCACGGTAGATGACATAGGCACGTGCAACTTTCTGTTCGCCAGTACGCATCAGCGCAAGTTCAACCTGATCCTGAATTTCTTCGATATGGATCGTGCCACCCGATGGTAAACGGCGTTTGAATGTATTCAGAACCATTTCCGTTAATTGTTCGATACGGTCGTGTATACGGCTCGAATCTGCACTTTGCTGGCCTTCTACTGCCAAAAATGCTTTTCCAATTGCAACAGAAATTTTTTCTGCATCAAAAGCGGCAACATCACCGGTGCGTTTAATCACCTGAAGTTGACCCGGAGTGGACGTGATTACGCTCATGTTAGCATAGCTCCATTGTCATCTATTTTTATGTTTATGGACCGTTTGAACTGGGCAAAAATCGTGCCACAGTGTTCGAGGAATAAACACAAGACCTAGTGGTTATAAAATTAATTGAACACAAGATACGGGAAAATTTAGGGTAGATCAATATTGACATTTTGCTAAATATTTTTCTGAAGTTTTATCTTAATCTTTTGCAAAAAGATCCCAATTTTTATTGATTCTTGCATAAGCCTTATCCGGCAAGGCATAGCATAGCAAAGCTGGCAAAAAGTGCTTATAGATAACATTGTGGATAACTAAAAAGGCCTGAATCAACTAGTCACATTTTGTTCAGATTAAGCTGTGATCGATGCAAATAAGCCGACAAACGGTAGTTAAATGCACATTCGAGTGAAATGTGCACGATAAAATATTACAAAATGCTACTTTGGTGTATTGGTTTGGTGAACGCTATCTTGTTTACAATGTAAACGTGTGTATATTGCAAGCATATTAAAAACGTATCTATTGGATTTCAAAAAGGATACGTCCGTAGCATACGTCCATCAAATAAAGGGGCAACACATGAGCCAAGAAGAAAAGTTACCTAAAATTCTAATTGTTGAAGATGATGAGCGTCTTGCTCGTTTAACACAAGAATACCTCATCCGTAATGGTCTTGAGGTTGGGGTAGAGCCGGATGGCAACCGTGCTATTCGTCGTATTATTGCTGAGCAACCAGACATGGTGGTTCTAGATGTTATGTTGCCAGGTGCTGATGGTTTGACCATCTGCCGTGAAGTTCGTCCACATTATCATCAACCGATTTTAATGCTGACTGCACGTACTGAAGATATGGATCAGGTCTTAGGTCTGGAAATGGGTGCAGATGACTATGTCGCTAAACCGGTTCAGCCGCGTGTCCTGCTGGCTCGTATCCGTGCTTTATTACGCCGTACTGACAAAGTGCCTGAGGATGAAGTGGCTCAGCGCATCGAGTTTGATGACCTGGTGATCGACAATGGTGGTCGTTCAGTGACCTTAAATGGTGAGCTGGTTGACTTTACCAGTGCAGAATATGACCTGTTGTGGCTGCTGGCTTCAAATGCGGGCCGCATCCTGTCACGTGAAGATATCTTTGAACGTCTACGCGGCATCGAATATGACGGCCAAGACCGTTCAATTGATGTGCGTATTTCGCGCATTCGTCCAAAAATTGGTGACGATCCTGAAAATCCAAAACGTATTAAAACAGTACGTAGTAAAGGTTATCTATTCGTCAAAGAAACTAACGGTATCTAATCGGTGCCTTTAGCCGCCTGAATAAACAGGATAATTAATAGGTGTTTAAACACAGTATATTTTTGCGGATATACGCAGGCCTGGTCATGCTTGTGGTCCTGGTGGCAGTATTCAGCTATCTGCTGGTACAGATCATCAACTACCAGCGTGCGCAGGAATATCGTGAATCCCTGACTGATGGTATGGCATATATCATCAGTGAGGGGGTTGCGAGACAGCCTAATCTGCAGCAAAAGATGGATTGGGTTTCAGATGCGTCTGATCTGTTGGAATTGCCAATCTACTATGTCGAAGCCAGTAAAATGGATATTACCCGAGCGGAAGGTCGACGTCTGGCTGACCGTAAGGCAGTCGTGCGTTGGGATGCCAAAACCGGGGTAGCTTATATTGTCATTGGGCTACGCGATGATCCAAGTCATTATCTTTATATTAAGGCGGATAATATTACTGAACGCCAGATGAAGGCTTTACCGGTCTTTATTCTGGACTATCTGGTGTACTACCCAGGTCAGGAAAAAGAATACCTGAAGCGAATTCAGGATTATTTCTCTTATCCAATCTCGATTGAAAATGTCCAGAGCCTGCCACTAGATTCCGAGCAGATCGGACGTTTGCGTCTAGATCACAGCATTATTCTATATCGTGATAGTGCCTCAATTCGCGGTACTACAATTTCAATCATTTCTCCTATTCCTAGCTCGACGTCTGAAGTGCTGGTCATGGGGCCAGTGCCGTTATTTAACTGGATGCCATTCCAGTTAGCTGCCGGGATTACCTTGCTCAGCCTGTTTGTCTTAAGTCTGGGGATTTATGGTCTGCTGGTGCCAATGCAGCGTAAACTGCGTGAAGTGAGCTATGCCCTGAACAAGATGAAAACCGGGAACATGTCATTGCGTCTTCCGGTAGAAGGTAGTGATGAGATGGCGACGCTGGCTTCCAGCTATAATAATATGTCGGATCATATTCAGCGTCTGATTGAAGCGCAGCGTGAATTGATGCGTGCGGTATCGCATGAGCTGCGTACACCTGTTGCCCGTATCCGTTTTGCAGTGGAAATGATGGCAGATGAAGACGACTATGATTACCGCTTGCAGCAGGTTGAGCAGATTGACAAGGATATTGAAGCCTTAAATACTTTGATTGATGAAATCATGACTTATGCCAAACTGGAACAAGGCATGCCTTCAATTGAATTTGAAGATATTGATCTGTTTGAAGTGCTGGATCAGGTGGCAGTCGAAACCGATGCTTTAAAAACAGGCAAAGAAGTCGAAGTGCTGCCTATGCCAGTACCTGTAATCGTAGAGGCTGAACGACGTTACCTGCATCGTGTGGTGCAAAATCTGGTAGGGAATGCAGTACGCTACTGTGAGCAGAAAATCCTGATCAGTGGCGGACTAGACGCTAAGGGTATGGCGTATATCTGTGTAGAAGATGATGGTCCGGGGGTTCCGGAAGCTGACCGTGCCCGTATCTTTGAAGCTTTTGCCCGACTGGATGATAGTCGTACCCGTGCTTCAGGGGGTTATGGTTTGGGCTTGTCTATTGTTAGCCGGATTGCTTACTGGTTTGGTGGAGAGATTCATGTCGATCAAAGTCCGACACTGGGTGGTGCACGCTTTATCATGATTTGGCCAGCCAGCCGTTACGGTAAAAAAATCAAGAAAAAACCAATCGAAAAACTGGAAAAAGCTGAAGTGTCAGATCAATCAGAATAAGAGTTTAGGTGAGAAAAAACGATACATAGGTATCGTTTTTTTTATGGCTATTTAAAGGGGATTATTCATGGATGGTAGCATCCGGTTCAATCAGTGGTTTGCCTTCTTTCAGACTGTTTAAGGCATCAGAATTGAAGTTGATCAGCAGCTTGTTGTTTTTAACGTCTACCTGATAGCTTTGGATTAGCTTCTGGTCACCAGATAAGGTTTCAAGCTTGTACTCATCGGCAATATTCATAATACCGTCTAGGTTAATGCTGGAAGAGGCATAGTCTGTCTGGAAAAGTTTATGAATATCCCCTAAGTCAAAGATTGCATTGCTGGCATCCTGATGTTTTTGGATATAGCTTTCTACATGTCGCATCAATAATTGAGCAAAGAAAAAATAATCGGGTTTATGGGTAAATCGTAGAGACATGCATGGACTCCTTATTGTTACTTTATAAATGTCATAGTGTGTTTAAAAATAGAAATATCATAATCTGAATCAAACTGTTGGACGTGTTGCAAAAATACACAATTGCTCTTTTAAGGCTTACCGAGAGCGGGTAGAAAAGGTCGGCTTCTAATTGAATGACAACATTCATGTTAAACATCTTTTAAAAACACACTGATTTTTTCGGAGTATTATGCAAAGGTGAAATGTTTTTGATTGATTCTTTATAAGTTTCTTTTCATGGGGTGGGTAGCCAGACACTGTAAAAGGAGTGAGGCCTAATTAAGCAAAGCTTTAAAAGTCTATCCGGGTTTAGAAAAAAATAATGGAAATTTAAACTTTAATTTAAAAAAACGATTGGTTGAGATTCTTTGAGCTTAAAGCCAGAATAAAATTAGGAATGTCTAAAAAATCATCCAAAAGACTAAGGCTTATAAACTAGCAAGTGAAATCCAAAATCAGGTACAATTGGCGGGATTAATTTTGTGTTTGGTGTATTTGAAGGCCAATACATACATTCTTTGTTAATAAATCGGCCTGCCAGGAGTTATCCCCGCATGAGTGCCATTACTCCATACGAATGGGCAATTATTGCCTTCGTGATCGGCGTTACATTTTTATGCGTCTTTATGCTCACTGTCCCATTACTCCTCGGGGGTAAATCATGGGGCCGTGCCAAGCAGGAGCAGTTTGAGTCAGGCGTAGTCAGCGCAGGTGGAGCTCGTATCCGCTTGTCTGCGAAATTCTATTTAGTTGCAATTTTCTTTGTAGTCTTCGACCTCGAAGCACTTTACCTGTATGCATGGGCATCTTCTGTTCGTGAAGTAGGTTGGATTGGTTTTGCAACTGCAGCTATCTTTATTTTGGTTTTACTTGTTGGTTTAGTTTACGAATTATCGACAGGCGCACTGAACTGGGCACCTTCAGACAGACGTAAAGCAGCAGGATACAAAGCTAAAATTGGTTCGCCAAATATGGATCTTGCAGAAATTACGCGCTTCAACTCTGTTGAAGAATTGGTTATGGATCCAACTGGTCAAATCCCAGCTCAATCATCTGGTCTTGTGAAAAAATCACAAGTTCAACCCTCTGATAAGGAGTAACTCGGGATGAAATATACATTAACCCGTGCGAATCCGAATGCTGATGAATATCCACTTCAAGAGCGTATTGTTGTAGAAGATCCGCTTCTAGAAGAAGAAGTGAATAAAAATGTGTTCATGACTCGCCTAGAGGATGTAATGCACACAGCAGTGAACTGGGGTCGTAAGAACTCAGTTTGGCCATTTAACTTTGGTACATCTTGCTGCTACGTTGAATATGCAACGACTTTGACCGGTGTACATGACTTGTCACGTTTCGGTGCCGAAGTTATCCGTGCTTCACCGCGTCAGGCAGACTTGATGATCGTAGCAGGTACATGCTTCGTGAAAATGGCTCCGGTAATTCAACGTCTGTATGAACAGATGCTTGAACCGAAATGGGTTATTTCAATGGGTGCGTGTGCAAACTCAGGTGGTATGTACGATATTTATTCAGTCGTACAAGGTGTGGACAAGATTATTCCGGTAGATGTATACGTTCCGGGCTGCCCACCACGTCCTGAAGCATTGATCCAGGCATTAATGCTGTTACAAGACCAAATTCAATTAGAGCGTCGTCCGCTGTCTGCGGTAATCGGTGATGATCTTAAGCCAGTGTATAAGCCAAAGATGATGCCGGAACGTGACCGTAAGAAAGACCAGCGTGTGGCTGTGAAGAACTTACGCTCTATGGATGAAATTAAATAATTTAAACGACCGGTTTTTTGTTGTGCACCCGCTATGGGTGTAGTTGTCGTTTAGGTTGACTGAATTTGTATTAAATAGGAAGCCAAGCCAATGGCTGAAACTGACATTGCTATGCCAGAATCAACAGCAGTTGATTCACGCCCAGCATTTGCCATCATTGAAGAGCTCAAAACCAAGTTTGGTGAGAACTTCTTTGTGCAAACGACTTTCGAGGATTTCCCGACAGTTTGGGTTGAGCGCGCACGTGTACAAGAAGTATTGATGTTCTTGCGTACCGTGCCACGTCCATACGTGATGCTATTCGACTTGTCTGCAGTAGATGAGCGTTTACGTACGCACCGTGACGGTTTGCCTGCGTCAGAATTCACAGTGTTCTATCATTTATTATCTTTAGAGCGTAACTGTGACATTCGTATTAAAGTTGCATTAAGTGACAGCGATCTGAATATTCCGACCGCAACGAATATCTGGCCAAATGCGAACTGGTATGAGCGTGAAGCTTATGACATGTTCGGCATCAATTTCGAAGGGCATCCAATGCTCCGTCGTATCTTGTTGCCAACCTACTGGGAAGGTCACCCGCTACGTAAAGAATATTCTGCACGTGCGACTGAATATACCCCGTATATCCAAGACAAAGCCAAGCAGGACTTTGAACAGGAACATCTACGTTTCGTGCCAGAAGACTGGGGTCTGAAGCGCGGTAATGCAGATGAAGATTTCATGTTCCTGAACCTGGGTCCGAACCATCCATCTGCGCATGGTGCTTTCCGTGTGATCTTGCAGCTGGACGGTGAAGAAGTTAAAGACTGTGTGCCTGACATCGGTTATCACCACCGTGGTGTGGAAAAGATGGCTGAACGTCAAACCTGGCATTCATTCATTCCATATACAGACCGTGTCGACTACCTCGGTGGCTGTGCACAGAACATGCCTTATGTGATGGGCGTGGAACAAATGGCGGGTATTACTGTACCTGACCGTGCCCAGTGTATCCGTGTCATGATGTCGGAACTGTTCCGTATCAATAACCACTTGCTGTACATCGGTACTGCGATTCAGGATGCCGGCGGTATGACCCCAGTATTCTATATGTTCGCTGACCGTCAGAAAGTGTATGACATTGTGGAAGCGATCACCGGTTACCGTATGCATCCAGCATGGTTCCGTATCGGTGGTACTGCACATGACTTGCCAAACGGTTGGGAAAAACTGGTTCGAGACTTGCTCGACTGGATGCCTAAGCGTTTGAACGAATACTATACTGCAGCACTGAAAAACTCTGTATTTGTGGGTCGTACCCGTAATGTGGCTCAATACGATGCGAAATCTGCATTGGCATGGGGTGTAACAGGTACTGGTCTGCGTGCGACAGGTATCGACTTTGATGTTCGTAAATACCGTCCATACAGTGGTTATGAAAACTATGACTTCGAAGTGCCAGTTGAGTACGAAGGCGATGCATATGCTCGTGTGATTGTTCACTTCCGTGAAATCGAACAGTCACTGAAAATCATTAAGCAGTGTCTAGAGAATATGCCATCTGGTGCGTACAAAGCAGACCATCCACTGGCTGTTCCACCACCAAAAGACAAAACATTACAAGATATTGAAACCTTGATTACGCACTTCTTGAGCGTTTCTTGGGGTCCTGTAATGCCTGCAGGTGAATCATCTGTGATGGCAGAAGTGGTGAAAGGTGCGTCGACTTATTATCTGACTTCAGACAAGTCAACCATGAGTTACCGTACCCGTATTCGTACACCAACTTTCACGCATTTACAGCAAATGCCTTCTGTGATTAACGGCAGTCTTGTATCTGACTTAATCATTTATTTAGCGACAATCGACGTCGTAATGGCTGACGTGGATCGCTAAGGGGTAAACGCATTATGATGATTTTGACTGATAAAAAGCCACGTGTGAATGTTGAAGGGATTTTGACTTCGGAAGAAATCCATGAAATTGAACATCACATTGGGCATTACCCGTACCCACGTGCAGCGTGTCTTGATGCGCTGAAGTGTGTACAACGCCGTAATGGCTGGGTAGACGATGCTCAAATGAATGCCATCGCGCAAATGCTCAGCATGAGCCTTGCCGATTTGGAAGGGGTTGCAACGTTCTATAACCGTATTTACCGTCAGCCAGTGGGTCGTCACGTAATTTTACTGTGTGACTCTATTGCATGTTTCTTGATGGGTGCGGAGACTTTAGCAGAAGCATTCCAGCGTGAATTGGGTATCCAGTTCGGCCAAACCACAGCGGATGGCCGTTTTACCTTGCTTCCAATTTGCTGCCTAGGTAACTGTGACAAAGGTCCAACCCTCATGATTGATGAAGACACTCACGGTCTCGTGGAAGTGACATCAATTAAACAGTTATTGGAGAAGTATGTATGAATACCGAACCAAAACCAATTTATGGCGACGGTAACCCGGAAACGCATCCACTGACTTGGCGTCTAAGCAAACAGGCGAATGTCCGTCACGTTGATGACTACGAAGCGCTTGAAGGCTATGCAGGCTTTAAAAAAGCCCTGTCTATGACACCGAAAGAAGTGCTGGAAGTTGTAAAAGCTGCAACCGTAAAAGGTCGTGGTGGTGCAGGCTTCCCGGCAGGGATCAAATGGTCGCTGATGGCACCAAATGACAATTCAGGTCCACGTTACCTGATTTGTAATGCCGATGAGATGGAACCAGGTACCTTCAAAGACCGTCTGTTGATGGAAGATCTTCCTCACCAGTTGATCGAAGGTATGCTGATTGCAGCTTATACCCTTGAAGCAACTCAAGGTTATATCTTCATCCGTGGTGAATACATCGAAGCAGCGAAGTACCTGAACGAAGCACTTGAACAGGTTCGTGCTAAAGGTTATCTAGGTGACAATATCCTGGATTCTGGCTGGAGCTTCGAGTTACACGTACATACCGGTGCGGGTCGTTATATCTGTGGTGAAGAAACTGCATTGATTAACTCGCTTGAAGGTCGCCGTGCAAACCCGCGTACCAAACCGCCATTCCCGCAGGTTGCAGGTGCTTGGGGTCGTCCTACGATCGTGAACAACGTAGAGACCTACAACAACTTGCCAGCCATCATGTTGCGTGGTCCAGAATGGTACATCGGTTTGTCTGCAGGCAAATCGAAAGATCCGGGCACAAAAATTTATGGTGCTTCAGGTAAGGTGAAATTCCCGGGTCTATGGGAACTGCCATTCGGTACCACTGCACGTGAAGTGATTGAAGAACATGCCGGTGGTATGCGTGACGGCCTGAAGCTGAAAGCATGGTTACCCGGTGGTGCATCAACTGACTTCCTGGCTGCTGAGCATATCGATCTTCCGATGGATGCGGAAAGCATCATGAAAGCAGGTTCACGTTTAGGTACCTGTCTATTGATGGTGGTTGATGAAACCCAATGTATGGTTTCAGCGACTCGTAATCTCGAAGAATTCTTTGCGCGTGAATCATGTGGTTGGTGTACACCTTGCCGTGATGGCTTACCTTGGGCGGTAAAAGCGCTTAAAGCACTTGAAGATGGTACTGGCAAGAAAGAAGATATCGATCACTTACAAGAACTGACTCGTAAGCTTTGGATTGGTAAAACTTTCTGTGCTCACGCACCAGGTGCTATGGAACCGTTAATGGGCGCACTCAAACATTTCCGTGGCGAATTTGAAGCGAAAGTCGTAAATGCTGCCGCTCAAACCCGCAACGTAGAACAAGCTTAAGGAATTCGACTATGGCTACAATTCATGTCGATGGAAAATCGTATGAAGTCAACGGCTCGGAAAACTTGCTGCAAGCATGTTTGAGTCTTGGCATCGACATCCCATACTTTTGTTGGCATCCATCCTTAGGTTCTGTCGGTTCTTGCCGTCAATGTGCTGTGACTCAATACGCGAATCCAGAAGATACGCGTGGTCGTTTGGTCATGTCATGTATGACACCGGCTGCTGACAATACCTACATCTCGATTGAAGACAAAGAAGCGAAAGATTTCCGTGCTTCTGTTGTTGAATTCTTGATGACCAATCACCCGCACGACTGTCCAGTCTGTGAAGAGGGTGGCCACTGTCACCTGCAAGATATGACAGTAATGACTCAACACGACCGTCGTCGTTACCGTTTCACCAAGCGTACGCATTACAACCAAGAACTTGGTTCGTTTATTGCGCACGAGATGAACCGTTGTATCGCATGTTACCGTTGTGTTCGTTATTACAAAGACTATGCAGGCGGTACAGATTTCGGTGTATATGCAAACGCTTCTCGCGTTTATTTCGGTCGTCCAGAATCAGGCACATTAGAGTCTGAATTCTCAGGTAACTTGACTGAAGTATGTCCAACAGGTGTATTCACTGACAAAACTCACTCAGAACGTTATAACCGTAAATGGGACATGCAGTATGCGCCAAGCGTATGCCAAGGCTGTTCTTCAGGTTGTAACATTTCTCCGGGTGAACGTTATGGCGAACTTCGTCGTGTCGAAAACCGTTTCAACGGTGAAGTGAACCAATACTTCCTATGTGATAAAGGTCGTTTCGGTACCGGTTATGTGAACCGTAAAGACCGTCCTCGTCAGCCACAGTTCCGTACTGGTACAAATGTAGAAACAGTTTCTGTTGATACAGCATTGGATACCGTAATTGCGAAAATCCAGGGCAAAAATGTACTGGGGATCGGTTCACCACGTGCATCACTTGAAGCTAACTTCGCATTACGTGAATTAGTTGGTCAAGACAACTACTCAACCGGTATGGCTCAAAAAGAGCAAAATCTGGTTGAACTGGCTGCATCGATTATGCAAACCGAGGGTGTTTATAACCCGAACATGCGTGAGATCGAAAGCTATGATGCGGTACTGATTCTGGGTGAAGACCTGACTCAAACTGCGCCACGTATGGCTTTATCTGTTCGCCAAGCTGCGAAAAATAAAGGCAAGGAAATGGCTGCAGAGCGCCGTACGCAAGAATGGCTGGCTGAACCTGTACAACGTATTGCCCAAGATGCGAAATCTCCGATTTACATTCTGGCTGCAACACAAACACGTTTGTCTGACGTTGCGGAAGGTGAAGTGGTTGCTTCTCCAAACGATATCGCACGTTTAGGCTTCGCGATTGCTGCGGGCGTGAAAGGTGAAGTCATCACTGGTATTGATGACGATGCCAAAGCATTTGCACAAACCATTGCAGATACGCTGAAAGCTGCGAAGAAACCACTGATCATCTCTGGTACAAGCCTACAAGACGCAACCATCATGGAAGCTGCTGCACAAGTCGCACAAAACCTGGGTAATGCGGGCTTGACCTTGACTGTTCCTGAAGTGAACTCAATGGGTCTGGCAATCTTCGGTGGTCAAAGCCTTGAGCAAGCATTTGCACAAGACTATGACACTGTCGTAATTGTAGAAAACGATCTATATCGTCGTTTACCAGCAGCTCAGGTTGATGCTGCGCTTGCAGGCAAACAAGTGATCGTATTAGATCACTCTGAAACTGCGACTGTGAAGAAAGCTAACATCGTATTGTCTGCTGCTTCATTTGCTGAAGGTGATGGTACTGTCGTTTCTCAAGAAGGCCGTGCACAACGTTTCTACCAAGTGTATGACCCTAACTACTACAACCCAGAACTGGCAATCAAAGAATCTTGGCGCTGGTTACACGCACTGGAAACAGGCGTACAAGGCAAAGCGATTTCTTGGACTATACTGGATGATGTCATCGAGTCAGTAGCAAGCAACGTTCCTGCACTTGAAGGTATTCTGGATGTAGCACCAGATGCAGGCTTCCGTGTCCATGGTCTGAAAGTGGCACGTGAACCACGTCGTTATTCAGGTCGTACTTCGATGCGTGCGCCATTATCTGTACATGAGCCGAAACAGCCTACTGATAAAGACACTGCATTAACATTCTCTATGGAAGGTTATGTCGGTGATGAGACTCCATCTTCACTGGTACCATTTGCTTGGTCTGCAGGCTGGAACTCACCACAAGCCTGGAACAAATACCAGGATGAAGTGGGCGGTCACTTAAAAGGCGGTGATTCAGGCGTTCGTTTATTCGACCGTTTACCAAAACGTCCAGCGCGTAGCTTCGTTGCACCAGCACCTGTGCTTGTAAATGCTGAAAGCTTCCGTCTGGTACCAATGCATCACATCTTTGCATCTGGCGAGTTCACCATTAAAACTCCGGCAATGGAATCACGTATTCCTGACGCAGTATTTGCAGTGGGCGAACAGGATGCTACACGCTTGAACCTGCAAGACGGTCAGAAAATCACTGTGAAAGCAGGCGAGACTTCAATCGTTCTTCCTGTACAAGTGATTGAATACTTACCAACAGGTTATATTGGCTACCCAATTGGTCTTGCACCAACGGTATCTCTTGCAGAGCCTGTTTCAGTCGCGGTAGGAGCGTAATTCATGGAACAAGAATTAATCCGTCAAACGCCGCTGTGGGCTGAAAACTGGCCAATCGCCTATTCAGTACTTCAAGCGATCGTGATCTTACTGGTTGTAGTACTGATCGCTGCGTTGATGTCTTTTATTGAACGTCGTTTACTTGGCTTGTGGCAAGACCGTTACGGTCCGAACCGTGTAGGTCCGGGCGGTATGTTCCAGATTGTTGCCGACATGCTGAAAATCATGTTCAAGGAGGACTGGACACCAAAATTTGCTGATAAATTGACTTTCCGTATGGCTCCAGCAGTTGCGATGGCAACTGCGGTGCTGTCGTTCATGGTTATTCCTGTATCACCTTACTTAGGTGTTGCAGACATGAGTATCGGTCTGTTGTTCTTCATGGCAATGGCAGGTATTGCGGTATATGCAGTACTGTTTGGTGGTTGGTCTTCTAACAACAAATACGCATTGCTTGGTGGTCTACGTTCAGCAGCACAAACTATTTCTTATGAAGTGTTCCTGGGTATTTCCCTGATGGGTGTAGTGGCAATTGCCGGTTCATTCAACATGCGTGAAATCGTAGAAGCACAGAAAGATGTATGGTTTATCATTCCTCAGTTCTTAGGCTTCCTGATCTTCGTGGTTGCAGGTGTTGCGGTAACTCACCGTCACCCATTTGACCAACCAGAAGCGGAACAGGAACTGGCGGAAGGTTACCACGTAGAATATGGCGGTATGAAATGGGGTATGTTCTTCGTTGCGGAATACGTGAACGTAGTACTGATCTCTGCATTGATCGTAACCCTGTTCTTCGGTGGCTGGTTAGCACCATTTGGTCTTGATTTCCTTCCACCAGCATTCTGGTTCATTATTAAAACAGCATTCTTCGTAATGATGTTTGTATTGGCGCGTGGTTCTTTAATGCGTCCACGTTATGACCAGGTGATGAACTTTGGTTGGAAAATTTGCTTGCCATTGGCGTTGGTTAACCTTTTGGTGACTGGTGCTGTGATTCTGTTGAATCAGGCCTAAGACAGCAGGGAGAACAAAATGTTTAAATTTCTAGCTGGATTCGGGTCAATCGTTCGTACGTTGTTCATGGTATTTACCCATGCAACGCGCAAACGTGACACCATTTTATATCCGGAAGTGCCAGCCGAAGAAATCGTGCCACCACGTTTCCGTGGTCGTATCGTATTAACGCGTGACCCAGATGGCGAAGAGCGTTGTGTGGCATGTAACCTGTGTGCGGTTGCATGTCCGGTAGGCTGTATTTCATTACAAAAAGCAGAACGTGAAGATGGTCGTTGGTATCCGGAATTTTTCCGTATCAACTTCTCTCGCTGTATTTTCTGCGGTATGTGTGAAGAAGCATGTCCTACGACTGCGATTCAGATGACACCAGATTTCGAATTGGGCGAATATGTTCGTCAAGACTTAGTCTACGAAAAAGAACACTTGCTGATTTCTGGTCCTGGTAAATATCCTGACTATAACTTCTACCGTGTAACCGGTATGGCAGTTGCTGGTAAGGACAAAGGTCAGGCACAGCGTGAAAGTGCACCTGTTGATGTACGGAGTCTATTACCATGATGTGGCCATTTTATTTAATGGCCCTTGTGGCCATCGTCTCTACGGTTCGTGTGGTGACTAACACGAATCCGGTACATGCTTTATTAAGCCTGATCGTTTCGCTCCTTGCTGTAGCAGGGCTGTTCCTGATCGTGGGTGCACCATTTGCGGGTGCACTTGAAGTCATCGTTTATGCTGGCGCGATCATGGTGTTATTCGTGTTCGTGGTAATGATGCTGAACCTGGGCGAACAGACTGTTGCTCAGGAACGCAAATGGTTGACTTCATCGGCTTGGGCTTATCCGGCATTGATGAGCTTCCTGATTGGTCTGGTCCTGGTTTGGGTACTAAAATCAGATTACGTGCAGCCTTCAATGGTGATGGGCACAGAAATGGTCGGTCCTAAAGCGGTAGGTCAATCACTCTTTACGCAATACTTATTGTTGGTAGAAGTTGCCGCGATGTTATTGCTTGCATCACTTGTTGCAGCATTCCATTTGGGTAAACGTGAACCAGGTGCAGAAGAGGAACAACAATAATGGGCAACATCCCTTTAGAGCATGGTTTGATCGTTGCATCCATTCTTTTTGCACTGGGTTTTTACGGTGTAATGGTGCGACGCAACCTGCTATTCATTTTAATGAGCCTTGAAATCATGATGAATGCTGCTGCTTTGGCATTCGTCTTGGCGGGCAGTGCATGGGCACAGCCTGATGGTCAAATCATGTTTATCCTGATTCTGACCCTTGCTGCGGCAGAGGCATGTATCGGTCTTGCGATCGTCCTTCAGTTCTATCATCGCTTCCATCATCTGGATGTGGATGCTGCTAGTGAGATGCGCGGATGAGTTATTTATATCTAACAATTTTATTCCCGCTCATTGGCTTCGTCCTTTTAGCGGCAGGGCGTCATAAGCTTCCTGAAACAGTTGCAGCCATTATTGGTGTAGGGGCTGTGGGGTTATCGGCATTGTTTGCACTCATTGCGGGTATGGACTTTGTCAACAATGGTTCTACCGCAGTAGTACAACCTCTTTGGACCTGGTTCAATGTCGGTGGTTTTGCACCGGGCATCAGCCTGCACCTGGACGGTTTGTCTCTGTTGATGCTGGGCATGGTGACAGGCGTTGGTTTCCTGATCCACATCTTTGCATCATGGTACATGCGCGGTGAACAAGACTTCGCACGTTTCTTCTCTTACTTCAACCTGTTCGTTGCAAGCATGTTATTGCTGGTACTGGGTGACAACCTGGCGTTGTTATTCCTGGGTTGGGAAGGTGTAGGTCTGTGTTCTTATCTGCTGATTGGTTATTACTACCAAAATCCTGCAAACGGTGTGGCAGCGATCAAGGCATTTACCGTTACCCGTATTGGTGACGTATTCCTGCTGATTGCCATGTTCTTGCTGTTCCAGCAATTCGGTACGCTGAATACTCAGTACATCGTTGAAAATGCTGCGACTGTGATGACTCAAAGTTCATCATTGACTATCTGGACTGCGTTAATGCTGTTCCTGGGTGCTGCTGGTAAATCTGCGCAGATTCCACTGCAAACCTGGTTGGCAGATGCGATGGCAGGTCCTACACCTGTTTCTGCATTGATCCACGCTGCAACAATGGTAACAGCGGGTGTTTACCTGTGCTGCCGTCTGTTCACAGTATTTGAACTTGCGCCTGAAGTAATGATGTTCATCTCGATTACTGGTGCAGTGACATTACTGGTAGCTGGTTTTGCTGCATTGGTACAAACAGACATCAAACGTATTCTGGCTTACTCAACTATGAGTCAGTTGGGCTATATGTTTATGGCTGTAGGTGCTGAAGCATACCAGGCGGGTCTGTTCCACATGCTGACTCACGCATTCTTCAAGGCATTATTATTCTTGTCTTCTGGTGCAGTGATTCTGGCTTACCACCACGAACAAAACATCTTCAAGATGGGCGGTCTGTTCTACAAGAACAAATTCCTGTTTGCATGTTTCGCCATTGGTGGCGGTGCATTGGCTGCAATTCCATTCATCACTGTGGGCTTCTTCTCAAAAGATGCAATCCTGGGTGCGGTATGGGTACAAGGCCAATCAATCGCAGTTTACAGCACACTTTACTGGGTGGGTGTAATCGGTGCGTTCCTGACTTCGATCTATACATTCCGTCTGATCTGGGTTGTATTCTTCGGTAAAGAAAACACACCTTACCACGCAATCAAGGGTGTAACTTACTGGGGACCATTGGCAATTCTTGCAGTACTTTCGACTTTCGTGGGTGCGGCATTGAAAGCGCCTGTAGAAAGCATTTTAAATGCGGCTAAACTTCCTGCATTTGAAATTCCGGAAGCACTTGAACATGGCATGCATACTGCAGAATACACAGCAGTAGGTATTGCACTGGTAGGTCTTGCAATTGGTGTGGTGCTGTTTGCTTTTGCTTACAATGCTGTGAAATCTTTTGCTAAAACTTCTCTGGGTGCGGGTCTTGCCAACATCTGCCGTAATGCACTTGGTTTCGACAAGCTGTATGACATCGTTTTTGTGAAGCCTTATTTGTTCTTCGCGAAACTGTTCGGTCGTGATCCGATTGATGGCTTCTGGCTGGTGCTGCCTGCACTGGTTAAAGGTGGTCATAGCTTTACTAGTTCGCGTCAAACAGGTTCACTGCGTGAATATGCATCTAGTATGGGGCTCGGTGTCGTTGTCCTACTGATGATCTTGCTCGTGATTCAGGTAGTGGGGAAATAAAATGGAAGCTCCAAACAATATTATTTTGCCGGCTCTGATCCTCATTCCGTTCATTGCAGGTTTTATTTGCTGGTTGGTCGATAAACTCGACCAACACCTTCCGCGTTATATCGCGCTGATTGGTATGTTAGTGACGCTGGTTTTAACCATCGTCCTTTGGCAGTCGGGTACTTATAACTATGAACTTGGCGGTGCGGCTCCTACGTGGGCAGCCGAGTTCAAATTGCCTTGGATTCAAACCCTAGGCATTAATATTCACCTTGCGGTGGATGGTTTATCTTTACTGATGGTTGGCTTGACTGCACTCCTTGGTGTGTTGGCAGTAGGCTGTTCATGGGGTGAGATTCAGAAAAACGTTGGTTTCTTCCACTTGAACCTGTTATGGTCTCTGGGTGGTGTAATCGGTGTATTCCTGGCGATTGACCTGTTCCTGTTCTTCTTCTTCTGGGAGATGATGCTGGTGCCGATCTACTTCCTGATCGCACTTTGGGGTCATAAAGGGGCAGAAGGCAAGTCACGTGTATATGCTGCAACCAAGTTCTTCATTTACACACAGGTGGCTGGTTTAGTCATGCTGATTGGTATCCTCGGTCTGGTAACTGTAGGCTACACCATGACTGGTCAAATCCGTTTCGACTACAACTACCTGATGGGTGTAGCGAACATGCTGGATACACAAGCGCCAGCAGTTGCTTACGCATTCATGATCTGTTTATTCATCGGTTTTGCGGTAAAACTTCCAGTTTTCCCATTACACGGCTGGTTACCAGATGCGCATGCACAAGCACCGACAGCGGGGTCTGTTGACCTTGCAGGTATCTTGATTAAGACAGCTGCTTACGGTCTGATCCGTTTCGTGATTCCATTCTTCCCGGCGGCTTCTGCACAGTTTGCAGACATCGCGATCATTTTCGGTTTAATCGGTATCTTCTACGGTGCTTGGTGTGCTTTCCAGCAAACCGATATGAAACGTTTACTTGCGTATACATCTATTTCACACATGGGCTTCGTTTTACTTGCGATTTATGCAGGTAACATCCTGACTTTCCAAGGTCTGATGATCATGATGCTGGCTCACGGTCTGTCATCTGCAGCTCTGTTCATTATGTGTGGTCAGGTGTACGAACGTGTTCATACACGTGATATGCGTTTGATGGGTGGTATTCGTGGTCAGTTCCCATACCTTGCATTCTTCCTGATGTTCTTCATCGCGGCGCTTGTCGGTATTCCAGGTCTAGGTAACTTCATTGGTGAGTTCCTGATCCTGATGGGTTCATTCGGTAAATTCCCAGCATTTACAATCCTCGCTGCAATCAGCCTGGTATTTGCGGGTCTGTACGGTTTGATTCTGATCCATAAAGCGTTGTTTGGTGTTCCAAACGAAGAGCAAAAACAGCACTACACAAATCCGTTAAAAGATTTAAATGCACGTGAAGTGGTAATTTTGCTGATCTGTGCATTTGGTCTAGCATGGCTTGGTCTATACCCACAAAGCTTCCTTGACGTTTCTAACTCAAGCATGGCGTGGTTAGCGAATAGCTACATTCCTGTGTCTGAAGCAGCTGATGCTGTGCAGCAAGCTGCCGTTTCAGCTGAAAATGTGGAGATCCAATAAGCCATGAACTTCACAATGTCTTTTTCTGAGCTTATGCCTCTAGCACCTGTGATGATCGTGTCATTGACTGCGATCGTCGTGATGTTGCTTACTGCAATTAAGCGTAACCATAACTTAGTTGCGACTACGACAGTCATCGGTCTAAACCTGGCGGCGTTGTACATTCTGTTCGTTCTGTTAGCGGGTCAATTTGCACCTGCCAATGTAATGAACCTGTTCCTCGTAGATCCGTTTACGATGCTATATCAGTTTGTGATTATTGTGGCTGCACTGGCGTGTAGTACCTTGTCACATGCTTATATTGAAACCTATAAAGATAATCGTGAAGAACTGTATATCCTGATGCTGACCTCCGTTGCCGGTGCGATGCTGATGGTGGCAAGTTCTCACTATGCCTCTTTCTTCATTAGTCTTGAGCTCATGTCGATCCCTGTATACGGCTTATTGGCGTATACACATCAGCGTTCTCAATCGCTTGAAGCAGGTGTGAAATATCTGGTGCTTTCAGCAACTGCATCTGCAATGTTGCTGATGGGTATGGCATATGTTTATGCATATACAGGTTCTCTAAGCTTTGTCGCTGAACCAGGCAAACTGTTGACTGCATTTAGTCAGCCTGCTGTGGTGATTGGTCTAGCACTGATTGTATTCGCTGTTGGCTTTAAACTGTCACTAGCTCCATTCCACAAATGGACACCAGATGTATACGCAGGTGCTCCAGCACCAGTTGCAACTTTCCTTGCAACTGTGTCTAAAGTGGCAATGTTGGGTCTGTTCGTACGTTATGTATTGTCTTCAGGCTTAATCTTGTCAGATAGCTTCGTCACCATCATCAGCGTGATTGCAGTACTTTCCATCATTGTAGGTAACTTGCTTGCAGTGAAACAGGTGAACTTGAAACGTATCTTGGCATACTCTTCAATTGCTCACTTCGGTTACGTACTGGTTGCAATCGTATCTGCACGTAATACTGACTTTTTACAGGTTCAAGGTTTCGCGACTTTCGAAAGTGTAAACGTCTATATCATCACTTATGTATTGACTACGATTGGTGCTTTCGGTGTGGTAACGCTGATGTCTAGTCCGTATAACAATACAGATGAAGCGGGTAGCCTGGCTGAGTACCGTGGTCTGTTCTGGCGTCGTCCAGTATTGACTGCTGTATTAACTGTGATGATGCTGTCTCTGGCAGGCATTCCATTAACAGCGGGCTTCATCGGTAAGTTCCTGGTAGTGAAAACTGCGGTAGCAGGCGAGTCTTGGTTCCTTGCTGCGATGGTTATCCTGGGTTCAGGTATCGGTCTGTACTACTACCTGCGTGTGATGGTTGTCATGTATATGACTCCACCAGAAACACCACGTCTTGACGCTGTAAATCACTGGGGTCAAAAAGTCGGCGGTATCATGGTATTGCTCGTTGCATTACTGGTACTGGTGATCGGTGTTTATCCGGATCCAATCATTGCACTGTCTCGCTATGCATTCTTCGCAATGTCGCCTGAATTACAACAGTTTATTTTCACTTTGGTTCAAAGTGGTTTTAACTAATTCAGCGCAAGTTTGAAGTTATTACAAAAAAGCCTCCACGATTGGGGGCTTTTTTAGTTAAACAAATCCGGAAAAGTCTTTATAATAGCGGAAATTTATCTTTAACCTTCTAGGTGTTCTCCCGTGGCAATCCATGAAATCCGTCATCCTTTAATTCGACATAAACTCGGTTTACTGCGTCGTGCTGACATTAGTACCAAGAACTTCCGTGAGCTTGCTCAGGAAGTGACTATGCTTTTGACTTATGAAGCGACCAAGGATCTTCCTGTCGTTGAACATGAGATTGATGGCTGGAACGGACCGGTGGCTGTAGACCGTATTGCAGGTAAGAAAATTACTGTTGTGCCAATTCTACGTGCAGGTATTGGTATGCTGGATGGTTTCCTGAATCTGATTCCAAGTGCCAAAGTTTCTGTACTGGGCCTGGAACGTGATGAAGAAACCCTACAGGCACGTACTTACTATAAAAAACTGGTTCCAGATGTACAAAACCGTCTTGCTATGATCATTGATCCAATGCTGGCGACTGGCTCTTCTCTGGTAGCTGCGATTGACGTATTGAAAGCTAGCGGCTGTAAAGATATTCGTGTGATGGTATTGGTTGCTGCACCTGAAGGGATTAAGCGTGTTGAAGAAGCTCATCCAGATGTGGTGATTTTCACTGCGGCGATTGATCATGGCTTGAATGAAAATGGTTACATCGTTCCAGGTTTGGGCGATGCGGGTGACAAGATTTTTGGTTCAGTTCAAAAAGACTAATATTTTTGAAAATGAACAGAAAAGGGGCTTTTACAGCCTCTTTTTTATATACTGAATACTGACAGATACAGAGTAGGGGACGTTTATGACTTCCGAGCAATACCAAGGAAAAGTAAAACAGTACAATCCAGAAAAAGGATTTGGTTTTATTTCTTCACCTGAAGGTGAGGTATTTTTTCATATCTCGGATTTCCCTGCCGATTCAGGTGAACCGAAGCGCAACGACCGGGTAAAATTCAATGTGGTTCAAAATGGTGATCGCTATAAAGCCATTAAAATTGAACGTGTAGAAGATAAATCGAAGAAAGTCAAAAAAGCCAAAGCAGTAGCAGTCAATACTTCGATTACATCAGCACTATTGTCGAATTTAAAGCGTTAATTTTTGCTTGGAAAAAACATACAAAAGGAGGCTCTAGAGCCTCTTTTTTATTTGAGTTATAAGTTTATGTAAGTTGTAGGAATCTTGTGTAATCAGAACCTTATAGAATGTTGTGAAAACAATAAAATACCCACCAAAGTTCAACAATATCCTTTAATCCCTTCCATATAAACTACGCATCTGTTGAATGATCTAGGGACACATATCATGTTTACAGATGGAAGAATTAAAACCTATGATGCTGTACGTGGGACTGGGAGTATTGAACTGTCAAATAATGCACAGGAGCTTAATTTTCAGTTAGATCAATTACCTTCACCTGAAATAGCACCTCAAGTCGGAGAACGACTTAAATTTAGAATAATCGAAGAGCAGAATACGATTCAATTGGACAATATGGTACGTCTAGATATCAAGCATCAAGAAGAGTTCGTCTCTGAAGTGGTTGCACTGCCATCTCTAGCTTCTACTTCTACAATAGTCAATCCGGTACGCAATACTATTTTCTTTAGTCCCACACTCTGGTTGATTCTGGTAACAGCGATTGGATTTATGATTTTTGGAGAAATTTAAGTTAGGTTCTCATTTACTAAGATATTTGTCTCATCATTCAAATAAGAAAAAGCATCTTACGGTGCTTTTTTTATTTTTAGAATTTTCATCAGTTTTTGAATACAATAATTAAAAATATCAAACAATAGAGTGAATTATGTTTTTAGAGGGGAAGATCAAGACCTATAACGAAGAACGAGGTTTTGGTTTTATTGAGATAGCTGGTGAGTCAAAAGATTTATTCTTCCACATTAAAGACTTCCCAAATAAGAACGTGCCACCAAAAGTTGGGGAAAGTTTAAAGTTTCTCAAAGTACAGGATGCAGGCAAGTTTAAAGCAGACAATATTGTGCGTTTAGATATCTCATATCAAAAGACACCTTCAAAAATTGTTAGTCAACATAATGATCTTCAGATCGAAAGAGCACTACCTTACCGTCAGCCTAAAAAGTCAGTTTTATCGAAATTGATTACAGGTATGGGCTTGGTCATTATCGTGATACTTGCTGTATTAGTTTATGGAAAATACCAAAACTATAAAATACAAAAGCAACAGCAACTTGAGCATTTAATGCAAGAACAAAAAAGGCTTGTTTCAGAACAACGTGCTGCTTTAGGTGACTTACCTGAACAAGGCCTCAGTGAACAAGGGAGGAGGAATTTAGAGGCATCAACAAATACTTCTATTAGAAGTACTGCCTCATCCACTTTAGTGTCTTCACCTTATCAATGTGATGGTAGAACCCATTGTAGCCAGATGCGCTCTTATGATGAAGCGGTATTCTTTTTGCGAAATTGCCCGGGTACTCAGATGGATGGAAATCATGACGGTGTTCCATGTGAAAGACAGTTTAGGGAAGAAATTAGTAAGAGACATTTATTCAGGTAATAAAAAAGCGCCCTTAGGCGCTTTTTTTATTTCAACAAAATTTTAAGCTTCACAGAATTTCATAAAGGCTTTGAGGCCTGGACCTTGATATTTCTGGCGGTGTACCAGCATAAATAAAGGACGGGTGAGTGACCAGAATGGAGTATCCAGAATCACCAGTTGGCCTTTTTCCTGCAAAGGTTCAATCGCCAGCTTGGAAATACAAGACATCCCTAGACCACCTGCCACAATCTTCAGAATCGCTTCATTATGGCCTAGAGTCAGACGGATATTGGCGTCGGGTACATCTTTCAAGATGGCATTATCAAAGACTTCACGAGTCCCTGAACCTTCTTCACGTAAAATCCATTCAACCGATTTAAAATCTTCAGCAGTGAGCGGACGGTTTAGCTGAGCCAGAGGATGATCCGGCGCACAGCACACTGCAAGTTCATCATCGCGCCAATGAATACATT
Source organism: Acinetobacter sp. CAU_H_60 (assembly GCF_058599385.1). NCBI lineage: Bacteria > Pseudomonadati > Pseudomonadota > Gammaproteobacteria > Moraxellales > Moraxellaceae > Acinetobacter > Acinetobacter sp. CAU_H_60. The sequence continues at coordinate 2,362,175 of NZ_CM178653.1, read as the reverse complement.
GCAGTTGTGGTAAATGACAAGAACCTTCAATCAGGGCCAAATCTAACTGGAACTGATTTACGGCTTCGATCATTTGACGGGTATTGCCGACCTGCAGTTGCAAGTGAGCCTGTGGCTGGATTTTCAGGAAATCCGCCATCAGGTCTGGCATCAGATAGTCGGAAATGGTCAGCGTCGCACCGAGACGAAGGTCAATGCTTTGTAGTTCACCTTTGGCTGCCTGCTCGAAAGCTTCACAGCGGCCAAGGATTTCAAGAGCTTGCGGGAGAAGAAAACGACCTAAGTCATTGAGCTGTAAACGCTTACCAAGACGGTCGAATAAAGGCGCGCCAAGACCATCTTCTAAATCTGCTAAAGCCATACTCGCCGCACTTTGGGTGAGTTTGACTGCATCACTGGCTTTGGTGACGGTGCCTTCTTGAGCAACTGCTACAAAAACAGCCAACTGGCGTAAAGTCATGCGCATGAATAGAGCCTTAACATTTAAAAAATATTAATAAATTATGCTGTCATGCTACCATGAGCATAGTCTTTGATGCCACGTTTGAATCATGTCTATTGAAAAATTTAGCTTAGAAAAGGTTTTATCTGTACACCGTTGGACCAATACGCTGTTTAGTTTCACCATGACCAGACCTGCGCATTTCAAGTTTACGGCAGGACAGTTTGCGCGTATTGGCTTGAAAGTGGGGGATGAACTGGTTGTTCGGGCATATTCAGTCGTGTCATCACCATTTGATGAAACGCTGGAATTTTTTTCAATCGTTGTTCCTGAAGGGAAATTTACTTCGAATTTACAACATCTTAAAGTAGGCGATGAACTCTACTTAGAGAAAATTCCCTATGGTTATCTGACTTTGGCACGTTATCAATTGCCATTACCACAAGATTTATGGCTGCTTGGCACAGGTACAGGTTTGGCACCATTTTTATGCATGCTGCAAGACTTTGAAACTTGGAATAAATATAAACATATTAATCTGGTTTATAGCGTCCGTACTCAAGACGAACTAGCCTATGTTGACCGTATTCAGGAAATTGCCGAGACCTTTGGCGAAGGTCATACAGGTTTTAAATTTATTCCAATCATTACCCGTGATCCTGAAGCAGCACTTCACCATCGTTTACCGATCTTGATTGAGAATAGGGAACTTGAACGGGCAGCAGGACTTCAGCTTAATCCTGAAACCAGTCATGTGATGCTCTGTGGTAATCCGGAAATGGTCGAAGATACCAAAGAAGCGCTAAAAGCACGTGGCCTGACCATGAACCGCCGTGGTGAAGGAAATATTGCGGTAGAGAATTATTGGTAATTCCTTCAGAGTTCCTCCCTTTCTAAAAGGGAGGTTAGGAGGGATTGAAGTTAGATTATTTGTCAGTTCTTGAATCCTCCCCAACCCCTCCTTTGCAAAGGAGGGGCTTTTACCTCTCTCTTGCGCAGCAGTGCTGCTCATCGCTTAAAAGGAAAGGGAGTTACATCCTTCTTTAAATTAGAAATGGATTAAAACTGAAAATATTTTCAAGTTAAAAAGAATCCCCCTAAATCTCCCTTTGTTAAAGGGGGACTTTTATTTTTTTAGGTACAAAAAAACATCCGTCATGGAGGTTTTTTTCATACTGTCATATTAGTGAACAAACATATCCATAAAGTCACGAATTTCCTGAATGGCAGTATCTGTATCGGTCGTTAACCAGGTCGGCTCAAAGAAACCGGCATAATGTTCGATTCGATCCGCAGGCACAACTAAACGTACCGGACAATCTTCTTCCAGTAGGCGCCATGGAATAATCGGAACGTCATTATCTAGCCAGGCCGCCACATTTCGTACATCAATGACCATGGCATTAATGCAGTCTGGAAAAGGCATCACCGACATTTCTTCAGTACGGCGGCGGAAATATTCCAGATCTTGCCAGCGTAGCATAAAGCTCGGTTTGCTAAATTCAATGATTCCAATCAGATGCTGATCACGAGTGTAGTGCAAAGCACATTGATGTGTGACGTCAGTGTCAAGATCCAGCGATACACTCTGTTGACGATACGCCATAAAACTCGGGTGCATGAAAAATAAGGTGGATAATTATAACGTATTTTGTGCAAAGTAGCAGGTATATTGAAAAACGGTATTTTTACAGCATGTTTTAGCCCACTTAAAATGTGCTTAAAATTTAATAAAATCATAGTGGTATATTATTTATTTTATAGACGATTTAATTCCTGATAAATCAGCTAAAAACCGCCAGCATCAACTGTCTGGGAAGAGAGTTTCTAACCATAAAAGCATAGTATATTCAGGCCAGAAAATACCTCTTTTTGAAACTAATACCAAGTTCATCAGACTCATACATATAACTTACATCCATTCACTATCTCACCATCTTTTGTCACAGAAGCTGTGATAACTGCTTGTTATGATAAAAATCTACTTATGAATAAGAAAGAGTGAGAATGGTCATGGTTGATGATTTTAATAAAAAACCACCTTTGCATGATCAGGCAGCAATCACGCAGAAGAAGCGCATTCCTGTCTATATCCTGATTTTGGTCGGTATCTTTTTACTGGCAGTCCTGTTCTATATGTTTGCAGATGTGAAGCCAGATGCGCCTGCAACCCAGCCTAATACACCAGTACCAGCGACTGAAGCCCCTGCCAATAATGCTAGTCCGGCGGCTACTCCAGGCGGTGAAAGCAATGAAGCAATGGCTACCGCAGATGATGCGATGACAGAAGCAACAGCCACTGTAGGCGAAATGTCACAAGATACAGCAGAAGCCACTGCAACTGATGCTCAACAGGCCACCCAATAACTGGAATTGTTAAAAAAAGCTCTGGTTCATGACTAGGGTTTTTTTGCAATAGGTGGTGATGTTTTTCAAAGTTCTGTATCTCCAGGCAAGCTAAGCACAGGAAGTCTAAGCTTTATAAGCAATCGGAAAGAGCTGAAGATTTCAAAAATAAGCTCGTGAATTCAGATAAATAGCGTAATAACAAAGAGGGCAGAAAACATGAATGATTATATGAGAGGCCCACGTGGTGGCTATGATGCCATGTACTACTGGGATCAGTTTCATCCAATTCTTAGTGCAATTGCCATATTAGTCCTAGGTTGGATTATTGCATTACTCGTCTCGGCAGGTGTTAAAAAAATCTTGCAAAAACTAGGGACCAATACACACTTAAATGCAGCGACAGGACATCGCTCTAATGTCGAGAGTATTATCGCTCGTGTTGTGTTCTGGATTATTCTGATTATTGCGGTCATCGGTGCGCTTAACGTACTGAATCTGACAGCAGTGAGCGGACCGTTCAGTAATATGATCCAGCAGGTCCTGCTCTTTATTCCACAATTGCTGGCGGCTGTTGCTGTGGCCTTTGTTGGGTGGATTGTGGCGAATCTGGTCAAAGTCGGCTTGCAAAAAATGCTTGATCGCACCCAGCTGGATGAAAAGCTGAGTGCTGAAGTCGGTGTCAGCCCGATTAGCCAAAATATCAGTGAAATTGTTTACTGGCTGATTTTACTGCTGTTCTTGCCAATTGTCTTGTCGATTCTAGGTCTACATGGTTTATTACTGCCTGTGCAGAACATGCTGACGGATGTCGTAAGTTATCTGCCTAATATCTTCATTGCTGCAGTTATTGTATTTGTCGGATACATTCTGGCAAAAATCGTTCGCGGTATAGTTGAAGGTTTGCTCAACAGCCTGAATATTCAACATCAAGCTGAAAAAGTCGGCATTTTCAAAAACTCGAATGTCGCTCAACTGATTGGTTCATTCATCTTCGCAGTCGTAATTATTACGTCATTAATCATTGCATTTGAAGCACTGGGTATCGAAGCAATTTCTCAACCAGCAACTGCAATGCTGTATGAGATCATGAATGCCATTCCAAATATCATTGCAGCTGCACTGATTCTGATTCTGGCTTATGTGGTGTCTAGACTGGTAGCACGTCTGGTGACTGAAGTCGTTGCCGGAACAGGCGTGGATGAGGTTCCAGCCAAACTGGATCTGCAACGCTTCCTGGGCAAAACCAAACTATCAAGCCTCGTGGGTTACCTGATTGTACTGTTCACCATGCTATTTGCAGTTTCTGAAGCTGCGGACCGTTTAGGCTTTGAACAGGTGAGTGGCCTGATCGCGATGTTCATCTACTTCGGTGCAAACATCCTGCTAGGTGCTGTGATCCTGGTGATCGGCTTCTGGCTGGCCAATGTAGTTGCCAACATTGTGCAACGTGGTGAATACAACAGTTCACGCTGGTTAGCGAACCTGGTTCGTGTACTGATCATGGGTCTGGTCATTGCGATGGGTCTACGTGCCATGGGCATCGCTGACTCGATTGTGAATCTGGCCTTCGGTTTAACTCTGGGTGCGGTTGCAGTGGCATTTGCCTTGGCCTTTGGTCTCGGTGGCCGTCAACCAGCAGAACGTGTGCTGACTGATTTGATCGATAAAGCTAAACGAGAAGCTAAAGAACCAAATCCTTTAAAAAATGAAACCAATATCATGACTTCAGGCTTAGGTGCTGATGTCAGTGGTACTACAGGTGCAGGCAGTTCAACGACAGGAGAAAATATTGTGCCGAATCAAGATCAATCACAAGATGACAATACGCTGATGCGTACCAATTTATCCAATAGTACGCCAGCAACATTGACCACTGCACCACAGGATGATGAAGCTTCAGGTGTAGATCAGGTGACACCAGATGTCGATCAGGCTGTACCGGATTCGCTTCAAGTTGATCCAACTCATCCACCAGCGAATAATCCATTTGGTTCTACAGGTGAAGAAGAACCGGATGTCGATAGTCATCCAAAAAAAGATGACCCGAATTAACCTGTTTTATTTAAACAAAATCGGCCACGCTTGAGTGGTCGATTTTTTTAATCCTGAGGAAATCTGAATGAATGCCAAGAAACCGAATAATCTGCTAGCACCCTTAGTGATAGCAGGCATTACCATTGGCTTTTTCACGGCTGCTTATCGATTTGTCTTTGTGAAAAGCAAACAGGATGAGCAGGCTGAAAAAGAGCTAGATAAGAAAATACCTGATTCAGACGAATTTAACTAAGCCAGAACACTGCTCAGTCACTACACATAGAATTTCTTTTTTAAAAAATATAGAATATTCAAGTGAATACTAAAATGATTTTGGTATTTTTCTTGCATTAAAAATATAAAGAAAAAGGAGATCAATAAGATGTGGAAAACATTGCAGCATAAATTCATGGCGCCTATGGCAGATCAAGTACCCTTACATCTGCAGGAAGCGGCTCAGAAAATGCAACTGACGATTGACCGTTTAGAAAATACGGCCAATCTCAGCCTGTTTAAAACGGATTATCTGGAATAAGCGTAGTATTTTCTTTTCCTAGATCATCTTTGTATTAAACATATTCCGATGCGGCATGTGCTGATGACCATGCCCATTGGAAGTTAAAACCTCCCAAATGACCAGTCACATCCAGTATCTCACCCACAAAATACAAGCCTTTCTGCTTTTTGCTTTCCATTGTTTTAGATGAAACTTCGGTTGTATCTACGCCGCCCAAAGTCACCTCGGCTGTACGGTAACCTTCAGTTCCAGAAGGCTTCAGTTCAAAGCCACTTAAACGTTTGGCAATCTGTTCCAGCTTGTCATCACTAATATTGCCAATAGATGTTTCAGCCACTTCAGGCCAGATCAGATTCTGTAATTCTAGTACTACGCTCTTCGGTAAATGTTCGGTCAATAGTGTACGTAGCAAAACCTTAGGTTGGCTCTGTTTTTTAGCTTTAAAGAAATCAAACAGGTCGATACTTGGTAAGAAATTGACCTTAAAGCTTTGGCCAACATCCCAGTAATTTGACAGTTGTAGCGAGCTAGGACCGCTCAGACCACGATGGGTAAACAGCAGAGCTTCAGTAAAACTGTTTAAATCATTAGACAGCGTGGCTTCGACTGCATTACCGCTCAGACGGGTGGTGATTTCCTTGAAACTATCCGAGAAAGTAAACGGCACCAGACCGGCACGGGTTGGATAGACATGATGTCCAAACTGTTTGGCTATCTCATAGCCGATACCTGAACCGCCTAAGGTTGGAATAGACAGGCCACCTGAAGCAACCACAACCGATTCCACTTCAAAATATCCTAAAGAAGTGGCTACCTGAAATCCTTGATCGTCCACAGTATTGACGGCTTTCACTTCGCAATTAGTTTTGATCTCGACCAGACCGGTCTTGTCGCATTCGGACAGCAACATCGCCAGAATTTCTTTGGCACCATTTAAGGTAAATAGCTGTCCATGTTTACGTTCTTCATACTCGATGCCATATTCGCAGACCAAGCCAATAAAATCCCAATTGGTATAGCGGCTCAGTGCTGAAATCACAAAATGCGGATTGTGCGAGATGAAATTTTCAGGTTCGACATAGAGGTTGGTGAAATTGCATTTGCCACCACCGGACATCAGGATTTTCTTACCCACCTTATTGGCTTTTTCAACGACTACGACTTTACGACCACGTTGTGCTGCCATATAGGCCGTCATTAAACCTGATGCACCTGCACCTATGACCAAAACATCGTATTGCTGAACAGACATGACACACTCAAGGGAGAAGAAAGGGGAGCATTATAGACAATTTTATTTCAGCTTTGTCTATTCCTGAAAGGGGCTGCCCGAATTACAACATGTTAGCGAATATTTATCATAAATAATTTGAAGCAGCAGGCGGATTCATGCATAGTTTTGTCATGCCTAAAAAATAATCACAATGAAAGGAATAATTTATGACGGATACGGCAGCATACAAACAATATAATCTGATCAGCTATATTCTTCATCTACTGGGTTTTTTCCTGGGAATAACCCCATTAATCGCTATTATCATGAATTATATTAAACGTGATGAAATGCGGGGCACCTGGCTGGAAAGTCATGTGGACTGGCAGATTAAAACCTTCTGGTTTAGCTTGCTGGGTTATATTCTGGGTGGGCTGCTCACCGTGATTCTGATCGGTTTTGTGATTATTTTTCTTGTCTTTGTCTGGCATGTCTATCGACTGGTGAAAGGGCTAATTGCATTAAATGAAAATAATCCGATAGGCACTTAAGTTTCGATCAGAACTTTAAGCGATTTAAATATTTCGACCTTGTAGTCCACCAGTATGCAGGATCAGCAGTTTTGTTTCTGCTGGAAAATAGCCTTTTTCAATCAGGTCAGAAATTCCCAGCAGCATTTTTCCCGTATAAATCTGCTCTAAAGGAATATCATATTCAGCTTCAAATTGCTGTATAAACTGAATCAGTTCAGGAGTGGTTTTGGCATAGCCACCGCAACAATAATCATCGAGAATGGACCAGTTTCTTTTCGTGGTCAGCTTAGCCACATCCTCATTCAGGAAATCGCCTTTTAAGGCAGAAAATCCTACTACCTGTTGCTGAGGCTGGCTGGCTTCAATCAAACCTGTAATCGTGCCACCGGTACCCACTGCACAGCAGATCACGTCAAACTGTGCATCGCCGTCCTTTAGAATCTCCTGACATCCCCGAATCGCCAATGTATTAGTACCACCTTCAGGAATGATGTAATGTGCAGGAAACTTGTGTGCTAACGCTTCTAGATAATCAGCGTCCTGTTTACGTCGATATTCTTCACGACTCACAAAATGCAATTGCATGCCGAATTGTTGTGCCAACGCTAAAGTAGGGTTTAAGGGCCGATGGGCCAGTTCCTCACCCCGAATAATGCCGACACTCTCAAAGCCAAACTGCTGTGCTGCAAACGCCGTTGCGGCAATATGATTGGAATAAGCGCCACCAAAAGTCAGCAGCTTTTTAAAGCCAAGTTGCTGTGCTTCCAGAAAATTGTATTTCAGTTTAAAAAACTTGTTGCCTGATATTTGTGGATGCACCAGATCCAGACGGCGTATGGTTACAAACCTGTCTCTCAGCCAGATGCGCAGGTCTGGAATATGCTGGGCAATTTTTTCAAACATGGTATTTTCATAAGCTAAGAATGAGCAAATTATAGCGAAATAGAATCAGCAGGATGGCAGAATCATGCATTCTTGATACTGAGAATAAAGTTTTGTAGATTGTCACAATACATATGCTGAAAATTTAAACAAATTTGCTAATCTGAATCCTATAAGGAACTTAGAGGAGGATAGAATAATGAAAATACTATCCTGTACGATTTTAAGTGTATTGCTCTTAGGCTTATCTGGCTGTGATGATCCGCTGAATAAACCTAAAACTGATTCACGAAGCATGATCATTGGCGGAGTACCGGTGCATGACCATGATTATAAGATGCTTGATTCATCCCTCACCGCTCAAGACCAATTGAAGAAATAGCAGGATTTCGCACGAATATTGCATCATTTGCGTAGAAATATTAAAGCAAAATAAATTATTTTTACTTAAAATAAGCCATTCATTTTAAGTTTGGATGGTCACGTGGAATCATTTTGGATTTTAGGTTCAATTGCCTTTGCACTCATGTTAGGTGCAATGAGCCCAGGACCGACTTCTATTTATGTAGCAAAAAATTCAATTGCGATCTCACGTAAACATGGCCTATTTACAGCTTTAGGTACCGGAACAGGGGCGGCTATTTTTGGTCTGCTGGCAGTTCTAGGTTTGCAGGCATTCTTGCTGGCGGTGCCATCTGCCTATCTGGCGCTTAAAGTTTGTGGTGGTTTATATCTGCTCTGGTTGGCTTTTAAAATTATCAAGCATGCCAAAGAACCGATCGATGCAGGCGATGACAGTCAAACTCAGATGTCCTTACGTCGTGCTTATATGACAGGTTTGATTACCCAATTATCTAACCCAAAAATTGCCATTGTATTGGCCAGTATTTTTACTGCTCTTTTACCAAAAGAAATTCCAACTTACTTTTACTTTGTATTGCCGGTTTTATGTTTCTTTATTGATGCGGGCTGGTGTTCACTGGTGGCCGTTGCACTTTCTGCTGAAAAGCCACGTCGAGTATATTTGAAGTTTAAAGCTGGCTTTGACCGTGCAGCAGGGGCGGTTATGACCGTACTTGGCTTAAAGCTGATTTTTGGGATGAAGTAATTTTCTAATTATCTCAAACAATTAAAGAAGCCCCGATGATTCGGGGCTTTTTTTATTTGGTGCTTAAAAAATATTCTCTTCGGAATTAGCCGAGATCCGGTGAATGGACAAATCCGCACCGGTAAATTCTTCTTCCTGACTCAGACGAATACCGATCAACACTTTCAGCAGACCATAAACCAGGAATCCACCTGCCAGAGCCATCACAATCGCCAGTACGGTACCGAATAATTGTGAAATGATAGAAACACCGCCCATGCCTCCGAGCCATTGATGACCGAATATACCGACAGCAATTCCACCAAAAGCACCGCATACACCATGCAAAGGCCAGACCCCTAATACATCATCAACTTTGAGTTTATTTTGGGTATAGGTAAAGAGTTTTACAAAAATCACGCCTGCGCTGATTCCGATAAATAATGCACCCAGTGGATGTACCACATCAGAACCTGCACAGATGGCAACCAGTCCGGCTAATGGCCCGTTGTGCAAGAAGCCTGGGTCATCTTTACCGGCTACTTTTGCCGCAATGGTTCCACCGACCATCGCCATTAAAGAGTTAATTGCAACCAGTCCGGAAATGGCATCCAGGCGCTGTGCACTCATAACATTAAAGCCAAACCAGCCGACAATCAGAATCCATGAGCCTAAAGCTAGAAAGGGGATGGATGATGGTGGATGTGCAGTAATCCGGCCATCATTTTTATAGCGTCCATTACGTGCGCCAAGTAAAACGACTGCAGCCAGAGCAATCCAGCCCCCCATGCCATGCACAACCACAGAGCCGGCGAAATCATGGAAGCTGGCACCGAAGGTATTTGCCAACCAGTCCTGAAAACCAAAGTTGCCATTCCAGATCATCCCTTCAAAAAATGGATAAATCAGAGCCACCAGAAATAAAGTCGCTAAAGCCTGCGAACGCATTTTGGCACGTTCTGCAATTCCTCCAGAGATAATCGCAGGAATAGCTGCGGCAAAGGTTAGCAGGAAGAAACAGCGCATCAGGTTATAACCATGATCGGCTGCTAAAGTAGAGGCATCGTGGAAAAAATGCTGACCATAGGCAATATAGTAGCCCATCAGAAAATAAGCGATGGCGGATAGGGAAAAGTCAGTGAGAATTTTACTTAAGGCATTGACCTGATTCTTATGGCGAACTGTCCCTAGTTCTAAAAATGCAAATCCTGCATGCATGGCAAGCACTAGAACTGCACCGAGAAGGAGAAATAATAAGTCTATATTTTGCATGTGCGTTCCAATTTAGTGCATAGAATCACAAAAGAAATCCAGTATATAGAGGCAAACTGATTCGAAAAGAGTTACTAACAAGGGAAATTTTGATAAAGAATTTCTTGAAACTGACAAGACTCGATATAAAGCACAATAGAATTTTATGCACCAAACTAAGACATCATAAGAAAAGATAAAATTTAAATTTATATTTTGTTTTTTAGATATTTAGCTTTATCACCGAAAATGGCGTGTTAAAAATGTGTGCTAAAGGTGCACATGAAAAGTGAAAGGATTTTTAAGAAAAAATTTAAAAAAATTAAGTGAAAGATGATTTTAAATTTTAGAAGTTATATAGACCATTGATTAGCTATATCTCCAACAAATAAAACCCTAAAGAATTAGGGTTTCATCTGGAGCTAAAATCTCTGAAGTATTCAATTAATCTTTAAAATGCACAGGAATCCACTGATAGCTCTTTCCATCTTTCGAGTAAATATGACCGATTCCCGGGAATGGTAAATGTGGCGCTGCAATGGTCTGACCTTGCTTGGCATATTCAGCAAAATGCTTTAAACGGGTTTCTACCGCAGTTTTAGGATCAACATCGAATTCTATGGCCGTTTCAGGTTTGTCGAATTGCAAGGTATGTGAATGGACGATGTCACCGACAAAAACCACTTCTTGACCATCGGATTTGAGTTTAAAGCTGTAATGCCCTGGGGTATGACCAAAGGATGGCTTAAACTCGACCCTACCAAAGGCTAAAGATTTATCAGAAAAAACTTTCACTTTTTTAGCTTTTTCATAGGGTGCAAGGGCTGCTTTAATTTTCTCTACGGTGCCCAAGAAACCTTCCTGCTGGTCTTTTGGTAGTTTTTTGACGGTATTTGGACTCAGCCAGTAGTCATATTCGGTTTTGGAAATATGTAAGGTGGCATTTGGATAATTTGCTGCGCCGTCATTTGAAATGCCACAGACATGGTCAGGGTGTAGATGAGTCAAAAAAATATCACTCACCTGTGCAGGCTGATAACCTGATGCTTTGAGGTTGTTATAAATTGACCCTAAGTGTGCACCAAAGCAACTTGCAGCACCGCTATCCACCATGAGCAATTGATTGCCTGTATTAATTAGGTAGGCATTGACTGAAGTCTGTATGCCTTTGGCTTGATCGGCATGATATTTCTTCAAAATCTCAGTTTTTTCTGCATCACTTAGGCCTTTAAACATCGATGGATTTAAGTAGTTTGTACCATCGAGCAGGGCAGTAATCTGAGTATTACCAATTTGGTGATGGTAGTAGCCAGCGACTTGTTTTTGTGAAGTAATCGTTGCAGGTTCAGCAGCCTGACTCACACTTACACCTAAAACAGAAAATGAAAGTAAAGAAGTGAGAAAGGATGTCTTTAAAATATTCATGGCAATTCTTATGGTTGTGAAGTTTATGCTATGTATTAGCATGTAAAGCATGAAAATAGAATATAAAAATATTTACCATTTTTTAAAGAGAGAAGAGGAATTGAATATCTGTACTAGGCATTCAGTTTGAATCTGTATATTGATTTTATAAGGAAATAAAAGTTTTTTTATCTAAAAATATTTTTATAAATAAATTACTTAGATAAATTTCACTTTTATAAAAAAGCCCGTTAACATGGGGTATTGCAAACAGCCTTGGGTATCGCTATGAGTTTTTGGAAAAAGAAAAATAATGCAGCATTTGTATTTTTCATTATTACCTTATATTCATTGCTAGGCTTCGGCATTGGCTATGTCATCTGGGAATTTTTCCTTGATAAATAAGTGCTATTTGATTTATTGATTGACCTAAAAAAGCCTCTAAAGATAGAGGCTTTTTTATCATACTTGGATATAAATTTTAAAACTTTATTGAAAGCTCCATCACCCTTTGGGAGAAGGTTGGGATGAGGGCTATGACCACTATTTTGTTATCTGCCTTACTTTTGATCTTTCAAAAGTAAGTCAATGCCTGAGCAGAAGAATTGTGTTTTATAAAAAGAATATGGGGCAGTGATTCAATAAATCCTCTCCCTAACCCTCTCCTTTAAAAAAGGAGAGGGAACTTAAAGGTATAAAAAGCCCCTACATCAGTAGAGGCTCTTCTTCTATCTAAGACCTAAATCTCAAGACACTTTATCACCCGGTTTAGCGCCAGATTCAGGTGAAATCACCCAAACACCTTCGCCATTACCAGCCGCAAGTACCATACCGTTTGAAATACCAAAACGCATCTTACGTGGAGCAAGGTTAGCGACCATCACCACCAGTTTGCCTTTCAGGTCTTCCGGTTTATAGAACTCACGGATACCGCTAAATACGTTACGTGGTTCAGCTTCACCGACATTTAAAGTCAATTGAAGAAGTTTATCAGAACCTTCAACGATTGCAGCTTCTAGAACTTCCGCTACACGCAGGTCAACTTTGATGAAGTCATCAATGGTGATGATTTCAGCTTCACCGACTTTAGGTTCAGCTTTCTTCTCTTTAGCTTTCTCTTTTTTCTTCTCAGCTTTTGCTGGTTCAGCAGCAGGTGCAGCTAAAGAATCTTTAGACGCATCGACCATTGCAGCCACAGCTTTCGGATCAACACGTTGCATCAGTGGCTGGAACAATGCAATTTCATGACCAGTCAAAATTTCTGTACGAGAAGCAAAGTCGAAAGAAGCTAATTTCAGGAAGTCCTGAACCTGAGCAGCCAATGTTGGTAAAACTGGAGCTAAATACACAGCCAATTGACGGAACAGGTTGATACCTACAGAACACACATCGTGAACCTGTTGTTCTTCGCCTTCAATTTTCGCTAAAGCCCAAGGTTTTTTCTCATCGATGTACTGATTGGCTTTATCTGCAAGTGCCATGATTTCACGGATCGCTGCCGAGAATTCACGAGTTTCATAAGCTTTGACAATTGAATCGCCAGCATCAATAAAGCTTTGAACCAGCTCAGGCTCGGCACAAGTTGCACTTAACTTGTTATCAAACTTGGTATTGATGAATTTCGCACAACGGCTGGCAATGTTTACGACTTTACCGACTAAGTCAGAGTTTACTTTCTGAACGAAGTCATCCAGATTCAGGTCAGAATCTTCAACCTTGTCAGAAAGTTTAGAAGCAAAGTAATAACGCAGGTATTCAGGGTTCAAATGCTGTAAATAAGTTTCAGCTTTAATGAAGGTACCACGTGATTTCGACATCTTCTGACCATTCACAGTCAGGAAGCCATTCACGAATAAACCGGTTGGGGTGCGGTAGTCTGCACCTTCCAGCATTGCAGGCCAGAACAGGGCATGGAAGTAAACGATGTCTTTACCAATGAAGTGATAGACTTCATTTTTAGAATCTTTTTTCCAAAAATCATCGAAGCTTAAATCAGGACGTTTAGTTTTGATGTAATTCTCGAAGCTCGACATATAGCCGATTGGTGCATCCACCCACACATAGAAGTATTTATTTGGCGCATCTGGAATTTCAAAGCCGAAATACGGTGCATCACGTGAGATGTCCCAGTCATTCAAGCCATTGTCAAACCATTCATCCAGTTTGTTGGCGATAGATACGGGTAGACGGCCTTCGTCACGGGTCCATTTTTGCAGGTATTCACCAAAATTTGGCAGTTTAAAGAAGTAATGATCCGAAGATTTCTCAACAGGAGTCGCGCCGCTTAAAGTCGATTTTGGATTTAATAATTCAGTCGCGTTGTAAGTTGTACCGCAAACTTCACATGAATCGCCGTATTGATCTTCCGCCTTACATTTTGGGCATGTACCCTTAATAAAACGGTCTGACAGGAACATGCCTTTTTCAGGATCAAATAACTGGGTTACAGGGCGAACTGCGATATTGCCGGCTTCACGGTTTTTGATATAGATTTCTGAAGCGCGGGCGCGGTTGGTATCACTGTGGGTAGAGTCATAATGATCGAAATGCACACCGAAACCGTCAAAGTCACGAATGTGTTCTTTTTGCACATTGGCGATCTGTGCTTCAGGTGAAATGCCATTTGCCTCTGCACGCAGCATGATCGCTGTACCATGAGCATCATCCGCACAGACATACGTCACGTCATGACCCATTGCACGCATCGCACGTACCCATATATCAGCCTGGATATAGCCGAGTAAGTGACCCATATGAATCGGGCCATTGGCGTAAGGAAGGGCATTAGTGACTAGGATTTTACGCACGGATTCACTCTCTCATTCGTATTCATTATGCAATGGGCCATAATTTTACATGATGCAGAAGGGATTACAAAGAAATGCTTTTACAGAAGCACGAGGAATAAATCAGGCTGAATATTCAGAATACAAAAACAGGCTATAGACGGGTAATTGACCCTTAAAAATTCGGTTGAGATAAGTTGATGCTACTTCCTGCAAGCAATAGCAACAACATGTACAGGCTTTGTTGCAGTTTGCTTAATTCACCTACGTCATTGCGTGCTTTGTGCTAAAAATTTGGCTGATCATTTTTATTATGACGCATTAGGAGGGTACTCATGACTCAGAATAACCAGACAAGTACTTCAAAACAGAATCAAGATAAAGAACGACATGCACGAGAGCTGCATGACAAGATTGAACAAGAGCAAAAGCAGAACGAGATTGATAAACAGCATAAGCAGAAGCATGAAGAAGTCCTAGAAGCCCAAAAAAATGGTGCTGATGAAAAGTCTGATCATCAGCAAGACTCTAAAGCATCTGATCATCAGCAATCAGAGCAAAAAGATGAGTCTAAAAATGACCAATCTAATCATGGTGATCAATCAGATAAAAAAGCTGAAAGTACCAAGATGGATGACTTAAAAGCGAAAGCCATCGCAATTGGTGAAGAGTTATTGCAAAAAGGCGAAAAGATTCTGAATGATCTGAAAAATGGCAAATCAGACAGCCAAAAAAATGGCGAGCAAGGTTCAGATGATTCTAAAAAGGCACAGGATCAAAGTTCTGGAGATAAATCAGCAAATCAGGCTGACCAGGATCGTATGGCAAATTTAAAAGATGAAGCGCTACACAAGTTTGAAGATACCAAAGTCAAAATTAGTGAGTTGGTGAATGAAGCTGCTACGAAACTGAATGAGTTGAAACAGATGGCGGCTGAAACTATGACTAAAATGAAAGGCGATGACCAGTCTCAGTCAGATGATTCTAAAAAGCAGGATCAGGATTCTTCTTCTAAGGATGCTAAGGATAAGGACCAAAATTCAGATCAGACCAATAATAAAGATGATGCTAAAAAGGATCAGGATAAAGCTGATCAATCTGGGCAAAACAAGACTGACCAAGATAAAAATCATAAATAATCATTTCATGTTGAAAGCCACTTCATTCAGTATTTGAATGAAGTGGCTTTTTAATGCATACTATCTAGTTAATTTTATTTAAAATTTTAAATATCAATAATATAAAATAATAAATAAGAGATGATGTTCACTTTATAAATTTTCTTCCCTGCAATCATTTAAAACCAAGTAAAATAGTTGGAAATCATATTCGTCTTTCAGGCTTCTGAATACAGATCGCTTAACCTAAGCCTAAAACCTCGTTAAACTAAGCTATTCAGATGTCTATCTATATTTTTGGAGTAACCTATGTCCTGGCTTTCTTCGCTTAAATCGGTTTTTTCGCCTTCCAAGGAGGTGAACGAAGAAGCTGTGCAGAACGTACTGCAAAACTATGTCTTGCCAAATTCTACCAATGCACTGAAAGACCGGATTACTCAGGTCAATGTGCAAGGTGAGATACTACAGATCACCATTAATACCTATCCGGAAGAAAAAGAGCAGTTACAGCAGATTCATGATGAACTGGCGGATGCGCTAGAGAAATGCGGCATCAAAGAACTAAACCTGCATGTGATTCAGCAAAAGACGGGCCATAAGAAAGAAGGCGGTTGTGGACATCATCATGCGGAAGGTGAGAGCTATTCCAGCCAGCCGCAAACTGCTGCTTCAAAATCGAATCTGCCACCTGTGGTTGATGCTTCAGGTCATGCAGCCCAAGCAGAAGCTGACCCAAATAATCCACCGATCCAGAAAGCTGCCCCACAGCAACGCGATGTGCCGAAGCATCCACGTATTCAGAATGTGATTCTGGTCTCTTCCGGCAAGGGTGGTGTTGGTAAATCTACAACAACTGTAAACCTGGCTTTGGCTTTGCAAAAATTAGGTTTGAAAGTGGGTGTACTGGATGCAGATATTTATGGTCCAAGTATTCCGACGATGCTCGGCAATGCCGGCAAAACCCCGATGATCGAAGCCGAGCAGTTTGTTCCACTCGATGCGTATGGTATGGCAGTGCTGTCAATTGGGCACTTAACGGGTGATAACAATACGCCCGTTGCTTGGCGAGGTCCTAAAGCAACGGGCGCCTTGATGCAGCTATTCAATCAAACCTTATGGCCAGATCTGGATGTATTGATGATCGACATGCCACCAGGTACAGGTGATATTCAGTTAACGCTCGCTCAGCGTATTCCAGTCACAGGTGCTGTGATCGTCACCACACCACAAAACGTGGCATTGCTGGATGCGACCAAAGGCATTGAACTGTTCAATCGTGTGCAGATTCCAGTGATGGGTGTAGTCGAAAACATGTCTACCCATATCTGTTCAAATTGCGGTCACGAAGAACAGATCTTTGGTACAGGCGGCGGTGATAAACTGTCAGAGCAATACAATATTCCATTGCTCGGTCGTTTGCCTTTGAATGCAGTGATTCGTGAAAATGCCGATGCCGGTAAGCCTTCAGTGATTGCTGGAGATGATGCTGCTGAAAGTTATATGGCCATTGCTCAGAAAATTGCAGCAAAATTGCCAAAAGCAGAAAAAGATAAAACTCGTATTTTCTAAGATTCTATAGTGAAAAAAAGAGAGCCGAGGCTCTCTTTTTTTATGAGGTTTTAGTCGTGACTGTATTTTCTTTTCTTGCCTGAATGATATTAAAGCCAATCGCAATAATTACCATGATGGTGCCGATAATATCGGTCATGGTCTCAGGCACAATCATCATGAGTGCGCCCACCCCCAGGAAGATGCGCCAGAACCAATTCATCGCGGTTTTAAAGTAGCCTTCTACTGCAGCGCCAAGTGCCAGAATGCCGACAATGGATGTCACGGTAATGCTTAAAATGACATTCCATGCCGGTAAGGCGAATTCTTTAGCATTAACTGCAATATTTGTTGTGTCAATCATCAGCATCGCCGGGTTATACACAAATAGGAACGGCACAATAAATCCGGCTAGGGATAGGCGCAGCGCCAGGAATCCAGTCCGCATTGGGTCACCCCCGGCAATTCCGGCACCGGCAAAGGCGGCTAAGGCGACGGGAGGGGTAATATTAGCAAACAGGCCAAAATAGAACACGAACATATGTGCGACTAGGATTGGAATATCAAAGTTGGCTAAAGCCGGAGCTGCCATCGTTGCCGTAATGATATAGGCAGGAATGGATGGTAGGCCCATACCCAAAATCATCGATGCAATCATGGTAAAGAAAAGGGTCAGAAACAGACTGCCGGCACCAATGCTCATGATCGAAGAAGTCATCACCGAGCCAAAACTGGTCAAGCTCACCACACCAATAATAATACCCACGACCGCACAGGCCGCCATCACGGAAAGTGACTGTTTGGCACCATCTGCCAGCGCTTCCAGAATTTCTTTAGGTCCCATGCGGGTCGATTTTCTGAATGCTGCAACCACGATAGTCAATAAAATCGTATACACAGCCGCATAGCTAACCGGAATGGATTGAAATAAGAAGAACACCAAAGCAACGATCGGAAATAATAAATGTCCTCGTTCTTTCAGAACTTCTTTGACCCGTGGTAGGTCAGCTTTGGGAACACCTTTCAGGTGATCCCGGCCAGCTCTGAAATGGACTTGTGCCATCACACCGAGGTAATACAGCAGGGCAGGCAATACCGCAGCTAAGGCAATGGTGCCGTAACTGACACCTGTAGTTTCTGCCATGATGAAGGCACTGGCACCCATTACTGGCGGCAAGATCTGTCCACCCACAGAAGCACTGGCTTCAACAGCACCGGCAAAGTTTTTGTGATAGCCAATTTTCTTCATTAAAGGAATGGTAAATGAACCGGTTCCTACCACATTGGCAACCGCTGTCCCATTAATACTGCCCATAAAACCGCTGGAAATCACCGCAACTTTGGCAGGGCCACCTTGCTTATGCCCGGCAAGTGCCATGGCGAGATCATTAAATAATTTTCCCATTCCTGATTTAGCCAGAAAGGCACCAAACAGAATAAACAGGAAAATAAAGGTCACTGATGCCCCAATGGCTGAAGAATATAAACCTTCAGTTTTCAGATACATTTGCCCAAAGATGTCACTGAATGTATAGGGTCGGGTCAGCAAGCGATCCGGCATCCAGTCAAAATGACTGATAAACGGATAGCTTAAGAAAATCAGTCCCAGGATCGGCAACATCCAGCCCATCACCCGTCGAGCAGCCTCGACCACCAATACTACCGTCATAATTGAGAAGACAATATCCAGCGTATTAGGAATGCCTCCTCGGGTGGTCATAATGGCTTGGTATTCTTTAAATAGATAAAAGAAAGAAGCGAAAGAGGCAATCACCCAAATCCAGTCCGTCCACGCGACCTTTTGCCGACTGCTGGCCTGACGTGCTGGATACAACAAGAAAATCAGCGCCAGACCGATCGATACGTGCGCTGCACGTTGAATCAATTCGGGTAAGGGATTAAAAGTAATATAAAGATGAAATAACGAATAGGATATTGCCAAGGCAGCAATAAACCAGCGAACCGATTTGTTAATCGGGTTGCGAGTGACAGATTCGCGGTCAAATTTTTCTAATAATTCTTGTTGCTGTTGATCATCCAGTGCTTCGGTCACATTTCTTGTTTCTTGTGGATTCATAGGCAATCATTTAAACCTCTTTTTTTCCATAGGCTGTCTTTTTTTATGGAAAGTTGTACCGTACTATAGTCGGGAAAATCCTGATAAATATTCCAGATACGATCAGCACTCTCAATTTTTCCCTGCATTCTGCGTGAAATCACCCAATTGATTTCTTTCATCTTCCGGTTGATTTGCATATGGATATTGCCATCATCCTGTCGAGTAATAGTACCTTGATCAGGTGTACCCGCACCAAATGAAATGAACTGAGTATCTGTCAGAATGAAATGGTCCTTGTCTAGAAGATAACGTTCTTTCCACTGTGTTCTTTCTACCGAATGCATCCAGCTCAGCTGAAAAGATTTCTGGTCAATTTTGCACTGAAAATTTTGCTCTTTCACTTCCACAAAAATATACGAAAATGTCAGCCAAACACAGCTAATAAAAAAAGCAGCCAAACTAAAAAGTGCAGCAATCGCTGCACCTTGTATCCATTTCATCAGTTCGCTTTATTCTCATCATAGAATTTTTGCGCGCCCGGATGCAGTGGGGCAACTAGACCTTTTTGCGCACCTTCTAATGTGATTTCTTTAGCAGCCTGATGTGAATTGGCGAGTTGATCCAAGCTGGAGAAGAACGTTTTGGTTAGCTTATATACATCATCTGTAGAGAGATCAGAACGAACCACCAGCGCATTCATGATCGCAGCTGTAGGAATATCCTCAGCATTGCCATAGGTACCTTTTGGAATGGTCATTGGCAGGAAATACGCCTGATCTTTGGCAATCGCTTTCACTTTATCAGGATTGATGCTGACCAATTGAAGGTCAAAACCCTGTTGCAGTTCCATTAGGGAGGAGTTTGGAATACCACTGGTCAGGAAGGCTGCATCCAGTTTGCCACCTTTCAAGGCATCTGCTGCTTCGGCATAACCTAAGTAATCTACTTTGACATCCTTATAAGTGATACCAAAACCGTTCAATAGAGTACGGGCATTCACTTCTACACCTGAATTCTGGGCGCCCACTGCAATACGTTTGCCTTTGAGATCTTCAATATTTTTGATGCCAGAACGTTTTGAAGTGACAATCTGTACATAGTTTGGATAAAGAGCAGCGATCTGCTGCACGTTGTCAATTTTAGAACTAAAACTGCCTTGACCATTAATTGCTTCAGTTAAGCTGTCGCTCATGACAAAGGCCATTTCAACTTTGTTCTGTTTTAATAAATTTAGATTTTCGACAGAAGCCCCTGTGGTCTGGGTTTTGGAACTCACGCCATAGGTCTTGTTATAGATTTCAGCCAATCCTGTCCCGATGACATTATAAGGACCTGAGGCACCGCCTGTCGCAATATTGACAAATCGGGTTTGCAGTTTATCTGCAGCTACGCTCTCACCAGATGCAGCCTGATGATCTGATTTATTTTGTGCATTATCATTCGAGCAGGCAACTACGCCTGATAACGCTAAGCTCATGACTGAAAGTTTGATCCATTTATTCATATATGACTCCTGATATTATTCTTTAGTTCTTAAAATATAATTAAAACAACAATATACTAAACCGTCTGGATGTTAAAAAAATGTGAATTATCAATTGTTGTCCTTGTACAATTTAACAGCAATTATTTTGTCTGAATACCTTTAATAGCATTTTTTTCGAAATTTTGCTTAATTAATATGTTGAGCAAATTGAGCTAGATAGACATCTTAAATGGAGAGCGGAAATTTAATCATTAGGAGTTAGGTAAAAGTTGCTCCCATCACCAAATTTTTCTAGAGAGGTGTCCAAAGTTCATACGCAAGAGCAGGGATTTTAGTTAGTTAAAATTCAATCAAAGGTTACCGGAAATAATGATTTCAAAGTTTTGGATAGTTTTCCATTCATGGTATAGAGACTAGTATTTCAGGAATTTTAAGTCCGAATACTCTATTGAAACTTCTACTTTTATAGCAATTTTATGATGAGCTTATAGCTTTATAAATTGACAAAATTGACTGAAAAGAAAATTTCTTGTATTTCTATCTAATTATATGAAATTAATTAAAAAATAAGAAAATATAAAAATTTTTAATATGTTCTCTTACAATTATTTTTTTGCAGATTTGACCGGATTATTTTATGCTTAATACCTAAGAGCGAGGTCAAACTATGATTTCATGGTTATTTATTGGTTTAGTGGCAGCCATTCTATTAACACCGGGCCCAACCAATACTTTATTGGCATCGTCAGGTATTCAAGTTGGATTTAGAAAAACTTTTCGCCTTATTCCCGCAGAAGCTTTCGGCTATCTCATCGCAATTACATTCTGGGGCTTTTTGATTGGTAAAATCTCGGTCTATTTACCGGAATTACCTCATATCCTCAAACTCTGTAGTGCTGCTTACATTCTATTTTTAGCTTTAAAATTATGGCGTACCGCAGAACTTGGTGAAAATTTTCAATGTATTTCGATTCGGGCACGGGAACTATTTTTGGCGACTTTGCTGAATCCTAAGGCATTATTATTTGCTTCGGCTATTTTCCCGGTCATTGTGTGGAAAAGCAGTCAATATTATGTGACTTATATGCTGGCATTCTTGGCATTACTTATTCCTATCGCATTTTTCTGGACCTTTTTAGGTAGCTTATTGGCCAGAAAAAACAATCGCTGGCTGAATCAAAAGAACTTACAAAAGACCGCTTCCATTATTTTAATGAGCTTTTCTGTACCTTTATCCTATTCAGCACTCCTCAGTCTTTAAACCTGAAAAAGCAGCTAAATTTCCTGAAATTTAGCTGTCAGAATTTCGCTTATTTTCATTAGTGTCAATTTCAGTTAAAGTACGTCGCAATTACTTATTTTTAAGATTTTTGGATTATATCAATGGCAATTAAGTCTGATCGTTGGATTCGCGAAATGAGCGAAAAACACGGCATGATTGAACCGTATGCAGAAAACCAGATTCGTCTGGATGAAAATGGTCAAAAGCTGATTTCTTATGGTGTTTCAAGCTATGGCTATGACGTGCGATGTGCGCGTGAGTTTAAAGTATTCACCAATGTTCACTCTGCAATTGTCGATCCGAAAAACTTTGACGAAAAAAGCTTTATCGATATTGAATCGGATGTTTGTATCATTCCACCCAACTCATTTGCTTTAGCGCGTACAGTAGAATACTTCCGTATTCCACGAAATGTACTGACCGTTTGCTTGGGTAAATCGACTTATGCACGTTGCGGCATTATCGTGAATGTGACTCCACTTGAACCTGAGTGGGAAGGTCATGTCACGCTGGAGTTTTCAAATACAACTAACCTGCCTGCACGTATTTATGCGGGTGAGGGTGTGGCTCAAATGCTGTTCTTCGAATCAGACGAAGTTTGTGAAACCTCCTATAAAGATCGTGGTGGTAAATACCAAGGGCAGACAGGCGTTACTTTGCCTAAAGCTTAATAGTTTTAAAGCATTTAATAAGCGAGGCTAATGCCTCGCTAATTTTTTTGCTGTTTCATTCATCGGAAACTCGGGGTTTTTAGTCTTTTGGCTTTGGTAATCTTGCTAAAAATAAGCATAATGAAGAATGAATATATAAAAAAGATGTGCCAAGCATCATAAAAATCAAAAATTGAAGGCTGGGAAGCTGAAGGATAAAGATGCGGAGCATCAGATAAGAAGGATAGGTCGAGATGGCTCAAATAAAAGCTAAATTTCAATTTCGTAAAAGCTATTTGGCAATGATGATCGGTTTAGGATTATTGCCATCCGCACATGCAATGCAGGAATTAACTGATTCTTCTCTTTCTGATACTACCGGTGAAGGTGTTGCCCTGGTACTTGATGACTTTAAAATGGTTTTTCAGGCACCGAATGATGCTTCCAGTGGTTCAAGCTATGCACGAGGTATTGCCAATCCAGGTCAGGCAGACACTGGCTTTATTCGTATTATTCCGACTGGAGAGAACTATGCTCAGTTAGGTGAGCGTGCCTATAACAAAGTCTATGATCGAGTGTATGCAAGTAGCTATTTAAATGGTATCAGTGCAAATGCCAATCTTTATCAAACGACTTATGACAATAGTGTTAGTACCTATAAAACTCAAAACTATAATGCGACTTTAACTGCAATCCGTAATGAAATTGGTGCAAGTGCGCGTAGTGGTATTGTGGAAGAATATCGTAATTCGACATTAATGCAGCAATATTATCAGCAGCGTTATGAGGATTATTATGACGGTACAATTATTACAGGATTAAAAAGTGACGGAACAACATCTCATACTTTAACTGCATGGCAAAAAGATAAATCTGTCGAATATGCATTAAAAAATACCTATGAAATGATCGAATTGTTATATGGAAACAAGGTAACCACTCCATTAAATAATACTTGGACTCAACAAGCGGGTACCCGAACCAATGCTATTGATTCAAGAGTTACTACAGTTGTAGAGAATGCGACACAAGAAAAATTAGCAATTGAAGCTGATAGGTATGCACTGATTCAGGCAAAAAATGCAGTGACCGCTATGGAGCAGGCGGTTAAAGCGAGCGCAACAACGGCGGCCAAAGAAGCTGCAATGGGTGCCTCAGTCAGTACGCTTCGTACGAAGGCTGATGTATTTATCTATGGTTTGGCTCTATCAAAAAGTGATAACTCGCTCAGTAGCCGCTATAGCAATCAGGGATTTAATTGGGGAACAGCCAGCAATCCATGGTTATTCCATGCAGGGTCTGAAACGGTAAAACAGTTTACGGATACTGGAAAAGAAGTTGGCTATCTAGCTTTGGAAGCACCTCTTGCAACAGTTGCTGCAAATGAAGCAGATAATAATATTAAACTAGGTTTTTGGACTGATATTTTCTCACGCTCTTTAAATTCAAGTAATACCGTAGATTATGCTACTGGAGCACCTACTTCAGGCTTAGATATTTCTGAACGCTTTCGTGCACAATTTATTGCTAATGGCTTGAGTATGAACGGTTCGCAAGTCCGATTATTTCAAACCCTTACATCGCCTGATCTTGCATATAGTCAAACCTTGGGCCTGGCGAGTCTGATCCGGCTCAATACTAATGATGATCCCTCTACTTTGACCAGTGATTCAAACAATTTGAACAGTAAAGGGATTCGCATTAGTAGTGCAGCAAAAGAGAATAATCTTGATGGGGATGGTCCGACCCCTGCTTTAAATGGCTCTGCAGCTCCTATATTTCATGATACCGAGGGACTGTATTTATATAGCCCGAATATCAACCTGGTACTAGGAAGTATGTACCAGCCTTTTGTTGTGGGTTCGGAAGGAAATAATATTATTTTGGAAGTGACACGTATTCCTAAAATTCCAGATATTTACAACCGGATTTATCAGCGTTATCCAGATGGAAAAGGTGGCTTTTTAGGATCAGAAGCACTTTTAGGCTCTACATGTAATGTATATACGTGTGGTACTGAAATTAAAGCTCAAGCTTCAGATAGCATTGCCTTGTATCAAGGACGCGATGCAACTCACAGTAGTATCGCCATTGGTTCTGTTGAACGTATTGCCAATACCAATATGCTGAAGGCAAAAGATGATAATAATGCAACTGGTGTGGTATTTAGGGGAGCTACTGATAATTCAATGAGGAATTTTGGTTCAGCAGTGATTGATGGTGTGTTGATTCAACATCTGAAAATAAAAACTACAGGTCTATAAAGGAATAGGGCAATGTTGAAAAATTTAATGCTTGCTACAGTTCTAGGGATTTCTTTAGCGACACAAGCCGGCTTGGTCAGTCTTGATCCGCAGCAAATGACAGCAGAAACAGGTCAAGGCGGAGCGGATTTAAGCTGGACCTTGTCACTCAACCATCAATACGCTACTGATTTAACAAAATCTCAAATTTCTGAAACGGTCGCTAATAAGTTAGAAGTGTATTACAAGCCAACAACAGATTGTGGAATTAACACCTTGTTTTGTCGCTTGGCGATTTCTCCTAACAATCATGTCGATGCCCAAGGCAATAAAAAATGGCTGGTATTTAAAGGCATACAAGGCACCCTGCAAATTGATAAGTTTTCTATCGATGGCACCACGATTACTAATGCGGCAGGTGATCCTCAAACAGCCATGAAAATCACTTTTTATGATGATAAACCTTTAAAAATCAGAAATTTGGGTTTTAATACTTTGGCTATTGAAACCGGAACCGGTGAGGGCGATAAAGAAGGCTATGCCAATTCAGAGAAGTATACGACCTTCACCAATCGTGTTTATAAAGCGGACGGTACATATACCACTGCCTCAGCAGATGTTCCAGAATTTGACCGGGGGCGTGAGAAGGGCTTTATGGGTCTCAATATGCACGGCAACATGCACATGTCAGGAAACTTAAAAATATTTGGCTTTAACTGCTCAGCAGGGAGTGCACAAAGCCGTTGCTAACTGCATGGATGCAGCATAGGGATGAAAGAATGAAAAAAATAAAATCACAAATTAAATTATTAACGGCATGTGTCTGTTTGGCACAGCATAGTTATGCACTAGAGCTGATTGAAGAACAAGAATTGGGTCATATCACTGGTCAAGACGGTATTACGATTACACACGAGGTATCAAAAGTAGAAGTTGAACAGCTCAATTGGTATGACCCGAATGCTGATGTAAATACCAAGATGGGACTGGGATTGCATAAAGTAGAAATCTTAGGCAAAGATCAAAATGCGATTTTAAGCCAGCTTAAGTTTGATGTCGGTGCGACCGATGCTGGTGCAGGGATCCGTCTAGAAGCAAGCGTAGCTCCCTTTAGTGCCAATGCAGATTTTAAACTTGTGAGTAAGGATTGTGTTGGAACAAGCTGTGTCGAAAACAATCAAAATTTGGGCAAATTAGGTCTTGCGATTGATAGTCCATTTAAAATGGTGCTTCATACGACAGCAGGTTTATTCAATAAGAATGAAACAGCTACTATCGATTTCAATTTGCAAGATGCCACGATCAAACATACTTTAGGTACAAATAGCTTAGTTCTAGATAACTTTAATTTTAACTTCGCTGGTACGGGCTATATGTATATAGACCCGACACAAGGCATCGTACTCTCCAGTAAAAGTGGCACACAAGATCATCTAATTAATTTAAAACCAGTGGCTGTAGGAACAACTGGTGCGCAAACAGCTGGATTAAACTTTGATTTACGCTATCAGAATGGAGATGGCGATTTAAAAAATATCATGCGCTATGGTATTTCGGGTGCAGTGAGTAATGCACGTTTGTCGTTAGGTGCCGATCAGTCAAAACTGAATTCTTTTGATATAAGTAATAAAGTTGGTGGTGTGCTGACGCGACAAGATCAGAGTGTTTCAAGCTATAACGCAGGTGAAGGTGGCTTGCATCTTGGTTTATCAGCTGATTTTACCAATCAGGAAGTGGCAGCAGCACAGGGTTTAAAGCCAACGACTTTGGAAATTGGTCATACGGGTAAAGGAAGCTATGCAGTTCAGTTTAATGAATTACGTTCATTAACTGGAAAGAATAATGCTTATATTGATTTTGGCGATATTTATATCAATACAATTCAGGCACAGAGCCTAGAATTTTTAGTTAATGACAATATTAAGTCAACGCTTAGACGAAGTAATCCGATTTTGCAGCAAACTTTAAGCAGTACGCCTGCTAATCAGGACTTTGCACTAATTGCCATACGGGGTATGGATTTTCAGTCGATTGCAGCCAAAGCAAATTTTATTTCTAATGATACTGGTGTTATTTCCGGGAATAGTGGTTCTTGGGGAATTGGTATTCCAATTTACAACCTGAATGCCAATGTGGCCTTGTCGGGTACAAAATATGACGGTGACAAGAATGGTATTGCCTATA
Source organism: Acinetobacter sp. CAU_H_60 (assembly GCF_058599385.1). Taxonomy (NCBI): domain Bacteria; kingdom Pseudomonadati; phylum Pseudomonadota; class Gammaproteobacteria; order Moraxellales; family Moraxellaceae; genus Acinetobacter; species Acinetobacter sp. CAU_H_60. The sequence goes on along the minus strand of NZ_CM178653.1, from coordinate 2,335,107 downwards.
ACGTGATGGCATCAACTGAAGGTTATGGAAAGGATGCCAAAACCGGAGCGCCAAGTACAACCTCAATTCTTTTAATTGATGGTGGTGTAGAGAATGGCCATGCGCGAAACTATTATGCTGGCCTTCGAAATATTGATGCCTTTATTGAATCCAAAGGGGTGATTGGTTATGAGGATGAAGGCATCTATGTAAAAGCTGATAAATTGCTGATCGCAGCGAAAGCTGAGGTGGCAATTGGGCAACTACCGGGATCTAAATATAACTGTGTATCAGGCAATAAATGTGATCAGTTTGTTCCTGATGACAACTTTTCTAAACGCGATGATGTATTAACAACAATTGCCATGATGCTTGATGGTAGTGGTGAGTTAATGATTATTCCGGGGCTGGATGTAGCAGACGAAAATTATTTATCGCTGGATGCAAACTTTAAGTTCCGAACATTAACTTCTACAGAAAAAGGTGATGTTAATAATCTTGGTAGTTATTTTAGTCTGATTAATGAAGATGTAGATAGCACAGGTGCAGTTCATACTTCTGCGATTAACTTTAATCGTATGGAAGGGAATTTAGGATTAATCACCAAAATAGGCGTGAGTGAAGATACTGTTACTTTAGATAATCAAATTAAATTTAATAAAGATCAGAAGATTATCGAGCCGTTTAGAACCAACATGGCCATGACCACAAATGGCAATATGCAGAATATAGCAACAATTGCACTCACAGGCGGAACCATGCGCAGTACGCTTGGTATTACACCGCGCTGAAATAAGGGATGATTTCATGAAAAAAATAATATTGAATAGCTTGATTGTCACTTTAATGGGCCTTAGTCAACAGGCGATGGCAATGACAGCCTTAGACGATGAGGCTTTATCGGCAGTTGATGCACAGGCATTATTAAATTTGGAAAATGCTTATGATTCATCACAAGGGATTAACTTCCATAAGCTAAGTATTGAAGCTTTAATGGAACTGAACATTAATATCAAAACTTTGCAGCTCGGTTGTGGTGGAACTAATAACAGTATTGGGAATACCAATGGTTGTGATATTGATATTTCTAACTTGGCTTTGAGTGGCTTAAATACCAGTCTTGATGATAAAGGTAATCCTGTCTTTTCAGGCGACCGTGCTAATACCAGTGCCAGTGTAAGTAATCCCTTTGTTGAGTTTGCAATTAAAAATGGTGGAAGTGCCTCTACCCGTGAAGTGGTCGGTTTTCGTCTAGGTGCAGATAAAATTGTCGGACTCTTAACCATGGGGACTGACAACATCGAAAATCCGAATGATGGCCTCAAAAGTTTTAGTGGTTATATGAAAATGGCGCAAACCACTGGTGAGTCTGTTACAAAAGCGGGAACTTTTGGTGTTGCGAATGATGAAAAAATCTCAGGGAATCTAAAGGCTTTAGGACAAACACGTACTTTTACCAGTAAGCCAGGTGCTGATGGCCATACCGGGATTACAGTGCCTTCCATGCGGGTAGACTTTACTATGCCAGAAACTGTCGTAACTGGGCAGCGCTTAAAGTCAGCGACTGTAAGTAATATCCGTTCTACTATTGCTTCGATTCCATTAGCAAAGGCTTTAACGGGTTCAACTTTGCCAAGTGATGTGATTGGTACACCAGATTTTTCCAATGATAAGCTATATGTGGAGTTTCCAGCTTTAATTAGTTTCCTGGGAATAAATCTTGGTGAGCACTCATATTTCCAAATGGGAGCGGGTTCGAGTCTGGATAACCTGAATATGGACATCACCTTTGTCCAAGCTCTGAATATGATCCATAATATTCCATTAAATGGCACAGGCGGTTATTTGTCTTTACAGAGTCAGAATGTGCATTGGCAAGGTGCGGATGCGGCTGATATTGCCAAGCCAGGTTGGTGGCTATCGTTTAAAGACCCGATTCAATTGGGTGTGTTAAAAACCACAGATGAAGTTGATATTTCATTCGTATTACCTCAGGTAGCAACTGCAATTTCTGAGTTTCTGTTACGTCCTGAAAACTTAATCGATGTGAGTGTGGGTGAGGCTTTAGGATCTCTTGCGAATGTCGCGGTGGTACGTAAATTGAATATTGATGTGGGTAAATTTACTAACTATGTAGATGGTACTCCTGCAACTTTAACCTTAATGGATAAGCTGCTACAGAACCAGAATGTGACCTCAAACTGCTTTGGCGGGCATAAGTTCTGTTAAGTTAGAGACATAAAAAAATCCCGCTTTAAGCGGGATTTTTTTATTGATTCAGAAAAAAATTATTTAGCAATTTTTGCCAGTAGTTCTTCTTTCGAAAGATTTACTGATTCTGCATCACGGCGACCTTTATATTCAAAAGTACCTGCATCCAGACCTTTTTCACCAATCACAATGCGATGTGGAATACCAGTCAATTCAAGATCAGAGAATTTCACACCTGGACGTTCATTACGGTCATCAAGCAGTACGTCAAAACCAGCAGCTTGCAGTTCTGCATATAAACTTTCAGCAGCTTCTAAAGTACGAGGTGATTTATGCGCATTCATTGGCACAATTGCCACTTCAAATGGAGCGATCGATGCCGGCCAGATGATGCCTTTTTCATCGTAATTCTGTTCAATCGCAGAAGCAACCACACGTGTTACACCAATGCCATAACAGCCCATAGTCACAGTAAACGGTTTGCCATCTTCACCCAGAACTTTACAGCCGAGAGCTTCTGAGTATTTCTTGCCTAACTGGAAGATATGGCCGACTTCAATACCGCGTTTGATTTGTAGTACACCTTTTCCATCTGGAGAAGGATCGCCTTCAACCACATTACGCAGGTCATAAACTTCGCTAAACTGCGCATCACGTTCCCAGTTCACGCCAGTTGCGTGCTTATCTGCTTCGTTTGCACCTGCAACAAAGTCAGACAGTACAGAAGCAGCACGGTCAACAATCACTGTTAGGCCTTTTTCTACTAAGCCTTGCGGACCCACAAAACCAGCCGTTAAGCCAAGTTCGGCAAGTTGAGCTTCAGTAGCAAAAGCTAAAGGTGCAGCAATTTTTGGATGCTTTTCGGCTTTAATTTCATTCAGTTCATGGTCACCACGAAGGAACAGAGCAACCACAGGAGCCTCTTTACCTTCTTCAGCTGCAACACCTTGAACCAGTAATGCCTTCACCGAATGCGCAGGATTAGTACCAAGGAAATTGGATACATCAGCAATGGTTTTCTGATTTGGGGTATCAACCACTTTCAGTTCTTGAGTCGGAGCAGCACGTTCGCCTACCAGAATCGCCTCAGCCATTTCGATGTTAGCTGCATAATCAGATTCAGTTGAGAAGGCGATATCATCTTCACCACTTGAAGCCAAGACGTGGAATTCATGTGAACCTGAACCACCAATTGAGCCGGTATCTGCCTGTACTGGACGGAAATCCAGACCTAAGCGGGTAAAGATCTTGCAATATGCTTCGTACATTTTGTCGTAAGTTTCTTGCAAAGATTCCTGATCTGCATGGAAAGAATAAGCATCTTTCATGATGAATTCACGTGAGCGCATTACGCCAAAACGAGGACGAATTTCGTCACGGAACTTGGTTTGAACCTGGTAGAAGTTTGCAGGCAATTGTTTGTAACTTTTTAGTTCGTTACGTGCCAGATCAGTGATCACTTCTTCATGTGTTGGGCCAAGTACGAAATCATTGGTATGACGATCTTTAAAACGTAATAGTTCAGGACCGTATTGCACATAACGACCAGATTCTTCCCAAAGAGAAGCTGGTTGAGTCACAGGCATCAAGACTTCGAGTGAACCTGCGTTATTCATTTCTTCGCGAACGATCGCTGCAACTTTATTTAATACGCGAACGCCCATCGGCAGCCAGGTGTACAAACCTGAAGCCAACTTACGAATCATACCGGCACGAAGCATCAGCTGATGTGAAATAACTTCAGCATCGTTCGGGGTTTCTCTCAACGTTGCAAATAAAAAGCGACTCGCGCGCATGGAAACTGTCCTAAAAAATTAAGCGTTAAAGCAGAGATTATACAATAAAAAATGAGGCGAACATTCTTGAATGTCACCTCATTGTGATGGTTTAAATTATGCCATGATTTTACGGGCTTGGCGCAGCATAAAATTCTTAAGGTCATCTAGGTAAGTGAAAATCACTGGAACCACGACCAGCGTCAGCAGGGTAGAAGTAATTACCCCGCCGATCACGGCATGTGCCATCGGTGCACTTTGTTCACCACCTTCCCCTAATCCAAGGGCCAGCGGTACCATTCCCATGACCATGGCACTAGTGGTCATCAGAATTGGACGTAAACGGGTTTTGCCGGCATTTAGAATCGCATCATAACGGGCTTCACCCCGATCCATGGCTTTTTTGATGAAGTCGATAAGCAGAATCGCATTTTTGGTCACTAGGCCCATCAGCATAATAATCCCGATAATCGAAAACAGGTTCATGGTTGAATTAAACAGGAACAGCGCCAGGAATACACCAATTAATGACAAGGGTAATGAAGCCATAATGGCAGCAGGGTGGATAAAACTGTTGAACTGGGAACCGAGTACGATATAAATAAATACAATCGACAGGGTAATCGCAGTGAACGCATAACCAGCGGATTCTGCCATATCTGCATTGGCACCTTGGGTATCAAAACTATAACCCGGCGGCATGTCGAAACTATCCTGAAGTTTGCTGATATCGGTACCGATGTCACCTGCGGGGCGTCCAGAGGTATTTGCTTCAACCAACACTTCACGCGCCAGATCTCGACGATTAATCTGAGAAGCTCCCAGTTTTTCTTCAAAATTAGCAACGCTAGAAAGCGGGATCAAAATCGGCTGATTATTACCATCCATTTTAGATGAAGTGATATACATATTTTGCAGATCACTCGGCAGGGTGCGCCGGTCTTCGGTCAGGCGCAAATTGACATCATAGGTTTCACCTTTTTCATCCTGCCAGGTGGTGACATCATCGCCGGCAATCAGGGGGCGAACCACATTGGCAATCTGATTGACTGACAAACCAAGATCACTGGCCAGAACGCGATTGATCTGTACACCTAAGGTCGGTTTCGGCTCTTTCAGTGAGGATTCCAGATCGACGATACCATCAATTTTAGTCATCTCGACCATAAAGCGATCAGAAATCTTCTGTAGTTCATTCAAATCAGGGCCTTTGATTGAAATCATAATCGGCTTTTGACCACCCGAAACGGTTTCATCGGCAGATGCAACCGAGGTAATACTGATCCCGGCAACCGATTGCAGGCGTTGTCGAAACTCATTGTTGAGCTCGGTCAGGCTTTTTTCGCGTTCGATCCGTGGTGTCACGGTCACTCGCAGGCTGACGTGGTTTTTACCACGGTCAGTTACACTATTAATTACGCCATAAGTTGCTTTAACATCAGGGTGTTGACGGATAATCTGATCGACCTGTTGTAGTTTGGCTTGTGAATATTCTAGGGAGGCATCGACTGGGGTTTCAAACTTGATCCGGATTTCACCTTTATCTGGTACAGGCACAAACTCGGTACCAATCAGTTTCGACAGGGCTAGAGCGCCAAACAGAGAAGCCACTGCAATTACAATAGTAATGAATCTAAAGCGCAAAGCCAGTTTCAGCAGTTTTTCATAGACATGACTTAAATTGTCTAATTTGCCTGAAATCCAGTTAAAGAAGCGTTTAATTCGTCCCGGCTTTTTATTGGGATCTTTTTTCTTTTCTGCCCAATGTGCAGATAGCATTGGATCCAGAGTAAAACTGACAAACATGGAAATCAGAACGGCGGTACTCACCGTCACACCGAACTGATAAAAGAAACGCCCAATAATCCCGCCCATAAATGCAACAGGCAAGAATACCGCGACAATTGTCAGTGTTGTTGCCAGAACGGCAAGACCGATTTCTTTGGTGCCGTCCAGCGCGGCAGTAACATGGTCTTTGCCCATATCGGTATGCCGTACGATATTTTCCCGTACTACAATCGCATCATCAATCAGCAGACCGATGCTTAAAGACAGGGCCAATAAGGTCATCATGTTAATACTGAAACCAAAAGCCCAGATAAAGGTCAAAGTTCCGAGCAAAGCGATCGGTAAAGTGAGGCCAGTAATGACCGTTGAGCGGAAAGAACCTAAAAATAACAGAACAATTAGGACAGCAAGAACTGCACCTTCGATAATGGTACGCGCCACATCACCAATGGTGCCGCGGATACTTTTTGAAGAATCCACCACAACTTTTAAAGTGGTTCCTTGTGGCAGTTGGGATTTGATGCTTTCAAGGGTTTTATAGGTACTGTCTACAACTTCAATGACATTAGAATCAGAGCTACGCAGGATATCAACTGCAACTGCAGCCTTGCCATCCAGGAAAGCACCAGTTTCAAGTTCTGCCTGACTATCTTCAATTTCTGCGACCTGTTTCAGAAAGATCGGTGCACCATTTTTATTGGCAATGACCAGATCACCAAAGGCGAGGGGATGCAGGACTTTGGAATTAATCTCGATCACCAGTTCCGAATTGCCAGATTTTAATGTACCGCCCGGAACTTCGATATTTTCAGATTTCAGAGTATTGATGACGCTATCCACGCCGATGCCAAAAGCTTGCAGTTTCTGTGGTTCAACCTGAATGCGAATCTGACGCTGTGCATCACCAAGCAGGTTGACGGTACCTACTCCCGGAACAGTCCTCAGTTGTGGAACTATGCGCTGATCCAGATAGGAACTCAGTGCTTTTAAGCCCATATTGTCAGACTCAAATACGATCGACATGATCGCATTGGCAGTCGGATCATAACGCTCGACGACTGGTTCCTGAATTTCATCACGGAATTCGGCGGTGACTGAAGCAATCTTGTCACGGACATCCTGTGCCGCCGTGGTAGAAGGCACTTCCAGATTGAATTCGGCCGTGATCATCGACAGGCCTTCACTGGATTGTGAAATTACCTGTTTTAAACCGGAAATAGTATTGATCTGGTCTTCGAGTTTTTTGGTAATTTCCGATTCAACGGTTTCTGGAGAGGCGCCTGGATAATTCGTATAAATTACGACAAAGGGGAAGTCAACATCCGGAAATTCTTCCACACCCATACGCTGCCAGGAAGCTAGTCCAAGTACCATCAAACAGAACATCATCATAATGGTGAAGACGGGATACTTCACACTAATTCGGGTAAACCACATATTAATGATCCTGTCTGATTAGTTGGAACGCAGCGTCACTGGCTTGTTGAGATCTGCCTTGGTAAATGGAATGCGACTGACCTGATCACCTGTCTCCAGACCCTGGATCACTGCCGTATTCTGGTTATAGCGCTGTTCCAGAACCTGAACATTCACTTTAATAATTTTGTTCTGGCGAATAACCCAGACATAAGGTTTATTCTGGATATCCTGAATGGTATCGAGGGGAATGATCTGACCAGAAACTTGTTGAGAACTCAGAATATTGCCTTCAACAAAAGAGCCAATACTTAAAGAGGGAATACTTTCATTCGGTCTGGCGAAGAATTCAATCTGGCGACTGGCTTGATCAGCAATTGGAGACACTCGGCTAATAGCAGCGGTAAATGTGTTTGGATTGCCCTGAATCTGGTATTCAATTTTGCTGCCTAAGCGTAGGCTGGACTGCATTTCGCTCGGGACACGGGCCTGAATTTCCAGTTGGTTTGGATTTACGATTTCAAACAGGGTTTGTCCGATCGCCACGGTTTGGCCGGGCTCAACCTGACGCTGGGTGATCACGCCACTAATCGGGCTGGTGATAATGCCATCACGATCGGCTTTTACGGCAATATCGACATTGGCTTGCTGTGCACGGACATTTTCAACCTGGGCCTGATAGTCAACCTGACTTTGCTCATATTCAACTTTAGAGATAAAGCCTTGGTCGAGCAGACGCTTTTTGCGCTGCATCATGTTGCGCGCCTGATTGGCCTGTGCCTGGGTAGATGCCAGATTGGCACGGGCCTGAGCCAGACGTGCGGCATTATCCTGATTATTTAAGCGAATCAGTACCTGACCTTTAGATACATTGTCACCTACCTGAGCATTAACGCTGGTGGCAGTGGCAGAAACCTGTGCCTGAATACTGCTTTGGTTGACTGCGCGAATAGTACCGGTAAATGCGGATTTCTGGACTGAAGTACCTGTTTTTAAGGCAACCAGATCCTGAGGAATCAGTTCAATTGTTTCTGGACTTTCGGCTTGCGGTGTAGATTCATTTTTATTGCAGCCGCTTAGAAAAAGACTTAAGCAAAGTGCACTCATCATCAATACAGAGCGCGAAGAAGGGGTCTTTGAAATATGAAAATGCTGTGCAAATGGCATATTAATCCTTTTCACTTGTGGTCGTTTAAAGCAACAACAAGTTATTTGTGTTTATTCAAGTGCTTTTAAACGGGCAATAATTCTGTCGTATTCCGCTTCCATATTTCGATAGCGAGTTTGTAAAGATTGAATATTTTCTTTTTGAGAAATCAGGTTTTTCTGGTTGTTTTCAAGGTTGGCTTTTAAAGATGCCGGGGGATTATTACCTTTACGTAAATATTCACGTTCTTGGCGTACAAACATGACCCGGTCTTGCTGCAACTGTTTCATCTGCTCTTGCTGAAAGGCAATCTGTTTTTTAAGTTGGCTCAGACTTTCATTCTTTTTTTGTAGAGCAACATGGCTATTGGTGTAGGCACGTTTCAGTTTTTGATCTTCTGCGATGCGCTGGGCTTGCTGGGCACGTTGCGGCGCCTGTTTAATATCTTTATCGACATTATAAGGACGTGCACGTTTAATGACCTGCATATTCTGGTCAAGTGCCTCATAGCCATAGCGGATATGGTTGGGGGTAACGTTAGTGCTGATATTGGCCACGCCTTTATTATCATAATAGCGGTACCAGGTGGCTTTTGGTGGCTGGTTAGTTGAGGCATAAGAAATGGTGACCTGAAGAAAAAGTGTCACTGCAAATATGAATCGGCCAGTCATTTTATTTTTATCAATGAAAGCAAGTTTTTCTGAAAACTGACTCATCATTGGCTCCCCAATTGAAAGTTGACTAAATTACTTATTTTAAAGTAATAATAATGCTATATTAGACTCAAATTCACGAATTAAAAACTACCATCAGTCAAAAAAAAAGCAATGACAAAATAAAAATGTGAAATGGTTAATGAAAATCCGCCATTTATGCACACTTGTGTAGAAAATGTTCATTGATAATACAAGTAGATTTGTGTTAAAAATGTTTATCGATCGTAATAAAATAATCCTATGAGCCTTATGGCACATCGTTTCTAAAATGGGAAGGGTCAAAATGGACGATAAATTCCAAAATCTAAAAGTTATGGTCATTGATGACTCAAAGACCATTCGTCGTACAGCAGAAACTCTTCTACAGCGCGAAGGATATGAAGTTGTGACTGCGGTAGATGGTTTTGAAGCTTTGTCAAAAATCGCAGAAGCCAATCCAGACATCGTATTTGTAGACATCATGATGCCTCGTCTAGATGGTTATCAAACTTGTGCGTTGATTAAAAATTCTCAAAATTATCAGAATATTCCTGTGATTATGCTTTCGAGTAAAGATGGCTTATTTGATCAGGCCAAAGGTCGTGTTGTTGGTTCGGACGAATACTTGACTAAACCTTTCAGTAAAGATGAATTGCTTAACGCAATCCGTAACCATATTAGTGCTTAATAATTGATTTTTTTAGGGGAATTGGCATGGCGCGTATCTTAATCGTAGATGACTCACCGACAGAAACATTCCGTTTTAGAGAGATTCTTTCTAAACACGGCTTTGAGGTGATTGAAGCATCCAATGGTGCAGATGGGGTAACCATGGCTCAGGCTGAGTTGCCAGATCTGGTATTGATGGATGTGGTCATGCCAGGCGTGAATGGCTTCCAGGCAACACGTCAAATTGCACGTGGTGCAACCACCAAGCATATTCCGATTGTAATTGTAAGTACCAAAGATCAGGCCACTGACCGCGTTTGGGGTAAACGTCAGGGTGCCGCAGATTATCTTACAAAACCGGTAGATGAAAAACAGTTGATTGAAGTGATTAAGCACCACCTCAACGCAGGATAAGCTCTATGGCAGCAAATGGATTTATCGAATTGCTTCGCATTGCGAAACGGGGAAATAAAAACTACGTTTCTAATGAAAATGAAGTCAACCGATGGTCAGGCATTGCTTTTGAGATGATGGGGCAATATTTTGTTGCTCCGCTGGGGGAAGTATCCGAAGTGATCTATCCTCCAAAATATACGCCAGTTCCTAATACTCAGTCATGGGTGTTAGGATTGGCCAATATTCGGGGAAGGTTATTATCAGTTTCTGATTTGACTCAATATGTATCAGGACAAAGTAGCCAGTTTTCACCGACTCAAAAAGTATTATGTATTCACCATAATGACCAATATGTCGGTTTGGTCGTTGATCAAGTTTTGGGTATACAACATTTTAATAAGAAAAGTTTTTTTTCTAAAACAACTGAATTGGATAATAACTTACAAGAATACTGTCAGGGATTTTTCCACCAGCATAACCAGCAATGGCATGTGTTCTTATTCAGTCGTCTGTTGCAAAATCCAAAATTTATGAACGCATCTATAAAATTTATAAATTAAACGTCGCGCACGAAAGTAATAAAGACGTAAATCGGGGAGAGGCTGCATGGGCTTTAAACTTAAAAAGAAAAATACAGGTGAAGGTAGCCGCAAAAGTGGCAATACTTTTTTATCCAAGATTCAATCACAAACAGATCAGTTGTCACGTGTATTTGGTGATAGTGAAAAGTCTAAACCGTTTATTTATGGTGCAGCCGGCTGTCTGTTAGCGGCAACCATCACTTTATTGTATCTTTTCTACAGTGTGCCACGTGCCAACCAGCTGACACAAAGTCTAGGTGATTTACGTCTGCTTTCACAAACTATTTCTCGACAGGCGACTGAAGCAACGGCTTCTGGTACACCTGAGGCGATGAAAAACCTGACAGATTCTCAAAAAGCTTTTGCGGAAAACCTTGAGACTGTAAAAAATATTCACTCCAATAATGAAGCGCTGCAAGCAGTAGATAAACAGTGGACAGAAGTGTCTTCTAGTATTGACCTGATTGCATCGCAACAAAAAATCATTAACCAGTTATATGACACCAACATCGCAATTGGTGAAGCGATCCCGGGGATTCAGGCCGAATATAACTTGATGGTCGACCAGATGGCGCGTCAAGACATGCCGTCTAACCAGGTGGTCATTGCGAAAAACCAGGTATTCATTGCGGAACGTATTTTACGTTCGATCAGCTTGGTATTGACTGGTAACGACGGTTCACGTGAATCAGCGGATGACTTCAGTGCCGATACCGAAACTTTCGGTTCATACTTAAATGCACAGTTAAACGGTTCTGCTGAACTGGGTGTACAACGTATTACTGATCCAAACCTGCGCGAGTCTCTGGAAGGCATCAAAGCGGAATATGATGATGTACTTGAATCAGCATCTGCGACAATCCTGAAAAACTCTGCGCAAATCGTAAAAGTACGTCAGGCATCTGCGTCAATTTTCTCGCAATCGGATGTCCTGCTCGATAACCTGAACAAACTGTCTGGTAACTCTGGTCTGAAAACAATCGTTCCAGCGGTACTGTTAATTCTGTTATTGATCGGCTTCCTACTGTGTGTATTCCGCCTGTTAACCCTACGTGGTGCATCGGATAAACAGCGTGTAACCCGTCTTCAAGAAGAATATGACCGTAACCAGAATGCGATTTTACGTTTACTGGACGAGATTGCCGACCTTGCGGATGGTGACTTGCGTTCATATGCAACAGTATCGGAAGACTTTACCGGTGCGATCGCCGACTCGATTAACTTCGCGATCGACCAGTTACGTGACTTGGTATCTCGTATTACTGAAACTTCTCAGGAAGTTGCGCAATATACAGCGACAACTCAAAGCATTACCAACCAGTTAGCAGAAGCATCTGAACATCAGGCGCAAGAAATTGCCGGTGCATCTGCTGCGATTAACGAAATGGCGATGTCAATTGACCAGGTATCTGCCAACGCGGAAGAATCTGCAGTCGTTGCGGAACGTTCAGTACAAATTGCTGCGAATGGTGCAGACGTTGTACACCGTTCAATTGAAGGCATGGATACGATTCGTGAACAGATCCAGGAAACTTCTAAACGTATTAAACGTCTGGGTGAATCTTCACAAGAAATTGGTAACATCGTAGCCCTGATTAACGATATTGCCGACCAAACCAACATCCTGGCATTGAACGCAGCGATTCAGGCGTCGATGGCGGGTGAAGCTGGTCGTGGTTTCGCCGTGGTAGCGGATGAGGTCCAGCGTCTTGCGGAACGTTCTGCATCTGCAACCAAACAGATTGAAGGCCTGGTAAAAACCATTCAAACGGATACCAACGAAGCCGTAATTTCAATGGAACAAACCACAGCCGAGGTTGTACGTGGTGCGAACCTGTCTAAAGATGCCGGTGTGGCACTGGATGAGATTCAGACCGTATCGAATAACCTGGCAAAACTGATTGCGAATATTTCCGATGCTGCGAAACTTCAGTCTGCATCTGCGGGTCATATTGCGACCACGATGAATGTCGTACAGGAAATTACTTCACAAACTACGAGTGCAACCTTCGATACAGCACGTTCGGTATCTGAATTGGCGAACATGGCCGATGCATTACGTGAATCTGTATCTGACTTTAAACTACCAGAATAAAGTCAGAAAGTATGAGGGGAGTGTGCCTTAACCCAGGTTGAGGCACATTCAGAAATACAGATAAAGCCTCGACAAGATGGACCTGACTATTAAGGTTAGGTCTCGCGTGACGGTCACAATTAAGTTTGAGCGCCCTTCTTGGCGGCACAACGTAAGAAGCATTAGCTATGAAAGAAATATTAAAAAATTTAGTTGAAACGACAACGCTTCCTGAAGACAGTTATCTTGATCAAGATGCAGAAATTCTTGAAATTTTTGTCGAGGAAATCGAAGAGATTTTCGTTGAGTTAAATGCTTTATTTCCAGAATGGTTGAGTGATCCGGCTCATCAGGAAAACCTGAAAACCATTCGCCGCCATTTTCATACCCTGAAAGGTTCAGGCCGTATGGTGGGGGCTAAATCTGCGGGTGAAATTGCATGGGCAGTGGAAGATACCTTAAACCGGGTACTTTCAGGTTCAATCCAGTTAACGCCTACGATTCAACAGTATGCCAAAGCTGTATTGAATATTTACCAGTTTACTTTATATCCAAAATTCAAACAGGTGCAGGAACTCGATGTTGACCTTCGCCCAGTCGTGCTTTTAGGTCAGCAATTACAACAACAAATGACACCTGAACCGGCTTTAGAAGAACTCTTGCAACTGGCAGACAGTCTGACTGCTGAAGGTCAGATCACAGGTCTTGAGCTAGGTGATTCGACTGAAGACCAAGATACAACTGCAACAATAGAAACAAACACAACAGAACTTGAGCTTGAAAAAGCCGAAACTGAAGATGCTGCACGCAGTGATGTAGAAGAAACCGTGGCAATCTTTATCGAGGAAGCGGAAGAGCATCTCGAAACGATTGCCAAGTTCCTGCGTAGCGAAAATGAAAAAGTGCAGGATTATAATGCATTGATTCGTGCTATTCATACTTTGCGCGGCAGTTCGTCCATGGCACAGATCGAAGAAATCTTCGAGGCCAGCTCTAAAGTAGAACATCTGTTTAAAACGCTGCTTCAGGATGAAATTGCCTCTACTTCAAAAGAAACTGCTGTACTGATTCAGTATGCTGAATTCGTCAGTGACTATCTGCATTTATTGCGTCAGAGCGATAACAGCAAACTGGCAGCAGTGTATGCGACTTTTGAGCGTGTCTGGAATGATTATGGCTTCGCAGCCACTGAAACGGAAACAGTTGAAACCCAAGGTCTGGTGACCAAGCTGGTTGAACTGGAGATTGACCTGTTACTGGATGCCGAGTTTGAATTCGATAAACGCGCTAAAGTCGATTATCCAGAATATATTCAGGCTTTAAGCGAGCAAGCTGCTGAGCTGCTTGCACATACAGATAACCGTGCCGCACTGGGCATTCATGAGTTTACGACAGATTTAAAATCTGCCTATGATGCTTTGCTGGAAAAACCGGTACTGCTGAACAGCGATTATGCCTATGAGCTATTTGCCCAGGCACATCAGGAATTCATTCATTTATTCGACACCCTGGCAGCAGGTCAACGTGTCATTTTAAATGATGATACGCAAAAAACCTTGAGTGAACTTGCTGCATTTGTACAGCAGGATCTGGAGATCTTTGCCGAAGACAATGTACCAGCGGAACAAGTATCAGAAGAAATTTCTATTCCTGAAGCTGCAACTCCAGCCAGCATTGACTTTGCTGCTTTAAGCCAGCGTATTGCCTCTGACCGCCAATACATCGACAGCGCAGAAACTCAGCGTGATTTCGATGAAGATCTATTGAATATCTTCCTGGAAGAAGCGGATGAATTACTGGTAGATATTGATGAAGATCTGAATACCTGGAGTAAAAAGCAGGATGATACGACTTCACTGAATAACCTGATGCGTCATTTGCACACCTTAAAAGGTGGTGCAAACATGATTACCGCTTCTCATATCGGTTCGATCTCGCACGAACTGGAAAGTATTTATGAGCGAATCATCCGTCAGCAGATTGCAGTAACGCCTACTTTGATTCAAATCATTCGTCTGGTGCAAGATAACGTTTCTGACCGTATCCAGTCGATCCGTGATGAAGGTATCGATTATCCAGCGGTTGAAGCAATTTCGATTCTGCAAAATATTCAGGCATTGGTGGCTGGTCAAGCTGTTGCAGCTCCAGTAGAAACATCGATTCCTGTTGTCGAATTTGAATATGCAGAAGCTACTGTTGATTCCGAACAAACAGTGGATGAAGCATCGGAAGAGATTGCATCAGAAGACACAAGTTCAGATCTAGAACCGGCTCTAAACTTAGAAGATGAACCAGTTGAATTTGCTGAAGCTGAAACCTTAACTGAAGCAGTTGAAGTCGTAGCAGAAGAAGAACGCTCTGAAGAAGATGAACTGAAGTCGATTGTTGAAGAAACCTTCCTGGAAGAGTCAGAAGAGATTCTCGACAATACTGAAAAACTGCTGAACCAATGGTTCGATCAGCGTAGTGACCGTAGCTTATTGCTTCAATTACAACGTGCTGCCCACAGTATCAAGGGGGGGGCGCGCATGGTTGAAAATGAACAGGTGGCCAGCATTGCGTATGAACTAGAAACCACATTTGAACAGTTTGCGGTATATCACTTTAACTCGAATGCTTATGATGGACTGCTGCAAAAAACACTGGCCTGGTTAAGACAAGCCATCTTCCAACGTGACTATAGCAATTTTGAACAGATCCAAAGCAGCCTGAAAAAGATTGCCTATGTGGATGTTACTGCGCAGCTGCCGGAACGTCTGGCTAAAACAGAAACACTGGTCACTGAAAATAGCTTCGAATTTGTCGAAGGTGATGGTACTGAGCCACCACGTATGATGGGTGAGTGGGTTGATACCGGTAATACCGATACCAGTCACGAGATGATCCGTATTTCTGCTGATCTGGTTGAGAAGATGATCGACCTGTCAGGCGAGAATGCAATTAACCGTTCGCGTATCGAGATGGATTTGGGCCAGTTGGGTAATACTCTGAACGAGATGGAACTGGCAATCAAGCGTCTGGCGGATCAGTTGCGCCGAATGGAAGGCGAGCTAGAATCTCAAATTATTGCCAAACACGGTTCAGAAAACTCGCGTTATGCAGACTTTGACCCGCTGGAAATGGACCAATATTCGTCACTGAACCAGTTGTCCAAGTCGCTTGCGGAATCTGCTTCGGACTTGGTTGACTTCAAGAGCACCTTATCCGACAAGATTCGTGAAACTGAAGGTTTGTTATTGCAACAATCACGGATTCAGGCCGAGATTCAGGAAAGCCTGATGCGTACCCGTCTGGTACCGTTTGACCGGATGTTGCCACGTTTACAACGTATCGTACGTCAGACTTCTACGACCTTGAACCGTCCAGCCGAACTGATTGTTCAGAATAGTGAAGGTGAATTAGACCGTAATATTCTGGAGCGTCTGGTAACGCCATTCGAACATATGCTGCGTAATGCGATTGACCATGGTCTAGAAGATACGGCAGATCGTATTGCCTTAAACAAACCAGAAGTCGGTTCAATCCTGTTAAATATCAGCCGTCAGGGTACAGATGTCATCGTCTCATTTAGTGATGATGGTAAAGGTATCGATGCTGAGAAGATTCGTGAGAAAGCACTGAGCCAAGGCCTGATCAAAGAAGATCAGACGCTGGATTCGGAAGAGCTATTGCAATTTATTTTCCACCCAGGCTTTAGTACTGCTAAATCTGTAACCCAGATTTCAGGTCGTGGCGTCGGGCTGGATGTAGTACAAAGTGAGATCAAGTCGCTGGGCGGTCACGTATCTGTCAGCTCTGAAGTCGGCAAAGGCACAACCTTCACTATTCGTGTACCGACCACTGTAGCAGTCAGCGATGCCTTGATGGTAAAAGTGGGCGATCAGCAATATGCTGTTTCTCTGGCGCAAATCGACCGTATTGTACGTATTGCACCATCTACTCTGGAAACTTACTTCAACAGTAAAGACGATTTCTTCAAGATTGATGGCGTCAATTACAAATTGCGTTACCTGTCTGAATTCGTATCGAATCAGCCAATTCCACGTCTGAATAATGTGGCGCATTCACTGCCAGTATTGCTGATTAAAGGGAATAGTGGTCAAACCATTGCCTTGCTTGTGGATCAGTTAGTGGGTTCACGTGCACAAATCGTGGTGAAACCAATCGGCCACCAGTTCGCCAATATTGGTGTAGTGACCGGTGCGACGATTCTTGGTGATGGTCAGGTCTGTCTGATCCTGGATGGTCAGAATATTGCCCGTCAGATCCATGGTACACAACGTATCAAACACATGCAGGATCAACGTGATGGTTCACGTTCTGGCAGTGCTCGCCGTCTGGTAATGATCGTGGATGACTCGGTGACTGTACGTAAGGTGACCTCGCGTCTACTTGAGCGTCAGGGCTATGATATTGTCACCGCCAAAGATGGTGTCGATGCGATTGAGCAGCTTGAAAATGTCCGTCCGGATCTGATGCTGCTGGATATTGAAATGCCACGAATGGATGGTTTCGAGGTCACGAACCTGGTCCGTCACCACGATATTCACCGTGACCTGCCAATCATCATGATTACTTCGCGTACGGGTGAGAAACACCGTGAACGTGCCTTCAGTTTGGGCGTAACCCACTATATGGGTAAACCGTTCCAGGAAGCTGAATTACTGGCGAACATTCAACAATTAATTGCTGAAAAACAGGGGTCATAAATGAGTCAGAATACGACTAATGCCAAAATGGCTGATCAGATTAGCCAGCAGGAACTTCAGCATTTAATTACGGTATCTACCGGATTTATTGATGCTTATATCATTGACTGTCACGGCAAAGATCCAATGCTGTTACCACAAAATATTGTCCTGTCTGCACTGGATAGTGATACCCAGGTTAAAGTGGTTGAATGGCATGATGCGCAATTACCGGTTTATGCAGTAAATGATCCTGCACGTAAAAGTGGTGTGGCGCTGGTGATTGAAGGAGATGAGGTGCATCAGCGTTTTGCCCTCATGTGCAATGAAATGCCGAAAACCATTCGTCTGCGTATTTCTGAAGTGGTTGATGCCGATCAGCAAGTGACTGACCCAGCAGTATTCCAGTATGTGCGTATGGGGGATCAGTTATTTCACATCCCGCAAATGGGCCATATCCAGTCTTCAATTGGCTTGTAATTTATTATAAAGCACATAAAAAAAGGAACTCATAAGAGTTCCTTTTTTTATATCTGGTGATTAATTGGCTAACAGGTTCACTAGAATCTGCTCATAAATTTCAGCCAAAGGTTCAAGATCCGCGATATCGACATGCTCATTAATCTGATGGATTGTGGCATTCAGTACACCGAGTTCCAGCACCTGTGCACCGGTAGGCGCAATAAAACGACCATCTGAGGTGCCGCCTGAAGTTGATAATTCAGTTTCAGTACCAGTCACAGTTAAAATGGCATCTTTAGCGGCATTCACCAGCTCACCGACCGGTGTCAGGAATGGCAGGCCAGATAAAGTCCATGAAATATCATAGTCCACACCATGACGATCCAGAATTTCAAGCATACGTGCCTTTAGTTCTTCAGCAGTCACTTCAGTTGAATAACGCCAGTTGCAGAGCAAATTCATGGTGCCTGGAACAACGTTGGTTGCACCGGTGCCGGCATTGATATTTGAGATCTGGAAAGACGTCGCAGGGAAGTATTCATTGCCATTATCCCAGACTGTTTCGCACAGTTCCGCAATGGCTTTAGATGCTGTATGAATTGGATTCACTGCTAAGTGCGGATAAGCTACATGCCCCTGTTTGCCTTTGACAGTTAAGTTGGCATTTAAAGAGCCGCGACGACCGTTTTTGACAATATCACCTAGTTTGTTGGTACTTGATGGTTCACCTACCAGACACCAGGTAATTTTCTCATTACGCGCTTCCAGAGTTTCAATCACTTTTACCGTACCATTGATCGATGGACCTTCTTCATCTGAAGTAATTAGATAGGCGATTGAACCTTTGTGATTTGGATATTTTTCGACAAAACGTTCAGTGGCTACAATCATTGCAGCCAAGGCGGTTTTCATGTCAGCGCTACCACGGCCATATAGCTTGCCATCACGAATTTCTGGAGCAAAAGGATCAGAGTTCCAAGCATCCAGATTGCCGGTCGGTACAACATCGGTATGGCCAGCAAAACAGAAAACAGGGCCTTCAGTACCTTTACGCGCCCAAATATTATCAACATCTTCAAAGCGCATTGATTCAATATTGAACCCTACCTTCTTCAAACGTTCTGCCATGATATTCTGGCAGTCATGATCAATAGGGGTCACAGAAGGCTGACGTAATAATTGCAGGCTTAAATCAAGAGTCGCGGAAGATGTCATATGGTGAATTCATAAGTCGATAAATTTGTCGGCTCTATGATAGGCGAATATGGCCTGTAATGTGAATGTTCCGCATAAAAAAACCCTATCTGAGATAGGGTTTGTGGAGAAGCTAGAAAGAGTTTAGTTTTGACGGATTTCTTCAGAAGTTTTTTCTGCAGTGCCTGTTACAGCTTCGCCTGCTTTAGAAACGTCTTTACCCACACCTTTGACAGTGTTACAGCCAGTTAAAACAAAAGCCATTACCAATGAAGCAGCAAGAATTTTTTTCATCATCATCTCCGTATTATCGATAATAAAATTATTATGATGTGGAACTAAGATTAGAAAATATACGACATAAAAAATATGTGGTTTTCATAGTGCTTCGGTTAATAAATGTAATGTTTTAAAAGGGTTTATGCGCAGGAAAGGGCAGCAGAAGCGGGCTGCGATACATATAAAAATCCTCTTGATCAGCCTTTTTATAAAGTCCATTTGTCCACCAATAGGGACTTGAACTGCTGATCTGCGCATTGGGATAAATCCATTCATGACGTTGCAAACGATAGAAATTAGCCGCTGGGTCGGGAATCTGCTGGCCCCATAATCCTATGCGACGTTGGGTATTAACCCAGCCAGGCAATGTCTGATCCGCACGATGTACTGGAAGATAAAGCTGGCCTTTTAACATGCAGAAACGCTGATCAATCTGCTGATCCAGAGCCTCATCAAACTGAAACTGTTTCTGGGTAAAATGCTTCATTTTACGGATTAAAGTATCGGTGCGGTTCAGGCCATACCAGTTTGGCAGCCTAAAATCGGCTTCTGCGAGGTAGTATTTCAGCGCCACTTCCCAATGTTCGGTCAGACCAGTCTCTGTATTGAGTAACAGAAAATCCAGTTCACCCAGCGTTTTAGCGCCGTCAATTTTTTGAATGCTATGACCTAAAAGCTTATAAGGATGATAGGCATCATCCAGCAGCCAGAACCAGACCAGCATTTCAAAGCGCAGACCCAGTCGGGTGCTTTTAAGCTGCTGCACGAATTGCTCCAGCTCTTCTGGATGCTGGTCCAGATATTTCAGACGTGGATGATAATTTTGCAGGTGATGTTGCCAAGTCTCAAAATCATGTAATTCAAAAGCATGAACGACTTCGAGTTCGTCTGGAATTTGAGACAGAAGGTTTGGACTGCCGACAGCAAATGCCAGTTGCCGCACCAAAGGATGCTGATAATATTGCCATGCTTCTACAAGATGATGATTTAGACTGGAAAAGGGCATAGCACATCCTGTGAAAAGTGCACAAATACAACGGACAGATTTTAAAAACACTTTATACTACCCCTAATTTTGTGGGTAGGATCGATTTATGAAAATATTGTTTTGGCGAAGCCTGGTCGTACTGTTTGTCGTACTGGGCTTTATCGGTGCAATCTTGCCCGGCATGCCAACAACAGTATTTTTAATTCTGGCGGCTTGGGCGGCATCTAAAGGCTGGCCGCAAATGGATGCATGGCTGCTGAATCATCCAAAATATGGTCCGACTTTAAGAGCCTGGCGTGCCAATGGTACTGTGCCACGCAAGGCCAAATGGCTGGCCAGTATCATGATGGTCATCAGTGGCATTATCATGTTATTTACGACAGCACCGTTGGCAGTCAAAATCTTTACTGATGTGACCATGCTGATTGTGGCAATCTGGTTATGGCGTCGGCCTGAACCGGTTCAGGACATAATCCATCCAGAACACATGGCCACAAAGAAAGTAGAACTAGAAACTATTAAGACAGAGAAAGAGAAGTCATGAGCCATTTGCAGCTGGATCAGGCAGAAATCCTGATTGATCTCGCCCAACAAAAACTATATTTGCCAAAATATGATAAGCAGTACCTGATTTCTACGGGTAAGAATGGCATTGGTGAAACAGAAAATAGTGGCAAGACGCCTCGTGGCTGGCATAAAGTCGCTGAAAAGTTTGGCCAGCAGGCACCTTTAAATAGTGTGTTTATTGCTCGTCAAGCGACAGGTGAAATTTATAATGCAGAACTGGCACAGCAGTTCCCGCAGCGAGACTGGATTCTCAGCCGGATCTTATGGCTAAGTGGGCTTGAAGAAGGGTTTAACCAAGGTGAGGGCTGTGATACTTATCAACGTTATATCTATATTCATGGTACGCCTGATTCCGAGCCGATGGGTATTGCAATGTCACATGGCTGTATCCGCATGCGGAATACGGATGTGGCCGAGCTGTTTGAACTGGTGAATGAAGATGCTCTGGTCTATATTTCAGAACAGCCGCTGAATCTGACTGTTTAAATGACCTAAGAAGATTTGTAGTGGATTTAAAATTAATTGAAATATCTTTTATTTATGGATGTAAAAGTAAAAGTGGGCATGGATCAGCTATGTACTCTACTTTTATAGACAAATAGACTTAGAAACAGGATTTATAGCCCGCCAATAAAAGTCATCGATTTGTTTTTTACAGGGCTGTAAGCTTTTAAAATAAAGATTACAGGATCACAACGTTGCGGTGAGTTGGGCTTTGTATAATCTTTCAGCAATACTGAAGTCTGTTGTATGTTCAGGTCTCAATTTTCATGAGTAAAACCGTAAAAATCCGGCTTTTAGTTTTAGAGAGTATCCTTAAAAAATCGGTATAGACTTAAAAAATAAACAAAAAGTGTTGTTTTTTTTAACAATCAACCTATTTTTTAATCACTCACACCGAAAAAGCAGAAAACAGTCAGAAAAGCGTTTGACAGTCTGTGAAGATTCTCTATAATGCACCTCATCAAGCGATGAAGTCGATTTGAAAGGGCGCTTAGCTCAGTTGGTAGAGCGTCTGCCTTACAAGCAGAATGTCGGCGGTTCGATCCCGTCAGCGCCCACCAAGCTTCTTTCAAAGTTGAGACACTTATAGTGCAGCGGTAGTTCAGTTGGTTAGAATACCGGCCTGTCACGCCGGGGGTCGCGGGTTCGAGTCCCGTCCGCTGCGCCACTTTAAGTTCTTGATGAATCGTTTGCCACAATAGCGACATTGTGTAAGTGCAGCGGTAGTTCAGTTGGTTAGAATACCGGCCTGTCACGCCGGGGGTCGCGGGTTCGAGTCCCGTCCGCTGCGCCATTTACATAATAGACCTTTTGAGGGCGCTTAGCTCAGTTGGTAGAGCGTCTGCCTTACAAGCAGAATGTCGGCGGTTCGATCCCGTCAGCGCCCACCAGATTTTTTGTGATGCAGCGGTAGTTCAGTTGGTTAGAATACCGGCCTGTCACGCCGGGGGTCGCGGGTTCGAGTCCCGTCCGCTGCGCCATCCTAAGAATCAAACAGTTTGACCCTTTAAGGGCGCTTAGCTCAGTTGGTAGAGCGTCTGCCTTACAAGCAGAATGTCGGCGGTTCGATCCCGTCAGCGCCCACCATATCTTCTAAAGATATACGCGATGCAGCGGTAGTTCAGTTGGTTAGAATACCGGCCTGTCACGCCGGGGGTCGCGGGTTCGAGTCCCGTCCGCTGCGCCATTTTTCATTCCCTGATGTGAAAAATGTGTTTCAAGCAAGATTTTCTTTCTTGCGTCATAAAAACAACAGTGTTGTTTTTATTCCTCAGGGCGCTTAGCTCAGTTGGTAGAGCGTCTGCCTTACAAGCAGAATGTCGGCGGTTCGATCCCGTCAGCGCCCACCATATCTTTCTTGCCTAAATCCTCAATATTTCATAGAATTTGAAGTCTATAATAATTTGAAGATTTCAGACTATGAGAAATCCATATCAGCGCAAGGCAGCGATCAAATCGCAAAATACTGCCTACGATCCGCTACAAGTTTATAAAAATTTTATTGAAGCTATTGTTGCCCAAGGTGGCATTTTTGCACTTTACCAAGAGGGTTGGGCTTTATGTGCTACGCCGACAGGACAGCGTGCTTTCGCAACCTGGCAAAGCAAAGGTCTGGCCAGACTACTCATTAAAGATAACTGGGCCAATTACCAGATTCAGGAAATTACCCTCAAAGATTTTGTTGAAAAGGTCATTCCTTTCTTACGTCAGGAAAGCACTATTGTGTCATTGGATCTGACACCGGAAGGGCAGAATATTCTGGTTGCGCCTGAAAAACTTTTGCTGGATCTTAAAAATTACCTGTATCAGGTCTATGTACAGAAACCTGAACTATTCAAAAATCCAGCGATCCCTTCGCCAAGGCATATCCGTTTAAATTAATTTAGTAATTTAAGTCACTTATTTAAATAGTGAATATTCATTGAGTAGCCAGCCGCTCAAAAAGGCAAAATATTCTCTTAACCAGGAGTTATAGCGCAGATAAAGGGGAGTACTGGCACTCAAACTAATCACTTGCTGATAGCCTTGGTGTCTAGCAATGGCACGTGCACGGGGACTATGAAAATCACTGGTTGCAATCACAATCGGATCATTTTGACTTATATTTTGTTGTTCCAATATCACTTGAGAATACATCAGGTTTTGAGCAGTACTTCTGCTTCGATCTTCAAGTTGGATGGGGTTGATGAGTTCTGGATAGGTGGTGTTGATATAGTGTTGCATGACTTCAGCCTCACTTTGCCTTTCCCGATAATTACGCCCACCTGTCATAATCATTAAAGTATCTGGATAGTGTGCTGCATATTGTGCTGCAGTATCCAGACGGCTTTTTAAGATGGGTGAGGGTTGTCCATTCGTAATCCCGCTGCCTAAAACCAGAATAGCGGCAGGAGGCTGTGTAGATTCATGTGTATGAATAGACATCTGGATATAAGCAAAGAAGATTGCAACACTGATCATCCAGAGTAGAAATCCAGCCCAGAGACTGTTCCAGAACCAGATTCTAAATCTGGAATGCTGTTTCCAGCGTTGAATGTTTGAAAAGAGCAAAGCATACAGGATCAGTGCTACGCTAATGAAAATTGGCAAAAGAACACCGAAATGTCTTTGTCCCTGACTCATTAACCAGAGGCTGTTGATGCCAAGGATCAAACCAAAGATCAGACTGAGACTTCGTTTAAGTTGGCTGGATATTCGGATATTCATATTTTTATTAATCTTCTTATCTCTTCTTCTATATTATTAATAAAAAAACCGGGCATGAAGCCCGGTTTTTTATAGATCAGCTGATCTTAATATACATCACGACGATAACGACCATCCAGACGTAATTGATCTACTGTGCTTTCACCGAGAATATCAATCAGAGCCTGATCGACATCGCTGGCCATGCCATTAATGCTACCACACACATAAATCACGGCGCCTTGAGCGACCCAGAGTTTCAATTCTTCAGCTTGCTCACGCAATTTATGATGCACATAAACTTTTTCCTGCTGGTCACGAGAGAAAGCAAGGTCCAGTCGTTTTAATGTACCCATTTGCAGCCAAGCCTGAATGGTTTCTTCAAAGAAGAAATCATGTGCACGCTGACGCTCACCAAAGATGAGCCAGTTTTGAGTATAGTCCTGACGGTTACGCGCACTGAGTAAACTCATCAAACCTGCGATTCCGGTACCATTACCAATACAGATAATCGGACGGTTATCTGCAATCAGATGGAAAGATTCATTCTTGCGAATACGCAGGGCAATCGGTGAATTTAAGGCAGTATGCTGTGTTAACCAGCCTGAGCCCAGACCTAACTGACCTTGCGCATCGGATTGCTGGCGTACGACCAGACGTAACACTTGCTGACTTGGAATACTGGCAATCGAATATTCACGTGTAGCCAGAGCCGGTAATTGCTGTAATAGCTCATCTACTGAATCAAAAGGATCAACCTGAGTCAGGTCACGATCCCAAAGTGCCTGTTCGATACTTTGCTTCAGAGAAGGCACCTGTGTACCCGCGGCAATACGGTATTTCTCTATAAATGCACGGATACGTTCAGGGCTGTTTCCTGGTTGGATTTCGGCAATATCGCCTGCCTGCCACACGGCTTCATGCTGTGGAACCAGTTCAATATTGAACGCAGGTGCCCCCAGACTGTCTGGATTCAGTAATTCGCGTTTGCTCAAAGTCCATTGATCGAAGGTTTTATCGATACCCATATCCTGCAATTCAAACTGGGTCACATGGGCAAGGGCATTGGTCCATTGCTGGATATGCTCATTATTGGCATTATCCACTTCAATGGTCTTGAAGAGCTGCTTGGCACCATTCTGTTGTAACCACTGGTCGATCCGATGACCAAAGCTGCAATAGGTATCAGGATATTCCTGGGAGCCTAGAGCCAAAACTGCATAATTGAGATGATTAAGATCCGCTTTGGCAGACAAAATTTTCTTTTCAAAAGAGGAGGCTAGGTCAGGTGCTTCACCTGTGCCATAAGTACTGGCTACAAATAGAACCTGTTCTGCTTGTTGCAGATCTTCAAGGCTTAGTTGCTGTACTGCTTTAACGGTGACAGGTTGACGTGCTTCCTGTAAGGCAGTAGCTGTGCGCCATGCCAGTTGCTCAGAAACACCTGTTTGTGAGGCATACGCAATCAGCCAAGGCTTAGCATTTGGATCCAGAGGCAGGGCAGTTGCGCCTTGGCGTGCAGCCAGAGTAAGTTTTTTCTGCTTGCGACGTTTCAGATAGAGCATCCAGCCAGTCACGAAGAACAATGGCATTAATAATGCAGCAATCATGACCAGGAACTGGTACACAGGACCAAAGAAGCTGCCACGGTGTACCGGTAACATGCTGCTCATGATTTTTTCATTGAGCTTTTTATCTTCATAGAGCTGGACTTCGGTAAATTCAGCACTGCGATAATTATAAGTCGCATTGTTGCGGGCACGTTCATGTTGTGCCACAGGGTCAACAAAACTCAACTGCATTTCACCATCCGGTTTTTTTGGCAGGTTAAATGTCACAGTCGAATATTTGCCTGCAAATTGAGTACTGAAGCCAGTCCAGCTCTGATCCAGCGCACGTGAAATACTTTCTGGGCTCATGCCAGCTTCTTCACGGCCTTCACCACGTTGTCCGCGTTCACCACGAGGACCACGTTCGCCTTCTGAACGACCTTCGGCACGCATTTCACCTTCACCGCGAGGTCCACGCTCACCACCTTGGCGACCTTCACCTCGCATTTCACCATCGCCACGAGGACCGCGTTCACCACGTGGCCCGCCTTCGCCGCGACCGCCATTGGCCTGCATTTCTGGTTGTGGACGTTCTACGCCCAGAACTTTATACATACCATCACGCCACCAGCCATAAGACCAGGTAAGACCGGTACAAGCCAGAATCAGGTAGAAAATCACCACCCAGGTACCCACCACTGCATGCAGATCCCAGATAAAGTTACGGCCTTTCAGTTGCGGCTTCACTGCCAGCCATTGCTTAATTGAATGACGTTTTGGCCAGCGTAAATACAGGCCAGACAGGACGAAAAAGATCAGCATCAGGGTACAGGCACCGGTAATCTGTTTACCAACGGGACCTACTGTTAAATTACGATGTAACTGCTGTACAAACTGGAAGAATTCACGGCCTTTAATTTCAGGTAAGACTTCAGCCGTGTAGGGGTTGACCATCATGTTATAACCACGACGTGCTCCCTCTTTCGCAATATTGACCGTACTGGAGGCACTTGGATCCTGTGCCACGGTAATACTGTTAATTTTCATTTCAGGGTTCTGGTTCTGGAAATGCTGATACAGCTGGGCAGGGCTAAGCTTGTCTCGCTCTTGAACCTGTACAGTATAACTGTCGCTATTCATCCATTTTAAGATTTGCGGCTCATAAGAATAAATAGCACCTGTGACTCCCATAATCGAGAGAATCAAACCTGCAGTAATCCCCAGAAACCAGTGGATTTGGAAAAATGTCTTTTTAAACATGATGGTCAGATTTATGGTGGTATGTGTAAAAGTAGGCAAATTATAACTGAAGAATCAGAATAAATTATAGATTATGATGATAATATTTATTCTCATTATCATTTGTGTCGATGAGTCGGATAAAAGATAGACATAAAAAAACCTCCATGTTGAAACAGGAGGTCTTTTAAAACCGGGATGTGTCTTAGATTTCTTTAGGCGCGCCCACTTCTTCTTGCAGATGCTTGCGAATGGTCGCGAAAGAGAAATTTTTACTGTCTAAACGTTTAGGCAGGATATAAGCACCTTGCTGACCTTTGACTTTAAAATTGATCAGCATGAATTCTGGCGTGTTATACCATTCATAAATGTCTTTCCAGCCAATAGCACCCACACCTTCCTGCATGCCCATTTTCTGGCGCATCACAATACCATGTGGCTGTACGCCCAGACGGATGCCTTTAATTTCCTGTACCGGAAATTCATTCATCTTGCGTTTAACATACCATTCCAGACCGAAAGTACGGATCAGGTAATACAGTACTACACAGACAATCGCCACCCAGCAGATAACTGTTGAGTAGTTCTTGATCAGGATAATTCCCAGAATAGACAAGGCAACAATAGCACCCATGATCAGCCAGGCTTTCATGCCAATTTTATTGGTACTACGCCAGATCATCAGCTGAGCATGACGTTGCTCAGCTTCTGAAATTTCATAGTTCACAGGCTGTAGGGTATAAGCGTATAAATTTTTCGCGGTCATAATGAAATTAACAGATTTAAAACTGTAAAAAGTTTAGCATTAATTGTGCTGATTCAGTGAGTATATTGTTCCAAAATCGGCCAAATTATAATGAGGCCAATTCAGTAGCCTGTTCATCACGTTCGTGACTCAAAGTTTGCTTTAACTGACTCAATTGCTTCAAGATACTAAACATTAAAGACAGTTGCTGCAAAATGATCAATGGTTTCTGGTCTTCTTCCTGCTGTTGTGACAGACGCTGACGAATATTCTGGATCATATTCTGGGTGCTTAGGTCAGGGACTTCATCATAAAGCAGGGCACCACGAATATTTTCTAGGGCTTGATCCAGCAAGTCCAGCACATCCTGATCCTGAATTTTTTCACGATGCGCACCCAGCGCGGCAATATAACTGATAAAAGTATGATTCAGGCACAGGAACTCAAAAGCCTGTGATTTTTGCACTGGGTCAAAGTCAGGTTCAGTGGCCAAAGTTGAGATCAGGGAAGCCACTTCCGCATCGGTATTATGAGCTGCACGACGTACCACGCGGTAGGTCAGGCCATTATTCCGTCCAGATTTATACTGTTCGATTACTTCACTCAAGTAGTCACATTCTGCCTGCAGGCTACGGCTAATGCTGCGTGGCAAGCGACGGAATTTCCAATCCGGGAAGATAAAGCTCACGCCAAACCAGGCAATCGCACAGCCAATCAGGGTATCAATCATACGTGGAATAGCTGCGGCAAAGCCCATACCGTCCAAGTTAAAGTTGATCAGGGCCAGAATGGTAATGAAGGCAGTGGCCTGTGCATACTGTTTACTACGTAATTCAAAGAACAGAATCCCACTCAAAATCAGCAGCAATAATTGTCCTTCGACAGAAGGAATAAAGTACAAAATGGCATAACCTAAAAGAATACCTGCCAGTGTTCCAACGATACGTAAACGTAAGCGGCGTTTGGTAGCATTAAAGTTTGGCTGGCTGACGAATAGAGCGGTCAGCAAAATCCAGTAACCATACTCAATATCGGTCAGCTGGACAAAGATATAGCTGATTAGTAGCACAATCGACAGGCGAATAGCATGACGGAACAACACGGATTCAGGTGTCAGATGCTGCTTGACCCGAATCTTGATATCTTCCCAGCCTTTCAGGTCGTCATCTTTGAGCTGGTTTTCAATATGTTTAGCACGATCAAATTTGATATTACGTTCAGTTTCCAGGTTGCGTAACTGCGCATCAATGGATTTCAGGTTCTGGAATAAGGCAAATAGGGCATTGATCCAGACCTGATCATACTGCTGTTCTGTACGCAATTTTTCCAGGGACAATCTCAGGTTTTCAAAGGCATGTTTGAAGCGTTTATTATGTTTATAGGTTTTGCGTTGCTGAATGCTTTCACTCAGGTCTTTACAGGCTTTGCCTTGAATCGACAGGATGCGCTGAAAACGGAACAAAATGTCGCTATGTTCAAAAATTTTGGCCAGTTTCTGATAATCAATATGCGCAGAATCGGCACGCTCGTGAATATCTTGTGCCACAAAATAGTATTGCAGGCTACGACGGGTATCTTTCTGACCACGGTCACCTTTCAGGCGGGTCAAAAGAACAGTCTTCATTTCATTAAAAATTGAAATCAGTTTGCCATTTTCCAGTGACAGCTCGATCATGCTTTGCTGATAACTTTTTGCCGTCATATCAACATCGAACAGATTCGATTTGGCATAAAGGAAATCACCTAGTGAGGCATAACACTTGGCCAGATTATCCTGTGCACGTCGCGCCGGGAATAGCAGGAAGCTGAGGGTCGACAAAAAGCCATACCAGACTGCACCAATCAGCAGTAAGCTCGCCTGTTGATACCATCCATCAAATAGTTCAACCCCCAGCATGGAATAGACAGAAATCACCAGACAGCCATAGGAAATCGTGGCATAACGTCGACCAAGCGAGCCAAGCAGAATCAGGACAATACAAGAAACAATGAGGGCAGAAGCAAACAGCAGCGGATAAGGAAATAACAGATAGACTGCCACTGCGGTAATGAAGAAGCCTAAATAGGTATAGAACAGATTCAGGATACGCACGGAAAAGCGGTCATCAATATCGCTTAAACCTGCGGCCACCACCCCCAGAGTTAGTGGAATAGTCATTAACTGCTGTCCCATGAAATAGGGAACGAAGGCAGTGCCTGCAAAAGCGATCAGCATACGCAGGTTATACATCAGGGTCGTATTATAAGTCGCGTGCTTAAGACGATTGAGCCAAGATTTCAACGGTGATCCTTTCTCTTGCAGTCTCTGCTGCAAAGCTGAATATACATATGAGAAAAAGTATATTTATAACTTTTAATTTCCATGTAAATCATACTATGCGCTATGTTAATTTGTCTGCCTACTACGCATTAAAATCTTTAATTACATGAACTCCAATACGACAGCACCACGGCCTTATGCCATGTCCTGGATTATTTTGCTGGCTTCACTGACTGCACTTGGTCCTTTATCCATTGATATGTATCTCTCTGCCTTGCCAGAAATGGCAGCGGATTTTGGTGTCAGTACCCAGATGGTCTCCAATAGTCTGCCAGCATATTTCCTTGGACTGGCGGTTGGGCAGTTGCTATATGGCCCGATCAGTGACCGGATTGGACGTAAGCCACCGCTTTATTTTGGATTGAGTCTGTATATTCTGGCCAGCCTGTTGTGTATGTTTGCACAGAATGAATGGAGCCTGATTGCAGCACGGGTATTACAAGCCTTAGGAGGATGTGTAGGCGTCGTGGTTGCCCGAGCAACCATTCGTGATCGGCTGGATATGCAGGCGGCTGCACAGGCCTTTGCCAGCATGATGATTGTAACGACCATTGCACCGATTATTGCGCCAAGTCTCGGCGCATGGGTACTGATGTTCTTTGAGTGGAATATTATTTTCTTGGTGCTGATGGGCTGTGGCTTGTTTAGTCTGGTCTGTGTACATTTTTTCTTTCAGGAAACCTTGCCCCCGGAACGCCGTCTTAAACTGAATTTGCAGCAGGTATTGAGTTTATACCGAACCATTCTTCAGGATGAAAGTTTCAGACGACCAATGCTGGTGGGTTGTTTTTCTGGAGCGGTGATGTTCTGCTATATCAGCGCTTCTTCAGCCATTCTGATGGATCATTATCATCTGACCGAGCAGCAGTTTGCTTATGCTTTCGGGGGGAATGCTGTGGGAATCATGCTATTCTCGACCATGAATAAGCATCTGGCCCAATATCTTTCAGTATTAAGTCGTTTAAAACTAGGTGCTTCTTTACAGGGAATCGGTGTCTTGGCTTTACTGGTTTTAGGCTATCTGAATATTGAATCTGTTGTCCTGGTTATGGCGGCCTTATTTGTTGTTGTGGCTTCAATTGGTTTTGTGGGACCGAATGCGATGGCACTGGCCATGGCAGAGCAGGGTGCGCGTGCCGGGACCGCCAGTGCGATTATGGGCAGTATGCAATTTGCCTGCGGTTTGTTGGGTGGAGTTTTACTGAACTTTATGCTGTGGGATGCTTTATTCAATATGGCCTTGGTAATGGCAATCTTTGTGGTTATAGCCTTTAGATCTGTATTGAAATTAGAACTACCTAGAGTTAAACAGAGATAAGGAGCTGCAAGACTTCTATCTCTGTCAGACGATCCAAGCAGCTCAAAGTTGATGCTTGGATCATGGCTTATCTAATCTTATTCATCTACAAAAACGGCAAATTCCTCTACCGGGACACGTGGGGTAATAAAGGTATTTACGATATGGTCTGGATCTGCATAGCCTAGTGACATACCACAGACCAGCTCTTCATCTTCACCTGCCCCTAATACATCCAGCACGATGCTATGAAAATGATTCCAGGCAGCCTGCGGACAGGTATCCAGACCACGTGCCTTGGCGGCCAGCATCACGTTCTGAATCATCATGGAAATATCCATTTTTGAACCTACGCCTAAATCTTTATGCAAGGTAAAGAACAATCCTACTGGAGCATCAAACAGTTCAAAGTTACGCAGGTTCTGGCGCACCATTTTTTCTTTTTCGCCTTTCTGGATATTCAGCAAACCATATAAGCCCCAGCCATTTTCACGGCGTCGGTCGATATAGGGAGAGAACCATTGTTCGGGATAATAGGCAAAGGTTTCTTTATATTGCTCGGCCAGTGCCGGATTTTGATAAAGCTCCATTTGCGCCTGACAGACACGCTGCACCAGCTCGTCACGTTTTTTCCCGGTTAGCACATATACTTTCCATGGCTGGGTATTGGTCCCTGAAGGGGCACGACTGGCCACAGTCAAAATGTCTTTGAGCATGTCGGTACTGACCGGCGTATCCAGAAAAGCACGAACCGAATGCCGGGAAGTGATGGTTTGGTCAACAGCACGAACGAGGTTTTGATCCATTTTAATTTCCAATCTCATATCCTTAATGATGGTGAACTGACTATAAACCAAACAAACCCTGTCGGGCAGGGGGAATTTTAGTTTCAAAGTGAATTGTGATGATTAATGAAAATCACATGAATAAGAATGTACTCAGGCGATATACAAGTTATATAAATAGCCTAAGAAATTTATTGAATGCTTGAACAAAACTGCTTCTAAAAAGGAAACTAATACTTTAGATGCTGATATCTTGAGCAATTAATATCAATGGCTGGAACTAAAAGGAAAGTTGAAAACAAAATAGAATGATTAAAATTCAATCTTAAAAATAAAATTAAATATCCGTTTTTACTTTCAATTAATATTTTATTTCGATTAAAATTTGGGGGTAGTAAACTATAAAAAATAAGAAGTTATAATTATTTTTTATATATTCGCTAACTATAGTTAATAAAAAACAATAAAACTTTATACAAAGAAACAGCATAATGTGCGACTTTTCAGTTGAATACATGCATTTTGAAGAAATAATGAAGATTGCATGGTCAAGCTCTATTTGAAATACCATTATTCCAAATGACTTGATGAACTCAGTTAGGTTAAAAGCACTCATGCAGCAATTCATGCTGGTTGAGAAGTAAAAAATATAGGTTGGATGTTATCGCTATGAGTTGCACGCTTAGATGAATTTACGCATCTGGCGTAGCTTATGCGATCAGCAAAAGGCCATTTTTCGCTTTTATAAATCTCTCACTGAATATGATCATCACGATGATATTCATAAGTTTGAAACAGATGCGGAATGCTTTGTTAATTCTAAAAGCGATGGATGAATGAAGAAGATGATAATTACATGGGGTTATGTAAGGTTTTCTTCTGTGGAAATAAATCGCAGCATGACTTTTAGAATGACAAAAATTCAGAACCATCTTGGACAAAAAAATTATGGATTTTACTTTTAACGCATTTTATACCCTGATCGCTGCAGTAATTGTGCTATTACTGGGCCGGTTTCTGGTAGATAAAATCGATTTTTTAAAACGTTACAACATTCCTGAACCTGTTGCAGGTGGTCTGGTTGCAGCGGTTATCTCTCTGCTGGTTCATTCGTTCTGGGGCTATAGCATTACTACGAGTGCAGAGCTGCAAACCAGTTTCATGCTGATTTTCTTTGCGTCAATCGGTTTAAGCGCGAACTTTGCCAAATTGCGTGAAGGCGGGATCGGACTGGTGATCTTCCTGGTTGCCATCTCGACATTTATTGCACTACAAAATGCAGTGGGTATGGGACTGGCAAGCTTGTTAGGTATTGATCCTCTGATCGGTCTGATTGCCGGTTCGATTACCTTGACTGGTGGACACGGTACTGCTGGCGCCTGGGGTGAAATTATGGAGGTTGAGCATGGTATTCAGGGGGCTTTGGCGCTCGGGATGGCAAGTGCAACCTTTGGTCTGATCATTGGTGGTGTTATCGGTGGACCTTTGGCGAAACTGTTGATTAACCGTCATAATCTTGCGGTGGCACGTACCGATCAGCAGATCGAAAAGCGTGACAATACGCCAATGGACAGCACGACAGATGAATATGTGCAATTTGAATATCCACATCGTGTCCGTCTGATCACCGCTGATAATGCCATTACCACACTTGGTCTGTTTGCAGGCTGTCTGGCATTTGCAGAACTGATGACTGGCTTCAGTAAAGATACAGTATTTGAACTGCCAACATTTGTATGGGCACTGGCAGGCGGTGTGATTCTGCGTAACGTGCTGGAAGGCATCCTGAAAATCCAGATCTTCGACCGTGCAATTGATGTGTTTGGTAATGCTTCATTGTCGCTCTATCTGGCCATGGCGCTGCTGTCATTAAAACTATGGCAACTGGCAGATCTGGCAGGACCATTGATGGTGATTCTCGGTGCACAAACCCTGACCATGGCTTTATATGCAGCATTTGTCACTTTCCGGGTGATGGGCAAAAACTACGATGCCGCAGTACTGGCTGCAGGTCACTGTGGTTTCGGGATGGGTGCAACCCCAACGGCAGTCGCCAATATGCAGGCGATTACCAATATGTATGGCGCTTCGCATAAAGCCTTCCTGATCGTTCCATTATGTGGTGCTTTCTTCGTTGACTTGATTAATGCCACGATCATCCAGATGATCTTGAAATTTTTCGTCTAATTTTAGGCTTGATAATGAGTCATAAGCTCATAAGGATATGACATGAATGATCAGCTAAATGAAACCTTACTGGGCTGGGTCGATGCCTTAAATGGTCCACTCTGGGACTTTTTGGTGGTGTTTCTAGTCGCAGTCGGTATTTTGTATACGATCATGACCGGTGCAGTACAGATCCGTTTATTCTGGCACAGTATCAAAGTCATGAAACGTAGTCGTGGCAAGGTCGATGATGACCATGGTATTACGCCGTTTCAGGCCTTTGTAACAGGTCTGGCTAGCCGGGTCGGTGTGGGTAATGTTGCAGGTGTTGCCATTGCGATTGCTGTCGGTGGTCCAGGTGCTGTGTTCTGGATGTGGTTTACTGCATTTCTGGGAATGAGTTCTGCTTTTGTAGAATCATCATTAGCCCAGTTGTTTAAAGTTCGGGATAACAAGAATCAGCAATTCCGTGGTGGACCTGCGTATTACATTACTCAGGGTCTTAAACAGAAATGGCTGGGAATTGTCTTTGCAATTGCACTGATTACGACTTACGGCTTTGTGTTCAATGCCGTGCAGGCCAATGCCATTACTGGTGCAACCTCACATGCCTGGGGCTGGAATGAAGCCAATCTGATGTTGCCATTAGGTGGTTTCGATCTGGAAGTTTCCTGGATTGGTCTGGTATTAGTCTTGATTACGGCCATGATTATTTTTGGCGGGATCAAGCGGATTGCAAAAGTTGCTGAAGGGGTGGTTCCTTTCATGGCAGTCCTTTACCTGGGTGTAGCTTTATATATCGCCGTCATCAATTACGATATGTTACCGTCTATTTTCCAGCTGATCTTTAGCAAAGCATTTGAGTTTGAAGCAGCTGCAGGCGGTTTCTTCGGTGCCATGATCTCGATGGCCATGATGATGGGGATTAAGCGCGGTTTATTCTCGAATGAAGCGGGGATGGGTTCAGCACCGAATGCGGCGGCTGCCTCTGACGTGAAACATCCGGTGAATCAGGGTCTGGTTCAAATGCTTGG
The DNA here is from genome assembly GCF_058599385.1 of Acinetobacter sp. CAU_H_60. Classification (NCBI taxonomy): domain Bacteria; kingdom Pseudomonadati; phylum Pseudomonadota; class Gammaproteobacteria; order Moraxellales; family Moraxellaceae; genus Acinetobacter; species Acinetobacter sp. CAU_H_60. The sequence goes on along the minus strand of NZ_CM178653.1, from coordinate 2,299,873 downwards.
CGTATTTGTAGATACTTTCGTGGTGTGTTCATGTACCGCCATCGTGATTCTGGTTTCTGGCCTTTATGAAAATGCCGGTTTTGAAGGCGTAACCTTGACCCAGATGGCACTTGAAAGCCAGATTGGTGCTTGGGGGGATGATTTCCTGGCCTTGATTCTGTTCCTGTTCGCCTATTCTTCTATCATTGGTAATTATGCCTATGCAGAGGGGAATATCCAGTTCATCAATAATAACAGCAAGGTCATGTTTATTTTCCGGTTGCTGGTATTGTTTATGGTGTATTTCGGCTCGATTGCCAGTGTACCGTTGATCTGGAATATGGCGGATCTTTTCATGGGTGTCATGGCCAGTATCAACCTGATTGCGATTGTGCTGCTGATGCCATTTATTTTGATGCTACTCAAGGACTATACCGGTCAGCTAAAACGTGGCATCGAGCAACCAGAGTTTAAGCTCGATGATCATCCGAAATTTAAAGATAAAGTTAAATCAGATATCTGGTAAGACTTGAGCAAAAAGCCCTGACTGGTTCGGGGCTTTTTTATGAGCTTAAATTGTTAGAATGACACAAAATTAAGATAGCTTTGATATAGGATAAAGCCAGCAATCAGGCTGAACCAGACTGGTAATTTCGAGCGTAACAGTAAAATCATCACGATGACAAAAACCAGATCAGACCAGAAACGAAAATATGCCTGAGAGAGATCAATCAGTAAATATAAAAGCAGACCCACCACTGCTGCATTAATCCCGCTTACCGCCTGAAAAATAATACGTTGCTGCATTAACCATGACCAATAAGGCAAAGTAGCAAAAATTAGAAAAAATGAAGGCAGGAAAATGGCACAGGTTGCTAACAGTGCATTAATCCAGGCTGAACCTGTCCAAGGCAACAGAGCACCGACATAGCTGGAAAAACTAAATAATGGACCCGGCATCAATTGGGCAAATGCATAACCTAGATCGAAAGATTGGGACGAAAGTAAATTGGTCGCCACAAAGTCCTGATGCAGCAAAGGCAGAATGACATGCCCGCCACCAAAGACCAATGAGCCAGTTCGATAGAAATCAGCGAAAAATGCGAGTTCAGGCCAAGAACCAGATTTGACTAGTAGAGGAATCAGGAAAAACGGTAATAAAAATGCGATGAACCAGTAGGGTGCATGATGTGGACAAATATAACTTGAGTGAATGGTAGATGAATTTGAAGCGGGCTTATTTTCCTGAGGAGAATTGGAAAATTTTGCCATTACGAGGCCAAAAACCGCCCCCAAAATAATGACCAGTAGCTGGTTCAAACTGATACTAATGAAGCTCAGGATCAGGACTGAAATAAAGACCAATACATATTGCCAGATGCTCTTGCAGAAGCTATTGAGAATTTGCCAGAATGCCCAGACGATTACAGAAAAAACGATCAATTGAATGCTATGAAAGCTGTTTGAGTTTAGAATATGGAAATAGTGCTGACCGAGTACTGCGATCAAGCTCATCAATAGTGCCGAAGGCAGGGTGAACCCAAGCCAGGCCACGAATGCCCCAGCATAACCCCTTTGCAGATAGCCGATGGAGAGGCCTACCTGACTGCTACTTGGGCCTGGTAAAAGCTGCGCTAATGCAACCAGCTGGCCATATTGTGTCGCATTTAACCACTGTAACTGGTCGACAAATTTACGGTGAAAAAACACCAGATGCGCCGCCGGTCCACCGAATGCCATACAGCCCAGTTGCAGGAAGGTGAGAAAGATCCGGTACAGTGAAGGTGTATTCATACAGTGGCTGAAAATTGAAAGACATTAGTGCAACTGTATGACAGTTTTACGAAATTCTACAGATTATTTAAGCATGTGTTTATACACTATGCTGCTTTAACAAAATGAGGACGTGCTCTGCATGCAGAAATATGTACTGAGTATATTGGCGATGACAATGGTAGGTCTGAGCGGCTGCCAAACGACATCCGGTTTAAATCAACCTAACTCTAGTCATATTAAATCTGCCAGTTCAGTCGCAGAAGCCCAGGCACGTCCAAACCAGATCAATTTCCGCAAGATCAAGCAAACAGAAAACCGTCCGGTGATTGCACTGGTTCTTGGCAGTGGCGGTGCGCGTGGCTATGCGCACATCGGGGCGATTGAAGTGTTGGAGCAGGCAGGCATACAACCTGACTTTATTGTGGGAACCAGTGCCGGCAGTATCGTAGGTTCCATTTATGCCAGTGGTAAACCGGCGATTGAACTGCGTAATATTGCATTAAGCATGAAAGCGACTGACGTCCGCGATATCAAACTGGACCGTAAAGGCTTTTTTGATGGCAAAAAAGTCGAAAATTATGTGAATTTGCAAGTGGATCAGACGCCTTTGCAAGCCATGAAAATCCCGATGTTTGTGGTAGCCACAGCCTTGAAAGAGGGCAAGCGCGTAGTCTTCAATTATGGTAATACCGGTCAGGCGGTGCGTGCATCCGTTTCTATTCCAAGCATGTTTATTCCGACTGTCATCCAGAAAAAAGAATATGTGGATGGAGGGCTGGTCAGTCCGGTGCCAGTTAAAGTAGCTCGTGAATTGGGCGCTGATATTGTCATTGCTGTCGATATTCTGGCGCAGCCAATCCATACTGAAACCACCAATGTCTGGGGCCTATTCAACCAGAATATTAATATCATGCAGCAACGTTTAGCTTCTGAGGAACTGCAATACGCCGATGTTGTTATTCAGCCAGACTTACGTGAAAAAGGTCATATCTTTGATGTACGCGGCAGAGAATTGACCATGGATGCCGGGATTGAGGCGGCTAAACTCAAGCTACCAGAAATTGCCCAGGTCTATCAGAAGCATAATTACAGCCAAGGTCATCAGATTCCATTACTCTTGGCCCAGCAACAATAGTTTGCTCTAAGATTTTTAATAAAATATTTATTTTTCAAATAGATGTATAAGTATATTTACCGCTTTTCTCAATCGAGGGAAAAGCGACTTATTTTTGCTCATCGTTTTTAGAGATGAGCTGATGTTTTCTACCTATTGAAAGTCACTTAAAGCCCAAGTTTCTATGGGAAATAAATATTTGAATTATAAAACTATAGCGATTTTATGAAAATGTTTTAAGGCTATTTTTTGATTTTAACAAAATTATTCACAGACTTAAGTTAAACAACTGTTCAAAAGCTTAGAAGATCATGACAGAATAAAAATCGACAGATTAATAAATGTAAAAGCCATATGAATCACATCGAAATTGGCCAGCAAGTCACACTAGCTCAGTTTGAAAATACGATTTTTACTGTAACTAAAGTTCATCCCGATGGTTCTTTTACCGTTGAAACTATATTGCATGGCCAGCAGACTTTAAGTTATGAGAATGTGGCGCGAGAAATGTTGAGGCAGGTGCCTGCCTAATTCGAGGTTATTTTTTGTTAATGTAGGCAGTTTTCTTGAATGGAGTTCTGCATGCTTAATAAATAATCTCTTAATTGCAGTGCATTGATTCGAGAAAATACTTTAGTGGATAAATTCCTGTTTATTTTATAGTTACTGAAAATAACTTTCTGATGATTTCTATGAATCCTCAGAGGAATATCTTTTTTTTTGTATGGAGAAAAATTTCATATCAAGAATTATGATGTTTTATTTGCCGAATTGAACATTTTATTTAGACCAAAAACGCTATAATAATGGTCTATATCATTGTCATTCAAAGAGTTCAGAGAAAACGATGGCCCCTTTAGATCAAATTGCAACAGCATCGGATGACCAGTCAGAGTTAACGATGTCGGTTCTTATGACGCCAGATATGGCGAATTTTTCAGGAAACGTACATGGTGGAACGATTCTGAAATTATTGGACCAGGTTGCTTATGCTTGTGCGAGTCGCTATTCGGGTAGTTATGTCGTAACCCTGTCTGTAGACAAAGTAAATTTCAAAGAACCAATTCATGTGGGTGAGCTGGTGACTTTCCTAGCAAGTGTGAACCATGTAGGTCGTACTTCAATGGAGATCGGTATTCGTGTAGAAGCACAAAATATTCAGAAACGTACTGTACGCCATACCAATAGTTGCTATTTTACGATGGTCGCTGTAGATGAAAATGGTAAGCCTAAACAGATTCCCCCACTGAATCTGGACAATGACTGGAAACGTTGCCGTTTTGAAGCAGCTGAACAACGTAAAGTTGCCCGTCTGCAGGAAAACCATCACCCTTCATGCAGTATTTATAAAAAATCAGCGCATAGCTAAGAACTAAACTTAATTTGCTTATTAAAAAGACCTTCAATGTGAGGTCTTTTTTTTTGCCTAAAAATTCATTCAACTCTGGCTTAAGCTTGTTTTTTAATCTAATATGAAACGATACGTATCGTTTCGTTTTTTGGTTTTAAGCATGAGTGAAGAAGAAAAATGTTCACGGCGCCAGCACAGTATTCTGCAGGCGGTTTCGGATGCACTGGCAGAAGGTGAATATCATCAGCTAACGATTGAAGATGTGGCTGCACGGGCAGGGGTGGGCAAATCTACGATTTATCGCTGGTGGAAACATAAATCTGAACTGGTACTAGATGTGTTTAAGCAGCGCACAGCAGGGGTATTTGAACTGGATGCTTCACAAAGCCTGCGCAGTAATCTGGTTCAACAGCTAACTCTGTTGGTTCAGGCGCTTAATCATCCGGTAGGCCGAGCTTTGCTGGTCGTTATGGCCAATCATCGGGAGCTGGCTGCAGACTTTTTTCAGCAGTATCTATTACCACGTCGAAAACAAACCCACCAATTGATTCAACAGGCTATCGAGTGTGGAGAATTACGTGCTGATTATCCTTTTGATCTGATGCTGGACACTTTATATGGGCCGATTCATTACCAGATCATTTTCTTCAATCGCATGCCGGATGATCAATATATCCAGAATCTGGTAGATCTGGCCTTAAGCCCAGCTTTGATTTCTCCCTGAGTTTAGTTGGTTCTTAAATTTGCTTTAAAAGTTGCGTGTTATGTCTGCTAGTCCTGAGCGCTTATGGAATCGCTCCTTTGTTCTGTGTTTATTAAACAATCTGTTCCTGTTTATCTATTACTTTGCCTTACTGACCATTCTGCCGGTTTATATCATGAAAGATCTGGGCGGATCAGTCAAAGAAGCAGGTTTGGCTTTGACCCTGTTCTTAGTTTCATCCATCGCCGTTCGACCTTTTTCTGGCATGATCATCGAGAAACTCGGCAAGAAATTGGCAATGCGCGGAGCCGGAGTTATTTTTGCCTTATTTGCCTTTAGTTATCTGCTGGTTGATAGCATGTGGTCATTATTGGCAGTACGTTTTTTACATGGGATCTGGTTCAGCATCCTGACGACGGTCACCGTTCCCGTTGCAAATGAGTTTATTCCGGAATCTCGTAAGGGTGAGGGCATGGGCTATTTTGTCATGTCGACTAATCTGGGTGTGGTATTTGGTCCATTACTGGCCTTAACCGTAGTTCAGTTCACCAGCTTTAAAGTGCTGTTTGGCTTGCTTGCCGTGATTATCTCTATCGGCTTGATCTTTTCCTTCATGCTGAAAATTACCGAATTAGCAAAACCTCAAGCTACAGTGGTCGAAAAATCAAAATTCAGCCTGCATGACATTATTGAAGTCAAAGTGCTGGCGGTCAGTTTTGTGGCACTGCTCACTGCTTTTGCTTACTCCAGTATCATGAGTTTTATCACGCCCTTTAGTGAAACCAAGCAACTACTGGCTTATACCGGCATCTTCTTTATTGTTTTTGCGGCCTCAATGTTGTTGGTACGGCCTTGGGTGGGCAAAATTTACGACCGTAAAGGACCAAGTGCAGTTATCTATCCTTCCTTTATTTTCTTTGCGATTGGCATGATGATTGTCAGTGTCATGTCCAGCCAATGGACTATGTGGTTGTCTGCGGTATTTATCGGAATTGGTTACGGTTCATTATTTCCATGTTTACAAACTTTAGCGATTCAATCTGTCGAAAAACAGCGTATGGGCCATGCAATTTCTACCTTTTTTACCCTGTTTGATATTGGACTGGCAGTGGGTTCAGTAGTGATGGGTATGATCATTGCGCAATACGGTTTTGAAAAGACCTATATGTTCTGTGCAGTGATGGTGATTTTCACTTTATTGATCTACCGTCAATATGTGGCTAGGAAGCGACCTTCGATTTCAGCATCTTTACCGGAAGAATAAAATGGAATTAAGACATTTACGCTATTTTGTTACAGTGGCTGAAGAGCTGAATTTCACCCGGGCAGCTGAAAAACTGAATACTGTACAGCCTTCACTCAGTCAGCAGATCAAGGATCTGGAGCGTGAAGTGGATGCGCAATTGCTGGAGCGGAATAACCGCAAGGTTGAGCTGACCGAGGCTGGGCAGGCTTTTTTAAAGGAAGCTTTACTGAGCTTAGAACATGCAGAACGTGCCGTGCAGGCAGCTCGACAGATCGCACATGTACATAAGGGTCAGCTGAATATCGGCTTCGTGCCGGTTGCGGAAATGAAAATTTTTCCTTATATCATGCCGAATATCCGTGCACATTTTCCTGAACTGAAAGCACTGTTTCATAGCCTGACCGATGCAGAACAGTTTAGCGCGCTAAGACAGGGCAGTATTGATATTGCCTTTACCCGTTATCAGGATCAGTCGAATGAGTTTGAATCCGTTCAGATTTTTGATGAGCCACTGGCGCTGATTGTGCCGAAAAATTCTCCAGTCGCAAAAATGCCCTATGTCAGTATCAAGAAGTTTGAAAATCAGGACTTTGTGATTAGTGATGAGCAGGCTTCACCACAGCTGCATAAGATTATTGATGATTTCTTTAGGCAGTCGAAACTGAACGTGAATGTGGTGCAGTATTCCACCAATATTCTGCTAAATGTCAACCTGGTCGGCATGGGTGTCGGCTGGAGTTTGGTACCAACCTATGTGATTCCTTTACTCGGCGATAATATTGTGGTGAAGAAAACGCTGGAACCTTTACCGATGATTGCTCTCTATGTCAGTTACCGTAAAAATAACCAGCATCCTGCGATTGAGCTGATTCTGAAAGTGCTCAAAGAAAAGTTTTGTGTAGACCTTTTTAAGTAAATTATTGATCTTCCATAAATGAAATGTGCTACAGAAATGATCTGTAGCACATGCTTTTTAATCGCAGAAGAAAATCGCTTTATACTGAAATTCAAAAAATAAGAAATCGGTTGAAGCAGAATGATGAAGCTCTATAACAACCCTCAGTCACGCGGCATGACCTTGCTGCCTATCCTTAAAGAACTGCAGATTGAAGACCAAATTGAGCAGGTGGAAGTTCCCTATAAAGATATACATCAACCTGAATATCTTCGGATCAATCCGATGGGTAAAGTTCCCTGTCTGGTTGATCAAGGCGTCGTAATTTCAGAAATGGCGGCTATTATCATCTATCTGGCAGATAAGTATCAGGACAAAGGATTGGCACCCGCTTTAGATGATCCCAGACGTGGTACTTATTTAAAATGGATTTTCTTCTGTCATGGGCCACTGACTGAATATATTGATGTAAAAAATTTACTGGTACCCCAAGAACAGATTGAAAAGGTCCGAACCAGTTTAAGTTTTGGTAACGAAGCCACGGTATTTGATTTTCTTAAACGAGGCTTGTCGCAGGCCAAGCCTTATCTTTTAGGTGAAAAATTTTCTGCTGCAGATCTATATGTAGCCTATTGTCTGATCTTCGCAATGAGTACAAAAATTTTGCCGCCGTTGGAAGAATTTAAACCTTTCCTACAGCAAATGGCACGTCGTGATTCTCTCAAAGATATTTCATGGTTTGAGCAATACCGGACTTAGCTTCTATGTTCATCTATAAATAAAAACCACGCCGTAGCGTGGTTTTTTTGACTGAGGTCAATTATTTGACATGGAGCTTGTTAAATAGCGCCTGACTTGTGCTTTCCATAGATTGAGGAATCGCTAAGGCTGCCACGAAGCGGTCTGGACGCAGGATGACGATAGAGTCCTTGGTCTTGCCGAACCAAGTACGAATGTCCGTACCGATATCGCCAATGGTGATCACATCTTCATATCGCTTGCGTTGTTGATTAGACAACTGAACCGCAGGAATGACATGGATAAATTTCACACCCAATTTTTTCCACTGTTGTATTATTTCCTTGCTTAAGCCCCATTTTGGATCCACACCCCAAGCAATGATGGCGAAGTCATTGCCAATCACTTCATCCAGCAATACAGTTTCACCAGACTCCAGTTTCACCTGCGGCTGAATGAACATCTTACCGACAGGAGAGTCTTTCTGAGTATTGGCCAGCAGGGCACCATCATGATACTTCGGCATAGGCTTAAAGCGCATTTCCAGCAGGTACTGTTTGATTGGCTTGATATAGTTCAATGCGTAAGCAATACCATCACGAACAAAGCCTTGCCATTTTTTTGGTGGAGCAAGGACGTGGCCTGCCATGACTGAAAGATCGATCATCGCTTTGGCATGATCCTTACGTTCCACTTGGTAAGAGTCCAGTAATTCATGACTTGCTTTACCCTGCATCACCAATGCAACTTTCCACGCCAAGTTAAAGGCATCACGCATACCGCTGTTATAACCCTGGCCTTGCCATACGGGCATGATGTGCGCAGCATCACCAGCAAGCAGGATACGGTCAGCACGGAATTTATCTGCAATACGTGCATTGTGGGTATAGACACGTTGACGAATCACTTCGATTCCATCGGTATTTGGTAAAACTTTAGATAGTAGTTTGGCAATATTTTCTGGTTTGCTGAGTTCTTCCTGAGTTTCGCCTGGCATGACCATGAATTCGAAGCGGCGGATGCCGTGCGGCAGGGCAGCCGATACATAAGGACGTACCGGGTCGCAGCATAAGTAAATGTGAGGGGTTGCCAATGGGTCATTATCGATATCAATCACGATCCACTGGTTCGGTGCAGTTTCACCTTCGAATGGAATGTTGAGGGTACGACGTACATAGGAGTTACCACCATCACAGGCAATCAGGTATTGAGCATGTACAACTTCTGTACCACCGTCTTTAGTTTGAACATTTAAAGTTACACCCTCAGCATCCTGGCTGAAATGTGTCAGATGGCGAGAGAAAAGTACTTCAGTTTTTTTATATTGTTTGAGGCCTTCTAGCAGAACGTTATCTACTTGTGGCTGAATGAAAGCATTACGGCGGGAGAAACCAAATTCACGAGTCAGTGGCTGAATGTCTGCGAAGCAACGGCCTTTGGGTGTCAGGAAACGCATGGCATGATTAGGTGTGGTATGCGGCAAGACCTGATCAACCAGTCCTAAAGATTGAATGGTACGCAAGGATTCATCATCAATGCCGATGGCACGCGGGTAATCGATCAGACTATCTAGCTGTTCAACGACAGTGACCTGTACACCCTGTTTGCTCAGGTAGTTTGCAATCGTTAAGCCTACCGGGCCAGCACCCAAAATCGCCACTTCAGTGGTGTAATTTGTATTGCTCATAGCGAATGTCCATTCAATCAATTCAGGATTGAGACTATTAAGGAACAATCAAGAGCGCTAAACAAGCTAGTCCATAGTAGGTCATGTCTATCAAAAAGATTTGGTTGAAAAGATTTTAATTTTAATAAATTATTGATAATAAATAATAATATTTAAATTTATTCATAAGATGAATCAATCCTATGATCATTTCTGGCTATAGTGAATAGCCTATAACGTATAAAAAAGCTGAATCACGCAGTTGCATGATTCAGCCTCAGTCTACATCCGGCAGCACAGGTCGAACCTACTGGAGATTTACTGCACGAGATGTTGCTTTAAACCTGATTAACGATTCGATGTCGACTTAGTCGTTTTTTTACCATCTTTGTCTTCTGTAGCAGCTTCAGACGCAGCAGGCTGGTCAGCAGGTCCAGCCGTGGTTACATTTGGATTTGGGTTATTCGTTGCAGGAAGTTCCTGAGTTGTCACAGTGACTTTCTGTTCCTCAGTGGTCTTCGTGTCAGTGGTATTGTTTGCTGCAAAACTGGTAGCTGCGGCTGCAGTAAGCGTTGTTGCAAGTAAGATTTGTGCATATTTCATGTTGAGCATCCTTTTTATTACATTTATAAACTGCCGAATGACCATCACATCAATCCGGCAGGAATTCATCCTAAGCATGAAAATTTTATGGAGCAAAGCAATTAACAAAAGCCGCACGAAGCTGTTAACCAAGCAAATACAATCACTGGAAATTTGTTTTCTTCTGTTAAATGTATAGGAGATTGTTAGCTGGGAATGTGTGTAAATATTTCAAATATAGCGTTTAAGTGAACCAGTTAACGGTTAAAAAAGTACTTACTACAGACTGTTATTTTTATTTGAACTGAATTAAATATGGACTACTCATCCAAGTATGAATACTTTTGCTAGAGTCCAGTGCTCTATAATAGTCAGGTTTACTACTTCTAATTCAATCTTTGAGAATCAATTTTGAAAGTTCTTGCCGCTCAGCAGCCTATTCCTGTACACATCATTTCCGGATTCTTGGGTGCCGGTAAAACCACTTTATTAAAATATTTACTGAGCCAGAAACCGGAGCAGGAAGTCTGGGCTGTGTTGATGAATGAATTTGGTCAGATTGGTGTTGACCAGCAATTACTGCCTCAGGATCAGGGCTATGCAGTAAAAGAACTATTGGGCGGATGTTTATGTTGTAGCAGTCAGTTGCCGATGCAGATTGCTTTATCCCGGCTATTGTCAGAAACCAAACCGGACCGGCTATTTATTGAACCTACAGGACTCGGACATCCCGGACAACTGCTGGAACAGCTCACTGAACCACATTGGCAGAGTCATTTAAAGATGCAATCTTTGGTTACCGTGGTGGATGGCTCACGTTTACATGATCGGGACTGGACGCATCAGAACCTGTATGCGGATCAGCTGAAAGTTGCCAATATCGTGGTCATTTCCCATGCTGATTTGATGACTGAAACTGATCATGCTGCTTTAACTGAACTCAAGTCTGAGTATCAGCCCTATGCCCAGCACTGGCTGATGATAGAAAACGGACAGCTGGATATTGAGCAAATCAAACAGGATTATCAGGGTGCTTCACGTCAGATTCAGCCACTGCTCAAGCAACAGCGCCAAGTGTTGGGAGAGATGCCGGCTGTCGTACATCAGTTGCCTTATCATTATGTTGAAAGTGCACAAGGCTATCAGGTGGCAGGTTGGAAATTGCCGAAACGCTGGCAGTTTGATTTTTATGACCTGCTAGATTTGCTTTGTGAGCAGCAGGACTGGCTACGCATCAAAGGGATTTTTAATACCAATCAGGGCTGGAAAAGCTTTAATTTCAATCCTGATCAGTTTAATTATCAGTCTGCCGAAGAAGGCATTGATAACCGGGTAGAAGTGATTTACCAGACCTCACGTGACTGGCTGGAATTTGAAACCGCCTTAATGCAATGCCGGATTGATCAGGAAAAATAGCTTCAAATCTGCGCAGAGAAAATAGCTGGATAAGACGAAATCTGTCCAGCAAAAATGCAATAAATCTTATATGCTAGGCGCCAAATTTGAGGATTGTATTATGGCGTTAAAAGCGACAATTTATAAGGCAGATTTGAATGTTGCCGATATGGATACCCATCGTTATGAAGACTATCAGTTGACGATGGCGCTGCATCCTTCGGAAACCATTGAACGTCTGATGGTACGTGTTTTGGCTTATGCACGTTTTGCTGGCGAGGCGCTTGAATTTACCAAGGATCTGTTTGAGACTGATGAGCCAGCGCTGTGGGAAAAAGACCTGACCGGCCAATTATTGAAATGGATCGAAGTGGGTTGTCCTGACGAAGATAAAGTCAAAAAAGCCAGCGCACGTTGCAAACAGGTCGCAGTAGTTGCTTATGGTTCTTCAGTTGATGAATGGTATAAACGTAATTCCAAACTGAAAACGCTGTCGAATGTTGAGGTCTGGAAAATCTCGACCGCCAGCACTGAAGCGGTACAACAATTATGTGAACGTACCATGCAGCTGCAACTAAATATCATGGATGGCGAATGGACCTTGATCGGTGATCAGGCCCAAGCTGTAATTGAGTGGGAACAGTTACAATAACAGCCAATAAGGATGCAAGTCTCGGCTTGTATCCTGATTCAGAAATTGCGTATACCTGACAATAATAAAAATGAAACAGGGATAAATATATGCATCCGGATCTTTATCGTTTGCTCATTGCCCTCGGTATTGGTGCAATTATTGGTGCAGAACGCGAATATCGCAGTAAGTCTGCCGGTTTGCGGACCATGATCATGGTCAGTCTGAGTTCCTGCTTGTTCACGATTATGTCGATAAAAATTGGTCTGGATAGTCAGGATCGGATTGCAGCCAATATCCTCACTGGCTTGGGATTTGTCGGTGCGGGAGTTATCTTTAAAGATGAAAACCGGATTTCAGGTATTACGACAGCAACCACCATCTGGATGACAGCAGCATTAGGGATGGCAGCTGGTGCAGGTTATGAATGGCTAAGTCTGTTTGCTACTTTTATTGTATTAATCGTACTGATTTTCCTGATTTATGTCCAAGAGGGAATAGAAACCTTAAGTCAGGCACGCACCTACCGAATTATCTGTCCTTATCAACGTAAAACCTTAGAGCAATACGAAGAATTATTTAAAACTTATAATATGAAAGTCGTTCGCAGTGTGCAGCATAAAACGGAACATCGTATTAGTGGACGCTGGATTTTAATTGGCTCCGCCGAAAATCATAAAAAATTAACCAACTATTTACTGAATGATTCAAATATCCAGGAACTCAGCTTTTAATCCTTTAAGCCTCAAAGCTAAAGGAATTCTGTCTAATCCCGTTTATACTATGCGTATTTGCCAGATAAAGGATATTGGTCATGACCAAAGAGCTAGAAATTATTGATTTGAAAGTGGGTGAAGGGAAAGAAGCGGTTAAGGGCGCGCTTATTACGACTCACTATACCGGCTGGCTAGAAGATGGTACTAAGTTTGACTCATCACTGGATCGCGGTAACTATTTTGAAACTGTGATTGGTACTGGCCGTGTGATCAAGGGCTGGGATCAAGGGATTATCGGTATGAAAGTGGGCGGTAAGCGTAAGTTGATCGTGCCTGCTCATTTGGCTTATGGCGAACGTAAAATGGGTAATATCATCCCGGCCAATTCAAACCTGATTTTTGAAATCGAACTGTATGATGTTAAAACACGTGATTAATTCACTGAAATAAGCTTCATTCATTGTCATGAATGAATGCTGACCGGGTGAAGTTATAGCAATATGGACTTCATCCGATGAACTACAAAAAAAGCTTTGCACTCCCTGCTATTCGACGTAGATTATAAGAAGAATAAAGCACTTTTCAGGAAAATACTGTCTTTGCAAAACGTGATAAGGAACGTCTATTCTGTAATATTGATTTGGAGCATTAGCTGGGTCCTATTAGTGATGATTCCAGTTTTCGCCCAGGCATCACTTGACTCTTCCTCTGTCACGCAGCACAGTCAACCGCATATTTCCGAAATTCACTTTACTGAAGATCATAGTAGCCAATTGCCCCAAAATTGGCAGTTTTATCCAAACCAGTTTATTACTGAACCAAGTTCCGTACTTACTCCGCAAGAGGTTCAATTACCCGCTTCATTTAAAGACCTGACCGGTTCAAATATTGGCTATGGAACCTTTATCGGACATTTCAAAATTCCATCAGAATTTATCGGACGTCGGATCGCCGTGCATATTCCGGCTGAATATGGTGCCTATCGAATCTATATCGATGGAAAATTTATTCTGCGGCATGGGGAAATTGCGAAATCAGCAGAAGAGCAGAGAAATGAAAGAGCACCTCGAATCGGTTATTTTGTTCCTGAGAGTGAATATTTCACCATGAGTATTCAGGCTTCAAACTATACCCATCTGCATGGCGGGATTGAGCAGCCTATACGCATTGGTACTGCTGGAACTATTAACCGTCAGTATCAGCAGCTTATGATGAGTATCAGTATGGTCTGTGGACTGGTGCTTGGGGTGGGCTTTTTCACGATTCTATTTTCGATGTTCAGGGGTTCAACCGAACGCAATAGCAAAAGTATTTTTATCTTTGGCCTGTTCATTATTTTTCTGGCCCTGCATAACTTTTTTGCAGCGCCGTATGCCTATTCGATCGTGACTAAGCTCGGTTGGCTATGGGGAACACGCCTGGAATATCTGTTCACTTTCCTGGCGATTCTATTTTTCCTCAGTTATATGTACCTGTTTAATCAGCGCTATTTACATCGACTTATTTATAGTGTTGCCGCAGGACTTTTACTACTGAACTGTGTCGTAACTTTGTTGACCGATCCGGAAACTTTTCAACGTCTGGCCTTGTATAGCGCGATTTTCGGGATAGTCGTGGTGGCCAATTTTATCTATGGCTTTTATCAGACTTTGCATCATAAAGACAATTATTCCCGCTTAACTCTCTATGCGGTCATTTTTCTATGTCTAACCTTTATAAATGACTATTTATTACTGATTAATGTGATTGAAAGTGTGCATCTGTCTTTTATCTCGACCAGTCTGTATGCCGTGATCATTATGTTTCAGCAGTCGCAAAATTATGCCCATCAAACCTATGCGACAGAGCAGCTGAACATGAATCTGAAAGAGTTAAATAATTCACTCGATCAGAAAGTTAAAGCACGTACTGAGCAACTGCGTGCACTGAATGCCAAACTCGAACATCAGGTGAATATTGATGCTTTGACGGGTGCCTTTAACCGCCGCGCTTTAAATGAACAAATCCAGCAGCAGTTTTTACACTGTCAGCAACATCCACACAGTACACTGATTTTTGCCATGCTCGATGTCGACTATTTTAAAAACTACAATGACTATTATGGGCACTTAAAAGGAGATGAAATTTTACAGAATCTGGTCAAGGTTATTCAGACAGTACTTCCCGAATCCGCGTATTTAGCCCGTTACGGTGGAGAAGAATTTGCGATTCTACTCACTGATGTACCTGTTCAGGCAGCCTTACAGTCTCTGGAGAAAGTTTTAATCAAGATCCGAGAACAGCAATTTGAACACTTAAATCGGACAGATGATAAATCCTATGTCACGGTTAGTATGGGCATTTCCTGGATGGATCAAGCACATCTCTATCCAGATATTCATGCACTGATGAAAGCGGCAGATGTACAGTTATATGCGGCTAAGCAGGCAGGGCGAGATCAACTTAAAATGGCATGAAAAATTTTTAATTTTAAAAAGCGTATTTATATAAATGATAATTTTCTTCATTTTCCGATTGAGAATTCGGTGAAAAAAATCCATTTTTTTGATAATAACTTAAAGCTGTTTGAGTTGATTGGACTTTGATTTTATGGATATTTTTACGCACTAAGGATTTGTGCATCTGATCAAAAAGCTGGGTGCCAAACCCGAGTCGCTGGAAACGTGCAGCCACATAGTGCATCAGGATTTCTCCTGTGTCACTGACCAGCAAAAAGCCGACAATCTGATCATTTAAAATATACACCCAGCAGTCGTTATAAAGCATTTCCACAATCAGCTGGGCATGATTAAACTGCTCCAGCCAGCGCTGGATCACGCTGTCTTCACGTTGATGATCCAAAATACAGGATTGAATACTGTCGTGGATGACCTGAATTATTTGAGGTATATCTTGAATCTTCCCTTCACGAATCATAATTTTATTCATTTACTCGACCATAAAGAGGGATCTTTTATTTGAAGGAAAATGCTCAGGAAAACAAATACCAATCGTGTAGCTTTTTGAGTGCATTTGCTAAAGAACCGAGAGTTGATGATCGATTCTGTAGTGATTTGTCTGATTTATTTATCCTGATCAATATTGACCCCTTGGTTTAATTCTAATTTTTTTACAAGATTTTAGACTTTCATTTCAAATTAAATATTGGGAAATAAGGCTCAACTGAAGAAAAAATCCGAAAAGATCTAAAAAAACCCCTCATGTTTGCTGTACAAAAAATAGACTTGTGTTAAGTTGAAAGAAGATCGCCAAATCAAGAATTGGCAGACCGTGATAAAAATAAAATTAACCACACGAGATGATCAATGATTCTTAAATTCCTGATTTTTTCATGTCTAGCCCTGATACTTTATGCGATGTGGTTTATCGGTATGAAAATCTATAGAACCCAGCGGTATGTAAAGAGTAAACGTGTCGAAAAAGAGGATCCGATTTCCAGTAGTACTGAAGACAGTGAATCTGATTCTCAGGAAACCTTGCACGTGGTCGATGCCTATGAGCTGGAACTGTTTGATGACGTGGCGCAATTATTTTTCCAGCATCAGGTTCAGATTCAGGATCGCAATGAAGCAGAGCAGTTACAGCAGGAACTGCTCCGTAAGATGCCGATGCATACCGGTACACAAATCCGTCAGATGGATTTAGGCGAATGGTCAATTTTCTGGAATTTTTATGACCAGTCACTGGAATATTATGTCGGCCGTTATGGAGTATTTTATGCCCATGTCGACCGTTTCGGCGAGGAACACCGTCAGGAAATCAGAACCGATGTTCAACAGGCACGTTATGCTTAGTCAGCTGAAAATTTAAATACTCTAGAGACTAAAATCAAGCTGCATATTTGAGTTGATGTAATTCACTGAACTTGGCGAGCACTTCATCCCAGAGCTGTTCTGCGCCCTGACGGAAATAACCCATATGTCCAATGTGTTTGAGTCCATAATCAGTCGCCTGAATATCAATATAATGCAACGAGGCCTGACGGTAATATTGCATAAAGGCCTGTCTGGATTTAGGTAAGGCCCAAGCATCATCGAGCGCGGCTACGGCATAAATAGGAGTTTTTACCGCCGCATAATGGGCATGCAGGTCTTTCAGTTCAGGATCGGCAAAGAAATAGGTTGGATTTTTGCACCATTTGCGCCACTGACGATAGACATCACGCGGTAAGTCGGCGCCCATATTTAAACGACTCCATGGCAAATAGCCTGTCACCGCTACCATCGGTGGAAAAACAATATTCCAGATTACCTGAACCTTGATTCTTTCAGTTAAAGGCATATAACCATGCCAGCCAGCACCGGTGCCAAAGCAGTACATTGCTTCAATGCAATCATGATATTTGCTTAATCCCAAGGCCTGTCCGCCATAGGAATGGCCAATCATATAAATGTCTAGACTGGTTCGGCTGAGATAATCAATCGCAGCGCTGAGATCATATTGTCCCCAGTCTAAATAGGACATCTTAAAATTCTTTAACCGTTTGGGTGCAGAATCAGCCACCCTGCGATAATCAAAAGTCAGTACCTGAAAACCTGCATGTGCTGCATAATCGGCAAAGCGCCGGTAAAAAGCTTGGGGAACACCTGTCGCACAGGCGATGACAATATTGGCTTTGGCATATTCACTGCGGTAAAGCTTGCCGGTTAAGGTATAGCCATCTTCTGCCAAAAACTGCACGGTTTCAACCTGAACTTTTCCTTGTTGCATACTGGATATCCTTATACGTGGATTGAATCAGGGGAGGTGAATCTATATTATTTTTAATCTGATCTAAGCCATGATGTCAAAACTCACGAGTCGTAAATGACATCTATGCTTACCTATATGGCATGTAATCGCCTCATACAAAAGGAAGGGCTGCCTCATGCTGATTGATTTTCATCAGGCACAATTACAGAAATTTATGGCTTTAGCGACTCAGGTTGAAGCTGAACCGGAACACTATCTACAGTTTGATTCTGTTTCTGATTTTTATAAGGCCAGCTGGTTAAAGAAATTTCCTGCGGGCACGGTCTGGTATGCTTCCGGTCTGGATGATGGTGCAGAAGAATTTCATGCGGTCATTGAGTATCGTGAAGTTCAGCTTTTACTCAGCTGTGGACCCTGTATATCTGCAAAAATTGCCTGGAAACATTGACCTCAATGCCAATTTTTCTCAATAAAAAAATAATGACAGCCGATGTAAAATTGACTTAAATAGCTTATCTTCTCTGTCAGATGATTCATTTGACTTAATTTGAGTCCATAACCCCTAATAAAAATAAGGAAAATAGATATGGCCCACCAGTTTACCGTAAACGCAATTATTCGCGGTGTTTCGATTGATGAGTTTAAACGTTTGGCAAATGACATCAGTTTGCATGAAGCGGTTTGTCATCGGATCCCTGCTCAAAATATGGAAATTCTAGTTTCAGAAAAGCAGGGACACTTGTATACCCTGAAACGTGCCTACAATCTGGATGTCAAAATTCCGGATATTGCAAAAAAACTGCTAAAAGATGCGTTTCGCTTGCAACGTACCGATGTCAGCAACTTGGAAGAAATGACTTCAGTCGTGGAACTAGGTGCCAATCTGCCGATTGAAGCCAAATGTCAGCGTGCCGTTACAGGTGATGAACAGCAGATCCAGTTCCAGTTAAACTGGACGGTGAATGTGAAAGTGCCTTTGGTCGGGGGCATGCTGGAAAAACATGCCGAAGGTGAAATCCGTAAATTCAGTGAGATCGAGATCAGCATTGTGGAAGATGAGCTACGCAAGAATCTGAAAGCTTAAGCTCGTATTTTTACGCTTAAAAAAAGAGCCTGTGAGTCAGGCTCTTTTTTATTTTAGGTTGTTTTTTCAAATTTGCTGCGGTAAAGCAGGGCAGTGAATAAGGTCACTAGACAAACGGTCCAGATATAGTACAGGGCGCCAATATTGCTATACAGGCTTAACCATTGCACCAGTGGCAAGGTAATCCCACCTGCAATCGCATAGGCCAGATTATAGGAAAATGAAATTCCGCTGAAACGGATTTGTGCCGGGAACATTTTCACCATGCTATAAGACACCATGCCCACGGTTCCTGAGCTTAAACCGAGCAACATGTAAAGCATGAACACCGTTGACGCTTCAACATGACCCAGACTGTGATAAAAAATCCCAGCCACTACCGCGACAAAAATAGAGCCAAGTAAAATGACCTTGCCTGCACCGAAACGGTCAGCCAGTACACCAGCGATAATACAACCGAGCATTTGCATCAGGATTGCAGCACTTTGCATCTTGAACGCATCAGCACGTTCGAAACCAAAACTGGCCACGAGCAAATTTGGCATCGCCAGAATTAACACCACCACACAGCCGGTCAGGAACCAGGTAAATAACATCCCAATGCCTACAGCAGTTTTGTGGCTTAACAATACTTGTTTGACCGGTAATTCTTTCGCCAGTTCTTTTTTCGCTTGCATGGCTTTAAAAACTGGAGTTTCTTTCAAATAACTGCGCAGGTAAAGGGCAATAAAACCGAAAATCCCACCTAGAATGAAGGGAACGCGCCAAGCCCAGTCTTTGATTTCCGCTTCAGTGAACTGAAGTGAAATAAATAGCGACATTAGGGCACCAAGTAGAATCCCGAGCGATAGGCCGGCAGTCAGCAAACCATTGGCAATCCCAATCCGGCGTTCTGGTACATGCTCAGACACGAAGGTCCAGGCAGCGGGAATTTCACCGCCAATCGCAATACCTTGAACTACACGCATCAATAGCAGCAGCAGTGGTGCAGCATAACCAATACTTTCAAAGGTCGGCATGATCCCGATCATGAGGGTCGGTAGCGCCATCAGCAAGATGGATAAACTGAACAGACGTTTACGACCGATCAGATCTCCAAAATGCGCCATCACTACACCACCGAGTGGGCGGAAGAAATAGCCTGCGGCAAAGATGCCATAGGTATTCAGCATGGCCCAAAATGGACTCAGGGTACTTGGAAAGAACAGTTCGGAAATTAGTTTGGCGTAGAACACATAAATGACAAAATCATAGAATTCCAGTGCGCCACCTAGGGACGATAGTCCGAGGGTGCGTTTGTCAGCACGGCTCAGATAGGGTTGTGCATTCATGTGGTCGTTCCATTATTTAATATCCATGACTTGAGTGCTGATTTTAAAGAAGGGTTATTTTCTTGAATAATCAATCTTTCTTTGTTTAACCTAAACTAAAAGTTATTAAAATTTAAACGAATAAAATTATTTGGAATATTTTGATTATTTATTTTCATTTTAAGTAAAATTTTTAAGGCAAAAATAAGTTGGAGTTCGCAATATTACTTAAAACACAGCTTATCTTTTTTAAACGTATTTATTCATTTTAGCCTGATGTTCATTCTGTAATTTTCCCTCTAAGATAGAATTGGATGAAAAAATTACAGGATAACGCGATGACAAATACCTTGGCAGTAGCACAGCAAGGTGGGGCCATTTTGACCCTAATTGCCAACCCGGTTACTCAGGTTGAATTTTGCAGTAATTGGTTGAGGCAATTTAATAGTGCCTTGATGGAAACCATGCAACAACGTCAGGGTGTGGGCATTGCAGCACCGCAGGTTTATGTCTCTAAACGCATTATTATTGTCGCATCACGGCCCAATTTACGTTATCCAGACGCGCCGTATATGGAAGCTGTGACCATGATCAATCCGGAGATTATCAGTGCTTCAGCTATGCAAGTATTGGGTGAGGAAGGCTGTTTAAGTGTGCCCGAACAAAGAGGGAGAGTAGCTCGAGCAGAAGAGATTCAGGTACGTTATTTTACCTTAGAGGGAAATGAAGTGGTTCAGTCGTTTAAAGGCTTTCCGGCACGAATTGTACAGCACGAAATTGATCACCTGAATGGAATTTTATTTGTAGAGAAACTTGCAGAAGCATAATTACTTGGCTTGAATTGCGGTGCCATAAGCGAAGACTTCAACCATACCACCTTGCATGCCAAGTTCGGTAGTACTGAGACGGATTCCCATAATCTGGTCAGCACCCATTTTTTCTGCTTCCAGTTTTAACCGTACTATAGCTTCACGTCGTGCCCGTTCAACGACACTCTCATAACTGGTCAAACGACCACCTAACATGTTTTGCACATTAGCAATCGCATATTTAAAGTAATCATGTGAAATCACCACATTGCTGCTGATCATATGGCCGGGGAATGTAGATTCGATGAAACGGCTATTATTGACCTGGATATAAGCCAAACGCTGTTCCTGTTCATCCAGATATTGCAGATGCTTGCGCTCGTTATAGCGACCAAAACCGAAACCCACGCTGAACAGAATGGCAAAAATGACAATCTGTATAATCAATCCATCCATACATTAGTTCGCCTGTGGAAATGGATCAGGCAGTTTAGGCATGACTGGATCAACGATGACTGCTGTGCCATAAACAAACAGTTCAGAAGCACCTTGGGCAATATTTGAGGTAGAAAAACGAATACCCACAATCGCATTGGCACCCATACTGCGAGCTTTTTCAATCATCCGGTTCATGGCTTCCTGACGGGATTCTTCCAGTAATTCGGTATAAGCGGTCAACTCGCCACCGACAATATTTTTCAGGCCGGCCAGTAAATCACGTCCAACATGCTTACTGCGCACAGTACTGCCATAGACCACATCGATTTGCTGGCGAATGGTATGTCCCGGTACAGATTCAAGATTGCTCAACAACATGCAGATATCTTCTTAATCAATCGTATAATCATGAAGATAGAAAA
This sequence comes from Acinetobacter sp. CAU_H_60, assembly GCF_058599385.1. Taxonomy (NCBI): domain Bacteria; kingdom Pseudomonadati; phylum Pseudomonadota; class Gammaproteobacteria; order Moraxellales; family Moraxellaceae; genus Acinetobacter; species Acinetobacter sp. CAU_H_60. Next base: position 2,278,326 of record NZ_CM178653.1, on the reverse strand, counting down.
TCTCCTTTGAAAAAGCAATAAAAAAGCCCACCGAAGTGAGCTTTTCTGAAAAGGGGCTGGACTTATTTTGCCTGTTCCGCACGACGCTGTTCGGTCACAGACGGACGATACGGTACAGTGTCTGAGGTGTTAACTTTCAAACCACCACCAAGACTCTTGTACAGTTCAACCTGGCTGTTCAGATTCGCCTGTTCAAGTAATAACAAACCTTGTTCCGCTGCATATGAAGCACGTTGTGCATCCAGTACAGTCAAATAGCTGTCAATACCGGCACGGAAACGTGCTAGAGACAGGCGGTAAGTCGTGTTGGTCGCATCAACTAGACGGCGTTGAGCAGCAATACGGTCACCAATATTCTGACGTACCGCTAGGGCATCATTCACTTCACGGAATGCAGTCTGAATTGATTTTTCATAATCTGACAGCGCAATTTGCTGATCTGTTTCAGAAATACGAATATTGGCCTGACGTGTACCCCAGTCAAAGATTGGAATATCCAAGCTTGGGCCTACAGACCACGCAAAACTGCCAGACTTGAACAGATCACCCAGATCTGCAGATGCGAAACCTGCAGAACCGGTCAGACTGATCGTTGGGTACAGACGCGCACGGGCAGCACCAATATTGGCACCTGCCGCAGACAGACGGTATTCAGCTGCACGTACATCCGGACGGTTAATCAGCAGGTCACTTGGTAAGCCAGCACCTAGTGCCGCATTAGAGGTAATGCGGGTAACACGTTGTGCCGGTAACAGGTTAGCCGGTACAGGTTGACCTACAAGCAGATTTAATAAGTTTTGTGCCTGAGCCACCTGAGTACGATAGTTGGCAACATCATTACGTGCAGTTTCAACAGAAATCTGTGCCTGACGTACTGGAAGTTCGCTATCGATCCCCACATCAAAACGTTTCTTGTTCAGGTTATAAGATTCAAGCTGGGCTTTCAGCGTTTGCTCAGCCAACGCCAGATTGGCATTGGCAAATGAGTAACTGAGCCATGCTTGAGCCACCTGACCAATCAGGGAAATCTGAGTCGCATCACGCGCACTTTGAGTCGCCAGATAAGTATCTAAAGCATTATCACGCAAGCTGCGCACACGACCCCAGAAATCCAGCTCAAATGCAGTTACGCCTAGACCGACATTATAAGTCGTTACAGCGCCACGGCTTTGCGGGTTGTTACTGCCAGTATCCTGACGTAACACGCTGCCGCTCGCACCAATGGTTGGCAGGCGATCATTTTCAGAAATCTGATAAGCCTGTTGGGCACGTTGAATGTTTAATGCGGCAGTACGCAAATCACGGTTATTGGTCAATGCCAGATCCAGTACCTGTAACAGGCGCTGGTCAGCAAAGAATTCTTTATAACCCTGTTCTGCTACAGAAGTACCTGAAGCATTGGTATAACTGCTTGGGATATTTGCCTCTGCAACGGGCTCTGGGCCACGCATGCTTTGACATGCAGTCAAAGCAAGCGCGAGGGCAGATACCGCAATGCTACGACCTGTAATAGACCATATATTTTGCATTACGACTTGTACTCCTGATTTTGTTGTTTTGGTTTGTATTTAAAGATACTTCGAATCCACACATAGAATACAGGAATAAAGAAGATACCTAAAAGGGTCGAACTGATTACACCACCAAGGACACCATAACCGACGGAGTGCTGGCTACCGGCACCGGCACCTGAAGCAAGTGCTAGTGGAAGTACACCAAAACCGAAGGCTAGGGTGGTCATGATAATTGGACGTAAACGCATTTTTGCTGCATGCAGGGTCGCATCAAACAACTCTTCGCCCTGTTCTTGCAGCTCTTTGGCGAATTCTACAATCAAGATTGCGTTTTTCGCAGAAAGACCAATTACGGCAATAATCGCTACCTGGAAGTAGATGTTATTCGACAGGTTCGGGTCTTTAAACAAAATCATACCGCCAAAGGTCAATAACAATGCACCCACGATACCTAGTGGTACAACCAGAAGAACCGAGAATGGAATTGACCAGCTTTCATACAATGCAGCCAGACACAGGAACACGATCAACAGTGAAAGCGCGTACAAGAATGGTGCTTGTGCGCCAGACTCACGTTCTTCTAGAGACAGACCTGTCCATTCATAGTCGAAACCTTGCATGCCCATTTCAGGAAGCTTGGCAATGATTTCTTCCATCGCACGCATTGCATCACCTGAGCTCACGCCCGGTGCCGGTGTACCCTGAATGTTCATCGCAGATACGCCGTTATAACGTTCCAGACGAGGCGAACCATAGGTCCATTCACCGGTTGCGAACGCCGAGAATGGTACCATTTCGCCACGGTTGTTACGAACATACCACTGGTTCAGATCTTCTGGCATCATACGAGAACTAGCTTCACCCTGTACATATACTTTCTTCACACGACCACGGTCAAGGAAGTCGTTGATGTACGAACCACCCCACGCCATGCTCATGGTGCTGTTAATTTCAGAAATGCTGACACCTAAAGCACCGGCTTGTGCATGATCGACAATCACACGGTACTGCGGGTTATCTTCCTGACCATTTGGACGGACACCTGCAAGACGTTTGTCTTGTGCAGCCAGACCCAGAACAGTATTACGCGCTGCCAAAAGTTGCTCATGGCTTTGACCACTTGCTGCTTTTAACTGCATGTTAAAGCCGGCAGATACACCCAGTTCAGGCATTGCTGGCAATTGTAATGGCATGATGTAAGACGCATCTTTCACAATCATGTTCAGTGCCATACCACGCTGGATAATTGCACCGACCTGTGATTCTGGTGTGGTACGTTCAGACCAGTCTTTCAGTTTGATAAATGCCAGACCAGCGTTTTGACCTACACCTGTGAATGAGAAACCAGCCACACTGAAGACAGATTGGACATGATCTTTTTCATTTTCCAGGAAGTAGCCTGTCATGGTATTGATGACTTTATCGGTACGTTCCAAGGTTGCATTTGGTGGCAACTGTACCAGCGTCATCACGACACCTTGGTCCTCATCAGGTAAGAATGAAGAAGGCAGTTTCTGGAAGATCAGCACAATAATCCCGATCACCACCGCATAGATGATACCGGAGAAAATCTTGTGGTGTGTCATACGATTGACGCCGCCCTGATATTTCACAGAAACACGGTCAAAGCTATGGTTAAACCAGCGGAAAAAACGCGCAGCCGGATTGTTACTTTGCGGCTTGTTCGGATCATGCTGTTTCAGAATGGTCGCACACAGGGCAGGGGTAAAGGTTAAGGCCACCACCAGTGACAGAACCATTGCTGTGACCAGCGTGATTGAGAACTGACGATAGATAACCCCTGTAGAACCACCAAAGAATGCCATTGGTACGAATACTGCAGACAGTACAGAGGTAATACCGATCAGCGCACCAGAGATCTGTTTCATCGACTTTTCAGTCGCGCTCACAGGATCAAGATGCTCTTCAGCCATGACACGTTCAACGTTTTCGACCACAACGATCGCATCATCGACCAGCAGACCAATCGCAAGAACCATCGCAAACATGGTTAAGGTGTTGATCGAGAAGCCGAAGATATTAATGATTGCAAAAGTACCCAGTACAACCACTGGAACGGCCATGGTTGGAATAATCGTTGCGCGCCAGTTCTGCAAGAACAGGAACATCACGATGAAGACCAGAATGACTGCTTCAATGAGAGTATGAACCACCGATTCAATCGATAACTGAATGAATGGTGTGGTATCAAATGCCAGTGTATCTACCATCCCTTGAGGATAGTTAGGACGTAACTGTTTTAAACGTTCTTCAACTGCTTCAGCGGTATCCAGCGCATTGGCACCAGTTGCAAGTTTAATCGCAACACCGCCAGCCGGTTTACCGTTGAATTTAGAATCAAACTGATAGTTGTCTGCACCCAGTTCTACACGTGCGACATCGCCCAGACGGACTTGAGCACCTGAAGTGGTATTTTTCAAGAAGATGTTTTCGAACTGTTCAGGTGTTTGCAGCAGACTTTGCGCATTCACCGTCGCATTCAGCACCTGACCTTCAATCTGTGGCGCACCACCTAATTGACCGACAGCCACCTGAGCGTTCTGGGTACGGATTGCCTGAGCCACATCACTTGGAGTCACTTGCAGACTAGCCATTTTGGCAGGATCCAGCCAGATACGCATTGCATACGAACCACCAAAGACCTGAACTTCACCAACCCCAGCCACACGGCTTAAAGGTTCAGAAATATTTGAGTTCACATAGTCTTTAATGTCATCTGCAGTCAGGCTGCCATCAGGCGAATAGAAAGCTAATACCTGAAGGAAGCTGGCACCAGATTTGGTCACACGTACACCCTGACGTTGTACATCATCAGGTAAAAGTGCAGTCGCAGACTGTAACTTGTTTTGTACCTGTACCTGAGCAATATCTGGATCAACACCCTGTTCAAAGTTTAAAGCGATCGATGCCTGACCGTTACCGGCACTGTTCGAAGAAATATAACGCAAGCCATCCAGACCGTTCATCTGCTGCTCGATGATCTGCGTTACTGTATTTTCTACAGTCGCTGCAGATGCACCCGGATAAGTCGCAGAAATGGTGACTGTCGGTGGCGCGATCGTCGGATACTGAGCAATTGGCATTTTGCTGATGGTCAAAATACCCGCCAGCATAATTACCAATGCAATCACCCATGCAAAAATCGGGCGATGGATAAAGAATTGAGCCATGAACCATTACTCCTTATGCATTTGCAGCAGGTTTTTGTTCAGGTTGTTTCTTTGCATCATCTGCCTTTTTTGCATCTGCTGCAGGTTGTTGTGCAGCTGGTTGAGCAGCACCTTGTGGGGCCGCTGCTTGAGGTTGATAAGGTTTAGGCACCACTTGCTGTTCAGGTTTTACCTTGGCAATACCGTCAACAATCACTTTATCACCCGGATTCAAACCTTCGGTTACGATCCAGTTGCTGCCTTGAGTACCGACTGTCGTTACTGGACGTGGAGTTACTTTATTGTCAGCACCCACCAGCATCGCCATAGCCTGACCCGTAGGTGTACGGGTTAACGCCGCTTGTGGAATCAGGAAGGCATTTGGAATTTCGCCTTGCACGATTTGCGCTGTGGCAAACATACCTGGCAGAAGTAAATGGTTTTTGTTCGGGAATACTGCACGTAAAGTCACAGTACCTGTTTCAGGGTTCACGCTGGCATCCGAGAATGCAAGACGGCCTTCGACAGGGTAGATGCTGCCATCTTCAAGCTTTAACTTCACTTTGGTGTTGTTTGAGCTGTTGAGGTTGCCTTTGCTTAGCTGTTGACGCAGGCGCAGCAGTTCAGCACTGGATTGGTTGATATCTACATAGATTGGATCTAGGCGCTGAATCGTAACCAGTGGTTCTGTCTGATTTGCAGTCACTAACGCACCCGCCGTAATCGAAGAACGGTTAGTTTGACCAGAAATCGGTGCACGTACGGTTGAATAGCCCAGGTTGATTTCAGCATTACGTAAAGTTGCACGGTTGGCATTCAAATCAGCTTCAGCCAGTTTCACCTGTGCTGCGATGTCATCGTATTCCTGTTTAGAAATGGCATTGGTACCGACCAGTTGACGGTAACGACCTTCTTTAACACGCAATACACCTAAATTCGCTTCAGCACGGGCAATCGCTGCACGGGCATTATCGACAGTAGTACGGTTAGTGCTTGAGTCGATTTCATACAGCGCCTGACCTTCACGGACATAGCTACCTTCAGTGAATAAGCGTTTAAGCACCACACCACTAGCCTGTGGACGTACTTCAGAAATCTCAAATGCTGTTGTACGACCTGAGAGCTCTACAGACTGCTCGACACTTTGTGGCTGTGCAACAAGAATACCGACTTCAGTCGGTGGCATTTGCTGCTGAGCACCAGCTTGCTGGCCCTCTTTAGGATCTTTGCTACAACCAACAAGTGCAATACTTGTTGCTAATGCGCAAGCAGTCAGGGCGGGTGCCCAAAGCTTTGCAGACATCATTGTTCCACCTCAATTGGATTCTTATCTAAATTTTTTTATTTGTGAGCCGTGCAATATCTGATCCAGACCATATACCACAACGAAATCCAAATAAAACTTATACTCCAGCCGGATATGACATCTGAAGGAAAATGTACACCTAGATAAACTCTTGAAACACCCATAATCAGCATCCATGCACTTGCACCCATCCAGATGATGGTATGTCGGGGATGTTGCCGATATATGAACATTGCCAGACAGCCGAGACAGGCTGCATAGACGCTATGGGCACTCGGGAAGGAGCTTCCATAGCTTTCAACCAGATGAAAAGACTCTGCTGGTCGAGGTCGGGCAATACTGAATTTTAAAAGCCAGCCTAGGAGAATTCCTCCGATAATTCCGATACATATAAAAATTACGCTTGCATGCTTTTTATACCACAGTAGAAAAATACACCATAGTGTGGATAAAAATAATACAAATGGCATGCCACCTATCACTGATAAGGACTGATTAATTTGATTTAAAAATTCTGTGCGATAGCCGCTAATCCATTCTATTGCAAGCACATCTAACTGGCTTAAAGTTGCAATATCAAGAAATAACGCACTGAAAATTAAAAATAAAATTCCGACAATAAGTAACAAGTAATGCATGCCAAAAATCCTTGTCCTTTTAACCGTTATTCAGCCGGTTAACTGTCTGCGCTAAAGTGTACTTGCCAGTACACTTTTTTTCAAGAGTGCGTATTTTATGCAAATTCCATTTTTTATTTATGGGATTTTGTACCTAAATGCCAAAATATTCTCGCAATTTTACAGTTTTGTGGATGTATGATTTTCGTCAATTTCAATGGTTTGCTTCGGCGGCCAGAAAAACTCACTTGGGCGAGTCAGGAAATGGGTCATGACCAGTTTAGCGAGCGGTTTCCACTGTTCGAAACGCACCCGTCGTGCGCGTAATGCCACAATAATGGTCAGGCTGAAACTTACAAAAAGGTTAGTCAGACCAATCAGCAGAACACCCAGGAAAGAGATGATAATGAGTCCAATATCTGGACCATTAATATTGATCAGTCCTTGGATAAAGTTGGCAGAGGCAAAGGCAATATGACGAATATCTAAAGGCAGACCGAGAATGAAACCGATGGTACCCATACTGCCCAGCATAACCCCAAAAATGAAATTACCCGCCAGTGCACCCAGATTACGCTCAATATAATCGGCAAATCGATGCAAACGTTCTTGTCCCATCAGTTGTGACAGGCGCACATGAGCTCTCAGACGAGGACCGACCTTCCGATACACTGCCATATTGTCGAAATAACCGGCTAATAGGCCTGACAGGAACAAACATACGCCAGCCACTGCTGCATGAGGAATCGCTAAAGAAGTGAATGGATTCAGGTCATATAAGGTTTTGGCTGCTTTGGCATGTGTCATTAATGGCTCATGTAGGGCAAATTCCCACATCAGGGCAATCAGTGCTGCAACCGGAATTGCGATGGAAATATTCCCAAGAATCGCGACAAACTGGGTCCGAATGATATTCACAATCAATGCAGCCAGTTCAGCAATCTGGGCGGTTTTCGAACCCTTACGCTGTTGTACGGTAGAAGCCAGTGCAGCTGCGGTCATGGCCGGCTGTTTGGTTGCAACGGTAAAGTGCAGCACATGAATGAGCATAAAACCGAGCGAATAGTTCATGCTATAGCTAAAGGCCTGCATTAAAGGTGCCATCGTGACACGCGCCATTAAGACTTTCAGCGAGGCCATAAAGGCAATGATGATACCGGCACCGGCTGCCGATTTGTACATAGCCAGAAAGCCTTGCTTGTCAGTACTTACATAATGTTCACCGGTTTTACTGGCATTTTCAGTCACCTGTAAAGCCAGGAGTTCACTATTGGTAGTCAGTAAAGCACGTACACTACGTTCACTATAGATTGCTTCAGTAATATCTGCGATAAACAGGCCAATGGACTGATAACGCAGGTCATCGTCATCCAGCACCATATTTAGCAGGATTTCGATCCGTTCCAGACATTGTTCTAGTAAAGCCAGCATATAGGTGAGGCTGACACTGACCCCAATCCGTTTGGTAGAGCGGCGAATCTTAGCGACAACATCGTGACACTGCTCCAGCATGACCAGAGCTTGGGAAGCATCTGGCGGCGTAATCGCATCCACCAGTTCTACCGTGTTATAGCGTTTTTTATATTCTTGGATAAATTCAATGATCTCGCGGTTTTGCACCAAAAAAGGTGATTCATATTCCATGAGCTCAGGCTGGGCATTAATAAATTCAGGATGCAGACCGATCCCACTTACCCGGTAGGACAGAATCGTTAATGATTTAATGATCTGATCTTTGATTCGGGTTTTTTCTGCCTGATTAGAATGGCCCTGATTTACAACGGCAAAAAGTCGCTGCCAATCCGCTTCATCAAAATAATCCAGCCAGTATTTGTCGGTACGCAAATAGAAAATCTTGCGGAACAATTCCTGGAGCTGTAAATGATCTGGAATCACCGGCAGGATATGCGCCCCGATCCGCTGATTCAGCTGGTTCCAGAAACCATCTAAAGAAAGAATCCCGGTATCTGAAAACAGGCTGGCTTGTTTATAGCGGTTGATAACTCTTAAAGTGAAACTTTGTAAGGTTAAGACTGCATTGGGAGTGAGCAGTAAAGCCCGGATAAATGCATTAAATTTTGTTTCGATTTCTTCTGTATTTCTGCTGTCTTCTGGGCGTATACGTTCTACAAGTTGGATGAGCAGATTCTCATCCAGCACCGCCTGTGGTTGTTCAAGCTGGTGCTGCATGCTTTGAAAAATATCAAGAAAATTAATATGCATAGGCGAGGTAAGCGGCTATTGAATCCGGTGAAGAGCCAGTTTGGCCAGATTAACGAGGGCCTGACGATACTCTGAATCGGGTAGTGCATTCAAGGCTTGAATTGCAATTTCTGTTTCTTCGGTTGCACGCTGGCGGCAATAATCCAAGGCACCAGAATCATTTACAATCTTGATGACTTCTGCCAAATGATCTGTTCCGCCCGTTGCAATACTGCGACGGATAATTTCATGCGATTCCCCGGTTGTATTTTTCATGGCAGCAATCAATGGCAGAGTAGGTTTACCTTCCATCAGGTCATCACCGATGTTTTTTCCTAAGGTTTCAGCATCAGATGTATAGTCCAGAATGTCATCAATAATCTGGAAAGCATTACCGAAGTGACCAGCAAATTTACGTAGCGGTTCACGGAACTCAGTCTTATCTGAAAGAATAGCTGCACCTTCGGTCGCTAGTTCAAACAGGCGAGAAGTCTTGCCATGAATAATACTTAAATAGGTTTCTTCTGAGGTTTCTGGCTGATGTTGCGATTGCAGTTGCAGAACTTCGCCTTCGGCAATTTCACAAGTACCCGTAGAGAAGTCTTTGAGCAGGGTCATATTATTAAGGTCGACCAGCAAATCAAAGGCACGCGAAATCAGGAAGTCACCAACTAGCACAGCTGTCTGATTATTCCAGGTGGCATTGGCAGTCGGGCGACCACGGCGTAAACCCGACTCATCCACAACATCATCATGAACTAAAGTTGCCGTATGCAACATTTCGATAATGGCTGCCAGTTTGCGATGCTGTTCCAGTTCTACGGCACCACAGGCTTTCGCTGCCAACAGGCACATGATAGGGCGCATACGCTTGCCGCCAGCTTCAACCACATGCTTGCTGACCGCCATCACCAGCGCCACTTTTGAGGTAATTCCTTCGTTAATGAATGTGTCCATCGCAGCAAAGTCGTTAGCAACAGGAGCGAGAATATCTTGCTTAAAGTCGATGGCCATGTGAAAGAAAACCTCTAGTTTGGTAAATCGCAGCGGGTAGTTTAACAATTTATAACATGAGTGAAAGCTAAGAAAAGCACAAACTCTACTAAAAATCAGCTTTTTATAGCACTTATTCGAGTTTAGCCTAAATTTTGACATTTAAAAAATGAACAATATCTTTCCGCTAAAGTTTTTTTCTAAACATTCTCAGGCAGCCGGAAAACTTGAAATTTAGTAGCGTTTTTTAGTCAGTATATCCGGTATTAATACTTGATTTTGAATGAATAATTTAATGATTTATAGGCTTTGTAATGGAGTTCATGATTATTTCCTTAAAATGGCTTGTTGTTTCTTATAATATCCCTTAAAATCTTTGCCCTTGTATAACCCCCAGTGGCGCGCGTTTTAAGATCGATATATTCCTTTATCGGCACGTCGACACGGGCATGTTTGGAGTACATTATGTACGCAGTAATCCAAAGCGGTGGTAAACAGCACCGTGTAGTTGAGGGTGAAACCCTTAAAGTTGAATTATTGAAAGCTGAAACTGGTTCAACAATTACGTTTGATGACGTACTTATGCTTGTAAACGGTGATAGCATTCAAATCGGTGCTCCAGTTGTAGCTGGCGCTAAAGTAACTGCAGAAGTAGTTAGCCATGGTCGTCACGACAAAATCCGCATCATCAAAATGCGTCGTCGTAAGCACTACCGTAAACAACAAGGTCACCGTCAATGGTTCACTGAGTTGAAAATTACTGGTATCTCAGGCTAATTACTAGGAGTAAATAGACATGGCAACTAAAAAAGCCGGTGGTTCGACTAAGAACGGTCGTGATTCGAATCCTAAGATGTTAGGTGTTAAAGTTTACGGTGGCCAAACTGTAACTGCAGGTAACATCATCGTTCGTCAACGTGGTACTGAATTCCACGCTGGTCAAAACGTAGGTATGGGCCGTGACCATACATTATTTGCTACTGCTGATGGCGTAGTAAAATTCGAAGTGAAAGGTCAATTTGGCCGTCGCTACGTATCTGTTGAAGCATAATTTGCTGAAATAGAAAAAAGACCCACAGTTTCTGTGGGTTTTTTTATGCGTGAAGATTTATCGGCTTATAAAGCTGTGACAGCGAATGTAAATATCACTATTGAATCTTCATCATGATGAATAAAAGCAGGAATTCTGCATTAATAACAATACAAAACTTCTTATTTTCTATCATCTTAGTTTGAGAAATTGGTTTAATATGAGCCATTAGATAAATAGCGATATGCAAATACAAAAAGGTGAGATTATGAGTATGCTTCGTAAAACTGTATGTGCCATAACAATCGGTACGGCGACACTGGCACCTGTCATGAGCACGACTGTATTTGCCGCAACTGCAGCGACGGAGCAGCAAGCTACTGCGAATCTGGTGAAACAGCTCAGCAATATCCGTAGCTTAACTGCAAATTTTGAACAAACCACTAAAGTCACTAATCCGAAAGCGACCCAGAAAAAAGGCTTGACCGCGCAGCACATGAACCAGACCTTTAAAGGTGTGATGAAAGTGGCGCGTCCGGGTAAATTCTACTGGGAAACTTCTAGCCCGTCGAAACAGACTATTGCCACTACAGGTAAAACCGTATGGATCTATGATCCAGACTTGCAGCAAGCAGTGCGTCAGAGTCTAGACGATCAGGTGGCAAATACACCGGCATTATTATTGTCCGGCAATACCAGCCAGATTATGCAATCTTATCGCGTGACCCAGCCGAATAAAGCTAAAACCTATTACACGCTTTATCCGAAAAATACTGATGGGGTTTTTGAAAGCCTGACTATTAGTTTTGGTGCCAACAAAGCGCCTAGCTTGATGATTTTGCAAGATTCATTAGGCCAGACTACGAATATTAAATTTAGTAATGTAAAACTGAATACCACGATTCCGGCATCTACATTTAACTTTACCCCGCCAAAGGGCACAGACATTATTGATCAATAAGCATCAAGATCAACCCAACAAAAAAGCAACCCGAAGGTTGCTTTTTTGTTGTTCATAATCGGGATGGATTTGGAGTCATTACAAGGTTGGCGTATATCTAGAAGTTCAGGCGCTTTAGAATAAACAAAAGTTGAGTTAATGAAATTGCAAAATTTTAGGAGCTCAGGATGAAAATGACTTCATGTAAAATAGGCTGGATCGGTTGTATCTTATGTCTGAATCTGGGGTTATTTGCCTGTCAGCCTCAAACCTCTTCAGTCACTACATCCGCGCAATCAGAAGACACAGGGCAAATCCAGTCCAAAACAGTTCCGGTTAAAGATGCCAATCAGGTCGTATGTGAAATCGAAGGTTGTGTGCGCTTTGATTTGCAGACTGTAGATACCAATATAAGCTGGATTGATCAGTATTTTATGGAGCGGATTCAGCGTACTGAGCCGGTCGCTTTTAGCAAAGTGACCAGTAATAAAATTAAAGCAAAGGATCAGCCGAAATTTATTGATCAGCGTTCCATTCAGGTGAGTTACCTGAATCAGCATGCTCATCTGGCCACTTTTATATTTAAAACTGCTCATCAGCCTGAACGTGTAGCACAGCCCCAATCTCATACTGAATATGTCAATCTGGATCTAAAACAAAAGAAACGTCTAGCTCTTCATCAGGTTATGCGCGGTAATACAGATGAAAAACTGAAACAGGCTCTATATCAAGCGAATAAAGACTGGCTAGATCGTTATCAAATCAACCAGCAGAAACTAGCACTGAGTGACAATTATTATTTTGACGGTCATGGCCTAGTACTGGTCTATCCGGCAGGCGAGTTGAGCAAGACGATCAGTGACATGGCAGAATTAAAAGTACCTTATACAGCATTAAGCGAGATCATCCGGCCTGAATATTTATCACTTTTGCCTCAAACAAGCCCTTAAATATTGCGCTAATAAACTCCAGCCGGTAGGTCAGTCACTGTATTTTTTGACGTTAAGAGCTTACACTATAGCCAGTTTTTTTCTTATCCAAAGATTGGCTATGATCGACCCGAAATTACTTAGAAATAATATTGAGGCTGTAAATTTAGCCTTGGCAAAACGTGGTGTTCAACTGAATGTTGAGGAGTGGGCATCATTAGAAGCTCGCCGTAAAGAGATTCAATCCAAAACTGAATCCTTGCAAGCTGAGCGTAATGCCGGTGCCAAGCAAGTGGGTCAGATCAAAAAAGCAGGTGGCGATGCCTCTGAAATTATGGCACGCATGTCTGCGATTGGTGATGAAATTAAGGCTGCTGAAGCTGCTCTAGCTGAACTGCAAGCTGAACTAGAAGAAAAATCACTGTCTATTCCAAACCTTCCAGATGAATCTGTACCTGAAGGTAAAGACGAAAATGACAATGTGGAAGTCCTGAAATGGGGTACACCACGCGAATTTGATTTTGAAATCAAAGACCATACTGACCTGGGCGAAATGATGGGCGGTCTGGAATTTGAAACTGCGACCAAACTGACCGGTTCACGTTTCAGCGTTCTGAAAGGTCCTTTAGCGCGTCTGCAACGTGCCATCACTCAGTTCATGCTGGATACGCATACCACTAAAAATGGTTATACCGAAGCCTATGTTCCTTATTTGGTAAATGCAGATTCTTTGCGTGGTACAGGTCAGTTACCAAAATTTGAAGAAGACCTGTTCAAGCTGCAAGGTGAGAAAGAATTCTACCTGATCCCTACGGCTGAAGTGCCTGTAACCAACTTCGTGCGTGATGAAATCATTGATGCTGACCGTCTGCCACTAAAATATGCAGCACATACCCCATGTTTCCGTAGTGAAGCTGGCTCTTATGGCCGTGATACCCGTGGTTTGATCCGTCAGCATCAGTTTGACAAAGTTGAGATGGTGCAGATTGTAAAACCAGAAGACTCTATGCAGGCACTGGAAGAGCTAACTGGTCATGCCGAAGGTATTTTGCAGGCTCTTGGCTTGCCATACCGTAAAATCATTCTGTGTGGCGGTGATATGGGCTTTGGTGCATGCAAAACTTATGACCTTGAAGTCTGGGTGCCAAGTCAAAATACGTATCGTGAGATTTCATCTTGCTCAAATATGTGGGATTTCCAGGCACGTCGTATGAAAGCGCGTTACCGTGCTGACCAGAAAAAAACTGAATTCGTACATACGCTGAATGGTTCAGGTCTGGCTGTAGGTCGTACTTTACTGGCAGTCATGGAAAACTATCAACGTGCTGATGGTTCAATTGAGATCCCTGAAGTACTGCGTCCGTATATGGGTGGTGCAACTTACATCGACTAAATGTCGGTGTATGCACCAAAATGTGCATGAAAATTGCTTAGACAGTCAGATTTAAAACTTTTTGAGGCATTTTGTGGATATCTTTCCAATCTCGTTAAAGTTGCAACAGCAACCTTGTCTGATTGTCGGTGGTGGACATATTGCATACCGTAAAGCGGTATTGCTACAGAAAGCAGGGGCAGTCATTTCGGTGGTTGCACCTGAGATCGAAGCGAGTCTGCTTGAGATTGTTCAAGCGACCGCCGGTCAATATGTTCAGGCACCTTTCAATTCTGAAATTCCTCTACGTTCCTACCGTCTGGTGATTGCAGCGACCAATGATGCTGGAGTCAACCGTCAGGTGTTTGAAGACTGTGAAGCTGAAAATGTGCTGGTCAACAGTGTTGATGATCCACCACATTGCCGTTTCATGGTACCAGCGATTATCGACCGCTCACCACTGATTATTTCAGTCGCGAGTAACGGTACTTCACCAGTATTGTCCCGTCAGATCCGCACCCAGCTTGAAGCTACCATTCCACATGGTATGGGTAAACTGGCTGAGTTCTCTGGTAAGTGGCGTAGTGCAGTTAAAGCCAAGATTATTAATCCCGATGAGCGCCGTATCTTTTGGGAAGACTTGTACGCCAGCCCTTTGAAAGAACAGGTATTTAATGACAATCTGGCTGAAGCTGACCGTCTGATTGAACAAGCCTTGAATGAATGGCAAAAGCCAAAAGGTGAAGTTTATCTGGTCGGTGCCGGACCGGGTGATCCAGAGTTATTAACGCTAAAAGCTTTACGTTTGATGCAGCAGGCCGATGTGGTGATCTATGACCGTCTGGTCTCTGCACCGATTATGGATCTCTGTCGCCGTGATGCAGAAAAGATCTATGTCGGTAAGGCGAGGTCCAATCATGCGGTGCCACAAGAAGGGATTAATGCCTTACTGGTGAAATATGCCAGCGAAGGCAAGCGAGTCTGTCGTCTAAAAGGCGGTGATCCGTTTATCTTTGGTCGTGGCGGTGAAGAGATTGAAGAGCTGTTTGCTGCTGGCGTGGCCTTTCAGGTCGTGCCTGGCATTACCGCAGCTTCAGGCTGTTCAGCTTATGCTGGTATTCCGCTCACTCATCGTGATTATGCACAAAGCGTGCGTTTCCTGACAGGTCATTTAAAAGAAGGTTCTCCTGAACTGCCTTGGAATGAACTGGTCTATGAAAACCAGACACTGGTACTTTATATGGGACTGGTGGGACTGGAAAAAATCTGTGCACAATTGATTGAGCATGGTCAGCGTCCAGATATGCCAGTGGCCTTGGTCTCAAAAGGTACCACACCAGAGCAAAAAGTGGTGGTGGGAACGCTCCAAGATATTGCATCGAAAGTGAATGAGCACCATATTCAGGCACCAACCTTGACCATTATTGGTGAAGTGGTGCGTTTACGTGAAAAATTGAAGTGGTCCTAAATGGCCACTGAAATCCCAAAAGTAGAGAAAAGCTGTGATCCATGTTGTTTTATATGAACCTGAAATTCCTGCCAATACAGGTAATATTATTCGCCTATGCGCAAATACGGGAGCACAGTTACATTTGGTCAAGCCGCTTGGCTTTGAACTGGATGATAAAAAACTAAGACGTGCCGGTCTCGATTATCATGAATATGCCAATATGCAGATTTGGGAAAATATTGAAGACTGTCTGGCCGATCTGGCTACTAAGGGCGTAGGTGTGGATGCGGTCTATCCACTCACAACAAAAGGTTTTGAAACCCCGCATACCTCGGATCTAAATCGTTCAGTAGCCTTGTTAATGGGGCCAGAAACTCGTGGCTTGCCAGAGCATGTACGTATGATGTTTCCAAAAGAGCACTGGATTCGTCTGCCAATGGCAGAGAATTCACGCAGCTTGAACTTGTCTAATGCGACTGCTGTGATTGTCTATGAAGCATGGCGTCAACAGGGTTTTAAACCGCTTTAAGTTCATCGTGCCGATTTAAAAAGCTGCCTATGGGCAGCTTTTTTATTTTATGTAACAGATGCAGGTACATATTTGGCCTTTCAGGTAATCTTGTAGATAAACTCTTGAGAATGTAGAAAAAAGGAACAAAATGTGAAAAAAGGATGGATTTTAACAGGATGTAGTATGTTATTGCTGGCCAGCATGATGACACAGGCTCAAGAAGCGCCACAGCAATCAGTATCATCACAAGATACAGTTCAGCCCATTACTCAGGCAGAAATCCGTCAGGGGCTGGCAGCGATGCAACAGCGCTTAAATAGCCGCATTGAGCAATGGGGCAAAACCCTCAGCCGTGATGATTTCGAGTGGACCTGGCGTGGACGTCAGATGAAACCAGCTAAACGTCAGGAAGTTTGCGATATTTTTCAGGGCGTGGTGAATGAAATGTATCAAATGGCGGTGAAGAACAAGGCTCGGCTCAGCCCGGAAGATCAGAAACTATTATCCAATCGTGATCAGTTTATTGAAAAATTGGGCTTTCAAAATAACCGGGTAAATACCCAAATGGGCTTCGATTGTCGTCTGCAATAAGCTCAGTCCATTATCCAAGAAAATAAAAAAAGGCGCATAAAGCGCCTTTTTAGGTATGAACAATATCGATTATTCAAACTCGTTATGTTGTGGAGCAGGGTGCTTAAAGCCCTTGGTTTTATAACCCAGGTACAAAATACCGAACATCGCCCACCATAAACCGTATTTCAGTGCAGTTTCTTCAATTTCCAGCCACATCGCAAAGATGCTGATAAAACCAAGCATCGGGATGACCACAAAGCTGAAAATATCTTTTGCAGTTTTAGTACGACCATCACGCAGTGCATAACGGGAAATCACTGACAGGTTCACGAATGTAAACGCAGTCAAGGCACCGAAGCTAATCATTGAAATCACGATATCCAAATCCATGAAGCCAGCAGTTAAGGCCACTGCACCTACAATCAGAATGTTGTAGTTTGGTGTATAGCTTTTCGGACTGATATGACCAAAGATTTTCTTGTTGATCACGCCATCACGACCCATGACATACATCAGACGAGATACACCTGCGTGAGCAGAGATACCAGACGCCATTACGGTAATGATCGCAAAAGTCAGCACATAAGACTGGAACAGTGAGCCACCGACAAGAAGCAGGATTTCTGGCTGAGTTTCAGCAATATTCTTGAAGTAAGAACCCGGTGTAGAAGGGAAGTACAACTGCATGAAGTAAGTACTGATAATGAAAATCACACCAGCGATTAAAGCAGTCAAGAAAATCGCTTTAGGCAAGGTGTTTTCAGTATCTTTGGTTTCTTCTGCCAGAGAACTTAAAGAGTCAAAACCAGTGAATGAGAAGCACAGTAAGGTCGCACCAGTAATCAGGGCGCCGACTGAAGTTAGTTCATTCCAGAACGGTTCAAGACTCCAAAGCTGGTAACGCTGTTCAGCTGTAATTGGACCATCAGCATTGAAACCGGCCTGCAGCTTAGTAAAGACCATCCAGGTAAAGATACCGATCACCAGTAACTGTACCAGTACGATCAAACTGTTAAAGTTTGCCACGAAGCGTGCACCACGCAGGTTTACCCCAGTCATGAAGGCAGTCAGTACGATTACCCAGACCCAATGGTTCACATCAGGAAACAGTGCTTCAAGATAGATCACCGCCAGGATGATGTTCACCATTGGTGATAACAGATAATCCAGCCAGGAAGACCAGCCCACCATAAAGCCAATATTGGGGTGAATCGATTTTTGGGCATAGGTATAGGCCGAACCCGAAGAAGGGTAGCGGCGAATCATGTGACCATAGCTGATCGATGTAAACAAAATTGCAATCAGGGCAATGATGTAAGAAGTAGGAACATGCAAATGACTTTCTTCAGATACCAAACCAAAAGTATCAAATAAGGTCATTGGTTGAATGTAAGCTAAACCAATAATAATGATGTGCCAGAGCCCTAGCGTTTTTTGCAGTTTAGCTGCCGATTGAGTCCCAGAGAAATTTGTCAACGGCGTTATCCTCTTAATCGTTGATCAAGGATCAGTCATATTTAATAAGGATCGTTTGAGACGAACGATCCCCCCTACAATTTTCTATAAAAGCGCGCCAATCTACTTTAAAATTACGGCTTTTACTAGCTATTTTTTGAATTTAGGCCTGCACGAAATGTGCCATTCGAAGCAAAAAATGGCGATTTCCTGCAAGATAAAAGCCCGATGTCTAAAAAAACATCAGGCTTAAATTTTTCGCTATATTGGCTTATTTTTCAGTAATTACCAAGCCTTTTTTAAGATAGATTTCAAATCTTCCAAACTGGCTTCTTTCGGGTTGTAAATGATGGAACCATCATTTAATGCTTTTTCAGCAACTTCATCCAGCTGTGCTTCAGAAATCTTACCTGTTTCACTTAATGTACGCGGTAATTTGGTCAGACTATAGATCCGGTCACGCATGGTTAAAATCGTAGCAATGGTCTTGTCTGCACGTAGGTGTGCTGGCGTTTGTGCATAGATATCCGCACCTGCCAATGGCAGCAGCAGCTCGGCAATCTTGTCGCCATTCACTTCCTTGTTATATTCCAGCACATAAGGCAGGAACAGATTCATACATAGGCCATGCGGCAAATGCGCGACTGCACCTAGAGCATGTCCAAGGGAGTGCACCAGACCTACCATTGAATTGGAGAAGGCAATTCCGGCCATGGTAGAGGCCTGAGCCAGCTCCAGTCGACCTTGCGCATCAGTTGGGTTGTCGAGTACGTTAAACAGGTTGGCACTGACTTTTTTCACTGCAGCTGTGGCATAGGCATCGGAAATTGGATTGGCTGCCATACAGGTGTAGGCTTCTACAGCATGAGTCATCGCATCCATGGCTGTCATGGCAGTTAGATGCGGTGGCAGGGTTTGGGTCATACGTGGATCCAGAATCGCAGCATGCGGCATCAGGTAATAAGATGCGAATGGCATTTTCACATTCTTTTCAGTATCCGATACCACAGCAACCATCGTCACTTCAGAACCAGTTCCTGAAGTCGTAGGAATTACGAAAAATGGCTTCAACGGTTTAGGCAGGTTATGCGCACCAGAATATTTGAGTAAGTCGTCACCACCTTCAGAGACCAGAATATTGGTCGCTTTTGAAGTATCAATGACTGAGCCACCACCCACGGCAATAATGGCATCGCAATCATGATCACGATAAAGCTGTGCTGCGCTGCGCACTGTACCTAGACTAGAATCTGGCGGTACATCATCAAAAATCGCTGCAATTTTGGCATCGGTCGATTCAAAAGCAGCTTCAATCGGCGCCAGCAGGTTATTGGCACGTACCCCTTTATCAGTAATGATCAGTGGACGTTTGGCACCTAAAGTGGCCAGTTCAAAAGGAATGTGTTCTAACGCGGCATGACCAGCAATCACTTTGACTGGACAGAAAAATTCATAATAAGGTTTTGCCATGTTATACACTCCGTTTCAAATAAGATTGAGCGACTTTTAAGTAGATGCTGCTCGCTTCCATGATTTTATCTTTGAGTCCCAGATTATTCGGGTATTCTTTTACTGCCAATTGCGCCACCATTTTCGGCAAGATCAGCGCTTCCATTTTGTTCAGGCAACGTACCAGACGGATCGCATAGGAAATATCACCATCGGCAACCATGCGGTCATTGGCAAAGGCTTGAGACGTGCTTTCCTGAAAGGAAAACACCAGAAAAGCATGATGCAGATGCTTAAAAGTAATGGTCAGGTCTGGCTTGATGCTGCTGTCTTTGACCAGTTCCAGCTGATGTTGTTCCGTGACCCGGGCAACGAAGGCCGGGCCATGCGGAAAAACATTCATTGAAAGCCTAAAATTGGCGGGAAACTGGGCAACTTCCTGTTTGATTTCTGGGTCTACCTGACTTGCCATGACCAAGCCACGGCCAATGATATCCATCATCAGTTTGACATAGGCAAGCTGCAAAGCGGGTTTTACGGATTTTGTCGCAATCACGTGATGATCCCTATCTTGATATTATTGGTTTAGAGTAATTACTCTAATTTATTTATTATTAAAATGCAAAGGCTTTATCTTTGCTCGACGTTCACCTGATTAAAGTAACCGCTGCGGCTTAAAGTTTCAATAATTTCAACACACAAGTCATTAAACTTTGGCGGGTTGCTGACGAGGTCATTAATTCGCACCATTTCCAGGCCTGCATAGCCGCATGGGTTAATGGTATGGAAACCAGTCAGGTCGCAATCAATATTTAAAGACAGGCCATGATAGCTACGGCCTTTACGGATTTTGAAGCCGAGAGAACCAATTTTACGCTCATTCACATAGACGCCCGGAGCATCGGGTTTAGCATAAGCTTCAATCTCATGCTTTTTAAGTAATTCAATCATCAGGTTTTCAGCATAAGATACCAGTGTACGGACATTCCAGCCCAGACGATTCAGGTCAAACATAAAGTATGCGACGAGCTGACCAGGACCATGCCAGGTCACCTGACCACCACGGTCGGTTTGAATGACAGGAATATCGGTTGGAATCAGGATATGTTCCGGTTTGCCTGCCTGACCTTGGGTCAGTACATCATGGTGCTGCAAAATCCATAACTCATCAGGCGTATTTTCATCACGGTTTTCTGTGAAGCTTTTCATTTCCAGAAAACGCTCTTCGTAAGGAGTCAGGTCATTATATTGACGGATAATTAGGGAGGGTTTTTGAACCGCAGCTGTCACAGTGTGTGTCCTTAGAAAATTAAATCATACTGCAAATAATTATAATGATTTCAGCAGTGATAGGGGATGGATTCGTAGTAATTGTTGGTGAGCTAGTCACACATATAAAAAAACACGCCCGAAAGCGTGTCTTTTAATTTGCCAAGGTTGGAGCAGAATAACTTAAAGTGCAGTCTTGATCAGTGGGCAAGCTGCAAGATCAGCATATACGGCATGAACCTGTTCCAGTTCAAGGAAACGTAGCTGAGCAGTGATCGAATGATATTTACCAGTACGAGATGGAGTGACACTTACGCTATCACCATCAAAGTCAGGGAAATGTTTGGTAAAAATCTCAACGACTGCATTCAGCAGTTCTTCACCTGCAAGGCCAATGAGTTTGATTGGGTAATCCATTGGAAAAACCCAAAGATCTTCGCGAAGTTCACGAGATGGTGTACGGTCTAACATGTAGTCCCCCTATTCGAAACGCCTGCATAGCGCAGGCGTTTGGGTGTATTGCAATACAAAATGGAGACGAGAGATGAAATTTCAAGTCTCCAAAATTGTATCAAATCTTAGTCATTTTCCAGGAATGAACGCAGGTGCTCAGAACGGGAAGGGTGACGTAACTTACGCAGTGCTTTCGCTTCAATCTGACGGATACGTTCGCGGGTTACATCGAACTGTTTACCGACTTCTTCCAAAGTATGATCCGTTGGCATGTCGATACCGAAACGCATTTTCAGGACTTTCGCTTCACGCTCAGTCAGGTTTTCCAGTACTTCGCGAGTCGCTTCTTTCAGGCCTTCTGAAGTTGCAGCATCAACAGGAGAGGTGATGTTGCTGTCTTCAATGAAGTCACCCAAATGCGAATCTTCATCATCACCGATTGGTGTTTCCATCGAAATCGGTTCTTTGGCGATTTTCAGTACTTTACGAACCTTCACTTCGTCCATTTCCAGACGTTCGCCCAGTTCTTCCGGAGTCGGTTCACGGCCCATTTCCTGAAGCAATTGACGAGATACACGGTTGATCTTGTTAATCGTTTCAATCATGTGTACTGGAATACGAATGGTACGTGCCTGATCCGCGATTGAACGGGTAATTGCCTGACGAATCCACCAGGTTGCATAAGTCGAGAACTTGTAACCACGACGGTATTCAAACTTGTCTACGGCTTTCATCAGACCGATGTTACCTTCCTGAATCAGATCCAGGAACTGCAGACCACGGTTGGTGTATTTTTTCGCAATCGAAATCACCAGACGTAAGTTTGCTTCAACCATCTCTTTCTTGGCACGACGTGCTTTCGCTTCACCGACTGCCATACGTTTGGCAATGTCTTTGATGTCACGAACTTTAAGATCAAGATCTTTTTCGATATCTGCAATTTTTTGCTGGAAGGCCAATACGTCAGGACGTACTTTTTCCAGATAAGCTTTCTGATCGGCAGGTGCTTTCGCAATCTGCTCATCTAACCAGGCTGGATTCGATTCCTGGCCCGGGAAAGTAGTACGGAACTGGGTACGGTCCATACGGCCACGACGGACTGCATAACGCATCACTTCACGTTCTGCACCACGGATCTGGTCATGTGTACCACGAATCATTTCAGAAATGATATCGAACAGACGCGGCGTGAACTTGAACATCATGAACACAGTTGCAAGCGCTTGAAGTGCTTCTTCTGCTTCTTTGCTGTTACGGCCGTGTTTTTCCAATACCGCTTTGGTATTTTTCCAAGCATCTGAAAGTTCGGCAAAACGAACTTTGGCAATTTCTGGATCTGGGCCTGAGTCACCTTCAGAATCGTCATCGCTATCAGACTCTTCATCTTCCTCGTCATCATCCAGTTTTACATCTTTGGTTGACTTGGTCGTTGCTTCTTCGTCTTCTTCGATTTCAGCGACTTCTTCCTGGACTTCTGGAATTTCTTCATCTGATTCAGGGTCTAAATAACCTGACAGAATGTCAGCAAGGCGGCGTTCGCCAGCTTCATAATCTTTGTATTCTTGTAGTACAACTTCTACAGCATTCGGCCAGTAAGCAATAGAGTGAAGAACGTCTCGGATACCTTCTTCAATGCGTTTTGCAATGCTAATTTCGCCTTCACGCGTTAAAAGTTCAACGGTACCCATTTCACGCATGTACATACGTACAGGGTCAGTCGTACGACCTGGTTCGTTTTCTACAGATGCAAGTACAGCCGCAGCTTCTTCTTCTGCAACTTCATCAGCAGCTTCTGCAGTATCCTCGAACATTGCATCATCAGATTCAGGCGCACGATCATGGACAGGAATACCCACATCATTCAGCATTTGAATGATGTCTTCAATCTGTTCGCTTTCTGTGATGGAGTCCGGGAGATGATCGTTAACCTCAGCGAAGGTTAAGTAACCTTGTTCTTTGCCTCGGCTAATCAGAGCCGCTACTTGAGAAGTAGGGGAAGTCATATCGCTCATCTTTGCTTACTCTTCGTTGAATCTGTGGCAGTGAAAAACCGTGCATGATAGCACAATTCACCTGAAATAGTTTTGGAATTGATCAGTCAAGCATGATTTTATAAATATGTTTGAATAACAATTGAATATCGATATTGGGTCTAAGTTTATCTTTTCAAGTGTATTTCCCAATCTAATTTTAGAAACGTCCTTCATCCATGGGATAAAAAGCGCTCACTATCTAACCAGCTAATAAATACACAATTATGCTGTAGAAAAACAAGAGCTAATTAGTATAAACATACAAAATATATAAATAAAACTTGACAAGTTTTTAAAGGCAAGATAAATAGCGCCTAGACCCATTTACATTTTTCACTACGAGGTAGTTTTAGTGTCTTCGACAGATTTTGAACTAGATGATAGCTACGGTGATGATGATGTTAATTTCGATGAGGCATCGAGTAAGCTAAGTGCGAAAGAGTCGTTGGAAAAACGTCGTCTGATTGATGATCTGCTCTCGCAACGCCGCCTGGAACGCGAACTCAAAGATTTTGATTATGACTTCGACGATGATGACGACTTTGACGACGAAGATTAACGAATTCAGATTTAGCATAGCCTGAATAAATGCTATGCTAATCCTTTCGGTTTTCTAAGTTTGGATGTTAAATGAGTGCTTTAGATTTAGACCTGTTGAGTGAATATCTGGATGGCGACCAAAATGAGTATGGTCTGGATTTTGCGGCAACTCATGGTTTCTTATGTGCTATCGCAGTAGGCCCGCAATTTGACAAATGGATGGATGAACTTTTTGAAGGCAACCAGAAAAAAGTGCCTGCAGAAATCATCAATCAGGTTAAAGCATGGTTAGAGTCAATCCGTCAAAGCTTGGCCAATGAAGAAGGGATCACTTTCCCATTTGAAATTGAAGAAGCAGATACCGAATCAAGTCTAGGTGACTGGAGCGTGGGCTTTGTAGATGCCATGTTCCTGAACGAAGAAGCCTGGTTTACAGAAGAATTTGAAGAACAGTTGGTCGATTTAACGCTGCCAATTATGGTATTCAGTGGCATCGATGAAGAAGATCCGCAAATGGAATCTTTCCGTCGCAATGGCCAGTTAATGGATGAGCTTGCAGAAGAGATTCCAGAAAACTTGAATGAATTATATCTGATGTACCACACACCAGAATAAGTCATGCCCCACCATGAAAAAGCACCGTCAGGTGCTTTTTTTAGCTCAGGTGTTTTGTACAACGTTTGGACTAGTGGATGATTTAATCTAAGGTTTATGATCAGCACCGGTACGCTTGCTCAAGCTGTAACGCGCATAGCCATTGTAGGCGATATGGAACAGCAAGGCATGTAAAGCAATACTTGCAGCTACCAGAAACGAATTTGGCCCGCGTCCTGTATAGGCCATCCTTCTATAGATTTCCTCCGTCTGCGGATGCAGCCAGATGACTATAAACAAAAAGATAAATCCGAAGGTCATGGCAATAATCGTGGAACCCCAGACCAGTCTGCTTTTCTCTTCCTGGGTGGGTAGTCGGAGTTCTTTTTTCACAAAGTATCGGGCGCTGAGAAAGGCGGAGGCAATCAGGGCAGGAATTAGCAGAATAGCGCCCAGATTGAACACGTAGATGAGTATGCCCACTATTAAGACCAGAGTCAGATAAACGGTGGCAAAATATTTAAGATAATGCGACATCGTTTTAGCCTCCTTATGCTGAGGTCTCTTCAGGATGGACGATTTTTACGTTGATGTCTACGATATAAAACCCAGCCCAAGATGATCACGACAATCGCAATAATCACATAACTGACCTGACTGAAGATTTTGTGCATCAATTCCTGATTTTCACCAAAATAAAAACCGACACAGGCCAGGAACGTGGTCCAGATAACAGTACCTAGTCCACTATAGAACATGAATTTCCAGAAAGGCATATGGCTCATGCCAGCCGGGATACTGATGAGGGAACGTACTGCCGGAACCATCCGGCCAAAGAATACAATCCGGTGTCCATACTGCTCGAACCATTCCAGAGATTTTTTGACATCTTCAGATTTGATAAACAAGAATTTTCCATATCGGTCTATGAATCTGAAAATACTGTCGTGGTTAAATTTATAGCCAATCCAATAGAGCAATGCCGCTGCCAATAACGAACCGATACTGCCTGCAATAATGACTCCAACCAGCAGTAATTCTCCTTGAGATGCGGAATAGCCGGCAGAAGGCATAATAATTTCAGAGGGGATCGGGGGAAAGACATTGTCAAGAAACATGAGCAAGGCAATGCCCCAGTAGCCCAGCTGTTCCATGACAGAAATAATCCATTCAGTCAGATTCATAAAATTGGCAAAATAAAAAATACTGCTTGTATCCTAAGCAGTATTTTTAAGAGGGTAAAGTTAAGTTATATAAATGGCCAAGTGCGGATTAACTATGGGTTAAGGTATAAATGTAAACTTTACGTAAGCTGTAAGCCAGGCAAACTGGCAGAGCACTGAGCAGTAAATAGTGTGCTGCTGTAGCCTCAATATGGTAGCCAATAAACAGGGCAAGAATGGCACCAATGATAGTTCCCAAGATCACAATAAACAGATGTGATTCTGCTTCTAGCTCATCTGTCAGTTGGGTAATACGTTCCAGTTTTGTATTTTCTTTAGGTTGGAATCTAACAATATTATCGGGGTCCCGAGCAAGTGAATTGGCCATTTTGTTTTCCTTTTCATTTAAAAAATTAATTAATAATGAAAGACTTATGGTAACAAAGTAATGTGATATAAAGACTATCAAGCTTGGCTGTAAAAATATGCTGTTCTTGGTAAGGGATTGGTAAGTTTTTTATTGCAGATGTAATGCTTATGTAAACAAAAAGCCCTCCAAAGAGGGCTTAGATATTTTTGGTTACAAAACTGGAATTAGAGACGTTTACGTTTTGCAGCTAGAATTTGCGATTGACGCATACGGAAACCTTCTTTTTGTTTCTCGGTGGTTTTATCGATACAGTACATACAAGATACGCCGTGTTCATAACTTGGCAGCGCTGCCTCTTCAGGAGTTAATGGCCAGCCACACGCATGACATTTGGTATTTTGACCTTCTTCCACACCATGTGTAACCGCAGTACGGCCATCAAATACGAAACATTCACCTTCCCACAGGCTTTCTTCAGCTGGGGTCTCTTCCAAGTATTTCAGAATACCGCCTTTCAGGTGATACACCTCTTTAAAGCCTTCCTGAAGCAATAAAGAAGTTGATTTTTCACAGCGAATACCACCGGTACAGAACATGGCAATTTTCTTGTCCTTGTGCTGTTCCAGATTCTTTTTCACATATTCAGGGAATTCACGGAAAGTTTCAGTTTTTGGATCGATTGCGCCTTTGAAGGTACCGGCTTTGTACTCGTAATCATTACGGGTATCAACCAGAATCACGTCATCACGTGCAATCAGCTCATTCCATTCTTTAGGATCAAGATAATGGCCAACCAGATCACGAGGCTTAACCGGCACACCTAAAGTCACGATTTCTTTTTTCAGTTTGATCTTCATTTTACGGAATGGCTTGTCAGAGCTATGAGACTCTTTGTATTCCATTTCGTTGAAGCCTTCATCCAGCAGGAACTGATGTACTTTGTCGATGGCTTCACGGTTACCCGCAACGGTACCGTTAATGCCTTCACCTGCCACAATTAGAGTACCGCAAAGGTTGATGGTTTTTACCAAGTCTAAAAGACGTTGTTGCAGACCCTCAGGATCTTGAACTTCTTTGAATTGATAAAGTGCGGCAACAACCCAACCAGTCGTCGCTTGCTGTTCTACAGGTGCAAGCTGTTCTACAGTAGCGTTCATGGAATACTCCAACGTAGCATGATAATTTGAAAGGCGCATATTTTAACGTGATTTGAATGAATAAGCGAGTAAAAGGCCGGGTTTTAACGGACTTCAAATCGATAGGGAGAGCGTGTATAGTCATGCCGACCCAGGATTTTGATGCAATGATGCAGATGCTGGAAGTTGCAGCACAGTTGGAGTAAGTTTTGAGTTCGGATCGTCGTATTGCATCTTTGACCCCTTGCGCAGGGCGTTGCTCAACCGTATTTGGTGATGCGGTCTGTCGTGGTTGCCGCCGTTTTAATCATGAAGTGATTCACTGGAATAGTTATAACGCAGATCAACATACTGCAGTCTGGCAGCGGCTGGATGCACAGCTAGATCAGATTTTAGTCCCGATGCTGCCGATGGCAAATCTGGCCAAAGTGGAAACATTTGTCCTGTCTAAACGGGTGCGTCTGCGTGAAGATGCGACTAAAGGTCGTAAGCTTTACCATGCCTTAAAACTCTGTGAAAAGAACCGTCATTTTACTGATGAAAGCGGTTTAGGTATTCATTACAAACAGGTGCGTCCGCTTTGGGATGAATTCGAGCGTCGGGTACTGGCACTCGCCAAAGCCAGTTATGACCTGGCTTTTTTACGGGCAGATGGGATCAGCCAGCACCTGATTCATATGCAGGAAGAGGACTAAGTCCTCTTTTTTATTAAAAAATCATGATAGCTGAGGACATGGCGTGAATATCAGTGAATATGCTCTCTATTGTCTGGCCGTCGTCATCATGATTGCCACACCTGGGCCTGTGATGTTGCTGGTCGCTAGTGCTGGACTGAAAGGTGGCTATAAGCATGCTTTGCAGACCATTTTCGGGACAAATTTTGCTTCTCTGGTATTGATCACCTTATCCATTCTCAGCTTAAAAGGTTTATTGGTTATCAATGAAAACTGGCTGAATGGCATCAAGCTGCTTGGCTGTTTATATATTGCCTGGCTGGGAATCCAGATTTTCCGGGAAGTCTGGCAAGGGCAGGGCTCGATTAATCCACAACGCTTGCAACCGGTACAAGGGGGCTTTCGAACCGGTTTTCTGGTGGGGATCTCCAATCCTAAGGATATTATTTTCTTTGCTGCATTTTTCCCGCAGTTTATTGGCATCACGCCAAATCTGGATTTAAGTTTGGTGATTCTGACGATCAGCTGGATTGTGCTAGATTTTTTGACCCTGTCATTAGTTTATTTAGGCTTTCAGCGCTTTGCTAAATCTAGGCTGTATCCTTATTTGCTTGGTTTGTGCGGTTTGATCTTGCTGCTGGTCGCACTATATGGAATTTATTCTGTTCTTATTTAAATCAAAATACTGAACATAAAAAATCCCGGTCTTAAGCCGGGATTTTTTATCTTTAAATCTTGTACTTATACATTGTGCTGCTGGCGGTAATGCGCTAGTTCATCAATGGTAATTACGGTCAGCTGATGAGTCTGTGCATAAGACAATACCTGAATGCCAGAAGCCATCGTGCCATCTGGGTTGGTTAGTTCACACAGAACACCGGCAGGTTTTAAACCCGCCAGACGAGCAAGGTCAATGGTACCTTCAGTATGGCCACGACGGGTCAGCACACCGCCTTCACGGGCACGTAAAGGAAAGACATGACCTGGACGATTCAGATCACTGGCGACAGCGTCATCTTTAATGGCTGCTTTAATCGTAGTGGTACGGTCTTTGGCAGATACACCAGTCGTCACACCTTCCGCAGCTTCAATCGTTACAGTAAAGGCAGTTTTAAACTGGCTAGAGTTATCCTGCACCATAGGCGGCAGTTCTAGATGATTGGCCAGTTCATCAGTCAGGCACAGGCAGACAATGCCAGAACCATCACGAATCATGCGTGCCATGGTTTCTACAGTTAAAGTCTCTGCAGCAACGATGAGGTCGGCTTCATTTTCACGGTCAAAGTCATCCATCACCAGAACAGGTCTGCCTTGGCGGATGTCTTCAAGTGCTTGTTGGATGCGCTGTTCAGCGGGAGCTAAAGCGGAAAAGAAAATTTCGGGTTGAATCAAACTTGACATTGAAACGCTCACGTAAAGTAAAAGTACGATTGAACATTTCAGGACATAGTGAAAATAGGCTTATAGCAAAACAGTTTTATGCCAGGCATAAAACAGGGTGTACTGCTTTCGTCTTCTTTCATCCGGACTATACCGTCGGCTCTGGATTTGCACCAGATCTGCAGATCAATCGAAATTGACCGCTCGTGGGCTAATTCAGGAATAGAGATTTACTACTCTGAAATTACCACCGGTGGGGAATCTCACCCCGCCCTGAAGCGATGTAAGGCCATTATAGTCCTGATTTTTAAAAGATGGGATAGTTTGACCAGTCACGAATTTGCAGAATTTCAGATAAGCAAAACAGATTATCTGAATTACCACAGCCTTTTAGCAAAAAACTGGAAACATGTTATGTTGCTATTAAGAATAGAAATTAATCAATCATTCTGACAATGAAGAAAACCGAGCTCATCCACAATAATCCATTTTCTCCCTTGCTGTTTTGTGATGCAAAGGTTTTGCGTTATCTCAATATTTTGGGAGTTGCGCTGATTGCAGTCAGTTTGCTGTATTTAGTTGCTGCGAACTGGTGGATGCTACCGAATCAGGTACAGCTAGCAATTCCAATGCTGGTTTTACTCTGTAGTGCAATAGCAAGTATCTACTTTAATCAGCAGGAGTGGACCAGACAGAGTCTGGATACTGTATCTGGCCTGATGCTGGGTTTAAGTCTGGCTGTAATTGGGCAGATCTATCAGACCAGCGCGGATAGTTATCAGTTATTTCTGCTCTGGGCAGTATTGCTGTTGCCGTGGCTATATCGACCCAATATCGGGGTTTTTGCCATGCTTTGTGTGGTCACTCAGCTGGCATTGTATTTTTACTTTAAACAAAGTTTCTGGATGATACGGGCAGAGGGATTGTATCTACTGACTTTGAATCTACTGACAGCCATCAGTTTTGCCTTTGCCATACGTTATTACCCGTTGCTGCGATATCTGTTTATTGCATTCATTATCATGATTTCAATCAGCAGCATGATGCAGTTTACCCATCATTTTCAGCTGATCTATCTGGCTTCTTCAGTTGTTCTACCAGCAGGAGCTGCATTTTATTTTTATCGTAAGCATCAGGCACTAGAAACCATTTTACTGATTGCAGGCTTGGCTGCCAGTTTGAGCCTATGGCTGTTTGAACTGGTGGACGATCAGCTTACCAATTCAGCAGCGGGCTTATTTATCTTGGCAATGCTGGTCTTCGGTTGGTTTGCGCTGACCAGTTTTGCCCTAAAGAAAATTTTTCCACAAACCAAATTCTCCGTCATTCCTTTGGCACTTGGTGCATGGATTGCGGGAATTATTCTGGCAGTCTTATTGCTGACCTATTGGAAAGCGGTTTCAATTGTTTTAGGTCTCATTTTTATTGGTATCGCTTGGAAATTATTAAGTCAAAAGAATTCCATATTTCTACGTCAGTTTGCCTATTGTCTTTGGGTTTGCGGGCAAGCTGCGGTATTGATTCATACAGAACTGCTCACCGATAGTCTGTTTATAGTGTGGCTGTTGCAATTAATGATGCTGGCTCTGACTGTGATCAAACGGATGCACTGGTTCATTCTGACCTTACAGCTCTTGATAGCTCATGCTTTAGCAATTATCGTTTTGGCATTAGAGAATTGCTTTAAGCATGATGATATTGTAATCACGCTTGCCCTAAGCTTGAACTATGTCATTTTTATCGGGCTAATTCTAACCGCTAGATATTGGCAGTCCTCAATTTATCAGAAAAGTATTCTGCTCTGGATCATTGCTATGCTGACAGGTTCAGCCGTGGTTCAATCTGTGACTGGATTAGAGCACTGGCAGGGCATCGGGCAGATCAGCCTTGACCACGTTCTGCTGTTTTATGTTCTTCCGAGCTTATTGTTGCTTGGTTTTATCTGGCAAAACTGGCAGCAATTTTCTGAAAAATTGCTCTGGCTGATTTCTGTATTTGGCATCTTACTCATTCTGTTGGGCTATTTTGAGATTTTTATTATTATGCTGCTTATGGCGTGGGCAGTGGTCTATCAGCAACGACTTATACAGGCACTTACCATTTTATTGCTGATCTTCTGGCTATGGATGCTGTATTACAATCTGGGCTTAAGCTTCCTATTAAAAAGCATCAGTATCTTTGCTTCAGGGATACTGGTCTTGTTGCTGGCCTATATTTTAAAGGGGTCAAAACTACAACATGAGCAAGGAGAAGCAAGATGAAAAAGTTTCTTCCTTCGCATCTGGCTATTTTCAGTATTGCCTTATTTTGTGGATTGATCGCGCAACATGAATGGCATCTTCGAGATAGCCAAAGTATTTATGTGGAGCTGGCACCAGTAGATCCGCGATCAATTCTGCAAGGCGATTATATGGCGCTGAATTATGATCTGCATTTTAGTGCACTAGCAGCGCAGAATAGATCAGAACAATCAGAACCTAAAATCAGTATTCAAGATTTTGAAAACCAGTCCCGTGTACTAAGCTATGTACAGCTTGATGAGCAAAGAAGAGTTGTCAAAACCAGTTTTAATCGAAGTGCGCTGGATCAGCCACGCTCAGCGCAACTAATCCTGAAAAATCCACGGAATACCTTTGAAGGCTTATATCCGGCTGCCAACAGTTTTATGTTCGCTGAGGGACTTGAGCCTTGTTATCGTAATGCTAAATTCGCCGAATTAAAGCTAAAAGAAAATGGAGAAACTTTGTTGGCCGACCTGGTAGATCAAAATCTTAAGTCCTTAAACTGTGAGAACCGAAAAAGCTGGTGGCAGGGGAGTTAGTTTTATTTTAATCAGCCCATAAAAAAGCCCGCGAGAAGCGAGCTTTTTAGAATCTTGTCGAACCAGCTTAGGCAACTTGTACCGGAATACAGTTTGCAGTGTGATTCACAGTGTTATCCGGATTTGCATAAACCAGACGTGGTTTATGAGCATTGGCTTCCGCTTCAGTGAAATCACCAAATGTTGCGATAATCACGATATCACCAACATCAGCTTGGTGCGCAGCACCACCATTCACAGAAATAATCCCTGAATTATCTTCACCACGAATGGCATAAGTAGTAAAACGCTTACCATTGGTCACGTTCCAAACATGAATTTCTTCGTATTCACGAATGCCAGCTAGATCCATCAAAACGCCATCAATTGCACATGAACCTTCATAGTGTAATTCTGCATGTGTAACAAAAGCGCGATGAATTTTGCATTTTAATAAACGAGATAGCATGGCTAGCGTCCTCTTAGTTGACCTAAGACTTTGATCTTATGGTTGAATCAATTTCTACGACACTGGATAAGTGGGTAGGCTTGCGCATTTTGCGCCTAAATGGCCAGCAAGGCAAGCGGAATTGTCCAGCAATTTATGAATGTTTAGTTCGGTTTATAAGCATTGATTTGATTCATTGCCTGTTGTACTTCACCGTTCACCAGCATTTTGGCGCGAGCAAGTGCATGGGCAATTGCATCGTCCATTAACTCTTGTTCACTGCTTGGTGCTTTACTCAGGACATGACCAGAAACACGGTCTTTAGAACCTGGGTGACCAATACCAATGCGTAGACGATGAAAGTTCGGACCGATATGCGGCACGATATCGCGTAAACCGTTATGTCCACCATGACCACCGCCAGTTTTCAGGCGAATAATGCCTGGATTCATATCCAGTTCATCATGGGCAATCAGGATTGATTCGGGTGCGATATTGTAGAATTTGGCGAAAGGAACAACACTTTTACCGGAAAGATTCATGAATGTTGTAGGTAGAAGGAGACGGACGTCTTGACCTTCGATATTGCCACGACCGCTGAATCCATTGAATTTAGGGTCTTTTTTAAGGCTAATGCCATATTGATCTGCAAGGCGCTCTACAAACCAGAAGCCTGCATTATGGCGGGTTTGAGCATACTCAGAACCTGGGTTGCCCAAACCTACAATCAGTGAAATATTTGACACTAATCTACACCATTAACACTTATGCGCGTTTGAAGTCAGCGTGCATTGGAGTGTTTTTAGCTGGGTGACGTTGTAACGCTTGGATTTTAACGCTTTCAACTTTACCATCAACATCGATTTCGATTACTTCTTCGAAGAAAGCGTTGCTTTCTAGGAATTTAACAAGTTGACGAAGCTCAAGAGATACAGCTACAGGAGCAGCTTCACCACCATAAATGATAGCAGGTACTTTGTTTTGAAGACGAAGGCGGCGGCTCGCACCTTTCCCTTGAACTGCTTCATCACGTGCTACTGCATTTAATACGAAGTTTGCCATGATAGACATCCTATTTTAAGTTTAAGTAACTAGACTTGCGACCAGTCTAGTGAGTAAAAGCCCCGCCAAATGGCAGGGCTTTGGAAATTCAGCGCACTATTATAGATAAGAATCGAACATTGCGCTAATAGATTCTTCGTTGTTAATACGACGAATTGTTTCAGCAACCATACTTGCTACTGAAACTTGGCGAATCTTACCAAGTGCTAAAGCTTCTTCTGAAAGAGGAATCGTGTCAGTGACAACCAATTCGTCAATTACAGAATTTTTAAGATTTTCGAGTGCTTTACCAGACAATACTGGGTGAGTTGCATAAGCAACAACTTTGCGGGCACCGAAAGTTTTCAACGCATCAGCAGCTTTACAAAGCGTACCAGCAGTATCCACCATGTCATCAACGATCACACAGTCACGATCTTTCACATCACCAATCAAATGCATCACTTGTGATTCATTCGCTTTTTGACGACGTTTATCGATGATCGCCAGGTCGATATCACCCATCTGTTTCGCAACAGCACGAGCACGAACTACACCACCTACGTCAGGAGAAACAACCATCAGGTTATGATGCTGTTGTTGGCGTAAGTCAGCAAGCAGGGCTGGCGTACCGTAGATGTTGTCTACAGGAATATCGAAGAAACCTTGGATCTGGTCAGCGTGAAGGTCAATCATCACCACACGGTCAATACCTACAGTGGTCAGCATATCTGCAACAACTTTTGCAGTAATCGGCACACGGCTTGAACGGGGACGACGGTCTTGACGGGCATAACCGAAGTAAGGAATCACGGCAGTAATACGACCAGCACTTGCACGGCGTAACGCGTCAGCCATGACCAGGATTTCCATTAGGTTATCGTTGGTCGGTGCACAAGTAGGTTGTACGATGAATACGTCTTTACCACGAACATTTTCAGTGATCTCAACAGCGATTTCGCCATCAGAGAACTGGCCTACAGAGGCGGCGCCTAGAGGAATATGTAAGTGACTTACGACTTTTTGAGCGAATTGTGGATGCGCGGTTCCACTAAAAACGACAAGATTGGGCATGAAGCACCCTTGGCGGTTGGTATGTATGGAAGTAGATGGCAGGGGTAGCTGGATTCGAACCAACGGATGCCGAGATCAAAACCCGGTGCCTTACCACTTGGCGATACCCCTAATGCGGCAGAACTTTAATATTTTTGCGGTATTGTGTCAAGGTAAATTAACAGTCTTACAGCAAATGATGTTCTGTCTTTTTTCGAGAAAATGGCAGGGGCGGCTGGATTCGAACCAACGGATGCCGAGATCAAAACCCGGTGCCTTACCACTTGGCGACGCCCCTAGATTTGATGAACTGTAAGATGGCAGGGGTAGCTGGATTCGAACCAACGGATGCCGAGATCAAAACCCGGTGCCTTACCACTTGGCGATACCCCTAATACAGTACATCTACAGGTGAATAATGGCAGGGGTAGCTGGATTCGAACCAACGGATGCCGAGATCAAAACCCGGTGCCTTACCACTTGGCGATACCCCTATTGAACCTTGAAATGACGTAATGGCGATTCTTGCAGACTGTTCACCAGGTAAGCTTTACATGGTGCATTCTCAAGAATGTCGGTCACATTCATATCATCAGTTACCTCGATAAAAACACAAGCACCTGTACCTGTAAGCTTTGCAACACCGAACTGGTCGAGATATTGCATTGCCTCATCGACTTCTGGATATAGGCTTCTTGCCACTGGCTCAAAGTTATTTCCGAAATCAGATGGCTTTATCTGATAGGCGCAAAATTTAGAGCTCTTCGTGTCTCTTGTCAACGTTTTTTGTGAAAAAAGCTGTTGAGTGCTGATAAAACAGTCAGGTTTTAACACAATGAACTGTTTTTGATCTAAGTCTATGAATGTTAAGTGTTCACCAATGCCTTCAGCCCAGGCATTGCGACCATGAACAAAAATGGGCACATCCGCGCCCAGCTTGACACCGAGCTCTGCCAGTTGCTCAGAATTTAAGCCACAATGCCATAACTGGTTCAGCACAATCAGCGTCGTTGCTGCATTGGATGAGCCGCCGCCAAGACCTGCACCCATAGGAATATTTTTCTCTAGTCGAATGATCAGGCCAGAAGGCGTTTTGGCATAAGGCTGCAAAATCTGCGCTGCACGATAGATGAGATTCTGTTCCAGATCGACTGAGGACAAACCTTCAATCTGGATTTGCTGATCATCTGTTTGTTCAAACTCTAGCCAGTCACACAAATCTATCAACTGAAAAATACTTTGCAGCTCGTGATAACCATCCGGACGGCGACCGGTGATATGAAGAAACAAATTCAGTTTTGCAGGTGAGGGAACACGAATCATCATAGGCTTGCATCAGACCAGTTAACGGTTTTGAATCACCATTGTAATACGGTTTTCACCACCATTCTCAAGCGACTGCTTTAAAATCAAGCGGTTTGGAACAGTTGCCTGCTGGTTATAACTGAGGTCTACCGTCCAGCCTTGTTCAATAATCTGGCTGATACGCTGTGAGCTGTCTTTCTGGATCTGGGCAGACTGTGTCGCAGGACGTGCCTGTACCCAATCGACTAAATGACTAATCGGGGCTTGCCAGCCAGTAGCACGTTGCAATAGTTCTTCTGCCGTTGCTGCCTTGATCAGACCGGTTTTGGCACTATTCAAAGTTACCTGGCCAGGAGTACCTGAAATCTGGGTTTTTCCAGCACCTAAGATACCAGTCAGTTCAATATCAAACTCTTCCTGCTGCTGAACCCAGGTAAAAAAGGCACTGCCGCTTTGCTGAGGTGTTCGTACCCCGATTTTACCTTGCAGCTGGAACTGGTTTTCAGCCTGTACCGATGGCGTGACAGGCGCTTTTTGCTGAACCATCTGCTGACAGCCACTCATGAGTAGGGCAGTAGAAGCAAGGAAACAGCAGCCTAAAGTACTTATGTTGCGCATAAAAGAATGGACTCGTTCAGGATTGTGGTGCTAACAATAGCGAATTAAGTTGGTTTAATTCTGGGTCATTTGGATGGTTTTGTTGTAATTGTTGTAACACTTGATGGAATTGTTGTAGATCGCCTTTCATATAAAGTGAACGTGCATAACGGACGCCTATTTTCGCACTTGGATTCAGTTCATAGGCTTTAAGCAGCACCTGGGCAGCCGTAGTAAAATCATTCTGCAGGTAACAGATGTAGCCATAAGTATCCAGAATAGAAGCCTGTTCTGGTGCGTATTCCAGTGCCTGTTCAGCATAGCGCCTTGCTTCATCCAGACGGCGATTTTGACGGGCCAGCGTATAGGCATAAGCATTCAGATAGGTTGGACTATTCGGCTCGATTTTAAGCAGGGTTTTTAACAGCTGATCCAGTTGATCACGATCTTCATGTGGATCTAGCAATAAAACTTGAGCATAGACTAACTCCGGATCATCCGGCAGGTTTATGCTGGCTTCTTCCAGAATTCGGATCGCTGCGTTCTTATTATTCATGCGTTTCAGAATATCCGCCTGAGCCAGATACAGGAAACTGGCATGTTGCGGATAATTGACCCGTTCCTGAGTCAGAAAGCGCAGCGCATCATGCAGTTTATCCTGCTCGGCAAAGATGGCAATGATATTGCGTCGTGAGACCGTATACAGGCTGCCATCCACCAGGCGGTAATACGCCTTGGCGGTTTCATAATGCTGTTTGCGTTCTGCATTGACTGCCAGATAGTAATAGGCTTCATTCTGGTACTGAGCTGAATAACGGAGCTCAACCAGATATTTTTCGGCCCGTTCATATTGCTGCAGGTCAATACTGGTTAAGCCGGCAATAAACAACGCTTCTTCGTGTTGTGGTGATTTTTTCAGGATCGCTTCTAGTTTCTGTAAGGCCTTTTCAGCTTCATTTAGCTTGATCAGGTATTTAACCTCAGCCAGACGTATATCCATGTTGTTACGATATTTACGACTGGCTTTCTCGTACCATTTTAAAGTTTCCGCATCATCACCCAATGCCGCCAACAGATTGGCTTTCATCAAGATATAGCCAGTCGACTTTGGACGTTTTTTTAAGGCGCGGTTGATGGTATTGAGAGCCTGTTCTAGCTGACCTTTTTGTGCTTCCAGACCGGCGACCAGCACCAGAATCGAAGGATTGTCTTTGGCTTTGCTAGTACTTAGAGCCTGAATTAAATATTCACGGTCATCCGGCTCATCTGGGGCAATCCCGGCCAGAATTTCTTCCAGATCGGCGTTATCATCAATTTTCAGGATCTTTTCCAGCGTTTCTGCCGCCAGTTCGTACTCATGGGCTTTTAAGGCAATATGTGCCAGATAGAATAATGCCGGAACATCTTGCGGTTCTTGGACGACCCAATGGGTAGAAATATCCAGCGCTGCATTCAGGTCTTCATGTTCGAGGGCGATATTGAGTGCGCGCTGTTTAACCGCAGTGGAATTGCTTTTAATGGCCAGCACAGTATAGTTGTGTAAAGCATTTGGAATATCGCGATAGGCGAGTGCAAACTCGGCTATCATACTTTGTTTTATCGCATCATAATTTTGATTTGCATGGTAAACTGCTTCTGCTGCATAAAGATGAGCAGTTGAAGCCATGCTAACCACCAGCAAGAATGTGGTAGAATATTGCTTAATGGTAGGGCCGTTTATACGGCTAGTTGTTAGACGCAATTTTTCTTTATCCAAGTAATGCTTTTTATGACACCGATGTTGCACAATAGCATAAATTTAGTGAAATGATGACCTGATATGTCTTTCTTTGCATTGGGTGTCAACCATCAAACTGCCTCTGTAGAGCTGCGCGAAAAGATTGCTTTTAACCCTGAAAAGTTAAGCATTTTACTTGCCGAGCAAAGCCAGCACCCTGTACTGAATGATATGGTGGTGGTGTCTACATGTAACCGGACCGAAGTTTACGCGATGTCGGACAATGTCGACATGGTGCTGAACTGGCTCGCCCAGACCAATGGTATTGATCCCAAGCAATTGCAGAATCATGTTTATCGCTATGAGAATGCGCAAGCCGTTACTCATCTGATGCGTGTAGCCAGTGGTCTCGACTCCCTAATGCTCGGTGAACCGCAGATTCTGGGACAGGTCAAAACTGCACTCTCTCTTGCTAAAGAATCTAAAACCGTTTCACAAAACCTGAATCGTATCTTTGAATATGCCTTTTATGCGGCCAAGCGTGTGCGCTCGGAAACAGCAGTCGGCAGTCATGCAGTCTCAATGGGTTATGCAGTCGCACAATTAGCATTGCAAGTGTTTAGCCGACCAGAGCAGTTGACTGTGATGATGGTAGCCGCCGGGGAAATGAATAGTCTGGTGGCCAAACATCTGGCAGAAATGGGCGTCGGAAAAATCATTATCTGTAACCGGACTCGTGCTCGTGCAGAGAATCTCGCGCAGGAAATCGCGCATCGTGCAGATGTAGAAATTATTGATTTTGATCAACTGGCAGCAAACCTGCATCGTGCAGATGTGATTTCCAGTTGTACCGGTAGTTTGCATCAAGTCATTCACTATCCGGATGTCAAAGCTGCCTTAAAGAAGCGCCGTTACCAGCAAATGCTGTTGGTCGATCTGGCCGTACCCCGTGATATTGATCCAAAAGTTGAAAAGCTGGATGGAGTTTATCTATACGGCGTGGACGATTTGCAAAGCGTGATCGATGAAAACCTGGCACAGCGTCGTCAGGCAGCGGTCGAAGCGGAAGTAATGGTCAATCAACTGGCAACCGAGTTGATCACCCAGCAGAAGGTGAGCGAAGCGGGTAGTACGATTCATGCTTACCGGGATTATGGGGAAAGCTTGCGTCAGGAAGAACTGGCGACCGCTATGCAACGTATCGCTAAAGGTGAAAGTGCTGAAACAGTATTAGCCGAATTTTCGCATCGTTTGACTCAAAAACTTCTGCATCCGACCTCAATCATGCTGCGTGAAGCTGCCAAAGCTGAAGATCCAAGCTATTTTGAAATGCTACAGAACAGTTTACAGGACGTGGTACAGCATCGCCGTAAGGTTAAACATTAAGATGATCT
This sequence comes from Acinetobacter sp. CAU_H_60, assembly GCF_058599385.1. Classification (NCBI taxonomy): domain Bacteria; kingdom Pseudomonadati; phylum Pseudomonadota; class Gammaproteobacteria; order Moraxellales; family Moraxellaceae; genus Acinetobacter; species Acinetobacter sp. CAU_H_60. The sequence continues at coordinate 2,238,848 of NZ_CM178653.1, read as the reverse complement.
TGAGTTAATTTCCCGATATTTAAAAGGCGTTTAAAATAAACGCCTTTTTTATTTCTTGGTTTTTAATCTTCGAGTAAGGTCATGGAACGTTTTTTATCAATTTCATAAATTCGCATCTTGAGGTTTTTCATCTCCGCGATGCTACTAAACTTTTTCGATTTTAATTTGTGTTGTAAGCATTGATATTGCAGCTTGATTGAGAAGTCTGCCGCCAGTTTATCTGCCTGCTCAGGAGAAGAGGTGTAATCGCTGACATTGGCATGTTGCAGGATATGCTGTAACTCATGATGATGTGCAGCACAGGCACCAAGCACGTAATAGGTCGATAGTTCCGGATCATCCGGCAATTCATCGAAAATCACATTAAATATATTCAGGATCTTGAACAGCAATTGATCTTCACTGACCAATGCACGTAATGGTTCAAAATGAATATACAGGTAAGGGTGATTCAACAGAATCGCAATGACATACTCTTCGGCATCAATTTTGGTACTAAAGCTTAAAGATGCATCGTTATTGACTTTGGGTTGCCATTTGCGGCTAAAACCGAGTTTTTCCCGAAAGAACTGCTGTAGCAGATAACGGAATGAGCCAGCTTTGGGCAACAATTCGGTTAATTGACGCAGCTCACCCATGACCTGACTTTTACCTTCAGGCGTTGCAATGTCGTGATTCTGGGTAAGATGAGCAAAGACAAAGTCAGAGAGTAGCGGTGCCTGATCCAGCAGACGGCGGAAATTTTCAATGCCTTCACGACGGATCAGGGAGTCTGGGTCATGATCATTCGGTAGGACAAAGAATTTTAACTCACGCCCATCGTTCAGTAAGGGTAGAGCAATTTCCAGAGTACGGCGTGCAGCCTTTTGTCCGGCAGCATCACCATCAAAGGCAATGGTGATTCGGTTATTCTGCTTGAACAGAATATTTAGGTGATCAGTATTACTTGCTGTTCCCAAAGTAGCTACTGCACCATGAATGCCATATTGCTGCAAGGCAATGACATCCATATAGCCTTCCACCATCAGCCAGTCTTGAGCTTTCTGCTTGCGACCTTCATACAGACCATACAATAACTGGTTTTTATGGAAAACTTCTGAATCGGGTGAGTTGATGTATTTCGGTTTGATCTCGTCATTCAGTGCACGACCACCAAAACCGACCACACGGCCTTTACTATCACGAATCGGGAAAATGACACGGTCACGGAGCAGGTCAAAATCCCGACCACTATCGCTAGTACGAATCAGACCTAAAAGTTTGAGACCTTCAATATCCTGCGGGAAGGCTTTTTCCAGATGTTGCCAGTCTTCCGGTGCATAACCGAGTCGCCAGTAGGTAATCGTTTCTGAGGTCAGACCACGCTGTTTAAAATATTGCTGGGCACTTGGACTGTTGGGTAATTGGCGCTCATAAAACTGCGCGATATTTTCCAGCAGGTCGTATAAGTTGCCATCCGCTTGTGCTTCTGCTGCAGGCATTTGCTCAAAAGCGGCAAAAGGATCATCCGTATAAAATTCGGCTTCAGGTACCTGAATTTCAGCAAATGGATCAAAATAAGCAGGTTGTTCTGATACTGGATTTGTAGATGTATCCGCAGTTTTTACTGGTGGCGTAGCAACCGGTTTTGGTTTGGCTTCGCGTTTGTATTTTAAGCGGTTGGAATCTTTATTGTCTTTAGGCAGTTCAATTCCGGTCTGGCTAGACAGGTCTTTCATCACTTCAATGAAATTGCGGCTGCCAATATCCATTAAAAAGCGGATGGCATTGCCGTTGGCCTGACAGCCAAAGCAGTGGAAATACTGCTTGTCACGATAGACGTGAAAAGAAGGAGATTTTTCCTGATGGAAAGGGCAACAACCCGAATAGGTACGGCCAGTTTTTTTTAGTTTCACGTATTGACCAATCACATCGACAATATCGGTGCGATCGAGAATCTGATCAATCGTATGCTGAGGAATGGCCATGGTTTGCTAAGCTTCTCGTGCTGCGTTATTTAGGTGTTAAATCATTGAAAATTAAGAGCAGGATGATTTATCCAACGCTATAAATGAATTAATTGGTATAACCTGTTTGCACAATTTGTTCAAGCATTGCTCAGAAAATGCAAAAGGGCAAGTATGATAACTTGCCCTTTGCAAAAATGCACCTGTAACAGTTGGCTTATTCAGCAGTCGGTTCAGGTAGCTCAGTTTCAGAGGTTTTTGGACGATCGAGTAAACCAAACGTCATGCGATTGGTTAGACTGCGTTTTTCTGCCTGTGGTTCAGCCGACTGGCTAGACGTATCGGTCACGGTTTTGGCTTCTTTACCGAAAATACCCAAAGTCGCACGATTGAAGAAACTGCCTTCACTACGTGCTGCACGCAGGTTCACGGTACCGTCGGCATTTACCAGACCTGGGTAGTTCAGTTTCAGCACTTCGATATATTGCTGTGCTGTCGCTTTGTCGCCCAGCTTGTCATAGCCGTAAGCAACGGTTGCCAGCGCTTCTGGAATCTGTGGCGTTTGTGGATAGTGTTCAATTACCCATAAGCCACGTTCAACAGCAGCCAGATATGCTTTACGCTTGATATTGAAACGGGCCGCATTCATTTCGCTTTCTGCCAGTTCCTGACCGATAAACTTCATACGCTGTGCAGCATCAACCGCATAGGTACTTGATGGATAGCGACGAATGAAATCAACAAAATTCTGGTAAGCGACTTTCAGGTAGCTTACATCACGGTGTGACTGTTTTAGTGAGGTATAACGTAGCAGGCCATTATAGTTCTGCTCCATATTCGCTACGCCACGGACATAGTAAGCATAGTCGACATTTGGATGTTGCGGATTCAGACGGATAAAGCGTTCTGCCAGTGCAACTGCACCTTCATAATCTTTTTGCTGGAATTTGACATATAGCAGTTCCAGTTGCGCCTGCGGTGCATACTGGCTGGTTGGATAATAGGTTTCCAGTGCTTCGAGCTGTTTTGCTGCATCAGTATATTGTTTGCGATCTAGCGCGTTCTGTGCTTTTTGGATATAAACCTGTTCGCTAGATTCTGGACCTTTGTCCACGACTTCTTTTTTTGGATTACTGCTACAGCCTACCATTGCCGATGCAATGCCTAACGTCACAGCAAGCATTGTCATTTTATAATGTGGTAGCGACATAAAAATTCCTCTGTTAATACGGGCAATGAGCTACAATTGCACTATTAAACCACTTTTGTCTGAATGAGCAAATGAGTCAAGCACAATCTTCCAATTCTAATATCCCTGATACTGATTTCAATTTACTTGAAGATTCTGAGGATGCAGATAACCATACTTCAGACGCAACTGCAACACGTTTATCGTTGCAATTTCAATTGGATGAAAGTTATATCGGGCAACGTATCGACCAGATTGCGGCCATGGTCTGGAGCGATTTTTCTCGAGAAAAGCTCAAACAATGGATCAAAGACGGCAATTTATTAGTGAATGGTCAACCAGTTAAGCCAAAATTTAAAAGTGACGGTTTTGAAACCCTGACTTTAAACGTTGAACTGGAGGCACAAACCCGTAGTCTGCCTGAAGATATTCCACTGGATATCGTCTATGAAGATGATGACATCATTGTCATTAACAAACCAGTGGGCATGGTGGTGCATCCGGGTGCAGGCAATATGACTGGTACACTGGTCAATGCTTTGCTGCATCACTATCCGAAATCTTCTGAACTGGCGCGTGCAGGTTTAGTACACCGGATTGATAAAGACACCAGTGGTCTATTGGTTGTTGCTAAAAATCTGGAAGCACAGTTTGCGCTTAGCAAGCAGCTTGAGAAAAAGACCGTCTACCGTGTGTATGACCTGATTGTGTATGGCAACATCATTGCCGGCGGTACCATTGATGAACCGATTAAACGCCATCCGGTTGATCGTGTGAAAATGGCAGTCCTGCCAGGCGGTAAGGAAGCGGTGACGCATTACAATGTGAAAGAGCGCTTCCAGCATTTCACCCGTATTCAGGCACGTCTGGAAACCGGCCGTACGCACCAGATTCGTGTGCATTTTAGTTACCTGGGCTATGGTCTGGTGGGTGATCAGGTCTATATGCCACGTGTGCGTATGCCAGCCGGTGCTTCGCAATTGCTAGATGACACCTTGCGTGGTTTTAAACGTCAGGCATTGCATGCAGCGACTCTAGGCCTGAAACATCCACGTACCAAAGAAGAAATGACCTTTAATGCGTCATGGCCAGAAGACTTTGCCAATCTGGTTGAAGTGCTGCGTAGCGAAAACAAGGCCTATTAATTTTTCATTCTATTAGCAGTCATTAAAAGGGAAGCGACATGCAATTTGTACAAGGTTTGCCTCAAGGCGTTTATGTGGGTCAGACCCGTGTTCATCATGAACAGGTACAGCCATCAGCCCAGCCAGAGCTGGCGGGCTTTAACCTGGCTTTGCATGTCAATGATGATGCTGCACGTGTACAGAAGCATCGCATCCAGCTGTTGAAAGACTTCCAGCCTTTTGGTGTGGACAAAATTACCTGGATGACACAGACGCATAGCACCATTTGTCATACCATCAATGAGCAGATGCCTTTCGAGGCATTGGTCGGCGATGGCCTGGTCACACAGCGCAAGGCCCATGCCCTGATGATGATGACAGCAGACTGCTTGCCGGTGGTGCTGGGTAATGCTGAAGGCACTGAAGTAGCCAATCTGCATGCTGGCTGGCGTGGGCTGGCAGGCGGTATCGTTGAAAATACCATTGCCGCGATGCAGACCCAGCCTACCTGGGCGTGGCTTGGTGCAGCGATCAGCCAGCCTTGTTTTGAAATTGGCGCAGAAGTAAGAGAAGCTTTCTGTTCCAAATATACTGAACTGGACAGTGCATTTCAGGCAGGAGAACAGGCCGGAAAATACTATGCGGATCTGTATGCGATTGCGCGTTACATCTTGCAACAGCAGGGTGTTGAAACTGTTTTGGGTGGCGATCAGTGTTCATATCGTCAGGCGGAAGAATACTTTTCCTATCGCCGTGAAGCCAAAACCGGACGTATGGCAACATTCGTGTTTATGGCATGAAAATGTTAAACTTGATTGAAATTCTTGGTTTTTGATTGTTATGTCCCTATCTTCCCAATCTGTTGCGATTGTTTATCACAGTCCTTATGGACACACGGCTAAAGTGGCAAACTTCATTGCCGAAGGCGCACAAAAAACTGGTGTCCAAGTGCATATGATGAATGTGGAACAGGTGGATTGGGAGGTGCTGGACGCTGCCGATGCGATTGTATTTGGCTGTCCGACCTATATGGGTAGTCTGACTTCTGCCATGAAGTTATTTATGGAGCAGTCGTCCAAGCGCTGGCTGGCACGTAGCTGGCAAGGCAAGCTGGCAGCAGCCTTTACCAATGGTGGTGGCTTAAGTGGGGACAAACTCGCTGTTTTGCAGCAGATCAATCTGTTTGCGATGCAGCATGGCATGTTGTGGTCAGGTCTACCGTTGATGCCGACAGGTCGTTCCACTACAGATCTGAATCGCATGTCGAGCTTTCTGGGCCTTATGACCCAATCTGACAATGCACCTGTTGAAGTGACACCACCGGAAGGGGATTTGCAAACTGCGATCTGGTTTGGGGAATATATTGCCTTGACACTGGCGCGTCTGAATCTAAAAGCCTAATTTGATCCGTAAAAAAACCTCCATCAATTGGAGGTTTTTTTATTGCTGGTATTATTTATGAAAAATACGCGCTTTATCACGTTGCCAGTCACGGTCTTTTTCAGATGCACGTTTGTCGTGTAACTGTTTACCTTTTACCAACGCAATTTCCAGCTTGGCATGCGGGCCTTTCCAGTAACAGGCCAGTGGTACACAGGAATAACCTTTCTGGTTGATCGCGCCCATGAGTTTTTCAATTTCACGGCGTTTCAGTAGCAGTTTACGGGTACGCGTCGCTTCAGGGACAACATGGGTAGATGCACTCAGTAAAGGCTGAATCTGTGCGCCGAACAGGAAAGCCTCACCATTTTTAAAGGTGATATAGCTCTCCACAATACTCATACGACCGGCACGCAGGGATTTTACTTCCCAGCCTTGCAAGGAAAGTCCAGCTTCAAATTTTTCTTCAATAAAATAATCGTGACGGGCACGTTTGTTCAGAGCAATCGTTCCGCCGTTATTTTTTTTAACTACAGTTGCTTTCGCCATAATCAGACACTTCCAAAGTTGTAACTATTGTACCGTAACTTTTATTGAGTTGAAGTGTTTAAATTGATGGAGTTTCTTCACTAAAAAATGAAGATTTTGTTAAAATGGAAACTTACACAATAAACAGAGTACAAATGGATGACTAAAACTCGTGTAATTTATCCGGGAACTTTTGATCCGATCACCAATGGCCATATTGATTTGGTGACCCGCGCAGCAAAGATGTTTGATGAAGTTGTAGTTGCGATTGCAATCGGACATCACAAAAACCCGGTATTTAGTCTGGAAGAACGAGTTGAACTGGCCCAAACGTCATTAAGCCATTTGAACAATGTTGAATTTGTAGGATTTGATGGCCTGCTGGTGAACTTCTTCCGCGAGCAGAATGCGACAGCGGTATTGCGTGGTTTACGTGCAGTGTCCGATTTTGAGTATGAATTCCAGCTGGCCAATATGAACCGTCAACTGGATTCTCATTTTGAAGCGGTGTTTTTAACTCCTTCAGAGCAATATTCTTTTATTTCATCCACATTGGTGCGTGAAATTGCTCGTTTAAGAGGTGATGTGACCAAGTTTGTTCCGCCAAACGTGGTTGAAGCCTTTGAGCGTAAACTTCAACAAGGTTGGTAGAGTGTCTTTATATATCACCGATGAATGTATCAATTGTGATGTCTGTGAACCTGTCTGTCCGAATGAGGCAATTTTCATGGGTGACGTCATCTATGAAATTAACCCGGACTTATGTACAGAGTGCGTCGGACATCACGACAAACCGCAGTGCCAGTTATTCTGTCCTGTGGACTGTATTCCGCTTGATCCGAACCATGCCGAGACGCGTGAGGAGCTTCAGGCCAAGTATGAAAAACTGACTGCTCAAAAAACATCAAGCAATTAGTCGCCAGATTTGGTACTATGCGGCTCGAAGTGAGCCAGACGATCGCTGCTGTGGAGATCTCCGTGATTGAAGCAGGGGAGGAAAGTCCGGGCTTCATAGGGCAAGGTGCCAGGTAACGCCTGGGCGGCGTGAGCCGACGGAAAGTGCAGCAGAGAGTAGACCGCCTTCATTATGGTTTCGAGCAATTGGAATCGGAGGTAAGGGTGAAAGGGTGCGGTAAGAGCGCACCGCATGACTGGTAACAGTTCATGGCATGGTAAACCCCACCGGAAGCAAGACCAAATAGGGATCCTTTAGGCATGGCCCATGCTGGATCCGGGTAGGTCGCTTGAGCGTATGAGTGATTGTACGCCTAGAGGAATGATCGTTCTCGACAGAACCCGGCTTATCGGCTCACTTCACCAAATTTTGATCAATCAGCACAATATGGGCTTGACGTTCTAAACAGAAAAACCCATAATGCGCGCACAGTTTAAGGCTATGTAGCTCAGTTGGTTAGAGCACCGCACTCATAATGCGGGGGTCACAAGTTCAAGTCTCGTCATAGCCACCATATTCTGAAAAACCCACACCGATTGAGTGGGTTTTTTTACGTCTGAATATTTTAGAATTAACGATAGATAAAGCGGCACATGCCAGCACGCAAGGCAAATGCACCGTGCATATATACGCCACCGAGCCAATACGGCACATTGAAAATGTCGCTATGACGATATTTTACCAATCCAAACTCTGCCAGTAGTCCTTCAAAGAACATCCCGCCAATTGCCAGTGTAATCGCAACAATGAGTAGCCATAAACGCTCATAACTGAACCCCCAGCGAATCAAAAAGCTGATATAGAAAATCCAGCACAGCGCCACAGGGTCAAAATTACCAAAGCCACTTAGGATATAAATAATGGCAAATAGTGTCAGCGCTTCGACCAGTGTCTGGGTGTTTTCATGGTGACAGCTTAAGGTAGAATTAATCCAATGCTTTAAGGTATCAGCTAACCAGAGATAAATGAATGCCATGCTGCAAAAGGCAATAAAGAATCCGGGAAATACCCACCATGCCTGACTGAAAAATTGTGAGTCTGGATAGCTTAAAGTTTGAGTATAGACATGAATGGCATCGCAAAGTGTTGCGACAATAGCAGCAAGTAGAGCTAGGATAAAAATGCCTGAATACTTTATTGTACGGGTCATGCCGTGTCCTGATTATTTTCTTTAGTTTCTAATTTGTTGAAGTTATAGATGAGTTGAAGTGGAAATACTATGGCTGAAAAATAGGGGTGAAGTTAGGAAATGATAAAAACAGTGTATTGAATGCTAAGTTATTTATATTGATCAGAAGAGTGATTTTAGTTTCAATAACGATATAAAATAATCCAAAAATAAATTATGAAAATTAAAAAAATAATTTTGCTCTTTTGGCTGGTGATTTTCAGCGTCCCTCTAAATGCAAATGAACCTGTCAAATCCCTGGTTTTTAAAGCTGTACACATTTCTCAAGCACAAATACAAAATATCTGTCAGCAGTTAAACCCAGCCTGCAAAAGTGAGGAGGTAATAGTGTGGTCAGTCCAGATGGGGGGCGAATAAATATTATTATCTGATTGATCAAAAGTTAAGAATCGTTCAGGTCTCTAAAGAGCAGGGTGAATATAGAATAGATGATCATTGGAATTTAGCTAAATATCAGAAAGCTCATGCAGTTGAAGAAGATGAAATAGCTACAGAATTTATCCATCCAGCTTTATATCCGTTGAATCGGAATAATTATGCAGTCGCTTTGGTATCTAGTTTTTCAGCAAGCTATTCAGGTGGAGGACGAGGCGATCAAACCGCGCAGTTCATTCAATTATTACCTCAAGGAAAAACTTATCAGGTTCTTAAAGATATTCCTTTCTATTATTATGAACGGATTAAAGCATGTTTTAGTGAACAGGATTATAAAAAATATACTCACTGCCATGATGAACAATCCACCTTACTTTCGATCACTTACGAAGATATTGGAAAACCCTTTTATCAATGGAACTTAATTTATAGTGAAATAGATTGGCCTGCACATACGAATAGGAAAAGGGTACAAAAGAGGACAGTCACTGTTATTCCATCTCCTTAAGCGTTTCAAAACAGCGAATCAATGCTGCTATATCATCCGTCTGCAACTGTTCACGCATCTTTAAAAACTGCTTTTCATCTAAGTCATAGAGCTTTAGAGAAAGCAGTTTTTCGATATCTTCTTCAGGAAAACGATATTTAATAATTTTGGCTGGTACACCACCGACAACAGCATAAGGTGGTACATCTTTCGTTACTACAGCACCTGTGGCAACGACAGCACCTTCGCCAAGCATTACACCTTGCATAATCATGGCGCGTGAGCCAATCCAGCAACCATCGCCAATGACTGTGTCGCCAGCAGGCACAAAGCTACGTGTATCGAACGGAAAGGCTGAGATCCAATCCGTGCGGTGTAACTGGTTGCCACCCATCATAATCACGCATTCTGCACCAAAACAGACGAAATTCCCGATATAAAGCTGGTCAATCGGCTTCTCTGGTGTGGCTGGTTTGTCATGCAGATAACGCACCACACAGCGCTCAAAACCCTGATCCCAATAGGCTGAGTAATAACTGTAATTTCCCTTGATATGAATATTCGGATTCTTCACCGTTTTTGAGATGAATTCGAACTCGCACCAGTGGTTCACAGGGGAATTAATCAACTTTTCAGCCATAACTAGGATTCAATAACAATCAATACGCTATTATAGCGAATTGATCTTCAAGCTGGAGAACAATACCATTCAATAACTGACCTGATTGCAGGGTTAAGTTTTACATGGCTTGAGCGGATTGAGGAATACGCACAATGACTTTGATTTCGAAATCAAACCCCGCCAGCCAGGTCACCCCCACAGCTGTCCAATTTGGATAGGGCTTTTGCGTAAAAATCTGATTTTTAACTTTCATAATGCTTTCAAATTGCTGTTCAGGATCGGTATGAAAAGTCGTGACATCGACAATATCATCGAAAGTACAACCAGCCGCTGCCAATGTAGCAGCCAAGTTTTCAAAGGCTTGTTCTACCTGTTTCTCAAAGTCAGGTTCAGGACTACCATCTTCACGACTACCAACCTGACCAGAAACAAATAATAAATCTTCTGATTTGATGGCAGCAGAATAACCATGCTGTTCATACAAAGCATGGCGATCTTGGGGAAATATTGCAGTTCTAGTCATGATAATCCTCGCTCAATATTTAATTTATACGTATTTTAGAAAGCAGTTCAAATCTTCACATACGCTTCGTATGTAAACATAATTGACATACGATGCGTATGTCAATTAAAATTTTTCACAATGCTGATGGAAACAACATATGTCTGTACGTGAACAAAAAATGGCGGAAACCCGTAAAAAACTCATAGAAGTCGCACGTCGTGCATTTGCTGAATACGGTTATGCGGACACTTCCATGGATAAGCTCACGGCAGAAGCAGGGCTAACCCGGGGTGCGCTATACCATCATTTTGGAGATAAAAAAGGCTTATTTGCTGCCGTGGTCGATCAGATTGATTCAGAAATGGCTGAATATGCCGGGCAACATCTGGAGCAGCCAGATGATCTATGGGAAGGATTGATGTTGGAAGGGCGTACTTATATTGAAAATGCTTTGAATGTTGAGTTTCAACGGATTGTGCTACGCGATGGTCCGGCAGTATTAGGGGACCCCGCCCATTGGCCAAGTCAAAGTAAATGCCTACAGTCAACACGTGAATGTGTAGAAAAGTTACTGGCTGAAAGTAGATTAAAACCAGTCGATGCACTTGCTGCAGCAGTCTTGCTCAATGGTGCAGCAATGAATGCAGCACTGTGGGTCGCTTCTAGTGAAGAACCTGCACAGGTCTTACCTCAGGCTTTACAGACATTTGAAGCATTGGCGTCTGGCTTCTTAAAATAAAGCCGATAGAAATTTCTAGAATCAATAAAAAACCCCTCATCTGAGGGGTCTTACAGCCAAAAATATCTAGTTAAAAATTAGATATATTCAACGCTTACGATTTCGTATTCAACTTCACCTTGTGGTGTCACGATTTTCACATCGTCGCCTTCGTTTTTACCCAGCAGGCCACGCGCGATCGGAGAGTTCACAGAGATCTTGTTGATCTTAAAGTCTGCTTCATCATCACCTACGATTTTGTAAGTTTTGCGCTCTTCAGTATCCAGATTCTCAATAGTCACAGTGACACCAAAAACTACACGACCGTTTTGTTCCAGTTCTTTAACATCAATCACCTGGCAAGCGCCCAGTTTGCCTTCGATGTCCTGAATACGGCCTTCACAGAAACCTTGCTGCTCACGCGCAGCATGATATTCCGCGTTTTCTTTTAAATCCCCATGCTCACGTGCCTCTGCAATCGCTGCAGTAATACGTGGACGATCCACAGTTTTCAGTTGGTGTAATTCTTTCTCTAAGGCAAGTTTGCCTTCGGGAGTCATAGGATAACGTTGCATAGTTGTCCCTCAGTAATAAAAATGAAAGTCTATAAATGAAAAAAAGCCCGCCACCGAGAAGGTGACGGGACTTCTCAGTAACGAATTAACCTACTGTTAAATCTTGCAAACGATATACATCCATTGGCAATTTAATTGCTAAAGCTTGGCATACAGCATCAGCACCATTCAGGGTAGTGGTATGGTATACCTTACCTTGAAGCGCAGAGCGACGGATCGAGAATGAATCCTGCTGAGCTTGTTTACCTTCAGTGGTATTGATAATGAGGTGAATTTCACCATTTTTCAAGCGGTCTACAATGTTTGGACGGCCTTCGGTTACTTTATTTACACGTTCACATTCAATACCTGCAGCTTTAATCACATCATATGTGCCGCCAGTCGCAAGAATCTTGAAGCCAAAGTCAGCAAGCTGCTTCGCAATACCTACCGCACGTGGTTTATCAGAATCACGTACAGAGATGAATGCATGTTTCACTTCGCCTTCAGTTGGCAGACCTGGCAGACGATCGTTAGAGCCTAGAACAGCTTTGTAGAACGCTTCACCAAATGTTTTACCAACGCCCATCACTTCGCCTGTAGATTTCATCTCAGGGCCAAGGATCGGGTCAACACCAGGGAATTTGTTGAATGGGAATACTGCTTCTTTCACAGAGAAGTGAGCAGGGATAATCTCTTTGGTAAAGCCTTGAGATTCAAGAGATTGGCCAGCCATGCAACGTGCAGCCACTTTTGCTAAAGATTCGCCGATACATTTAGAAACGAACGGAACCGTACGAGAAGCACGAGGGTTCACTTCCAGAATGTAAACGTCATCGCCTTTCACTGCAAACTGAACGTTCATCAAGCCTACAACGCCAAGCTCTTTAGCCATAGCGATGGTTTGACGACGCATTTCGTTTTGCACGTCTTCAGACAATGAATATGGAGGAATCGAACATGCAGAGTCACCAGAGTGAATACCGGCTTGTTCAATGTGCTGCATGATACCGCCGATCACAACGTCTTTACCGTCAGATACGCAGTCTACGTCAACTTCGATCGCATCATCTAAGAAGTGGTCAAGAAGAACAGGCGCTTCGTTAGATGCTTGAACCGCATCACGTAAGTAGCGTTTTAATTCTTCGTCGTTATAGACGATTTCCATCGCACGACCACCGAGTACGTATGAAGGACGTACCACAAGTGGATAACCCACTTTAGCTGCTTCTGCCATACCTTCTTCAGCAGATTTTACGATGCTGTTGTTCGGTTGACGAAGTTGCAGACGTTGAATCATTTGTTGGAAACGTTCACGGTCTTCTGCACGGTCAATCGCGTCTGGAGATGTACCGATAATTGGCGCACCAGCTTCTTCCAAAGCACGAGCCAGTTTCAGCGGAGTCTGACCGCCGTACTGCACGATAATACCTTTAGGTTTTTCAGTACGTACGATTTCAAGAACGTCTTCAAGTGTAATCGGTTCAAAGTACAGACGGTCTGAAGTGTCATAGTCAGTTGAAACTGTTTCAGGGTTACAGTTCACCATGATGGTTTCATAACCGTCATCACGCATTGCCAAAGCAGCATGTACACAGCAGTAATCGAATTCGATACCTTGACCGATACGGTTAGGACCACCACCAATGACCATGATTTTGTCACGGTTGGACGGATTAGATTCACACTCTTCATCATAAGTTGAGTACATATAAGCAGTATCAGATTCGAATTCTGCTGCACATGTATCCACACGTTTGTAGACTGGAGTTACACCCAGGTTCCAACGGTGCTTACGGAATTGTTTTTGTGAAATACCCATCAGGTTGGCAATACGGTGGTCAGATAAACCTTTACGTTTAAATGAGCGGATATTGTCAGCGTTAAGATCACCAAAACCTAAAGATTTGATTTGTTCTTCAGTTTTAACGATGTCTTCGATCTGGATCAGGAACCAGCGGTCGATGTTGGTTGCCGCAAATACTTCGTCTAGAGTGAAACCGTGACGGAATGCATCAGCCACATACCAGATACGCTCTGGACCTGGAACTTTAAGTTCTTGAAGAATCTTTTCGCGCGCACCTTCAGTACCCACTTCGATTTTTTCATCAAAACCAGTTGCGCCAACTTCAAGACCGCGAAGTGCTTTGTTTACAGATTCCTGGAAGTTACGGCCAATCGCCATGACTTCACCTACAGATTTCATCTGTGTAGTTAGTGTTGCATCCGCTTGCGGGAATTTTTCGAAGTTGAAACGTGGAATCTTGGTAACAACGTAGTCAATTGCCGGTTCGAACGATGCTGGAGTTGTACCGCCAGTGATGTCGTTTTTCAGTTCATCAAGGGTATAACCAACAGCCAGTTTCGCTGCGATTTTTGCAATCGGGAAACCAGTCGCTTTAGATGCCAGTGCAGATGAACGCGATACACGCGGGTTCATCTCGATGATCACCATACGGCCATCTTTCGGGTTAATACCGAACTGAACGTTAGAACCACCCGTTTCAACACCGATTTCACGAAGAACCGCTAAAGATGCATTACGCATCAACTGGTATTCTTTATCAGTCAATGTCTGTGCAGGAGCGACAGTGATCGAGTCACCAGTATGCACGCCCATTGGGTCAAAGTTTTCGATCGCACATACAATGATACAGTTGTCGTTTTTGTCACGAACAACTTCCATCTCGTACTCTTTCCAGCCAATCAATGATTCATCGATCAATAATTGGTGAGTAGGAGAGAGGTCGAAACCGCGTTCACAGATTTCCAGGAATTCTTCACGGTTGTAAGCAATACCACCGCCTGAACCACCCATGGTAAATGATGGACGGATAATCACAGGGAAACCGAAGCGCGCTTGAATCTCAAGTGCTTCTTCCATAGATTCAGCAATAGCAGCTTTTGGACATTCCAGACCAATTTTACGCATTGCTTCGTCAAACAGTTTACGGTCTTCTGCTTTTTCGATCGCTTCTTTGGTCGCGCCGATCAGTTCAACGTTGTATTTTTCAAGAATACCGTTGGCATCCAGTGCAAGGGCACAGTTCAGTGCAGTCTGGCCACCCATCGTTGGAAGCACAGCATCTGGACGTTCTTTTTCAATGATTGCTGCAACAGTCTGCCAGGTAATCGGCTCGATATACGTCGCATCTGCCATTGCAGGGTCGGTCATAATGGTCGCTGGGTTAGAGTTCACCAGAATAACGCGGTAGCCTTCTTCACGAAGCGCTTTACATGCTTGAGCACCTGAGTAGTCAAACTCACATGCTTGACCGATGACGATCGGACCAGCACCAATGATCAAGATGCTTTTAATGTCAGTACGTTTAGCCATGATGCTTCCTTAATTACTTCTTAGATGCTTCGATAAGTTCGATGAAATGATCGAACAATGGTGCGCAGTCATGTGGACCAGGGCTTGCTTCAGGGTGACCCTGGAAGCTGAACGCAGGTTTGTCTGTACGATGGATACCTTGGTTCGTACCATCAAACAGTGAGCGATGAGTCACACGCAATACCGCAGGTAAGGTGCTTTCATCCACTGCGAAGCCGTGGTTTTGAGAAGTAATCATCACTGTACCAGTTTCGATGTTCTGTACAGGATGGTTAGCGCCATGGTGACCGTGCGGCATTTTTACCGTTTTAGCACCCGATGCAAGAGCAAGAATCTGGTGACCTAAGCAGATACCAAATACTGGAATTTCAGTTGTTTCAACAATTGTTTTTACAGCTTCAATTGCGTAGTCACATGCAGCTGGATCGCCAGGACCATTTGACAGGAATACGCCATCTGGATTTAACGCAAGTACTTTTTCAGCAGGAGTTTGTGCAGGCACCACAGTCAATTTACAGCCGCGGTCTGCGAGCATACGCAAGATGTTGGTTTTGACACCGTAGTCGTATGCAACCACATGGAATTTAAGTTCAGGTTGAGTAAAGCCTTTGCCAAGTGCCCATGAGCCTTCAGTCCATTCGAAACCGGTCGGATCACAGCATTCTTTCGCAAGGTCTAAACCACTTAAACCACCGAATGCACGTGCTTTTTCGACTGCTTCTTCTTCAGTGATGTTTTCACCCGCAAGGATACAACCGTTTTGTGCACCTTTATCACGCAAAATTCGAGTTAATCGTCGCGTGTCGATGTCAGCAATGGCAACTACATTGTGCTGTTTTAAATAATCACCGAGTGATTGATTCGCACGGAAGTTACTATGTAGTAAAGGAAGGTCACGGATAATTAAACCGTTTGCCCATACTTTATGAATACGACCTGATTCAGCGTCTTCTTCGTTGCAACCTGTGTTACCGATATGTGGGTAAGTCAGCGTTACAAGCTGCTGTGCATAACTAGGATCAGTCAAAATTTCTTGATAGCCAGTCATGGCAGTGTTGAAAACGACTTCACCAGTCGTACAACCCGATGCGCCAATTGAAGTACCTTTAAAGATAGTTCCGTCGGCAAGGGCTAAAATTGCTGGGGTGCTCAAACCAAAGCTCCTGAAATTTAGGCTGTAAAAAAGCGAGTAGACGAAAAAAAAGGAAGGTTAATTTTTAAACCTACCCTCCTATGTCTGCTCGCTTGAACTTAACACGGCATTATACGCAGAACCACCCTCCAAGTCCAATAGCTTTACAGCAAAAGTATGAGATAAATGGCTTGCTTTTTGCTTGAAAGTCTGTTTTACGAACAACGTAAAAAAATGTAAGCAATTAAGAATTGTCTAACAAATCAAATCTTAATTTTTATCAAAACTACTAATATGGATGAGTCGTAATATAACTATAGGAATAAGACACATGACTACAGCAGCGAAATCTTCCCAATCCAAGAAAAAGATCAATACCGTGGTTTCAGAAACGACTGAACAGCTTGAAAAAGTAGCAGCTGAAGCCAAAGAACAGGTGGTGGAAACCATCGAAGAAAGCAAAGAGAAACTTGAAGTTGAAGCGAAACAGCTAGGTGATACTGTTCAGGAACAGTTACGCCAGTTAAAACAGGATCTGTTACAACGGATCGATACTCTGAAAGAGCAGTTATTTGGTTCGCAAAAAGAACTGACTGAATTAACCAGCTTTATCAAAACCGAATTTACCGCAGTGATTGAAGACTTATCCAATATGGGTAAGGAACTGAAAGAAGATGTCAGTCAGATCTCGACCAAACATAAAGAGCATCTGACTGGTACATTCAAGCGCTCAAAAGACAGCACCATTGAAGTCCTGAAAAAGGTCAAACCCATGGTAAAAGCTGAAAGTTCAGAAAAAAGCCCTGAGCTGAAGAGTTAAGGGAATACGCTGACTAAAATTGCATGAAAGGAGAACTGGAAATGTTCTCCTTTGTCTTTTTGAGGCAAACGGACTCACAATAATAATGAAAGGGGGTCACGATGCAGCAGCATTATTTTGCAGGTGTACTTGGTTTACTGACGCTGATTATGATGCTTAATCTGGAAAGTTGGTTGATGCGTGCACTTTATCTGGGTGTGATGATGTTATGCCTGGGATTCTTTGGACTAACTTTTGGAACGATTATCCTGATCATCTTCACGTTAACTGTAATTTTTTATGCCGCGGTAAAATCAGTGCAGGACAATTACCGCTTACATCACTAAAATGTCGAAAACAATAAAAACGAACTCTTAGTCTATCAGCTTAAATATCGTTTAAATTATTATTAAAGTAGCCAGCCCTAAGTATAGAGAGCAGGCTAGTTGTATCAATTTAATATTGACCTGAATCCACGTAATGAAAATAAAGGCAAATATTTTTTAAACCTATAATAGTGAGCTTTGAACGGATGAGCCGGAAAAGCCCATAAAAAAACGTGAGACTTTAATGCTCACGTTTTTTAATATCTTTTTTATCCAGTAAATGCTTTTAATCTGCATTAAAAGACATGCAGCCAATCCCGTTTATTGTGGAAGTCTGCTTCTGGACTGCTGTGCTGCATTGCAAAGTATTGATCACCTTGTGAGGTTTTTAATACTGCTGTCAGACCAATAAACAGGTCTGCCCATTTAAGTTTATGCTCAACCATAAACTCGGTCAGATCCAGACTGACATTAAGACCATAATGGGTGCGTTTAAGCTGATTCAGTTCGATATCGTATGCAGCAGGTGGCGGCATATCTTCCGGATAGCGATATTCCTCAAACTGATAGGCTTGCCAGGCCTGAGAAGGGGAAAGATTGATTTCGCGATAATAATCTTCACCCTGAACCCCGATAAAGATTTCAAAGCAGGTCTGTTCCCACAAAAAATCACGACGGGGATGTGCAGTAACCATTTCTGGCCACAGCACGTACTGGTTGGGATCACGCAACCAAAATCCGACATTCAAGCTGCATGGATTTTGCTGTTCGATGGCACCGACCAATGAGATTGCCTGAAAACGGCGATCAAATGCGCTGAGTTCGTAACTGGCCATAAATCCTGTACTTAGTTAGAAAGATGGGCAAAACGGACAAGATTGGATAACTTCTGGTTTTGCTTTGGAGCTTTCTTGTAAAGCAGCGCAATTTTACCAATAGTTTGTACCACTTCAGCACCTGTAGTTTCTGAAAGTTCAGCAATGAGTGCTGCACGTGCTTCACGGTCTTCAGCCACCACTTTTACTTTAATGAGTTCGTGATCATTAAGGGCACGATTTAGCTCTTCAACTACAGATTCAGTTAAGCCTTTGTCACCAAGCATTACAACCGGGTTTAATGCATGTCCAATTTGACGTAAACGCTTACGTTCCTGAATAGATAAAGACGCCATGAGAGATAACCTGATTTTTAAAACGGCTTAGTATAGCAAAAGCGAAAAACAAACGCTGTAAATTCTCAGGAAATAATCACTTGTAAATAATCGCAAATTACACCGGAATACTCAGATTTAGATACACATGTATACTGCAAAAAATGTGTTTTTCCCGTACAATGAATCATTAGAAGTTTTTTTTATTTAGAGAGTTATGGCAACACGCATTACCAACCAAAAGTTATCTAAAAGTAGTCGTGCGTGGATGAGAGAGCATCTTGATGACTTTTATGTGAAAAAAGCACAAAAAGAAGGTTATCGTGCCCGTGCTGCGTACAAGTTGCTAGAAATTCAGGAAAAATACGGCATTATCAAACCCGGCATGACTGTAGTGGACTTGGGTGCTGCCCCAGGAAGCTGGTCCCAGATTGCCGGAAAACTGGTCGGTGATAAAGGTCTGGTGATTGCATCAGACATCTTGGAAATGGATGCGCTACCTGATGTGACTTTCTTGCAGGGCGATTTCCGTGAACAAGAAGTATTCGATAAATTGTTAAATATTTTAAACGGACGCACAGTAGACGTTGTAATTTCAGATATGGCCCCCAATACATCAGGTAATAGAGCTGTAGATCAACCACGTCAGATTTATTTATGTGAACTTGCTCTGGATTTTGCCAACAAGGTACTCGGTCCAAAAGGACAGTTTGTAGTGAAAGTATTCCAGGGTTCAGGTTTTGATGAATTTCGTAAAGAAGTCGTTAACAGTTTTGATGTATTGAAGACGATTAAACCTGCTGCATCACGTGCCCGTTCGAAAGAAGTGTTTTTGGTCGGACAGGGACGCAAGAAGGCTTTGAAATAAAGTTTACTTGCCAACACGTTAAAAATTGTGCATTTTGTAGGTTTTTACATTATTGCAAATTGATTTGCAGCTTATTGATTAAGGTCACCCTTCGAGGGCATGATCAAATTAGATTGGAATGGGAAATAAAGCTTTGAGCGATCTTTTTAAGAATGCCGTATTGTGGCTCGTGATACTGGGTGTGCTGGTGTTAATCTTCAGCAACGTCAGTGACCGCAATCAACCGACTACAATGAACTATTCGGAGTTTGTTGCCGCGGTCAATGCTGGCCAAATTAAACAAGTTACAATTGATGGCGAAAGAATTCGCGGTGAAAAATCAAACGGTTCAGAGTTTGAAAGCATTCGCCCGGCAGTTCAAGACCCAGAACTGATGCCAAGCCTGATTAAAAATAATGTGGTCGTTGAAGGTGAAGCGCCTCAACGTCAAGGCTTGCTCATGCAATTGCTGATTGCAAGTTTCCCTGTGCTTCTAATCATTTTGTTATTCATGTTCTTTATGCGCAACATGGGTGGCGGTGCAGGCGGCAAGAATGGCCCAATGAGCTTTGGTAAATCTAAAGCGAAAATGCTATCTGAAGACCAGATCAAAGTAACATTTACTGATGTTGCCGGCTGTGATGAAGCCAAACAGGAAGTAGTCGAAATCGTTGACTTCCTGAAAGATCCTGCAAAATTCAAACGTCTGGGTGCGACTATTCCTAAGGGCGTCCTGATGGTAGGTCCTCCAGGTACAGGTAAAACTCTATTAGCTAAAGCCATTGCGGGTGAAGCGAAAGTTCCATTCTTTAGTATCTCAGGTTCTGACTTCGTTGAAATGTTTGTGGGTGTCGGTGCATCTCGTGTACGTGACATGTTCGAACAGGCAAAACGACATGCACCATGTATCATCTTCATTGATGAGATTGATGCAGTCGGTCGTCATCGTGGTTCAGGTACAGGTGGCGGTCATGATGAACGTGAACAGACTCTGAACCAGATGCTGGTAGAGATGGACGGTTTTGAAGGCAATGAAGGCATTATTGTCATCGCTGCAACTAACCGTGCTGATGTACTGGATAAAGCTTTACTTCGTCCAGGCCGTTTCGACCGTCAGGTGATGGTAGGTTTGCCAGATATTAAAGGTCGTGAGCAAATCCTGAATGTACACTTGAAGAAACTTCCTTCTACTACTGGTGTAGATGTCAAAGTGCTTGCTCGTGGTACACCAGGCTTCTCAGGTGCACAGTTGGCCAACCTTGTAAACGAAGCGGCATTATTTGCTGCACGCCGTAACAAGAACACAGTCGACATGCATGACTTTGAAGATGCGAAAGATAAACTGTACATGGGACCTGAACGTAAATCGATGGTACTTCGTGAAGAAGAACGTCGTGCTACGGCTTATCATGAAGCAGGTCATGCGATTGTGGCAGAAATGCTTCCAGGTACAGATCCTGTGCATAAAGTCACTATCATGCCGCGTGGCTGGGCATTAGGTGTAACCTGGCAGTTGCCTGAGTTTGACCAGACTAGCCATTATAAAGACAAGATGTTGAATGAACTTTCAATCCTGTTCGGTGGTCGTATCGCAGAGGAAGTCTTCATTAACCAGATGTCAACTGGTGCTTCGAATGACTTTGAACGTGCAACTAAAATGGCACGTGCGATGGTGACCAAATATGGTATGTCGGACAAGTTAGGCGTCATGGTCTATGAAGATGACTCTCAACAGTCATTTATGGGCAGCATTGGTACCCGTACGATTTCTGAGGCCACCCAACAACAGGTAGATGCGGAAGTTCGTCGCATCATCGATGAGCAATACAAGGTTGCACGCGATATCCTTGAAAATAACAAAGATATTGCCCATGCCATGGTAAAAGCGCTGCTTGAGTGGGAAACAATTGATCGTGAACAGATTCGTGACATTATGGAAGGTCGTGAGCCAAAACCACCTAAAGTTTATGTTTCAGACAATCCAGTGATTGATGTAACACCGACTGATGGTCCAATGACTCCTCCGCCATTACCAGCGAACTAAGTTAAAAATTAAAACCACCTTCGGGTGGTTTTTTTATGACTATTATTTTGTCATATCTAGTTGAATGCTATAGTCAATTCATAAAAATCAATGAGTAAAAATAAGAATGAATTTACCTGTGCTGGAATCCAGTATTTATCAGCTACGTTTGGAGCCACTGAGCTGGGAACATTTTGCAGATTTAGAAACTGCATGTGCCGAAGGGGACTTAGGGGAAGTTTTATATAACTCGGTGCCTTACCTACATAAACTTAAACACTACTTTACCCAAACTTTTGAACAGCAGTCCAAAGGTGAAAGAATGGCCTTTGCCGTGATTGATCTGAATTCGGGCCGAGCCATTGGCACCACCAGTTATCATGATATCAAGCCGGAAATTCCACGCGTTGAAATTGGCTTTACCTGGTATGCCAAACCTTATCAACGGACCTATGTAAACCGGGTCTGTAAATATCTTTTGTTGCAGCATGCATTTGAAGAACTGAATGCTCAAGTGGTAGGCTTTCGGACTGATCATTTGAATCTCAAAAGTCAGAAAGCTATTGAAGGCCTAGGTGCCAAACAGGATGGCATCATTAGATGTCATATGCTGCGTAAAGATGGCGTGACACTCAGAGATAGTTACATCTATAGTATTTTAAAAAGTGAATGGGTTGATGTAAAAGCGTTACTGCAATCCAAGCTAGTGCAATATTCCAATAAGAACTATTTTGAAATCTAGCTATTGAATAGATTGAGCTTTGCTTTATTGATCTTTCCATAAGACAATACCGGGGTTATTGTGAACTAGGATTGAACCATGCAGCTGAAGCCACTACGACCACAGATCTGGACTTTCGGTCATTTAAAACTGGATTTGTCTCAGCCGCATGTGATGGGAATTTTAAATGTGACTCCGGATTCCTTTAGCGATGGGGGACTACATAATCAGAAAGATCAGGCATTAGCAAAAGCCCTGGAAATGATTGCTGATGGTGCCACCGTGATTGATATCGGGGGTGAATCTACACGACCGGGTGCATCAGTCGTGGACGTTGAAGAAGAAATCCGTCGTGTGGTTCCAGTTGTGGAAGAACTATCTAAATATGATGTGATCATTTCGATTGATACCTCACAGCCAGAAGTGATTAAAGCAGCCGTTAAGGCTGGTGCACATATCTGGAATGATGTGCGCGCGCTCACTCGTCCACAAGCGTTAGAGACGGCAGCAGAACTGGATATTCCGGTGATCATCATGCATATGCGTGGTGAGCCGACTACCATGAATAATCTGGATCAGTATGATGATGTGACTCAGGATGTGATTCGGGAACTGTCACAACGGGTTCAAGATGCTCTAGATGTCGGTGTTAAAGCTGAACATATCATGATTGATCCTGGTTTTGGTTTTGCAAAAAATGCCCAGCAAAATCTCAAGTTGCTTCAGGAATTTTATAAACTGACTGAAATGGGCTATCCAATTCTATCTGCCTTATCCCGCAAACGTTTTATTGGTGCTGCACTAGATGGTGCAGTACCACAAGCACGTGCAGTAGGTTCGGCTGCGGCGCATTTGCTGAGCATTCAGCAAGGTGCCTGTATGGTTCGTGCGCATGATGTCAAGGCAACAGCAGATGCCATAAAAATCTGGAAAGCTATGCAAAATGCCTAGATTTGGGCTGAAAGACATATAGGGGCACAAGCTGTTTGGCTTTTAAACAGCAATGTGCTATAAGGCACGCTTAAGTTAGATTGTCATCTTTTAGAGTGCCTGTAATGTTTGCAGATTTACTTCTCCCCATGTTCGATGATGAATATTATCCCGATATTCTGGTTGCAGAAATCAAGCAACACATCGAACGCTTTGCTTCAAAAGTATCTAAATCCGGTTTATCTGATCAGGACGTGTACCAGCTGGCCCATGAAACTGTGGCAGACATCAATGCCATGAAGCCACAGTTTGAAGATCTGGACTCTTCTCTGGATGATACTGCCGCAGATTATATTGCCGAGGCCATGATGATGGTCGTGCAAGAACAGGGTCTGTTTGATATTGAAATGGAAGAACTGGTCGTTAACCGCGAATGGTAAAAAAAGCCCTGTTAAACAGGGCTTTTTTTAATGATCTGAAAATACGTCTTTTATATTTTTATAATGAATTTCATCCAGTAATTTCTGCTCTTCCAGCATGCAGCTATGATGCAAATCCAGATAATACTGTTTTAAATCTTTTTGATAAGGTACCGGTTCCGGCTCTTTGCTTTGCGACTGCTGATAAGACCAGTAAGCCAGTTGACGGATTTTCTGCAGACGTACCAAAAGGATGCTGCGAGTCGAAACTCTAAAGCAAGGCTCGACTAAAACCGGTACGAGGCTACTGAAAGCAAGCAGGGCCAAGCAAGGCAAGGTAATAAATACTGAGTGAAAATACTGATAATTTATAAATGACAGAATCGCAATCAGGGTTTGCATATACAGGCAGAGTTGCAAACGCTTGGCATAGCGAACAGAACTGTATTTCGCCTGAAACTGGGCGCGCCAGATATAAGGATAGAGCATGCCGATCATGACAATGGTACCAGCACTGAGCGCCTGATATTTTGAAGTGACAAAGTCAGGATAAAACGGCAGAGAAAAGCACAGGCAGCAAAAACCTGTGATCATGATCAGAATACCGATACGTAAATACAGATATAGATCAGTGGTCTGGTTCAAATATTTATAACGGCCATAGCTGAGGCTGCAAAAGAATGCATCAGGATGGCGTAATTGCAATCTGGCTAGATCAAAAGAACGGGATGCAGACATGGGGAGGGCACATTCTATTGGTGATAATCACGCATAAAAAAAACCAGCTGAATGCTGGAGATTTTTCATTGCACCATTCTAATCAGAATTAAAATGGTGCCCGAGGCCAGACTCGAACTGGCACGCTTTGTGGGCGGGGGATTTTAAATCCCCTGTGTCTACCGATTTCACCACTCGGGCATGTGCGCAATAATAGAGGACGAAATAAAGCTTGGCAAGTAAATTTCAATACGTTTGCTTTATTTTCAAACAATTCAGTAGCTTAAATTTAAAAATTAAAACCATAGTGCTGGATGATAAACGTGAGAAGTCATGTAATTTTGTATTTTAGGTCGTGATTCATAAAACTTTTACAGATGCTCATCCAGATAAGTATCGATATCGATGTATTTGATCTTCTTGCACTGCTCATGTTCCAGTTTAAACAAGCGGGTATGCAAATCCGCATAGTGCTGAAGCTGATTTTTCAATACTTCATTTGGGGAGGTCGGCTTGGAATGAAAAAATAATTTCAGACGTAGTTTCCAGGTTTGTTGATAAGCCCAGAAACAGATGCGACGTAACTGCTGCAGTTGATATTGTTCAGTGCTATTGGTAGCAGGGCGGAACATATTTTCTTTATAGAACCGTACAAAACCAAAACTGATCCCGAAAAAGAATAGAATCCACATGGTCGTACTGCTTTGTAGAAAAACCAGATTCAGCGCTTCCAGCACAATGACTACAGTGAGTTTAATCGGTGTATGTCTTAAAAACTGATAGAGGGAATGAGAAGAGTGCCGGATCTGCTTGATCACTAGTGGAACCACCAGCATCAGAAATAACAGAATAGTCAGAATTGCATAAGCTTGCGCCTGAAAGTCTGGGGCAGTTGATAGCTTAGAGGAATAAACATCTTTGAGAACCAGGCTAATCGGTACAAAGATCATGGCAGCCAGCACCCAGGGAATCAGTTCCTTGAGATCACTTAAAATACCCTTGGTTTTGATCTGACCATAAAACAGATAATTTCTTTTAAACGCAGCGGGATAAAGCAGTTTAAGTTGCTGCAATAAAAGATCAATCTGTTTGGTTTGCATAATAAAAAGTAAATAAGAAACTTGCCGCCTACTATAGCCAATTTACGCCAGAATGACAGAGATGATCCGGATTTTGCAATTATTAGAGTTGAAGCTAAAGATTTTAATTTTTTAGTGAGGATTTATGCGAAAATAGTCCATTGCATATTTATTTTTTAGGGACAGTTTATGACTGATCAATCTCCTGCGACGCTAAGCGACATCGAAATTTTAGACATCCTTCAAACCATGAAGAATGATGAGCTAGATACGGAAGCAAAAGAAGTCATTCGTCAGGGTGGTAAAGCGGGTCGTCAGGAAGCGCATAAACAGGCGCTGGTTGTATTGAATCAGTCATTTGAAGAAAAATTTGTTGAAGCAGTTTCTCTGGCCCTGAATCTAAATGAAGCCCAAATCAAAAAAATCCGCTATAAGAAAGACCGTATCCGTATTTTAAAGGCGCGTGGTATTGATTACCTGGCAATTGATGGTGCGGAAACTGCCTTTGTACTGGCACAGATTGCACAGGCGATTCTACGTGAAGATGCTGTTGTGACTCATGACTTACATAATATTTTCCCATTCTGGAAAGAAGGCTGGCCAATGGTGCAATTTGATAATGCCTACAAAATTTTGCAGGAAGATATCCAGATCCATTATCAGGCAGTCCTTGAAGCGCTTTTATCAAAAATCTAAACTGAATTGAATGTAAAGAAGCACCTTCGGGTGCTTTTTTAATGAGAATAAAATAGGGAAAGCAGCCAGCGCACAGGAAGTATAAACAGCCGCCACCAGGTAATGAGCGGATAATAAAAATATTCGCCTATTCTTAAAGTCGAATCAAATCCTTGCCGGCGCCGCTCATAAGGATAGGGAGTCAGCCAGATTGAAAGGAAAATGAGCACAATTGCTATAATCAGAAATACAGGCTGTTGATCTTGTATAAAGAAAAAATAGAATAAATATAAGGCCGAATAAAAACTCAGACAGGCGAGTAGCGCAGCAATATTCATAAAAGTCTCATTATTATTGTTTTTGGAATTTTAAAAAAATTGAAGAAGAACCAGATTATTCTGATTCTTCTGTCGGTGGCTTTTTCACTTCCAGCATACGTGTAACCAGTAACTGGTCAATCTTGAAATGATCAACATCGACAACTTCAAACTTGTAACCCGCATGTAGCACAATATCTGCAGGACGTGGAATCTTACGCAGCTTGAACATCATAAAACCAGCTAGAGTTTCATAATTCTCTTCATCTGGCATTTCATCAATTTCCAGTGCATGTTTGATGTCTTCAATGGGCGTACTGCCATCAATCAGCCATGAATTGCTGTCACGCTTAATGATCTGCTGGTCTTCTTCCAGGGGAGTAACCCAGTCGCCCATTACGGTAATCATGATGTCGGAAAGGGTAATCACACCCACGACCAAGGCATATTCATTAATAACGACTGCAAACTTTTCCTTGGTCGAACGAAAACGATCAAGCAGTTCAGATAAGGTTAGCGTATCTGGAATGGTCAGAACCGTACGGATGGTATTTTCATTCAACTGAAGTAAAGACTGATTATTCAGAATACGAACCAGAATATCCTTGGAGTCGACATAGCCAATTACATCGTCGATATTTTCATTACAAACCAAGAACTTGGAATAAGGAAATTCAGCCAGTTTCTGGCGAATACTGGCTTCAGATTCTTTCAAGGTAAAGAACACCACATTTTCACGAGTGGTCATACTGGAAGGAACATTACGTTCTTCAAGCTCAAATACGTTCTCAATAAAGTGATGTTCCTGTTTCTGTAATACACCTGCCTGAGCACCCGCATCCATTACCGCTGAAATATCCGCAAAGGTAATATTGTCGTCTCGGATGGTATTTACTTTAAATAAGCGGAATAACAGGTTCGCAATGGCATTGATGAACCAGGCCAATGGTTTACAGATTTTGATAAATACCTGAATCGGATTAATCACC
Organism: Acinetobacter sp. CAU_H_60; assembly: GCF_058599385.1. Classification (NCBI taxonomy): domain Bacteria; kingdom Pseudomonadati; phylum Pseudomonadota; class Gammaproteobacteria; order Moraxellales; family Moraxellaceae; genus Acinetobacter; species Acinetobacter sp. CAU_H_60. The sequence goes on along the minus strand of NZ_CM178653.1, from coordinate 2,211,815 downwards.
GAGACAGAAATTTTTTCTGGAGCGATCATGGCCAGACGTTTCGGCATCAAGTCCGCAAACAGAATAAATAATGAAGTAACTGCGGTGAAGGACAGGCTGAATGCAATCGTTTCAGTCCAGGGACCTTGATAAAATCTGGAAAGTAAATTGATGATATAAGGGCGGAAGGCGCCTTCACCTAAAATACCGCCTAAAATGGCAACGGCGTTTAAGCCGATTTGGGACGCTGCAAAAAAGTCAGCAGAGTTTTCTTGTAAATCTAAAACTTTTTGAGCGCGAATATCTCCCGATTCAGCCAAAATTTTTAATTTGACCTTACGGGCACCTGCAAGCGCGATTTCTGTTAATGATAAAAAACCGGCCCCCGCGATGAGTAATAAGATAATCACGATGTTTTGAAAGAGGCTCACGAATCCACCTGTGGATTAATATGATCTAGCTAAAAATATTTTTAACACAAAAAAAGACTTGAGGTACAAATAAAGCAACTCAAGTCTCTAGAGTATAAGCTTAAAAATGAGCAATTTAGCTAATATTCAATTTAATAATGCGAAAATTGCGAATTATTCATTAAAAATTCACGATTTTCTTCTTCGATCATCTGACGCGCTACATACAGAATTAGCTGACGTAACCAGCGATGGGCGGGATGATGATGCAATAAAGGACACCACGCCATCTTCAATTCAAACTCAGGAATATAAAATGGTGGATCTTTAATGAGTAAGTTCTGGTTTTTAGCTTGCAGACGTGCAATACGGGTCGGTAGTGTTGCTACAAGATCTACATTAGCAGCCAAAAGACCGGGCATCTGATAATGACGGGTAAATACCGAAATCTTACGTTTCTGACCAATACGCTCAAGGGCCTGATCAATCCAACCGAGACCCGCCTGTTTCTCAGGGTTTACCCCAAAGCCAACGCCCATACCAGTTTTTGATACCCAGATATGCTGTGCATCCAGATAGCTTTTCAGGTTTAGATTGCCCGCAGCCGGATGCTTGTTATTTAACAGGCAAGAAAAGCTGTCACGCCAAACCAGTACCTGATGGAAGCTTTGCGGAATTTCATTAAAACGGTTAATCGCCAGATCAACTTTACCTTGTTCCATGTCACGATAGGACACATCACTTGGCGTTAAGAAGTCGAGCACCACATTCGGTGCTTCTGAACGTAATGCTTTCACCAGGCGTGGTACCAGTGTGGCTTCAGCATAATCTGAAGTCATGATGCGGAAGACACGGTTTGAAGTATAAGGACGGAACTCGGTACGCGGTTCCAGAATCATGGAAAGATCCGCTAAGGCATCACGGATACGAGGTTGGAGTTCTAGTGCACGTTCTGTTGGGGTCATACCTTCAGAAGAGCGAATCAGGAGGGGATCATTAAATAAATTTCGTAAACGACGTAAAATGTTACTCATCGCAGGCTGGGTTACCCCAAGTTGTTCTGCTGCACGCGTGACATTTTTTTCACGTAAAAGTACGTCAAGATAAATGAGGAGATTAAGATCGACCCGCTCCAGATTCATAAAAAAAATACCGAAAATAAAATTATGAAATTATATGGATTATGCCATAACTACTATAGCTTGTGTACGCAACTGATGAAAAAAAGCCCAGCTGATTGTACTGAAATACCTTTTTAGAGTCTCTTTCACCGTAGATTTTGCCAGCCTGAATCCTCCTCTATTTTTAAGAGCAGAAAGGAAATCTGGCTGCCTTCGAAACGAAAGAAAGGTATTTCTGAAAAACAGAGGGAATTAGCAAATAATGTGCCAGATTTGATAAAAAAATATTTCAACAAATAAATGAAAAATAATTCCTTCGAAATAAGTGTTCCAAGTTTTAAGGCTTATAAAATGGACAAAAATTGCTGAAATTAAGCGCTGCTAAAGTCTTGCAAGACTTAAGTCTAATGAATATTTTTTACTCATGTTGCTGATGTTTTAGACAAAATTCAATTTTAAAAATTCATAAATAAAATATAAAATACAATAACTTATAAAATATTGATCAATATATAATTAGACTTTCATCTACATATTTTTTAAATAAATAATGATAATTCTTGCAGAATATTGGATTAATTTTTCGAAGCCCACTAATCTTTAGCTATCCCAACGGATCGTTGAAAATCTGAACAAGTCATTGAGGGTGTGATTTGAGCGGTTCGTTGCAGAAAAATCCTAATATTAATACAGGAATATATCATGACTACATACCAAACAGCGATTGATGCAATCCGCGAATTAAAAGCGAAATTCGGTAACACTTGGGCAGACATCAGTCCTGAAGATGCTGCGCGTATGCAACTTCAAAACCGTTTTAAAACTGGTTTAGACATTGCTAAATATACAGCGGCGATTATGCGTCGTGATATGGCTGCTTATGATGCAGACTCTAGCAAATACACTCAATCACTAGGCTGCTGGCACGGTTTCATCGCTCAGCAAAAAATGATTGCGAACAAAAAATACTTCGGTACAACTGAACGTCGCTATATCTACCTTTCTGGCTGGATGGTTGCTGCACTTCGTTCAGAATTCGGTCCTCTTCCTGACCAATCTATGCACGAAAAAACTTCTGTTCCTGCATTGATCGAAGAAATCTACACATTCTTACGTCAAGCTGATGCGAAAGAACTGAATGACCTGTTCCGCGCACTTAAAAAAGCTCAAGACGCTGGTGATACAGCTAAAGCTGCTGAAATCACTTCACAAATCGACAACTTCCAAACTCACGTTGTGCCAATCATTGCGGACATCGACGCTGGTTTCGGTAACGAAGAAGCAACTTACTTACTAGCTAAGAAAATGATCGAAGCGGGTGCTTGTGCACTTCAAATCGAAAACCAGGTTTCTGATGCGAAACAATGTGGTCACCAAGCTGGTAAAGTTACAGTTCCACACGAAGACTTCATCGCGAAAATTCACGCTCTTCGTTATGCATTCCTTGAAATGGGTCTTGACGACGGTATCATCGTTGCACGTACTGACTCTGAAGGCGCTGACTTGACTCAAAAAATCCCAGTGGTTAAAGAGCCAGGCGACATCGCTTCTCAATACATCAGCTACTTAGACACTCAAGAAATTGATATCTCTGAAGCGCAAGAAGACGAAATCCTGATCAAACGTGATGGCAAACTTCACCGTCCTAAACGTCTTGCTTCTGGCTTGTACCAGTTCCGTGAAGGCACTCAGATCGACCGCGTTGTACTTGACTGTATCACTAGCTTACAAAACGGTGCTGACCTTCTTTGGATCGAAACTGCGACTCCAAACGTTGCTGAAATCGCTCACATGGTTAACCGTGTACGTGAAGTTGTGCCAAATGCGAAACTTGTTTACAACAACTCTCCATCATTCAACTGGACACTGAACTTCCGTCAACAAGCGTACGACCGTTGGGTTGCTGAAGGTAAAGACGTATCTGCATACGACCGCGCTAAATTGATGAGCGCTGAGTATGACGATTCTGAATTGGCTGCTGAAGCTGACGAAAAAGTACGTACATTCCAAGCAGACGCTTCTCGTGAAGCAGGCGTGTTCCACCACTTGATCACTCTGCCTACTTACCACACAGCTGCTCTTTCTACTCACGAGCTTGCTCAAGGTTACTTCGGTTCTGAAGGTATGTTGGCTTATGTTGCTGGCGTACAACGTAAAGAAATCCGCGGCGGTATCGCTTGTGTGAAACACCAAGCAATGGCTGGTTCTGACATCGGTGACGACCACAAAGAAATCTTCGCTGGTGACAACGCGCTTAAAGCGGGTGACGATGCGAAAAACACAATGAACCAATTCTCTGCTTAATCAGCTCTGAATCGATTCTAAAAAAGCCCTGCGTAAGCAGGGTTTTTTTATGCCTAAAATAAAATGAATAACCCTATAAATTGTTGAAACAGCTAGATGAAAGGAAAAATCTTCATATTTTCTTCATGATTCAATTTTATACATATTTTTCTGTGATCAAGCCTTGCATTCTCTAGGCCACTGCCTGAATATCCTTAAGCTGACTCAATAATACAACGCTTTCCATAATTCATTAAATTCAAAGTGATTCAGACTTATGCTGTCTAAGTTTTTCATTCATCGTCCTATTTTTGCAGGTGTACTGGCCATTGTGGTCATGGCCATTGGACTTTTTGCGGTGATGAATTTACCTGTCGAACGTTATCCGGATATTGCGCCGCCTCGTATTACTGTGGCAACAACCTATACCGGTGCATCTGCAGAAACGGTAGAAGAGAGCGTGACCCAAGTGCTGGAACAGCAAATTAAAGGTATCGACCGCTTGCTGTATTTCAGCTCCAGTAGTGATTCTTCAGGTCGAAGCCGGATCAGCATCAGTTTTGAAAATGGTACCGATCCAGATACAGCACAAGTACAGGTTCAAAATGCGATTAACGGGGTTCTCAATCGTTTGCCTGATGATGTCCAGCGACAGGGCGTGAATGTCTTCAAATCTCTTGGCGATACTCATATGGTCATCGGTTTGTATGATGAGTCACGGCGTAGCAGCAATATTGAACTGTCTGATTATTTGACAACGCATCTGGAACAGGATATTTCCCGAATTGATGGCATTGGGGAAGTGGATGTTTTTGGTTCACAGTTCGCGATGCGCATCTGGCTGAATCCAGCAAAATTAAAACAGTATAACCTGATGCCAAGTGATGTGCGGGCAGCGATTGAATCACAGAATACTCAAGTGGCAGCCGGTGCGATTGGGGACTTACCGACAGTCGATGATCAGTATCTGAATGCCAAAGTCACATCAGGCAGCCGTTTAAAAACAGTCGAAGAGTTTGAAAATATTATTGTGAAGTCTGCCCGGGATGGCAGCTTTATCTATTTAAAAGATGTTGCACGGGTTGAACTGGGTGCGGAAAATTATCAGTCATATAGTACCACCAACGGCTATCCTTCTGCCGGTCTAGGTATTTCACTGGCCTCCGGTGCCAATGCGATTGCGACGTCGAGTCTGATCAAAGCTGAAATCGAGCGACTCTCCCAGCAGTTGCCGGAAGGCTATAAAATTGCTTATCCGCGTGACAATACCCCGTTTGTTAAAGAATCGATTAAAGAAGTCGTTAAAACTTTATTTGAGGCGGTCATTCTGGTCGTCATTGTGATGTTTATCTTCCTGCAAAACTGGCGTGCCACCTTGATTCCAACCGTAACTGTGCCTGTAGTTTTACTCGGAACCATGGCGGTACTTTATGTTTTGGGACTGAGTATTAATACGCTGACTTTGTTTGCCTTAGTACTGGCCATAGGCTTGCTGGTCGATGATGCCATTGTGGTGGTGGAGAACGTTGAACGTCTGATGCATGAGCAGCAGCTTACAGCCAAAGAAGCAGCACTGGAATCCATGCAGGAAATCAGCGGCGCACTGATCGGGATTACCCTGGTTTTAACCGCGGTCTTTATTCCCATGGCATTCTTTGGTGGCTCAACCGGAGTGATCTATCGTCAGTTCTCGATTACGCTCGTGGCAGCGATGTCTCTGTCGCTGATGGTCGCACTGATTCTGACGCCTGCACTTTGTGCGCTGATTCTGAAACCAAATCCAAAACCTGCCAAGTGGGCGAGTTGGTTTAACCAGAAACTGGATGGTTTAAAGCATCGTTATCTGAAAGTTTCTAAAGTCACTCTACAACATAAGGCCATTAGTCTGGTGCTTTTTGCCGGATTGCTCTGCGTATTTGCTTTATTCTATCGCGCCTTACCCACCAGCTTCTTGCCGAGTGAGGATCAAGGCATCCTGAATCTGCAAATCCGGCTACAGGAAGGCGCTCCGATGAAAAACACCATTCAGGTCGGTGAGCAGATTCGTCAGTATTTTCTGGAAGAAGAAAAGGACAATATCGACTTGGTAATGTTACGTTATGGCCGTAACTTCTCAGGTACCGGTCAGAACCTGGCGACCGGTTTTGTTGCCTTGAAGCATTGGGATGACCGTGCAGGAGAAGAAAATACTGCGCAGGCGATTCGTGAACGTGCCATGAAGCATTTCCGCAGTAACCGTGATGCCCAGGTCAATATCAGTATGCCAGCTTCAGTGAATGGTTTAGGGCAAACCGACGGCCTGGATTTCTGGATTCGTGATATTAACGGTAATGGCCGTCAGTATCTGGAAGAGCAGTTCCAGAATATGCAGGCTGGCGCAGCTCAATATAGTAGCTTTGAAAATCTGGATAAGCGTTCCAATCCGGAAAAAGCCGAACTTAAAGTCAATATTGACCAGAAACAGGCCATGGCCAATGGCCTGAGTCAATCCGCAATTAACAGTACGCTTTCAGCGGCCTGGGGCGGCAACTATATTAATGACTTTATTGATCGTGGTCGGATTAAACGGGTGATTATGCAGGGTGATGCAGAATTCCGTTCCAAACCTGAAGATCTGGCGCAATGGCACGTACGTAATGACCTGAACGAGATGGTGCCTTTCAGTAATTTCGCTCAGGTGGACTGGAGTGGCGGTCCTGAGGTGGTCAACCGTTTTATGGGCTATACCTCGCTGCAAATGCAAGCGGATATGGTTAAAGGTTCCAGTTCTGGTGAAGCGATGAAGGATGTCGAAAATCTGGTGGCAGAACAGGATGGTATTGATGTGGTCTGGAGCGGTTTATCTTTTGAGGAAAAACAATCCAGTAATCAGGCAATCTGGTTATATCTGGTGTCGATTGGTTTCATTTTCCTGTGCCTGGCCGCTTTATATGAAAGCTGGACGATTCCGACTGCGGTGATGTCCGCGATTCCTTTAGGGATAGGCGGGAATATCATTTTCAGTTTTCTGGCAGATTTTCCGAATGATATTTACTTCCAGATTGCTTTGCTCACCACGATTGGTCTGTCCTGTAAGAATGCAATTTTAATCGTAGAGTTTGCGGCATTGGCCCAGGAAAAAGGTAAATCTGTAGTTGAAGCTGCACTTGAAGGTGCGTCACTACGCTTGCGTCCGATCCTGATGACATCTTTGGCCTTTGGTGCTGGCATTTTGCCACTGGTCTTTGCTTTTGGTGCTGGTGCAGCCAGTCGTCGTGAGATTGGAATCAGTGTTTTTGGTGGAGTGATCTTCGGAACGATACTGGTACTGATTTTTATTCCATTTATGTACGTTTTAATTCGCCAAATGACGATGAAGAAATCACATATTTAATATCAATGCAAAATATTGAGCTCAAAAATCCCCGTTATGACGGGGATTTTTTTTATCGGAAATAAAGAGTTAAAGGTCGGCTTAAATTTAAGCATGGTGTGAAAATTGCTATAGAAATCATCTATTCATGGCGTGTGCATTCTAAAGATGCATTTGATGGGGATTTCTAATTTATGTTGTCGCGCTTTTTTATTTATCGTCCCAAGTTTGCAGCAGTCATTGCAATTTTAATGATGGCCCTTGGGGTATTTGCACTTCAAAAAATTCCCATTGAACATATGCCAAATATGGATACGCCAGCTTTAGGCGTTTCCGCAGGTTATCGTGGGGCGTCGGCTGAAACAGTTGAGCAATCGGTGACCCAGATTCTGGAACAGGCGGTAAAAGGCATTGAAGGTCTGGAAACCTTTCATTCTAGCAGTTCGGTGGGACGGGCCCAACTTACGCTGCAATTTGAGCAAGGGGTCGATCTTGATCAAACCCAGTTACAGGTTCAAAACGCCGTGAATGGCGTATTGAGCCGCTTACCTGAAGAGACGCAGCAGGGCGGAGTCAATGTTTATAAATCAGGGTATGACCAGTTTGCACTGTTAAGTTTATATGATGAGAGTGGACAGAGTAGCGTTACTGAACTTTCAGATTATTTGATGGTCCACGTCGAACCGCGTTTGTCACGTATTGAAGGTGTAGGGGAAATTGACCTGTACGGTGCAGGTTATGCTATGCGGATCTGGCTAAATCCGCATAAGTTGCATCAGTTTAACCTGATGTCAAGTGATATTCGTAATGCCATTGAAACCCAGAACGCACCATTAGCTTCAGGCGCAATTGGCGGTTTGCCGACGATGCAGGGTCAATATCTCAATGCCAAGGTCAGTGCGGGTTCACGTTTAAGCAGCGTGAAAGAATTTGAAAATATCATCGTTAAAACCACGGATTCCGGTTCATTGCTGTACTTAAAAGATGTGGCACGGGTAGAGCTAGGTGCAGAAAGTTATAACCACATTAACTATACCAACGGACAGCTCTCTTCAGCTTTATCGATTACTTTGGCGCCGCGGAGTAATGCCATTGCCGTGTCCAAACAGATTCAAGACGTATTAAAAAACGCTCAGGCCAATTTGCCACCGCACTACCAGTTGCAAATGACCATGGACAAAACTCCATTTATTACCAGCTCAATTGAACAAGTGGCTAAGACCCTAGTTGAAGCCATTATTCTGGTCATTGTGGTGATGTTTATCTTCCTGCAAAACTGGCGTGCCACGATTATTCCGGCCGTTACGATTCCGATTGTGGTTTTGGCGACCTTTGCAGTGCTGTATGTCTTGGGTATGACCTTGAATAGCTTTACCTTATTTGCCCTGATTTTAGCCATCGGCCTGCTAGTCGATGATGCCATTGTAGTGGTGGAAAATATTGAACGCCTGATGCAGGACGAACACCTGGATGCCAAAGCGGCCGCCTTAAAGTCCATGCAGGAAATGAGTGGAGCACTGGTCGGTATTACACTGGTACTTACCGCAGTATTTATCCCGATGGCTTTCTTTGGCAGCATCACTGGGGTGATTTATCGTCAATTTTCCATCACTTTGGTGGTAGCGATGTTGCTGTCTTTATTCGTAGCCTTGGTGATTACCCCAACATTTGCGGCACAATTATTGAAACGCAAACATCATCAGGCTCGCTGGGCGCAGCGCTTTAACCATGGTATGGATCAGCTCAATGCCGGTTACCAAAAAGTTTCAGCTCAAAGCATGCGATTGAAATTCACGATGTTGGCACTGTTTAGTGTGTGCATAATGGGCTTCGGTTGGGTATATAAGCATTTGCCGGAAGGATTGATGCCCACTGAAGATATGGGCTTTGTGATGGGGCAGATTGTCATGCCGGGCAATGCACCGCGTACAGAAGTCGAAAAAGTCGGGCGTGAAGTACAAGACTATTTGATGAAACACGAATCGGAACGCATTCAGAGTGTAGGTGTCTGGTATAGCGGCAACAATGTCGGTGTAGGTCCGTATCGCGGGCAGCTCTTTGTGGTATTAAAAGACTGGGCTGAGCGCAAAAATCCTGAAGATTCGGTCTTTGCCATTGTCGATCGAGCACAGAAACACTTTGCCAATCATGCCAATGCCCAAATTTTCTTTATGGCGCCTTCCATGTCGAGTAATGGTCGTGTAGTCGATTTCTGGTTGCAGGACCTGGATTATAAAGGGGCTGAATTTTTACAGGAGGCATTTGGCCAGATTGAAGCGCGTGCCCAAGGCAAATCATCGATTGAATTTCTACAGCTGGACCAACCCAAAGAAAGTGCTGAGCTGAATATCAAACTTGATGCAGAGCGTGTGTTAAAGCATTCCATTCCTCAGCAAAATGTAAACAGTACTTTGGCTGCAGCGTGGGGTGGAACTTACATCAATGACTTTATTGATCGCGGGCAGATTAAGCGTGTGATTATGCAGGGTGAAGCAGAATACCGTTCCAAACCTGAGGATCTGGCCTTCTGGCATGTACGCAATCAAAAAGGTGAAATGCTGTCGTTTAACCAGTTCAGCAGTCTGAATTGGCAGGGCGGGCCGAACAGTATTAACCGCTATATGGGCTATAACGCTGTTCCAGTTTATGCCGGGATTCCAAAGGACAAGTTTTCCAGTCAGACCATGCAGGATGTTGAAACATTGGTAGATGCCCAAGAAGGCGTAAATCTGGCCTGGAGCGGAGCCGCACTGGAAGAAAAACGCAGCAGCGGTCAGGCGATTTTCCTGTATATGATTTCGATTGCCTTTATTTTCCTGTGTTTAACCGCTTTATATGAAAGTTGGACCATTCCTGCGGCCGTGATCAGTGCCATTCCATTAGGCATAGGCGGCAGTATCTTATTTTGCTGGGTCTTTGGTTTCGCCAATGATATCTTTTTTCATATTGCCTTGCTGACGACGATTGGTCTGTCCTGTAAAAATGCCATTCTGATTGTGGAGTTTGCTGCACAGGCAGAGAAAGCAGGAAAAACCGCAATAGTTGCAGCTTTAGAAGGAGCAAGTTTGCGCTTACGGCCGATTCTCATGACCTCTATTGCTTTTGCTGCGGGAGTGATTCCCTTGATCTTTGCCTCTGGGGTCAGTGCGATCAGCCGTCAGGAAATTGGTGCCAGCGTTTTGGGCGGGGTCATTTTTGCAACTATTCTGGTGTTATTCTTTATCCCGTTTATGTATGCGTTAATTCGAAACCTGTTTCGTGTCAAAGCAACAAATAAAGTTATACAAATCAATCAGGAAAATGAGGAATACTCACTCTAGGGCGGGTATGTTTCATACCTGCATGGAATGATGGTATGGGAATGCAGCACCAAGAAAAAATACAGCAACTACATGAGACTCTGCTGACAGGGGAAAATAACATTCATCAGCTTCTACGAAAGCTGAATATTGCCGATCAGGCCAGAATTCTGTCTGAGCTTGGACCAGCAGAACGTTGTCACCATTTCAAGCAGCTGGAACGTCAGGCAGAAGTACTGGAGTACTTGCCACTGGCCATGCAAATCCAGCTGGCCTATCAATTTCCTCTGGAGCAACTGGCCAGTCTGATGGATGCCATGCATTCCGATGACTTCATTGATTTATACAAGCAGATGCCTTGTGAAGTGCAGCAGCAATTACTTGGCAAATTATCCACCCAGTCGCTACAAACCCTGCGAGAACTGCATGCTTATCCGGAAGAAACTGCCGGTGCATTAATGAGTTTGAACTTCGTCACGCTTGCTCCCGAGCTGAGCATGACTCAGGCAATTGAAATGTTGCGTGATATTGCAGGGAATCATGACACCTTATATCTGATCTATATCGTGGATGAGAAACAGCATCTGCTCGGCGTAATTTCCTTGCGACAAATTATTCAGGCACAGCCGGATGCCACCATTAATGAAGTCATGACCACAGATGTAGTCTATGCCACAGTGGATGAGGATCAGGAGCAGGTCGCCCGTACCTTGGCCTATTATGATTTTATCGCCTTGCCTGTGGTCGACGCGACCCAGAAGCTGGTCGGGATTATTACCTATGATGATGCCATGGATATTGCTGAGGCAGAAAGCACCGAGGATATTTTAAAATCCGGTGCAGTGACGCCTTTGAATGAGCTGAGCCTGAAAACTGCACCGATTCTCAGACTGTATCAAAAACGCGTATTCTGGCTGGTCATTCTGGTGTTTGGCAGCCTGCTCTCCGGAATCGGGATTGCCCATTTTGAAGATATTATTTCCACCCATATTGTGCTGGTATTTTTCTTGCCATTGTTGGTGGGAAGTGGCGGGAATGCTGGCTCACAATCTGCCACCTTGATGGTGCGTGCCTTGGCAACAGGCGATGTGCAGTTTAAGGACTGGCTTAGCCTGCTGGGTCGTGAATCCCTAGTTGCTTTATGTCTGGGTGGAACGATGGCCATTGCTGTATCAATCCTGGGTTATATTCGAGGCGACTGGATGGTCGCCGTTGTACTCGCTTTAAGTATGTTAGGTATTGTACTGATGGGATGTCTGATTGGCATGAGTTTGCCCTTTATTCTCAACAAGCTGAAAATGGACCCAGCCAGTGCATCAGCGCCTCTGGTGACGTCGATTTGTGATGCCACCGGGGTGATTATTTACTTGTTTATTGCCTCTCAATTATTATTTTAAATACTTAGCAATTACAGCTTAAATAGAAAAAATACTTTATGCTCAATTACATCAGTCTCATTTCTGGAAGAACCCATGCCTGATCCCGGACAAAAAAATAAACTGAGCCAACAAGATGTCATTCGGCTGGAGCGGGATCTGGCCAAGTTTGCCAATATGATGGATTCAGTGGTACGGATTCCATTTACCAAGCAGGGTGTCGGGGCAGATGCTGCTTTGAGTACCATTCCGGTAGCGGGAGATATCGCAGGTTTTGTATTGACCAGTTATGCGATTTATAAAGCCCGTCAGATCGGGGTGCCGAATGAAAAATTAAAGCCAGTCCTGAAAATGGCCGTCATGGATGCTGTGGTCGGCTTTATTCCTGTAGCAGGAACAATATTTGATATTTTTATTCGTCCTAGCCGTAAGGCACTGGATATTGTGCATCAACATATCCGGGACGAATACCAGATCCGTACCGATCATCATGTGGTGCATCCATTTCTGCATGAAAGTCTGGAACGCAGACAACAGCAATCCGCTTTCTGGCGTAATCCTGTGGTGGCCTGGATTTGGATTCATCTGCCAGATCTTTTAGGAACTTTCTTTTTGATTCTGTTAATTATGGCCATTGGCTGGGGCACAATGCAGCTTTTTCAATGGTTTAAAGCCTGAAGGTTTATAAACCTAAACTTAATAAAAAAGCCTGCAAATGCAGGCTTTTTTCTATCAATCAATGTGTTGCTTAAGGGCAATCGAGTTGTTGCAAAGCAGCAACACGTTGTTCAATCGTTGGGTGAGTCTGGAACAGTGCCGCCAGACTAAAACCTTGTTCCTGACCAGCAGAAATTGCAAAGGCTTTCATTTCTTTCGGCATAGCATCCGGCATTTCTGATTCCGCCTGTAAACGTAATAACGCTGAAATCATGGCCTGTTTACCAGCTAAACGCGCACCTGCCTCATCAGCACGATACTCACGGTAGCGTGAGAACCACAATACGATTGCAGAAGCCATAATACCAAATACGATATCCAGCACAATGGTAATCACAAAATAGCCAATACCCGGTGCTTCACCTTCTTCACGGCCGAAGATCGTACGGTCTACGAAGTCACCAACTACACGGGCAAAGAACATGACAAATGCGTTGACTACACCTTGGATCAAGGCCAGTGTCACCATATCGCCATTGGCAACGTGACCGATCTCATGCGCCAGTACCGCACGAAGTTCATCTTTGTTCATGCGTTCCAGCAGACCTGTAGAAACAGACACGAGCGCATCGTTCTTGTTCCAGCCTGTTGCAAAGGCATTTGACTGATAAGATGGGAAAATACCCACTTCCGGCATTTTAATGCCAGCGCGCTGAGAAAGTTGCGCAACTTCTTGTAATAACCATGCTTCTGCCTGGTTACGAGGGGCATTTGGGTCAATCAGTTCAGTACCGGTTGTTTTTTTCGCCATCCATTTAGACATGAACAGGGAAATCAGTGATCCCACCATACCGAACACAAAACAGATCACCAACAGGTTGCCTAGATTCAAGCCACCCGCGCCATGGTAACTACCGACACCGAAGAGTGACAGGATAATGCCAGCTACAACCAGTACCGCGAGGTTGGTTAGCAAGAACAAACCAATCCGCATCATTGAGAAATCCTCTTATTATAAAAAAATAATCTGATTAGCAAATGAAAATCATTGAAATCAATATGGGGTGAAATGACTAAAAATTCAAGAAAAAAATGGCCCTAGATCATAAAACACAGCTTTATTTTTTGCTGTATTTTCGCTAAGGCCATTCAGAATCAAATGATTTTGATTTATTTATTCACTTAAATAAATTTTAGCTGCTGCTGTTGCATTCGCCGTTGCATAAGAACCCATCGGTGCATCGGTATAACTGCCATCAGCATTCATAATAATCTGACGCTGATACTTGGCTGCCTGGATGTGCGAAGTGTTGCTGCTATCATTGGAGTAATTCGCTGAACTGGCAATGATGCGGCCTTCACTGGATGAAGTGCTAGACGTGGTTGTGCTTGCACTCAGGCCATGAGTATACAGATTTTGATAACGGCTGGTCACACGGCGCACATAATCTTGGGTCTCCCGGAAAGGCGGGATTCCACCATATTTGCTGACATTGCCTTCACCGGCATTATAGCCCGCCAATGCCAGACTGGTATTGCCATTAAAACGCTTTAATAACCAGGCCAGATACTTGGCGCCTGCCATAATATTCTGATGAGGATCATAAGCGTTACTGACATTAAAGCGACGTGCTGTAGCTGGCATCAGCTGCATCAAACCTTGTGCACCCACAGGGGAGCGGGCATGGGTATTAAAGCCTGATTCAGTATGCATCACTGCTTTAATTAAACCTTCAGACACACCATAAGTCTGTGCGGCCTGACGAATGATCGAATCAAAAGCATTCTTATTCTTGCTATAGCTAGGCAAAACCGACGACTCGCTGCTGCCCCAGTTACTATAGCTATGAATATTGCTATCCGGATAATAAGTCTTCTTTTCGACCTGAAGATGATTATAACGGCTCTTCTTATTGGTCAATAAGGTACTGCCGTTTTTATCACGCAACTGATAGATGGTTTCACCGGCATACACCAAATGACTGCAGCTCAGCATAACCAAGCTACCGATCAGTTGACACCCCAAGAAATACGTCTTTATTTTCATTGTTTATATTTGATAAATAATAAGCTAGAAAAATTCATGGATGAGTTTAACAAAAAATTACGTAATGCACAGCCTTATACGCTGCATTTATAAACGAGTATGTAAACAGGAACGCCTGTCAATATTTTGAACACTAAAATATTTTTTTTATTTAATTTAAAACCTTAGGGTTGACAGGTTTAAGTTATTGATTTTAATAGTAAAATAAATTGATCAAAAAATGATCAATTTAAAGAAAAGCCTTAAATTTTGAGGTGAACAAGTTGTCAAGTCCATTTCAATCCACAAAGTTATCCACAGCTTTTGTGGACAACTGTGGAAAAGTCCAAAAGATAAGCATCTCGCTTAAAAATTGAACTAAATCGTTCAATATATCAATCTAAATAAAACATGAAAATGAAACTAATATGGCATTTGTATGAAAATAAATTCTTTTGATGCGATACGGAACCGAATCAGCTAAAATTGCGCGGTATTTTTATTTATGGGTTATTCTCGTCTATGTACTCGCCAGTTGAATCCGAGCAAGGATTTAATTTCAAACCTGAACTGCCAACAAGCTCTGCCTACTACCGTTTGTTGAAGAAGCTTCGCCGCCAGGTCGGACATGCCATTCGCGACTTCAAGATGATTGAAGACGGCGACAAGGTCATGGTGTGTATTTCTGGTGGTAAAGACAGTTATACCTTGCTTGATATCCTGCTTCAGTTTAAACGCATTGCACCGATCAACTTTGATGTGGTGGCGGTTAACCTGGACCAGAAACAGCCCGGTTTCCCGGAAGATGTATTACCGCGTTATTTAGAAGAAAATAACATTCCGTATTACATCTTGGAAAAAGATACCTACAGCATTACCAAAAAACTGACACCGGAAGGCAAGACTTACTGTGCAGTATGTTCACGTCTGCGCCGTGGTTCTTTGTACGGTTTTGCTCAGGAAATTGGGGCGACTAAAGTGGCGCTGGGTCATCACCGTGATGATATTCTGGCTACATTCTTCCTGAACCTGTTCCATGGGGGCAGCCTGAAAGCCATGCCGCCAAAACTGCTGTCTTCTGACAAAAAGAATATCCTAATTCGTCCATTGGCCTATGTGGAAGAAAAAGACATCATCAAATATGCACAGATGCGTCAATTTCCAATTATTCCATGTAATTTATGTGGCTCTCAGGAAAATCTTCAACGTGCCATTATCAATGACATGTTACGTGAATGGGACAATGCGCATCCAAAACGTCTGCACAGTATCTTTGGTGCCTTGCAAAATGTGTCGCCATCTCAGTTAGTTGACCGCGAATTATTTGATTTCGAAATTCTGGATAGCCAGCGCGAATTCGATTTCAAAGGCAGCTGTTCAACTGAAGAGGCGGTAGAAGGCGAGAACCGCCGCATCAATATGGTCAATCTGGGCTTTGCAGCAGACTAATCGACCTATATAAAGTCAAGCTGATACAGGCATGGGCTACGGCCGATGCCTGAATCAAAAATAACGTAAGATAAGAACTACAAAAATTGAACGGTGCGTACAAAATTCGTTAGCCTTTGCCATAATGATCATGTTATAACAAGCCACAAGCATAATAGCTTCAACCTGATGTCGTCTGGATAGTCGACACAAATGAATAAATAAATTGAGGAAAGATCATGCCTGCTTTTTTAACTGATGATTGGTTTTCGACTGTAGACACGCTCACTGCACAAGCTGGTGATTTGGATTTGCCACCTGCTTTGGCGAATCTGGCAATTAATTTAGTCGTTGCAGACACTACAGGTAATACAGAATTATCTTTGGAAGGTGGCGCGATTAAAAAAGGTTTATCTCCAAATGCGAAAACAACATTAAACATGGATGGTGAAACCTTACGTAAAGTTTTCCTTGAGTTTGATATGGCGGCTGCAATGCAAGCCTTTATGACAGGTAAAATCAAGGTGCAAGGCGATATGTCTCAATTGATGGCATTGCAAACAGCGAAGCCAAGCCAAGCACAAAAAGACCTGTTCAAGAAAGTTCTTGAAAATACCACGGCTTAATAGTTTTGATCTAAAAAGCTGTAGTAACAAAAAAGCTTACCCTAAGGTAAGCTTTTTTTATGGCTGAATATCTGGATTAGAAATGATCAGGCTTAAATATTCACCAGCTGTGGAGTGGTCTTGATGTGTTCCAGATAGGCACGAATACGGGTCACGTATTGAAGGGCCTGACGGTAACGACCATTACTGGCTTTATTCTGTTCCAGATAAGCATACAGGTTTACCCAGTTATTCGGATTCTTGCCTTGGGCCTGAATACGTTTTTGCAGCTGATTCACAGCACCTGGGCCCATGTTATAGGCGACCAAAGCAAACCAGTTACGATCCGGATAAGGGATATGTTCATAACGACTCAGCATCTGGTCATAGTATTTGGCACCCCCATCAATACTTTCACCTGGATCTGTCCGGTTACTAACCCCCATCGCTTTTGCGGTAGAGCTTGTGAGCATCATCAGACCGCGGACACCGGTGGGAGATACGGAGTTTGGCTTTAGATAGGATTCCTGGTAACCGATCGCGGCGAGCAGGTGCCAGTCCAGATCGTACTGCTGAGCAGATTTCTGGAAGCTCGCCTTGTATGTGGGGAGGCGCTGGTTCAGGTTCTGTTGAATTTCATCCCAAGAATGTTCTTCTACCACATTCTGATTGTAGAAGGATGCAAGCTGCTTGATTGCACCGCTTTGTTTACCTTGACAGACAAAAGCACTAGCAGTTTGACTTAAAGGGTCGCTGGCTGATTTAAATACCAGATTCAGGTTAGAATTCAGTCCATTACTGGCCAGTGAAGACTCATCACCACAAGTGGCAGAAAAAGCCGTTAAACGTTGTTGTTCAATCGTACCCAGATCAGTGGTGGTCATGGCCAGATTGGCTTTACCCTGCGCTACCCATTTCAGGGCCGTGGCATTATCCGGAACAGTTTTAAAATCCAGCTTAACATTCAGGCTGTTGGCATAGTTGCGAACCAGGTCATAACCAAAACCATGCTGATGTTGTCCATCCTGAAACACAGTCGTTGGACTTTGAACTGCGACGACGGTGAGTTTGTTGCTATTGACCACATGATCATATTGAAGTGTGGTTTTAGTGGCATTGATACTATGAAAGGGGATAAGTGCCGTACTCAGTACCAGTGCTTTTACAGGGAGAGAAGAGATAAAAGAGCTAAGGCAAAGCCTCGACCCAGTGGTTGAACTACTGTGCATGTTGTCTCCGCTACAAGTAATTTATGCCCTAAAAATCACAGCCAATACTAGCCAGAAACTTTTAAAAGTTTGATAAATTCAATAAGGGTTGGGCAGTCATGACGTCATTCAAAAATGACTAAATTGATCGGGAAATATGTAGAAAAACTACATAGATTAAAAAATAAGCGATTCCAAAAGTAGGGTGCATATTAAAGATCAAAAAATGAATTGTCAAATTTTGTACATAATTTATTTTTTAAATGTAATTTAAGTTATTAAATTTATTGAAGAAAAAAATTGCATATTCTGGCTTGTCCTAAAACTCCAAATAAAATAAGCTCTTAATGTCTAAAAACTGGTTCAAAATTGGCAATTAAAACACATGAAATCTAACCTGATTACCCGTGGTGGACACGACAAATTGGTGGCAGAACTTAAAAATCTCTGGCATGAAGAACGTCCTGAAATTACCAAAAAAGTGAACTGGGCAGCCAGTCTCGGCGACCGTTCGGAAAACGCAGATTACCAATATAACAAACAGCTTTTACGTAAAATTGATCGTCGGGTTCGTTATCTGGGCAAGCGGCTGGAAGAGCTGCGAATTGTTGATTTTTCCCCTGAACAGGAAGGCAAAGTTTATTTTGGTGCCTGGGTCGAAATTGAAAATGAACAGGGTGAGCAGAAGAGTTTTCGGATTGTGGGCGTCGATGAAATTTATGATCATCATCCGCAGCATATTTCGATTGATTCACCCATGGCGCGTGCCCTGTTAGGCAAGTCAGTGGATGATGAAGCTGAAGTGATGACACCATCCGGCAAGAAACTCTGGTTCATCAATTCAATTCGCTATGAAAAGCCAGAAAATTCAGAAGATTAATAAAATTGATTTTATTTTGTGCAGTTGATGCAGAGAAATTGGAAAAATATTTGCCAAGCGCAATTTTTATTTATATGATGGCGGCCATGGAAGCGTGGCAGAGCGGTTTAATGCACCGGTCTTGAAAACCGACGAGGGCTTATACCCCTCCGTGAGTTCGAATCTCACCGCTTCCGCCAGATATAAAAAACCCCGATCATTGATCGGGGTTTTTATTTTTAACTTATTAAAATAATTTCAAATTTTCATTGTTCAAAATGATGTGAATATTAAGGCTAAATTCATTCTGAAAATAAAAATATCAGCACCAAGATTCTGTGTATAAAATTTTATCTACTCTAAAATTTTCGTCTGATTTTTGACTGAATGAACTGATTTTTACAGAAGTTTTGCGAAAATTTATTGCCAAGAAACAGAAATATTTATATGATGGCGGCCATGGAAGCGTGGCAGAGCGGTTTAATGCACCGGTCTTGAAAACCGACGAGGGCTTATACCCCTCCGTGAGTTCGAATCTCACCGCTTCCGCCAGATACGAAAAACCCCGATCATTGATCGGGGTTTTTTATTGTCTATTCATTGGGGTTTATAGCTCAGACTCAGAGGGAAGGCTGCCTTGAATTTCCTGTTGTATCCATGCAACAAATTTTTCAATCAGCGGTGAGCTTTCTTGGCTGGAATGGACCAGATAATAGCCTCGTTTCCTTTCTAAGGTCTTGCTGGATACCAGCACCAATTCCTGCCGCTTTAATTCTTTTTCAATTAGCATTTGTGGAATCAAGGCCATTCCCATGCCATGGCTAGCCACTACAGCGAGCATAGAAAACAGTTCATGTCGTTGCCCCTGCAAAGGATTCGGATGCTGGATCTGATGTAACTTGAACCAGTCTTCCCAGATATTCGGCCGGGTGGTTTGCTGTAATAAAGGAAGTTGAACCAATTGTTCAGCACTTAAGTCATAGCTGTAATCATTAATCTTCTGTGCATCGGGAAAATACTGTTGAATCAGATCAGGCGCACAGACAGCAACTACATCTTCATGCATTAGAAAATGGCTATGCGTACCAGGCCATTGTTCGACCTGTTGAGGTGTTCCTGCATAAATGGCAGCATCGAAAATCTGTTCCTGAAATAGAAAAGGGCGGGTGCTGGTTTCCAGATGTACCGTAATTTCAGGATACAGTCGATTAAAGCTCTGGAGTTTAGGTAATAGCCAGCGAGTCGCAAACGTAGGCACTACGCCCAGTTTTAAAGTGCCGCCGCGGCCTTGATGCGTAATGACATCTAGTGTTGCCTGTTCCAGTCCTTTGAGATGCGGAGTGATACTTTGTAAATATTGCTGTCCAGCATGATTGAGTTCTACACCATGCCGCGTACGAGTAAATAAAGCTGTACCTAAATACTCCTCCAGTTGCTGGATCTGGCGTGAAACTGCACTTTGAGTTAAAAACAGTTCCTGCGCTGCATAAGTATAACTGGCATGACGTGCAGCAGATTCGAAACAGATCAGTGCTTGCAGGGAAGGTATTTTTCTACGCACCTGTTCATCCTTGAACTTAAAATGGTCAGATATCAATAAATGGTATATCACTCTTATACTACTATACGACTTTGGTATAAAAAATAGGCAAATTGGCTAAGAAAATAATTTCTAGAAATAGCGACTTATATAAGATATGCGTAAATTGCATAGTTGCATGCAAATTTATTGTTTGAACAAGTCACGATTCATGCTTAGAGTCAATCTGAAGGATAAAACAACATCATCTAATAGATAGATGAAGGATTGGCAGGGAATACTATGAATCAAATGGTCGATACGAAAAAAACCAGCAAGGTCTATTTTAACTGGCAGGATCCGTTCTTACTGGAGCAACAACTGACTGAAGAAGAACGCATGATCCGTGACAGCGCGCATGCGTACTGTCAGGATAAGCTGATGCCGCGTGTATTAGAACAGTTCCGTCATGAAAAAACTGATCCCACTATTTTCCGTGAAATGGGTGAACTCGGTCTGCTGGGTCCAACCATTCCTGAGCAATACGGCGGTGCCGGCTTAAATTATGTCAGCTATGGTCTGATTGCTCGTGAAGTGGAACGTGTGGATTCCGGTTACCGTTCAATGGCCAGCGTACAAAGCTCGCTAGTGATGGTACCCATCAATGAATTTGGGTCTGAAGAACAAAAGCAGAAATATTTGCCAAAACTGGCGACCGGTGAATATATCGGTTGTTTCGGTCTGACTGAACCGGATCACGGTTCTGATCCGGGCAGCATGATTACACGTGCCAAAAAAGTCGATGGGGGTTACCGTCTGACTGGCGCGAAAATGTGGATTACCAACAGTCCGATTGCGGATGTCTTTGTGGTTTGGGCAAAAGAAGTGTCTCCTGAAGGCAATGTTGGTGATATTCGCGGCTTTATTTTAGAAAAAGGCTGGGAAGGGCTTTCTGCACCAGCGATTCACGGTAAGGTTGGCTTACGTGCTTCGATCACCGGTGAAATCGTGATGGATAATGTATTTGTACCAGAAGAAAATGCGTTCCCGGAAATTCGTGGTCTAAAAGGTCCATTTACCTGTCTGAACAGTGCGCGTTATGGTATTGCCTGGGGTGCGATGGGTGCAGCTGAATTCTGTTGGCATACAGCGCATCAATACACCATGGATCGTAAACAGTTTGGTCGTCCATTGGCTGCGAATCAGCTGGTTCAGAAAAAACTGGCAGACATGCAAACTGAAATTGCGTTGGGTCTGCAAGTGGCTTTACGTTTTGGTCGTATGAAAGATGAAGGCATTGCATCAGTTGAAGGCACTTCACTGATCAAACGTAATAACTGTGGTAAAGCTTTAGACATTGCCCGTTTAGCGCGTGACATGATGGGTGGTAACGGGATCTCTGATGAATTTGGTGTGGCGCGTCATTTGGTGAACCTGGAAGTGGTCAATACTTACGAAGGTACACACGATGTACACGCCTTGATTCTAGGTCGTGCGCAAACAGGTATTGCTGCATTCTCCAATTAAAAGAAGAAAATTTTTCGTGCAGGGTATGGCTTTCAATCGCCTAACCCTGCATCATTTTCTTACTCCAATTACATTCCTTTGCCGAAGTGATGTTTGACTTTGGCATTTTTTATATCTCTATGTTTGCAAGAATTCATCTAAAACTTGAGTGAAAATAGTCACATTTCGGTTGACGCGGTATGATAGACAGATTCAGTCATTGGAACAGATTATGAAAATTGTCGCAGATGAAAATCTGGCATTTACCGATTATTTCTTTGCAGAATTTGGCGATATTCAGCATCGTGCAGGAAGAACTCTCACTGCAGAAGATGTAAAAGATACAGAGGCTTTATTGGTCCGTTCCGTGACCAAAGTCAATGCAGCACTCGTACAGGATAGTCAGATTAAATTCGTCGGCAGTGCCACCATTGGTACAGATCATCTGGACATTGCTGCACTAGAACAACAGAACATCCGCTGGAGCAATGCACCCGGTTGTAATGCACAGGCGGTAGCTGAATATGTGATTACGGCTCTATTATATTTACAACCCCAATTGATCAATGCAAATAAAGAATTCACCTTGGGCATTGTTGGTCTAGGAAATGTCGGTTCGCGTTTAGCAACAATGGCCAAATTGCTGGGCTGGAATGTGATTGCCTACGATCCCTTTGTACAGCGCGATCAGGTTCATCAGGTTGAATTTGAACAACTGCTAAAAACCGCAGATGCTATTTCCATTCATGTACCTTTAACCAAAACAGGTCAGCATCCGACTTATCATTTAATTAATGCTAATGCTCTTGGACAAATGAAGCCAGAAGCCATTTTAATTAATTCAGCGCGTGGGCCAGTTATTGAAGAAGCGGCACTAATTACCGATATTCAGGCAACTCAACGTCAGGTTGTACTGGATGTCTTTGAGCATGAACCGGAAATTTCTGAACAGCTGCTGAATCTGATTACTTTGGTGACGCCGCATATTGCAGGTTATAGTCTGGAAGGTAAGGCACGCGGTACTCAAATGATTTACGAGGCATTTTGCCAGACTTTTGGCTTTGAGATTAATAAGCAGTTTGAAAGCCAGTTGCCTGTCTGTGAACAGCTTTTCCAGAATCAGGATTTAAAACTGGCGCTACAACAGCATTTAACCCAGATCTATGATATCGCCCGTGATGATGCCAATCTGCGTGCTTGTTTAAAAGATGGCAAAGTCGATCAGAAAGCATTTGATCATTTACGCAAGACTTATCCTTTACGCCGTGAATGGGCCGCTCATGGAGGGCCAAAGGCATGAGTCAAACAGTATCTTATCAACCGACCTGTGACTTAAAAGCTATTAAAGCGCGTGCCAATATGTATACCCAGCTCCGTCAGTTTTTTGCTGAACGTGAAGTGCTGGAAGTGGAAACCCCGATTTTATCTCAGGCTGGTGTGACCGATGTGCATCTGGCTTCGATTCAGGCCCAGCGTCATGTCATGGGCAAGCTCGGCACACATTATCTACAGACCTCACCCGAATTTGCCATGAAACGTTTATTGGCTAGTGGTAGTGGGCCGATTTACCAGGTCTGTAAAGTGTTTCGGGATGATGAACACGGCCGTAAGCACAACAGTGAATTCAGCATGCTGGAATGGTATCGACCGGGCTTTAGTCTGAAAGATCTGATGTTTGAAGTGACAGATTTATTAAATGTGACACTTAAGGCTCGTTTTGGGGAAATCCGTCCCACTGTACTCAGCTATAAGCATGCCTTTATGGATCGCCTGGATCTCAATCCTTTACAGGCCACTTTGCAGCAACTCAAAGATTGCTGTCGCCGGGTAGGTCTCAATTTGGACTTGGGTGATGACCGTTTAGGGTATATCGACCTTTTGTTCTCGCATATGGTTGAGCCAAGCCTGGGTTTCGATACGGCTGTATTTTTGACAGATTTTCCACCGGAACTGGCATCGTTGGCTAAAACTAGAATCGATGAAGATGGGGAGCTGGTTGCGGCACGTTTCGAACTGTATATCGAAGGACTGGAACTGGCCAACGCGTATGATGAGCTGATGGATGCTGAAGTTTTGCGTTCCCGCTTTGAAGCAGATAATGCGGAACGGACAGCGCTCGGCTTGCATGTCATGCCGATTGATGAGTATTTGCTGGCGGCATTGCCACAAATGCCGGAATGTTCAGGTATTGCCCTAGGTCTTGATCGCTTGTTGATGATTGCAACCAATCAGATGAAATTAGAAAAAGTGATTACTTTCCCTGCTGAAATTTCATAAATTAAATCTACGATTGATCAGCTGGTTATGACTGGCTGATCATTCCAGATGCTTACGAAATCCAATACTGTAAGTGTCAAATCCTAGTCCTTGATAAAAGGCATGTGCAGGGTAGCGTTCTTCGCGATTTCCGCTGTTGAGCTGAATCATCTTGAAGCCTTGTTCTTTTGCAATCTGTTCAATAGCAGCCATCAGTTGCTTGCCAACGCCTTTTCCACGATGGGCCTGATCAATTACAAAAGCCTGAATCCTTAAATATCCACCGTCAAATTCCCAGGTCTATTCCTGAATAAAACCTGCATAGCCGATCACATGTAAATCCTGTTCTATAACCAGTGTTTGATAATGACTGTCTTGATGGAGATGCTCCCAACGCTGTTTGATATTTTCCAGCGTAGATGGTTAGCCAAGCTGAATCGTGAGTTGATGAACGTCATGCAGGTCTTTTTCAAGATCCAGTGGACGGATGAGATAAGTCATTAGACATGGTCTTAGCTAAAAATAATATCAATCATAATTAATATTTAATTTGCTTAAGTGTTGAAATTACATGATAGCTTCAAAGAATTATTGCTATTTATATAGAAAATCGAGATGAGTGAGATTTGAGATATTAAAAAGGCTCCCGAAGGAGCCTGATGTTTAAAGTATAGCACTGTGCTGTTCTTTCAGTTCTGCCAGAGCTGCAATCCGTCGTTCAATCAGCATTTCACCAATATCCGGACCTTGAATCTCTGGAGGCAAATCTTGAGCTTTAATGCTACGTACGACCTGCATGGCATCCAGCACATATTGAGCCTGAGGATAAGCACGATTTTCCAACCCCAAGCGGCCGCGAGAGTCACATTCACAGGCCTGTACAAAAGCTTCAACACGTTCAGGACGACGCAATACATCTAGACGCTGCAATAAACGCCATAACGTGCCAGGTTTTAAGTTAAAAGCCTGATGGCATTTTAAGTGTTCTTTACAGACAGCCAACGCCAGCTGTTTGGTATGAGTTGGAACTCTTAAGCGTTCACACAGCTCATTCACCGGTTTGATCCCACGTTCTTCATGCATGATATGGCGTGGTAATTCTTCCACAGGGGTTAATGCCTTACCAAGGTCATGAACCAGAACCGCAAAACGTACATCCAGACTATAATTTTGGCGACAAGCTTGCTGTAAAGACATCATGGTATGAATACCACAGTCAATTTCAGGATGATATTCAGGACGTTGCGGAATGCCATATAAGGCATCCAGTTCCGGGAACAGTACTTTTAAAGCACCACAACTACGTAATACTTCAAAATACACATCTGCATCTTGTTCCATCAGTGCGCGTGTGGTTTCTTTCCAGACCCGCTCAGGTGTCAATGCATTAAGCTCGCCCGATTCCGCCAGCTGCTTCATCAGCACCAACGTTTCTTCTGCAATGCTAAAACCCTGATGTTGATAACGCGCAGCAAAGCGGGCAATCCTTAAAACACGTAAAGGATCTTCGACAAAAGCTTCTGATACATGACGCAGTACACGATCAGCCAGATCTTTTTGACCACCATAAGGATCATAAATCTTGCCTGAATCATCCATGGCCATGGCATTGATGGTCAGGTCACGGCGGATCAGATCCTCTTCCAAGGTGACATTGATATCGGTATAAAATTCAAAACCATGATAACCATAGCCAGACTTGCGTTCGGTACGTGCCAGAGCATATTCGTCTTTGGTTTCAGGATGAAGAAAAACAGGGAAGTCCTTGCCAACAGGTTGAAAACCTTCAGCAAGCAATTGTTCCGGCGTCGCGCCGACAACCACATAATCTTTTTCGTGATAGGGGTGTCCAAGTAAATGATCCCGAACTGCACCGCCTACTAAATAAACTTGCATGAAAAAACCTCTATTCTTACAAGCATCATGCTACAGAATAGAGGTTTTCTCAAGTCAAGAAGTTACGCTGATGCGTACATTCCTTAGAGCGCGTTTTTTTCTGCTTCCTGAATTTCAGCGACAGTTAATGCAGTCATATTCACTACGCGACGAGTCGTTGCAGTTGGTGTCAGGATATGAACAGGTTTCGCAGCACCAAGCAGGATAGGACCAATGGTCACGTTGTTACCTGAAGTTGCTTTTAACAGGTTAAACGAAATATTGGCTGCATCCAGATTTGGCATGATCAGCAGGTTTGCAGAACCTTTGAAACGAGAATTAGGGAATGCAAACTGACGGATATTTTCGTCTAATGCTGCATCACCATGCATTTCACCTTCAACTTCAAGCTCAGGTGCAGTTTCAGAAAGAATTTCATATACGCGACGCATTTTTTGTGCGCTGGCATCGTGCTGGTCTGAACCGAAACTAGAGTGAGAAAGTAGGGCAACACGCGGTGTAATACCGAAACGACGCACTTCTTCAGCAGCCAGAATCGTCATCTCAGCAAGCTGTTCAGCCGTTGGATTACGGTTGATGTAAGTATCTGCGATGAACAGGTTACGCTCTTCCAGCATTAATGCGTTTAAGGTGAAGAAGGTATTATGGCCATCCTGTTTGCCGATGACATTGCTGACAAAGTCCAGATGGATGTCGTAGCTTGAGTAAGTACCACATAACATACCGTCCGCCATGCCATGACGAACCAGCATCGCAGCGATCAAAGTAGAGCGGCGACGCGCTTCACGGTGTGCATATTCAGGCGTTACACCTTTACGTTGCATCAGGTTGTAATAGTCGTCTGCAAATTTTTCGTAATCCGGGTTCTTTTCTTGATCCACGATGGTGATGTTGACACCATCTTCAAGACGTAAGCCCAATTTCTTGATATTGGCTTCGATGACTGCTGGACGACCGACCAGAATCGGTTTAGCTAAGCCTTCATCCACTGCAATTTGTGCAGCACGAAGTACACGCAGGTCTTCACCTTCTGCATAAGCGATACGTTTAGGATCTGTTTTGGCTTGTGCAAAGATTGGTTTCATCATGAAAGCTGAGTTATAAACAAACTCAGATAGACGTTGACGATATGCCGAGAAATCCTGAATAGGACGAGTCGCTACGCCAGAATCCATTGCAGCTTGTGCAACTGCAGGCGCAATTTCCAGAATCAGACGTTGATCCAGTGGACCAGGAATCAGGTAATCACGACCGAAAGAAACTGATTTTTCACCATAAGATGCAGCATCTGCTTCTACATGTGCCATGCGTGCAATTGCGTGTACGCAGGCAATTTTCATCTCTTCATTAATGGTGGTGGCACCAACGTCTAATGCACCACGGAAGATATAAGGGAAGCACAGTGCGTTGTTCACCTGGTTTGGATAGTCAGAACGGCCAGTTGCCATGATCACGTCATCACGAACTTCGTGTGCATGTTCAGGCAGAATTTCTGGATCTGGGTTCGCCAAGGCAAAGATAATTGGATCTTTAGCCATCAGTTTCACCATTTCTTTGGTGAGAATACCGGCTGCAGAAAGACCCAGGAACATGTCTGCACCTGCAATCACGTCACCGATCTGAGAGGCATCAATGTCTTGTACATATGCTTTTTTAGATTCGTCCAGACCTTCACGTTTAGTTGTTAATAAACCACGTGAGTCAGCAACGATGATATTTTCTTTTTTCGCACCAAGAGCACAAAGCAAGTTCAAGCAAGACAGGGCAGCAGCGCCGGCACCTGAAGCAATGATCTTGATTTCATCAATTTTTTTGCCGTTTAATTGCAAAGCATTAAGAAGAGCAGAACCTACAATGATTGAAGTACCATGCTGGTCATCGTGGAACACAGGAATTTTCATGCGTTCACGAAGTTTCTGTTCAATATAGAAACATTCTGGAGCCTTGATATCTTCCAGGTTGATCCCGCCAAAAGTGGGTTCTAGAGAAGCGACAATATCAACAATCTTGTCTGGATCATTTTCAGCAATTTCGATATCGAATACATCAACACCCGCAAATTTTTTGAACAGTACGCCTTTACCTTCCATGACTGGTTTAGACGCCAGTGGGCCAATATTACCCAAACCAAGAACTGCTGTACCGTTACTGACCACTGCAACCAGGTTACCGCGTGCGGTATAAAGTGCAGCTGTTGAAGGATCGCGTTCAATCTCAAGACATGGTGCGGCAACGCCAGGCGAGTAAGCAAGGGCTAAGTCACGTTGGTTGACCAATTGTTTGCTTGGTGTAACGCTGATTTTTCCTGGAGTAGGGAATTCGTGATAGTAAAGAGCCTGCTGCTTTAAAGATTGTTCGTCCATCTGTATCTCTATCGTTGTAAAGATTACCCAGAAAGCGGGTAAAAAATTGCATTTATGGCTCTGAATA
This sequence comes from Acinetobacter sp. CAU_H_60, assembly GCF_058599385.1. Classification (NCBI taxonomy): domain Bacteria; kingdom Pseudomonadati; phylum Pseudomonadota; class Gammaproteobacteria; order Moraxellales; family Moraxellaceae; genus Acinetobacter; species Acinetobacter sp. CAU_H_60. The sequence goes on along the minus strand of NZ_CM178653.1, from coordinate 2,183,605 downwards.
TAACATTTGTTAAGCACTTAGCCCAGTCAAAGTCGACCATTTTTGCGACAATCTTATTCGAGGTAGATATAGACTTAGACTTGATATATATAAGTTTCAGCAACGCGATTCTGTTCTAAATATGCAGTTGCTTCCAGTTCAGGCAATGGTTTGGAGAAGAAGTAGCCTTGGGCAATATCACAATCTAAATCACGTAGATATTGCAGCTGTTCTTCAGTTTCAATACCTTCAGCGACGACAGTCATGCCCATGGCTTTACCCATCGCGACCATGGCACTGACAATCGCTTCCTGTTTATGTTCGCCAATTTTAGAGACAAAACTGCGGTCAATTTTGAGAATGTCAATAGGAAAATCGGCAAGATAGGATAAAGAAGAATAACCGGTTCCAAAGTCATCTAAAGAAATATTAATCTGGCGCTGCTTGATCTGGTTCAGCAGATTTTTGACAGATTCAGAGTTTTCAATCAGTGAAGATTCAGTAATTTCCAGTTCCAGACTGGTGCCAGAAATCTGGTTTTCGGTAATGGCCTGATCCAGATCATCAAGTAACTGACCACGACGCAATTGCTGTGCCACGATATTCACAGAGACACAGATATTATGAAAGCCAAGATCATTCCATTCACGAATCTGTTTGGCAGTTTGCTGAATCACTAGACGGCCGATCTCGGAAATCAGGCTGGTCTGTTCGGCTAAAGGAATAAACAGGCCCGGTGGGATGATGCCTTTTTCTGGATGTTTCCAGCGCACTAAAGCTTCAAAGCCATAAATGTGCTGGTCATTGAAATTAATTTTCGGCTGATAGTAGACTACTAGTTCGCCATTCTGAATAGCTTTACGCAGATCACGTTCAATGAAAATTCCTTGCTCTAGCAAAGCCGTATTTTCATTGGAGTAGAAATGGATAGTATTCCCACCAAGATTTTTGGCTTCACTCAGCGCCTGTTCAGCACAGTTATTTAAATAATCTAGCTGACGACCATGATCCGGATAGAAGGCCACGCCCATCGATAGAGTAATCACATAATCTTGTCCAAAAATATGGAAAGGAGCCTGGAAGGCTTCAGCAATTCGTTGACAGTGTTCCTGTACAGATGGGCGAATATGCGAGATTTCATACAAAATCGCAAAGTCATCGCCATTTAGATGGGCTACAAACAGGGCTTCAGCATTGGTCAGACGTAAGCGCTGTGCCACCTGACGCAACAGCTCATCACCACCATTATTAGACAAGTATTCATTCAATGGACGGAAACGATCGATATTGAGTCGAATCACCGCCATTTTCTTGATGGAATCTTTTTGCGTCATCAGATACTGATGCAGCTGGTAGTTATAGTAAAAACGGTTTGGCAAATCAGTTAGCGTGTCATAATTTTCCAGATAAGACAGGCGCTGTTCCTGTAATTTACGCTCAGTCAGATCAGAGACAATGCCGATATAGTGGGTGATACGGCCTTCATCATCGGTAATCGCATTGATATGCAACCAGAGTGGCATTTCTTTGCCGGACAGGAATTTTTCACTCAGTTCGCCATCAAAGGATCCGATTTTCACGACTTGCTTGATGATATTGGAATGAATGCTGCGTTGCTGTGATTTATGGCTTGCAGTGATATCAAACAGATATTTACCCAAGATATCATTACGTTCAAAACCGGACAAATTCTCGAAATAAGGATTCACTTCGATATAACGTAATTCATCATTTAAAATGAAAATTCCTTCAGCTGCCTGCTCGATCACACTTGCTGCCAGTTTCAGGCGTTCTTGAGAACTGCGTTCCTGCTGAATATCACGCAAAATTCCAACCATGCGTAAAGGACGGTGAGTTTCGGGATCGCGACTGATCACCCTGCCTACATCATGTACCCAGCTCCAGACTCCCGGCGCTTGCTGAATCCGGTAAGTTACTTCATAGCGCTCAGTTTTCCCACGCAGATGCTGTTTCATATTGCTTTTGAACGCAGCCAGATCATCGGGATGAATCATATGCTGTAACTGCAGATGATGTTCGCTGGATTTCCGTTGTACCTTCTCATCTTTATGATTGGTCAGCAAAATACTGCGGTCTTTGATATTCCAGTCCCATGGACGGATACCGGCGATTTCATGAGTCAGCTCAAGGTTTTGCTGCTGGTTTTTCAGATCAATATTTATCTGTTCAATATCATAAGTACGTTCACGAACTTTCTGTTCCAGTAACTGATTGCTGAGCTGTAGCTCCAGTTCGATATCTTTTGATTTATTGACTTCAGTCTGTAACTGTTTGCACAGTTCATCCGTCCAGGCGACCTGCTGTTCGGCATTGCTCACCAGTAATTCATTTTCCGCATAAAGGCGGGAAGTACGGGTGTGAATACGATAGGTACTATTGGCACAGAGCAGGATCACAATAACTGCAAAATTTAAGGCCAGGCCAAAGACAGGATTAGCACCAGAAATATGAAAAAACTGAAAGAGCAAAAAGGGTACTAATGAAGGTAAAAATACCAGTGAAAAGTAACTGAGCTTCTGAGTTAAATAAGTCAAACCAAAAGCTTGGGTAACAATTAACAGCAAGGCTGATAGAGTCAGTGCTTCTATTTCATCAAAATTGATATTGGCCTGCGGCAAGTAATAATAAATCAGGGAAATACCGGAAGCGATACAGCAACCTACCGCAAGGCTCTGAATCTGTAACCAGTAATGTGCATTTTTCAGTTGATATTGTTCAGGCTTAAAATACAGGGTATTGATGAGCCAGCACATGCTGACGGTAATTTCAGTCAAGATAAACCAAAGATTAAAATAAGTATTCGATAAGCTATATTGAATGTGATAAACACAAAAAATATAGAGGCAAATAATCATGATACTTAACAGAAAATATCGGCTATGTCGAAGCGTGTTCGCAATCTGAGCACGATGTAAGTGCTCTTTGATATAAGCCTCTTGATTATCAATCATATAATTAAGTGCCTTGTATTCGTCCTGAACGGTTCTTACCCTAGATTTTAATTTTTATTCAAGCCTGAATGATTCTTAAATCAATCAATATGTGTTTCATTATTATTGACTCAAGAGTAGAGCGCTTATAAATAAAAATCAATAAAATTAATAACTAAATTTTACAATTTTGACCGCTTAAATAGTGTAATTCAAAATTGAGAGGGCAACGACAGGAGCAGTTTCGGTACGCAGGACACGTTCACCAATACACCAGTTAACAAAGCCTTGGGAATTCGCCGCTAGGATTTCTGCTTCACTCAAGCCGCCTTCAGGGCCAATCAGCAAGGCAATATCCGGCGTGGCATTCGCCAGAACATCAATTTCTTCTTTATTTGGCGCTAGCACCAGTTTGGTAGTAGGAAGATCAGTTTCCAGCCATTTTTCAAGTGACATTGGCGCTAAAATTTTAGGAACAATATTCATTCCACACTGTTCACAGGCGGCAATGGCTACACCTTGCCAGTGATCCAGTTTCTTTTGATCACGATCGTATTTCAGGCGCATTTCACAGCGTTCAGAGGTTAGAAGTTGAATTTCAGATACACCCAGTTCAACTGCTTTCTGGATCGCATAATCCATGCGGTCACCTTTACTCATGACCTGGCCAAGCAAGGCTTTAAATTTAGGTGTGCGATCAGTAGGATTGTAACTATTGACCTGTACAGCAGCCGACTTTTTGGAAACTTCGACCAGTTCAACTTCATATTCACCACCTTGTCCATTAAACAGGGTGGCTTTTTCGCCGACTTGAGCACGTAAAACTTTAACCCAATGATGAAACACTGTTTCAGTCAGTTCTACAGTGGTATCTACTGCTAAATCAGCTTCAATAAAAAAACGTGGCATTAAAGTTTTACTCTCAAATCAGGTATTTTACTTATGCAAGACCGAGGTCTTTAACAAGTTGACGGGTTGGATCAGTGGTATTCATGGTGTAGAAATGCAGGCTCGGTGCACCACCAGCAATCAGGCGTTCGCAGAATTTCACCACGACTTCATGACCAAAGGCTTTAATGCTTGCAGTGTCATCCCCATAGGTCGCCAGTTGCTTGCGAATCCAGCGTGGAATTTCAGCACCTGTACCATCTGCGAAGCGAATCAGGTTGCTGGCATTGGTAATTGGCATAATACCTGGCGCAACCGGAATATCGATTCCAGCTTTCTGAATGCGGTCTACAAAGTAGAAGTATGCATCTGGATTAAAGAAGAATTGGGTCAATGCAGCATTGGCACCTGCATTTACTTTATCCACAAAGTGCTGAATGTCTTTGTCAAAGCTATCTGCTTGTGGATGCATTTCAGGATAAGCAGCAACTTCGATATGGAAATGATCACCTGAATGTTCACGGATAAAGCGAACCAGATCCTGTGCATAAGGCAATTCACCTAGGCCCACCTGACCAGATGGCAAGTCACCACGCAGTGCGACAATACGATCAATCCCTTGTGCTTTATACAAATCAAGTAGTTCAGCGATACGCGCTTTGTCATCGCCGATACAAGACAGGTGAGGAGCAACGGGTGTGCCTTTACCGTTAAAATCATTAATCGTAGATAAAGTACGTTCACGTGTTGAACCGCCAGCCCCATAAGTCACAGAGAAGAATTCTGGATTCAACTGTTGCAGTTCTTGGTGAACCACTTTGAGTTTTTCCGCACCCGCATCAGTTTTAGTCGGGAAAAACTCAAAAGAAATTGGAATCTGTTTAGACATGTTCAAATCCTTTTTATAAATACTTGTATTTTATAGATTACCCTCATCCTAACCTTCTCCCAGAGGGAGAAGGGACTACCATTGTGATAGTTAAAGTCTTTAAGATTTACCCTATAACAATTTTCACAATGGAAATCTCCCTCTCCTTATAGGAGAGGGCCGGGGTGAGGTGGAAATCAAAAATTAGTATTTATAAGCATCAGACTTGAATGGACCTTCAACAGGTACGCCTAGGTAGTCTGCTTGTTCTGAAGTCAATTGAGTCAGAACACCACCAAAACCGGCAACCATTGCAGCAGCAACTTCTTCGTCTAATTTCTTAGGAAGTAGTTCTACACGAATCGCTGCTTGTTTTTGATCTTCTGGAAGATCAGCAAATTTCTCAGCGAACAGGTGCATTTGACCCAATACTTGGTTGGCAAAAGAACCGTCCATAACACGTGAAGGGTGACCAGTTGCATTACCCAGGTTCACCAGACGACCTTCAGAAAGCAGGATCAGGTAATCATTTTCATTTTCTGAACGATACACTTGGTGTACTTGAGGCTTCACTTCAACCCATTTGTAACCACGTAGGTAATTGGTATCGATTTCAGTATCGAAGTGACCAATGTTACAAACTACTGCACCAGCTTTTAGTGTATCTAGCATCGCAGCGTCACATACGTGGTAGTTACCAGTCGTAGTCACGATCAGGTCGGTATTTTGAAGAAGATCAACGTTCACATCTTCTTTTTTGCCTGTTTGAACGCCGTTTTTGTATGGAGAAACCACTTCATAACCGTCCATGCATGCTTGCATCGCACAGATTGGATCGATTTCAGATACACGTACGATCATACCTTCTTGACGAAGAGACTGAGCAGAACCTTTACCTACGTCACCATAGCCGATCACTAACGCACGACGGCCAGAAAGCAGCATGTCAGTTGCACGTTTGATCGCATCGTTTAGTGAGTGACGGCAACCGTATTTGTTGTCGTTTTTAGACTTGGTTACTGAATCGTTGACATTGATTGCAGGAACTTTCAGAGAGCCGTCTTTCCACATTTCTAGAAGACGTGCTACACCTGTAGTGGTTTCTTCAGTAATACCGTGGATTTTTGCAATCAGTTCAGGATATTTTTCGTGAACAACAGCAGTCAAGTCACCGCCATCATCCAGAATCATGTTGGCATCCCAAGGTTTGCCATTTACATTGATCTGTTGCTCAAGACACCACATGTATTCTTCTTCTGTTTCACCTTTCCAAGCAAATACAGGAATACCGCGAGCAGCAATTGCAGCAGCAGCGTGGTCTTGAGTAGAGAAGATGTTACAAGAAGTCCAGCGAACTTCAGCGCCTAATTCAACCAGAGTTTCAATTAAAACCGCAGTTTGAATAGTCATGTGAATACAGCCAAGGATTTTGGCACCAGCAAGCGGTTTAGCAGCTGAGTAGCGCTTACGCAGACCCATGAGGGCAGGCATTTCAGCTTCTGCAAGTTTGATTTCTTTACGGCCGTAGTCAGCTAGGGAAATATCAGCAACTTTATAATCTGTAAATGAAGCATTAACCGCGTTCATCACGATCTCCTTATAAAAAACAATAATTGATCATTCAGTTCGCGGATGCCGTTGTTGGTCTGTCTAGAAAAAGTTGGACCGATCGTCGAGCCTGGCGCTTTTACATTTCGTACCTGTAAAACGTCGCAGCATCCCTCGACTAGCGGGGTATTGTACTTGGATTTAAAGTGATAGCCAAGTTGTAAACAAGGTAATAAAAATATATTGTTCTAAAATTAAACTAAGGAAATATTATGGATGATTTAGAAGAGGTTACTAAATATATAGATGTACTTATGCAAGAGAATCCATTGGTTTTCTTGGGGGAGAATGAACTAAAAGCAGGTCACAAATTATTAATAATGGATCTGTTAATCAACTTTAATAAATTAGAGGTACATTTAAAAAGATTAGTAACTTATATGGAAATTGCAACCTATAAAGGTCAAGTAAAAACTTTACCATTGGCACAGCTGATGGAGTGTCATGAAATACAAGAGTTCTTTACTCCTATAACAAATATATTATTTGAAAAAATAAAAAAGAATCTATACATTAGGAATTTAATAGCACACTCTATACCAAGTCTAATAGATGATAAATATATTGTATTCCTCTCACATGATATAAGTGAGTTAAGAAAAATACGTGCGAATCTTACACGTGAAGACTATAAATATTCTAAAACTCAAAGAACAAAAGTCTTATTGAGACAGCAAGAAAAAATTGATCATAGTAATTTTAGTGTAATGAGGTTTCATGATCTTATTCGTTTAAATGAAATGCTAGATGATTTAATTGAACAAGTAGAAAGTATAGTAAATAAAATTTAATAATAAAAAGCCCATCATCTGATGGGCTTATTCTTTATTCTATGTCTTGCTCAATTTCATCTGCTTTCTTAGTCCAGTAATCTGCCTGTATGTCATCAGCGACCACACCAAGACCATTGGCATAAATAAAGGCAAGATCACGCATGGCTTGAACTTCGCCCCATTCAGCTGCTTGTTTCACCAGAGCAATGGATTTTTCGACATCTTTTTCTACCACATCACCACGTCGGTAAAAGCCAGCCAGCTCCAAAGTTGCCGCAGGGTGTTTTTCGAAATTGGCTTTACTCAACCAGTAATAGGCTAACTCAAAGTGAGCTTTGGAATCTTCAGGGTCTTCCTCAGCGATTTCTTTAGCATAAACCGTATAACCCTCACCGAGCCAGTACATGGCTTCAACCCAGCCGCCATTGGCTGCTTTCAATGCCCATTCTTCAGCGAGCATGATGTCATCATCATGCTCGCTTTGCATATAGAGTTCGGCAAGCTCAAATTGGGCTTCAGCATTGCCTGCCAGTGCGCGGTTTGCCAGCGTGGCAGGGGGAGAAACACGCTCAGTCATGTCAGTATCTCAAATATCTTTGTATCTAGATTAAAAGGTTCAAAATAAAAAAGCCAATCCGAAAATTGGCTTTTTTATAAAAGTCGACTGATAGTGTTTAAAACACGCAAACTAAGCTATTTGTTTAGAGAAATAACAATAAAACGAATAGAAAGAGAACAAAAATAAATTTAAATATTTTTCAATGCTTCAGAAAGCAAAACAGCGGCTCGAAAGCCGCTGTTGATATACGATTAATTAGCTAGAAACTTAGTCTTGCTGGATTCCTGCAACCACCCAATCTTGCTGAGAGCCGGCAGGTTTGACAAAGTGCCAGATTTCAGCAAACGGTTGAGGTTGGCTATTCAGGTCTTCACTTACAGTACCAGTGAAGCGTACGCTTACTACGTATTGACCATTCTCATTCGATGAATCCACAACCATTGCATTCAGGTTAGAGAACTCAGCTACGTCCTGATCCTGATTCGCCATAATGTCGTTATACATCGACTGGTAAAGATCAGGGGTCAGGTAACGTTTAATTTCTGAAATGTTGCTCGCCGTATTCATTGACTGAATGTGGTTGAAGCGCTGACGTGCCACACGTAAGAAAGTCGCAGGCTCTGTACCATCCGGAAGCTGGTTGCCGCTATTGGTATAGGCTGCACCAAATGGGGCGTTATTTACCGGAGCTGAACCAAACGGAGCATTCGTGCTTGGCGTGCTACCACCCACGTTCTGACCAAAAATATTGGTGTTGTCACCACCGCGAGGAGGTGTCTGACCAAATGGTGCTGAATGACCAGCACCACTATTTGGAGCATATGGATTAGAAGCTACTTTTTTTTTTGCGCCCATCTTACGGAAAATGAAGAAGGCAACAGCGGCAGCAAGTAAAATCCAGATCCAGCCAGGAATACCACCTTTTTCCTCTTGTTGCTGTTGAGCTGCTTGAGCTTCAGAAGCCGCTTGTACTTCTTTGTCATCAGCCAGCGCATTGGCAGCAACGGCACCCACTGCAGCACCTGCTACACCGGCAGCAACCATACTACCTACGCCTGGGCCAGATCTTTGCTGAGTTGCAGCACCAGCGGCTGGAGCCTGTTGTGCTGGCGCAGCTTGACGAGGTTGTTGATAAGATTGAGTAGGCGCAGCAGAACGTTGCATACCATGGCTTTTACCGCCACCGGCACGTTTTGCTTCAGCAGTTAAAGGAGCAACCAGTAATGCTGCTGTTAAAAGACCTGCAATCAAACCACGCTGTCGAACTTCCATTCAATTTTCCTATGTGAAAAAAACTTATTTGAATACTCTATTTATATAGGCTTTATAGGGGATTTCAATCAAAAATGTGTATTTTTTTAAGCTTTTTGCAAGATTTATCGATTAAAACTAACTGAGTTCATCACTTAGGCTCATGGCTTCACTCAGGGCTTCATGCAATCGGGCTACAGCAATGACCTGTACGCCGGGAATCGGTTTTTGCGGTGCATTGGCACGCGGTAAAATAATATATTTAAAACCATGTTTGACTGCCTCTTTCAGACGTTCCTGACCATTCGGCACTGGACGAATTTCACCAGAAAGACCAACTTCACCAAAAACAGCCAGTTGCTGAGGCAAGGCTTTGGTCCGGATACTGGATGCACACGCTAAAAGTACAGCCAGGTCAGAACCAGTTTCGGTAATCTTTAAACCACCGACGATATTGACATAGACATCCTGTCCGGATGTTTGTACGCCACCATGACGGTGCATCACAGCAAGCAGCATATTCAGACGGTTTTGCTCTAAACCCAACGCTACACGGCGTGGCTGGCCATGAGCATCATCGACCAAAGCCTGAACTTCAACCAGGAGTGGGCGAGTTCCTTCACGGCTAATCATGACGATGGAACCTGGAATCGCTTCATCATAACGACTGAGGAAAATGGCAGATGGATTGGCGACTTCACGCAGACCTTTATCGGTCATGCCAAAGACGCCAAGTTCATTGACTGCACCGAAACGGTTTTTGACTGCGCGGATCATACGGTAACGAGAATCCGACTGGCCTTCAAAATACAGCACACAGTCCACCATATGTTCCAGTACACGCGGACCTGCTAAGGCACCTTCTTTAGTCACATGACCGACAATAAACAGGGCAGTGCCGCTATTTTTGGCGAAACGGGTCAATAGGGCGGCAGACTCACGGATCTGTGATACACCACCTGGCGCAGACTGCAAGGTTTCGGTATATAAAGTCTGAATCGAGTCCAAAATCGCAACAGCAGGACGTTCCTGAGCCAGCACTTCACAAATACGTTCCACACAGGTTTCTGCCATGACTTTCAGTTGGTCAGTTGGTAAGTCCAGACGCTGGGCGCGTAATGCCACCTGAGATAAAGACTCTTCACCTGTCACATATAGGGCAGAGCTATTGCCTGCTGCCATATGGGTTGCGGTTTGCAGCAGAATAGTTGATTTACCAATCCCCGGATCACCACCAATCAGAACCACAGAACCTGTAACGAGACCACCACCGAGTACCCGGTCAAATTCGCCAATCCCTGTTTGCAGCCGGGTTTCATGTGAAACGGAGACTTTATTTAAAGTGGTAATCGCAGCTGCCTGACCGGCATAGCCGCCAATTTTTGGCTGAGCACGATGTGTGGTTGCAGGCGCAATACTGACTTCTACCAGGCTGTTCCATTCCCCACATTCAGAACACTGACCCGCCCATTTGGGATGGTCGGCTCCACATTGCTCACAACGATACACACTTTTTGCTTTAGCCATAATTTCCGAAAATAAATATTGGGAATGGGGGCTACAGCATAGCGGTGAATGAGACTGAAAACCAAGACCTTTCGCTGAAAAAGTCAGTGATTTACGTCAGCATATGACGCTTATGAATTCACCTTTCTACATGAAAGTGAAATACCTTCTATAATGAGAAAATTCATCACGGGTATAGGAAACCTGACATGCCACAACTTTTAAAACATATCGATGCGATCGCACGTGAAAAAGACCGTGATGTATTATTTGTACATTTTGAAAATTATGAACATGAAAATGCCGATGCTGAGTCCTATCATTTACGTCAGAACCTGATGGAATGGCTGGAGCAACGCCAAGTTGACTTTGCACCTTGCATGGGGATAGAACAGCCTGGTGTGATTGAAAGTTATTCAGGCGATCTTTATATCGATGTGCCATTTGATGAAGCCAATCCAATTTACCAAATGGTCAGTGAACATCTTGAAGATGCTGACGGGGAGATGAAGATTCCAGGTGTGCTGTTCTTTGTATTATCCCTAGAAACTGCGCTGGAAATTGAAGCCGATCGTGAAGAGTTCTTAAATCTAAGTCAAGCTCATGATGATGACGATGAATTTTCTGGCCGTGTAAACTGATATTTTTAGAAAACTTAAATAATAAAAAAGCCACTAAGAAAGTGGCTTTTTTATTAAGGGTTTTAAATTTTATTAATACAGTTCACCTGATTTACGGCGAGCAATAAAATCTTTGGATTCTTTCACGATCACCCCAGACAGCAGTAGCAGGCCGATCAAGTTTGGAATCGCCATCAAACCGTTGAATGTGTCTGCGAACAGCCAGACCAGATCCAGTGTTGCTACACAGCCAATAAATACTGAAGCGATATAAATGATGCGATAAGGGAATACAAATTTTTCACCGAGCAGATAGGTGGCACATTTTTCCCCGTAGTAGCTCCAGCCCAAAATGGTAGAATAGGCGAAGAAGATAATACCGAAGGTCACGATCCAGCCACCGACACCTGGCAGCAGTTTGTTAAATGTAGAAACGGTCAGAACAGCACCGGTTTGTCCACCAAAATCACTGCCGGCCATGATGAAGCCCATTACCAGGACAATACCCGTAATCGAACAGACAATAATTGTGTCAATAAAAGTTCCGGTCATGGACACCAGGCCTTGACGTGCAGGATGATCGGTTTTTGCAGCAGCAGCGGCAATCGGTGCCGAACCCATACCAGCTTCATTCGAGAAGACACCACGCGCGACACCATAACGAATCGCCGCACCAATCGCACCACCTACAGCAGCTTCACCAGTAAAGGCATAGGTGAAAATCATTTTCAGTGCAGGGCCCACTAAATCGAGATGGGTGAAAATAATGATCAAACCGCCCGCTACATAACCAATCGCCATAATTGGAACGATGAAAGAGGCAGCTCTAGAAATCCACTTAATCCCGCCCAGAATCACTAGTGCCGAAAATGCAGTAATCACGATACCTGTAACCCAGGTTTCCAGACCGAAACCATTTTCTACCGCGAGTGCAACAGTGTTGGACTGAACTGAACTACCAATTCCGAAAGATGCGACAGCGCCAAAGAATGCAAAGATCAGCGCCAGCCATTTCCATTTCAGGCCACGCTCGATGTAATACATTGGACCGCCAGACATTTCACCGCGTTCATTTTTAACTCGGTATTTGACGGCCAGTACACCTTCGCCATATTTGGTTGCCATTCCGAACAGGGCAGTCATCCACATCCAGAATACGGCCCCTGGGCCACCCAGTACACAGGCAGTTGCGACACCGGCAATATTACCGGTACCGATGGTAGCTGACAGTGCGGTCATGAGTGAGCCAAACTGGGAAATATCACCTTCATGCGAAGGGTGTTTGCCAAAAACCTGTTTAAAGGCCAGTGGCAACATGCGGAACTGCCAGAACAGCAGGCGGAAAGTCAGGAATATACCGGTACCGACAATGAGAACCAGCATATATGGGCCCCAGACCCAGCCACTGACGGTTTCCATGATGCTTTGTAAATTTTGCATAAATTTCTTCTTATTTATCCGTGTCAGCTTTATTTGAGATGTTGATTGAAAAGCAATTGCTATGCCATGCGCGCTCATCCTAAATGCGAATATTGGCGGATTTGTATTCTATTTTTTACATAGTTTCAGCGCTTTGACAAGAAAAATCCTGTATTCATTACGCCTTAAAACCAAGACTAAAGATAAATGAATATTGATATAAGAAAAATAAATTAATTTGCAAGATTAGTTGGAAAATACAAATGATGCGAATTTTCTTTTTGTATTCCGGGTTTTTTACGTTAATTTGTCGCGATTAAAACTCAAAGTTGAAATGAAATAATGTCAGAAAAATATAGTCACTCATCATCGGAAGATGGTGAGCTACAGCGTAGTTTATCCAACCGGCACCTGCAGTTAATTGCCATTGGGGGTGCGATTGGCACCGGCCTTTTTATGGGTTCAGGGAAAACCATTAGCTTGGCAGGACCATCCATTCTGGTGATTTATATGATCATCGGTTTTATGGTGTTTCTAGTCATGCGCGCGTTGGGTGAATTACTGTTATCCAATCTGCAATATAAATCTTTTATCGATTTTGCCACCGATCTGATCGGGCCGTGGGCAGGTTATTTTGTCGGCTGGACGTATTGGTTATGCTGGATCACGATTGGTATCGCGGATCTGTCAGCCATTATCTATTACTTGCAATTCTTTAATAACGGCCTGCCATTTACTCCGGGCGAAGGCGTGCTGATCAGTATTGCCTCTATTGTATTCATCATGGGCTTGAACCTGGCAACCGTGAAACTGTTTGGTGAAATGGAATTCTGGTTTGCTTTGATCAAGATTATCGCCATTATCGTTTTGATTGGTGTGGGTCTGTGGATGATCTTTACTGGCTTTACTAATGATGCAGGTACGGTCGCTTCATTTGCTCATATCTGGGATCATGGTGGTTTATTCCCGACAGGGACTATGGGCTTCCTAGCTGGTTTCCAGATTGCGATTTTTGCCTTTGTAGGTGTAGAGCTGGTTGGTACTACGGCTGCTGAAACCAAAGATCCAGAGCGTAACCTGCCTAAAGCGGTGAACTCGATTCCGATCCGTATTATTATTTTCTATGTGCTGGCTCTGATCATTGTGATGTCAGTAACACCATGGGATCAGATCAATCCAAATGTTTCTCCGTTTGTGAATCTGTTCAGTCAAGCTGGTATTGCCGCGGCTGCGATCATCATGAACCTGGTAGTGTTGTCATCAGTAATGTCATCAATGAACAGTGGGGTGTTCTCAACCAGCCGTATGCTGTTCGGTTTATCTCGTGAAGAACAGGCACCTAAAGCCTTTGGTCGTTTGAATTCGCGCGCCGTTCCAGCGAATGCTTTGTATTTCTCTGCGATCTGTTTATTGTTGGGTGCAGCATTACAGTACTTCGTGCCGAATACGGTTGAAGCATTTACCTTAGCAACGACTCTATCGACTATTCTGTTTATCTGTGTATGGCTGATTATTATCTGGAGTTATATGATCTATTACCGTACCCGTCCAGAATTGCATGCTAAATCCATATTCAAGCTGCCTGGTGGATTGGTGACTTGCTGGATCGTGATTATTTTCTTTGTCGGTATGATTGGTGTGTTATCGCTGGAAGACGATACCCGCCGTGCCTTGATGGTCAGCCCGGTCTGGTTCATTTTGCTGATTATTGGATATTTAGGCTTCTATAAACAGAAACATAAATAATCCATATCAATAAAAACGTCAGCGATCTGCTGGCGTTTTTTTATGTCTGAATATACTCTCTAGCGTTTAGCGCTTTGGTCATACGGATGATCGCGTTATACTTCATCGAAAATACTCATATAGGTGGTCAGATGCGTCAGGTCATTTGCTGCATCAGTTTAATTACAGTCGGTTTTGCCTTGGTCGGTTGTGGACAGTCGGGAGCTTTACATCTTCCAAATGATCCAAACTACGATAAACGTGCCAAGTATTTACTCTATAAAAATACTGAATCTGCACCGCAAGTATCAGATGAACAACAGGATGCGCCGGTCAAGCAGCAGTTTGAAGCACCTGCTGAATCCGATTCAACACCATCTCCTTAAGACTTTCAGAGAAAGGATACATTCATGAGTTTCACCCGCATTAATGGGGTATTGCATGCTGAGCAATGTTCACTGCAACAGCTCGCAGAGCAATTTGGCACACCACTTTATGTTTATTCAAAAGCAACTTTTGAAAAGCATTATCTGGACATGGACCGTGCTTTTAGCTTTATCGATCATCAAATCTGTTTTGCGGTAAAGTCAAACTCTAATCTTGCGGTATTGAATGTATTGGCCAAGCAGGGTGCTGGTTTCGATATCGTGACTGGTGGTGAACTGGCTCGTGTCTTGAAAGCCGGCGGTGAACCTTCGAAAATCGTATTCTCGGGCCTGGGTAAATCAGAAGCAGATATTAAAAAGGCATTAGAAGTAGGCATCGCCTGTTTTAATGTCGAGTCATATGCCGAACTGGATCGTATTCAGAAAGTAGCGGCTGAACTTAATGTTAAAGCGCCTATTTCACTACGTGTTAATCCGGATGTCGATGCCAAAACCCATCCATATATTTCCACTGGTTTAAAAGAAAACAAATTCGGTATTCCATCCGACAGCGTATTTGAAACTTATCAATATGCAGCGTCATTGCCAAATCTTGAAGTGGTCGGGATTGACTGTCATATCGGTTCGCAGTTGACTGAAACCCAGCCTTTTGTTGATGCGCTGGATCGTGTCATTGTCATGATCGATAAGCTTAAAGACATGGGCATCAACTTGAAACACATCGATATCGGTGGTGGTCTGGGTGTGACATATAAAGATGAAACACCGCCATCGGTTGAAGAATATGCCAATGCCATGCGTCCTGCTTTAGAAAAACTGGGTCTGAAAGTTTATATGGAGCCGGGTCGTAGTATCTCTGCCAATGCAGGCGTGTTATTAACCAAAGTGGATTTACTGAAACCAACCAATCACCGTAACTTTGCCATCATTGATGCCGCGATGAATGACCTGATTCGTCCTGCTTTATATGAAGCATGGATGGATATTCAATCCGTGACACCGCGTACAGATGTGGAAACAAAAGAATGGGATGTGGTGGGCGCGATCTGTGAAACTGGGGATTTTCTGGGTAAGGAACGTGAGCTTGCCATTAAAGAAAATGATGTGCTGGCAGTTCTTGGTGCAGGTGCATACGGTTTCGTAATGAGTTCGAACTACAACAGCCGTGGTCGTGCTGCTGAAGTAATGGTGGATGGTGATCAGGTGCATCTGATTCGTGAACGCGAAACGATTGAATCACTTTGGGAACGTGAGCGTTTATTGCCTTAAGGAGAATAAATAATGTTGCTTGAATTTACCAAGATGCATGGCCTGGGCAATGATTTTATGGTGGTAGACCTGATTAGCCAGCGTGCTTATCTGGATACTCTCACTATTCAGCGCTTGGCAAATCGTAGCTTTGGTGTGGGTTTTGACCAGCTCTTGATTGTTGAACCGCCTGATATTCCAAGTGCAGATTTTAAATACCGTATCTTTAATGCGGATGGTTCTGAAGTTGAGCAGTGCGGAAATGGTGTGCGCTGTTTTGCCCGTTTTGTGCATGAGCGTCAATTGACCACAAAAACCAAAATCAAGGTACAGACCAAAGCTGGAATTGTAGAGCCTGAACTTGGTGCCAACGGCTGGGTGCGAGTGAATATGGGTTATCCAAAATTCCTGCCTCAGGAAATTCCATTTGTGGCGGAAGAACCGGAAAATCTGTATGACATCGATCTGGCGGGTGGAGAGAAACTGACGATTGATGTGGTGAATATGGGAAATCCACATGCAGTGACGATTGTTCCGGATGTGCTAACTGCCGATGTGGCTAAAATTGGTCCACAGGTAGAATCCCATGTGCGTTTCCCGGCACGTGTTAATGCTGGCTTTATGCAGATCATTGATGAAAAGCATGCACGTTTACGTGTTTATGAGCGTGGTGTAGGCGAAACACTGGCTTGTGGCACCGGTGCCTGTGCGGCAGCAGTGTCTGGTATGCGCCGTGGTTTGTTATCTAGCAAGGTCGAAATTGAACTTGCGGGTGGCAAATTGCAGATTGAATGGAAAGAAGGTGATGTGGTCTGGATGACGGGTCCAACCGCCAATGTTTATGAAGGCCGTCTGGACTTGCGCTACTTCCAAGGTTAATCCCAACATTTATTTCTCTAAAAAGCACCGCACATAGTACGGTGCTTTTTTTATGATAGGATGAATTCCATATTTAATTGATATCACAACACTGCTATGAATCAGCTTGTGTTTTTACCGGGTGCATCAGGCAGCCAAGCTTTCTGGCAGCCCTTGTTGGCTCATTTAAAAACAGGTCAATCTACAAAAATATTGGCATATCCGGGCTTCGATGGGGTAGAACCAAATTCAACTATTCAAAATCTTCATGATCTGCAGGAACTCATCACAGAGCAGATTGAGGATGATTCGATTCTGGTTGCCCAGTCCATGGGGGGAGTTCTTGCAGTTGGGCTTGCCCTCGAACATCCAGAGAAAGTCAAAGGACTGGTTTTATTGGCAACTTCTGGTGGTGTGGATCTATCACAGTTCAGTTGTGCTGACTGGCGGATAGATTATCGCGAGCAGTTTAAAGATGTCCCTGATTGGTTTTTACAAGATCAAACCGTATTTGGCCTGAAACAGTTAAGCAGTCTTGAGATTCCTATTCTATTGATCTGGGGTGACCAAGACTCTTTAAGTACCGTTCAGGTGGGGAAATGCTTAAAGCAAAATTTTAAACATGCAAATTTGCATATAATTCAAGGTGGGGATCATTTCTTTGCGGCGACTCATCCAGTACAGACCGCAGAACTGATTGAAGCCTGGCTGGAGTCAATTGAATGGAGCAAGTAATAAACCTTTCTGCAAAAGACTTGCTCGAAATCTGGCTCAAAGAACGTGAGATCCAGAACCAGTCTAAACATACCTTACAGGCCTATGAACGTGATGTGGCTGATTTTCTGGAATTCTGCGCAGTACAACAACTTGCACTCAATGATGTGGAAGCCACAGATTTACGTCAATTTCTGGCTGAAAAAGTCGAGCAGCACGGATTAAGTTCGAGTAGCTTGCAACGGATGCTCTCTTCGATTCGCCAGTTCATGAAATGGGCAGAGCAGGCGCAGTATCTGGCATTTAATCCGACTGATGATTTTCAGTTGAAACGTCAATCACGTCCTTTGCCGGGTATGGTCGATATCGAAACTGTGAACCAGATTCTGGACCAGCCGGCTCCAGAAACCGAAGCGCAGCAACAAATGTGGTTGAGAGACAAGGCAATTCTGGAATTACTCTATTCCAGTGGTTTGCGACTGGCAGAAATTCAGAGCTTAAGAATCAAGGATGTTGATTTTAATCGTCAGCTCCTGCGGATTACCGGTAAAGGCAATAAAACCCGGGTGGTGCCTTTTGGTTCAAAAGCAAAAGACAGTCTGATGGAATGGCTAAAAATTTATCCGTGCTGGAATGGTGATTTTGTACCTGACGCGAATGTATTTATCACCCAAAAAGGCAATCCGCTCGGTGCACGGCAAATTGAAAACCGGGTCAAGTTTCAGGCGCAGCGTGCAGGGGTTAATGTTGACCTGCATCCGCATTTATTGCGGCATTGTTTTGCCAGTCATATGCTGTCAAATAGCGGTGACCTTCGAGCCGTTCAGGAAATGTTGGGGCATAGTAATTTGAGTACTACACAAATTTATACTCATATTGATTTTGATCGTTTGGCACAGATTTATGATCAGGCGCATCCGCGGGCACAGCATAAAGAATAGGTAAAATATAAAATTTTCATCCGCTTGTCGGATGATGAGGATTCATGGCACAAAACTTTCATGTATCATGCTCAAAATATGACCTGAACAGACTGTTGGAAAGATATTTCACTATTGTCTTATTTTTCAAATGGCTGTTTTCGGATATAAGTATAAATAGTAATCAATTTTTAAAAGAAAATCAGCGATCTCGATACTGGAATTTTTATGGACACAGCAATTATCCCGGATATACAACAAAAGTATGCGCAGTTAAGCCCAGCCCAAAAAGATATGTTTGCGGGTTATGGTTTACGCCAGATTAAACATTTTGTTGAGATTAGCTTGCCCACTATCGAAGCCGTTCTTCCTGAAGGAGCAATTGTGCAGGGGATTAATGCGGAAGGGAAAATGCAGGCTTATAATCCTGAGACAGGTCAGTATTATCTATGGATTTCTGATCTGCAATGGCAGACTACGCAGCGTGCCAGTAAAGCTGTTGACCTAAAAGAAGATGCGCTCGAAATCTGGAATATTTTCGATCTGAAATCTTATGAACTGATTGAACTGAGTCATGTGCATCGTGACTTTTTACAAGTTTAATGTATATGGAGGATGACTAAGGTCATCCTTTTTTATTGCTAAAATATTTTACAAGTCATCCAGCGGTAACTGAAAACTTTGCTTGATGATCTGGCTGGGTAAATCTGTTTTGACACTGGTAATACCATTTTTCTTGGTCAAATGTGTGGACTGGAATTTACGGTAACTTTCCAGATCAGGCACCACAACTTTTAACATCGCATCACATTCACCCAGAATGATATAACACTCCATCACTTGCGGTAGTTCCTTCATCGCTTCAATAAAGGTATCAATCGTCTCTGCATCCTGACCCACCAGCCAGATCCGTGAAAAGAGAATCAACTGAAAACCAATTTTCTGTGAATCAACGATGGTGGTGTAATTCTGGATTACGCCCGCATCTTCAAGCAATTTTACCCGACGCAGACAGGAAGAAGGGGATAGTCCAATTTCCCGCGCCAGATCGTTATTCTGAATACGGCCATTGGCTTGCAAGTGATGAATGATATTTTTATCAATTCGATCAAGTTTTACTCGCACAGACTTGGAAGATATTTTCATAAATTAGAATATAATTCGAAAAATAATACTTATTATAAAATAAATTGAAATCCTATTTTGTAAAAATTCGCAGATACTAATTCCACTTTCCGAAGATTTAAAGGAAAAGGAAATGTCTGTATTTGCACTTTTTGCACTAACCGTGCTTCCCCTGATTTTTACACCTGGACCAGATATGCTGTTTATCTTGTCTCAAGTGATGGGTAAAAATGCAAAAGCAGGCATGATGGCAACCATCGGGATCTGTTCAGGCTATCTGGTACATTCCATTTTGGTAGCATTAGGAATCGCAGCCATTATCGTGTCTTTTCCGGTATTGTTTGAAGCAATTCGCTGGTTGGGTATTGCTTATTTGCTCTATCTGGCTTGTAGCCTGTTGAAATCAGTATTTAGCAAAAACTCAATGAAAATTGAGAAAAAGACCACTGCTAATCCGGTGAAAAAGGGCTTCTTTACGGCCTTACTTAATCCCAAAGGCATGCTGATCTATTTTGCAATCTTGCCGCAGTTTATCGATAAAAGTGGAAATACGGTGAGCCAAGGCCTGATTCTGTCTTTTATTTTTATCGGCATGATTTTCATAGTCTACTGCGCTCTCAGCATCTTGTTCAGCAGAATCACCCGCAACACACAAATTGATGAGCGTAAACAAAAATGGGTGGATGGCACCTCAGGTGGTTTACTTGCCCTTGCCGCAAGCTGGTTAATTATTAATTAAGCAATGGCGTATTTTAAAAAAGCATACTGTTCCCGGTATGCTTTTTTTATATTTATAGATTGATGACAACCCGATTTTTAGACCTGCCCAACAAAATAAAGCGGAGTAAATTGAGCAGATATGCAGAATAAATCCTGATTAATTTTGCTTTATGTCCAAACTGACCAAAGCGGTCATTTTTAAATATAAGTCATTTTCCACAAATCCAAGGACGGATTTGTGCATTTAATAAGCAAAAATCAAAAGTTCTGATGTGTTTCATCAAATAAAAACATAATAAAAATCAAAGGTTAAATTTTATTAAATATTGATAAAATTCATTGTAATAAATCGATACGGATTAATTGTGAACGCATCGTTCAAGGAAAATTACGCATTTTTACAGCTCTTTGCTGAATTGTGACTTGACCGAAATGCCGTGCACATTGCAAGATAGGGCACCTAAAAAAATTTAAGTGAAGAGTTATTATAACTTTTCTCAACATTTACATTTGCTAAAACAGCCGAGGATTACATGAAGGCTCTTGTTGCTGTAAAACGTGTGGTTGATGCCAACGTTAAGGTTCGCGTTAAGCCGGACAACAGTGGTGTTGACTTAACAAACGTTAAAATGTCAATTAACCCATTCTGTGAAATCGCGGTGGAAGAAGCGGTTCGTTTAAAAGAAAAAGGAACTGTTTCAGAAATCGTTGTTGTTTCTATTGGTCCTAAAGAAGCTCAAGAACAAATCCGTTCTGCAATGGCGCTTGGTGCTGACCGCGGTATTCTGGTTGAAGCTGATGACAGCCAACTGGGTGCGCTAGAAGTTGCTAAAATTCTAAAAGGCGTTGTTGAAGCTGAACAACCACAATTGATCCTTCTTGGTAAACAAGCAATTGATGACGACTCTAACCAGGTTGGTCAGATGCTTGGTGCACTTTTAGGTGCAGGTCAAGGTACATTCGCTTCAGAAGTTAAAGTTGAAGGCGACAAAGTACAAGTGACTCGTGAAATCGACGGTGGTCTACAAACTGTTGAATTATCACTTCCAGCGATCGTAACTACTGACTTACGTTTGAACGAGCCACGTTATGCAGCTCTTCCAAACATCATGAAAGCGCGTAAAAAACCGCTTGATACTAAGTCACCTGCAGATTTCGGTGTAACTACTACAACTAAACTGAAAACAGTAAAAGTTGAATCTCCTGCAGAGCGTAAAGCTGGCGTACAAGTGAAGTCTGTAGACGAGCTTGTAGAAAAATTGAAAAACGAAGCGAAAGTGATCTAATACAGAAGGATAAAAATCATGAGTATTTTAGTAATCGCTGAGCACGACAACAAAGCACTTAATGCTGCTACTTTAAACGTTGTTGCTGCGGCGCAAAAAATCGGTGGTGATATCACTGTATTGGTTGCTGGTTCTGGCGCTCAAGCAGTTGCTGATCAGGCAGCTAAAGTTGCGGGCGTAAGCAAAGTTTTACTTGCTGACGACGCTGCTTATGCAAATCAACTGGCTGAAAATGTAGCGAAACTGGTTGCAGAATTAGGTAAAGGCTATAGCCATATCCTTGCTGCTTCTACTACAACTGGCAAAAACATTTTGCCACGCGCTGCTGCACTTCTTGATGTCAGCATGATCACAGACATCATCGCTGTTGATTCTGCAAATACATTCAAGCGTCCGATCTATGCAGGTAACGCGATTGCAACTGTTGAATCTTCTGAATCAGTAATCGTTGCAACTGTTCGTGGTACTGCATTTGATGCGGTTGCTGCTGAAGGTGGTTCTGCTGCGGTTGAAGCTGCTGCTTCTACTGGTGATGCTGGTATTTCTAAGTTCATTAATGAAGAAATCGTTAAATCTGAACGTCCTGAATTGACGGCTGCTCGTATCGTCGTTTCTGGTGGTCGTGGTGTTGGTTCTGGTGAGAACTACCACAAAATCCTTGATCCACTAGCTGACAAACTTGGCGCTGCTCAGGGTGCTTCACGTGCTGCAGTTGATGCTGGTTTCGTTCCTAACGATATGCAGGTTGGTCAAACTGGTAAGATCGTTGCACCTGACCTGTACATCGCTGTAGGTATCTCTGGTGCGATTCAGCACTTGGCAGGTATGAAAGAGTCTAAAGTGATCGTTGCGATCAACAAAGATGAAGAAGCTCCAATTAATGCAGTAGCAGACTACTGGTTAGTAGGTGACCTGAACACTGTAATTCCTGAATTGGTTTCTAAAATCTAATTCCTGAATCAGGTTCGAAAAACGCCTCTTGTCTTTGTACTAAGAGGCGTTTTTTATTGTCTATTTTTTTCTAAAATATAATTTATTTTCATAGGTATATGAAATAAATTAAAATGATAAAAAATTAAATAAGATAATAAATGTCAGCCTTACAGCTACCTGAAAAAAATATGATTTTTAATGATCCTTTATTTCAGCGTATTTTTATTCTGATTATTGGTTTGATCATCTTTCTCCTAAGTTTAGGAGGCTTGGTCTATTGCATCCAGTCAAGTCTATCTTTTGGTTTAGTCGCTTTCTTTTTAATATGTGGCTGTTTTGCTTATGTCGGGATGCTATTTATGTTGGCAGCATTCGCTGATACTGAAATACTTAATCGAAGGACCGGTTGGCTATTTGAGGGACCTTCAGCTGATCCCATTGGGCTGGTGATATATATCTTATTTATAATTACTGTTGGATTAGTCATTGGCGTCATTGCGCTGATTTTAACGTTTTTGATTAGATTGGTGCTGCGGTATCAGAAGTATTAAAGCAGTTGGGGTTAAAAATTTACCTATGAAAACCTAAGTTTTTTAGGATCATACATAGATATGCCCTAGGACTGATTCATCAACAAAGATAAATAAGCATCCATTCACTGAATCGCTGATGACGGGTCGAGTTATTGAATAAGTATTTTTAATGCTGCTCAGAAAAAATACAAAATCAGTTTTCTGGCTGGAAAATACTTTGCAGTCAGATCATGACTATTTCATTTGGGTGAAAAGTGATAAAATTCGACTTTGCTTTTCCTCCTGCTTTGAATCATGTTCTTTTCCAAAACTAGCCGTCTCCTGTCAATGAGCTTTCTGCTTATTGCTCTCTATCTGAGTATCTGTATTCATACTGCCTGGAATGCACCACTTGAAGTGACGCGGTACTTATTTAGTGAATCAGGCGCTTTTGAGGTGCTTAGTCCGTGGTTATGGTATTTGCTTGCACTTTTGTGTCTGCTCAATATTGAAATCAAGCTAAATACCCGAATTTTTATGGCAGTAGCCGCAATTCTGCTGGGAATGCGGGAAATGGATTTTCATAAGCGTGTGTTTGAAGTCAGTTTCATTAAAACCAATTTCTATCGCAGTGCTGAAATTCCCATGATGGATAAAGTGCTTGGATTTATCTTGTTGTCAGGCATCGCTTTTGTTTTCATTGTACTGTTGAAAAAGTTAATCACTACTGTACGTACGGCTAAAAACACCTGGAACACAGCATACTTTTTTGTCTTTTTGACGATTGCCTGTGGTGGGATTAGTAAAGTACTAGACCGTACGACATCAACACTTAGTGAAGAGTTTAGTATAAAACTGCTGCCCCAAACACAAGTCATGATTATGACTATTGAAGAAGGGGTAGAGATGCTGCTGCCGATCTTGCTGATTGTGGCAGTATTGAATTACCGAAAAGTATCTAATTAAGATCACTTTTAGCCAATTCTAAGCCCAAAAAAGATGCTCAAATTTTTGCAGCATCTTTTTTTTACGCCTGTTGATTTTATAATTTTTTCGTCGTTAAAAATAACAGGAAAATGATCACTAAAATGAAGATAATTAACAAGGTTAAGCTCAATATTTCGACACAAAAATACAAGTGTTTATGCTATAATTTAGGGCTGTATTTTAGTTTTTAACTCTGTCGTTTGAGTTAATTATTTTGCAAGTTTTACGACATATAAATGCAAGCCAAATTTGGCTTGTAGAATAAGGAGTATGCATGAGCGTATCGGAAATTAGACCGATTGCCATTGAGGATGAACTCAAGCACTCGTATTTAGACTATGCAATGAGCGTGATTGTGTCACGTGCCTTGCCAGATGTACGAGATGGTCTAAAACCTGTTCATCGTCGTGTGCTTTTCGCAATGCACGAATTGGGCAATGACTACAACAAAGCTTACAAGAAGTCTGCCCGTGTTGTAGGTGATGTCATCGGTAAATATCACCCACATGGTGATTCTGCTGTTTATGAAACCATTGTCCGTATGGCTCAGGACTTTAGTCTGCGTTACCAACTGGTTGATGGTCAAGGGAACTTTGGTTCAATCGACGGCGATAGCGCTGCGGCAATGCGTTATACCGAAGTTCGTATGCGTAAGCTGACCCATGAGTTATTGGCTGATCTGGAAAAAGATACAGTTGACTGGGAAGATAACTACGACGGTTCTGAGCGTATTCCGCAAGTTATGCCAACCCGTATTCCAAACCTGTTGGTGAATGGTGCGGCCGGTATCGCAGTTGGTATGGCGACCAATATGGCGCCACACAACATGACTGAAGTGGTGAATGCATGTCTGGCTTATGCAGATAATCCTAATATCAGCATCGAAGGTCTGATGGAATACATTTCCGGTCCAGATTTCCCGACAGGTGGCATTATTTACGGTAAATCAGGTATCGTGGATGCCTATCGTACCGGTAAAGGCCGTTTGCATATTCGTGGTAAATATCACTTTGAAGAAGATGCTAAATCTGGCCGTACTACGATTGTCTTCACTGAAATTCCTTATCAGGTCAACAAAGCGAAAACGATTGAACGTATTGCCGAGCTGGTCAAAGAGAAAAAACTTGAAGGCATTTCTGAACTTCGTGATGAATCTGACAAGGAAGGGATGCGTATTGCGATTGACCTAAAGCGTGGTGAAAATGCTGAAGTCATCGTCAATAACCTGTTCCAGAATACGCAGTTAGAAAACTCTTTCAGCATTAATATGGTTTGCCTGGACAATGGCCAGCCGAAATTGATGAACTTGAAAGACATCATCGCTGCGTTTATTCGTCACCGTCAAGAAGTCGTGACACGTCGTACCATGTATGAACTGCGCAAAGCACGTGAACGTGGTCATATTTTAGAAGGTTTAACCGTTGCTCTGGCAAATATTGATGCCATCATCGAAACCATCAAAACTTCTGCCAACCCGGCTGAAGCGCGTGAGCGTTTGCAAGCAGGTGAGTGGGCAGCAGGCGGTGTGGCAGCCTTGCTCGAAAAAGCGGGTGCTGTTTCTGTACGTCCGGACGAAATTGAAGGCGAAGATCCAGAGCGTCCATTTGGTATTGATGGTGATGTGTATCGCTTATCTCCGACTCAAGTCAACGCGATCATGGAACTGCGTTTGCACCGTTTGACCGGTCTTGAGCAGGATAAACTTCAAGCTGAATATTCTGAAATCTTAGGTCAAATTGCTGAATACACAGCCATCTTAAATGACTTCAACTTATTGATGAACGTGATTAAAGAAGAGCTAGCACTAATTCTTCAGCAATATGGCGATGCGCGTAAAACAGATATCGTTGAATCACGTATCGACTTCTCTCGTGAAGATTTGATTCCTGAAGAACAGATGGTTCTGACCGTTTCAAAAACTGGTTATGCGAAAACTCAACCATTATCTGATTATGCTGCTCAGCGTCGTGGTGGTCGTGGTAAGTCTGCAACCAGCATGAAAGAAGATGATTACATCCAGCATATGGTGGTGACATCGAATCATGCCACTGTGCTTTGCTTTACCAATGTCGGTAAGGTTTACCGTCTGAAAGTTTACGAAGTGCCACAAGCTTCGCGTGGTGCCAAAGGTCGTCCAATGGTGAACTTGTTGCCGCTAGATGACAATGAAACCATTACTGCAATCTTGCCAGTGATTGACGCACCGAAGAAATTCAAAGAACGTCTGGCTGATTTCAAAGTATTTGTAAAAACCAATGCTGCACAGCTACAAACCAATGAAGTGATCAATAGTCACTTTGCGGCACTAGAAGCTGCGCTTGCTGAATCTGAAGATGGCGCAGATGATATTTCTGATGCACTGCGTGTTCAATTGAAAGAATTGGGCTTAGCGCTTTCAACCACTGATCTTGATGATGACATCATCAATGACTTTGCTCAGCAGGCTGAAGCTGTTCGTAAAAACTTCTATGTGTTTATGGCGACTGAGTACGGTACGATTAAACGTGTTGAACTGGAACAATTCTCGAACGTTCGTTCAAATGGTTTACGTGCGATTGAACTGAATGGCGATGACACCTTAATTGGTGTTGCGATTACTGATGGTGAACAGCAAATCATGTTGTTCTCGAACGAAGGTAAAGCAATTCGTTTCGCAGAGACTGACGTACGTTCAATGGGTCGTTCAGCTAAAGGTGTACGCGGTATGCGCGTGACCATCGGTGCTTCTCAGGTTGAAGATGCAGAAGATGCAGATATTGAATCTGATGATGAAGATGCAACTGAAGCTAACTTCATTAGCCGTATCGTATCTCTAGTGGTTGTACCTGAAACCGGTGAAGTGCTGTGTGCTTCTGCAAATGGTTATGGTAAACGTACCCCGGTAGATGACTTCCCAACTAAGAAACGTGGCGGTAAGGGCGTAATTGCGATTAAGACCTCAGAACGTAACGGTGAGCTGGTCGGTGCAGTTGCGATTGACGCATCTAAAGAACTGATGCTAATTTCTGATGGCGGCACTCTGGTTCGTACCCGTGCTTCTGAAGTGGCACAGACTGGCCGTAATGCACAAGGTGTTCGTCTGATCCGTCTGGCTGAAGATGAAAAACTGGTCGGTGTGGAAGCGATTGAAGCAGTTGAAGATGAGTTGGAAA
Organism: Acinetobacter sp. CAU_H_60; assembly: GCF_058599385.1. Lineage (NCBI taxonomy): Bacteria > Pseudomonadati > Pseudomonadota > Gammaproteobacteria > Moraxellales > Moraxellaceae > Acinetobacter > Acinetobacter sp. CAU_H_60. Next base: position 2,156,617 of record NZ_CM178653.1, on the reverse strand, counting down.
TATTGGAAGATATTGAAAATACTGAATCTGCAGCTGATGATGTGACTGATGCACAAGCAGCTGAAAAAGATGATGACAATACAGTAGAGGAATAAGTTCTGCTACTGATGAAAAAGGGCGCTTCGGCGTCCTTTTTTACACATCGACTAAATGAGAGGTAAATTAAATAATGAAAACCAGATTGATGCTTTTGTCCGCAGCTATTGCACTCAGCGGCTGTAATAATGCAATGGATAGTATGCCTGATCCTAGCCCTGAACAGGAAAAGGCAGCACAGGTGGCTTATGAAGATTTGCGTGATGGAAAATATGACGAATTTTTAGCTCAGCTTGAGCCGAAGTTGCAGGCAGAATTTCAAAATAACGAAAAAATCATGAAGCGTTTTTCACGTTCAATTCCGCAAGGTGAATATAAGTCCAAAACTATCATGAGGAAGAACTTCGAAGAAAATAATGGCAAACCGAGTGAATACAAGGTGAGTTATGAAATTGCCTATCCAAAAAATCTGGTTCAGTATGATGTGAGTTTTGACCAGCCGAATGGCAGTACTAAAATCCGCAACTTTAATATTCAGGTATTTGGCGAATAATTTTCGATGTGAGTAGACTGAGTAAATCCAGAGTTAAGAACGTGGGCGTAGCCGATAATACCCTAAGCTTATACAAATGGTGCCGATCACCAATAGATAAGCAAGCTTTCCTAGCACCATATAAGTAGGCACGCCCATCTGATTGAGTTGAATAAACATCTGCACGATTTGGGTCGAAGGTAAGGCTTGCCCAATGAGTTGGACCCAGACTGGCATAGCAGCATGGGGCCAGGCGACTCCTGACAGCATGAATAGCGGAATCGAGGTAAAAACAATGATATGGCCGGCTCGTTCTGGCATGTCCAGAAAACTGGCGAACAGCACTGTGATACCGATCATGCAGAATACAAAGACAGGTACAGCAAGCAGCATGCCCCAAAAATTTCCGCCACGGGGATAATCAAAATACCAGAAAGTAAAACCAAACAGATAGTAACAGCCCAGACAGCCAATGGTCAGAATCGCCAAACTGATGCCACTTAAGGTGGTCAGATTAATCACCTGTCTATTTTCCCGATACAACGCAATCAACATACTCAGGCCTAGAAAAATAGTCTGATGAATAATCAGTGGCGCAACAGCCGGAAACACATAGCTGCCATAGCCAGAAAGCGTATTAAATAATGGAATCTGGTGAATGGATAGGGCAGGAGAGAAGTGTGAAATCTCGCTAAAACGTTCAGCATATTCACTTAAGGTATTTTCTACTGAAGAGACCAAGCCTAAACCAATCTGTTTGGTAATTAAAAAGTTGGCAGCACTTAAGTACAGCCCAATCCCGCCATTTTCACCATGCCGGATAGATTGAGAAAGATTATCTGGTAATAATAAAATCCCGTCGGCTTTTTGAGTTTCCACCCAATATTTGGCTTCAGCAAAATTTCCAGTCACCGCCTTGATTTGTACATTGGGGCTTTGGCTGACATGACTGATAATGGTATTGGTTAAAGCACTTTGCTCTTCGTCGACAATAATAATCGGCAAGGCTTCTGCCTGTTCTGCCTTATATGCGGTCGGATAAAAAAAACTGTAAAACAGAACCGATAAAATCAGCGTGGTAAAAATACTGGTATTGCTAATAATGTCTTTAAAAGTTTGGCAATAAGCGTTCCAGAGTGATTTCATGCTGACACTCCTTTGGCTGTTTTTTTGAGAAAGACATAGGCCAACACAGCATAAAGTACGACATAAATGATAAGTACGAACATCGGTTGCAATGAAAGATAGAACGGACTACCAATCACCCATTGTTCAGTCTGTAACTTGGCATAGGGTGTATAGGGAATAATATTGGCCCAGAACTGGGTAAATAGTGGAGCATTATTAAGGGGCAAAGTCACCCCAGCAAAACTGAGCGATGAACCACCATAGACTGCTAGTAGACCAAAAGATTTAGTCAGGTCCTGAGTGGCCAGAACCACCGCACTGCTAATAAAGGCATAAGCACTATAGAACAGTATTTGAGCCAGAAGAATTAGCCATAATGACCCGGCAATAAACCAGCCACGAATTTCGACCAGCCAAAACATCCAAGCCCAGGTCCAGCAACAAAAGATTGCTACATAAACCAGATTTTTAGACAGCAGTGCCGACCACAAGTTTTTTTGGGCAATCCAATGACTAACAGTATGTCGTTTAATTTCCTGACCCACAGCAAAAGCTACACAGCAACATAACAGCAAGTGCAAAATTGCCGGCACCATGTAAGGTTCCAGATAAAATTCATAATTCAGCTGCGGATTATACAGTGGGGAAATTTTAATATTCGGTGTAGGTGCTTCCAGATAGGGGAGCGTGTTACCTAGATACTGCTTACCAGTAAATTCAGCCAGAGCCTGTAAGGTACTGAGTAGCATGGCTGAAGAAATGGTATTACCGATACTAAAATAACTCTGATTAAAAGCAATACTAATTTCAGCATCCTGAGCTTTGACCAGTCGTTGCTCGGCTCCGGCAGGAATATGAATATAGCCCCAGATTTTATTTTCGTTTAATAGCTTTTCGATTTCGACCGTTTGATCAGAAATGGTATGCACTTGTAGGGTATGATTCAAAGATAAATGATCATAAATCTTGCTGCTCAGGCTACTTTGATCCTGATCAATAATGGCGACTGGTAGATGATCCGGTTTGCCTTTGGCAAACATGCTGCCAAGTAAAATCAGAATACAGGCAGGGGCGAGTAGGACCAGAGCCAGATCCCATTTCTCTCTACATAAATAGCGTATTTCACGCTGAATACCCGCCCAGAATCCAGAAGCCATTTATTTCGGCTCTTTCAATTTAAACAGCACGCTCATGCCGACTTTTAACTCAGGCATTTCAGTGACTGGCACAAGATGAACTTTAAAACTGCGGACATCATAACCACCGGTTTGGCGCGTAGTTTTAATGGTGGCAAATTCACCTTCAGCACTAATATTTTTCACTTTAAAAGTGGCTGATTGATTCAGTGCCGGAATAAAACCTTCAAGCTGTTGCTGTTTACCTAAAGCGGCATATTGGTCTTCACGAATATTCAGGCTGATCCAGCGTTCTGCCGAGATCAGGCTGACCACTGGCACTGCGGTTGCCACCAGTTCAGTGGCATTGCCATAGGTTTTGGAGACGGTACCATCAATCGGTGCCAGTAATTCAGTTTCAGCTTCTAATGCGTTGGCTTCAGCGACTGCTGCACGGGCTATATCGACCTGAGCATCTGCTGAACTTTTCTGTTCTGGTGTACTGCCGCGTTTAGCCCGAACATATTGCTGATAAGCGGCTTCTGTCATTTGCGACGCAGATTGTGAAGCTGCAAACAGTTCATCTCGGCGCTGGCGGGAAATGACGCCTTCCTTAAATAGATTGGCTCCACGTTGATAGGAAGTTTTAGCGAGTTGCTCCTGTGCTTTTAGTGACTGCCAATTGGCATACAGAGAAGCGATATTTTCTTCCTGAGAACCACGTTCTGCGGTGGACTGAAGTGCTAATGCAGACTGTAAAGTGGCTAAAGCCTGCTGCTTTTTCGCCTCAATTTCAGGACTATGCAATTTTACCAGCGCCTGGCCTTTCTTGACGTTATCGCCTTCCTGTACATAAATCTTTTCAATCCGGCTTGGAACTTTAGTGGCCATTTGAACGGTTTCTGCCTCAACCCGGCCTTGTAGCTCGATTTCTTTGGGTTGATAGGTTTTCCATAGGCCAAACCCAATCAAAGCAAGAATCACTGGAATTAAAGCTAAAAGCAGATATTTTTTGCGCGATTTTTTTTCTGTGCTTTCAGGATTATCTGGCTCTGATTCACTGTAATTGATTTCTGAAGCCGGTTCATCAACAGGATGTTCTGGCTTTTGCTCATCTGTCATGTCTGGCTCCATTAACGAATATAGTGGGTATTGGCATGTTGCATGTAATTTGGAAATTCAACAATTGAGCCATGGCTCTGTAATAAGGTCGCAAGAGACATCACATATTTAAAAGCATTTAATGCCATTTCTGCTTTTAAACTGCTGAGCATGTTTTGGGCATCGATGACCTGGGTCGCTGTCCCGAAATCTTCCTTAAAGGATAATTCCTGAATACGCAGATTTTCCTGAGCTGCTTTCAGGTTCTGCTGAAGTAGAGCATCACTTTGCTGGGCGCTGACTGCTTCACTAAATGATTTATAAATCAGGTTTTCAATCTCCTGCTGGGTACGCGCCGTCATGAGTTCAGCGGCATAGCGTTTTAGTTCAGCAGCCTGAATATTCTTGTTTTTATCAATACCTGAGAACAGGTTATAGCGTGCTGCAACCCCTACAATCCAGTTTTGATGTTGATCTAGACTATATTCACCAAACGCAAAAACATTTGGCTTTTTAGCGGCCTGCTGGGCTTTGACATTGGCTTTGGCCAGCTCGGTATCCATCTGCATTTTTTTGATCAGGGGAGAGTTCTGGCTAAAACTGCTGAGCAGAATATTCACATTTTGTGGTTCAGCACGATTCACAAACAAAGGTGTGCTTAGCTCGGTGATATTGCTATCCAGCAACAGGTTATTCAGCTGAAATAGGGCAGCATTTAGATTGGCTTGGGCATTTTGTTGTGCGCGTTCAGCATTATTGCGTGCCACTTCAAACTGCATGCGTTGACCTTTACTGATAAAACCCTGCTGTTCCAGCTTCAAAGCATTACGATAATGTTGCTGCATGGCATTTGAATTAAAAAGTGCCGCATCCAGTAACTGTTTTTGTAGTTGAACATTAAAATAGGACTGAATCAGCTCAAAACGCTGCGTGTCCTGTTGCTGCTGATTACTAAGTTCGCTACGTCCTGACTGAATATTGGCAATTTCTTTGGCGCTACGGGTGAGGCCTCCGGTATATAGTGGCATCATCACGGAAACAGTGGGACGAATCACCTGATCTTCAAGGACGACATTAGACGTATCCGGAATCAGGCCAACTCCGCTATGAATAGTATTATTAAGTCCTTCACGCAGTGGATCGGTAATACCTGCGGGTAAATCCACACCATTACTGGCCTCCCACTCATTAAGCCGGCCATTCACGCCTTGGGAGAGTGAATTTTCCAGATTATTTTTAAACTGCTTTAATGGAATATCGACTTCACTGTGAAAGGCATAGGCACGAACATTCAGGTCAACACGAGGCAGACCAATGCCTTTCACAGCTTCGGCCTCAAGTTTAGAAGCTTGCTCCAGACTTTGAAAAGCCTGGCTACTATAGGAACGTTGCAACAATTGTTGTTCTGCATCCTGAAAGCTGATGGTTTGTGCATAAGCAAAACTGCCATACATCATGGATGCAAGCACAGTCAGACCCCAGCAGACACATTGTTTATTTTTCTTCATATTCATAAAGTGGTAATGTAAAAGTCACATTAATTCAGTCTAAGCTGCATTATAAATCAATTGCTTGCAGTGCAGGGGTGGGTTAAGTTGTAGTATTGTTGTAATTTGAAACAATTCACTTCTCAAGTTTCAAGCTGATAGTTCTATGTCACTCTAAAACTTGAGCCGAGTTTAAATTCATTTTTCAATTATTTTATATTAGCGGCCGATTCAACATCTTCTAAGCATTGGATGAGATTGAATATTTTTAGCTGTACAATTTCTCATAAATGAAATCACCGAGTTAGAACAAAAAAATCAAAGATATTCAAATTATCCCTCGAATCTAGATTGGTTTTTTGACTCTATCTTCATTCTTGGATAGAAATAATTTTGTGCAAGCGGCGTCCAGATATGGTTAAATGCCATCATTTTATTGTGTTTCACTCTGAAAGGAAAAATCATGCGCGCGTACAACTTCTGTGCTGGTCCTGCTGCATTACCTACTGCCGTACTTGAAAAGGCTCAAGCTGAAATGCTTGACTGGCAGGGCAAAGGTCTTTCGATCATGGAAATGAGCCACCGTAGTGCAGACTATGTTGCAGTTGCGGAAAAGGCAGAAGCAGACCTTCGCAAACTCATGAATATTCCTGAGAACTATAAAGTACTGTTCTTGCAGGGTGGTGCATCTTTGCAATTCTCGGCAATTCCATTGAACTTGCTGGGTAAAAACAACAAAGCTGACTATATCCGTACCGGTATCTGGTCTGAAAAAGCATTGAAAGAAGCTAAACGCTATGGCGATATCAATGTGGTTGAAGCAGGCATTAAAACTGAAGATGGTAAATTAGCGATTGCTGATCAAAGCACCTGGAATCTTTCTGATGATGCCGCTTATGTGCATTATGCAGATAACGAAACTATTGGCGGTCTGCAATTTGCCCATGTGCCAGAAACTGATAAGCCACTCGTATGTGATTTCTCTTCAAGCATTCTGTCTGCACCGATTGATGTTTCTAAATTCGGTCTGATCTATGCCGGTGCGCAAAAGAATATTGGCCCTGCAGGTTTAACACTGGTTATTATCCGTGAAGATCTGCTTGATCAGGCTAAACCTGAAATTCCAAGCATCCTGAAATATGCAGATCAAGCGAAAAATGGTTCGATGGTCAACACACCATCAACTTATGCATGGTATCTATCTGGTCTGGTATTTGAATGGTTACTGGAACAGGGCGGTGTAGACGCGATTCATAAAGTGAACCTGCAAAAAGCTGAATTGCTTTATGGCTATATCGATTCTAGCGACTTCTATGCAAATCCGATTGCCAAAGAAAACCGTTCAATCATGAATGTTCCATTTACCTTGGCAAATCCTGAACTTGAAAAACAGTTCCTGAAAGAAGCAAAAGAAAACCATTTGCTTAACCTTGCCGGCCACCGTTCAGTAGGCGGTATGCGTGCCAGCATTTACAATGCCGTACCGTTAGAAGGTGTACAGGCATTGGTAAACTTCATGGATGACTTTGCTAAACGCAATGCTTAATTCCTGAGGATTAAAAAACCCGGCAATTGGCCGGGTTTTTTATCATTTAATTCGGGTTAAAAAACAAAGCTATGTAAGATATAGCCGCAAATGAGCATACCTAATACGAAAAATAGGCATGACATCATATCAAGCTGATAACGCGAGCCAAGATGATGCTCAACCTGCTGTAAATTTTCTTCTTGAACGATTTTCATAGATATTTATTATCCGATCTATTTATCGTAAATGATTATTTGTTGATCGTATTTTTACCATAAAAAATTGATTAAATAAAGTCCATTCTTAACTAAACTTCATAAAGTCTTAATTTTATTTAAATAACTGGCTTCAATATATTGAGAAATAACAGACTATTATATTAAGTCATTATTTTTACGATGTTTTTAAAATGATTATTCAGTTTAAGATAACATTGAAAATGAATTCATTTGAATTTAAATCTGTGGATAAATCTATTTTTAATGAATTCAAAATCCATTAATTCTGATTTTAATTGTGGATAAAAAATAATCAGAATTGAGAGAATATCGCAGTAAAATAAATAAAAAACAGGAGACTCATATAAAAATATGAGTCTCCGATCTGGATATTCAGCTTAAGCTGCTTTTCGATAGATATTGGCCTGAATCCACAGATTGCCCCGAATATATTGACCAATCTGGAAATCTTTATGCTTGTCATTGCGGGTGGCTACACGGATCAAGGTAGCCGGCTGGCCTTCATCATGAATCAGGGTGACATCATAGAGCATGTAGTCCTGATCCATGAATTGCATTGAAGTTTTACCGACAATATTGCCCTGGAACCAGGCTTCATCTTCCTGACCCATGGTCTCACCATAGAGATAAGCGACCATTTTGGAGAAATCGACCGTTACCGGTTCTTTGTCTTCTTCAGATTTCGGCTCCCAGGCATCGATCTGTTCCTGTAAATTATCCGGTGCAACACCATTATTTTCCGCAAGAATTGCATTCAGGGCACGGTGATGTTTGATAGAGGCAGGATCATCCACGACTAAATGTTCATGGTCAGTCACCACTTCCAGTTCATAAGCCCAGGCATTTAAGTTGACGATATAAGACTGGTCTTTTTCATAATGCGACCGATTGACGCTGTACAGCGTATCAAAGGCATAGATGATATTGTTGGCACCCAGATTGAGACGCAACACAGCTTGGGTGTCGGATTTACAAGAAATAATCCGGTCAATCGTGGCTTTCACCTGGTAGGGACTGTCAAAACCCGGAAATGCGGTTTTCACAGCCTGTGGCTTGTTATTTTCTACGGCAATCACTTGGCTTAATTGTACCGCAGCTTTGCTCGGTCCCTGAATCAGCCAGGTGGTTTCATCCATATCGCATTCTTGTGTACACAAGCCCATCGGCATTACAGGTGCATCAAGGGCTTTGCCTAACCATTGGGGAACATCTGTGCCTGGGTTTTCAGTAAGCAAGGTCCAATGTTCGACATGACTACCGAAATTCTGATCATCAATAGTGATGATCTCTGGGCTATTCTGTTTTTTCATATGCACAATTGATCTTGGATGACTTATGTATAGTTAATCGAGGGTCATTGCGATTTTTCAAGTCACTCGAATGAATTTAAAAATTAAAATGCAAATCATGTGAAGTCAAATTTTTTTAGATTGTGGATAGCTGACTCATTTAATACGGCTGAGCTGAGTATTTAAATATCAGGATATTCAGAGAAAGAGCGGTTTTAGGCATCAACCTGTATCCTCTGATTTGCTACACTAGTCCAAATTTCTCCCTTATGGAAAGCTGTGTGTTGCCATTCAAACTTTGGGTCGATGCAGATGCATTACCTCGTATTCTGAAAGATGTGATTATTCGTGCCTCCGATCGTTACCAGCTTGAAGTCACTTTTGTGGCCAATCAGCCGGTAGGAATTACACCGTCGATTCGCATCAATTCTATTCAGGTCATGAGCGGAGCAGATGCGGCGGATCAGGAAATTGTCGACCGTATGAAAGAGCATGACATTGTGGTGACGCAGGATATTCCTTTGGCTGCTCAAGTCATCGAGAAGGGCGGTATCGCGATTCACCCGCGTGGTGAAATCTATACAGTGGCGAACGTCAAAGCACGTCTGCATTTACGTGATTTTATGGATACCTTGCGTGGTGCTGGTGTACAAACTGGTGGCCCACCGCCGATTTCTGAACGCGATAAACGTGAGTTTTCCAGCTCTCTAGATCAAACCATTCAAAAACAGAAACGCAAAACTGCGATTAAATAAAAACGAGATCAAGTATGCCCCCAAAAAGTAACCTGATGTTGACCTATGCCTTGCTGGTTTTCATCTGGTCCACCACACCACTGGCGATTGTGTGGAGTGTGGAAGATTTGCATCCGATGTGGGCATTGGCGATACGCTTCTTTTTGGCCTTGCCTCTGGCCTTAGGAATGTTGTGGTTATTTAAAACCAGATTACCGCTTGATCGTGTTTCTCTGCATAGTTACTTGGCGGGTGCTTGCAGTTTTATCGGCTCGCAAATTTTTACTTACTGGTCTACGGATTATTTAAGCTCTGGTATTATTGCCTTAATGTTCGGCTTGGCACCCTTAATTTCAGGCCTGATTGGGCGTTTTGTTTTTCAGATGCAGCTTTCCCTGAATCAATGGCTGGGGATGGGAATTGCTTTAACCGGACTTTCGGTGGTCTGTCTAGGCGATGCAGATCAGCATATACAGCCAATTGGAATTGTGATCGCTCTGGTTGGGGTATTAGTTTATTGCGTATCCATGTTCTGGGTGAAGAAAATTAATGCACCAATTGATCCTATGGCACAGGCGGCCGGTTCGATTGGCTTGTCAGTCGTTTTTTCTCTGGGTATGTTGCCATTTATCTGGCAATACGCACCCACTGCTATGCCACATGCCAAGTCCTTATTTGGTCTGGTATATGCGGTAATTATGGCTTCGCTGATTGCGATGTTCTGTTATTTCAAGCTGGTACAGAAAATTAAACCGACGACTTTGTCTTTAACCACAGTCCTGACACCAATGCTGGCCTTGCTGGTAGGTGTATTATTGAATAATGAAAAATTGCCACTCATTGCTTTGGTGGGTGTAGTAATTTTATTGTTCGGCTTAGTGGTTTATTTTGCTAAAGAAATTAAGGCGAGCTATAAAGCCCGCCTTTAATAAAAAGATAGATGCCAGTCTTAAGCAAAGCTGGCTTTCACACATTCGCCCAGTTTGACGCGATCCTGAGGGTGCAGGGTAATGAAATAAGCACCCGTACGATATTTCCCGTTTTCTTCTGCACGACTGTAGGCCACCTGAGCGGTTGCCGCGATGTGGAAGAAGTTTTCCGGGTGACTTAAAGTCACATGCAGATAGGTGCCTTCGCTAATCGGCTGATCACTAAAGAAGCTAAAACCGGTCTCTGAAAAGTTCACATGTTCCGGTACAGGTAACATGCTTTGTACAATTGCGTCATACAAAGAACCGGTAATAAGGTTTAATTTTTGGTTGAATAAGGATAAGATTCGAGCAATTTGTTGATCTTTTTCAGATAATTGTTCTAATTCGTAGTTAACAGCATGATCAAATTGATCTAGCTCTGCAAGTAGTAGAAAATAGCGGGGCAATACGAAATTAGCATCGTAAGGATCATTCAAGGCAACATCATCGGAAATAATCTGATAATTGATTCGTAAAGCAGCATCGATTCGAGACATGACTCGTCTTTCAGTGAATCCGTTTGGATGCTGTACATTTTCCATAATTTATTACCTCGGACTAGATGGTTATGTTCAAACCAATCTCGCTGTATATAGGGTTGAAATATACTCGCGCACGGCGTAGTAACCACTTCATTTCTTTTATCGCATTGGTCTCAATGATCGGTCTCACGCTCGGTGTAGCAGTCCTCATTACAGTTTTGTCTGTGATGAATGGTTTTGACCGAGAGTTGAAAAATCGTGTCTTGGGGATGGTTCCTCAAGCCACTGTTTCTTCGACGCAAATTCTAACAAATTGGCCTGAACTTGCAAAGCAGATTGAACGGCATGAACACGTTCAAGGTGTGGCTCCGTTTACCCAGTTACAGGGGATGCTGACGGCTCAAGGGCAAGTTGCCGGAATTATGGTCAGCGGGATTGAACCAAAGTATGAGAAGAAAGTTTCGATCATCCAGAACCATATGGTCGAGGGTAGTATTGATAACCTGAAAAAAGGTGAATTTGGGATTGTTTTAGGCAAGCAAATGGCAGATGCCATGGGCGTAGGCTTGAACGACAATATTACCTTGGTTCTGCCCGAAGCGACGCCTTCACCAGCAGGGGTCGTACCTCGTTTTAAACGCTTTAAAGTGGTCGGGATCTTCAGTATTGGTGCAGAAGTTGATTCGATGATGGGTTATATTGCTCTGAATGATGCTTCAACCTTGTTACGTCTGCCAGATGGTGCGCAGGGCGTGCGTATGAAGCTGGATGACATTTTTGCTGCCCCTCAGGTTTCTCAAGAAATTGTGCGTGATTTACCGGGCAACTTCTATGCCTCTGACTGGACTTATACTCATGGTAATCTGTTCAGCGCAATCCAGATGGAAAAAGCAATGGTCAGCTTATTGCTATTCCTGATTGTTCTGGTCGCAGCATTTAATATCGTATCTTCGCTGGTGATGGTGGTCACAGATAAAAAATCCGACATCGCAATTTTACGTACTTTGGGTGCTTCACCTGCCACGATTACCCGTATCTTTATGGTTCAAGGTACTGTGATTGGCGTAATTGGAACTTGTGCGGGTGCCATTCTCGGGATTATTGCCGCCACCAGTATTAGTAGTTTTATTGGCTGGTTAAACAATTCACTTGGCCTGAATATGTTTGATGCTTACTTCATCAACTATTTACCTTCTTATCTGCGCTGGCAGGATGTGGTCGTGATTGTAGGTCTGTCACTTGCTTTAAGTTTCCTGGCCACTATTTATCCAGCATTCCGTGCTGCTAAAATTCAACCGGCGGAGGCATTGCGTTATGAGTAGTTTGGTTCTAGATGCCCAAAATATCGAGAAATCTTTTACAGATGGAAAATCTACGGTTGATGTGATCAAAGGGATTTCATTGCAGGTAAACGCCGGGGAATTTGTTTCTATTGTCGGTTCAAGTGGTTCCGGTAAAAGTACCTTATTACATATTCTGGGAGGACTTGACCGTCCTTCTGCCGGACAAGTGATGGTCAATGGCCGCCGTTTTGACAATTTATCTGAAGCAGAACGTGGCTATGTCCGTAATGAAAATTTGGGCTTTGTATATCAATTCCACCATTTATTGCCAGAGTTTACTGCACTAGAAAATGTCGCGATGCCTTTAATGCTGCGTAGAAACGTCAAGTTTAAAGAGGCTAAACAGCAGGCAGAATACTTACTGGAGCGTGTTGGATTAACCCATCGTTTAACCCATCAACCGGGCGAACTCTCTGGTGGTGAGCGTCAGCGTGTAGCACTGGCTCGTGCCGTGGTGACCAAGCCGAAGTTAATGATGGCAGATGAGCCAACAGGTAACTTGGACCGTAAAACAGCCGATAAAATCTTTGAGTTGCTGACTGAATTACGTAGTGAATTCAATATGGCCATGTTAATTGTGACTCATGATGAGCAATTGGCACATTCGGCAGACCGGATTCTACATATGCGTGACGGTCTATGGATGAATGACTAATTGCAGGAATAATCCTCTTTAATTGAAGCTCACCTCGGTGGGCTTTATTATTGTCTGCACATAATAATAAAAAAGAAAAACTTCATGTTGCAATGGCTGTGTCTGGGCTGGATTTTAGGCCTGGCCTGTATGGGAAAAAATTTTCTCAATATCCAGTTAAATTCAGTAATAGTCATATTTCTCGCAGTACTTTGCTATCTGTGTAGTTCTAAATGTAATGCGGTTCTGAAAAAGCCTTTACATAAAGGATCGCTAGTAGGCATCTGCATTCTAATCGGGATATTTCTGGGACATGGTTATGCCAATCAACAGCTTAGCCAACGGCTATTGAATGTCGAGCATGAAGTACAGCAAAAAGACATTATCGTTTATGTCAAACGCTTGAATAAACTCGGTGATCAATCCATCCAGCAGCCTTTGGAAGTATTAAATCTTAATGGACGCACCGTAACCTGGATGGGTTTTCTATCTGTAAAACCTCCGAATACTTCACAACTATCAGCGAATCATGAAAATTTAAATACACTTAAACTGGGGCATTATTATCGGTTGCAAGGGCAGGTACGTCCTAATCACAGTTATGCAACGCCCGGTGCTTTTGATGTGGAAAAGTGGGCACTGCAACAGAATGTGATGGCAGGTTTCCGGATCAAACAGATAGAGCAACTTGATTCAGCTAATGTTTCTACACTGGGGCATAGTCAGTATATTCGAGAGCAAAGAGCTTTAACTCAGCAATTTTTACTTTGGGTAGAACAGAAACGGCTGGAATTAAGAGAGTTCATAGCAAGGCAACCTGTACAAAATAAAGGTTTGCTTCTGGCTTTGCTCACTGGAGATGAAAGCCTTTTAAATCCCGCAACTGGGCAGCAATTTCGACGTATGGGTATGAGTCACTTATTGGCGATTTCGGGTCCACATGTGCTGATCTTTGCCCTGATGGTCTGTGCCATGCTTCGGCTACTCGTCGCACAAAGTATGTCTCAGCTTTATCTAAGATGGCCACGCCAGTATTTTCTGGCCTTGCCTTTTCTGTTTTGTGTGGTGCTGTACTGTGCCTTTGTGGGTTTTGAAATCCCGGCAATCCGCACTCTGCTGATCTGTATGATTGGCGTTCTTCTCATGCTGCTCCGGCAAAATTTGCAGGCTTTAAAACTTCTGATTCTGAGCGCTGCCTTACTGTTATTCATTGATCCCTTTAGTATCTTGTCCGCGGCTTTCTGGCTGTCCTTTGGGGCCTGTTTTGTATTGCTCAGAATTTATCAGACCATTCAACAGCGACCATCCGAGCAAAATCAGACAGCAATACAAAAACTGTATTTTGCAGCTAACGTACTGGTGGAATCACAGTGGAAAATCTTTCTCGCTTTATTTCCTTTAATGATGCTATTTTTTAAGCAGATTGCCTGGATCACGCCGTTCAGTAATCTGGTTGCAATTCCTTGGATTGGTTTGCTGATTGTACCGATCGATATTTTGGCAGCGATTCTATTTTTTATCGCTGAACCGGTCTCAAGCATGTTATTTCAGCTTAATGATCTGTTGCTGAATATCCTGTTAGGATTCTTAAATTTGCTAGATCACTGGTTTAAACCACAGTTAATCCCAGTTGCAATGAATCTCTGGATGATTGAGCTATCTATCCTGTCTTTGCTGATTTTATTCTTACCACGAGGCGTATTACCAAAATCCTGGATAGCTGTCGCGGCGGTACCAATTTGTATTCCTCAATTCTATCATCCGCCATTTCAGCTTTCGGTGCTGGACGTCGGGCAAGGGCAGGCGATATTCTTTCGTTATGGAACTCATAACATGATGATCGATATGGGCGGTTATTATGATGAGGAAAAATTTAGTATTGGAAAGCAGCTGATCCTGCCATTTCTGTCGGTACAAGGTGTGTCTCAACTAGAGCAGGTGATCTTAACGCATCTGGATCAGGACCATAGCGGTGCTTATCACAGCATTAAAGACCAGCTCAAGATTAAGAATATCTATGCCAATGAAGTGACCGAAACTGTAGCTTCTTCAAACTTTCAATTATGTTATCAGGGACAGCAGTGGCAATGGCAGAATGATCTGCAGATTAAGGTCATTGCACCAAAACTAGAACAATTAAATACCGCTAATTTCAATAAAAATGACCTGTCTTGCGTGGTGTATTTGCAGCTCAAAGATGTCTGGCCTTATCAGAATTTTCTGCTGATGGGAGATGCAGGTTGGCAGACTGAATATCAGTTACTCAAAGACTATCCTGATTTAAAAGTGGATGTTTTGGTATTAGGCCATCATGGCAGTCAGCATAGTTCAGCTTATCATTTTTTGCAGCATTATCGTCCTAAGCTGGCGATTGCGTCTGCGGGAAAATTTAATCGTTATGGACATCCAAGTCAGTTGACTCAACAGCGGCTCAAAGAATTGAAAATTCCTTTATTGACTACAGCAGAGCATGGCAGCCTGCATTTTCATCAGCAAGGAACTCAAATCATTCTAGAAACTGAAAGAAGTCGCTGGAAATGGTTACAAAAACAAAATCTAAATGACTGATTCTAGAGATGGTTCGATAGGAGCCGGATTAGAAGTTCTTAACTGGTTCACTTTGGACAAAGCTTGGTCATGATCAAGCTTATAAATATTTCCCAGATCTTCGTGAGCTCTAAAGCGTTTATAGCTCCAGTGATAATGTTCAGGATGACGCTGAATCAGGTTCTCAATCGTTTTGATGATGATGCCTGTACCCTGATTGGCATCTCCCTGATAAATTTCTTCATCTATGGCTTCGATATGAATATCAAAGCCAGCACCCTCATTACGCAGGGCATAAAGAAACAGCGCACGGGCTTTGGTTTTCTGGATCAGCTTGGCACTTAGGTTGCTGGTGGCCAAAGGAACGCCAAAGTAAGGAATATATTCACCGCCAACGTTAGGTGTATGATCCGGCAGAATGACAGTAGTACCACCTTGCTTCAAGGCCTTGAAAATCTGTCTTACGCCAGACTCATCTGTCGGCACCAGATTGGCCTGTTCGCGGCTACGAGCTGCACGGACAAATTGATCCGCTGCCTGATTTTTTACAGGTTTATACATAATGGTCATTGAAGTGAATTGCGCAACATAGGCATTCATAATTTCCCAAGTGCCAAAGTGCGGCACAATCAGCACTAGACCTTTATTTTGTGCCAAGGCATCATGCAGTAAATCTTCGCCTATAACTTTATGCACTCTCTCAATATTTTTCTGATTACTCGAACCCCAAATACTAAAAAATTCAAAATAAGACATCAGTTCATTGCGAATCGCGGCACGGGTAATCCGTTCTCTTTCCTGTGTCGACAGTTCAGACAAACTGATCTCAAGGTTCAGGCGAATTACATCAGAAGTTTTAGAAACTTTAAAAATATTAACGATTAAGGCAAGAATACGCGCAATCCATCGGGAAACTGAAAGCGGTTGGCGGCTAATATATTTGAGTAAACCGTAAGCTGAATTCTTTGAGCTGCGTTCAGTCATTGAGTTGTAATATTGATAAAATAAAAAAGAATAGCATTTATTATAGGCGAAAACGGTTTCTTTAGACAGAATTACCCTTTTCGGTGTATATAATGGGTTCAATATAAATTAATTTATTGGATTATTTATGTCCGATTGGCCACCAAAACCTGAAAATCAAATACAAAATACGCAACAACCAGTTCAGCCGACTGGCCCAGAATGGAAACTGCTGGAAAAAGCAGTTTTAGCTTCAGTAGAAGAGCAACGACGGGCACGTCGCTGGGGGATCTTCTTTAAATTTCTAACCTTTGCTTATCTGCTGGTTGTCATTCTTGCGCTGGGTAAAGGCTGTAGCATGAGTGCTTCTGATCCGAGTGCAGGCGCAGGTGCACACATTGCTGTAGTTGATATTATTGGTACGATTGCCGCAGACAAGCAAAGCGTGAACAGTAGCAATACCATCAAATCACTCAAAAAAGCCTTCGAAAACAAACAGAGTAAGGCTGTTGTTCTAAATATTAATTCACCGGGTGGTTCACCAGTCCAGTCAGATGAAATCTGGCAGGAAATCCAGTATCTGAAAAAACAGCATCCTGAGAAAAAACTCTATGCCGTGATTGGTGATACTGGGGCTTCTGGTGCTTATTATATTGCATCCGCTGCAGATGAAATCATTGTCAATCCATCGAGTCTGGTCGGTTCAATTGGTGTGATCATGCCGAACTATGGTGTGAATAACCTGCTGCAAAAACTTGGAGTTGAAGACCGCACCATGACTTCAGGGGAAAATAAAGCTTTGCTGTCCATGACACAGCCGGTTGATCCTGCGCAAAAAGCGCATGTACAAGGCGTACTGGATAATGTGCATGGTCACTTTATTAATGCTGTAAAGCAGGGGCGTGGAGCGAAATTAAAATCGACTGATCCTGCTATTTTCTCTGGTCTGTTCTGGACCGGTGAACAGGCGGTGAAATTGGGTATTGCAGACCGTATTGGCAGTTTAAATACTTTGAAGCGCGAACTAAAAACTGAAAAAGCACTTAACTACACCATTGAATATAGCCCATTTGAGTCAGTACTGGGTCGTATGGGCTCATCGATTGGTGAAGGAATTGCAACTTCAGTGGCACAAAAACTTCAGTCAGAAAATAAAACGACCTTACAATGAAACCATTGATTCATTTTGCGCACGCCAATGGCGTGCCATCTAAAGTCTATCAAAAGCTGTTTGAAGGACTGCAAGATGATTACGATATTATCTATGTGCCGTTATTAGGGCCTGATAAGCGTTATCCGATTGATAATCACTGGAAAAGTCTGACTCAGCAGGTGATTGATAGTATCGTGCGCCAGTCTCATGGACGTCCGGTGATTGGTTTGGGGCATTCATTAGGTTCAGTCCTGAGTTTTCAGGCCTCCTTACAGCGTCCGGAACTTTTTTCGCAAATGATTATGCTTGATCCACCAATGATCATGGGCAAAGAAGCCTTTGCATTGCATATTGCAAAAACTTTGCGCTTAAAAGCACTGGACCAGATGTCACCTGCAGGTTTGTCGAAACGCCGTCGTGATCATTGGGAGTCTCGGGAACAGGCAGCTGAACTGCTGCGACCGAAAGGCTTTTATCAGGATTTTGATGCAGATTGCTTCCAGGCTTATATTGACTATGCCTTAAAGGATGATCCGGTTCGAGGTGGAGTTGAACTCACCATTCCTAAAATGGATGAAGTGAATATCTTTAGAACCAATCCATCACTATGGTGGTTACCTCAGGCTAAACCAAAAGTACCAGTACATCTGGTGGTTGCCAAGAAAGGTCCATTTTTGGCGCGCAGATTTCCGCAGCAAGTGCAAAAGAAATTTGGCATTCCATTTACAGTGGTAGATGGTGGGCATATGTTCCCATTGGAGCAGCCTGAGCAAGTCGCGAGTCTGGTCAAAAAGCTGATTCAGCAACAGTCTGCTTAAAGTTCATCCCATCTAAAGAAGTAAAAAAACGCATCCTCGGATGCGTTTTTTTATATTTGGACTTTTAGAATTTGCAGAATTGAACAGGTTCTTGCATTTTTGCATTATGGTACAACACACCTTGTTCAGTATGCTGAATTGTCCCATTACAGATCCATTCTACCACTTGTGGGTAAATCAGATGTTCCAGTATATGTACCCGCTGAGCTAAAGTGTGAGTCGTATCTTGATGCGATACTTTTAACATACCCTGTGCTAAGGCTTGGCCGGCATCCAGTTCTGGAGTGACATAATGCACTGTGCAACCATGCAGAACATCACCGGTATTCAGGACGCGCTGATGGGTATGCATGCCTTTGTAATGTGGCAAAAGAGAAGGGTGAATATTCAGCATTTTCCCTTCCCAGGCTTTCACAAATTTTTCACTTAAAATTCGCATAAAGCCCGCAAGTACCACTAGATCAACATCCCAGTCCAGAAGCTGCTGATGCATGACATCATCAAAAGCTTCCCGGCTTGGATATTGTTTATGTTCAATGACTGCAGTTGGAATTCCTGCTTTATGAGCGCGCTCTAAAGCAAATGCTTCAGGCTTGTTGGAAAGCACCCCGACAATTTTCCCTGACAGATTGGCATCAATCAGGGCTTGCAGGTTCGATCCACTGCCTGAAACAAGTACAGCAATTTTAATCATGCGAAATTACGCGAAGATCACACGAATTTTTTCGTCTGCCCCTTCAACAGATTCAGCATTATCTGCAATGTGACCCATGGTCCATGCTTTTTCGCCCAAACCGTTGAGTAACTCTACAGTTTTGTCTGCTTCTGCTGCATCAACAACAAGAACCATACCTACGCCACAGTTAAAGGTACGATACATTTCAAACTGTTCTACACCACCTTCGCGTTGAAGAAGTTTGAACAGCTCAGGCCATTCCCAAGAAGATTCATTTACGACTGCTTGAGCACCGTTTGGTAATACGCGAGGCAGGTTGCCAGGTAAACCGCCACCAGTGATGTGTGCCATTGCATGTACATCAACTTGTTTTAGCAGCTCAAGAATCGATTTCACATAAATGCGTGTTGGTTCCATTGCAACATCTGCAAGTGGACGACCATCAACGATTTGATTCAGGTCAACATTTTTAACTTCAAGAATTTTACGAAGCAACGAATAACCGTTTGAATGTGCACCAGAAGATGCAACACCAATAAGTACATCACCCGCTTTTACTTTAGAGCCATCAATAATTTTGCTTTGCTCAACTACACCGACACAGAAGCCTGCAAGATCGTAATCTTCACCTTCGTACATGCCTGGCATTTCAGCAGTTTCACCACCAACCAGTGCACAGCCAGCAAGTTCACAGCCAGCACCGATTCCTGTTACGACATTTGCAGCTACGTCCACATTTAGGTGACCAGTCGCATAATAGTCCAGGAAGAAGAGTGGTTCAGCACCACAAACGAGAAGGTCGTTCACACACATTGCAACCAGATCTTGACCAATGGTGTCATGACGGTTCAAATTCAGTGCCAGACGTAATTTTGTACCAACACCATCTGTGCCTGATACGAGAACAGGTTCTTCATAACCTTTAGGGATTTTACAAAGGGCGCCGAAACCGCCTAATCCGCCCATTACTTCAGGACGTTTAGTACGCTTAGCGACGGACTTGATTCGGTCGACTAACGCGTCTCCCGCTTCAATATCGACACCTGCATCTTTGTAGCTTAAACCAGTGTTTGGGGTAGAAGTTGAGTTGCTCATAATGAAGTCTCCGCATTCGCGCGGGGGATTATAACCTGAATATGCAAAACTCTTATGGTATTTATGCCCTAAAATGCTATCTTTATTAAAATATTTTACTTTTTATAACGATTAATAGAGAGAAGGCGAAACTTTATGGTAGATCGCACATTGCGTCGCGTGTTTATCCTAGCTGGGATAGCTTTGTTGTTGTGGCTTCTATATTTACTAAAACCCGTTGTAATTCCATTTGTTGCAGCGTTTTTAATGGCTTATCTGTTCAGCCCGCTGGTAGATAAACTGCACGATATCGGTCTGCCGCGTTGGCTCTCTATTAGTATCGTTTTTACTGGAATCGGGATCGTTATGATCCTGGCAATCTGGTATCTGGTGCCGTTGATCTGGCAGCAGCTGATTTATGCGCGTGACAATATACCTGCGGTCATTGGCTGGATTAATTCAACCTTTTTACCGTGGCTGTCGAATACCTTCAATGTCGTTGAAATGGAAATTGATACCACACAGATTTCTGATGTGGTCATGGACTATGTGCAAACCAATTATAGTGCTGACAGTATTCAGGCCTTCCTGCTACGCCTTGCACAATCTGGAATTAACTTCTTGCAGATTGGCGGTACGATTGTCCTGATTCCAATTATTGCATTCTATTTCCTGCTGGATTGGGATCGTATGCTGGAAAGCTTACGTCGCCTAATTCCACGTCCTTATGAACAAAGTACATTAAGAATCGTCGGTGAATGTCACAGTGTACTTGGGGCCTTTGTGAAAGGACAATTTCTGGTGATGATTCTGCTGGGAATCGTTTATGCGATTGGTTTGCAATTGATTGGTCTTGAAGTTGGTCTGATTATTGGCATGGTGGCAGGTCTGGCCAGTATTATTCCTTATCTGGGATTTGCGGTCGGGATCATTGCAGCGGTCATTGCGACCTTCCTGCAATTCGGGATTGACTGGTGGCAACTGGTTCTGGTGGGTGTCGTGTTTATGGTCGGTCAGGCGGTAGAAGGCTATGTATTACAGCCATTCCTGCTCGGCGATAAAATAGGTTTATCTCCAGTTGCTGTGGTTTTTGCGGTATTGGCGGGCGCACAACTGGCTGGCTTCCTGGGAATGCTGATTGCTCTCCCAGTTGCAGCGGTAATTGTGGTTCTGCTGAGACATGCACGGGAATATTATGAATGCACATCATTTTATGGAAATCAGGCAGTCGTCATGAATGATCCGGCTACAGGTTCCATAAGTGTAGAAACTTCAGACTTAAATGTTGATATTGAAATGAAAAAGTCAGAAGCAAAACCACTGCAAGAGGGAGAGAAATCAAGTAAGATGGATGTACCTCTTCATAAAGACTCATAAGGCCATCAGAATCATATGCGTCAATTGCAGCTAGATATAGAACCTCAACTCGATGCTCGAATTAGTGATTTTTCGGGTCCGGGATGGGGGCATGTAATTGATGCAGTCCGACAGCTGCATGCAGGCCTAATCAGCCGCTTTTATGTGTATGGCGGAGCTGGAACAGGTAAAAGTCACTTACTCTCTGCCATCTGTGATTCTTATCTGGAAATCGGCAAAACCGCTATACAGGTGTCTTTGCTGGAACTTCTGGATGCACCCACTGAAGCGATTACTTCGCTGGACCGGTTTGACCTGATCGCACTGGATGATATTGAAGCCATTAGCGGGGTTCCGCATTGGCAACGCGCCGTTTTTCACTTGATTAATTATAATGATGAAGGTGGTGGTCAACTGGTATTTTCTTCCCGTTTTGCGCCCATTGAATTAAAGCTTGAATTACCTGATTTGCAGTCCCGACTTACGCAGGCAGTCAGTGTCCGTGTCCCAAATGGCAGTCTTTATGCGGACCGATTTGCCTTGGTATCCTCGGTATTGGACCGACGCGGTATTCATCTTGATCCACAGATTTTTGATTATTTGCTGAATCACGGACCACATCAAACTTCCGTGCTTCTACAAACATTAGAACAGATTATTCAATTACTTAAAGGCGAAAAGCTGAAGGTCAGCAATGCTAACCTGCGGCAGATTTATGCATTAATTGATGAATATCGTTAAATTATAAAACATCTTGAGTAATTACTCAGTCTATGCGAAAGTAAGGCAAAATAATTCGCTGTTGCAAGGAAGATGCAACTTTAGAAGAAAAAGAAAGAAATAAAAAATTAAGGAGAAGGGTATGCTCAAGAAGAGCATAGGCATGGCTTTGCTATGTATGGCGGGGCAGGCATATAGTGCAGAAATTATTGTAACTACCACAGAAGATATTGAAAAAGATGACAAGGAATGTTCACTTCGAGAAGCTGTTGAATATGTGAATCGTGGCCTGGCTAAAGAAGGTTATATGGGCTGTGGTGGCGAAAATGCTATTGGCACCATTATCTTAAAAGAAAAAACGACCTATGTTCTGAATAAACATATCCCGATCAAGAAATCAGTGACGATTAAATCTATCGCAGAAGTAGATGGTGAATTTAGTAGTACCGATAAGGTAATGGGGTTATATAACGCTCATATTCAAATGAAAGGGACAGATAATCTCTTCCGTATTAGCAATGATGAAGAGCTGATTCAAGTCAATTTAAAAGAACTCGACCTTGAAGGTTGCGGTAAAAGCAGCTGTGCCGAACAAGGTGGCCTAATTCATAATAAAGGTAAATTGATAATTGATTACAGCCGCTTATATAAGGGGGCTGCGAGTCAAGGTGGTGCCATTTATAATGTGGGGAAATTCGGCCAGAATCTGATTGCTTTTGCCGAAATAAAAACCAGCCTGGTTGAAAATAATCAGGCGCAACAGGGTGGCATACTCTATAGCCAGCTTCCATACTTTCTGGTTTATCAAAGCGTTTTAAAGAATAACCAGACGCTTAATAATAATGCTACCAATATTTATACAGCGGGCCAAGTCGATAATCCTGCCGATATTCAATCCATTAATGCTGAAGTCCTAAGCAGTACCCTGTTAAAAAATAAGGGAGCACTGATCAATGTGATTGATGGGGTGGGAATCAACAACCTGACTATAGTGGATAATACAGGTACAGCACTACGTATTAATGCTCCGAATGGTAAAGCCTATGTGGCGAACAGTATTATTTTAAGAAATGGTACGCAGGATTGTCAGATTGAAACTACGGATAAAAGTACGATTCACAATAACCTGGTAACAGCATCTTGTGGTACAGGTGATGCTGCGTATCCAAACCAGATCTGGACAGGTACTCGCTTGTTTGCAGAGGCTTCAGATCAAAGTGAAGGTGTCTGTCTAAATTTAAAACAAAATAGCGATGCTATTCTATGTCCTTATAGCGTTCCTAAAGATCAGTTTTTGGGCTATCTACGTCCTCGGATCCTGTTGAATTATAATCAGGTCAGTGATTCACCGATTGTAAATAGAGGGACTAGCTACAATAGCAGCAATCCTTCAGTCAGCTGTGAAGCGGCAGACCAACGCGGTGTAGACCGTTTACTGGATAACTTATTTTGTGATCGTGGCGCGATTGAAATTACAGTTCCAACATCTACCAGTCTGGTTGGACAGGATCTTCTAAAAGGAGAGACTGCAAAGTTTTCAATTGAATCTGTTTTAGGAGATAGTGATTTAATTCCTAAAGAACAATGCAATAACATTATTGGAGAGAATCCAAAGGGTGAGCCTTGGCAAGATGGCTGCTTACAGGTTATCCAAACAAAAACTGTTTCCAAGGGCAAAACAGTCATTGATATTGATGGGAATGTAGTTTATACCCCAGATTCACAATGGCATGGTGCTGACATTTTTGAAATTCAGGTAGTTACTTCATCTACACGATTTAATAAGTCCAAACCTTATCTGGTTTTAAGTACCCAGATTGTACAGGAACCTAAAAATGAAATGAAAGACAAGTCTGTGAAAACCTCGGGTGGGGCATGGGGAATCGCTGGCTTAATGGGCTTGATAGGGTTGATCGGCCTACGTCGCAGATTAAAAGATTAAGGAAAAATCATGAAAAATTATAAAAAAGGACTGCTTGCAGCCATGATTTTATCTGCCATGAGTTTAATGGCAGCCGAAGATAAAACCATATATGTCACTACATTTGCTGACGAGGATGGGGAAAATACCAGTGCCTGTTCCTTGCGTGAAGCCATTAAGACAGCCAAGCTGGATAAATCCTATGGAGGGTGTAATGTTGGCCGTACATTGCGTAATGACGGTTCCGCTCCAGATGTCATCCAGCTTGAAGCTGGGGAATATAAACTCAATAGTGAAATTATTGTTGAATCCCATGTCAATATTTTGGGAAAATCACCCTTCAATTATACTCAAAGAAGTCCTATTACCTTTTTATATCCAACACGTGAGGCTTTAACCACCACCCTTTCAGGCCAAGGGAAAACCCGCTTATTTAATACGGTCGCTAGCCAAGCCAGCATGGTGGTAAATGGTGTCATCCTGAAAGATGGTTATGCTGCAAAAACCAGTCTGGATAAAGGTAATGGTGGAACATTTTATGTCGCTGGCCCTCTAAGCCTCGTGAATAGTGAAATTGTAAATTCACGAGCGGCTGCAGAAGGCGGAGCAATTTATGCAGTGGCGATGAATAATGAAAAAATTATCAAGATTCAGGATTCCTTAATTCATCAGAATAAAGCAGCTACATATGGCAGTGTCTTGGCCATGGATTGTGTGGGGAATCTGGGCAGTACAGAGACAAAGCTAGAAATTAGCGCAAGCAGCATTGTCAAAAATGGTTCTACTGATACGGCCAGTATTCTGGACTTTTGTGGTTATGCCAAAGCGGATATTAGTAACTCTACAATTGCAAAAAATACGACCAGTGCCACAGGTCATATTTTCCGAATGGCCAATGAAATTAGCCGTCCATTAAGTTCTTTCTTCACTTTTAGTGCCATTAATAACACGATTGTCGAGAATACTGCTCGCTCTACCATCTTTTATGACAATACTGGTAATTCGAGTCTGGCTTATAATGTGTTGGCCTTTAACCAGGGCCTATCTTGTGAATATGCCTTAAATGGTGGAAATCCAAGTAAAGAACAGGATGTAGACTTATTTACTGCTTATAATGCGATTCATACAAGTGGTTCCTCACGCTGTGTATTACCTGAACTGGCAGAAAACAGTGTTTCAACGAATATTGATGTATCCAGTAATCAGATCACAGATCTGTTAACTACTTATATCGAACCTTCTGTAAATAACCGTTATTTAGGCATGTATTATCCAATTGATCGACAATCAAATACGGATCTGGTCAATATCGGTACAGAAAGTTGTGAAGAAATTGATCAGCGTGGAATTGAGCGGTTAACTAAGGCAACATTGTTATTTAATCCGGACGCAAAAAATTCCTGTGAAATTGGGTCGGTCGAAATCCGGAACTTAACTGCAGCAGATATTTCTGGTCTAAAAAATAGTTCTTTAACAGAGTTGCTGGATTATTATCAGGAAAATATTGGTGATATTAATTCTATTCTGGCCGATAAGAATACAAAACCTGAGGAAATACAGGGCTTAAAGGAAGAGCTAAAAGAATATGAGGATCTTTTAAAATATACCAAGCAATACCAGAAATATCGTGCCATATACGTTAATCCATTTAGTTTGGTCATGCCTCAAGAAACTTTAAATAATACTCAAGTACAAGCTAAAGCATTAAATTCACAAAATTATGAAATTACAGTGCAATCTTTAGGTGTAGGGTCTTTATCTGGATCAGGCAGTTCATTAATTGTTCAAGGTGCGCCTAATGATCCAAATTTAAAATGTGAATGGAAGCCTGATTTAAACCGTATCATGATGTATCGTACTGATGGCAAAGTAACAAGTCTCTCGGATACGGAGTATTGTCGTTATACAATTAAAGACAAGCAGACTGGTGCCAGCAGTACAGGTATTTTGCAGGGCGCATTTGTAAATATTAAGCCGATTGTAAAAAATGACGAATATAGAATTAGCGCAGAAAACAATCTGACTGTGACTGTGAATCCATTAGAGAATGACAGTGATGATGGCGATGGTCCACGGATGAATGGCAAGGCCGCTTTCTATCGTGATAAAGATGGTCGTGAGATTCCAATTCGTATTGTCAAGCTTCCTGCCGGAGTAAACCTTTCTGCAGAGCGAGAAGGACCATGCCCAGGGAATTTTGCCGGTGAAACCTGTTATGGTGGAAAATTGACCTTTAGTGTGAAAAACACTTTTAGTCAGTCAGATTATGATATGCAGTATCATGTTTTTGATGCAGATGAGTTGATGTCAGATACAGCAAGAATTAACTTAAAAAATACGGCTAAAAATACCAATACATCATCAAGTGGCGGTGGCTCGTTTGGAATTTGGGGATTGTTCGGATTATTAGGTCTGGCAGGATATCGCCGAGTTAGAAAATAATTGCAGCATGAAAAAAGCCTCCAGATGGAGGCTTTTTTATTTAACTTAAATTAATGAGTTTTAGGTTGAGTGAGTTGCTGGTATTTCTGGATATATTCTTCACGGATCGCCAGTCGTTCTTCTGGCGTTGCTTTTTGCATTCGTGCACCTAACTCCTTACGTTCCTGGCTGCTCATCATTTGCCAGGTTTCACGCATACGCTGCTTTTCAGCTTCAGGAAGCTGAGTGAACCAGTCCATGCGTTGCTGTAAATTAATACGCTGTTGTTCAGGCATCTCTTTTAAAGACTGATAACGTTTGATTAATGCCAGTTGCTCGGAATCAGAAAGTGTATCCCAGGTTTCGTTGACCTGCGTATTGGCATCTTTGGAAAAAATCCAAAAACGTTCAAATCCCGCAAAGCTGGTTTGCAGGAAGCTGAATGCGCAAAATGCAATTGCTAATCTTTTAGCTGCCATGTGGAACTTTGTCCTCACCTAAAACCATTAACATTTCCAGATCTTCAAGCATCTGTGGGGAGAGTTTGGGGGTGGATACTGCCTGAGTCTGAGGTTCGTTATGGCTGACAATATTCGGTAGCACTACCACACCAGCAATCGCAGCAGCCAAAGCAAAGCCAGACATTTTTAGAAATGCAAAGCGTGAATGTTGTGCGTCCTGAATGTGCTCCAGCACATGATTCATCACCACCGGTTTATCTTTGTGGTGCTGTGCCAGTCCATCAAGTTTGGAAGTTACTTGCTTTAAGAAATCATCTTGCTTCATTCGGATGATCCTCCCAGATATGGATTTAAGTGTGCTAGAGAGGCACGTAGACCTTGAATAGCACGGTGATAATGGGTTTTCACACTGCCTTCTGTACAGTTCATAATTTGCGCTGTAGTTTGAGTATCAAAGCCTTCCCAGGCTCTGAGCATAAATGCTTGCTGCTGACGCACAGGTAATTTGGCAATCGCCTCCTGAATTTCTTCAGCAGTCACTGCCTGATCCAGAAATTCTAAAGGTGAGGGCGTAGATTCATCTACAAGATTGTCAAATTCAACTTCGTCGTCATCGAGGCTGACTTTTTTGAAAAAGGAAAATGGCTGGTTGCGACGTGCTTCTTTACGACGCCAATCCTGTAATTTGTTATTCAGAATCGTATAGAACAGGGGATACCACTCTTCAGTGCTTTTCTCTGCATAAGATTTATGTAGAGAAATAAAAGCTTCCTGAACCAGATCCATTGCGATCCCATGTTGTCCTTGAGTCGCACTTTCCATCATCACCAAAGCACGCCCAGTCACATCCTGCATGAAATTTTTCAGGCGAGACTCAGCCGTACTCTTTAGAATACTCGCATCTTGTGACTGCAACGGTTTCGGTGCTAAATCCATAGAGATGGAAAATCCTGTCATTGGATACCCACCATTATTCCCAAGTTCATGTGCATATAACGTTGGGAATAACGATTTGGTTGACAATAAAACTTATTATTTTTGTAGTGTAATCTATTTTATAAATACACTGACTGGAATTAAAACAATGTAACCTAAATACCGTATTAGATACGTTGACGCACCATCTCAAAGAAACAGATAGAGCCTGCAATTGCAACATTCAGGGATTCCTGTCCACCTGGCTGTGGAATAGTCACCGCTTCGGCATGTTGCAGTGCATAGTCAGATACGCCTTGACCTTCATTGCCCAGAATCCAGACGCAGGCTTTACGCAAGTCCTTGCTATACAGGCTGCTAGAACGATGTGAGCTGGTGACATATACCGGAATCTTGAATTGCGGTAAAAGGTCTTCCAGTGCGATATTTTCAAAAGTTTGCAAAGAAAAATGTGCACCCATACCTGCACGTAATACGCGTGGTGACCAAAGAGACGCTGAACCCTTGGTACAAATGACTTGATCAATACCGGCAGCTGCTGCTGAACGTAGCAAGGTGCCGACATTGCCGGGATCCTGCACATTTTCAAGGATCAGGGTATCAGCCGTAAAATCAAGTGCCTGGCTTGAGCTTGGAATATCGACAATCGCCATACAGGCAATCGAAGTGCCTAAGGTACTCAGGTCCTTATAAAGCGATTCACCAATGACAAAGACCACACCGGTATATTTGTTTAAAATAATGTCAAAATCAGGATGCGCTAAAGCATGTTCAGTCGTGAAGATCGAATTGATTTTCTTGTTTTCATGTAACCATGCAAGACACAGGTGCGTGCCTTCAAGCACAGTTTGTCCTTGTTTTTTTCGATAAGAATTCTGTTCAATTAAACCGCGTAAGTGTTTAATTTTAGGATTGTCTTTGGATTCAAGGAAGATGGTTGGCATAAGAAGAAAGTCCACGGCAGTCAATCAAGGATCAACTGCCGTTTAAAAATTAGTGGTGGTAGCTGGTCACAAGCTCAACTTCATTTTTTGAACCAATGATGACAGGAACACGTTGATGCAGATTTGTAGGTTCGATTTCAAGAATGCGGACACGACCAGTCGTTGATGCACCGCCAGCCTGTTCCATCAGCATACTCATTGGATTGGCTTCATACATTAAACGTAAACGACCTGCTTTAGTTGGGTCTTTCAAGTCGTACGGGTACATGAAGATCCCGCTACGGCACAGAATACGGTGAATATCGCCAACCATACAAGCGACCCAGCGCATATTGAAATCTTTGGCGCGAGGACCTGTTTTACCTGCTAGCAACTCATCGATATAGCGCTGTACAGGCGCTTCCCAGTGACGCTGATTCGATGCATTGATTGCATATTCTTTAGTATCAGCAGCGACCTGAATCACTTCAGAAGTCAACAGAAACTCTTGAGTTTCAGGATCAAAAGTAAAGAATACCACACCAGCACCCACAGTCAGTGCCATCATGGTTGATGGGCCATACAGCACATAACCAGCAGCAACCTGATTGACACCAGCCTGCATGAAGTCTTCTGCCTGAGTTACACTATTTTTTGCAGGAAGAATCGAAAAGATAGTGCCCACACACATGTTGATATCAATATTGCTTGAGCCATCAAGTGGATCGAACAATACTAGATATTGACCATTTTCCTGTGCTGAAGTGAATTCATCCAGTTCTTCAGACGCTAAACCGCCTACATGTGGATGTACTTTTAATGCATCAATCAGATAATCATTAGAAATCACGTCCAGTTTCTTTTGCTCTTCGCCTTGAACATTTTCATGCTGAGCACTACCTAATACACCCGCTAGAGCACCTTTTTGCAGGAGTTGGTCAATACGCTTGCAGGTATTTCCAATTGTTTCAATTACTTGTGCAAGTTCAGGTGTGAGGTTCCCGCTTTGTTGTTGTAGAAATTGGGATAAGGTGCGGTATGACATAAGGGAAAAACTCCAAGACTTATAATCGGGGGAAAAAGATCAAAACGATATACGGCTATATTTTAGATGAGAACGTTCGAAAAGGACAATTAAACTGAATTATTTGTTGTGATTTTGCCCTTGCAACTCCTGTGGAAAGTGCTATGTTGAATCAAAGGAAAAAATGATCATAGGAGCACAGAGATGACAACATTAAAGTTTGATGCGACTCCAACGCCGAGCGAAGCGATTAATCTCGATGAAATTTCTGAAGACAAGATGAAAGAAGCGTGGAAAGATTACGAAGCAAAACCTGAATACAAAAAATTCAATAAACACGACATGATTGAATCCATGCAAACTGCAGAAGAAGGTGAAGGCAAAGAATAATCTTATTCTTTGATCTTTCAAATATCTTCCTAATAAAAAAGCACTCAATTGAGTGCTTTTTTATGAATGATGCATTATTTAAATGATCACTTATTTTAGTAGTGGTGGAACAGCTTCGTAGTTGATTTCTACACGGCGGTTTTCTTTCCACGCACTTTCATCATGGCCAGGATTAACTGGCATTTCTTTACCATAGCTCACTGCTTCAAGTTGGCCCGCATTTACACCAGAAGTGATCAGGAAGCTTTCTACTGCTTTGGCACGACGCTCACCAAGCGCCATGTTGTATTCACGTGTACCGCGTTCATCTGTATGACCGGTTAAAGCTACACGAGAATTGGCATTTGCCATCAGGAACTGGGCATGTGCTTGCAGAGTACGAATATCGTCATTGCTCAGTTCGCTACTGTCATAGTCAAAGTGAACCACACGTTTAGCTAAATAAGCCTTATTTTCCGCAGTTACACCTTTAGCAGATGCACCCGCCATATTTTGGGCGCTTAGAGCTGCATCTTCACTTAGACCTTCAGTGCTTACAGTGGTGGTGCCACTGGTGTCGAGGTTGCCAGTTTGGACTTCAGCTGCTGGTTTACGGCTGGCACAACCAGTCATTACGACTGCGGCTGCAAGTAAAGGAAGTGCAAATAATTTTACTTTGTTCATTCTTCATCTCCATGAAGGTTGATTATGGGGTAAAGCATTTATAAATATTGAACTATTATTTTGGTGCCCAGGCAGGTTCGCGAACTTCACCTGTTTCACTTGGCAGATTCATGCGGAACCGGCCATCAAGAGACATGATGGATAACAATCCACGATTACCTTCGCGAGTGGCATAAACCACCATCTGACCATTTGGCGAGAAGCTAGGTGATTCATCCAGGCTGGTTGGCGTCAGGATATTGGTCACACCTGAGCTAATATCCTGTACAGCCACTTTATAGTTACTGCCACTTGGACGATGAACCAATGCAAGTTTCTTACCATCTGCACTTAAGGTCGCGCGGGCATTAAATGCGCCACGGAAAGTCAGACGTTTGGTACTTCCATTATTAAAATCATAGCGGTAAATCTGCGGAGAACCACCACGATCTGAAGTAAAGATAAATGATTTTCCATCCGGCGCATAACGTGCTTCTGTATCAATTGCGCTATCGTTGGTCATGCGTTTTAACTGACGTGTTTCCAGATTCATCTGATAGATTTCCGGGTTACCGTGCATAGACGCAGTGAACAGCATGCTCTTGCCATCTGGAGAGAAGCTTGGCGCACCGTTTAAACCACGGAAGCTGGCCAGCTTTTCACGTTGACCAGTCGCCAAATCCTGTACATAAATGGCCGGACGTTTGGTCTCAAAAGACACATATGCAATTTTTTTCGCATCCGGTGTCCAGGCAGGTGACAGGATTGGATCACGCGAAGTCAAAATGGTCTTTGGCTGTTCACCATCCGTATCGGCAATCTGCAAGGTATAACGCTGATCAGGCGTTGCCGGGTTACGTAAGACGTAAGCAATACGGCCAGTGAAATCTCCCGGAATACCGGTTAATGCCTGATAGATGGCATCACTGATCATATGGGCTGCCTGACGGGTACGTGAAGCAGGAACAGTCAGCAACTCATTCAGTAAGTATTGACGTTTTTCGACATCATACAATTGATACTGAATGCTATAAGAACCATCCGGATTGGTCTTGGATGAACCGGTCACCACATAAGGTACGCCTACAGCTGCCCATGCTTCAGCATTTGGCGAATTCAGTTGTGCTGTAGCAGGTAAATTCTTCGAGGCACTGGCAAATTTTCCAGAACGATTCAGGTCATTTTCCACCACCGGATAAATACTCTGATCCTGGCTAAAAGGCACAATGGCAATTTTAGGAGCAGCCTCAGGAGCTTTGGTAATTTCCAGATGCAGTTGAGCCTGAGACTGGGTCGCAGTGACCGCACCCAAAGTGGTCATGATTGCAAGGCAGAGTAGGTGTTTGCGTGTCTTTTCCATCATTCGTTATTTACTCAAATCAACGGAGTTATTTATAAGTGATTGGGCTACATCATCGCATGGATTTATGCGAAATGGACCACGAATTTATCATCAAACTGTTATATCACTATGGGGAGTGATTATTATTTAATCTGTTTCAATTGAAGTTTAACTCAAAAAAACAGCCATAACACTTTTTCTTTATTATGGCTGTTTTTCATTAATGAGCTGTAAAGGTTGAAGTAAAACTTCGTGCTTCACGGCGTGCATCCCGATCTGAAGGCATTGGATAAGGTGCAGCAGCACGTACTGCCGCTTCTACACTAGCTTTCATATCTGGATCACTGGCACTCACCACCACAGAAACTACAGAACCACTATCGCTCAAAGTGACCCGGGCAGTCGCTTTCTGGCCTGAAGAACCCACAGGGGTATCCCAGGCACGTCTGATTTTATTTTCGAAATCACGTTTTGCAGTAGAGGCAATTCGCTTAGATTCCGCTTTTTTCTGTGCAGCTTCTTCAGCAGCCTGTTTGGCTGCAGAGGCTTTGGCATCAGCTTCTGCCTTGGCTTTCGCATCTGCATCCGCTTTGGCCTTCGCAGCCGCATCAGCTTTACGTTTAGCTTCGGCCTCTGCTTTAGCTTTCGCCGCAGCGTCAGCTTTATGCTTGGCATCAGCATCCGCTTTGGCCTTCGCAGCGGCATCAGCTTTACGTTTAACTTCGGCCTCTGCTTTAGCTTTCGCCGCAGCGTCAGCTTTGTGCTTGGCATCTGCTTCCGCTTTAGCCTTCGCAGCCGCGTCAGCTTTACGTTTAGCTTCAGCCTCTGCTTTGGCTTTTGCCGCAGCGTCAGCTTTATGTTTAGTATCCGCCTCTGCTTTAGCTTTTGCAGCCGCATCGGCTTTACGTTTAGCTTCGGCATCTGCCTTGGCTTTTGCAGCAGCATCCGCTTTTGCCTTGGCTTGAGCCTCTGCTTTTTGCTTGGCGGCTAAATCAGCCTTTTTCTGCGCTTCAAGTTTGGCTTTTTGCGCAGCATCGGCTTTACGCTGTGCTTCTACTTCAGCCTTACGCGCTGCTTCAGCTTCGGCTTTAGATTTTTGTGCAGCCTCTGCTTTGGCTTTGGCAGCAGCCTGTTTTGCCTGGTCAGCAGCTTCAGCACGTTTTGCTGCTTCGGCTGCTTGCTGGGCGGCTTTGGCTTGAGCAAGCTCTGCTGCTTTGGCTTCTTGCTGAGCTTTTTGAATATCGATCTGTGGGGGTGCTGGTGCAGGCTGCGGTGCCGGAGGTGTCGGTGCAGCTGCTGTTGGCACTACAGGCGCAGGCTCTACACTCGGTTCAGCAGTTTGGGTAATTTCTTCTGCAATATTTTCATGTGCAGTTTCTTCAAACTCAGTTTCTTCACGAGTCACCGGCTTGAGGTCTTCAGGTTTAATTAAGACCGTTTTAATCTGTTTTGGCGGTTCAGGTGGCTTACTCATCCCCAGAAAAAGCAGGCCCACCAAAGCAACTGCATGGATTCCTAGCGTAAACCCAATCGCAATTGCTTTCTTCTGAAACGGTGGTTTCTGATAATTTTTCATACTTTATTCTAATGGCTTGGTCAGTAAACCCACTTGGGACAAACCCGCATCCTGCAGGCTTGACATTAAGGCCATCACATCGCCATAAGGGCGGGTGGTATGACCATTGATCACGACATTGAGGACCTTGTTTTCACTTTCCGCAGTGCTTTGCGCTTCTATCAAAGTCTGCGTCAAAGCCTCTAGGGTGACAGGACCTGTGGTCTGATTTTTATATTCCAGAAAATAAGTACCATCTTCTTTTAAAGTGACGATAGTAGGCGCATCTTTGGATTCGATCGGTAAGCCATTGGCCTGCGGCAAATCGACCTTGATGCCACTGGTAATCATTGGGGCAGTCACCATGAAAATGACCAGAAGTACCAGCATCACATCGATGTAGGGCACCACATTCATGTCACTTTTCAGTGGTTTTTTAATGCGCTCGAAGCGTCCTGAACGTTGAATGGCCATTAGTCATTGTCCTGCGTAGCGCCCACAGATTGACGTTGCAGCAGCGCCACCATTTCTTCAGCGAATAGGGCACGGTCAGAGTACAGTGCTTCACCTTTAGATGTGAAATGGTTAAAGGCTAAAACCGCAGGAATTGCAGCAAATAAACCAATCGCCGTTGCAATCAGGGCCTCTGCAATACCAGGTGCGACAGTGGCCAAAGTGACCTGATCCACATCTGCCAGACCAATAAAGGCATTCATGATGCCCCAGACGGTACCAAACAGACCGACATAAGGAGCGACTGAACCAATACTGGCCAGCGCACCCAAGCCTTGTTCCAGATGTCCCTGATCACGACTTAAACCTACCCGCAGAATACGTTCGGTTCCTTCAATTGACTGGGCAGTTAGAGCATGGCGTTTTTTAAGTTTAAGGAACTCGCCCAGACCCTGATAGAAGATATCTTCCAGACCAGTACGTTTGGAATTGAGCTGGGCATTGTTATAAAGCGTCTTGAGTTCGGCACCTGACCAGAAAATTTTCTGGAAATGATCGTCGTCAGCCTGAGCCTTTTTATAGCTCATGGTTAACTTAGCAATCAGGTACCAGCTGTACAACGAGGCTAACAGGAGAGAAAGCATCACCAGTTGTACGACAGGGCTTGCTTGTAAAATAAGATCTGAGACTTGAAGAGATGATTCTAACTGAGTTGCCATAGCTGTTACGTGTGCCAAATAATTTTTTTAGTCTTGTTCCAATTCTTTTTGAATTAGTTCGCGGATTTCATCCGGGAGTCGACGTGGTTTCATGTCTGCACTAATACATGCCAACTCGACCTCACCAGATGCAAGCATGATTTCACCACGATAAATATTTTGTTGCAATACAAATGATGAAGCTTTACATGAAATGACACGTGCAGTCACGGTAATCAGGTCATCCATGAGGATTGGGCGCATATATTTGACGTTAATTTTGTGCACAACAAAGTTATAGTCGGATTGATGCCAGTAGTGACTCACTCCGGAAGCACGTAACCATTCAGTACGGGTACGTTCCATATAGCGAATATGGTTAGCGTGGTAGACAATGCCACCCGCATCAGTATCTTCAATATAGACGCGGATATTGAATTCAAAGTGATTCGCCATAGTTTTGTTCCATGCAGATTTTACGAAATTATTGCTTGTTTTTAGAGGCTGGAGCAGGCTTAGAATTTGCCTTATTCATTCCAAAAGTCAAGCAATTTAGCGCGTCAAAGTTTAGCACTGTGAGCTTTGAGACCAATGGCACAAGATGTCAAATCTGGATGGAGTAGGGGCTAAGCCAGTACGGAATGGCCAATTGCTTATTAATAAGGCGAAGTAAAAGCATGAATGAGACCAGTCACTCATGCTTGAGGAACTAAGAATCAGCTTTTGTTATTTTGTTTCCAGCTTGCTTGTACCTGATTAGCCACTTTTGGATAATCCAGAATAAAACGGACATGACTTTCTACTCCGATTTTTAATGTCGCATCATCGACTATAAAATTCGGGTTATGGTTCGGTGCTGCTTTGGCTGGGTCCTGATCGGCTGGCGTTGCACCGACGAAGACAAACAATGATGGCATCAGCTTGCCATAATAAGCAAAGTCTTCACTGGCACTAGCATTGTTATCAAGCAGATGCAGTTTATTTTCACCATTCACCTTAGCCAGAGTCGGACGCATCAATTCGGTCAAGGTTTTGTCATTGGTGGTAACAGGTGCATAGGGTGCAATTTCTACTTTGACTTTGACATCATTGGCTGCGGCATTGTGTTCCAGCATTTCCGGCAAGTCTTTTAAAATGCCTTGACGGACATCTTCACTGTTAGAACGAATCGTACCGACCATATTCACCTGATTAGGAATCACATTTCCTGTGGTACCACCCTGAATACTTCCAATACTGACCACGCCCATGCCTTTGGTCAGATCTGCTTTACGGCTCACCAGACTTTGTAAATTATTAATCATCTGTGCAGAAGCATAAATTGGATCGCGACCTGCCCAAGGCATTGAACCATGTACCTGATGGCCATCTACCTGTATACGTAAATGATCCGCGCTATTGAGAATTGCACCATCTTTATAGAAAATATTGCCGCTTGGCATACCCGCCATCACATGCATTCCAAAAATCACTTCAGGCTGAGGATTCTTGAGTGCGCCATCAGCCAGCATTTTACGTGAGCCGATCTGATCACCTTGACTAAAGTTATCAATATCTGCACCGCCTTCTTCTGCTGGCTGGAATACAAAAACTACGGTTCCGGCAATCTTATCTTTATTGGTAGCGAGCACTTTGGCTGCACCTAATAGCATTGCAGTATGCGCATCATGACCGCAGGCATGCATCACATAAGTTTCCTTGCCTTGATAAATACCTTTCTGCTTGCTGGCAAAAGGTACAGCTGCCGTTTCCTGAATCGGCAAGGCATCCATATCTGCACGTAATGCCATGACGGGGCCAGGTTTTGAACCTTTTAGAACGCCGATCACACCTGTTTTGGCATAGCCTTTACGTACTTCAATACCATAGGACTTTAATTCTTTTTGTACTAATTCCGAGGTTTTGAATTCCATATTGCCCAGTTCAGGATACTGGTGAATATGCTGGCGCAGTTTGATGGTATGCGCTTCGGCTGCTTTAACTGAATCATCTACCCAATCTGCTAAAGCCAGCTGACTACAGAATAGAAGAGGGAGACAAAGTGAAAGCGTCTTATGCATGTTCATATCAGGGAGAACCTTAAAAATCTGAATAGAGTTAAAGTGATGCCTGAGCATTACATAATGCACTACATTTGACCAAAACCCTCTGAGTATGGGTTTCATACCTTTTTGGTATATTCATTTTTAGTACTTGCTGATAAAGGGGATTTTACAGAGCTAAACATTGTAAAATTATGTAATTATAAGATTTGATAGTCTATTTTCTTTAAAAAATTCAAATTAATAGGGAATTATTAAAAGGAATTTATATCTGATTAAAAATTTCTCATTATCTGAGTTTCAACTATTTCTCTAAGTTAAATACTATTTTGGCATCAAAGTTGCTTTGGTTATTTCATAATTATTATTGATAGAATTCTAAAAGAAATAGCCTAAGTATTTGTTTGAAGGGCAAGAACTATATAGCAAAATAAATTACTTAATAATAAAGATTTGAGTTTGTGCTTTTGGAGCTAATTGATTGCAGTAGTCAATTAGCTCTTTTTCTTTGCGATAAACAAGGGTCAAGCCAAAAGAGCTTCAACCTTTACTTCGGTTCAGGCGGCGTCATGCCAAACTGTAAATAAGCCATATTGGTCGCAATACGGCCCCGCGCAGTACGCATCACATAACCTTGCTGAATCAGATAAGGCTCAATCACATCTTCCAGAGTACCTGAATCTTCTGCCATTGCTGCAGCTAAAGCTTCTACACCAGCCGGGCCGCCATCAAAGCGTTCCAATAACATCGACAGGTAACGACGGTCAAGCGTATCCAGGCCATCTTTATCCACGTTCAACATATCTAATGCACGTTGAGCCATTTCCTGAGTGACTTCACCTGTGCCTTTGACTTGAGCATAGTCACGTACACGACGTAATAAACGGTTGGCAATACGCGGCGTACCACGTGAACGACGTGCAATTTCTTTCGCACCATCTTCGGTCATTGGCACATCCATCAGACTCGCAGAACGTTTTACGATATGGGTCAGATCATCAACCGAATAGAATTCCAGACGCTGCACAATCCCGAAACGGTCACGAAGCGGAGAGGTGAGTAGACCAGCACGTGTGGTTGCAGCGACCAATGTAAATGGTGGTAAGTCCAGTTTAATCGAACGGGCAGCAGGACCTTCACCAATCATGATATCTAGCTGGTAGTCTTCCATTGCTGGATAAAGGATTTCTTCAATCACGGGTGACAGGCGGTGAATCTCGTCAATAAACAGGACATCACCTTCCTCAAGATTGGTCAGCATTGCTGCCAGATCACCCGCGCGTTCTAGTACTGGACCTGAAGTCGATTTCAGGTTACCACCCATTTCACGGGCAATAATATTCGCTAACGTCGTTTTACCTAGACCTGGAGGTCCAAAGATCAAAGTATGATCGAGAGCTTCAGCACGGCCACGAGCAGCGCCAATAAAGATTTCCATTTGCTCACGTACCACGGGCTGACCGATATAGTCATCGAGGGAAGTCGGGCGGATGGCACGATCAAAATGATCTTCGGGTTTTTCAGAACCACTGATGAGACGGTCTTGCATATCTTTTGAGTCAATCTCTATGGTTTATTTGAGGTGAATAAAGTCATAGCCTCAAAATGCATTAAAAATTCAGATGCCATTGTGAAGGCATTACCTTACTTTTGACAGGGCAAAAGTAACAAAACCCTTTGCAGAAATAATGGCACATCCTATGCCATATTTCTGCGGCAGCATCCATGCTGCCTCCTGCTATTTGTTTTTCGATGAGGTTTATATAGGTCTTAACGGTTCATCGACTTTAATGCAGCACGGATAATGTCGCTGGCTTCAGTAAACTCACCTTTGGCTGCATTCACCAGTTTTTGTGCCTCAGCCGGTTTATAACCTAAGGACTGTAGTGCAGCTTCAGCTTCAGCTACAGCTGAATTACCCATAAACTGAATTTGTGGAGCTGTCGAATTGCTTGGAGCAGTGCCCGCAGACATGGCTTTAAAGCGGTCGCGCAGTTCAATCATCAAACGTTCAGCCGTTTTCTTGCCGACACCGGGGACTTTAACCAAGGTATTTACATCTTCATTTTCAACAGTATGGATCAGCATCTCCACACTTAAAGTTGAAAGAATGCCGAGTGCCATTTTCGGGCCAACGCCGTTCACTTTTAATAAAGTGCGGAAAATGGTTTTTTCCTGAGCATTTAAAAAACCATACAGTAATTGTGCATCTTCACGTACAGCCAGATGCGTCCACAAGGTAATTTTCTGGCCTTTTTGCAACTGGCAAAAAGTGGTGAGTGGTGTATCAATTTCATAACCCACACCATTCACATTTAATAATACAGTCGGTGCTTCCAGCGCCAGCACTTCACCAATCAGACATCCAATCATCTTTTATCATTACTCAATTCAGTTTTGCAGCATAGTAGTCAGCATTTTCAGGAAAGGCAAAATCTCCTTCTGCAAAACAGGTGATTTTGCTGCAATAAGCATCTAATCCAGCAAGATGTTTTATAACAATCCGGCTTTATTGCCTTGCAATTCCTGTGACAGGTTATAAGCCTGATGGTCCGAGAATTTCGAGATAATATCCAGCACCTGCATGATATTGTCATAATGGCTGTCTTTAAAATTCGCTCCTGAACGTTGCAGAATCGACATTAAACGTTGTTCCTTAAAGCTCAGGTTTTTATGCGGTGTAGTCAGGGGAATAAAGGCATCCAGAATATTTTGCAGACTTTGATGGGCAATGATCTCTAGACCTGCTTTCTGCGGATGTTCAAATATCTTGTCACGTGCCAGTTCTTTGGCACGATTAATACCACTTTCAATATCTGAGGAACAATACTGTAGTAAGGTGCCTTGTAACTGGCCAGACAGAATCTGGTCATGATGGCGTGCAAAAGCAGTCGTCACTTCATTCACTAGACGTTTCATCACACGGCCACGCAGGGCAGCAATTTTCTGTTGCCAGGTCGTGTCAGGCATACCAATCTCGGAAGGCGTGCCATAATCTCCGAGCAGATTTAAAAATACCGGTTCCACTTCAGCATAGCTGAGCATGTTCAAGCTGATGCCATCTTCTAGATCAATGAGGGCATAACAAATATCATCAGCTGCTTCGAGTAAGTAAGTCAGTGGATGACGACAATATCGATACTCGCCGAGCTGGATCAATCCAAGCTCTTCCGCGATCTGCTTTAAAATCTCTTTTTCTGCCTGATAGCAGCCAAACTTGGCACGGCTACTGGCAGGTAAATCTACCTGCGATGCCATGGTTTTTGACAGCCACGGATATTTTAAATAAGCACCCAAAGTGGCATAGGTCAGGCGCATGCCGCCATCATTTGGATGATAGTCAATCTTGGTTAGAAGCCGCAGGCCTTGGGCATTGCCTTCAAACTGACGTACATCTGCTTCCTGTTCAGGACTTAAATCTTTTAAGAAGTCAGTATGTGATACATCATCAAACCATTCGCGGATCGCATATTCACCGGCATGGCCAAAAGGCGGGTTGCCAATATCATGGGCCAGACAAGCGGCTTGAATGATGGCGCCCACATCCGCTGGAGACACCCAGGGTGGAAGCTGGTCTTTAATTTTCTCTGCGGCCAACATCCCTAGCGAGCGGCCAATACAGGAGACTTCCAGTGAATGCGTCAGGCGCGTATGAATACCATCGTGCTGGGTTAAAGGATGCACCTGGGTTTTACGGTTGAGCTGCCGGAAGCTCTGGGAAAAAATAATACGGTCATAATCTTTGTGGAACGGGCTACGGGCCAGTTCTGTACTCTGCTTTTTACTACCAATCCGAACTGTCGAAAGCAGTTCCAACCAACGCATTTGAGTCATTTATCATTATTCAGTTCTCTACTTTCTGCATCATGCCAAAAAAGAGCGTAAAGCACTAGGGCAGTGCGACATGAATTGTCATGCTGCATATTGTTATTTCAGTCAGCTGGAAAAGACTGAAAATTAAAAATCAAAATCATTAAATGAACGATAAAAAAGCAGGCTCAATGGCCTGCTTTTTGTTTAAAGCGAAGAATCAGATTAGCTCTTCGCCATTTTTCTTGGCCTGTTGTGTGTCTTTATAGACATTCAGGCAAATCGTGAACAAGACCAGGCTTGCCACCAATGGCCAAAAAAGTACATATAGGGTCAATAATTGACTTGTCATCTGAAATCTCCTTATTTACTTTTCTCAGATAGCTGGTGAAATTCAATCACCATCTTGTTGATTTGCTTAAAATCAAATTTTTCTTTGCTGTAGAGTAGCGTCAACACAGTACATACCAACGCACTACTGCCATAAGCTGTCAGTGAGCTTAACAAGGTGCCGTATTCACGCAGGAAGCCGATGGTCCATGGCATGAAACCAATACTGGCCAATATGCCAACGACCAGACCCACTTTTTTACCGAAGAAACCAAAGGTCATCAGACCCAGCACCACACCAATACCCAAGGTCGCAACGAGTTCAAAGCCAAGTGCGATCAATCCCTGAATCGGAAGCCATTCAAAACGTACAATCAGAAAGCTTAAAAATGCGAGGCCCACTGACCAGTTAAAGGCCCGGGCATTCACCTTGTCCCAATACAGGCTGACAATCACCGGGAATACAATAGAACCCCAAAGCGCACCCACAAAAATCAGCATCGACAAAATGTCAAACTTCAAGGTGGCAATCACAATTCCCAGCATGGTGGCAACGATCATGGTCATACGGCCAATAAATAGCATTTTCTTTGGATCAGGACGGTTTTTCGCAATCTGTTTGCCATAAATGTCTGTCATGACAATCGCAGACAGGGCAGACAGATCCGAGTCAGCGGTAGAAGACAGGGCTCCAATCACCATGATGAATAACAGCGCGACCATAAATGGAGAAAGATAAGTCGCTGCCATTTGCGGAATCAGGTTATTCAGGTTGCCATCAATAGGTTGAATACCTGCAAATAGTGCCAATAACCCCAGCATGCCTAGACCAATGACAATTGCAGCATAACCAATGGTTGCAGTGATAAAACTTGGTTTGATCAGGTCTTCACGGACTGCAAACAGGCGCTGGGCAATGGTCTGATTACCAATCGCGTAGGCCAATACGGCAACAAAAAACGGTGCACCTTGTTCCAGAA
Organism: Acinetobacter sp. CAU_H_60; assembly: GCF_058599385.1. Taxonomy (NCBI): domain Bacteria; kingdom Pseudomonadati; phylum Pseudomonadota; class Gammaproteobacteria; order Moraxellales; family Moraxellaceae; genus Acinetobacter; species Acinetobacter sp. CAU_H_60. The sequence goes on along the minus strand of NZ_CM178653.1, from coordinate 2,114,763 downwards.
AGGCTGTTTTAGAGAAAAAATCCAGCTGTTCTGGTTGCAGGTAATGAATCCCGCTTTGAAACAGGGAGGGTCCGCCTAAGGTAAAGAACAAGGTTGGAATAATGATCACAGCCGCGACAATCATTGCCACCAGCTGACCGAAATCGGTAAAGACCGAGGAACGGAACCCCGACCAAAGGGTATAGGACAGCACACCGATGCCGGTAATCAGCACGCCATGGATAAAGCTTAAAGGAGATAAAATCTCAACCAGTGCCCCAGCGGCGGTAAAGTTCACCATCAGGCTGATCACGCTACCCACAATATTGGAACCCGCCAGAATCATCTGGCTTTGATTGCCATGCCGGGCATGCATGATTTCTGCCAGAGTATGTGCATTAGGCGCCAGTTCACGAAAGCGCTTGCCAAAGGGATAGATAAATAAAATCATCAGCGCACCCCATAAACCATAGTGGAGGGCACCGGAAACGCCGTATGTATATCCGGATGAAGCTGCTGCATAAAATGATGCGGCCCAAATCCAGGTAGCGGTCATACTGGCCGCAGACATTCCAAATCCGATGGAGCCATTCGAGACCATGTAGCCATCAACATTTTCATTTTTCTGTTTAATACGTAACGATAGTAAAAAAGTGATGCCATAGAAAAGCACCATCAATAGTACAGTTGCTGTACTAGTGAATTGAAACATACATACTCCTTAAGCGAGTCACCTTTTGTTTTTGAAAATTAAATCATTGGTGACAGATTAAGGCTCTAAAATAGACAGAGCAGTGAAGCTATAGAACATCAAAAATTAGTGTCCGAATATAGAATTTATATTCATCTCTACAGCAGAAAGGAAAAACCATTGCCAGGCCCAGAATTTAGACAATTTCTCAGCAATTCGGCTAGAGCTTAACATAAAATCATCAAATTTACTGATGAAGTGTCTATTTGGTAAGATTCTTAGCTGATATAGACGTGTGGGCCTGTTATTCCATTAGTTGAATAAAAAAGAAAATTTTCTATATTTTTCAACAATTACAAATATTTATTTTAAACTTTTCGAGTTAAATAAAACCTGAGAATACGGCTTAAATAAAAAAGGTAACAAAATTTTATTATTAATCATTTCTTCATTATTTTTTTATATAAACCTCATAATTCCTGGTAAATTTCCTCATAAATATAAGTGGTATTTTGCTATTTATATTGTGTTTTTTACACATAATAGAGCTCATGAATAAATGATGAAATTTCAAAATATTGGATATGGTGGGGATTTTGTCGATATATTTTTTGGTCTTTTAGATGAGTAAATTTCGCTTAATTATGATCTGAGAAGATAAAAATCAAATATAAAAAAATAAAAGGCCCAAATAAGAAACTTTATTTTTATTCTTTTAGAAGGTGAGAATAGATGTCCGGTTTTTCCCCCGCAGATGATGTCAGATTAAAATACCACTCAGTATTAATTATTCTTTCATAGAGAGGAGTAATTTGCCTCTGTTACTGTATAATGGCGGAGATCAGCGGAGAACTGTTCCTTGTAGTACAGAAAACGGCAGAAGACCTTTAACCAGTTTTCTAATCTTAGAAGTCAAAGTTAAGAGTCAATCAAAAGAATCAAAAACAGTCTGCAAAAAATACGACTTCATTAAATCTTGTAATCAAGTATTTCATTTTGGCCTAAATAGGAGTTTTGGCAGGTCATGACAATAAAACCTGAATTTGATTTTGTCCCGATTGTTGTTGAAAAATAATACAATTTTTATGCAGAAAATTATTCTGAAGCGGTTTTGATTTTTCTTGAAAAAAATGTGTTAACCTGTGCGACTACATTCAATTTTCCTAACTGAAAATAAACGGAATATTTTAAAAGTCCAGGATATTTCAGGCGTAGTTTTCTGATTTGGCATCTAGCCGATTTCCTTATTTCACAGTAGAATATGCGCTCTCTCAAGTCACATTGTGGCATGGTTGTTCAGACCATCCCGTGGAGCCAAAATCAGCATGTTTATCGTTGCCGGTGCACCTGCACATTCTTCTTTTAAGAAAGCTCAACTACTCACACGTTTATCGTCAATTAGTTCTGTTCAATCACTAGAAAGTCAATTTGTTTATCTTTTTGACCAAGCGCTCAACGAGCAACAACAGCAATCCGCTTTACAGCTTCTCAACGATGGTCAATCATTTGAACTGCGCCAGGCTGCAAGTGATGAAGTCCAGATTCTGGTGACACCGCGTGTCGGCACGATTTCACCGTGGTCATCAAAGGCAACTGATATTTTTGCCAACTGTAATACACCGGTTCATCGTTTAGAACGCGGTGTTTTGTTTACTTTGAAAGGCGAAAAAGAGCTTTCTAAAGAAGCATTACAGATCTTGCATGACCGCATGACTGAAAGCGTTTTCAATGCGATTGAAGATGCTGCAGTATTATTTACTGAAACTGCTCCGAAACCTTTGAACTCGATTGATATCTTGGGTCAAGGTAAAGAAGCACTGGTAAAAGCCAACAATGAATTTGGCTTTGCGCTGTCTGAACAGGAAATTGATTACCTGACAGAGGCATTTACTAAACTGGATCGTAACCCGAACGACATCGAACTGATGATGTTTGCTCAGGCAAACTCAGAGCACTGCCGTCATAAAATCTTCGGTTCTGAATGGACGATTGATGGTGAAGTTCAACCATTGTCATTGTTCCAGATGATCAAAAATACCTATAAAGAATCACCAACAGACGTATTGTCGGCTTATAAAGACAACGCATCGGTGATTGTTGGTTTTGATACGCAACGTTTCTATCCAACTCAAGAAGATAACGGTCAACACGTTTATAAATACAAAAGCCAGGCCGCTCACATCTTGATGAAAGTGGAAACTCACAACCACCCAACAGCGATTGCACCATTTGCCGGTGCTGCGACAGGTTCAGGCGGTGAGATTCGTGACGAAGGCGCGACTGGTCGTGGTGGTAAACCGAAAGCTGGTTTAACGGGTTTCACCGTATCTAACCTGAATATTCCTGGCTTCGAACAGCCTTGGGAAGAAAACTATGGCAAACCTTCACGTATGGCATCTCCACTTCAAATCATGATTGAAGGTCCATTAGGCGGCGCAGCGTTTAACAACGAATTTGGTCGTCCAGCGCTGACGGGTTATTTCCGTACCTTCGAACAAAACGTCAATGGCGAAGTGAAAGGCTTCCATAAGCCAATCATGATCGCGGGTGGTTACGGTAACATTCGTCCGGACCACGTTGAAAAAGATGCGATTCAACCAGGTGACTTACTGATCGTGCTTGGTGGTCCAGCCATGCTGATCGGTCTTGGTGGCGGTGCAGCATCTTCTGTAGACAGCGGTAAACTGGGTGAAAACCTGGACTTCGCTTCTGTACAACGTGAAAACCCGGAAATGGAACGTCGTTGTCAGGAAGTGATTGATACTTGCTGGCGCATGGAAGATGAGAACCCGATCGTTTCTGTACATGACGTCGGTGCGGGCGGTATCTCGAATGCTATGCCTGAACTAGTTAATGACCACGAGCTTGGTGCGGTGCTTGATCTGCGTAAGATCCCATCGCTTGAGCCAGGCATGTCACCAATGGAAATCTGGTCAAACGAAGCGCAAGAGCGTTATGTGCTTGCGATCCGTCCAGAATCTCTACCGTTATTCGAATCGATCTGTGCGCGTGAACGTTGTCCGTTTGCAGTACTCGGTGAAGCGACTGAAGCGCGTCACTTAACCGTTGAAGATCCATTGTTCGGCAACAAGCCAGTGGATATGCCAATGCAAGTGATGCTTGGTGGTACACCACGTATGAGCCGTTCATATGAAACTGCTCCGCGTAAAGGCGATGACTTTGATGCGTCTAAAGTGACTGATCTGAAAGATGCGATTTATCGCGTCATCAAGAATCCGACTGTGGCTTCTAAGTCATTCCTGATCACCATTGGTGACCGTTCGATTACCGGTATGGTTGCACGTGACCAGATGGTGGGTCCATGGCAAGTACCAGTGGCTGATGCTGCAGTAACCACGACTAGCCTGCAAGGTTACACTGGTGAAGCAATGGCGATGGGTGAACGTCCACCAGTGGCATTGTTAAACCCAGCGGCTTCTGCACGTTTATCAGTTGCTGAATCGATCTCGAACATCATGTCTGCGAAGATTGATCAGATCAGCGACATCAAACTGTCTGCAAACTGGATGGCGGCGGCTGGTCAACCGGGCGAAGACCAAGCCTTGTTTGAAGGCGTAAAAGCCATTGGTATGGAAATGTGTCCAGCACTGGGCATTGCAATTCCAGTTGGTAAAGACTCATTGTCAATGCGTACCACCTGGAATGACGAAGGCGAAGACAAGTCCGTAACTTCTCCGATGTCAGGCGTGATCACTGCATTTGCACCTGTAACTGATGTTCGTAAGACATTAACCCCTGAGCTGAAAAATATTGAATCTGTACTGGTTCGTATTGATCTGTCTAAAGGTCAGTTCCGTCTAGGCGGTTCGATCCTGGCTCAGGTATACAAAGCCATCGGTTCTGTCACTCCAGATGTCGACAGCTTCGATGACTTCAAAGCATTCTTCGCACTGGTTCAAGACTGGAACAACCGTGGCCTGATCAAGGCTTACCATGACATCGGTGATGGTGGTTTGCTGGCAACTATTGCCGAAATGATGTTTGCTGCACGTCTAGGTGTGGCGCTAGAAGATCAATCAGTTGAAGCATTATTTGCTGAAGAAATCGGTGCAGTTCTGCAAATCGCGAAAGCAGATTGGGATGCATTACAAGCAGAAATCGCTACTTCTACTCTGAAAGATGCGATCTCTGTAGTAGGTACAGTGAACAACTCTGACCAGTTATCTGTAAATGGTCTGGTACTGGAACGTGCTGACCTGCAAGTAGCTTGGACTGAAGTTTCTCATCAAATCCAGCGTCTGCGTGACAACGTAGAAACTGCAGATCAAGAATTTGCGTTAGTTACAGACAAATCACACAAAGGTTTAATTGCTCAACCGACATTTGATCTGAACGAGCAAATCGAAGCACCATACATTAACTCACGTCGTCCAAATATGGCGATTCTGCGTGAGCAGGGTGTAAATGGTCATGTAGAAATGGCAGCAGCATTCGACAAAGTCGGCTTCAATACAGTTGACGTACACATGAGTGACTTGCTTGCTGGTCGTATCAGCTTGGATGACTTCGAAGGTCTGGTGACATGTGGTGGTTTCTCTTACGGTGACGTATTAGGCGCAGGCGGTGGCTGGGCAAAATCAGTATTGTTTAACCAGCAACTCCGTGACCAGTTCGAGAAATTCTTTAACCGTCAAGAAACCTTCTCTTTAGGGATCTGTAACGGTTGTCAAATGTTGTCTCAATTGGCTCCACTGATTCCAGGTGCAGATGCTTGGCCACGTTTCCATCGCAACAAATCAGAAGTATTTGAAGCACGTAGCGTCAATGTTCGTGTAGAGAAATCTCATTCTGTATTGCTAGAAGGTATGGAAGGTTCAATTCTTCCAATCGCTGTGGCACATGGTGAAGGTCGTGTGGTTGCATCAGCTGAAAGCATTGCTGCATTGAATGCCAATAACCAGGTGATCATGCGTTATGTCGATAGCCAAGGTAATGCGACTGAGCAATATCCATTGAACCCGAATGGTTCGCCTGAAGGGATTTCTGGTGTAACTTCGAAAGATGGTCGTGCGACTATCTTGATGCCACACCCTGAGCGTAACTTCCGTGCGATCCAGCACTCTTGGAAACCTGAAGACTGGGATCAGGACGGTGCATGGTTACGCATGTTCCGTAATGCGCGTAAGTTCATTGGCTAATCTGATTTAGCTTCAAAAAATGGGTTGCAGTAGCGACCCTTTTTTATAATTTGAACTTATGGGAAATTAGTAAAACTAGAAAAATCATTTACTTTTGTTTAGACTAGCTTCATCAATTGCCACCAGTGGGTGGCTTTTTGCTTTTTAAGCAGTTTGAAACATTTATTTAATTTTCTCCCGCTGAACTGGTTTAGATTTTGCTTTTATATCTGTATAGAAGTGATATTGTGTAAATAATGCACAATATTTATGCACTTTAAAGGAAAGATGGTATAGATCAGTTCAGTATCAACACTCAAGAATGAGGTGATGACATGGCTAAGACGCTCAGAATAATGGATAGAACAGAATTACGTCAGAAAGGTTGGTGGTTATTTGGTTTTGTTGTTGGCCTACAGGTGTTGTTCTTGGTAGGTAGTTATTTGCTACAGGGTTCTTGATCAACAGATTTAAAAAAGCCACCGAGAGGTGGCTTTTTATCGCCAAACAGTGAGCTGAATCTGCTTTAGTGTTACCTTCTGCGTATTCACAAAATCAAAAGCATTATTAATACTGTCCTGATAACGCCATGCCACATAACCATCCGGACGAACCAGAATTACACAGATTCATGAATTTCAGAGTTGGCAATCCAGGTGCTATACACATCATGAGAAGCAATCTGAATCACATCCAGATATGGCAAGTTCAGCGATTCTGCTGCCTGTTTCCAACTTTAATCTGAGCTCAATGTCGAATACTGCGTCATGCAAGACACCATGTGTATACCTGAAACAGGAATAAATGTATGAGGGGAAAAGTCTGGTCATGCATAGAAGGTAATTATATGAGTTTTCGTATAAGCTATTGATCTATTAATATTTTCAATACGTTGGCCTAAATCGTATGATAAGCACCTATTTTTTGAAGTGAGCAATCTATGGAACTTCGACATTTACGCTATTTTATCACCGTGGCGCAGGAGCAGAGTTTCACTAGGGCTGCTGAAAAGCTGTTTACGGCTCAACCTTCTTTAAGCCAGCAGATTAAAGATCTGGAGCAGGAAGTTGGCGTTAACCTGTTTGAGCGTTCTTCACGGAAAATACAGTTAACCGATGAAGGCCAAGCCTTTTTAATCTATGCAGAAAAAGCTCTAGAAAATGCCAAATTGGCTGTTGCATCAGCACGACAGGTGGCGCAGCAGAAAAATAACCAGATTCATATTGGCTTTCTGAATGTTGCCGAACTAAAAGTTATGCCACATATTTTGGCCAAGCTGAAAAAGACCATGCCAGATCTGAAAATTCATCTGCATAGCCTGTTCTGTCTGGAACAGCTCCAACATCTGAAAAACGCCGAACTAGATCTAAGTATTACCCGTTTTCAGCTGGATCATCCAGATTTTGAAAACATCCATTTGTTGACAGAACAAATTCACTTGGTTGCAGCCAAGCATTTGTACCCAACCGATCGAATACTGAAATTACAGGAACTGAAAAATCATACAATTATTATGTGTGATCAGAATGCATCACCCATATTTTATGAAAGACTCAATGCCTTGATGTCCTTTGATCAGCTAAAGCACGATCAAGTGCTGTGGGCGACCAATGTGCTACAGCATATTAACCTGATCAATATGGGTATGGGTTTTAGTTTTGCTCCCGATTATTTATTACGTTTCCTGAATGATGAAGTGAAAGTGATCCAGACAGATCGACCTTTACCTCAAGTCGAACTATATGCAACATTTAACAAGAACTCTCAAAATCCAGCATTGAATATTATTACCGAAGCTCTTAACAATACGGTAAATGCTTGAAAAACTTGTAGGGATATATGCTTAAACTGATTTATTACGTACCAGATGAAAACCTAGAGGAAACCAAGAAAGCCGTCTTTGCAGCAGGTGCGGGTGGTATTGGGGAGTATACCGATTGTGCCTGGCAAATTCTGGGAACTGGACAATTTAAGCCACAGCAAGGCGCAGATCCTCATATTGGGGAAATTGGCCAGCTAGAAAAAGTGGAAGAATGGCGGGTCGAAATTCTTGTGCCTGATGAAAAGGCGGTTGAAGTGGCTAAGGCTCTAAAAGAAAGTCATCCTTATGAAGAACCGGCATTTGAATTTATCCAGCTTTTAGATATAAAAGTTTAAATTTTAGAAGTGATATAAACCGACGGTGCATTAGTGTTAATGTGCCGTCTATCTATATATAAAAACACCCAATCTGCTTTTATTATTATAAAATTCGTCAGAACAACTCAAATAAAAGAATAAAACAAGGAATATAACAATGCCGTTGCCAAAACCGCTGAGCAGCATGTTCAAAAATACGCTGAATAAATCTATTCAATACGGCGCAGAAATCCTACATAACCGTATTCCATATTCCCATGATAATCCTTATCTGGATGGTATTTTTGCACCGCAGCGGCAGGAGCATTTTTCAACTCAATTGAAGGTAGAAGGGCAAATCCCGAAAGAATTAGATGGCGCCTTGATGCGAATTGGCCCGAACCCCATTACAGTGAAAAATCCAAAAATTTATCACTGGTTTACCGGTGATGGGATGATTCATGCGTTACGGCTTAAAGAAGGTGAAGCACACTGGTACAAAAACCAATATGTAGGTGCGGATAGTGTACAGAAGAAATTACATCGCTCAGTGATTCCGGGGAAAAGTCGTGGTGTAGCTGATCCAGTAAATACCAATATCATCAATTTTGCTGGGAAAATCTGGGCATTGGTCGAAGCGGGTGCTTATCCAATCGAAGTGAATAGTGAACTGGAATCTAAGCGCCATCATCTGTTTGAGAATGATGATCTAGACTTGCCATTTACTGCACATCCACATATTGATCCGGATACCGGCGATATTCATGCGGTTTGTTATGATGGGCTAACCCATAATAAAGTCTTTTATCTGCATATCGATGTACAGGGCAAACTGAAAAATCATGTTGAAATTCCAGTCAAACATGGTCCGATGGTACATGACTGTGCGATTACCGAATCTCAGGTCTTAATTTTGGACTTAAATGTAAATTTCTCGGTGCAGAGTGCCTTAAAAGGTTCGCTGCTGCCATATCAATGGAACCCGAAACATCAGGCACGTATTGGTCTGTTATCTTTTGGTGGAAGTGCTCAGGATATACGCTGGTACAACATCGATCCCTGTTTTATTTTTCATACCATGAATGCTTATGATCTGGATACAGGGAATGTGGTCATGGATGCAGTGGTACATTCCAAAGCAATGGTGCATTCGATTCAGGGCCCAATTGAAGATCAGGATCTTCGATTAGAACGATTTGTCTTTGAAAAAGAAACAGGGAAAGTAAAGCGAACAATCTTATCGGATGTTAAACAGGAATTCCCACGCATTAATGAAGCTTATACCGGGCGGCCTTATCGTTATGCTTATAGCATTTCCTTTGGCGAATTTGATGATCCTTACCATGTCAGCAGTAATAGCCTGTTGGGTCATGATTTAGAAACTACGACCATAGAAAGTTATTCATTTGGAGAAAATTGGGTCACAGGTGAGGCTATATTTGTCGAAAAAGAGGGTGCACAAGCTGAAAATGAGGGTTGGCTCATGTCTTATGTGCATGCTTTAGATTGTGGCCCTTCGAAAGTTGTGATTTTGGATGCACAGCATATTAAGGATGGCCCAATTGCCACGATTTATTTACCCGTTCGAGTGCCAGTTGGTTTTCATTGTAATTGGACTGATTATCGGAAGTTGAAAGTAAAATAAAATTATATTTAGGAAAAATTTTAGTTTATTTAAGTCCGTTTGAAATCAAAAAAACTTTACTACATGCTTAAATAAACCTTCAATTCCAATTTTCTTGATATTTGGAGACCCAGTATAATTTGGTTTTTATATCATAGCTACCATCAGGATTAAGGGAAATAATGTAGTGGATATTTTTACCTCGACTTCGATTGCCTTTTCCTTCGGGAACTTGATATTTGTATTTTTCTACTTCTTTAGGGGGAGTGAGTACAATATGTTTCCAAGCGGTAGAGGGGAGTTTATCGATAGAAGCCATTTTTTTCTATATTGTCCGCATAGGCATGTAAGACCTCTTTTGATGGCCATTTATCTCGAGGCAGTTCATCCAAATTAAAGAAAGATCTAACATTCCCCAATCCAGCTTTTACCTGTTCTTGATAAGTTAACCAAGGTGCATACTCAATAATAATTTGTTGAGGTACATAGCCTTCTGGCTCGACTCTGCAAGTGTTATCTGTAGTTAAATATTTAGTTTTTCTTTTTACAGGCATATTTCCATCACTATCATAAAAATTACCGCACAATGGCCAATTATTTTTAAAAACAAAGTTATGCTCGAAGTCTGATGGCCCTGCCACAAAAGTAATACTATTCTTCATAAGGGGTGCCTTTGCTTGGCAACCATTTAAAAGAAATAAGCTAATAATTATTAAAAATTTTATTTTCATTTTGCTTTAATTCCATTTCCTTCATTAAAAGTAAGTGTTGTCCCGTAATTGGCTTTGATCCAGTTAAGATAATTTATGATTTAAAATTTTTTGTTTTAAATGCTTCTTCATAAGAATAAAATCATTATGAAATACTTATATGAGGAAACTATAAAATTATTATTTAGATTTTTCTAATATACTTAATTAAGCGACATCCATGTCATCAAATATTAAGTAAATTAATATTCTTAAATCCTTCACATACTACTTTTAAACTCAAACCTTCTGAATAAACAGCTCACGATCAAAACGATACTGCGGGAAGAACACACCATCTTTGGCACGTTCACCAGCACCAATCACCATCACCGGATATTGCTGATCATTCAGGTCCAGAATTTCACGAACCATTGGTTCATCGAAACCTTCCATCATACAGCTATCAAAACCATAAGCACGTAAAGCCAGTACCAGGTTTTCACAGGCTAATGCTGTGGTTTTACTTGCCCAAAGTTTCGCATCAGCAGGGCTAAATGCAGACACTGGCATTTGTTTATCGAATGTACGTGCTACTTTGAAAGCAACTTTCTTAAAGTTACCAAAGGCATTTAAATAACCGGTTTTGTAGTTGTATGGAATGTACTTATAGTACTTTTTAATGGCTGGTGGAGCCTCAGGAAATGGAAACTCGCTGATATTCAGTTTTGCCATTTCATCTACACGGTCAGTACGTGCCACACAGACAATCAGTTCTGAAGCTGTTTTAGCAGCAAGCTGGCTCATACATGCTTTAACCAGACGTTTTTTCTTGGAGGGGTTCTGCACCACATAAAATGTCCACGGCTGCAGGTTTGAAGAGTTTGGTGCCAGCAAGGCTAAATCCAGACAGGCATCCAGTACTTCAGTAGGAATTGGCTTCTTGGTAAATTTACGCACTGAACGGCGGCTTTCGATGACCTTGCGGAAATTATCTACATCAATATCCTGAGGAGCAGGTTCGTAGTAACGTTTCTTTTCAGGATTTGAACTATCGGTTGTTTGAGAAGTCGTTTGGGAGTTTTCATTAGTCATAAGCTAGATTCTTTCAAAAAAATAAAAGATTGAGGCAGTCTAAACTGCCTCAATTAAAAGATAAGTTTCAGAATTAGTTGAATTGTGTGAAATCAGGTTTCCGTTTTTGCATAAACGCCTGAACGGCTTCCGTCATTTCAGGTGAACCGACACGCTTCATAAATATCTCAGCTTCATCATCAATACAGTCAATAATTTCAGCCAGATCATGCTTCATCAGTGCTTTGGTTTGTTTAATAGAAGCCAGCGGTAAAGCGGCAAGAGTTTTTGCCTGTTTTTCAGCAGCAGCATAGACATCTTCTTCAATGCTATTTACCAGACCTGCACCCAATGCTTTTTCACTATTAAATCGCTGTGCAGTAAGCAGTAACTCAGCCGCTTTATGATAGCCAGCTTGTTGTACGAGCAGCTTGCTTGAAGCGCCTTCAGGCGACAGGCCAAGGCTAACAAATGGAATCTGGAACAGGGCAGTATTGTCACTATAAACCAGATCAGCATGCAGCAGAATCGTTACCCCGATCCCAATCGCAACGCCACGAACGGCAGCAATTAAAGGCTTGGAAAATTTTGCAGCGGACTTCAACAGCACAAAAGGAGGAGTATCGCCAGCCTTAGCTTGCAGAGGCGTCTGAATAAACTTCATGAAGTCCTGCATGTCATTGCCGGCACTAAAGTCTGCGTCTTGACCACGTAGAATCACGACACGCACACTACTATCCTGATCTGCTTCATCCAGTGCCTGTGCGATCCATAGATATAGTTCGCCGTAAAGCGCATTTTTTGCCTCAGGGCGGTGAATGGCTAAGGTCAGTACGCCATTGTCTAAATTCGCATTTAAATGCTGATGCGGTTGTTGAATACAGCTCAGTGTCATCGTACTATCCTTGCTTTATTAATATGAATTTATTGGCGCTTATTATGTCGCAAAAAATTCCCTGCGGCATAACTGATGCGTTCATAAAAGTAAGATGTGCTATGAAGTATAAATTTGATTACCTGGTGTTTATTGGTCGTTTTCAACCTTTCCATCTGGCCCATATGCAAACGATTAAAATTGCCTTGCAGCAGAGCCAACAGGTGATTCTGGCATTAGGCTCGGCACAGCAAGAACGCAATATTAAAAATCCATTTCTGGCCACTGAACGTGAAGAAATGATCCTGTCGAACTTTTCTGAAGCAGATCAGAAGCGTATTAAATTTGTCCATGTCATTGATGTCTATAATGATGAAAAATGGCAAAAACTGGTGAAATCGCTGGTGTCTGAAGTAGTTGAACCAGAAGCAAAAGTTGGTCTGATTGGACACTTTAAAGATGAATCTTCTTATTATTTAAGTTTGTTCCCGGAGTGGGAAATGGTGGAACTCGATAGCTTGGTCGGTGCAATTTCAGCGACTCCTTTACGTGAAGCGTATTATCGCGGTGAAGTAGTGGAATCAGCTTTTCCTTTAGGCACTAGTGAGTTTTTACATAAATTTAAAAATAATGAGATTTTTCAACAATTGGTCAACAAGTTTGAACTAAATGATAAAACAAATCTGGGCTAAAACCGTTTTAAGGTAGTGAGTTCATTTGATTGTTAAGGATGAACACAATGAATCTATTCCTGAAAAATATAGCCTATGCGGGTGCTCTATCTGCTATGTGTATATCGGCTGCGTATGCTAAAAGCTGGACATTGACGCCTCAAAGTAGTGTCGGCTTTAGCATTAACTCCTTGGGTTTGAATGTGGTAAAGGGAAATTTTCAAGAGTTCAAGGCAACCATGCAGTTTGATCCTGATCAGCCACAACAGTCATCTACTGAGTTCACTATGCAGGTGGATAGCCTGGAAGTTTCTAAACCTAGCCTTAAAAATATGATTATGGGTGAGGACCTGTTTCATGCATCGCACTATAAAACGGTCAATTTCAAAAGTACCCAGTTTAAGCCAAATGGTACGAATCGCTATCAGGTCATGGGTCAACTCACTCTAAGAGGGGTTACTCGACCAGTGGTATTCGATACCACGCTGACACCGAACAAGGGTAATCCTAATCTACTCGATGTGAAATCCACCACGGTAATTAATCGCTCAGATTTTGGGATGAAGAAGGCCACTGCAGGCGTAGGTGAAAAGGTTAATATTCATTTAATGGGGCAGTGGAAAACCCAATAATGTGATATTCAATTTCTGTGAATTCGGCAGGACATATAGAACTGTTTATTGAATTGGACTATTCATGCACTGTTCTGCCTGCTCCAGAATGACTTTGGTTAACTGTTTTAGAGCGGGAGACTGCTGTTTCCAGTGATGCCAATATAAAGGTACATCACAACTGCATTCAGGCAGTATTTCGATCAGTGTCCCATTTTGAATCCGGTCCGCAATTTGATAGTCTGGCACTAAACCGTATCCTAATCCAGAAAAAATAGCATCAGCAAAGGCGGTTGAGGAGGGGATATAGTGAAAAGGAAAACATTGCTGGTTTAAGCCAAATTGAGCTAACAGTAGATGGCTGTGTAGATGATCCTGATCATTGTAAATCACAGCAGGTGCCTTACGTAGTGATTCCCGGTGAATGCCTTGTCTAAACCAAGAATGCACAAAAGCAGGTGTTGCGACCATTCTGTAATGCATCTGGCCAATAAAATGAGCCTTACAGCCCGGCATGGCTTCAATTTCACTGCTAATACATGCATTGACTTGGCCCTGCTCCAGAAGCTTATGAGTTTCACTTTGAACAGCAACCTGAAGATTCAACGTGATTTTTTCTACAAGCAGGGTAGTGTTCAGACAGGGAAATAACCAGGTCGCAAGAGAATCCGCATTTACCGCAATATGAATCGAGCTAAATTCTGCTTTATTTTGACCATTTAATTGCTGGATCAATTGCTGCTGTAACAGGCGTTGATGCTGCAAATAATTCAGTAAGGTTTGACCAGCATTGGTCACTTTACAAGGACGCTCACGTAGCACCAGAACTTGCCCCAAATCTCTTTCCAGATTTTGCACTCTTAAAGTAACTGCCGAAGCCGTAATATTTAATACTTTTGCGGCAGCATCAAAACTTTGGGTTTCTGCAACAGCCAGAAAAGCATCACAGTTTTTAGAATTAAGTGGCATAGCTTACCTAAATAAAATTTAGTCTGAATGATATTTTCTTAATTATATTTAATTGAAAAGAATAACATAGATAATGATCTCCATCTTTATAATTCCATGATATTCCAATGTTAAATGCATATATACAAGGTCTGGCGGTAGGCTTTAGCCTGATTATTGCCATTGGTGCACAAAATGCTTTTGTATTAAAACAGGGCTTGAAACAGCAGTATGTCTTTGCGATCTGTATGTGTTGTGCCTTATCTGATGCGATTTTAATTTTTGCCGGTGTTTTGGGATTTTCACAATTAATGCTGGTTAATCCACACTGGATCAACATGGCAAAATATCTGGGTGCGACTTTTCTGGTGATCTATGGGGCTCAGCATTTTTATCAGGCCTGGAAGAATGAGCAGCGTCTGGACACAGATCAAAAAGATGTGCCTTCTTTATATAAAGTTTTGCTGATCTGTTTGATGCTAACCTGGCTCAATCCGCATGTGTATCTGGATGCTTTGGTCTTGATTGGTTCCATCTCCACTCAATATTCCAATGCACAGATACAATTTGCCTTAGGAGCGATTAGTGCGTCCTTTGTATTCTTTTTTGGACTGGGCTATGCAGCACGTTATTTGCAACCTATTTTTCAGCGTCCAAAAGCCTGGAAAATACTGGATGTACTCATTGGCTGTGTAATGTGGTCAATTGCAGTTTCTTTAGTGAACTGAATTATTCTTTGTAGTACCTCTAAAGAAAAAGGCATGATATTTCTATTCATGCCTTTTTTTGATTTTATGAAAGATCTTAAGCAGCTTGTAATGCTTTCAAATCTTCTAAAACCTGTTCAGCATGGCCAGCAGCTTTTACCTTGCGGTATTCTTTGACCAGCTTGCCATTATGGAAAATGAAGGTAGAGCGTTCAATGCCCATGACTTTCTTGCCATACATATTCTTTTCTTTAATGACATCAAAGTGTTTGCATAACACTTCCTCTTTATCACTGATCAGATTGATAGTCAGATTCTGTTTTTCAGTAAAGTTCTGGTGCGCTTTAACCGAATCACGTGATACGCCCAGAATAGTCGTCTTAAGTGCATCAAACTGATCTTTTAAACAAGAGAAACCGACTGCCTGAGTAGTACAGCCAGGTGTCGAATCTTTAGGATAAAAATAGATAATTAACCATTCTGCATTTAATTGGGCTAGATTAATTTCACCTGTAGTGGTAGGAAAAGTGTGCTCAAGTAAGCTGATCTCAGACATGATCTCTCCAATTTTTCTAAATTTTTTCAAAAAAATAAGCCACATTATAGTGGCTTATCCTAGAAAAACATCCGTCAGGATTATTTCTTTTGAGCGGCTTTATTGGCTTCTGCAGCAAGTGAATTTAATTTACCTGCGAGCTGTGGGCCTACACAAGACTGCACATTCTGGCTTTGTTTTTTAACAAAGTCTAAAGTTGCAGGGTTTTTCTTCTGGTTAATGGTGCTTTGAATCTGCCATTTCTGAGCTTGAGTCAATTTACCTTCTGCATCTACTTCACATGTACAAAGCTTATTCACATCAGACTGAGTCAGTTTTTTGTACTTCACTGCCTGTTTGTATGGAATAGCACAGGCTTTAATTAAACCGTCACGTACATTTGAACTGCTTCCAGCATTTTTCATGGCACTTGTGTATTCTTTTTTCATTGCCTCAAATTCTGCTTTTGCCTTAGCTTGATCATTATTTGCAAAAGATGCAGTTGAAAATAGGGCAGACAAAGAGAGTAGGCTAGTCGCAAGTAATTTGGCTTTAATATTCATAATATGGATTTATAACCTTGATCGATTTTAAAGGTAATAACGTGTCGGGTCTTCAACACCTGCATCAGCAAAACCTTGCTTGCGTAAACGACAACTGTCACATGTTCCACACGCACGTCCTTGGTCATCTGCTTGGTAGCAAGATACCGTTTGACTGTAGTCTACGCCATGTTCTAGGCCTAAGCGAATGATATTTGCTTTGGATAAATGTAACAAAGGTGTTTCAAATTTCAGGGCCTGACCTTCGACACCAACCTTGGTTGCAAGGCGTGCCATGTTGGCAAAAGCTTCGATAAATTCCGGGCGACAGTCTGGATAACCTGAATAATCCACCGCATTAATCCCGATCACAATTGCCTCGGCACCAAACACTTCTGCAGCGGCCAAAGCATAAGATAAGAAGATGGTATTTCGTGCAGGCACATAGGTTACCGGGATACCTTCCTGCAATTGATCCGGTACCTCAATGCTATGATCAGTAAGGGCTGAGCCGCCCAGGTTACCTAAATCAATATTGATGACACGATGTTCTACACCCGAGCGTTGAGCCAGCGCACGAGCTGCATCAAGTTCTGTAGTGGAACGTTGGCCATACATAAAACTCAGTGCGATACATTCATAGCGTGCCTGCGCCCAAGCCAGACAGGTTGTTGAATCTAATCCGCCAGATAACAATACAATGGCACGAGGGCGCATAACAAATACTCCAATATAGTAAATTTACAAAAATTAACGACCAGTTTCATCATTCCATAACAACTTGTGCAGCTGCAGCTGGAAACGAACAGGGAGATGGTCTTCTAAAATCCATTGAGCCAGATCACGTGCCAATTGTGGCAAGCGCGCAGCTCCTTTTTCAACTGCAAATGCAGGGGAGAACCAGACCGTACTGACTTTTTCATTCAACTGGTACTGTTCTACCTGCTGTTTTGACCATTCATAATCTTCACGATTACAGATCACAAACTTAATCTGGTCATGCTGAGTTAAATGATCCAGATTTGTAAGCAAATTTCGTGCAACTTCACCTGAAGTTGGTGTTTTTAAATCCAGAACTTTGGATACCCGTGCATCCACTTTAGAAACATCTAACGCACCGCTGGTTTCTAAAGAGACTTCACAGCCTAAATCTGCAAGTCGTTGCATCAGAGGTAGGGCGTTCGGTTGAGCCAATGGTTCACCACCGGTCACACAGACATAAGGCGTTTCAAAATCAAGCGTGGTCTGGATGATGTCATCTAAAGATTTGCGTTCGCCTCCTTCAAAAGAATACGTAGTATCACAATAGGTACAGCGCAGTGGACATCCGGTTAAGCGGATAAATACGGTTGGTAAACCTGCAGTATTGGCTTCACCTTGTAATGAATAGAAGATCTCCGTAATGCGTAAGCCCGCAGACGGATCAGAAACTGGAATTGCGGAAGATCGAAGCGTATTCATAACAACATTAACCACTGAAAAATAAATAACAATGTATAAAAATAAAAATCCCTACGATCATTGCTGACCGTAGAGACGAGGAGCGGTTGAAGCTCCGAGGAACACAAATGTGTCCTCTAAGTTAAGACATCTTAGTCTTCGCGTAGCAGATCGTTCAGGCTAGTTTTAGCACGAGTTTTCGCATCTACTTTTTTCACGATTACAGCTGCATATAAGCTGTATTTACCGCATTTAGATGGCAGGCTGCCTGAAACCACCACAGAACCAGCAGGTACGCGGCCATAATGGATTTCGCCAGTTTCACGGTCATAAATCTTGGTAGATTGACCAATGAATACGCCCATTGAAATGACAGAACCTTCTTCAACGATTACGCCTTCAACGATTTCAGAACGTGCACCGATGAAACAGTTGTCTTCAATAATAGTTGGGTTAGCTTGAAGCGGTTCAAGAACACCACCGATCCCTACACCACCAGACAAGTGAACATTTTTACCGATTTGAGCACATGAACCTACAGTTGCCCAAGTATCGACCATCGTACCTTCATCTACATAAGCACCGATGTTCACATAAGAAGGCATCAGTACCACGTTTTTCGCCTGGAAAGAACCTTTACGTGCTACCGCCGGAGGAACAACACGTACGCCAGCAGCTTTAAACTGCTCGTCAGTCCAGTCAGAGAATTTAGTATCTACTTTGTCGTAGAAGCGAAGATCACAAGCTTCCATTGGTTTGTTATCGTTTAATTTAAATGATAACAATACCGCTTTCTTAATCCATTGATGAACAACCCATTCACCTTCGATTTTTTCAGCAACACGTAAAGTACCATTGTCCAGGCCAGCAATTACTTCCTCAACTGCTTGACGGATTTCAGCAGGACAGTCTGCTGCTGTGAAATTCGCACGGTCTTCAAACGCTTGTTCAATGATTGTTGAAAGCTGAGACATGATCTTCCTTCCAGAAAAAAATTTCCGATATTTTACACTATATTGCTCTAAAAAGATGGAAAACTAGGAAGGGTGCTGAATTAAATTCGCAAGTAAAGTGATTAGTATCCTTTTCGTATTTTAGATATGTACAAACATTGTTTAAAAAAGGCTTATCATTCAACAAGAAAAATTAATATGTATCAAAAAATAACAAAAGCTCAGCAAAACACGAATAAAAAATATTCATTGGCTCCTTTATATTGAGCTCATCACAAATAACTAATGATGAAAAAAAAAGTTCTTTTGAGGAGAGAAATAATGAAAGCTTTATATAAACTTTTAGCAGTATCCGTTCTAGCTGCCACAGCTGGATCTGTCATGGCTGCTGATGAAACAATCGTAACAGATGAAGGCGTAGCTGAATTCTCTTTCTTTAAACCTGCAGCTGTTCGTGCTGAAGTCGGTACTACCGGTTACGGTGGCGCGATCTCTTGGAATGCTAACCCTTATGTAGGTGTTACTCTAGGTTATAATGGTGGTGATATTTCATGGTCAGATGATTTATCAATCAACGGTAATAAATATGACCTAGATATGGACAATAATCTGACTTATTTGAACGCTGAAATTCGTCCTTGGGCGAACTGGTTCTATATGGCAGCAGGTGTGGCTTATATCGATAATGATTATGGTCTAGAACGTCGTCCGGGTACTAATGCGTCATTTACTGTAGATGGTTCACGTTTTAATGCAGGCACAACAGATGTTCGTATTAATGGTGATTTATCTTACAAAAACAATATCGCACCTTATGTAGGACTTGGTTTCTCTCCAGCAATCACTAACCGTTGGGGTGTATTTGGTGAAATCGGTGCATACTACAATGGTAATCCTACTGTAAGTTTAGATGCTAATACAGCAGCTTTAGGTTTGGTTGGTGATGATGGCCGTACTTTAGCAGAAGCATTAGCTGAAGAACGTCGTGAAATTCGTGAAGATAATAAATACGAATGGCTTCCAGTAGCAAAACTGGGTGTAAGCTTCCGCTTCTAAATCATAGCTGCTTAACCAAATAAAAAACGAGCTTCGGCTCGTTTTTTTATTTATTAAAAGCTATTGAAAATGATAGCCCAACTTTATACCGACCACCCAAACATCGTTATCATCTACTGCGGATAAGCCCACGAACTGGGGTATAGCAGCGTTTGTATCTGTTTTAGGCTTCTGGAATTTTAAATAATACAGTCCTGTAGCAATATCCCAGTGTTTTTGAAAATTCTTAAAATAGCCCACACCCACTCCCCAAGAACCATCACTCGGATTCAAGGTAGAAGCTGGATTTACCGTACCTGAGTCCCATAAGATTTCGAAAGAATTAATCATAGAGGAAGGCCATTGATGTGCGATTCCAAGTTTGGCTGACCATTGATCCTCCTGATAATCGATCATCTTGATATCTTTCACTTCAGGAAACTCCAAAGCGGCATAATCAATCACTGTACCGAATTTCGGCGGTTGAATGACAAAATCTTGCCAATTTACCCAGCGTAAACTCGCGTAAAAAATATTCTGAGAGGGAAGTCCGGTCTGAATATCTAAATTAATAGACTGCGGTGTTTGTACTTTCGTAAAGTTTGACGTAGGTATACCGACTGCAATTGATTCTGTGGTTTGCAGTTGATGATTTATGGCTGAACGATAAGTCAGCGAACTTCTAAAGAAATACTCAGGAGTTTGATAGCTCATTCCAGCGAGCCACCCCCAGTCAGCATTTTGTTCAAGCTGAACGTGATAACCATTAAAGACAGAAAAAGATTCACCTACCAAACTTAAATTACCTTCTAAGGTCTGATAACTCAGTCCTGCATAGAGATTCCAGTTTGGATCAGGCTGATATCCAAGAATGGAAGTCAGATTATGACTATCAAACTCAATATCGGCTGCTTCAATCTCTGTAGGCTTACCTGCAAAAATTGGACTATATTGATATGCAACATCGACATGGAAGGGCTGATCGTAAATAAGACCCCAAGAGATCTGTGGATGAGGTTGTAATTTTAATGCAGCATTCGCAACCAGCTGATTATTCGCAAGCTGACCCGTAGAAAAATCTTGAATACCTAATTGTTCTAATATTTCGGTATGCTGTACTTGACCGCTAACATTAGGATTCGTCCAGGCAAATGAGACTTCGGCATAATGATCCTTTTTAAAAAAGGACTGGATGGTTTGATTGGATTGTTCAAAAGCGGCAGCAAAACTTGTCCCGGAAAAAATCAGTCCAGATCCCAAGAGGGAAAATTTGTAGCTCATCATTAATATAATTTATTTATTGAATTATACTGTGATTATGCTTGATTTTTATTGAAATAATCTACCGTTAAAATTAAAAAAAGAGGCGATAGGCCTCTTCAATTTAGAAAGTACAATCCATATTATTCATCTGGATAAGCCACTTTTTTCAGTACCTTAATATCTGCATCTGGTGAGCATAAAGAAATAAACTCATAACCATAACCACGTAATAAATGGCCTTTACGTACGGCAATCCAGGTAGTATTTACTCCGAAAATATCGGTTTTAATCTGTTTCAGACGATAGTCGCGTTCTGGATCATAAGCCAGATCATTGACAATACCGACACCCATGTTGAGTTCGACATAAGTTTTAATCACATCGGCATCGAGAGCTGACATTACGATATCCACATCTACACCGGCTTCTTCAAAGGCTGAGTCGATTTTAGAACGGCCTGTGAAACCACCATGATAAGTAATAATCGGATAGCCAGCGAGGTCTTCAATACGAACCTGTTCTTTGCTATTTAGCGGGTGATTTTGCGGCGTAATAATACTGTGCTGCCAGTTATAATAAGGCACACTCGCCAGATTTTCTTCAGTCGTTAAGGCTTCAGTCGCAATCCCGATATCTGCTTCACCCTGAAGTAGCATTTCAGTAATTTCCATTGGACTGGCTTGTTGCAAAATCAGATGAACTTTCGGAAATTCTTTTTTGAACTGATTCACGATCGGCGGTAATACATAACGTGCTTGGGTATGCGTCGTTGCAATCGTTAATGTACCTTCATCGACCTTGTTAAAGTCATCTGCAAGACGTTTGATATTGTCTGCATCAACCAGCATACGCTCTACAATGCCAAGAAGTGCCTGGCCTGGTTCAGTTAATCCTAATAAGCGTTTACCTTTACGGATAAATAGCTGTACACCAAGCTCATCTTCCAAGTCTTTAATATGCTTACTGACACCTGACTGCGAAGTGTAAAGCGCGGCAGAAGCTTCAGTTAAATTAAAATTCTGTCTAACAGTTTCTCGAATAATTCTTAATTGTTGGAAATTCATAATTCTTTACCCTATAAGAGGATGGGGCATTTTAAAGCCCCATCTTGCAGTCTTACGCGACCTGGTTTTCAAATAAATGCAGATTTAATGCACTCAACCAAACAGTTTGATCCGGACGGAATTGATGAGCGCGGGCTTCTTCTGGTGTCAGTGAAATTTCAATCAGATTGCCTTGGCGGTCATTCAATTCTGCAACGACTTTTCCTGCAATCCAGAGTTCACGAATAAACGTGGCCTGAATCGCATTCTCTTGTGGTTGGGCATGAATACGCAGTTCATCCGGGCGAGCGAAGACAATGACATTACCCTGAGTTGCCTGTTTGGCGGCATCGAACTGGATACGGTCTTCACCTAGCTGAAGTATGCCGCCATTATTCTGGCCTTCGAAGCGGTTGGCTTGTCCCAGGAAGTCAAACACGAATGGTGTTTTTGGTGTTTCATACACTTCACGTGGTGAACCGATCTGTTCCACATTGCCTTTGTTCATCACTACGATCTGATCAGCAACTTCTAAGGCTTCTTCCTGATCGTGAGTTACGAAAATTGAAG
Organism: Acinetobacter sp. CAU_H_60; assembly: GCF_058599385.1. NCBI lineage: Bacteria > Pseudomonadati > Pseudomonadota > Gammaproteobacteria > Moraxellales > Moraxellaceae > Acinetobacter > Acinetobacter sp. CAU_H_60. The sequence goes on along the minus strand of NZ_CM178653.1, from coordinate 2,092,258 downwards.
TAATGTGCAGTTCATCATGCAGGGTACGTAACCAGCGGCGCAGTTCTTTACGGACTTTGGCATCTAGTGCACCGAACGGTTCATCTAGTAACAGTACACGCGGTTCAACGGCTAGTGCACGTGCTAGTGCAATACGCTGACGCTGACCACCAGACAATTGAGCCGGATAACGGTCTGCCAGGAAGCCCAATTGAACCAGGTCTAACAAACGAGTCACGCGCTTTTTGATTTCTGCTTCCGATGGACGGGTTGAACGTGGACGGACACGTAGACCAAAAGCCACGTTATCGAATACGGTCATATGACGGAACAGGGCATAGTGCTGGAATACAAAACCCACTTCACGTTCACGAACGTGAACATTGGTTGCATCCTGACCTTCCAGAATCACCTGACCACCGTCAGCAGATTCCAGACCCGCAATGATACGTAGTAGAGTCGTTTTACCGCAGCCTGAAGGGCCGAGCAGGGCAACCAGCTGACCATCCGGGAAATCCAGTGAAATGTTTTTCAGTGCATGGAATGCACCAAAGTGTTTTTCAATATTTTTAACTTGAATACTCATGTGGGCATTCCTTAAGAAACTGTTGAATCATCATTACGTTTGTCTTGTTTTTCCTGGCGCAGTTCAACCCAGGTTTTCAGAACCAGAGTCACAATTGCGAGGAGAGCCAGGAGCGATGACACGGCAAACGCAGCACTAAAGGTATATTCGTTATATAGAATTTCGACGTGTAGCGGCAAAGTATTGGTTTCACCACGGATATGGCCAGAAACCACTGATACTGCACCGAACTCACCCATGGCGCGGGCATTACACAGAATTACGCCGTAAATCAGACCCCATTTGATATTTGGCAGGGTCACTTTCCAGAAGGTTTGCCAGCCAGATGCACCGAGTACAATCGCAGCTTCTTCTTCTTCAGTACCTTGCGCTTCCATTAAAGGGATCAGCTCACGTGCTACAAAAGGCACGGTAATAAATACAGTTGCTAAAACAATCGCAGGAACGGCGTAAAGGATCTTGATGTCATTATCCATCAACCAGCCACCCATCCAGCCTTGAGTACCGAAAATCAGTACCAGCATCAAACCTGCAATAACAGGTGATACCGAGAAAGGCATATCGATAATGGTGGTCAAAATTGATTTACCCGGGAAGTTAAACTTCGCCACTGACCAGGCTGCAGCTACGCCGAATACTACATTCATCGGTACCGCGATCACAGCCGTTAGCAAGGTCAGTTTGACCGCAGATAAAGTATCTGGATGAACAAGGGCTTGCGTATATACGCCAACGCCTTGTTTAAACGCTTCAACAAAGACCAGAACTAAAGGCAGAATCAGGCAGCTTAAAAAAAAGATCAGTGCAATCGCAATCAGGGTATAACGTACCCAGGTCGGCTCACGAGTCGCATCGCGGGATTGTAATTTTTCAGCCAGCGCATTGCTGTTGGTATTTAAACTCATCGTGCAGTTCTCCCGGTACGACGGCTCGCCCAAGCTTGCAATAAGTTAATCAGGAAGAGCATTCCAAAGGAAATGAGCAGCATCACTACAGCAATTGTGGTCGCACCGGCATAGTCATATTCTTCCAGACGGGAAATGATCATTAAGGGTGCAATTTCAGTTTCAAAGGGCTGATTACCGGCAATGAAAATGACCGAGCCATATTCACCGACACCACGTGCAAAGGCCAATGCAAAACCTGTGATCAGTGCTGGCAGCAGAATTGGGAAAATGACTTTGGTGACGATCTGGAAACGGTTTGCACCAAGTGCAGATGCCGCTTCTTCCAGTTCGGTTTCTAAATCAGAGAGAACCGGCTGTACCGTACGGACCACAAAAGGAATACCGATAAAGATCAAAGCCAAGGTAATACCGATCGGGGTATAAGCTACCTTGATACCGATTGGATCTAAATACTGACCAATCCAGCCAGTCGGTGCATATAAAGAAGTCAGAGCAATACCGGCAACTGCGGTTGGCAGGGCAAAAGGCAGATCGACCAGTGCATCGACAATACGTTTGCCCGGAAAGCTATAACGCACCAGACACCATGCCAGTAACAGGCCAAAAACTACATTAATCAAAGCAGCAATAATGGCTGAACTAAAGCTTAGCTGTAATGATTTCAAGATACGTTCAGAGCTCAGAATTTCCCATAAGCCTTCCCAGCCAATGCCGAGTGATTTAATAAAAACGGCAGATAGCGGGATCAGAACGATTAATGACAAATACGCTAGGGTAAAGCCTAGAGAAAGACCAAATCCTGGCAGCACTCGGGATCGCTGCGACATGATTACTCCTCAAAAGAGAGAATGCTGGTTAAAGTTAACCAGCGAAAATTAGAAAATAGAATCGGCACAAGCATAATTTGCAGGGACTAAAATGCAAATTTAAAATAATACTTGCTCTCATCAACTTTGCTGATATGGTGCATAGCCTTTTCTGAAATTAAATATTGTTCAATTTCAGGGAAAGGACCAAAACCGGAAGCAACATTGACATGACCTACAGCTCCCAGATTAATCGGTTTGATCTTCCAGGCTTTCGCCAGAACCTGAGCATCTTCAAAACTTAGCCATGGATCATTTTCACTGATCAACAAAGTCGTTGGAGCCTGAATCTTGAGCTGCTGAAAATAGGCGCTGTAATCTGTCTGGCTATCACGGGCAAAACCATTTTCCCCAAAACGTGCCGGATTGGCAGGTGCAACCAGAACCAGATTTTTGACTTTAGTATTCAGTTCAGGATGCTGGGCCAGTGCTGCCACGCTGGTCAAACAGCCAAAGCTATGTGCCACAATTTGTACATCATCTGGAATGGCTTGCAGAGTTTTAACAAATTCTGCGACCCATACATCCAGTACCGGATGATTCCAGTCTTTTTGCTGCACACGGGAGCAACGCATGAGCCGGTGTTGCAGGCAGGTTTGCCAGTGATTGTATTCACTGCCACCTACACCGGGAACAATAAGCGTATGAGTCATGTCGATGCTCCTGTATGAAATCAGCTTAAATTATTTTTTTGCGTTGTTAGCTTTAACGATCTGGTCAAAAACACCACCATTTTCAAAGTGGGCTTTCTGTACTTTATCCCAGCCACCAAACTCCTGATCAATAGTTACCAGTTTTAATGGCTTAAAGACTTGGTTGTATTTCGCCAGCACTTTTTCATTACGTGGGCGATAGAAGTTACGTGCTGAGATTTCCTGACCCAGTGGTGAATACAAGAAGTTCAGATAACCTTGAGCCAGGTATTTGTTGCCTTTTTTATTAGCATTCTTTTCAACAATCGCCACGGGTGGCTCAGCCAGAATTGATAGGGAAGGAGTCACAATTTCAAACTTGCCCGGTTGTTCACGAAGGGCTAAATGTGCTTCATTTTCCCAAGCCAGTAGTACGTCACCGATGCCACGTTCAGCAAAAGTGGTGGTTGAACCACGCGCACCTGAATCAAGTACTTTGGTTTGTTTATAGATTTTACGAACAAATTCTTGTGCAGTTTTGTCGTTACCACCCGGTAAGTGTTTGGCATATGCCCAAGCTGCTAAATAGTTCCAGCGTGCACCGCCTGAAGTTTTAGGATTTGGTGTGATAATCGCTACACCTGGTTTTACCAGATCACCCCAATCCTTGATACCCTTTGGATTGCCTTTACGTACCAGGAATACGATGGTAGAAGTATATGGTGTCGAGTTTTGTGGTAATTTTTTCTGCCAGTCTGAAGGTAACAGTTTGGCTTTTTCGACCAGTACATCAATGTCAGCGGCTAATGCCAAAGTTACGACATCGGCATCCAAACCATCAATCACGGCACGTGCCTGTTTACCTGAACCACCATGTGACTGTTTGAAGTTGATGCTTTGGCCAGTACGGCTTTTCCAGTATTTACCAAATTCTTTGTTGACGTCTTCATAGAGTTCACGCGTCGGATCATAAGAGACATTCAGAAAGTCGCGTGCTGCAGCAGAAAATGAAGTTGCTGAAATAACAGCCGCCAGAACCCCTAGTTTTAGTTTTGTTGAAATGCTCATGTGAACCTCAAACTCTTACACGTTTTGTAACATGAGTGCAGAATAAACCTATTCTTTATGCATAAAAAATAATTAAAAATGAATTTTATATGAAAATATAAGATAAGTGGTTTGGTAAGTCTCTGATATGACAATGGCCTTATTCAATAAGGCCATTGTTTGAATTCTTTCTTATCAAGATTTTGAACTATTGGCTTTTACAATCTGGTCAAAGATACCGCCATTGGCAAAGTGTTTTTTCTGTACCTTGTCCCAGCCACCAAACTCTTTATCAATGGTCACCAGCTTCAGCGATTTAAAGACATTACTGTATTGTTTTAATACTGCCGCATTACGTGGGCGATAGAAATTCTTTGCAGCAACCGTTTGACCCGCAGGTGAGTACAGGTAGTTCAAATAAGCTTTAGCCAGATTTTCATTACCGTCCTTTTTAGCATTCTTTTCAACGATTGCTACTGGTGGTTCAGCCAGAATCGACAAAGAAGGGGTAATGATTTCGAACTTGCCTGGCTGTTCACGAATGGCTAAATGTGCTTCATTTTCCCAAGCCAGCAATACATCACCGATCCCACGTTCAGCAAAAGTGGTGGTTGAACCACGTGCACCTGAGTCGAGTACTTTAGTTTGCTTGTAGATCTGGCGAACAAATTCTTGAGCTTTAGTATCATTACCGCTTGGTTGGTGTTTCGCCCAAGTCCACGCTGCCAAATAGTTCCAGCGCGCGCCACCAGAAGTTTTTGGGTTTGGTGTAATGATTTCTACGCCCGGTTTCACCAAATCGCCCCAGTCTTTAATGCCTTTAGGATTACCTTTTTTCACCAGGAAAACGATGGTTGAGGTATAAGGTGTCGAGTTTTGTGGGAATTTTTTCTGCCAGTCTTTTGGTAGCAGGCCGCGTGCTGCAATCTCATCGATATCTGCAGCTAGAGCCAAAGTCACGACGTCCGCATTCAGACCATCAATGACAGCACGTGCCTGTTTGCCTGAACCGCCATGTGACTGTTTAAAGTTCACATCTTGGCCAGTAGATTTTTTCCAGTAAGCACTGAATTCTTTATTAAAGTTATCGTACAATTCGCGAGTTGGGTCATAAGACACGTTCAGGAAGTCTTTTGCAGATACGCTAAAAGCGGTTGCCGAAATCAGTGCTGCCAATACCCCAATTTTTAATTTACGGATGTTCATATTTGCCTCAAATGTTTCTTTGTTTTGTTGGATGGGGCAAGAATAGCTGGAGATTTTTTGCATAAAAAATAATTAAAAACGAATTTTATGTGAGTAAAACAGATATATAGGCAGAGCTTATATTTCATCGCTCTATCCGTCACCAGAGAGGCCTTAAAAGCATGCTGTATTTAAAAAATGCTCAACCCGTCAAAGATATAGATGTGCTGGATCGTGCCTTTCATTATGGAGATGGCTGCTTTACTACCGCGCGCATCCGTCGAAACCGGATCGAGTTAGCAGACCGTCATCTAGCCCGTTTAAGAATGAGCCAGCAAAAATTAAGTTTGCAGGCTAATCTGGACCTGATTGAAAAAAGTTTGCAAGCGTTACTGAAATCAGAAGCTGAATTGAACGGAACCTTAAAGATTGTACTGAGTCGTGGTATAGGACAGCGTGGTTATAGCCTGCCAGACCATCCGGCAGATCTTTGGGTGTTCTATTATCCGAAAACTGTACAGGACTTCAGTTATGAGCATATTCAGGCGGGTGTATTGCAACAGGCCATTGGCCTCAGTATGCCGAATCTGGTGGGGCTGAAAACCTTAAACCGTCTGGAACAGGTTTTGCTTAAACAGGAAGCGGATCAGCATGGCTGGCCGGAAGCACTGGTCACGGATGTGCAAGGTACAATTGTTGAAGGGGTGAGCAGTAATTGCTTCATTCGTATAAACAATACATGGATTACACCAGAACTTCGTTATAATGGCGTCTTCGGTGTAATGCGTGCAGAAATTTTGCAACGTATGCAGGATCAGGGCATTATCTGTCAGCAGCGTGATGTGGAAATGGATGAAATTCCTCATATCGACAGCCTGTTTTTCTGCAATGCGCTCAGTCCGATGAAAATTGCCACTCAATTTGAGCAGCGTGCTTTAAATGTAGATGCTTGTATTGAACTTTTTAACCGTCTTCGATTGAATCAGATGCCTTATTAATATGTCAGCTTCCAAGTCTAAAACCAAAAAGAAAAATAATGCCAAACGCCCTGGTTTCATGAAAGGGATAGTTCTATTTCTAATCGGGATACTCCTGGTTCTAGGGTTGATCCTGAAAGCTAGCCTATGGAAAGATTATCCTGTAGAAGGTCAAAAACAGTTACTGGCAATTAGTAACGGTGAAACCTATTCTGGATTTATTGATCGGCTCGCCAAAGAAAATCATGTCAGCTTTCCGATTATTTTAAAACTGTATCAGCGCATCATGATTCATGACACCATGAAGGCGGGTGTCTATGAAATTCCTCAAGGTATGAGCATCCGTGCAGTACTGGACATGATTTCCAATGCAGAAAATGCTCAGATGAACCGGATCTTGGTCATCGAAGGCACGACTTTTAAACAGCTGATTGATGCCTTAAAGAAAGATGATCTGGTGACTAAAGAAGTGGTGAATTTGCCAACCGATCAATTGCTCAAAGAACTCAATATTCCATTTAATCATCCTGAAGGTCTGTTCGCTCCAGATACCTATTTCTTTGCCAAAGGCGAAACGGATCGCAAGATTCTGACTGATCTTTATCAGCGCCAGATGAAGTCTCTGGATCAGGCTTGGGAAAAACGTGCTTCAGATCTGCCATATCAGAATAAATATGAAGCGCTGATCATGGCATCGATCATTGAAAAAGAAACCAGTCTGGATAGCGAGTTACAACAGGTATCTGGTGTATTTGTGCGCCGTTTGAAAATCGGCATGCGCCTACAGACAGATCCAACCGTAATTTATGGTATGGGTGAGAATTACAAAGGGAATATCACCCGTCAGGATCTACGCAATCCAACACCTTATAACACCTATACCATGGCTGGCTTGCCACCGACACCGATTGCCTTGCCAAGCAAGAAAGCCATTGAAGCAGCGATGCATCCGGACAATTCACAAAATATTTATTTTGTTGCAACGGGTAATGGTGGGCATAAATTCAGCAGTAGTCTGCAAGACCACAATAGAGCAGTGCAAGAATATCTCTCTGTTTTACGTTCAAAAAATAAGGAATGAGCATGTTTATCAGCTTTGAAGGCACTGAGGGTGTAGGGAAAACCACACTCATTCGTCGTATCTATGATGATTTTATTGCTCAAGGTAAAGAGGTCGTGTTGACCCGCGAGCCGGGTGGCACACCAATGGCAGAACAGATTCGTTCGCTGTTATTGGCCGTAAACCACGAAGAAGCGATGTGCCATGATACAGAGTTATTGTTGATGTATGCGGCACGTGCCCAGCATCTGGCACAAGTGATTTTACCCGCTTTAAATGCTGGAAAAATTGTCTTATGTGATCGCTTTAGTGATGCCAGTTTTGCCTATCAATGTGCAGGACGTGGACTCAGTGAAGACAAGCTGAATCTGTTAAATCAAAATTTTGTGGAACGTATGCCGGATATTACGTTCTGGCTGGATGCACCGATTGAACTGGGTATGAATCGCGCTCGTGCCCGAGGTGCTCTGGATCGGTTTGAGCAAGAGAAAGTTACTTTCTTTGAGAAAGTTCGCGCCGGGTATGCCACGCTATGCCAGCGTCATCCAAAGCGGATTAAACGTCTGGATGCGACTCAAACACCGGATCAGGTGTTTGAACAGGCGCTGTCTTATTTAAAATAATTTTATTCTAAAGACATTTTTGGCATACTTTTCTCTAGTTATTTCAAGGAAGAATCTTCTATATTGGAATAAATCAGGAAGATAAAACATGATGAAAAGTACAAGAGAAGAAATCATCCAGTTTTTACAGCAGGAATTTCCGCAGAGCCTGGAAAAGTGCCAAATCGAGGCTGTAGTGCCTCAGGGCGCAACCGTGCTGTATCGCGTGAGTGAGCAGGAATTACGTCCCGGCGGCACAGTGTCTGGACCCACCATGATGACCTTGGCTGATCTGGCTTTATATATCGCGATCCTTGGTGAGATTGGACTGGTTGGTCTGGCAGTGACCACGAACTTGAATATTAATTTTCTGCGTAAGCCTTCAGGCGGAGTCGATCTGCGAGGGGAAAGTAAATTGATGAAAGTGGGGAAGGCACTCATTGTGGGAGAAGTCTGGATTTATTCGATTGATCAGGAAGAGCCGGTTGCCCATGTGACAGCGACCTATTCGGTTCCACCACGTAAAGAACACGTGCATTCCTTAAAATGCTGATTAACTCATACAAATCATATGCTTTATTTAAATCCTGATTATTCTAAAAACTTAAAAAATTAGGGCCAAAGAAAAGGCAGATAACATTTAAAAATATTATCTGCCTTATTTATATCTTTAAGCATTCACCAAAGGAGTTTCTACTTCAAAACTTGGTGGAATCAGTACAGTTTTGCGTAGCTCAGGCAGTAATTCTGGATAATCCAGGGTGAAATGCAGGCCACGGGATTCCTTACGTTGCATGGCACAACGCACGATCATCTCTGAAACGAGTACCAGATTACGCAGCTCGATCAGGTTTTTGCTCACCTGATAATCCTGATAGTACTCGGTAATTTCTTTCTTCAACATCTCAATCCGGTGCAGGGCACGTTCCAGGCGTTTAGTGGTACGCACAATACCGACATAGTTCCACATGGTCTGACGCAGCTCGTCCCAGTTTTGCAAAATAACTACATCTTCATCAGGATTAGTGACCTGAGAATCATCCCATTCTGGTACCTCAGGGAGTGCTTGATCTGCCTTGAAATTTTCCTGAATATGTTTGGCAGCACTCATGCCATATACAAAACATTCTAAAAGTGAGTTACTGGCCATGCGGTTAGCACCGTGCAAGCCAGTATAAGAAGTTTCACCAATGGCATAGAGTCCGGCAATATCGGTTTGGCTATTTTCATCTACGACCACACCACCACAGGTATAATGCGCAGCAGGAACCACAGGAATCATTTCCTTAGTGATGTCGATGCCAAGCTCTAGCAGACGTGCATAAAGGGTCGGGAAATGTTCCTTAATGAAGCTTTCATCTTTATGGGTAATGTCTAGCCAGACATGACGGATGCCCAGACGTTTAATCTCATAGTCAATCGCGCGTGCCACAATATCACGTGGTGCCAGCTCTGCGCGCTCATCAAAACGCAGCATAAAGCGCTCACCATCAGGAAGGCGCAAATACGCACCTTCACCACGCATAGCTTCTGTAATCAGGAATGAACGGGCTTGCGGATGATATAAACAGGTCGGATGGAACTGGTTGAATTCCATATTGGCAACCCGGCAACCGGCACGATAAGCCATCGCAATCCCATCACCGGTCGCGATATCAGGGTTCGAGGTATAAAGATAGGCTTTCATCGCACCGCCACAAGCCAGGGCAGTAAATGGTGCTAAGAAAGTATGGACTTGTGCACTTGCTTCATTGAGTGCATATAAACCTAAAGCGCGATTTTCACCATCTAAGCCCAGTTTTTGTGAGCAGATCAGGTCGATCGCAATGTAATTTTCAAAGATGGTAATATTTTCTTTTTCCTGAGCGCGCTGTACCAACGTGGTAGAAATGGCACGCCCAGTCGCATCAGCTGCGTGAATGATTCGGCGCTGTGAATGGCCGCCTTCACGGGTCAAATGTAATTGTTCCTGCTCATCCAGGGTAAATTGGACGCCGTGTTTCAGCAGAAAATCCACCGAAGGCTTACCACCTTCAACCGTCTGCTTCACCGCATCCATTTCACACAGATGTACACCTGCAATCATGGTGTCATCAATATGCTGTTCAATCGAGTCTGTCTCATCCAGTACTGCTGCAACGCCGCCTTGTGCATAATAGGTACTGGCATCGGTCAGGGTGGATTTGGCAAGAACTGCAATATTAAAATGTTCAGGCAAAGAAAGTGCTAGACTAAGACCGGCACCACCACTGCCCACAATGATCACGTCAAAATGATGGGTAAGGGGAAAATTAGACATGTCCATCAGCTAATTGAAAAAAGTCCGTTAATCAGAGCGCTTTTTTGTACAAAAGGCAAGCGTTTAAGTGCTCATTTATTGATGAAAAAAATTAATAAAAGCTTTAACTTAATGCTTTAGAAAAATTAAAGGTTGCCAACATTCAAGCTTTCGAACATATTGTTACTTAAAATATATGAAGTTTGTGATAAAACCTATTTACATAAATTTATCAACAATTTGGGTGAATAATTTATATGAAAATTCTGGATTTAAAAAAAGGATTATTTGCAGCGACTGTTACCATGAGTGCTGCTCAGTTACAGGCAGTAACACCCGTCGATTTTTCTAACCTGGTTGATCAGGTCAGTCCGGCAGTTGTCAGTGTGAGTGTTGTCAAGAAAATGAGCGAAGAAGAGCTCTTGCAACAACAGGTTCCTGAAATTTTACGCCGTTTCTTTGGTAATCAGGTGATTATTCCGCAGCCACGTGTACCGCAGGAAAAAACCGGATATGGGAGTGCCTTCTTTATTAGTAAGGATGGCTATCTGCTGACCAACCACCACGTAGTTGAAGATGCGTCTAAAGTGACAATTACCTTGAATGATCGTCGGGAAATTGATGCGACAGTCGTGGGAAGCGACGAGCGTACCGACGTCGCTTTGTTGAAAGTCAATGGTTCAGGTTTCCCGGAACTGCGTACTGGTGATGTTGATAAATTACGTGTAGGTGAACCCGTATTAGCAATCGGTTCACCTTTTGGTTTTGACTACTCCGCTTCTGCCGGGATTGTCAGTGCCAAGATGCGTAATATGATGGGCGAAACCGCAGTCCCATTTATTCAGACTGATGTGGCCCTGAATCCAGGTAACTCGGGTGGGCCGCTATTTAACCAGCGCGGTGAAGTGGTTGGGGTGAACTCACGAATCTTCAGTGGTACTGGCGGTTATATGGGGCTGTCATTTTCGATTCCCATTGATGTCGCTATGGAAGTCGCTGACCAGCTGAAACGCGATGGTAAAGTGACCCGTTCTTATCTGGGTGTAAGCCTGCAAGATATCGACCGTACTTTGGCTGAATCTTATAAATTATCTAAGCCAGAAGGTTCTTTAATTACCCAGGTGGCACCAAACTCGCCAGCGGCTAAAGCGGGTCTACAAGCCGGTGACGTGATTTTAAAATACAATGGTACTGATATTTCACGCACTAGTCAGTTGCTGAACTATTTGAACCGTTCTGCACCTAAACAGCAGATCCAGTTAGAAGTATTACGTGATGATAAACGCCGTAATATCAATGCAACTCTAACGACTGCGCCAGATGAAACGCCAGCCAAAGCAGGCAACCAGGCTCAGCCAAATAAAGGTCCGGTATTAGGCGTTACTATTCGTGAATTAAGCCCGGCTGAAAAAGAACGTTTAGAGATTAAGGGTGGTGTAGTCATTCAGGATGTTCGCAGAGACGGGATCGCAGCTCAGGCACGGATTATGCCAAATGATGTCGTGACTCAAATCAATGGTAAAGCGATATTGAACAGTAACCAGTTTGTGGAAGCTGTGGCAGATCTAAAAAAAGGCAGTGTTGCTCGTGTCGGTCTGATTCGTCAGGGTCAACGTGCCATTGTCGGGATGCGCATTTCATAAAATAAATGAATCTTCAATAAAAGACCGCTTGTATAGGCGGTTTTTTATTCTTCACAATTTACCCGAGGCATAATTTCTGTAGACTCTGTACATAGAAAAAATTGCGATAAAGGATTAGAGAAAAGTGACCGGTATTTTTGACCAAGTTTTGAAGGTACAACCTGAACATATTGATCGTCTAGGACATGTGAATAACGTAGTTTATGTGCAGTGGATGCAGGATGTGGCCTCGGCCCATATCGAGCAATTAGGACTCGGTTTAAATGAATATTTGCAACTTAAACATGCCATGGTTGCAGTTGAACATCATGTCCAGTATCGCAAAGCGGCATTTGAAGGGGATGAGCTGATTTTAAGAACCTGGTTAAGTGATCTGAATGCCTTGTACTCATTCAGACAGTATGCTTTTTATCGTCCACAGGATCAGAATGTCCTATTTACCGGTAGCACGCAGTGGGCCTGTATCGAAATTGCGTCGGGTCGCCCGAAGCGTATGTCGCCAAGTTTTACCCAAGCCTATCAGCCCCTCTCAGACAGTATTAATCCTTATGATTTTTCTAATTTATATTTGAGAGAAGAAGCAAAGGCGATAAGAGAAGAATCAATCTAATAAGGTGATGATATCGAGATTGAATAGAGGGGAGCTACCAAATAGGAAGCAGCCCATTTAACAAGCTGTTTTCTTGGATAAAAGCTGAGGAAAAGAAAAATAAGAAAAAACTGGTCATGTGCTTAAGACAGCTAAGAGAGAAGAAAGATAATTCTTTTTCTGTATCTCCATTCTGCTATAATCCTCGGCAATTTCTATTCGGCTTTTGTTATGCAATGACTTTTTAAATTGCATGGCGCGTTTTTTTCTCAAGGTAGCCCATGGCGCAAGCTAAAAAATCTGTTGATATTAAAAACATTCGTAACTTCTCGATTATTGCGCATATTGACCACGGTAAATCGACTCTGGCGGATCGGTTCATTCAAACTTGTGGTGGTTTGCAGGATCGTGAAATGCAGGCACAGGTACTCGATTCCATGGAGCTTGAACGCGAACGTGGGATTACTATTAAAGCCACTTCTGTGACCTTGAACTATAAGCATCCTAATGGTCAGGAATATCAGTTGAACTTCATTGATACGCCGGGACACGTGGATTTCTCTTATGAAGTGTCGCGCTCTCTTGCTGCGTGTGAAGGTGCACTGTTGGTGGTAGATGCTGCCCAGGGGGTAGAAGCCCAGTCTGTAGCAAACTGCTATACTGCGATTGAACAGGGGCTTGAAGTTCTTCCTGTACTGAACAAGATTGATTTACCGCAGGCCGAGCCTGAACGTGTAATTCAGGAAATTGAAGATATTATTGGTATCGAAGCGACTGAAGCACCGACCTGTTCAGCAAAAACCGGTCTAGGTATTGAAAGTGTATTAGAAACCTTGGTAGATACGATTCCGGCTCCTACAGGTGATCGTGATGCACCGCTACAAGCACTGATTGTGGACTCGTGGTTCGATAATTACCTGGGCGTAGTATCTCTGGTTCGTGTGAAACAGGGTCGTGTTCGCAAGGGCGACAAGATGCTGGTGAAATCGACTGGTCAGACACATATCATCACTTCAGTCGGTATTTTTAATCCGAAGCATACTGAAACCGATATCCTTGAAGCGGGTGAAGTTGGTTTCGTGATTGCCGGTATTAAAGACATTTTTGGTGCACCAGTGGGTGATACCATTACACTGGCAACTACTCCAGAAGTTCCAACATTACCTGGTTTCAAAAAAGTAAAACCACAGGTATATGCAGGCTTGTTTCCAATTGATTCCAGTGATTTTGAACCTTTCCGTGAAGCATTGCATAAACTGCAAATTAATGACTCTGCGCTGTTCTTTGAACCAGAAAGTTCTGATGCTCTAGGCTTCGGTTTCCGCTGTGGCTTCTTAGGTATGCTGCACATGGAGATCGTACAAGAGCGTTTAGAACGTGAATACGATCTGGATCTGATTTCTTCAGCACCAACAGTAATTTATGAAGCAGTGATGAAGAATGGCAATACCATTTACATCGACAGCCCGTCAAAAATGCCAGATGGTTCAACTGTTGAAGACCTGCGTGAACCAATTGCAGAATGTCATATCCTCGTGCCACAGGAATACCTGGGTAATGTCATGACCCTATGTATTGAGCGCCGTGGCGTACAAAAAGACATGAAGTTCATGGCGAATCAGGTATCTGTTACTTTTGAAATTCCAATGGCCGAAGTGGTGATGGATTTCTTTGATAAATTGAAATCTTGTTCACGCGGTTTTGCGTCACTAGATTACAACTTTGTGCGTTTTGAAAGTTCATCACTGGTGAAAGTGGATGTCCTGATCAATGGTGAAAAAGTCGATGCTTTAGCAATGATCTGCCACCGTCAGGATGCACGTCATCGTGGGATCGCACTGGTTGAAAAAATGAAAGATCTAATTCCTCGTCAGATGTTTGATGTGGCAATTCAGGCGGCCATTGGTGCGCAAATTATTGCCCGTTCTACCGTAAAAGCAATGCGTAAAAACGTATTGGCAAAATGTTATGGTGGTGACGTATCACGTAAGAAGAAACTTCTTGCAAAACAGAAAGAAGGTAAGAAACGTATGAAACAGGTGGGTAGTGTTGAAATTCCACAAGAAGCGTTCTTAGCTGTACTGAAAGTCGAACGCTAATACTATAAGGATAATAAGCCCATGGATTTTGATTTTAATTTGATTCTTGTTCCTGCGACCTTATTTTTCGTCGCGGTCTGGTTGCTGGATAAGTTTGTTCTGAAACAACGACAGACCAAAGGCAAGGGCAATGAAAACTTCATTATTACCTGGGCTTATGATTTCTGGCCGGTTTTGGCCGTCGTTTTAGTATTGCGTTCTTTCCTGTACGAACCTTTCAATATTCCATCAGACTCCATGGTTCCAACACTGGAAACCGGTGATTTTATCCTGGTCAATAAATTTGACTATGGTGTGAAATTACCAATTGTAAATACAAAAATTCTGGATACAGGTAGCCCGGAACGTGGTGATGTCGTGGTCTTCCGCTATCCGCCACAACCAACGATTAGCTATATCAAACGTGTAATTGGTTTGCCAGGTGATCATATTGTTTATGATCATGGCCAGTTAACCATTAATGGTGAGAAAGTAGCAAAAGTTCCAGTAGAATTCAGCCGTGAAAAAGATCGCCTGGATACGCCAAATTCGATTTATCATAAAGAAACCATTGGCGAACATACTTTCACTATGCGTGAACTGGAAGGAGTAAATGTAGCTCGTCAGGCTCCATTCCTTAACTATATAGAAAATGGTAAGTTTTCAACTGAAAATGGTTTATATTGGGAAGTGAAAGTTCCAGAAGGTCATTACTTTGCGATGGGGGATAATCGCGATCAAAGTGCTGACAGTCGTTTCTGGGGCTTTGTTCCGGAAGAAAACTTAACAGGTCGCGCATTCTATATCTGGATGCATAAAGAACCTGGCTTTAAACTGCCATCGTTTAGTCGAAACGGAATAATCGATTAATTATTTCAGTCAGGAAAATAAAAAATGAAACATCAACAAGGTGCTTCGTATATTGGAATTTTATTTGCAATCGTGGGGTTTGCTTTTCTTGCCAAAGTGGCGATTGCAGTTTGGGGGCCATACTTTGATGATCGTATGGTGGACAATCAGATTGAGGAACTTTTAAAGAGTTCTCCGGCAAATATTGCACCAGAAAAATTTCGTCAGCAGATGGGTCAGCGTTTAGAAATGAACAATATTCGCGATCTGAAGTTTGATGAAATTGCCAAGGTAACCAACACTGATGGTTTACAGGTGCACAAGAATTATGAAATTCGCAAGAATTTTATAATGAATATCGATTTAGTGATGAAGTTTGAGAAAGATTTTGATCAAAGCACAGTCAAAACTAAATGATGAGCGTCTTGCCAAACGGATCGGCTATCAGTTTAAACAAGCTGATCTGTTAAAACTGGCATTGACCCATCGTTCAGTCAGTCATAAACACAACTATGAACGCCTAGAATTTCTAGGCGATTCTCTTTTAGGGATGATCATAGCCAATTATCTCTTTACTGCTTACCCGCAGGAAAACGAGGGCCGTCTGACGCGTATGCGTGCGACTCTTGTCCGACAGGAAGCGTTAGGGAAAATTGCTAATGATCTAAAATTGAGTCAGAACCTGATTCTCAGTACGGGTGAGCTGAAATCGGGTGGTCATCATCGTGAGTCTATACTTGCGGATACGGTCGAAGCCATTATTGGTGCGATCTATGTGGATTGCGGTGATCTCACTGTACTACAGGCGATTGTGCTAAAATGGTACGAACCGTATTTAGACAATATAGAACCAACTGACCAGCTGAAAGACCCTAAATCACGCCTACAGGAATATTTACAAGCACGTAAAAAACCTCTCCCAGTTTACGAGGTTGTAGATATTCAGGGTGATGCCCCGAACCAGCATTTCAAAGTGGAATGCCAGGTAGAAGGCTTACCGGTCATGGCCGGTGAAGGTTCAAGCCGACGATTCGCTGAACAGGCGGTTGCGGCAGATATTTTAAAACATTTGGAGCATAAGTCTTAATGACTACTCATTCCGATCACATTGATGCTGATCACGAGTCGCAAAGCGACAGCAATGACTTGATTAGTCAATTTTTCAGTGCACAGGGTACTGAAATTCCTTCTGATTATCGCAGCGGTTTCGTGGCGATTGTCGGACGCCCAAACGTGGGTAAATCAACCTTGATGAACCACTTACTGGGCCAGAAACTTTCGATTACTTCACGTAAGCCACAAACCACACGTCATAAAATCGTAGGGATTGATTCACGTGAAAAATCTCAGGCAGTATTTGTTGATACACCGGGGATGCATAAGAAAGAAGTGCGTGCCATCAATAAAATGATGAATCGAGCTGCGCACTCTGCATTGCGTGACGTGAACCTGGTGCTGTTTGTAGTTGATGCACAAAAATGGACCCAGAACGATGAGCTTGTTCTGGAGAAATTAAAAAATGCGGATATGCCGGTGATTCTGGTAATCAACAAGCTGGACACGTTCGAGAACAAGAATGAGGCCTTACCGCTGATTCGTGAACGTGCCAAACTGATGAACTTTGCTGAAATCGTACCAGTGTCTGCACTTCGTGGTGCCAACCTCGAACACTTACGCGATACGATTGCCAAGTACCTGCCATTCCAGCCACCGCTATATTCACTGGATCAGCTCACTGATCGTTCAGAGCGTTTCCTGGCCTCTGAAATTATCCGTGAAAAGATCATGCGTCAGTTAGGTGAAGAACTACCATACGATTTAACTGTTCAGATCGAATCTTTCAAAACTGAAGAGCCGACCCTGAACGAAAAAACAGGTCGTATGAAGCCGGCATGTACTTATATTGATGCGACTATTTTCGTTGATCGTGCTGGCCAGAAAGCCATTGTGATTGGTGAAAAAGGCTCCAAGCTGAAAAAAATCGGTATGGATGCTCGTGTCGACATGGAAAAAATGTTCGAGCAGAAAATCATGCTAACGCTTTGGGTGAAAGTCAAAGGCGGCTGGTCTGATGATGAGCGGGCACTGAAAAGTCTAGGTTATAGCGACATTTAAATTGGACGGGAACGGATCATGATGAAATTTCTGGCAGTCATTGCATGTGTTTTATTTTTGCAGGGCTGTATTCATAAAGTAGTGACCGTTCCTGCCAAAGTTGCCTATAAAACCACAAAGTACGCGGTCAAAGGGACCGCGGCTGTTGTGGGTGCCGCCATTCCTGATGGGGATGATGAAGAAGAAGAGAAAAAATCAAAAAAGAATAAAGACTAAAGAAGCAGCCTATGCGTAATGAAGTGCTGCATGGATACCTGATTCATCATCGTAAATATCGCGATCGCAGTCATATTGTGCATTTATTTACCCAGGAATATGGCCGTATCGATGGGATATTAAGACAAAATCCACCACCCCAATATCAACCCATCAGCTTGCTAGCCTCAGGCAAATCTGAACTGAAAAACTTCACCAAATTAGAAATTGTTAATCAGCCGATCTTTTTTTTCGGCGATGCCTTTTTTTCTGGCTTTTATCTGAATGAAATCCTGTTGCGTTTATGTCCGCTTGAAGTGCAAATGCCGCTGACCTTTGCCAAATATGGCGAAACATTGAATGCCTTGCAAAAACTCTCCGATCAAGAAAATCCCAATACTTATTTAAAACAGGTTTTACGCCAGTTTGAACATATCTTATTAGAAGAACTTGGCTATGAACTGGATTTTTCGGTCGATGCCAATCAGGCACAGATCAATCCCTTGCAACATTACTATTTTCAGTTGAATGAAGGTTTTATGCCTTCGGCTAAAGCCTTGCGCTCAACCATGTCAGGTCAGCAGATTTTAACAATGCAGCACTATGAAAATGGTAGGGATTTTAATCCAGAACAGTTACAATTACTGACGAAGCTATATCGACAGGTGATCACTGCTTTACTCGGTGACCGACCACTGAAAAGTCGACAATTGTGGATCCAAAATTCTCAATCTCAATCGTAGTTAGGAAAATATTATGGCTGCATTACTTGGTGTCAATATTGACCATGTCGCAACTTTAAGACAAGCACGTGGTACGACGTACCCAGACCCAGTCAATGCTGCATTGATCTGTGAGCAGGCCGGTGCAGAGGGAATTACCCTGCATTTGCGTGAAGACCGCCGACATATTCAGGATGAAGATGTACGTCGTATGCGTCCGGTATTAACTACCCATATGAATCTGGAAATGGCCGTAACTGATGAAATGGTTGCGATTGCTAAAGAAATCCAGCCACAGCATGTCTGCTTTGTGCCAGAAAAGCGTCAGGAAGTGACAACTGAAGGTGGTCTGGATGTCGTTGGTCATTTTGAAGATGTGAAAAAAGCCACTCAGGAATTATCTGCGATTGGCTGTGACGTGTCGCTATTTATTGATGCAGATATTGCCCAGATTGATGCGGCAGTGGCGTGTGGTGCACCTACAATTGAGCTTCATACAGGTGCTTATGCCGATGCAGCAACGCCTGAAGCACAGCAGGTTGAACTAGAGCGTATTATCAAAGGGGCAGAGTATGCAGCATCTAAAGGTTTGGTGGTCAATGCAGGTCATGGTCTGAACCTGGATAATGTCACTCCAATTGCTGCGATCCCTCAAATTCATGAATTAAATATTGGTCACTCGATTATTGCTGATGCAGTTTTTGTTGGACTGGCGCAAGCGGTTCAACAAATGAAAGCTGTAATTAAAGCTGCGCGTTAAGATTGCGAAACATATGTCAAATATTGATTATGATGAACTGATGAAGCCTGTCATTGGCTTCTTAGGTTGTGAAACACCAAAAGCATGGCTCGATGAGGCATTACAGAATCTGGAGATCCTGATGCAGGATCATGCCAACTGTGAGAAGAAAGCAGCCAGTACAGCAATGAACCTAATGTTCCGCTATAGCTTCTTCGTAGATTTACAGGTGAAACTGGCGCAACTGGTACGTGAAGAAATGCTGCACTATGAGCAAGTGCTGGAATTCATGAATAAGCGTGGCCAGCAATGGATTGGACTCAGTGCAGGGCGTTATGCGGGTGGTTTGCGTAAGGAAATCCGGACCTATGAGCCAGAGGCGCTGATTGATGTGCTGGTGATAGGTGCTTTTGTAGAAGCACGTTCTTGTGAGCGTTTCTATGCGCTTGCACCGCTGGTAGATGAAGAACTAGGGCGTTACTACCGTTATCTACTAAAATCTGAATCTCGTCATTTTGAGGACTACTTGGCCTTAGCTTTAGATGTAGCCAAAACTGCAAAACTGAAAAATCCGCAAGAAGATATTCAGAGTCGTATTGATCATATTCGGGAAGTGGAAAAGAATCTGATTCTCAGTCCAGATGAAATATTTCGTTTCCATAGTGGTGTGCCTGCAAAAGCAGCTTAAGAAGCTACTTAATTAAGACATCAAAAAAGATCCTCCAAATTGGGGGATTTTTTTATAAATATAAAGAATCTGTAGCTAACTTATTTATTAAAAGAATTTAAAATAGCCTAAGCAATATAGAATTTAATCTGATGTTTATTACAGTAAGAGTGGAGAAATTAGTATCATGCAAGATAGTAAACGGTGCTATCAACTAAAAATAAGTATGTATAAACACATTTGATTAAATGAAAATATAAGCCAATCTAACTAGGTAAATAAAAGGGCAAGGTGAGAATATATAAGAGAAAAAAGAATTGAATCATTTTATAAATGAAATTTCAGGCAATAAAAAAGCCCGCTTTAATGCTGCGGGCTTTCTTGAATTTGGCTCTCCCACCTGGGCTCGAACCAGGGACCTGCGGATTAACAGTCCGTCGCTCTACCGACTGAGCTATGGGAGAATCTGAATGCGATTATAGAGAGATTTTACCAAGGGTCAAGCAAAAACTGTCATATTTATTACAAATTGCACTTATCTGATTTTAATTTAAACGATTGCATTAAATTCTTAAAAAATGCTTGTCAAAACAAATTTCACTTGTTAGATTGAAAACATAAAGTCGTTTGACCAAATGGTCAAACAGTGTGGATTTAAACCTACTTGCCAGCACAAAAATGGCTAAACCGGAGAAAGCGAATGAATACGCTCACTATCCCTCAAATCTTCTCTCAGCTGCCTTTTTATCAAGATCATTATCTCGATATTATTCAAGATTCAGCTCAATACTTTACCCCTGTGGCTGGTGCAGAAATCCGTTTATGGCCCTTAGCGATCAAACAATTGTATCTGGGTGACTTGCTGCAATTATGGTTTGCAGAAAAGTGGCTGGTCGAACAAGAACGCCAATTTAGTTTTGAAATATTCCTAAATACGCCTAAAGCTCAGAAAAAAGATCTTTATATTTATGCGCTTGCTGGCAATCTTCTGACCGGATCGAACCAGTCTAAAGTGTGGCAAGCTTCTGCTAAAGAAACTCGGGAATTGAGTGTGGCGAATGTTTCCAAGCACTATTTCGAATATCGGGCTTTGACCCAACCGAAACTGGTAAAAGCACTGCAAGGGAAATGGAGCGTACTTTAAGTCTTAAACACCTTAATGGTCAGAATTGCGAAAAATCATGCAGGTTGCTGTGGCATGGGCATAAATGCGACCTTCGTCATCCAGAATTTGACCTTCAGAAATACCTAGATTTTTACTGAGATTAATTGATTTTCCGATTGCTTTTAGTTCTTGGTTGTGAGGAATTGGACGACACATTTTTACATTCAAATCAATTGTGCCATAACCGACACCTGCTTCAAGTAAAGTATGAATCGCGCAGCCTGTTACTGTATCTAAAACAGTTGCAGCAAAACCGCCATGTACACCTCCCATAGGATTCAGATGGCGTTCATCAGCTTTTACAAGAAAGGTCACATGTCCCGGTTCAACTTCGCTTGCAGACATGGGAATAGTGGTTGCCATAGAAGGCATAGGCAGGTTGCCCTTAAGCATCTCTTGCATAATCTGCAAACCTGAAAGATTCTTGAGATCCATAGCTTGTCCTTATTATTTTAAATACTGGATTTGAATGACAAGTTTAGGCAGATGGTGCTTCGATCAGCAATAAAAAATTGTATGAGGAAATGTACAAAGCCTTTTACTTATAATGAATCCGGTAAAATGATTAAAAATAATAATATCGAGGAAGAATAATCATGAAAGCGAGATGTTTATGTGGTGCGACTCGATTTGAAGTGCAGCTTAGAAATCATGAAGTGACCACCTGTCATTGCTCAATGTGCCGCCGCCAGACAAGTGGGCCTCTCATGTCTATTGATATAGAAAATATTCACTTTATTGATCAGCAGCATTTATCTGTTGCAAGTACTTCTGAATGGGCAGAGCGTGGTTTTTGCAATGCCTGCGGTACTTTTATTTTCTGGCGGACCAAAGACCATTCCTTTGCCAATATTAATGTATTTACTTTAGAGCAACTGCCAGAGGATCTGGATTTTAATTTGGAGATTTATGTCGATCATCAGCCAGCATTTTATTCATTTAACAATCAAACCCAAAAAATGACAGAAGCTGAAGTCATTGCCATGTTTCAGCAACCTGATTCCTGAAAATGAGCATAATGTCTGGTTCCTCTTATTTAATTAAAGAATCCTATATGTTTAAAGCAAAGGTATTATCAGTATGCTTTTCATGCAATAGAAATACTATTCCTGTCATTATCATTTTTTCTTTTTTATATCATTATTAAAAAACTTAAGGAGGGAATTTCAATTTTTGGACTGGTAAATAGTCTGAAAATTGAAAGCATGTGAGTAATTTTTTTATAAAGGATAATAAATATAATGATTTATGGCACAAGGATTGTATGTAATTTTCATTGTATGTCGAAGCCTCAAATAATTCAGTTTGAAAATAAATTTCGAGAAAAGAATTAATAATAGAGTGATCTTGCAATGAAACAGTTTTTGCATCTTTGGGTGCCTATTTTTCTGAGTAATGCCATTATTATGCTGGGTGGTTTATTCGATGTGATCTTCCTGTCACATTTTTCACCCCAGCATGTTGCTGCTATGGCTGTGTGTGTTTCAATTTATTCATTGTGTTTTGTTTCAGGGGTCGGAGTTCTGCAAGGCATGATGCAAGAACTGGCTGAAGCCAATGGGCGTCAGGCTTTTTCTGAAATACAGCAGATTGTGAAACAAAGTATTTTGATTGTACTTACACTATCTGTTTTGGCAGCTTGGTTATTTACCCATGCCACACCCTTATTGAATCTTTTAAAAGCTGATGCTGAACTGCAAGCCCTGATTACACCCTGTTTGTGGTTAATGGCATGGGTAATTCCAGGACATCTTTTATTACGTATTCTATATATTCTGACGCAAACTTGTGGGCAGGCTAAACGTGTATTTTATGCCAATATTTTGTATTTAATCATCAAGGGGTTATTAGGGTATTGCCTGATTTTTGGTGTTGAAGGTTATATCGCTGCTTATGGTGTGCAAGGTGCTTTCATTTCAAGTTTGGTTGCACAGTGGTTATTGTTATTTGTTTATTATTTTGTATTTCTAGAGAAGAAATTACAAATACAGTGGTCAGGCACATTTTTACATTGGGCTACCTTGCTCAAAATTCTCAGAATTGGTGTGCCTAATGGTGTTGTCACGTTTGTGGATGTATTTGCCATAAGTGCGATTGCATTGCTGATTTTACCCTTGGGGGACATCGTTATAAATTCTCATCAAATTATGCTGGGCTTGACGGGATTGATGTTTATGGTGCCGATGTCAATGGGGTCTGCTTTTAGTATTTTGGTATCGACAAAAATTGGCGCAGAACATATTGATTCAGCATGGCAATTAAGCAAAAAAGCAGTTGTAGTTGTTGTGTCGATTGGATTCTGCCTCGCTAGTTTTGTATGGATTTTTCAGAGTGGGATTATTACTTTATTTAGTGGTGATCAGCAGGTATTGGCTGTGGCATTCAGTTTGATGATGCTCGTGTGTTGGATGCATATCTTTGATGCCATTCTGGTAATTAGTGTCAATATGCTGCGCTGCTGGAAAGAAGTGGTATTGCCCATGTTTATTTTTACAGGTGCAGTTTTGGTACTTGGTTTAGGTGGAGGTTGGTATGTTGCCTATCATCCTATTTCATTTATGAATATTGGTTTCAATGCATTGGGAATTCATGGCTTTTGGTGGATGCTGGCTATTTCATATACCTTCGCTGCATTGATGTGCTTGCTGTGCTTGGCACTTAAATACCGTAAGCATATACAAACTGCATAAAAAAACCCGCGATCATCGCGGGTTTTTTCATCTAATCAATTAGATTATTTTGCAGCTTTTTCAGCTTCGATCGAAGCAATCGCCTCATCAACGCCTTCGATAGAATCAGCAGCTTTTTTGATACGTGCAAGTGCATCAACTAATACTTCGTCAGCAGTTGCGTAAGAGATACGCATGAAACCGCCTAGACCGAATGCATCACCAGGAACGACTGCAACACCAGTTTCTTCCAGTAACCAAGCAGAGAATTCTGTGCAAGAGTTCAGACCTTTCGCACGGATCAATGGTTTGATGTTTGCGTATGCATAGAATGCACCGTCAGCAGGTAGGCAAGAAATACCTTTAATGTCATTCAAGCCATTCACAACTAGGTCATGACGACGTTTAAACGCTTCAACCATTGGTACAAGAACGTCTTGAGGACCATTCAATGCAGCTTCTGCAGCAACTTGTGAAATAGAAGTTGGGTTAGAAGTTGATTGAGACTGGATTTTTTTCATCGCACCGATCAGTTTAGCAGGACCTGCTGCATAGCCGATACGCCAGCCTGTCATCGCATATGCCTTAGACACACCGTTTAATACGATAGTGCGGTCGTAAAGGTCTGGGGCAACAGTTGCGATGTTGTAGAATTCATCTTCCCAACGGATTGGTTCGTACATGTCATCAGATGCGATGAATACTTCTGGGTATTTACGCAGTACTGCAGCTAAAGCTTCTAATTCAGCTTTAGTGTAGATCATGCCAGTCGGGTTAGAAGGGCTGTTTAATACCACTAGACGAGTTTTGTCAGTGATCGCAGCTTCTAATTGCTCAGGAGTAATTTTAAAACGTTGTTCTTCACCACATTTCACGATTACTGGTGTACCTTCAGCAATGATCACCATGTCTGGATAGCTCACCCAGAATGGAGCAGGGATGATCACTTCATCACCTTTGTTTAACAAAGCAAGTGCCAAGTTAAAGAAAGACTGTTTACCACCACAAGAAACCAGAATTTGGTTTGCTTGATAGTCAAGGTTATTGTCACGTTTTAATTTAGCAATAATTGCTTTTTTAAGACCTGGCGTACCATCAACAGCGGTGTATTTGGTGAAACCGTTGTTAATTGCTGCAATTGCTGCATCTTTGATGTGTTGAGGGGTATCAAAATCTGGCTCACCTGCGCCCAAACCAATAACGTTGTGACCAGCAGCTTTCAGTTCAGCAGCCTTGTTTGTCACAGCAAGCGTAGGGGACGGTTTGATGGCATTCACACGATCAGAGAGACGTACGTCCACGGCAGTATTCCTTCTTATAGGGATTAAAAAATAAAAAGCACATTATCTTAGCCTAAAATGGTGCACATTGGGCAAAAGAATTTGGAAAAATATACGAAAAAAATGCTGAATCAGTGCAACCTTATCTTGAACATCGATAGGTAGTTTAGATAGACAGGAACTAAGAATATGCTTTGAGGATGAGAATAATAGGGGAAATATAAACTAAAAATGGCCACTTTAAAGTGACCATTTATATGAGAAAGTGTTGTTGTTATGCACTAAAACGTGACAAATCTTCTTCAGGACGAGCAGTCAGCACTTCAATGCCATTTTTTGTTACTAAAAGAGTGTGCTCATATTGAGCCGATAATTTATGGTCTTTAGTGACCACAGTCCATTTATCACCCAACAGTTTGGTTTGCCAAACACCCGCATTCACCATAGGTTCAATCGTAAAAGTCATACCTTCTTCAAGAACCATCCCGGTATCTGGCTGACCATAATGCAGCACCTGTGGTTCATCATGGAAAGTTGTACCGATTCCGTGGCCACAGTATTCACGAACAACGCTAAAACGTTCAGATTCAACATATTTTTGAATCGCATGACCAATATCACCAATCGTTGCACCGGGTTTAACTACAGCCATACCACGATACATGGCTTCTTGAGCGACTTTGCACAGACGGTTGGCCAGAATTGAAGTTTCACCACCCACGATGTACATCATATTGGTGTCGCCATGGAAACCATCTTTGATGACAGTGACATCAATATTTAAAATATCGCCTTTTTTCAGGATCTTGTTTTCAGATGGGATCCCGTGACAGACCACATGGTTTACAGATGTACAGATTGTATGCTGGAAAGCAGGGCGGCCAGGCGCTGCACCATAACCTAAACATGCAGGAATAGCATTCTGCACATTTACAATATAGTCATGACAAATCGTATCCAATTCCAGTGTCGTTACGCCGGGTTTGATATGCGGTTTGATCATATCCAACACTTCTGCAGCCAGTCGTCCAGCGATACGCATCTTTTCGATATCTTCTGCGGATTTGATTAAACGACGGGGAGCTTGATAAGTAGTGTTCATGATCTCTAAAAACTTTTGGAAATTTGTATGTGACTATGGTATAAATAGCCGCCCATTTTATCAAATGCTTTTTCGTGAATATATTTGCGAGGCTGATGGAATGGTGTATTAAAAATCCGCACATATATCGTCACATTACTCTGGGTGCCCGCAAGGGTGGAGAATGCGGATATATGGAGGCCTAACCCAAACTTTAAGGTAAAGAAAATGGCAGATTACAACGTAAGCATGCGCGACCTTCTACAAGCTGGCGCGCACTTTGGTCACCAAACTCGTTTCTGGAACCCAAAAATGCGTCAATACATCTTTGGCGCGCGTAACAAAATTCACATCATCAACCTTGAGCACACTGTTCCTGCGTTAAATGATGCTTTGAACTTCGCTAACCAATTGGCTAGCAAAAAGAACAAAGTTTTGTTCGTTGGTACTAAACGTGCTGCTTCTGCAATCATCCGTGAACAAGCTCAACGCGCTGGTCAACCATACGTAGATCACCGTTGGTTAGGTGGTATGTTGACGAACTGGAAAACTCTTCGCCAATCTATCAACCGTTTAAAAGACCTTCAAACTCAATCTCAAGACGGTACTTTCGCTAAGCTGACTAAACGTGAAGCTTTAGAACGTAGCCGCGAGATGGAAAAACTTGAACGTGCTTTAGGCGGCGTTAAAAACATGGGTGGTTTACCTGACGCATTATTCGTAATCGACGTTGATCACGAAGCGATTGCAATTAAAGAAGCTAAAAACCTTGGTATTCCTGTAATCGGTATCGTTGATACTAACTCTAACCCAGACAACGTAGACTACGTTATTCCGGGTAACGACGATGCGATCCGTGCAGTAACACTTTATGCTTCTGCTATGGCTGATGCGATTCTTGCTGGTAAAGAATATGCTCAATCACAAGCAAATGCACAAGCTAAAGCAGAAGAAGCTCCTGCTTCTGAGGCTTAATGCGTTAGACGCTAGCTTGTCATTTTTGCGACACGTGATGGTGGCAAAGTAAGCGTTATGTATGCAGGCGGCCCATGAGAATCCTCTGGGCCGTTTCTGTTCTAAAAAGAATTCATTTTCTACCGAATTTAGGAGATAAACATGACTGCAGTTACAGCAAGCATGGTTAAAGAACTGCGTGATCGTACTGGTCTAGCAATGATGGAATGTAAAAAAGCTTTGACAGAAGCTGGTGGTGACATCGAATTAGCGATCGACAACCTTCGTAAATCTGGTCAAGCAAAAGCAGCTAAAAAAGCTGGTAACATTGCTGCTGACGGTGCGATCACAATTGCTCAAGAAGGCAACAAAGCAATCCTTCTAGAAGTAAACTGCCAAACTGACTTCGTTGCTAAAGACGAAAACTTTGCTGGTTTCTCTGCGAAAGTTGCTGCTGCTGCACTTGCTGCAAACGAAACTGACGCTGCTAAAATCGCTGAACTTAAACTTGAAGATGGTGCTACTGTAGAAGAAGCTCGTATTGCGCTAGTTCAAAAAATCGGTGAAAACATCCAAGTACGTCGTGCGAAAATTGTTGAAGGTGAAAACCTTGCTGTTTACAAACACGGTCTTCGTATCGGTGTTGTTGTATCTTACTCAGGTGATGCTGAAACTGGTAAAGGCTTGGCAATGCACATTGCTGCATTCAATCCGGTTGCTGTAAACGCTGAACAAGTTCCTGCTGACCTTATCGCGAAAGAAAAAGAAATCGCTGAAGCTAAAGCACTTGAATCTGGCAAACCAGCAAACATCGTTGAGAAAATGGTTGTAGGTTCTGTTGAGAAATACCTGAACGAAGTTGTTCTTGAGCGTCAACAATACGTAATCGACAACGACAAGAAAGTTGCTGAAGTTCTTAAAGCGACTGGTACTACTGTTGCTAACTTCGTTCGTTTCGAAGTGGGTGAAGGTATCGAGAAGAAAGCTGAGCTTTCTTTCGCTGAAGAAGTTGCTGCTGCTCAGGCTGCTGCAAAATAATTCGGTAACGAATTAGAAAAAAGCCCCGAATGGGGCTTTTTTTATGACTAAATAAAGAATGATCAAGGAGAAATTATGGCAAATAAAACCAATATGGGGATCGGGGCTGTCATTGCACTTTTGGTGGCTGCTTATTTAGGTCTGGATTTATCAGAATCTAAACAACAGACCAATACTTTTGTACCTTCAGCAGAAGTTGCGATTCAAGAGCAGCCTAATGTTCAAAAAAGTACGCATAAGGTTTCTGATGATACCCAGCGTATAGAGCAAGCTTACCAGCAAAGACAAAGTGATCTTCAGGTTCAGGCGAGCGGTAAGGTGGTAGCGTTATTAAAAGATGATAATGAAGGTTCCCGTCATCAGAAATTTATTCTGGAATTATCTACTGGTCAAACTGTATTGGTTGCGCACAATATTGATCTGGCGCCACGCATCCAGAATATTCAAAAAGGTGATCAGGTTGAGTTTTTTGGTGAATATGAATATAGCGACAAAGGTGGGGTGATTCATTGGACCCATCATGATCCATCCAATAAGCACATCAGCGGTTGGTTAAAACACCAAGGAAAAACCTATCAATAAGGGAATTTTCCTTGGTTTTATAAATGTAATGATATTACATACGCTTTAAGCGCACTGTATTGCCTCAGATTGACGAGATTTCCATTTAGGTAGGACTTTGCCTAAATAGGCATCCATGCACCATAACGGGCCAATGAGAAGGAATTGAAGGTCTTTAAAGAAAGAAGGCTTTTTACCTTCGACTTTGTGTCCATAAAATTGCCCAATCCAGGCAAAAACAAACAAGGCTATAAAGAAACCGACACCTACAGGTAAAACCCAGATGAACCAGGCCATCATCAGGGTTAGCGCTGCCATTGCTACAGCCAGTACGATATCTAAACGTGCATAAAACACAAAAGCCAGAACCAAGAGCAGGGCAGTCAGTAAAGCGCTAAAGTGCGCCATGATTCCAATAATGGAAAAATAGATGGTAGGCACGCAGACCCAATGGATCAGTTTGTTGGTTTTGTTTTGATGACTTTCACTATATTCATCTAACCATTCGGATATTGTTTTCATTCTATCGCTCCCATCCATGAACGTACTGTTAGTTTTCAAAATATAAAACAGTTTGGAGGTATGGTCAAAATGAAATCGATAGTGGGTTGATAAGGGTTAGAGAAGGCTTATACCTGAATGGAATAACATCGACAGTATTAAGGATAAAAGCAGTTCGAATTCCTGCTCTACATCACCAAATAAAAAAGCCACATGACTGTGGCTTTTGAGTTAAATGTAGAGCGGTCAAATCTTATGAGTTTGGACCATCTACACGCTCAATATTGACATGTGCAGTACCAGCATTGGTAATACCAAGCTGTTTAGCAGCACCGTAAGATAAATCTAGAACACGATTGCCATGGAATGGACCACGGTCATTCACCTTCACAACCACGCTCTTACCATTGTTTTTGTTGGTCACGCGGATAAAGCAGTTTAATGGCAGGCTACGGTGTGCAGCAGTCATTGCATTCATATCGAATGTTTCACCACTGGCAGTTTTACGGCCATGGAACTGACGACCATACCAAGATGCTGTACCTGTCTGACTGAATTTACGAACTGTGTTTGAAGCAACATTGTTCAGTTTCTCAATCACTGAAGGCTCTTCTGCAGGAATTGCAATTTTTGCTGCAATGGTTTGACGACGAACTTTATCGCCAGAACGCTCAGTGATTGAAAGGCTGTTCAAATTTGTGAAATTTGAATTGAAGCTTTGAGCTTCTTTGTTTAATACACGCGCTGCAAGACGCGAATTGTCATGATCATTATTGAATGATGATGACTGAACCATATCTGCTTGCGATTGCGTTAGGGTAACGGTCACGGCGATGGCCATAAAATACTTCAGAAAAGAAGAATGCATTGAATCAACTCCTAACAGCATGTTTCATTAGATTGGGCCTAAGTAGCTGATAACCCTATAAACATGCCTGATATTTAACTTATGCAACTACATTTAACGAATTGGATAATATTCATGCTGGCAACTGGCTGTCTAGTGTTTAATTAAAATAGTTAAAAAAAGTACGCAAAATAAACAATGAGTGATTAAAAAATAATCAATATTGTAACAAGGCGTAAAAAATGCCTAAAATTTAGGCATTTTGTTTAATAAAAATCTTGACTTTAATAGTATGTAGTAATTTTTACTGTTATCGGCTCGTAATTTCTGTACCTAAAAGCCACAATGCAGTGGCATACATACGACTACGATTGTACGTGGTAATCACTTGAAAATTCGGATAAGTAATATAGTAAATCGGTCCATAATTTTCTTGTAATTGAATGACATTGACCATATCAAGATCATCAATACGAACAATCGGATTCATCGGACTGATCCCTTGGGTTTTGACTACTCCATAAGGCGTTGGCTGTGTGAGATCCTTGGCGATGACAGAATCAGGATTCGAACCGCTATAACGGGCAGGAAAGGCAATTGGCTGATCTCGTTGCCAGCCATTTTGAGCCAGATAGTTTGCAATTGAACCAATCGCATCTACCGCAGAATTACGTAGATCGATATGGCCATTACCATCATAGTCGACCCCATACTTTGGAATATTACTTGGCATAAACTGCGGATAGCCGACAGCACCTGCATAAGAACCGACGATTGAGGATGCTGACACACCATCCTTATATGACCATGCGATCAATGCCGCCAGTTCATCCTGGAAGTATTGCGCACGACGTTCATAACCAAAGCCAAGAGTTGCCAGTGCATCACGGGTCACAAATGAACCCTTGTTGCTGCCAAAACCGGTCTCAACCCCCAAAATACCCAAAATGATCGATTGTGGTACACCAAACTGCTGCTCGGCGCGATTTAATGTTGCAGCATATTGCTGCTTGAAACGTACACCGCGTTGAATCGTGCCTTCAGACAAAAAATTGGTCTTATAGGCATACCATGGCTTACTTTCACCTGGGCGATTCATGATATTGATAATATTTGGAAGATTTTTTGCTCCCGTCATTGCACTGTCTACTTGCTGAGCACTTAGACCATAGGTCTGCATAGTGTTCTGTTTGAAACTGGCATAAGAGGGATGATATTGAAAATCGTTGGCCAGGCTTAAACTACTGAGTCCGAATGCACTGACAAGGATCGAAAGCTGCTTCAATTTTTTATAAAAATTCGATTTCAACATCTTGGTATGATTTCCAATTTTTTGGTAGGTTTGTGGCTATGTCATTTGAATCGTGCCATGAAAAAGATCAATTCACTTTTCTCAATTTTCTGGCATTAGAGGCAATATTAAAGATAACATTCTGATGAATAGGAGTCATATAAACTCCCTTAAAAACAGGAAAAGGTTGGTTGTTTTTTCAGCATTTTGTATTTTAGTTCACAATAACTGTAACAAGCTATTTCTTAAGCCACAAAAAAGCCTGACCGAAGTCAGGCTTAATCTGCATTTTTTGAATAAATATGCGGCTTTATTCAGTAAAGAATAAAGTGTCGTGATATTCTGCCATCGCCTGCAACTCATCCTTATTTAAATTCAGGATGATTTTATCTGCTGCAATATTAATCGCTTTGATTACAGCTGAAGCACCAATATCAGCAGCCTTGCGTTTAATCATGCCTAAATCTAAGGTTTTATTAAAGTCGACCATAAAATGACGTACAGTTGCTTCACCAAACTGTTTGTACAGATTGCTGAGACTCTGCTTATCGACACTTTGGCCAGCTTTTAATGCTGCATAATGGTGTTTTAGGTTGGTGACCAGATTGGCATCCAGAGACTCACCAATACGGAAGTTTCCTTCCGGATCTTTAAACAGGCTGCGTTCAGAAAAAGCAATCGACTCTTTGACGACTTCATTTGGCGCTTTACCCAGCAACTGTTTCAGTAACACTGCCACAGTGGACTTGATATAGCCCGCCAGTTTTTCTGCCGTATCGCGTTTTTCGCTCGCAGGAAAACGGCGTACCAGTTCCGTGAGAATTGCATCAATAATTTCATCATTAATCATTAATGCGGTTTTATCACGCAGTGGATAAAGCGGTTCACTCGAGTTTTTATTTTTCTGTGCAGTCTGAATTGTATTTAATAGTTCTGCAGAAGGAATAAAACCAAAAAAAGGCATTCTTAAACCTCAATGTTTTTTATTGTCGCGCTAAACGAATAGGGCGAGGCATCCATGTGGAATCCGATACACGACAAGGGTTGATATCCAATCCACCACGGCGTGTATAGGTCGCATATACCATCAGCTTTTCCGGTTTCAGATTTTGCCAGATATCGGCAAACATCTGTTCCACACATTGTTCGTGAAAACCGTTGTGCTGACGATACGAAATAATATAAGCCAAAATACTCTTATAACAAGGTTTTTTGCCCTGATAGCGTATAAATACTGTACCCCAGTCCGGTTGTCCAGTGACTGGGCAGTTACTTCTTAATAAATGTGAATAGAGTTGCACTTCGATATTTTCATCGCTTTGCTGATCTAAAGACAATAAAGAAGCGTCCGGATGATTTTCCAGGCGTTCCGGAGTCAGGTCATCAATACAGATACCCTCAGGCTTAGAAATTTCAAGTTCATCAACATGGAAAAGATCCAGTGTGATTTCAGCACCAGCAGCTTTTGAGAGGTCTTTTTCAACAGTTGTAATAAAAGCCTCTTTCGAATCAAACTTGGCAAAGTTCAGGCTATTGAAATACAGCTTTAAAGATTTTGATTCAATGAGATTTGGGGAAAATGCTGGCAGGGTAATCCGACCAATCGCCACTTGAGGCACGCCGATAGCATTTAACCAAGAAATTTCAAAAACATGCCACCAGTCTTTGCCTTGCTGAATAGCTTCAACATGGGCATATTTTTCACGGGCAGGCGCACGGGAAATCGGGAACAAAATATCGGGCTGATATTCTGTTGGGTAGTTGGTGTCTTTACCAAGGAGAGAATGTTCTACACTCATTATTCACGCATTCCTGAACCACGAGACAATAAATAGTAAGCAATACCGTAAAGCACGGCACACCAGAAAGTAATCACGACCAATGAAATGGAAACATTGACATCGCTATGACCTAAAATGCCGAAACGGAACGCATTGACCATATATACGATCGGGTTAACTAAAGAGAGATTTTGCCAGAACGGACTTAAGGCTGAAATCGCATAAAACACACCGCCTAAATAGGTCAGTGGTGTGAGTACAAAAGTCGGGATGATCGAGATATCATCAAAAGATTTGGCATAGACAGCATTAATAAAACCGCCTAGAGAGAATAATAGCGAGGTAATGAGTACTGTATATATAGTCACAAACCAGTTGGTAATATAAAGGTCTGCAAAAAACAGGCTCATGGCACTGACAATAATCGCAACCAACAGACCACGAATTACACCACCCAATACATATCCCCATAAAATGGCATGTAAAGGTACTGGACTCATGATTAGCTCTTCAATGCTTTTCTGAAATTTTGAGCTAAAGAAACTGGAGGAGACGTTGGCATAACTATTGGTAATCACCGCCATCATGATCAGACCGGGGACAATAAACTCCATATAGCTATACCCGCCCATTTCCCCAATACGTGAACCGACCAGATTACCGAAGATCACGAAATATAGACTCATGGTAATGGCAGGTGGCAGTAAAGTTTGCGGCCAGATCCGCATAAAGCGGCGAACTTCTTTATGAACGATGGTATATAAGGCGACGCCGAGCTGATTTATATTCATTGTGCAGCTCCATCCAGATTTTTCTCGACCATTTTCACAAATAGTTCTTCTAAGCGGTTTGACTTGTTACGCATACTGCGTACCTGAATGTTCTGTGATTCCAGTAACTGGAACAAATCATTCATGGAATGGGCTTTATCCAGTGTCACTTCTAAGGTCATTGGATCTACTAAATTAAATTTCACACCAATAATTTCAATATTTAATGGCTCAATAGGTGCAGCCAGATCGAAGATAAAGGATTCTTCATTGAGCTGATTCAGGAAATTCTTCATGGTGGTATCTTCTTTGATCACACCACGATCGATAATCGCAATTTGACGACACAACATCTCTGCTTCTTCCAGATAATGAGTCGTTAAAATAATAGAAGTACCATTACCGTTCATTTCATTAAGAAAATCCCACATGGAACGACGCAATTCGATATCCACACCGGCTGTTGGTTCATCCAGAATCAATAATTTTGGTTCATGCATCATCGCACGAGCGATCATCAGGCGACGTTTCATACCCCCTGAAAGCATGCGAGCTTGAGTAGAACGTTTTTCCCAAAGACCCAGTTTATTTAAATATTCTTCAGCACGCGCTTGGGCAATTTTTTTAGGAATACCGTAATAACCGGCTTGAGTGACTAGAATATCAAAGGTTTTTTCAAACTGGGCGAAGTTAAATTCTTGGGGTACCACGCCTAAACATTGTTTGGCTTCAGAAGGGTGAGTATCCAGATTGTGACCAAAAATTTCAACGGTTCCAGAGGTTTTTCTTGTTAATGAACTGATAATACCAATAGTAGTGGACTTGCCCGCGCCATTAGGTCCTAGTAGGGCATAGAATTCACCTTCAGGTACAGTTAAGTTAATTCCTTTAAGTGCCTGAAAACCATTTCCATAGGTCTTCGACAAATCCCTTAATGTCAGCGCATCAGTCATAGAGATCTCAAATGGTGAAAAGTTGAGATATTGTGAGTGATCTTGCAGAATAAACCAAGTCATTCACATGGAATTCTCTGTTGCTGTTTTGGCACACTGTATAAAGGATAGGCATAAAAATAACGAAGTTATAGATAGTTGCTTTACCTTATGCATTTTTTTGTTATGATGTGCGCATTCCAAAAAGCTGCGGCCATAGCTCAACTGGATAGAGTACAGGTCTCCGAAGCCTGTGGCGTGGGTTCGAGTCCCGCTGGCCGCACCATCATTTTATAAATTTTTCTTACTTTGAACAAAAAGCAACCCAACTCCAGATTTATAAAATAAATTATGGATTCTCTTCTTCTTCATCCTGATGTTTTTGACGTATTTGATCTCTTTTCACCTGAGGGTCTTGATTCACGCCTAACTGACCGCGTTGAATCTCTCGATCCTGTTTCTCTTGTGGATCTAATTCTTCTTCTGGAAACTCTTCATTCAGTTCTTCATCTGGTTTAGCCATCGGGAATTACCTCTTGGGAATATATATGTATGTATAAGTCGCCCTAGTCCTTTAATTCTATAAAAGTGGATGAATTACATTGTTGTATTTATAGTCTGTTTAATCTCATAAATTGTTGTTTCTATAAATACCCGAATCCTGCTTAAGCCGATGACTTCATAATTTGAATTGTTGGCTTATTTTTATGGATCAGTTGATATGCACACAAGGACGCGTAAATCCCTCCTAGAAATCCATGAACACTACGTGCTTTGCTTGTCACTAAATTGTACTGACCTTTCAATAAACTGAATAAAGTCTCTATCTTATTGCGCTGTTTTAAGTGATATTTATCTGACTCAGAAAGTTGTATAGCCTGCATGTTTTTTCGATGATAGGTAATTAAATCAATACCTTGCTCTTTCAACCTACTCTTCAGTTCTTGACTAATATAGCCACGATCTCCATACAACTTTGCTTCCATCTCTTTAACGAGTCTCTCAACCATTTTGATATCAGCCAAATGTCCATTGGATAAAGTAGAACAAGCAATTTCACCAAATTGATTCATCACAATATGTAATTTACAGCCATAAAACCAGCCCATTGAGCTTCTACCACGTGATGCAATTTGGACTAATGATTTATGGCGTTGAATACGTTGATTTTTACAAACTGGCAGAGTTGTTGAATCAATCCATAAATATTGTGTACGTTGGCCTTTCATTAGCGCCACATGTAAAGCGTGTAGAGCTAATTGATGTCTATTAATCAGATGAATCATCCGTTGGTAACAGGGTAAGCTTTTAAATAAATGATTTTTATCCTGTTTCAACCATGTGAAAAATGCTTTGAAATTAGTGAAATGAGAACATTTATACCAGATCGCGATAAAAGTGATTTCTGAGATACTCAAGTGAGCGGTTCGGACTCTGGAGAAACGACGACTTTGTTTAAGGAAATTCCAGTAGGTTGCTTCAAATTTAAGAAAGAAATCATCAATTACGCAAAATAATTCGGTACTATTAAACATCGGGACTAGAGTTTTAAGTTTTGTGTGGTAACTCAACTGATGGCTCTAGTCCTCTTATTTTTCAAGTCAATTTTTTATCCGCGATTCGGGTTATAAATAGATGTGAAATAGATGTGCTGAGTAGTTTTTCTTCTAAAAAATTAGTATCTTATGCTCACAATAAAAATGAGACATAGATATGAAAAAATTATTATTCATTGGGTTGATGATTGGAGCTTCTTCATTAGCTGGAGCGAATACACCTTTAGCTATTCAACATGGTAATCCTGCTCCAATAGATAAAGCAGTTATTACGACTACACCTTATCATGCTCAAGAAAACCTAATAAGTCAGTACTCTTTAGCTTTTGGCTACGCCGGTTCAAAAATAGGGTCAGACAGTTTTTTTGGTACTGAATCATTCGATGGGCTGTTTATTAATGGTGAATATCAATCCCATCCGACAGCCAGCTTATGGGCCGAATACAAATTTCAAAGTTCAGATATTGATTACAATCAAGTTGCAATTGGGATAAAAAATAAATTTCTGGAAAATGATCAGCTTTATTCAGCAGTTTCTATAGGCTTGGGAATGAGCTGGGTAGATGAAAGTGAAACGGATGCAGATCTTGGTCGAATCGATCTTGAATTGGATTATTTTACAATTCCTGTTGCACTGGAAGTCGGTTATAAAGTTGCTCCTGAAGCAGATTTATTTGGATCTTTTGGTTATCAATGGATGTTTAACCGTGATGCCAAGATTTGTATGAATGGCGCATGTGTCTCTGGCAAGAGTGATGATCTGGACTTAAATGGGGTTACTTATCAATTTGGTTTTCGCTATTACTTTTAGTGGCTAATCAATCGCCTTAATAGCGAATTCGTTTACTTAAGACTTGAAATTGCATCTAGATAAAATTATTCATTTTTCATATAAATAAAGAATATTTTTATTAAAATTTAAATAGATAGGGTATAGAGATAGAAAAGAATAGAGTTGTTTGTAGTACTCTATTGATCCAGCCAAAATATTCTAATCTGCTTTTGAAAAAGCACAATTTAAATATTGTATAAGTCTTCTTTTAAAAGTGTAAAAGCGTATTGTAGGTAAAAAAAATCCTGCTATATTGAACTCATGGTAGGTCATAAAACGAAACGACGCTACCAATAAGTTGGACGGATCAATGACAGTTAGTTGAGCTGGAACTTACGTTCAGGCAATAAATCTAGCACTAGCCATCCAACACAGAGCCCGCAGCGATGCGGGCTTTTTAATGCAAAATTTTAAGCGAGATTTATTAATAATTTTGACTCATTTATTTGTATAGCACATTCTTCATTAGCGACTATATAGTCAATAAAAGGTGCTCGCTAAAAAATCTTACATATTCGTTTGAAAGCCTTTCAAATAACTATGTTATAAGAATTCAGACAAGCAAATTTAATAATGCCAATAAAGGGAGGTATGACGATGACAGAAGATTTAATTGAAGTGCGAGTCAAAAACCAGTATGGCAAAATCCTGAATGTAAAAGCATTACTACGTGCTGGTGCTCAGCATAGTGATCCGTCCCAGCGTTTGGAACAGCAAGTTGAATATATTGTAGTGGATGATGAAATTATCAGGCCAACGATTGAACTGTTATTTGCCAGTGAGCAGACTGACTGTATCTATCGTGTTTTGGATCCTAAATAAAGATCCGGGATTCATTAAGCTGCTTTGCGACCCTTAAAAAAGATATAGCTCATCAAATGATGAGCTTGATTTTGATATATTAATTCACTTTTTTATCAAA
Organism: Acinetobacter sp. CAU_H_60; assembly: GCF_058599385.1. Lineage (NCBI taxonomy): Bacteria > Pseudomonadati > Pseudomonadota > Gammaproteobacteria > Moraxellales > Moraxellaceae > Acinetobacter > Acinetobacter sp. CAU_H_60. The sequence goes on along the minus strand of NZ_CM178653.1, from coordinate 2,054,361 downwards.
TTGTTTGATGCAGAATAAAAACTGATGAATTTAATTCGAAGAGATTGGATAAATTCTTATCATTTCTCAGTTTCTTAATTTTTTATGTTATATAGCATCAAGCTATCTACATAGATGATCTAAATGAACTTCTTCAAAAATACGCTCTGAGAAAAGTATTATTTCAGAAAACTTTTAATGTGACATTTACATCATAACGGTCAAACTCGTCCAGAATTTGATGAAGTGTTTGCTGTCCCAGTTCATCTGCCGGCCTGATATGAACTTCCTGATTGGTCGCGCTGTCAAAACATTCAATTGTTTGAATTAGCCAATGATGTTCAATTGAACTCTTTTGAATTAATACCCGTCGTGGCTGTAATGCGTCACTGATCTGGCGTGGCAGTACATAAGTAATCGCAAGTTGTATAGTGTCCAATTCTTCAGCTGGACTTAAAAAGGTGATCACCCAATTACCCACTTTACTGAGTTGCATGGGATTATCAAAGGCATCGAATTCAAGATAATATTGCATGGGAAGTAAGAGTATTAATTTATATTATTTTCTATATGCACCTGTTTAGAGGTGTGTTCTATCACGCTAAAGTATTAGAACAGTTAGGTGTGAGAAAGGATTAAATATTAAACTTTTAAAAATCAATAAATTGATATTGATTTGTATCTATTTTTATTCTGAATATCGATTAGTTAAGAGCTTTAAAGACTAAGGTATTCTTCTATAAAAGACTTTATTTCCTTGCTGAATAAAACAAAACATGATTAGTTAAAAATCCCTCTCCATATTTAAAGAGGGACGAAAAAATTTAATTTACAGTGTAAGGATCGCCGTATTTTCCAATGCTTTGCGTAGATAGGGATCTAAATCATCCTGACGAAGGAGCCACTGAACATAGTCAGCAGGAAGATCAACAATCGCAGTGCCACGGTGCTTACCAAAATTGATGGTTCGTGGAATACGCGCATCTTCAGATGCCTCATAGAGTTCTTCAATACTGCTGATTTTCAGGTGATGCACAATATGCATCAGAATATTTGCTGTCAAAATGATATCCATATCGGCGCGATGGGCTTTACGGATCATTTCCCGAGCGCGTTCACTGCCTTTGGTAATCATATAGATTAATGCAGAGATATTATGTGCTTCTGCCTCTGGCCAAACCCGGCGGGCGAGGGCAAGGGTACAAATTGCTTTAATATTCGATGAATCGACGCCACATTTTTCTAGGGCACGAATATCATAATCAATATTATGGCCAATGATATAAGTGGTTTCTTGCGGAAGTTCAAAGCTGCTGTAGTGCGGTTGTCCTTCCAAATCGGACTGCAGAATATGGTGTACAGCCATTGCTGCAAAGGAAATTGGTTCGTCGCATGAATAAAGCTGATCAAACAAGCGGCTTTTATCCAGACTGATTTTATGATCTATGATCTCTACAGGCGCATAGGCAATTTCAATGGGTTGACCATTCAAGGTATGGGTTTCAGTATCGAGAATGATAGCCTGCATGACGAAAATATGCCTGAAAAAAGTGGATATCAAAATCTAACATTATTGTTTCGATCCTGACAATTGAAATGCCGGATTTCATCTTTAATTGCAGACTTTTTGACTGATACAGAACATTTGTAATCTAGACTCATAAATAATAGTTTTTAAAGTTTATGTAAATATTTCCAAAACTTAAATTTATCGTATCGGAATGGTCATAAATTAAATCACTATTTATTAGAAAAATAACAAAATAATCTCTTGTATTTAATGAAATAACTTGGGAAATTAATGTCTAGTTTTATCAACGGATAAAGATAAAACTATAAAAATCATGAGAGATAATAATTAAGACAAGGATAAGATCGATGAAACGTCATGTATTGACTGGTTCTCTACTCGCGCTAAGCGTAGCTTTAACTGCCTGTAATGATAGCGATGATGATCGTTATTATGAATCCAAACCTGCTATCCCCGTAAATAATATCGACAATCCTGTAGTGGCAACACCTGTAGCCTATAACAAAACAGATTTGTCTGCTGTTGCTGATGAAAGTGTGGTCATGACCTATAAGATGTTAGGTACTAATAATAAGGAAACCCAAGCGACGGCACTGCTTTTCACTCCAAAAGGAACGCCTCCTGCAAAAGGTTGGCCGATAGTGGCATGGGCACATGGTACAACGGGTGTGGCCGATCAGTGTGCGCCAAGTCGCAATGAAATAAATCCTTATATCAAAAATATGATTGCCGGATTTCTTCAAGCTGGATATGTGGTCGTTGCACCTGATTATGAAGGTTTAGGAGAGCCGGGTGGAAAAGAACTTCATCCTTTCCTTAATCTTAAGAGTGAAGCTTATTCGATTACCGATGCTGTAGTCGCAGCAAAAGACTATTTAGGTTCGGATGCTTCTAATCAATGGATGGCTGTCGGTCATTCTCAAGGTGGTCAAGCGGCTTTAGGCGCTGCCCAATATGCAGCACGTGCTTCTCAAATGACGTATAAAGGTACGGTAGCTTTAGCCCCTGCTTCTAATTTCAGTCTGATTCTGGCCGGTGGAGAAGCTCAAGCTGGACAAGAACCAGATCTGAATAAAAAGATTCAAACTCTAGCATCTTTAGATACTTTTACCGCGCTGATCGTCGCGGGATTGCGTAATCCGAATCCAAATCTGCAATATAGTCAGGTTTTTAAAACACCAACAGACGAGATTGCCAAGAATGCTGAAACAGATTGTTATGATGTATTAGGCAACAAATTCGGTATGGCAATGGGAACTTATGCCCAAACCAATGGAAATCTGGAAGGATATCCGCGTACTCAAGCTAATTTTATGACTATTTCAGTCGTGAAGAATTTCCTGGAAAAAGACTCTCAGCCTTTACAGGTTAAAGTGTCTACACCTGTGATTATTTATCAAGGAGAGGCGGATCCTACTGTTCCAAAGGCTGCAACAGATGTTTTAGTGAGCTTAGCGAATCAGAAACAAACCTCGGTACGCTATATTACGGACGGTTCATGGGACCATGGCAGCGTCTATGCACTGAATATTGCTAATATTATTTCAGATGTAAAATCTCTAATGCCAATTCAATAACTTATTTTTATCTCTATAGCTCATGTTTTTTAAGCATGAGCTATTTTTTATTGCAAACTGAATAAAGTTCATGGTCGAAATTGGCAAAGTTCATGTTACAATACGCGCCAATCTTAGCACGGCTTAAAAGCCCTAATTTAATAGGACCTCGCTAATGTTTGCCAATATCTCTATTGCTGAATTTGATCCAGAAATCGCTCAAGCAATCTCTAACGAAGATGCACGCCAAGAAGCGCACATCGAGTTGATCGCTTCTGAAAACTATTGCTCACCAGCAGTAATGGAAGCTCAAGGATCAAAACTCACTAACAAATATGCAGAAGGCTACCCAGGCAAACGCTACTATGGCGGTTGTGAATATGTAGATGTCATTGAACAATTGGCAATTGACCGTGCTAAAGAATTATTTGGTGCTGATTATGCTAACGTTCAGCCACATGCTGGTTCTCAAGCAAACTCTGCAGTTTACCTAGCACTTCTTAACCCAGGCGACACAGTATTGGGTATGAGCTTGGCTCACGGTGGTCACTTGACTCACGGTGCGAAAGTAAGCTTCTCTGGTAAAACTTACAATGCAATTCAATACGGTCTAAACCCAGAAACTGGTGAGATCGATTATGAAGAAGTTGAACGTTTAGCTGTAGAACACAAACCACGTATGATCGTAGCTGGTTTCTCTGCATACAGCCAAATCGTAGATTGGCAACGTTTCCGTGACATCGCGGATAAAGTTGGCGCTTACCTGTTTGTAGATATGGCTCACGTTGCTGGTTTGGTTGCTGCTGGCGTTTACCCAAGCCCAGTTCAAATTGCTGACGTAACAACAACGACTACTCACAAAACTCTTCGTGGTCCTCGTTCAGGTCTGATCCTTGCGAAAGCAAATGAAGAAATCGAGAAAAAACTTCAATCAGCCGTATTCCCAGGTAACCAAGGTGGCCCTCTGGTTCACGCGGTTGCTGCTAAAGCAATCTGCTTCAAAGAAGCAATGGCACCAGAATACAAAGCATACCAACAACAAGTGGTTAAGAATGCTCAAGCAATGGCTGAAGTTCTAATCGAACGCGGTTATGACGTTGTATCTGGCGGCACTAAAAACCACCTGTTCTTGTTGTCTCTGATCAAACAAGACATCACTGGTAAAGATGCTGACGCTTGGTTAGGTGCTGCTCACATCACTGTGAACAAAAACTCTGTACCAAACGATCCACGTTCTCCATTCGTGACTTCAGGTATCCGTATCGGTACACCTGCTGTAACGACTCGTGGTTTCGGTGAATCAGAAGTTCGTGAACTTGCTGGTTGGATCGCTGACATCCTTGATGCTAAAGGCGATGAAGCTGTGATCGCTGCTGTTAAAGAAAAAGTTGCTGCTGTTTGCGCTAAATTCCCTGTTTACGCTAAATAAGCCTAACTTGAGAAAAGCCCCCTCAAGGGGGCTTTTTTTATTGGGTGATATTTTTTCTGACTCATCTTCTGCTGCTCACTTTTATGATCAGTTAAAAGAGAAGATAAGATCAAAGCCTAATCAATCCTGTATATAAAATACTTATACTTTTATAAAAAAGTTGAGAAATACAGATCCTATAAATCTGATTTCGAAAAGAGTATTGAGTTTTTCTAAAACTGGTTACATTCTTTAAAAAACAGCTACAGCTTCTGAGTTAAGCCACAATTTTTTAGCAGCTAAAAAAGATTTTTTTACATTTGAACTTAATTTAATCTGATTAACCACTTAGAACCTAGATTCATTTGCTTTTTAAAGACTATTCAATCATTCATTAATCAAGGTAGTAAGAATGGCTAAACCAAAAATTATTTTATCTGAACAGGATGTGGAGCGTCTCGAAACCATGCTTGAAAATCAAGACAAGCTCAGTGAGACCATGCTTCAACTGGAAGATGAACTGGCTCGTGCTGAAGTGGTCAAGCCAGAGGACATGCCAAGCAATGTGGTGACCATGCATGCGCGTGCATTGCTGACGATTGCACCATCAACGGAGCCTGTAGAAATCACCTTAGTCTACCCGCATGAGTTTAAAGGTGAAAAAGGGCAAGTGAATGTCGTAGCACCGATTGGAACTGCAATCTTGGGCTTGGCAGAAGGACAGACCATTGAATGGCCACAACCTGATGGTCAGTTGATGAAAGTCACGATTGAAAAAGTGCTGTATCAGCCGGAACGAGAAGGTGACTATCTATAATTTTTTAGTTAATTCGCCAATATAAAAAGGCCCCTATCATCGGGGCTTTTTAATATCCATGTTTTAATGCTTTGTGAGTTTATCCAGATAACCCATAATAAATGCAGAAATCACAAAAGTCAGATGCATAATGATGTACCACATGATTTTGTCATTCTCGACGTTGCGGGCATCCATAAAAATACGCAGTAAATGAATCGAAGAAATAGCTACGATGGAAGCCGCAACTTTGAGTTTAAGCGAATTGGCATCCATAGTACCGAGCCAGTTCAGGCGGGTTTTATTTTCATCGATTTTGAGTTGTGAAACGAAATTTTCATAACCTGAAAACATTACCATCACAATAAGTCCACCAACCATGGTCATATCAACCAGGGATAGAATCACCAGGATCAGGTCAGCTTCAGTATATTCAAAGATATGCGGCAGGACATGAATCACTTCCTGAAAGAATTTTAAGGCCAGCAATAATAAAGCGAATGATAAACCAAAATAGACAGGAGCTAAGATCCAGCGTGCGGCATACATCGTATTATGAAAAAAACGTTCCATTTTATTCTCAGGTTACCTACTTTATTGTTGATCTTGATCATAAATAATTCATGCTTAAAATTCGAGAATTATTTATGTTTTATAATGTCTTATGAGTATTCTTAAGTTTAAAAAAAGCTTAATTAAGATCATAAAATAACTTGGCATTTATTGTGCTTATTCTTATTTAGTTGGTTATTAGCCTATTTGAGGCCGATGGGAAAGGTTATAGAGAGCAACAGCAGGCTAGAGGTAAAATGATTCATACAAGAAATGACTGTAGGCCAAACTTAATTCCAACAATATCTTCAACTTATATAAAGAAAATTCTATGGCTTGAAGCATTCCTTTGCAAAATGCTACATGTTATGTTGAATGAAAAGACGTACTATAAAAATCGAATTCACTGAGTTTAAAGGGCCATGTCACAGATAGATGTTTTGATTCCAATCCAAGACATTGCAGTAGAGCAGAGCGAGATTCTAAGTATCAAGCGCAATGAACTTGTGCCTTTACTCAACGATCAATACAAGCTGAATCATTATGCTGACCCACTTATTCAGGCGCAGTCCGTACTATTAAATGGGGTAGATCCGCATCTGACCCAACAACTGAGCCAGACGATTGAACAGCTGATTCACATGCTGGCTCAATCAAAAAAATATCTGAAAAAACGTAAATTTAATGCCTTGCAGAAATGGCTGGGTATTGATCTGGACTATGGCTCAAGTCAGGTTGAATACTATAAAAAACTGGACTATTTACTGGATCAGGCAGATCACCTTAGCCGTAAGTTGCAAATTGAAATCCAGAAATCCCAATCGCGATTCCAGCAGCTGATCGGTTTACGTGAGCAAATGGCCAAGCATATTGTGGCAGCAGAAGAATTTTTATTTGAATATCCGCAGTTTGTCAGGAATCAGCATCCACTGGATAATTTTTCTGAGCGGCTGTCAAAAAAGGTGCATACCTTAAGAACCTTGCAAAGCAGTAATGACATTGCCATTACCCAGATGCAATTGTCCCAGCAACTGTCTTATAGCCTGCTGGATCGATTTAAAGAAGCGCAACAGGTGCTGATTCCGGCCTGGCAATATCATGTCAAACAAAGCCAGACGAAACACTCGACAAGTGATCTGGAAAAACTTGATAATAGCCGAGACAATCTGATTAAAACGTTAAAAAAGTCACTCGAGAAACCCTCGAATACATAACAATATAAGGTGAAACATGACCAAATCTGATGTAGTAAATTTACCTGTCGAAAGCTCAACTGAACTGACTGAACAGAAGTTCCAGCAAATGGATCTGAAAGAGCTGGGCTTGCAGCCTGCCGATTTTCAGGAGGTCTTGGCAGCACGTAAAGAACTGCAAAATATGAGTCATAATAGTGTGGCCGAATATGGCAAAAATATAGCCACCAAAACTTCAAGCTATACCGATGAATTGCTGAATCTGGTGCAGAACAAAGATTTGGATGCAACCGGTCAAAAGCTGAATCAGGTGGTGCAAGTGGCACAGCAACTGAATACCAGCAGTATCCTGAACAAGAAAAAGAGTTCAGGATTTCTTGGCAATATCATCAGCAAATTTAAGGGCGTGAAAGATAACTTTGACTCGCATTTCAATACCACCAAAGAACAGATTGATGTGCTGGTCAAGGAAATTGAAACTTCGCAATCCGGATTAAAAGCCCGCGTTGATACGCTGGATAAAATGTTCGATGGGGTGCAGGAAGAATACAAGCAGCTGGGTATTCATATTGCAGCTGGACGTTTACGTGAACAGGAATTGCAGCAGGAAATTGCTGCGCTCACAGCTTTGCCACAAGATCAGAGCACCACGCAAAAAATCTATGACCTCAATCATCTAGCCAATAATCTGGAAAAACGCATCAGTGATTTACAGGTACTGCAGCAATCTGCGATGCAGACTTTGCCAATGATCCGCATTATCCAGTCCAATAACCTGATGCTGGTCGATAAGTTCTATGCCATTAAAAATATTACGTTACCGGCATGGAAAAACCAGATCAGTCTGGCCATTTCACTGAATGAACAGAAGAACAGCGTACAGCTAGCCAATACCATTGATGATGCGACCAATGAGCTATTACGCCGTAATGCAGATTTATTGCATCAGAACTCAGTCGATACGGCAAAAGCCAACCAGCGTTCTGTTATTGATATTGAAACGCTTGAACATGTGCAAAATACCCTCATTAAAACTGTTAATGATGTGATTCAGATCCAGAAAGAAGGTGTACAGAAACGTACTGAAGCAACGGTACGTTTAAGAGCCTTGCAAGATAATCTGAATCATTTGGTGATTGAATCAAGTACCAGTGGATCTAAACCCAACTAAATCCAGTAGGGCCAAGATCTAAAAAAAGGAGTAGAGATTGCCGCCCTTAGATGAATATGCTGTAAATCCTCAGGAAATCAAGCAAGGGGTCGTCGCACTCAAAAAGCGTCAACGTAATTTGATGCTTTTGGGGCTGACCACCTCTACGGTCTGTATCGCATCTGTGATAGGCCTGTTCTTTCAGCAGGAACTGGTTTATGGCTTTTTTGGCCTGAGTACTCAGCTTCAGCAGCTGCATTTGCCAGTTAGTGTCGATGCTAATCTGGCCAGTATTGGGGATAGTCCGGATTATTTCTTTGCTCTGTTAAGCTGGTTTGGCTGGCTGATCCTGAAAATCTTTGCCTCTTTTATTGGTGCATTTTTTCTTGTTGGGCTGCTGAAGAAGTTTCGCTTCTTCTATGTTCGCTTTCAGTCTTTCATATTGAAGTTTGTAGGCTGGCTGATTTCCTTTATCGTGATCTGGTCAGGACTGACTTATTGGCAATATGACTTGAGAAATGACCGAGAAGATGCTTATCAGCAGGTGGTCTATTACGATAGTAATATCAATGATAGTGAAGTGGCACGTTATCTGGTTGATTCCGATATCCCTTCACCGGTGAAATCTTATTTACTCGCCCAAACTGCACTCTTGCATAAACCCGTCGATTTATCTGCAGCCCGACCTTATGTCGCACAAGTGGTTAAGGCAGAGCGGCAGGATAGCAAGTTTGAACAATACGGATTTAAACCGGAACAAATCTGGACGATGCAGCAACAGGTCTATGGTAAAAGCCTAACGCCTGTAGCACAAAGTGTAGATCGTCAAGCTCAGCAAGCAGAACAAGTCAGCAAGATTACCAATGTCATCATTATTGGCATTGCCATCTTATTTGCCTTGCTTAGCTTAATCATATATGCACTGGCCAATTCAATTAAGGGGCGTTCGCTACGTATTGAACAGCGAATCTTCTAAACTTAAAAATGCTCCGTTAAAAGGAGCATTTTTATTTTCCAATCTATATTCGGTTTCTTTGGGATAAAAGGCATAAATTCTAGCGATAATAAAAAATAAAATGAGGAGATGGTTTAGATCTATAAAAACGATCATTAAGATAAAAACAAACTGTTTTACCTATTTTTTTTATTCACTTAATATAGCTTCATCGAATAAATATTTACTCCCTTGGAGACGTTAGCAATGTTAGATCAAAATACTTCAGCTCAATTAAAAACACTACTTGAACGTTTGGAAGGCCCGATTGAATTAGTGGCAACTCTGGATGGCTCTGACAAATCAGCCAAAATCAAAGAACTGGTTGAGGAAATCGCTCAGCTTTCTGATTTAGTCACTGCCCGTTTTGATGGTACCAACAAACGTGCACCAAGCTTTGGTGTTGCAAAAGCCGGTGAACAGCCTCGTGTGTTCTTTGCAGGCTTGCCGATGGGCCATGAGTTTACTTCCTTGATTTTGGCATTGCTACAAACTTCAGGCTATGCACCCAAAGTTTCTGCTGAAGTTCTGGAATCGATTAAAGGCTTGGGCATTAAATCTGACTTTGATGTATTCGTATCACTGAGCTGTCATAACTGTCCGGATGTGGTGCAGGCATTGAACCTGATTGCCATTTATAACCCGGGTACAACAGCAACCATGATTGATGGTGCCTTCTTCCAGGACGAAGTGGAAGAACGCAAAATCATGGCCGTACCGATGGTCTTCCAGGACAATGAACATATCGGTCAGGGTCGTATGACTTTGGAAGAAATCATTGCCAAACTGGATACCAATGCCGCAGCCAAAGATGCTGAAAAACTGAATGCCAAAGATGCATTTGATGTGTTGGTGATCGGTGGTGGACCTGCTGGTAATACTGCAGCGATCTATGCAGCACGTAAAGGTATCAAAACTGGGATCGTGGCTGAACGCATGGGCGGTCAGGTGATGGATACCATGGACATCGAAAACTATACGTCAGTGCAAAAAACTCAAGGTCCGAAATTTGCCGCTGAAATGGAAGCACACGTGCGTGAATACGGTGTTGACATCATGAACCTGCAACGTGTCTCTGACATCAAAGGTGCAGATAGCACAGCCAATGGTCTGGTAGAAGTGACTTTAGAGAATGGTGCGAAACTTGAATCTAAAACAGTCATTCTGTCTACCGGTGCACGCTGGAGAGAGATGAATGTTCCAGGTGAAGCAGAATACAAAACTCGTGGGGTAGCGTACTGCCCACACTGTGATGGGCCATTGTTCAAAGGCAAACGTGTTGCGGTGATTGGTGGTGGTAACTCGGGTGTAGAAGCTGCGATTGACCTTGCGGGGATTGTTGAGCATGTAACGCTGGTTGAATTTGATACCAAACTGCGTGCGGATCAGGTATTGCAGGACAAACTGAACAGCTTGCCAAACACCACTGTAATCAAAAATGCGCTTTCTACCGAAGTCATCGGTGACGGTTCACAAGTTACAGCGTTGAAATACAAAGACCGTGCAACTGATGAAGAGCACACTGTTGAGTTAGCAGGGATCTTTGTTCAGATCGGTTTGTTGCCAAACACGGATTTCCTGAAAGGAACTGATGTTGAGCTAACCAACCGTGGTGAGATCGTGATTAACGAACGTAATGAAACCAATGTGAAAGGTGTGTTTGCTGCAGGTGACTGTACTACTGTGCCTTACAAACAGATCATCATCGCGACTGGTGAAGGTGCCAAAGCATCATTATCTGCCTTTGATTACATCATTCGCTCTGGTCAGTAAAAAAAAAGAGCACCTGGAATCCCCACATTCCAGGTGCTTCATCTCAAACACCTATTATTATTTTCGCTTTATAGGAACTCAGGACGCTAACACCCGGGTTCCTTTTTTTAGTTATTGTTAGATCAGCCAAAAGCGTCCCCAATCGCTTTTAGCTGTTCCTTTCCTCTGGACAATTTTTGTTTTCAACCCTTATTTTTATCTTTCCCCAAGGTTGTTCTTAGATGAAGTCATAAGACTTCATGCATCATTCAAGCTTTGAACAGATTTAAACCTTTAAATTTCTCCATTAACTGTTCTTTCGTTTCCCGATGCTCGGGATGCGGCACAATGCATTCAATCGGACAGACGGCAATACAGGTTTGATGATCATAGAAACCCACACACTCGGTACAACGAGTGACATCAATTTCATAGACCTTATCGCCCTCATAAATTGCTTCATTTGGGCATTCCGGTAAGCACATATCACAGTTGATACATTTATCGGTAATCAAGAGCGCCATTTTTTAACTCGCCTGATAAGCCAGTGAAGAGGCAGAAATATCCGCAGTCGATGTCGGCAGATTACGGATCAGCAGGGCATAAGTCATATCCACATCTGCTGGAACTGGAATTTCAACGATATGACCTGAACCTTTGGCATCTTCAATCAGATTGCCTTTACGGTCTTTGATCTCAGTTAAGGTAAAAGTGATGTTGCCTTTAGTGGTCATCAACTCTAGTGAATCACCGACGACAAAACGGTTTTTCACATCAATCTTGATATAGTCGCCATTACGCTCTAACACTTCCCCGCAGAACTGCTGATGATCGAAACTCGATGAACCATTTTCATAGTTTTGATATTCACTATGTACATGACGGCGTAGGAACCCTTCGGTATAGCCACGGTTTGCCAAGCCTTCCAGTTGAGTCATCAATGAAGGGTCGAATGGTTTACCAGCAAGCGCATCATCAATGGCTTTACGGTAAATCTGCGCAGTACGCGCACAATAGAAATAAGATTTGGTTCGACCTTCAATTTTTAGTGAATGTACGCCAATTTTAGTCAGACGTTCTACATGCTGCACTGCACGCAGGTCTTTGGAATTCATAAAATAGGTGCCGTGCTCGTCTTCTTCAGCAGCGAACATATTCTCGTCATTACGTTGCAATAACACGGGTTCATCAAACTGATGTTGTACTTGCATACGTGACTCATCAGCATCTTTTGAACAACAGCCAGAATTAATATTTTTAACCGGGATCACGTCACCAGTCACATCTTCCTTGGCATCCAGTACTTTGTATTCCCAGCGGCAGGCATTAGTGCAGGCACCCTGATTGGCATCTCGCTTGTTCATATAACCAGACAGCATGCAACGGCCAGAATAGGCCATGCACAGTGCGCCATGAACGAAGACTTCAATCTCCATATCTGGGACTTGCTGTTTGATTTCTTCAATTTCTTCGATGGATAACTCACGTGACAGGATTACGCGAGTGAGGCCCATGTTTTTCCAGAATTTCACCGTTGCCCAGTTCACTGCGTTGGCTTGAACTGAAAGATGAATATCCATATCCGGGAAGTGCTCACGCACCATCATGATCAAGCCAGGATCAGACATAATCAGTGCATCTGGCTGCATCGCCACAACTGGTTCAAGATCGCGAATAAAATGTTTCAGTTTGGAGTTATGCGGCTGAATATTCACAACCACATAGAATTTTTTTCCAAGCGCATGAGCTTCCTTGATACCAATCGCCAGATTGTCATGGTCAAATTCATTATTACGAACACGCAAGCTATAACGCGGCTGGCCGGCATAGACTGCATCTGCACCATAAGCAAAGGCATAACGCATGTTTTTTAGGGAGCCAGCAGGTGAGAGAAGTTCGGTAACGTGAGAAATGCTCATGATAAAATCGAAAGACATATAAAAAGTACGTCTTTATTCTAGTCATCTAAAATCAGGATTCAACCTAGTAAATAACTCGGAATTGGCATAATTCAACTCAATTTCAAGTTAAAAGATAAACAGTAAGCGATTTAAAATATCCATAAATATTTCAGCTATTTTCAATAGATTCCAGTGTTTTCAAAATCTGGCAATGATCAATCGTGGTTGGGGTATTACAGCTTTCGCGAAGCGCCATTAACTGCTGTTTAAATAACTGTAATTCTTTAATTTTATTTGAAATATCTATAAGGTGCTGATCAATCATCTGGTTAACTTCACAGCAATCCTGTTCTGGATTCTGCTCCAGCTGAATCAGGTATTCAATTTCTTTTAAAGACATGCCTAAAGCACGGCAGCGTTTGATAAAAATCAAGCGTTTTAAGGCATCTTCGCCATAATAACGATACTGGTTACTTGCTCGAAAATTCGGCTGAATCAAACCTCTTTTCTCATAAAATCGAATGGTATCAGTACTTAAATCAGTTTTCTTGGCTATATCAGAAATCAAATAATGTGACATAAATACCTCAGGCTTGACCTTGGAGTGACTCCATAGTTTCTAATGACTTTATCGCATTCAGGATAAAAAATCATCGGAGAATAATATGGCCTGTAGTTGTAGTCATGAACCCGCGCCGCACAACTCTAATAGCAAATTTAGAACAGCTTTATGGATTGCATTGTTGATTAACCTGACCTTATTTGGTGTAGAGCTGATCGGCGGTGCCTATGCACATTCATCGGCCTTATGGGCAGATGCGCTAGATTTCTTTGGAGATGCTGTGAATTATGGTATTTCTCTGGCGGTGATTGGTGCAAGTCTGTATTGGCGTGCAACAGTTGCTCTGATTAAAGGATTGACCATGGCAGTATTTGGTCTGGTCGTCATTGGTAAAGTGATTTATGCCTTTATGCAAGGTATTCCACCTGAAGCCATTACGATGGGGATCATCGGGATATTGGCCTTAATCGCAAACGTTGTCACAGCCATAATTTTATATACTTTCCGGGATGGGGATTCCAATATGAAATCGGTCTGGTTATGTAGCCGTAATGATGCCATTGGCAATGTGGCTGTCATTCTGGCAGCAGTGGGAGTGTTTGGCACTGGCAGTCTATGGCCAGATGTTATTGTTGCATTCATTATGGCAAGTCTAGGCTTAAGTGCTGGATATCATGTGGTGAAACAGGCTTTAGCTGAACGAGTATTGCAGCATGAGTCAGTCTGATTCTTAATATTAAATTTAATTATGAAAAAGCTGCTGATCAGGCAGCTTTTTTATTAGCCATAAGTCTAAAAAATAGATGAAAAATAAAGCTTTACAAATGCGATAAATTTAGGAAGAATCATGCGCGAAATTTAGAAAAGATTCATATAACTAAACAATTTAAATTTTTTAGTGTTTTTGAGGGGGAGCAATGAGCTTCATAAAACTATTTTCACTTTCAACTATTGTACTGATGACTGGCTGTAGTTCTATGGTCGTCACTTATGACGCATCTGGTCAGGTGATTGGATCATGTAAAGCTACACGTGGTCTGCTTTCAACTGCTAGTGCTCATTGTAATGGATCAGGCAATGCAATTGGCGTGAACTACAATACGGTGGATGCCAAGACAGGTTTATTGCCAGTACCACCAAGTCAAAATCAGATTCATTTAGCACCATAAATCTTAGAGGGGAATATTATGAAATTATCAGCACTTATTGCATTAGCAGCGACTATTGTACTAACTGGTTGTGCATCAACAGTGACTACATTTGACTCACATGGCCGTATGATCGGTTCATGCAAAGCAGAAAGCGGTTTTATTATCGGTGGTGGTGCAGGCTGTTCTGGTTCTGCAAACCAGGAAGGTGCAAATCGTTAATGTGATTTTGATTCACTTTATATAAAAAACCGAAGCCTAAGCTTCGGTTTTTTCTTTATCCATTAAAAAATTATTTTTGGTCGGGTAAAGCAAAGGCAATGATATAGTCGCCAACATCTTTAGAATGGCTTGCACCACCTGCAGAGATGACAACATACTGTTTGCCAGTTTTTGGAGATTTATAAATCAGCGGTGCAGCAACAGCAGCAACAGGAAGCTCAGCTTTCCACACTTCTTTACCAGTTTTTGAATCCAACGCACGTAGGTAATAATCCTGAGTACCTGCGAAGAACACCAGACCAGAAGCAGTTGAAGTAGGACCACCGAGTGTTGGCATACCTAAAGGAATTGGCATATGGGTTTTAACACCTAATGGACCCAATTCTTTCGCTGTACCCATTGGGACTTCCCAAACGACTTTTTTAGATTTCAAGTCGATGGCAGTCATGGTACCAAACGGTGGCTTGTTACAAGGCACACCCAGTTTAGACTGCATGATGTCAATTTTCACACCAGCATAAGGACCAGCCAATTGTGGACGTACTGTACCCATGAATCCTGGAACTTCGTCAGTTGAGATATGGTATTTGCTCATATCTTCTTTACGAACAAGAGACATACGAAGTGGCATACGCATATCGTTGACGTACATCATACCAGTCGATTCATCAATGGAGATACCGCCCCAGTTGAAGCCACCGAGCAGGCTAGGCCATTCGATATATGGTTTTTCACCAGGTGCAGTATATAAACCGTTGTAGACAGAGTCTTTAAAGTCGATACGACATGCCAGCTGGTCAAAGGTTGAGATGCCCCACATATCCTGCTCAGTCAATGTCGCATTACCAATTTGTGGCATGCCAACAGAGAATGGTTGGGTAGGAGACAATTTTTCGCCTTCAGCACCATTGGTGTCGACTGGACGTTCTTCAACTTTAGTGATCGGTTTACCAGTACGGCGGTCAAGAACGAAGATTTGACCCATTTTGGTGGTTTGAATCAACGCAGGCACTTTTTTGCCATGATCATCAGTCATGTCATAAAGCACAGGTTGTGACGGCAAGTCATAATCCCAGACATCATGGTGAACAGTTTGATAAGACCAAACAGTTTTACCAGTTAAGGCATTTACCGCAACAATGGCAGAACCAAATTTTTCTTTGGCTGCGTCACGGTCACCACCCCAGTAGTCAGGAGGGCCATTACCTGTAGGCAAGTAAACCAGATTCAGGTCTTTGTCATAAGTAGGAATAGTCCACATGTTTGGTGTTTCTAAAGTAAAGCCTTTGCCATCTTTAGGTTCACCAACCAGTTCAGGATTACCGACATCCCAAGCCCAAGCCAATTTACCAGTACGTACATCATAGGCACGTACAACACCAGAAGGTTCGCCATGTACGATATCACGTACCCAGCCACCTAATACAGCGACATGCCCTGCAATGAGTGGAGTAGATGTTGGGTGGTAACGTTTACTTTGTTCAGTAGGACCCATGTCATGCAGAACATCGACCTGACCATTCACACCAAATTCTGGACATAAAGCACCAGTTTTGGCATTTAAGGCAATTAAACGACCATCAACAGTAGAAGTCAGGATACGTTGTGGACAAGCTTTAATACCCGGTGCTTGTAGGTCTGCTGCAGTTAAAGATTTGTCTGTAGTTGCATCATAGTAACCGACACCACGGCAGGTAATATGCTCTGCAGTTTTCGCATGGGGATCATATTTCCAAAGTGCTTTACCGCTGTCACCATCAATCGCTGAAATGATGTTAGTCGGTGTACAAGAGTACAATGTGCTGCCAATTTGGATCGGTGTATTTTCATCGACACCGGCAGAGGTATCACGACCAGTGTGATAAGTCCAAGCGACTTTCAGATCTTTGACATTTTCAGGGGTAATGTCAGTGTACGGCGCAAAGCGGGTACCGTTACCATTACGACCGAAATATTCCCAGTTGTCCGGGTTTTCTGCATTCGGTTTAGCCAGAGCAGGGTCTTGTACGATATCAACAGGATTGAGGATTTTGCCGTGCGGGAAGAAAGCAGCAATCAGGGCTGCGACACAGGCAAAGAAACCGGCAAAGCCAACAAGATTGGCAGCTTTGATTTTTGCAGCATTGAGTGCTGGCAGGCTTTTGCTTGCCCACATGCTGAGGACAAACAGAATAGTTGGAACCACCAGACGTGGAATATATTGCCAGAAGCTCAAACCTTGAACTTCAGCAATTGCCCAAAGGATGGTTGCAA
Organism: Acinetobacter sp. CAU_H_60; assembly: GCF_058599385.1. Lineage (NCBI taxonomy): Bacteria > Pseudomonadati > Pseudomonadota > Gammaproteobacteria > Moraxellales > Moraxellaceae > Acinetobacter > Acinetobacter sp. CAU_H_60. Next base: position 2,037,364 of record NZ_CM178653.1, on the reverse strand, counting down.
TAAAAGTAATAATAGAAAGCCAGAAACCAAGGGCTTTTTTCATCGCATAGAAAATGGCGATTGCAACATAGGCAATCCCTGCAATGAGATAATAACTTGTACCACCGAGGCTGAGTAATTTAGCGCCTTGAATGATCAAGTACAGCGCAACAAGTAAAGTCAGTACGACTACAAAATATCGATAGACTTTAGACCCTGTACGCTCGATAGAGGAGGGTTGTTCAGTGCTCATACCTTGCCTATAAAAAACGGCTTGGTTGCATAAACGGTGAAACAGGAGAATGGGATCAAAACAGATCGAATTTAAAGTTTACAGAGTTTATGTAACTAAGTCTTTAGCGAGGATAAATCCTCAGGAGAAATCAATTACAGTTACATATTCTAACATTTAAGAAGGAATTTTTGACTAAAAAATATAATGTGAGTATTGATATTTATCATTTATTTTATTGTTTTAAACAATTGTGTTTTTCTAAGTGTCCTAATTATAAGAAATTTTAAGTCAAGAATAGCTTGGGTTAATTCTTTCAGATTAAGACTTACTAGATATAAAAAACGCATGCTTTAAGCATGCGTTTTGAATTGCAAAAGGTTTTTGCAGTTTATTTTTCAACGAATGCACGTTCAATTACGTAATCGCCCAGAACCCCCATACGTGGAGATTCTTTCAGACCATGTTGATCCAGAAGCGCAGCAACGTCGTCCAGGAATGCAGGAGAACCACAAAGCATTGCACGGTCAGTTTCAGGGTTGAAACGTGGCAGACCGATTTTCTCGAATAATTGACCAGATTCAATCGCAGTGGTTACACGACCTTGAGTATGGAACTCTTCACGAGTAACAGTTGGGTAATACACTAATTTTTCTTTAGCGCCCAATTCACCGAAGAATTCATGGTTTGGAATTTCATTCAAAATCAAATCTTGATAAGCCAGTTCTGAAATGAAACGTGTACCGTGAACGACGATGATTTTTTCGAAACGTTCATAAGTTTCTGGATCACGAATCACAGAAAGGAATGGTGCAAGGCCAGTACCCGAAGAAAGCAGGTACAGGTTTTTACCTGGGTTTAAATCATCAAGAACCAGCGTACCTGTAGGTTTTTTAGAAACCAGGATTTCGTCGCCAACTTTAACTTTTTGTAGAATAGAAGTAAGAGGACCATCTGGCACTTTAATAGAGAAAAACTCTAGCTCTTCTTCATAGTTTGCACTTGCGATTGAATACGCACGCATTAAAGGCTTGCCATTGACCTCAAGGCCGATCATCACAAACTGACCGTTTTTAAAACGTAATGCAGTGTCACGAGTCGTTTTAAAAGAGAATAAAGTGTCATTCCAATGGTGGACGTGAGTAATCTTTTCGACGTTAAAAGCAGCCATTAAAGGTCTCAATAAGTTATCAAATTAGAACAGGTTGCTATTCTAATCTAAATTCATTCTCTATAAACTGAATATATTTAATTGAGCTTATCAAAAAAAGTGATTATGACCGAACTCACTCTGCCGATTATTGGCTATATGCATTCTCCCTATAAAGAAAAGTTTGGCATCCCGCGTCAGCCTAATTTGGTACAGGTTGAAAGCTATATTGAAATGACCGGTCCATATAATGATTTACTCGCATTTGAAGGCATCGAAGAGTTTAGTCATCTCTGGTTAGTCTGGCAGTTTCATGATAATAAAAATCAGCAGAGCCAGCAATTTCGTCCGCAGGTTCGTCCACCCCGTTTAGGCGGAAACCAGAAAATCGGGGTGTTTGCGACACGTAGTATGTACCGTCCTGCACCCATTGGTTTATCAGTCGTGAAATTAAATCGTGTCGAAAAAGTCGGTAAAAATGTCCGGGTTTATGTCACAGGAAGTGACCTGTTAGATGGAACGCCGATTATAGACATTAAACCCTATATTCAGTATTCAGATGCCGTGATTGAGGCACAAAGTGGTTATGCACAGGATGAGCCACAACGTAAATCGGTAATTTGGACAGAAGAGGCGGAGCAGCAAAAACAGCAGTTCATGAGTAAGGGAAAAGTTTCTCCACAAATACTGCAAGAACTCGAAAAAGTTCTCTCTTTGGATCCGAGACCTGCTTATCAGGATGATGAGGAACGGGTTTATGGAATGAAGTTTGCGGATTTAGATGTGAGGTTTTTGGTAAGAGAGTTATCTGTTTATATATCAGAAATAGAATATACTGAATTGTGATTGAAGAAACTAAGATAAGCGTATCTTATATACGCTTATCTCTAGTCATATTTTTACTTCAATTTACGATATTTATCAATTTCTTGACTAGCAGTAGAGTTGAAAACAGTACATTCTTTTTGTAAAGATTGAATATATAACTCTTGTTCTAAAATATCCTCTGCATCTGTAAGGTTGTCAGACTTAAGTTCTTTTAAAATTTGTCTTTCAATTTCAATTTCTTTATTTAAAGAGTAATAGGTACCTGATTTATTGTATTCACCCATTCGATATTTATTATCAATTTGCACAAGGGCACTAACATATTCATTTGGGTAAATTGAATTCGAGATGAAAGCGTTATATCCACCTAAGTTTATAGTTTTATATCCGTCAGAGAATATGTCTGGGAAACTATCAAAAGTATCGTATGGATTTTGATACATCATAATGAAGTCTTTGCTCGAAGATAAACTTAATCCTCTTAAGCATTTTGAGCCACTTGGAAATGTCTTGCCTTTAAGTTTTGAAAGATAGAGTTGTCCGAAATCCCCATAATTATTTAGCTTGGGTTCGGAAGAGACTAGATACAGATGAGTGTCTATGTATTCAATCAATGGTTTACCAGATAGATCGACTAACTCATATTTTTCAGTTAATTGAAGGCCTGTATGTCCAATTTTAGAGGATGGAATATAAGTTTTCTCAGTCACCGAGTTTTTTAGAAGTGATCCAATTTTATAGCCTAATTCAGGATCTTTATTTAACTCTAATTCGTACAGACCTTCATTGGTTAAGTAATCACCAAAAATATACAGTTCATTTATATCAAGATTTTCCATATCTTTTAGGTTGCTTAAATAGTCTACACGGACATACTGCGTATCTCCTTTACTCGTAAAAGTGAGTTTGTCGAATAAATAATCGGAGCCAGTAAAATATGAAGGAGAATAGGCAGACCATTCGGAATCATTTGTTGTAGTATTTCCAGTTCCAGTTCCAGTTCCAGTTCCAGTTCCAGTTCCAGTTCCAGTTCCAGTTCCAGGGTTTGAATCAGAAGAAGAGGAGCCCCCACCACAAGCACTTAGCATGAATGCACTAAAAACTGCGAGTGATAAATTCTTAAATTTCATAAAAATCCCTATAAAAAATCGTAGTAATAAAATTGTTTTTTAAAATAAAGCAGACTAATTATAGCGAATAAATATCAAAATTAAATTTGCAAAATATATAAAAATTAACTATTTAAATATACTTAACAATCAAAATGTCATCCACCACAAAATACCAATCAACACCGCCATATGTAAAATCTGTATCGGTGCAAAATACAACGCGAATTTAAAACCACCTGTTAAGGCTGCATTGACCGATTTAGCCAAAGCATGTGCGCCTAAACCTAAGAGTAAGGCATAGATCAAACGGGTATTGGAGGGATCTCCTTGAATGACCACACTGGCCATTGCGGCATGAATTTCAAATAAGGACGCAAATAAAGTACCCGCCAGAAGACCAGCATTGCCCAGTAATATTTCCAATCCATAAACGCCAGCCTGAATCAGGGTTAATGCGGCAGCGATAATCACAGCTTCCTTGAGACTAAACATTTTACTGTCAGAAGATTCCGGAGACTCCTGATTTTTGGCTGGTTCGGCTTTATGTAATAATATAAATGCACATGCAGCCAGAATAACCATAGCGACCAACGACGGTAGAAGAAGAATTTTTAGCCAGTCCCAGGAAACGCCTCCGACTACAATGAATAATAGAACTAGTGTCGAAATACAGGACATTAGGGCAGCACCGGCATTGGATTTTGCATCCATTTCACCTTTACGGACCTGTATACCTAATTGAGCAATAGTTGCGGTACTGGAAACAAAACCTGAAGCAATTGAAGACAGCATCAAAGCATTTTTAGTCGAGAAGAAACGTTTAGCGATATGTGCCAAAGCTTGAACTACCAGTATTAGAGTTACTAATTTTAAAATCAGATAAGGGTTCAGCACTTCACCCCATAAAGGCTGGTCAGGGGTTAGCGGTAAACCAATCAGAATTAAGGCTAATAATAGTAATCCATCCCTAAATTCAGCCTCAGTAATCCACTGTCCGGCAATATTATGCATAGAGTGTTTGGCCATTAAAATTATCGTGATCAGAACTGCTAGCCCTGCAGCCAGAGGAATATTCCATAAACAAATCGCCCCTATGAAATAGGTCATGATAAAGGCCAATTCAGTGGTAATTCCCGGATCTTCTATCTGGTTTCGGATAGAAAAAATGACGATGCCGCCAATAATGAGTGCACCGGCCAGACCCATTGCCATTCCTAATAAAAAGCACAATGCGCCTAATAAAGCACAGATCGCAAAAGAGCGTAGCCCGGCAAAACTGGCCTGTTCTTCACGCTGTTTGTGCCGTTCACGTTCCAGTCCGATTAGCAAACCACATCCTAAGGCAGCAGTCAGTATAGTAAGCAACTCATGAAAGGAACTACTTTCACTTAAGGGAACCACGCTTAAATCCATACCTGGCCTCAGCGATTGAATAAAATATCCTGATTGAAATATAGGCGAAAAATTGATACATCGACAAGCAGAAAAAGGTTATGAACTCAAACCCAAGTGATGTGCTTAATGTTCATGAAAGATAAACCCGCTTTCTAGTTTGAGAAGTCGCGATGGAATGCGAAAAACAGGAAAAACTTGTTATAGTGGAGGCAGTTTTGGGGACCATCAATCATGAAATTTGATTTTGAAATTGATACAGGCTGGTGTTTGGATCAGCTTTTAAAAGACGGAAAAATAACTGAACGTGACCGGATGCGAGTTCAGACCACACATCGTCAGCGTGAACAAATAAAATGGCATCCCTTGCAATGGATCGCGCACTTTAGTCTGGTTGATCAGTCCCATCCTCAAAGTACTTTGACACTCAACCGTTTATGTCAGTGGCTGGCAGAAAAAACTGGTTTAATGTTCTATATCATCGATCTGCTCAAAGCTGATGTGCAGGCCTTGACCAATGTGATGTCACAGGAATATGCACTGCGTAACCGTATTCTGGCAGTAGAAATTCAACCAGATAAAGTTCTGATCGCCACAGATCAGCCTTATAAAACTGAATGGGTCTCAAACCTCGAACAGAATATTGCACCGAAAAAAATTGAACGGGTATTGCTCAATCCGGAACAGCTCCAGCGTTATATTGTTGAGTATTATCAGGTCAGTCGTGCAGTCAGTGGCTCGCAAAAATCATCTGCTTATGACCGGGAAAATAAAGGTGTAGAAGCCTTGCTGCAACTGGGTGATTCCCAGAATCCGGATGCCAATGACCAGCATATCGTGAAATTGGTAGACTGGGTGCTGCAATTTGCCTTTGAGCAGGGTGCCAGTGATATTCATATGGAACCGCGCAAAGACACCGGCAAGATCCGTTTTCGGATTGATGGAGTATTGCATACCATCTATAATATGCCAGCCAATACCTTGACCGCAGTTATTTCCCGAATCAAGATTCTGGGCCGGATGAATGTGGCAGAAAAACGTAAACCACAGGATGGTCGTTTAAAAACTCGGACTCCAAAAGGGCAGGAAACAGAACTGCGTTTATCGACCTTACCCACCGCATTTGGTGAAAAGCTGGTAATGCGTATTTTTGATCCGGAGGTTCTAGTCAGAAGTTTTCAGCAGCTCGGTTTCGAAGGACATTTACTCAATGACTGGAATAATCTGACCAGCCATAGTCACGGTATTATTTTGGTCACCGGACCGACCGGCTCAGGTAAAACCACCACACTGTATTCCACTTTAAAGCAGCTTGCGACTGAGCAGGTGAACGTCTGTACGATTGAAGATCCGATTGAGATGCTGGAACCAAGCTTTAACCAGATGCAGGTCAATAACGGGATTGAGCTGGGCTTTGCAGATGGTGTGCGTGCACTGATGCGTCAGGATCCGGATATTATTATGGTGGGTGAGATTCGTGACCAAGATACGGCCAATATGGCGATTCAGGCTGCATTAACCGGTCACTTGGTGCTTTCTACCTTGCATACCAATGATGCGCCGTCGAGTCTGACCCGTTTGCATGATCTGGGTGTACAGCCATTTTTAACAGCAGCCACCATCTTGGGGGTTTTGGCTCAGCGTCTGGTGCGTAAGCTATGTCCGCATTGCAAGCAAGAGAGTTTCCTGGATGAGCAGGAATGGCAGCATCTGGCAGTGGACTATCCTTTACCACGTCCGGAATTTGTCTTTAAAGCAGTTGGCTGTGAAGAATGTCGTCATACCGGTTATAAAGGCCGAATCGGGATTTATGAGTTTATGCCGCTTAGCCTGACCACCAAGCAATTAATCGGAGCGGATGCTAACCTGAATCAGTTACGTCAGCAGGCAAAAAAAGAAGGGGTAGAACCTTTACGGATTGCCGGTGCTCGCAAGATTCTGGAAGGGGTCACCACGCTTGAAGAAGTCTTGAGAGTTGTGCCATTAAATTAATTCTGAAGATGAAGCAATCTTAAGATTCAATTCATCTTCGGCTGTTTTAATAGCATCATCGAAACAGGGCAAGACTTTAAAAAGAGGTAACTGCAATGAAAATGATGATGAATACTGTTTTAGCAGCTGCATTAATGGGTTCAATTGGGACTGTCGCAGTTGCGAGTAGTGAAACTGCGGTGAATCAGGCTGCATTTGCTAAAACGACTACAGTTAAGCAAGCGTTGACCATGAAAGATGACAGCAAGGTTCAGCTGAAAGGGTATGTAGTAAAAGCTGTCGGTGATGAAAAATACCAGTTCCGTGACAATACTGGCACCATCACTGTCGAAATTGATGATGAACTTTGGCAAGGTAAACCAGTATCAGCTAAAACACCTGTGGTAATCATTGGTGAAGTGGACATTGACTATAAACCTGCGAAACGTGTTGAAATTGATGTCGACCAAGTTCAGTTCTAATTTCAGCAGGATTTCCTGAACTGAATCTGAAGACAGCAACAAAAAACCACATGCAAGTTACCAAAAAGCATGTGGTTTTTTTGAGTCTGGAACTTTTTCAAGGCAAGATAGAAAGATAAAATAAGCGGAGCATAGCATGCGTATTCTTTTGGCAGAGGATGATGAATCTCAGGCGGAAAGTATTCAAACCTGGCTGGAAATGGACGGGTATGTAATTGATCGGGTCGATCGAGGGGATCATGCCATTCTGGCGATTCAACAGCATCAGTATGACTGTATTTTGCTGGATCGTGGCCTGCCGAATGCAACTGGAGATGACATTCTTAAAAGCTTGCGCAATAAACAGAAAGATACGCCCGTTATATTTATCACCGCCAAGGACAGTGTTCATGATCGGGTTGCAGGACTCGATCTGGGGGCCAATGATTATCTGGTAAAACCCTTTAGTCTGGAAGAACTTTCCGCTCGCGTGCGTGCCCAGCTCAGACAAAAACAGCAAATGCCAAATCATATCCTGCAATGGCAGGATCTTAGTCTGGACACCCAAGCCAAGACTGTAATGAAGGCGGGGCAGAGCATTAATCTGACTGCAAAAGAATTCCAGATTTTATATAAGCTGATGCAAAAACCAGAACATATCATTACCCGGGAGCAGCTGGAGGAATCACTCTATGCCTGGGGAGATGAAATCGAAAGCAATGCGATTGAAGTCTTTATTTATCAGCTACGTAAAAAAATTGGCAGTCAGATGATTAAAACCATTCGTGGCTTGGGCTACCGGATGCATAAACCCGAGGCCTCCATATGAAGGCACCCATTTCCCTGCAAAGCCGGCTGATTCAACATGCCATGTTCAGTTCCATACTGGCAGGATTTCTGGCGTGGCTGCTGTTATTGGGAATTTCCAGCTATCAGGCGATTGATCTGCATGATGACCTGATGGAGGAAATTTCAGAGTTACTTTTAGGAGATGTGAACCAGGCCAAAAATACGCAGGTTGATGAAATCAGTGAGCAGTTTGATATTCAATATGCCTTATTGCTGAATCAGCGGGTACTGACCACTTCAATTGATGATGAACTGATTAATGAGATACCACTTGCACAAAAAAACGGGTTTCACTTTGATTATGAAAAAGGTCATTTTATTCGAATTCTGATTGCTGAAGATCAAGATTTGAAAGTGAAAGTGGTACAACCGCTTTCGGTACGCTTTGATGAGCTTTGGCAAACGACTTTAGGTTTCGCCGGGATTTTATTTATCCTATGGATATTACAGTGGCTGATTTTACGTTTTGCCATTAAGCGGCAATTAAGACCTTTAAATAAAATTTCCCGAGAAATCGGTTCTAAATCTGCACAGGATCTCACTCCGGTTCAAAGTCCTGATCCTGAGATTACTGAATTGCAACCGATTATCCGTCAGCTGAATGCCATGTTGAGCAGGCTGGAAAAGTCATTGGCTGCCGAGCAACGTTTTACTGCCGATGCTTCACATGAGTTGCGTTCCCCATTGTCTGCCATTCAAATGCGTTTACAGGTGCTGAAACGTAAATATCAGGAAGATGCCCAACTTAGGCAAGCGTTACAAATGATCCAGAATGACGTCAACCGCGGAACGCAGATTCTGGAAAACTTATTGCTATTGGCTCGGCTTGATCCAGAACATGCAGAGCAGCTGCCCAAACAACAAGTTAATCTTAAAGTTCTGATTCAGGATGTTTTACAAGCTTTACAACCTTTTGCTCCGGAAAAAGAGATCCACTGGAACCTAAAACTTGAAGATGCAGTGATTGAAGCAAATGCAGAGCTGATTTTTAGCTGTATCCGCAATCTGGTTGATAATGCCATTCGTTATACGCCTATGCAGGGACAGGTCGAAATCAGGACGATAGTTGAAAGCCAGAATATGCAACTCGTGATTGAAAATTCGGGAGAGGGGATTCAGGCCGACGTATTGCAACGTTTAGGCGAGCGTTTTTACCGGGCCTTGGGGACACGAACACAAGGTTCAGGTTTAGGGCTGTCGATTTGTCAAAAGATTATGCAGTTACATACGGCCAAGATTGATTATGCGCCGTCAGGTTTGGGTGGACTTAAAGTTTCATTAATTTTTCAATCTAAATAATATAGTCATTGGATCTAGCAATTAAAAAAGCAGTATGCGCTGATTCATACTGCCTGTTCCCACGTTTATTATTTTTGGAGTATTTAAATTACTTGGTCAGAATGAGACGGTTATTACGAGTCAAACGTAGACGGTATTCTTCACCCGCATGCATAATCCGGATTTCTCGTCCAAGCGCAAATAAATTATTCGAATGCAACATCGGTAGCGCATGCTGAGTATCATTATTACGGGTAAATAGGCTAAATGGTGCGTTCATTCCGTCGACTCCGTGGTGTGTTTTGGATTGATTTAAATGATAATCATTATCGAATAGATCTGTCAACGAATAATTGCTTCATTTATAAAAAACTCTAATTTGCTTACAATCTGTAAAACTTCAATGGTTCAGAACATTATGTCCAAAGCCACGATTCATGTCGCAATCGCTATTTTATTTCATCAAAATCAGGTGCTGGTCGGCTGGCGTGAAGCCAAACAGCATCAGGGCAATAAATATGAGTTTCCAGGCGGAAAAGTAGAACAGGGCGAATTGCCTATAGAGGCATGTCGACGTGAAGTGATTGAAGAAGTCGGAATTGATATTGAGCAATGGCAGGCTTTTGATTTTATTTCGCATGAATATGAAGATGTCATCGTCAATCTACATATTTTCCATGCTTCGGTTCAGCCAGAACAATTAGCTGGAATCAAGCAGCAATGGCGCTGGTATAGCCGGGATGAACTCAGTGAACTAAATTTTCCTAAAGCCAATCAGGCCATGATTCAAAAGCTGCAATGGCCGCGCAAGATCAAAATTTCTGACGACTTAAGTCACCTGAATAATCTGGAAACAGACCAGATGCTGTATTGGCGAGTATTGGCCAGCCCTGAACACATCAGCCAGTTACAGCAGATTCCAGTCGATCAGTTATCCAGATTGATCATCAATCAGGAACTTTGGTCACAACTGAATGAATTGCAGCAGCAAACCATTCGCACGATTCACCTGAAACAGTCTCAATTGATGCAACTGCAAAAAGGGGAGCTGACTGGTGGCTATCGTTATCTTGCAGCCTGTCATGATCTGGAAGCATTAAAACATGCAGAAAACATAGGCTGTGAAGCAGCTTTACTCAGCCCGGTACTGGCAACAGAGACACATCCTGATACTGCAGCTTTGGGCTGGGAAAAATTTAAACAGATGGCTGAACAGGTACAGATTCCTGTATTTGCTTTAGGCGGTTTGAAAGCTGAAGATCTAGACCATGCTCAAAACCAGTATGCTTATGGGATTGCAGGGATCCGTTATGTTTAAGTTAGAAACTTATTATAAATAACAGGGCTCACGCCAGGGCCTTAAAATTTCTTTAAGGCCTGCTGAGCTTGCTGAATGGCTTTGGTGTTTTTTTGCAGTTGAGCTGCTTTCAGGCGCACCTGCCAGAGCTGCTTTTTCATTGCATTGGTCTGTGCATAGCTTAAACCACGTAGGGCAAATGCATCAGCACGGGCCGGCTGGTTTTTACGGTTTGCGATCAAGCCAAGATACAGATAAGTTTCTGAAGCTTGAGGCGCCAAACGCTGAGCCTGTACGGCAGAAGTTTCAGCTTGATTATATTGCTGCTTGCTATAGGCTTGCTGAGTTTGCTGCATCAATTTTTTAAATGCAGGCAAGTTACGTCCATCATCAAATTTTTGTGCCTGGGGCTTTTGCTCAGGGATCACAATCTTCTGACGTTTAATCTCCGGTCGATCATAGGGCGTAATCACTACACCATCAGGTGTAGAGGATTTTGGTTTTTGTTGAACCGGAGGTTTGGACGGAGCCGCAGGCTGTTCTGGCTCCGATATGCTTTGGCAGCCCACCAAACCGAGGATGAGCAGACCAGGAATCAATTTTCTTAACATAAACATAGACTCAATTATTGGCTATAACTTCCACTCGCGATAATACGGGTTTGTTTAGCAACTTCGCGTTCTATTTCTGTTTCACTTTCTTGTATATAACGACTGAGATCATCTTCTTCCTCATCTTCTGGTGAAGGTTCTGAATCAATCGTATAAGGCTCAGTGGCGTAATGTGAGATGCCACAAGCAGTCGCCTGATTTGGCAGGGCATGACGTGAAATCGGAATATACATGGCACCATCACAGCCTTGGGCAGTCAGTTTACCTGTAGAACGGTCCAGCCAGTGCCATTCGATTTCATTAGGCTGAGCCAGATTCACCGACTTCTGACGGAGCTGTTTCATGACATTGGTCCAAACTGGAAGTGCACCTGAAGAACCGGTTAATCCAGTGACTTTGTTGTCATCCAGACCTAACCAGACCACTGCCATATAGTTGCCAGAATAACCTGCAAACCATGAATCACGGGTATCGTTTGTCGTACCCGATTTACCCGCCAGATTCAGGTTGCGTGGCAAACTGTTATAAGCAGAACGACCAGTACCACTCGACATGACCTGTTGTAAACCATAATTCAGAGCATAGGCTGATGCTGGATCAATCGTCGGCTGAACACTTAAGCTGTAACGTTCAAGCGAGTGGCCATTCGCATCAACTACAGAACGAATCGATTTCACCGGATATTTAAAGCCACCTGTTGCGAAGTTACCGTAAATATTCATCACTTCCATCGGTGACATATCTACTGCACCTAAATAAATAGATGGATAAGATGGAATGTCAGAAGTCACACCAAATTTTTGCAGATGGTTGATAAAGGTCGACAGGCCAAATTCCTGTGCCAAACGCACCGCAGACAGGTTATAGGATTGTGACAGGGCAAGAGACATCGGTACTACACCATGTGCGCTACCACTATAATTTTTCGGTGTCCATGGTTTGCCATCACTTTGAATGGTGATCTGGCTGTCTTCAATTGGACTGGCCCAGTGGTAACGATTCGATTCTAGCGCTGTCAGATAAATCACCGGTTTGAGTAATGAACCCACCTGACGCTTGGCATCTAAAGCCCGGTTAAAACCGGTAAAGTCCTGAGTAGAACCTACCGCTGCAACCAGTTCGCCATTTTCAGGGTGTGCGACCAGAACAGCACCTTGCAAATCTTTTAGACGACCTGGATTGCCTTTACTTAAACGGGCTACGCTTTCCTTAAAGCTGTCCTGAATTCGGGTTTGTGCCAATGGATCTAAGGTGGTGAAAATACGCAGACCCTGATTGGTTAAATCAGTTTCCTGATATTCGGTACGCAACTGACGGCGAACGATGTCCAGAAAATCCGGGAAGCGGGCAGGGCCTAAAGTTGGCTTGGAAATCACGTTCAGCGGACGGGCAGTTTCTGTTTCATATTGATCTTGAGTCAGATTACCCATTACCAGCATATTATTCAGAACCACATCACGACGTTTTTTCGCAAGTTCAGGATTGCGCCATGGGTTATACAGGCTTGGACCTTGGACCAGACCGACTAAAAAGGCCTGTTGGGAAATATTCAGTTCACGTAGTGGCAAGCCAAAATAAAATTGTGAAGCCAGACCATAACCATTTACGGAATAGTTACCGTTCTGACCCAGATTCACTTCATTTAAATAGGCTTCCAGAATCTCATCTTTGCCATAATGCAATTCAATCAGCATCGCCATAAAGGCTTCATTTACCTTACGTTTTAAGGTACGTTCTGGCGTTAAATAAAAATTCTTGACCAACTGTTGGGTGAGGGTTGAACCACCTTGACGCTTACCACCAGTAATATTGCTCACTACCGCACGTGCGATCCCGCGTGGAGATACGCCATGGTGATTGTAGAAATTGCGGTCTTCAGTGGCAATTAAAGCATCAATTAACGGTTTAGGCACTTTATTGAGCTTAATCAGCACACGGTCTTCATTATGCTGCGGGTAAATACCACCAATCAATAAAGGTTCCAGACGGGCAATCCCGCTAGAAGAGGGTTTAGTCGCACTTACTTCAGCAATCTGATCGCCATTAAAGCTAACTTTCAATACCTGTTCAGGTTCAACGCGATCGCCAAAATCAAAGCCACGGGTATGCACATACATGGTATTGCCAGTGCTGACAAAGCTGCCCGATTTGGTATAGCTGTCTGAACCTTTATAACCCAGTAATTTTAATTCTTGTTGGAAATCCTGCTGGCTGACAGGGGCATTTACATACACTTCCATCGGGCGTGCGAAAACCTTGGCCGGAATATCCCAGCGTTGACCCTCAAATTTTTCACGCACAATATTATCTAATTTAATCAAATAGATACTAAATGCTACAAATGCAGAAATGACTAGAATGGAGAAGATTAAGGCAATGAACCCCATACCTCGTTCAGATTTCATAAATGACGATAAGACCCTGTGAAATTGTGCTAATCATGCGAAGCTTTTCATTATTTTGCAATATTTAATCAATTATTGAGATTAAAATTAAAATTAAACTTCACATTTTCTCCTTAATTTCAATCTATTTCAATTCAATCCTGCACAGCTTTGTCATGTTATAAATTGTCATCCTATTCAAGCTTAATGTTATGATAAGCAGGATTCGAAGCGGAGCGACGACACTGGTGCAAATTTCCCACAAGACATTTCGAAATATCGGGTTGATTGGACGCCCGGATAAATCTTCAGTGGTTGAAACCTTATGCCTGATCCACGATCATCTGCTCAATTTAGGTCTACATCCTGTTTTTGATGCAGATACAGCTGAACTGGTTCCTTATCAGAATACCCAAACAGTTAGCCGTGCCTTGTTGGGCGAAGTGGTTGATCTGGTCATTGTGGTGGGTGGGGATGGTTCACTGTTACATGCAGCGCGGGCATTGGTAAAATACAATACGCCAGTGATCGGGGTGAACCGTGGTCGTTTGGGCTTCCTGACCGATATCAAGCCAACTGAAGTCATCTTCAAACTGGATCAGGTATTAAAAGGTGATTTTCAGGCAGAACGCCGTTTCTTGCTGGAAATGGAAGTTCGCTCCAAAGGTGAAATCATCTATGATGCGATTGCCCTGAATGATGTGGTCTTGCACTCGGGCAAATCGGTACACATGATTGATTTCGAGCTGAATATTGATGGACAATATGTCTATCGCCAGCATAGTGATGGCTTGATTGTGTCTACACCGACCGGTTCGACAGCCTATGCACTGTCCGGTGGTGGACCGATTGTGCATCCAAGTATGGATGCAATTGTGCTGGTGCCGATGCATCCGCATACCTTGTCTTCACGTCCGATTGTGGTCGGAGGGCATAGTGAAATTAAACTGATGATTCGTGAAAATCGCGTACTGCCGATGGTGAGTGCGGATGGACAACACAGTGTGTCTTTGAATGTTGGCGATAGCGTCCATATTCGTAAGCATCCCTTTAAACTGAATCTTCTGCATCCGCCAGGTTATGACTTCTATAATGCATGTCGAACCAAACTGGGCTGGAATCAGGACTTCGACTATCTTAAGCAGGATTAAATATGAATATTGAACAAATGCTTGCCGTACTCAATCCTGAGATTGTAGAACGCTTAAGAACAGCCATTGAAATTGGCAAATGGCCGAATGGTGTAGCGCTGACTCAGGAGCAGCGTCACACCTGTATGCAGGCTGTCTATGCCTGGGAAATGAAAAACCTGCCAGAAACCGAACGTAGCGGTTATATCGATCGTGGCACTAAAGAAGAGGGCGAACAATGTGATGATGATCATCACAAAAATGAGCCGGAATTCAAGCCGATCCGTTTCGTTTAATCGAAACCGAAAAAAAGACCACAGATGTGGTCTTTTTTAATGTCTGTTTTCTGGTCTGATCAAACCGAAAGACGGCTATTCCAGAGTTCTCTGGCTTTTTGCATCGCTACTTCATAGCTGTCACATTCACCCATGGTATACAGTGCAATGCCCATAGTTTCGACAACTGCAATTTCCCCATATTCATGTGAGCGTTGACCTTCCCATACTTGCTTAAACACAGCCAGATCCAGCTCTTCTTCAATCGGACTACGGTTGTCAGTCAGTTTTGGTAATTCGTGCTCATAAAGTTCGCCATTCTTAATTCCACAGATTAAAGTTTTGGCATCCGGGTTACGTTCAAATTCGCCACCTTCACCTTTAATGACCGCACTATTTTGATAACCTAATTTATAAGCGGACTGCTGATGTGAACTACGATAAGCAGGGTGGAAAATAGCCTGTAAAGTTGCTTTGGCATTAAATGGATTAATCAGGCGTGCCAGCGTATGAATCGGAGAGCGTAAGCCCATGACATTACGTAGCCCGATCAACTCAGCCAGAATTGGAGAGATCACCTCCAATGGCAGGTAAGCAAAATGTTTGTCTTTAAGCTGCTGTTCCACCTCAACATCATTTTGGCAGATCGGATAGCCTAAGTAGTTAAGTACCTGTTCTGTATAGACCCGATTCAAGGTATGACCTGAAGCACCATGCATCACGATATTATAGCCATGCTTAGCAAGGGTAAGCGCAGCCAGAATGAACCAAGGATAATGTTTGCGTTTGCCTGCATAAGACGACCAGTCTAGATCAACATCAAGCGCCTTAAAATTCAGTTGGTCACGGGTTGCCTGCACAAAGCCTGCGAGTTCATCAACAGATTCTTCCTTGACGCGTAATAGCATCAGAAAAGCGCCCAGTTGTACGTCCAGTACTTCATTTTTCAGGATCATGCTAAAAGCCTGATAGGCTTCTTCATAGCTTAAAGAACGTGCACCATTTTTTCCCTTGCCAATAATACGAATAAACTGGGCAAAAGGATGTTCGGCATCTTTATAAATATTTCGCTTTGTGGTCATGGGCATAGATCAATCATGTTCATCAAGTATTGGCATATTTTACGCTGATATTGGTATTTCACCTTCTTATTTTGCAGAATTATTATAGTTTTATAAGACTATAGTCTAAGAAGTATTGTTTGGTATTTAGGCAAATTTAACATTTCGGGTTAAACAAAAGTCTAAAAAGCGGTTAAAATTTCACGCAATTCTTGTGTTTGCTTCATCTCCTGATCAATGCACTGATTTTTCTTGAAGATCGGTGTTCCTGTGATTGTTAAACGTACATACACATTCTAATTTCAGTATCAGATTAATTTCTTGATACATAGGCACTTTTTTGTTTCAGACAATGAAGTATTGGACGCTTGTTTTTTAAAAATAAGTGAAAACTGAATATTGCTTCTGGTTAGAAGTATATCGTGAAGTAAGGTTATGGCTAAAAAACCAATTTATAAGTCGCTTTATTTTCAAGTGATTGTAGCCATTATTGCGGGTATCCTCGTCGGACATTTCTCGCCAAGTGGTACACAAATCATTAATGGTGCAGAACAATATGTTCCAGGTCTGGGCGAACAGCTTAAGCCGCTGGGTGATGCATTTATCCGTTTAATTAAAATGATCATCGCACCTGTGATTTTCTGTACCGTGGTTAGCGGGATCGCAGGTATGGAGAGCATGAAATCAGTCGGTAAAACTGGTGGTGTCGCTCTACTTTACTTCGAAATCGTGTCAACGATGGCACTGATCATTGGTCTTCTGGTAATTAATATTGCCAAGCCAGGTGTTGGCATGAATGTTGATCCAGCCAGTCTGGATACTGCGGGAATCTCGAAGTATGTAACTTCAGGCGAGTCGCAGTCTACCCTTGATTTCCTGATGAATATTATTCCGAATACGGTAGTGGGAGCTTTCGCTGAAGGTGAAATCCTGCAAGTGCTTTTATTCGCGATCCTGTTCGGTTTTGCGCTGCATAAATTGGGTGCACAAGGTAAGCCAGTTCTCAAACTGGTAGATCAGATTTCACATGTGTTCTTTAACATCGTGAACATGATTATGAAACTTGCGCCTATTGGTGCATTTGGTGCGATGGCTTTCACGATCGGTAAATATGGGATCGGTTCTCTGGCGCAATTGGCCCAGTTGATCATCTGCTTCTATATCACCTGTTTGCTGTTCATCTTTATTGTGCTAGGTTCAATTGCTCGCTTTACCGGCTTTAGCATTGTCAAGATGATTCGCCTGATTCGTGAAGAGTTACTGATTGTACTCGGTACTTCATCGTCTGAATCTGTATTGCCACGCATGTTGAAAAAACTCGAGCTTGCAGGTGCTGAAAAGTCAGTGGTAGGTCTGGTCATTCCAACCGGTTATTCATTTAACCTGGATGGTACTTCGATTTATCTGACAATGGCGGCAATCTTTATTGCACAGGCAACCAATACGCAACTTGATTTGTCCCACCAGATTACTTTACTTCTTGTATTGCTTATTTCTTCTAAAGGTGCAGCAGGTGTAACTGGCTCAGGCTTTATCGTGATGGCAGCAACTTTGGCGGCTGTAGGTAATATTCCGGTTGCAGGTCTGGCCTTGATTCTCGGTATTGACCGCTTCATGTCTGAAGCCCGTGCCTTGACCAATCTGGTCGGGAACTCTTTGGCGACTCTGGTTGTAGCAAAATGGGTCGGTCAGTTAGACATGGACAAGCTGAACTATGCATTAGCAAATCCGGCTGAAATTGATGAAAAAATGGCGCAAGAAGGCAACAACGCTCATTAAGTTTGAGTTCGTCTTATAGGTCATAAAAAGGAAGCTTCGGCTTCCTTTTTTATTTTTATCTGACTGTGAAGTTAGCGAAAAAATAAGTCAGGTACATGACAGCCTTTCTAAAAATAGTTAGCCTGTGCACAGGAAATAAAACGATAAACACGATAAGGATAAAAGAATGCTGGCTTACGATGCTGACCTGGAACTTTTCCGTGACAATTTCAAACGCTTTATGAATGAACATGTAGCGCCTTACTATGAAGAGTGGGAGCGTGAAGGCATGATGCCGCGTTCAGTCTGGAATGCGATGGGCGAAAATGGCTTCTTGTGTGTCGATGTTCCGGAAGAATATGGTGGCTATGGTGTTCCGACCCACTATTCCCTAATGTTGATTGAAGAGTCAGCTCGAGCAGGTTATAGCGCCATTTCAACCGGCCTGTCTTGTCACTCGGATATCGCAGCGCCGTATATCCTGCATATTGGTACTGAAGAACAAAAAAAATACTGGCTACCGAAAATGGTGTCTGGTGAAGTAGTGGGTGCGATTGGTATGACTGAGCCGGGTGCAGGTTCTGATCTGCAAGCCATGCGAACCAATGCCATCTTGCAGGATGACCATTATCTGTTGAATGGTTCTAAAACTTTTATCTCCAATGGTCAGCATGCTGACTTAGTCGTATTAGCCGTGAAAACCGATCCGCAAGCACGCGCCAAAGGTGTGTCTTTGATGCTGGTGGATACGCATCTGGAAGGCTTTAAAAAAGGCAAGAATCTGGACAAGATTGGTCTGCATTCACAGGATACTTCAGAGCTGTTCTTTGATAATGTCAAAGTACCGAAAGACCAGTTGCTGGGTCAGCCAGGTCAGGGCTTTGTCTATCTGATGCAGGAACTTCCACGTGAACGTACTGCTATTGCTGCTACTGCACTAGGCGCCATTCGTGGCTCGATTGATGTAACGACTCAATATGTCAAAGAGCGTCAGGCCTTTGGTCAGGCGATTGGCCAGTTTCAGAATACCCGTTTTGTACTGGCACAGGCCAAGATTGACGAGCTGGCAACAGCAGCTTTCTATAACCAGAATGTTGAGTTGTATATGCAAGGCAAGCTGGATGTAGAAACGGCAGCAGCGCTAAAGAGTTTCTCTACTGATATGCAGATGAAAGTTGCTGATAATCTGCTTCAGCTCTTTGGTGGTTATGGCTATATGACGGAATATCCGATTTCGCGTTTCTTTGTTGATGCCCGCATTCAACGGATCTATGGCGGTACCAATGAAATCATGAAAGAAATTGTTGCACGTGGTCTGCTTGGACGTTAAAAATCAACAGATAAAAAAGAGTCCTAAATGGACTCTTTTTTTATGGAAAGAATATTCTTGAAATCTAGATGTTTTATTATTTTAAGATTTTAGTACATCCAGACATTCATGAATAAAAATTGGCAAATCATTGGGTACTCGAGATGAAATCAGCTGATTATTGTCATTGACCAGTTCGACATCATAATAAGTCGCACCCGCATGTTGTACCCGAGGAGCATGTGCACGGATACTGGTAATGATGCGGTTTTTTAAAACATCAGCTTCACTGAGTAATAAAGATGCATCACAAAAACTGAAGATGGTCTTTTTGGCCTCATTAAAAGCCTGGATAAAATGTAAGACTCGCGTATCGTTGGCGAGGGAAACTGGTGATTCACCGCCCGGAATGAGTAAGGCATCAAAATCATCAATACTGATATGATCAATTCCCCGATCAATGGTTACACTCGACTGGCCATGTAGTCCATGTACGACTTTTCCGGCATGCAGTTCAATATTACAGACACTGTGCTCTGCAGCGAGTAAGGCCGCAACAGGCTCAGTATATTCAAGATCTTCAAAATTATTCGTTACAAGTACCGCTATTCTTTTTGGCATTATAGGCACCCCCAATATAGTTTTAAATTAGACTAGCGATTTAAGGTTTAAAAAACGTCTCTGCTTTGTAACCAAATAGTGATTCAGTGTAAAAAATCCAATTAAATCAAAGGAAAATGACTAAAAAAACAGTTTTCTATGTGCATTTTATTGTGAACTGTCACTCAGATTTTAATTGGTCAAACTAGAGGTATCGAGATGGCTTTATTTTTATTTTCTTATGCTTAAAATCGTTATGTAGATTAAGAAATAGTGATATTTCATCTTGATAAAAATCAGTTAAGATGAGCGGGCAAAGTTTACAATTTGATAATGTAAAACATGCGAAAATGCTGAAAGAAATGTTACCAGATATGACTAAAGCGATGAACGGTTAAAATCAACTCCCTGTTTTTAAGAATTAATCTACTAAAGTTATATTGTGTAACATTTACGGCACACTATTGTTATACTGCACAGATAAGGTTTATGAAGGGCGACATCACGATGATCAACGACGATCAAAACACAACGGCTTCTTTAGATTTGGCTAAAATTCGTGAAGATATCGATTCAGTTGATCAACAAATCCAGCAATTGATTAACCGTCGTGCACGTTTGGCTGAGGCTGTAGCAAAAGCGAAATTCGCATCTGAAGAAAATCCGCTGTTTTACCGTCCGGAACGTGAAGCACAGGTTTTGCGCAATGTTATGGAGCGCAATGAAGGACCATTGTCAGATACGACGATGGCACGTCTGTTCCGCGAGATCATGTCAGCTTGTTTGGCGCTCGAAGCACCGCAAAGTATTGCATTCTTGGGACCTGTTGGTACCTACACACACTCAGCAGTATTGAAACATTTTGGTCATGATGCTGTGGTGCGTCCATTACCCACCATTGATGAAGTATTCCGTGAAGTAGAAGCGGGCAGTGCGCATTATGGTCTGGTGCCTGTTGAAAACTCCTCTGAAGGTGTAGTGAACCACACTTTAGACTGTTTCAAGACTTCGCATCTGAATGTGATTGGCGAAGTAGAATTACCCATCCATCACCAGTTCCTGATCTCTGAAAATACCCGTAAAGACAGTATTAAGCAGATCTACGCACACCAGCAGACTCTGGCTCAATGCCGTAAATGGCTGGATGCTCATTATCCAGGTGTAGAACGTGTGGCACTCAGTTCAAATGCTGAAGCGGCACGCCGTATTCAGAATGAATGGCATTCTGCTGCGATCGCTTCTGAAATTGCTGCGAATATTTATAATCTTGAGATTATGCACAGCAATATTGAAGACAACCCAGAGAACACGACACGCTTCCTGGTGATTGGCCGTGAAAAAGTGCCACAAAGCGGTAATGATAAAACTTCATTACTGGTGTCTGCACATGACCGTGCCGGTGCATTGCTGGAAATTCTGGCTCCATTTGCCAAGCACAACATTAGTCTAACCAGTATTGAAACTCGACCTGCACTTCCTGAAAAATGGGCTTATGTATTCTTTATCGATCTTGAAGGTCATATTGAGCAGGAAAATGTTAAAGCTGCGATTGAAGAAATTCGTCCGCTTGTGAAAGAAGTCCGCGTGCTTGGTTCATATCCTGCAGCTGTTTTATAAAAGCAGCCTTTCGTGGTTAGTGCGAGGGTGCTAGCCACTGTTTCATCTGTAAATCGGAAGTATAAAATGTCGTTTGTCCCAGCCAATGAAGGCATCTCTAAATTAAAGCCATATCAACCAGGTAAACCGATCAGTGAACTTGAGCGTGAGTTGGGCATCACTGATATCGTGAAACTGGCTTCAAATGAAAACCCGCTAGGCTGTTCAGATAAAGTCAAAGAAGCAGTGGCTGCGGAACTGGCGGAAATTGGCCGTTATCCTGATGGCGGTGGCTTTATCCTGAAAGATCAGATCAAGACACAATTCGGTTTTGATCATAACCAGATTACTTTGGGTAATGGTTCAAACGACTTACTTGAAATATTTGCCCGTGCATTTGTTTCTGAAAAAGATTCAGTGATTTATAGCCAGCACGCATTTGCGGTATATGCATTGGTCACTCAAGCGATTAATGCAGAAGCAATTGAAGTCCCAGCAAAAGGTTTCTCGCATGACCTTGAAGCGATGGCAGCTGCGGTAAAAGACAACACCAAGCTGATCTTTATTGCAAACCCGAACAACCCGACAGGGACGTGGTTCGAAGAAGCCGAATTTGAAGCGTTCATGCAGAAAGTGCCTGCAAACGTGATTGTGGTACTGGATGAAGCTTATGTGGAATATTTCCCAGAGAACTTCAATAGCCTGAAATTCCTGAAACAGTATCCAAATCTGATTGTCAGCCGTACGCTGTCTAAGTGCTATGGTCTGGCAGCGCTTCGTGTAGGTTTTGCCCTGGCATCTGTTGAAGTGACTGACTTCTTAAACCGTATCCGTCAGCCATTCAACGTGAACCATTTAGCGATGGTTGCGGCGGTCGCTGCACTGAAAGATGAAGCATTCATCGAGAAATCTCGTCAAGTAAATAAAGCAGGTATGGCACAGCTTGAAGTTGGCTTCAAAGCTTTAGGCCTGAACTATGTACCTTCACGCACAAACTTCATCTTGGTTGATGTACAGGCTGATCCAGCTGAAACATTTAACAAGTTGTTGAAAGAAGGCGTGATCGTACGTCCAGTGGGTATTCCAAACCACTTGCGCGTATCAATTGGTACTGAAGCTGAAAATGCCAAATTCCTTGCTGCATTAGGTAAAGTACTTGGCTTAGAGGCGAAAGCTTAAGTTATGTCGCAGCCACTGTTTGAAAAAGTTGCCTTTATCGGACTTGGACTGATTGGTTCAAGTCTGGCGCGTGTCATTCAGGCCGAGCATTTAGCCAATGACATCGTGGCATCGACCCGCTCACAAAAAACCTTGGAAGATGCCAAGGCACTTGGTCTGATTTCCAACGGCTATGCAAATCCTGTAGAAGCCGTTAAGGGGGCAGACCTAGTGGTGCTGGCACTACCTGTGCGTGCAACGCAAAAGGTATTGGAAACCATCAAGCCTTATCTGTCGGAAAATGTCATCCTGACTGATGTTGGCAGTACCAAAGGCAATGTGGTGGATGCAGCCAAAGCCATATTTGGTGAAAATCTGCCAGCCGGTTTTGTGCCGGGGCACCCGATTGCTGGTGCAGAACATACTGGTGTACATGCGGGTAAGGTGGATCTGTTCGCTAATCACAAGGTGATTTTGACGCCGTTACCAAGCAGCGGACAATGGGCGGTCGATAAACTGATTCAACTGTGGCAGGCGGCCAAAGCGGAAGTGATTTGTATGGATGTGGAAAAGCACGATGAAGTGCTGGCCCATACCAGCCATCTTCCGCATCTGATGGCCTTCAACCTGGTCGAACAACTGGCCAAACGCGAAGACAATCTGGATATTTTTCGTTATGCTGCCGGTGGCTTCCGCGACTTCTCGCGTATTGCCGCCAGCGATCCACAAATGTGGCATGACATCTTTTTTGCCAATAAAAAGGCGATTCTCAATGCCGTGGACGGCTTTGAAGCTCAACTCGCGATTATCCGCAAGCTGATTGAAGATGAAGATTCACAAGCCTTAATGGGCTTGTTGGTGCATGCGCAGGCGGCGCGTCAGCACTTCAATCATATGCTCGCCAAGAAACCTCTCATGGAGAAAAATAAAGTGACACAACAATTTACCATTCAACCAGGTGCCAAGACGTTCCAGGGTAAATTTACCGTGCCAGGTGACAAATCTGTGTCACATCGTTCCATCATGTTTGGTGCTATCGCTGAAGGTACAACGCATGTGACCGGGTTCCTTGAGGGTGAAGATGCGCTTGCAACTTTACAGGCGTTCCGTGATATGGGTGTAAGCATTGAAGGTCCTAAAAATGGTGAAGTGACCATTCATGGCGTGGGTATGCAAGGCTTGAAAGCACCGAAGTCTGCGCTTTACATGGGCAACTCGGGTACTTCCATGCGTCTGCTGTCTGGCATGCTGTCAGCACAGAAATTTGATTCTGTAATGACTGGTGATGCTTCACTATCTAAACGTCCGATGGAGCGTATTGCTAAACCATTACGTTTAATGGGTGCACAGATTCAAACTACGGGTGAACGTGGTACACCACCAGTATCGATTACTGGTAATCAAAACCTGAAAGGTATTCAATACGACTTGCCAATGGCATCTGCTCAGGTGAAATCAGGCATTCTACTGGCGGGTCTTTGGGCAGAAGGTGAAACTTCAGTGACTGAACCTGAACCAACCCGTGACCATACTGAACGTATGTTGCGTGCTTTTGGTTATGACGTAAAAACTGAAGCTAACCGTATTTCCCTGCAAGGTGGTGGAAAACTGGTAGGTACTAACATTCAGGTGCCTTCTGATATTTCATCTGCAGCCTTCTTTATGGTCGGTGCGGCGATCACTGAAAATTCAGATGTGACTTTGGAAGCTGTGGGGATTAACCCGACTCGTACTGGTGTCATCGAAATCCTGAAACAGATGGGCGCTGACATTACAGTTGAAAATGAACGTATTGCGGGCGGTGAACCGATTGCGGATATCCGGATCCGTGGTACACGTACGTTAAAAGGCATTCATATGCCGGAAGACCAAGTGCCACTAGCAATTGATGAATTCCCAGCATTGTTTATAGCGGCAGCTTGTGCTGAAGGTCAAACCATCCTGACAGGTGCTGCTGAACTGCGTGTCAAAGAATCGGATCGTATTCAAGTGATGGCAGATGGTCTGAAAACCATGGGCATTGACTGTACGCCAACTGATGATGGCATCATTATCGAAGGTAAGGGTAAGGCAGGTGACTGGTCACCAATCTTCACAGGTGGTGAAATTGAATCGCATCATGACCATCGTATCGCAATGAGCTTCTCGATTGCAGGTCTGCGTAACTCAAGTGAAATCAAGATTGTTGGGACTGAAACCGTCGCAACCAGCTTCCCAACCTTCACTGAATTGAGTGCTCAAGCGGGTCTGGCGATTGAAGTGACAGAATAATTCTAAAATTTACATGAAACAGCCAAGCTTTTGCTTGGCTGTTTTGTTTATATTGGCTTATGCTAAAACCATACAACAAAAAAGCCATTTGGATGTAGCAATGCGAAAATTAAAATTTATGGCCAACCCTCAGAGCCAGGAACAATTACAGGGCAGTCAGCAGACTCAGGAATATGTGGCGCATCTGCTGACGGAAGAGCTCGGTAAATATGGCTTTAAAACCTTGGCGCAAAGTGGCGCACAAGTGGCCATAAGTGTCGATGAACACGAGTTACCATTATCAGTGAGCTGTGAGACACGAGACCAGGAAGGGCACCTGATTTGTGAAATCGCCTCTTACCCGGATGAAGAACAGGACTGGCTGGATCGGATTACAGAACAAAGTTTATTAAATCAGTTGGCACAAGCCGTTGAAGCATCGCTGAAAGAACAAGAAAGTTTTAGTGAGTTCGAGTGGAAAAACTAATTCAACCGATTCAAAGACTTTCGCCCATACTGCAAAGCGAACGTCTTGTTTTAGATTATTTTAAGCCATCCGATGCTGCGGAAGCCTATGCCTTGATTACCCCGAGTCTGACCCGTTTTATGGCATGGGATGCACCGGAATCTGAACAGGTATTTGCAATAGTCTGGCAAAACTGGCTAAACAATATGGCTGATCATAAAGAATATATCTTTGTGATTCGTCATATTGAAAGACATGAATTTATCGGACTATGTGGTTTGCATCGACTGCATGATGAAATACCTGAAGTGGGTATCTGGATTCGTGAAACGGCGCATGGTCATCATTATGGACATGAAGCAGTACGTTGTATTGTGGCCTATGCTTTCAATACATTAGGGATTAAGGTTTTGAGCTATCCGGTAGCAGAAGAAAACTGGTCTAGCCGGAAAATTGCAGAGCGCTTGGGTGGAAAAATTACCAGCCACCTAGATAAGCCTAAATATCGGGCTGTAATTTATGAAATACACGCTAAAGATTTAATGACTGAATAAAAAACCTCATCAAATGATGAGGTTTTTCTTGATCAGCTTAATGCGAGGAAACGGCTCATCGCAATCCGGAGCTGCTTTAAATAACCAGTAAAGAAATGGTTTGCACCGGGCAAGATCGTGACCAGATGACGTTGAGGCTTGGCCCATTCAATCATGTCAGATAAAAGTGTGACATCATCCGCTTCACCATGGATAAATAAAATATCACCTTTGATCGGTGGGGTAACATAGTGACGTAGGCCAGCTACGGTCGCAGTCGGTAAACCACACAAAATCACTTTTGAAGGTTGCAGTTCAACTGGCAGGGCGGCGTAACACTTGGCCATGACATGTGCACCAAAACTGAAACCGCCTGCAAAGAAAGGCAGGCCAATATGCTGGTGACGCGCATATTTAATGACTTCAAGTATATCATCTGTTTCACCAAAGCCTTCATCATGCAGACCGGCACTTTGACCAGAACCACGGAAACTTGGACGATAGACAACACAACCACGCTCTAAAAACATTTGTGCCAGTAACACCGGAACCTTATGTTGTGGTGTGCCACCTTGTAATGGATGGGGATGACAAACAATCGCGAATCCTTTCACTTCACCCTGAGGATAATCCACAAAAACCTCAAGTTGGCCAGCAGGGCCTTGGAGGAAGATTGGTTCGGACATAGAAAACCGATAAATTGCAGGAGAATTTTCTATTTTAACGATTATGATAAATAAAAACATGAATTGGAATTAAAATAAGTCTACTGATATAGTTTGATTAATCATTTTTTAACCAGGTTGCTATGCTTGCTTTAATTTCACCAGCCAAGACTTTAGATTACGAAACACCTTTACCTACCGATCAATTTACTCAGGCAAGATTGCTTGAACATTCCCAGGAATTGATAGAAGTTGCCCGCAAGTTATCAGCAACTGAAATTGCCAGCTTAATGAGCGTCAGTGAAAAAATTGCCAATCTGAATGCGGAACGCTTTAGAGACTGGCAGCCAGATTTTGATTTTTCCAATGCTCGTCAGGCAATCTTTGCCTTTAAAGGGGATGTTTATACCGGTCTAGATGCTTACCAGTTAAAGCAGGATCAGATTCATTATGCACAGAACCATCTGCGTATGTTATCCGGCCTATATGGCTTATTGCGTCCGCTGGATCTGATGATGCCTTACCGTCTGGAAATGGGAACCAAATTGACTAACCCACGTGGTGCTCATCTTTATGAGTTCTGGGGACATACTATTACTGATCTGATCAATTATGACCTGGCAACAGCAGAGTCTGAAATTCTGGTCAATATCGCCTCCGATGAATATTACAAGGCAGTGAAAGAAAGCAAAATTCAGGCTGAAATCATCAAGCCGGTATTTTTAGATCAGAAAAATGGCAAATATAAAGTCATCAGCTTCTATGCCAAGAAAGCTCGTGGTTTAATGGCGCGCTTTATCATTGAAAACCAGATCAAACGAACTGAAGACTTAAAAGCCTTTAATACCGATGGGTATTATTTTGATGCTGAAAGTTCACTAAAAGGTGAGTTGGTATTTAAACGTGATGAGCAGCTGGCTGCTTAAGGTAAAAGATTCACCCAAGACTGAATGAAGAAATTTTCTTAAAAGTCTTGGGTAAATTTAAGTTTAGCAATATTAGGTTGAATTGAATAAAAATTAAAAAATAGGGAAGGAACTTTCAAAATATCATTTATTTAGAAGAATTTTTAACAGGAAATGGATGAATTTTTTAGAAGAAAAGCTAAATAAAATAATGAAAGCTATAGGGAGCTTTAAAAGATATTTTTCATTCGATAAATTTATATAGTAAAGACAAATTTCTAAAAAAATAAAAAATAGAATCAATCAATTAATTTCTTTTAATATTCAAAAAATGACTAAAAAATAAAAAAATATGGCTCAAAAAATTATGATTAATTGAATAAGAAGTATAGAAAAATGAAGAATATAAAAACTCTAAATAATTGAAAAAACTGCATTTTATCGGGTTATTTGTAGACTATGTCACAATTTTATTGTTAATTTGTTAGCATAACTTTAATGCTGTTACATAACTCAACTACAAAAATGAAAATTTATACAATTCCTATTTTTGTGCTGATGGTGGGTTTACTCGGTTATTGTGTTCACCAACAGGCCGAAACAAAAAAACATGAAGAGCTTCATCAGATTCTGAGAGAAGTACAACATTCAACTAAATTGCTGAATGCAAATCGGCCCCGACCTTAATAGATTTGAACTAAGCGTTTTGATTAAGGAATCAGGTAAAAAAATAAAAATAAAATCATAATAAATAAAAGAAAATTTAATAATAATAAAACTGACTTATATTAATTTTTAATAAAATATAAATTCTAAGAAGCAATCAGAAATCAATGTGTTATAATTTGCAAAAGATAAAGTTAGATCAAATTTACTTAAATTAAGTATTTGATTCTAATGATGAAAAAAGCTGCATAGGGGTTATGCAGCTTTTTTGTTTAGATTGTTTTTTGAGTTTTTCTAGCGCAGTTTTCTTACTGTTCGCTATTGAAACATTTTGACCCGCTAAATGGCGAAGCTGGCATATTCGTTGCTAACAGATCCTTAAAATTCATGAAGTTTTCTATAAAGTTTCATGAATCCGGCGGCATGCTTAAAGCATAAAGTTTACTCAATAGGGGCTAGGTCATGACGACTCCTAATCCATCTTCAGAAAATATGCTGGAACGTCTGTTCAAACTGAGTGAAAACAAAACCAGTTTCCGTACAGAAGTTCTGGCAGGTGTAACCACGTTCCTGACAATGTGTTACATCATTATTGTTAATCCGATGATTTTATCCGAAACCGGGATGGATCATGGGGCTGTCTTTGTAGCCACCTGTCTTGCAGCCGCAATTGGCTGTTTGGTAATGGGGCTTATTGCCAATTATCCAATTGCACTTGCACCGGGTATGGGGCTGAATGCCTTCTTTACTTACTCAGTCTGTCTGGGAATGGGTGTGCCTTGGCAAACTGCATTAGGTGCAGTATTTGTATCTGGTCTGGTCTTCATTGCCATCAGTATGTTCAAAATACGTGAGGCGATTGTCAATGCCATTCCAATGTCACTCAAACTGGCAATTGGTGGTGGTATTGGCCTGTTCCTGGCCCTAGTTGCACTTAAAAATGCTGGCATTATTGTTGATAATCAAGCGACCTTGGTGGGTCTGGGTGATTTGAAACAGCCAACAGTTATGCTTGCGCTACTTGGCTTCCTGTTAGTGGTAGTAATGCATCACTTCAAAGTACGTGGTGCGATTATTATCAGTATTCTGGTAATCACTGCAATTTCTACTGCTTTAGGTTATAACCAGTTCCAGGGTGTAGTGGGTCAAATTCCTTCTCTGGCACCAACCTTCCTGCAAATGGACTTTCAAGGTCTGTTTACAGCTAGCCTGATCGGTGTGATCTTCGTATTCTTCCTGGTCGATCTGTTTGACTCTACGGGTACGTTAGTAGGTGTTTCACATCGTGCAGGTCTGTTAAAAGATGGTAAATTGCCGCGTCTGAAAAAAGCATTATTTGCCGATTCTTCTGCGATTGTTGCAGGTGCTGCTTTGGGTACTTCTTCAACTACACCTTATATTGAATCATCAGCGGGTGTTGCAGCAGGTGGTCGTACTGGTCTGACTGCAGTTGTGGTGGGCTTACTATTCATTGCCTGCTTATTCCTGGCTCCATTGGCTCAATCTGTACCGGGTTTTGCTACTGCACCTGCATTGCTATTTGTCGGTGTATTGATGATTCAGGGTATTGTCCATATTGAATGGGATGATATTACTGAAGCGGTTCCAGCATTCCTGACCATTGTATTCATGCCATTTACGTACTCAATTGCAGATGGTATCGCAATGGGTTTTATCAGCTATGCGCTGATTAAACTGCTGACAGGTAAAGCGAAAACTGTGCCATACATGGTGTGGATCATCGCAGTACTGTGGGCATTGAAGTTCTGGATGTTTGGCGGCTAATTTTTGTCGAATATCAAAAGGGTGTAAACTCAGTTTGCACCCTTTTTTTTCTCAGGTTTAATCAGGAGTAGCGATGAACCGTCTTGAATTGATTCAGGCCTTGCCAAAGGCTGAGCTGCATGTGCATATCGAAGGTACCTTTGAACCTGAGTTAATGTTTGCGATTGCACAGCGTAATGAAATTAGCATTCCTTATAAATCGGTTGAGGAAGTGAAGCAGGCTTATAATTTCCATAATCTGCAATCTTTCCTGGATATCTACTACGCGGGTGCCAATGTTCTGATTCATGAACAGGACTTTTATGATCTGGCCTGGGCGTATTTTGAAAAATGCGCAGATGATAATGTCGTGCATACTGAAATGTTCTTTGATCCGCAAACGCATACTGAGCGTGGCATTGCCTTTGAAACCGTGATTAATGGCTTGCAGAAAGCCTGTGATGATGCGAAAGCTAAATTAGGCATTACTTCACATCTGATCATGTGTTTCCTGCGTCATCTTAGTGAAGAAGCAGCATTTGAAACATTAGAACAAGCGCTGCCTTATAAAGATCAAATCATTGGAGTAGGGCTGGATTCAAGTGAAGTCGGGCATCCACCGTCTAAGTTTGAACGTGTTTTCGCCAAAGCACGTGAAGCCGGTTTTCTGGTGGTTGCACATGCGGGTGAAGAAGGTCCGGCAGAATATGTCTGGGAAGCTTTGGATTTATTAAAAGTCAACCGTATTGATCATGGCGTACGTTCTGAGGAAGATCCAGAATTGATGCAGCGTTTGATTGCAGAGAAGATGCCACTTACTGTTTGTCCTTTATCAAACCTAAAACTGTGTGTTGTGGATGATATGCAGCAGCATAATATCCGTCGCCTGTTGCAGCAGGGTGTGCATGTGACAGTGAATTCGGATGATCCATCCTATTTCGGTGGTTATATGAATGACAATTTCATTGCCATTGCTGAAGCTTTGGATCTAAGCAATGAAGAACTTAAACAGCTGGCAATCAATTCTTTTGAAGCTTCATTTATTTCTGATGCTGAAAAACAGAAATGGATCAGCCTGATTCAGGCACTCGCTTAAAATATCATTTCAGCAAATTTGTTAGCCCAAAGAGGGTAGAGTTCGCTCTGCCTTTTTATTTAATCTGATATATGAACCGAAGATGAAATTAAAATTCCTGTGGCCTGTTCTGGCTGTTAGCTTAATCAATCCTGCTTGTGCAGATACCTCAATGACTCAGAAAGCCCTGAAACCTGTGATTGAATATCAGTGTGGCCAAGAGCTGAAAGATTCCAAAGTCTGGAAAATGGGGACTTATTTCATGGCTGAAGCCAATAAACAGCATTTACAGCAAAAAGTATGTGGCTGTGTGGGTGAGCATGCTTTGCAAGGTGTGCCGGCCAAAACTCTGTTAAAAGCAACTGTTGATGAAGAAACCAAAAAGGAGCTAACCCGCAAAGCAATTGCCAATAGCTTAAAAGGCTGTATGGGTGAGTTTATCAATTAAGGATTTTTGGGTGCTGGCTTATCCAGACTTTACCTTTAGATTAGTAGTGAGTCTTCTTTCCTGTGATGGCTATGAGTCTGGCTGCGTGCAGATTAGACATCATGACTCATTTTTAGATTTCTTATTGCGATAAAATTCGGCACAATAGCCGCATATTTTAAAAGCTGAAAAAAGGATAAAATCCGTGAAAAAATTATTGGCTGTTGTTGCTCCATTAGCACTTGTTCTTTCTGCCTGCGTAGCACCACAAGGTACGGGTACAACCACTCAAGCAAGTACAGGTCAGCAGCTCGGTTCTGCAGCCATTAAAATTGCCATCAATGCAAAATGTGTCACTGAACTGAATAATATTCCGGCTTGGCAAACTGCAACACGTTTAATGACAGAAACACAAAAACAGAATATCCAGTCTGAAATCTGTGGTTGTGTGAGTGAAAAAGCACCACAGAATGTGACTGCGGTGGATTTGGCAACTGCAGCAATTGATCCGACAGCACGTGCGACTATTGTAGGCAATGTTGTTGCAAATACTATTAACGCTTGTGTGGCTGAAGCTGTAAACTAAGTCAAAATCAAATTTGAATAGGCTGACTGGTTCAGCCTATTTTTTATGGGAAATAAAATGAACATTGCTGGTGTAGATGAAGCAGGGCGTGGGCCATTAGTAGGATCGGTGGTCGCTGCGGCTGTGATATTGGATCCGAATAACCCGATTGAGGGCTTAAATGATTCCAAGAAGCTAAGCGAGAAGAAGCGCGAAAAACTTTTTATTGAGATTCAGGAAAAAGCATTGGCTTGGGCGATTGCTGAAGCTTCTGCGGCAGAAATCGACGAGCATAATATTTTGCAGGCCTCTTTACTGGCAATGCGCCGCGCTGTGGAAGCATTAAGCATTCAGCCGGAACATGTGCTGGTCGATGGTAACAAGATTCCTCAGGGCCTTGCGATGAGCTGTGATGCCGTCGTAGGTGGTGATGCCTTACATCCTGAGATTTCGGCAGCCAGTATTCTGGCAAAAGTGACCCGTGATCGCCAGATGGTGGAGATGGATCAAAAGTATCCGCAATTTGGCTTTGCCAAGCATAAGGGGTATCCGACCAAAGCGCATTTTGAAGCGATTGCCTTACACGGGGTGATTGATGAGCACCGTCGCAGTTTTGGGCCGGTGAAAAAAGTGCTGGCAGCGTTGCTTGATCAGCAGCAGGCGGGATAAAGTCTGATTATTTTGCTATGCAGTTGAAAATTAGACAAATTAAAAGCGGCTTAAAAGCCGCTTTTATAGCCATACAAAATTAACGGTTAAAGTTATTTTGTGTCTGGTTGTCATCTTCATAAGAAGAAGGCTGATAATCCTGGTCAATATGCTGAAGATGTTCATGCATTGCACGTTCATGCTGGATACGCTGGTAAATCTCTTCACGGTGTACAGAGACTTCTTTCGGAGCATTTACCCCAATACGAACCTGGTTGCCTTTTACGCCAAGTACAGTCACGCTGACTTGGTCTCCGATCATTAAAGTTTCCCCGACGCGTCGAGTCAAAATCAGCATGTTTCTCTCCTTGCAAAATGCAAAACCTGCAATCTATTGAATGTAATAAAAAAACACAACCTAAAATTATATAATTAATGTCTGAATAGAAAGTCCTGTCCATGAAATGAAGAGGTTAACTATCCAGACTGTTGAAAATCCTTAGGCTTAATATAACAGAGCCACTATAAAAAAAACTATAGTGGCCCTGCATTTTTGTAGAGATTTAATGAAATACTGTCAGACAATGACGGTATTTTGTAGTTCTCTTAAGCGCGTGTGCTAGATTCACCATATTCACGGTCTAAACCGAACGCAGTGTGAAGTGAGCGAACTGCAAGCTCAAGATAATTCTCTTCGATAATTACTGAAATCTTGATTTCAGAAGTAGAGATCATCAGGATATTGATGCCTTCATCAGCAAGTGCAGTGAACATTTTGCTCGCTACACCAGCGTGAGAACGCATACCTACACCTACGATCGAAACTTTTACGATGTCATCACGAGTTGCAACTTCACGTGCGCCAATCGCTTGAGCGGTTTCTTCAAGGATTTTTTTAGCTTTAGCGAGTTCACCGCGGTTTACAGTAAACGTGAAATCAGTTGTACCATCTTCTTCAACGTTCTGGATAATCATATCCACTTCGATATTGGCATTACCAATTGGTTTAAGAATTTTAGATGCAATACCTGGCTCATCTGGAACACCCAGAATAGTCAGTTTAGCTTCGTCGCGGTTGAACGCGATACCAGAGATAATTGGCTGTTCCATGTTGTCTTCCAGTTCAGTAGTAATAAGAGTTCCGACGTTGTTTTTAAAGTCTTCGTCAAATGCGCCATCATTGTCATTATCGAAGCTTGAGAGTACGCGTAGAGGTACTTGGTACTTACCAGCAAATTCTACTGAACGAATTTGCAGGACTTTAGAACCTAAAGATGCCATTTCCAGCATTTCTTCGAAAGAGATACGGTCTACTTTTTTCGCTTTTGGTGCAACACGAGGGTCAGTCGTATATACGCCATCTACGTCTGTGTAAATCTGGCATTCATCGGCTTTCAGGGCGGCAGCAAGTGCAACACCTGAAGTATCAGAACCACCACGGCCAAGCGTTGTTGTATTACCATCAGCATCAAAGCCTTGGAAACCAGCAACCACAATTACACGACCTGCATCCAGATTTTCAGTTAATACATCAGTATCAATTGATTCAATACGGGCTTTGGTAAATGAGCTGTCGGTTTTAATACCAACCTGGCGACCAGTCAAAGATTTAGCTTCAACACCGATCGAATTCAACGCCATTGCGAGCATGGAAATCGTTACCTGTTCACCCGTAGAAACCATTTGGTCAAGTTCACGTGGGTCAGGGGTTTCGGTAATGGCCTTCGCGAGAGCAAGCAGACGATTGGTTTCGCCACTCATTGCTGATACAACAACCACTACCTTGTGGCCGTGGTCATGCCAGCGCTTCACACGACGAGCAACATTGAGAATGCGCTCGGGAGTACCCATTGAGGTACCGCCATATTTTTGAACGATTAATGCCATAGTTGTTCCATATAAACCATGACCCTGATTTTCCGATCAGGGTCAGTTACACAAAATGAAGTTTTTATTTTGCTTCAAGCCAAGCTGCTAAATCAGCCATCACTGGAGCAAACTTCTCGTTAAGTGGCGCGCCACCTTGTGCCAAGTCAGGTTTACCACCACCTTTACCACCTAGCTCAGTTGCCAAGTGTTTGATGATGTCACCCGCTTTAATAGAAGCAGTAAAGTCTTTCGCTACAGATGCAATCAAGCTCACCTTGTCACCCTCTACACCTGCAAGAACAATGACTGCATTTTCTAATTTTGATTTCACACCGTCGTGTAGGTTACGTAATGCTTTCGCATCCATACCCTGAACAGTAGTGATCAGTGTTTTACGACCAGCAAGCTCTTGAACCTGACTTAAAAGTTCACCGGCTTGTAGGCTTGCCAATTTTTGATTCAATTGTTCAATCTGTTTTTGCAATTGATGCGCAGTGTCCACCACAGCTTCAACTTTTTCGACTGTTTGATGGTTCTGTGCTTTTAACAAACCATTGATATATTGAACATCACGGTCGACTTTCTGTACGGCTTCAACAGCTTTAGTACCGGTTACTGCTTCAATACGACGTACACCCGCTGCGACACCACCTTCAGACGTGATTTTGAACAGACCGATGTCACCCGTACGTTTTACGTGAATACCGCCACACAGTTCGATTGAGAAGTTTTTCTCGTCAATTACTGAACCCATAGATAATACGCGAACTTCTTCACCGTATTTCTCACCGAACAGCATCATCGCACCTTTGGCTTTCGCAGATTCGATGTCGAGCAGTTCAGTGGTTACAGCTGTGTTGGCAATCACTTCGGCATTGACAAGACGTTCAATTTCTTGCAGCTGTTCAAAAGTTACAGGTTGGTCGTTTGCAAAGTCGAAACGTAGAACGTCAGACGCAACCAATGAACCTTTTTGCTGTACGTGTGAACCCAGGATTTGACGTAGGGCAGCATGTAGCAAGTGAGTTGCAGAGTGGTTACGTGCAGTTGCAGCACGAATCTCGGCTTTAACCGTTGCTTCAACGTTTTGAGTAACTTTCAGGTTACCCATAGTCACGATACCTTGGTGTACGAACGCACCACCAGATTTTTTGGTATCTTGAACTTCGAAAATACCCGTATCGTTTTTGAAGATACCTGTATCACCGATTTGACCACCGCTTTCTGCATAGAAAGGAGTTTGGTTCAATACGATCAGTGCTTCGTCGCCTTCAACCACTTCGTCAACTTGCTCGCCATCTTTATAGATCGCGATGATTTGACCTTGACCTGCAGTTGCGTCATAACCTTCAAACTGAGTTTCGCCTTCAACTTTAACAACGCTGTTATAGTCGATTGCGAATTTACCTGCATCACGTGCGCGTTGACGTTGTGCAGCCATCTCTTTCTCAAAGCCAGCTTCGTCAATCGTTAAATCACGTTCACGTGCGATGTCGGCAGTTAAGTCAGTTGGGAAGCCGTAAGTGTCATAAAGTTTGAATACCACTTCGCCTGGAATCACAGAACCTTTCAGGTTCGCCAATTCACCTTCAAGCAATTTCAGGCCTTGCTCAAGTGTTTTAGCAAACTGTTCTTCTTCTTTCAGCAATGCAGCTTCGATACGTGCTTTGTTTGCTTCAAGTTCAGGATAAGCTGCGCCCATCACATCAATTAAAGGCTGAAGCATTTTGTGGAAGAATGAACCAGTTGCACCCAGTTTGTTACCATGACGAACTGCACGACGGATAATACGACGCAGTACATAACCACGACCTTCATTCGATGGGTTTACACCATCCGCAATCAGGAAGCAGCATGAACGTGCATGGTCAGCAACCACTTTAAGTGAAGCAGGGTATTCAACCGGTTTGTTTTCAGCTTGTGCTTTCGCTTCAATATCTGAAGTATCTAAACCAATAATTTCAGCAGCAGCTTTTAACAGGTTTTGGAACAGGTCGATTTCATAGTTCGAGTTAACATGCTGAAGAACAGCTGAAATACGCTCAAGGCCCATACCTGTATCAACAGAAGGTGCTGGAAGAGGGTGTAATACACTATCAGCAGTACGGTTGAACTGCATGAATACGTTGTTCCAGATTTCAATGAAACGGTCGCCATCTTCTTCAGGCGTGCCAGGCAGGCCACCCCAGATGTGTTCACCGTGATCATAGAAGATTTCAGAACATGGGCCACAAGGACCGGTATCGCCCATTGCCCAGAAATTGTCTGATGCGTATTTTTCGCCTTTGTTATCACCAATGCGGATAATACGGCTGGCATCTAGACCAACTTCTTTATTCCAGATATCAAACGCTTCGTCATCAGTGTGATACACAGTTACGTACAATTTGTCTTTAGGTAGCGCCAGCCATTTGTCGCTGGTCAGGAATTCCCAGGCAAATTTAATGGCATCACGTTTGAAGTAATCACCAAACGAGAAGTTACCCAGCATTTCAAAGAATGTGTGGTGACGAGCTGTGTAGCCAACGTTATCTAAGTCGTTGTGTTTACCACCTGCACGTACACATTTTTGTGAAGATGTTGCGCGAACATAGTCACGTTTTTCCAGACCCAGGAAGCAGTCTTTAAACTGGTTCATACCAGCATTGGTAAACAATAATGTTGGGTCGTTGGCAGGAACCAGAGAACTCGACGCGACACGTGTATGCCCTTGCGATTCAAAGTAGCTTAAAAAAGCTTCGCGAATTTCAGCTGATGTCATAAAACGAGTACTCACAACCAAGTCACTCCATAATTTCCGATTTGGCTAAAAACATCACAGTCTGACAAGAAGGTTGGTTCTTTGCTGCAATGCGGGGCTTAAATATTTAAAAACGCCAAATTATAACGGAAAATGCCTGTTCAACCAATGATTTTCATATTTATAGATCATAAAACTATAAGGAATGAATATTGGAAAAATCAGAAAAATGCCCTGCAAAATCAAAAGCTATTGTCATTACAGCAATTTATTTCAAATCTCGGTAACAGAAACTTCGCATTGCCTTTATTAAAGCATGAATTTTTCGATGAAATATTGGACATTCTGTGTAATTTTTAGTGGATTTAGCTGAATAGTTATCAGTCAGCTGGATAATTCCATTAATATAGGCGCACAAAGTTTTATGCCGCAGTAGGGAATGTCGATGCAACGTATCGCAATTAATGGTTTTGGACGAATCGGACGCAATGTGTTGCGTGCATGGTTTGAAAATCCGAAAGATTTTAATTTTGACATCGTTGCCATTAATGACGTTGCCGACGTTGAAACCTTATTGCATCTATTTAAATATGATTCTACTCATGGCCGTTTCCCGGGGCAGGTCGATCTGACTTATGAAGATGAGTATGCCTACCTGCATGTCACTTACCGCGATGCTTATCAGAAAGTTCAGGTGTTAAGACAGGCGAATCCGGTGGAAATGCCATGGCGGGAATTGAATATTGATGTGGTATTGGAATGTACCGGCCTGTTCCGTTCGCGTGAGGCTGCGACTCAGCATATTACTGCCGGGGCAAAACGGGTGATTATCGGTGCTGCACCATTTGATACGGTGGATGCCGCAATTGTCTATGGCGTCAACCATCGAGATGTCAAAGAAAGTGACCAGATTATTTCCAGTGTTTCCTGTACTACGCAGGCATTGGTACCGCTAGTCAAAATCATTGATGATGCCTTTGGGATTGAGACTGCACTGATGACTGAAATTCACGCGGTGACAGCGGATCAGTCTGTACTGGATCATGCCCATCGTGATTTAAGACGTGCCCGTGCTTCCGGGCAAAATATTATTCCAACCACATCTTCAGCTTTGGGTGCGCTCAAACGCGTAATGCCGAAGATGGAGAACCGGATTGATGGTTATTCGATTCGCGTGCCAACCATTAATGTAGCGGCCATTGATTTAACCTTTATCTCCCAGTCACCCATTACTGATCATCAGTTGAATGAAGTATTAATGAACGCTGCACGTCAGGATTTTGCTGAAATCATGTCTGTGACAGATGAGCCTTTGGTCTCTAGCGATTTTAATCATTCGCCTTATTCATTGATTGTGGATTTGACCCAGACCATGGTGGTGGGGCATCAAGCCAAAGTATTTGCCTGGTATGACAATGAATGGGGTTATGCCAACCGGTTACTGGATCTCTGTGATTCCTTTTATACACATTAAGCTATTTTGAAAGCATCCCAAATGGGGTGCTTTTTTATACAAGATTAAAAAATTAGAGGAAAATGAATAAGAACTTGGACGTAATTGATCGAAAAGCTCTGGATTTATGCCGAATATTTCTATGATCTGGATATTTTTTCGTTAAGATAAAGATAATTAAATGGAATAAGAGCAAGCACATGATGTTGATCTGGGGATTTATTATATTACTGACCTTGGCTGTGATTTTTTTGATCTGGCTGCAATTTAATAATAATGAGAGTTCACAAAGTGTGGAAGGCGTGCCAGTTGAGGAAAAAGTGGCGCATCTGGAAGAAAATTTAAAAAAGACCTTGGAAATTATGCAGGATCTGGCGAAAAAGATGCATGTGCAGCAGGAAGTACTGGATCAGACTACAGCCAAACTGCAAAAAGTTGAGCTGCAAAATGCAGAACTGGTAAATCTGCTCGCTAAAGTAGTAGAACCAAAGTCATAAGACTCTTTCATGCTGGCTTAGCCTTATATAAAGGATTTAAACCAGTAACGTTCTTAAAATAGCTGCCGAGGCCATGCTAATTAAAATGGTCGGCAGCATGCCAAAGCATGATGCAACGAATAGTGTCACCATTATAGCGATCAGATCAGCCGGATCATCTCGTAAAAAATATGGGGTGATCATCGAAATCAGTACGCAGCCTGGAATCACTTCCAGAATTTTACGCTGACGTTTGCTCAAAGTTTTATTTTTGAGTAGTACATATCCGAGCAGGCGGGTAGCATAAGTGGTTAGGGCAACCAGTATGATCGCGATTAAGGTATTCATCTGGATCATGCTTCATCCTCCTGAATTAGCCAGAAGGCAGAGGCAATTCCTGTAAATGCACCGATTAGTACGTACCAGTTGCCTGGTAGATAGCTATAAGCCAGTGCAGCACAAATAAAACTGATTAGCCAAGGTCTGGCTTCAGTAAAGCCTTTCCACATACCTTTCAGTAAGACCAGCATAATGGCGGGGAAAGCCATATCAAAACCAAAACGGTTAATGTCTCCTAGCACGGGTCCAAGCAGGGCACCGAGTGTCGTAAAGCCGACCCAAGCCAGATAAAGAACAATACATAGCCCGGCATAATAAGGCAGACTAAAAGCATATCGATAACCAAACTGTGCCAGTCGACGCTGTGCATCTGTCAGGCTTAAGGCCCAGCTTTCATCGACCATAAAAAATAATGCCGGAAAGATTTTTCGATTTGGAAGATGTCTTAAATAAGGCACCAGACTGGCACCGAGCAGAATATAGCGGCTGTTAATGAGAAAAGTAATAAAGATTAAGGTAAGCAGATGCGGTGGATCAGTCCAGGCTTCTAAAACTGCAAACTCGGAACCGCCAGTAAAGTTTAGCCCGGTCAATAAAGGCACTTCAAGCAGGCTAAAATCTTTTTGTGCTGCTGTTGCACCCAAAACCAGCGCCAGAGGAATTACACCTAATAATAAAGGTAGGCAGTCTTTCACACCACGCTGGAATTCACTCAGAGGAGTGGCATCAGAAGGCGTTATACGTGACTGAAAGGGAGGCATGAGATGATCGGGTTTTATTCTAGAAGGAGAAAGAAAGTTTATAAGAAATACTGGAGTCTTTGCAGTCCCTTTAAACTCTACCAGAATGATGCTGTTTTCTTGGTCATTTAAGTCTCCATATTGGGTTTTTGTATAGGATTATTTTTAAGCATCTAGTACTGGTATTTTATAAATTCTTACCCTTGGATAGATAAGGATTGAATCAAGAATAAGTTTTTCGTCATTGTTTTGGTCGGGAAAATATATTAGAAAATCAATTTGATATGTTGGTTATTAAATTTTATTCAGCCTATCTTCTCTTAATAAGAGGGAGATGATTTGGTTTATCTATCTAAGTCCTTTGTTCAGTCAGAGAAAATTATCAAAATTGCGATGCACAGCCTAAACGATCGTGCTAGACTAGGAGAAATCGGGTGTGCTCCCGATTTTTTTATGCGGTTTATTCCGCGCTGACAAGAATTTAGGTTTACAACATGCCCATTTCAGAGACATGGTTATTACCTGATGGTGTAGCTGATGTATTACCAGAACAAGCGCAAGTCATCGAAAGCCTGCGCCGTCAATCACTGGATTTCCTCGCATCTCGAGGTTATCAGCTGGTGTACACGCCATTTATTGAATACATTGAATCTCTATCTTCTCTCTCAGAATCGAATCAGGATTTAGACTTAGCCACTTTTAAAGTGATCGACCAGCTGTCTGGCCGTTTGCTTGGTGTGCGTGCCGATATGACACCACAAGTGGCTCGTATCGATGCGCATGTACATCCAGTGGAAGGTGTGGCTCGTTATTGTTATGCGGGTACGGTTTTACATACGAAACCTCAAGGATTTAATACCACACGTGCACCATTGCAATTAGGTGCAGAATTATTTGGTTCAGACAGCATTGATGCTGACGTGGAAATGGTTGACCTGATGATCAGCCTGATTCAGGAAGCAGATCTGGCCGACGGCATCCACCTTGACTTAGGTCATGTGGGGCTGTTCCGTAGCCTGATTGCACAAGCCGGTTTAAGTAAAGCAACCGAACGCCAATTGTCTGATCTTTATCAACGTAAAGCATTGCCAGAACTGGCTGAATTTACTGCAAATCTTAAGTTTGGTTCAGACTTTTATACGCTTGGCCGCTTTGCAAGTGACCTGGATGCTTTAAAAACGAATTTAAGTGCTGAAGTATTAGAAAATCCAGCCTTCAAACAGGCATTTGATGCACTGCAAACCACCAAAAATGAAGTTCAGGCACGCTGGCCGAATCTGCATATTGGGATTGATGTCGTCGAGTTACGTTCATACCATTATCACACCGGCCTGATGTATGCCGTTTATGCACCGAACCGTGCTGCTGCACTGGCACAAGGTGGCCGTTATGATGGCATTGGTGAGCATTTTGGTCGTGCACGTCCGGCAACCGGTTTCTCCTGTGACTTATATGCTTTAAGTGCAGGCAAGTTTGCTACAGCTAAAGTTGTGGTAGCACCTAAGGGTACAGATGCTGCGTTATTAAATGCGATTCAGGCAACCCGTGCACAAGGCTTAAGTGTAATTCAGTTATTAGGTAATGATGATTTAAACTCAGTACCGTATGCAACTCACCAGCTGGTGAATGTGGACGGTGAGTGGACCATCAAAACGATTTAATCGCTTTAATTGTTTTACTCAGTGTTCATGTCGCTGAGTGGGACTTTCAACTTTAACAGCATGATGTAATGAGGCTATTATGGGCAAGAATGTTGTGGTACTTGGTACCCAATGGGGCGACGAAGGTAAGGGTAAGATCGTCGACCTGCTCACAGATCAAGCGGCTGCAGTAGTTCGTTATCAAGGCGGACATAACGCAGGTCATACTCTCGTGGTTGGTGGTAAGAAAACTGTATTACACCTCATTCCATCAGGTATTTTACGTGAAAACGTATTGTGCTTAATTGGTAATGGTGTGGTTCTTTCACCTGAAGCGCTCATCAAAGAGATGGATATTCTTGAAAAAGAAGGCGTGCCAGTACGTGAACGTCTACGCATTTCTCCAAACTGTCCATTGATTCTTCCGCACCACATCGCACTTGACCAAGCTCGTGAGAAAAAACGTGGTAATGCGAAAATCGGTACAACTGGTCGTGGGATCGGGCCTGCTTATGAAGATAAAGTGGCGCGTCGTGCAATCCGTGTTGCTGACCTGGTACGTGGTGGCGAACATCTGAAAGCTCAGCTTGAAGAATTGCTTGAATACCACAACTTCCAATTGACTCAATTCTTCGGTGTTGAAGCAGTTAAAGTTGAAGACGTACTTGCGCTTTGCGACGAATGGCGCAAAGTGATCGAGCCTATGGTTATGGACGTGACTGGTGAACTTCACGCTTACCGTAAAGCTGGCAAGAAAATCATGTTCGAAGGTGCGCAAGGTTCATTGCTTGACGTTGACCACGGTACATATCCGTACGTAACATCTTCAAACACGACTGCTGGTGGCGTAAGTTCAGGTTCAGGTCTTGGTCCATTACACCTTGACTATGTACTGGGTATTACTAAAGCATACACCACTCGTGTAGGTTCAGGCCCATTCCCAACTGAGTTGGTGTATGACGCTGCAACAGATACAGGTGATGCAATTGGTAAACACCTGGGTACTGTAGGTTCAGAATTTGGTGCGTCTACTGGTCGTCAACGTCGTTGTGGCTGGTTCGATGCTGAAATCCTGCGTCGTTCAGTAGAAGTGAACTCACTGTCTGGTATTTGCTTGACTAAACTTGACGTTCTTGACGGTTTAGAAGAAGTGAAAATCTGTGTAGGTTACGAAGCTGCTGATTCTGGCTGTGTTGGTTCTTCTGATGCGCTTGCATTTGAAACTTTAAAACCAATCTACGAAACTATGCCAGGCTGGAAAGAATCTACTTTCGGTGCGAAATCACTAGATCAATTGCCACAAGCGGCAATTAACTATGTGAAACGTCTTGAACAATTGATTGAATGTCCAATCGACATCATTTCAACTGGTCCAGACCGTGAAGAAACCATTATTCTTCGCCATCCGTTTGATGCTTAATCCTTTAAGTTGAAAATGATAAAAACCCTGTGATTTCACAGGGTTTTTTATTTGGAAAAGCTTATAAAAATGATTGAAAACCTGTTTGGATTCTTTATGATGTTTTGACCTTATATATTTGAGAAGGTCATGAAATATAAAAATTTATTGGCGGGGATGGTCATTGCGACCACATTAACGGGGTGTACTACGGTTGCAGATTTGATGGGAGCTGATTCAGCTACATTAAATCTGAGTGCAGCACAAAGCTATAATCAGATGCTGACAGAGGCCAAGCAGAAACAGATTCTGGATACGACTTCTGCCACCTATAAAAAAGTAAACCGTGTTTTCCTGAAAATGAAGCCTTATGCGGATCAACTGAATCAGACCGGTCAGAAGTTTGACTGGCAAGTGGCGGTGATTAAATCCAACGAGATTAATGCTTATGTCGCACCAGGTGGCAAGGTGGTGTTCTATACGGGTATTGTTGATACACTAAAACTCACAGACGATGAAGTTGCTGCCATCATGGGGCATGAAATGGTGCATGCGCTTGAGGAACATTCAAAAAATAAGGTAGGAGCGCAAGCACTGACTGATCTGGCAGTAAGTATCGGTAGCAAGTATGTCGGGCAGTCCGCGGGTGGTTATGGTGGGCTACTGCTGGATATGGGTGCTCAATTTGGTGTGGGTTTGCCATTCTCACGTAATCTGGAAAGCCGTGCCGATAAAGGCGGTCTCATGCTGATGGCACGTGCGGGCTATAACCCGAATGCAGCGATTACGTTGTGGCAAAAAATGAATGCACAAGACAGCCGTGGTAATAGTGTCCTGAATAAATTTACTTCTACGCA
This sequence comes from Acinetobacter sp. CAU_H_60, assembly GCF_058599385.1. NCBI lineage: Bacteria > Pseudomonadati > Pseudomonadota > Gammaproteobacteria > Moraxellales > Moraxellaceae > Acinetobacter > Acinetobacter sp. CAU_H_60. Next base: position 1,993,456 of record NZ_CM178653.1, on the reverse strand, counting down.
TCCAACGAATGATGACCGAATTGCAGCCTTGCAACAGCTGATGCCTGAAGCGATGACGGTATACAAGACTAAGAAATAATTTCGAAATTCAGGACTAAAGTCTTAACGGCAAGTGCTGTGCAGTGGCATGGCGCTTGTTAGAATAAAACAAAATAAAATATGAGTATGCAGGATGCATAAAAATATCTCGGGAACGATGTTCTATTCCTTGTTATTCGCGATGGGTGGCGCACCGACCATTGCGATGCTGATCATCCGTGCCCAAACTCAGGATCCTGACATTATTTATGGGGCATTCATTGGCTTGAGCGTGATCATTGCCTGTGTATTGGTACCGGTCATCTTGCTGCAGAATGCTTTTCTATTTTTTAAGCGTAAAAGTGAAATTTTAGAAGAAAAAATTAAACCTTTGTGTCATTTATATTTAGGTTTAAATATTGTCTGTCTGATTTATTGGCTTGCGATACAGTATTGGGGTTAAAATTACATAAAATATAACAAGATGAAGTAATTGTACATTTAGTTGCTCCAGCCTTTAACTTATAATTTTTTACAATGTAAATTAACCTTTTGCTTATGGTGGAGTCACTATAATGAAAAATAAATTCTTGTTAGGTATGGGCGCAGCCGCAGCCATTACTTTGTCTGGTTGTACAACTATTGCCGATATTGCAGGTGCAGATACTGCGACTTTAAATGCTTCAGCCAGCCAAAGCTACAATGCCATGGTGGCAGACGCTAAAGCGAAAGGTCAGCTGGATACCAGTTCAGCGACATACAGTCGTATTAATGCTGTTTTTAACCGTTTAAAACCTTATGCCAACCAGCTGAACCAGACAGGCACTGCATTCCAATGGCAGTTAGCCGTACTGAAATCTGATCAGGTCAACGCTTTTGTGGCACCTGGTGGTAAAGTGGTGTTCTATACCGGTATCGTGAACAAGCTGAATCTGACCGATGCTGAAATTGCAGCCATTATGGGTCATGAAATGGTCCATGCCCTGGAAGAGCACGCGAAACAGAAACTTGGTGCACAAGCCCTGACTGATCTGGCATTGGGCATAGGTTTAAATGCAGCGGGCGTAGGACAGGGTGGTGCTGCAGTGGCACAATTGGGTAGCCAGATTGGTATCGGCTTACCTTACTCACGCAATCTGGAAAGTCGTGCGGACCAAGGTGGTTTAACCCTTATGGCGCGCGCTGGCTATAATCCAAATGCAGCGATTACCCTTTGGGAAAAAATGAACAAGCTTGAAGGCGGCAGCACTGGCGTGACTTTCCTGTCTACTCACCCATCGAACAGTCAACGTATCGCAGCAATGCGTCAAAATCTGCCAACAGCAATGCAGATCTATAACAAACGTTAATGATTGCGTAATTTGAGTAGTTCGCGATTTTAATGATGAAAAGCAGGGCAGTAGTCCTGCTTTTTTTATATTTAAAATCTTAAGGCAATAAAAAAGGCAAAGTTTTCACTTTGCCTTTTTGTGCTAAAGACTGGGAAGTCTTAGTGGTGGTGACCACCTGCACCGTGTACGTGACCGTGATCAAGTTCTTCTTGAGAAGGTTCACGGATAGACACGATTTCAACTTCGAAAGTTAAATCTTGACCAGCAAGCGGGAAGTTAGCATCAACAACTACGTTGTCACCTTCAACTGCTTTAACAGTTACGATTTGAACGCCGTCATCAGTTTGTGCTTGGAATTGCATGCCTGCCTGGATGTTGTCTACGCCTTGGAACATTTGTTTAGGCACTTCTTGCACTAGCTCTGGGTTATATTCGCCATAGCCTTCAGCAGCAGGAACATTTACAGTGAATTTTTCACCAACAGTTTTGCCTTCTAAAGCTTTTTCTAAACCAGGGATGATGTTACCTGCACCGTGCAAATAGGCAAGTGGTTCACCTTGAGATTTGTCGAGAGTTTCACCCTCTGCGTTAGTCAATGTGTAGTGGAAAGAAACCACGAGGTTATTTGCAATAGCAGTCATATTAATTGATCCATTCAATTTTTTAAGGGTACATCATAAAGTGAAATTGTATTTTTGTAGACTAAAAATAGCAAAAAAATGCAATTTGACATGTTTAATGACGATTTTTTCATATATGAGGACAATATTTACAATTTCAATGCAATTTCAGCTTGGGTGCAATTTTTCGTGTAACAAAGTCTTTGGCAGTTAACAGGCCAGCATGGGTATAGCCATGAATAGTGGCCTGATGAATCCGGTACAGGGATACATACATAGATTTCGCGACAAAGCCTTGAACATTGACCTGACCCAATAATTCACCGACAGCGCTATTTTGACTTAAAGACACTAATGAACCTTTGTCAGAAAACTTGAACATCGGTAAATAGCTTTCGCCATTAATGCGTGCTTTTAAGGCTCTGACCAGAAAAGCAGCCTGCTGGCTGGCGACCTGCGCACGTGGGCCTAAAACCGGTTGATCTGCTTCAGGCTGACAATGAGCACAATCACCAAAAACGAAAATATCCGGGTCTGATAGAGTTTGCAGAGTTGCATAAACTTTTAGGCGATTAATGTTGTCTTTTTCCAGTTCTTTAAGTTTGGCCAGAACTTCAGGTGCTTTAATTCCAGCAGCCCAGACTTTAATTTCTGCTTCGAGGCTTGAACCATCAGCAAAATAAATCTGGTCTTCATCGACTTTAGCGACCCTATGACTGGTTAATACCTCAATACCTAGACGATCGAGTTGCTCCATAGTGTGTTCAGCCATTGTCTCAGACAGGGCAGGTAAGATCCGATCAGCAGCTTCAATCAAAGTGATTTTGACTTTATTTGGATCAATCTTGTTCAGACCATATTTAAAAAAGTTTTGTTTGGCGATCACCAGCTCGGCAGCCAGTTCTACACCAGTTGCACCGGCTCCAATAATGGCAATTTTAAGCTCACGGGAAGAGGTTTGATTTTGAGCATTGAGATAAAGATGTAGCAGATCCTGCTGGAAGACATCGGCCTGCTGGCGGCTGTCGAGAAAATGACAGTATTGGGCAACACCTTCCGTATTAAAATCATTGGAAGTAGAACCTAATGCCAGCACTAGCGTGTCATAGCTGATGTGTTTCTTCTGTTTAGGCTGGGCTTTTTTAGAAAAGTAATCTGTTTCCAGAATAATTTCTTTAGCCTCACGGTCTAGGTCAACAAATGTTCCCAGCACAAAGTGATAATGATGAGCCGCAGCATGACTAAAATAATTGGTTTCTTCTGCATGCGGATTAAGCGTACCTGCAGCAATTTCATGCAATAAGGGTTTCCAGATATGCGTCAGTTTCTGATCTACTAGGGTAATATGCGCTTTGCCACTTTTGCCTAAGGTTTCGCCCAGTTGAGTAGCCAGCTCCATCCCACCTGCGCCACCACCTACAATTACGATTCGATGTGCTGTCATATATTATTAACCTATTTATTTTTCTAATAAAAATAAGAGAAATTTAGACCAAATATACTATGGCATGGGCAGCAGGCCGTCTTGATTAGAATTGTTATACAAATTACAAAACGTAGCAATTATGTCAGGGGAGGTAAAATTGACGAGAGAAAAGGGAGAAATTTAAGGGGGGAGTTAGAAGGCAAATGAGAGGCCTTCTAACTGTATTCAGTGTTTATTTCTGGATTGGATAGAGTTTGGCACTTGGCGCACTTTCTGCAAAGATACCGAAGAAGCTGGATAACCAGCTCAGAAATTTCTGGAAGAAACTGGCTTCTTCAAGTTCCACCATATCTTCAATCTGGATGGTACGAATAAGCTGATTATTCTGATAGACATGAATCGTCGCTAATGGCATCACTTTGGCCATAGGTGCAATCAACTCAGAAGCAGTCATTTCTACATTGATATGAGTTTGGGTTTCATGGAGCGGTTCAATGCTTTGCATTACACCATCACCTGTATTCAACATCACCCGTTGATGGTTTTGATCGAACTGGTTCAGATCAATGGCATAATTCTGATCATATAAAGATGTCGTAATAATCTGCGGCTGCTTGGTCTCTACCTTAAACATTTTCAAAGTCGATTTGATCACTGGTAATTCAGCCAGTAGCTGTTTGTCTTTAATGGCGACTTCATTACGGGTATAGGTATATGCCAGATTCATCAACTTATGCGACACTTCAGCGCGTTTGGCAGCACTTTTGGTACCTAAAACCACCACGATCAAACGACGGTGGGGTAGTTCCATATCATAAGTCGGACGATTGGCGGTAAGCGCCAGGTTATAGCCGGCTGCGCGAGTAAAGCCTGTTTTTAAACCATCCACGCTTGAGTCCACTTGCAACACACGGTTAGTGGCACGGTGGAAATGGTTGTTATAGGTAAAACTTGGCTGTTTGGAATAATATAGATAGTCCGGAGTTTGATTGACTACAGCTGCCGACAAACGCGCCAGATCCGCTGCAGTAGAATAGTGCTCAGGCATGGTAATACCGGCCGGATTCTGGAAATGGGTATGAACCATACCTAAAGCTTTTGCTTCCCGATTCATTCGCTCGACAAAGCTTGGAATATCACCTGAAATTTTTTCTGCCAATGTCACAGCAGCATCATTCGCCGACATGATAATCAGGCCAGCTAGAAGCTGATCAATCGAAATCTGCTCACCTTCTTTCAGATACATTTGTGACTCATCCCACATCACTGTTTTCACAATCGGTGTTGCAGTTAATACTTCACTTTTATCTAATTTACCCGCCTGAATTTCCTTTAGTGCAATATAAGCCACCATCATTTTGGTGAGGGAAGCTGGTGCACGTTGAACGTCGGCATTGTGTTCGGCAATGACTTGGCCTGACTGTGAGTCAAGAATGGTCCAGGCTTCTGCTTCAACGCTTTCAGGCACAATATTTAGAAGGGCAGCATATGAAATTGCAGGCACAAACAGGCTGAGAACTGCAAGCAGTGAGATGATGTATTTCAAAGGTGTTCCTTAATAACCAACCGGTCGATGAACGATTTAATTTTCACGCATGCTATGCCTTTTTTTTAAGGATAGCTAGTCAGAAATGTAGACAAATGCGACAGCTAAGCAATACTGGCCTAAAAAATGCTAAGCTAAGCTATAACTCATTTATTTGTATTTTATATCGCCCATTATGTTGCATTATCAAATCGAATTTGACGATTATCGTCAGCATCTTATTCACGTAACTCTTCGCTTTTTAGCAGACCCAACACAAGTCCTTTCTTTACCGACCTGGATTCCGGGCAGTTACCTGATTCGCGAGTTCTCAAAGCATATTGAAGCAGTCAAGGCTTATGATGAGGATGGACGCCAGCTACAAATCCAGAAGTTTGAAAAGAATAAATGGCGTTTATTCAATACGGATCATGAACTGATTACTGTGGAATACGATGTCTACGCGTATGACCTGTCTGTTCGTGGTGCATATGTGGATCAAAACCGTCTCTATGTGAACCCGGCTTGTGCATGTTTGGGGTTGGAAGGTCAGGAACATAAAGAAATTGAAGTTGAAGTATTCCTGCCGGATGAGCTGAAACATTTCCAGCTTGCGACGGGTATGCAGGCCAAAAGTCTGGTCAAAGGTCGTTATACCTTAAAAGCTAAAAACTATGCTGAACTGATTGATGCGCCGTTTGAACTGGCAGAGCAGACCCGATTCAGTTTTGAAGCCAATGGCATTCCGCATGAGTTTGTGGTGTCAGGCAAACATGCGATGAATGAACAGCGTATGAAGCAGGACATTGAGAAAATCTGTGCGACAGAAATTTCCATGTTCGGTTCTGCGCCGTTTAATGATTATACCTTTATGACCATGGCAACCGGTAACAGCTATGGCGGTCTGGAGCATCCGAACTCAACCAGTCTGATTACACCGCGTGATGACTTTCCTAAAGTAGATGAGCCTGAAGAGCCATCGAAAGATTATCAGCGTTTCCTTGGCCTATGTAGTCATGAGTATTTCCATTCATGGTTAGTGAAATTTATTCGTCCAGAAAACTTCGTGAATTATGATCTAAATAAAGAAGGCTATACCTCTTTGCTTTGGATCTTTGAAGGGTTTACGTCGTATTATGATGACCTGATTCTGCTACGTAGTGGCGTGATTAATCAGGAATCTTATATTGCATTGCTCAAAGCGCAGATTGACCGTTATTTGCAAAACCCGGGACGTTTTATTCAGTCAGTATCTGAGTCTAGCTTTGATGCCTGGGTAAAATTCTATCGTCAGGATGAAAACTCAAATAATGCCGGTACCAGCTACTACAATAAAGGCTGTTTAGTTGCACTTTGTCTGGATCTAGGTTTACGTCTGCGTGGCTCAAGTCTGGACGCTTTGATGCGTAAGCTATATGAAAATACGCAAAATGGCATTCAGGTCAATGAACGCACTATTTTCGAATTGTGTCAGGAATTGACTGGTGATAACTGGTTAGAACAGATTAATCACCTGATCAATACTACTGATGAATTGCCATTAGATCAGTTATTACCTGAATTTGGCGTGAGCTATACGCTGAAAAATGACAAGTCATTACCATTTGGTTTGAAACTTGTAGATAAGCCTGAAGGTGTGCTGGTTCAGTCTGCACGTCGTGATGGAGCAGGGGTGAAAGCGGGCCTTTCAGCGAATGATGTGATTGTGGCGATTGATGGACTTAAAGCAACGACGAAACTTGTCGAGAAATATGCGAAACAGGAAGGTACTTATACTGTCCATGCATTCCGTCGTGATGAGCTGATGACTTTTGACGTTCAAAATGGTGGTTCTGAACTGACTGAAGTTGAATTGAAAGTTGAAGATCAAACTAAAGCTGAGAAATGGTTGAAAGCTTAATTTAGCATTTGCTGTTTTAAAAAACCGGTGTTGATGCACCGGTTTTTTTTATTGCATTAAGTTTTAGAATAATTATTTAACGATCAGTCGTGAGGTTCCACGGAATTCAGCCACGATTTGATCTTCCTGATTCAGGATCTGAATATCGTAAATCCCACTGCGACCGCTACTGGCTTTATGTTCAGCTATGGCGGTAAGGGTATCACCGAGCAGTGCCGGTTTCAGATAATGAATACCACAATGTTGGCCGACTGCTGGGTATTCGCCGGTATTGCAGGCAATGGCAAATGCAGCATCAGCTAATGCAAAAATCACAGCGCCGTTACAGGTCTGATGTCCCTGTAAATGTTGTTCAGACACTTTAAGTTCAATCTTCGCATGATTGTGGTTATAGGAAATTAGATGTGCACCGAGATACTGAATTAATCGGTCCTGATTAAACATCTGGTTCACTTGCTGATCCATTGCAGAACTCCTTTTTTGGATACACTTTGTTTTAAAAATATTAATTATGTGAATCATAAATAACATTCCAGGAGATAAATAACAAGCGAAAGCCAGATGAATGATGAAATGCAGCTGTTTTACACATCAAAATAAAGCGCCATAGAAATGACGCTTACAGAAACTAAGAATTAGTTACCACGATAGGTTGAATAGCCATAAGAGCTCAGTAATAACGGAATATGATAGTGCTCTAGAGTACCGTCAATCGTAAATACCACAGGTACTTCAGGGAAGAAGGTACGTTGATTATTGGCTTTAAACCAGTCACCGGTTTTGAAGGTCACTTTATAGATGCCTTTCTGTAAAGCTGTATCTTTAGGATAAAACTCTTTGATACGGCCATTGGCATCTGTTTTTAACTCATTCAGTTTTACCCACTTGTCACCTTGTTGAGCTTCCAGAATCACCGTGACATTGGCGGAAGGCAGACCAGTTTCCTGATTCAGCACATGCACACTTAAAGGATTCTGTGCAAAAGAAAAGCTTGCTGTCGTTGCTAGAAGAGTACCAAAAATAATTTTTTTCATTTGTCTGTTCCTACTCTAGAGATGGATAAAATTAAAGTTGTTTTAAAGTATGTTGAATGCCTTGTACGGCACACTGATGATCCTGTTCAGAGCCACCAGAGCCTGCAACGCCAACAGCGCCAATGAGCTGGTTTTTATAAACCACAGGTACCCCGCCGCCAAGCAATAACAATTCATCCAAGGTATTTAAATTCTGTGCATCTGGGTTCTTTTGTGCATGACGCATAAAATCCAATGTACTTGTCTTAGTCGAGTATGCAGTAAAGGCTTTACGCTGTGATGCAGTTAAATTGTGAATTCCGACAGATTCATGCCGTTGGCTGGCCAGAACATTGCCGCCTTGATCCAGTACTGTGACTGCAGCGGGTTTGCTGGCTTTCTGACAAGCCTGCATGACGTTCTCAGCAAGTTGGTTTGCTGTGCTTAATTCCATAATATAGGCCGTTTTTAATTCAGCATGGCTTAAGCTGACCATCGCCAAGCTCGCTAGATATAACAATATTTTTCTCTGATTCAATCTGCTTCTCATGATACTGTTCAATCATATAGAAATTGAGAAGATCATAATCAAAGAATTGAAGCCCATGGATGACAATCAGATTACCAATTTGTAATCTTTGCGCTGTATGAAATTGATTAAACTCAGCCCATGCATATTTTAATTGTAGAAGATGAAACCAAAATTGCCGGCTTCTTGGCCACAGGCTTAAATGAATCCGGCTACCAAACTACACAGGTGGGTAATGGCCTGCATGCCTTATCGGTGCTGGAACAGCAACCGATTGATCTGGTATTGCTGGATGTGATGCTGCCCGACCTGGACGGCTGGCAAGTCCTCAAAACCTTGCGTACTTTCTCTAAAGTTCCCGTACTCATGCTGACTGCCAAAGATCATGTGCTTGACCGGGTCAAAGGATTGGAACTGGGTGCAGATGACTATTTAACCAAGCCTTTCTCTTATATCGAACTTTTGGCCCGAATCAAAAGTTTGCTGCGCCGTGTACCTCGAACTGAACATGAGGTGTATCAGGTGGCCAATTTAGAGCTGAATCGTTTAACCCGGGAAGTATTTCGAGACCAGCAAAAAATTGATCTTACCCAAAAAGAGTTTGCGCTTTTACAGTTGCTGATGGAACACCAGTCTGAAGTTTTAACCCGTACCCAAATTGCTTCACTGGTCTGGAATATTAATTTTAATACTGACACCAATGTCGTTGATGTTGCTGTACGCCGATTACGTTCTAAAATTGATGACCATTTCAGTCCAAAACTTATTCATACGGTACGTGGTATGGGCTATAAACTGGATGTGCAAGCATGAAAATGCATTTGGGCACACGTCTCGGCATCGCCTTTGGTCTCATTTCCTGTATCGTTTTTCTAAGCATCGGCGGGTTGTCCTATCATAATATGCAGCAGATGGTGCAACAACAGCAGGATGAAGCCTTGGCCTTGCGGATTTCCAGGATTGAAATATTTCTGGCTGATCAGCAAAGCTTTCAGGTGCTGATCGAACATCCAGAGCTTTATGAGAATATGCTTGGACAGGAAGATAATTTACTGATCCTTAAAAACGCGCAGAATACATTAATTGATATTAATCCTCTAAATATCGCGATTCCTCTATTGGATTATCATACCAAGCTGAATTATCAAAATAATAAGCTTGAACAACCCACGACCCGTTTGGCATTTAAGCAAGTGAAGTTTAATGGACAGACTTATCAACTGATTGCCGGTAAGCAACTCATAGCAGGGCAACAGGTTTTAAAGCATTACTTGATAAAATTAGTGATATACACTCTGCTTGGTATTATTTTATCCACCTTGTTAGCCTGGCTGATGGGACACTATCTATTGCGATCCATGCGTCAGTTAATTTACGCGACTCAGCAGATCAGTGTGCAGCAGTTGGATCAGCGTATCAAGTTGCCAGCCCGGACTATTGAGGTGCAGCAATTAACAGAGGCCGTGAATGCCATGCTGAACCGAATCCAGCAAGGCTATGAACAGCTGGCCCGATTTTCTGAAGATATTTCTCATGAATTACGAACGCCCCTAAATAACTTGATGGGGCAAACCCAGATTGCCTTGTCGAAGTCACGCAGTCGCGATGAATTAGAAAATCTGCTGTATTCTCATTTGGAAGAATATGAACGTCTGACCCAGATGATTGAAAACATGCTGTTTATTGCTCGGGTGGAACATGGTCAATATCAGATAGAAAAACAGACACTAGAACTGAGCCAGATCATAGGGGATTTGCTGGCATATTTTGAGTTCTTGGCAGAAGAAAAAAATATATCTATTTATACGGATATTCCGGCTCAACTGAATATATCTGCGCATCCGGAACATCTGCAACGTGCGCTTGCCAATATACTCAGCAACGCAGTGCAGTATGGAAAGGAAAATGGTGAGATCAGAATCACGGCGATGACTACAGAAAATAGCTGCCGGATTGATGTACTGACAGCAGGTGTACATATTGGCGAACAGCATTTAGTCCATCTGTTTGAACGATTTTATCAAGTTGATAGCAGCCGGCATCAAAAAGCCCAAACGGGTGGTTTGGGCTTGGCGATTGTGCAGTCGATTATGCAGTTGCATCAGGGGGAAGTTCAGGTGAATAACCATCCTCAAGGTGTGGTTTTTAGTTTGATCTTCCCGATCTAAGCAGTGGCTTAACGTGTACGACGGCCACGACTCTTGGTATTTGGACGGGTGGTACCATTGGTCTTGCGACGTGGTTTCTCACCTTCTTCCATTTGCCAGATACGCGGTGTACCGGTTTTTTTCTTGGTGCCGTCTTTCGTTACTTTCTTGTTAATCGGTTTACCACCGGTGCCACCCGGTTTTTTCACATAAGAGCGCGAGCGGTAAGGTTCTTGAGCAGGCACATCTTTAAAGTCTGGATAAAGTAGGGGTTCAATTTCTTTAGTTTCACCTGGCTGTAAACCTAATTGAACCAGATCAATCGAACCGATTTTAGTGCGGATCAAGCGTAAGGTAGGAAAGCCGACTGCTGCAGTCATACGACGTACCTGACGGTTACGGCCTTCACAGATTGAAATTTCGACCCATGAAGTTGGAACAGAAGCACGGAAACGTACAGGAGGATTGCGTTCCCATAACCATTCCGGTTCAGTGACTTTAATTGCTTTGGCTGGCAGCGTAATACCGTCATTCAGTTCAACACCCTTACGAAGCTGTTCTAGAGCTTCGTCGGTTATATCGCCATCGACCTGAACCAGATAAGTTTTGAATTTTTTGCTGGCTGGATTGGTAATATATTGGTTTAAACCACCATGATCGGTCAGGAACATCAAACCTTCAGAATCCATGTCCAGACGACCGGCAATACGCAGATCCGGATCGTCTACGAAATCAGCCATAGTCTGATGTTTTTCATCTGGACGAAATTGGGAGAGGACGTCATAAGGCTTGTTAAGAATGACAATTTTCACTTTAACCTACTAAAATATATAAAATAATTCTGGTGTGGCAGTCATGTTGCCCATTGTGATACTCCTTTACTTATAAGTAGGAGATAAGGGAAAACATAAAAGAGTCCACTAAGTGGAAGCTATCATAGCAGATTCTGATTTATCTTCCTTGAATTTATGTTTTGCATCAAATTTGATTGCGACCATGCCGCTTTAAAATGATGTACTTTTTATATTCAAATATGATCTTCCGTTTAAGAATGTTAATCATCAATGATCCTTATTTTCTACTGCACTCGTCGAGCCGGTTAAGGGAAAATAAGGTAATTCAAGGCAAAGCAAAAAATTGATAATGATTTTTATAGACCTGAAATAGTTTTGACGAATTTACATACCATACAAAAAGCTTTCCAAACTGGCTTAGACCACTACAAAGCAAGCTGATATTTTAATTTCACAGTTTCTAATATTTTTAATTTTGAGGTGAACAATGAAATTGTTGACTTTAATTAGTATGGGTATTGCAGCGAGTTATTGTTATAAAACCGTCAAACATAACAAGCAAAATCTTTCAAATCTAAGTTTTGATGAAGTAATAAATCAACACATTTTACGAGATTTTATAGCCTGAGCATTATTCATATTTACCGTTAGCTTAAGCTAATTATAAATAGAGAATCTCAACATATCCTGTTGGGATTTTTTATTTTTATCATTTAAATATTTTTAGATAAGATGAGTAAGAAAATTTATATCAAAATGAAAGTTACATGATTAATCTATTAAATAGTCAATTAATACAACTCTATAAAGCAATGTAAACGAAAAATTCAAATCTTCTGCTAAATTAAAAATAAACCAAATGTGTGGAGGTTTGTATGAGAAATATACCAGAAGGAACCCAGGTTATTCATCATATATCAGCTCAGGACTGTGCATTCTATAAGGAAGAAAATGGAATTCTGAAAGTCTGGAGTAGTGGCACTTGGGTGAATGCAATTGTACCAAATCTGGAAAAGATGATGGAGCTTGATTTCGAGTTAGAAGTACTCAAATCTATGTAGTAATTCAAAACTTAAAGATTCTTTTATAAGAATCTTTAAGTTTATAAATTGATATTTTTAAAAATAATAAAAAATGATCTTTATAGAGAAAAATAATTTCATTGAGAGTAAATTAGCAGTTATTGATTATTTAAAAATATAGTTCTGATGTCTAGTATTAATTTGATAGAAAATAAGGAAAATACATTATGAAATAGTAAAATTAAAACCTATGAAATAACTTAAAAAGACATGAAGTTCAAAAGTTTAAATTTTGGAATGGCAATATATTACATAGAAAAATTTTTTATAAACAAAGATTATTTTATGGTTTTAAAGAAATAATCTATTCATTTTTTCAAATGAAATTCTATAAATTTATGAAAATTAAATAGATATTGGTTGACAATAAATGTTTTAATTTATAGTCTTGATCTCTTATGTTTTGTTTTACTTTAGTTTAATTATTCAAGATTATGTAATATTTTGTTATTTAGTTTTATGCTTAGATGGTGTATAAATAATATACAGCTCTCCATGAGGGTAAAACACATGACTAAAGCAGAATTAGCTGTCTCCGCATTGGTCGTATTCCTTATTACCTTGATGGTTTATGGAGTAGGACAATCATTAAGTTATTAAAATAACTTTTCCTAATGGTTCCCCGTATGTAAATAAAGCCCTTCGTGGGCTTTATTTTGTTTTTAGTCTGAGTCTGAATCACTCTTCTGATTTTCAGAATATTCTAGTGCAGCTTTTTGTGCTTCTGCGGCGGCTTTAGCTTCCAAAGGAATAGCATCTGCTGCAATAGTAGAAGTACCATAAAAACCCATCATGATGAGTATTAGAACTTTCGAAAACTGTTTCATATAAAATCCTCTAATTTTCTAAAACTTGATTTCAGTGTAGGGGATAAAACTCTGTGGGCATGTATGAGCGGTATCTGCTTATGTAAGATATTCGGGCTTAGCGTGAAAACCCTTTCACCTTATGTAAGAACAATTATCTTATGAATTATTTTGTAGAATTAATTAAAGAAATGTTTTAGAAATTGAAAATATTAAATTTTCTTAAATTTATAACTAGAATGATATAAATTTAATAAACTTAAAATTTAATTCCTTTAAAGAAAATATAATCATTTATTGAATAAAATAATATGGATTAAAAAATAATTAAAATAAGAACAATAGAAAATATTATAGAGCTAAGAATATTTGAACCTTAGCAGATTCTATGGAAGTAGCACCACAATCGGAAATTAATAAATTGTTAAACCTGAAGATAGTGACAAGATGACTTTGAATACAGATTTAATATTCAATTTACCTTATCATGCAGTTATTCCTTTATAGCGAAAACTGTGGTCTACATTTTTGTAGCCTCTCATGCTAAATATACTATTACTGTGTTGGTCTGAGTCTGAACTGGAAACTTTGTGAACGTTGATAAATCAATGCTGAATTTGGCTCATCACATTGGACCCGCATTTATTGTTAGATTTTTTGAAAGGTTTCATTCAGAAAACCAGATCTATACTCAGAGTTAAAACAGGTATCAACATGCAACGCTATGTAAGCGATGTAAATACCTTGAATAAAGATCTAATCAGAATTGAATCACTTAATAAAGATGCTTTTACATTGACGTATTTAGATACAGCTCAGTGATTGGCTTATTTTATATAAAGGTTAGAGTGATTAATGCAACTTCCAGTGATAGAGACAGTTCTTCAAAGGAGTTTATGCTATGGTTAAATCAAGAGCAAAACACAAGCAAGTCCAGCAAAAGGATAAAAAGGACAGTGCTCAAAATGAAGAGCAACAACAGCAACAGCAGCAACCCTCTAAACCATCCCGTGCGAAAAAGCGTAAATAAAATTTAGACTTGATTTAACAAAACCCTCAGCTGAGGGTTTTGTTATTTTTAAGACTGTTTCTGAAAAATAATCTGGAAAAAACATCACTAAAAATAACAGGATTTTGACTTTAAATTTCTGTGTATTCCTTAAGATAAAACGAACCCCTCATTAAACGGCTATGTGAGCTATTGTGAAAATTCCCAGAATCCTGCTTTTAATATTTTCCTTAAATATATTACTCACTGCCTGTCAGCCACCGCCCTCAGGTGAGCCAGCGGGCTGGAAAAGTCCGTACCTCTATTGGCAATTAAAAAAAGCTGAGCTGATTAGACCAGTAGAAATTCCTGTACAAGGAGTAACAGCTCGCCAGATTCAGGATACCTGGGGTGGAGCAAGGAGTGAAGGTCGCAAACATGAGGGGACTGATATTTTTGCTAAACGGGGAACACCGGTAGTCAGTGCGACCCAAGGGATCGTCCGCAAGATTGGAACCAATAATTTGGGCGGTAAAGTTATCTGGATTACTGGCCCGAATTTAAGCCAACATTATTATGCTCATCTAGATGATTATGCTGAACATATTCAGGAAGGAGACTGGGTAGAAGCAGGTGAAATCATTGCCTATGTCGGCAATACCGGTAATGCAAAAAATACACCACCACATTTGCATTATGGGATTTATCTCAGTGGGGAAGGTGCAACCAATCCTTATCCTTATTTAAAGGTAGAAGAATTGGAATAAGCGCAAGTGAATGTAAAAAAAATGTAAAAGATCGCCATCTAAAGAGTGAAAAGCATAAAATAGCGTATCTCCCGCTTTTCGTGTTTTTATGAGTTTTGCTTATCGACCAGATATCGATGGCCTGAGAGCTATTGCAGTATCATTGGTCATTTTCAATCATCTCGGCTGGTCATTATTTTCTGGCGGCTATATTGGTGTTGATATTTTCTTTGTCATTTCCGGTTATCTCATCACGACCATTCTGACGCGCGATATTGAGTTGCAGCAATTTTCAATTGCCCGGTTTTATAAGAAACGGGTGATCCGTCTGGCACCTGCATATTTTACTGTACTGGCAATTGTCAGTCTAATTACCTGGCAGGTGATGTTGCCGGGTGAACTGATAGAATATTTCAAAAGTGTCATGTATGCGACTGTGCTTATTGCCAATCTGTATATGCGGAATGAGGTAGGAGATTATTTCAGTCCGAATGTAGAAAATGTGCCTTTATTACATTTATGGTCATTGGGCGTAGAAGAGCAGTTTTATATTTTCTGGCCACTCTTACTATGGTTATTCTTGAGTAAAACCTCGCGTAAATATCTTTGGTTTGTCATTAGTGTATTCATTGTCACTTTAGTTATATACGCCCAACAACAACTGACTCATAATCCGGCCAAAGCTTATTATAGTATGCCGGTACGGGCGTTTGAGTTGTTGATTGGCGCATTGATTAGCTGCTTGCCAAAACCAAATGTGCCAAAAAAACTATTACAGGGATTGGTCTGGGCGGGAGTGGGTGTTCTATTTGCAACTGCAATTTATTTTGATCAGCAAACCCCATTTCCGGGACTGATGGCATTGATCCCATGTCTTGCAACGGCACTAATTATTTATCTGGGGCAATCCATATCTTCAAGTAATTTATTGCTGAGTAATCGTCTTAGTACATGGATTGGCAAAATTTCATATCCTCTGTATCTATGGCACTGGCCGATAATCGTATTCTTTGGCATTTATATGCTGCCATTGAATCTGGAAAATCAGATTATTATTGTTTTTCTGTCACTTATATGTGCATTTCTGACTTATAAACTGGCTGAAACACCACTGAAACGCTTTGTGATGGCTGCAAATTATAAAGTGATTATTCTTGGGTTTCTGTTGCCTGCAGCCAGTTTTATTGCGATCGCCCAAACCATCAAAACACATGAAGGTTTCCCGGAGCGTTTTCCAAAGTCGGTGCATGACAAACAGGAAGCATTACATACGTATGCACATGTGATTCGTAGTAACTGCATGGATACCGCGGATCCAGATGTTTTGCCCAGTGCTCAAGATTGTATCTTAGGACAATCTAAAGAAGATATTGATTTCCTGTTGATTGGCGATTCCCATGCCAATGCCTATACAGCAATGCTGGATGAATGGGCAAAGGACGCCAATTTACGCGGTTATGACGTTACACAAAGTTCTACCTTTTATCTGCCAGGTGTGCAGCGATTTGAATTAAAGCTGAATCAATGGAAAGAATTGACCAAATTCCAAAAACGTAATGATGCTATTACTGCGCATCTGGCAGAAACCCGTTATCCAATGATTATTCTGGCGGGCTCTTATGCGCAGTACTTTGACGATGATGTGAAACTTAAAGATAGTGTCCATCATACTGAGGAAGAGATATTTAAAGCAGGTTTGATGAAAGCCTTAGAAATTGCCCATCAATCTAGTGATCAGGTTATTCTAATTAATGATGTCCCACATCTAGACTGGGAAGGGATTCCATCTGATTGTAATATTCGTAAAGAGATTCTTCATCGAGACGCTTCATGTACAGTTTCTCGAAAAAGTTATGAAGCACATTTAAAGCAATTCAATCAGATTTTGGCAGAAGCAAAACTGAAATATCCGCAATTGAAAATCGTTGATCCAACCAAAGTCATCTGTGATCAGCAGGCATGTAAAACGATGCTGAATGATGTGCCTTTGTATCGTTTTAAGGATGATAATCATCTTAATGATCAGGGTTCACGGCAATTGGGTGTTGAATATCTAAAACAGTTTGGTAACCCGCTTAAAGATTTGAAGAAAGATTAAATGGAATAAAACCACGTTTAATGATGTGGTTTTATCAATTGGGATTTGGGTCATTGTCTGACTTTAATTTTTATTTAATTCTTTTCTTCTTGAACAGAAACCGGTTGCGGTTGCTCATCTGTCTTATATTTGGAAGAACGTGTATTCCAGACCAATTGCAAAGTTCCGGCTAATAAAACTAAAGCGGCCAGCATAAACTGTTGATGGTAGTTTAATCCAAGATATTGCAGGGCACTAAAACTCAATCCTCCAATCAGCTGAACAGAGGCAAAACATAGAGTCGCAATGCTCCAAAGCTTTTTATAGGCCAGTCCATACAGTTGTAAAATGGTATAAGAGGTAAGGAAAACCACAGCGGGATTCAACATTCCAGTAAAAAAAGAAGAACTAAAAGTCAGGAATGGATTAGCATTTAGAGTCGCGATAAAAATTGCCAGAATATATACACTATAAAGAATTTTCAAGGCAGTAAAATTGCCAAATTTTCTTGCCAGAATATAGGCAGAGAAAGCTCCTAAGGCACTGCCTAAGCCATATAGAATCCAGTTAAAGTTAATCCAAAATAAGCTTAATCCTAGTTCATGGCTGAGATAGTCAATCCAGAACAGGGAATGCGGAATATAGGCAAATGCACTACAAGCATAAACCACCAGTAAACTATAAAAAACTGTATTTAAAGGGACTTGAGCAGCATGAGAAACAGATTGTTTAGCTAGATAGGGTTTAAATTGTTGTATCAGTAGGCTTAAGCAGATACAAATCATAAGGGCAAACCCACATAAGATCAGCCAGGCCGTACGTATGGAAATCTGGTCAAGATAAGGCAGAAACAGGGTAGCCAGTAAAACCCCTAATCCAATCCCGCTAAAACCAACAAAATTGATTTTAAACCGGTCTTTTAAATCACAGCACTGAGCCACGACACTTGGTGACAAAATCATGAGCAGGCCACCACTAATACCGGAAATCACGCGCCAGCTGATATACCAGATTTCAGAAAATCCTGCAAAGGCACAACAGAATAGGCTAAGCATTCCAGCTATTGCAGCAAGCTGAATATAAGTGCTCATGCTTCGGTCTTGGGGCAAGCGCATCGCTGCAAAAGCACCGATTAAATAACCCAGTAGATTGGCACTACCCAAAAGACTGGCAAAGCTCGTGCTCCAGGCAAAGGCTTCCCGTGTACCAGGTAACAATGCGGTATAGGAAAAACGCAGAATGCCGATGCCTAAGCACATGCTCAGGCAGAGAAAAAGACTAAGCTTGACCGTATTTGAGGACATCCATGTACTCTTGGAGTTTTATATTTGTTCAAAAAATAGCATGAATCATCAAGCTAAAGGAGAAAAGGCTGAATAGATTTTATTGAAAAAAGAAACGCTGGATTAACAGCATGCCTCTTTTTAAATATCTATAAAGCTTGTCGCGGAAATTTTTTAAACAATAAAAAACCGCATTCATGAATGCGGTTTTTTGAGTTAACTTTTATAAATTAACGCATTTTTGCCAGGAAACGGCCTAAACGGGTAATGGCTTCACGCAGTTCATTTTCTGCTGGCAGGAACACCACACGGAAATGATCCGGTGTTGGCCAGTTAAAACCAGTACCTTGAACCAATAGAACTTTCTCGGCACGTAACAGATCAAGCATCAGTTTCTCGTCATCCTCAACCGGATAGATTTCAGGATCAAGACGAGGGAAGCAGTACATTGCACCTTCAGGTTTTACACAAGATACACCTGGAATCTCGTTTAGCATTTCCCAGGCAATATTGCGTTGTTCATATAGACGGCCACCTGGGCGGATCAAGTCATTAATAGATTGATAGCCACCGAGTGCAGTCTGAATTGCATATTGTGCTTGATGATTCGCGCAAAGACGCATTGAAGCTAGCATATCCAGGCCTTCAATATAGTCCATTGCACGTGATTTATCACCAGTAATCGCCATCCAGCCTGAACGGTAGCCGGCAATACGATAGGCCTTAGATAAACCATTGAACGATACACATAATTGCTTGCCTGCAAGCGAAGCTACTGATACATGTTCAATGCCATCGTAGACAATCTTGTCATAGATTTCGTCAGCAAACAGGATCAGGTCATATTTCTTCGCCAGATCCACGATTTGCTGTAATACATGACGCGGATAAACCGAACCGGTCGGATTATTCGGGTTGATAATCACGATCCCGCGGGTATTTGGCGTGATTTTGCTTTCCATATCCGCAATATCTGGATACCAGTGATCTTCTTCATCACATTTATAGTGAATCGCAGTACCGCCAGACAGGTTCACTGCTGCAGTCCATAATGGATAATCCGGCATTGGAATCAGCATTTCATCGCCGTCATCCAGCAGGCCTTGCATCGCCATCACGATCAGCTCAGATACGCCATTGCCGACATACACGTCATTCACGTGCATATCCAGAATGCCTTTTTGCTGGTAATACTGGCAGATCGCTTTACGTGCCGGGAAAATCCCTTTGGAATCCGTATAACCAATCGCATTTGGTAGGTTCAGTGCAACATCATTAATGATTTCTTGCGGGGCTTCAAAGCCGAATGGGGCGGGATTTCCGATATTCAGTTTGATAATTTTATGTCCGGCTTCTTCCATCTCGTTGGCCGCTCGTAACACTGGTCCGCGAATGTCGTAGCAAACATGCTCAAGCTTAGACGATTTCTTGATCTCGCGAGGGGGGGTGTTACCAATACCGGACATAATTCCATCCAATTAATTTTTAAGTTAAACCTATAGATTACGCAAATATCACAATCTATGCTGAAATTTCGCTAGAAATTTTTTCATCTCTAGCGTAAATATGGAAGTACTGAAGCATGACATTGAATGTCAAAGATTTAAAGGAGTTAGTGATGGGAAAACTCAATAAAACAGACCGGGAATGGCAAAGAGAGTTATCACCAGAAGAGTTTCGCATTACGCGTGAAAAAGGAACTGAACCGGCATTCACAGGCAAGTACTGGAATACAAAACAGGAAGGGACTTATGTCTGCCGTTGCTGTGGTACACCACTGTTTTCTTCAACCACCAAATATGACAGCGGTTGCGGCTGGCCAAGCTTCTATCGTCCTGTGAGCAGCTCAGTTGTAGAGGAATTACCTGATACTTCACATGGTATGGTGAGAACAGAAATTGTTTGTCATCATTGTGATGCACATTTGGGACACGTTTTCCCGGATGGTCCGGAACCGACTGGCTTACGTTATTGTGTAAACTCGGCCTCTTTAGAATTACAAACACAAGAAAAAACTGACGAGGAAACTTATCCATGACCAGCATTTATCAGTTTGAAGCTGAATTGTTAGATGGGAAAAACAAACGACTTGCAGATTATGAAGGGAAAGTACTTTTAATCGTAAATACCGCGAGCAAATGTGGTTTCACTCCACAATTTGCAGGTCTGGAAAAGCTTTACCAGAAATATAAAGAGCAGGGACTGGAAATTTTAGGTTTTCCATGCAACCAGTTTGGCGGACAGGATCCGGGTTCAAATGAACAGATCGGTGAATTTTGTCAGAAAAATTATGGGGTTTCTTTCCCAATGTTTTCCAAGGTGGATGTAAAAGGTCCGGAAGCACATGCGATCTTCCGTTACTTGACCAATAATTCTAAAGGAATTCTAGGAAATGGCATTAAGTGGAATTTCACCAAATTCCTGATTGGTCGTGATGGCAAGGTATTAAACCGTTTTGCACCTACCACCAAACCTGAAGATCTTGAAACAGAAATTGAAAAGGTTTTATAAGTTTATTTGAAATGTCTAATTTCTAATGAATAGAAAATAAGTGAAATAAAAAAAATAATTTGTAGTCAATATCCATAAAAAACCCACTTCTGGAAAGTGGGTTTTTTATTTGTGTTTAGATCTAAAAAGATTAAAGAATCGCTTTTAAACGCTGAATTACCTGCTCACATTGTGCCAGATCAGCGACTAATGCCAGACGCACATGGTTTTCACCCGGGTTGCCTTGCGTAGTTTCACGAGACAGGTAACGGCCTGGTAATACTTTGATATGCGCTTTTTCCATCAACATTTTGGCAAAAGTTTCATCATTGTCCACTTTAAGCCAATAGTAGAATCCGGCATCCGGTTTTTTCAGCGGAAGCAAGTGACCCAATTCTTTCTGGAACAAATCAAACTTGGCACGATACTGTACCCGGTTTTCTTCTACATGCGCTTCATCATTCCAGGCTGCAATTGATGCTAATTGGTGTTGCACCGGCATCGCTGCACCATGATAAGTACGGTATTGCAGATAAGGTTTGAGTAAAGTGGCATCGCCTGCAACAAAACCTGAACGCATACCTGGCAGGTTAGAACGTTTAGACAGGGAGTGGAAAACGACACAGTTTTTATAGTCATCTCGGCCAATCTCGGCACACATTTCCAGTAAACCTGTCGGTGCTTCATCAAACCAGAGTTCTGAATAACATTCATCAGAAGCAATGACAAAATCATATTTGTCTGACAGTGCAATCAGCTTTTTAAACTGCTCTTTAGAAAGAACGGCACCTGTTGGGTTGCCCGGTGTACACACAAATAACAGGGCAGTTTTTTCCCAGACTTCAGCCGGAACTGTATCAAAGTCGCCTAAGTAATCATTTTCTTCAGTACAGTTGATGAAATGAGGTTTTGCACCTGCAAGCAGGGTAGCACCTTCATAAATCTGATAGAAAGGGTTTGGCATCACCACATAAGGCGCATCTTCACGATTGATCAAAGCTTGGACAAAAGAAAAGATCGCTTCACGGGTACCAGAGACCGGTAATACATTGCTGTCTGCACTGATGCTATTGAGTTTAAAACGGCGAGTCAGCCAGTTGGCAATGCTTTCACGTAATTCAGGTAAACCTTTGCTGTTCGGATAAGTTGATAGATGCTGAAAATTATCAATAATCGCCTGTTTCACAAACTCGGGTGCTGGATGCTTCGGTTCACCAATTGAAAGGGGAATCAAAGGCATATTCGCAGGCTGGATATCCGCGAAAAGTTTATTCAACTTTTCAAACGGATATGGATGCAATAAAGACAAGCTAGAGTTCATGAATGTGTTACCGAGCAGTGTGTTAGTGTTGAGCATTGACCTGATGTGAGGCCTCATCCAGAGCAGCTTTTAATGCCGCTGCAAAATTGTCAGACTCTGTTTGGGTCATTGGGCTGCCATCTTTTTTGGTGACAAAGAAAATATCTTCAGCACGTTCGCCAAGTGTGGCAATTTTAGCAGAGTGAATATCCAGACCCTGCATCATAAATAAACCGCCAATTTTCGCAAGTAAACCAGGATGGTCAAGTGTCGCAATTTCAACCATATTCTGGTTTAAAGCTTCATTAAGGGTGATATCGACGGTATTTTCAATATCAAAATGACGTAACTGACGCGGGATGCGGCGCTGCATCAGACCTGGATATTCATCAGAATGACTTAAAGCATCCTGTAAGGCTTCAATGACAGTTGCCTCACGTTCCGGATCGGTCAGGAGCGTGCCAAAACGGTCAAGGACGACATAGGTATCCAGACTAAAGGCTTTGGTTGCGGTAATAATCCGGGCATCCTGAACGTCCAGGTTCATGCGATCCAGAACAGCAACCGTGGTGGCGAACAGATTTGGTTTGTCTTGGGTATAGATGAAGATCTGTACGGCATCCTGCGCATACTTACGATGCGCACGCATTAATACCAATGGTGCAGGATTATCCCCATGTTCCAGAATGGCACGGGTATGCCAGGCGATTTCATCGGCAGATTCTTTCAGGAAGTAGTCATCGCCCAGTTCCTGCCAGACTTTTTCGACATCATAAAGTGAGAAATGTTCTACCAGACGCTCACTGGCTTCAAATTTGGTATCTTCAATCAGCATCTGGTAATCAACCGGACGGCCCAAGCCAGAACGGATGACATCACGCGCATGAGTATAGAGTTGACGCATCAAAGATGAACGCCAGGTATTCCAGAGTTTTGGATTGGTCGCGTTGATATCTGCTACAGTCAAGGTGTACAGATAATCCAGATGCTCCATATCTCCCATTTTTTCAGCAAATTCTTTGACCACATCCGGATCGGAAATGTCTTTTTTCTGTGAAGTCACTGACATGGATAAATGGTTTTCAATCAGCCAGGCAACCAGATTGCATTCCCGTTCGGTAAAGCCATGCGTCCGGCAGAACTGAATCGCATCGGCTGCACCAAGCTCACTATGATCACCGCCACGACCTTTGGCAATATCATGGAAAATAGCCGCTAGATAAACAATGTCACGACGTGCTAAGCGCTGGAACACGGAGCTGACGACCGGGAACTCTTTGGCGAATTCGGGTTCCTTGAAGCGGTTCAGATTGCGGATCAAGAGCAGGGTATGTGCATCCACGGTATAGATGTGGAATAAGTCATATTGCATTAGGCCGGTAATCTGTCCGAAAGCCGGAATATATTTGCCCAGAACACCATAACGTTTCATTGCCACCAAGGTTTCATACAGGCGATGCGGTGAACGAATGATGGCCATAAACAGGGCCTGGTGTACCGGATTATCACGAAAATCCTGATCAATACGTTTAGCTGCTAGCGTGAGCAGACGTAAAGTACGAGCACGAATACCCTCAATTTCAGGACGATTGGCCAGCAAATAGAAGATTTCCAGAATGGCACTTGGTTTTTCCGAGAAAATCTTGTGATGTTGAACTGCTAACTTGCCATCGACCAGTTTGAAATTTTCATTGATTTCCTCAATCTGGCGTTCATATTGGGGTAAACGTGGGGTAATCACGGACTCATTAAAATAAGCCAGCAGCATTTCATTCAGGGTCGAAACCTGCTGCGCGCTACGGTAATAGCGCTTCATGAACTGTTCGATTGGATAGTTCGGTGACTGACCTTCTTCACGGGTATAGCCAAACATCGCCGCAATATCGCGTTGATAATCGAACAGCAGGCGGTTTTCATCGCGCTTGGTCAGGCGGTGTAAATGATGACGAATTTCCCAAAGGAAGCTTTCAGCTTCTTCGAGTACGGCAAGTTCAAACTCTGAGATAAAGCCCAGATGCACCAAGTCATAAATACGGTTGACACGGAAATGACGTTTGGCAATCCAGCCAATCTGGTTAATATCACGGATACCGCCCGGTGCATTTTTAATATCCGGTTCCAGATTGCTTTCAGTATTATTGTGCTGAGCATAGCGTTTGTGCTGCTCATCCATTTTCGCATCAAAAAAGGTTTTATCAGTCCAAGTTTGTGACACGATCCGGCGTGGCCATTTGGTCAAATTTTCATTGCCAATAATCAGACGTGCTTCGATTAAGGAAGTCGCTACCGTAAGGTCGCTGCTGGCCTGATTGACACATTCATTGATGGTACGAACACTGATGCCCGGTTGGAAATTACCGACATCCCAAAGAGAGGAAATAAAGCTGGAGATCAGCTTTTCCTGCTCTGGAGTGAAATCATCTTCAGAGAGGATCATGATATCGACATCTGAATATGGCAGCATTTCGCGGCGGCCATAACCGCCGACTGCGAAAAGCGCCAAATCAGTCTGATCCAGTCCAGCATGATTCCACAAGAATTGCAGAGCCTCATCAATCAGGTTAGAGCGTGCCTGAATGATGTCACGGATGGATTGTCCATTTTCAAAACATTCCTGAAGCTGATTTTCTACATCGCTACGCCATTGATTGATCGCTTTGATGTCATTGTGACTTTTAATGTAATTCAGCAGCGGGGAGGTATTGATCATGAACAGTGGTCCGTTGTATTTACTTAATTTTGATTCACATTAACTTGGTCTGCAACCTGTTGAGCCAGCTCGCGAGCCTGTTCAATGTTTTCTGCACGCGCAGTCGCGACACCCATACGGCGGCGTTTAAAGCCTTCAGGTTTACCAAATAGACGTAAATCGGTATCGGCATGGGCTAAAGCAAGATTCAGGCCAGAAAATGAAAGATTGCGATCATCGACACCTGCGTAAATCACGGCACTAGCAGCCACACTATGGCGAGCTGTATTGACTGGTAAGCCTAAAATAGCACGGGCATGCAGTTCAAATTCACTCTGGAACTGGGAAGCCAAAGTGACCAGACCAGTGTCATGCGGGCGAGGTGAAACCTCACTAAACCATACTTTGTCGCCTTTGACAAAGAGTTCTACACCAAAAATACCGCAACCGCCCAATGCTGTGGTGACTTTATTGGCGATACGTTTTGATTCTTCCAGAGCAGCGGGACTCATTGGCTGAGGCTGCCAGCTTTCTACATAGTCGCCTGAGTCCTGACGGTGTCCGATTGGATCACAGTAAGAGGTTTCGATTTCGCCAGTTTTAGGATTCTTAGCCCGTACAGTAAGCAGGGTAATTTCAAAATCAAAATCAATCTGTGATTCGACAATCACTTTGCCCTGATTAACTCGACCACCTGTTTGCGCATATTCCCAGGCAGCATCGACTTCTTCAAAACTTTTCACGCGAGATTGGCCTTTACCTGAAGAAGACATCACTGGTTTCACAAAGTTTGGATAACCAATGTCATCACAGGCTGCGCGAAAAGATTCCAGAGAATCGGCAAAGCGATAAGCAGACGTCGGTAAGCCTAGTTCTTCAGCTGCCAGACGACGAATGCCTTCACGGTTCATGGTCAGGTTAACTGCTTTGGCAGACGGAATCACGGTGGCAATATTCTGTTCTTCGATTTCAACCAATACTTCTGTTGCAATGGCTTCAATTTCAGGAACAATGAGATGCGGCTGAATTTTTTGAATGAGCTGTTTGAGTTCCGCTGCATCTGCCATATTTAAGACATAAGAAAAATGTGCCACCTGCATGGCCGGAGCATCTGCATAACGATCTGCAGCATGAACTTCTACACCTAAACGTTGCAAGGAAATCACCACTTCCTTACCTAGTTCTCCTGAACCTAGCAATAGAACTTTAAAAGCTGAAGATTGAAGAGGAGTACCAATAGTCACGTTCATGTGTATTATCCATGCTTGATTTTATGGACTTTTAGCATAACAGAACTCAATGCCGAGATAAGCCGAGTTTCATACAAAATTGTGATATTGGCCAGCAGTTTTATTTATAAAAGTTTATAGAGAATCGCATCTGAAATCAGGCAGTTTGCTTTACTGTATTTTTCACAGGGTTTAAATGATAAATCCGGTTTTGCGGATTGAGTTTTTCCATATGCAGAATTTGCTTGTCATTGAGCTGAAGTTGATGGAGAAGTTTCAGACTTTGTATTCTCTTAAAGGCGTAAAAGGGAATGAAAAAAGGACAGATAAAACCAAATATCCATAGCAATAAACCAAATCCTGAAAATTGCAGTGCATCGAGGAATACAGTGAAAAAATGGAATTGATGATTTGACATTGCGACAAGTGCAAAGAATAAAAACAGTAAAATTATACTAAAGCAAAATACATAAATGAGATTTGGAATGCCTTTATGTAGCAGGCTCCATCGGCTAAAAATGATTTGTTTGGGATGCAGATGGATCACCTGTTGAGTCTGATTATATAGGGCAATGATTTTATTTTTGCCATGCTTCTGAATATAAATGACACGGACATGATCTGAGGGTTCAGCAACCACTTCTACAAAATGACCAGTAAAATTCTGTGCATTAATAAAGCATTCAAAATAGCAGCCGGGTAATTCATACTGGTTAAAAATAGCCAACATTTCATCACGTCGATGATGAATAAATATTTTCCCTTCAATCATTTGCTTTGGCTCGAACATGCCAATACTTTCCTTATTTTTCTTCTTATATAAAAAAGACTTATGTATTTAATTTAGCATAAGTCTTGAATGAGATTTCTAATTTTCTAAAAGGCTTAAAAAGGCACGGGGATATAGGTATAAATCAGGCCATAGGTTAAGGCTGCAGTTAAGGTCGCCATGACGATTTTCTTGAACTTAAAATATAGTCCAGCGAGTACAATAAAACCGATCAGCATGGCAAAGCTTTTGTCTGGCATTTCCAATAAGGGCGGTAAGGTCGCCACAACCAGCATGGAACTGATGGCAGCAATTCCAATCGAACCTAAGGCAATTTTAAGCCATAGTGCACCACGTTTTTGCGAACCCTGCTGAAATTTTTGAATCACATAAAATGGACCAAAACGCGAGGCGAAATTGGCAATCCCGACAATAATCCCGACCAAGATAATTTCAAGATTCATGATTGATCTCCTGCATATTCAGGATCTGGTTTTTTCAGTACATAGTGCTTGAACAGGCCGGCCAAAATGCCGGAACTGATGCCGATAAAAATCGCAGCAGACAAATCGATAAAATAACAGGCAATGGCTGAGACAATAATCGTGATGGTCACGACAAAGGTATGTTTCTTTTCAAAGGCTGCTAACAAGAAACTCAAGAACAGGGCAGGTAGCAGGAAATCTAAAGCCGCCTGCAAGAATTGAGGCAGATGACTGACCTGATCAGCAAATAAGCCGCCTAGAAATGAACCTGTCGCCCAAGACAGCCAGCTAAACAGACTCAGACCGAGCATCCATGATTCTGACCATTCTTGGCGCCGTTGTGACAGCTTGATCATACCTGAAGCAAAGACTTCATCAGTAAGACCCCAAGCCCAGACTGCGGTTTTCTTCAGGTTTAAACGATCTTGAATCAGGTTTTGTAAAGCTGGGCCGTATAAAAGATGACGAATGTCTAAAGCAATCACGGTCAGTGCAGTCATCCAGATCGAAGTACCGCTACCAAGTAGTGCTACAACTAAAAACTGACTGGCACCGGCATACATGGAGCAGGACAGAAATAAGGCTTCCCAGGCAGTAAAGCCGAATTGGGTGGCGGAAACGCCAAAGGCAAAGGAGACCGGAAGGTAAGTAAATATAATGGCCTGGCTATCTTTGGCACCTTGCCAGAAACCGGCAGGTTGCATCGCTACTGGATTGTGGTCAGACACAAAACACCTTGAGGGAGAGAGTTAAAACAGGGATTAAATCAAGATTGTGTATTGTACGCGAATTTACTAGCATAGTGCCGAAATGTTTAACTGGCGATTCTGATATGTTGATGTTCAAGACACGTGCAATGCTGGTCGGTGTTTTAATCGGCAGCACCTTATTTCTTCAAGCTTGTGGAAATGACAGTCAAGCGCCAAAGGCCGAAATTAAAGCGGCACCTAAACTCTCCAATGATGCAACGACTTATGCTAATACTGCATGGCAATTCATGAATGAAGTCGATCCGCTGGTCTATAACAAGGAAATGGAGCAGATCGATGCTCAGGTACGTCAACCGGCCCGTAAATTGAGTACTGACTGGCGCATTAATGTGAAAATGACTGACTCAGTGACGGAAGGAAAATATGCCTTATGTCGCAAAGCTTTAACCAGTCTGGAAATCTGGGCACGTAGCACCGTTGAAAATAGCAGTAGCGTGGCACAGAAACAGGCCGACTATGAGCGTGATAAACAGCAATGTCAGGGAGCAATTGCTCATCCTGAACTGGGAAATACTGATCCAAAGCAGAAAGGTAATGCAGTAGCTGAACAGTCTTAATCGGGTTTTATAATCTTCAGGCGGGACTTCGGTTCCGCTTTTTTGTTATAAAAAACGATTCTATTTATATAAATAAACAATAATTAAAATTAAGAAAGATTGCCCTGAATCATTAAAAAAGTTCTATAATTGACTCATAATCAAGCGATTTAGAGATAAAAGTTAATTTTTGGAGTCATTTTAAATGTTTAATAAATTGTTTTTAGCGATAAGTTTGAGTGCAGTTTTAGTAAGTGCAGTACAAGCGTCTCATGCGTGTGAAGTGGCACCATGTACCAATGGCTTCGATAGCGTCAATGTCTGTGAATTGCGTTCTTAAATTTTAAATCCATCTCCCTATAGAAAAAATTAAACAGCAAAAAATAAAAGAAGCCTCAGAATAAGGCTTCCCATACATTAGACGATCATGTCTTAAAGCAACATGAACAGACGTTCTAGATACAACACTGCTCCGCCCAAAAGAATACTGAGACCGCAGAACAAACGTAAAGAGTGCCAAGACATGATGTTTCGTCCTACTGTATTGATTTATGTTGAAAGTGCTTCCAGATAACGGCGATTCACTTCCTTCCAGTTCACTACATTAAAGAAAGCGGCAATATATTCAGGACGACGGTTCTGGTATTTCAAGTAGTAGGCATGTTCCCAGACATCCAGACCTAGAATCGGGGTATTGCCATGCATGAGGGGTGAGTCCTGATTGGCGCTGCTTTCTATGATAATGGTTTGATCAGGTGCCACGCTGAGCCAAGCCCAGCCACTGCCAAAACGGGTCAGGGCTGCCTTGGTAAAAGCTTCTTTAAAGGCTTCAAAGCCGCCAAGCTCCTTGTCGATCGCCTGTGCAATTTCACCTTCAGGATTGCCACCACCATCTGGACTCATTACTGTCCAGAACAGGGAATGGTTGGCATGACCGCCGCCATTATTAATCACATTATTTTTCAAATCTTCAGGTACCTGATTGGCTTTGCTCACCAGTTCTTCCACAGAAAGATCTTCCCATTCTGTGCCTTCAATACCTGCATTGATGTTGTTGATATAAGTTTGATGATGTTTGGTGTGGTGGATTTCCATGGTTTTAGCATCAATATGTGGTTCCAATGCATCATAAGCATAAGGGAGTTCGGGAAGGGTATAGCTCATTTTTAATTGTCCTTAAGCGTGATTGAGTGAGTGGAATTTTCGACTAAATTTTAAAATACGCTTGAGTTGCATTAAATACAATGAGAATTATTATCATTTATGTTATGGGATGAGATTTTTATAAATAGGATGTAAATATGCGTATGAAAATGGCAAGAAGCCAAAT
Organism: Acinetobacter sp. CAU_H_60; assembly: GCF_058599385.1. Taxonomy (NCBI): domain Bacteria; kingdom Pseudomonadati; phylum Pseudomonadota; class Gammaproteobacteria; order Moraxellales; family Moraxellaceae; genus Acinetobacter; species Acinetobacter sp. CAU_H_60. Next base: position 1,963,573 of record NZ_CM178653.1, on the reverse strand, counting down.
TTGGTAACAAAAAAGCCCCGAATGATCGGGGCTATTTTTTGGTTTCAAACTTATACGTTGAAACGGAAGTGCAGAACGTCACCGTCCTGAACAATATAAGTTTTACCTTCTAGACGCCATTTACCAGCTTCTTTAGCGCCAGCTTCGCCGTTGTACTGTACGAAGTCATCATAAGCAATACATTCTGCGCGGATAAAGCCTTTTTCGAAGTCAGTATGAATGACACCCGCTGCTTGAGGGGCAGTAGCACCGACTTTAACCGTCCAGGCACGAACTTCCTGAACACCGGCAGTGAAGTAAGTTTGCAAGCCTAGCAGTGAATAGCCTGCGCGGATTACCACGTTCAGACCCGGCTCTTCCATATCCATTGCTTCCAGGAATTCGGCACGGTCTTCATCTTCAAGCAATGAAATTTCAGCTTCGATCTGGTTGCAAAGTGGAACCACGATTGCATTTTCAGCAGCTGCCAGTTCACGTACCGCATCGAGGTGCGGGTTGTTTTCAAAACCGTCTTCTGCCACATTAGCGATGTACATAGTTGGTTTAAGTGTTAATAGACCAAAGCCACGAACCAGTTTACGTTCGTCATCATCCAGATTTGCTGCACGGGCAGGTTTGCCTTCATCAAGCAGAGGTAAGATTTTTTCTAGAACGGCTTTAGTGGCTACAGCTTCTTTATCGCCACCTTTTGCAGACTTCGCCAGACGAGTCACTGCTTTAGTCACAGTTTCAAGGTCAGCCAGAGCAAGTTCGGTGTTAATGGTTGCGATGTCATCAAGCGGATCAATTTTCCCGTTGACGTGAATCACGTTTTCATCTTCGAAACAACGAACAACGTGAGCAATTGCATCAGTTTCACGAATATTCGCCAGGAACTGGTTACCCAGACCTTCGCCTTTGGAAGCACCAGCAACCAGACCCGCGATGTCCACGAATTCCATGGTAGTTGGTACCACGCGTTGTGGTTTTACGATTTCAGCAAGTTTGTCCAGGCGTGGATCAGGCACAGGCACGATACCGGTGTTTGGTTCAATCGTACAGAATGGGAAGTTTTCCGCAGCAATTGCAGCTTTAGTTAATGCATTGAAAAGCGTAGATTTACCAACGTTAGGCAGGCCTACAATACCACAATTAAAACCCATGAAATAACTCACAAAGCGTTATATAAAAATTGCCAGTGATTTTACATGAAAGCCATGACAAAGTCAGGTCATGGCTAGGTGCTTTGTTGAAAACTTATGAAATAGATGTTTTTAAATTTTACGTTTGTCGAGCTGATTCGACAGGGTATCACCAGTGGCCTGAACCAGCATGACCAGAATCACCAGTACCACAATCACTGCCAGCATGATCTGCATGTCAAAACGCTGATAACCATAACGGTAGGCAATGTCGCCCAGACCACCGGCACCAATAGCACCGGCAATTGCTGATGAGTTAATCATGGTCACCAAAGTGACGGTAAAACCGGCCACAATCCCTGGTAAAGCTTCAGGTAATAGCACATGCCAGATAATTTGCTTACGGTTACAGCCAATCGCTTGAGCCGCTTCAATCAGTCCCTGATCGACTTCACGTAAACTCACTTCAGCAATACGCGCAAAGAAAGGAGTCGCGGCCAACGTTAAAGGTACAACTGCTGCCCAGACGCCATAGCTGGTGCCTACAATCCAGCGGGTAAGGGGAATTAAAGCGACCATTAAAATCAGGAAAGGCACCGAACGGGTAATATTTACAATCCAGCCCAGAGCCTGATTAATGGGTTTGGATGGATAGATCCCGTGTTCAGATGTACTGACCAGTACTACTGCCATCGGTAAACCAATCAGAAAGGCAACGATTGCGGATACACCAACCATGATGAGGGTATCGGTGGTTCCTGTTAGTAATAAATCAATGAGTTGGTCGTGCATAGCCAATCACCTCAATCTGTGCAATGTGTTGTTTTAGTTTTTGCTGAAGTAAGTCAGTATCCAGATTTAGATCGGCAACTGCGACAATCAGGCTACCGACCAGATGATTCTGGATGCTGTCGATATGACTTTGATAGAGATGCACCGGATGCTCGAACTGTTCGAAAATCACTTTCAAATCTGGGGAATACTGAACACTAGAGGCATAGCGCAGTTTGATAATGCTATGCGTGGTATCTGTTGTCACTTCAGGACTGATCGAAAATGGCAGTTCCAGCTGTTCCAGATTCAGCAGTTCCTGGGTAATCTGCTGCTGTGGATTGGAAAACACTGACCAGACTTCACCCGCTTCAACAATTTCACCTTTTTCAATCACGACGACTTGATCGCAGATTTCACGAATGACCTGCATTTCATGGGTGATTAGTACAATAGTGATGCCGAGTTTCTGGTTGATTTCTTTCAGTAAAGACAGCACCACTGAGGTACTTTCCGGATCCAGTGCAGAAGTGGCTTCATCACAGAGTAGAATTTTCGGGTGATGCACCAGCGCGCGGGCAATACCGACACGCTGTTTTTGGCCACCGGATAGCTGAGAAGGGTAGTTCTGAGCCTTATCGCTTAAGCCGACCAGTTGCAGCACTTCGTTTACACGCGCATCAATGTCTGATTTTTTATAATTTGCAACTTTTAAAGGCAGAGCTACATTTTCCCAGACGGTTTTGGCAGACATCAGGTTGAAGTGCTGGAAGATCATGCCAATGCGCTGACGTAACTGGATCAGTTCAGCATGGGTGAGTCCTGCCAGATCCTGCTGGTGGATATGGATATGACCCTTACTGATCTGTTCCAGACCATTTAGAGTGAGTAGCAGTGAAGATTTACCAGCGCCACTTTTACCGATAATCCCGAAAATTTTACCTTCAGGAATATCTAGGTTGATGTTCTTTAAGGCATGTACCGATTTGCCTTGTACTTCATAATATTTGTTCAGGTTACGGATCTTGATATGCGGGACAGAAAACGCCACCTGAGAACCAAAACTCACCATAGTATTCTCCTTATTTCCAGCCCGGGAACCAGAGCTTCGCACCAAAGTCAGCATCTAATGCTTCCTTCACGCGAGGTGAGTTCTGATAGATTTCAACAAATTTTTTCAGCTTGTCATTTTTGTCCTGATAGTCCTCACGTACGGCAAACAGGATTGCATAACGGTTGTCTTTGTTAGAGTCAAATAACAATGCTTGTTCTGGATCAGCTGTTTTAGCCAGACGTAGGTAATGCGGGTAACCGAATGCCAGATCAACATCATCAATGGCACGAGCGGTTTGTGGACCTTCAACTTCAACAAACTGAAGATTTTTCGGATTCACTGCAATATCTTTCAGGCTTGACAGGTGGTTGTTTGGATCTTTCAATGTCACTAGATTCGCCTGTTGTAATAACAGTAGCGCACGTCCCTGATTGACTGGATCGTTTGGTACCACAACTTTCGCGCCGTCTTTAAGTTCATCCAGACTGTTAATTTTCTTGGAATACAAACCAACATGTGTCGCTGCACCTTTGGCAAAGGCTTTGATCTTGAAATCAGTTTCTTTTTTAGCATTGTCCAAAAATGGCTGATGCTGGAAGAAGTTGGCATCAATATCGCCATGATTTAGGGTAATGTTTGGAGTATTCCAGTCAGAAAACTCAACCAGTTTGACATTTACGCCTTGCTGTTTGGCTTCTTCGGCTGCGACCTGCAAAGGTTTAGCAAAAGATGGGCTGATCCCAATCACCAGTTCATCCGAACCGGATTTCTTTTGCTGGTTCCACATCACCAGCCCAATGATGATGGCAGCAATAATTACCCCAATAATGGTGAATTTTGTTTTAGCGGTTTGTGCCATGTTGCACCTCAAAATGAATTTATGCTGATTGTTTTTGCTTTAAGTTTGTGTTCGCTGTTGAGGCGGATTTTTGACATCGGAATTGCTGTACTGGATGCGCACTAGGTAAGCGGTCTCCTTGCTGAAACAGTTTGTGTCTGAAACTGCCTTGTTCATATTCAGTTTTATAGCGTCCGCGCTGCTGTAATTCAGGAATCACAAATTGGATAAAATCCTGATGTGATTCAGGTGCCACCGTACGGGTCAGGTTGAAGCCATCAATACCGGTATCATCAATCAGCTGAATCAGTTTTTCTGCCACGGTGGCGCCACTGCCAACGATCAGTGGATAACGTCCACCCAGCACATGTTGAGCCTTTAGGTCATTGGGTGTGATCTGCTGCTCTTTAAATTTGTCATTAACCGTCGCAATACTGTTGGTCTTCTTGTACGGGATCGGCTCATCATCGGCAAATTTGGCCAAGTCAATGCCAACCGAACTGGAGTAATGTGCAAGACCAGCTTCAGGGCTGGCGTAAGCACGGTATTCATCCAGTTTTTGCTGTGCCAGTTCATCTGTTTCTGCGGTTACCACGGTAATGCCGACAAAAATCTTGATTGCTTCAGGATCACGGCCTTGTTCAACCGCTTGACGGCGGATCTGATCGACCTGTTTCTTGATCTTGTGTGGATGTTCACCACCAATAAACATGCCTTCAGCATGCTGGGTAGCGAAAGCGATACCACGCGGTGATGCACCAGCCTGGAATAGTACCGGCGTACGCTGAACAGAAGGGGAAACCTGGAATACGCCCTGACTGCGATAAAACTGGCTTTGATGATTGACCTGATGCACCTTGGCTGGATCAGTGTAGATGCGCTGCTGTTTGTTTTTCAGCACAGCATCATCCTCCCAAGAACCTTCCCAGAACTTGTAGCAAAGCTGTAAAAATTCCTCGGCCTGTTCATAGCGCAGGTCATGGTCTTTCAGGCCATTTTCACCAATCAGACGTTGTGCACTGTCCAGATAACCCGTAACAATATTCCAGCCGATACGGCCATTGGTCAGATGATCCAGGCTGGCAAAGCGGCGGGCAAACTGATACGGTGATTCATAGCTTAAATTCACCGTGACACCAAAACCAAGATTTTCAGTTACTGCTGCCATAGCAGATACCAGCGTACTTGGGTCATGACTGGGTAACTGAATTGATTCTCTTAGCGTCAGATCAATACCGTTTTGATAGACGTCATAGACTCCAGTAATGTCGGCAATAAATAGGCCATCAAATAAACCTTGTTCTAGTGTTTTTGCCAGATCCGTCCAGTAGCTGAGTTCATTAAAACGGTGAGATTCATCCCGTGGATGAGTCCACAAGCCATGATTGATATGACCCACGCAGTTCATATCAAAGGCATTTAGCAGGATTTTTTTAGCTTTTGGGTTGGTTGTCGTATTTGTCATTACAAGGTCCCCCGGCGTGGAGGTAGGACACCATTCAACAAATAATTGGCAATGAAATAATATTTCCAGCGTGAAGCGTCATGCAGGGTATGCACGCGGGCATTGCGCCAGAAACGATCCAAGCCATCTTCGCGTTGGCTACCACGACTGCTAGCCAGTTCAATCAGTTTGGATGATGCTTTTAAGGCGGTTTCACTACTGTGTGCACGGGCCTTAGCTACATCTAGAGAGGCTTTGGCAACACTAGATTCAGTTGGATCAGCTTTAGCTGCATCTACAGAGCGGGCGGCCTGTTTCAGTAACACTTCTGAAGCACGTACATCAGCAACCACGCGGCCCAGTTCAAATTTAGTCAGCGGATCATCGGTAGCTTTGTCCACACCCGAATCAATCCAAGGGCGGGCCTGACACACGCGATTCAAGGTTTCTTCAAAAGCAGCACGGGCAATGCCGGTTTCAATAGAGGCATGCAGTAATTGTGCGAAAGGGCCCGAAATGGTTGGGTGCGAATAGGCCGTATCAAAACGTACCACATCTTCCTCAAGCACATGCACGTTGTCGAATTTCACCGTGCCGCTGCCAGTGGTACGTTGACCAAAACCGCTCCAGTCATCAATCAAGGTAAGACCTTCGCTGTTACGTGGCACAAAGACCAGAAACTGCTGTTCATGTTCATCCACCACTAGGGTTGGAATACGGTGCGCAAACAGGCTGCCGGTGCAATAGAATTTTTCGCCGTTAATGACATAACCTTGCTCTGCTTTGCGGATGGCAGTTTGACGTTGAGCGGCAGTCTTGGTTTTAAACTCAGCCAAGGCATTACCAAAACGGGCACCTTTACGGCACCAGCCTTGAACTGCTCTGCCAGATTATGGGCAATTTCCAGTGCTTCTTCATCAGATTTGATGATGTGCGCATGTGCCAGCTGTTCTGACTGCAATGGAATAATATTTTGAAATGAAGTCATGGCGAATATCCTTAAATCCAAGCGTGGCGGGCAGGGAGTTTATGATTCAGGTAATAATCCCCGAGCGCATGCAGCTTCCAGCGGATCGGGTCATGCAGGGTATGCACACGGGCATTACGCCAATGCTGATCGAGGTTATGCTGACTTAAGCTAGAGCGGCTGCCGCCTAGTTCCAGTAATTTTTCCGAGATATGCAAAGCTGCATCATTGGCATAGACTTTGGCTTCAGCCACTAGAATTGAGGCTTTAGCGGCCTGCTCATCAGTCACAGATTCCAGCTGATCCAGTTCATCCAGATATTCAGCGGCTTCATTCAGCAGTAAAATCGCGGCATCGAGCAGCACAGAAGATTTACCGACTTCCTGCAAGGTGTAATGCTCAAAGCTGGCTTTTTCTACCTGAGCATCCACGATTGGACGGGCCTTATGCACCGCAGTCAGCGTATCGGCAAAAGCAGCTTCGGCAATGCCGACATCAATCGCAACCTGCATCAATTGGGAATAGGCACCGCGGTAGCTTGGTTGACTCCCTAACAGACGCTCATCAAAAATCAATAGTGGATCAACTTCGACATGCTGAAGTTTGACTGTGCCACTCGAAGTCGTGCGTTGACCAAAGCCATTCCAGTTATCGATCACTTCAATGCCGTCGGCATTGCGATTGACAATAGTCAGCACCACATGTCCTTCAGGATGAATCGCTTTAATCGCTAACCAGTGCGCGAAGCTGCTGCCGGTCGAATAAAATTTTTCACCATTCATAAAATAGCGGCCATTTTCAATCGTGAGCGTGGTTGCCAGTGTTTTGGTGTCTTTGGTATTACGTTCCGGACCACCATTGGCCAGACGCTTACCTTTTAGAATTTCGTTATAAATAAACTGTTTTTGTTCTTCTGTGCCCATGATCCCGATCATGTTGAGTAATGCAATCTGGTTCTGCGGAATTTGCCCGACACTTGAGTCAGCTTTATTAATAATCCGGAATACATGCGCCAGGGTTTTATTGGCAACAAATGCACCGCCGTACTGTTTCGGAATGCGCATGCCGCCCAGGCCTTTCTGGCTGAACAGGTCAATCTCAGCAAAAGGTAATAGACGTTGTTGATCACGCTGATTACGGCCTTCTAGGGCAAAGTCTGCAACCTGATAAGCAGCATTAATCGCGTCGAGATCATTTTCGATGATATGAACTTTTTCAGAAGTTAAACGAGACATAATGACATCCTAAATCGATGCTAAAACGTTACAGCGAAAGCTTTATGTAATTAAGCAATTGCTTTTGCAAAGCTTATGAAAAAAGCTATTTAGGACAAAAACTACTAGATTCTTATAAATTTGGAATATAGTAACTGATTAAAATTAAATAGGTTTTTAATGTTTCCTTGATTTTAAAAGATGAGTTTAAAGTAGTGCATATCTGCTTTATAGATAATTAAGACAAAAAAATGTATAAAAATACTCATCGCCGTGTCGAATAAGCAACATCTTTATTTTGAATAAAAAGTTCATTGTATTTCCAGTCGGGGGTGACTAAAGTATCCGACTAAATTAGATGGTTTTAATGCGACCTGACCTAAAAACAAGCATGGAGAATTTATGCGCATCTTATACCAGTTTCCACTTTCTCATTTTTGTGAAAAGGCACGCTGGATGCTGGATTACAAAGAGCTGGAATATGTTGCGCAAAATCTGATGCCGGGTGCTCATCGTGCCTTTGCTCGCCTGAAAACGGGACAAAACCGTTTACCGATTCTGCGCGATCGGGAACAGTGGATTGCGGACTCGACCAAAATCGCCCTGTATCTGGATGAGCAATATCCTGAACACCGTCTGCTACCTGCAGAAACAAGCTTGCGCCAGCAGGCATTAGATATTGATGAAATCACTCAGGAATTAGGCCGCCATGTGCGTCGCTGGATGCTGGCTCAGGCTTTATCGCATGATCATGAATCGATGGATATTCTGATTGGAGAAAAAGGCTATCTGCGCCAGTTTGAAAAATTCTCCAAGCCATTGCTAAAAACCATTTTGACCAAGGGTTATGCCTTAACTGAAGAAACACTGGAACAGTCCAAACAATTTATCACGGATTCGGTTGAGCAGCTTAATCAGATTCGTATGGAAAAAGAAGGACCTTATCTCGTCGGTTCACGTTTCTCTCTGGCCGATATTGCAGTTTGTTCCATTTTAGCACCTTTACTGGCCATTCCGGGAACGCCGTGGGAGCGAGAAAGCTTTGAATCAATGTCGGATGAATACCGTGAATATCAAAGTCATTTGGCTGAGTTGCCATTAGGGCAATATATTCAAAAGATGTATCGTAATGAGCGTAATGCTCGTGTCGATTGGCGCGGTGTATAAAATTAAAAATGAAATAAAAAAAACGCGCATAAAGCGCGTTTTTTTATGAGATTAGAATTAACCCCAAGGGTTGGTTTGATCAATATCACTTGTTTTACTGAAGCCACTGAGCAGTGAGCTAAAGTCAAACTTCGGCAGGGAACTACCACTTGAGAGATTGGTAATGGTCTCTTTAATGGTTGGGAGGATTTCAGTAATGCTGATATTCGTAGCCGTATCAGTATTACTAATGCCGGAGATCAATTCGCTAAGATCAGGCAGTTGTAGGGACGAGTTGTTACCGACTAAATTGCCAAGACTATCTGTGAATGCGTCCAGACCTAAACCGTCTAAGCTTGGTATGCCAGAACCGAGTGATCCAAGTAAGTCACCAATTTCAGGGAACTGAATACCATCCAGTGCATCTGTAAATTGACCTTCGCTATCAATTAGCGCAATCACAGGTTTTAGTGCGGTAATCACATTATTGAGGTCGCTGGATAAGGTGAGCAGTGATGGGTTATTCACAAAATCCAGCACCACTTGTACGCTATTCAAGACATCGTAAAGAGAATTCAAGATTTCTGCCTGATCAGCGTCAAGAACGTCACTATTCGCTAATAGATTCAACAGTGGATTGATGCCTTTTAGTACATCCGCGATGGTGTCTGGCACATTACCTGAACCTGCAGAACTGATTGCAGATACCAATGTAGTCACACTACCAACCACTGTTGGTAAAACTTGGGTAAGTTGATCCATATCAATGGATGAGTTACCTGTATCAATCGATACAAGCAGTGGCATCAGGCTTTGCGTTACAGTTTGCGCAATGGTGCCCGTATCGATATTGCCTGAATTGCTGATTAGACCACTGAGCAAATTGGTAATAGCACCGATATCAAGGTCACTGCTTGCATTGCTCATTAGGTTACTGGCTAACAGATTGACTGAACTGGTATCTAAACTACCTGTTGAGCCACCGATCAATCCGCTGATCAAGTCAACAATTGCACCGATGTCGAGATCACTAGCGGCATTGCCACTGATGAGACCACCGACTAGGTTGGCAATTTGACCAATATCTACATCGCCAAGTCCGCCAGAACCACCAATTAAGCCACTAACCAGTTCAGTAATTTGTGCGATATCAATATCGCCACCTTGAATCAAGCCGCTAACTAGACCTGCAATTGCTCCTATATCAATGCCGTCTAATCCACCTGAACCACCAATCAGACCGCTCAATAGTTGGGTGATTTGAGTAATATCAATATCACCACCTTGGATGAGACCACTGACGATACCGACGATGGCCCCAATGTCTGTTCCACCAAGACCACCAGTACCTCCAATCAAGCCACTCAGCAGTTGAGTGATTTGGGTAAGATCAAGGTCGCCACCTTGCAATAAGTTGCCAGCCAGTTCAGCAATTTTACCGAGGTCTACATTGCCAGTACTGCCACCCATCAATCCGCTGACCAATTTGATAACTGCATTTAAATCCAGGGTTGATGTATTACCACCCATTAAACTGCCAAGCAAATTGCTGATTGAACCTATGTCAAAACTGCCACCATTGGCTTTAGTTAACTGGCTAATTAAACTATTGATATCAAGTTTAGAAGCATTTGAGCCTGTAAATTGGCTAATTAAATCAGTGAGGGAACTGGAAGTTAAACTTTTGCCAGAAAGCAGGCTGTTTAAGAGAGAATCCAGGGAGGGTGTAGAGGGGGTAGAACCTGTAATAGAACCAATGATGCCAGAAAGACTGCCACCCAATAAACTGCCAAGTAAACTCGTATTTTGTGTCTCTGTCGTGAGCACTGGACTGAGTTTAGTTTTAATTGAACTAAGAATACTAAAAGCCATAACCGTTCCTTGCGAATTTTTATCTTGTTATGTTTGTTGTGTGTTTTAGATAAACCGCTCAATTCTTATTCAATTTCTATACAAGTGTAAATCTAAGTTGGATTAATCATGCTTTGAAAATAGGATTATCAGGGTAATGGTTTTTATTCATAAATAGTTTAGTGATAAATAAGAATGATTTATTTAAAAGAGACGGTTATCGAAAATTTTTTTATACGACGAATGACTATAAACATGGCTTAAAACTGGCTATTAAGATATATCTGGCATTTTTTTTCAAATAACTGGTAATTTACGAAAAAAAAAACAATACTAAGAGTTAAATGATGATGTATTTAAATAAAATGGCAAGAGATTAAAGATGGAATTAGATCGTTTTGATAAGCACATTCTTGAAATTTTGACCCATGAAGATGTCAATCTGAATGAACTCTCGGAGAGAGTAAATTTATCTGTGAGTTCGGTACACCGCAGGATCAAGCATTTGATCGATCATAATATTATCAGTGGCTTGAAGCGCGAGATTAATTATCAAAAATTGGGCTTTAGCCTGCATGTGCTGTTGCAGGTTTCCTTAAGCAAGCATGATAGCGATACTTTTGCCAAATTTTTAGAAGAATTAGAAAATATTCCGGAAGTCATTAATGCTTTTCTGGTGACAGGGCAGTCTGCGGATTTTATTGTCGAAGTTGTGGCACGTGATATGGAAAATTATAGTCAGATTCTATTAAGTAGAATCGGCAAGATCGAGCATGTCGTAGCGCTGCATTCCAGCTTCGTGATTAAGGAATATAATGTCTTTAACTGTAGTGGTCTTTTAAATAAGGTTTAAAATTCTAGGCTTTTTAGGACATATAAAAAACGCACCCGAAGGTGCGTTTTGATCTCATAGAAAATTAGGCATCGAGTTGTGCTAAAACTTCATCAGAGAATTCAACGTTGGTATAAACGTTTTGAACATCATCCAGATCTTCAAGCATATCAATCATTTTCATGATTTTTTTCGCTTGGTCGATATCTGTGATTTCAGCTTTGGTAGATGGGCTCATCACCACTTCAGCGTTATCAGATTTTAAACCCGCAGCAGCTAAAGCATCTTGTACTGTACCGAAGCTTTCTGGCGTAGTGATCACCAGGATTTCATCTTCATCCACTTCAATGTCTTCAGCACCCGCTTCAAGTGCTACTTCCATGATTTGATCTTCTAAAGACACATCTTCAAAAGTAATCTCGCCACGTTTAGTGAACAGGAAGGATACTGAACCGTTGGTACCGAGGTTACCATCAGTTTTAGTGAAACAGTGACGTACATCAGGAACCGTACGGTTCAGGTTATCTGTCATGGTTTCAACAATAACCGCAACGCCGCCTACGCCATAACCTTCATAGGTTACTTCTTTCAGATCGTCGTTATCTTCACCACCGGCACCACGCTGAATCGCACGATTGATCACATCACGTGTCATGTTTACAGATAATGCTTTTTCTACAACAGCACGTAGACGAGGATTACTACCCGCATCAGCGCCACCGAGTTTAGCAGCAGTTGTTAATTCACGAATGTATTTGGTAAACAACTTACCACGACTGGCATCTTGTTTTGCTTTACGATGCTTAATATTGGCCCACTTGGAATGACCCGCCATGCGAAATATGCTCCTTGTAGATTGGCTGTATGCCTATCGAATTGCGCCGATTCTACCATAAGCTCTTTTTTTGAAAAAAGAGTCTGAATTTGAGATTTAATGATAATGCCAAAAAAATAGGCAATAAAATAGAAAGGCAAAGCAATAAATGTAAATAAAAACTTAAGAAAATGTTTGCTGAGAAAATACCTAAATAAGAAAAGGGCAGGAGAAATATTATTCTCAAGCCCTTTTATGGAGTGTTTATTCCGGGATAATAATATCCAGACCAACATTCTCTTTATAGAGCTGCTTGATTAAAGCCAGATCATGTGCAAGATCAGTCGGATAGATTTTGCCAAAAATCCCGCCTTGCTTGGTCTTGGAATTGGCATACATCAGCACAATTGGCACATTGGCAGCTTTGGCAATATGCCAGAAACCGGTACGGATTGGTTTACGCGTTTCACCATTTTTGGCACGGGTTGCTTCAGGTGCGATCACCAGATTGAATTTTTCATTATTCTGAAAATGTTCAACCATTATGCTGACAATATCCTTATTCGCCTTACGGTCGACCGCGATACCACCCATGGCTTCCAGAATTGGTTTCATTGGGCCTTTGAATAGTTCTTTCTTGATCAGGGTATGAATTTTGATGTCATACATTTTAAAGAGTGCCAAAGATAGAACTGCATCCATCATGGATGTATGTTCAAATCCGACAATGACCTGTTTATCTTCGAGTACATCGGGTTCGACATGATATTGCCAACCGGCAAGTTTAAATGCAGATTCGCCAATAAATTTGTTTAGCATAAGTAGAAAGAAATAAGAGCTAACGGTATGAACTGCATAATTTCTTCCTGTTCTTATTCACAGTCAATAGGCTTTATTTCAAATTCATTAATAATATGAAAAATCCAAGATCAAAAAAGTATATTAAATAATTTTTTAAGACCTGAAAGATATAAATAAATGCTTAATAATCCTTAGTATATATCATCTTATATAAAATAAGTCTTAAAATGATGAAAAAATGACTATCCAGCACAAATTTTAGTTATTAGACTTTTGTCGAAGAAAAGAAGAAATTGTGTCTTTTCTATTTTCTGGTCATTTTCTCTCTGAGATTGAAACCTATGACGTATATTACAGCTTTCATGTTCTCAATGCTCCTTTTAGCACTGGTTATTGTATGGTCTTTAATCGAAATCTATATGGATTTGCGTAAAGACGAGAAATTGGAATCGGAATTTTAGTCTTTATAAATTTTTAAAGAATATCTTTTGTGATTATATTTCTATACATAATAGTTGGTATTTTTATTGATTATGGTTGTATTGAGACGTAAAAGCGATCAATTTATTGATTTGATATTCGAATAATTAGCGTAGCTCTCTTTATTTTAGATAGAAAATATAGATGTCATATGAGGCTTTTGCTAGTTCAACTTAGACTGAAGTCTTAAATCCTAAACAGAACAGTTATTAAAGATAAAAAATGATTGCTGGCTAAGTGTGCAAGCAGCAAGAAAAGTACTTGTTTTTTGATCTAATCTTGGCTAGTATTCAATGCGCCTGAACTAGTTGAAATATAACAAATTCAGCCTATATAGGGCCTATAGCTCAGTTGGTTAGAGCAGCGGACTCATAATCCGTTGGTCGACAGTTCAAGTCTGTCTGGGCCCACCAAATTTCATTCTCATACTATTCTTATGTGAAATATAAAACCCTAATTCTAAAAGAATTAGGGTTTTTTTATTGCCTAAAAAATACACATATGTACGCATATGTTCACATACGTTCGCGTATAAAAATGGACCCTGTGTATCCTATTGTGTGTATCCCGAGTTCACCCTATAACGAGGATACATATTTTCAATTGAGAGTTTTAGACCATGACTAGAAAACGACATTTAAGTGATCTGAAATGCGATGCATTGAAAGCAAAAGAGAAGGAATATCGGGTTGGTGATGTTCCGGGTCTTTATCTGAGGATTCAAACTTCAGGTAAAAAATCCTGGCAAATGCGTAAAAAGAATAGTCAGGGAAAATGGGCATGGATCGGTTTAGGGACTTATCCAGAAGTTTCTCTTAAAGAGGCTCGTGAAAAAGTGAGAGATATAGAAAAGGGTATAGTGGTACCGCTTACCCGTAAAGAAAAAGCGTTGAAATTGCAAGAAGAGAATAAAGAGCTGTTTGAACAGTTGATGTGGGAATGGTTGGATACCAAAAAAAATTCGTGGACAGCACAAACATTTAAAAAGGAGGTTCAATCTATCGAGAGGCATCTCTTACCTGTATTTGGCAAAAGAAAATTTGCAGAGATCAAGACTCAAGAATGGCAAAAATTTTTTCAGGGTAAACAAAGAAAAGAGAAGATTTTTAACCGAGTCGAGAAACTACTTTCCTATGTTCGGAATGCCTATGATTACGCCATTCATCATGAGCGGATGCAACGCAACCCTGTAGCAACCCTGAAAAAATACCTGGATAAGAATATAGGAAATAATATGAAGCACATTGATATTCGTGAATTGCCTGAAATGCTTCAAAAGATCAGAAATTATCGAACCCGACAAATCGCTATTGGTTTGGAATTATTAATTCTCATGTTTCCAAGACCAGGTGAATTAAGAATCGCGACATGGGATCAGTTTGATTTCGATCTCAAAATTTGGAAAAGGCCAGGTTCCATGATGAAAATGAGAAAAGATCACGATATTCCCTTATCTCCACAAGTTATTAAGTTGCTGGAGGAGTTAAAGGCAATTCCTGGGCGAGAAAGTAAATATTTATTTCCTTCCAGAGACAGTGCAATGAAGCCGATCAGTAATCTGACTTTTAATGCTGCTTTGAACAGAATGGGCTACAAAGACAAGCAAAATCCACATGGCTTTCGCCATATTGCAGCCACCCAATTGAACGATATTTTAAGTGATAAACAGCAGGTGATAGAAGCCTGCCTAGCACACCTTAAGGCGGGGATGCCTGGTACTTATAATAAAGGTCAGCATTTTCGGGAGCGTATTAAAGTCATGGAATGGTGGGGTAACTATATAGACTCTATTGTTACAAAATGCATCTAATTTTACAAAGAAAATATAAAAAAACTCCTACAGGGTGTTGCAAATATTTTCTAGTGAGGTAGTGTTTAGTTATTAATCACCACCTCATTAAAATGTATGAGTAACCCCAAAGATAATGTCAATAATTTTTTAATTCGGAAGTATTTCTTATTATGTACACAGGAAAAAGTGTCTGATTTAATCACACAAGAGTGTATACATAAAAATAGTTTTGATGCCATTGAAAAATTCTTGCCTTGGAGAATTAAATTATTGGATCTTTGTAAAATAATGGGTATTACTAGAGCACAATTAAAAAAAATTGCTGATAGTGATCCAACTTTTCCTCATCCACAAAAGGATTTTACCCAGCGTCGTGCAGGAGTGTATTACGATACAAAGCAAATAGAAACATGGTTGCAAAACAATTGGGAAATTAATGCAGATTAATTTCAATTATTTAAATAAAAACCTCCAGAGGAGAACAGAAACTATGCCAAGTGGTCATCACGATCATAATAATGGTAAAGTATTTGAAAGCCTTCTTTTAAAGCTTCATCAGGTGTGCGAGCTTTTAAATATTTCTAGAACAAGCTTATATAAGCTTATGAAAATAGATCCTACATTTCCTCGACCCAAAAAAATTGTAAGTTCTCTGCAAGGTGGGAATTTGTTTATAGCTGAGGAGCTTTGGGCCTGGTATAGAAATAAATTCCTGGGAGAGTAGGTTTATTAAGCCCCTGTAACCAGGGGCTTTTTTTAATAAATAGAATATGAATCAGGAAGTCGTTCTCGATATAGAACTCTTATTTCATCAAAGCTAATGTCAGGATTCTGGTCTATCAGTTCTTCAATCCATAAATAGATGGCCCGATAATTACTACAGTTATTATCTTCATTAAAGAACAGTCCTAGCGTATATCCATCGAGAATTTGAAACTCATGAATTAGTTTACGCAATATATTATTGATCTTTTCTCTATTAAGCATCTGCGTATCTCTTATTATCATCGATGATTCTTTTTAATATAAATTTTAGGGCTTGTCTAATTCCAAGATGTAACTGAAGTTTATAGGTTATCTAGTATTTATTCTAAATAAAAACCTTTTGATTAAATACACATAAGAGAATAAGACTGTACTTAAGAAAACTGAGTGATTTATTGGTATTTTTTGATTTTAAGTATACACGGAAAGAATTTTGAAAGTTTCCAGGTATTAGGTTGGCCTGATTAATTTTTTGAATGCATTTAATTGATGATAAATCTATGTTTTTTATCCTATAGGGTATTTCAATGGTCCAGTAATGGATGGGAAAAAGTGGAAAGATTGCCTCAAAAAAGATATTAATTTGATCTAGTTCTTTAATGTGGAATATTAATCCTGATTCAGAGATATTCACCTTTTGAATAAATATTTTTAATCCTTGAATGAGATTTTTATTATCTCTGGAATAATCACCCAGCTGTTTAAAAAAATACGGAATCAGTTTCTTTTCTTCAAAAGTTTCTACGCAGGGCAATATGCGTCTATCTTTGTCAGGATTGATGATGAACCTTGACCTGCCTTTCTGATTTTTCAGCATCTGTAATTTGTTGATATTGTCTTTACATGCCTGAATGAAAGCCCGTGGGAGGTTCAATTTTTTAGCGATGTAATCAATATCATCAAATCGTTCACAGTGTCTAATGATCTGGATTGCCATATGAGCGGAGATACCTGATGTAGCCGTGCCCGGATAATATTTTTCGTTACTGCACTCATTTTTTCGGGTAACGGATGGTTTGGCTCTTTTAGAACTTTTTCTATGTGTAGCGCTATTTATCAGGTGCTCAGCAGTCAAATTTAGCCTAAGCATCGGACTTAAACTACTTGGATGAATGTCTTTCGAAGTGGGTTTGATTGAGAGGCCAGGATAAATGGTTTTAAGAGTTGAATAGGGAATAGATGGATCATATTGACTGAGCTTGTATCCTGCCATGATAAAGCATAAGTGCAGATAGCTTTTAAAGGTTTCTGTTGGCGTGATATGCCCGAGTAAATGGGCAAGAATATACCAGAGATCCTGTGCTGTTTTACCACGTATCAGGTCACTGCGTATCCGCGCATAATCTTGCTGAGTATAATCACTAAAGACCTTGACCAGTTCATAGGGCATATTGAGGATCAGTGCTAGATGATTGGCGGCAGAATGTCTGAGGGTATGAAATGAATATTGACACCCCGGTAATACCGTATTGATCAGATTCGAGAAAATCTGAGAGACAAAATGTGCGGATAAGCGTTCAGTGCTATTCCACATGGTAAATACATAGTCATCTTTATTGAAGCTGATGCGTCTGGATAAACAGTAGTCCTTAAATGTTTCATGTTCATTGGGACATAACAGCGTACTGACCGGGATGTTACGTTCAGCGCTGTCCGTTTTTAATGTATGTTCCTGCTGACTAGAGCGGTAAGGCCTAATCCAGATGGATGTACATGTGGGGCCTTCCAGATCTTTAATTCTTAGGCCTAAAATTTCATTAATCCGCATCCCGGTACGAAAGGCGAGGATGAAGATAATTTTGAGCATTTCGGCATCATGCTGATTAAAGCTGTCACACTTTACGTAAGCAGGGATAAGAGCAAGTACAGCGCAAAATACTTTGGCTGAGATAATTTGTGTCTTGGGATGGGAGGATGTCTGAAGATCGCGGTACAAAGGAAAATCTTCTGATTTAAACAGAATTTTTTGGAAATGATGAAATCGTCGTAGCAGATCGAGTTTTTGATGCGAGGACCTGGTGTTTTCTCCCATAATCCTGCTGTAGATGTCCTCAAGGTGGGTATTGAAATCAGGATCTTCACTATAGGGAAGCGCATGCAACAACCAGGCTTCTGCAAACTTGGCATAGTAGCTATAGATCGAGGATCGCCTTAATTTCTGCTGGTAACCTAAATATTTGAGCCAAGCTTCTGTGTCGAGATTGAAGAGCTGGCTTAAGTGCTGTACTTGCGCTGTACTGGGTTGAAACATACTGATCAGCCATAGGCAGATTCGGATTGAGGCTTCAGACAGGACAGCATGTTCTTGGGTCACATAGTCGATGAGTTCAGTCAAACCGTCTTGATTGTGTCGAATGGTCTTGAGCAAATACCTATGCAGTTTTTTGATGCTGGCCAGCGATTGTTCATTTATCACGGTGGTTGAGCATTTTACTGAAGGCCTATTCGTGATGTGACCCTCATTTAACTGTGCTGAAAACAGAGGTGGATCCAGATAATTTTTGAATGATGTCAGGCTTAAGCCGCAGGTTTCATTTTTGTCTTCCAGGCAGCGGCTTAAAGCGGTATCCAGTGTGACATTATCCAGTTGCACCCAATGAGAACTTGCCGAAGCCAGAAGTTTAGTAATCTCAGAATATTGACCGGTAAACTCCATTTTCCTGAAGATGATACTGAGATAGTCAAAGGCATTCATGCGTACAGTCGGGGAGTTTTCAAGGTATCGGACCAGCCAGAGTTGAGTGATGCGGTCTAAAACCAGTGTGCGCGATTTTCTTAGTGGGGCTTCAGGATGGTAGATGTCTCCATAACCCGGGGATAAGGGTTCAAGAAAGACCAGATGCAGATCTATAGTCTTAAGGTACTGAATCATCAGTCCTTGCTGTAACTGTTCAAGAAATGCATCCAGAGTATTGCGGGTACAGATCCCGGCAAAGAGAATACTCGAGATCAGGATATTACCAATGATTTCTGCATCGGAGAACTGTGATGCCGTGTTCCAGTAACGCCACAGCCTTTGATAAATCATATGGGCATACTTGGAGTGTTCAAGCCACTCCCGGTTGAATTCCATGGGCTCACGTTCAATGCTCAGGAATTGCCGGGAGGGTAAATCAAGCTCGATTTCGTAGCGATGGTTGAATAGCATGATCTGCCTGCGGTAGCAGTGATACAGCATTTTTTTATAACGAACCGAGGAGGCTTCTCGTTCAATGGCCGCTTCAAGTTTTTCTAACAGTCCTATGTGTTGATGATTTTGGTACGCCTCGAGGAAATCATCTAAAGGCAGATGCGTTTGAATAAAGTTTTGGGCCTGCTGCATCTCCTTTTGTATGACCTGTTTCCGTTCTGTATGACGGCGCTCACTGGCGAACTTAGAGATCTTTGGCATCAGTCATCCATCCCGTCAATTGGAAAGAGAGCGGTGCTTTGCGCGATGCTAATCACAGCAACTATTTTTGCTTGAGATAACGCCAAGGGAAGAAGCCCAGAGAGTATTCTTTTATTCATAGAGGTTTCTTATTATTTTTATGTCCTGTCTCTATGATAAAACTGAAATTTAACTTATGAACGCATGATCAAAAACTTGGGAATAAAGGGGCAGGTTTTTGTTGAAAAGATGGTATGTCTAAAGATATAAAAAAGAGTTTTATAAACTGCTATTTTAAATAATATATTGAAAATTAAGGGTTTTTGGTTCTAAAAATCTTCTTGGTTTTAAGCCTAATTGTATTTTTTCAAAGTCAGGTCAATGAAGTTCATGCGCGTGTGGCAGTTCTGAATAGATTTACGGAATTAGGTAGACCTCACACCCAAGTTGTCACTTAAATTTGAATGGATTGGGGAAAACTCAGCTTTTGAATGTTTATGCAACAAAGCCGGTACTAAGCGGTACTTTTGGGCTAGTTAAGTTCCAATTTTCGTACTTATCGTACTACCTATATGCATAGACAGGAAATTTATGGGGGTTTTTTATCTTAAACTTGGAATTAATCTTATTAAATTGTGAGATGAAAGAGTTTGTCTGGGTATTAGGACGCTTTTTGTATATGTATTTTTGATAGTTTTTGCCTAAAAAAGAACTGATTAATGTGATAAGTTTCCAGCAAATTTATATCTTTATAACCTATAAAAACTGCTATGTTAAAAGCTCTTAAAATTGCAACTTTCCAACAAAAAGTTTGCCTTGTTTTATTCCTTATTTTGTCATTAGGTTACTTCGGTTTAGAAATCTATTTTAACTCGATGATCATTAGCCAGATGTCCACTACAACCTCGGCTACAAAGATCGAAACGGTGGAACGATATGGTAAAGCCTTTACCGGAATAGGGATCTGCCTACTGTTCATGAAAGCAGTTCTGCCAGGATTCCAGAAAATCCATCAATTCATTCTCTGGCTTATTCCAGTGGCCTTAATTTCAATTGGTATCTCATTCTTTGTGCAGAACCAGGTCATTAATTACATTGTGAATAGCGCTTCTAATGAACAGAAGGGCAAGGCTTTGCTGATTACAGGCGCTCATAACACCATTGTTCCGTATTATAACGACCGTTGGGCCACAAAAAGGGAGCATCTTTATTGGTTTAATTTCAAAATTTGGCTTAAACAAAAAATGAACCCTCGTGATGGGATATACATCAATAGGGAATTAACACCGGAATATGCCGAAGCCAAATCAAAAGCTGAACGTCAGCAATATTATTCTCAGGCTCAATCATGCCAACAGCATCCAAATATCTTTAATGTCGAGAGCACCTTAGATCGGGCCTTTTTCCCATATATTGAGATGACTAAGACTTATAGTGAAGATAAATACAAGCAAGCGATTACATCATTCGCTACATGCTTAATGAACGATGATGCTTATTACAATCGCCAAATGATGTCGAGCAATGTTCTAACTCAATTACAAAACGCTTGGGGTCGCTATATCGGCAAGAGCGAGGAATATAACCGTTACATGGATCAGGTTTTCTTTACTAAAAAGAAAGAAAAAATCCATCAAGAATGGGTTAAGCAAAGCAAAGAAACTTTTGGACCAAATTCTAATGTTCCACCGAACATGACTGAACGCCAGTTCTTTAATCACCCTGATGTAAAGGCTTATATCTTCAAAGAAACGAACCAGACTCGTATCTATGATCCTAAGCAAAAGGATTTTAAAGAACAGATTATTGCCTCAATGCCAGATTCACTGTTTAGAACCTATAATAAGTATCGTCCATATATTTCTGAACTGAATGCACAAAATGAGAAGCCTAAAATGCCTCGTGCTGGTGAAGAAATGGATGCTAAAGATGCCTATAAATCAATCGTGATGCCTATGGTGGGCCTGTGCTTCTCAATCTTCTTCCTGATCACGAACTTTTTGTCTTTGATCTCACTTTTTGTATTTGAGAACAATCCTAAGTTTGCAAAAATCTTCATGGCTGTTTCATTGAGTGCGGTACTGATTCTGCCAAGCGTGAAGGGTGGTGCAGTTAAAGAAGTTGCGGCTGAGTCAAAAAGTGTGACTGCTAAATTTATAGTACGAACTGTCTACTACTACCAGAGCATCATCATGAAGATCTATAAGTAATTGTGATTTTGTATAGTTGCTTAGACCGCCTGTATACAGAACAGGTAAGCGCAATGCGGTTTGATGTAGCCAAAGGCTCTCAGCACCTGAGCCATGACAGTATCCATCCCTGCTCGCATATCCAGAGGTTGGGTAGAAAGCCAGATTTCATCAATGCGGATCATGTTGCAAGTGCCTTGAGTAATTCTGCTAAAGCAGATATTTCTGATACTTGCCATTTCAAGCCAAATTCTGCTTTTGAGTGGGGTAAAGTAATTTGAACCGTTAACATCTCAGTAGGAATAGGATCTAATGGTGCAGAGCAAGATAAAGCAATAAATGCAGGTTTATTCGGTAGTGGTGAGCGATCATTCCCTTGCTTACCATCAATTAAGCGAATCCATTTGGATACAAGATTTGTATTCAATTGAAACGTCCGGTGCTTTACAAGCCTGAACGATCTGCTGTTTAAATTCAGCACTGTATGTTCTTCGTTTTTTCGCAAGAGATGCGATGGATGTCTGATTATTTATAGTCATAAATTTAAGTCCCCACTTGTTTTTAAGTGGGGACTAAATTAAGGCTTATAGGATGAATTCATAAGGTGTGTTCAGCGGACGCTTACAATGAGACTACATAAATTCGTGAAACATTGCTCACTTAATGACTGTGGAACATGAAAAATCCATGAAGAAGCCCAATCGGTATTGTTTGGGCTTCTTTATGTGTATTAAGTTTTTGATTTTTATACAATATAATGAATAATTTCTTATAACGTGTATTATGTTAATTTTAGGAAATTTAAAGACTCTGTTGATTTACACGCTTAGATAATTCTTCAGCACTTTCTACCCGTTCAGAGTAGCGGTCAGTGAGGTATGAGGACTGTCCTCTCGTTAAGAGCGTAAACTTGTATAACTCTTCCATCACATCCACGATCCTAGTGTAGTAAGAAGAGAGCTTCATACGACCATCCTCTTCAAACTCTAGGAATGCTTTAGGTACTGATGATTGATTCGGAATCGTGATCATCCGCATCCAGCGCCCTAAAATACGTAATTGATTGACCACATTAAATGATTGAGAACCTCCACACACTTGCATTACAGCTAAGGTTTTACCTTGAGTTGCACGTATTGCACCTGCGGCAAGTGGAATCCAGTCGATTTGAGCTTTCAAGATGGAACTCATTGAGCCGTGACGTTCAGGAGAGCACCACACCATACCTTCTGACCATGTTAAGAGTTCATGTAGTTCTTTAACCTTTGGATGTTCCATATCGCCATCTTCAGGGAGAGGTAGACCTTTAGGATGGAAAATTTTAACTTCGGCACCGAAATACTCTAGGATTCGGCCAGCTTCTTGAACAGCTAAACGGCTATATGATCTATCACGGTTTGAACCATACAGAAGCAGTATTCTTGGTGGATGATCCAGCTCTTTGGCTTGAACCTTTTCTAAAGTAGGCTTGTCTAAAAGACTTAAATCAATATTCGGTAAATTCATCAGATTTATACCTCTTTAAAAACTTTTGTTCTCAGCCATAAAGACACTGATACCAGCATAATGAGCACCGGTACTTCAACTAATGGACCTATCACCGTAGTAAATGCAACAGGCGAAGCCAGTCCAAAAGTGGCAATAGCGACAGCAAGCGCCAATTCAAAATTGTTGCCTGCAGCAGTAAAGGAAATAGCGGTAGTTTTAGGGTAGTCATTGCCCATCCATTTGCTCATAAAGAAGCTAATGAAGAACATTACAATGAAGTAGAAGGTTAAAGGGATTGCGATTCTCAGCACGTCTAGAGGTAAATGAACGACTTCACCACCTTTTAGACTAAACATGGCTACAATCGTAAATAAGAGCGCAATCAGGCTAAGTGGACTGATCTTGGGAATAAACTTGGTTTGATACCATAGCAACCCTTTTTGCTTCACTAAAATCATTCGGGTTAAGAAACCAAGTAGAAATGGTATGCCGAGATAAACGAGGACAGCATGAGTAATTGTCCAAAAGCTCACATCAATGACCTGTGCTTCCACACCAAAATAAGGCGGTAAGAAGGTCAGGAAAAGCCAAGCATAGGTACTAAAAAACAAAATTTGGAAAATACTGTTAAAAGCCACCAATGCCGCTACGTACTGATTATCGCCACAAGCTAATCCATTCCATACCAACACCATAGCGATGCATCGAGCTAATCCAATCAAGATTAAGCCTGTCATATATTCAGGATAGGAATGTAAGAAAACTATTGCCAGGATAAACATCAGACATGGAGCTATCAGCCAGTTCTGAATAAGGGATAAAGTCAGAGTGCATTTATCCTCGAACACTTTTGGCAAAGTTGCATAATCGACTTTAGCGAGTGGTGGATACATCATCAGAATGAGCCCTATTGCGATAGGAATATTCACTGAATCCACGCTTAATTTATCCAGTGCAACAGAGGCTTGAGGAAAGAACACGCCAATGCCTACCCCTAATGCCATGGCAATAAAAATCCATAGGGTCAGGTTTCGGTCTAGAAAAGAAAGTCTTGAGTTAGACATGGCTTACTCGATATTAGAAATCTTGCTGATTTCATTGATTAGTTCAGAACGAGAAAGGCTATTTACATCAAGTGCAAATAAAGCGTCTAAGCGTCTATTAATGTGATCAACAGTCCTTAAGAATGCTTGAAGTTTTTCTTCTTCAGGAAGGTCTAAATGTGATGGGTCGGCTAATCCCCAATGAGCTTTAATTGCATCATTCAAATATAGGGGACATGACTCTTGAGCAGCCGAATCACATACTGTAATCACAACATCAGGTTGGTATCGTTCACAGTCATCCATTGTTTTGCTGGATAAGCCTTCTGTAGATAGTCCTAAGTTTTCCAAAGTCTTAATTGTTAAGGGATGAACTTTGCCTGTCGGCTTACTGCCAGCACTATAAGCTTTCCATCCTTCAGGAGCGCGGCTGTTAAATAACACTTCTGAAAGGACGCTACGGCAACTATTGCCTGTACATAAGAAAAGGAATTTCATAGTTATTAATCACAATGAATAGAGATAGAGGTATCGGTAGAGGTGCTATTAATCATGTCTTCGTTTTGATTCGAGATGATATTTAGTACAGCTTTAGCCCATTCAGGAAGATTTGGGTTCAGACGGTAATAGACCCATTGTCCTTGTCGCTGATCTAGCAAAATCGAAAGGTTTCTAAGTAATGCTAGGTGTCTGGAAATCTTAGGCTGACTAAGCTGCAAACGTTCAGTGAGTTCACAAACGCAAATATTCTGCTTAGCTATAACAAGCTTTAAGATATCCAAGCGAGTTGGATCAGAAAGGCATTTAAAGAAATCAGTTTGATCCATTAAGTTGACTCAATTTATACTCTTATTCAAATATACGTATATCCATATATTAAGTCAATTTATATCTATTTAACATAGTGACGATTATATGAACTCTAAAGCGTCCAAGTAAGATAGGAATCTCTGTTCACTTTTCTGTGAGATTTAGTGTCCATTAAAATAAGAATACGCAATTAGCAACTGAATAAAAAACTCTCTAGGTAAATTAATGTCTTAAACAGGAAATTGATATCGAGCCCAGCATCCATTACACCAAAATATGAAATATTAAGAACTTTATAGACATCTGTTTTAGTAATAAAGATGCTGGCATTAAGCCAGCATTTTAAATTTTTGAGTTCTTTAACCCGCTATTGACCCGCCATCCTTACGAGTGATTACTACAGTTGCAGAGCGTGGCCGGGAAGTAGCAGATGAGTTAGTCTGTGATGCAGGCCAATGACTAGTGGGCTTATCATAACTTCGAGAATCTTCTCCAGGATGCTGTACGTTGATGAAAATCGCTTTATAGTCTGGTGTCATGGTTACCCCCGTAATCTCGCAGCCTTTCGGACCTGTCAGGAAACGACGTAAAGTTTGATCTGAGACTTGAGCACCGACTATAGTTTCCTGACCAGAAGATGTGGTTGTTCGAGTACCATCTCCAACCTTACCAGGTAAAGCAGCCAACATCATACAATTGGTCGTATCTGTATAAGCACCATCATCAGTCTGAATCCAGAGTACACCACGAGGGTCAAACCACATTCCATCTGGTGAAGACAAGTCATTATTATCATTTAAACCCGATAGATTAATATTCTGTGCCATTTTAGCTTCAGCACCAAATAGGTAAATATCCCATTTGAATGTGATGGCTGTAGTCGTATCCTTATCTTCATGTAAACGGATAATATGACCATTTACATTACCTTTGCCACCTTCAGGATCGCTATAGTTACGTGGATTGGCTGCATCTAAGGCATGTGTAGTGCCGCGGTTAGAGTTATTAGTGAGCGTAACATAGACTTCTCCATTTTCAGGATTGACTGCAACCCATTCTGGACGATCCATTTTAGTAGCGCCTACGCTATCTGCTGCTAGACGGGCAAAGGTCACGACATCCGCCTGGGAACTAAAAGGGTAGATATTGTTCAGCTCATTCAACCCATTAATACCATAACTCAGCTCAATCCATCGACCATTTCCGTCTGCATTGAATTTGGCAACATAAAGTTTGCCATGATCCATATATTTATCTCCGGCTGCATAACCGCCATTGCGGTCTTTTTCACTCCATTTGTAGTCAGAGACAAACTTATAGATGTATTCTCCACGTGAGTCATCGCCCATATAGAAAGCCAGGTTATCATCTTCACGAGCACGACTAGCACGACAGTCTTCATGGGCAAAACGCCCTAAGGCTGTACGCTTAACTGGATTTTGTCGGCTATCAAATGGATCAATTTCTACAATCCAGCCAAAAGTATTTGGGCCATTACGATAATCCTTGCTGGCATCACCGGCAGTAATATCTGCGCTCCATCGATCATAAAGATCCTGAGGTTCAATTGTACCTATTGCAGATTCCCAGCCATAACGTGAGCTTGAACCTGCTTTTAAACCATAACGCTCCAAAGCGATCTTTTCTTGCGCTAAGCGATGAACATCATCAGTTTTGCTACGGACAAAGTAACCAATAAAGTTTTCTTCAGTGGTGAGATAAGTACCCCAGGGGGTATAGCCGTTGCCGCAGTTGTTATGCGTACCGCGTGTTAATTTTCCACCTGGTGAAAAGCGTGTAGATAGAAGAGTAGATCCACTCGCAGGACCTGAAAAGCTCATGACAGTTGAGGCAGTAATTCGACGGTTATAAATCGAATTTTTGACAATTTCTATTTTTTGGTTGGAATTGTCTTTTTTGATATGAACGATTGAAACACCATGTGCATTTGTCTCACGAATGACTTCATCTTCAGGGCGGCGACCATCAACTTTGGTTGGTCCTTGAGGATGTAAAAAAGTCGGATTGATATATTCATGGTTCATAACGAGTAGACCGTGCTCAGACACAGTCGGGTCATAGCGGCCAGTAGTAATATTTAAGCCAAAAAAACTCATTCCATCATGGCAGTCGCCAGAGCGAAACTGAAAGCTTGGACCATTCGGGATATTGTTATCATCCCAGTCTGAATATGCAGGATTAATAGAATCTCCAAGAGCATACAGGACATTGGCTTCATAACCGTCTGGTACAGTAACGATATCATTCAAGTTTTTGGCAACTGGTGTAAAGTTCAGTTGCTCTGGTTTTGTATTTGGGTCAGTAGCAGGCGGGTTTGGTGCAGTCTCGGTTGGGGGCAGAGTAGAGCTATTATCGTTATCCCCACATCCAGTCAGAGAAGATGCAAGGGCCAATGCTGCAGCCCCACTTGCAGTTTTGGCAATCAAGTCACGACGAGAGATAGATTGTTCTAAAATATCCCGAAAATGATGATTATCTGACGTATTATTATCCAATTCCTGATTTTCATCATAAGGTAAGTAGTCTGTCATTGTTTTATTCCCATAACTAAGGTCTGGTTGTTTTAAAGTCAGGAATAAATTAGCGGTTAAATATGACAGTCGGGTGAAGCTAATATTGCGGATTTATTAAATATAATATTGATTTATAAATCAAAAATAAAAGCAGCTTAAGCTGCTCATAGAGAATTTTCTTCTTTTATGTTGTTTTTATTATTATTCAGTTATGTCCAGGCATCATTTTTCTATCCATTTTCCTGCTGCTAAACCTAATTCAAATAACAGCCACATTGGAACAGCTAACATAATCATTGATAGGGCATCGGGTGGTGTCACAAACATGGCAATAAAAAAACATCCCACCACAATAAATCGTCTTTTTTCCACCAAGGTCTGTGTGCTGACAACACCAATTATAATAAGTAGGAGCGTGATAATAGGGATTTCAAAAGTAAATCCAAAAACTAAAAATAGTTTTAAGCAAAAAGCCAGATAACTATTGATATCGGTCATCGGCGCAACAGTCTCAGGTGATACGCTGATAAAAAAATGAAGGATAGAAGGTAAAGCGATTAAATAGGCAAAAGCAATACCTGCATAAAACAGTACAATACTGCTGATTAATAGTGGTAAAGCTAACTTTTTTTCTTTTACGTACAATGCTGGTCTAACGAAGGCCCAAAGTTGATACAAAATAAAAGGCATGGCAATAAGTAAAGCAATAAAGAAGTTCAACTTAAATGGAGCCATGAAAGTCGCAGTCACATCTGTTGCAATCATGGTGGAGCTTTCAGGTAACTGAGCGCGTAAAGGCTCTGATAAAAGCTGATAAGTTTGGGTTGCAAAAGGCAGTAAACATAAGAATAGTCCTAATAATACGCCCACAATTTTGAAAAGGTGCTTTCGAAGAATCACTAGATGCTTGGTAATTGGCATTTCTTCTAACGGGATTTGCCGGGTATCGTTGTTTGTTTGAGTCGAAGGCAAAATACTCATACGGCCACCTTTATATCAGTATAAGTTTTTTCTTGTTTTGTTAATTTATTCAGCTGGATTGGCGGTAAATGAACAGGTGAAACTGATTCATTAATTAATTGGTAAGTCGGCTCATGGTTCAAAAGATGTTGTTCCGGATTTCTAATGAAGGGCTGATGGATTACATTGATATTATCCATCTGTGCCTGCACTTTGATTTCTAATTCCTGAATACGTTTCAGCTCGCTTTGCATTTGCTCCCGTAGTTCCGATAGTCGCAATTCACGGTCAAGATCATTTTGTATATTACCGGCGATCCTTTTGATTTTGGCTGACCATTTACCTATAAAACGTACCGCCTCAGGGAGTTTATCTGGTCCAAGAATGAGCAGGGCAATAGCCCCAAAGACCAATAGCTCAGTCATTCCAATATTGAGCATGGTAATACCTTAATTCTTGATTGAACTCTCACTGGCTTTAACTTCCGCATCAATCGTTCGAGAGTGCTGAAGTTGAGCTGTTTTAGTTTCTTCTTCACGGACAGATTTCTTAAAGTCCTTGATTGCACCCCCTACATCTTTTCCTAGATTTTTTAGTTTAGAAGTACCAAACAGTAAGATCACTACAATTGCAAAAATTAGTACATGCCAGATGGATAACCCTGCCATATTTTGTCCTCATTTAATCTTCTTAAGTTTATTGGCTTATATCAACACTAACAAATGACAGTGCTATGACGATTTGATGTCAATATAATGACAAGGATTCAGAAAAAGGCAGGCCTTTTATTTCTATTATTTTAAAATTAGCAAAGAACTACTACATTTTTCACATACCATTCATGTCAAAAATTCTCTACTTTAATAGTTCAATTACATCTTAATAGAAACTGATATGGCTCAAGAAATATATGACCTCCTTTCCTTGATAAAAGAGTCTTAGTCATGGGGCTGTTTCTTTTAATTATTATTATCTTTATAACTGTTCTAGTAATGGTAAGACCGAATACTAGGTATAAGCCTAGTGGAAAGTTTAAAGAATTAACTAAAAACAAATTTAGACATGAAGTTTCAAGTGCAACCAATTTTCAGCGACCTTTAATTACGATCATTGGCCCGGAGATTGAAAATACTGTCAGTAAAGTCGTTAGTGCGCTTTTAATTATAGATCCTGATAAAGTGAATGCAATCATGGTGGTTGTAAATAATGTTCAAGTGGGTTATCTGAGTGAAGAGGATACTGAAAAGTTTTTAGAGTTATTAAAGGATCATCATTTATCAAAGTTTACCGGATTAGAAGTAAAAGCTCTAATCTATGGTGATTGGGGAAATGACCATGAAATTTCTAACTTTAAAGTTAGGTTGAATTTACCTAAAAATTTGGAAGATTCAGAAATTCAATAATTTGATCTAGTAATTAGGTAAAGAATCTTTTTTTATAATTGTTTAATAATATAATAATAAAAACCGTCATTTAGACGGTTTTTTAGATCTTGTATTCTGCTACCTGTGAAGCACAAATGAGCTTAAATTAGGTGGAGGAGATAGACTCTGTATGTGGGAAAAATAGACGAAATTTGTCTAGGAGAGTGGTGGCAGTCCATAAAAATGAAATGTCTGTCTAAGGCTCTAATTTCATTTTTAGCTTTAATTTTTGTAGGAAGTTTCAAAATTAACTTTTATGGAAAGCTTTTTATAAAGAGGAAATTAAAGCTTATAAATATCTTTAATAATAGAAGGGTTGATATTTGAAGTAGGTAATCATTACAAAACATCATTTGAACATTAATAAAATCATGAATTTGCTTATGCCTATATAGTTTTAATATTTAAATTATTCTAGTTCACTAACTTTTTGAATTCGATATTTTTTTGACTTAAAAATAAAAAATTTCTAGCTCTTTATATTTTTACTATGTGAAATAAAAGTCTGAGAAAATTTAGTATTTAAATATTCAATAAAGTCTTCAACTTTTTCGATTACGTATAAGTTAAATATAGGTCTTTTTCTCCAAATAAGCTTCACAAATTAGTAGAGCCTCTTGTTGTAATTCTTCAGTAATATAACCATTACGATAAAAACTATGCTTCATCAATGCAAAAATTAATTCAATCATAATGGTAATGTCATCTGGCTTTTTAAGTGTTAGAGGATTTTCCTTTTGAGTAAAAATTTTGACGAATTCTTTAGATATCTCTTCGATTACGGCTTCATGGAGGCTAAAACCTTCAATGTTCACAGGACCACCGAGAATAAGCATACTTGCTGGTTTGTTTTGATTATAAAAAGTTGAAGCTTTACTTAAAGCATCTTGAATGATATCTAGCACAGTCCAAGTCTTGTAGATTTGAGCGTTATGGGTCAGGTAACTTTGAAGTTTTTGGAAATAACGATTTACGATTAAGCTAAATAGATGATCTATCGTAGGAAAATACTGATAAATGTGATTTCTTGGAACACCTGAAATTTGTGAAATTTCCTGAATATTGCATTCTGCTAAGGTCTTGGTTTCTAAAAGGTCTATAGTGGTTTGAATCACTTTTTCCAGACGTTCGATACTTCTTTTCTGAACAGGCATCTTTATTTCATTCATCAGCATCTTGCATCCCCTCATTGATTTATTAAAAAAACTCCCCTATATTTTTTAAAAACCGACATGTGACGGATTTTTGAATAAAATATTTTCATGGAGCTGAAAATGAATAAAACTGTCTGCATTATTGGCGCTGGCCCTTCAGGCATTGCCGCAGCAAAAAACTGTAAAGATTATAATATAGCGTTTGATCTATTTGAAAAAAATGACAAAGTTGGTGGTAACTGGGTATTTAATTCCAAAACAGGCCATTCTTCTGTTTATGAAAATACGCATATCATCAGCTCTAAAAAACTTTCAGAGTATGAAGACTACCCGATGCCGGATCATTATCCGGATTACCCACGGCATGATCAATTACAGCAGTATTTTGAAAACTATAGTAAAAACTTTAATGTGTATAACCAAATAAAGTTTAACCATACTGTTGACCATGTTGAACGCACGTCTGATGGTCAGTGGCAAGTCGATTACACGGATGCAGAAGGGCAGAAACATCAAAAAATTTATCAGTATCTGATGGTATGTAATGGTCATCACTGGATGCCGAAATATCCAAAATACGAAGGAGAGTTCACTGGCAAATGGATGCATTCACATGACTTTAAAGGTGTGAATGAAGAGTGGCGTAATAAAAAAATTCTGGTGATTGGTGCGGGTAATTCAGGTTGTGATGTTGCTGTAGAAGCTGCTCGTGTAAGTAAAGATATTTATTTATCTATGCGCAGCCCACAGTGGTTTTTACCCAAATTTTTGCTGGGTCTCCCAAGTGATATGGTCGCAAAAGCGTTAGAAAATTTACGACCTAAGGCACGTCAGACCATCCTCACCAAATCCTTAAAAATTCTTACGGGTGATTATGCAAGTTTTGGGCTACCTCCAACGACTAAACCTGTATTAAGCCAGCATCCAACGGTTAATTCGGATTTAATTGACTATGTCCGCCATGGCAAGATTAAGCCAAAACCTGCAATCAAAAAAATTGATGGAAAGACAGTTGAATTTACGGACGGTACCAAGCAAGAGTTTGACATTATTTGTTGCTGTACAGGATTCTGGACCGTATTCCCATTCTTTGATCCTGACTTTATTAATTTCCAGCATGCTGAGAAGGTACCGCTTTATCGTAAGATGATGCATGCTGATTATGACAATTTATATTTCATAGGCTTGTTCCAACCTATTGGATGTATTTGGCCGTTATCAGATTTTCAAGCACGTATCGCATGTCAGGAAATATTAGGTAAGTATAAGCGTCCAAAAGATATGAAAGCAGCTATTCAGTATGAGCTGGATCATCCTCACTACAAATTCGAGGGTGGACAACGTCATGCTGTAGAAGTTGATTACAACACTTTCCGTGCTGAACTGGTATCGGATCTCGCCTCAGCAGGCGTGAAAATTCCTCCACGTGATTATAATATTTCAACATTAAAATTAATTTCTAAATTATTTGCTGCCTAGGCAAATATGAAGTTAAGCAATAAGTGCTGCTCGCACTTATTGCGTTTTAATATTTAAAAAATGTATTACAGGGAATGAGTAATGCAAATAAAAAATGTTTTTATACCTTTAGACTCTTTTCAAATTCAGGCTGATTTATATATAAATAATAATGGCTTGCCCTTTGTCATTATGGCTCATGGCTTGGGTGGAGACAAAAGTTGTGCCCTAGATCGATATATCAAATCTTATCTGGAACAGGGATATAGTGTTTGCTGTTTTGATCATAGAGGATTTGGCAAGAGTAGTGGTAAATATAAAAATCTTGTCGATAAAAATAGTCAATTAAAGGACTGGAAAGCAGTCATTCAATATCTCAAAAATGAGTTTAATCTGACTGAGCAGGACTTTGTATTATGGGGTTACTCATTTAGCGGGGGACATGTATTAACACTCGCCAGTGAACAGAAGTACCATGCCGTTATTGCTAACTTTCCGCATGTGGATGGTTTGGCTAGTTTGCTGGGTTACCCTAAACGTTATCTCTTACCTGCAACCTATTTAGCAATCACTGACTTGTTCTATAGTCTATTTGGCAAGTCAAAATTGATGAAGATCGTGGCAAAAAGCCGGTTTGCAGTCCTATCGGGTTCAGATTGTTATCGGGGTTATTATTCATTAGTTGAGGAAAAGCAAAACTGGGATAACCAGGTTCCTGCACGAATCGTCCTCACAATTCCATTTTATCGTCCTATCTCTATTAGCCATAAAATTCAGACCCCTACCTTAATGATTGGAGCAAAGCAAGACTCTTTAATTCCAATATCAAGTACACGTAAAACGGCGCAAAAATCAAATTTAATCCGCTATTTAGAAGAAGACTGTGGGCATTTCGATCTGTTTCATGCCCCCTTTATCGATCGCATCCAATCGCAACATATATCATTTCTACAGCAGCTTTAATTTAAAAATTTTCTATCTATAGCTTTAAAAAATAGCCTTATCCAAGGATAAGGCTATTTTAGCTGTTATAAGCAGTATGGCATTTATACGTGTGCTCTTGAAGGCTTTAAGCTGTTTAAAAAGTCTAACTGATAACTTAAATTTTGTGAGAAGTATGGCTCAAAATAAGGGTCAAAATGGTCCGCTTCAATTTTCTTCATTTGAATGAAAGGATTCTTTACCTTTTCGATCTTTTTAGCTACGAACGGAGCGACGGTATCTTGAGTTGCCCCTACAATCAACATAGGTACTTTGACCTGCTTTAAACGTTTCCATGGGCGATAGAACCCCATGGTCAAAAGCGAACGTGCAGTAACACGATTATCATAGTCTATATTTAATTTCTCTTTAGCAAGTTCCATGGCATTCCAGGCCTGATCACGATCCATTGCTCCTAATTGACCCGGTTGTGACACAGTTGGAATACAAATTCGTTCACCTGGTTTAATTCTGTCCGCTAAACCATACCCTAAAAACTTAAACATTTGGGGTAGAGGTACAGAACGTACTGTACTGATCCCATCTAGCATAGGAACTTGAATAATGGCGCCTTTTAATTCAGGGTGTTCTGCTACCAGATCCACCACATGTCCACCACCAAATGAAGTACCCCAGGCAATAATATTGTCTGCATCCACCTGAGGCAGGGACTTTAAATGTGATAATGCCTTATTAACGGTTTTTACTCGCTTCCACGGATTAATATCCTGACGTGGCAGACCTCCACTCAATCCCCAGCCTGGATAGTCAAATTCCATCACAGCATAACCTTGGGTAACAAAGTGATTGATGAAAGAATCGGTCAATGCACCTTGAATACTTCCCCAACCACCTACCATTAAAACAGCAGGCAGCTTTTGCGTTGTTGACTCTTTAGGTACATGTAATGTTGCTGAGCACATATCGCCCTCAGTTAGGAAGTTAGACTCATAAACTGATTTTTCAATATGTGAGGTATCAGGATATTTGCGTTTTGTCATATAGTTTGGCCTGCTCTTAGATTTCTTGATGGCTGCCTTCCATCTTATTTCTTGTTAAAAATGCACCAGAAAATTAAATTTATTTTGATCAATCAGTAGTGCATTATTATTCTTTTACATTATCTTGAATGTTGTTCAAGATAGTATGATTTAACTATATTATTGAATAGCATTCAAGAAGAATTTACGATACTGCTTTGATCCGTTTTATGTGATAGCACCTTAATTTTTAGTAGAGTGGGAAAACTGAATGGCCCGTAATAAACGTGTACAAGATCGGGAAGAAAAACAACAAGAGATCATTGATGCTGCACGTTCGTTGTTTCTAACCGAAGGGTATGATGCGACTTCCATGAGTCGTATTGCTGTTGAAGCTAGAGTTGCCCCAAATACCATTTACTGGTATTTCAAAAACAAAGATGAACTGCTAGTGAGCATTCTGAATGCTGAGTTAACCAAGCATGTAAATGAATACATGTTGCAATCATCAAAGGATCTTTCTGAACGTTTAATCTGGGTAGTGGATCAACTTCAATTAGTTGATCGCCTAGTGAGTACTGTGCATGCCAGATTAAAATTTTCACCAGAACTAAAGGAGTGGCATGAGAGGTTCCATGTCATGGTGGAAGCATTGTTTCGTTTAGAGCTACAGAAGATAGGGGTGGCCACTGATCAAATTGAGCCTAGAGTAAAAATAGCTGTCTTCACCATTGAAGGTCTTTTAGCCCATCAATTATCTGAACCAGAAAAACGGGCAATTTTTTCGGCTTTGATTGCTAGTTCATAAGTTAGTTATGAATAGGCATAAGGTATAGAAGTTCTTCACACTATAAGAATTTTAAAAATGAGCATATTTTAAGTTATGAAAAAGCTTGGTAAATATCAGAAGTTTTATGCTCATTTACTTCACTTCTATCTTAATGATAGAAGTAAAAGCTATCTTAGGAATTCATGATCAGAAACCTAGAGTAAAAAGGGGAAATTTTTGTTGAAAAAGATTGTGTTTATAGAGAGAAAATGTAAGTATTAAAATAGTTCTTTATGATTATATTTTTTTAAAATCAATGACTTTTAAATAAAAAATCTCTTTGATTTTAAGCTAAATTGTATTTTTTTAATGAGTCACAACTTAATTCACATGATGCTTTACCCGGTTATGACTATGTGACTTATCTTATGAATCTAAAGATCTCCAATGTCTTCATACATTCCATCAATCTGAAAGAAGCCTTTCATTTCATTGAGTGTATTAGCCAGTGTTCGATAAGCATTTATAGGAAGGCTAGAATAACGATTGCCTATTTCCTGCTGATTCTTTTCATGTCCAAACAGCGCAAGAATTAACGATTCCTCAGCTTTGTCAGTAAGAAATGCGCGTGTGGTATGTCTGAGCCAGTTGGCATGATCAAGCTGCATGCCTTCGGTAAATTCCGCCACAATGGAAGGACTAAGAGGTTGCCACTGGTGATCAAGAAATACCCCCAGTAATGGCTTCTTACTCTCAAATATATCATCGATATACTGTGAGCCGTTCTCTATATGTACAGCAATACTCGCAGTATTCTTTCTTAAATATTTCAGATAGCATTTCAGTTCATTTCTAAGAAAGTCACATAAAGGCAGTATGCGTCCATCATCCTGTCTCCCATGAATCTCCTTATCTGACACCCACAGCCAGCCTTGCTTTAAATCAAAGTCTTTTAACACTCCTGGAAAATCCTTTACAGGTCGTGCTGCTGTAAATAATAGCAGGATATGCCATAGCCAGATGTTGTAATGGTTATAGGTGGCAACTACATCAAATTGATGCATGGCTTGAATCACTTGAGCGTACAGGTAGGCAAAGACACTGGTCACAGTAGAAGGTGTCGGTGCTTTAAGACTACCGAAATTTTCTGATGGTTGATCGATATGAAACAGCTTGGTCATTTCAGCAGATAAGTGCTTAACTGTTTCAAGATACTGACTCTGCAAACGATAGACCGGGTAAGAGCAGTAGGAAATAGAACTGGATCGGTTAGCATCTATACCAGTCAGAATATCAGCAAGTTGTACATTCCCACTCATATGATAAATAGAGGCATGCAATAAAGTACTTAGCTTCTTACTCGTCAGAGAAGGGATGTAGAGTTCCTCACGGCATCGTTGTAATGTATTTCTAATATGAGACTGTTCAAGAAAAGGGCCTTCCTTTAACCCTTCGATAAAGTTATAGGGTAAGGGTAAATCAAAATGCGTGATCTGATTCTGTAAAGCCTCTTTATGGGGAAAGTGCACTGGATCAAACAAAGTAAACTTAGAGCGCAGGACATACCTGCCATCAACGCTGATTAAACGTTGCCGTTGATTCAGTCGAGAGATTGTTGGACTTTGTACCTTGAGCCATTCTTCCGTCGAGTTGCCAGTGAGAAAGCTGAGCAGGATGATGAGATAGGCTTTATTTTTGTATTGCGCTGTACTGTATTGATTCCAGCAATGTGTAATCAGTAAACGAATAGATTCCAGATCAGGATAATGATTACTACTTCTAAAACGATGTTGCAGGCGCACAATATGTTGCTGCATCAATTTGACTGACTGCTGTTGCATGCTTTTAGATTGCTTGCATAACGGTGACACTGCTTCCGTATCAATCTGAACCTGCTGTACCTCTGGCTGGTCAGATAGTTCCTCAAACTGCAGAGACCGGACTTGCTTGGATGTGGACAATTCCTGAAGGATAAGAAGACTGTCTGAATCTTCCAAGCTATATTGTTCAAAGCGTTTATGGGATGAGTTGTGATGTCCCTGCTTTTTTGCTGTCAGATTCAGTACATAACTATAGGCCCGTCTAATATCCCGGATGAGATTAAATTGGAAGGTTGTTAACTTGCCAGATTGTTCCAAATCACAAAGTTGCTGAACAAAAGCTTTCAGAGAAGTTGGAGATTGAGGTAACTGATCCCAAAGCCATACATATAATTTTTCATATTTAGACAGTTTTTTATTCTGTTGAGCTTTGATCAGGGCCAGGGAGGCGAGGCGGAACCGGCTGGCTAGCGTTGTAATAGTGGTTTGATGGTTAGAGGTTGTTGTTGGATTGATGCTACTTAAAGTACTCAAGGCAAAGACTGTATTGATGCCCCATAGATGGGCTGGGTGATCTGACTTTAAGTCTTTTAAGCAGTATAGATAGCTACTAAT
Organism: Acinetobacter sp. CAU_H_60; assembly: GCF_058599385.1. Taxonomy (NCBI): domain Bacteria; kingdom Pseudomonadati; phylum Pseudomonadota; class Gammaproteobacteria; order Moraxellales; family Moraxellaceae; genus Acinetobacter; species Acinetobacter sp. CAU_H_60. The sequence goes on along the minus strand of NZ_CM178653.1, from coordinate 1,926,088 downwards.
AGGCTGTTGAGTTGGATGCGGTTTCTGTTGAGGTAATTGAATCGCTGGTAGTTCTAATGATAGAGATTGATCGAAGTATGGATGCAGCGATTTAAGGTCTTCAAGCAATGGCGTCTGGCATAAGAAATGAGTACCTAGATACTGAAAGGTCTCCAGTGTTTTTTCAGGGGCTAGCAGCTTAACCATGATGGATTGAAGAGAGTCATGCATGTTCAGCTCTCCAGAACATAGAAGGCTCTATTTGTATATGGTTTAGAGCTTCACATTTAGCTTGAAGGGTCGAGAATCTAGCGTTAAACGTTTTATCAATTTGAGATTGGCGATAGTTGAGCTGGTTCCGTGTATAACCTAGGATTTTGGCCAGCAGTTCCATCGACATCGAGGTATGAGGTTTGTCGTATATACGACTGTTCAGATCATAAATAAAGGTCTTGCTCAGATACTGATTGAATAACATCAGCAGTCTGTTTGGAAAGATTTGGTCAATATTGATTTTAGACTGTACCAACATAGTGACAAATTGCTGAGTGAGCTGAAAATGGATATCTTCCCACTCCAGTTTTTCTGCATGCCTCAGAATTTTCTTTCGAACCGTAGTGAAGGCTTGGATTCCTGGGTGGATAGGCAGTACTGAAGGCATTGCCTTAGTGACTTCATGGAGACAAAGGTCAAAGCCTTTCACTATTTTTAGTAGTTTAAGAGCCTTTTCTTTGTGTGACATTGATTTAGCCATCGCAGTGGGTAAATTTCTTTTCATAGAGGTTTCTTATTATTTTTATGACCTATCTCTATGATAGAACCTAAATACATGCTCTGAATGCTTGATCAAAAACTTGGGAATAAAGGAGGGTGGTTTTTGTTGAAAAATTTGAATCTAGTTAAAGTTTAAATAAGAACTCTAGTAGGCCTAATTGTCTTAAATTAATATAAAATAAAAATATTTATAAAATAAAATCTCTGAGGTTTTAACCCATATTGTATTTTATTAATACTAGGATTTTTGGAACAACCATTTTGGAAAAGGCTGTACATGAGTAATTTTGATAGTACAAAAGAAAATTTAAGTGATATTTTGAAAAAGATAGTTGAGGGGAAATTACAGCTTCCTGATTTCCAAAGAGGGTGGGTTTGGGATGATGCGCACATTAAGTCTTTATTAGTCAGTATTTCTCGATCTTTTCCTGTGGGTGCAGTAATGCTCCTAGAAACAGGTGGAGAAGTTAGGTTTCAAGTACGACCTGTAGAAAATGTTGAGCTTATAAAAAAAGACATTGAACCTGAAGAGTTAATTTTAGATGGTCAGCAGCGGTTAACTTCATTAACACAAGTACTTAAGCTAGAGAAACCAGTAAAAACCTTTGATGAAAAGGGGCGGGTAATCAAGCGGTTTTATTATATTGATATAGAAATGGCACTAAACGGGAACTTAGAGGACGCATTCATTTCTGTAGAAGAAGATAAAGTTGTTAAGACAAACTTTGGGCGAGATATCAAAAAAATAAAAAACGAGAAAGGTGAGGAAATTGAGTTAGATTTCTCAACGATAGAAAAAGAATGCAAAGCATTTTTTTTCCCATGTAATCGAATTTTTAATACCAATGAATGGGAAGTTGTTTTATTTAAAAACCATACAAACAGAATTCAAGAATATATGGAATTTAGAGAGAAAATTCTTGAAAGCTTTAGACAGTATGCTGTGCCGGTCATTAAATTAAATAAAGAAAATTCTAAAGAAGCAGTCTGTTTGGTATTTGAAAAAGTGAATACAGGTGGTGTGCCATTATCTGTATTTGAACTTGTTACAGCAACATTTGCTGCTGAAGGATATAACCTCAGGGATGATTGGTATGGGCATCCTGAGCGTAATCCAATTGGTCGTGCTAAACGATTGAGTGATAAAGAATCTATATTAAAGCTTGTAGAGCCAACAGATTACTTACAAGCTATTAGCTTATTAAGTACTTTGAAACAGAGAAAAGCAGATATCGCAGCTAAGAAGACTGGTAAATTTATTTCTGCGGTCAGTGCAAAACGTTCAGCTATTTTGGGTATGTCTCTTTCAGATTATAAAAAATGGGCAGACGAAGTAGAAAGAGGATTTTTATTAGTCGCAAAATTTTTAAGGAAAGAATGCTTTTTCTTTACCAAAGATTTACCTTATCGAACACAGCTAGTTCCATTGGCAGCGATTTTAACATTGCTTCAGGAAAGATGGTTAGAGCCGAAAATCTATGAAAAATTAAGCCAATGGTACTGGTGTGGTGTACTCGGTGAGCTTTATGGTGGCGCCGTTGAAACGCGGATTGCTAATGATTTAGAAGATTTTAGCAATTGGGTTGTAAACCCTGATCATGAAATTCGAACAATTCAAGAATCCTCATTTCAGGCACAACGCCTGAAAACGTTGAGATCTCGCTTGAGTGCAGCATATAAAGGCTTAAATACATTGGCGCTGAGAGAGGGGGCACAAGACTTCTTCTGGAAGGAATCGGTTCAAAATTTAGATGTCGAAGAAGTTGCATTGGACATTCATCACATCTTTCCGAAAAAATGGTGTGAAGAAAATAATAAGCCTTCTAAAATATATGACTCTATCCTTAATAAGACACCAATTTCGTATAAAGCAAATCGTATGATTGGTGGTAAGGCACCGTCGAAATATCTTAATGACTTGCAAAATCATAAGACAGTGTTGATGGATGATATCAGTATGAACCAAATCTTAGCATCACACTTTATTGAGCCTGAGTTGCTAAGAACTGATAATTTCGAAGCGTTTATTGATGCTCGTCAACAGCAATTATTGAAGATCATTTCTAGAGTAATGGGTAAAACACTAACAGAAGATAATATCGTTTAGTGAGATATTAAGGGAGCACTGGCTCCCTTAATTTTTTGTTTTTGAGTAGACTACGTTTAGTTTTTGGCCCAAGCATTAATTATGAAAACAATAGACTATTACAATCAGTATGCAGATGAATTTACGCAAGCCACACTCTACGTTGATATGGAAAGTTTGTATCAGCCGTTTCTAGAAAAATTACCAAATAATGCTCATATTTTAGATTTAGGCTGTGGATCTGGTCGCGATACATTAGCATTTAAAAATAAAGGCTATACGGTTGAAGCAATGGATTATTCCAAAGTATTGGTTGAGCAAGCTACGATATTAACAGGTATTCAAGTGCGTCATGCAAGTTTTTATGAATTAGCTGAATCCAATCAATATGATGGTGTTTGGGCGTGTGCATCCTTACTACATTGCGAGAGGGATAAGTTACTTGATGTACTGCGCAGAATTCATCGTTCATTGCGCTGTACTGGTGTTTGCTATATGTCTTTTAAATATGGAACGACAGATCGTGAAAAAGATGGTAGATCATTTACGGATCTAGATGAAAATCAGGCCAAAGCATTGCTAGACCAGTTAGATGGTAATGAGATATTAGAACAGTGGATCACAGTAGATAAACGTCCTGAACGTAATGAAAAATGGCTGAATATACTTTGGAAAAAGAAATAAAATAATACGGAAATCGATTTAATGTCTGAGTTTTACGAGATTGAGCCATCTTTAGAAAATTATTGGCGTGCTGTTATTCTATTTGGACGTAATGTAGCTTCCTACAAGTTTGCTTTAGCTAAGTCGCTATACGAGTTACAAGCCTCTTCTGGTACGGTCATTACACTCGATCAACTGGCTGGCCCATTTAGTCATCATATCTGCGAACACTTAAAATTAGTGGATAAGCAGGCAACTTCAAGCTCTAGTAAATTCTTGGATTTTTGCCGCGCGTTTAATGCAGATGAAATAGATCAGCAAACTTTGATCGCGAAGACAGTGCAATATGGTTTTGTGAATGTTATTGATGCTTTTCATAATGTACATGGTCAGGAACTTCCACAAAGATTTTTTATGGATGCCCGAAAAACGCATGGAGGCATCATTTTGACTGATGAAGTGTTTCAGCTATTTGAAGCACAGAATTCTAAAGATTTGATCGATGAAACTGAAGCAAGATGGCGCTTAGTTGAAACAGCTTGGGATATGAATTTGCCTAAGCATTTAGTACAAATTCAGCACGACGATCAAGGAATTTTGGTTGCGGACAATAAAATACGAAGAATAAATGTCACATCAGCTAAGCCTGCTTTAAATGGATACCAGAAGAGCAGGTGTTTTTATTGTTTTGCTCCAATTACAATTGAACAGCTTTTTGAACATTCAGCGGATGTTGATCATTTTTTCCCACATAAACTTCGTGAGTGTGATATTCAAAAGCCTATCAACGGAGTTGCGAATTTAGTATTAGCATGTCCCTCATGTAATCGTGGTCAACAAGGGAAGTTTGATAGGTTGCCTTCAGTAAACTTATTAGAACGCTTGCATAAGCGTAATGAGTATTTGATTACTAGCCATCATCCATTAAGAGAAACTTTAATTGCCCAGACAGGATTTACAGAGCAAGCGCGGCGAGGCTTTCTGCAGGATGCTTATAATTGTGCCACATTGACCATGGGTAGTAGTAAGAAATGGGAACCTATGAGTAGTGGGATAGCAATATTTTAAAATGATAACCTAAACTTATTATCAATATGCTAGGCTAAATACTCAGAACTTTAGTTTGCTGTAGAAATACCATAACAATACCTAGTATATAAATAAATCCAAACGAAGCCCAAATTAGCAATATGAAAGCACCTTCTAATCTGAACTTAATTAAAAGACTATTTCTTAATCCTTTGAATTTTTTTGATATTTCAATTAAGTTATTGTCTTCTTTATTTGGCTTAGTCATAAGGCGAATACGATCAAATTTCTCTCCCTGACGCCATAAATAATCTCGATAGTCGTTATATAAAATACAAACATTACTAATAGCAGAGTACATAGACCAAAGAATAAGTAATATTCCTAATATATAAAGGCAGGTATAGTTAAATAAAGATAAATTAGACTTAGTATCAATTGTATAGAGAGATAATAATGCAAATCCCCCTAAGAGTAATTGAGAAGCAATGTTTCTAGAAAAGGACTGCAACTCTTTATTCATCGTATTATCAAAAAGCATATTAACTCCATAATTCTTATTATTAAATCAATAAAATAAGGAAATCTAGGCTTAAGCATGTTACGACAATTTATGTCGTAAGAGTAATCTTTTAAGAAATTAGTGCTTAATTTAAAGAGTCAGATATGGCAAAGTATTGCCATTCTAAAATAATGATTTTTGGTTGATTTTTAACATGACCCAAGTACAACTCCAACAACTGCAAAAACAGCTCTGGAATATCGCCAATACTTTGCGCGGCACCATGGGCGCCGATGAATTCCGTGATTACATTCTGGGTTTTATTTTCTTTAAATATTTATCAGAAAAATCGGTGAACTTTGCCAATGAATTGCTCGATGGTGAAGACGTCAGCTTTTTAGAATTAGATGAAAATAATGCTGAGCATGTGCCGTACATCGAAGAAATTAAAAAGAATGCCATTGCCGAAGTGGGTTATGCGCTTACACCCAAACAGCTATTCCATACCTTAGCCGAGCGTGGTCGTCAGGGCGAATTCATTTTGGATGATTTAACTGCGACCTTAAAATCAATTGAACAAAGCACGTTAGGCACCGACTCTGCCGATGACTTTGCCAACCTGTTTGAAGACTTAGATCTAAACTCGACCAAGCTTGGCAATAATGCCAGCGACCGTAATGCACTGGTGGCGAAAGTCCTGAGTCATTTAGATGATATTGATTTTGATATTAGTAATACCGAAGCCGATGTACTGGGCGATGCCTACGAATACCTGATTGGCGAATTTGCCTCAGGCGCGGGCAAAAAAGCGGGGGAATTCTATACCCCGCAAACGGTATCGACTTTACTGGCAAAGATTGTCACCCAAGGCAAAGACCGTTTACGTTCAGTCTATGACCCGACTTGCGGTTCAGGTTCGTTATTGCTTCGGGTAAAACGTGAAGTGAAAGATGTCGATATGATTTACGGTCAGGAAATGAACCGTACCACCTACAACTTGGCGCGCATGAACATGATTCTGCATGATGTGCATTTTGCCAAGTTCGACATCAAGCAGGAAAATACCTTAACCCGTCCGCAGCATTTAGATAAAAAGTTTGATGCGGTGGTGGCGAATCCGCCATTTTCTGCAAAATGGTCTGCCGATCCGTTATTTTTACAAGATGAACGCTTTGCTGCGTATGGCAAACTGGCGCCAAGCTCCAAAGCGGATATGGCATTTGTACAGCACATGCTGTATCAACTGGATGACAATGGCACCATGGCGGTGGTGTTACCGCATGGCGTCTTGTTCCGTGGTTCGAGTGAGGGCGTGATTCGTCAGTATTTGATTGAGCAGATGAACGTGGTGGATGCCATTATTGGTTTACCTGCCAATATTTTCTATGGTACTTCAATTCCGACCTGTATTTTGGTGTTGAAGAAAAACCGTGAGCAGAGCGGCAATATTCTGTTTATTGATGCCAGCAATGATTTTGAAAAGCAGAAGAACCAAAACAAGTTATTGCCTGAGCATTTGGATAAGATTGTTGCGGCATTTGAACAGCGTGAAAATATTGAAAAATATGCGCATGTGGCGACCTTGCAGGAAGTGAAAGATAACGATTACAACCTGAATATTCCACGTTATGTGGATACTTTTGAAGCGGAAGCCGAAATTGATTTAGATGCGATTGCCCAACAGCTTCAAGCTTTGGAAGTTGAGAGCCAAAAAACCGATGCCATCATTACAGATTTTTGCAAAGAGCTAGGCATTGTTTCACCGTTTGCGGGGGTGAAGTAATGGCTGTGCCAAAGTTAAGATTTAAAGAGTTTGATGGTGATTGGACGAGTAAGCAATTAGGAAAAATTATTGGAATTTCCTCAGCATCTCGTGTTTTTAAAGAACAATGGCAGGATTCTGGCGTTCCATTCTTTCGTACTAGTGATGTAGTTTCTATTTTCAAGAATAAAGAAAATGAAAAAGCATACATTTCTTTAGAGTTATTTGAAGAACTAGCTAAAAAATCAGGAAAAATTAAGCAAGGTGATTTATTGGTTACTGGCGGAGGGAGTATTGGTATTCCTTACCTAGTTCCAAATGATCAGCCTCTTTATTTTAAAGATGCCGATTTACTTTGGATGAAATCGTCAGGAATTGTTGAAGGATCTTTCCTTTATAATTTTTTTATTAGTCCTAAATTTAGAGAGTATTTAAAAAGTATTTCTCATACTGGAACAATTTCTCATTTTACGATTGAGCAAGCTAAAGCTACACCTTTTGGTTTCCCATCCAAAGAAGAACAAACCAAAATCGCCTCTTTTCTATCGAACGTGGATGAAAAGATCAACCAACTCACACAAAAACACGAACTACTCAGCCAATATAAACAAGGCATGATGCAAAAGCTGTTTAGCCAGCAAATTCGTTTTAAAGCGGATGATGGGAGTGAGTTTGGGGAGTGGGAGGAAAAATTACTTTCTGAAATTGGAGCTTTTAAAAATGGTCTCAATAAAGATAAAGAATCATTTGGTTTTGGTTCGCCTTTTATCAATTTAATGGATGTATTTGGAAAAAAAGTTGTTCAGACAGATAATTTAGGGTTAGTTGAGGCTAATCAAAAAGACCTAGAAAATTATGATCTTAAAAAAGGTGATGTGCTGTTTATACGGTCATCGGTCAAAGCTGAAGGGGTAGGACAAACTGCATTGGTTATAGATGACTTACCTAATACTGTTTATAGCGGATTCTTGATTAGATTTAGAGATAATTATGGCTTAGATTTAGGTTTTAAGAAGTATTGTTTCATGAATAATGATTTTAGATTGAGATTACTTGCTAAAAGTACAACAAGTGCAAATACAAATATTAATCAAGAGTCGTTATCTGCTTTAACTCTTAATATTCCTTGTCTAGAAGAACAAACCAAAATCGCCAATTTCTTATCGAGCATTGACCAAAAAATTGAAGTGGTTGCACAGCAAATTGAACAGGCTAAACAATGGAAAAAAGGCTTGTTGCAGCAGATGTTTATATAGGTTTTGTTATGAAAAAATCCAGAGAACTTATAGCACTACATTCATCTAAACATAAATGGTTGCAAGATTTAGAAAGATTATTAAATCAAATTGATCAACAAACTAATCAGTGTGGAGATACACTGATTGAATGTAGTAAATCATTTATAGAAGCGATAGCTAAAAATATTATTTTAAAACTTAGACCGTATGAAAACGCCAAGGATATTAATTTATTGGATTTAGGGCGCTTGTTTAAAAAAGCTAAGGAGTGCATTTACGAACATTCAGCAATTGAAAATGTAATGCCAAAAAGCGACATAGAAAATTATTTTTCAGCACTTAATCAATGGATACGTTTTCTGGGGGAGATGAGAAATAATGTTGGTGAGATATCTCACGGCAAAATTCTTCCAAAGAGTTATTCAGTTGGAGTGGAATTAGCTCAGATTATTGCACAAACAACAGATCGATTATCATATATATTGCTTCTTCTTCTACTTAAAATTGATCTCTCTTACACACAAAGTTATCGTTACGAGGACTATCTTGAATTTAATGATTTTCTTGATGAGCAATTTGAATTACCTAGTGGTTTAAGTTATAGCAAGGCATTGTTTGAGCAAGATTATGATGCGTACTCAGAAGAGTTAGATAATTATCTTGATGCGCAAGGTATCAAAGTTGCTTAAGTTCTTGATTATAGATAATAAAGATTGAAGTGTATAATTTAAAAGATTAGAGGGTGAAATGACAGTACAAAGCGAATACCAACTTGAAAACGAACTGATTAGCCAGCTCAAGCAATTGGGATATGCTGCGGTGACCATCAAGGACGAAAGCCAACTACTGTCTAACCTCAAAACCCAAGTCGAACGTGCCAATGGGCTAGCACCACTGTCAGAAACGGAATGGAAACAGGTCATCAGTTTTTTAAATACGGGCACAGTATTTGAGCGCGCCAAAAATCTGCGTGATCTGTTCCCAGTCAAATTTGATGATGGTACCAGTAAACACCTTTTTTTCCTGTCCGATGACCCAAGCAAAAATATCTATCAGGTCACCAACCAGATCACCATTGATCACCGTGACTATAATGGCAGAACCAGCCGTTTTGATGTCACACTCTTGGTTAATGGTTTGCCTTTGGTACAGATCGAGCTAAAAAAACGCGGCATGGAAATCGCCGAAGCCTTTAATCAAACGCAACGCTATATTCGTGAAGCCTATTGGGCAGGGCAAGGGCTGTTTGGTTTTATTCAGCTGTTTGTCATTAGTAATGGTGCCAATACCCGTTATTACTCCAACGGCACCACAGGCATCGAGTTTGCCTTTCCCTGGGCGGATGTCCATAACAAACACATCAATGAAATTGTCGACTTTGCCGACGCATTTTTCAATCAACAGCATCTAACCCAAATGCTGACCCAGTACATGGTGCTGCTAGAAACCACCAAAAGCCTGATGGTGCTGCGTCCCTATCAGATTTATGCAGTACAGAAAATTGTGGAGCATGTACAAAACTCCGATCAGAACGGCTATATCTGGCACACTACAGGTTCAGGTAAAACCCTGACTTCATTTAAAGCCAGTCAGATCATCATGCAAATGCCCGATGTAGAAAAGGTCTTGTTTGTGGTGGATCGTAACGACCTCGACACACAAACCTCACGTGAGTTTAATGCTTTTAAAGCAGACAGTGTGGACAGCACCGATAACACATCGACCTTGGTGAAACAGCTGGATCAACGTCATGACAAACTGATTGTGACCACCATCCAAAAGCTCAATCGGGCCATCAGCACCGAACGTTATTTAGAATCGATTGATTATCTTAAAAATAAAAAAGTGGTCTTTATTTTTGATGAATGTCATCGCAGTCAATTTGGTGAGACTCATCAGAACATCAAAAAATTCTTCAGCAATGCACAGATGTTTGGTTTTACCGGTACGCCTATTTTTGAAAAGAACAGCCAAAGCAAAGCAGGTTTAAAACTCACCACAGACTACCTGTTTAATGCGTGTTTGCATAAATACGTGATTGTCGATGCCATCCGTGATCGTAACGTCTTGCAGTTCCAGATTGATTATCGTGGCAAATACACCGCCAAAGGCATGGCGACGAATGACAGTTATGAGGAAGATGTAGAAGGCATCGATACCAAAGAACTGTATGACAACCCGCAACGCCTAGAAATGATTGCCCGCTACATTGTCAATATCCACGATACCAAAACCCGTAATCGTGAATTTACCGCAATGTTCTGTGTCAGTTCGGTCGAAACACTGACCCAATATTACGACCTCTTTGAAAAGGTGCAGGCTGAAAAGCAAATTGAAGATGAAGCACAAGGTCGGATATTTAAACCGTTGACCATTGCCACCATCTTTTCCTATGCGGCAAATGAGGCTGTACCGACTGATGACTTAACTGGCTTGATTCATGAAGAAGCCGCAGATATTCCAACTCAGGTCAATTCATCCAGTCGGGATAAGCTGGATCGCTACATTGCCAATTACAACCGACAGTTTAAAACCAACTACAATTCAGGTGATCAATTTTATGCGTACTACCGCGACATTGCACAGCGCGTAAAAAACAGACAGATTGATATTCTAATCGTGGTCAATATGTTCCTCACGGGCTTTGACTCTAAGCCGTTAAATACCTTGTATGTCGATAAAAACCTAAAATATCATGGATTGATTCAAGCATTCTCTCGTACCAATCGTGTCTACAACGATAAAAAACCATTTGGCAATATCATCTGTTTCCGTAACCTAAAACGTGCAACGGATGAAGCGCTGGCACTATTTTCCAATAAAGAAACGACCAAGATCGTCCTTGTTCCCAGCTATGCGGAAATCGAACAGGATTACCAAGCAGCGGTGAGCAAACTGTTTGCCTTAACGCCCAATTACCAATCAGTCGATGATCTTGTTACAGAAGAACAGCAACTGGAATTTATTAAAGCTTTCCGTGAAGTGATGCGCTATAACGCGCAATTACAAACTTTTATTGAGTACGATCAAGACCAAACACAACTGGATAAGCAGCACTTCGCGAACTTCGCCTCTAAGTATGCTGACCTATGCCGTGCCGTTAGAAAGACCACCAAGAAAGAAAAAGTATCGGTATTGGATGATGTCGATTTTCAACTGGATCTACTGCACAGTGACCGCATTAATGTTGGTTATATTATTAATCTGCTACAGCTTGTTGTTGATACAGACTCAGAGGATAAGCGTCAGAAGTACCAAGCGCAAATTTACGATTTAATCAGTAGCGATATTAGTTTGCACGATAAACAAGACCTGATTCAGAAGTTCATTGAAGAAAACATGCCGAAGATGATCAATGGGCAGAGCGTCCAAACGGCTTTTGCTGCATTCTGGGATGCAGAAAAAGAACAGGCATATCAACATCTGTGTGAACAAGAAAACCTTAAACCAGAAGCAATGAAAACGGTTCTGGAAAACTACGAATTTACAAAGCGTTTACCAAGAAAAGAAGAGCTAAAGGATTTACCGAACTTTAAAGTTAAGCTCTTTGAAAGAGAGACCGTATTTAATCAGTTGTGGGATAAGACAAAACAGTTCATTCAGACTTTTTATACAGGGATTTGAATAGGGAATATACATGCCAAATCTTGATGCAAAGTTTCAGCTATGCAAAGAGGTAAAGCTACGTTTAAGTATGTAAGTTATAAATGGAAATTTCCTGATAAAAAGGTCGAGGTTGATGAACATTTAGAATAAACAATTGTTAGAGAGATCTTTGAGAAATTGCATATAATGGTAAAGTGGTTAGATCACCTCGAAATTTAAATTAGGGTGATGCATTTAGCTATCGTAGCTACTGTATTGGCAATTTAAAGATATTATAAAGGACTATTACCTTCAGGTAAGGATAATCTCTCCTATATTACTATGAGTTTTATCTGATCTTGGTAAAATGAATTATATGATGATCTCATCATAAAGTATTCTTATGTACATGGTGATGTTGTATTCTTAAAAAGTCTACTAAAACCACCTTAAATTATATGTTACTAAACTTTAATTTTGGTTAAAAAATAAACAAATAAATCGTGTATCCTGATTTGTATCCTTAGATATTTTTATGATAATTTTTATATTAAATTCAATAAGATAAAATTTTGTTATCGTCCGTCTGGGCCCACCAAATACATCAAGCATCTAGGAGCAATACTCTTAGGTGCTTTTTTATTTTTTGAATTCATTTAAGCACTATCTATCTTCAAAAATAACTAAAATTTCAATCTCTTATCATAAGGTAGGCTTTTAGTAGGTGGGATTCTTTTATCGTTCATTCAATACTTAAATCACGGTGAGGGTCACCGATAATAAGATGAATGGTAGAAGGAATCGAACCATGGCTTTTAAGAATATCGCAGATCAAACAAACGGTTTTTATATCCCTTGTGTTTCACTTTTCGGTCCAGGCTGTGCCAAAGAAATTGGCGTTAAAGCACAAAATTTAGGTGCCAAGAAAGCCCTGATTGTGACCGATGAAGGCTTATACAAATTTGGTGTCGCAGATACCATCGCAAATTATTTAAAAGAGGCTGGTGTTGACAGCCATATCTTCCCAGGTGCAGAACCAAACCCAACCGATATTAACGTCCATAATGGCGTGCAAGCCTACAATGACAACGGCTGCGATTTTATTGTATCGCTCGGTGGCGGTTCATCACATGACTGTGCCAAGGGTATTGGTCTAGTCACTGCTGGTGGTGGTCATATCCGTGACTATGAAGGTATTGATAAAAGTACTGTGCCTATGACACCGCTTATTGCAGTGAATACTACAGCGGGTACTGCGTCGGAAATGACACGCTTCTGTATCATTACCAATACCGATACCCATGTCAAAATGGCAATTGTGGATTGGCGTTGTACCCCACTGATTGCGATCGATGATCCAAAACTGATGATTGCCAAGCCAGCAGGCTTAACTGCGGCAACAGGTATGGATGCACTGACTCATGCGGTAGAAGCCTATGTCTCTATAGCAGCCAATCCGATCACAGATGCCTGTGCAGAGAAAGCCATTACCATGATCAGTGAATGGCTGAGTCAGGCAGTGGCAAATGGTGAAAATATTGAAGCGCGTGATGCAATGAGCTATGCACAGTATCTGGCAGGCATGGCATTCAACAATGCATCACTCGGATATGTGCATGCGATGGCACACCAGCTGGGTGGTTTCTATAACCTGCCACATGGTGTATGTAATGCGATTTTGCTACCGCACGTATGCGAATTTAACCTGATTGCCTGTCCGGATCGCTATGCAAAAATTGCCCAGCTGATGGGTGTAAATACTGAAGGATTAACTGTGACTGAAGCAGCTTATGCAGCGATTGACGCGATTCGCCAGCTTTCAGCTTCAATTGGAATTCCATCTGGTCTGAAAGGCTTAGGGGTTAAAGAGGAAGACCTTGCCATTATGGCAGAAAATGCGCAAAAGGATGCCTGTATGCTGACCAACCCGCGTAAGGCTAGCCATGCACAAGTCGTAGAGATTTTTAAAGCGGCGCTGTAAGCCTCTATGTAAGTCGATTCTCTCCACTCGGCAGACTTACATTTTATGCAACCCTGTTCGCGCTTCTTAGGAAGTGCGCCAAGATAAACGTATCCCCATGCGATGATCTTGGCTGATCCTTACCACCCTTGATAAGGATATGGAGCAGGCGTTGCTCTTTTTTTGCCTAAATTTTTGCTTTCAAAAAATATATTTGGGCAGTTAATTCATCAGGGTATAGCTTATTAAAATTAACTGAATGAATTCGATAATAATAAAATACTGGAATGAGCAGAGTATTGCTAAAAGCTTATTCGTAGCATGAGCTAAATCAATAAAATGTTATAAAAAAATTATAATTCTAAAGTAGTTAAATGCTTTTTATATTTTTATAAGTTGAAATCTTCTTAATGGAAGATAGCCGTAATTATCTTGCTAACGAGAAGCCAAACAAGAAATGATCTGATTTTTAAATATCCTGAAATTTAAGCAGGGTTTGATGTACTGGATGACCTTTTGGCATCAGTTCAATCAGACGTTCAACCGCATCAATTGCTTCAGGAAAGCGAGCAACATGCTTAAGTAATACATCAGTTTCATTGGCTTTAAAAATGGCATCACTGAGACGTGATTCCAGACAATCCCGCCAAGCACATAAAAATGGGCTTTCAGTTTTTGCCAGAAAGACTCCGGTATACAGTTTTAAGGCTGAATCAATATAACCAGCATCAAGCGACTGTTCAGTCTGTAAGAAATCCGCTTCAACATGCGCCAGTAAACGGTAAGGACGCGAACCAAGCATACCGCCCAGAATATCGCGTAACTGTGACATTTCAGCTTTTAGCGTACCCATGCTGACTTTACGCTCGCCATAAAGTGCTTGATGTAGGCGATCCAGACTTAAACCTTGTGGGCATAAAGCCAAAATAGCGAGAATTTCAGTCTGGCGTGGGGTTATGGTCAGGGTCTTACCATTAAAAATCACCTGAGGTACAGAAAAGGCACGAATATATAAACGCTGTTTTTGCGATTCCAGTAAAGCAGATTGAATGATGGATGCACAACGTTCGGCTGCTAATAGCCCTAAGCTATTATGTTTTTGCCAGTGGGTGGACAGGTCAATGACCCCTAGAATCTGTTTGGAATAAGGATCAATAATGGGGGAGGCATAACAGACCAGATCTTGTACTGATGGCATGTAATGTTCGCTGGAAAACACGCAGCTCGATTGTTGGGTTTTAATGGATAGGGCAAGGGCATTGGTTCCGACCAGTTCCTCACGCCACTGACCTCCTTCAACTAAATGAATATTATCAGCAATTGTGCGCAATTCAGGGCAGGAGGCTCTCCATAGTACCGTACTGCCAATATCTCCAACGGCCAAAACCATAGAGGACTGTTCAGCAATATGCTTTAAATTTTCCGCACAATGTTCCAAGGCATGACTTAAAGCCGAAGAAGTGCTGATTTGTTTTATATCTGTTAATGGGGCAGCCAGACGATTTTTGGGAATCTCGGCTAAAGAAGAGCGCTGCCAGGAGCTAACAATGCTCTGTTCGAGTTGTGCTGCATGTGAAGGCGATAAACTGCTGCTTTGACGAAGCTGATCAATTTTTTGCCTTTGTTGTATCAAGCTCTGTTCTGTCATCATTCCTTATTCTCACAATAATTCATGATTTACATCCAAATGTAATTATTATTGTTTTTATGAGGAATCAAAAGAAATGTAAATCGGTTGAGTGCCAACCTTTCTCCAACCTTATAACGCGTATGTTAACTAAATAGAGTACGGATGTACCTTATACCAAAGCTGTAGATGCAGCATTTTTAAAGATTAAAATAAGCAAAGGAAATACATATGCGTTATATCGATCCGAACCAGCCTGGCTCAAAAGTTCATTTCAAAGCCCAGTATGACAACTTTATTGGTGGGCAATGGGTGCCGCCAGTCAAAGGCGAATACTTTGATAATATTTCTCCTGTAGATGGCAAGCTGTTTACCAAAGTGCCACGTTCTAGCGTGGAAGATATCGAACTGGCGCTGGATGCTGCGCATAAAGCTAAAGCACAATGGAATAAATCATCTCCAACGACTCGCTCTAACATTCTGCTCAAAATTGCTGATCGTCTCGAAGCCAATCTGGAACTGCTGGCGGTGGCTGAAACCTGGGACAATGGCAAGCCAATCCGTGAAACCCTGGCTGCTGATATTCCTTTAGCGATTGATCACTTCCGCTATTTCGCCGGCTGTATCCGTGCGCAAGAAGGCGGCATTTCTGAGATTGATGAAGATACCATTGCCTACCATTTCCATGAGCCTTTAGGTGTGGTTGGTCAGATCATTCCATGGAACTTCCCGATCTTGATGGCAGCATGGAAATTGGCACCGGCTTTGGCCGCAGGCAATTGTATCGTTCTGAAACCGGCAGAGCAGACCCCGGTCAGTATTCTGGTACTGGCTGAGCTGATTCAGGACCTGTTACCTGAAGGTGTATTAAACATCGTGAATGGCTATGGTGTTGAAGTCGGCCGTCCACTGGCTGTGAATCCGCGTATTGCCAAAATTGCCTTCACTGGTTCGACTGCTGTAGGTCAGCAAATCATGCAATATGCCACTGAAAATATTATTCCGGTGACACTGGAACTTGGTGGTAAATCACCAAATATTTTCTTTGAAGATGTCATGGCGCAGCAGGATGATTATCTGGAAAAAGCACTGGAAGGTTTCACCATGTTTGCCTTGAACCAAGGGGAAATCTGTACCTGTCCATCACGTGCTTTGGTCCAGGAAAGTATTGCTGATCAGTTCCTGGAACTGGCAATCGATCGGGTTAAACGTATTAAAACTGGTCATCCACTCGATACTGAAACCATGATTGGTGCGCAGGCATCGCAGGAACAGCAGGACAAGATTCTGGGGTGTATTGCAACAGGTCGCGGCGAAGGTGCAGAAGTGCTTGTTGGTGGCGGTGTACGTCAGGAAGTCGGGCAAGGCTTCTACATTGAACCGACCATCTTTAAAGGCACCAATAATATGCGTACCTTCCAGGAAGAAATTTTTGGGCCGGTACTGGCAGTAACCACCTTTAAAGATTTTGATGATGCCATCAAGATTGCCAACGATACGATTTATGGCCTAGGTGCTGGTGTCTGGTCACGTTCGGCACATACCTCGTATCGCGCTGGCCGTGCCATTGAAGCGGGTCGTGTCTGGACCAACTGCTATCATATCTATCCGGCCCATGCAGCCTTTGGTGGTTACAAGAAATCTGGGATCGGTCGTGAAAACCACAAGATGATGCTGGATCATTACCAGCAGACCAAAAACCTGTTGGTGAGTTATTCAACCAAGCCAGCTGGTTTCTTCTAAATAAAAGCAAAAAAGCGAACTTCGGTTCGCTTTTTTTATAGTAGAGAATCTTTAATAAGTGGTATTTGAGATATAGATCACAGATGCTAATTAAAAGCATGAATCAATTGAAATTTAACTTTATCGGAAAGTTGTAAAAATGAATGAAATAGGTTTTACATTTTGAAAAATTCTGGTTATAAGTTAGAGGTGGTTTTTATCCAGAACAACAAATCGACACTCAGGAAGGGTGCCTAAAGAAGCGTATTTTAAAAATGATGAAACGGGAGTTTTATAATGCTTCAACTACTGAAAAAACTATTCTGCTTGCACATTTATGAATATCAACACATGGAAGAGATTGGAACGCATTGGGAATGTCGCAAGTGTGGGGTCAACAAAGACTGATACTGAACAGAAAAAAGTGAGCAGATGCTCACTTTTTTGTGCCTGAAATCCGGAAGTTTTCGCTAAAATATCCGTGAATAAAGAGCTTCTACGGGTGCAACATGAGTAAAGACTTTCAGTCTGATACCTATATTGTTGATGAGAATCTGGCAGATACTCTGCATTGGCTAAGCCTGCATCAGGATTGCTATGATTCTTTTCATTATGATGCTTTAAGTCAGACACTCACGGTTGAACATGCCAATGGTGCAGATGTGATCCGGGTCGGTGATTATCTCAATGCCAATTATGGCATTTTAATTACTGCACATAACTTTTCAGCGTCTTGAATTATTTCAATTAACTTGCCATTGCATCAGTCGCCAATGCGCGGATGCTTGGCTTAGGTTGTTCTGCTACCAGTCCCAATTTTTCAAAGAGCTGCTGGTCACGACCTTTGGCTGTATTTGGAGTCGTTAGCAGTTTTTCGCCTGAAAAAATCGAGTTGGCACCTGCTATAAATGCCAATGCCTGATCTGAGTCAGTCAGTGATTCACGGCCTGCCGAAAGACGAATATAACTTTTTGGCATCAGAATGCGGGCCACTGCAATAGTTCGAATCCATTCAATCACATCCAGTTTTTCAACATCTGCCATCGGTGTGCCTTCAATTGGCACTAGCATATTGATGGGCACAGATTCCGGATGAATTGGAAGGGTAGAAAGCTCAAACAATAAACCGATCCGGTCATTGCGACTTTCACCTAAGCCAACAATGCCACCACTACAGACTTTTAAACCCGCTTGGCGTACATGGTCCAGTGTATCCAATCGGTCATCAAAGCTGCGGGTACTGATAATATGTGAATAGTATTCACGTGACGTATCCAGATTGTGATTGTAATAATCCAGTCCAGCATCTTTCAGGCGTTCTGCCTGTGAGGCATTCAGCATACCTAAAGTCATACAGGTTTCTAGTCCAAGTGCTTTCACTTCACGTACCATGTCTAGCACATAAGGCATATCACGTTCATGCGGATTACGCCACGCTGCTCCCATACAGAAACGCGAACTGCCAGAAGCCAGTGCTTCTTTTGCTTCCTGAATTACTTTTTCTACTGCAATGCGTTTTTCTGCTTCGAGTTTGGAATCATAATGTGCGGACTGAGAACAGTATTTGCAATCTTCCGGGCATTTACCGGTTTTAATAGAGAGTAGGGTACTGACCTGAACGGCATTGGCATCAAAATATTGACGATGAACCTGTTGAGCCTGAAAGAGCAAATCCATTAAAGGTTGTTGATACAGGGCCTCAATTTCTGCACGAGACCAATCATTACGTATCGGATTAATACTGTTCATCTGTCCATCCTTGTTCATATTTATTTATCAGGCTCCATCTTAAGTAAAAGTATCGCCGTCTTCATTAGCAAAATATGACCTTATAGAAAAAAAACCCACACAAGGTGGGCTTTGTTGTTGAACTCTTGATCAGACTTTATTCACGATGATTTCCGTGAATATTCTGATTTTGTAAATCACTACGATGTTGCTTGTTTAATACACGTTCATCTTGTTCGTGCTGGTTATTTTTTGGAGAGCCAAGCGGGCCATGTTGTGACTGCTGCTGTTGCTGTTGTTGCTGCTTCTGGTGTTGATGTTGCAACTCTTCAAGCTGTTCCTGATTTTGATGTTGTGTATCAGATGACTTTTGCATATCCACCTCCGGCTTTATTTCTATTCTTTTTCCTTTATGCCATAGCTTGCACAGTAACTGTGTAAGGCTTTGACGAGAAAATGTGAACCGAAGTAAAAATTGAAAATTACCGGGATTTTGCCAGTTGTTCCTGTATGGCCCAGTCAATATGAACTTGTACAATCTCATCATGTTGATTTTTTTGAGCTTGTAATGCCTGAACAATCTGTGGATCAAATGGCGCATTACCCAAGCCGATCGCAATATTGCGCATAAAGCTTTGATAGCCAGTGCGGCGTAATGGACTGCCTTCAGTTGAGTTTAAAAATGTAGCTTCATCCCATTGCCAGAGATCCAGTAAACTCACTTGATCCAGTCCATGTCGGGGATGAAAATCTTCAATCGTAGTTTTTTGAGCAAAACTGTTCCACGGACAAATCAACTGACAATCATCGCAACCAAAGACCCGGTTACCAATTCCTCGACGTAACTCCTCTGGAATGATTCCTTTATATTCAATAGTTAAATAAGCAATACAGCGGCGTGCATCCAGCATATAAGGTTCAACAATAGCCTGTGTGGGGCAAATATCAATACAGGCTGTGCATGAACCACAATGTTTGCTTTCAGGTTCATCAAAAGGCAGTTCCAGTGAGCTAAACAGTTCTCCTAAAACAAAAAAAGATCCGGATTTTTTGTGGATTAATAAAGTGTGTTTGCCGGTCCAGCCCATACCCGCACTTTCGGCCAGAGATTTTTCAAATACAGGTGCAGAGTCTGCAAAGGGACGGGATTCAAATTTACCGACTTTTTCCCGAATTTTTGCAGCCAGCATTTTTAGGCGCCCGCGCATGGTTTTATGATAATCACGACCACGGGCATAACGGGCAATAATTGCAGAATTTGGTGCATAGGGTACTAGACGCGGTTCTGGAAGATCGACCAGATAGTCCATTCGTACACAGATCACGGATTTGGTATTAGGAATAAGCAGTGTGGGATCGGCACGTTTTTCCAGATTTTCTTCCAGAAACTTCATATCACCGTGATAGCCGCGGTCTAAATATTCCTGCAAGCGAGCTAATTCTGCTTGAGCATCCGGTTTGGCAATGACACAATCAGAAAAACCCAGCTCTCGTGCCTGCGCTTTGATCCACGCCTTCAGTTCATTTGGATCTTGTTGATAAACTTGAATTTGCGCTTGGGAATCGGGTGTTGTCATAAACCAGAAACAGGAAATAAGAAATGCAGCAGCAAGTTTATCATAGCCGCGATATACAAGCATGGGAGCAGCGTTGGTTTGGCAAGCAAAATAGTTCTTATGGTTTGATGCAACAGGTGGCATGGTCGATTGCGCAGCGACTCATCCCCTTGTTGGAACAACGGCAATTGACTCAAATCGCTGTGTGTTGCGGTCAGGGTAATAATGCCGGTGATGGTTATCTGGTAGGTAAATATTTAAAACAGGCCGGTTTTGAAATAGATATTTATGCAGCAGAACCCGGTCCATCACAGGATCTGGTTCAAGCAATCCAGGAAGCTCAGGAAATCGGTATATCCACTTATTCAGATTTTAATTTTCAGAAACAATATGAAGTCTATATCGATGCCTTATTTGGGATCGGCTTGAACCGTGATCTGAATGAAAATTGGCAACAGATTATTCAAAGTATTAATGCCCAGCAAGGACTCAAAATCGCAGTGGATATTCCAAGCGGACTGCATGTCAATACTGGACAGCCTTTGCCGGTAGCCATTAAGGCAGATCATAGTTTTACTGTTTTAGGTTTAAAGGTGGGATTATTTACCGGACAAGGCAAAGAATATGCCGGCAAGGTAGAGGTCATCTCGGCTATTCCTCCTGATGTTGAACTTGTGCCGATAGCTCAACTTTCCTCGACTCAAATTCATCTGCCTAAACGTGAGGCTTTTGGACATAAAGGCAGTTATGGGCATGTGCTCGTGATTGGAGGACATGCTGATATGGGTGGTGCGGTCATTATGGCAGCTGAGGCGGCCTTTGCTGCTGGTGGTGGTAAGGTCACTGTGGTTTGTGATGCCAAACATCATACGGCCATTTTGTCACGTGCTCCGAATATCATGTTGCGTGATATTAATGCGCTAGATGCTGAGCAACGCCAAGCTTTAATTAATCATGTGGATGCTGTCTGTTTTGGTATGGGGCTAGGACGCGATACTTGGGCTGAACAGCAATATAATTACTGGTTTGACCTGATTCAGCAATCAGAACTGGAGACAGTTCTCGATGCAGACGCCTTGTGGTTTCTGGCAAAAGCACCACAAAAGTTGAATGCCCATACTTATGCAACACCGCATCCGGGTGAAGCGGCTATTTTGTTAGAAATGAAAGCATCAGGAGTCGAAGCAGATCGTATTCAGGCAATTCAACAGCTCCAGCAAAAATATCAGGGACAATGGGTGCTCAAAGGTTCAGGTAGCCTGATTTTAGAAGATGCTCTTTTCATCTGTACCGCAGGCAATGCCGGTATGGGAACCGGAGGGATGGGAGATGTACTTGCTGGCATGATCGCCAGTTTGAAAGCCCAATTTAGAAATACTATCCATTTACACGAGATCGTAACTTTGCATGCACTTGCAGGTGATGTACTGGCGGAAAAGGGTGAACGCGGCTTACAGGCGCAAGATATGAAATATGCCATTTACCAGGTCGTGAATCACTAAGGACAATAAAAATACAGGCCATTCATTTAATCATTCAGGGTAAAGTGCAGGGCGTGGGCTACCGTCGCTGGTTTGAACAACAAGCAATTCAATTAGGTTTAAAGGGTTTTGTACGTAATCTGGAAACAGGCGAAGTTGAGGCTGTCATTGTTGGGAAGGAAGCGATTGTTCAGGACATGATCCAGCTCAGCAGAACTGGATCACAACGTGCAGAAGTCACTGCAATTCATCAGCAGAGTTTGAATCTTCAAGACGCGGATTTTCAGGATTTTAGAGTATTAACTAAAGACTAACGACGACGGGTGCTGACCCGGCTGCGTCCGCGTGCCATACCGCCTAAGGCATTCAATACGGCCATTTTACTCATGCTGCCTGAAGCATGAGCATGACAAATCGCAGCAGCAAGTGCATCGGCAGCATCTTGTTGCGGTTTGATTGTCAGGTTCAGAATACGCATAACCATCATCTGAACCTGTTCTTTGTCTGCAGCGCCATAGCCTACAACAGACTGTTTGATCTGCCGCGCCGTATATTCAGCAACTTTGAGATCTAGGTTCACCAAGGCGGCGACTGCCGCACCTCGTGCCTGGCCTAGTTTAAGAGCAGAATCCGGGTTTTGTGCCATAAATACCTGTTCCACCGCAGCCTCGGTCGGGCCATAAAATTTGACAATCCGTTCTACACCGGCAAAGATTCGTTTTAAACGTTCAGGCATTTCCGCTGTTTCAGTTCTAATCGTTCCCGCATCAACAAAAGTGAGTTTTGAACCTTCTTTTTGGATGATACCGTAACCTGTTAGACGCGAACCGGGATCAATCCCAATAATTAATGACATGCCTGCACTTTAAAAATAAAATAATGCCCATATTGTTACATAAGCGTATCAAAAAAGCTTGATCCTGATGAAGCAGTTGATTACAGCATCCTAATATTTATTTTACTGAGATTAGATTAATTTTCATGAAATTATTTCTTATTATCCTGGCCGGCTTAGTCCTCGAAGTATTTGTATGGATTGGCGTGGGTGACCTTGTCGGGAGCATGTGGTACGTATTTTTCTGGTTCGTGGCGGCCTTCTTTATTGGTATGAACCTGATCCGGAAATATTCGGCTGGTGTAATGCCACAAATGCAGCAAATGCAGATGGGACAGATGAGTGCAGATCCGGCATTATCGAATAATTTGCCAAAGATCTTAGCCGGCTTTTTCCTGCTGATTCCTGGTTTGATTAGTGATGTACTTGCGGTATTAATGCTAATTCCACCTGTACAACGTGCTTTCCAGGCAGCCATGATGAAAATGATGATGAAACGTCAGCAAGCCATGATGGAAAAAATGATGGGTGGCATGATGGGCGATGTCGGTGGCGGTGCAGGTCAAAACCCGTTTGCGGAAATGATGCGTCAAATGCAAGATATGCAGAACCAGCAGGGTGGTCATGGTGATTCAACTATTATTGATGGTGAAGCTCGTGAAGTGACCCCGGAAGCCAAGAAAATTGAAATGAAAGATGTGAACAAGAAATAAAATCACGCTTTCAATATAAATGCTTTAAGCCGAATCTTATGATTCGGCTTTTTTATTGGAACTTTCTAATTTCGTTAAACAAAAGTTATAATAGTTTTTTTACCATTTGATCTTTTTTAAATGTCTTTGCTTTTTACCATCTGTTTTCTACATTTTGTAGCTCAATTAAGCCCCGGTCCTGACATTTTACTTATCGCAAAAAGTGCAGCCTCTACGACACGTATGAATGCCTTAAAGGTGATTGCTGGAATTTCAGCGGGGATCGTAGTTTGGGTGGTATTGACGCTAGCAGGCTTTACAGTATTGATCGACCAGTTTCCCTGGATTCAGCAGGTATTGATGGTCATCGGTGGGTTATTTTTGGCCAAAATGGGCTGGGCCATGCTAAAAGGCGGATGGCAAAGTTTTCAGAATAGACATCAAACTCAAGATGATTTAAATACGGTAGAAGCACCAAAAAGTTATTTTATGCAGGGTTTATTGACTAATCTGTCGAATCCTAAAACCCTGATCTATTTCAGTAGTGTATTTTCACTTGCCCTAAGTTCATCAGCTTCTGATTATTTAAAAGCGCAACTGGCAGTGATTATTCCGCTGCAAACCTTTATTACTTTTACTTTACTGATGCTATTAATTTCCCATCCTAAAATTAAAGAGGCTTATCAGCGATCAGGAAGTTATATCGATATGATTTCAGGCGGATTATTCCTGATTTTTGCAGTCTGGTTATGGTATGACGCGCTGATTCTAATGAACTAAAAATCTTAATTCGATGGGGTAACAGAGGAGTTTTCGGCAAAAAGCTGCTGTGCAGCGGAAGCGTCAGAAACTGGATTATCCTGTTTCTGTACTGGAGACTGATAACGATTCGGTTTAAGGGTGGCCTCAGTATTTTCCGAACCCTGATAACTGCGACTGCGATTGGCACGCTCACGTAACCCGCCTTTTTTAATTAACTGAACCATTTTCATCTCTCACTGCAAGATGACTTATTGTAATTCAAATTTTCTATTCTGGCAGCGTTTCATATTCAAGTTAAAAACGCATAAAAAAGACCTGATCCAAGTCAGGTCTTGCTGGAGGATAAAAAAATTAGCGCTGACGTTTATTATCTTGTTGTAGCACATCAAATAATGATGACTGAGCTGGCACTTCCTGCTGCTGTGGCTGGATATAAACATGCATTACCTTGAATGCGATTGCAGTAACCAGACAGGCCACCAGACATAAAATCCAAAAACCATAAGGGCTGCGAATATTATGTGAGCCACAGGCATGACATTCTTTTTGGCCAGCTTCCACAACTTTATCGCAGCACGCACAGTGATATTGATAGTACATTGCTAAGCTCCATTACATTTCTGATATTTTTTTTGTTATCTTTCACGGACTTTTATCTCAGGTCTGTGTTTCATGTTAATGATGCAATTAGACGCTGACAAGTCATATAACAAAAAGTTACCCAAGTCTCAGTGAGGAAAACAAATAATAATTGGCTAAGTACATAACATCATTAAGTTATTCCGAGAAATTTCTCTGAAATAATTAAATATGCTATCTATCAATTCATAAGCAATTTTTGAACCAGTTCGAGTGGAGCTTAAGAACAACAAGTATAAAATGGGAAATAGACAGGGCAAGAACTTAGATGAATTGATCTGCCCTAAAAAATAGAATGATATGGAATATATTTTGCTTATTTTTTAGCTATTCGTTGCACTGTATTAAGTCTATAAAAATGTTTAATTTCAATAATTTTTATGAAAGTGCATTATAAACTTAAGGAACAATACTGATCTCATGAAGAAAATATCACTGTTTTTATCATCCTTGCTCTGTATGAGCAGTCTTTATGCACAATCGGATATTGAAAAGGAAGTTATTGCCCAGTTTCAGCAGGATTTTAATGCGCAAAATTATGCAGCAATTTTTGAAAAGTTTTCACCTGAAGCGAAAAAGGCAATTCCTTTAAATATGTTTGAAAAAGTCTCTAAAGACTTACAGCAGCAACTAGGCACAATACAAAGTCTTGAGTACTTGGAATCCAAAGGTAAAGAAACTGCAGTCTATAAGGCCAACTTTGAAAAAGACCGTCTGAAACTCAGCATGAGTTTGAATAATGATCAACAGATTTCCGGTCTTTTATTTACGCCCTATATCGAATCTACTGCAGCAAATAATAAGACAGTCAATGCTATTCAAGGCTATCCAAAAGCGATTGCAGAGAAAATTTATCAGGCTACTCGTACTTTTCCAGAACAGACTCAAGTGGCTATAGCGGTATTAGATCAAGACCAAACCCATTACTATGGGGTACAGAAGCATAAGGACAAAATCCAGGCCAAGGCCAATCAGGATAAAGTCTTTGCAATTGGTTCTCTGACCAAAGTAATGACATCAACCATATTGGCTGAACTGGTGACACAAAATAAAATTAAACTGGATGACAAGATTAATCCTTATTATACCTTTCCATTTAAGGACAATATCCAGCTTCGCTTTCAGGATTTAGCCAATCATACGTCAGGACTGCCACGACTACCGAGTAATTTGGAAGTAGATGATGATACTGATCCATATAAGGAATATGATGCAGCTAAACTAGAAGAATATTTAAAAAATTCATTAGAGCTTGAACATGCAAATAACAGTGGAAAAGTGCCACATTATTCTAATTTGGCTGTGGCTTTATTGGGACAGAGTTTGAGTCAATCACAAAATCAGGATTTTGCTGAGTTACTCAATGAATATGTCTTTAAAAAGTATGGGATGAAAAATAGCTATACCTCGCCTGATCAAGCAGCTAAGCCACTTGTGCCTGCATTTGATGCCCAGGGAAAAGAAATCACCACCTGGACATTTGATACCTTTTTACCTGCGGGCGGCGTGCTCTCTACAGCTTCAGATTTAACCAGATTTGCACAAGCTCAGTTTGATGAAAAAAATGCAGCAGTGCAATTAACCCAGCAAGCAACCACAGAACAAGCAGGTAGTTACCAATTGGGATTGGGCTGGTTTATACGAGAACAGGACAATGGCACCAAAATCATCTGGCATGGGGGAAATACCGCAGGGCATTCTGCTATTTTGATGATTGATTTAAACAAGAAGAAGGCAGTGACGATTTTAGCTAATGTTGCTGCTGTACATCCTGAAATGGGAAATATTGAAAAACTGGCTGCTCAATTACTACAGGAATAAATCAGCTTTAAGATATAAAAAAGCCCGCATTGCGCGGGCTTTTTTAATTCATGAATTTTAAGGATTACTGACCAGAACGGATGATGTAATCAAAGGCAGATAATGATGCTTTGGCACCTTCACCAGTCGCGATGATGATCTGTTTGTAAGGCACAGTAGTACAGTCACCTGCAGCAAACACACCTTTCACATTGGTTTCATTACGTTCGTTAATCACGATCTCACCACGGTTGGTTAGCTCAACATCGGTTCCTTTCAGGAAGTCAGTGTTTGGCAACAAACCGATCTGAACGAAGATCCCTGCCAGTTCAACAGTGTGCTCTTCATCAGTTGCACGGTCTTTGTATTTCAACGCTGTGACTTGTGAACCATCACCGATCACTTCGGTAGAAAGCGCATTTTTGATCACAGTGGTGTTTGGCAAGCTGTTCAATTTGTCTTGAAGCACTTGGTCAGCACGTAGTTTGGTATCAAACTCAACCAGCGTTACATGCTCAACAATCCCTGCAAGGTCGATCGCAGCTTCTACACCCGAGTTACCACCACCAATCACCGCAACACGTTTGCCTTTGAACAATGGCCCATCACAGTGTGGGCAGTACGCTACCCCACGAGTTTTGTATTCTGCTTCACCTGGAACATTCATCTCTCTCCAGCGTGCACCGGTAGACAGAATGACTGTTTTAGATTCAAGTTTCGCACCATTCTCTAAAGTCACTTCTACCAGACCATTGGCTGTGCTATCTGCACCTTTGATGTCAGAGACACGTTGCAGGTTCATGATGTCAACACCGTATTCACGCACGTGTGCTTCCATTTCAGCGGCGAATTTTGGACCTTGAGTTTTTTGCACTGACGTATAGTTTTCGATGTCCATGGTATCCATCACCTGACCGCCCATGCGTTCAGCCACGATCCCAGTTTTGATACCTTTACGTGCTGCATAGATCGCTGCAGTATTACCAGCAGGTCCACCACCGATCACCAACACATCAAATGCATCTTTGGCATTGAGTTTTTCCGCATCTTTGGCTGCCGCATTGGTATCCAGTTTGGCAATGATTTCTTCTAAAGTCATACGGCCCTGACCGATATGTTCATTGTCCTGGAAGACCATCGGTACGGCCATGATTTTGCGTTCTTCCACTTCGTCCTGGAAGAAGGCACCATCAATCATGGTTGCTGTTGTACCCGGGTTATAAATGGCAATCAGGTTCAATGCCTGCACCACATCCGGACAGTTATGACAGCTCAGTGATACGAATACATCAAAGTCAGATTTAATGCCCAAGCCTTTAATCGATTCCAGAACTTCAGCAGAAACTTTGGGTGCATAGCCTGAAGTTTGTAGCAATGCCAAAATCAAGGAAGTAAACTCATGGCCCATCGGCAAGCCTGCAAAGAACACACGAGGCTGTTCACCGGCTTTTGCAACACCAAAGCTTGGTGCACGTTTGTTGGTACCATCAAAACGGGCAGTGACTAAATCAGAAAGCTGAGCGATTTCCTCAACCAGTTCTTTGATTTTGGCTGATTTGTCAGAGCCATCCAGAGTTGCCACTAATTCAATCGGGCCTTCCAAACGTTCAAGTAGTGTTTTTAATTGAGCTGAAGTATTTTGATCTAACATTGCTAACGTCTCCAAAGGAGTAAGAATTCATTCGATAAGTAGATACTAAGCCAAATCGATAAATAGATAAAACAGTTTGTTTTTATAAATTTGATCGGTTTTGCAAATGTATTGAAAAATTCATGATTAATTTCAAGCTTATATATGGGTGCTTAGCATGAATTTTCAAGTAGTTTAAAGTGTGATTGGTCTTTTTCAGTTAAGATTGGAATTCTGCATTTGAGAGTTGAACGATGGAATTACAACGCGGTATTTATCAACATTATAAGGGTAAACTTTATCAGGTCCTGCATGTGGCAACACATAGTGAAACGGAAGAAAAGCTGGTGGTTTATCAATGTCTTTATGGTGACTATTCGATTTGGGTTCGACCGCTATCCATGTTTACGGAAAGTATTAGTACCAGTGATGATCGTGAAGTAGAACGCTTTAAATTGGTTCAGGCACTTTAATCAATCCATAAAAAATTTATTTAGATAACCTCAGGGAAGAGCAATGAATCAATTACAACATTTTGAAAGTTTCATGCAGGAACTGTATAAGACTTTTCATGCGCATGATCTTCAGCAAACTGAACGTCTGCAACGCTATCGAAATATTGAGCCTGAATCAGGTCGATTTTTATCATTACTCATTCGTGTCCAGCAGTCCAAACGTATTCTGGAAATCGGTACTTCTACAGGCTATTCCACTTTATGGCTCGCCGAAGCCGCCCGGCAGACTCAAGCGACGATTACAACATTAGAAATAGATGCAGAAAGAGTTGCGCAGGCTGAGCAGTATGCAAGTCAGCTAGGCTTGAAGGATTTGATTGATTTTAAAGTGACAGATGCATTGCATTATCTGCAAGCTGAACAGGACGTATTTGATTTTATATTATTAGATGCGGAACGTGATGCTTATGTGGATTATTGGACCCATTTGGCCCGATTACTCAAGCCAAAAGGTGGAGTATTACTGGTGGATAATGTGATTTCACATGCTGCGGAAGTAGAAGAATTTATTCAGCTCATCCAGCAGAATTCACGTTTTATCATGAGTACGTTGCCGATTGGGGCTGGCTTACTCATGGTGACTTATCGTTAAGCAGAAATTAGTTAAATTAAAACAGGCAAACCCGGTCAAAATGTAAGTTGTATTCAAGATATTTCTGTACAAAGGCCATTTTATCTTGGCGTCTTAACAGGTTGTCATAAACAAATTCGGGAACAGGATGGTAGAGCTCTATATCGCCATTGCTATAAATGATTTTCAGGTGGCGGCTAGAAGGACTATAAGCCCATGAGATCACGGTTAGCAGTTTTTGCATACGTTTTCCTCCACTGAATATTATTATCTTATGTCTTGAACTTATGCCAACTGACATTGAAGATGTATAACTGAATTGTAAGCATAAGTAGGGGATTGTTATGAAGAGAATGCAATATGCATGCCTGATTTTTATATGATCTTTAAAGTGAAAAATAAAGATTTAATAGGATGGCTTTAGATACAAGAAAAGGGAAAATAAAACGTTTGGCCAATAGAGCAATCAAATAAACGTTCAAATAAAAAACCACGCTAAAAGCGTGGTTTTTTTGAATCAGTTCAATCTAATGCAGATTAGATTTTACCAACTAGGTCGATTGAAGGAGCAAGAGTTGCGTCGCCTTCTTTCCATTTAGCTGGGCAAACTTCGCCTGGGTGAGCGTGTACATATTGAGCTGCTTTAACTTTACGAAGAAGTTCTTGAGCATCACGACCGATACCGCCAGCGTTGATTTCAACGATTTGGATTTTACCTTCTGGATCGATCACGAAAGTACCACGGTCAGCAAGGCCGTCAGCTTCGATTAATACGTCGAAGTTTTTAGCAAGAGTCCAAGTAGGATCGCCAACCATTACGTATTGGATTTTTTTGATTTCTTCAGAAGAATCGTGCCAAGCTTTGTGAGTGAAGTGAGTGTCAGTAGAAACTGAGTAGATTTCAACGCCTAATTTTTTGAATTCTTCGTAGTTGTCAGCAAGGTCGCCAAGTTCAGTTGGGCAAACGAAAGTGAAGTCAGCTGGGTAGAAGAATACTACAGACCATTTACCTTTAAGGTCAGCTTCTGTTACTTCAATGAATTTACCATTCTGGAACGCAGTTGTTTTGAACGGTTTAACTTCAGTATTAATTAAGCTCATCATTGTCTCCATGATTGAGGTTTGTATTTAATTTCCAATAGGGTACAGAAATTATTTTTCTTGCTGAAACAGTATTTTTACATAACATACATCGGAAAAACCGAATTAAGCTAAAAATAAAACACCATCAGCGCAAACAGCATTGCTCTTGATATAAATGATTCAACCGTAAAATGGTGAATACATCATGACAAGACTCACCCCGGTTTAATGCCTCTTCAGACATGATGCCGCAAGCAGTAAAATTCAAGGGTAAAAATTAAAAAATTATAAAAATATTCAAAATGGCCGTTCTTTCGCTTAGGGGCAATACAGCGTAAAATAGCTGCCTATTGTCTTTTTTTATATCAGGTGTTTTCTCAGTGCAGAGTCCTTTAAATGTAGATCAGCTCGTTATGGCGCGTGACCGTCATCGTTTAAATCGACTCCAAAAAGGTAAAGATGCCAACCAAAAGCAATATCAAGAATTATTTGAAAAATCGCATGCCAAAGTCATGCAGCGTATCGAACGCATTCCCAATATCAAGCTGAATCAGGATCTGCCTGTTACCCAGTATGCAGACAAGCTGATTGAAGCGATCCAGCAGCATCAGGTTATTATTGTGGCTGGTGAAACTGGTTCCGGTAAAACCACACAATTACCACAAATCGCCATGTTGGCAGGTCGCGGCCTGACTGGTCTGATTGGTCATACTCAACCACGTCGTCTGGCTGCGCGTAGCGTATCACAGCGTATTGCGGAAGAAGTTGGCGAGAAACTGGGTGAATCGATCTCCTTTAAAGTCCGTTTTAATGAACAGGGCTCGCAGGATTCAATTGTCCGTTTGATGACGGATGGTATTTTATTGGCAGAGCTGGCCAATGACCGGTTCCTGACCAAATACGACACCATTATTATTGATGAAGCGCATGAACGCTCGCTAAATATCGACTTCATCATGGGGTATCTCAAGCAGCTGTTGCCGCGTCGTAAAGATCTAAAAGTGATCATTACTTCGGCAACGCTGGATGTAAACCGTTTCAGTAACTACTTCAATGGTGCGCCGATCTATGAAGTGGAAGGGCGTAGCTATCCGGTAGAAGTGCGTTATCGTCCAATTTCTGAAATGAGCATTGTCGGCAGTGATGACGACGAGTTTGATGATTTTGAAGAAAATCTGCCACGCGCAGTGGTTGCAGCAGTAGAAGAATGTTTTCAGGATGCACAAGAGAGAGGCCATCCGGAACATGCCGATATCCTGATTTTTGCCAGTACCGAACAGGAAATTCGTGAACTGCAGGAAACCCTGATTAAGCATGGTCCACGTCATACTGAAGTGTTACCACTCTACGCACGATTAGCACTAGCAGAACAGCAAAAAATCTTTAATCCATCGGGTGGTGGTCGACGCATTATTATCGCCACCAATGTAGCAGAAACAGCATTAACTGTTCCGAATATCCGTTATGTGATTGATAGCGGTTTTGCCCGTATTTCCCGATATAACTACCGTTCACGGGTGCAGCGCTTACCGATCGAAGCAGTTTCTCAAGCTGCTGCCAATCAGCGTAAAGGTCGTTGTGGCCGTATTGCGCCAGGTGTCTGTGTTCGTCTGTATAGTGAAGAAGACTTTTTAAGTCGTCCTGAATTTACCGAACCTGAGATTAAACGGACCAATCTGGCATCCGTTATTTTACAGATGCAAAGTCTGGGCCTAGGTTCACTGGAAGATTTTGATTTCATTGAGCCACCAGATCACCGTCTGGTCAATGATGGTCGCAAGCTCTTGATTGAGCTTGGGGCAATGGTGGAGAAGAGTAAAGCCCCTCTTTCTGAAAGAGGGGTTGGGGGAGATTCTACTAATCCTCCTAAATCCTCCTTTACGAAAGGAGGACTTCAAGGCAAGGGAGATTCTCTAACTAAAATCGGTCAGCAAATGGCAAAAATGCCAATTGATCCACGTCTGGCGCGAATGATTCTTGGCGGTGCCCATTTTGGTGCGCTGAATGAAGCTTTGGTGATTGTCGCGGCGCTGGCAGTACAAGACCCACGTGAACGTCCTGCGGATAAGCAGATGCAAGCTGATCAGAAACATGCCTTGTTCCGTGAAGCAGATTCAGATTTCCTGTTTTATATCAAGCTCTGGGATACCTTGCATAATAACCGTGAAAGTATGAGCGAAAACAAACGTCGTACTTTTGCACGGAATCATTTCCTGAGCTGGTTACGTCTGCGTGAATGGAAGAAAACTCATGAGCAGCTGGTGGATCTGGCTAAAGGCTTAAAATTATCCTTTAATGAAAAGAAAGCCAGTTATGAAAACCTGCACCGTGCCTTGTTAACTGGCTTGCTATCTTTTATTGCCAACAAGACTGATGAACGTAATGTGTTTATGGCAGTCCGTCAGCAGAAAGCACGGATTTTCCCGGCATCAACGCTGCACAAAACCAATACCCCATGGGTGATGGCTTTTGAAATGGTTGAAACCTCGCAGGTGTATTTACGGACTCTAGCGAAAATTGAGCCGGAATGGATTCTGCTGGCTGCGCGGGACTTACTGAAACATCATTATTTCGAACCGCACTGGTCGAAAAAAGCGGGTGTGGTCAATGCCTATGATCAGATTTCGTTATTCGGCCTGATCATCGAACCAAAACGTCCGGTTAATTATGAGAAAGTGGATCAGCCGGCTGCGCATGAAATCTTCCTGCGTGATGCACTGACCACTGGAAATCTCGGTATTAATCCACCCTTCCTGAAGCATAATCTGCTGAAACTGGAAGAAGTGGAACGGGTAGAAGACAAACTGCGCCGTCGTGATCTGGTAGTGGATGAAGAAACCATTTACCAGTTCTATGCCTCCAAAGTGCCGCCTGAAGTAGCCAGCCGCCGCAGTTTTGAAGACTGGCGTGCCACAGTTGAGCCACATGATCCGCGTTATCTGTTTATTGATAATGATGCGCTGTGGCTGAATGATCGTCCGACCACACAACAGTTTCCGGATTATTTACGTAATGGTGAATTGCGTCTGGCGACCAGTTACCGTTTTGACCCAAGTCATGATGAAGATGGTGCAACGGTTAAAATCCCGCTGCAGGCTTTGCCGCAGGTCGATGAAAATATCTGGTCGTGGGGTGTTCCAGGCTGGCGTCTGGATCTGATCGAAGCTTTATTAAAGACTTTGCCTAAAGATAAACGCCGCAGTCTGGTGCCGATTCCAGATACTGCGAAAAAGCTGGCAGCCCGTATTGATGCGGTAAATTTACATGAGCATATTTTCAGTTTTCTAGCTTTCCAGTTGCGTGGCGAGCAGATTACAGAAAAAGATTTCAGCCTGGATCGGGTTGAGCAATATCTCTTGCCTTTGATCAAGGTGATTGATGAAAAAGGTCGTGTGATTGAACAAGGCCGTGATCTGGCCGAGCTGAAAGCCCGTTGCCGTACTGAAACTCATAGTCCGGTGAAACAGTTAAAAGGTGAGTTTAAAGCCTTCCCGGAAAACTTTGTCTTTGAAGCATCGCAGAAAGTGACGGGTGTAGTGGTCAAGCAATATCAGGCTTTGGTTCCGACCAAAGACTTTGCTGCACTGGAACAGAAAGATGAATCTGGTGTGGTGATTCAGACCTTTAATGATCAGGCTGAAGCCGTCAAACAGCACCGGGAAGGGATCATTCGACTGGTACATATGCAGCTCGGAGATCTGGTGCGTCAGCTGAAAAAACAAATTTCCAAACCGCTGGCACTGGCATATTCACCGCTTGGCGATAAGGCTCAGTTGGAGCAAATGTTAGTTTATGCCACACTGCACCTGTCAATTAATGAGCTGCCTGTCAATATGCAAGAGTTCCAAAAGTTGGTAGAGGATGTAAAAAAATCTTTCCTGACTCATGGCCAGACTGCACTGAAAGAAATCACAGATATTTATATCCAGTGGCAGGAAATCCGTCGTAAATTACTGGTTTTAGACCCATCTATATTTGGAAAAAATATTGATGATATTGAGGATCAGCTTGATTTGATGAGTCTTTCTGACTTCGTTTATCGGAAACCTTCCGACGTATGGTCAGAATTTCCACGTTATTTGAAAGCCCTGATCTTGCGTTTAGAGCGCTTGCCAAATAACCTACAGAGGGATGATTCCGCCATTGACCAAATTGATCCGTGGATGGAAAAATTATTTAAGTTTAAAAATGACGCTCGCCTTAAAGAATTGTATTTTATGGTTGAGGAGTTAAGGATTTCATTGTTTTCTCAACCGATGAAAACGAAAACACCCGTTTCTCCAACTCGCCTGCAAAAAGTATGGGAACGTCTTGGAATCAGTTAAGATATAGGTCATTTTGAGAAGGAGTTTTACATGGGCATCCGTATTACGGGTACTGGCTTGTTCCATCCGGAAGATGTCATTACCAATGAAGAGTTAGTTGAAAGTTTAAATGCTTATGTGGAACTGTATAATCACGAAAATGCAGATAAAATCGCTGCAGGCGAATTAGATGCGCGTCGTGGTTCTAGCGCAGAATTTATTGAAAAAGCGTCAGGCGTACAACGCCGTTATGTGTCAGAAAAAACTGGCATCCTCGATCCAAAACGTTTACGTCCAAATCTACGTGAACGTTCAGATGATGAAATTTCCCTTCAGGCAGAATGGGGCGTGACTGCCGCTAAACAGGCGATGGAAAATGCCGGTGTTACTGCTGAAGATATCGATGTCGTGATCCTGTCATGTTCAAACCTGCAACGTGCTTATCCTGCGGTTGCGATTGAAATCCAGACTGCTCTGGGTATTCAAGGTTATGCGTATGACATGAACGTCGCATGTTCAGCAGCAACTTTCGGTTTGAAACAGGCTGCCGATGCCATCAAAGCAGGTGCACGTCGTGTATTGCTAGTGAATGTTGAAATCACCTCTGCACATACCGATTTCCGTTCACGTGACTGTCACTTTATTTTTGGTGATGTCGCAACTGCATCGATCATTGAAGATACTGAAACTAAAACCGGTTTCGAGATTCTGGATACTTCATTATTTACCCAGTTCTCGAACAATATCCGCA
Source organism: Acinetobacter sp. CAU_H_60 (assembly GCF_058599385.1). NCBI lineage: Bacteria > Pseudomonadati > Pseudomonadota > Gammaproteobacteria > Moraxellales > Moraxellaceae > Acinetobacter > Acinetobacter sp. CAU_H_60. Next base: position 1,890,814 of record NZ_CM178653.1, on the reverse strand, counting down.
ATAACTTCGGTTTCCTGAATACGTCTGAAAATGCTGATATCGATGACAAACGTTTCCGTCAGGACGGTCGTAAGGTATTTAAAGAAGTGTGTCCACTGGTTGCCAAGATGATTACTGCTCAACTTGAGAAAAATCATATTGCACCTACAGATGTAAAACGCTTCTGGTTGCACCAAGCCAATGCCAGCATGAATGAATTGATTCTGAAACTGGTAGTGGGCAAAGAAAATGCCAAGCCAGGTCTGGTACCCATCATTCTGAATGAGTTTGCCAATACTTCTTCCGCAGGTGTCATCATTGCCTTACACCGTACTGCAAATGAAGTTGAAGACGGCGAATATGGCGTACTGTGTTCATTTGGTGCAGGCTACTCAGTGGGTTCAATCCTGGTACAAAAACGCGTGGCATAAGCCGGGAGCATATTTTGCAGGTCAAGCATGACGGAGCATGGATCAGGCGCTTAAGTGCCTTATCCAAACTGTATTTCACGCCTACTTTTTTAGGGGCTGAAAATATTGATGCCAGTCGACCTGCAATGTATGTGGGTAATCATTCCATGTATGGCATCTTTGATGCGCCAATGCTGATTGATTACCTGTACAACGAACATCAAGTGGCTGTGGTCAGTATTGCTGATCATAGCCATTTTTATGTGCCGCTATGGCGTGAAGCAGTGAAGAAATTTGGTGCTATTGATGGTGTACAGGACTATGTCCGCTCGGCCATGCAGCAAGGCTACTCGATTCTGGTCTTTCCGGGTGGTGGCCGTGAAGTGCTGAAACGGGAAGGTGAGCAGTATCAGCTGATCTGGAAAGAGCGTTACGGTTTTCTGAAATTAGCTCAAGAGTTTCAATATGATATTGTCCCTTTTGCTGCACTTGGCGGTGATGAAATCTATGAGATTGGATTTGATGCAAATAAAATCATTCAACATAAGTATTTTCAAAAATTATTAAAAATCCCCCAACTCAATAAATTATTACGTCATGGTGATGTGATTCCTTCCTTACCTAAAAATCTGTTTCCCAAACGCTTGCCTTTTTATTTTCAGTTTATGCCACGGCAGCCGATTCATCATGTGCAGCATGAGAATGATCTGATTGATTTTCGTGAGCATTTACAACAAAAGATCTATCAGGGGCTAGAACTGTTGGCTGACAGACGTCGGCAAGATGAAGTCTAGGTCTTTTCATCATTCCTGCTTTGCTTTACATTGAGATCGAATCGTCTAAAAAATTACCATGCTTCAATTTCTGTAATAGAAAGGAAAAAGTGATTTTAAAAGATTGAAATTCAGTAGGTCTGTAACTCAATAGGATTAAAACGAAGGGGGAAATATGGAACAGGAGGGTTTGTTACTGTCATTCAGACAGCTTGCTCAACAATGCCTCAGTATTTTTCCTGAGTTAAATCAGCTGTATCTGGATCAAATGGCGCTTATTGGTCATGTGAATGCCCAGAATTTATTCAGGATTCATCAGGATGAGCATCGAATTGATCTGCTTAATGGCTTATTAAATATCCAGCTGTATATGCCACAAGATTTAAATCCGGAAAGTCCTCATGCCTTAGCAGAAATGCACATTGATTCTAGGCTGGGTAAAGCAGAGGCTTTGGAAGAATTCTTCTTTCAGGATATTTACTTTCTGACTGGCGATTTAAAGCCTCAACATTCCCTGTTTTTACGGGATAAGGCCAAACAGCTCCGTCAACTTATTATTGATCAAGTCTATATATGGGTTAATGCGCCTGAACGAGTTGCTAATTGCTTAAAGCAGATGTCGCTTGTGCAGGCTGAAATTATCGACTCCTTTATGATTAAGGCTGAAGTTTATACTCAGCCTTTGATCAGCAATTGGATTCAAAGCGGTCATGAGATTCCGGCGAATATCTTAAAACAGCTACAGCTAATCTTCTCCTTGCAATATTTACAGCCAGATGAGTTTCTATCGATTCAGTCAGTGATGGACAGTCTGGATGCCTTCTGTTTTAGTGCGCCTGAGTTTCTGCACCCCGCGACCTTCCGGATTATCTCCTTATCCTTTGAAAACCGGTTCAATCTGCATGAGTTGAATGACCATATTGACGATATCCGTTTGCTGTATCGGCATGCCGAAGAGCAAAGTCATCTACTGGGCTTTGTCCGGCTGATGAATCGTGATAGCTGGCATCGGAGTGATCTGCTATCCAAACGCAATTTTCTGGAAAATAATCCTTATTTATGGCAAAAAAAAGTCGCCAAACTTCCCTTATTTGATTGTCATCGGGTAGTGAACTGGCTATTTAAACAGCCTGCGGAAATCTTGGATTGGCTGAGCAGCAATATTCAACATAGCAGTGTGCGGGTAGCAGCAACAGCCTTAAGCTTTATCGATACGCATCATATTCATCCGCAGATTGTTTTAGCTACCTTGCAATATTTTCAATATATCGCAGCACGTCTATTTATTGATGATGTTCATCAATATGCCCTTCAGCATCACTGGTTTGAGCATGAGCTGAATCGAACAGTTGTTCTCAAAGGGACGCGTCAGGCTATTGAGGATCATCGCATTGCGATTAGTCCATCGATTCTATATCTGGATGAATGGATCGGATTATTGCGGGATGTAGTGGCAATGGATGATCAGATGACCAAAAGGGTCTATGCTAACTTAAGTCGGGTCATGCAAGCTTATATGCAGCATCTGTATAAGATTACCTGTGATTTGCCTGAGGATGTGCTGGTTTATATTCGGCCCCAAACTCAGCAAGACCGCGATTTTTATAATGTACTACAACGTAACCAGATTCCATTTGTAGAGTTCAGGAAGCGTTTTTACTTGCATGCCAGACATGTGCGGGAATCCTGTTTTGATGGTTATATCCGTGATTATCTGCCGGAGTATTTTTCTACTCAAACGGAAGTGCCTAAGAATTTAAGCTGGACCAGTTTATTTACGCAGGCAGTTGCCTGGCATGAACAGATTCAGAAGCAAGAGATTATTGCCAAGCTCAAAAAAGACTTTGCTTTAGCCAGCTGGAGGCCACTCACACAGGCACATTTTCTACTGTATTTTAATTGGCGGTTTGAGGAGTTGAAAACACTAGAGCGGATTATTGAAGAGGCCAGAATATTCCGGAACTGTCTGGCTGCAAGTTATGCACAGCGTATAGTCGAAGGTGAATATGTGGCTTTTCGCATGTCACATCCTGCAATCAAATTACCTCTGATTTTAGGCTGTCAGTTGCAGAATGACCAAGTCATCTTTGACCAGCTTGAGTATCCAAATAATCAAAAAGCGCAAGTTGAATATATCAATATTGCCCAGCATTTTATTAACTGGTTAAACCTGCAGGCTTGACCGGATTCAGTGCTTTTCTATCCGTGAAGCTTAACTTTTCCTGCAAAAATCGTTAGGCTATAGCCGTTCTTTTACGGTATCTCTTTTATGAAACAGGAAACTGCACTTAAGCTCTTAAAAGCAGGGGAAAATGTCTTTTTAACCGGTTCTGCGGGTGCAGGGAAAACTTATACGCTCAATCAATATATTAATTATCTGAAAGCCCGTAAGGTATCGGTCGCCATTACTGCATCGACTGGTATTGCGGCAACGCATATGAATGGCATGACCATTCATACCTGGGCCGGAATCGGAATCAAAGACTTTTTGTCTGAAGAAGACCTGAAGCGCATGAAAGAGCGTAAATACCTGAAAGAACACTTGGAAAATGCGCAAGTTCTGATTATTGATGAAATTTCCATGCTGCATGCCAAGCAGCTCAATCTGGTCAATCAAGTACTGAAATATTTCAAGGAAAGTGATGAAGCTTTTGGCGGGATTCAGGTCATTGTTGCAGGGGACTTTTTCCAGTTGCCACCCGTTGGAAAAAATGATGAACGTAACCGCGATAAATTCTGCTTTATGTCGGATGCCTGGGTTGAAGCCAAATTTCGGGTTTGTTATCTGACTGAGCAGCATCGTCAGGGTAATGACTACCTGAATGATATTCTGAATGCCATTCGTGCGCAGGCCATTTCACCTGAACATCGTTCAGCATTACAGGCCACACGTCAGCAGGACATTGGCGATACCTATACACGTCTCTACACCCACAATATGGATGTCGACAGCATTAACTTTAAGCATCTGAATGAAATTGATCAGGATCCCCGCCAGTTTGATGCGCAATGTGATGGCAATGAAAAACTGATTGAAACCTTAAAGTCTTCAGTCCGTGCACCCGAAGCCTTAACCCTGAAAAAACATGCCAAGGTCATGTTCGTGAAAAATAACTTTGATATGGGCTATATCAACGGCAGCTTGGGTGAAGTGATCGGCTTTGAAGATGATGATGAGCATGGCGTTTTGCCAAAGGTCAAACTGACAGACGGAACTACCCTGATTGTAGAACCTGAAACCTGGTCAGTGGATAATGAAGCAGGCAAAACCATTGCCAGTTTCCAGCAGATTCCACTACGTCTGGCTTGGGCGATTACCATTCATAAGTCTCAAGGCATGACGCTAGAAGCTGCTGAGATTGACCTGAGCCATACCTTTGAAAAAGGGCAAGGTTATGTAGCATTATCTCGTTTGAAAAGCTTAAATGGATTACGTCTAAAAGGCTTTAATGAACAGGCTCTGGAACTGGATAGTCTTGCCATTAAGGCTGATCGCCGTTTTCAGGAACTGTCAGATGAAGCAGAAGCGAATTTTGAAAATGTAGATTTGACTGTACAGCATAAGGCCTTTATCCGTCATTGTGGTGGCACTTTGAACGAAGTCGAGATCCAGCGCAATGAGAAGAAAATTGCTAAAAATGGTGGCAAGCAAAACTACGCGACTGCAACCTTGGATGAAACCCGTGAATTGTTTGAAGAAGGTTATGAGATTTCCGATATTGCAACTGAACGTGGCTTGACACCTGCTACTATCATTAACCATTTGGGACGTTTGCATAAAGAGCAAGGGCTGGATATTTCGGTGGCTCATCCGGGTGAAGAAGTTGTTGAACAAGTCCGCAAGATTTATAAACGTCTAACCAAACGTCAAAACTCAGATCATTTCAATGATGACGGCAGTATTAAATTACGTCCGATCGTAGAACTGACCAGTCCGCGTATGGGTTATGATCAGGTGCGTTTGGCTTTGCTGTTTGTGGAATAAAATTTGGGTTTTTAAATTTTAGTATTTAACCTGAGCTTTTACTTTTGAAAGATCAAAAGTAACAAAAATCTTTTGTTGGATTGAAGGTACATCCTGTACCTCAATCCAACGAGCGACATCCATGTCGCTGATCATGTGATTTAATACTATGCAGTTCTTAATTTTAGAATATTAATTTTTAAGAATATTGCACAATCATGGTTAAAGACTTATTGCGTTCCAATCAATAACGATAAAATCCCGGCTGCAATTAATGGCCCGACTGGGACACCACGAAGTACCGCCACACCTGCGACCGTACCAATTAATAGACCTGCAACGACATCAGGCTGACTCGACATCAGTTTCACCCCACGTCCACCAAGCCAGGCAACAAATAGACCGATTGCAATTGCCAGTAAAGATTTCCAGCTCAGGAATGATTTCAGAATACTGTCACCGGGAATTTTCCCGCTAGCAATCGGAGCCAATACACCAATGGTTAAAATAATAATCCCGATATTTAAGCCATGTTGCTGTACATAAGGTAAGAGGTCATTGAGAGGTGTAATCTTCAGGACGATCAACACGGCCGCAGCAATGGTCACAGCAGTATTATGACTAAAAATACCGCAAGCCAATAAAACCAGAAGAACAAGCAGATTCAGATCAAGTTGGGACATGAGGAGATAAAAAAAATGAAAAGTCACAGGATTATAGGCTTTTTAGCCATTTAAAGGGGGAAAGCCCTACAAGAAATGAATCTGGTTAGTTTTCAGTATAGAATGCGCCTATCGCTCATTTAAACAGGTTCAGATGGATGCTATTGGAAAAAATGTTGCAATCACAGGGTTTCGGTTCACGAAAACATTGTCAGCAACTGATTAAAAATGGTGCTGTTTCGATTCAGAATGAAATCATTGATAATCCCAAGCATAAACTAAATCTGCAAGATCTGACCTTTAGTATTTATGGTCATGAATACCGCTATCGGGAAAAAGTATATATTGCACTCAACAAGCCACAAGATTATGAGTGCTCACATCAGGCTACCCATCATTTCAGTGTATTTGATCTGTTTGATGACATTCTGTTAAACCGTGGAATTCAATGTGTAGGTCGTCTCGATCAGGACACTACCGGACTATTATTACTGACGGATGATGGTCAGTTTCTACAAGCATTGACCCATCCTAAGAAACATGTAGCGAAAGTCTATCAGATGACTACTGCCGATCCCGTGACAGATGAGCAGATTCAACAGCTTGAACAGGGTGTGGAATTGAGAAATGAAAAAGGCACCTTTGCTGCTACAGATATTGTTCGTCTAGATGAAAATCGTCTGCAAATGACCATTCATCAAGGGGTTTATCATCAGGTGAAACGTATGCTGGCAGCTGTTGGCAATAAAGTGGAGCAGCTGCATCGTGCCCAGATTGGTGCATTGGCCTTGAGTGAACTGGCAATAGGGGAATGGACCTATCTGGACGCAGAACAAGTGGCACAGGCAAAATTCCGTACCGAATAAAGTCTGGGATTTATTTCAGGAAACAATGGAAAGTCACGAATTCATTGTCCTGAATAAATCCAAGTGACTCATAAAGTTTATGTGACTGATAATTGGTTTTTTGCGTTTCCAGGCTGATTCGAAGCGCATTTTCATGTCGGGCAAACAAGATAGCAGTGTCAATCAGTTGCTTGGCTGCACCATGCCGGCGATAAGGCGGGCTAATATAGACATCGTCCAGCACATAATAAGTAGAACATGCGACTGAGGAAAATCTTAAATACAGCAGAATAAATCCGGTAAAAATATCATCCTTAGTGTTGATAAAAATGACAGTTTGACCATCTTCAAAACGCTGTTTCAGAAACTCGTAAGATAAATCCAGATTGGAAGAAGTACCATAAAATTGACGGTACTCATCAAATAAAACGGCCAGGTTAGGTAGATCTTCTGACTGGGCACGTCGCACGATCATCGGCTTACTCCATGTTAATTTTATTATTTATCATTAACATCAAGCATAGCGAAGTTTGAAAGGAGAGAAACTTAAGAATTGTTCGTAAATGCAACAATGTTAAATTTTGTCGCTTTCACCTAAAATAGCATTCAGTTCTTCAAATAAATCAAAATGATCATCATCCAGATTCATTTCCTGATGATCTGCTGGAATAGCTGTAGTACTTGGACTTGAGGTTTGTTCTGCCTTAAGTTCATTCTGTTTCTGCTTGCGTAACTTGATCAGCTGTTCCAGATTAATATTCTGATTTTCAATCGAGAAGGGGATTGATTTGGTCAGAACAACCTGTTTAAAAAAAAGACGAACTGCCTGAGCCGGCGTAATCCCCAATTGTTTAAATACTGCAAATGCCTGTTTCTTTTCTTGGGAATCCAGGCGAATTTGATAAACTTCAGTTTTTCTCATAATATTTTCAAAGCTTTAAATTACTTAACTTTTCGCCTTATTCTAATCGATAACTTTGGGATTTCAATCCTCAAGTTGCCGTTTTTAGAAAATAATCTGTAATGACAAGAGATTTACAGTGTCAATTCAAGTTCAGAGCTAAATTGCATCTGCTTTTGGGTAACTGGATCCGTAAAATGAATGTGTTTGGCCAGTAGCTGTAAAGGTGCAGAAAAATCATCATCCGCCTTATGGGAAACCTGCGGATAAAAAGGATCATTCTGGATCGGAATCCCTAAATGGCTTAAGTGTACCCTTAACTGATGCTGTTTTCCTGTATGCGGTTTTAGCTCATATTTGCCCCATTGCCCATTATGTTGCAGCAATTGAATTTCAGTTTCGCTATTAGGCTCTCCTTCTACCACCTGCATGGTATAAAAGGGCTGGCCTTTTTCCATTTTGAGCTTTGTGATGAGCGGAAAACTTAAATCATTACGATAAACCGCAATCGCATGATAAGTTTTCTGTACCTGCCGAGTCGCAAATATTTGCTGATAAACCCCACGCGATTGCACACATTTTGAAATCAGCACCACACCTGCCGTTTCACGATCTAAGCGATGAATCGGAGTAAGATGTTCATTTCCAGTTTGCTGTTTTAGGCGTACCAGCAAGGTTTCCTGTACATATTTTCCAGTAGGACTCATGGTCAAAAAATGCGGTTTATCCACCACCAGCAAATGTTCATTCTCAAACAGAATCTGATGCTGAAAAGGAACATGCACTTCGTGTGCCAAAAAACGATAATAAAAACAATGAGTATTCGCTTGAAAAGAACTTTCGATGGTTAAGGTATTGCCTTGAGCATCGTAAACCAGACCATTATCGAAACGGGATTGCCATTCGCTCGGATCAATATGTGGAAATTGTGCACAGAGATAGGCATAGACTGTCTTGGGTGAATCAGCTGTCGCTTGCAGGAATACTTTACTTGCCGTCACCCCATTCAGCATGGGTGGGCTAAATTCAACAGTCGAAGTCATCACAACGTGGATCTATCTCTGGTCTGGAACGGATGCTGTGAAAAAATACAGTTTCTCACAGAGGTAAATAGGCTTTTAAAGCGTTGCGATGCTATCATAATTATTCTTTTTCATCATGTCGTGAGTAATATGCCTTATTCATTTAACGTCACTTTAAAACATGAAGATGACACCCAAAATCTGGCCAAAGTTCTGGCAAATAATTTTTCTGCGGGCGTTATATATCTGATTGGTGACTTGGGTGCGGGGAAAACCACGCTGACGCGTTATTACTTACAACAGCTCGGTCATAAAGGCTCAGTAAAAAGTCCGACTTACACGCTGGTGGAACCGTATCAGGTGAATGGTCAGGATATCTTTCATTTTGATTTATATCGTCTTAATGACCCTTATGAACTTGAATTGATGGGGATCCGGGATTATTTAGAAACTCCCAATGCGCTATTTTTATTCGAATGGCCTTCTAAGGGGGGTGATGAAATCCCGCAAGCCGATTTAATTATTGAAATTTTAAAATCAGAAGATGAGCTGACCCGTACCGCGAGTCTGATTTCTTCTAATCTGGCATTACAGCAAGCTTTGGAGCGTGAATTCCCAAATGGTTGATGATTTAAGCATACGCCGTATCCGTGCACTTGATCCTGCGCTGGCGAACCAGATTGCAGCAGGTGAGGTGATTGAACGGCCCGCATCTGTGGTCAAGGAGTTACTGGAAAACTCGATTGATGCAGGTGCGACCGAGTTGATTATCCGGGTGGAACAGGGCGGCAGTACGCTGATTGAAATCATTGATAATGGCCGTGGTATCCATCATGAAGATTTGCCACTGGCCGTGATGCGTCACGCGACCAGTAAGATTCAAACGGCTGAAGAGCTGCATGCGATTACCAGTTTGGGCTTTCGTGGTGAGGCATTGGCCTCAATTGCCGCAGTGTCTCGTCTGACTTTAACCAGTAGCCAGAATGAAGATGGGATTGGCTATCAGGTGGAAGTGAACGGTACGGCTTTTGATCATCAGGAGATTCGACCGGTCGCGGCATCTAAAGGAACTCAGATCCGGGTGCAGGATTTATTCTTCAATGTTCCGGCGCGGCGCAAATTCCTGAAAAAGCCCGGCACTGAATTTGGACATATCGAAGAAATTGTCCGCCGTATGGCTTTAACGCATTTCGATATTCGCTTTGTATTGGAACATAACCAAACCATCAAGCTGAATTTGCCAGTTGCAGATAGTGGTGCTTTGCGTTTTCAGCGTGTGCAACAATTACTTGGCCGTCAGTTTACTGAAAATGCTTACTGGATTGATGCAGACAGTATCAATATGCGTTTATCAGGCTGGCTCGGACATCCTTCGGATGCACGGGCTCAAGCCGATCTGCAATATGTCTATGTGAATGGCCGGACTGTTAAAGACAAGACCATTTCGCACGCTTTGCGTATGGCTTATGATGGTATCCTGCATGGCCATCAGCATGCTGCTTATTTACTATTTCTGGAAATCGATCCAGAAAGTATTGATGTCAATGTGCATCCGACCAAACATGAAATTCGTTTCCTGAACCAGCGTGAAGTACATGAATTTGTACGTCACTATGCCAAGGAAACCCTGGCGCAATTCCAGACTGCGACCGCTGATCTGGCTGAGGCCATGAAAACTGAGTCTGAAGCTGTTGCGATAACACCTCAGCCGCGCTATCAGGAGCAGTTCAGCCTGCATCAGTCCGTAGCCACTCAACCGGTTATTCCAGTCACATCTCCGTATCATCAGCGTGAAGAAGAAGCTTCTGATGTGTTAACGGATTTTGAGTCATCAGGTCCACAAACTGTGCATTATGCGCAGGATTACAATAAGTCATATTCGGGTTCGCAGCAGCTGAATAATGCCCTGAAAAGTTATCTCGCTCCTTTAAGAGAAACTGAAGCAGAAACCAGTCATTCAGCATCGAATGCATTACAGTCACATTTACATAGTAAAGTGGATGAGCATCCTTTAGGGATTGCGATCGCCCAGCTGCATGGTATTTATATTCTGGCGCAAAATACCGAAGGCTTAATCATTGTAGATATGCATGCGGCGCATGAGCGTATTCTGCTGCAACAGATGAAAATGGCTTGGGATAAACCGGAATTCTGGATATCCCAGCAATTACTGATTCCTAAAGTGGTAAGCATTAGTCGTATGCAAGCCATGCGTGTTGACGAACTTAAAGATCAACTTGCTCGTTTAGGTCTGGAAATTGACCAGTATGGTGATGAACAGGTCATTGTGCGAGGCGTACCGGCCATTTTACATAAGGCTGATTTTGATGCCTTGATCCCTGAATTATTGAATGATCTGGATCCGAATGATCAGGGACAAAGTTTAATGCAAAAACGTGATCAGATTCTTGCGGGCATGGCCTGTCATGGTGCGGTACGTGCACATCGAATGTTGAGTCTGTCTGAAATGAACGCTTTGCTGCGTCAGATGGAACAAACTGAATTTGCGAGCCAATGTAATCATGGTCGTCCAACCTGGCGAGCATTTCCATTGTCTCAACTTGATAAACTTTTTGCTCGGGGAGAGTAGCCTTACATGTCCAATCAACTGCCGGTCATCAATTTAATGGGACCAACTGCAAGCGGTAAAACTGCTTTGGCATGTGAACTATACGAGCAAGGTCATTTTGAGCTGATTTCTGTCGATTCTGCGCTGGTCTATCAGGAAATGGACATTGGTACAGCGAAACCTTCTAAAGAGGAATTAGAGCGCTATCCGCATCATTTGATCGATATTATTAGTCCGCTGGAAGTCTATTCTGCAGCAAACTTTGTCGAAGATGCTTGCCGTCTGATTGATGATATTCATGCGCGTGGTAAAACCCCAATTCTGGTGGGTGGCACCATGCTGTATTTTAAAGCCTTACTTGAAGGTTTATCTGATAATTTACCAAGTGCAGATTACGCAGTACGTGCCCAGATTGAAGAGAAAGCCGCTCGTGAAGGGTGGGAAGCGGTATATGCTGAATTATGTCAGGTAGATCCCTTAGCTGGCCAGAAATTTAAAGTCAGTGATAAACAGCGAATTATCCGTGCATTAGAAGTTTTTAAGCTGACAGGCAAACCGATTACAAAACTACAAGCAGAACAACCAAAAAATTTACCATATCGTTACAGTTTCCATAATTATGCCTTAATGCCCGATCGGTTAGAATTGCACAAACGTATTGAAAAACGTCTTGAAATTATGTGGAAAAACGGATTTTTAAATGAAGTTAAAGGATTAATGGGAAAATACGATTTTGACGAAAATTTACCCTCAATGCGTTCAGTAGGTTACCGCCAAGCCATAGAATTCTTAAAAAAAGGTGACCTAAGTCATGAAAAACAACGGGAAATGGAGGATAAGGCTTTATTTGCGACACGACAACTTGCCAAACGTCAATATACCTGGTTGAGATCTTTGCAAGAAAAGCATAAATTTACAACATATTTTACGCTCGAGCAGGCCCAAGAAGACTTGCGAAACTGTCACGGATAAAGCAAAATTTGAGTACTATCTTTTTTATAATTTTTAATTGAAAAATAGAGATAGTTTTTTGCGCTGATTTTTAAATTTTTGGAGTTATAACATGTCTAAAGGTCAAACTTTACAAGATCCATTCTTGAATTCTCTCCGTAAGGAACGTATTCCAGTTTCTATCTTCCTGGTAAACGGTATCAAATTACAAGGTCACATCGAGTCTTTTGACCAATACGTTGTATTATTAAAAAATACAGTAAGCCAAATGGTTTACAAACACGCGATTTCTACAGTTGTACCTGCTCGTAACCCTCGTCCAGCTGGTGCTCCTGCTGGTCCACAAGGTGCTGGCTTCGGTGGTCAAGGCGGCGCAGGTGGCTTCGGTGGTCAAGGCGCTGCTGGTGGCTTCGGCGGTCAAGGTGGCTTCGGCGGTCAAGGCGCTGGCTTTGGTGGTCAAGGCGGCTTCGGCGGTCAAGGTGGCTTCGGTGGTCAAGGTGCTGCTGGTGGCTTCGGCGGTCAAGGTGGCTTTGGTGGTCAAGGCGCTGGCTTTGGTGGTCAAGGCGCTGGTTTCGGTGGTCAAGGCGCTGGTTTTGACAACGATTCAAAATTTGAAGATTCTTCTGACGACGAAAACAATCGTTAATCGGATCTGAAATAAAAAAGCCTCTTAATAAGAGGCTTTTTTATTGCTTAAAGAATTAAGTCATTAAAAAAGCCAGCATTATGCTGGCTTTCTTTTCTTATATTAACGAGCGCGTTTAGGATCTAGCTGAGGATCTTTGATTTCTACATAGGCATTGCTACGAGTTTCACGTAACCAGCTATCTAGCTCAGCATCAAACTGGCGTTCACCCAGGATCTGGCGTGCCATACGTTCCTGATATTCCTGAGTCATATCTTGCTGACGTGTATCGGTCACTTGCAGGATATGCCAGCCAAATTGTGACTGGAATGGTTCACTAATCTGACCTACTGGCGTACTTTTCATACGCTGTTCAAATTCAGGTACCATGACACCTGGGCTGACCCAGCCTAAACTTCCGCCATCACGCGCTGAACCTGTGTCATTAGAGAAAGTAGATGCCAATACTGCAAAATCTTCACCTTGCTTAAGACGCGCATACAAGCTATCAATCATCTGTTTGGCATTTTCTGGGCTAACCACTTCTGATGTTTGAATCAGAATATGACGAGTCTGGTACTGAGGAACCAGTGCTTTTTGCTCACCACCTTTACGTTCTAGAAGTTTCAGGACATGCACACCATCTGCTGCTGGAATCAGTTCTGATGTTTGACCCGCTTGCAGGGTAGAAACACGTGCAGCGAGTTCTCCTGGAATTTCTGACAGGTTTCGAACACCCATATCAGACGCATCTACTTTAATATCGCCAGTTGAATATTTTTTGCTGATCGCCTGAATATCATTGCTGCTACTCAAGTCATTTCTTACCTGTGCTGCAACCTGCTGTGCATTTTCTCCGGTTATACGTAAATGCAGAACATGTACCTGGCTGCCTAACAAAGCTTGACCTTGCGGTGTATTCAGGAAGTTTTTCACATCCTGATCACTGATCTGGATACGTGAATTTACGGCTTGCTGGCGTAAACGGCTAAGTGCTAGATCTTCTGCAATACGGTTACGCAAAGAGGCATACGTATTCGGCGCGATAGCATCCAGTTTTTGCTGGAAAGCTTCCAAGCTAGGGGAGCCTGAATCACGTGCTACTTTAAGCACTGCTTCATTTAAAGATTTTTCATCTGGACGGATATTGTAGCGTTTTACCTGTTCCAGTTGAGCCTGACGTACAATTAGCTGTTCAAGTGCTTGTTGTTCAAGATAAGGTTGTGGTGGAACAGGCTTGTTTTGCTTTTGCAACTGGTGAGAAATTTCAGCAACGCTTTGTGCCAGATCACTACGCAGAATAGCGCTATTGTCGACAACAGCTACAACTTCATCTTTAGGTTGGGCAACAGCAAAAGTCGTCATCGCTGAAGAAAGACATAGCGCAAGTGCGGTCGCTTTAAAAATTTGTTTTAACTGTTTTGTCTTCATTAACGTTCTGTCCAAGTTTGATTGATATTGTTAAAACCTAGAATACGATTTTCTAGTAATGAGGTTAGCTTGTTGCTTAACCCGCCAAGACCTTTAAGCGTTACTTCAGCCATTACTGCACGTTTCGCTTTCACATCTGGGTCATTGATATCGTCTAGGTCATTGTAGTATGAGCGGCCATAGACAGATACTCCCCAACAGCATGACTCATAGTTTACGCCAAGTAAATATTCACGTGCGACACTATTATCCAGGTCAAATTGCGCATGGCCGACCAGACGCCAGTTATTGGCAATTGGCTGGATAAATGAGCCAACCACCTGATCATAACTTTCCTGACGGTTTGGAATATCTTTACGATAGAAATAGCCTAAGTTATACAGATTGCCTTGATCGCCCGTATAATAAACCTGTACATCACGCTGGGCATTGGAGCCATTCGACATCCAGCTAGAATTCAGGTTGACATGCACGTTTTTGTTTAACTGACTTCTAAGCTGAATAACTGGTCCAGTATGACTTTCACGGTCAAATTCATCTGCCTCACGATCTAGGGTGACACGGCGATCTTCGAAGAAGAAACTTTGCCCCACACTGGCGCGTAATCGCTCTAAACCTTCTTCATTAAATAAACTGTAACTAAGACCTAAAGAAGCGAAGTTATTGTCTTCTAAGCGGTCATTACCATAGAAGCGGCGTGCACTAAATAATTGGTCATAATTAATTGAGGCTACGACAGAGTCGAAGTTTGGCTGATTGCGCTGGTTTTCATACGGTGAATAAGCGTAGAACAGGCGAGGCGTCAAGGTCTGTAAATAGCGACCATCTTTTTCAAAAATTAAACCGGTATCCAGCGTAAATTGTGGTACTACGATAGAATGATTTTCACTTGATGAGCTGGTTTGATTATTATTAATACGATCAATAGTATCTTGATCATAGAAAGTATTGATATTGCGTAATGTCGCCTGAGGAATGAAGAATGACCAAGGCGTAAAGTGATTATAGCGTACCGAGAAATCATTATAGATTCGTGTACCACTTGGTTGATAGATGGCTTCATCACCGGTATCAATATTTTCAGTATTTCTGATGTCTTTCTGGAAATAAGCCGTATCGTTATTAAATTCGTATTGTAAACCCAGTGGGTTACCGGTCTTATAATTCACCAAAAGCTGCGGCAAACGCGCATAAGGACGGTCTTCATCCAGAACGGCAGGATCAAGTGTCTGGAAATCTTCAACTTTAAACTGAGCTTTTAAGCCAGGGATGCCATTTTTATAATTAACTTCCCAGGCGCGGCGCAAGTTCAGGTCTGTTTTTGAATCTGGGTTATTATCCAGATCGGCAAAAAAGTCCTTGTCTGATGCGTAATTATATTCAAGATTTGTTGAGAACTGATCGTTGATTTGCCAGTTATGCAGGAAGTGCAGGTCTTTACGGTCTTTATTGTCATAACTTTCATCAGATGGCAGGTAGCCACCCCAAATCCGGCCTTCACCATAATTTTCTGTTAAATAACGAAACTCGCCATCCAGCATCGCACCACGGTCACTAATATAACGTGGCGTAATAGTCGCATCATATTGTGGTGCCAGGTTGAGATAAACCGGCACACCCAGTTCCAGACCACCATCATTAGTAAATCCGAAAGTTGGCGTCAGAATCCCTGTGGTACGGCGATCATCGATTGGGAAGTTAAAATAAGGAACAGCCAGTACCGGAACATCTTTCACATAGAGCTTGGTATTACGGGTTTCACCGCGACCGGTTTCCTGATTTAGCTTGATTTGGTCTGCCTGAATTTTCCAGGTCGGCTTTTGCTCAGGTGGACAGGTAGAATAGGTGGCATTTTCCAGTTCAAGCGTATCGTCTGAGGTTTTGGCAATCTTTTCAGCACGGCCATGCGCATGCTGTTCTTCGGCAATGAAAAAACTGTTGTTTAAGTCACCTTGCTGGGTTTTTAGGTTGTAATTGATATCATCGCTTTGCGAAATCAAGCCACCTTGGGCCAATTGGACTTGACCTTCTGCCTTAGCATAGGTTTGAGTCTGATCAATCGTCACGCGTTCCGCACGAATCTGGCGACCTTCCTGATCAATGACCACATTGCCTTCTAAGTAGGAATCACCGGCCGGATTATAATGACCATAGTCTGCAGTAATGGTTGAAGTTGCCTGTTCAGGGTCAATCGTCGGTGCATCAGGTGTAATAGGAGTGACCCAGGCGCCCTCACAATAGGCTGAACTGAGATATTTACCTTGACGCTGCTGTGCTTCTGGTGAAGATTTATCTACATAATATTGTGAGAAGAATGCTTCACCGGGATAGGTCTCATTAATGCGTTGTTTAAGTTGTTCCGCATTTACATTGGATGAGTCATTTGATGCAGCATAGCTTGAGACCGAGCTACTACATAAAAGGGTTAAGATCGCAGTCGCTAGAGGGTTTATTTTAAAGTGATGCTTCATTTGTCTCATTAACCAATCATGCTTTTATCGCAATTAATTATTGTCGCATCATAGAGAAAAAGTTGATAAGTAGCTACACTTAGCACTTTAAAAACTCAGCCTGTACTAGAATTTATTGCAAATGAATACTCAACGCGAACAATTGATACAATCTTGGATTGCTTCTGTACTCGGTTCAGATCAATTTGAAACACATTTTTTAGCAGGCGATGCAAGTTTTCGTCGTTATGCACGAATCAAACTGAATAATAAAACATTTATGCTCATGGATGCACCACCAGAAAAAGAAGATTGTGTGCCTTTTGTGACGATTGATGAATTTTTTGATGCCCATGGCGTACGTGTTCCACACATCGTGGCCAAAGACCTGGAAAATGGCTTTTTGCTGCTCGAAGATTTTGGTGATGTGCTGTTATCAAATTTGCTGAATGATCAGACGGTTGATACCTATTATGAGCAAAGTTTTAAACAGCTGATTCAGCTACAGTCCATTCCGGGAGAAGGTCAGTTTCCTGCTTATTCTTATGAGAAGCTGATTTCTGAAATGGAGCTGCTGACTGACTGGATGCTGCCTGCTCTAAAAATTCAGCCAACAGAATCAGAGTCTGCGCTGATCAAGCGCACATTTGCGATTCTGGCGAATGCTGCTTTGGCACAACCACAAGTCATTGTGCATCGTGATTTTCATAGCCGTAACCTGATGAAAATCGAAAATGAAACCGAACTGGGTGTGATTGATTTTCAGGATGCAGTGATTGGTGCTGATACCTATGACCTGATCTCTATTACCCGTGATGCTTATGTACAGTGGAATGCAGATCGCGTGTATCGCTGGTTTAAAGTGTTCTATGACCTATTGCCAGCAGCTGCAAAACAGGACCGTGATTTCGAACAGTTTAAAAAAGATGCGGATATGATGGCGATTCAGCGTCATATCAAGATTTTAGGTATTTTTGTCCGCTTGTTTGAGCGAGATGGTAAATCTGGCTATCTAAAAGACCTGCCACGTGTGATGTGGTATCTACTGGAAGAAACCAAAGACTATCCAGAATTACAACCATTTATGCAGTTTATTCATGAAAAAGTCATGCCTGTCTTTGAAGCAAAATATGGTTCATACGAGGTAGCGGCCTAAATGAAAGCGATGATTCTCGCGGCTGGCTTGGGCAACCGCATGCGTCCTTTAACTTTGCATACGCCAAAACCTTTACTGGAAGTGGGTGGCAAACCATTAATTGTCTGGCATATTGAAAAACTGGCGGCGATAGGCGTGAATGAAATTGTCATCAATACTGCCTGGCTAGGTGAAAAACTGGCTCAGGCGTTGGGTGACGGTTCACAGTTTGGTGTCAAGATTTTATGGTCACATGAAGGTGAAGGTCTGGAAACAGCCGGTGGTATTATTAATGCTTTACCACTGCTTGGTGATGAACCTTTCATTCTGGTCAATGGTGATGTCTGGACAACCATGGACTTTGCACCTTTATTGAATGTTGAGCTGGGTGAAAATCTGGCACATCTGGTATTGGTACAAAACCCGGAACAGCATCCAAACGGTGATTTCACACTTGCAGACGGCAAGGCTTATATCTTTGATCAGCAGATCAGTGGTGAAAATCTGACTTTTAGCGGTGTATCAGTGATTCATCCGAAAATGTTTGCAGGCTTAGAGGCTGGAAAACGTCCTTTAGCACCACTATTAAAAGCAGCAATGCTGGAAAACAAGATTGCTGCTTCTAAATTGACAGGTATTTGGGTGGATGTGGGAACGCCTGAGCGTTTGAATGCACTGGATTTAATGATCCGTGAAGGGAAGTCTGCTTAAGTGAATATTCACTAAGCACTCCCTACTGTGCCAATATAGAGAAAACGGTATACTTCCACTTAACTTTTTCGAGCGTTGATTGTTTATGCACACGTTTTTTCAAGAACTAAAGCAGGGTAGCCAGGCTTTAGGTTTAGAGCTGTCTGATGAAGCTTTAAATTTATTACTCAAGTACCAGGACGCTTTGGTACTGTGGAATAAAGCATACAATTTGACTGCAATCCGTGATCCTAAGGAAATGCTGGTTAAGCATCTGCTTGACAGTCTGAGTATTTTGAAGGATTTGCCTGCAGGTCGTTTGCTCGATATCGGAACTGGTGGTGGTATGCCGGGCATGATCATTGCTTTATGTCAGCCTGAGCGTGATTGCGTACTACTGGATTCAAACGGTAAAAAAATTCGTTTTCTGAAGCAGTTTATTGCAGACCTAAAATTAAAAAATGTCATTGCAGTACAAACCCGTGTGGAAAATGAAGACAGTATCAATGAGCTGGGTCAGTTTGATGTGATTACCAGTCGTGCATTTGCTTCATTGACAGATTTTGTGAATGCGTCTAAACCGTATATGCATGAGCAGAGTATTATTGCTTCCATGAAAGGTTTGATTCCTGAAGAGGAAGTGGCAGCATTAAAAGATGAATTTAGCTGTCAGATTATTGAACTGAAGGTTCCGCGCTTGGACGAACAACGTCATTTACTTCTATTAAAACGTATTTAAAATTTTTGAAGGATCGGGGTCAACATGGCACAAATTATTGCGATTGCCAACCAGAAAGGTGGTGTCGGTAAAACCACAACCGCAGTAAATTTGGCGGCATCTCTCGCTGTGCTAAAAAAACGCGTTTTGCTTGTGGATATGGATTCTCAAGGTAACGCGACCATGGGGTCGGGGATTCAGAAAAATGACCTGCTGTATTCAGTGACTGATGTATTGCTGGGTGAAGTGCCGATTGAAACTGCGATTACTAAGGCTGAAGTCGGATACAAGGTTTTAGGGGCAAACCGTGATCTGGCTGGTGTGGAGCTGGCGATTGCCGAGCAGAAAGGCCGTGAATTCATTTTGCGTGAAGCTTTGCAGGAAATTGAATCTTCATTCGACTATATCATTGTTGATTGTGCACCAAGCTTAAGCCTGATCACCGTAAATGCACTGGCAGCGGTGGATGGCGTGATTATTCCGATGCAATGCGAATATTATGCTCTCGAAGGTCTGGCTGATCTGACACAAACCATCGACCGGATTCAGCAGGCACTTAATCCAGACCTGCAGATCGTGGGTGTATTGCGTACTATGTATGATGCACGAAATGCCTTGACCCGTGATGTTTCAGAAGAGTTAGAGCAATATTTTGGTAAAAAACTTTATGAAACCGTGATTCCACGTAATATCCGTCTGGCTGAAGCGCCGGCACATGGTCTACCAGTGATTTATTTTGAAAAAAGTTCAAAGGGTGCAGTTGCTTACTTAAATCTGGCAGCTGAAGTATTAAAGAAAAGCAAAGTGAAAAAAGGAAGTAAAGCATGACCGTCAAGAAACGTGGACTCGCCAAAGGTCGTGGTTTAGATGCCTTGCTGGGATCAATTCAAAAAGAAAAATTACAACTCGAAGCACAAGGTCTTGATCATGGTCAGTTGAAACAGATTGATGTCAATCTGCTGAAACGTGGTGAATATCAGCCACGTCGCTATATCAATGAGCAGGATCTGCAGGAACTGGCCGCATCGATTGAAAAGCATGGCATCATGCAGCCAATCGTGATCCGTCCGGTCGATGATGAACGCTATCCATACGAGATTATTGCGGGTGAGCGTCGTTGGCGTGCGGCACAGTTAGCAGGTCTGACTGAAGTTCCTGCGATTGTGCGTGAGCTGAATGATCAGGTCGCAATTGCATTAGCTTTAATCGAAAACATTCAGCGTCAGGACCTGAACCCGATTGATCAGGCGATGGCTTTGCAGCGTTTCCATGACGAGTTTGGTTTAAGCCATCAGGAAATTGCCGATACCGTCGGTAAGGCACGTACTACAGTAAGTAATCTACTGCGTCTGCTAACTCTGGCTGAAGAAGTAAAAGACTTTATGCAGCAGGGCCTGCTGGATATGGGACATGCACGTGCCATCCTGACTTTGAAGGCTAAAGATCAGCTTAAAGTTGCTGAGATGGTCATTGAAAAGAGCCTGTCAGTACGCCAAACCGAACAGTTGGTACGCGACTACAATGCACCGAAAACAGAAAAACCAAAAGCAGCGATTGCGCCGGACATTCAGCAGTTGACTCAGCGTCTGTCTGAGCGCTTTAGTGCGGATGTTAAAATTGACTACAACAAGCAAGGGAAAGGCAAACTGGTCATTAGCTATCATTCTTTAGAAGAGCTGGACGGGATTCTTTCAATCCTGGGCGATGAATAATTAATTTAAAATTTGTTTTTATTGGGGAATAAATCAGATGTGGGAATTGGTTAAAGCAGGCGGCTGGTTGATGCTGCCGCTGGTATTGTGTTCGATATTTATGTTGGCGATTTCAGTTGAGCGTTTCATTCGTTTAAAAAAGAGTCTGGTACTGCCCAACTCACTTCTGATGGGTCCTGCACAAAATGCAGACCAAGCCATGCAAAAGTTGCAGCAAAGTTCAGCTTTAAAAAACAGTACTTTGGGTCGTGTATTTACAGCTGGTTTTGAAGCGTGTCACCAGTCTGAGCAATATGCTCGTGCCCAGATGGAAGTGGTAGCTTCACAGGAAATAGGCTATCTGGAAAAGAATATTAATTTTCTGGGTACTTTGAGTGCAGTAGCGCCTTTACTCGGTTTGCTGGGTACAGTCATTGGGATTATCGAATCATTCTTAATGATTGATGTCGGTACTAATAGTGACCCGGTTTTAATGATGCCCGGTATTTCCAAAGCACTGATCACGACAGCAGCGGGTATGCTGATTGCTATTCCTGCTTTATTTGCACATCGTTATTTCCAGCGTCTGGTTCAGGAATATGTGGCGGAACTTGAGCAGCAAGCAACGTTATTTCATGCCAACCTGTTCTATTTAAATGCTTCAGATGATGTAGAAGAACGCATCAAGAAAGCAAGTTAGGAGCAGTGGCATGAAATTTAAACGTAACCAGGTGGAAGATGTACATATCAATCTGACGCCCATGATTGATTGCCTGTTATTTATTTTGGTCTTTCTGCTGCTTTCAACCACGTTTAACCAGATGAGCCGAATGAACCTGACGCTCCCAGATGCGCAAGGTGTACCGCCAAAGAATTTTGACCAGAAAATTGAAGTGATTGTGGATGCCAATGGTCACTATGCCGTGAATGGTCAGTCTATTGCCAGTAAAGACGCAGCAGATTTAAATACGGCAATTAAACAGATTTCGAATGAACGTCGTGATTTAATGTTTGTCATTGCCGCTGATGCAAAAGCGACACATCAGGATGTTATTCGTGTCATGGACGTTGCAGGGCAACTTGGCTTTGTCAATGTCAACATCAGTACGAAAGTACCAACTCGAGGTTATTAGTGAAGCACGATTTTAAGGTCTATCTTCGCCTTTTAAGCTATTTAAAACCATTTTGGGGCACAGCCTTAATTGTCCTGCTTGGTTTCTCTATTAATGCGGCGACAGAAGTTTCTGTAGCCAAATTACTGGAATATATTATTGAGGCGATTCAAAACAGAGACCAGGGTTTCACCTTACTTTTCCCATTCTTAGTGGTAGTACTGATGTTCTTTCGGGGTCTAGGCCTATTCCTCGGTGGGTATTATACGGCGGTCATCTCGCGTAATCTGGTATTTAATATACGTCAGGAAGTCTTTGCCAAAATATTGCGTTTGCCTGCGCAATATTTTCTGGACAATACCAGTGGTCATATTACGGCCAAAATTATGTATAACGTTGAGCAGCTCACTGCAGCCTCAACTGAAGCACTTAGAACGATCATTCAGCAAGGTCTGATCACGATTGCCTTATTGGGATATCTTTTATATACCAACTGGCGTTTAACCATGTGTATTTTGATCTTTGGACCTGTGATTGGTTTTGTGATCAGTAAAGCTTCAAAACGGATGCGCAAGCTATCACAACAGGTTCAGGACACCATGGGTGACGTAAACCATGTGGTTCAGGAAACGGTAAATGCCAATCTGATCGTTAAAGGTTTTGGTGGTCAGATTTATGAGCAGGAACGCTTTAAACAAAATTCTTTGGAAAACCTGCGCCGTGGTTTGAAAATGGTGGCAGTACAGCAGCTGAACAGTCCAGTGGTACAGTTGATCATGTCAGTTTCACTCAGTATCGTGATGTATATTGCGTTGCGCCCACAAATTCTGGGAGATACGACTGCGGGTGAATTTGTTGCTTATATTACAGCTGCAGGCATGTTGGCACGACCAATCAAGACATTAACTGATGTGAATGAAAAAATTCAGCGTGGTATGGCGGCCGCACATTCTGTATTCGAATTGCTAGATATGCCTGAAGAACATAATACCGGCAAGCTCAATGATGCCTTAAAAGGCAACATTCACTTTAAAGATGTCAATCTGGTTTATGGCGATGGTCACCATGCGATTCATGACTTTAACCTGGAAGTGAGAGCGGGCGAGACTGTAGCATTGGTTGGGCGTTCAGGAGCAGGTAAAACCTCGCTGGTGAATCTGTTGGTACGTTATCAGGAAACTTCATCCGGGCAAATTTTGCTGGATCAAAAACCGATTACTGATTATGAGTTGACTGCTTTACGTACCCAAATCGCAATGGTAAACCAGCAGGTAGTGCTGTTTAACCGTACTGTTCGTGAAAATATTGCTTATGGCCAGCTAGAAAATGCGAGTGATGAAGAAATCATTGCAGCGGCAAAAGCCGCCTATGCCCATGATTTCATTATGGCCTTGCCACAAGGTTATAATACGCCACTGGGTGCTCAAGGTCTGAATCTGTCAGGTGGTCAGCGTCAGCGTATTGCCATCGCCCGTGCCATTTTGAAAAATGCACCGATTCTGATTCTGGATGAAGCGACTAGTGCGCTGGATAATGAATCTGAATACTTTATTCAGCGTGCCTTTGATCAGGCGATGCAAGATCGGACTACGATTGTGATTGCCCACCGTCTATCAACAATTGAAAATGCCGACCGCATTGTCGTAATGGATCAGGGTCGTATTATAGAGCAGGGTAATCATGCTGAGCTAATTGCACGTCAAGGTGCTTATTATCAGCTGCACCAACGTAATTTTGAGGAACATTAAGTCATGGCTTTGGCACAGATCATTCAGGATGCTTGGAATACACAGGCAAAGTGGCTGGTTGTGCTGCGTCCTTTGTCATGGCTTTACCGTTTGGGTTTTGTCAGCAATCACTGGCTTTACCAAAAAGGGATCAAAAAAAGCTATACCGCACCTATTCCAGTAATGGTGATTGGGAATATTACCGTAGGCGGTAGTGGTAAAACACCTTTGCTGATTCATCTGGTGGATTACCTCACTGAAAAAGGCCTACGGATTGGTGTGATCAGCCGAGGTTATGGTGGTAAAGGTCCTTTTCCTGCTTATGTCGATTTAAATACCTTGCCTGAAGTGGTAGGTGATGAACCAGCCTTAATTGTCCAAGCGACTGGTGTGCCGATGGCTGTGGGGCCAAATCGCCAGAAGAGCATTGAGCTTCTGCTAGAAAAGCATAGACTGGATTTAATCATTTGTGATGACGGCTTGCAGCACTGGGCTTTAAATCATCAGATCGAATGGATTGTGCTGGACAATAACCGTGGTTTGGGTAACCAGAAACTTTTACCTGAAGGTTATCTGCGTGAACCCGTTACCCGGTTGGAAAAAGGTACCGTGATTGAACATGCAGCAAATCCAGTTTCGCCTTTGCATATGCATCTTGCAGCCTCTCAGCCCTATCTATTAAATCAACAAGATGTCATCAAAAGCTTTGATCCAACTGCGGCTTTTTATGCAGTAGTCGGCATCGGTTTTCCACAGCGTTTTTATCAAACGCTAGAATATCTGGGGCTGCAACAATTCCAGTGTCACGAATTTCCAGACCATCATGATTATGAAATTGAAGATCTGCAATTTGATGATAATAGCCCGATCATTACGACTGAAAAAGATGCAGTTAAAATTATGGCATTACTCAAACAGTATCCAGATTATCAGCGCGATATCTGGGTGGTGCCAGTCGATGCAGTCTTGTCACCTGCCTGTTATACAATATTGCAGCAGCAATTAGAGCAACAGGGTATTTCTATTTCCTAAGGTTTATTTACGATGAAACATATAGTTATTCCTGCACGCTTCTCCAGTTCACGTTTGCCGGGTAAACCTTTGCTGGAAATCCATGGTCGTCCAATGATTCTGCGTGTCGTGGATCAGGCTAAAAAAGTACAGGGCTTTGATGACCTGTGTGTGGCGACAGATGATGAACGTATTGCTGAAGTCTGCCGTACTGAAGGCGTGGATGTGGTCCTGACTTCAGCAGATCATCCCTCAGGTACGGATCGTTTGAGTGAAGTCGCTCGAATCAAGGGTTGGGCGAGTGATGACATTATCGTGAATGTGCAGGGTGATGAACCTTTATTGCCAGCCCAGTTAGTTAAACAGGTCGCGCAACTCTTAGAAGATCAACCGGCTTGTTCAATGTCTACTCTGTGTGAGCCAATTCATCATTTAGAGGAATTCAAGCGTGACAGCATTGTTAAGGTTGTGATGTCTAAGCACAATCAGGCATTGTATTTTAGTCGCGCTATGATTCCTTATGACCGTGATGGTGCCAAGCTGACTGAACAAAAACTGCATGATCGGGCTTATCGTCATTTGGGTTTATATGCTTACCGCGTGAAACTGCTACAGGAATATGTAACCTGGGAAATGGGTGTGCTGGAAAAACTGGAATCTTTAGAACAGTTACGTGTACTGGAAAATGGTCACCGTATTGCCATTGCTGTGGCAGAAGCCAATTTACCGCCAGGTGTTGATACGCAGGAAGATCTGGATCGCTTAAACCAGATGGATCCATCTTCTTTTGCTTAATTTGAGAATTCTCCATGCCGCTTGATGTCAATGCACAGATTTATCCATGGCAGCAACAGGTTTGGGATACGCTAACCGGGCGTTTTCCTAAGCTTGGGCATGGTTTGTTATTCTATGGAAAAAAAGGCTGTGGTAAAGAAGCCTTTGCCCAGCAGTTTCTGGCCTGGGTTTTATGCCTGAACCGTCAGCCTGATGGGCCATGCGGTGAGTGTGGTAGCTGTCAGTGGCTGAAAGCGGATACCCATCCGAATTACGTCTATATCAGTACTGATGAAGACAATAAAAAACAGAATGCCAAAATTAAAATTGAAAAAATCCGTGATCTTCTTCCTTTTGTACAGCAGACCGTTGATGGCTGGCGCGTCATTGTCATTGAACCCGCTGAAGCATTAAATATTGCCTCTTCTAATGCCTTGCTGAAAACTCTGGAAGAACCGGGTGAAAATATTGTCATTATTCTGCTTGCGGACCATTATCTGAAATTACCTGCAACTATCCGCAGTCGTTTACAGCATTTTGCCTTAGACCGGATTTCATCGGTGCAATTCAGTGAATATGTAGAGGCGCAGTTACCTGAAGCAGGTTCGAGCCAGCAGCAGTTATTGATGAATTTATCCAATCAGATGCCTTTGCAAGCGATTGAGGTTGCACAAAGTTCATGGCTGCCACTACGTCAGGAATTCATGGAAGACTGGAAAAAACTGGTCATTCAAAAAAATACGCCAATGGCAATTGCGACCAAATGGAATAAAAGCCTGAGTTTTGGTGAATTTGGTCAAATGTTTGAATACTTGTTGTCCGATTTAATTTGTGTCAAGCTAAATCAGGCCGTAAAAAACATTGATCTGGACTTTAGTGTATTGGCCGAACAATATTCATTGGAAACACTTTTTAAAATTTATGAGGATTTTCAGCGAGCCAAACAATACCTAGAGCAGAACGTACAAAGTAATCTGGTGCTCGATGAATTGTGTATCAAGCTGATGAATCTTTAGCTTAAGGGGAAAACAAGATGCAACCACGTATGGGCGGTATTATTCAGGCCAATATTCCGGATATTGAAACATTATTTGCCAGTTATATGCCATATGTTGTAGGTGGTGGACTTTTTATTCCTTCCAAGCAGCCAGTAAAATTAGGTGAAGAAGTTTTTGTTTTGACGACTTTACCTGAACAGACGCAGAAAATTCCATTAACCGGAAAAGTAATCTGGGTGTCTCAAAAGCAGAATGGCATCAAGCCACAAGGTTTTGGGATTCAGCTCACTGGTGAAAAAGGCGTTTTCTTCAAAAATGAAGCCGATCGTCTGGTTGCGGGTCTTAAATCTGATGGACGTAAAAGTTACACTATGTAGTTAATTTACCTTCGGTAGGAACTCATTGTGTTTGTAGATACTCATTGCCATTTAACCCTGCTTGATTTAACACCTTATAACGGTGATCTGGATCAGGCGCTCGCTCAGGCCCGTGAAGCAGGCGTATCCAAGTTTATGAGTATCTCGGTGGATCTGGATGATCATATCGAGCTGGCGAAAATCGCGGCCCGTCATCCTGATGTCGGTTATACCGTCGGTGTACATCCTTGCGAAGATGCTGCGACGATGGCGCGTGCGACCACTGAATATCTGGTTGAACTGGCACAGCCTGAAAAAGTCTGGGCACTGGGTGAAACGGGACTCGATTATTATCACAGCACCGATTTTATTGCCGAGCAAAAAGACTGTTTTGCCCGTCATATCCATGCCTCACAAATCGTGAAAAAACCTGTCGTCGTGCATACCCGTTCTGCCAAGCATGACACGGTTGATATTATCCGTGCAGAGAAATCTACCCATGGCATTTTGCACTGTTTTACCGAAGACTGGGAAACCGCTAAAGCTGTTTTAGACTGCGGTTATTATGTGTCTTTCTCAGGTATTGTTTCTTTTAAAAATGCCCAGGATTTGCGTGACGTTGCCAAACAGGTTCCACTTGATCGGGTTTTAATCGAAACGGATAGTCCTTACCTTGCTCCAATGCCATATCGTGGCAAATCTAATGAACCAAAATACGTTCCTTATGTAGCCAAAGCGCTTTGCGATGTATATGATAAGTCGCTAGAAGAAATGGCTTATATCACAAAGCAGAACTTTGAGAATCTTCTGAATTCAAAGTAAATAAAGTTAGATAAGAGTACAAGAGAGTTATAGGGTGAAGATGGATCGTCAGGCTCAGTTTCGAGCAAGAGAAACCTTGATTTTTCAAGTTGCAGAACAGTTACTGCTAGAAAATGGTGAAGCCGGGATGACCCTGGATGCACTGGCAGCAGAACTGGATCTGGCCAAAGGCACTCTTTATAAGCATTTTCAGAGCAAAGATGAATTGTACATGTTGCTGATTATTCGTAATGAGCGCATGTTGCTGGAAATGATTCAGGATAGTGACAAGGCTTTTCCTGAACATTTGGCTTTCTTTATGTTGCACCATCTGCATCACCCTGAACGTACTGTCCTGTTTCATCAGATTGAAGAACGTCTTTCGACAACAGGTGTTGGAATTCAGCATCTGTTTAGCGAACTTTATCAGGTGCGCAAACAGCGTTTACGCCTGATTATTCGTATGACGGAAAGCTATCTGGCTTCAATCAATAGCAGCATGTCGGTGCGTGATTATCTGGCCTCAATTTGGTCGATGACCCATGGTGCAGCTGCGATTCTGAACTCCAGTTTTTATCAGCGCTATCTCGGTTCACGCGATACCTTGCGCGTTGCCCTTATTGATCAAGCTTTAGCTTTACCGAAACAGGTCCATCCTGCCGAGCAGTTCGCCTAAGAGTTGCCTATGATCAGATCACATCACGCCTCCATTCGTGGATTCACTCTAATCGAAGTGATGGTGGTGATTGTGATTATGAGTATTATGGCGTCACTGGTCGTGCTCAATATTAGTGGGGTAGATCAGCGCAAGGCAATGCAGGCGCGGGAAGTCCTGTTACTGGATTTGCAAAGAATCTTGCGGGAATCCAATGATCAGTCTCGTATTCTTGCGCTTGATGTTCAGGCTGCCACTGATGTTTCACCATTTCGCTACGGGGTCGTGGAATATCGCGCCCTTAATCCAGCAGAACCCACTTTAAATCAGCAGAAATGGCAAAGCTATGCGGAGTTTAATCTGCGTAATTTGCCAGAGCAGGTCTCTTTCCGGATTCAGTCTTTAGAGCAGCGTTATAATAATGCCCAAAATCGGGATCTTACTGAAGCCAATGCACCCAAGCTGATCTGGTTAGGCAATGGTGAAGTTAAACCGGTCAGAATCCAGTTCTATCTGGAAGATCGTGTAGTGGGCAATCCGATTGAAATTGATCACTTGGGTAAAGTCCATGAAAGCTAGGGTTTTCAAGCAGAGTGCCGAAGCTGATGTAATCAAGCCGTTTAAGTCAAATGCTGATCGTGCGCAATCCGAGTATAGCTCTTCGTCTTGCGCAGCGGTGAAACAGCGTTTCACTCATCGCGGCTCCTCAAGCACAGCTTTCGGACTTTTTTGCGCGATAATGCCGCTCAGGTCGAGGATTACTCGACTTAATCGTGCCTCAGGATTTACCTTGCTGGAAGTGATGGTCGCGCTGGCGATCTTTGCCACAGCAGCCATGACCCTGACTAAAGTTGCTATGCAATATACCCAATCGACTTCGAATGCCATTTTGAGAACCCAAGCCCAGTTTGTTGCCTTGAATGAAGCGGCACTGATGGAAATTAATCAGCAGTGGCTTACTGGTACAGAATCTAAACAACTCACTCAACAGGGCGAAACCTGGCAAATTGATAAGCGCAGTGAACCCACTGTAAGTCCTAATGTACAACGCATTGAATTACAAGTGAGTCTGGTCAACACTGAAACCGGTCAGGCAGAAAATGGAATTAGCAGCTTGATGTTCTTTAATCACCGGATGAATGAAGCGCCATGAAGTCTAAGGGATTTACGCTGGTCGAACTACTGGTTGCTATTGCTATTTTCGCCGTACTCTCTGCTCTAGGCTGGAAAGTATTTGATTATATTGTACAAACCAAAGACCGTAATGCGGTGCATGAACAGCGCTTAAGTCAGTTGCAAGATACTTATCAGCAGATTTTGCGTGATACGGTGCAGGCGGTGCCTTTAACGGCCAATATTAATGGTGATATTCAGCCGGCACTGGTTTTGCAAAACGGGCGTTTTAACTTTAGTAAGACTGGAGTCACCGATCCTCTGGAAGAGGGGGTTTCTCCAGATGAGCGGGTTGAATATCAGTACCGGGCAGATGAACAAAAACTCTATCGCCTGAAATACCGGAATTTAAACCAGACCGGGCGTGATCAACCTGAATCCAGTGTGTTGTTGTCCGATGTTGAGCAGTTTCAGATCGTAGTACTTAATCCAAATGAAATGACCCAATGGCCAGACTCATCTTTTGATTTAAATCAGATTGAGCAAAAACAGCGTTTACCCAAAGGCATTAAAATTAACTTAATGGTTAATGGGGTCAGTTATGAGTGGATTTTCAGTTTATTGAATACAGATTTCCTGCTTGAAACCCAAAAGTTAACCTGACAAAGAATAATAAAATGCAGATGAACAAAGCAATGATGATCAAACAGCAGAAGGGGATTGCTCTGATTACCATTCTAGTGATGGTGGCACTTGCAACTATTTTGGCTGCGACTATTGCTAAACGTCAGGCCGCAACTGCTGAAAGTACCGCTTATTTAATGCGACAAAACCAGTCTTTGATGTATGCCAAAAGTGCTGAAGCGTTTTTTTCTGAATTGCTAGTTGATGACGCAGAGAATGCAGCGGAAGTTGATCATTTAAATGAAACCTGGGCGCAGCCAATGCCGGCTTTTCCAGTTGAAGATGGTTATGTCTCGGGAATACTGCAAGATGAGTCGGGTAAGTTTAATTTAAATAGCCTGATTACAGCTGAAGGCACAGTGAATGAAAATGCTAAAGCCTGGTTCGAGCTGATATTAAAACGTGCTGGATTGCCAGAGCAGTTGAGTGAAGCCGTGATCGACTGGCAGGATGAAGATGAAATACCAAGTGGCCCAATGGGTGCAGAATCTAATTATTATCAGGGCTTGCCGAATGGTTCCCTACCTCCGAATGCCAAATTTCACAACGTTGAAGAGCTGAAACTGGTACGAGGCTTTGAAGAAAACAAGTACAAACTAATCGCACCTTATCTCAGTGCTGCGCCTGTAGAAGACAGTACAGTCAATATTAATACCGCATCTGCATTTCTTTTGGCGAGCATGGATGAAAAGCTGGATGTGAATGCTGTGCAGCAATTGCTGGATCGCCGTCAGGCAAATCTGGAATATTTTTCCAATGTGGCTGATCTCTGGACACTAGAACCCTTTGCTCAGGTGGATGCAGCCAAACACAACCTGTTTAATAACCTGCTTGGGGTGCAATCCAATCACTTTAAAGCACGTATCGAAGTGATGCTGAGTGAACGTAAACGTCAGTTTAGTAGTGATCTAGTGCGGCAGGACAAAAAGGTTTATGTTGCCTATCGAAGCATGGCGCCTTTTTAAAATATCACCATTTTAGAATGCTCTCATTTCTTGAACTTGATTCGCGTAGCCTTAATCCCTTTTCCCTATCATGATGAACTGCAAAATTAATCCTCATAGGTATACTTTTGCTTTATAATTGAAATTAATTCACCTATTTTTTGACGACATTACGGCATATGTTAATTCGTAAGTTATTTAAGTTTGAAAATGCTCATATTGTGCGTAACTGCACCTCGGATCGCTGTAAACGTTCGATCCATGGTCACAGTTATAAAGTCGAGTTATTGCTGAAAGCGTCGAAGTTGGATCATGGCCAGATGGTATATGATTTTGGTCTGCTCAAAGGGGTGATTAAGGATTTCTTTGATTCTTTTGACCATGCGATCTGTTTCTGGCAAAAAGATGATCCTGAATATATTCAGGCATGTAAAAACTTTAGTGCACGCTGGGTATCTTTGCCGGTTTCGCCATCTGCAGAACAGTTTTCACGTATTTTCTTCTTTCTGGCTCAGCAGGTATTGGCATCTACCATTACTCAGAATGGTGAAGGGGATGTTGAAGTTTACTCTGTGATTGTCCATGAAACTGATACAGGCTATGCGCAAAGTTTCCTGGAAGATATCCAGAATGAACAGATGGGTCCACTTAGCCTGGAACAGATTGAATTCTCGGAGCAGGTGCGGGCAGAATGGACAGATCCAGAGATGTTTGCGAAACTGAAACAGGGTCTTCCATTTCATAATCCGGCTGTAGATATCCAAGTCCAGCCTTAAAAATTCGAATATAAACGCAGACTGACATAGATTTAGGATTGAAGCATGTCTTTAAATGAACAGCAAATTGCGAAACTGAATAAAGTTCAGTTAGATGACAGCTGGAAATATGGACTCAGTGAGTTTTTATTGAGTCCAAAAATGGATGCGTTAAAAACGTTTTTAATTGAAGAAAAAAAAGCAGACAAAGTGATTTATCCACCGAATCACCTGATTTTTAATGCTTTGAATACAACGCCATTAGACCGGGTCAAAGTGGTCATTATTGGTCAGGACCCTTATCATGGCCCGAATCAGGCGCATGGTTTAAGCTTCTCGGTGCAAAAAGGGGTTGCATTACCTCCATCTTTACGTAATATTTTTCATGAGTTACACAATGATTTAGGCGTAAAAATCCCTAAACATGGTGATTTAACTCATTGGGCGGAACAGGGTGTACTTCTGCTCAATGCTGTACTGACTGTAGAGGCAGCACAGCCAACTTCACATCAGAAACGTGGCTGGGAAGAATTCACAGATCACGTCATTGATGTATTGAATGAACAGCGTGAACATATCGTTTTTATTCTTTGGGGCGCATACGCACAGCGTAAAGGACAGCGCATTGATCAAAATAAACACCTGGTCTTAAAGGCGGCACATCCTTCGCCTTTGTCAGCAAACCGCGGTGGTTTTTTTGGTTGTAAAGTTTTTTCGAAAACGAATAATTATCTCAAACAACATGGCATTGAGCCTATAGATTGGCAGCTGGACGCATGACTTATTCTCCTGTAACTAAACCTTACCATCCGGACCTGATTGTTGAACAAGCCAATAATGGCTGGCGCATTGTTCGCCTGAATCGTCCAAAATCATTACACGCTTTAGATGAATCTCTGGTTTCAGCATTGCTAGAAGTCTTTCAGGACTTTCATACAGATGACAGCGTAAAAGCGATCTGGCTGGATTCAACTACCCCGAAAGCATTTTGTGCCGGTGGCGATGTACGTAAGCTGCGTCAGTTAGTAATTAATGATGAAGTGGCAACCGCTAATAAGTTTTTTGAACAGGAATATGCGCTAGATCTATTGTTGCATAACTATGCCAAGCCGGTATTGGTGTGGGGTGAAGGTTATGTTATGGGTGGTGGTTTAGGCCTGTTTATGGCGGCTCCATTCCGTTTGGTGACGCCGTATTCACGTCTGGCCATGCCTGAGATTAATATTGGTTTATATCCAGATGTGGGTGCGACCCGCTTCCTGGCAGACCGTGGAGCGATTGGCCTGTTTACAGGTTTAACGGGTTCCATTATGACTGCTGCGGGTGCTTACGGTATTGGCTGGGCGACTCATATCTGTGATGCACAGCGTGATTCAGTATTAGATAAGGTCGTAAATATAGACTGGGAACATTATCCAGCTGGGGATTTCCGTGCGATTGATGACACCTTGAACAGCATGCACCGTCCGGTAGGCCCGGGTCCTTTGCAAAACTCACTGGATGTAATCCACAGTGTATGTCGTGGCGTAAACTTCGAGCACGATTATGAATCGATTATTGGTTTAAGTGATGCGCGCAGTGACTGGTTGCGTCAGGCCAGCGAAAACCTGCAAAAAGGTTCACCTGCAACCGCTGCTCTAAGCTGGTTATTATGGCAATGGGGTAAACAGGTTCATTCATGGAATGAAATTTTTGAACTGGAAACCCAGATTTCAGATTGGAAAATCCGTCATCCTGACTTTGTTGAAGGTGTACGTGCACGACTGGTTGATAAAGATCTGTCTCCAGAATGGCAAAAGGGTAGTGATTTAAGTTTGAAAGGTATTCTGTCTCAGAATCCACCGGTAACCACCATTGAAAGCTGGAATGAGCTACTTAAACACTATGGTGTGATTTAAGCCGGAATGTCCGAAACACAATTTACCGATGAATATTGGATGCAGCTTGCTTATGAGCAGGCTGCACTTGCGGCTGAGCAGGGTGAAATTCCTGTAGGTGCTGTGATTGTCAGTCAAAATCAAGTTATTGGCCGTGGCTACAATGCGCCTATTTCTTTAAATGATCCGACTGCCCATGCTGAAATCGTAGCATTACGTGAAGCATGTCAGTACCTGCAAAACTACCGCCTGCCTGAAGATGCTGTTCTCTATGTAACATTAGAACCTTGCACTATGTGTGTAGGGGCGTTGGTGCATTCGCGTATTTCACGGGTGGTCTTTGGCACAACTGAGCCCAAAGCAGGTTCTTTGGTGAGTGCGCGCAAGCTTTTTGAGACAGGCTACTATAATCATGTATTTCCATTTGACTCGGGCTGTATGCAGCAGCAGTGTGCTGAACAGCTCAGTGCATTTTTTAAGTTGCGTCGTGAACAAAAACGCCAGCTGAAATTGCAAGAAAAATTACTGAATGCTCATAAATAAATCGAATCTAATTCGTTAAACTTTGCTCACTTTAAAATCATTTATTTTCAGGAAAAAGAAAAATGAAAAATGCGATTCAGGTAAAAAAAGAATTCCCAGCAGCGATTGATAAGGTTTTTGAATTGCTGTCTAAACACGATGCTTATAATGTGGCTTTTGCACCAATGCAGGTGGAACGAATCAAGGATTCGGCAGACCCTGAGCGCCCAGATGGTGTGGGTTCTGTGCGTAGCATGGGTTTAGGTCCAGTCAAGCCGCTAAAAGAGCAAATTACCTTGCTAGAGCCGAACTCCCGTATTGAATACAAGATCGTAAAGAATCCTTTGATTAAACATCATTTGGGTATTATTGAGTTTGAAGCATTGGACGATAACAAAAGTCTGGTGACTTATACGATAGAATTGCAGGCACGTCTTCCATTTGTCAGTAAATTAATTCTTGCACAGCTCAAGACAGGGATTAAACTAGGCCTCGCAAAACTTGCAAAATCTGTATAAATAACGGGAAAGTAATGACAGTTCAAATTATTACCATTGATGGTCCAAGCGGATCTGGCAAAGGCACACTGGCTGCAAAACTGGCAGCACATTACCAGTTTCATTTACTGGATTCAGGGGCTTTGTATCGTTTGTTAGGACTGTCATTGCATCACCATAATTTACTCGATGAACTGGATACTAAACTGGCTGAATGCGTACAAATTGCAACAAATTTGGACATCCGATTTGTCAGTACTGAATCAGGTGTTCAAGTATGGCTGAATGGTGAAGATGTCTCCCAAACTATCCGTACTGAACGGGTCGGTGAGTATGCTTCAAAAGTTGCTGCAATTCCTGAACTTAGAACCGCTTTGGTGGCCCGTCAGCATGCTTTTGCTCAAGCTCCTGGTCTGGTGGCAGATGGCCGCGATATGGCAACCAGTATCTTTCCAGAGGCACAGGCCAAGATTTATTTGACAGCTTCGGCTGAATCCCGTGCGCAAAGACGTGTAAAGCAGTTGCAGGGTATGGGGCTGGATGTTAAAATAAACGACATTTTAGCTAATATCGAAGCGCGGGATAAACGAGATATGGAACGCACTGTCGCTCCGCTCAAACCTGCTGCTGATGCGTACATTATCGATAGTTCAGATTTGAATATCGATGAAGTATTCAAGCTGATGACTACGTATGTGGATCAGCAATTAGCTCAATAACCCTATTATTTCAGCAGACGCATAGCTTGATCAGTTTTATATGGACTATGTAGATGCTTAATTAAACCGGCCTTGTCTGATCCAAGACCGCTGACTTTATCGGATATATCATGACCGAATCTTTTGCAGCCCTCTTTGAAGAAAGCGAATTAAACCTCAACGTTGAAAAGGGTGCAGTCATCCAAGGCGTTGTAGTAAGCATCGACTCTGATTGGGTAACTGTTGACACTGGCCTTAAATCTGAAGGCGTTGTTGACCGTGCTGAGTTCTTAAATGAACAGCGCGAACTTGAAGTTCAAGTTGGCGACACTGTAGACGTAGTTGTTGAAGCACTTGACAACGGTATGGGTCAAACAGTTCTTTCTCGCGAAAAAGCTAAACGCGCTGAGACTTGGACTAAACTTGAAAAAATCTTTGAAGACGGCGAAATCGTTACTGGTGTT
The DNA here is from genome assembly GCF_058599385.1 of Acinetobacter sp. CAU_H_60. Classification (NCBI taxonomy): domain Bacteria; kingdom Pseudomonadati; phylum Pseudomonadota; class Gammaproteobacteria; order Moraxellales; family Moraxellaceae; genus Acinetobacter; species Acinetobacter sp. CAU_H_60. Next base: position 1,855,010 of record NZ_CM178653.1, on the reverse strand, counting down.
ATCTCTGGTAAAGTTAAAGGCGGTTTCACTGTTGACATCGGTCCAGTTCGTGCGTTCCTTCCAGGTTCTTTAGTTGATACTCGTCCTATCCGTGATACTACTCACTTGGAAGGTAAAGAGTTAGAATTCAAAGTAATCAAACTTGACGCTAAACGTAACAACGTTGTTGTTTCACGTCGTGCTGTTATGGAAGCTGAATCTTCAGCTGACCGTGAAGCGCTTCTTGCTCAGCTTGAAGAAGGTCAAACAGTTACTGGTACTATCAAAAACCTTACTGACTACGGTGCATTCGTTGACCTTGGCGGTATCGATGGTCTTCTTCATATCACTGATATGGCTTGGAAACGCATCAAGCACCCTTCAGAAGTTGTTGAAGTGGGTCAAGAAGTTACTGTTAAAGTACTTAAATTCGACCGCGAACGTAACCGCGTATCTTTAGGCCTTAAACAATTAGGCGAAGATCCATGGTTAGCGATCATGAGCCGTTACCCTAAAGGTTCTATCGTTAAAGCTCGCGTAACTAACCTGACTGACTACGGCTGTTTCGCAGAAATCGCTGAAGGCGTTGAAGGCTTAGTACACGTTTCAGAAATGGACCACACTAACAAAAACATCCACCCATCTAAAGTAGTTCAGATCGGTGACGAAGTTGATGTTATGGTTCTTGAAGTAGACGAAGAGCGTCGTCGTATTTCTCTTGGTATCAAACAAACTCGTGCTAACCCATGGGAAGAGTTTGCTAAGAACCACGACAAAGGTGAAAAAGTTTCAGGTACTATCAAGTCAATCACTGACTTCGGTATCTTCATCGGTTTACCAGGCGGTATCGATGGTCTAGTTCACTTGTCTGACATCTCTTGGAACGAACAAGGCGAAGAAGCGATTCGTCGTTACAAGAAAGGTGACACTGTTGAAGCAGTTATCCTGTCTGTAGATGCTGAAGGCAACCGTATCAGCCTTGGTATCAAACAATTGAACAGCGATCCGTTCAACGATTTCTTAGCTGCTAACGAACGCGGTGCGCTTGTTAAAGGTACTGTAACTGCAGTTGACGCTAAAGGCGCTACTGTTAAGTTAGCTGATGAAGTTGAAGCAACTCTTAAAGCATCTGAAATCAACCGCGACCGCGTTGAAGATGCAACTAAATTCCTTGAAGTTGGTCAAGAAGTTGAAGCTAAGATTATCAATGTAGATCGTAAATCTCGCTCTATCAACTTGTCTATCAAAGCGAAAGACGAAGCTGAAGAGAAAGAAGCTGTTGCGAATCTGAAAACAGCTGCTGCTGGTCAAGACAATGGTCCTAAAACTATTGGTGACTTGATCAAAGCGCAAATGAATCACTAAGAGTAGATGGTGAATTGTATTGTTAATGTAAGTTAAGTAATACTTTTTACACAAATACTGTAAACGGTAGCGTAGTATTTAATTATTGCGCTACCGTTTTGTATTTAAACAGGTTATTATCGGAAAATAGATCCCGAGTAGCTTGATAATTAAAGAGGTCGCAGATGACTACTGAAGCACTTAATAAGTCTGACTTAATAGAGCGCATCGCGCTAAAGAATCCGCATTTGGCTGAACCTTTAGTGGAAGAAGCAGTTAAAATTATGATTGATCAAATGATTGAAGCTTTATCATCTGATAACCGTATTGAGATTCGCGGGTTTGGCAGCTTTGCATTGCATCATCGTGAGCCTCGTGTGGGTCGTAATCCTAAAACTGGTAAATCTGTTGAAGTTGCAGCAAAAGCTGTTCCACACTTTAAGCCAGGTAAAGCACTTCGTGATGCAGTAAACGAATCTGCAAACAAATAAACAAGATATTTACGGGGTGTTCATGCGTTACGTTCTGGTCATTCTTTTATTGCTCGTCTTTGGCTATTCATTAGCTTTGGTGTTGCAAAACGGTACTGAGGTCTCAGTGGACTTGTTATTTACTCAAGTTCCTGCAATGCGCTTAGGGTTATTGCTCCTTTTGACTCTTTCCTTAGGAATAGTGGTTGGCTTGTTACTCGGTGTGCAGGTTTTCCGCGTTTTTCAGAGCAATTGGGAAATTAAGCGACTACGTAAAGATATTGAGCATCTACGTAAGGAACAGTTGAATACTGCAAAGATGATGGCAGCAGAAGCGGCGGCTCATACACGACATGAGAAAACAGTATTAGATATTAATTCTAATGACAGGCCATCGGCACCGCTTTAAACGAAAATGAGAAGTCGAAGTAATCTATCGAATTTTTACTTCGCCTGTTTTGATTAAACGCCTTTTAGCTTAGCTTCTAAGGCGTTTTTTATTGCTAAATTATATTTAGAAGAAATATATAAAAATTATATAAATAAATGACTTAATTTGAATCAAAAAATCATTTTTGCGAAAATATTCTTGGTTGTTATAGGGCTAATCCGTATAATGGTTTAATTTTGTCAATTTGAAGGGTCTTCTCATGAGTATCATCGTTGCACTGGATGCTAAAAGTCAATTTGATGCCTTAACGATTGCAGAGCAGCTCGATCCTGCCTTATGCCGAGTAAAGGTGGGCAAAGAGTTATTTACTCATGAAGGTCCTATCATTGTAAAAGCACTTCAGGACAAAGGTTTTGACGTGTTTCTAGATCTGAAGTTCCATGATATTCCGAATACCACTGCACAAGCGGTATGTGCCGCGGCAGACTTGGGGGTGTGGATGGTCAATGTCCACGCTTCAGGTGGTCGTAAAATGATGGAGACCTGCGTTGAGCGTTTAAAAGCAGGTAACTATAATACTCAACTCATTGCGGTAACTGTGCTGACTTCAATGGGACGTGAAGACCTGAAAGATATTGGCTTGGATATCGAGCCTAATGAACATGTAAAACGTCTGGCTCAACTGACTAAAGACAGTGGCCTAGATGGGGTGGTCTGTTCCGCACAAGAAGCGAAAATGCTGCGTGAAACTATTGGACAAGACTTTGCACTAGTCACTCCTGGGATCCGCCCTGAAGGTTCAAATGCAGACGATCAAAAACGTATTGTGACACCAAAACAGGCAATGCTGGATGGATCAACACATCTGGTGATTGGTCGACCAATTACAAAGTCGGAAAATCCTCGTCAAACCTTAAAAGATATTCTGGCAACATTGTAATTTCTACTACCCGATAAAAAGCCTTTCATATGAAAGGCTTTTTTTATACATTGAGAAAAGCTGTATAAAAATAAAAAGGAATTTCAAATGAGAATAATAAAGACACCAGAACAAAAAATGCTAGAACAAAGGCTGGAGATGGAAAAAATAGCAGATCAATTCGAACAGCAGGAAAAATACAAACAACAGGCACAGTCGGGTTCATGGGACTGGATGTCAGGCCTTGATAGCATAGATATTGTAGAACTCGCTTCAGAAATGATGGAGACAGTAGGGGATTCATTGAGTAGGGTTGATTTGAATTTTTAATATTCCTCAGTTTATTTTTATTTCTAATTAAACCCCCTAAATCCCCCTTTATGAAAGGGGGACTTCTCCTCCCTTTTTAAAAGGGAGGTCGGGAGGGATTTTTAAATTACCGCCAACACACTTACCGCTACTGGCGCCAATACAGATAAAATAAAACCGCTCACCATGGCATGTGGAATAAAATCATTGCCACAGGCCTGTTTGACCATGGGTAAAGTCACATCCATCGCAGTCGCACCTGCAGCAGAAATTGCTGATCTTGGGTAACGCCAGCCGGCACAATACATCAGTAAAATCGCAAAAATTTCCCGAAACAGGTCATTCATCAGGGCAATACTGCCGAGTTCCGCATTTCTTAGTTCTGTAACGACAACACCCGACATTGAATAAAAACCATAACCTTGTGACAGCATAATCAGGTCTTTTAAATGAATATCCGGATTCCAGAAAGAATAGGCAATTGCTGCCACGCATGAACCAGCAATACAACCTGTTGGGACCAGCAGGATTTTCCAGTTCAACCATGAGCGATCAAGTGGTGAGTAGGCAAGATCCAGTCCAATCAGAAACATAAAGACCAGTAATAAATGCCAGGTGCTGATCTGAACAGAAAGACCCATTTGAGTGAAACTATAATGCAGCAAGTACCCAGCAGCTAAGGCGAAGAATGCATAACTGATATTAATCAGTGATTTAATCACTAGCTCAGTGGAGACTCGTCCAGAAGAAGGTTGAAAATCTGCCCATTTAAATAGCAGATAACAACAGCTAAATGCCCCAATAGAGGTGAGAAAAGCAATTGTAATAGAGGTATTTAGAATCTGGGCAGGGTGAGGTAATTCCGTCAGAAGCCCAGAAAACTCAAAAGCAATAGCGACCAGTAAGATATAACTAAAATATGGTAGAACCTTAAAGCATATTTTCGTGAGTGAAGCAGGAAGCCGTTTTGCAAAAACAAAACCAAGCGCTAAACAGACCAGAAGCTGGGATACTAACCAAAGCGATTGCATAATAAAAAAGTATGATAAATCAGTCTTTATTATGCCATCGCTAGCCCTATGAATGTGAAGGGCTTTTAACTGGCTTTATTTAAAAAATAATAATCTGCTGTATTAAGGGTTTTGGTTTTGAGCCAGTATTTCCAGGTATAAGTGGGCCACAAGGCAAAATTTTTCCCGCCTTCCTGCTGATACCAGCTAACGCAGCCAGATTGCCAGACCGTATTGTCTAGCATATGTTGGACATCCTGGTTGAATTTTTCCTGTACCTGATCTTTGACCACAATCGCATCACTATGTGATTGATCCACTAGGGCGATCATTTGCAGGATATAACTTACTTGGGCTTCAATCATAAAAAGCACTGAGTTATGTGCCAGCACAGTATTCGGTCCTAATAGCTGAAACAGATTCGGAAAACCTTTAACACAGATCCCATAATAGCTTTCGGCACCATCTTTCCAGACATCATTCAAGTGAATGCCATTCAGGCCAGTGCAATCGAAATTTTTCAGATAAATTCTTGGATCGGTAATAAATCCGGTACCGTAGATCAGGCAGTCGATCGAACGTTCTTTACCATCTACAGTAATAATACTGTTTTCGGTCACTTCACGAATACCTTCAGTCACCAGTTCCACATTTTTACGGTTAAAGGTAGGGAAATATTGGTTAGACACCAGAATCCGTTTGCAGCCCATGATGTAATCTGGGGTCAATTTCTTGGCAGTTTCCTTGTCCTTGACCTGATAGCGAATATAAGCTTCAGCCAGTTTCTGGGCATATTTCATAACAGCTGGTTTAACGATAGGCACCACACGCGATTCATTAGACCAGTACAGCCGAATACGGTGTAACTTGCGGAACCATTCATATTTGGAAAACAGCTTTTTTTCCAGGTCATGATATAGGCGTTCATCTCGTGGAATGACCCAAGCCGCAGTACGCTGCAAGACATATAACTGTTTGCATTCGGGTGCAATTTCAGGGATATATTGAATTGCACTGCCACCAGTCCCAATCGATGCGACATTTTTCCCCTTGAGATCATAATGATGATCCCAGTGAGAAGAGTGAAAGATTTTACCCTTAAATTTTTCAATGCCCGCAATATGGGGAATTTGAGGAACATGTAAAGGGCCAGAGGCAAATACTACAAACTGAGCTTCCAGAATGCTTTGATCATGCAGATGGATCTGCCATAAGCATCGGTCTTGCTGATAATGAATCCCGAGTACTTCAGTATTGAGCCGAGCAAAAGCCCGAAGATTATAATCACTGACTAAATCTTGAATATAGCTGAAAATTTCTGGTGCTTCGGCATAGCGTTTTGACCAGTCAGTTTTGGGTGCAAAGGAAAGGGAATACATATGTGATTGCACATCACAGGCCGCTCCAGGATACTGATTATCGCGCCAGGTTCCACCAAAATCGCTATCTTTTTCTAAAATAATAAAATCATGGATACCTTGCTGCTGTAAACGTATTGCCATCGCTATCCCGCCAAAACCGGCACCGATAATGGCCACTTTGGTATAAGGATGATTATGGGTAAGGCTTGTATTGTCCAGCATCTTTGCATTCCTTGCTTATTTTAATAATGGATAATTATCTTGATTTATTAACTAGCTATTAGATATAAAATTGATCTAAACGGCAATAGCCGATTGCTTATTTTTATAGTACAACTAGAGCTATCACATTGTATTTGTATGGTTATGAAACGTTCTGTTCTCAGTCTGATGTATCTGATCCAGGGCATGCGCAAGGCTGGCATAGAGGTCGATCAAAAACTGCAAAATATCGGCTTGCGTGTTGATGCGCTTGATCCGACTTCAATTATTCACCCAAGCGTGGAATATGATGTGCTCAAAGTAGTGGGTCAGGATATCCAGCCAGAACAGGGTTTATTGATCGGCCAGCATTATGCATTGGCAGGTTATGGGCCTTTGCTGATGTTACTGGTGACCAGTCCAACCGTACGGGATGCAATGCATCAGGTAATTCGTTTTCAGCAATTGACGCATCTTACCGGTCAGTTGGGACTAGAGCAAAGTGAGTACCGCAGTGCGCTTTGCTATTATCCCAAGAAAACGGAAGATCATCTGGGAATGCTGGTCGCGCAAGCTGAGATTTCAGGTACATTCAAGTTCATTCGCGATATTTACAAGATGATGGGCCTGTCCAAGCCTGACCTGCAGATTGAACTGCCTTTCGCCGCACCGGAACAACCTGCTACCCAGAAAATCTATCATGATTATTATGGAACACAGGTACAGTTTGGTGCTGCAAGAGCTGCATTCTGGTTTGATGAGGCTATTTTGGATATCCGGATTCCTTCAGCAGATGCGGAGACCTTTGCAGTCTATGAAGCAAAGTGTCTGGCTGAACTGGAACGTCTGGCGGAAGATGCTGATGTCCCGACTGTGGTACAGCGAGTACAGGATTATCTTGAGCTGCAAACCGGTTTGATGCCGAGTATGGCTGAAACGGCTCAGGCTCTGAATATTCCAGAACGTACTTTACGCCATCAATTACAGCAGTTCGATACCAGTTATAAACAGATTCGCGAAGAGATTATTAAAGATAAAGCTTTGCGACTCATTGAATATAAACAGTATTCGATTGAAATGATTGCAGAGTTATTGGGTTATTCCGAACCGGCTGCTTTTAACCATGCCTTTAAGCGCTGGTTTGGGCAAAGTCCTCGGCAATATATAAAATAGCCTAAGTTAGTTAATGCCAAAGTGTTATAGTGTGCGTTCTAAACTCCGCTATAATTAAACAGATCCTGAATAGTACGAAACCTATGTCCGATTTTAATTCACAGCACAGCACCGCTTTTAGTCCGATCTCTCCTGCAGAACGTTATGCACAGGCTTTGTCTTCAGGACAGTTTATGCCTGATGATGCACAGGCCATGGCAGTACATGAGCTGAATCGTACCTGGCTGGAATTAATTCAGCGTTTTAAAGCTTCTAAGAAGGCCTTTCGCCGTTTCCGTCGTCAGACTTCGCCAAAAGGTGTATACATGTGGGGTGGAGTAGGTCGTGGAAAGACCTGGCTCATGGATCAGTTTTATGAGTCGATTCCATTTCGCCGTAAAACCCGTATGCACTTTCACCACTTTATGCAGCATGTGCATCGTGAGTTAAACAAGCTTTCAGGCCAGCGCAATCCGCTGGATCTGGTAGCGGATCAGATTTATAAAGATGCTGTGGTGATCTGTTTTGATGAATTCTTTGTATCTAACGTGACAGATGCCATGATTCTGAGTGATCTGTTCCAGAAGCTGTTTGAACGTGGCATTACGCTAGTAGCGACTTCGAATATTGCACCGGATGGTTTATATAAAAACGGGATTCATCGTGACCGTTTTTTACCAACCATTGAAATGGTTAAGAAAAACTGTGTCATTCTGAATGTAGATGCCGGTGTGGATTACCGTTTACGTGTCTTAAAGCAGGCGCAGTTATTCAAGTATCCATTAACGCACGACAATAAAAACTGGTTGGCACATCGCTATACTGCACTGACTCAAACCCAAACCTCCTCTCAAGAGCCAATTATCATCAATAACCGTATTGTTGAAACTGTGGCACATACTGAAGATGTCTTGTGGTGTGAGTTCTCTGAACTGTGTCTAAAACCGCGTAGTCCAGCTGACTTTATTGAAATTGCGAATATTTACAATACAGTATTGGTCAGTAATGTGCCGCATTTAACCGATTTTCTGAATGATGCCACACGCCGTTTCATTTATCTGGTTGATGAATTTTATGACCGTGGAGTCAAATTATTGCTGACTTCAGAAGATAATATCGTTGATCTTTATAAAGGTGAGCGACTGGCTTTTGAAATTGAACGGACCCGTTCACGTTTGCTAGAGATGCAGTCAGATGAATATCTGCATTCTGAACATCGCCAGATCGAGAAAATAGCTTCAAGCGAGCCTGAATAAATACAACAAGCGCTGGTCATGACCGGCGCTTTTTTATGCATTTCATTGCGTCAAAGATCGACAAGCTCAGCCAAACATGGCTTAATCTTGATCTAAATATGACCTTGTATAAAAAGAACGGACAACTTTTATTCAAAAATCTGAACTTAAGTCTAATTTCTACATTTCAAAAACTTTATACACTGTCATGAGGGTATTTAGCAGGATGATATTGCATCGTGTGAGACATCATTTAATAAGGATATGAGGGTATTCTTATTGGAAAAATGCTCATTATTTTGCGGTGTGATAGTACTATTCAGCTAGATTTTAATCGGTATACTAGAATCTCTTGTATAAAAAGTAGCAATATCAGGAAAGACAATGACTGCACGTATTCAAAAAGGCAAGTTAGCGATTGCTAAAGAACTTTACGATTTTATCGAAAATGAAGCACTACCAGGTTCTGGTTTGGACAGCGAAACATACTGGAAGAACTTTGAACAAGTCGTTGTTGATCTTAGCCCTAAAAACAAAGCACTTTTGGCTAAGCGTGATGATATTCAAGCTAAAATTGATGAATGGCATCGCAATAACACATTTGAATTACAAGCTTACAAAGCTTTCTTGACTGAAATTGGCTACTTATTACCAGAAGTAGAAGATTTCCAGATCAGCACTGAAAATGTAGACGAAGAGATTGCACTATTGGCTGGCCCACAGCTGGTAGTTCCAGTACGTAATGCACGTTACTGCCTGAACGCAGCGAATGCACGCTGGGGTTCTTTATACGACGCTTTATACGGCTTCGACGTGATCTCTGAAGAAGATGGTGCTGAAAAAGGTAAAGGCTATAACCCGAAACGTGGTGAAAAAGTTATCGCATTCGCGAAAAACTTCTTAAATGAAACATTCCCGCTGGCACAAGGTTCACATGCTGATGCAACCAAATATGCAGTTGAAGGTAATGCACTGGTTGTAACGCTGAAAGACGGCTCTACCACAACTGTTGCAGATAGCTCTAAATTCGTTGGTTACAATGGCGAAGCTTCTGCACCAACTGAAATCGTACTGAAAAATAACGGCCTGCACGCGATCATCCAGATTGATGCAAACAGCCCAATTGGACAGACAGATGCAGCAGGTGTAAAAGACGTTGTGCTTGAAGCGGCTGTAACAACGATTCAGGACTTGGAAGACTCTGTTGCAGCAGTTGATGCTGAAGAAAAAGTCGAAGGCTACCGTAACTGGTTAGGCTTGATGAAAGGTACGCTTGAAGAGTCTATCGAAAAAAATGGCAAGACCATTACCCGTAAACTCAATGCTGACCGCACCTTCAAAAATGTTGAAGGTGGTGAGACCAAGGTTCATGGCCGTTCATTGATGCTGCTTCGTAACGTTGGTCACTTGATGACAAATCCGGCGATCCTTGTAGATGGCGAAGAGATTTACGAAGGCATCATGGATGCATTGGTAACTCCATTGCTTTCTGTAGCTGATATCCGTGGTGAGAACACGATCAAGAACTCACGCAAAGGTTCGATGTACATCGTTAAGCCAAAAATGCACGGTCCAGAAGAAGTTGCATTTGCGGTTGAGCTGTTTGAACGTGCTGAACAAGCGCTTGGCTTACCTGAGAAAACCCTGAAAATCGGTATCATGGATGAAGAGCGTCGTACTTCGGTTAATCTGAAAAACTGTATTGCTCAGGCGAAAGACCGTACCATCTTCATTAACACCGGTTTCATGGATCGTACAGGTGATGAAATCCATACCTTCATGGAAGCAGGTCCGTTCGTTCGTAAAGGCGAAATCAAAGGCCAAAAATGGTTCCCAGCTTACGAAAACCGCAACGTGATGGTAGGTCTGCAAACAGGTCTACGTGGTAAAGCACAGATCGGTAAAGGCATGTGGCCAAAACCAGACATGCTGTTAGACATGTACAAAACCAAGACTGAACATCCAGAAGCAGGTGCAAGCTGTGCATGGGTTCCATCTCCAACAGGTGCAGTGATTCACGCAATTCACTACCACCAAATTAACGTGGCAAACCGTCAGCAAGAATTGCTTGCAACTGAAGCATTGCCTTTAGATGATCTGTTAACACCACCTCTTGCGACTGATACAAACTGGTCTGAAGAAGAGAAACTGAAAGAACTAGAAAATAACTGTCAAGGTATCTTGGGTTATGTTGTTCGTTGGGTTGATCTGGGTGTAGGTTGTTCTAAAGTTCCAGACATCAATGATGTGGGCTTGATGGAAGACCGTGCAACTTTACGTATTTCTTCTCAGCACGTTGCAAACTGGTTACGTCACGGGATCGTAACGCGTGAACAGGTTGAAGAAGTAATGCAACGCATGGCGAAAATCGTGGATGAGCAAAATGCCAATGATCCACTGTACAAGCCAATGGCTGCTGACTTTGACAATAGCATTGCATTCCAGGCTGCTTCTGACCTGATCTTCAAAGGTGGTGAACAGCCATCAGGTTATACAGAGCCGCTTCTACATGCAGCGCGTTTAAAGCTTAAAGGTTATACAGGTGACTAATCCTGTAACTTGAAAAAAAAGCCTCTTCGGGGGCTTTTTTTTATTGCTCTAAAATAAGATCTAAGGTTAAAAATGTATTTTTGGAATGTAAACTAACTGACTGAACACCTAAAACAGAGTAAGGTTAAGGGAGAAAACTTTAATAATAATTATCTGTTAAACAGTAGCTTTATATTTGCAAATCGCTATTCCTATGAGTGTTTACAGCTCCTCATGCTGGGTAGTTGTAGATCTTTGGATAGTGTATTTAAGACTCAGTTTAATTCACAATTTTTAATTTCTAAGAATCGTATTTTGGCTGATGTACTGGAAGATTTAAACTGCGATAAAAGAGAATCATGCATCAGTAAGTTCCACTTACTTATAAAGCTAAAGATAAAAGCGTAACAATTCGTCGCTGTCACTTCCATCCTGAAATGGCTCTGCTAAAGTAAAAGCAAATCAATAAATTGCAGGGAAGAACAGCATGGCATATCAAAATTTGGATCAGCAGTTTATTGCGGGTCAGTGGCAACCCGGCCGTTCCCAGAAAATGATTCAGAATTTGAATCCCTACACCCAGGATACGATCTTTACTTTGCAGGCGGCCAGTACTGCAGATGTTGATGCGGCTTATGCGGCAGCTGATAAAGCCTTTCAGCAGGGTGCTATTAAATCAGTAGAGTTAAGACAGCAAATCCTGCAAAAACTACAACATGTGATTCAGGTACGCCAAGATGAAATTATTGACTGGTTAATTCTTGAGTCTGGAAGTACCCGTTTTAAAGCGGGTCTGGAAGTTGGCGCTGCTTTATCCATTATTCAGGAAAGTCAGAAATTTCCGGAGCAGATCAAGACTGAACAGCTGGAGAGCAAAGATCCCCAACGTAAAAGTCTAGTACTGCGTAAACCCTTGGGTGTGATTGGTGTCATTAGCCCATGGAATTTTCCATTTCATTTATCCATGCGTTCGGTAGCAACAGCGATTGCCTGTGGAAATAGTGTGGTACTCAAGCCAGCAAGTGATACGCCAGTGACAGGTGGAACCTTATTAGGAAAGCTGTTTGAAGAAGCTGGCTTACCTGCAGGTGTGCTCAATGTGGTATCAGGTGCAGGCAGTGAAATTGGTGACTATTTTGTCGAACATCCGATTCCAAAAATGATCTCATTCACGGGTTCTACAGAAGTCGGACAGAATGTAGGAAGCAAAGCCTTAGCCAGCCCTCGAATTAAACGTCTGGCGCTGGAACTGGGCGGAAATGCGCCACTGGTGATTCTGGATGATGCTGATCTTGATCTGGCAGTAGAACTGACAATCATGGGGCGCTTTATGCATCAGGGGCAAATCTGTATGAGCACCAATCGGGTCATTGTCGATGCGTCTATTCATGATGCCTATGTGGAAAAACTTTTAGAGCGAGTGAAAACTGTTGCTGTGGGTGATCCAAATCTAGAAGAGACCATCATTGGGCCGATCATCAATCAAAGTCAGATCAAAAAACATCAGCAGATTATTCAAAGTGCAAAAGAGCAGGGTGCAGAGCTGGTATACGAAGGGGGGATAGAAGGTAATCTGGTCTATCCACATATCTTTACTGGGGTAGCACCTGAATCTCCACTGGCTCAGGAAGAAAGTTTTGGACCGATTCTGCCAGTACTGAAAGCTCGTGATGAAGCACATGCCTTAAAGCTGGCCAATGATACCCGTTTTGGCTTATCCAGTGCGGTTTGTACCTCGAATATTGAACGTGGTATCAGTTTTACAGAACAGCTGGATATCGGTATGACTCATATCAATGGTATTAGTGTGGCAGATCAGGCTAATGCTCCGTTTGGGGGAGAGAAAAACTCTGGGCTTGGGCGTTTTAATGGACGCTGGATTTTTGAGGAATTCACCCGTACTCACTGGCTGACTGTACCCAGTGAATAATATTAAATGATAGAAACTTATCCATAATCCATACAGGTTTAAGCTTGGCATCAAGCTATAATCAGAACATCAAGTGATCTGTCTGATTTAAGCATGTGTGCCAACTTTAAGCCTTTAACTTCACAGCAAATACATGATCTGGGCTTGCCGGAAATTCCCTTTGAATATCCGGAAGAAGTCTATCCGAATTATGCTACCCCCTTGTTATTTCAATCTGATCAAGGTCTGGAATGGCGCTCGGTTAACTTTGGCTTTATTCCCAAATGGGCAGAGGATAAAACGATTGGGACAAAAACCTACAATGCCAGAAATGAAACTTTGCTGCAAAAACCAACCTTTGCAGAAGCGACAGTCAAATGCAAGTTTGGGGTGATTCCCGTCTCGGAATTTTATGAGTCAAAGTATTTTGATAATAAACCACAGCGCTGGGGCGTCAGACGCAAGGATGGAAAAGCGACCTTTATTGCGGCACTCTATGAAATTGCACGGGTGCAGGATGAAATTGTACGTTCGGCCAGTATGATTACGATGGATGCAATAGACCATCCCATGATGAAAGAGTTTCATGAGCCGGGAAATATTAAACGTTCAGTCATTGTGATTCCGCATGAACGTTTACATGAATGGCTGAATCTCACACAACCAGATATTCGCAGCTTTGTACAGGGATTTCCAGTAGAGGAGTTCGAATGTTCACATGTACCAAAAGAAAGAATCAAAAAAGCCAGTCCACAGCTGAACTTTTTTGATTCCTAAAACCTAGAAAGCAATGGCGGATCGTTAATTATTATAAAAGGTGTTATTGATCTCGCCAGCTAAATTCAAAATTGAAAAAATACTTAACGGGCCAAGTTTTTAAAGATATGGCGTAAGCTTTCCATAGTTTTTTCAATTTGTAATGGGGTTAGCCCTTCAAATGACTGTTCCAGTACAACATTGGTCAGGTCATTAATTTTATGTGTCATTTCCATTCCTTTTTCAGTCAGCACGACACGGGTAATACGAGCATCGTCTTCACAGGAATAGGTTTCAACCAGACCTTCATCTTTTAAGCGATAAACAATCTTGGTGGTTGTCGACATTTTAGATACGACCATTTCTGACAGATCAGAAACGCTGGCATGTGGTTTGGCTTTAAGAGCAAGCAAGATACGGCGACGTGAATTATCGACACCATATTTTTTAAGTGCATGATCTACATTTAGGACATATTGGGCATGAACTTGAGTCACCCAGTAGTATGGAAAGTTTTCTAAATTAAAGTCTTCTGCACAAGGTAAAAATTTTGCATATTTTTTAGTCATGAAATGTTCCTTTTATTTATTTTTCTAGGGCACTGACATTTTATGTAAAAGTTTATACATGTTTCAACCTTTATTTTTAAAATGTTAACGAGATTGCATTTGTTAGATCTTCTTAACATCAAAAAAATCAGGTGATTTACATGTTGTAGATCAATCGGGGGCAAATTGTAACTCTCTTTATCCAGATGAATGGCATTGATATGACATGCAAATCTTAAGGCTCCAGATTAGGTTTAGAGTCTGAATAAAAACTGGATTGGCAAACCATATGGATAAATGGCCGACCTGCGCATATCTTACTTTTGGTGAGTATGCGGAAATACAATTCAAAATCGATGCTGTTTAAATGAATGCTCTGATACATTTTTTAATCTGTAGCACGATGCAGATTCGGATTTCTCAAATCTGATCGAAAGCTAGAGCGAGTACATTTAAATTGGTCACTCATCGAATAAAACCGTTTTGGATGAGAAACTTATGCATCTTTTTGATCCCACGACTAACTATTTATAACGTGTATGAACTATTTTAATAAAAAAATCCATATTTAAAATATGTCTTTAGATAAGTGGATTTAATCGGTGTAGCAGGATAGTGGATGATTCAATATTTTATGATGCATGAATAGATACGAATATTAAGAGAAACAGTAATTTATATCTCAGGCTTCTATCAGATAGATTTAATGCGCTTAGGGTCAAAAAGAAGCCTAAATTTTCTTTAATTTGTAATGAGTTATGTAGAATATAACAGATTCAGGCCAATGATTTGAAAATTAAAAGATTTTAGAATAAGGAGAGGCAAAGCGGTGCAACAGTTTTTCATAAATTTTATTGTTCAAAAATCATAAGTTTATGCATAATGGATGCATCTTAAGTCGAAAAGGTTAAATTAAATGGATCCCTCGCCGTGCGTTGATCTTCCATATTCGTTGCTTACATACTCAAACGGGATGGTGTTCTAATGGAATTTTTATTAGATCCCGGAATTTGGGTTGGTTTAATTACTCTTATTATTCTCGAAATCGTTTTAGGTATTGATAACCTAGTCTTTATTGCTATTCTGGCTGAGAAACTTCCTCCTGAACAGCGTGATAAGGCCCGCGTGATCGGTCTATCCTTAGCCTTACTGATGCGTTTAGGTCTGCTGTTTGCGATCTCTTGGTTAGTCACCTTGACTCAACCGCTTATTCAATTATTTAACTGGACTTTCTCCGGACGGGATTTGATTCTGCTCTTTGGTGGTTTATTCCTGCTCTATAAAGCCGTTACCGAACTTCATGAAAAAATTGAAGGCAAGCCTGAAATACAGGTCACGACCAAGGTGGCATATGCGGGCTTTACGGCAGTTGTGGCTCAGATTGTCATCCTGGATGCCGTATTTTCACTGGACTCGGTAATTACCGCCGTAGGTATGGTCGATAATATCTATGTCATGATGGCAGCCATGATTATCGCGATGGCCGTGATGTTATTGGCGTCTAAACCATTGACTAACTTTGTAAATCGTCATCCTACGGTCGTGATTCTGTGTTTGAGCTTCCTGTTACTGATCGGGATCAGCCTGATGGCAGAAGGTTTCGGTTTCCATATTCCGAAAGGCTACATCTATTCTGGTATTGGCGTTGCTATTGCAGTTGAAGCCTTTAACCAGTTTAGTCAGCGCAATGCTGCGAAACATGAAGCCAAGATTCCGCTGCGTCATCGTACCGCCAACAGTATTCTCCAACTGATGGGTGCCAAGCTGGAAACTACCAGTACTACTCAGCATGAGGCGCAGGAAACCTTTGCGGATGAAGAACGCTATATGATTGGCGGAGTATTGACCTTGGCAGAGCGTTCTGTAGCATCGATCATGACCCCACGAAGCCAGATTTCCTGGGTCGATCTGGAGGATAGTCCGGAACAGATTCGTGAAAAAATCCTGTCTGTACCCCACAGCCTGTTTCCGGTTTGCCGGGGCAGTCTGGATAAGGTGATTACCATCGTCCGTGCTAAAGAACTGTTAGATGTACTGGATGAACCGGAAGAATTAAAAGCTTTGATCAAGCGTCATCGTCCTATCTATATCTTTGAAAGAATGAAGGTGATTGACGCGATTAATACCTTGCGTACATCAAAAGGCTCTCTGGTGCTGGTGAGCGATGAATTTGGTCATGTACAAGGTCTGATTTCACCGCTAGATGTGTTTGAGGCAATTGCCGGTGAATTCCCGGATGCCGATGAGCAGCTGGATCTGGTCAAAGTTGATGATACACACTGGATTGCGTCCGGTATGCTGGACCTGTATCAGTTAGAACTTGAGCTCGGTATGCTGGATCTGATTGATGAAGATGCAGGCTATATCAGTGTTGCCGGTCTGATTCTGGATAAAACCAATAGTGTGGTCGAGGTAGGCACTGAACTGAACTACCAAGGTGTTCAATTCAAGGTAATGGAAATCGAAAATAACCGGATTAAATCGGTGAGTATCCATTATCAGGGTTAATCGCCTGTCTTTGTTATTTTTTTGAGTCAGTTGCTTAAGGGCAACTGACTTTTTTATTGAATATTATTTATGACTTAGATATTAATGCTCACCTAAGCTTATTCTTCAGGCCAAATGGAGTATTGAATATTTCAGAAGCCAAGAATGCGTAATAGGTTTTACTGGTTTAGAAGTAAGAAATCTTAATGAAGTATCAAATTCCAGACATGCTGTATTTAGAATTATTAAGCAAATTTAAATAAAGTTTAAAAATAAGTGTGAATTTGACTAAGTGGTAAAATATATATTTCACGTAATTTTGAAAGATTTTAGACAAATTCGAGATACAAAAGCTCATCCAAAGCTTACACAATACTCAGCTTGAGCGCTTGAAAAATTATTTTTGCCAGATTGGGCTGACTTTAATTATCTAAAAAATAAGTTGAATAGTGTAATAGGGTGTTCTATGTGTTCATTATAAAACACCCGACTGATGCTTAATCCGCCAAAATCCGAAAGTCTGCATATTGACGGATCGTTTCTATATTCAATTGATGGATCTCATCGGTAAATGCAGCATTAAACTGGCCTAAGGTCGGTGCTTTGGCAAAAGCCAATTGACCGGCGATTGCAAAATGAACATGAGCAGAGAGCGCTGCGATCGCAGGAGAACTTACTGCACTATACGCTGCAATCAGTGCGCCTAGGGCACATCCAGTTGCTGTGACGCGCGGCTGTAAATATGAACCGCCTAAAACCTGAATCACCGGATAATCTCTGGAAATAATGTAATCAGACTCACCTGAAATAGCGATACATTCACATTGTTCCAGTAAGGACTGCGCCTGTAGATAGACTTCCGAGCTATCTACAGTGCTATTGACGCCTTTGGACTCGATATTCTTTCCAGCAAAAGCACCAATTTCTGAAGCATTCCCCCGTAAAATTGTGGGTTGATAGGTCATGAGCTGATCCACAACACTTGAACGCCAATGCAGTACATTTCCATAACCGACAGGATCTAGTACCCATGGCTTTTGAATGCTGTGTGCTGTTTTCGCAGCAATCTGCATCGCCTCGACCTGTTCGGTAGTCGGTGTTCCTAGATTTAAACTGAGTGCCCCGGCAATTTTGACAAAGCTCTCTGCTTCAAAAGGATTATCAATCATGGCGGGTGAAGCATTCGCAGCCAGCAAGATATTGGCCACATAGTTGCTGGCCACCGTATTGGTCATCACATGCACCAAGGGTTGCTGCGCTTGAAGCAATGACCAGGCTTCACAGATCTGATCGAGAAGAGTGTTTTGTAATTGTTGCACGGAAGTATTCATCATCATGATCTTTCAAATATGAATAGGGCTGCTAAATGCTTAGCGGGTAAAATAATGGTCTTGATGCTTACAGTTACGGCATAACAGGCTGACATAATCGCTGGCATCATATTCAACAGTAAGCTCTTGTGAGCCGCAATGCATACAGCGTTTTTGTGAATAAAATTTCAAGCGTGGTTCAATCTTCTGCCATGAACGCCAGATCGGTTGGAAGAAAATATTTTCATCATAACCAAGAAAGCGGAAGAACAGGATGCTGCTCATCTTGCTCAAAGGCAATTGTGGTGGACGAGGCAGGATAGAGGTTTCCCATTTTTCATTCACTGAACGTTCCCGATACTGCTGTAGGGTCTTTTTCAGTAAATTGGTATTAATGAAATTTTCATTTCGTGGTTTTAAAGCTTTCTGCTGATACAGATATTCGAGTGCCGACTGCACCAGATAATAAATCTGTCCCACTGCTAAAACATCGAGCAGGCGATAGCAGAAGGTCTGAAAACTTTGATTGCCCGCAATCTGGATACCCCAGCTACGGCAATAGAACTGTGCGAATTGAATGACTTCCTGATACAACAAGCAATACAGTGCATCTTTGACTTCATCCGAACTTTTAAAAGGCACGCCTTTACTCAGATTTTCATAGAACCAGTAACGCAATTGCTGGGTAATACTAAACAGGCTTGGCTCAGAATAGCCATCCAGACGTACATTAATATAGTACTGCTGATTCTCTTGTTGAATATCTCTAGGAATTAGAATCTGATCTTTCAGCAGATTTTTGACCAGACCATGCTGATACAGGTAATTCGGGCTGATGCAATAATATTTAATGGCATGCCAGTCAATATATTCCTGATGCTGACTATGTTCCTGAACCTGTTCATCCAGAATCGAGAGCAGAAACAGTTTATTTATAAAGCTGAGCTGATTAAGCTCATATTCATGCCGATCCTGCTTTTTATGAAATTTCCGGTTTTCCTGTAAACGGACTTCTTTCAGCATACGTTTACGCTGAGCCAGACACTGATCGCAATAACAGTTGTGTTTCTGGTCGGTATAGAGCTGATGCTGGCAGTGGCTGCATTCATGATAAGTAATATCCTGATCATACTGTTCTGCCTCGATCCAGTACATGGAGGCCTTACATAGCGGGCACTGCGTACTTTCATCTAGCTGTTTTTGCAGAACGTTGAATACCATGATTGCGCACAACTCCAGAATAAAGAGAAACTGCGATTATACACAGCTCATCAAAATCACGCGTCATTTGAGAATATTTTTAATAAAGCAGATTTTTAGGAGAAGAGAGTCTTTAAACGAACAGAGCTACCGAAGTAGCCCTGTATTCAAGAAAACTGGATTATCGTTTTTAAACGGGGCAGGGTAATGTTTCGTCTTCCTCTCCTTGATGTTTCGCTTGAATCAATGCCTGCACTTTTTTGGATGGAACCTTTTTGGCACCAAGTGCATCATAAGTATTCAGAATCGCACTGACCTCATGCGCTTGTAGCTGAACGCCTTCAGAACTCATGAACAGGGCAATGACTTTGTGATCAATATTGGCCTGATCCAGAACCTGAAGTGTTTTAAGATTTTCAATCCGTACCACATGCTGTTTTAAATACATAGCTCACCTCAATTTCTTTGTTGTCGTTATTCTTGGAGTTTTTGCGCTTGGAGAAAACACACTTAGACTGTAGCAAAAACCATGCTCATTTTTTAATCAGTATTTCGGAATTGCTATTAATCATAAATTATATATTTTTAAATCAAACACATAAGAAAATGTAAAAAAATATGATATTGGCTGAAAACTTGGCATATATCTTTCTTTGAATCCTGCCATTGCTGTTGGGTGAGACAAAATGCATTCAAACTGGTGCATGTCATTTGTGCATTTAAAATGAAATTCAGAACGCAGATTAACCAGAACTTAATCTTTTAGAAGTCAGGTTTTGCAGCGCCCAGCATCTAAATTGGATAAGGTTGTCCTGAATTTAGGTAGTAATTTTTCATATTGAAGTAATACTTTGCATGTGCAGGAAACATGCATAAAGGAATCATACAATGCAGATGAAAGCTTTTTTTATTTTATCTTTAAGTTGTTTTAGAGATGGGGATTTTAGATATCGGGCAAATATAAGGCGATTATCGTATATTTTGATGTAGCTCAATTGAAAAGATCAGTAATTATTCCCATATACAATACAAATGAAATGCACAGACAGGTTCAAGATCAAGGCGTATGATCAATACATTGACAATCTTTTGCCTTAGAAGCTGTGCAATAAAGGATCAGGACATTATATGAATATCGCGGCGAATCCGGTGATCGAAGCAGATCAAACCATTTATTTAAAAGACTATCAAAAACCTTCTTTTGTTGTAGATTCAATCGACCTGAATATTCAAGTCTATGATGATCATACGCTGGTCAGCAGCAAACTGGAGATGCAGCGCCAAACAGCAGGTGATCTGGTATTGCTTGGCCGTGACCTGGAACTGCAATCGATCCAGTTAAATGGTCAGCCACTAAATGCATCAGATTATATTCTGGATGCTGAGCAACTGGTGATTAGCAATGCTCCAGATCAGGCGACCATTGAAACAGTTGTCAAGATTCATCCGGAAAGTAATACCATGCTGGAAGGTCTGTATCAGGCCAGTTCAGATTTGTTCGTCACTCAGAACGAACCGGAAGGTTTCCGTAAAATCACATTCTATCCAGACCGTCCTGATGTTTTATCAGTTTTTACTACGCGTGTTGAAGCCGATAAAAAGTATCCGGTTCTACTGGCTAACGGTAACCTGATCGAAACCGGCGAAGTGGATGAAAACCGTCACTATGCACTCTGGCAAGACCCGACCAAGAAACCAAGCTATTTATTTGCCTGCGTGATTGGCGATCTGGCAGTGATGAAAGATCGCTATACCACATCAGAGGGTCGTGATGTGGCACTGGAAATCTATGCTGAAGAAAAGGACATTCCTAAATGTAAAATCGCGATGGAAGCCTTAAAGCATTCCATGCGTTGGGATGAAGAGCATTATGGTCTGCCATATGACCTCGATAATTACATGATCGTAGCAACCAGCGCATTCAACATGGGAGCGATGGAAAACAAAGGTCTGAATATCTTCAATACCTCATGCGTGTTGGCTGATGAAGAATATACAACTGATGCTGCCATCATGCGTGTACAGTCCGTGATTGCTCATGAGTATTTCCATAACTGGACGGGTAACCGGATTACCTGTCGTGACTGGTTCCAGCTATGCTTGAAAGAAGGTTTGACTGTATTCCGTGATCAGTCTTTCTCTGAAGACCTACAATCTGCTGCGGTACAGCGTATTGATGATGTGGCAGTACTAAAAGCGCATCAATTCCCGGAAGATTCTGGCCCTTTATCACATCCACCACGTCCGGATCATTTTGTAGAAATTAATAACTTCTATACTGCGACCGTGTATGAAAAAGGTGCAGAAATTAACCGTATGATGGCGACTTTGCTCGGTAAAGAAAAATTCCGTCAAGGTACAGATGAATATTTCCGTCGTCATGATGGTCAGGCCGTAACGGTTGAAGACTGGGTGGCTGCCTTGACTGCCGGTTCAGGGGTAGATTTATCGAGCTTTCTGACTTGGTATAACCAGCCTGGTACACCGAAACTGGTCGCAAAAGGTGAGTATAATGCAGATGCACAAACTTATCGTCTTAGCTTTAAGCAAAGTCTGAAAGCTCATCCGAAATATCCGAATCTGAAAGCTGTTCCGATTCCAGTGGCTTTGGCCTTGTTTGATGCGAATACCGGTGAGCAGCTGAGCCTGAACTCTGATGCCTTATTTGAAAATGGCGTCAAAGATGGGGTGTATCTGTTTGATCAGGATGAAGCGACCATCGAGTTTAGCGGTGTGACCAGCAAGCCGGTTGTTTCTTTACTGCGTAACTTTTCTGCACCCGTTGATCTGCATTTTGATTACTCTGAACAAGAACTGGCGTTCTTGTTGCAATATGAAACCAATGGTTTTAACCAGTGGCAGGCGACCCAGACTTTATTAGAACGCATTCTGCTGGATGATCAACCTTCTGAAATCTATATCGAGGCAATGCTGAATACCTTGCCTGATCTGATTCAGAAAGATCCGCTATTGGCTTCGCGCTTATTTGATGTACCGGCAGAAGGTTACCTGGGTAGCCGGATTGATACAGACTACAATCCAGCCATGATCCAGGAAAAACGTGATGCCTTGCTGCATAAATTGGCACGTGCCTTTGGAGCCACAGCTAAAGAAATCTATCTGAGTCTGGATCCTGAGTTGCAGTCAGATTTCTCTCAGGCGATGGGTGTACGTGCACTGAAAAATATCATGTTAATGCTGATTGCACGTCAAGGTGATGAAAGTGCATTTGAATTGGCAGAGCAGCAATACCAAAACACAGGCAATATGTCTGAACGTTTGGGTGCCTTGCGTGTGCTGGTATGGAATGACGCCCCTCAAGCCAAAGCATTTCTGGATGATTTTTATAACCGCTTTAAAGATGAAGCACTGGCACTGGATCAATGGTTCATGCTGCAAGCAGCTCATCCAAAAGCGACTGCAGAAACAATTAAAGCACTCACTGAGCATGCGGATTATGACTTGAAAGTGCCAAACCGTATCCGTGCGGTGAGTGGCGGTTTGAATGCCAATCCGGTCAATACCTGGAGCTTTGGTGTGCAGCATTATATCGAGCTGGCGAAATATCTGGATCAGAAAAACCCGATTGTCGGTTCACGTCTACTTCAGGTGCTTTCACGCTGGTATACCCTGATTGAACCACAACGCAGTGAAGTCAAAGCACAACTTGAAGCTTTAAAACCACAGGTGAAATCGAAAAATGTCTCAGAGACATTGAACAGCATGTTAAGCGTATAAGATCGTTATGTAAAAAGCCGGATCACCTGATCCGGCTTTTTATTATTGACTTATTTTAAATGGTGAATTTAAGCGCATTTAAAATACTATAATGTGAAATCAGTCACATAAAAGGTTTACAGTAAGAGGCTAGACAGGAAAGTAAAACTATACTTTTCTATTAAACATGAAGAAATCTTCAAATTGATATACTAGAGGTCTTATTCAAGATGTTAGTGAAAATCGAAGATGGTTTTTATTTAAATACTCGGCATATTATTGCGGTTCATGTCAGCAGAAATGCTGCGACTGGTCTGTTTGAAATCTCCCTTCAATATACACCGCATTCTATTCAGCAAGCTGGAGAATACAAAAAAGTATTTAATAGCCAGCTGGATGCTGAACTCTTCCTGAACGAACTGAATCAAAAAGTTCGCTAA
This sequence comes from Acinetobacter sp. CAU_H_60, assembly GCF_058599385.1. Lineage (NCBI taxonomy): Bacteria > Pseudomonadati > Pseudomonadota > Gammaproteobacteria > Moraxellales > Moraxellaceae > Acinetobacter > Acinetobacter sp. CAU_H_60. Next base: position 1,831,743 of record NZ_CM178653.1, on the reverse strand, counting down.
AAAAAGCCTGCATCGCAGGCTTTTTTGTTGTCTGGGTTACGTTAAGGTCTCACAATCAATACCGGAATCTCGGACTGGGAAAGGACATTCTGTGCCACGCTGCCCAGCATCAGTTTTTGCAGACCTTTGCGGCCATGTGAGCCCATGATAATCAGATCGGTCGGAACTTCCTGCGCTGCCTGAAGAATTCCTTCAGAAGGTGCCATACCATGAATGATCTTGGTAGTGACTTGTGTACCATCATGCACAAAATTTTCCTTGATCTCATTTAGAAGATCTAGTGCATGTTGTTCTGCCTGCATGAAATAGTCAGTAACTGCGGGAGCAACCTTATAAAAGTCCACGCCTTTAAATGGATCTACAGCAATAATACTGACCAATGTCACCTTACTATTAAAAGCTTTGGCCAGCTCACGGGCATGTTCAGCTGCAGCATAGGACATCGAGGATTCATCGAGTGCGACAAGAATATGTTCATAGTTTTGCATGGTGCCTCCTCATTTTTAGAATATGCAGTGAAATGATCATTTAGAAAATGGAGGTTCACTGTAGAAGGGTTCAGACAGAAACACTGCCTGAAAAAATTGCGCACCTTGAAGATGCGCAAATTAGATCATTTTTTAACAATTAACACCGGAATTTGACTGGCGCCAAGAACATCCTGTGCGAAACTGCCCAGAATCATTTTCTGGAAGCCTTTACGGCCGTGTGAACCCATGACGATCAGATCAGCCTGGGTTTCCTCTGCAGTCTCAGCAATATGTTCGGCATTTACCAGACCAGTTACAATGCGGGAATCTGCTTCTATACCTTCACTGCCTGCAATTGCAGTGGCTTCTTTTAGGGCATTTTTTGCATTGGCATGAGCTTGAGCAAAATACTCTTTCATGATGGTTGAACTGTAGTAGAAGTCAGCTTCGGTAAAAGGGTCTTCTGCAATCAGGCTGATCAGGGAAAGTTTACTGCCAAATGCCTTGGCAATTTTGGCTGCATGTCGAACTGCAGAAAAGGAAATATCTGAACCGTCTACTGGGACTAAAATATGTTGGTAAGCCATGATTTTTCTCCGCATGTTGTGTGTTTTTACGCTCTGATTTATTGATAGCATAGTGCGCCCAAGGGTGCAATTGCAAAAAGCTGAAAATGGCAAAAAATCTTTAAATTACAGATATTTTTCACATAAAAGCAGAGATTTGATGAAAGAAAAAACAGAGTAAAAAACTAGGAATTCAGGTTTTATTGATCAAAAATAACAGGATAAATGACGCTGTTTTTCTGGGGATAGTTTAAACTGCCTAGGCTTATTTTTTGGCTGATCGAGGGGGAAGGTTTTGAGGTTCTTTGTCATTCATTTATTGCTGCTCTGTTCAATTATTCTGGCAGGCTGTCAAAATACTGTACAGAATAGCCGGGTCATTGCCGGTGCTTTTAATTTGACCACAGGGATGCAGCAAAAGGTGATGGATCGCTATGCACCAGGTTCGGTCATCGTGCATCAGAATATGGTCTATGAACCGCAGAAAAAGCTCTCTCTGGATCTGTATCAACCACAAAATATCAAAACTATTGGCCCGCAACCAACTATTGTGTGGATTCATGGTGGTGGCTGGATTTCTGGTTCCAAAGAACATGCCCGGGGTTATTTTAAACTTCTGGCTGCGCAAGGTTATAACGTGGTATCGGTCCAATATCAGTTTGCACCTCAAGCGATTTATCCAAGTCAGTTACATCAGATTGATCAGGCCTTGGAGTTTATTACTCAACATGCAGCCGAATACCATATTGATGCCCAGAATTTATATCTGGCCGGAGATTCAGCCGGGGCGAATATGGCTAGCCATTATGCTGCGCTTCTAACAAATCCTGACTTCGCCAAACAATCTGATTTTCAGCCTTATCTGGAACCTTCCCAACTTAAAGGTCTGATTCTGCACTGTGGTATTTATGACTTGGAGTCATTCGCCAGTACCGCACCTGATGAAATGAAGATCGTAGAGTGGGGAGTATATAGCCTGATTCAGGCCTATACAGGTGACCGTAAAAATGATGCCGAATTTCTCAAACGTATTTCTCCAATCCAATATATTACGCCGTCTTATCCGCCAGTATTCATTAGCGGGGGCAACAAGGACTTTCTGACCGACACCCAATCCTTGCCTTTTATCAAAGCTTTAAAAGCACAGCAAGTTCCAGTGACAGAAGTTTTTTATCCCGAATCAAAAGCCTGGCTGATTCATGAATATCAGTTCTTTATGGGCAAGAAAGAAAGTCAGCAGACTTTTATCAAGACGCTGGATTTTCTGCATCAGCTTTCACCCCTCAACATACAGTGATAAATAATTTATTTCTTAAGACATAACTAAGCTTTGGTTTAGGAAAGATAGATTTGGAGAGTGAAAAAATGAATCCTGCGACTTGGGCATATCTATTGTTGGGTTTGGCTATAATTGCCGAAGTCACTGGATCTACATTTCTAGTGAAATCTGAAGGCTTTACCCGTTTGTGGCCTTCTTTAGCGGTGGTCGTTTTATTCTGTATCGCGTTTTATTTGCTGTCTCAGGTGATTAAGGTAATTCCTTTAGGCATTGCTTATGCGATTTGGGCCGGTGTAGGGATCATTCTCACAGCCATTGTCGGTTATATTGTATTTAAGCAGGCGCTGGATCTTCCTGCTTTTATTGGTATTGCCCTGATTATTTCCGGTGTGGTGGTCATTAATCTGTTTTCTCAAACGGCAGGACATTAAAAGAGATAGACATAAGTCATCTCTATTTTCATGAATTTAAGCCAGCTGAGGTTTAAGCCTAAATAGTAAATAAACCATCAAACCAAGCAGTAGGCCCCAGAAAGCTGAACCTATGCCAAAAAACTGGATATTGGATGCACTGAACAGAAAGGTCATCAGTGCGGCTTCCCGGTCATGACTGTCCTGAAAAGCCAGTGCAATGTTGTGGCCAATGGTGCCAAACAGGGCAATGCCAGCCAGAACCGTAATCAGAATACCCGGAAAAGCCATCAATAAGCTGGTCAGGGTCGCAGCGAAGAAACCCATCAGGATATAAAACAGACCACAGCTCATACCTGCGATATAACGCTTAGCCGGATCAGGATGGGCTTGTGCATCCAGACTGACTGCTGCGCTAATCGCGGCAAGATTAACACTGAAACAGCCAAAAGGAGCGAGAAGCGCCTGAGTGAGGCCCGTCCAGCCTAAAATCGGATTCACCTTGGGTGGATAGCCATAGCTTTTAATCACGGCCAGGCCAGGTAAATATTGCGATGCCAGATTAATCACCATCAGCGGAAGAGCCAGTCCTAAAATAGCTTGCAGGCTAAATTCTGGTGTGGTCCATACAGGCTGGGCGATGCTCCAGTCCAAATGTGGAAGCGTAAAATCGATAAAGAACGGACAGAGTGCAATTGCAAGCAGCACAGTAATAACAATGCTATAACGCGTACTCATTTTTTTGGAAATGAGATAGATGGCCAGTACAGTGAGCACAAAGCTCCAGGATTGTTGCAGGCTGCCAAATACCGAAATTCCAAATTTCAGCAAGACACCAGCCAGCATGGCACTGGTCAAACTTTGTGGAATAAACTGAAAAATCCGGTCAAATATTCCGAAAAATCCCAGACAGGCAATCAGGATGCCGCAAATCAGAAAAGCGCCAATCGCTTCGGCCAGACTGTAATGGCCTGCGGAGGCAATAATTAACGCTAGACCGGCTGTCGACCAGGCGGTGGAAATCGGATAACGATATTTCCAGGAAAGCAGAAAGCCGGAAACCCCAATACCTATGCCGAGTGCCCATAACCAGGAACTGATTTGCGCTGCATTTGCATCCAGGCTTTGGGCTGCTTCAATGACCAGTACGGCGGATACGCTGATCCCAATCATGCAGGTAATAAAACCCGCCATGATGGCAGGAAAGGAGAGATCTTGTAAAAGTTTAGGCATCATCCATGACACTATTTTTAAATGCGTTTAAATCATACGCTTTTCATATCTCAACACAATGTTTTTAACAATTTTTGAAAGCGCTGCTCTTGCCAGAAAGCTGCTGATTCTTAGAAAGTAGATGTCGCCAGTTTGATGCCGAACCCGCAGAATAGAATTCCTACTGAAGCAACCCCGCCAGCGGTCAATTTATAATTCTGGTTGAAATAGCTCGCGAGTTTGACCCCGGAAAAGATCAGGATTGAAAGGTAGGTCATGCTGATCAGTTGCAGGATTAAAGCCAAGAGTGCAAAAGTCAGTGCCGGATAAGGGTAAACAGGATCAACAAACTGCACGAAAAAAGACAGGTAGAACAGAATCGCTTTAGGATTTAAAACACTGATTGTTAATGCTGTACGGAAGGGCTGAATCGACCCGACAGTTTCAGGAGTAGTCTTTTTAATCTGAACACGTTGTGACGACTGTTTCGGAAAGAAAGTCTGATAGGCGGCAATGATCAGTTTGATACCAAGATAACTGAGATAAACAGCACCAATAATTTTCAGGGCAATAAACAGCACGGGAAACGCATGAAGTAGAGAGGCTGCGCCTAACGCCGTACATAGAATCAGAATCAGGTCACCGGTATAAACCCCTAAGGCGCCCATATAACCGGTCTTGATACCAAAGCGGGAGGCAATCGACATGACATAGAGGGAATTCGGCCCCGGCAGTAACACAATTAACGTTGTCCCAATGATAAAGGTCGTTAGATCTGTGATACCAAACACGAAGAACTCGCAAAAATGAAAAAAGCCGATGCGGCATTATAGCAACATCGGTCTGCAGAAATTCTATAAATTCGCTGTGAATTTAGGTAGTGCTCAAAAAACTTTCCTTTAATAAAGCCGCCAGTTGCTCACGTGCCTTGATAAAGCCATCAATACCACCTTGCAGTAATTCACTGGCCATCTGGTCCTGTTTCAGTTGAGCATCAAAATCGGCATGACTGATTGGATTCAGTTCACCTTGAGATTGAATATCTTTGGCTGAAAGCTGAGCCTGAACTTCACGCTGATCATTTTCAAGTTGTTCCAGCAAGTTTGGTGCAACAGTCAGTAGATCACAACCGCTGAGGCCCAAGACCTGCTCAATACTACGGAAGCTTGCACCCATGATTTCAGTTTTAATCCCATGTGCTTTATAGAACTCATAAATGCGCTTTACTGAGAGTACACCCGGATCTTTTTCGATCGGATACGACTCAACACCTTCCGCTTTCTTGTACCAGTCTAGAATGCGGCCGACAAAAGGTGAGATTAAAGTCACTTTGGCATCAGCGCAGGCATGGGCCTGATGCTGGCCAAACAATAAGGTCAGATTGGTATGGATACCTTCTTCTTCCAGTGCTTTCGCTGCCTGAATGCCTTCCCAAGTCGATGCGATCTTAATCAGGATGCGGTCAGAATTAATCCCATATTGATCATACAGCGCAAGTAATTCTTTAGCCTTGGCGATGGTCGCTTCAGTATCAAAAGACAGGGAAGCATCCACCTCAGTCGAAACACGACCTTCAATCAGTTTTAAAATTTCAACACCGAATTTGACAGTCAAAATATCAATCGTGCGTTCAATCAGGGCATTATTCACATAGCCTTCTTGCTGGGCTTGTTGAAAAGCTGCTTCAATCAAGGCCTGATTTTCAGGCTGTTTCGCTGCAGCAGTAATCAGAGATGGATTTGTGGTTGCATCCAGAGGGCGAAATTTCTCAATTGCGCTTAAATCACTGCTATCTGCCACAATAGTCGTCAAGTTTTTTAATTGGTTTAATGCAGTTAATGTCATTACGATCTAGTTCTATGGTTATTGCTTATGCATTCTTATATATCATAAATCATCCTCTTACCAAGTAGACTGTCGTTGAATTTCTGTGATTAATGGTCGGTTTTTCGCTGCTGACGCAAGTGATTAATCAAAAAATGAGCAGCTGTACCCAGTCGAGTTTCCCGGCTCCAGACCAGATCGACAAAATATTCAAATTTTGGGGTGAAATCGAGCAGCTGCAAGATCTGTAGCTGCTCCTGCAAATGTAGCTGTTCATTGATCATTTCCAGAGGGAGTACACCCCAGCCCAAACCTTGCTGGATCATGTTACAGGCTGAATGATGATTGTCAGTGCGCCAGTAATTCCGGGAAAAGAGCAGTTCTGGCTTAATGCTACGATCACGACTGGCAACAACAATCTGTCGGTTTTGTAAAATCTGTTCATAGCTGACCTGGTGAAATTGACTTAATGGATGCTGTTTGGCCGCCACAGCAACCAGTACCTCACGCTTTAATTCTATAAACTGTTCACGGGTTTCTAATTGCTCCCGCTCAAACATCAGCGCTAACTGCGCTGAACCTTCAAATAGCATGTGATGAGCATCTTCCTGAGGTGCGCTAAAGACATTAACTTGCAGCGCTGGAAATTCCCGTTCCAGCAAAACGATATAATCAGTCCAGCGGGTATGGAGGAGCTCAGACACCACCACAATATTCAGTTCAGATTCAAGACCTGAACTAAGTGCTAGGGCATGTTGCTTCCATTGGTTGATTTCAACCAAAAGCTGCTCAGTTTTTTCATACAGTACTTTCGCCTGTGCAGTTGGTTTTGGCTCACGGCCAATGCGTTCAAATAGCATCAGATTAAGATCAATTTCTAGATTGGCAATGGCCATACTCACTGCAGAAGGAACTTTACCAAGTTTACGCGCAGCAGCAGAGAAGGAGCCAGTTTCCATAACCAGTTTAAACATCTGTAGCTGTTCTTGATTAATATTCATGAATTCTATCTTTCATTTTTATTGATAGATTCTAACTCGAATAATCAAATTTAAAGAAATAAAATTCTTTTATCTCCTGACTTGATGAACTGAAATGTTAATTTCGAAAAGAAGACTGATTCATGCCACCTTATATGAAGGCATTTTATTGGTGGTGATTGCCATATTACTGAGTACGCTCATGCATATGCCGCTTGAGGTCACAGGTGCTCTCGGAATTGCGATGGCTGTGACTTCAATGTTCTGGAATATGCTGTTTAATCATTATTTTGAAAAGTTTGAAGCCAAACATCGTCTGAAAAGAACCATCAAAGTACGGATTGCTCATGCGATTGGATTTGAGGGTGGTTTGATGCTGGCGACGATTCCGATGGTGGCTTATGCATTACAGATCGGTCTGGCACAGGCTTTTCTTCTGGATTTGGCGATGACATTATGTATTCTGGTATATACCTTTATCTTCCAGTGGTGCTATGACCAGCTTGAGGCCAAAATGGGTCTGGAACCAGACTACCGAAAAGCTTAACTTGAGTCTTTATTAGAGTAATCCTCAAATGCTTCGCTAATAATATTGCAATAAAAAAACCGCTCATAGAGAGCGGTTTTTTTATATGAGGCTTGGATTATTTTTCAATAATTGCTGTTACGCCTTGACCACCAGCTGCACAGATCGAAACAAGCACACGACCTGAACCTTTCTGGTTAATCAGTTTTGCCGCAGTTGCGATAATACGACCGCCAGTTGCTGCAAATGGGTGACCTGCAGCAAGAGAAGAACCTTTTACGTTCAGTTTGGCACGGTCAATTGAACCTAGTGGAGCATCCAGACCTAAACGCTCTTTACAGAATTTTGGATCTTCCCAAGCTTTCAGCGTTGAAAGTACTTGCGATGCAAATGCTTCGTGAATTTCATAGTAGTCAAAATCTTGAAGTTTCAGACCAGCACGTTCCAGCATACGAGGAACTGCATAAGCAGGTGCCATCAACAGGCCTTCTTTCTTGTCTACGAAATCAACGGCAGCAGTTTCCTGGAAAGTCAGGTAAGCCAATACTTCATGACCATTTGCTTTAGCCCATTCTTCAGAAGCCAATAGCACACAAGACGCACCATCAGTCAGTGGAGTAGAGTTACCCGCAGTCATGGTACGTGCATCGCCTTTACCAAAAGCAGGTTTTAGTTTCGCCAGTTTTTCAACTGAAGAATCAGGACGCAAGTTGTTGTCACGTTCAAGACCCAGGAATGGAGTCACCAGGTCATCAAAGAAACCTTCTTCATAGGCTGCTGCCATTTTCTGGTGTGAAGAAGCAGCTAACTCATCTTGCGCTTCACGAGAAATACCCCATTCCAGTGTAGTAATTGCTTGATGGTCACCCATAGACAGGCCAGTACGTGGCTCACCATTTTTTGGTGCATCCATCAGGTCTTTCACATTGATTTTTGTCAGTGCTTTTAAACGATCTTTCGCTGTTTTCGCAATGTTTAGCTCAAGTAATGCTTTACGTAAGCCATCACCAAAAGCGATTGGTGCATCAGAAGTCGTATCTACACCGCCTGCGATTCCCACTTCGATTTGACCTAGAGCAATCTTGTTTGCGACCAGGAATGCTGCTTGAAGGCCAGTACCACATGCTTGCTGAATGTCATAAGCAGGTGTTTCTGGTGCAAGAGCAGTATTTAATACACATTCACGAGTCATGTTGAAGTCGCGGCTGTGTTTCAGTACAGCACCTGCAACCACTTCACCTAAGCGTTGACCTTGAAGATTAAAACGTTCAACCAGACCATTCAGGGCTGCTGTGAACATATCAGTATTGGATGCCGTAAAGTAAGCACCGTTAGAACGTGCAAATGGAATGCGGTTACCACCGATAATAGCAACGCGGCGAACTGTATTTTGGCTCATGTTTGGTTCCTGTTGAACAGAAGTCTGTGTTATAGATGTTGAATCTTGTTGGCTTGAAGTCGTTTTTTTGGTACGTGCAGATGTACTGCGTGTACGTGTGGTTTTAGCCGGACTTCTTTCTGCGGCATTGGCTGTATCAGGATTTTTAGTGCTACGCTTGCTACGCGTTGATGGTTTTGACACAGTTTCTGTCGCAGAGTTCTCGACTGCTGGATTATCTTGAGTTGTTTTGCTCATAAGGCTTTACCAGGCAAATAGATCGTCTTCTTGGCGCTTACATTAGCATAGAAGAAGATAGGCTGTATTGACTACAATGACATTACAGACTGCGCTTAGGTCAAGTCATCTGCCTGTTATCTCAAGTATGATTGGGCGGAATCTGGTAGATCTATTGAAATATAAGTGTCTGGCATCATACTGAAGTTTAAGGATAACTTTAGATCAACCAAAAATTAATTTGTATGAGAGATAATAAACATGACTGATCAGTACCAAACTTTTGCAAAATCTCCTATTGGTAAATTTGTCATTAAAAATTTGGGTCTGCCATCCCCAACTTCTTTAGACCGTTTTGAGTCTGCTACACCTGTAGTTAAAGGCGCGGTATTGTTTGGAGCAGCACCAGCAAGTACATTGACCGGTGCTATTGCTCAGGTTCTGGCAAATATTCATGCCAATAGCTATGCAGGTAACAATGCTGAACTGCAACAGGCTGCTGCATCAGCTGGACTGAATCTGGGTGCGTTTAATCCGGGCGATAAAGAATCAAAATTCAAAGTTGTCATTTTTGATGCTTCAGGAATCGAAAATTCAGAACAGTTAAAATCACTTTATGATTTCTTCAACCCGATTGCGCGTCAAATCCAAAGTTCTGGCCGTGTCGTGATTGTGGGGACTACGCCTGAAACTGCTAAATCAGTCAGTCAGTCAATTGCTCAACGCGCACTGGAAGGTTTTGTAAAATCTGTGGGTAAAGAGTTTAAAAAGGGAATTGCAGCGAACCTGATCTATGTAGATGCTGGTGCTGAAGCAAATCTTGAGTCTGCTTTACGTTTTGTAGTTTCTCCACGTTCTGCCTATGTTTCTGGTCAGGTGATCCGTGTTTCACCTGCTGAAAAAGTGGATGTGGACTGGACTAAACCATTAGCAGGAAAAACCGCTGTAGTGACTGGTGCGAGCCGTGGTATTGGTGAAGCGATTGCTCATGTATTGGCACGTGATGGCGCACATGTCATCTGTCTGGATGTTCCGCAACAGCAAGCAGACCTTGACCGTGTAGCTGGTGAGATCGGTGGTTCAACTTTAGCTATTGATATTACTGCTGCAGATGCAGGCGAAAAAATCAAAGCGGCAGCAGCTGAACAGGGCGGTCTGGATATTATTGTGCACAATGCCGGTATTACCCGCGACAAGACTTTGGCCAATATGAAGCCTGAGCTATGGGATCTGGTGATTAACATCAACCTGTCTGCCATTGAACGTGTAAATGACTATTTAATCTCCAACGATGGTCTAAATGCCAATGGCCGTATTATCTGTGTATCTTCAATTTCAGGCATTGCAGGTAACCTGGGTCAAACCAACTATGCAGCGTCTAAAGCGGGTGTGATTGGTGTGGTGAAATTCACAGCACCAACCTTAAAAAATGGTGTAACGATTAATGCCGTTGCACCGGGCTTTATCGAAACACAAATGACGGCTGCGATTCCATTTGCAATCCGTGAAGCTGGCCGCCGTATGAACTCAATGAGCCAAGGTGGTCTACCTGTAGATGTTGCAGAAACAATTGCCATGTTTGCTTCTACGGCTTCAACAGGTTTAAATGGCAATGTGGTTCGTGTCTGTGGTCAAAGCCTGTTAGGGGCTTAATGGAATCTCTCCCGACCTCTCTTTATAAAAAAGAGGAGAATTCCCCCTTTAATAAAGAGGGATTCAGGGGGATTAAAATTCTAAAGAGAAAATTCCAAGAATTCTCAAAACCTCTCCAGTACTTCACTTTCATACAATGATTGAAGTATGCTCAGGAGAGGTCACCTTTATAAAGATAATATTTCCAAAGGTTCAGTATGAATACGCGCCATTTTAGTCAACTTCCAAAACCTTATTTAGCCTATCCAAAAGTGATTCAAGGCTTGATTTTTAAAAAGCCGAAAGCTGAAAAAGTTCTACCGCAAGTTGAATATGTGGTGGATTCATTCAAGGTCGATCAGAAACATTTAAAAGCCTATAATCAAGTATGTGGCTTTAAAAATAATGGTTATATTCCAGCTATTTATTTGACCGTGCTATCTCAAAGTCTGCAAATGCACATGATGACCTCGGAAGCATTTCCGTTCCCGATTTTAGGACTGGTACATATCCGTAATCAGGTCAAGCAATACCGTAAAGTCGGTGTAAATGAGACTTTAACCTTGTCATGCAAGTTTGGTGAATTACAGCCACATGACAAAGGGGTTCAGTTTGATTTTATTACCACAGTCAAAGTGGGCAATGAAGTCGTCGTTGAGGCATTAACGACTTATCTTTCACGTCAAAAGACTGATGCTAAAGCTGCTGCAAAATCAGCAGAAAGTAAAGCACCAGACTATAAGCTGAATACTGAATGGAAAATTTCAGAAAATACCGGCCGCCGTTATGCCATGACTTCAGGTGATTTTAATCTGATTCATATTCATGCTGTTACAGCGAAGGCTTTTGGTTTTAAACAGGCGATTGCACATGGTATGTGGAGCAAAGCCAAAGCGCTGGCTAATCTGTCATTGCCGGATGCCTATGAAGCCGATGTCTGGTTCAAGCTACCGATGTACTTGCCTTCTAAAGTTGAGTTTCTAACGGCTCAAGCAGCGAATGATACAGATTTCCTGATCCGGAACAGCAAAAACCAGAAGCCGCATGTGACCGGCCATGTAAAAGCGATTTAAATCTAAATCAAAAGCCTAAACTCGATTTAGGCTTTTTCATTTTAAGGGATCAAAATTCTATGGATAGAATGATGCAGCCAATCAAAGATTATCTGTTTGCTGATCAGCATAATTATCAGGGCGATGTTGATACACGTTTTCGCGACCTTGCTCGTCAGTTTAGCCGCCTACAGGATGCACGTACTGAACAGGGTGGTGCAGCACTTGTCGTATATTTTCAGGGACAAAAAGTTGTCGATATTTATACCGGAAAGAAGTCTGCCACTGAAAACTGGCAGCCCGATACCATGTCACTATGCTATTCCACTGGCAAAGGTGTACTAGCGACTCTAGCGCATATTCTGGTTAGTAAGGGTTACCTGGACTATGACAGATCAGTTGCAGAATACTGGCCTGAATTTGCCCAGAAAGGTAAACGGTCGATTACTTTGGCACATATGCTGAGCCATCAAAGTGGTTTATTTGATATCCGTAATATTATTGATGATGCCACTGAAATGGCTGACTGGCCACACATGCTGGAGCGGATCGCGGCAGCTGAACCACGTTTTCAGACCACGACAGATGCCGCTTATCAACCTTTGACTTTTGGCTGGCAGGTGGGTGGAGTACTGGAAAAGGCAACCGGTAAATCATTAGGCCAATTAATGCAGGAATATTTAGTTCAGCCTCTGCAATTAAATGGTGCCTATTTTAGTGTGCCGATAGATGAACTACCTCGGGTTGCGCGACCGATCTTTAAAGCAAAATCTGCATCTCAACACTCTAAAAGCAAAAAAGTAGCTGCACGCAAACCTGGTTTAATGGAGCGCGCCCTGGTCTGGAGTGGTCAGAGCCCCCAAGATTTTCAGGATGGCATGATTCCTAAAGGCATGAAGAATTTTAGCTTCTTTAGTGATGAGGGATTACAGGCGATTATTCCTTCAGCCAATGGGGTCTTTACTGCAGACAGTCTGGCAAAAATCTATGCGATGTTGGCCAATCACGGTGCTTGGCAAGGCCAGCAGTTGATTTCACCTCCAGTATTCCAGCGACTAAGCCAGGTGCAATATATCCGTCGTGATCGGGTGATGCCTGTGCCCATGCACTGGCGGCTGGGTTATCACCGTATTTTGACATTGGGTAAAGCCTCTACAGGTTTTGGTCATATGGGCTTTAACGGTTCTGGTGCCTGGTGCGATCCAGAACGCGGTTTAAGTTTTGCCTATACCCATAATTTCCCAACAGGTTCATTGACTGGAGATTACCGTCTTTGGGGGCTGACGCAGGAAACTTTGCGCTGTGCTGATGCGGTATTGACAGGAAGAAAAGGCTGGCGATAACTGAATATCCTTGATTTGGGAGTTTAGTCAGTCATTTAAAATATGCTATTTTGTGGCAAATTCCAGCGCTGTGAAATGAAACCATGAAAAAAGTAATACTGATTCCCTTAGTGGCAACCGGTGCTTTATTCGGTTGTCAGGATCAAACCCAGTCAGCTAAAAATACTATTGTTGAAGCCAAGGCACAGATTCCAGCATGGGCGGGAGAGTATCAGGGTACAACTCCTTGTATGGGCTGCTTGTCCCGTTGTGATGATTGTCCGGGCATGGCTGTCATGCTAACCCTGCATGAAGATCAGACTTATACTTTAGAACGTGAAAGCCTGAGTGGACATAATGAGGTGGAAACCTTTAGCGGCCCGATTCGTTTTCAGGATGATTCTCATCAGAAGATTGAACTGGTGAATGTAGCGACTCGTAATTTACTGTATGTTGATCTGGAAGAGCATGTGCTGGAAATCCGTGAAGACAAAAGCGGTAAACGCTACCAGATGCAGAGTGATTTTATTTTAGGGCGATTCGCTTAAGCAGATTCAACTCAATTCTTTACCTTCGATCAGAAATTTTTATTTTTAAGATTGTATTCATCTACTCAAATAGATGGAAGATCAATAGATATTTTATTTTCCAAATATACAAAAACTATCCTGATATTCTTGTCAGGCATAAAAATGGAGCAAACAGCTTCAAGATAGTTGATTTAAATCAGATTGATAGGTCTATCTCTCCAGATCGTAACTGATTAATTCATTCACTATTTTATAAAAAAACAGTATGCTTAGACCTGTAAAAAGGAGCATACATGTATCAAGTACTTGCGCGAAAATACCGTCCCCGCAATTTCAACGAATTGGTCGGTCAAAACCATGTTTCACGTGCTTTAACTAGTGCACTGGAGCGTGGCCGTTTGCACCATGCCTATTTGTTTACGGGAACGCGTGGTGTTGGTAAAACCACGATTGCACGTATTTTGGCGAAGTGCTTGAACTGTGAAACTGGTATTACTTCGACTCCTTGTGAGGTGTGTCCGACCTGTACCGCCGTCAATGAAGGCCGTTTTATTGACCTGATTGAGATCGATGCGGCATCACGTACCAAAGTCGAAGATACCCGTGAGCTGTTGGATAATGTCCCTTATGCGCCTACACAAGGCCGATTTAAGGTCTATCTGATCGATGAAGTACATATGCTGTCCACGCATTCTTTCAATGCTCTATTAAAGACACTGGAAGAACCACCGGAGCATGTCAAATTCCTGTTCGCCACCACAGATCCGCAAAAGCTGCCGATTACCGTCATTTCACGCTGTCTGCAATTTACTTTGCGTCCATTGGCCGTTGATGAAATTACCGAACATTTGGGCAATATTCTGACGAAAGAGAGCATTCAGGCTGATCAGGATGCGATCTGGCAGATTGCCGAATCAGCACAGGGTTCGCTTCGTGATGCCTTGTCCTTAACCGATCAGGCAATTGCCTATGGTCAGGGTGCCATTCAGCATCAGGATGTCAAAGACATGCTGGGCTTGATCGACCGAACCATCATTTACGATCTGATTCTGGCAATTCATCAGAACCAGAAAGCACGTGTTAGCGAATTATTATTGCAATTCCGTCAACAGGCGCTGGATGTATCATTGGTTTTAGATCAGCTGATTTCTACCTTGCATGAACTGGCTTTATTACAATATCTGCCGGATTTAAGCCTGAAATACAGTGCCGAGATCAATCAAAAGATCATGCAGTTATCAGCTTTGATTTCAGCACAAGATTTGCAACTGTATTATCAGATTGCCTGTAAAGGACGTGCTGACCTACAGCTCGCGGTTACGCAAGAGCAAGGCTTTGAGATGACAGTGTTGCGTTTGCTAGCCTTCCGTCCGTTACAGCCCAATGAAATTCCAGCCAATACAGCTCAGATACCACAAGCTGTACCTGCTGCATCAGTTCCACAGCAAAACCAGATAACGCAGCAGGAGCGTGTTCCGGTTATTCAAGCTGTAGAAGATTTTTCCTTAGATGAGGGCTATGAAGACGAGCAAGATAATCATCCAGTCACTGCACAGTCTGAACCATCTTCGGATGACTTTCTGGATGAAGACGAGCCAGAAACCAATTCTGAGTCTCAAGTCATACAGGCTGAATCCACTAAGGTAGAACAATCTGAGTCTGATCAAATTTTATTTGATCCAAACCTGGAAGATGGTCTGTTTGGTTTTGACGATGTTCCTGCAGAACCTGTTCCATCCAGTCCTGAAGCCAGCAGTGATGATTTTCTCTTAGAAGAATTCATTCCTGACAATGATACTGCTGCAACAGTAGAACAAAAATCCGAGTTTAGTCTGGATACTTCGATTCCTGAATCAGAACAAGTGATTCATAAAGCAGATGAAAGCCAGCCAGAAATTTCTACTCAGACAGAGGCTGCATCAGCTCAGATCGCAAATACAAATATTTCTACAGACCGTAATCTGATGCCGCAGGATATTCTGCAAATTCCGGTACAGGATATGCAGGGTGAATGGACGGTAGAAAAATGGGAATTCTGGTTCCGTAACAGCCAGTTATCTCCGGCAGTTCAGGAATTGGCTCAGTATGGCATCATGACCGGCCAGATTAATGCAGCATCGGTCTTTCATATTCCAGAGCGTTATCAACCGCTTTTGTCGCAGTTACAACATCATCTGGAAGCAGCTTTGCGGGAACAATGGCCGCAGACCATTTTCCAGGTGAAGTTTGAAGATGTAGAGCAGTTAACGCCATATACCATGCAGCAAGAACGTAAAGTACGCGCTTTTAAACGCGCAGAAGAGCTACTGCATGCTGAACCGGCTGTACGTGACTTGCTGGAACAGTTTGATGGTGAGTTGCACAATATTCAGCTGAAATAAAATATTTTAGGCTGAGACAAAACGCGCTAAAGCATCCCGCATTTCAGCTGGAATCGGGGTGCTTTTTCGTGTGTAGCGATCGACAAACACATGCACAAAACTGCCTTGAGCTGCTGCCGTATCAGAGTTCATTTTGAAGATTGCCAGATCATAGCTGAGAGAACTATTCCCCATTTTTTCTATGGCGACACCTACCTCTATAATTTCCGGATAAGACAGCTCCTGATTGAACTGGCATTGCGAGCTGACCACCAGTCCAATCATTGGAGAATATTTGGGATCGAATGCGGCTTCCTGAATCAAGAGGGCATTCGCGGCCGTATCAAAATAGCTGTAATAAGTGACATTATTGACATGGCCATACAGATCATTGTCTGCCCAACGAGTTTGTATCGGCAGAAAAAATGAATAATGTTCGCGTTGTTTAAGAGCTGCTTTCATATTTTAAAATAACTTGTAGTGGCTAGGTCTGCCGAGTTTAAAAATATCCTAAACTTAATAAATCGCCTGATAAATGTTGTAAGCATCTTCCAAAGTAAGTTCACGTGGATTGTTCTGTAACAGGCGGCTTTGTTTCATGGCATCTTCCGCCATGATCATCAGCATATGTTCAGGAATTCCTAACTGTTTAAGTTTCAGAGTTAAGCCACTTTTCACCAGATGGTTATTAAAATGATCGATAAACAGGTCAGTCAGGCCATCATGACAGCCTTTGCTTTGTGGATCTAACCAGCACATCAGTTCGGCATAGAGGGCTTTGGCATCCGGTGTATTAAATTTCATCACCTCAGTTAATACCAGCGCATTACTATGTCCATGCGAAATATGGAAGTGTCCACCTAGCGGATAAGCCAGTGCATGTACCGCACCCACTGGTGCATTGGCAAAGGCCTGACCTGCCAGCATCGAGCCGACCAGCATGTTTTGACGTGCGTCCAGATCCTGACCATCGTCCAGCACACGTTGTAGATTGGCATTTAACAGTTTCAAAGCATGCTTGGCCAGCATATCGGAATAGGGATTTTTTTTGATTTTAGAAGTATAAGCTTCAATGGCATGGACCATGGCATCAATGCCGGTCGCAGCAGTAATTAAGGGCGGCAGATTTTGGGTAAAGGTTGCATCCAGAATGGCAGTATCTGCAAACAGGATCGGTGCCACAATTCCGGTTTTTGTAGTTTCACCTGTAGTGACAATTGAAATCGGAGTAACTTCAGATCCCGTACCTGCAGTGGTAGGAACCAAAATCAAGGGCAAACGGGGGCCAGTAGCCTGATTTACGCCATACAGATCAGACAAAGATTGGTGCTGTGCCGGATGACTCAAGATTGCAATCAGCTTGGCGACATCCATAGAGCTGCCACCACCAAAGCCAATTACGATATCGACATTTTCCTGTTTGGCAAAATCTGCTGCTTCAAGCACTACATGCTCAGGTGGATCGGCCTGTACATCGGAATAAATTGCATAATCCAGTCCCGCATCTTCAATAATTTCCAGAATAGGCAGGTGTAATTGATGCTGTAGCATGCCTGGATCAGTGACCAGTAAAACACGCAGATAACAGCCCTGTTTGAGAATAGAGGATAATTCCTGAATCGTGCCGAGGCCGGCGATGATGTTGGGAACGGTTTGAAACTGAAATCGATTCATGTCTTTATCCTTTAATTTTTATCGCAAATACAAAATTATTATGGGGCGGTGATATAGGATTCATCAGGTAAATAACTTAACATAAGTATCTTGAAAATGATTAACTCTGAGGTTGTTTATGTCATCCAGAACGCCATATAAGGTGTTATGTGTTTGTTTGGGAAATATTTGTCGTTCTCCCACGGCAGAAGTGGTACTCAGACATTATTGTGATGAACAGAAACTCGATATTGTGGTCGACTCAGCAGGAACCAGTAATTACCATCCGGGGAAAGCACCTGATTTGCGTAGCCAGCAACATGCCTTAAAACGGGGTTATGATCTTTCTGGCCTGCGTGCGCGTCAACTCAAAACCCATGATTTTATTGATTATGATCTGATTCTAGCGATGGATCTGGAAAATCTGGCAGATATTCAGGCGCTTCAGCATCAGGCAGAGGCAGAATTCGGACGCCTGCGTGCCCAGGTTGCTTTAATGAGTGAACATGATCAGCACTATCCAAAACAGGCTTTACCAGACCCATATTATGGTGGGGCAGATGGTTTTGAACGTGTCCTGAACCAATGTGAGTCAAGCAGTCAGGCCTGGGTAGAAATTTTTAAACAACATCAAACAGAAAAGGTTTAAGTCATGCAGATTCAGACTCAGGTTCAACTTAAACCTTTTAACACGCTAAATCTTGAAGCGATTGCCGCTTACTACAGCCGGATCCAATCAACTGAAGACCTGATTACTGCACTGGAGTTTGCTGAGCAGCAACAACTGAATGTGCTGATTCTTTCTGGCGGTAGCAATATGTTATTGCCAGAACAGATTGACGCACTCGTCCTGCATATGAATATCCAGGGCATTGAAATGCTGGAAGGAAATGAGCAGCATCAATTTCTGCGAGTAGGTGGGGGTCAAGTTTGGCATGACTTCGTACTCTGGACGACAGAACAGAAATTCTATGGTCTGCAGAATCTGGCCCTGATTCCCGGACTAGTCGGTGCATCTCCCGTGCAGAATATTGGGGCATATGGTGTCGAAGTCGGCGAATTTATTCATGCGGTAGAGGTCTATGACCGTAAGCTGAAAAAATTTGATTCCATTCCTGCCTCAGACTGTCATTTTTCCTATCGTCATAGTATTTTTAAAGATGATCCAACACGTTATGTGATTACATATGTTACTTTTAAATTATTAAAACAGGCAAATCTGAAACTGAATTATGGTGATCTTAAAGCAGCGGTGGGTGATAATCTCACAGCAGAAAACTTGCAGCAGCAGGTGATCCGGATTCGTCAGAGCAAACTGCCTGACCCTAAAGAATTTCCAAACGTGGGAAGTTTCTTTAAAAATCCTATCGTAAATCAACAGGTTTTTGACCAAATTGCTGTGCATTTTCCTAATTTGCCCCATTATCCGCAGGCCAATGATCAGGTTAAAATGGCGGCAGGCTGGCTGATTGATCAGGCAGGCTGGAAGGGGAAACAGCTTGGGCCAGTAGGCATGTTCCATAAACAGGCACTGGTTCTGGTGAACTATGGTCATGCTTCTCTGACGGATGTCCGTCAAACCTATGGCGCAGTACAGCAGGCTGTCTGGGACAAATTCAAGATTATGCTCGAACCTGAACCGGTATTATTTGATTGTAAAGGCTTAATTCGATCTCATCAGGATAAATAACGTATATGAAAAACACCCATTGGATGGTCCGTTTAGTACAAATCGTCGCAGGACTGTTTGTATTTTTCGGCTGTTTGGTGATGTTGATCTATTCGCCATTTTATTCTCAGCTCGTGGTTAAGGGACTCAATCGATTTGTGTCCTTTGAAATTAACGAAGTTGCAGCACAAAGCCAGAAAATGGCTTCCCTGAGTGAAGATGATACGCTTGAACCAGGTTCTGATCAGTGGATTGCCCGTCAGGCTTATTTGCGTGTGATGGAGCAGGATATCCAGAAAAATCATTCGTCCAATCTGATGCTGATTCAGGCACGCTACAAGATACTGCAACAGATGATTGAAGAACATCAGCGTGAACAGCAGGAAGAAAAAGCAGAACAGAACCAACCCGCACAAGTGCCTTTATTATCCCAGCAAGAACCTGTGGAAGCCGTTGACCCGACTCAGAAGGTCCGCGAACTGCTGGAATGGGATAGTAATGAAAACAAAGAACGCATTGAGCAATATATTGAATTCTTGACGACTCATCCTCTGGAAGATGAAGAAGCGAGTGCCGTTCAGGTCACAGCGAAAGAAGAAATCAAGGAAGATCTGGCTTTACTGCAAGAACAGCAGCAACAGAAACCGGTCAATCAGTCTAAACCTTATGCCATTGTGGTCTTGGGTGGGGGTCTAACCTTGCATGAAAATGGTAAGGATATTGTGGTCAATGACTATACCCGTTTGCGTCTGGAAACCACACTCGCAGTTGAAAAACAGTATCAGTTACCGATCGTATTGAGTGGTGTGGAAGCGCCGTATATGCAGCGCTGGTTACAAAATTACAATGTCGATGCCAAATTGCTTGAAGACCGCAGCATGAATACCTGTGAAAATACCCGTTTCAGCTCGTTATTATTGCAAAAAAAAGGTGGGGCACCGACTGTGATTCTGATTACCGACCGTTATCATATGCCGCGTACCCGTCGTCTGTTTGCACTGAATGGTATTCAAACCATTCCAGTGGAAGCACCGATGCCGAAGTCCTTGACCCGTTGGCGTCCAAGCCGACAAAATTATGATCATAGTCGCCGTGCCAATTATGAAATGCTGGCCACTATCCGCGATATGTGGTTTGGCTCCAGTGACTGTCGGGAGGTGCCTTAATGTCTGATATTCCGTTTTTAAATCCGACCATCCTGAAACAGCTGGATTTACCTGTGCCAAGCAGGGAAACAACGCCACAGCTTTTGCAGCCCTTAAACCTGAATAGGGATGACCAGCCGACTATTGATCTGCTGTCTTATCGCAGACTGTATGGCTTTGATTTGCTGGATTGCAAGCATTGGCAGGGCTATGTACAGATGCCGCTGTTTAAACTGCATGTGCAAGTATTTACACCTAATCTGGAAAATACCCGTTTTGACAAGATTCAGGGAACGGCGTTTCTATTACATGGATATCTGGAACATAGCGGAATTTATCAGCCGATCGTACGTGAGTTGCTGGAACAGGGCTTTAGCGTCCTGACCTATGACCTGCCGGGGCATGGTCTCAGCGATGGTTCATCTGCCAGTATCCAGAATTTTGATCATTACCAGCAGGTTTTGCATGCGGTATATCGTTATGTGAAGCATGCCGAGCAATTACCTAAACCATGGGTCGGTATTGGACAAAGTACCGGTGGTGCGATCTGGATGCACCATTTGCTCGAATTTGCAGAACGACGCGAAAATCCGTTTGTAGATCGCGTGCTGTTATTGTCACCGTTGATTCGTCCGGCTAAAACTGCCTGGTGGCATAATCCGCTCGGACTCGGCATTATCAGCCGGATCAAGCGTGAAGTACCACGTCATTTCCGCCGTAATAACCATAATCCTGAATTTCTACGTTTTATCCGACTCAAAGATCCTTTACAACCCCGCATGATGGGTATGGACTGGATTCTGGCGATGTCACGCTGGATGCTGGAAATGGAAGCACGTCCAGCCTGTCGAATCCCTGTCTGGTTAGCTCAAGGTGCTCAGGATCAGACAGTGGACTGGCGTTACAATATTGAATTTATCCGGCGCAAGTTCCGCCTGCAAACTTTGCTAATGCTGGAAGAAGGTTCACATCAATTGATTAATGAACGCGCGGATATTCGTGCAGCATTAACGGGTTTAATTCCAGCCTTTTTACATGCGCATGGCAGTAAGACCTATTATTAAATTATCTCGCTCTCAATTAAAAAAGGCGTTTTAGTAAACGCCCTTTTCTTGTCTAATTTGACTAAGTTTTGATTCTTATAGGCTCAAAAACTTTCCAGTTTGGCCATATTCCACATACGGAAATAAAAGTTTTCCTCATCTTTATTTTCACAGTGTAATAATTCACCTTCTTTAAGCCAGAAATGAATCTGGGCAAAGTTCTTGATTTCATGATTGCTGATTCGCTGTGCCAGATGATGCGGTTTAATAGCAGAAGGATGTTTTAAACCTGCTGAAGCGATTAGCTCAGACAGGGCATGCATTGTATTTTTATGGAAATAAAATACTCGCTCGGCCTTAGTCGGGACATGCAGGGCTTTTTGACGCTCTTTATCCTGAGTAGTGACTCCCACAGGGCATTGATTGGTATGACAACTTTGAGCCTGAATACATCCGACTGCAAACATGAATCCGCGCGCTGAATTGACCCAGTCAGCTCCAAGTGCCATGGTACTAGCAATATCAAAGGCACTGATAATTTTCCCGCTTGCACCAATTTTAATCTTGTCTCTCAATCCTGCACCGACCAAGGTATTGTGCACAAACAAAAGACCTTCTCTTAAAGGAGTACCCATATAGTCAATCAATTCAATTGGTGCAGCACCGGTACCGCCCTCAGATCCATCTACCACAATAAAATCAGGATAAATTTTGGTATGTAGCATGGCTTTCACCATACTCATAAATTGCCAAGGTTGACCCAGACAAAGCTTGAATCCGACTGGCTTACCTTCAGAAAGCTCACGTAGTTGTTGAATGAAATTCATCATTTCAATCGGGGTTTTAAACGCCGGATGTCCAGAAGGTGAGACACAGTCATGTTCACGGCTAATCCCGCGAATCTGAGCAATTTCTTCTGAAATCTTGGCTTTAGGTAAAATCCCGCCATGTCCAGGCTTTGCACCTTGTGAGAGTTTGATTTCAATCATCTTCACTTGAGGAAGTTTGGCTTTTTCTGCAAATTTCACCGGATCAAACTGACCCTCTAAGGTCCGGCAACCAAAATAGCCGCTACCAATTTCCCAGACAATGTCACCGCCATGTTCCAGATGATAAGGGCTGATACTACCTTCACCGGTATCGTGAAAGAATTTGCCTTTTTGTGCACCAAGATTTAAAGCCCGAACCGCATTAGCACTTAAACTGCCAAAACTCATAGCCGAGATATTCAAAATTGAAGCAGAATAGGGCTGCGTACACTGCTCATTGCCAATCAGAATGCGGAAGGTTTCTGGATCGGCAGGTCTGCAAGGGGTGAGGGAATGGCTAATAAACTTATAGTTTTCTTCATAGACATTCATGATTGAGCCGAAGGGCTTATCTGAATTTTCATTTTTGGCCCGTTGATACACCAGACTGCGCTGCATACGTGAAAATGGCAGGGCATCCCGATCCGCTTCAATAAAATACTGACGAATTTCAGGACGGAATTCTTCAAAGATAAAGCGGAAATGACCCATAATCGGGTAATTTTTTAAGATTGAATGTCTGTTCTGCAAGACGTCATATAAGCCTAGCAGGCTCAGCAGAATACTGACGATCCATAAGGTATTCACCAAAGTTGCCGGCATAAAATAATAGATATAGCGCGGTTCATAACCGATATGAAAAATCGTAAAAATAACGGCGATGGTGATGCAGGCAAACCAGACCGAATGCCGTGAAAAGAAAGTATTAAGTAATTTGTGTCGTACTAATTGCGCAGGGTTAGCCATTATGAAATTAAATCCCTATTTCCACTACGATAGCGTTTAATAATGTGCAGAGCTGCCTGGCTTATACAAGCATAGAATTGTTTTTTAATTTTATAAGCTTGCTGAAAATGGAATGATAGTGGTTATACCTGACTTCAAGATAGATAATAAATTTTCCAAATAATCTTCTATGGAAAAATTGTGCAAAAGGCATGCATTCTTTTTATTTCAAAAACAGGCTTAAGCGCTTTATAGTAATTTTTATCCCAATAGCAGGAGTGTAAATTATGATAAAAAAATCGATTCGTTTTAATAAGGCAGAGCTGGCTTGCTCATGTTGTCAGACTCTTTAATTTTTAATGTGACACATCCGGTCTGTTTTCTGGGGCAAGAGGAAAGCAGACTGGCTCAGTAGCAGACCACCAGAGCAATAATAAAAATAAAATAATAAATTGATCAGGTCCCCAAAATGGGGACTTTTTTATTCTTTGGAAGAAGCTGAATCAGTGTCATTCGCTTGATAAACAGCATTTGCCACTATTTTTGGTTCGATATGCTTGATTTTATTGCCAAAACTGCGCAACCACCAGACCAGTTGCGAGGTAAAAGGCACAGTAGCACTAATCAGAGCCATGCCATTTTCAATTTTTTCAATTTTTTGATCTTTGCTTAGCTGACTTTCTTCAAAATAGTGTGCATCAGATTCAGGCATGCTCAGTTGAAGCAATACATTTTCTGTTGGCTGGTTAAAATCGACCCGGAATCCTAAAGCGCCAGATTCGATGTATTCATCAATATCAAAATTTACCGGATGCAGGGCACGAGAATTCAGCACCACCGCTGATTTAAAACGGTGCAGGGCAAAGGTTTGAATATCCGATTTATCATGACGGGTACAGACCAGATAGATAATTGAACCTTTTTGTACTAATGCCAGCGGATTTAAAATATAGGTTTTCTCTTCGCCATTATGACCACGACCCTGATAAACACATTCCAGCTGTTTGTCCTGTAACAGGCCTTCGTAAATCGCCTGTTGGGCCGTTTTATCGACTACAGGCGGAATAAGTGGCTGAGTGGCGGGCACGATTCTGACCCGGTTAATCCATTGCCGTACATTATTTTGTGATGACAGGCTGCGTCGAGCCAGATCAAACCAGGGATTCATTTCTTCAATCAGACTAGGCGGCAGCAGATGTTTCAGGTGTTCCTCAACCATCATAAAGGTCACCGCCTGTGAACTGGTCATGTGCGGCAAGCTTTGAATAGGCGCATCTGAGCGCCAGCGCCAGCCTTGGGGTGTAGTTTTACTGCTTTCAATCGGGAAACGCTGGGCAATCTGGTTCAGGTCACGCTGAATGGTACGCAGACTGATCTCAATCCCTTCACGATTCAGGATTTCTTGGAGTTCACGGGTTCCCATCCATTTGCCGGTAGAAAGACGCGACAAGATTTGCCATTGGCGGTAAAGGCTATTGGAGGTTTCTTTTTCTTGTGCTGACATAATGTATTTTTACTGGCAATCAGTGGAAACAAATTAAATATGAGCTTACCACAATAAGAAATCTGGATTTTTTTCGCAAGTTATTCTGCGCAACAATTGTCCTACAATCCGTAAACATCTTGGTGAAAAATGATATTGAGTGAATAGGCACTTTACTGGGTTAATACAGACTTCGAAACGGATGTAATGGCATGGATATTGCTCTGATTTTATTATAATAGATTACAATGACGAGGTTTGTATGCTAAAAGAAAGCCAGGATACAAATACTATTACAACAGTAGAAAATCATACTGCAGCAGATTTAAGCAAAAATTTTACAGATACTACAGCACTCAATATTTCAATTAAGTATAGTCCGCATTTTTTATACCAAGAGATTTCCTCGAAATTTTTCAATGAAATGCGTGATCATCAGGTAATAAACAGTCAAGCAGGTCAACGAATTGAAGAATGGCTGACACAGCATACACTGGATGAACTGAATCAGCTAAATGAAGTAGCAAAAGAACATTTTCTTTATGACGGTATTACGTTTACCGTATACGGCGATGAGCAAGGCACTGAGCGGACTATTCCTTTTGATGTAATTCCCCGGGTGATTGCCCGTAAACAGTGGAATATGGTGGCACTCGGTTCAGCACAGCGCGTTCGAGCCTTAAACCTGTTTCTACATGATATTTATCATCAGCAGGATATTCTCAAAGCCAATATTGTCCCTGAACTTCAGGTGCTGACTCATGAAGCGTATCAGCCGCATATGTACCAGCATCATTTGAAAGGCAGTATCTATAGCCAGATTAGCGGGATCGATATTATCCGGGATTCCAAAGGCGAATTTTATGTACTAGAAGATAACCTGAGAACGCCATCTGGTGTGTCCTATATGCTGGAATGCCGCAAGATCAGCCAGAAGTTAATGCCAAAAGTCTTTGAGCAATCCAATATTGCTGGTATTGAACAATATCCAAAACTCTTAAAAGAAATTCTGGCGGAAAATGCCTATACCGATAATCCTTTCATCGTAGTTTTGACTCCAGGTCGTTTCAATAGCGCTTACTATGAACACGCCTGTCTTGCAAGGGAGATGGATGTGCCTTTAGTGACATCACGTGATCTTTTTGTTGAGAACTCGAAGGTTTATGTAAAAACGATACGTGGGCGTCAACAGGTTGATGTTATTTATAGAAGGGTCGACGACGCCTATCTTGATCCACTGTGCTTTAAACCAGACAGTACTTTGGGTGTTCCAGGCTTAATGTCCGCATATTTACAGCATAATGTTGTAATCGCAAATGCACCGGGTACAGGTGTGGCAGATGATAAATCGATTTATCCTTATGTCGATAAAATGATTCATTTTTATTTAGGTGAAAAACCGATTTTAAATAATGTTCCAACCTACCAATGCCGTAATCCCGAAGATCTGGACTATGTATTGGCAAATTTGGATCAGCTGGTCGTCAAGGAAGCACAAGGTTCTGGCGGTTACGGCATGCTGATTGGGCCACAAGCCTCTCAACAGCATATTGATATTTTCAGAGATAAGATTTTAGCTGCGCCGCATTTATATATTGCGCAGCCAACTTTGGATTTGTCGGTCAGTCCGACTTTAAGCAATTTTGGTATTGCTGAACGACATATTGATTTGCGTCCTTTTGTCTTGAGCTCACCTTACCGCACTGAAATTGTGCCAGGTGGTCTGACCCGGGTAGCCATGCAGGCAGGCTCACTGGTGGTCAACTCATCGCAAGGTGGCGGGATCAAAGATACCTGGGTAGTCGACAACTTACATTCATAACATTCCAAAGAAGGATAACGTCATGGTTTTGTTAAATACCAATGCGCAACATATTTTTTGGTTAGGCCGTTATTTATCTCGTACCCAGTTTTTATGTTCGCATTTTCCATTTTTAGATGATGAAGCTGCTGTGGCTTATGCACATGCTTTCTGTTTGCCTGCGTTTGATGCCAGTTCATTAAATGAGCTGGTTCTGGATAGTACCCAGCCGACTTCATTTACCCAGCAGTTTCAGGTGGCAAAAGACAATATTCAGGAATTACGCGGTGTATTGTCTAGCAAAGCCTATTCCGAACTACTGAAACTGATTAAAACTGCCGATCAGAATGCCGGTTATATCTGCGATGTCGTGACAGATTGTGCCGAAATTCTGGAAGCAGAATCATCAGATGTATTTCTATTTTTCAGTCTGGGCCAATGTCTGGAACAGCTTGATCAGCAGTTACGTCTCGGTGAAGATACGACCCGTACCTTATGTAAAATCGATTATATCGTGGATACACTCTGTGAAATTGGCTGGGGCAGTGTAAAGCAATACTGGACACAGTTACGTGCCGCACCTGATCTGAAGCAATTTTACCAGTTTAGTGATCATATTCATCGCTTGTTCGAGGCTGATGTATGAAATTGATGGTGAATCACCAAACGCAATATACGTACACAGCCGAGGTGAGGAACAGTATTCAGTATATCAAAATGATGCCTTCCACCAATGAGCATCAGAAAGTGCATTATTGGGATGTCAGTGTACCGGGTCAGAAAGTGATTCGGCATGATGCCTTTAAAAATCTCTGGATGACAAGTACACAGCGTGAATCCTATCATAGCCTGATGATCATGGCACAAGGCATCGTTGAGCTAAATCTCAAGCATGAGCAGGGCTTAAATGATTCCTTAAATCCATATCTGTTTTTACAGCCGACTGAAGCCACAAAATGTAATGCAGAGATGAAGGATTTTGCAGGGCGGCATGTTCCAGCATTAACTCGTAAACATTTAATCGGCTTGGCCCAAGCCGTACTCGAACACGTTCCTTATATAGCAAATAGTACTACGGTACAGGGTTCTGCGATTGATGCTTTTGAAGCACGTCAGGGTGTCTGTCAGGATCACAGTCATATTTTTATCGCCATGTGTAAACATTTAGGTTTACCATCACGTTATATATCAGGTTATCTTTATGCACAGAATGCCTCACATCTGGCGAGTCATGCTTGGGCTGAGGTATTTGTTGAACAGGCATGGTACTGTTTTGATGTGAGTAATCTGTTATTTACGCCAAGTGCGCATGTCTATGTCGCGGTGGGACGCGACTATTGGGATGTTGCACCAGTACGTGGTGTAAGAGAAGAAGGCGGTGTGGAATCCATGTATTCCATCGTCCAGGTACTAGGATGTTAATTCATTAATAAGGACAAAAAATGACGTATTGTTGTGCCCTTCGTTTAGAGCAAGGTATGCTATTTATCAGTGATACACGCACCAATGCCGGTGTGGATCACATTTCGGTATTTCGAAAATTATATACCTTTGGGGTAGATGGGGAGCGCGTCATCGTACTCCAGGCCTCCGGAAACCTGGCAACAACACAGGCAGTGATCGGACATATCAGAAATCAGCTAGAACTCAGGCAAGAACCGAATATCCTGAGTTTGCCAACTATGTTTGATGTTGCGGAACTGATGGGCAATACGCTTAAAAAAGTAATTGCCAATGTCACAGATGATAGTTTGGAACAAAGTACTTACTATTGTAATTTCCTGGTCGGCGGCCAGATTAAAAATCAGGAAATGCAACTCTATCATATCTACCCGCAAGGCAATTTTATTTGCGCGACACGGGATACGCCATATTTCCAGATTGGTGAAAGTAAATATGGTAAGCCGATTCTGGATCGTGCCTTGACCTATGATATGCCACTCGATGAGGCATTACGTTGTTCGCTAATTTCTTTTGCATCTACCTTACGTTCAAATGTATCTGTCGGTATGCCGTTAGATGTACTCGTCTATAAAAAAGACAGTTTAATGATGCCAAAGGGTAAGCGTATTGCTGAAGACGATGAGTATTTTACGGATATTAGCCGGCAATGGTCTGAAACTTTAAAGAAAGGCCTGGCTGAATTACCCACCCCATCGAATGATTATTTCTTATAATATTTATAGGAATAAAAATAAGTTTTTTTTATAAGAATTAGTAAAAATTGACTGCTTAGTGTACAGTGCTAACTTCTATAAGATATTGCATAGATAAGAATAGAGGTTAGCCGCATGTACCAATTTTGTTACGCCAGTGAAAGTACCTCGTCCAAAGCCGACTTACTTCAAGATTTAACGGATATCCTTAAAGAAGCACGTGATTTTAATCATCCTAATCAAATAACAGGTGTGCTTTATTTTGCTGATGGACATTTTTTCCAGTGCCTGGAGGGTGAATGTCTGGTTTTAAAAGCTTTACTGACAGAGAGACTATCTAAAGATTCACGCCATAAAAATATTAAACTATTTGAAACTAAAGAGATTGAGCAGCGTACTTTTGGCGACTGGTCAATGAAATATATTTCTAAACGTAGTTCTATTCAACAATTCTGTCAAGAGATGGGATTTGAAGTTTTTACGCCTAATGATTTTAACCAGGAACAAGTAGATGCTTTATTACTTGAACTGTCATTAATCGAAAATGAAGAGCAAAAATCAGCTTGAATACTGACCGTATAAAAAGCCCAATTTATATTGGGCTTTTTTATTTTTGGCTAGTTTTTCTTTAAACCAGTTTGCGTACCGGGCGGGCAGACATACGGCAAAGTAATTCATAACCAATGGTGCCATTGGCTTCAGCCACATCATCGATCAGACGGGATTTGCCCCATAGTTCGACTTCAGTACCTAATTCCAGATTGAGACCCGTTGCATCAATGGCAATCATGTCCATTGCGACACGGCCAATCACACGGGTTTGCTGACCATTAATCGCTACATGGTTCTGTTTAGGGAAAGCACGTGGATAACCGTCACCATAACCGATAGAAACAATGGCTAAAGTCATATCTTGATCAGCAGTGAAAGTAGAACCATAACCGACATGTTCACCCGCTTTGATATTATTCAATGCAATCACTTCGGCAGTAAAAGTCATGACTGGTTTTAGATCCAGATCATGTACAGTCTTGTCTGCAAATGGAGTCGCGCCGTAGAGCATGATGCCCGGACGAACAAAGTCAAAATGCAATTCTGGATATTTATAGATCGCAGCTGAGTTACAGCAAGAACCCATTAAAGGTGCGCAGTCATTTTTTACTTCAAGAAACTGCTGGATTTGCTGTTCATTGAGAGGATGTTCCGCATCAGCATTGGCAAAGTGCATCGCCAGCACGCAGGTAAAACCTTCTGCTTTTAATTGATTGATCACATTTTTAATCACATCAATTTTAAAACCAAGACGGTTCATACCGCTGTTGAGTTTCACCCAAACTTTTAAGCCTTTCGCAATATAGGCTTCTTTATTTGCCAGTAACCAGTCCAGTTGTGGCTGATGATGCACAATGACTTCAATATTCTGATTGATCACAACCTGCATTTCATCTGCAGAGAAAATGCCTTCGATTAGGGTAATGGGTTGCTGGTAGCCGAGTTCACGAATTTCCAGGGCTTCTTCCAGACAGGCGACCCCAAAGGCATCACTATCTTTTAAGGCTGCTAAGCAGTCTTTAACTCCATGTCCGTAAGCATTGGCTTTGACCATGCTGACGATTTTAGCGGTTGGGGCAAGTTGTTTGACACGGTTTAAATTATATTGCAGTGCTTCACTGTCAATATAAACTGTAGCTTGGCGCACCCTAGATACTCCTGCGGGATGACAAAAATAATATCGTGTGAAACACACAAAAGAGGGAGAGAAATAACGGGATTGTAAAAACAAAAGCGGTCATTTCAGAATTGCGAATATTGTAGACCTATCTACCATAAATGGACATGCTCATTTATATAATTTCATGCACAGCAAGCATTCTAAATAAAAAAGAGACCATCTCGGCCTCTTTTTTGGAATCAGATTAATCTTGAATGCTTACTCTTCATCATCATACTGGGCATAGAACTCAGGAGAGAGGTTACTGAAACGGGTATATTGACCTTCAAATGCCAGACGAACTGTACCAATTGGACCATTACGCTGTTTACCGATAATAATCTCGGCAGTGCCGGCTTCTTTCGATTCTTTGTTATAAACCTCGTCACGGTAAATAAACATGATCAAATCGGCATCCTGCTCGATCGCACCAGACTCACGAAGGTCAGACATCACCGGGCGTTTGTTTGGACGGTTCTCTAGAGAACGGTTCAACTGTGATAAGGCAATCACAGGGCACTGCATCTCTTTGGCCAAGGCTTTTAAGCTTCGAGAAATTTCCGAGATCTCGCCTACACGGTTATCACCCATACCCGGCACTTTCATCAACTGAAGATAATCGACCATGATACAACCGAGCTTACCGCCATGCATTTTGGCAATACGACGCGCACGCGCACGTACCTCAGTTGGTGGTAGTGCTGAGGAATCATCAATATAAAGATGCTTTTCCTGTAAATGCACAATGGTACTGGTCACTTTTGACCATTCATCACTGTCCATTTTACCAGCACGTAAGTGACCCTGATGTACACGGCCAAATGACGAAATCAAACGCATCGCAATCGAATCCGCTGGCATTTCCATCGAATAGACCAGCGCAGGGAGGTTGTTGTTAAACAGCACACTTTCGACCAGGTTCATGGCAAAGGTGGTTTTACCCATAGAAGGACGGGCTGCGACAATAATTAAATCGCCAGCCTGCATACCGGAAGTTTTGTTGTCTAGTTCCACGAAACCGGTGGTCAGACCGGTAATTGAACCTTCTAATTGGGACAGTTCATTTAGCTTATCGAATACATCAGCTACAACGGTATTAATCGCTTTCGGACCTTGAGCCTTGGCATTGTTATTATGTTGTTCGGCAATCGAGAAAATATTAGTTTCGGCCAGATCCAGAATTTCACTCACCGGACGGCCTTTAGTGTCATAGGCATTCTGTAAAATTTCAGAGCTGACCTTGATCATGCTACGTAAAGTAGAGAACTCTTTAATTTTGCCGGCATAGGTTTCCAGGTTATAAAAACTCGAAGGCGAATCAGCCATCAGCTGCATTAAATATTCTTCACCACCGACCGCATCGAGTAAGTTCTGCTTGATGAGCCAGTCATGAACCAGTACTGCATCATAAGGCGAATTTTCCTTAGAAAGCTGTTCAATGGCACGGAAGATATATTTATGCCGGGTCGCATAAAAATCATTTTCGGTGAGTACATCGCCGACTTGTTCAAAAGATTCAGCCACAGTCATAAGGGCAGCAAGTACAGCCTGTTCAATCGCTAAATTGTGCGGGGGAGTACGGAACTCCTTAAGTTGGGTATCAGCAACAATTTCTGGTTTAGCGGTAGGTGCCTTTTTGCTGGCATTCGCCTGTGACATATAAATCCCTGATTTTAAATACAATGGTTAAATATTGTCGGAGATGAATAAGGTTTATTCACTACGAGATGAAATGATACGCGGTCTGATCCAAAATGCGAAGTGCAATTTTTTGTGAACACGAAGAATAAATTGAATTTTCTACTGTTGAGCAGATTATATTTTTTAGAGATAAAAAAAGAGCATGCCAAAGCATGCCCTTTTTTCGGTGAGAAATTACTCAGCTACGATAGTAACCAGAACTTCTGCAGCAACATCATGGTGCAATTGGATTGCGATGTTGAATTCACCAGTGTTGCGAAGCGCGCCATTTGGAAGACGAACTTCAGCACGGTCAACTGTAAGACCAGCATTTGTCAACGCGTCAGCGATGTCACGAGTACCGATTGAACCGAACAGTTTACCTTCATCACCAGCTTTCGCAGTGATTACGATGTTAACTTCGTTCAATTGGTCAGCACGTGCTTGAGCAGCAGCTAATACTTCAGCTTCTTGTTTCTCAAGTTCAGCACGACGAGCTTCAAAAGCAGCAGTGTTAGCTTCAGTAGCTGCAACTGCTTTACCTTGAGGGATCAAGTAGTTACGGCCGTAACCAGCTTTAACTGAAACTTTATCACCAAGTTTACCAAGGTTTTTAATGCGTTGTAATAAGATAATATCCACAGCTCAACCTCACTTATGATTGTCAGTGTAAGGGATCAAAGACAAGTAGCGAGCTTGTTTGATAGCAAGTGCTAGCTGACGTTGGTAACGAGCTTTAGTACCTGTAATACGGCTAGGAACAATCTTGCCGTTTTCAGTGATGTACTGTTTTAAAGTGTCGATATCTTTGTAGTCGATGTACGTAACGTTCTCAGCTGTAAAGCGGCAGAACTTGCGACGACGGTAAAAACGTGCCATGTTAGGTTCTCCTTATGCTTCAGCAGAGTCTTGAGCTTGTTGTGCTTCTTCACGTTGAGCTTTACGCGCACGTTTTTCTTCAGCACTCTTAGCCAATAGTGACTCTTCAGTGATAGCGTTTTCACGACGGATGATAAGGCTACGAATGATTGCATCGTTATAACGGAACAATTCTTCTAGCTCATCAAGAGTAGTTTGACCACACTCAACATTCATCAGAATGTAGTGAGCTTTGTGGATCTTGTTGATTGGATAAGCCAATTGACGACGGCCCCAGTCTTCAAGACGGTGGATTTGACCTTCAGCTTCTTTGATGTGAGTCAGGTAACGTTCTACCATACCCACAACTTGATCGCTTTGGTCTGGATGTACCAATAGTACGATTTCGTAGTGACGCATTGTCAGCTCCTTACGGTTTAAACAGCCCCAATTTAAGTGAAATTGAAGCAAGGAGTCACAACCTTGGTTGTGTCGCATAATATGCGAAGCGTGAAGTTTAGTGGTTTTGGGGCTGAAATACAAGCAAATCTTGCCAGATGATGAATGTTTAAGCAGGTATGGAAACAAATGAAAAATTTACAAGAGTTAAATTTCTAAAAGAAACACAATTACTTTAAGTAAGCTTGAAAGGAATTATGGATTTAGCAGAAGAATTAAAAAAGATAGAGTAAAACTCTATCTTCTTAAAAGAATATGATTGGATTCTGCGGGGCAGTAGAGGTAAAACTGAAAATAATACTGATCACGGTAATCAGTTTGACCGAGAACATGAAATACTGTTTTGCCCATGCCTGATCATCTTCAGCTTTAAAGCCCTGAATACTGAGATAGATCCAGTAAAGCGTCATCAGATTCAATACCACCAGATAGATCCAGTTTGCATAACCATAAACAAATAAAGCATTCATGGTAATTCCGAACAATATCACGTAGATCAAAGATTCGATCTTGGTACGTCGAATTGAACGGGCGACAGGCAGAATCGGAATGCCTGCATTTTTGTAATCTTCAAAACGGTAAACTGCAATTCCCCATGAATGAGGCATTTGCCAGAGTGCATACCCTAGAAAAATTAAAAGGGCACCTAAGTCAAACTGACCTGCAACTGCGGTATAACCGATCACAGGCGGTGCTGCGCCAGAAATACTGCCTACCAGTGTTTGGTGAATAGTTGTTCGTTTTGTCCATAAGCTGTAAAAACCAACGTATACGACAAAACCAATAACTGCGAATAGGAAAGCGTATGCATTTACCCAGAACCATAAAATGCCAAAACCGATCATACCTAGTACAAAAGCAAAGGCGAGAGCAACAGGTACAGAAATGGTTTTTTTGACAAGTGCGCGATTTTGCGTGCGCTGCATTTTTTGGTCAATGTCCTGATCAATAACGTTATTGACCACGCATCCTGATGCCACTACGAGAGTAGTACCAATAAGAGTAAGAAGCAGGAGAAGGAAATCTACAGAACCTTGAGTGGCTACGAAGTAGCCACCCAAAGTGGTAACAAAGTTACCGAAGAGAATTCCTGGCTTAGTCAGGAATAAATACTTTTTCAGCATGACAACCAGTTTAGATCATCATGTTGTAGTGTAGGTAGTTCATGATCCATACAGAACCCACTAAAAGAATAGCGATGGTTAAGATGGTATACACAAATGCAATTACGTTCCAGCGTTGCTCTGAAGAAGAGTTCATGTGCAAGAAGTAAATTAATTGCACAAGAATCTGAGCGACTGCAGTAATTGCAATAGCAGTAATCAAGATACCGCGGCTAAAACCACCTGCCATGACCATACCGAATGGAATTACAGTAAGGACAACAGACAGGATGAAGCCAACAGTATATTGCTTCATGTTACCGTGTGATTCGCCAGCAGCGTTATGATCATGACTCATTATAGAACTCCCATCAAGTAAACTACGCTGAATACACAGATCCATACGATGTCAAGGAAGTGCCAGAACAAGCTTAGGCACGCAAGACGACGAGTGTTAGGTAGAGTCAAACCATATTTCTTGATTTGAATCATTAACACGATCATCCATACCAAACCTGAAGTCACGTGGATACCGTGTGTACCTACCAGCGTAAAGAACGAAGACAGGAACGCAGAAGTGCTAGGGCCATGACCAGCATGAACTAAATGATTGAACTCATAAAGTTCCATACCGATGAAGGCAGCACCAAATAACCAAGTGATCGCTAACCAGGTAAGAACCTGACCAACGTTTTTCTTGTAGGCAGCTAGAACGGCAAAACCAAAAGTTACGGAAGAGATCAAAAGGGCAAACGTTTCAGTTAAAACGAAACCTAATGAATCACCA
Source organism: Acinetobacter sp. CAU_H_60 (assembly GCF_058599385.1). NCBI lineage: Bacteria > Pseudomonadati > Pseudomonadota > Gammaproteobacteria > Moraxellales > Moraxellaceae > Acinetobacter > Acinetobacter sp. CAU_H_60. The sequence continues at coordinate 1,796,663 of NZ_CM178653.1, read as the reverse complement.
AACAGATCACGCGCGCTTGGAGTGCCTAATGGAACGTGGCTACTTAAAACAGCGAATGCAATGAAGAGTGTACCGAAAAGGATAAGGTCACTCATCAAGTAAGTCCAGAAACCAAAGACAGTGATGTCGGTATCATCGTGATGATGATGCTCATCGTGTCCGTGGTTATCGTGATGAAGTACTTCAGCCATGGTCTTAGTCCTTCTTCAAGTGTTTTTCAAGGATCGCATAACGTTCACCTTCAATACGCTCAACTTCAGCAGCAGGAACATAGTAATCCACTTTCTTGGTGAAAGAAGACACGATGAAGCTGATGATAGCTGCTACGAAAGTAACCGCTACTAACCACCAGATGTGCCAGATTAACGCGAAGCCCATAACAGTAATGAACATTGCGATAATGAAACCAGCAGCACGGTTAGTCGGCATATGGATATCTTCGTACTTCGTAGGTTTTGCATAAGCAACACCGTTTTCTTTCTCGATCCAGAAAGTATCAATACCATTGATCTTTGGAAGATGAGCAAAGTTATAGAACGGAGCAGGAGAAGATGTAGACCATTCAAGCGTACGACCATCCCATGGATCGCCAGTCAAATCTAGACGTTGATCGCGTTGTAGGAAACCAACAACGATTTGCATAATGAAACATACAATACCAAGTGCAACAAGAACTGCACCGAACATTGCGATGTTTACATATGGATCCCAGTCTGGGTTATCAAATGTATTCAGACGACGAGTCATACCCATGAAACCAAGGATATAAAGTGGCATGAATGCAAAGTAGAAACCGAAGAACCAGAACCAGAATGCTGCTTTACCCCAAGTCTCATTCAGTCTCCAACCGAACATTTTCGGCCAGTAGAAGATGATACCCGCGAACATCGCGAATACTACACCACCAATAATTACGTTATGGAAGTGAGCGATCAGGAATAAAGAGTTATGTACCAGGAAGTCCGCTGGTGGAACCGCCATCAATACACCTGTTAAACCACCGATACCAAAAGTCACAAGGAAGCCAAGTGTCCATAGCATTGGGGTAGTGTAAACGATACGACCCTTGTACATGGTGAACAACCAAGAGAAGATTTTTACACCAGTAGGAATCGCAATAATCATGGTCATGATACCGAAGAACGCGTTAACGTTGGCACCTGCACCCATGGTAAAGAAGTGGTGAACCCATACAACGAATGACAATACTGTAATTGCAACTGTTGCATATACCATTGATTTGTAACCGAACAACGCTTTACGAGCGAAAGTCGATACAACTTCAGAGTAAATACCAAATGCTGGCAATACCAGAATGTATACTTCTGGATGACCCCAAGTCCAAATCAAGTTCACATAAAGCATTGGGCTACCGCCTAGCTCGTTTGTGAAGAAGTGGAAGCCGAAGTAACGGTCAAGAGACAGCATTGCAATAGTAGCAGTCAATACTGGGAATGCCGCGATAATCAATACTGCTGTACATAAAGATGTCCAGGTAAAGATTGGCATTTCCATCAGTTTCATGCCAGGCGCACGCATTTTGATGATGGTAACGAAGAAGTTAACACCCGTTAATAGCGTACCCAGACCTGAAATCTGCAGTGCCCAGATGTAGTAATCCACACCGACGCCAGGAGAGTATTCAATGCCTGATAGTGGAGGATAAGCCATCCAACCAGTCGCAGCGAATTCACCTAGAGCAAGTGAAACCATCATCAAACCTGCAGCACCAGCAAACAGCCAGAAGCTTAAAGAGTTTAATAATGGGAATGCAACGTCACGTGCACCGATTTGAAGCGGTACAGAGATGTTCATTAAACCAACAACAAGACCCATTGCCACGAAGAAGATCATGATCACACCGTGTGCGGTGAAGATCTGGTCATAGTGTTCTGGGTGCAAGTAACCTTCGCCGCCACCTTTTGCAAGGAACTGCTGAAGACGCATCATGATCGCATCGGCGAAACCACGTACCAGCATGATCACTGATACAAAGATATACATGATACCAATTTTTTTATGGTCTACAGATGTGAACCATTCGTTCCACAGGTAGCCCCATTTTTTGAAGTAGGTAATACCTGCAACAACTGCGATACCACCTAAGATCATCATTGCAACAGTTACCAGTACGATTGGATCGTACGGAATTGCATCTGGACCTAACTTACCTAAGAAGCTCATGAATTATTCTCCTTGAGAAGCAGTCGCATGTTCAACATCTACATGTGCTTCAGAAGCAGCTGCTTCCTGGTGAGCAACAGAAGACGCTGAGTGATCAGCACCGTGATAGTTACTCATGTAGTTATTGATCACAGATTCAAACAAACCTTGCTCAACAGAAGAGTAGTAAGTCACTGGATGTGGCTTAGTTGGGTAAGGCTTCATTGCTTCAGCAGCAGCCTTCTCTTCAGGAGTCGTAGCTTTTGCAATAATCGCTTCGATTTGGTGTTTACCACGGTTACCGTCACGCAAGCTTGCAAATTCAGCTTGGTCTAAAACAGTTTTTTGAACTGCTTCTGGATTTACTGAAGTACCGTTACCTGCTTTAACTGCAGCTACCCATTCAGCAAACTGAGCATCAGTCACAGCATGTGCACGGAAGCGCATTTGTGAGAAGCCATAGCCTGAATAGTTAGAAGAGAAACCGCGGTAGCCTTCAGCTGGGCTAGTTTCGTCTGCCATTAAGTTCAGGTGAGTTTGCATACCCGCCATTGCATAGATCTGACCACTTAACGCAGGGATGAAGAATGAGTTCATCGTGAAGTTAGAAGTCAAACGAAGACTTACCGGAGTTTTCTCTGGGAAGCGAATTTCGTTTACAGTCGCAATGTTTTGTTCTGGGTAGATGAAGATCCATTTGAACTGTTCAGCAATAACCTGAACTGTTAATGGTGCTTTATCTGCCTCAAGTGGGCGGTATGGGTCGTACTTGTGGGAACCCCACCAAGTTAACCAAGCTAAAATACCAATAATAATGACAGGGATACCCCAAACTACAATTTCAATCGCAGTAGAGTGTGCCCATGTAGGTTTATAGTCTGCGTCTTTATTCGATGCGCGATATTTCCAACCGAACCATAATGCCATGATAATTGATGGGATTACCACCAATAGCATTAAGTAAATCGCAGTCATCATCAGGCTACTTTGGCCTTCAGCAACTGGACCCTTAGAGTTCAGAAGTACTAGATCACCACCACACCCTGTTAAAAGTGCAGCCATCGTTGATAAAGACAATACAGCTAAAATCGTTTGTCTCATTTTACAACCTCGGTGAAGAGTCCCATTCCCTAATTTAATATGGGATAGCGATTAAAGTGTCGCATGATAAAAGAGGCCGTTTTTTTACAAAACACCCTTCTAATCATAATACACCGCTACGTTGTAGGGCATTATGCCTGATATTGCCAAACTAAGCTATATATAAAGGTGCTTTAAATGACTGTAATAAAAACCGATTTTGTCGGTCGGGTTTCAAGAGTATTTATAGGAATTTTATTGTAATTTCAAAGTTATGTAGGAAAATGGGATGCCAAAACATCCCATTTTATGGCAGAACTAATTATTGTTTAACGACTTGGGTTTTTGCCAGTTTATCGTGCACGGTTTGACGTTTTTGCCCTAAACCGAACGCCCAGTCAATAATTGTGCTGAGTGGCATGAAGATAATATTCAGGAAAATAAAGAACACACTGCGAATAGTGAAGGCACGCATCAAGCTGGTTTTTTCACCAGTCTCGGCATCTACAATCTTAATTTTAGTCAGTTTTTTACCGATACTTTGACCCGATTTGGCAATCAGAAAAGCCTGGATAGCGAGCATGATCACCAGGTAAATTGCAGTCGCAATCCATGCCTGTTGTGAAAACATGTCAAACATCTGAGTTTGTAGTTGCTGTGCCAGAGCAGGGTCAGCGTCACTACTTAACATCACATTCATGAACTCCTGGTTCAGTTGTGCAAACTGGATTTCCTGTTCAGGAGTAAAAAATGCGGTCAAAATAAACGTGGCAGGCAGCCATAAAAGCAGGTCAACGATTTTGGCTAAAATACGGCTTGGAATACTCGCCAGTTCTTTTTTTGCTGCAACATTTTGAGAACTGCGGGCACGAAGATGGTCTGTACTTGACTCATTTGTGTTCTGTGGAGCCTGATAGGCTGGTGTCGCTGGCGTTTCTGGTGCTACATAGCCTTCAGGCTGATAGATCAGTTTCCCTTGGGTGAGTTCACCTAAAGCTTTCCATTCGGTCATACCTTGATGCCAAGCCAAATCAGTCAGAAGTACCTGTTGGTTGGCAAGCATCTGATTTAATTGCTCGAGCGTATATGGGCCAGCTTGTTGATTATTTCGTGCCAAGTAAATCTGCATATAGACTGAATCTCAAAAATATAAATTTAGACAAAAATTGAACTAGGAGTTTAAGTATTTTCAGGCTGAAAACAAATAAAAGAATATAAGTGTAATATATGGATAAGTTTAGGATTTTCAAGAATGTTCATCACCAAATTCCTCCATAATTGAGACAGTGTAGCAAGGATTGATGATTTTGCTATCAAGATGTGAAAATTCACTTAAATTTAATTATGCAATTTTTTCTCATGCTGTTTGTTGGTATTTGTTTGTCATTACACTAAGAAGCTTATGTTTATATAAATAATTTGATTTCAGCTAAATCAAAACATATGATTAATCATTTAACTATAAATGTGATTAAGACAATATCTAGGTAATATTGAGAACATAAAAAAAGACCCTATGAAAGGGTCTTTTTTATAGAGCGAATTAAGCCTTTTGAGCTTTCTCTTCAGACAGGAAGAACCAGGTATCTAATACTGAGTCTGGGTTAAGAGATACAGATTCAATACCTTGTTCCATCAGCCATTGTGCAAGATCTGGGTGGTCAGAAGGACCTTGGCCACAGATACCTACATATTTGCCTGCTTTACGGCAAGCATGGATGGCCATAGAAAGCAGTGCTTTTACTGCTGGATCACGTTCATCAAACAGGTGAGAAACAATACCAGAGTCACGGTCCAGACCAAGCGTTAACTGAGTCAAGTCATTTGAACCGATAGAGAAACCATCGAAGTGTTCAAGGAATTGTTCAGCTAACAAAGCGTTAGTTGGCAATTCACACATCATGATCACTTTAAGACCATTTTCACCACGTTTCAGACCGTTTTGACCTAATAGCTCAATAACACGTTTAGCTTCAGCAACAGTACGTACGAACGGGATCATGATTTGAACGTTAGTCAGACCCATTTCGTCACGAACTTTTTTCAGTGCACGGCATTCAAGTTCGAAGCAGTCACGGAAGTTGTCAGATACATAACGGCTTGCACCACGGAAGCCCAACATTGGGTTTTCTTCTTCAGGTTCGTACAGTTTGCCGCCGATCAGGTTAGCGTATTCGTTTGACTTGAAGTCAGACATACGTACGATCACTGGTTTGTCAGCAAAGGCAGCAGCAAGAGTAGAGATACCTTCAACCAGTTTTTCTACATAAAACTCGATTGGAGATGCATAACCTGCAGTACGAGCAAGTACAGCAGCACGAGTTTCACGTGGTAGGCTGTCGATGTTCAATAATGCTTTAGGATGCACACCGATCATACGGTTGATGATGAACTCTAGACGAGCAAGACCAATACCTTCGTTCGGAATTTGCGCGAAGTCAAATGCACGATCCGGGTTACCTACGTTCATCATGATTTTGAACGGAAGTTTTGGCATAGATTCGATAGAGTTGGTTTGGATTTCGAAATCCAATGCACCTTCGTAGATGAAACCAGTATCACCTTCAGCACAAGATACAGTTACGTCTTGACCGTCAACAAGCACTTCAGTTGCATTGCCACAACCTACGATCGCTGGAACACCAAGCTCACGTGCAATGATCGCAGCGTGACAAGTACGACCACCACGGTTAGTTACAATCGCAGCAGCACGTTTCATCACTGGTTCCCAATCCGGGTCAGTCATGTCAGATACAAGTACGTCACCGTCTTGTACTTTGTCCATTTCTTTAATTGAAGTTACGATGCGGACTTTACCAGAACCGATACGTTGACCGATTGAACGGCCTTCACAGATCACGTTACCTTTTTGTTTTAGCAGGTAGCGTTCCATCGTGCCGACATTTTCACGGCTCTTCACAGTTTCAGGACGCGCCTGAACGATGTAGATTTTACCGTCATCACCGTCTTTAGCCCACTCGATGTCCATTGGAGAACCGTAGTGGTTTTCAATGATCAATGCTTGTTTAGCCAATTCTTGCAGTTCATGATCGTTCAATGCAAATTGTTGACGATCTGCTTTTTCTACATCAACCACAACAACTGATTTACCCGCAGCAGCTTCTTCACCATAGATCATTTTCTGGTGTTTAGAACCTAAGTTGCGGCGCAGTACAGCGTGTTTGCCTGCGTTTAGCAGCGGTTTTGAAATATAGAATTCATCTGGGTTTACTGCACCCTGAACTACCATTTCACCCAAGCCATAAGAAGCTGTAATGAATACTGCATCACGGAAGCCTGATTCAGTATCTAGAGTGAACATTACACCAGCAGCACCAGTTTCTGAGCGAACCATGCGTTGTACGCCAGCAGAAAGGGCAACTACGTCATGCGCAAAGTTTTGGTGTACACGGTAAGAGATCGCGCGGTCGTTGTACAAAGATGCAAACACTTCTTTGATCGCGATCAGAACGTTATCGATACCACGAATGTTCAGGAAGGTTTCTTGCTGACCTGCGAAAGAAGCATCAGGTAAGTCTTCTGCAGTCGCAGATGAACGAACGGCAACCGCAATATCAGGGTTGCCGTTTGAAAGTTCTGCAAAAGCTGCACGAATTTCCTTTTCCAGTTCAGCAGTAAGTGGAGTTTCCACAATCCATTGACGAATCTTTGCACCAGTTTCAGCAAGTGCATTGACGTCATCAACGTTAAGTGCAGCAAGCTCTGCATTGATTTTAGCGTTTAGGCCACTTTGCTCGAGAAATTCACGATAAGCAGCAGCTGTTGTTGCGAAGCCACCTGGTACTGATACACCAGCATTAGATAAGTGGCTGATCATTTCGCCCAGAGATGAGTTTTTCCCACCTACAAGCTCAACATCGTGCTTCCCTAATTTTTCTAGACCAATTACGCGCGCTTCCAAAGTTGTTACTCCACTTTTGCAGTATTAATCACTATCTTGGCATGAGAGTATAGCAAATCTTCTAGGTTTTTGATTTTACTAAGCGACAGTCATGTAAGATCGGTTTACTATAAAGATTATATAGTACTAAGACAAATGTTTGAGGAGAATTTTAATGTCAGAAGGTAAACAAATTCAGCGGAGTGTGTTTTTTATTTCCGATGGTACTGCCATTACTGCTGAAACCCTTGGCCACTCACTGTTAGCACAGTTTCCGCATGTGGATTTTGACATTCATATTATCCCTTATATTAGCTCTGAAGAAGCGGCCATGAATGTGGTCACAGAGATCAATGAACGTGCCCAAAAAGACGGTCAAAAACCTTTGGTTTTCGATACGTTGGTGGATCCCTATGTGCGTGACATCATTAATACTGCAAATGCAGTAAATCTTGATGTTTTTGAAGGGCTTATCAGTAAACTATCAGAAGAGCTTGGTACTGAACCTACGACTTTAGTCGGTCAGACCCATGCGGTGACCGATTCTGAGTCTTATAAGGCACGTATTGATGCCGTACATTTTGCGCTCGACAATGATGATGGTGCGCGTACGCGTCACTATGATAAGGCTGATCTGATCCTGATTGGCGTATCGCGTTCCGGTAAGACTCCAACCTCAATTTATTTGTCTCTGCAATTTGGAATTCGTGTAGCGAACTATCCGCTAACTGAAGAAGATCTGGACGATAACCGCCTGCCAGCAGTGCTAAGACCGCATAAAAACAAGCTTTTTGGCTTGATGATTGATGCAGAACGTCTGGTTGCAATCCGTACAGAACGTAAGGCCAACAGCCGTTATGCCAGCTTCAGCCAATGCCAGATGGAACTACGTGCAATTGAAGGCATCTATATTTCGGAAGGGATCAAGTATCTGAATGTCTCGGAAATGTCGATTGAAGAAATTTCAACTCGTGTCTTACAAATGACAGGACTAAAACGTCGAATTGGCTAAAAAGAATTCAGAGCCAGACTTCAGTTTGGCTCTGATTTATAGATAAAAATTAATAAAAAATACTACTTTCATAGAAATAAAATATGAATATTATAAGTTGTTGAAATATTCAATATTTTAATCAAAAATGTAGTGGTTGGTTTTTAAGCTTATTTGCTCTTCAATGAACTCAGAAATTCAATTTTACAGAGCTAAATTTTTCCCACTACACTCCGAATTTTTAATCTTATGAGCTAAAAACAGATTAACTTGATGATTAAAAAGTATGCACAATTAGCTCAACCTGATGTTCATCTCCATTAATACAATGAATACTATTTTCGGAAATTTTTGCAATAGGCCAGGTAATCAGCTGGCAATTTTCACGTTGCAGAGCAGTATAATAGTGGTCTGATTTAAGATAAACTTTGGATGCAGCTGCAAGATTTGGCATGAGCTGGCGTCTGAGCCATAAATTCTGTACCTGATTTTCCAGATAACGTAATGACAAAATACTTTTAATCCGGTTGTTAAATAGGCGTCGATTTTTAATGATCAATGGGTGATTTAATAGCCGCTGCAAACCACGTTCAGTACCTGGCAATACAAATTGCGGATTAATCTGAAAAACTTTTACTGAGCGAGCTTGCTGGCTAATCTTGTTGAGCTGGCTTACGGTAAATTGATCCGTACCAATAATCGCAATATCTTTTCCAGTACAGTCAAGTTCAGCGAGCTGGGAAGAGGGCACTTTAATGCCAGTAAAATGCTGGAAATTTTCGGGACGATTCTCAAATATACCCGCGTGTGCATCCTGCTTGGTAGACATTGTTTTTCCTTGAAATTATTTAATAATTGGTCTTATTTGCTTTGTTATAGATATTAGCAAAAGCCCTAGAGCGGTAAAGATCAAAATTTAACTTAGACAGTCATTCTTTTTTCTATTGTATTTTTAATGAGAGATAGATGGATTAAAGTGCAGGAGATCCATCTTAGACATAAACTTATCCATTTGGAAACTTGAAATATTCAAACACAGTTTAAAAAAATATACCCATTCCTGAGAATGGGTATATAGATAAGAATAAATTAGGCAAAGCAAGACAGCATTACTGCCCGTTTTTGATTTGCATCAGTAATTCAAAATTATGCAGACGTTTCTCTGTGTCATAGATGTCACAGGTGAAGATAAACTCATCTACATCATATTTTGCTATGAGTGCTTCCAGACCGGCTTTAACAGTTTCTTTAGAACCCACTTGTGCCATGGCAAAGAAATTATCGACAGACATTTTTTCAGGTGGTGACCAGAGTCCTTCCATAGAATCAATTGGCGCTTTCAATTTCAGGCTTTGACCGCGAATCAGGGCAAGGACACGCTGGTAAGCACTTGTTGCCAGATATTCAGCTTCTTCATCTGTATCTGCGACACAAGTCGGTACGCCCATAGAAACATAAGGACGATCAAGATATTCAGACGGTTCGAAATTGTCCCGATACAGCTGAATCGCTTGACCAAGCATACGCGGAGCAAAGTGAGATGCAAAAGAATAGGGTAGACCAAGTTTTGCTGCCAGCTGTGCGCTAAACAGGCTCGAACCTAATAACCACACAGGTACGTGTGTGCTTTGGCCTGGAGTTGCCACAATGCGTTGGCCTGGAATCGGCTCTTTAAAGTATTGCAGAATTTCTAAAACATCCTGCGGGAACTGATCTTCAGTTTCCTGACGGCCACGACGCAAAGCACGCATGGTCATTTGATCGGTACCAGGAGCACGACCCAGTCCCAGTTCAATACGATCTGGGTATAAAGTCGCTAATGTGCCGAACTGTTCTGCTACCACTAAGGGTGCATGGTTTGGCAGCATAATGCCACCAGAGCCAAGTTTGATGCTATTAGTATTTGCCAGTAAATAGCCTAAGAGGACGGCGGTCGCTGAGCTGGCAATACCATCCATATTATGATGCTCGGCCAGCCACATCCGGCTATAACCTAGACGTTCTGCGGTCTGAGCTAATTCCAGCGCATGTTGCAGGGAGAATTGAATGGTCTTATCGTCACGAACTGGAACCAGTTCGAGAATAGAGAACTGGGTATCGGTAAGCGTACGCATAATATTACTCTTGAATAAACATGACTAAGAGCATACGTCTTTGCATTGTATTTGTATATCGAAAAAAATCGATATATATGTAAACCAAAATAACAGACAAAAAATAAGCATCCGAAGATGCTTATTCAAGAAGGAAAAGTAAATAGAGGAAATCTTAGCGACGGTGGTTATAACGGTAGTTGCTAGTACGATAGTTTTTTGAACTATAGCGACGGTCATAACGGTCATCATAACGACGGTCTTCGCTGACTTTTTTACCAAGGGCAGAACCACCTGCAGAACCTAATGCAGCACCAATTAAGCCACCATTAGAACCCGCCATGTTTTTACCTACGGCATAACCAGCACCACCACCTAAAGCACCACCGATAATCGCACCATTACGGTCACGTTTATTTGCAGCTACTGCGGCACCAGCACCACCGCCAATCGCAGAACCGATTGTCGCGCCAGTTGTACCACCCATTTTATTGCCCACTGCGGCACCAACGACACCACCCAAAGCAGAAGCTAAAGCCGTATTCGTTGTATTTCCGGCATTGGCGGCTGTCATACCCATGGCTGAGGTTGCTACAACAGCGATCATTAGAGATTTGTAATTCATGAGTACACCTTTTATATATCTAGCTGTATTTGTTGATGAGATAAATTTAATCTAGCAACCGTCAAATAGCATGGAGGCAGTGTTGGCGAATTGTGATTTTTATCTCCTTAATTTATTCATGATCTAGTTCTGATAATTTGATGTATTACATGAATTTGGATAAGTTGAACGCACAATAAAAAAAGCACCCAAACAGGTGCTTTTAATATTAAATGTAGCGTCGAATTTAAAGAGCCTGAGGCCAGGAAATTAACGGTGACGTTTTTTCCAGTGTTTAGCACGATTCGCTTTGGCACGATCGGCTGCTTTATCTTTAGAAATTTTATTACCTAATGCTGCACCACCCGCAGCACCAAGTGCTGAACCGATGTAGCCGCCATTAGAACCGCCCATGTTTTTACCTACGGTATAACCAGCACCGCCACCTAAAGCACCACCAATTGCAGATGAGGTACGGTTTTTCTTGTTACTTGCAACAGCAGCACCACCTGCACCACCTAACGCGGCACCAATTGTTGCGCCAGTGTTGCCCCCCATGTTTTTGCCCAGTGCAGTACCAGCAACGCTACCTAAAGCACTTGCTGCTGCCACACGTGCAGTACTGTCTGCATGCGCACTCACTGTCATCATTGAGCCTGCAGCCATTGCAGCACTCAGTAAAATTGCATTGAGTTTCATGTTGTAACTCCGTGTCCCTGATAGGACTTTCATATGTTAGTGTGTTTCGACGCAGAAAATGTAACAAATCGTGCCCAAAAGAATGTGAAGATCTACCTCCATATTTAATGTGTTTATTTGCCAATTTGTAAAATGAGAAATAAATAAGGATCAAATTGAGCAGAAAAAATCCAAAACTGAAGATTTTATTTATATTTGTTAACAAATGACGATGACATCGCTGCATCTCAGCACTGACTTACTGAATAATGATGTTCATTGACCCAGAGAATCGTTAAACTAGGCGCAATTTTTTGATTTCGCTGTGCTAAATCACTGTTTGTTTAGTCACAGCCTTATGTTTGAGATTTTTTAGAAAATGAAAGAATCGTTACGTTTACGATTAGACCAACTCTCTGACCGTCATGAAGAACTGACTGCGTTATTGGCAGATGTTGAAGTGATTTCGGACAACAAGCGTTTTCGCCAGTTATCACGTGAGCATAATGATTTAACCGAGATTACCAGCGTTTGGACCAAGTACAAACAGGCTGAAGAAGATATTGAAACTGCGCAAGCCATGCTGTCTGATCCTGACTTTAAGGAAATGGCGCAGGAAGAGATTAAGGAAAATAAAGCCCTGATCGAACAGCTTGAAGCTGATTTGAATATCCTGATGATTCCAAAAGATCCGAATGATGCCAACTCTGCTTATCTGGAAATCCGTGCCGGAACCGGCGGTGATGAAGCGGCTATCTTCTCGGGTGATTTGTTCCGTATGTATAGCAAGTATGCGGAATCTCAAGGCTGGCGTATTGAAATCCTGTCTGAAAATGAAGGTGAGCACGGTGGCTATAAAGAAGTCATCTGCCTGGTGAATGGTGAAGGCGTTTATGGTCGCCTGAAATTTGAAAGTGGTGCGCATCGTGTACAACGTGTGCCTGCAACAGAATCTCAAGGTCGTGTACATACTTCAGCATGTACTGTGGCAATTCTTCCAGAAGTGGATGTGGATACATCAGTCGACATTAATCCGGCTGACCTGCGTATCGACACTTACCGCGCATCAGGTGCCGGTGGTCAGCACATTAACAAAACTGACTCTGCGGTGCGTATTACTCACATTCCAACCGGTACAGTGGTGGAATGTCAGGATGAACGTTCACAGCATAAAAACAAAGCCAAAGCGATGGCCTTACTGGTTTCACGTCTGGAAAATGCCAAACGTGCCGCAGCAGATGCAGCGACTTCTGAAATGCGCCGTGACCTGGTCGGTTCGGGTGACCGTTCGGAACGTATTCGTACTTATAACTATCCACAAGGCCGTATGACCGATCACCGTATTAACCTGACTTTATATAAGCTGGATGCTGTGATGGAGGGTGATCTGACTGAATTATTAGACAGTCTGCATCGTGAATATCAGGCCGATCAGCTGGCCATGCTTGCACAGCAGAATGGTGGCTAATGAACATTCAAGAAGCACTGGCTTTACGTGGTGAACCTGAAAGTTATGAACGGCAGGAAAATGCCTGGCTGTTGGAACACATTACCAAGATTGATTCTTTTGATCTGGTAATGAAAAAAGACCAGCAGTTAACGCCTGAACAGGAACAGGCCTATGTCGAAAGCCTGGCGAGGATTGCTGCAGGTGAGCCATTGGCCTATGTCATAGGTTCACAACCGTTCTGGACTTTGGATCTAAAAGTCACTAAAGATACGCTAGTACCACGCCCGGATACCGAAGTGCTGGTCGAAACAGTCCTGAAATTAGACCTGCCGGAAGATGCGCGAATTGTTGACTTGGGGACTGGTACCGGTGCCATTGCCTTGTCACTGGCGTCTGAGCGCCCTAACTGGTCTGTGACCGCTACTGATATTTATGAACCCACACTGGAAGTTGCCAAATACAATGCGGAACAGCATGATTTGGATCAGGTGCAATTTATTCTTGGTTCATGGCTAAAACCATTTGGCCGCCAGTTCTTTGATGCGATTGTATCTAATCCGCCGTATATTGATGCTGATGATGAGCATATGCCAGATCTGGCAACTGAGCCGGAACGTGCGCTGGTTTCAGACAAAAATGGTCTGGCTGATATTGAGATGATTATTCAGCAAGCCAAAAAACATCTGACCGTAAATGGCTGGGTTGTGCTTGAGCACGGCTATGATCAGGGCGATGCGGTTCGTCATCTATTTACTCAAGCTGGTTATAAACAGGTCCGTACAGTGAAAGATTATGGCGGCAATGACCGTGTGACTTTAGGCCAGTGGCCACATTAATTTTTAAAGCTTGATTTAATAAAAAAGCGACCTAGATAGGTCGCTTTTCTAATTCTTTTATTCAATAAATTATGACTTTTTGATCACATCTCGCCAGCGCAGTAAGCGGGTTTCAAACAGCTTCATAATACTGTCCGTGATTTTGCCTAGGACTGCCAACAGGATAATGGCAATAATCACAATATCCGGACGTGAAGTTTCACGACCATCACTGAGCAAATAGCCAATCCCTTGAGTAGCTGCAATCAATTCAGCCGCAATCATAAACATCCAGGACAAACTCAGGCTATTTCTTAAGCCAGTCAATATTCCCGGTGAGGCAGCAGGCAATACAATCTGCTGAACCTGTTGCCAGTATTTCAGGCGATAGACTTTTGCGACTTCAATCAGCTTACGATCCACACCCTGAATTGCAGCCACAGTATTGGTATAGGTCGGGAAGAAGGCACCAATTGCGATCAAGGTGATTTTAGAAGATTCGTCAATCCCTAACCAAAGCAGGAGTAGAGGAATCCAGGCTAGACTCGGAATAGATTTAATTGCAGAAAACGTTGGTTCCAGAAAATCTTCTGCATGTCTGTTTAACCCCACCAGAATTGCAAAGATCAGTCCCAATCCACTACCAATGCCAAAACCTAAGAAAACTCGCCAGCTACTGGTCCAAATATGCTGCCATAAATCACCCTCAGCCAGTTCAGTAAAGGACTGAAACAGGCTACTCGGCGCAGGCAATAGATAAGGTTCGATCACGCCATTACGGACTAATATTTCTACCAATACAATAAAAATAACAGGTAGAGTGAGGGCTTTGATCAGCGAAATGCTACGTGGTAGCACAGCGGATTTTGGCTGTTCTTCCACGCTCAACTGTTCCGAGATGCTTTTCGGTATAGTCATTACTTAGTTACAACCTTTTTTGCATAGCGGGCATCAAATAATTGAGTCACGACCTGATTGACATTGGTTCCTTTACGAACCAGTTCTTCTTCCGTCAGGATACGACCGGCTTTTTGTAATGCCCCGGTATGTTTGGTGGTTGGAATATTTTGATCTAGATTGGTACGGCTGAGTTGAAGCTTGGCGACTTCAATTGGAAGCTTAGCTTCTCGTGCCAGTAGTTCAGCCAGTTTGTCGGGATTGGCTTTCGCCCATTTACGTGCCTGTTCATAAGCTTTAATCACCGCTTCAATCGCTTCCGGACTGGATTTGGCAAATTGGTCTTTTACGCTCAGTACGCTATAAGAGTTAAAGCTGACATTGCGATACAGCAATTTGGCACCTGACTGCGCCTGTGCAGACGCCATTAAAGGATCAAGGCCTGCCCAGGCATCGACCTGTTTGCGCTCCAACGCAGTCTTACCATCCGGATGCTGTAAATGCACCAGCTCTACATCGCGTTTGCCCAAGCCAATGGTATCTAAGGCTTGTAAGGTAAATAAGAAAGGATCGGTACCTTTAGTAGCAGCAATCTTTTTACCTTTCAGATCTTTCAGTGATTTGATATTCGAATCTTTATTGACGACCAGTGCTGTCCATTCAGGCTGGCTCTGAATATAAACCGTTTTAATCGGGCTGCCATTGGCACGGCTAAGCACTGCCGCTAAACCTGCAGTTGAAGCGAAATCGGTACTGCCACTATTTAGATATTCGAGTGAGCGGTTACTGCCTTGGCTAAATACCCATTTAATCTTGGTTTTTGGCAAAGCTTTTTCTAGCAGTTTCTGTTCTTTAACCACCAGACTGGTCGGTGCATAATAGGCATAGTCCAGTTTTAATTCAGATGGAATCGCTGCGTTAGCCAAGCCGGTAAGGAAAGAAATAGAAAGACCGAGTAAAGTCAGACCTGATGTTCTTAATGTTTTTTTCATGAATATCTCAATCTTGAATTAAATTTTTGACATTCATAGCGGTAAATAGATGAGCACACAAAAAAGAAAAAAAGATAATCAAATCAAAAAATGAAATAATTAACAGTTTTAAATATAGGTATTTGTTTTTATTTAAATTTATTAAATAAAAAATAGAAAGGTTTTGCTTAGATAAAATTTTAAAAATGGTATGGCGTAAATTGATAAGCTGTTTTTCTAATTATTCGTCCTTGCAGCATGAAATTTTATAAATAACGAGTGCCATAAAAAAGCGATGCATCAGCATCGCTTTTTGAGTCACTATTTTATAAATCTGGGTAGCTTACATTGGGTAGTCTTGCAGACAGTCATAAACTTCGACTTGATCTAGACTACCAGTTTCCATTGCCAAGCAAAGGGCCACGACTTTGGCAGTATCAGCAAGATACTGTTCATCTTTCAGCGCAATACCTTGTTGTAATGCAACGATGCGCTCAGTCGGAATTTCAAGCGATTTCGCAGCTTCAGTAGCATCAATCTGATTAAAGAAGTGCACAATAGCATCTTTGAGGGCAGAATCAGACGCATTCAAGATGCCTTGATTCAATTGCTCTGCATTAAGATCGGTCGAAGAAACTAAAGCCTGGGCGAAGTTTTGAACAAGATTCTGTCCAAGAACATCAGTCATCTTTAACATGGAAATACCTTCAACAAGGAAAGAGGGAAAGGGAGTACAGCCAAAAGAGAAGCACTAAAGAATTGATTGAAAAATAAACTATATTAATAGGAAATGCAAAGCATTATGGATGACCGTTCAGTCCTCTATTTTTGGGCTGTAAGCCTTGAAAAATATAACTGTTGAGAAAATATAAATTTAAATTTATATGCTGAATTTTAATCGTTTTTAAGTCTTATTAAATATAAATTATCTAGTAGTATTTTGTCTATAGGCACCTGGACTAACCCCTGTCCATTTTTTAAAGGCGCGATGAAAAGCACTGACTTCCTGAAAGTTAAGCTGATCACTAATGTCCTGCAAACTTTGATCCGTACAGGTTAAAAGTTCAATGGCTGTATCACGACGAATTTCATTTTTGAGCTGTTGATAAGTCGCACCTTCATTTTTAAGACGCCGTTGCATGGTGGCTTCAGACATATTCATTTTCAAAGCAAGCTCATTCAGTTCAAGCCATTCAGCCGGAGGTACTTTTAAAAGCTGTTTGCGGATCTGTGTACTTAGCGCATAAGGATTTTTAAAGCGAACTAGCAGGTTATGCGGAGTCTGCTGAATAAACTGATACCAGGAGGTCTGATCCTGTTTTACCGGGAGCTGCAAATAGGCGGCATCAAACTGGATATAGTTTTCACTGGCCTGATATTCAATCTGTTCACAAAAACGGACTTTATAATCGAAATCATCTAATGGCGCGGCACATTTTAGTTGGATCTGATTGAGTAAAATCCGCTGTCCGCTTAACCAGCATAGCAGGGTATGAGTCAGCATTAGATAGGTTGCATAACTAAACATGCGCTTGGTCTGCTTCTGGTCATAGATCACGATATAGGCGAAGTTTTCCTCGACCATGAGGGTGCTGTGCAGATCATCCAGAATCAGATTAAAAAATTGCAGGATTTGCTGCAGAGCTTTTTCCAGCGTATCGGTCTGTAACAGCATTTTTGACAAGAGCTTGAAACTGCCACGGCGCATCGGATGACTGTCCATGCCAAAAAATTCATCATTCATGCTGTCTGCAAGTGCAGTCCATAGCGCGGCATATTGCGCTACTGACACCCGTGCTTTAGCAGAGTGCAGAATCTCTAAGGGAATGGCAGCCTTAGTTAGAATCGCAGCAATATCATAATGCTGTGCTTTGGCATTCAGCAGTGCTTCATGAACCAGATCAATTGAAATGGTTCCCTTACTATATTCCAAGGCTGGTAATTGCATAGCCAGTCAGATATCCCTTCTTTATTGTCCAAATCCATCAGTGAAGATGCAACATTTGGAAATTGTACAGAATAAAATCTCTGTTTACTCTGCCTATTAAGTCGTAGCTTGTCATAAAAAATAGGAACAGGACATTAACATGAAAATTCAGGGAAAAGTGATTGTGGTAACTGGTGGTGCATCAGGTCTGGGTGCAGCCACAGCGGCTCATCTGGTAGAACAGGGTGCAAAAGTGATTCTGGTCGATATGAACCAGGAACAGGGCAATGCCTTACAACAGCAACTGGGTGAGCAGGCTGAATTTGTACAATTGGATGTAACGGATGAGCAGGCGGTTGAAGCTTTCTTTAATCATGTTGAAAACAAGTATGGTCAACTCAATGGCTTGGTGAACTGTGCTGGGATCGCACCCTCTGCCAAAGTGCTAGGCCGTAATGGAATCCATGAACTGGCGATGTTCCAGAAAGTATTGAATATCAATGTAAGTGGCACATTTAACATGCTTCGTTTTGCGGCGGCTTTAATCGCCAAGTATGAACTGCAAACGGATGAAGAGGAGCGTGGCGTGATTGTGAATACGGCTTCAGTTGCAGCCTTTGACGGTCAGATTGGTCAGACAGCTTATTCTGCGTCTAAAGGTGCGGTCGTTGCAATGACGCTGCCACTAGCACGTGAGCTAGCGCGTGAAGCGATTCGTGTCATGACCATTGCACCGGGCATTATGGAAACCCCAATGCTGAAAGGCATGCCGCAAAATGTACAGGATGCTCTGGGGCAGATGGTTCCATTTCCACCACGTCTGGCTAAACCTCAGGAGTTTGCCCAGTTAGTGGGTCATATTTTTGAAAATAGCTATCTAAACGGTGAAGTGATTCGTCTGGATGGTGCCATCCGTATGGCTCCAAAATAAGTTCGAATCAACAAAGCAAAATACAAAAGTCAGAGTAGATAGGTTTATTCACTCTATATGGAAAATTAAAAGATAAGTAAGGGATATACGCAGTGCTTTTAAATGACGAACAGAAAATGATTCAGGAAATGATGCGAAACTATTCGCAGCAAAAACTGAAACCTACCGCTGGTTTAAGGGATAAAACGGCTCAATTTCCAGCACAAGAATTGAGAGAACTCGGTGAGCTTGGTGCACTCGGTATGACCGTGTCTGAACAATGGGGTGGAGCAGGCCTGGACTATGTGTCGCTGGTACTAGCCCTTGAGGAAATTGCTGCTGGAGATGGAGCCATCTCGACCATTGTCAGTGTACAAAATTCACTGCCTTGCGGGATTACCCAGCGTTATGGTACCGAGGAACAAAAGCAGAAATACCTGACTAAACTAGCGACCGGTGAATGGTTGGGGTGTTTTTGCCTGACAGAACCTCAAGCCGGTTCGGATGCCAGCGCACTGGAATGTAAGGCAGAACGTGATGGCGATGAATGGGTATTAAATGGCACCAAGCAGTTTATTACTACCGGTAAGCATGCCCAGATTGCATTGGTATTTGCAGTGACAGATAAATCTGCGGGCAAGAAAGGAATCTCATGCTTCTTAGTACCTACCGATAGTCCAGGATATATCGTCTCGAATCTGGAAGAAAAAATGGGGCAGCATTGTTCCGATACCGCAACCATCATTTTTGATCAATGCCGGATTCCGGCTGAGAACCTGTTAGGACAAGAAGGTGAAGGCTACAAGATTGCCTTGTCTAATCTGGAATCTGGCCGGATCGGGATTGCAGCACAATCTGTAGGTATGGCACGAGCTGCACTGGATGCTGCTGTTGAATATGCCAATGAACGTAAATCCTTTGGCGTCGAACTGGTACAGCATCAGGCAGTGGCGTTCCGTCTCGCAGATATGGCCACCCAGATTGAGGCAGCAAGACAACTGGTCTTACATGCAGCAACGCTTAAAGATGCAGGATTACCATGCTTAAAAGAAGCGTCCATGGCTAAACTGTTTGCTTCGACGATTGCAGAGCGAGTCTGCTCGGATGCGATTCAGATTCATGGCGGTTATGGTTATGTCTCAGATTTCCCGGTTGAACGTATTTACCGTGATGTCAGAGTGAGCCAGATTTATGAAGGTGCATCTGATATTCAGCGTCTGGTCATTGCCCGGGAAGTGAGCAAAGTTTAAAAGTCATGAAATAGCCGACTGTTCAAATCTTGCAGCTCATTTGAGGGATATGGAAATTGTGATGGTCTATAAAACATGGTCAATTATTGATTAAGCGAAAAGTGACTCAGCAGAGTGACACCTAACATGTCCTAGCAATAGGGCATGTTATATAAAACCGGCATTGCAATGGAATTCGCAGGCGGTAGACAGAACAACAAATACAACGGACACAGACATAAAGTCTGTTTATAAACGGAATAGAGGTTGTCGTGATGAAGACACTAGAACAAGCGTATCGTGAATTTAATTTTGACACTATGGTTCAACAACATCTGGCAGGAGTGCCAGATGCACTCAACGCCTATACAGAATGCTGTGGACGTTTTCTAGGACAAAACCGGATCGCGTTAATCTGGGAAGGTAAAAATGGCAAGACCCAATATTGGACTTTTGAACAATTGGCTGAGGCTTCAGGACAATTGGCTCATTATATGACCTCACTGGGTTTACAAGCAGGTGACTGTATCGCTGGTTTGCTCCCACGAACCCCCGAATTATTAATTACTATTCTTGCTACCTGGCGTATTGGTGCGATTTATCAGCCTTTATTTACCGCTTTTGAAAGCAAGGCAATCGAGCATCGTATTAATACCGCACATACCCGACTGATTATTACCAATCAGGAACAGCGAGCGAAACTGAATGATCTCGATATTCCACATCTTTTAACCGTACATCAAACGCCTGAAAGTACCAATCAGGATGCTGATTTCTGGACAGAACTCAAGAAATGCCCAACTGAATTTGAGCCGGTTCAAGGTCGTTTTAGTGACATTTTCCTGATGATGTTTACTTCAGGTACAACGGGGCTGGCAAAATCAGTGCCTGTTCCGCTTAAAGCTTTACTGGCATTTAAAGGCTATATGCTGCACGCCGTAGATTTACGTGACGAAGATACTTTCTGGAATCTGGCAGATCCAGGTTGGGCTTATGGTCTGTATTATGGAATTGCAGGTCCATTAAGTCTGGGACATAGCATCATTCTGGATGAACGTGCCTTTAGCGTAGACAATGCTGTTGAAGTCATTAAAAAATATCGGGTAAATAACCTGACCGGTTCTCCAACCGCGTTCCGGATGTTCTATGGCTTTAAGGAAAAATTTGATGCTGAGATTAGCTCATGTTTACGTGTGGTCAGTAGTGCAGGTGAGCCATTAACGCCTGAAGTCATTCAATGGTTTAATCATGAAATGGACGTCAATATCTACGACCAGTATGGACAGACGGAACTGGGAATGGTGATTGCCAATCATCATGCGCTGGAGCATCACAAGAAAATCGGTTCTGCTGGCTTTGCCATTCCGGGGCATCGTTTTGCAGTTTTAAATAAAGAGCATCAGGAAGTCGAAAAAGGTGGTATTGGTACTTTGGCCATGGACTGCTCAGCCTCACCTTTGATGTGGTTTGAAGGCTATGGCGGCAATAATCGTAAAGCCTTCGTGGGACAGTACTATTTAACGGGTGATACCGTAAAACTGAATGAATATGGTGGAATAGATTTCATTGGTCGTGCGGATGATGTTATTACGACTTCGGGTTATCGAGTTGGACCTTTTGATGTAGAGAGTACCTTGCTGGAGTGTGAAGAGGTGCTGGAGTCCGCTGTGGTTGGAAAGCCAGATCCGGAACGTACCGAAATTGTGAAAGCCTTTGTAGTGCTTAAAGCACAATATGCTGCTAGTGAAGAACTGATGCTGAAATTGCAAAACTATGTGCGTTCCCGTTTATCTAAACATGCCTATCCGAAAGAGATTGAGTTTTTAAGTGATTTGCCTAAAACCTCTAGCGGTAAAATTCAGCGTAATCTACTTAAACAGCAGGAAATTGCCAAGATTCAGGGTATCAAACAGGTCAGTTAAAATATTTATTTAAACATGTTGAAAAGGTCGCAATTGCGGCCTTTTTTATATGATTGATCTGTTTATTTTTAAATTTATCAGAGAAAATAATTGTCATTACAATGTAATACTATTCATCTTTTAAATAAAATAAATCAAAAATTTAGCCTCTTATTGCGAGGCTAAATTGAAGGTGAAATTCTTATTTACTTATAGATCAACTTTTTTGTGCTCAGCATCTGGTTCCCCAGCTTCGCCAGTCACACCACCTTTTAATGCCTTAAATAGCTGAGTTACTTTATTATCGGTGACATTCCAGTATTCTGCACTTTCAGCTTCAGCAATCAGTACACGCACGCTAGGATCGTCTTTACCCTCAAACCAGTTTTCTGCCCATGGATTCCATAATTTTTCAATCAGAATACGGTCAGTACTGATCTGTGCATTTGCACTGATCGATACATAAATACCATCAGAAGGTTTAGCGAAAGACAGGCCAATCTGAGTGCGACCAGTAGTGGCAGCTTTCACCAGATCATTGGTATCACGCATGATGAAATACAAGTTCTGATCTTCATTCATTTGCTCAGAATTGAGCATGGTCATCGGCTGAGAATGAATTTCCTGACTTTCGGTTACATGGCTGATCATGGTGTAACGCACATCTTTGATTAATTCCCATAATTTTTCACGATTATTATGCTGATTTTGTTCGTTCATCTATATGCTCCATACTATTTTTGAAAGCGAGGATAATTACTATTTATTCCTTAAGCAGCTTAATCATATTTAGGAATGGATACAGAGGGTCTCACTGAACTGATACATTTTCCTACTGAATTGCAGGCAGCAGCTACAGAAGTGCTAAACAATCGAAATTCAGTTACAGGGTGATAAAAGAATAGAAGAACGAGGTTCCAGGAAGATGTAATACGTGAATAAATTAAGTGGCATATAGATCAAGTTAAGTGCATTCATAATATGACTATTACATATTTATTAGGACACTATCAGCTTGATACGGAGCATTTAACTGATATGCTATTTAGCGCTAGTATTGCCAAGCCATTTATTGATTTGCTGTTTATGCGCAGAGAAGTTAATTTGCTCGAGATTTATCCGCATATTGAAATTTCGGTAAATGCACTTTTTGTGGCACATGCTTCTTAAAAATCTTCGAAACAAGGAACGACGTTGTCTATATCGACTATGGATGCCATATCCCCAGAGTTTGAACTCACCGATGCTGAATTGCACTTATATAGTCGCCAGATTCTTCTGGATGGCTGGGATATTGAAGCACAGGAAAAGTTGAAATTTTCTAATGTCTGTATCGTGGGGTGCGGCGGGATTGGTTGTGCCTTGGCAGAACTTTTGGCACGGGCAGGTGTTGGCAAAATTACCCTGATCGATCCTGATACGATTGAGATGAGTAATCTGCAACGACAACTGGCATTTACGCCAAATGATTTAGGCTTTTATAAGGCAGAAATACTCGCGAAAAGACTGGCTCAGATTAATCCGAATGTTCAGGTTGAATATATCAATCAAGCTTTAACGACTGAAAATGCAGAAAGTATTATTGAACATCAGGATCTAGTGCTGGATGGATGTGATCAGTTCGAGACACGTTATCTGGTCAATCAGAGCTGTGTAAAACTGAATGTGCCTTTAATCAGTGCTTCTGCGATTGGCTTGCAAGGGCAACTGTTCATGATGGAAGGGGATTCAGCCTGTTATGCCTGCCTGTTCCCATCTGAACATCAGGCTGATACCAGTTTGCGCTGTGCAGATTCAGGCGTATTGGCGACTACGCCGAATGTGATGGCGAGTTTGCAAGCTCATCATGCTTTGCTTTATTTAGGCCTGGGTAAAATGCCACTTAGGCAGAAACTTTTACTTTGGGATGGTCTGAGTTTCAAACAGCGCATTTTAAGTTTCGAAAAAGATACAGATTGCCCGGTCTGTCAGGCAAGATAGGCCTGCAAAATTTAATTTTTTTGCTACACTGCATGTAATTAATTTTTCCTAAGACATTATGAAAAAAAATATCTGGTTAGATGGAATACGTTCGGTTGCCCGTATGGGTGAAACCGCGGTAGTTGCGGCGAAGGCCGGCATTAAATATGCTACTGAAAAGCCAAGTAATGCCAAACTCATGCGTGAAACATTTGAGTCTTTAGGCTCAACCTATATCAAGCTCGGTCAGTTTATTGCCAGTACGCCGTCGCTGTTTCCGCGTGAATATGTGGAAGAGTTTCAGGGCTGTCTGGATCAAACACCGACCTTGCCATTCAGCTATATCCAAGAAGTGCTAGCATCAGAGTTTTCTGGCCGAAACTTGGATGAAATCTTTGCCTCAATTGAAGAAACACCACTGGCTTCTGCTTCCATTGCACAGGTACATGCGGCCAAGCTGGTTTCTGGTGAAGATGTAGTTATTAAAGTACAAAAGCCGGGTGTGGAAACAATTCTATATACCGATTTAAATGTATTGCATTGGGCGACCAAACTGCTGGAAAAAGCAGTACCGAAAGTAAAATTTGCGTCATTGGCAGATATTGTCGAAGAAATCAAAACCCGGATGGTGCGTGAAGTTGATTTTATTGAAGAAGCACAAAATCTGGATGATTTCGTCAATTATCTGAATATCACCAATAACAAAGCAGCAACTGCTCCTAAGGTTTATCATCAATATTCAACACGTCGTGTGCTGACTATGCAACGTTTATATGGCGTGCCACTGACTGATTTTGAAGTGGTGAAAAAGGTCGCTAAAGACCCGTCACAGGTTCTCATCACTGCAATGAACACCTGGTTTGGCAGCCTGATGATGTGTAACAGTTTCCATGCTGATTTACACGCGGGTAATCTGATGCTGCTTGAAGATGGTCGTGTGGGCTTTATTGATTTTGGTATTGTCGGCCAGCTTAAACCAGAAGTCTGGACAGCGTGTATGGCCTTTATGGATGCCTTGCAGCATACCAATTATACCCTGATGGCAGAGAATATGCTGAAAATGGGCATGACTGCAGTTGCGATTGATACCAAAGTGCTTGCGGCTGATCTCGAACGTTTGTTTAGTGGTGTGATGTTAGCTGATCCTCAGGAATTACTGACTTCAAGCCCAGCAGATCTTAACGATATTATGATGGATATGGTGGCAGTCGGTGAACGTCATGGCATTCGCTTCCCACGTGACTTTGCCTTATTGTTTAAGCAAATGCTGTATTTCGACCGTTTCATGCGAATTCTGGCACCGTATACAGACATTTATGCAGATCAGCGTTTGCAGATGGTTCAGACCATGGACCCAAATTTGCTGTTAAAGCATTAATTTAATCCCTCCCGACCTCCCTTTAATAAAGGGAGGCTTTCATTACAAAATAATTAGAAGTGATGAAAGTCCCTCTGTATTAAAGAGGGATTTAGGGAGATTATTGGTAAATATTAAATTCCGAGTTTTAAAATGGACGCAATTATTATTGAAGGCTTAAAGGTCGATACAGTAGTCGGCTGCTTTAATTGGGAGCGTCAAATCATTCAGCCTTTAATGCTGGATCTAAACATTCGTACCAACTTAGAACAAGCGGCACAGTCAGATGAACTGGAAGATACTTTGAATTATGCCGAAATTTGCGAGATTTCAGCGCGGGTGATTCAGGAAGCTCAGCCAAAATTGATCGAACATGCAGCAAAACTGGTACTAGACGCGCTTTTTGCTACCTTTGAAAGTGTAGAATCGATTATGATTACGATCCGTAAGCCTGCCATTATCGCGCAAGCCAATTCTGTAGGGATACGTCTTGAACGCCACCGCAACGATATTCGCCCTAGCACTGGCGAGTAATTGTCATCCACAGCAACATTTTCAGGCTGCCCAGCAACGGATCAGTGAGTTGGGGGAAGTCCGGTTTTCTCCAATTTACCTCATTCCATGTCGGGATAGTATCGGAGCAGATTACTGGAATGCAGCCTGTCTCCTATACAGTGAGGTTTCTGTTCAAGATATGACAGATTTATTAAAGCAAATGGAAACGGATTCAGGGCGGGTTCGACCATCGCATCAGATCAGCCTGGATGTCGACCTGATTGCATGGGGAAATGATTTAAATCAGATGGACTTTAATCCGAAAAAATTACCGCTTGCCCTAGACGTAAAAATCCCGATGCATGACATCTGGTCTCATCCTGCATTTGAATATGATCGCCGTCTTCAATATCCACAAGTCAAAATTTAATTTATATCTAAAGCGAGTAAAAGGTATCTTTTAGCTTAGTTTAATTAGCGAATTGGAATTTGCTAAGAACAGCTGTCTATTTTTTCTTGTGATAAAAAACAACTAACAACACTATGATTGCAAACAGAATGCCAAGAATAATACCTGTTTCCATACGTCACCTTTAAAGCATTATTTTTTTGATAAATAGGTCATAGCTATTTAGCAGTTATACCTATGTCAATCGTTCTAGAATTTTAATAAATACGAGATGAAACCGGTTCGATTATAACAGCTAAATAAACGAATAGAGTTTGATTAAAATGTGAATCAATATTCTGTTGGATAGGCGGTTAAATTGATTGATCTACACTCAAAAAACGATCAATGAGTTATCTTGTTTAAGAATTCATAAGAATGAAAAAAGCCCTCAAAAAAGAGGGCTTCATTTGATACTTAAATATAATAACTGGTTTTAGTCATTAACTTGGAAATACCGGTCATAGCAATCTTGACTGGAAGGGGTAAATCTACACCGCCTGCAGCCAAAGCTGTATCACGATGATGCAGTTCATCTTCATTCATTTGTTCCAGAATGCGACGTGAGCGTTCATCCTGTGCGGGCAGCTGATTAATATGATGCTGTAAATGCATACTCACTTGGCGTTCGGTTTCAGCAACAAAACCCAGACTGTATTTGTCACCCGCAATGCCGGCAATTGCACCCATCCCAAAGGAAAGGCCGTACCAGACCGGATTGAGTAAACTGGTATGGCTATCCAGTTCTTGTAAGCGGTCTTCACACCAGGCCAGATGATCCTGTTCCTCAATTGCCGCCTGTTCCATTTCCCGACGTACATTTGGTAATTTCGCTGTTAATGCCTGTCCATGATAAAGCGCCTGGGCACAAACCTCACCACTATGATTCACACGCATTAAACCAGCCACATGACGGGCATCACTCACGGTAAGCTGAGTTTCAACCGGTTTGGCTGGATTTTCCCGTTGTGAGGAAGTCGTTCCTGGAACAAGACTGCGTAATGCCTGGTCAAAAGAATGAATAAGCTTATCGACACCTGTATATTGACGCATGAATTAATCCTCCAAAGGGGCTTTTGCGATTTTGATCATCGGTTTCAATCTATAGAGCAGCCATAAGGTAAACAGGCCACTCAACACTGCAGTAATACAGAAAAGTATTTTAAGATCAAACTCTAAAATGCTTAAAATAATAATTGAGAATATAGCAGAAGATACCATGAAAACGGCATTCAGGATGTTATTTGCTGCAACCACACGTGCACGATGTGAGCGGGGAGAATGCGCTTGCATCATGGCATACAGCGGTACGATATAAAAACCGCCACTGATGCCTAGTAAAGTTACCGCCAGCATCACATGATAATAGCTCCAGCCTTGCTGGAATACATCTGCCAAGCCGAGTAACGTACCGGTACGTTCCGGAACAAAGGCAAGACTTGCGGCTAGATATAAGGCAAAGACTACAAGGCCAATGGCACCAATGGGAACCATTTTGATATTGACCTCAGTACCTCCTAATCTGCGGCATAAATAAGAACCTAAGCCGATCCCGACAGAGAAAAAGGTTAAAAGCAAACTGGCGACATTTTCAGAAGCATGCAGGTTTTGTAAGGTGAGTTGAGGAATCTGGGTAAGATAGGTTGCACCATAAAACCAGTACCAGGAGTTACCCAGCAGAATTAAAAAAACCAGCGGTAAGCTTTTGGCATATTTAATGGTCTGAAAGCTGGTCCGGAAAAAATTCCAGTCAATGTTGATTTCAGGCGCTGGAATGCTCTGCTTCAGAATATAACGACTGGAGAGATAGCCAATCACGGCGATACTTAATACCGTCAGGCTGATCCAGATCAGATTGCCTGTAGAAGCAGCAATGACTGCACCACCCAGAATCATACCGAATAAAATTGCTAAAGAAGTGCCTGACTGGAACAGCGCGTTACCTGACATCAGTTCATCTGGTTTTAATACTTCAGGCAAAATGGCATATTTAATCGGGCCGAAAAAAGTGGATTGAGTACCCATTAAAAACAGGGCAAACAATAGAATCCATAAATGACCGAGTAGGAAACCAACAGTCCCCACAATCATGATCACAATTTCAAAAATCTTTAGATAGCGAATCAGCTGGGAACGTTCATATTTGTCTGCAATCTGGCCTGCCGTCGCAGAGAAAATAAAATAAGGCAAAATGAACAATAGTGCGGCCAGGTTATTTAGTGTGCTAATACTGGCTGATTGTTGCTGAATCCAGCCATAGGTAATCACCAGTAATAATGCCTGTTTAAAAACATTATCATTCAGTGCACCAAAAAACTGGGTCAGGAACATGGGTAAAAAGCGGCGGCTCGCTAACAAATGTTCATTGTTGTTCATATAAGACGTGCTACATTAAGATTTATTAAGAAATGTGAGATATACGTAAACATTGAGAAAAATCATGTAAGATACTTTCGTCCATGTAAAGGCAAAACCCAATAATTTAAGTTCTTTAGCTTATCTTTTTCGGTCAAATAATCAATTAAAGAATGTATTCGTTTAGAGTTTGCTATGCCCGCAAAGAGAAAATTTAAACAAACGATGCTGAATCGTAGTATGGGGTCTCTCGTACCATATCATGGCCGAGCCAGGCTATGTATGAGCATATTTTTCATGATGTTATCGCATCAGGGCATGGCACAAACCGAGCAGACGGAAACTCCGGTAGCACTATCTCAGGCAGAAATGATCGAAGAGTTATCCCAGGAAGCCGTACGACAAGGGGTAGCTACGACCGAAGCTGAAGCCACAGAAAAAGTTGAAGAAGCTTTAGAACCTGAAACTTCGACTGTAGATAGTATGCAAATGCTGCAAGAACAGCAGACTATGGGAACGTCTCTGGGTGAATTTCAGCCAATTGAGTTTGATGATTTAGAAAGCCTGCCGGTGCAAACGATTGACCAGAGTATGGCCAATGAGATTTATCAGGTCGCAGAAGAAGCGAAACGCGAGGCGCAAGCCTATCGCCAATCAGCGCAAACTGAAACGGTAGTCAATGATATGAGTCAGCAGGAACTGGTTGAAATCAATCAGGCACCTGTGAATGTTGATCAGCTTATGCAGTCCATTCAGGCCGATAGCCAGATCATTGTCCAAAGAAATGAGTCCGGTGCGACCTTATCCGAGTTGCCTGCACCAACAACGCCTGAAAATGACAAACGTCCGAATATTTTCAAACGACTGTTTTATAAAATCCGTCCACCTCGCCAGATTATGACCGCCAGTTTGCCTCGGATCAGTGCAGATGTGGTCATTGTGAATGGAAATGGTACTGCACAAAGCAATGGCGGATTGAATCGTAAAGCCCGGTCAGAAGGTTATACGAATCTCAGAAATAATGTAAAAGCTAAACTTTCTAGCTTTACTCAAGAATCCTTTGACGATTTTTCATCTGCATTACCGCAACTCCGTAATTTGTCCAATCAGGCTGCCCAAGCTGTAGGTTATTACAATGCCCAGTTCAGATTTGAAAAATTATCTGACAGTCGGGTCAGAGTTTATGTAACCCCGAATGAGCCAGTCATTATCAATACCCATAATATTGAGTTTAGTGGCCCAGGTGGTGAACAGCCGCAGTTCCAGGTTATTAGTCTTCTACCTGAACAGGAAGAAGGTGATATCTTTAACCATGGGGATTATGAAAAAACCAAGGATCGGATTAATACCGCAGCCAGCAATAATGGTTATTTCGATGCTTACTGGCGCTTGCACGATGTGCGCATTGCCCAACCCGAAAATACAGCCGATGTAAATTTACGCTTTGAGACAGGTGAGCGTTATAAACTGGGTAATGTCGAGTTCAGGATGAGTGATCCTGAAAAAGAATTTCCACTGAATCGTGATGTGCTGGAAAGTCTGGTTACTTGGGAAGATGGTGCCGATTACACTTTCTGGCGTGTAAATAGCCTGGCCAACAACCTGACGAACTCACGTTATTTTAACTATACGCTGGTGGATGCGATTCGTCCTGATCCTATTGATCGGGAGCTGGAACTGGCACCGGATATTCAGAGTCTGATAGAAGAACAGAAGTTTTCAGAAGATGAAATAGGTGTGGCCAAAAAAGCTGTACCGGCATCCGATCAGGAAGTTACACAGGATGTGGTGGATGAAGATCAGTTTGCCGGTAGCCGTGATGCAGAGAATCCAAATTTAAGAACTTTGCGGGTTCAGCAGCAGACCAAAGAAGACGAAGAAGAACGTTTAAAGGCTCAAGCTCGTGAAGAGAAAAAAATTCCGGTGATCGTGACACTGAATGCAGACCGTCTTAACAGTGCCGAAGTTGGTCTGGGTTATGGTACGGATACCGGAACACGCTTACGTGGACAATATCGCCGCGCGATCGTAAACAAGCGTGGTCACTCATTTGATGCCAACCTTGAATTGTCACAAATCCGTCAGTCCATTGATGGCCGTTATAATATTCCATACAACCATCCACTTAATGACTATATCAGTATCGTGGGCGGTTATGAGCGTGAAGAACGTGATGGTGTGGCCCAAGGTGATGGCCTGTTAATTGAATCTGCGGTACTCGGTGCTGACCGGATTATTAAAAATCCGCGTGGCAGCTGGCAACAAACTTACGGTCTGCGTTACCGCCTGGATCGTCTGACGCAGGATGGTTCAGTTGATTTTAGCCAGATTCCAGAAGCATTCAGATTCAATACTGAAGATGAACAGCAGTCTTTACTGGTGGGTTATGAAGTTTCCCGTACCGATAGTGATCGCCGGGTGAACCCGACCAAGGGCTTTAAGCAAACCTATAAAATCGAATTGGGCAGTGAAGCTTTATTGTCTGATGCCGATATGGCCATCATAAATGCAGGCTGGCGTTTTATCTATTCATTAGGTGAAAATGCCGATCACCAGTTTGTTGGACGTGCGGATCTGGGTTATATCTTTACTGAAGATTTTGCCAAAGTACCTTATAACCTGCGCTATTTTAGTGGGGGTGACCAGAGCATCCGTGGTTTCGACTATAAGAGTCTTTCTCCGGAAATTGAAGGCTTTAAAGTGGGCGGACAGGCTTTGGGTGTGGCTTCACTGGAGTATAATTATCAGTTCAGGGAAGGCTGGCGCGCTGCAGTATTTGCGGATGCCGGAAATGCCTATAATGAGGATTTTAGTAATCCAACAGAATATGGTGCGGGGCTGGGGATTCGTTGGGCTTCACCGATTGGCCCAATTCGTTTAGATGTGGCGACCGGACTGTCGGATGACAATTATCCGATTCGTCTGCACTTCTTTATTGGCTCGCAGTTATAAAACATTTATTAATTAAAAAATAGTTATTTGGGTAGATCATGGTCGAGAACCAACCACAGCCAGAACAAGAGCAACAACCTGAAGTTGTGCCGAAAAAGTGCCGTATCTTTAGAAGTATTCTATTGTCGGTTCTTTTTTCTCTTATTTTTCTGCTGTCTGTACTGGCGATCCTGTTTTCTACCGATAAAGGCAGTAAATTCCTGCTCGATCAGGTGATGCAGCGCCAGGAAATCATTCATTATGAATATGAAGGTGGGAACCTGTGGCGCGGGATTATCCTGAAAAATGTTCTGGTTACCCTGAAACCGGTCGATGTCAAAATTGACCGTGCTGATGTCAAGCTGGGTTGGCGGGCGATTATCAAAAAAGAAATTCATCTGACTGAAGCAGATGTAGTGAATTTACAGATTATTAATAAAAATCCGCCAAGTGATGAGCCATTCAAGTTCAATGCTATTCGTTTACCGTTTGTATTGCGGGTTGACCACTTACTTCTCGATCACCTGGTGATTAAAACCCAGACCGATGCAGTGGATTTTTATAATATTGAACTGAATGAAGCATTATGGTCAGGTACCGAGCTGAATTTCGAAGATTCCCGCATGGACATGGGCTATCTGTCGGTACGTGAAGCTACTGGGAAAATGCAGTTTGAAGGTAAATATCCATTGGATGCACGTGGTATTTTAAATCTGCCTTCACTCAGAGAAAGCCTGAATATTCATGATATTCAAGTGCGTGCTAGAGGCACACTGGATACCATTCAGGCCGGGGTCGCGACCAACACTCCAGATTTGCTGACAGGCTGGGCGGTTCTGCACCCGATGCGTCCTAATGTACCTATGCGTGGTGAACTCCAGTTTAAGCAATATCACTGGCCAATTCTGACAGAGCAAAAACTGTTTACGAAAGATGGTGTGGCTGAGTTTAATGGGAATACCAAGCGCCTGGATTTGAATGTCCGCACCGATATTGAAGGTGAAAATATCCCGGATGGGCAATATACCGCAGTGATGTATACCGATCTGGTCAATCAGCTCAATATTACTGATCTAAATGGTCAGCTGATGAAAGGCTCGGTAAGCCTGGCGGGTACTGTGGGCTGGGCTGATCGGGTGGATTGGGATCTGACAGGTCGCATGAATGGGATTGATCCGAAACATCAGCGAATTCCACAGGTAGTGCAGGACTTTCTGCCACCAAGTCTGGATGGCAGTATTGCCTCTGCCGGCAATCTGGAAAATGGCCTACATTTAACAGGATTGGTTGATTTTGACCGCTATGAAACCTGGAATATCAAGCTGGATCAGAAGCCGGTTAATGACAATAAAGCTCAACCGATGTTGCTGGATGTGGCCTGGAAAAATATTGATCGTGCTGTGCCTTATATTGGCTGGTTAAAAAGTGAATCAGGCGATGTTGATCTGGTACTGGTAGAAGGCCAGCAAAATATCCATGTTGCTACCCAAGTTGCTCAGCATGAAGAAGGGCTGTTGCCGACAGGAATGTATCAGGCACAACTAAACTTGAAAAATAACATCCTGAATGTTCCAAGTTTTAAATATAGCGGAAATGGACAGGCCGGCAGCCTAACAGGTAATGCACGAATTGAACTGCCAGAAGAAAAACGTCAGCTCAGATGGTCCGCAGTATTAAATGCCCAGAACCTGAATACTCAGACTCTGGCTGCAGCTTCACCAATTGACCGCTTGAATGGTCGGGTAAAAGCCAGTGGTTATGCACGCCCGAATCAGCAAATTATTAATCTCAGCGGTGTAGATCTGACCGGACGACTGGCTGCGCAAAATGAAACCGTTCACCTGACAGGTAATAGTAATATTGCCTTGTTGTTCCATGATGAAAAAGCAGGTGGCGGATTCAAAAGTTATGCGGTCAATTATGATGGTGCATTAAGTGCCAGCCAGATCAAGGCCAGTCAGGGATTGCTGAAACTGCGCTTGTCAGGTACGCCTGATATGCTGAATATCAAGGAACTGCGTCATGATGGTGTCGCTGGAAAAATTAATGCCAATGGTCAGGTGAACTTAGCAAATGGTATTGGCTGGAATGTAAATGCCTCTCTGGTGCGTTTTAAACCTCAGTATTTCAATGCCAAGCTTAAAGGTGAATTGTCTGGCAATCTGCAAACTCAAGGTATCTGGTCGGATGCAGTGAAGCGTGTCCAGATTCAACGCTTAAATCTGGCCGGTATGTTGAATAATAAACCGGTACGCGGTAAGGGTAATCTGGCTGTATTGATTGACTCCAAGCAGCGTGGTTTTGTACCGCAACAGTTTGAAGCCAATAACCTGTTCCTGTCTTATGCCAGCAACCAGCTCCAGGCCACAGGTAATGCACAGAATCTGCAACTTAAAGTGAATGCACCGGCATTATATGAGCTTTATCCAGGATTAAGAGGCCGGGTACAAGGCTACATCAATATGCAGGCACAACCGCGTTTACAAGCAACTGCGAATCTGGCAGTGGATAATTTTGCCTTCAAGAACCTGTTTAGCGTAGACAAGATTCGGGTACGCGGCCAGTTGCCGACTTCACAAACCACACCGACTTTATTGACTGCAACCATGGATCAGTTGCGTAGTGGCAATAGACAGATTGTACGCGGTGAAGTTTCACTAGCTGGAACGCGCGCCGCGCATGTGCTGCAAGTTCAGGCTGAAAATAAGCTGTCTAAATTTTTTGTTCAGCTCGCAGGTGGTTTTAATGCGCAAAATAACTGGTTAGGCCAGATCCAGCGCGGTGATTTTGACTCACTGCGTACCCATCTGGTGCAGCGTCAAAATGCAGCTGTGATTTATAACACTGCTCAGTCGGATCTATTTGTGGGCGCTCATTGCTGGATGAGCCAGCAAAGCCAGCTTTGCTTTGACCAGCCAATTCGAGTCAATAAAACTCGAGGCAGTGCTTCTTTTATTACCCGTAACCTGGATCTGGCTGACTTTAGTGCCTTCCTGCCAGAAGGTATAGCATTAACCGGTAAAGTGAATGGTTATGCTAAGGCAGCTTGGGCACAAGGTGCCAAACCGAAAATTGATGCACGTCTGGTAACCCGCAATGGGGTGATCGGCTTATCTTCTGATGATCCGGAATATTTAGGCTCGACTTTAAAATATGATGAAGTGGGGCTGGTCGCAAAAAGCGTGGCTGCTGGACTACAGATTCGTCTGGATGTGAAAACGCCGGATATTGGTACAGGCTATGCCAATGTGATTATTGATCCATATCGTGACAATAAACCAATGCGTGGCGAGATTGCCTTTAACCAGGTTCAGCTGAAGGTCTTTAAGCCATTCATTCAGGATGTGCGTAATCTGGATGGTACCTTGTCGTATGCAGGTAAAATTAGCGGAACGTTAACCGATCCATTACTTGAAGGTGAAATTCGGGTTAAGGACGGGGCGATCAGCATGATTTCATTGCCAGTCAATCTGACCAATGTGCAGCTCTATTCATCAGTCCGTCAAAATACCGCGACTATTAATGGTGCATTTAATAGTGGTCGTGGTGCTGGTAAATTAACTGGTTCTGTAGACTGGAAAGGGGATCCTCGCGTACAGCTCAAACTTCAGGGCGAAAATCTGCTGATTCGTCAGGCACCGTTGATTACTGCGGTGGTTACACCTGATTTGACCTTGGATATGTATCCGTTCAATAAAAAATTGAGCTTGAGTGGCAAGGTCGATGTTCCTCGTGCACTGATTTCAATGCCTGAAGCGTCTGAACCTGTGGTGGGCTTGTCTTCTGACGTACGCGTAGTACGTGAGGGAGATGACCAGCTCGCCATTCTGAAAGCTGCACGTCCATGGGATATTCGCGC
This sequence comes from Acinetobacter sp. CAU_H_60, assembly GCF_058599385.1. Taxonomy (NCBI): domain Bacteria; kingdom Pseudomonadati; phylum Pseudomonadota; class Gammaproteobacteria; order Moraxellales; family Moraxellaceae; genus Acinetobacter; species Acinetobacter sp. CAU_H_60. The sequence goes on along the minus strand of NZ_CM178653.1, from coordinate 1,761,649 downwards.
AGATGTTGCAGTGTCGTTAGGAAACCAGGTGATCTTCCAGGGCTTTGACAGCCGTATTCCACTCTTAGGTCGTGTCAATCTGACGCAACGTGGTCTGGAATCTGCGATGCGTGCCAATGGCGCGATCGGGGTATCGCAACGGGTGAAAATTGAAGCCTATGGGCAAAGTCTGGATCTGAACCGTGCGATTGCGCGTTTTAATGGCCCACTGTCGAATCCAACTTTAGATATTGATGCCAATAAATCCATTCAAGGTAGTACGGTGGGTGTACGTGTCACTGGTACAGCCTCAAGTCCTGCCATTCAGGTGTATAACGATGTTGGTCTGTCTGAACAGGAAGCGTTGAATGCCCTGATTACTGGTCGTATCAATGAAGGGGCTTCAGGTTTAAGTCAGGCGGAAGGTTTTAGATCTGATGTAAACAACACCATTGCTGCCGCAGGGATCAGTCTGGGCTTGGGTGGTACGCGTGCCTTGACCAACCAGATTGGCCGTAGCTTTGGCTTGAGCGGTCTGGCACTGGATGCACAGGGCACAGGGGATGATACTCAGGTGTCTGTAACCGGTTATATTACGCCAGACTTGTATATCCGTTATGGGGTTGGCGTATTTACCCCAGTGAACAAGCTGACTTTACGTTATCAAATGAACCAGCGTTTATATCTGGAAGCCAGTCAATCTTTAGAGCGTGCAATTGACTTGTTCTATAACTGGCGATTCTAATCTAATCAAAAGCCCTCTAAATGAGGGCTTTTTTATAGGCAAGAGATTTCAAAATAGCCTAAGCTATTTAAATCATCAGGCTATACTGATTTAAGGTATTCAATAAAATTAATCCTTAAAGGTCTCGTTCAGTGCATTCTGAACGGCTTCCACTCGGGATTTACAGGCTTTATACGCCTGCATAGACTCTTCAACGATTTTCATCAGATTATCAATATCTGGTTCCTGCTGAGATTCAAGTAATTCAGCATTCTTTTTCAAGATGTCATAGCCTTCCTGAAAGCTCAAAGTATCATGTCTCATGGGGAGTTACCTGCGTAAGTTGTGCTGAAAATAGGCCATCGTGTAATTCAACTTGAACGGGTTGTTGTGCATTGATCTGATTGATTGAACGAACTACGTGATCTTGCTGCCGCACAATGGCATAGCCTTTGGACAAAACATGTTTGGGATTTTGCAGTAGTGTTTCCCGCATCAGGGCATCTAGCTGCTGATTAATCAGTTGGGTCTGTTGCTGGGCAAGGTTAGAAGTGTTGGACTTGAGCTGCTCTAAACGTTGCAAGGCATTCATAATCTGATGATTGGCCAGATTCTGGATTAGTTTTAGATATTGCTCATTCTGGTTTTGATAAGCCTGAATTTGCTGTTGAGAAAGCCGTTGGATGCTTTGCAGATTATTTAAAACTTCTTGAGTTAGCTCGACCACATGATTACGAATTCCAGCAATCACCTTACTCGGTGTGTCAAAAGATCGATGAGCGATTTCATCCAGAATCGTCCTGTCTTTTTCATGACCAATACCAACCCAGACGGGAACTGAACGTTTGCAGAGCAGGGCAGCCAGTGCATAGTCATTCAAATAAGCCAGATCATTGACTGCGCCACCGCCACGGATGATCACGATCAGATCAGGCGCGTGATGATACGTTTGTGCCCACTGCTTTAAAGCTTGTGCCAAGCTTTGCATGATGCTTTGCGCTGCAGTATTTCCCTGAAAGGTCGCACTGTGATAGATAAATTCGCATACCTGAGCTTCTTGCAAAGCATCAGCATCTTTCTTGAAATCGCCCAGACCTGCAGCCTTTTCCGGAGCAATCACCAGAATCCGGTTGAGGTCAAAAGGTGTAGGCAGATTTTTATTGCGATCAATCAGACCTTCGGTTTTCAGTCTTTCTACAATCTGCTGATAACGTCGGGCTATATCACCCAAGGTATATCCAGAATCAAACTCTACGATATTTAGGGAAAACCCATATTGCGGATCAAAACTAGCTTTTACTTTGATTAAAACCTTAAGATCCCGGCTTAGCTCAATACCACTTTCACGTTCAAATTGCGTCACAATTTTCTGTGCAGCAAATTTCCAGATCGTGGCCCGGCAACTGGCAATGACCTGATCATTGTCAGGATCTTTTTCTGCCAGTTCTAGATAATAATGGCCAGTTTTAATATTTAAATTACGAATCTCGGCTTTGACCCACACCGGTGTATCGAAAGTGATTTTGACCACTTCCTGAACCGTAGAAAGGTATTCTTTTAAAGAAAGCTGGAGATCGTCTTGCATGCTGAGATAAAGTTTAAAATTCAATCAAATATTAAAGCAATATGGCCGCTAGTACAAACATCAAGCTTCGTGCATAAAAAAGGCAAGGACAAAGAAGCTGGGCAATAATTAATTTAATAATCTAAAAACAAAATATTAGAGTAATGCTTGGTTGATGAAGGGTAATAAACACTTTGTATAATAATGTAATGACATTGTCATCTTAAAGCCATTCCAATAGTTAACTAAAACTAAATTTTGGCTATTTGAAAAAAGAAACTACTTTTGAAGGTTGATTATTGGTTAAGGTAAATCATAGGAAATAGTGCGAATCCTAAATATAATTAAATCGAATGATAATAAGAACTGTTCCTGCCGCTTTTTACAGAATTACAAACACTCAAGCCTTTTCAGATCTGACGCTATAAGTGGAATATGCTACATTAAAGGCGAATTCCTTTAGAAGAATACCGCTCATGACAAAAATAATTTTATCTGGTTTGTCCGGATTGTTTGCATCCATCCTCCTTGCTGGCTGTAGCACAACCCAGTCGCCTGATTCAAACTCTACGTCATTAGGAACAGCGAATCCAGCAAGTGCCTATTGTATTAATCAGGGTGGAAAGCTGGAAATCCGTAATGAAACTAATGGGCAAGTGGGCTATTGTCATTTAAAAAATGGGCAAGTGGTCGAAGAATGGGAATATTTCCGAGCAAACCAGCCTAAATGTATCGCTGATCAGGCAGCTGCGTTGGTTGGCCAATCCAATTTAACTGAAGCGCAAATCAAAGAGAAAACCAAAGCTCAAATGGTACGCATGGTTGCACCTGGCCAGCCTGTCACTATGGATTATCGTGAAGAGCGCGTGACGGTCACTGTAGATCCAGCTACTAAGAAAGTAGTTCAGGCCAGCTGTGGTTAAGATATGAAATGCTACTTTCGGGCAGGCAGTATCAATAAGAATAGGTAGAAATTTCATTTTAAATGACAAATCTGCGCTGATCTCTTATAGTGCCTCTCGGAAGGAGAAATTCATGAAAAAGTTATTTGCTTTATCGCTGATGGTTGCTCTGGTCGGCTGTGCAGAGAAAAAACCTTTAACCCCTGAAGAGCAGTGGCATGGCTATTGTCGTAGTGTGGGGAATGCTGCACGAACCATTATGCTGGATCGTCAGAATGCGATCGAGAAAGAAAAGGCTGTTGAGCATGCCAACAAGATCGATGATGACATCACTCGCGGTTTTATCCTGAATATTATCGATGAAGTCTATGCACTTCCGGAACAGGAAATTAAGACCGATGTAGATGCAGCCCGTGAGAAAGTCCGCGCTGAATTTACTGAAAAATGTATCGCCACACCGCATGATAAAATGCCAGATTACAAACCGTTCTAAGGAACGGTTTTTTTATATCTAAATAAAGCAAACTAAGGAATCTTCATTCAAATTAAATAGTGGTTTATAGATATAAGAATATTCTTCTAATAATAAAAATAGCCTAAGCAACATTAAATATAATTTGTGACAATTGCTAAATCTAAAATATAGAAATGCTTATCTTTATATTGAATAATGAATTTAACTCCAAAGCCTTGAGGAGAACAATAATATGGACGTCGTGAAGTATTTATATCACTCAGATCTGCTGTTAGAAGATGAAAAAGGATTGGCGATTATCGGTAGCGGACGCTATGTTCTGAGTGTAGGAGACAAGGTCGTGATTAAGCAGATCTTGGTGCAGGACAAAAAACGCTGTCTGGTCGAGATTTCCTTTGCCAGCAATAACCATAGCCAGACCTATGAAGATCAATGTGAATTAAAATTTGAGGGTTGTCGGGACGCTTTTCAGCAATATTTGAACTCGACGACAGTCCACTAAGGTGGAGTATCTTTTTCTAAGTAAATCAGGCAACATCGATGTTGCCTTTTTTATGCGTCAAATTTGGTTAAAAGTTGTCATATCTGTATTTAAATTATGCAAGGCGATGATGATTTGTTTATTGAATGATCTTTATAAGCATCATTTAGTTATAAAATAATGAGCATCACAAAGAAACACTGTACTTGCATTAACTTTTAACTGGAATTTTAGTAAAATTTTAGAGTCCATATTATTTGTGAAGCTTTTATAAAGCAGGAATTCACAGGTAATTTTTTAAAAAAGAGGAATAACACCGTGCTAGAAGCTTACCGCCAACACGTTGAAGAACGTGCCGCACTCGGAGTCCCACCGAAGCCACTTGATGATGCTCAAACTGCTGCATTAGTTGAATTATTAAAAAATCCCCCAGCTGGTGAAGAAGCATACTTAGTTGACTTGCTTGAAAACCGTGTTCCAGCGGGTGTTGACCAAGCTGCATACGTAAAAGCTGCGTTCTTAGCTGCATTGGCAAAAGGCGAAGCGACTTCTCCACTAGTTTCTAAAGAACGTGCGGTTTACTTACTAGGCACTATGCTTGGTGGTTATAACGTTGCTCCTTTAGTTGAACTTCTAGAAGACGCAGAGCTTGGTGGTCTTGCTGCTGAAGCTTTGAAAAAAACGCTTCTTGTATTTGATGCGTTCCATGACGTAGCTGATAAAGCACGCGCAGGTAATGCAAATGCAAAAGCTGTTCTTCAATCATGGGCTGACGCTGAATGGTTCACTAACCGTGCAGACGTTCCAGAAGAAATCAAACTGACAGTTTTCAAAGTAACTGGCGAAACTAACACTGATGACTTGTCTCCAGCACAAGACGCTTGGAGCCGTCCAGACATTCCATTGCACGCAAATGCAATGCTGAAAAACGAACGTGATGGCATCAACCCAGAAGTTCCTGGTGAAGTTGGTCCATTAAACCAAATTAAAGACCTCATCGCGAAAGGCAACAAAGTTGCTTACGTAGGTGACGTTGTTGGTACAGGTTCTTCTCGTAAATCTGCAACTAACTCTGTACTTTGGTTCTTCGGTGACGAAATCGCTCACATTCCTAACAAGAAAGAAGGCGGTTACTGCTTAGGTTCTAAAATTGCTCCGATTTTCTTCAACACTATGGAAGACGCTGGTGCGTTACCAGTTGAAATTGACGTAGCAAACATGAACATGGGTGATGAAATCACTCTTAAAATCGACAAGGCTGCTGCTAAAGTAACTGCGTTCAAAGACGGCGCTCAAATCGCTGAAGCTGACCTTAAAACTCCAGTACTTCTAGACGAAGTTCGTGCGGGTGGTCGTATTAACCTGATCATTGGTCGTGGTTTGACAACTAAAGCACGTGAAGAGCTTGGTCTTGAGCCATCAACTCTGTTCCGTACTCCAGTACAACCTGCTGACACTGGCAAAGGCTTCACCCTTGCTCAGAAGATGGTTGGTCGTGCTTGTGGTCTTCCTGAAGGTCAGGGTATCCGTCCAGGTACTTACTGTGAACCACGTATGACTACAGTTGGTTCTCAAGATACAACTGGTCCTATGACTCGTGACGAATTGAAAGACTTGGCTTGCCTAGGCTTCTCTGCTGACCTGGTAATGCAATCTTTCTGTCACACAGCTGCGTATCCAAAACCAGTTGACGTTCAAATGCAACACACGCTTCCTGATTTCATCATGAACCGTGGTGGTGTTTCTCTACGTCCAGGTGACGGTATTATCCACTCTTGGTTAAACCGTATGCTTCTTCCAGATACCGTTGGTACTGGTGGTGACTCACATACTCGTTTCCCAATCGGTATTTCATTCCCAGCGGGTTCTGGTCTTGTAGCATTCGCTGCAGCAACTGGTGTTATGCCACTTGATATGCCAGAGTCTGTTCTTGTGAAGTTCAAAGGTAAAATGCAGCCTGGTATCACTCTACGTGACCTAGTACATGCAATTCCTTACGTAGCGATCCAAGAAGGTGACCTGACTGTAGAGAAGAAAGGTAAGAAAAACATCTTCTCTGGCCGTATCCTTGAGATCGACCTGACAGAAATGGAAACTGACCTGACTGTTGAGCAAGCATTCGAACTTTCTGATGCTTCTGCTGAACGTTCTGCTGCTGGTTGTGCGATCACGCTTTCTGAAGAGAAAGTTGCTGAATACCTACGTTCTAACATCACTATGCTGAAGTGGATGATTTCACAAGGCTATGGCGATGCTCGTACTATGGCGCGCCGTGTTGAGAACATGGAAAAATGGTTGGCTAATCCATCACTTCTTAAAGCTGATGCTGACGCTGAATACACTAAAGTATACGAAATCGACCTTTCTACAATTACAGAACCAGTTCTTTGCTGCCCGAACGACCCAGATGATGCGAAACTTCTTTCTGACGTTCAAGGCGTAAAAATTGATGAAGTATTCATCGGTTCTTGTATGACTAACATCGGTCACTTCCGTGCAGCTGGTAAACTTCTAGACAAAGTACCTGGTGGTTCTTTATCTACTCGTCTATGGTTGGCTCCTCCAACTCGTATGGATGAACACCAATTGATGGAAGAAGGTTTCTACAATACTTATGGTAAAGCTGGCGCTCGTACAGAAATGCCAGGCTGTTCACTGTGTATGGGTAACCAAGCACGTGTAGCTCCAAACACAACTTGTGTGTCTACATCTACTCGTAACTTCCCGAACCGTCTAGGTCAAGGTGCTAACGTTTACCTAGCATCTGCTGAGCTTGCTTCTGTTGCTGCTGTATTAGGTAAATTACCTTCTCCAGAAGAATACCAACAGTACGCTGCTCAAATCGACAGCATGTCTGCTGACATCTACCAATACTTGAACTTCGACAAGATGAGCGAGTATACAGATGCTGCGAAAGACGTAGATACTAAGAAAATTGCTGCTGCTCAATTGGCTTAATGAGCGAGGAGGAGAAAAGCCGAAAGGCTTTTCCCGAGCGCAAGAGTAAATCTATGATTTACTTTGAAAATTAGGCGATAAGTAGTTTAAGATAAGGGCTGAGGAATCAGCCCTTATTTTTTGTGTGTAGAAAAATGAAAAAATATTTAATGGTCAGAAGTCCGGAATCTTTAATCAAAGAGAATAAAATTGGGTATGGCTGGAAACAAATAAATTTCGCTAATCACGTTAATGCGGATTCTCTCATAAAAGAAATTATTCAGAAAAATGGTTCTATTGGTCGGATGACAAACCAGGTTAAAAATTACTTTAACTTAAAACAAGATGATATTGTTATTGTTCCCTTAGGGAGAAGAATTGCTATAGCAACAGTAGTAGGAGAGAAGTTTTTTGATCCACTATTCACTGGAGGTCATGGGGCTAATCAGATCAGTGTAGAGTTTTTTAAGAAAGACAATAAGGTTATTTTAATTCCAAGAGCGGCTTTAAAGCAAAATTTAGAAAGTAGATTGAAATTACGTACAACAATTGGCGACTTGTCTAGATTTTCAGATGAAATAGAGCATTTAATCCAAAATTTAAATAATTATGGTCATTTTGAAGTAAATAATAGCTTTCAGGTAAAAGCTGATTTTTATGAGCAGGAATTTAAAAAAGAATTATTAGAGGCAATTTGCAAGGGTCATACAAGACTAAAAGCTGGGGGGAGAGGTTTAGAGGAGTTGGTAAAAGAACTATTAGAAATTGAAGGATATTCAAGTGTAGATATTTTAGATAAGAAAAATGGAGAAGGAATAGCAGATGTTGATATACAAGCAACATCAGAAAATAACCCATTTTTAAAAGATATTCTTGTTCAAGTTAAGCATCATAGAGGTGAAACAAGTAAACATGCAATTGAGCAGTTAATAGCATATGAAAATGAAACTGATGCAACTACTTATAAATGGGTAATTACAACAGGCTATATTTCAGATGAGTCAAAAGAATTTGCTGAGTTAAATCAAGTCAATATTATGGAAGGTAAACAATTGGTAGATTGGATTTATGCCAATTTATCAAAATTAAAGTCATCTACAAAAGAAAATTTAGGGATCGTTGATGTACCTAAGTTAAGTTGGGTGTAAAGTAAATTGATAATCAAATCAGAAAAAAAGATTTATGTAAAAATTTTGCATAAAACTACTTATGTCAAGTATTTTAATTGTTTGCTAACTAAGCAATAAGCAGTATAAGATAAGGGATGATTTATCAGCCCTTATTTTTATCAATTTACTTATTATCTGACATAGTAGAAATAAATTAAGTATTTTAGGAGAAATTAGTTGAAAAAATTAATATCACTTTTATTGGCTGCTTGCCCAGTTTTTGCATATGCAGAATGGATAGAAATTATAGAAGATGAGGAATTTACAACATATATGGATCCAGCACGGATTACTAAAACTTATGAAACATTAGAATATGCTGATTTTTGGCTTAAGATGGTAGTTCACACGGATAAAACAAAAGATAGTTTATCTGTTGGTGATCATAGGCTTGTTAAATATAGTGTGAAATGTAAAACAAATGAGCTAGCTTTAAAAGCATATTACGCATATAAAAAAACTAAATTGATAGATCAATATGTTTTTAATGTGCCAAAATATAAGCCTGTAATACCTGATTCGAAAGGGGAAGACTTTACTAATATAGTTTGCGGTATTTTATATGGAGATTTAGCAGAAAATTAATATATTTGCAGTGCTAGTTTAAATGTTATGAGAATTTAAATATGGAAATAGGTATGTTACTCTAATATAGAGTATATAAAAGAATAAGTTTTGTGCTTGGCTGAATGAATTAAGTGTTAATAGTACTATATGATTTATTTATATTATTTTAATAACCTAATTTAGATAATAAAATACTAATTAGGCTTTTATTGAAGGTGTAAATATTTAATTTTAATTTATATTAAAAAAGTAAATCTACGAGAAATGCGAATACATTGGATTCATTTCAAATTTTATAAATCATCTCTATAAAAGAGGTGACTTTTTATGAGACTAACTTTTAGATTGCTGCTCTTAGCAATTACTCACTCCACAAGTTCAAGTGTCGAAGTTAAAAAGTATGATAAATAAAAAGAATAGTATCTTAAAACTAAAAATGTCATAACCAATATGTTAGTGTACGATCGTCAGCGTTACTACGACCGTAATGGACTCGGCTTACTTGCTTCCTATAACGAACATAGCTCACTAATTTAAGCTTGTATAAGTCCAAAAGCTTTAAAGTTGGCTCATTCTATCGTTGAATCCACGTATATATAAATAAATGAAAAGTTGAAGTAAAGACATGTCAAAACAATCCCGCTTCCTCTGTATCGGTGGCTTCCTTAACGGAACCCAAATCAAAGACCAAGGTGACAGCTTTGTCTGAGTCGAAAATGGTAAACAGGTGAATTACCATAAAAAGGAAATCTTCCATCAAGATGCTTGGGATCATGATTATTATGTTTGTGAAAGTACGACAGACCAGCAAGTACACAATTGGGTTTATGATATTCCATCGTATTAATTGAATCTATTTAGGACATAAATTAAACAATTACTAGAAACAATAACTTGCATAACATTTCTAAAATTGATTTTTTATACTGTTTTCCTAAAACTGTATGAAAATAAAGCTAATAGGGAATGTTATGAATTATGAAATCGATGCCTTTGGCACCTTGGTGATTGCAGTATTTTTTCTTTTTATTGGGCGGTATCTTGTTAGTAAAATTAGCTTCTTTAGAAACTATAACTTACCTGAGCCTGTAATCGGCGGTCTAATCGCAGCGATTACAGCTTTTATTCTCTATAAATTTTTTAATATCAGTGCCACATTTGACTCAGAAATTCAAACCATTCTGATGCTGATGTTCTTTACCTCTGTTGGTTTAAGTGCAGACTTTACCAAGCTCAAAGAAGGTGGGAAATCACTGCTGATCTTTCTGGTCTGTGTCATTCTATTTGTAGTTGTACAAAATGCGGTGGGTATGAGTTTAGCCACAGCACTTGGGCTTGATCCATTGATTGGTCTGATTGTCGGTTCTGTTACCTTAACGGGTGGACATGGTACTGCCGGTGCTTGGGGTGAAGTGCTTGAAACTCAATATGGAATACAGGGGGCAATTGTCCTCGGAATGGCAAGTGCTACTTTTGGTTTGGTTATTGGTGGGCTTGTGGGTGGTCCGGTTGCCAAATTCTTGATTAAACGAAATCAGTTGGCAGAGACAGTAGCGCAAGAGACCAATGAACAACAACTCGATACTAGCATCAACACCGCACCCTTCGAATATCCAAAGAAAACCCGGTTGATTACAGCCAGTAATGCAGTGTCGACTTTGGGGATGTTTGCACTATGTATATTTGTTGCGAATGAAATGACAGAGATCAGTCAGGGAAGATGGTTTGAACTACCGACCTTTGTCTGGGCTTTAGGGACAGGGGTGATTGTACGTAACTTCCTAGAGCATGTACTGAAAGTCGATATTTTCGACCGTGCCATTGATGTATTCGGAAATGCGTCATTATCCCTGTATTTATCTATGGCTTTACTGTCACTGCAACTCTGGTTATTGGCCGATTTGGCAGGCCCGCTCATTACCATTTTGTTTGCGCAGACAGCGGTACTGATTTTATTTACCGCAATTGTGACCTTTAGGATTATGGGAAAAAATTACGATGCAGCCGTATTGGTAGCAGGGCATTGTGGTTTTGGTATGGGAGCAACCCCGACTGCGATTGCCAATATTCAGGCAGTTACCAATAGCTATGGTCCATCGCACAAAGCCTTTTTGATCGTACCGCTGTGTGGTGCATTTTTTATTGATATTGTGAATGCTGTGGTGATTCAGAGTATCATTGCATTTTTCGGTTAAATTTTAATACGACTTCAAAATCATATAGACATTAAAAAGCCCCATGGTTAGGGGCTAGTCGTATGCACATCTGAGGTACATACTGTAAGAGGCTCATCTCATACTGAGCGTATTAAAGCACATTAACCTATCAATAGCCATTTAAATCATCTTTAGGCAGATAACTGTTGCTCAATGACTGACCATAAGTTTTGATGAGATTTCTTGAACATCAGCATGTGGCCAATCCCTTTATGACCATATTCCTGGGGTTTTAGCTCAATCATTTCTGTGGCTGCTTTTGGATATAAGCGCAGCAAGTCTTTGACATTTGCTTGAGTGGCGATTTCATCATCTGAAGCCCAGATTGAGGTAATCGGGCAGGTGATCTGAGCATGATAGTCATGTGCTGGTGCGATCTTTTTACCAATCGCATTAATTATATAACCTGGTTTACTACAAAATTCTGCCCATTCACGCGCCACATCTTTTGGCAGGTTTTCACCCATACCAATCGCTTGAGTTGGACCATAGCCTTTGGTGATACGTGCCAATGGGAAAATGATATTGAACATCACTGGCGCCAGCAATTTGGTTCTCCCTCTTAAACCTTTAACATGACCCGTCGATCCGGCAATTGCCACGACTTTTTCCACTTTGGCATAGTTTGGGACAATACCCAGAAGCTGTCCACCAGCACTATGACCGAGTAAGATGACCTTTTCTGTCTGAGTCTTAGCTAATAGCGCATCAATTGCAGCCGGAATGTCCAGTTGTCCCCATTGCACAATACTGGCTTTAGACTGCTTAACCGAACCTTTTAAAGATTCGCCGATACCTCGAAAATCAAATACCAGCACTGCATAACCCTGAGTTTGCAACCAGCAGCTAAAACTATGATAAAACTGTTTGGTAATGCCAGTCGCAGGGCAGATTAATATGGGAGATTTCTTACTTTCAGTCTCAGTGACTGGATAAAAACGTGCACTTAATTGATAGCCATCCTGGCACTTTAGAGTCAATGTTTCGAATTCAGACATGGGCTACACTATATTTTTGAATCAGAATGAATGCTTAAATTTACCTGACTTCTTCAAAGAAACTTGTTAAAACAATGACTAAAAAGTCAGTACGATGATAAAAAACGGAATGAAAATATGCAGGGAATAGAACTTGATCTGGCAGTAAAGATCGCGATTATTTTTAGTGGAATATTCTTATGGGTGGGGATGTTAACCGGGGTATGGAAATATTGGCAAATCCGTCAGTCTGTAAATTCACGGGCGCATTATTATGTGGATATTGCTCATCGCAGCAGCCTGCTTTATGCACCTGCAACATTGATTCTGGCAGTGTTGGCTTACTATTCAGCACTATCTTCGCAAGTTAATTTGGTCTGTGTATTGATCAATGTTCTCTTTTTCAGTTTCTCGATTGGTGCGTATATCTTGCATGGGTTTTTGAAAGACACGACAAATCAGTTTAAGCGACCGCATCAACTGGGGAAATTTCAGTTGCCGGGCGTACTTATGACTTTGGCAATGTTAGGTTTGATTATTGCGGAATTAGGAGGGACAAGTGTGCTTCTTTATGGGGCGGCGATCGGATTATTCTAATTTTTAATGGTTGATTTTATTTTTTGAGCCTTTTGCTCAATTCTTTTCTGCCAGATGGATGACTGGCCAGATCATCCACTGGGATATAAATTTATTAATAAATTATCGGTATTTCTGGTCGATCACAGCCCATAAGAAAAAGGCTGCTGAGACAATCAAGGCATAACCGACGTACTCAAATTTTAAATTGCCTTGAATTAAACAATGCACAATCAAGGTCAGCATAAGCGCAACCGTGGTGCTCAAGAAAGTCACCAGATTGGTATTTGCCTTAAGAGCGTCAATGAAGACTTGCTTTTTGAAATGTACTGATAACATCTCCATCCCTCCCGTTTATTTGTATTATTGAAGAGTAAATCTTATTGATTTAGTCTGAATTGAATATACAGTTGTACTTCTTAATTTCAACCTTTGCAACTATTTAAGTGAACTTTAACAGTTAAAAAAGGCCTCCTTTAGTCGTATTACTGCACTAATCAATGATTGCCTCCGAATCATCATCTTAAACATTTCAGCGAGGGCAGTCCGACTGAAGTGTCAAGCGATCATTCATTGCTACCATAGGGAAAAGCAAATTCTACGCCAAAGATTTGTAGAGATAATCTAGAAAATGTAAGTCTATGTAGAATGATGAGAGTTAGTTGGTTTAATCAGGAAACAATATGTTTAAAAAACAGTAAAATAGCGAGTTGTGTTGATCTTCTGCTAAAGAATGAAAACGGAAGTAAGAAAGAAGCTAATTAAAATAATTGATTAAAAGTTTATAAAGTATTTTAAAATTTAATTTGGCTGTGACCAAGAATAGAGGGTGTAAACAATAAATGCCGGTTTGGGTAAAACCTGACAGATATTGATCACGCTAAAACCGGATTTTGGGTAAAAATACGATTTTTATGACCTCTTAGAAAGATTAATTTCTGATGCGGTCAATCACAGCGGCAATGACAAGAACAATAAGAGATGGAATCAGCCATGCCATATTTTTTTCAGAAAGCGGTAAGTTCTGTAGCAATTCAGGTAATTCAAGGCCAGCAACTTTAAGGCCATCAAAAACACCGAAAATAAATGCAACCAGTGTAGTCGGTGCAACAACTTGAGCAGGCTTTTTAAAGAAATGACCGCAGAAGCTTAGCAGGATCACTGCAATCGCAGGCGGATAAATCGCGCTCAATACAGGCACAGAAACGGCAATTAGTTTGGTCAAACCAAGATTTGAAATCACCAGCGAGAAGCCGACCAGTACAAAGACATAGGCTTTATAAGGCAGTTTGGTAATAGAGGAGAAGTATTCAGCACATGCACAGGTTAAGCCAATCGCAGTCACCATGCAGGCAACAAAGATCATGGTGGCAAGGAAATAAGCACCCATATCACCAAAAGCATGTTGTACATAGGCATGCAGAATAATCGCACCATTCGCAGCATTAGGGGCAACATCATGACTACCTAAGCCTAGTTTAAACAGGCTGAGATACACCAGCGTCAAACCGATACCAGAAATAATCGCTGCATTGACTGCATATTTGGTAATCAGCTTGCGATCCGTTACGCCACGAGAAGTAATCGCACGCACAATCACAATACCAAAGACCAATGCACCTAAGGTATCCATGGTCAGATAACCATTAACGATGCCTTCAGTAACCGGGCTTGTAACATAGTTACCCACTGCAGCCGGTGGTTTGCCGGCAGGAATCAATACTGCAGCACCGCCTAAAATAATCAATGCGATAATTTTTACTGGAGACAGGAAGTAGCCAACCGTATCCAAAATCTTATTTGGATAAAGGGAAACCAGAGTCACTACAGCAAAATAGATCACACTATAGATCAGCAGGTTGCTAGGTGCATTGCCAAAGTATGAAGAGAAGCCGATTTCATAAGAAACGGTTGCAGTACGTGGTGTCGCAAATAAAGGCCCAACCGTCAGATAACACACGACAGTCAGTAAAAGACTGGCAGCTTTACCTAATGGAGAACTTAAGATCTGGATCGAACCTTCAACACGTGACAATGCCACGATGGTGATGACAGGTAGGCCAACTGCCGTAATCAGGAAACCTAAGGCAGCTAACCATACATGCTCACCGGCTTGTTGAGCCACAATCGGTGGAAAGATAATGTTGCCCGCACCAATGAACAGTGCAAAGGTCATAAAACCTAAGGCCACAATATCTCTTGTACGGAGACTTGTCATAGAGGGAGAATAGATAAATAAAAGAAAGCGATTTTAGTGTATATATGATGATTTTTGGAGTTTAATTTAATGCCGAAAGCCTTGATTTTACTGATCTTGACGATCGGATAATGTGAACTTTAAAAGCTTGGTAGAAATATATCTTTGATATTCAGTTGAAAAAATTATAATTTATTTTTAAATAAATAAATCATTTAGACTTTATTTCATTATATTCGGCTTATTGTTTGTATAAATAAGCAGCATTGAGATTCTCTATAGCAAGTTTTAAGAATTGTCATGCAGAGCGAACAAATGCGCATCTTGGCTGAAAAAGGACTATAATTTCCTGATTCACCTTGAGGATAGATCCATGCGAGCTCCAGCAATTACTCTGAAAACCGAACAAGATATCGAAAAATTACGTATATCTGGACGTTTGGCTGCACAGGTTTTGGAAATGATCGGGGAGCATGTCAAGCCGGGTGTTACGACTGAATATCTGGATGACATCTGTCATGATTTTATCGTCAATACGCTAAAAGTGACGCCAGCCAATATTGGTTATTATGGTTATACCAAAACCACCTGTATTTCACCGAATGAAGTGGTTTGTCATGGTATTCCATCTCCAAATACCGTATTACAAGACGGCGATATTATTAATATTGACGTTGCGATCATTAAAGACGGTTATTTTGGCGATACCAGCCGGATGTATTATGTCGGTACACCATCTCCTGAAGCCAAACGTCTGGTCGAAACTACTTATGAAGCCATGGTTGCCGGAATTCATGCCGTTAAACCGGGTGCAACCCTAGGCGATATTGGTTATGCAATTCAGTCTGTTGCACAGCGTGAAGGCTATACCATCGTGCGTGAATATTGTGGTCATGGGATTGGTAAAATTTATCACGAACAGCCAAACATTCTGCATTACGGACAACCAGGTCAGGGCATCAAACTGGTACCCGGTATGGTCTTTACCATTGAACCTATGGTCAACATGGGTAAAGCGCGTGTTAAAGAGCTGAAGGACGGCTGGACAGTGGTGACTGCAGATAAATCCTGGTCAGCTCAATGGGAACACATGGTAGTTGTAACCGACACAGGTTTTGAGCTGTTATCACCATGGCCAGAAGGTACAGGCGAGTATCCGGAAATTTAAATTATTTTTCATGTTATGCATTGAAATACAGTAGCTTACATAAATTACAGCTTGCTTGCTATTAGTGACGAAAGCTTACAAAACACTACATGAAGAAGTGGTTTAACCAGCCAAATCCTCTTAATCTATTTATAGTTAGTTGATATCTATTTATAGTTAGTTGATGTTTGCTTTGTTAGATTTCTGATTGCTGTATATTAGAGTAGATTAGATTTGGCTTGGCGGTAGTAGTTTCCTTTCGTTCACTTCATGCTGTAGTGAATCGTTTTTATTAGCTCATTTTTCCCCAAGAATGAGCTATTTTTTTTGCCTGAAATATTCCTTTTATACAAGATGCAGGTGTTCAACCAGATAATCAATAAATACCCGTACAGCTGGTAACAGACCACGACGGGAAGGATAAACCAGATGAAAAATGCCATGAGCAGTTTTCCAGTCTGAAAGTACCCGAACCAGTTCGCCACGTTCTACATATTGCTGCACGACATTATCGGGCAGTAATGTAATACCACAGCCTGAAGCTGCCAGCTGTGCCAGCATATTCAGGTCTGATCCCATTACGGTGGGGCTGATCCGGATTTTCTTCTGTTGCTGTTGCTCATTCTGCAATACCAGGAACTGTTCAGTATGTTCCTCAGCCATGCTTAAAATTTTATGTTCAGAGAGTTGTTCAGGCGTTTTCAGATCGCCAAATTCGTTTAAATAGCCCTGACTGGCAAACAGATGCTGTTCAATTTTTTCAAACTGACGAATCACTAGATTTGGATCGTCATCCAGGCTAGAGCGCACGCGTAAAGCCAGATCAAAACCTTCATTAATAATGTCCACACGTCGATTAGTGATCATCATCTGGACTTTAATTTCAGGATATTTTTTCAGGAAATCCGGCAGGATTTTTGCCATTTCATTCTGGGCAATGGAGACGGGCAGGCTCACTTTAATGGTGCCACGCGGTTCAGTACTGAGATGATCCACCAGATCATGGGCGGCCTGTGCTGCACTGAGCATCACTTGTGCATGTCGATAGATATTCATTCCAATATCGGTGACTGCAAAATGACGAGAACTACGTTGAATCAGGCGGACGCCAAGTCGTTCTTCTAGATTATAAACGCGGCGGCTGAGCTTGGATTTGGGAATATCGGTGGCACGTTCGGCTGCACTAAAGCCGCCATGTTCCACGACCTGCGCAAAACAGTAAAAATCATCCAGATCAGTCAGCATCGTTTAATTCCATTCCTGCAACAATAGGCTGATTAAAAAATGATTGTTGCATACTGTCAACTATAGAATACGAATTTTGAATGATGACTAGATCTCGGACTCAAGTAGTTTAAGTAAGGTTTTCATGCCTTCTGTGGCCGTCTGGGAAATCTTGTGAAACTGAACTGGTAAATGCTGTTGATCTGCTTTGGGATCAATATAGTAAGCTGTACAGTGAGCTGGAATTTCATGGATTAAGCCAGCAACTGGATATACTTGCAGACTGGTTCCAATGACCACAAAAATATCAGCATCCTGTACACAATCTTGGGCTTCTTCATAAGCCGGAACTGCTTCGCCAAACCAGACCACATGTGGACGTAGTGGATAGCCTTCCTTACAGAAGTGTTTAGTTAAATCTAATTCAGTCCCTTCAATCGGATAAAACTCGGTGGTGTACTGGCAATTCGGGCCTGAGGTTTTGGCTAGGCGGATATTGCCATGCAGGTGAATGACCTTGGAACTTCCGGCACGTTCATGCAGATCATCAATATTTTGAGTAATCACATGGACATCAAAATCATCTTCGCGTTCGGCAATGAGTTGATGAGCTGCATTTGGTTGTGCTTCCAGAATATTTTTACGTCGAGCATTATAAAAGCGTTGCACCAGTTCCGGATTTTTAGCCCAAGCCTCCGGTGTGGCCACTTCTTCTATACGATACTGTTCCCAAAGCCCATCACTATCACGAAAGGTGTTGATCCCACTTTCCGCACTCATACCAGCACCTGAAAACACCACCAGTTTTTTCATGATTTCTTCTCCTGAGTCTTTAGGCCGCTGAAGAGCTGGACTGTAAATTTTCTTTCAGAAAGATGCCGAGCTCCCTGGCAAATTTGAGGGGCTCGGTCAGTAAAGGGGTATGGCCAGATTTTGTGAAAAGTACCTGTTTAGCCTGAGGCAGGCTTTGGGCAATCAGGCGCTGACCTTCAACAGGATAGAGTTTAGACTGCACACCGCTAAAGAAAGTCACCGGACAAGTAAGCTTCGCCAGAGCTTCACGATAATCTTCCTGATGATATAAATAATTATTGATATACCACATCATATAGTCTACCCGGCTGGAAGGCAGGAGCAGGCTTTGCAGACGAGGTTGATTCAGGATGAACTTAAACACTTTTAAACTGGCAGGACGATCATTTTGTAGCTGGATAAAGCGCAGCCATAATGCTGCAATTTGCTGACGTACTGAATTATCCAGATCCCGAATGAATTCAATCTGCCGATGTTCTGCAAGTAATGTTGAAAGCTGCTGCAAAATTTCAATAAATTCCTGATGGCGTGGACCAAAAAGTCCAAATACCCAGGCATCATCGACCGAAATCTTCGGTGTTTGATCAATATGCAAATAAGCTGCTATATGTTTGGCAAAATCCCCATAGCACAAGCCATGCATGGTGGTGGTTGCGCCCATAGAGTAAGCAATCACAATAAATTGATCTAAATTGAGCTGCTGGATCACCGACTGAACATCAAGCCAATGACTGGAAATTGCATCCAGGTCTTGCGGGATTTTGCAGTGACTAGACGCTCCAAAACCACGCCATTCAGGAATAATAAAGCGGAAATTTTTCTGATGTGGATAGAGAAAAGCTGCCCATTGCCAGCTCAACATGCCCAGACCTGATAGGACCAGTACCGGTTGACCCTGACCGTATTCACGTACAAATAACTGTTCGCCATCTGGCATGGTATAGAAGGGCATGCATATCTCCGTATTTATAATTTTTTTACATCGAATTGTTTAAGTCTGGGAATAACCTGTTCCAGCCAGGCAATCCAGCCCAGTTCCTGATCAATACCCAGTTGCAGAATCATTTTATGAATATACAGGGTTCGGTCATTTTCGTCAGCTTGAGCAAAGTCTTTGGCGAAAATCTGCAGATAGGTTTTAAGTTTCTCTTTATGTATTTCTAGATGACGTTCCAGTTCAGGTAAGGTGCTGTTGCCGCCAAGCTGGGCTTCTGCACGCAGACGAACCATCAGTTCTTCACGAAGCTGTGCAGGTGAACTATGTTCTAACATCCAGTTAGCCAGTTCTTCACGGCCGAGCCGTTCTACTTGATAGGTTTTTTTACGGCTATGAGAATCTTCCTCTTCTATGGTCGAAATCCAGCCTTTTTGCAGCATGGCATTCAGTTCACGATAGATCTGCTGATGGGTGGCATTCCAGAAGAAGCCCATGGAGCGGTCAAAACGGCGCGCCAGTTCAATGCCGGTGCTCGGTTTCTCAATCAGGCTGGTGAGTAAAACATGTGATAAAGACATAAACGTCTCAAAAAAGTGACTCGGGATTATTATGCAACATGTTGCATAAAAATCAATTCTGCACTATAAATTAGTGCAACAAGTTGCATAAGGCTGCTGCTTGATGGAAATAAATCAGTCAGCCTGAATAAAAATAGCCAGCACATCTGCACGCTAGGGAGTTGAAATGTCTAAATATCCGAATTTACTTGCCCCACTGGATCTGGGTTTTACCACGCTTAAAAACCGTGTCTTGATGGGCTCCATGCATGTGGGCTTAGAAGAAGCACCGGGTGGTTATAATCGGATGGCTGCCTTTTATGCAGAACGTGCCAAGGGTGGTGTGGCTTTAATCGTCACGGGTGGTATCTCACCGAATGATCATGGCGTCACTTTTCAGGGTGGTTCCAAACTCGACACCATTGAAGAAGCTGAAAAGCATAAAGTGATTACCCAAGCTGTACATGAAGCTGGCGGGAAAATTGCCATGCAGATTCTGCATACCGGCCGTTATTCTTATCAGGCAGAAAATGTTGCGCCGTCTCCAATTCAGGCACCGATTAATCCAGTCAAACCGCATGCCTTAAGCTCGGCTGAAGTGCAGCAGACCATCGATGATTTTGCCAACTGTGCCAGACTGGCTCAATACGCTGGTTATGACGGTGTCGAAATCATGGGCTCAGAAGGTTACCTGATCAATGAGTTCATCGCAGCACGTACCAATCATCGTGATGATGAATGGGGTGGCAGCTATGAAAACCGTATCCGTTTCCCGATTGAAATTGTACGCCGTACCCGTGAAATGGTCGGTGAAAACTTTATTATTATTTATCGTCTTTCGATGCTGGATCTGGTTGAAGGTGGCTCAACTCTAGAAGAAGTAATCCAGCTGGCCAAGGCCATTGAGAAAGCGGGCGCGACAATTATCAATACCGGCATTGGCTGGCATGAAGCGCGTATTCCGACCATTGCCACCAAAGTACCACGTGCGGCCTTTACTTGGGTTACGCGCAAGCTAAAAGGTCAGGTGAATATTCCTCTTATTACGTCTAACCGTATTAATACCCCGGAAATGGCAGAATATGTCCTGGCTACAGGCGATGCCGATATGGTGTCAATGGCACGTCCAATGCTGGCAGACTCTGAGTTTGTCTTAAAAGCAGAACAGGGCCGTAGTGATGAAATCAATACCTGTATCGGTTGTAATCAGGCCTGTCTGGATCATATTTTCTCGATGAAAATTGCCACCTGTCTGGTGAATCCACGCGCGTGTTATGAAACTGAACTGATTTTTAAGGAAACCAGTGTTGCCAAAAATATTGCAGTGATCGGTGCAGGGCCGGCAGGTTTAAGCTTTGCTATCTATGCAGCAGGTCGTGGTCATCATGTCACTGTATTTGAAGCTTCGGCGCAGATTGGTGGGCAATTTAATATTGCGAAGACCATTCCAGGTAAGGAAGAGTTTTATGAAACTTTGCGTTATTTCAAACGTCAGATTGAATTGCAACCACGTATTCAATTGAAATTAAATTGTACCGCCACCTTTGATCAGCTGGTTTCAGCTGAATTTGATGACATCGTGGTTGCCACTGGGGTGACACCGCGTCAGCTCGATATCCCTGGAATTGATCATCCTAAAGTGTTGTCTTATTTGGAGGTACTAAGAGAGCGTAAACCAGTCGGTCAGCGTGTGGCGATTATTGGTGCAGGGGGTATTGGCTTTGATACAGCCGAACTACTCAGTCATGGAACTGAAAGTGGTAGTGTCAATCCGGAAAAATTCTATGATGAATGGGGAATCGACACTAACTATGAAAATGTCGGTGGACTCAAGACAGCCAATGTAGAACAACCTGAACGTGAAATTTATTTATTGCAGCGTAAAGCAGCTTCTGTTGGCTCAAGTCTGGGTAAAACCACAGGCTGGATTCACCGTACTGGCTTAAAACATCGTAATGTCAAAATGATTGCCGGTGCAAGCTATGAAAAAATTGATAATCAGGGCCTGCATGTGATGGTAAATGACCAACCTGCAGTGTTAGACGTAGATAATGTCATTATCTGTGCCGGTCAGGAATCTTATACTGCCATGTTTGATGAACTGAAAGCTGCCGGTAAAAACGTGCATCTCATTGGTGGTGCGAAAGAAGCAGGTGAGCTGGATGCGAAACGTGCGATCCGTCAGGGTGCTGAATTGGCTGCGGTGATTTAATTGATAAAACTTAAAAGATGACAGTTTTTGCTTTCATGCGAAATTGTCATGAAAGAAAGTTGATTAGCAACGTTCCCTCTCCTTTGTTAAAGGAGGGGGTTAGGGAGAGGATTCTATTCTGAAACACCAGAATCCCCCTAACCCTCTTTCTTGCGCTTCGACTTAAAGCAGTGCTTAAGTCTCGCTCAGGGGGAATTTCATTATTAAAACGAAGAAAGCGTATAGATAGAACTTTAAAAATAAAAGGAATCTAAAATGACAATTGAAACAACAAAACAGGCCATTACACGCTGGCATGAAATGTTAGAAACACGTGACATGTCCATATTGAATGAACTCCTCGCGGATAATGTCGTATTCCGCTCGCCCGTGGCTTTTCAGCCTTATCCCGGGAAACAGGTTGTATTTTTTATCTTGACCAATGTGATTCAGGTCTTTGAAAACTTTACTTATCACCGCGAATTTCTTAGTGAAGATGGTAACAATGTTGTACTTGAGTTCTCAGCCAATGTCGGCGATAAGAAACTTAAGGGAATCGACATGATTCAGTTCAATGATGAAGGTCAGATCATTGATTTTGAAGTAATGATACGACCGAAATCTGGACTTGAAGCCTTAGCTATAGAAATGGGCCAGCGGATTCAGGCTTATCAGGCTAATACTTAATTTCCTAAAATTGATTCAAGTCGGCATGAAGTTTGTACATCACTGATAGAAAACTAGAGGGGAATACAGATGAAAATGTGGCTTAAAAAAATGAGTCAACTTTCAAGTGAATATCTGGACCGCTTTAGCGGAGCAGATCTTCCAACACTTTATTATAATCCGAATGGTTTATTTTCTGGTGTGATTGAACGTTTACCACTTTTAAAACAGAAATATCGTCCAACACCGTGGTTATCGAATGCGCATGCGCACATTCTATATCTGGACTTGATAAAAAAACGCACGATTAAGCTGCAATATGATGTGCTTGAGCAGCTGAATATGTCCGATGGCGGCATTACTGGCATTGCCTGGTATGGTTTAGATTTACCGCCAAGTACACCTACTATTGTGCTATTACATACCATTACCGGTTCTCCAGAATCCATGCGGGAGCTGGTACGTGATCTGCATAAATATACAGGCTGGCGTGTTGCCCTGTGTTTGCGCCGTGGTCATGCTGACCTGCCAATGCCTGTACCAAAAATGAATCTGTTTGGCTCTACTCAGGACTTGCGTGAACAGCTGCTCTATATTCAGGACAAGTTTCCTCAGTCCGATCTCTATGGTGTGGGTTCCTCTGCGGGGACAGGACTGTTGGTTCGCTACTTGGGTGAAGAGGGCGAGCAAACCCCGCTCAAAGCAGCCTTTGCTTTATGCCCAGGCTATAACACTGAAACCGGTTTTGCCTATGTACATCCGTTTTATAGCAAAGTCATGGCTAAAAAACTGATCAAACGTTTTATCCATCCTTATCAGGAAACCTGGCAGATTTATCCTTCATGGAAGCAATTGCTTGAGGTGAAAGACTTGTCTGAATTTGAACAACACTACTATGAGCTGGCAGGCTTTTCAGACTATGAAAGCTATACAAAAGCCACCAATCCAATTTATGTCTTTGAAAATGTCAAAATTCCATTGATGATTTTGAACTCGGAAGATGACCCGGTCTGTCATATCCAGAATCTGGAACCGTATAAGGATACCATTCGAGCTATGCCGAATATTGTGGTCGTCACCACTAAAAAAGGCAGCCACTGTGGCTTTTATCAGGGCTTAATGCAGACAGAATCATGGGCCACTCGTCTGATGGCAGATTATTTACTGCAACTTTCCAATACTCCGACAGCAGCTTGAAAGAGATTTTTAAACCATAAAAAACCCAGCATAAGCTGGGTTTTTTTGATGAAGGATTATATTAGTTTTCAAGTGCTGGCATAGCAGCAGCAATCGCATCTGCAACTGCATCATCTTCAGACTTGTTTGCAGAAGATGAATTGTTTTTAGGAGCGGCTGGTGTTGCTGCAGGTTTTACAGGCTGCTCAGTGCTTGAATTTGTTTCAGCTGCAGGCGCAGGCTCTGATTGAGCTGGTTCTGGTTTTTTAACTTCACGGCGAATTTCAGTCGTAGTGTTCGCAGTTTGTTCGCGCTGGATTTCAACAGCCGGTGCTGCTGGTGCTTCTTCAACCGGTTCAACTGGTGTTGATTCTAATGGTTCAACAGGCTCAAGTTGTACAGGTTCCGGAGCAACCACTTCAGATGCTGGAGTAACTTCGGTTTGTTCTTCTTTTGGAGCTTCTTTTTTTACACAACCAGTCAGTGTAAGGCCAGTCAGGATCAGGGTACAGATTAAAAGTTTCTTCATCATCATTGCATCAAACAGAATAGTGTAGGGTGTGAATGTTCCTATTATAGCAGCAAAATGCAATATATAAATCATATGAACTTACTGTAATTTTTTTAAGGAATTGCTGTTAGAATAGTCAATTGTTTATTGTTCTTTGATTTGATGCGGATTGACTTTGCTTTATTGGTACAAGGTAAAGTAAAATTGCGCAACATTGCAGGCCGATTTAGGCTCGATTGTACGAGAAACCCAATGACCCATTTTATTTTCGTGACTGGTGGTGTTGTTTCATCACTAGGTAAAGGTATTTCAGCTGCTTCTGTTGCTGCACTTTTAGAAGCCCGTGGTTTAAAAGTGACCATGGTAAAAATGGATCCATACATTAATGTCGATCCAGGGACTATGAGCCCATTCCAGCACGGTGAAGTCTTTGTTACAGAAGACGGTGCTGAAACAGACTTAGACTTGGGTTACTACGAACGTTTCTTGCGTCGTGCGAAAATGACCAAACTGAATAACTTTACATCAGGCCGTGTTTACCAGGATGTTCTGAATAAAGAACGCCGTGGTGACTACCTGGGTGGTACTGTACAAGTTATTCCACACATTACTGACAACATTAAAGAACGTGTACTTCGCGCTGGCGAAGGTTATGACGTTGCGATCGTTGAGATCGGCGGTACTGTAGGTGACATTGAATCTCTCCCATTCATGGAATCTGTACGTCAGTTAATGGTTGAACTTGGTCATAAGCGTACGATGCTGATGCACTTAACGTTACTCCCATACATTAAGTCTGCAGCAGAATTAAAAACTAAACCAACTCAACACTCAGTAAAAGAACTTTTGTCTATTGGTATTCAGCCAGACATTTTGATCTGCCGTACTGAACATGATGTTGATGCAGATACGACGCGTAAAATTGCCTTGTTCACTAACGTAGAAGCGCGTGCAGTGGTCGTGTGTAAAGATGCACGTACGATCTACCAGATTCCACGTACTTTCTATGAACAAAATGTTGATGATCTTATCTGTGAACGTTTCGGCTATGACAATCTTCCAGAAGCAGACCTGTCTGACTGGGATAATGTGGTAGAAGCTTTACTGAACCCTGAATACACTGTACGTGTTGCGATGGTGGGTAAATATGTTGAACTTCCAGATGCCTACAAGTCTGTGAACGAAGCACTTTTACATGCCGGTATTCAAAACCGCGTGAAAGTTCAGATCGATTATGTCAATGCTGAAGAGCTTGAAAGTCAAGATGTCAATGAAGTATTGAAAGATGCGGATGCGATTCTGGTACCAGGCGGTTTCGGTGAACGTGGTACTGAAGGCAAAATGAAAGCGATTCGTTTTGCACGTGAAAACGGTGTGCCATTCTTAGGCATCTGTTTAGGTATGCAGCTGGCTGTGATCGAATATGCACGTAATGTGGCGGGTATTACTGACGCAACATCGACTGAATTCAACCGTTCAACTAAATCTCCATTGATTGGTCTGATCACTGAGTGGTTAGATGAGCGCGGTGAAGTTCAACAGCGTTCAGTAGATTCTGATCTTGGCGGTACAATGCGTCTTGGTGCACAGAAGTCTGAACTGGTACCGGGTACCAAGACTGCTGAAGTGTATGGTGCGGATGAAATTATCGAACGTCACCGTCACCGTTACGAGATGAACAACCGTTATATCCCAGTGCTGGAAGAAAAAGGCATGAAGATTTCTGGTTATTCTCCGGTGCAACACTTGGTAGAAACTGTTGAAATTCCTGCACATCCTTGGTTTATTGCAGTACAATTCCATCCGGAATTTACCAGCTCGCCACGTGATGGACATCCATTATTTGCCGGTTTCATTGATGCTGCGAAAAAACAGTACCAAAAAACCAAATAATGCGAGTTTAAGACACAACTAGGAAGTTTAAATGTCACAATTAAAACCACAAGAAATTGTACGTTTAGGCGATATACAAATGGCAAACCACTTGCCATTTGTACTATTCGGCGGCATGAACGTACTTGAGTCGAAAGACTTAGCTTTTGAAATTGCAGAGACTTATGTTGATATCTGCAAACGTTTAGATATTCCATATGTCTTTAAAGCAAGTTTTGACAAAGCCAACCGTTCAAGCCTGAACTCATTCCGTGGGCCTGGCCTCGAAAAAGGAATCGAGTGGTTAGCCGACATTAAAAAACATTTTAATGTGCCAATTATCACTGATGTACATGAGCCGTATCAGGCTGCTCCTGTGGCAGAAGTTGCTGACATTATCCAGCTACCTGCATTCTTAAGTCGTCAGACTGACCTGGTTGAAGCGATGGCAAAAACTGATGCCATCATCAACATCAAAAAAGCCCAGTTCCTTGCTCCGCACGAAATGCGCCACATTTTGCATAAGTGTCTGGAAGCAGGGAATGACAAGCTAATTCTTTGTGAGCGCGGTTCTGCCTTTGGTTACAACAATCTGGTTGTAGACATGCTGGGCTTCGACATCATGAAAGAAATGAACGTGCCTGTGTTCTTTGATGTAACGCATGCATTACAAACTCCGGGCGGTCGTGCTGACTCTGCCGGTGGTCGTCGTGCGCAGATTACTACACTGGCGCGTGCCGGTATGGCAACAGGTCTTGCAGGTTTGTTCCTGGAAGCTCATCCAAATCCGGATGTGGCAAAATGTGATGGTCCTTGTGCCTTGCGTTTATCTCAACTAGAACCATTCCTGGCTCAATTAAAAGAGCTGGATACTCTAGTGAAAGGATTTGAAAAATTAGATACCCATTGATGCAGTTTTAAGCATCCTGTTATTAATCAACTGAGGAATTGTTCATGAGCCAAATCGTTGACATTCGTGCACGTGAAATTTTGGACTCTCGTGGTAACCCAACCATCGAAGCAGACGTTATCCTGGCATCTGGCGTAGTTGGCCGTGCATGTGCACCATCTGGTGCTTCAACTGGTTCTCGTGAAGCTTTAGAACTTCGTGATGGCGATAAAGCACGTTACCTAGGTAAAGGTGTTAAAACTGCGGTTAACAACGTAAACACTCTGATTCGTGATGCGTTAGTGGGTAAATCAGTATTCGAACAAAAAGACATCGACAACACGATGATCGCTTTAGACGGTACTGAAAACAAAGAAAAATTAGGTGCAAACGCAACTTTGGCAGTATCTCTTGCTGCTGCGCGTGCTGCTGCTGAAGAAAAGAAAACTCCGCTTTACCAATATATCGCAGATCTTCGTGGTCAAAAGATTTTGACTATGCCTGTTCCAATGATGAACATCCTGAATGGTGGTGCTCACGCAGACAACACTGTTGATATTCAGGAATTCATGATTGAGCCTGTAGGTTTCACATCATTCTCTGAAGCGTTACGTGCTGGTGCTGAAATCTTCCATTCTTTAAAATCAGTTTTGAAGAAACAAGGTTTAAACACTGCAGTTGGTGATGAAGGTGGTTTTGCACCAAACCTTCGTTCTAACGAAGAAGCTATTACTGTGATCCTGTCTGCAATCGAGCAAACTGGTTACAAAGCTGGTTCTGACATCATGCTTGCACTTGACTGCGCATCTTCAGAATTCTACAAAGACGGTCAATACATTCTGGCTGGCGAAGGCAATAAATCGTTCACAAGCAACCAGTTTGCTGACTACCTTGCAGGTCTGGTAAACCAATACCCAATCATCTCAATTGAAGATGGTCTGGACGAATCTGACTGGGAAGGCTGGTCTTACCTGACTTCTATCCTTGGCGACAAGATCCAGTTAGTCGGTGATGACCTGTTCGTTACGAATCCTAAGATTCTTCAACGCGGTATCAACGAGAAAGTAGGTAACTCAATCCTGATCAAGTACAACCAGATCGGTACATTGACTGAAACTCTAGATGCCATCTACCTTGCGAAAGCAAATGGTTACTCTACTGTAATCTCTCACCGTTCAGGTGAAACTGAAGATTCTACTATTGCGGATCTTGCAGTGGGTACAGCAGCAGGTCAAATCAAGACTGGTTCACTTTGTCGTTCTGACCGTGTAGCGAAATATAACCAATTACTTCGTATCGAAGAATTGACTCAAGCTGCATATCGCGGTAAAGCTGAGTTCAAAGGTTTGAACTAAGCGACTTATGTCAATGTTAAATGTATTCGACTCCTTGATGAGTAAAGTACTGTTGGGCCTTGCGATCGTTTTGATCGCAGGGTTTCAATATTTATACTGGTTTGGTGAAGGTGGTTATAATGACCATCAGGCATTGACCCAGAAAATTCAGCAACAAGTAGAATTGAATGAAGAGCTGAAAGAACGTAATCGCGTTCTGGCTGCAGAAGTTTATGATTTGAAGAATGGTATTGAAGCCATCGAAGAACATGCTCGTCTCGATCTAGGTTTGATCAAGCCGCATGAAACCTTTGTGCAAATGAGCACTATTAGTACTCAATATAAACCGATTTATCTTAATCCGAATAAAGTAGACCTGAGAACCAATGAATCAGCTGATGTTCCAACAACACCATAAATTGTGGGTCATTTTACCAGCTGCAGGTTCCGGTAGCCGATTTTCCAAAACCGAACTTAAACAATACCAGATGATTCAGGAACAAACCGTTCTTGAACATACGGTTGCACGTCTGAATCAATTGCCATTAGCAGGTTATGTCCTTGCGATTGGTGTGCAGGATGATGTTGCCAAGACTCTGCCATTTTCTCATCTGGATAAAGCACATTTTTGCTTGGGCGGTGCAGAACGCGTCAACTCTGTACTGAATGCCTTGCAATATTTATCTGAGATTGCTTCAGAAGAGGATTGGGTGTTGGTGCATGATGCTGCCCGTCCTTGTGTGAGTCAGAGTTCCTTGATTGATCTGGTCAATACTGCAACTGCAACCGATCAAGCGGCGATTCTGGCCATTCCGGTACGGGATACCTTAAAACGTGTCGTAAAGAATCATGATATTGAAACGACAGTAGATCGTTCGACATTATGGCAGGCACAAACCCCGCAAATGGCAAAACTGGGAATCTTGAAACGTGCCATTCAGCAGGCACTAGCAGATGGCGCTACCATTACCGATGAAGCCAGTGCACTGGAACATATAGACGAACCAGTTCAAGTAGTACAAGGTCGCTCTGACAATATTAAAATTACCTATCCAGATGATCTGGAACTGGCCAAGCTGATTCTGGCTGCCCAGCGCTAAATATATTGCAATAAAAATGGAATAAATCAGTCAATGGCGATTTATTCCGGAGCACTTTAACTTATAATTTCGCCATCATGAATTTTCTACCCGTGGGCCAATGATCCCTTCACAGCAGTATCGTTTTTTGCGGCAGTCCGCACGCGATGGTCGTAGTATTAATCCCCAGAATGCCTCCCGATGGACCAAGTTGCACCTTGATCCATGGCTGCTTTGTTTCCTGATTTTAAATGCGATCTTGGGTCTGATGGTGGTTTACAGTGCTACCTCTGAAGATTCGGGGATGGTGATTCGCCAGGCGATCAGTTTTGGTGTGGGCTTTGTGGTGATGTTTATCTGTGCACAGGTGCCACCGAAGGTTTATCAGGCTGCCAGTCCATATTTTTATATGTTCGGTATCTTTATGCTACTGCTGGTCTTTGTGATTGGTGAAAAGCGTCTGGGGGCAACACGCTGGATTACATTGCCGGGTGTGGGGAGCATGCAGCCGAGTGAGGTAATGAAGTTTGCCATGCCACTGATGATGGCCTGGTACTTTGCCCGTAAACCTTTCCCTCCAAAGTTTCTGGACATTGTCGGTGCTTTGGTAATTTTAGGCGTACCTTTCGTACTGGTGGCATTACAGCCCGATCTAAATATCGGTCTGGTGATCCCCGGGATTTTTGTACTGTTCCTGAGTGGCATGTCATGGCGTTTAATTGCTGGAGCCTTTGTTGCTTTAGCTATTGCAGTGCCGCTGCTGTGGATGTTCTTGTTGCAGGAATATCAAAAGAAACGGATTCTAACTTTATTCGATCCAGAATCAGATGCCTTGGGCGCAGGCTGGAACATTATCCAGTCCAAAATTGCCATCGGTTCAGGCGGAATTATGGGAAAAGGTTACTCACAAGGTACGCAGTCTCATCTAGGTTATCTGCCTGAACATCATACCGACTTTATTATGTCGACTTATGCAGAAGAATTTGGCTTTATCGGGGTGTTTCTGCTATTCAGCCTGTTTACGGCCATTATTATTCGCTGTTTGATTATTGGTATGAATAGCTTTCATAACTTTGGCCGTTTGTATGCCGGTGCGATCGGACTGACTTTTTTCTTCTTTGTATTTTTAAACTCAGGCATGGTCAGTGGGATTTTACCTGTGACGGGTGACCCTTTGCCATTGATGAGTTATGGTGGTACAGCCGTAATTTCCATGTTGGCAGGGATGGGTATTGTGATGTCAATTCATACTCATCGGTAGAAAATTCAATGAAGTAAGTTTTCAAAGCCAGAGTAGTTCTGGCTTTTTTATTGCTCGTATTTATTAAAAGTAGCTTTATGTTATAAATATTCAAGAACTTAGATAAATCGTATGTAGTTTTTATTGTTGAGGGGAAAATGAATAAATTAATGATAACCATTGGAATTTTCGGGTTATCTGTTTCAGCTTGGGCCAAACCACTGAGTCAGGCTGAATTTAAGGCAAAAACCAAACAAAAATATGATGAGTTGGAGTTAAAACTTGCTGTATTGAACTCATCGGTAGACCGACGTGAGCATCCTGCACTTATGATTGCTAAAGCCTGTGAATATGCAACCGGTTTAAAGCAGTTAAAGCATCTATCAAAACAGAATCTGCATCTTGCGGCAGCGCAAGATGAATTCCAGTTTGTGAGTAAACTAGATAATCAGTTTACTCAATCTCTTCAGGATTTGGGAACTACCTATGAAACAGGCTGTGTTTCACAAAAAAAAATAAAGAACAAAAAGCCCTCAAATGAGGGCTTTGTTTTTGGCTGTTTAATACCTAATTAAGAAACCAGGTGTAATAACCCCATAGCATTAACGGCCAAGCCAGAAACGGACTAAATAGCCATTTCCAGAACCAGTGCTGAGGGATAAAGCCAACCCCGTGAATAAAACCGCCTGAAATGCCGATCATGATAAACATCATGGCGCGGTGGCTATATTCCCCGTTAGCATCCAGCATTGCAGCAGGATGAACCAGCAACACCGCTGCGAGTGGAAAAGCCAATAGGCAAGAAATCACCATTGCAAAAGGGTTAGATTTTTTTTCTATCTTTACTTGTTCAACTGCAGCGTCTGTCATCTCTTATTTCTCATCCAGGTCTTGATGATTTTCAATATATAGTGCACTGAGTACACCGGCGAAACAGGCCATCAAAATGCCGAGAATCCATGCGAAATACCACATAATTTTATCTCCTAAGACACAGCCTTAGTACAGGCTGTGTGAATTCTCTTGAATATGTTTTTTGGTAATCACGCCCCACATCTTGTAGTAACACCAAGTGGTGTAGCACAGGATCAGTGGAACGAAGATGCATGCAGCCACAGTCATCACAGTTAAGGTATTTTGGCTGGATACCGCATCCCACATGGTTAAGCTTGCAACTGGATTAATGCTAGAAGGCATCAGGAATGGGAACAGGGCAAAACCGGCAGTTAAAATCGCACCGATCACCGCTAAAGATGAACCCAGGAAGCTCAAGCCAGCTTTATTTTTACCTGCTGCCAGTACAATGATCAAGCCACCCAAAATGCCGGCAATAGGCGCTGCCATCGTGATTGGATAAGTCGAGTAGTTATTCATCCAGCCTGGGTTGGCATTGGTCAATACTTCTTTTGCCAGCGGGTTGGCAACACCATTGGTATCAAAAGGTGTAACCAGGGTATAGCCCTGAATACCACCAAAGTACAGCCAAGCGCCTGCAGCCAGGAAGGTAACCAGATAAACCAGACCCATGATTTGTGTTGCTTTGGCAGAACGTTGGCGTAGGTCACCATCTGTACGCAGCATTAACCATGCACCACCATGTGCACATAGCATCGATAAACTGACCAGACCGCATACAATCGCAAACGGATTGAGCAGGGCAAAGAAGCTGCCAGTATAAGTAGAACGTACAGTTTCATCTAAAGTAAATGGTACACCGAGGAACATGTTGCCGAATGCTACACCGAAGACCAATGCAGGCACTGCACCACCAATGGCTAGCCCCCAATCCCATGAATTACGCCATTTGGTATTTTCCAGTTTTGAGCGATAGTCAAAACCGACTGGACGCAGGAACAGGGCAAACAGGACCAGCAACAGTGCCCAGTACATGCCAGAGAAGGCTGTTGCATAGACCATTGGCCAGGCAGCGAATAACGCACCGCCGGCAGTAATAAACCAGACCTGATTACCGTCCCAGTGCGGCGCAATGGTATTGATCGCTGCACGGCGCTCGCTATCATTTTTGCCCACAAATGGCATGATTGCCATAGAGCCCATATCGAAGCCATCGGTGAGGGCAAAGCCAATCAGCAATACGCCGACCAGCACCCACCAAATGATTTTTAATAATTCATATTCGATCATACGTGAGTCTCCCCATTTGCCTTTTCTGCAGCTGCAAGCTTTTCAAAATGATATTTACCGGTATGCAGTGAGCTTGGGCCAAGACGTGAGAACTTGATCATCAGATACATCTCAATAATCAGTAACACGGTATAGAACGCTGCCAATGCAAGGATTGAACCCCAGACATCACCTGTGCTTAAGCTTGATGCTGAAAGATGCGTCGGTAATACCTCACCAATGGTCCAAGGTTGACGACCTACTTCTGCTACATACCAGCCGGTTTGTGCCGCAATCCATGGAAGCGGCAGTGCAAATAATGCAAATTTTAATAACCAAGGTTTGTTTTCTGCATTGCGTTTAGCCACTGCAAAAGTCGCAAGAATAAATAGAACCAGCATCAGGAAGCCTGAAGCGACCATGGCACGGAATGCCCAGAACAGGCTTGGTACATGTGGAATAGTATCTTTAGCTGCTGCTTTAATTTGCTCATCAGAGGCATCAACAACATTTGGCGTGTATTTTTTCAGAAGCAGACCGTAGCCTAAGTCTTTTTGACTTTCTTCAAAAGCGGTTTTCAGTTCTGGAGACTGATCACCAGCACGTAATTTTTCCAGTTGTGAATAGGCCACCATACCATTACGGATACGCGCTTCATGCTGAACCAGCAGGTCCTTAATACCTGTGACTTGTTCTGTAGTAGAACGTGTGGCAATCAGACCCATCACATAAGGAATTTTCACTGCATAATCTGTAGTCATGGTTTCCTTATTCGGGATACCGAACAAAGTAAATGATGCAGGTGCAGGGTGGGTATCCCATTCGGCTTCAATTGCTGCCAGTTTGGTTTTTTGTACATCGCCCAGCTCATAACCTGATTCATCACCCAGCAGGATCACTGAAAGAGTAGATGCTAAACCGAAAATGGCAGCAATCGCAAATGAACGGCGTGCAAATGGCAGGTCACGTTTTTTCAGCATGTAGTAACTTGAAATTGCCAGTACGAAGATGGCACCAGTTACATAACCTGCAGAAACAGTATGTACGAATTTAACCTGTGCAACCGGGTTAAAGATCAGTGCTGCAAAGTCCACCATTTCCATACGCATGGTTTCATAGTTGAATGCTGAACCAACCGGGTTTTGCATCCAGCCATTGGCAACCAGAATCCACAGTGCAGACATGTTAGATCCCAGTGCAACTAACCAGGTCACGCCCAGATGCTGTACTTTGGATAAACGGTCCCAACCGAAGAAGAATAAACCAATGAAAGTAGATTCAAGGAAGAAGGCCATCAAACCTTCAATAGCCAATGGTGCACCGAAAATATCACCCACATAATGCGAATAATATGCCCAGTTGGTTCCGAACTGGAACTCCATGGTCAAGCCTGTGGTTACCCCTAAGGCAAAGTTAATCCCGAACAGTTTTCCCCAAAACTTAGTCATGTCCTTGTAAATTTCTTTGCCGGAAATTACATAGGTGGTTTCCATAATGGCAAGCAGAAATGCCAGGCCTAAGGTCAGTGGAACAAAAATAAAGTGATACATCGCGGTCATAGCGAACTGGAACCGCGAAAGATCGACCACGCTTTCAGAAATCATCAACGTGTCTCCTTGATTTGGGAAGGATTGCCGGCGATACGCTCGGCGACTTGAGTGTCAAAATCTTTTGGAATAGTAGGCGCATCAAACCAAATATTTTTAATTATCAGAAGTAGAATAATCTTGATAATTAAAATCGCAGTAATCTCTCTTACTGTTTTTTGGTTTAAATTTTTAGAAACTAAGCTCATGTGAACAAGCCTATTATGTGGTTTGTTATATATTATTAATCGATTGTAACTAAAAAATAAATAGACGATACAATTTAAATAAATATATATTTATAAGCATTTGAAAATAATAAATATATATTTATATGAGTTAAAATTTATTCTAATTAGTTTTTATTATTTTATGTAATTTTATTGGTTTTTTAATTTGATTAAAATGCTTGGTTTTAAAATAATGGGATAAATTAATCAAACTAAATTGGTTGGTTTTATAAGGGTTGAAAGGGAAGTGTTATAGGATGTTATTCAAAGATGTGCCTGATAAGTGATCTTGATCACAGGCTTTCTCATACTGTTTCTTTAAGAAAATGCATCAAAAAAAAGATCCCGTTTAGGGATCTTTTTGTATGTCATGTTTAATAAATAATAGCTACAGAGATGTTCTCTTTAAGCGAATAGGTATTCAGCTTAGAAGTCGTAACGCATACCGACTGAGAGTCCAAGTGCAGTTTCACCAGCAGCATTTACACCTTGAGCTGAACCAGCTTTGTTACTACGTGCCTGTGACCATGGGGTAAGGTTGGCATTATCATCATTTAGCATTGCTGCCAGATTGCCATAGATACGGAACTGCTTATCAAGACGATGTTCTAAACCCAGTGCCAGCAGGGTAGAGTTAGCGTGAGAAGTATCAATGTCACGATGGAAGGCATGGCCACGCAAAGTATTTTTATCAGTCAGTTTATATTCAGCACCGACTCCGTAAACATTGGCATCTGCATTGGTACCGTTGCCATCATCAAGAGTAGTAAACTGATAAAGTGCACCCACATTTAATTCTGGAGTCAGTTTATAGGCAGCCGCTAAACGTACACCATCACGTTCTCCTCGGCTGACATCTTCAGCATAATGCTCATAAGCAGCTGCTACATCCCAGTTGCCTGCTTTGTAGTTTAGGCCCAGATCATATGCTTGAGACTTTTCATTGGTCTCTTCGGTTGTATCATTGTTGATCATAGTGCCGTCATGTAAAGACAAAGCTGCTGTTGCGGTGAAACCATCACCAAATTTAGGTGATTTATATTCAATCGTATTCGGGTTACGTTCATCAAAACGATGGTTATAGGCGCGAGTGATGTTACGTAAGTCGCCAACCTGATCACCAAAGAAGTTTGCAGGGCCACGAGCTGCTTTAAATGGGCTGTCAAAACGACCGACTTTCACCTGACCGAAGTCACCTTTAAGTCCTACAAAAGTATCACGTGTTGAGAAGTTGATAGAATCTTCTGTGTCGTCAGAGCCACTTGAAAAGTTGATTTGCTGTTCGATTTGAGCAAAAGCCGTCATGCCATTTTCTAGTTCTTTTTCAGCTTTAAAGCCTAAGCGTGACGAGTTCGATGATAAAGCCACCTCATTGTAGTCTTTACCATCATCCAGATAATCTAAAGAAACGTGTGCACGACCATAAATTTTAACGTCAGCAGCAGCTGCCATGACTGGTGTTAAAATTGTTGCCCCAATTGCTAATGCAGATAACGTTTTTTTCATGTGTTGCTCCAATAAAGACTTTTTTATTCATCGTCTTAAAACAAGTTTCAGTCATGTCTTGAAACATGTACCGCTCTATTGGTGCCAAGTATTCATTACAAATAAGTCAATATGATTAAGGAAATATTGCAGATCTATGAAATCTAAAAGGGAGCAATTTTAATTTTTAAGGATCTGTGTAGGATTTCTTTTGCTTTAGTTAAAGCTGATCAGGTGAATAAGAAATACTGTTCTTAACAAAATTATTTGAGATAAATTCTGTATTTATTAATAATGATAAAAAATGAAAAATAAGGCATAAAAAATGGAGCCGAAGCTCCATTTTTGAGGACTAAGAATGTATCAAAGAGCAGCTCTAATTTTCTCTGCAAGTTGCTTGATCTTTTCCTGATCGCCCATTTGTGCCGCATGTTTGCCAAGGTTGTGCAAAGAGGTAGGTACCAGATGGAAATGAACATGCGGAACAGTCTGACCCGCCGCAGCGCCAGAGAGCTGCATGAGTACAATGCCATCTACACCTAAACCTTTTTCAATCGCTTTGGCAATTTTTTGCACCACCTGAATGGTATAGGCTGCAACTTCAGGATCCAGGTCAAGCAAGGTAATTGCTGGAGTTTTAGGAATGACCAGAGTATGACCATCGGCCTGTGGCATGATGTCCATAAATGCAAGAACTCGGTCATCTTCATACACTTTAATTGCTGGAAGTTCACCACGCAGAATTCGTGCAAAAATATTTTGGTCATCGTAAGTCATAAGTGCATTCCTTGAGCAGAATTGAATTGTATTATTTACAGTTCAATTCTTTCTGACGTTCTTTGATCGCGTCAAGACGTTGCTGCTCTTTTTCTGAAAATTTTGGCTTGGTTGTGTAGCAATTGTCATTAAACTTTGCTTTCGCTTCAGGGTCTTTAAAACAGAAACCTTTAGACGCATAAATCACATCATGATCATTTTTTAATTTTTTGCACTCTTGTTCAGATGCAAGAACCGATGTTGAAGCCCCGAACAAAGTTGCAAAGCCAATCAATGCTGCAACAGAAAATTTCTTCATGAGAGTTTCCTCTGGGTTATCCACTATATGTGCCTGCCTAATAGTCACAATATGAGGTTTCGTTATCATTATTCAATGGCGAGATATTACTCGATGGTAATATTACTCCATGATTCATACATTTTTACAGCACTGGAAAAGTCACTATTTTTATCCGACAGATTGCTAGCAGCTTGCACCAGACTTTGACCTAAAGCGAGAAGTGGCACTGCCAGTTTGGCATCACGCGCGAGATCAAGTGCAATGCCGGTATCTTTGGCTAAAAGAGGCAGGGCAAAGGTTACGGGAAAGCTGCGGTTTAAAATACGCTGTGGCAATACGGTTTCAGTCACCATGCTTTTACCACTTGAAGCATTAATACAATCCAGTGCTTCATGAAGGTTTACCCCATGCGCTTTCAAGGTAGTAAAGCCCTCAGCAACGGCACACAGGTTTACAGCCATTAACATATTATTTACCGCCTTCACAGCAAAACCTGCGCCAGATTCACCGACATGCTTGATCAGCTTACCAAAAGCCTGCATCGCAGGAAGGGCTTTTTCAAAGCCTTCCGCATTACCACCGACCATCACAGTCAATGTGCCATTTTCCGCACCAATGGTCTGGCCACTCACAGGTGCATCCAGGAAAATCACACCCTGTTCAGCCAGTGCTTCTTCTAAGCGTCGGGCAGCGTCAGGAACACCACTGGTACAGTCTACCCAGATACTGCCAGCTTTAAGGCTGAGGCCTTGGACTAATGCTTCAACATCGGCACTGGTCGGCAGGCAGGAAAAGATAATATCTGCCTGAACTGCCTGTTCTAAAGCGACAGCTTGTGTGCCATATTCAGCAGCATGTTCTTCAGCCTTGGCAAAAGTACGGTTCCAGACATAGACTGTCTCAAAATGCTTGGGTAAATGCGCTGCCATGCGATAACCCATTGCGCCTAAACCAATAAATGCCACTGACTGAATCATGTCATACCCTCTGAACAAAATAATAAATACCTGAAAATTGCCGGCTCTTCCGGAATTAAGCATCTATCCGGGTTGAGCGTTGTGCCAGCCAGGTGGTCAGTTTCGGCCAGAATGTATTGGCTGTTTTCTGATTGGACATCAGTCCAAGATGACCACCCGGGATAAGAGTAAACGTCTTATCAGTACTACTTGTCAATTCCATCAAAGGCTTAGCTGACTGTTCCGTAACAATCTGATCGGTTTTCCCAGCCCCGACCAGTAAGGAACAATTAATATTTTTCAGGTCAATCGTTCGGCCGTTTAAAGTCATCGAGCCATTTTTTAAAGGGTTTTGCAGCCATAGATGCAGCACCATGTCCTGATTGATTCCACCCGGATAATCAATCATCTTGTTCAGAAAATTACCCATGGTGGCATGTTCATAGACATCTTCAACATTTTCCAGATTCAGCAGAAACTGCTTCTGGCTTTTAAACCAGCCAATCGGATCAAGCAGCTTAAATCCTAATGCATTGATGATGCCGGGTGAATGAATATATTCCTTGGGAATCAATCCTTGGTGAATCGCCTGTTGCAGGTTTTTATTTTTGGAAATGAGCTTATTGGTGGTGCTAAATAACTTGCCGACTCGACCTGAGGCATAACTGTCAATCGGGCTGCCCAGCACAATCAGGTTTTTAACATGTTCAGGTGAATGCAATGCCATATAAAGCGTGACAAAAATTCCGGCCATACTCCAGCCATGCAGGGAAATAAACTGACTACCTGAATGCGAGCAGATCCGTTCAATCGCCTGAGGTATTGCGCCGTCGATAAAAGACAGGAAATTCAAGTGACGGTGTTTATAACGGAAACGTTTCCATTCCACTAAATAGACATCAAAACCGCTATGCTGAAAATGCTTGACCAGTGAACGGTAAGGATACAGATCATAAATATCCATATTGATCGCAAGAGGGGCAACAAAGACTAACGGCTCACGGTACTTTTTTTCAGGCGCTGCATAATAGCGAATTTTGCAGAATTCAGTCGCAGCAATATATTCAAAGGGCGTTTTTTGCGAAAGAATCAGGGACGACGAGTTAAATAACCGTGCATTCAGGTGTTTTAATTTTTTCTTCTGGCGTTGAATATTTTGTTTTAACTGAATCATGTAAATAATTTATCCGTATACAAAGGAGAATTGGTCGAAGTCTAAGCAATAATTGCTTATTATGCCTTGACCTGAAATAGCTTAGACGCTCAAAATGTTGGCAATTTTTTACAAAAGGCAGCCTTTGGGCTGAAGTAAAGTGATGAGCCAGCAAGACGATTTTAACTATCAATTAGAAACTTTAGCCATCCGTACCGGTCACACCCGTAGCTTTGAGGGTGAGCATGGTGAACCGATTTTTCTAACATCGTCATTTGTTTATGAAAATGCGGCTGAAGCTGCAGCAAAATTTTCAGGCCAGGAGCCGGGTAATATTTACTCTCGCTTTACCAATCCAACCGTTGCCATGTTTGAAAAGCGTCTGGCTGCCTTAGAAGGCGCAGAACGCGCTGTTGCAACCAGCTCTGGTATGGCTGCGATTATGGCTGTGGCGATGGCTTACCTGAAAGCAGGCGATCATGTCATTTGTTCACGCGCCGTATTTGGTTCAACAGTTTCTTTATTTGAAAAATACGTAGCTAAATTCGGTGTCGCAGTTGAGTTTGTCGATCTGACGGATCTGGATGCATGGAAAAATGCTATCAAGCCAGAAACCAAATTACTCTTTGTTGAATCTCCGTCAAACCCATTGGCTGAAGTGGCAGATATCCAGGCTTTGGCAGATATTGCACATGCCAATGATGCATTGCTCGCGATTGACAACAGCTTCTGTACACCAGTGTTACAACAACCACTCAAATTTGGTGCAGACTTAGTCGTATATTCTGCGACTAAATATCTGGATGGCCAAGGCCGTGCACTCGGTGGCGCTGTAGCAGGTAACCATAAACTGCTTGAAGAAATCTTCGGTTATGTACGTACCACTGGTCCTTCTATGAGCCCGTTCAATGCTTGGGTATTCCTGAAAGGTCTGGAAACTTTACGTTTACGTATGCGTGAACATTCTGCCAATGCACAAAAACTGGCAGAGTTCTTAAATGCACATCCGAAAGTAGAAAAAGTTTACTATGCAGGTTTGCCTGAACATGTTGGTCATGAACTGGCTGCAAAACAACAAACCGGTTTCGGTGGTATCGTATCTTTCGAAGTGAAAGGCGGCCGTGAAGGTGCCTGGAAAGTAATCGACAATACCCAGTTCATTTCAATCACTGGTAACCTGGGTGATGTGAAATCAACGATTACTCATCCAGCAACAACCACGCATGGTAAATTGTCCCCAGAAGCCAAAGCAGCAGCGGGTATTCGTGAAGGTTTAATTCGCGTTTCTGTTGGTTTGGAAGAGATTGATGATATTATTCGCGACATTACACGCGGTTTAGATCTAATCTAATTTTATAAATATATGTTCGGAGATCTTTATGAACATTAATATGTTGATGCAGCAAGCACAGCGCATGCAAAAAGAAGTCGAAAACAACATGAAAAAAGCCAAAGAAGAGCTTGCGCAAACTGAAGTGCATGCTGAGGCTGGTGGCGGTCTGGTGAAAGTCACCATGACTTGCCGCAATGTGGTGAAACGTATCGAGATCAATCCTGAACTGTTACAGGACGATCCAGATATGATCGAAGATCTGATTGCAGCAGCGATGAATGATGCAGCGCGTCAAGCAGAAGTGATCTCTGAAGAGAAAATGAAATCTGCAAACTCAGGTATGGGCTTACCACCTGGTCTGGCTGGTTTATTCTAAGGAAGTATGCGCAATGTTTAGTGATCGTTTTGATCAACTGGTTCAAGCATTACGCATTTTGCCAAGCGTTGGGCCGAAATCGGCCCAGCGTATGGCTTTGCATTTAATCATGAAAAATCGTGAAGGGGCGATCGGTCTGGCACATGCCTTAACTGAAGCAACCGATCACATTCATGAATGCTCGATCTGCCATTCATTGACGGAAGATGAAGTCTGTAATATCTGTACCTCACTTGAGCGTGATGATGAACTGCTTTGTGTCGTGGAATCACCGGCAGATGTCATGGCAATTGAGCAAAGCGGCAGTTTCCGCGGTAAATATCATGTTCTGGGTGGTCATCTGTCACCTCTAGATGGAATCGGGCCTGAAGAAATCGGTATTCCCTATTTACTGCAACGCTTAAGTCAGGGACAGATCAAGGAAGTGATTCTGGCTACCAATGCGACTGTCGAAGGACAGGCAACCGCGCATTATCTGGTTGAAGCCAGTAAACATTTACCGGTGCAAATGACGCGTATCGCTCAAGGGGTGCCTCAAGGCGGAGAACTGGAGTATGTCGATAGTCATACATTGAGTCAGGCAGTGCATAACCGGATGCGAATTAAGTGAAATATTAATTATATTCTCTTAATATATAATATAAAAAATATATTAGTAAAAATATAAAATGTTTACTAGATAAGCTATATTCGAAAAATATGGAACAAAAAGTGTGATTTGGTTGTCATATTTTTATATAAAAATTCTATATATCGGGTAATATAGCTTCATCGAGCATCTAATTTTAGACTCAGTCTTTATGTTTCAATTTATTCAACATCAGCACGACTTAAACCATGTCCTGAACCTTATGGATCAAAATCCGGTCTATGGCCTGGATACAGAATTCATTAAGGTAGACACCTTGTGGCCAAAACTTGGTGTTTTTCAAATCAATGTCAATAACAATGTCTATTTGCTGGATGGAACAACACTGGATCTGAGTGAATTTCTGAACAAGATTTTTAATGCTCAACAGAATATTTTCCATGCCTGCAGTGAAGACATTGACCTGATTTACCATTACACCCAGAAAAAAGCCCTGAGCAATGTCTTTGATACACAGGTCGGTATGTCTTTCCTCGGACATGGTTTGCAGGTCAGCTATCAGAATGCCTTGAAACAGATGCTGGATGTCGATATTGAAAAAGATCAGACCCGCTCTAACTGGCTGGCACGTCCTTTAAGCTCTGAGCAGTTACTGTATGCAGCCAATGATGTGCATTATCTGGTGCAACTGTCGGATAAGGTCAAACAGGATCTGGAAAGCAAATATCTGCTCGATTTCGCTCTTGAGGATTGCCGTTTTCTGACCCATGAAATTGGTGAAGAAACACCGACTGCCTTACTTTATCAGGATGTCGGTAATTATCGTCATTCACGCCGTCAATTAATGCAGTTGCAACAACTGGCTGTATGGCGTGAGCAGATTGCCAAGGCGTTGAATCAGCCACGCAGCTTTATTCTGAAAAACTCGACCATGATTGATCTGGTAGAGAAATTCCCGCGCAATAATTTCCAGCTCAGTCAGATAAAGGACATCCGGGCCAATATTGTCCGCGAACATGGCAAGACCATTTTGGATCTGTTGAAATTCCTGCCTGATCAAGCCGAATGGCCGCTGCGTCTGGCACGTCCAATCCGCCATTCATCCAGAGAGATTGGCGAGAAGGTCGAAACAATGATCCAGAATATATCCAATGAAATCTCTGTACCGAAAGAAGTGCTGATGCGAAAGAAATGGCTGAATGCCTTATATCAGCATGTAGTATGTCATAAGGATGAACAGGATCTGCCAAACTACTTGCTCGGCTGGCGCTATGAGTTATTAACTCTGCCACTAATTAAGGTATTGCATCAGGATGAGTCTTATCTGTCGACCCAGATGAAAGTGGTTGAGTGATTTTTACTGGATTGATTAAAGATAAAGCAATTATACAAAATCACGACTGATGCATTTGAAGCGGCTAATGTTTCTGTCGTTTTTTTGATGTATCCTTGCGATTGTTTTTTCAGAAAAGTCGTTTGAAATATGCAAGTGTCTATCTACAAATCTAGCAAAAAAGATGAAATGTATCTTTATGTGGCGCGTCCTGCAGATGAGAACGAAGCCGAAACATTTGAACCACTAGAGGTATTGGCTGAACCGGTACGTGTGGCGTTTGGTCGTGCGACTTTTGTTATGCATCTTGAATTGAGTGAATCGCGTAAACTGGCACGTGCTAATGTTTTACATGTGATGGATTCAATTTCTACCCGTGGTTTCTTCCTGCAAATGCCACCAGAAGGTTTGATTAACCCGAATGCACCAGCGCCAGAAGGTCTTCGTGGGGCTTAAGCTCAGTTCAGGAGTTGTGAAATGAATGGTTTTGTAGCTGTATTGGACTCAATTCCTGACCAGAGTATTGCGTTTGCAGTGTATCTGCTGGGCAGTCTGATTGCGTTAGCTTGCTGGTATGGCGTGACCAAGCGCATGCCAAAGGCAATGGGCGGTTTTTTATGGCTATTGGCCTTTGCCGTGCTGTTGACCCCAACCGTTTCTGAAGGCAGTAATGCTTCAGTTGCACCTGCTATTTTCGGGCTGCTGTTTGGGATTCTGACCAAGGAATATGAACTCGTTTGGATTAATGCGTCACTTATTTTATTTGTCATTGGTATCGGGTCTGTGATTGGCTATTGCTGGTCGACCTATGCATCCAGTAAAACGGGTCTTGGGTCAAACAAGAAAAGTTCACCGCTGTAAATAGAAAAATAAGGTTCAATCATGTCTGCTGATATTCAACAATTCTCAGGTACGGATCAGTACATTGCCACTGACAGTTTAAAACTGGCTGTGAAAGCTGCGCGTAGTTTGCAAAAACCCTTGCTGGTTAAAGGGGAGCCGGGTACAGGTAAAACCTTGTTGGCTGAACAGGTGGCACAAAGCCTCGGACTGAAGCTGATTACCTGGCATATCAAATCAACGACCAAGGCACAGCAGGGCCTGTATGAATATGATGCAGTATCACGCTTGCGTGATAGTCAGTTAGGTGATGATCGCGTTTATGACATCAAGAACTACATCAAGCCGGGTAAACTCTGGGAAGCGTTTACCAGTGAAGAGCGCTGTGTATTGCTGATTGATGAGATCGATAAAGCAGACATCGAGTTTCCAAATGACTTGCTGCACGAACTCGACAAGATGTCTTTCTTCGTTTATGAAACGGGTGAAACCATTACTGCGACCCAGCGTCCGATTGTCATCATCACTTCAAATAACGAGAAAGAACTTCCAGATGCCTTCTTGCGCCGTTGTTTCTTCCACTATATCGAGTTTCCGGATGAAGCGACCATGCGTGAAATTATCGATGTGCATTTTGAGAATATTTCAACAACGCTGGTGAATGAAGCTCTGCAAATCTTCTTCAAATTACGCCAGATTCCAGGCTTGAAAAAACCACCTTCAACTTCTGAACTGATCGACTGGTTAAGTCTGTTGATGGCAGATGATATGCCGGAAGACATTTTAAGAAATACTGATAAGTCCAAAGCGATCCCGCCTTTGTACGGTGCGCTGATCAAAAATGAGCAGGATGTACAACTGCTTGAACGTCTAGCCTTTATGTCGCGTCGCTAAGGGAGAAACACGCATGTTTGTGCGATTGTTTTATACCCTTAGAAAATATGGCGTACCGGTTTCCACCCGTGAGTTGATTGATCTGAATCAGGCGGTAGCGGCAGGCGTGGTTTTTGCCGATCAGGACGAGTTTTATCAGCTTGCTAAAACTGTGATGGTCAAAGACGAGCGCTACTTCGACAAGTTCGATCGCGCCATGAAAGATTACTTTGATGGTATCGCGACTTTTGATTTGGATGAACTGCTGAATCAGGTGCATAAATTGCCCAAAGACTGGTTTGATCTAGAACTTTTGGAAAAGCACTTAACTCCTGAACAGCGTGAAGAACTAAAAAAGGCCGGATCGCTGGAAGAACTGATGAAAATGCTGGAAGAGCGCTTGCGTGAACAGCATAAAAAACATCAGGGCGGGAATAAGATGATTGGTACTGGTGGCACATCGCCATTTGGTGCCTATGGTGATCATC
Source organism: Acinetobacter sp. CAU_H_60 (assembly GCF_058599385.1). Taxonomy (NCBI): domain Bacteria; kingdom Pseudomonadati; phylum Pseudomonadota; class Gammaproteobacteria; order Moraxellales; family Moraxellaceae; genus Acinetobacter; species Acinetobacter sp. CAU_H_60. Next base: position 1,716,826 of record NZ_CM178653.1, on the reverse strand, counting down.
CTGAAGGTGTGCGCATTGGTGGGCCGGGGCGTAAACGTTCCGCTGTCAAAGTCTGGGAACAACGTCAATACCGTAATCTGGATGATGATCAGATTCTTGGTAGTCGTCAGATGCAGATGGCACTGCGCCGTTTGCGTAAGTTCGCCCGTCAGGGTGCGGCTGAAGAGCTGGATATTGATAGCACTATTCGTGAAACCGCCAAACAGGGGATTCTGGATGTGCAATTGGTACCGGAGCGACGTAACCGTATTAAAGTTTTAATGCTGTTTGATATTGGCGGATCGATGGATGCGCATATTGCTCAGTGTGAAAAACTGTTTAGCGCCGCCAAAACCGAATTTAAGACTCTGGAATATTTCTATTTCCATAACTGTCTGTACGACTATGTCTGGAAAGATAATGTCCGTCGTTCCAGCTCGCGCATGAATACCTGGGACTTGTTCAATACCTATGGACGGGATTACCGGGTGATTGTAGTGGGTGATGCCAGCATGGCTCCCTATGAGTTGAACTCCGTCGGTGGTTCGGTCGAATATATGAATGATGAGGCAGGACAGGTCTGGTTACAGCGTCTGCGTCAGCATTTTGATAAAACCGCCTGGCTTAATCCTGAAGAAGAAAAATACTGGCATTACACGCATACTATTGGCCTGATTAAGCAAATCTTTGAAGATCATATGTTTCCAATGACCTTAAAAGGCATTGAGGATATGACCAAATATCTGGCGCGTTGATTCCATTTATCTATAAGTGACTTTATCTATAGTTATTAGTGCTTTAAAACGAAATATTCTAGTATAAAGTCACTTGTTATACCTTATTCCAATATTCAGGAATTATTATGGCTCATCAAATTAATGGTATTGCGTTGCCGAACGAAGAGGGTTTCTTTGGTCAATATGGCGGTCAGTTCATTCCACCAGATCTAAAACAGGCCATGGATGACATCAATGTTGCCTATCAGGAAATCCGTCAAACTGAAGAATTCCAGAATGAATTAAAAGACCTGTTTGCCAATTATGTCGGCCGTCCTAGTCCTTTGTTTCATGCTAAACGTCTTTCTGACCAGTTAGGTGGAGCACAGATCTATTTAAAACGTGAAGACCTGAATCATACCGGTGCACATAAAATCAATCACTGCCTGGGTGAAGCACTGCTAGCGAAATACATGGGTAAAACCAAAGTCATCGCTGAAACGGGTGCAGGTCAGCATGGTGTGGCATTGGCTACTGCATGTGCTTTGGTGGGTATTCCATGTGAAATTCATATGGGCCAGGTGGATATCGAAAAAGAACATCCAAACGTCGTTAAGATGAAAATCTTGGGTGCTAAGCTGATTTCTGTGACGCGTGGTACTGCGACCCTTAAAGATGCAGTTGACAGTGCTTTTGAAGAATACTTGAAAGATCCGAAAAACTATATCTATGCGATTGGTTCGGTGGTAGGACCGCATCCATTCCCAATGATGGTGCGTGATTTCCAGTCTATTATTGGCGATGAAATCAAGGTTCAAACCAATGAACGCTTCGGTGCAAACCCAGACTATGTTGTGGCATGTGTAGGTGGTGGTTCAAATGCTATGGGTGCATTCACTGCATTTCTAAATGATCAAGAAGTCAAACTGGTGGGAGTAGAACCTGCTGGTCATGGCCTAAATACTGATAAGCATTCCGCAACGCTGACTTTGGGTAAACCAAGCCAGTTGCATGGTATGGCATGCTATGTACTCGAAGATGAGCAGGGTGAACCTTTACCTGTGCATTCGATTGCTTCCGGTCTGGATTATCCAGGCGTAGGACCACAGCACAGCCTGCTTAAAGATCTAGGTCGTGTGGAATACACTACGGCGACAGATCAGGAGTGTCTGGATGCCTTTATGACCCTGTCGCGCGTTGAAGGAATTGTGCCAGCATTAGAAAGTTCACATGCAGTGGCTTGGGCAATTCGTGAAGCGGCTAAGCTGCCTAAAGAGACTAAGATTGTAGTGAATCTTTCAGGTCGTGGTGATAAAGATTCTGATTACGTGGCAGAGAAACTCGGTCTTTAATTTGATTTATAGTCATAATCAAAGAAATCCCAGCTTTAAGACTGGGATTTTTTATATCTGATCTGGTTTTGATATGGCATTGTCATTTATTTGTAATGACATTTGAGTTTAAATCTTAATTTACGTATTGAACTAAGAAAGAATTTAGCCTGAAATATATTGTTGTAATTGATCAATCAGCTTACGTTGATCTTCCATTGCAGCTTTGACCAAGTCACCAATCGAAATCAGGCCAATCAGTTTGTCATTTTCAACTACAGGTAAGTGGCGTAAATGGCGGTCAGTCATTAATGCTAAGCAGTCTTCAACAGAAGTTGCAGAAGTCACGGTTATGACTTTAGGTGTCATAATTTCATTGACCGTGGTATCAAAAGAGGTTCTTTGCATCAATGCGATTTTACGGGTGTAATCACGCTCTGACAAAATGCCGACCACACTATCTTCGTGGGTAACGACCAGCGCCCCAATTCCTTTTTCTGCCATCAGGCTAATTGCTTCTAAAACTGTAGAGTCTGGACGGATGGTATAAACTGCCTGATGTACTTTATCACTGAGCACTTGTGCTACGTTGGTCATTCTATTGAGTCCTTTTTATCTAATTATTATAAGTCCTAGAGTATGTATCCAACCGAACATCTCTAGGTGTCTATTCTATGTCTTTATAAATAACATGTTTTTAGGCAAAGTGCAGCCTTTGTTGTGAAAAAAACAGGTGACGCATCTGTGGAATTGATAATTTCAGTTTAGTGCCATTGCCGCTACATAAAGTAGGTGTCACGGCTAGTCGGGACAGTGTAGGTAATAAGTTGTTTTCGAAATCTTCCGGGTTGATTCTACGTGGTACATAACCTGGCCAATGTTCCTTGGCATAATTTTTGGCATCCAGAGAATTAAGCCAGAATGGAAAAATATAATCTTCCTGATCGCGCATCATCGCCCAACCCTGATGATAGACGCCCCACAAAACGCCGCAATACATCATAGATTTGAGGATGGTGAGCCTCAAAAGAAAGTTTTTACAAATCGGGTCGTATTGAATAATTTTTCGCATTGTCGTTAAAATAAAGTGCTATTAGAGTTCAGCTCTATTCTAGAAAGTTCCAGTGAAATTACTGTTTCAGCTTTGCAAGCAATCGTAATAAATTATGTCTTAATTGCAGTATTTCGAAAAATTGGCATAAAAAAACGTCACCTCGGTGACGTTTCTTCAGGCTTGCATGGTGGCCATGTTCTGCCAGTATTGTGCTTTGAGTGAATCTCGTTCTACACGAAAACCTTGATAATATAGTTCAGCTAAAAAGAGAGCTGCTTTACCGTGACCGGCGCGCGCTGCATCTTCTAATTGTTTTACTGCATCGACAAAGTTCATTTGCGATTGAATGGTATTCACTGCATCTGCATACAGATGTTCCAAATCATGTTGAGAGATATTCTGCATAATATAAAAACTCCTTAATTTTAATTATGATTTTGGATAGACTTTTAAGTCTAAATACAAATATAACTTACTATTATTAAACTAATATTACAGAATAATGGAAAAGTCAACTATATCAGCTTTCCCGTTTACTTAATTTATAGTTTGTACGATCAAACTATACACACATGAAAGTGCGGTTGGTATAGATTTTAACAATAGAACAAAAGAAAAGGAGAACAACATGATGCAAAGAACTCTTGAAGGGCTCAGTTTTGATATGCCCCCAACAGCCAGTCAGATTACAGAATTGGCGCATGTACACCGTAAAAAACTGGATGAGGCAATTTATGACAAATATACCCATCTAGGTGATTACAGTCTGGCTCAACGTAAAGAAGTTTATGATTTTACCCGCGCTCTGGACGAAACCCAGCGTGCAGAATTTTATAGTCACTATAATGATGAATTGGTCCGAATTGCAGATGAAGATCGACTGCATCCACCTGAAGCAGAAGCCGGCTTGAGCAAGTTTGCAATTTTACTGGTCTTAGGTCTGGTGGCTATGGTCATTGCCTGGAGTGTGTACGAATTGTTGAAATCCTAACCGATTTATAGTCATATCGAGATGTGTATTTATACTGGTCATTCAATCTTTGACTTGAACTTCATGGGGCCCAGCCATACACTAGCTGCAACTTGAGGTAGTGTATGGCTATAGATAGCAAAAAATTAAGCGATTTTCTGAATAAAATTAAGCTTGAACAGATTTATAATGCGGTTGTTATTTTTATTGTGGCATTAATTTTATGTCTGGCTACATTTGCCATTTATCGTCCACTGACGACTCCCCAATTTAATTTACTTCAGCAACTTGCAGAGCAGCAGAGCTTACCTCAAACCCAGGATATGGCTCAGACTTTGCTGCAACAGCAACGCATCCATCGCGGTCAATATCTTAAATTGATGCAGGCGTATCAACAGGAATCTCTACGGGCTCGTCAGCTTCCGCCGGTTTCTGTGGATATGCCTTAGGTATTGGAATCGTATTCGGCAGTGGTTTAGAAGGATCTGACAGGTTCTGTTCCAATCGTAATTTTAAAGTTTCTTTATTCAATTCTTGACTCACCACGACCAGTGTTAAACGTTCTGGATGCAGATGTTTGCGCACGGCATTTTGCACATCTGTTGCGGTAATTTTGGCTAGACGTTCTGGATAGCGTGACAGATAGTCGGCTTGCTCTGCATAAAAGCCCATCGTGCCTAACTGGGCATTGATCGTGGCATTGCTGCTGTAATTATTTGGAAATGCTCTTAATATCCCGGCTTTGGTTTCTTCCAGGCGCTTAGTATCAATCGGCTGATTTACAAATTTGATAAAAGCCTGATGTGCGACCTGAATGCTATCCAGTAATTGATCTTGTCTAGTGGAATAACGGAAGCTAAATATACCGGGTGCCTGACTAAAGCTGAATGTACTATAGGCACCATAGGTATAGCCGCGTTTTACCCTTAATTCCTGCATTAATACTGCATTAAAGCCGCTACCCCCAAACATGCGGTTGGCCACTTCCAGAGCAAGCCGATCTTCAGTAAATCGGTTTGGTCCTAAGTGGCCGAAGGTCACATGCGCTTGGGATGAGTTATAAGGCAAATGTACGATATCAAAACCCGATTTTTCTTCAGGTTCAGCTAATGCAACTGCTTTCTGTCCTTGAGGTAAATTGCCTGCAATTCGTTCAGAAAGTTCCAATGCCTGTTTAGGACTGAGTTTGCCGGTAATGGCAATATTCATGTTTTGTGCCACCAGAAACTGGTCGCGGAATTTTTTCAGTAAATCAGCCGTAATTTTTTTGGTACTGCCAATCGTGCCGGTAATCGGTTCGGCATAAGGATGCTGTCCATACAATGCCCGATAAAACCGGATATCCATCAGTTTACTTGGATTTTCCTGAAGCTGTTTTTGTCCTACTTGAGTATTGCTGAGTGCTAACTGAATGCTGGAAGGCTTGAATGTGGCATTTTTGAGAACTTCCATCATCATGGCCAAAGCAGGTTCCATTTTCTTGGGGTCTGATAAAGTTCGAAGGCGAACGACAAACATATCGCGATAAGCCTGTACGCTAAATTGTGCGCCTGTGGCATCAAAGACGGAAGCCACCTGTGCAGCCGTATATTTATCTGTTCCTTCACGCATCAGTTTGGCTGCCGTACTGGATAAACCAAATAGACCTTTAGCAATTTCCTGATCTCGTGCTGATCCGGCATTAAAGGTCAGTTGAATATCCACCATCGGCAGATCTCGGGTTTCAACAAATAAAGTGCGAACTTTGTAACGATTGTTCAGGTCATGAATAAAAGGTGCTTGGAATGCCTGCTTTTGATTAATATTTTTTAAACTTTGCAGGAGAGGGATCGCTTGTAGCTGACTGGGATTATCATTCAGATCAGGTTGGGTATCTAAATAATTTTCTGCCCAAAGGCTTGAACTGAGGCTTAAGCTGGTTAAAAGGATAAGAGAGCGAACTTTAGACATTGTAATAACCATTATTGAGCTTTCTGTTCAGGCAAAAGGTAGAGCGTACTTAAATTTTCACGGACAAAATAGGCATTAGCAACCCGCTGAATATCCTCTGCACGGACACTGTCATAATGCTGAGGCAGTTCATCCATCAGGCGGTAACTCAATCCGTTTACTTCAAGGTTTCCAATCATTTTGGCCTGTCCGCTCAGACTGTCCTGACTATAAATCAGATTTGAAATAAAGCGTGTGCTGATCCGTGCCAGTTCATGCTCAGAAATAGTTTCAGTTTTTAGTAAATCAATTTCTTTCTGGATGGCGGCTTGTGCTTCTGTCAGATTTACACCTGGAGCCGGAAGTGCGGAAATACCAAACAGGCTATCTCCACGGTTATAAGGATCATAAGACACACTCACAGAAGTAAGCACTTTGCGGTCGCGAACCAGACGATCCTGCAAGCGAGAAGAAATCCCGCTATCCAGCAGGCTGCGAATAATGGTTAGAGCATAGGCATCTTGAGGATTCTTGGCGGTAGCCAAAGATTTTACATTCCAGGTCATATACAGATTAGGTACCTGGACATTACTCTCAATTTCCATATGACGATAGCCTAAGCGTTCGAACTCGAGTACGTCATTACGTGATGGTGTAGGACGTGCCGGAATATCGCCAAAATATTTCTGTACCTGAACGAGAGCTTCTTGAACGTCAACATCCCCGACAATCACCAGAATGGCATTATTCGGGCTATACCAGTCTCGATACCATTTTTTAACATCACTCAGCTGAATATTATTGAGCGTTTTCATGTGACCAATCACGGGCTGACGATAGTGACTGGTGGGGTAACTGATCCATCTAAATCGTTCAAATGCCTGGGCACGCGGATTATCATCAGTACGCTGACGCCGTTCTTCCATTACCACTTTAATTTCCGGATCAAAATCTTGCTGGCGTAACAACAGGTTGTTCATACGGTCAGATTCAAGTTCTAGCGCCATCGGAAAATAGGCTTTGGGATAGAGCTGATAATAGTTCGTGTAATTGGTAAAGGTTGCGGCATTAATACTGCCCCCATAAATCCGGCTCAGGCGGGTAAATTCATCATTGGGAACCTTGCTTGTGCCTTTAAACATCATATGTTCCAAAGCATGAGAGACGCCGAGAATATTACCGGACTCATCACTACTGCCGACTTTATACCAGATCTGTGTCATCACCATCGGGGAGCGATGATCTTCCCGGATGATGACTTTTAAGCCATTACCTAAATAGGTTTCGATAGTGGTGCGGGATAATTCACTCTGTGTTGCGGCATGTACGGGGTTAAAACCGAAACTCAGGATGAGTACTGCAACTGGAGAAATCCGCTGTTTGATGATTCTGGATAAGGAGGAGATAGTAAAAAAAGATATGGACACAAAGTCTTCCAATGAATAGATATTTGTATTTAGGATTATTTTTCAGAAATCTTGTATTGAAAGCAACCAAACACTGTTATTTTTTGGTTGTTTATTCATGGATTGGATTGCCCGCTCAAAACACTGCAAGTTATGCTAGAATTCAATTTTTTAACGCAATGCTTTTCAAGGATTCGGCATGCAACAGCAATCTAATGGGCAAAACAAATTTTTGATTGATGCTGATATCGGAGATGATGATGTCACATTACCGAGTTTACCTGCGGTTAATGTGCCGATTGTAGAAACACCAAGCGCAACTGCTGAAATTTCTGCACCTGTAGCGACGGAAGCTCAGGAAGAAGAACCTGCTACAAAAGGTGGTTTCTTTAGCCGTATGAAAGAGGGTTTAACCAAAACCCGTAAAAATCTTGCCGATGGGATGGTCAATATCCTGATTGGTGGCAAAGAAATTGACGATGAATTATTAGAAGAAGTTGAAGAACAGCTTTTGGTTGCAGATATCGGTGTTGATGCAACTAAAACGATTATTGCCAATTTGACTGAACGTACTGCACGCGGTGACTTGATTTATTCTCACTCACTGTATAAAGCGCTTCAGGAAGAACTGGTGGCTCTGCTGGCTCCGCGTGTAAAACCGCTGCATATCGATCCGAATAAAAATCCATATGTAATTCTGGTGGTGGGTGTAAATGGTGTAGGTAAAACCACAACCATTGGTAAACTGGCAAAACGTCTGCAAGGCGAAGGTAAAAAAGTCATGCTGGCTGCGGGTGATACTTTCCGTGCTGCTGCAACTGAGCAGTTACAGATCTGGGGTGAACGCAACAATATCGCCGTCGTAGCCCAAGGTCATGGTGCTGACTCCGCTTCAGTCATTTTTGATGCTTTCGAAAGTGCGCGTGCCAAAGGTGTGGATGTTTTAATTGCGGATACTGCAGGCCGTCTACATAACAAAGGTCACCTGATGCAGGAATTGACCAAAGTTAAACGTGTGATGCAGAAGATTGATGCGACTGCGCCACATGAAGTGATGTTGGTGGTGGATGCCGGTACAGGACAGAATGCCATTAATCAAGTTGAAATGTTTGATGAAGCAGTGGGTTTAACGGGTTTAACCATTACCAAACTGGATGGTACTGCAAAAGGTGGTGTGCTGTTTAATATTGCCAGCCGTACCCATGTACCGATTCGCTTTATCGGTGTAGGTGAGAAAATTGATGACTTGCGTCCATTCTCGGCAAAATCATTCGTTGCGGCATTGTTTGAAACTGAAAAATAATTAATGCAACTTGCGTCACATAAACTCCGCTAAATGCGGAGTTTTTTGTTTTTAAGGAGTTTGAATGCTCTAAAAAGCAGCATGAAAAAAACAGCAAATCCTGCCTGCCTAAATAAACCCATTATATTGTATGGAATTTGCCTGGTGATTGAAGTTCAGGCTATATGTAGAGGGTAGAAAATGGCATTACTCAATAAAATTGGGCAGGTATTAACAACTGACCTGACTAAGGATTTTAAATTTCCTAAAAAGAGTAAAGTAGTTGAAAATTTAGAATTCACTTTTGTTGAGAAATTAAAAAAAGTGTCGTGGGATCTATCAGCTAGGTAAGCGTGTGCATTTCAGTCAAGCTTATCTGACCGAGCTGATTCAGGAAGCTGTGCATAGTTGTCCTTCAGCTTATAATTCACAAAGTGCACGCATTATCGTGCTATTTGCCGATTCACATCATCAATTCTGGAACATTGTGAAAGATGTTCAACGCCAGCATGTGCCGGCATTGGTCTACGAGGGGATTAGAATCAAGCTGGATCAATGTGCAAATGCCTATGGCACGATTTTATTCTATGAAGATCAGCGTACCATTCAGCAATTACAGAAGAAGGTTCCATTTAGTGCTGATGATTTTCCACTGTGGTCAGAGCAGACTTCCGGCATGGTGCAGTTTGCTGCGTGGACTGCGCTGGCAGATGCTGGTCTAGGTGCTTCGTTACAACATTATAATGTGCAGATCAATCACGCTGTAGCTGAGCATTTTAAGATTGATGAAAACTGGTTGCTACGTGCTCAGCTCTGTTTCGGTTCAATTGAAGAAGCAATAGAAGATAAAATTGAGTCTGTGAATCCAGACAGCTTCCAGGTATTTAGCTAAGACCGGCGATTTTTGAAATTAGCATGCGCTAAGGTGATTGATACAAAGGATCAACCTTAGTATCTCTGAGAATGTTCTATAAATAAAACACATTGTTATCGAAATAAGACTGTTTTGGGCAGTGAAAATGCTTAGGATGATCTTATTGGTTTTAAATAATCAGAATAGAACGAGGTGAGATCATGGCATTTCTAGATCATATTAAAAAGCGCCGTAGTATTTATGCTATTGGGAAAAATGTCAGCCTGGATCAGGCAGAAATTGAGCACATTATTAAAGAGGCGGTGAAACATAGTCCATCATCTTTTAACTCGCAATCTTCACGCGTGGTGATTTTGTTTGGTCAATCACATGATACTTTTTGGCATATTGTGCGTGAAACTTTACGCGACCTAGTGTCAGCAGATGCTTTTGAGGCTACCAATAGCAAAATAGATGGTTTTGCGGCAGGTTATGGAACTGCACTGTTTTATGAAGACCAGAATGTCATTAAAGGAATGCAAGAAAAATTTGCGCTGTATGCAGATAATTTCCCGATCTGGTCAGAGCATGCTAGCGGTATTGCGCAGTTTGCAACCTGGACAGCTTTGGCTGAACATAATATTGGCGCATCACTACAGCACTACAATCCGATCATCGATGAAGAAGTAGCGCAAACTTTTAGTATTCCATCAAACTGGAAGCTTCGTGCTCAATTGGTATTTGGTTCAATCGAAGCGCCTCCAGGTGAAAAAACCTTTATGGATGATGCAGAACGATTTAAGACCTTCGCATAATCGATTTAGAGATGAGAAAGAAGTACTGTTAAGTACTTCTTTTTTATGTGTGATATAGCAGAAATCAGAAGATAGATAGTCTGATAAATGCTGAGTAAAGTGCTGTAGAGGCAAAGCATTTGTCATAGAATTGTCATTTGTACACGGCATAGTGCAATGAAAATTTTATATATTAACCAGAATGAGTGAGAGACATGGATTTACGTATCACAGCAGCTGTAGTTGCATTATTGGGCAGCACATCAGTTTTTTCAGCCGTGACATTAACTGTACCTGAAGAAATCAAGATAATCGCAGTGAATGATCAGGAAGTACGTTCAGGTCTATTACGCTCAGATCAAACTTATAAACTGGATGCTGGTACGAATGCGATTAGTGTTCGTTATACTGAATTTTTCCAGCACAATGACAATTCTCATGACATTTTAAAATCTGGCGTAGTAACTGTAAAAACTCCAGAACTTAAAGATGGTGAAGCTTATAAATTGGCTTTAATTAACGCGCCTAAAAATTTTGATGAAGCGAAAAAATATAAAGATCAGCCAATTATTGGTTTATATGATGCAAAAAATCAGCTTTTGGTTCAGCAGGCGGGAGCAAAAGATGCAGCGAAACCATTACTAGGGCAAAGCGTTTTAGGAAAATCTGTGGATTTGACAACGAATAAAGTGGTAACTCCAACAAATCAGCCAGCAGCGGTCTACACTCAAACTGCAAGCACACCGAATGTGGCTACTGCAAACGTTCGGGAAAATGTATCAGTTGGTCAGCTTGATCAGCAATTAATTCAGTTGTGGAAACAGGCATCTAAAGCTGAACGACAAAAATTTATGAATTGGCTTGGCGAGCAGGCAAATTAAAATTTATTGTTCAATATTAAAAGGGATCGTATGCAACGATCCCTTTTAATAAAAACTAAACCAGTAGAAATTCACATTTGCTTAAACTTTCGGGCCAAAAATGACTGGAAAAAAGCATTAAAACTGCTAAAAATAGCAATTCAGATTAAAAAATAAACGTACAGTGCGCTTTTTTGAATATTTTTAAGAAAAGCTCTTGCACTGGTTCGGAAACTGTATAGAATACGCAGCACACCAACGCAATGCATGAAACGAAACGTTAAGTGGTTGGGTTGGAGCTTAAAACTGACGAGGTTTTAAGTAAGATCATTAAGAGATTATGAAGAACAACTTGTGTGGATTTTTACTGGTTGATTGATCGAAATTATTTTCATTGATTGAATGGTAGAAATTACTCGAAGTTTATTTGAGAAATATTTGTCAGAAAATTGATGAGCCAAGTTTAAGAACTTTACTTATAAAGTTCGAAATGATTTTAACTGAAGAGTTTGATCATGGCTCAGATTGAACGCTGGCGGCAGGCTTAACACATGCAAGTCGAGCGGGGATAGGGTGCTTGCACCTGATTCCTAGCGGCGGACGGGTGAGTAATGCTTAGGAATCTGCCTATTAGTGGGGGACAACGTTCCGAAAGGGACGCTAATACCGCATACGTCCTACGGGAGAAAGCAGGGGATCTTCGGACCTTGCGCTAATAGATGAGCCTAAGTCGGATTAGCTAGTTGGTGGGGTAAAGGCCTACCAAGGCGACGATCTGTAGCGGGTCTGAGAGGATGATCCGCCACACTGGGACTGAGACACGGCCCAGACTCCTACGGGAGGCAGCAGTGGGGAATATTGGACAATGGGGGCAACCCTGATCCAGCCATGCCGCGTGTGTGAAGAAGGCCTTTTGGTTGTAAAGCACTTTAAGCGAGGAGGAGGCTTACCTGGTTAATACCTGGGATAAGTGGACGTTACTCGCAGAATAAGCACCGGCTAACTCTGTGCCAGCAGCCGCGGTAATACAGAGGGTGCAAGCGTTAATCGGATTTACTGGGCGTAAAGCGCGCGTAGGTGGCTAATTAAGTCAAATGTGAAATCCCCGAGCTTAACTTGGGAATTGCATTCGATACTGGTTAGCTAGAGTATGGGAGAGGATGGTAGAATTCCAGGTGTAGCGGTGAAATGCGTAGAGATCTGGAGGAATACCGATGGCGAAGGCAGCCATCTGGCCTAATACTGACACTGAGGTGCGAAAGCATGGGGAGCAAACAGGATTAGATACCCTGGTAGTCCATGCCGTAAACGATGTCTACTAGCCGTTGGGGCCCTTGAGGCTTTAGTGGCGCAGCTAACGCGATAAGTAGACCGCCTGGGGAGTACGGTCGCAAGACTAAAACTCAAATGAATTGACGGGGGCCCGCACAAGCGGTGGAGCATGTGGTTTAATTCGATGCAACGCGAAGAACCTTACCTGGCCTTGACATACAGAGAACTTTCCAGAGATGGATTGGTGCCTTCGGGAACTCTGATACAGGTGCTGCATGGCTGTCGTCAGCTCGTGTCGTGAGATGTTGGGTTAAGTCCCGCAACGAGCGCAACCCTTTTCCTTATTTGCCAGCACTTCGGGTGGGAACTTTAAGGATACTGCCAGTGACAAACTGGAGGAAGGCGGGGACGACGTCAAGTCATCATGGCCCTTACGGCCAGGGCTACACACGTGCTACAATGGTCGGTACAAAGGGTTGCTACTGCGCGAGCAGATGCTAATCTCAAAAAGCCGATCGTAGTCCGGATCGCAGTCTGCAACTCGACTGCGTGAAGTCGGAATCGCTAGTAATCGCGGATCAGAATGCCGCGGTGAATACGTTCCCGGGCCTTGTACACACCGCCCGTCACACCATGGGAGTTTGTTGCACCAGAAGTAGGTAGTCTAACCTTAGGGAGGACGCTTACCACGGTGTGGCCGATGACTGGGGTGAAGTCGTAACAAGGTAGCCGTAGGGGAACCTGCGGCTGGATCACCTCCTTAACGAAAGATTGACGATTGGTAAGAATCCACAACAAGTTGTTCTTCATGACGATGTATCTGAGGGTCTGTAGCTCAGTTGGTTAGAGCACACGCTTGATAAGCGTGGGGTCACAAGTTCAAGTCTTGTCAGACCCACCATCTGCCAGAAAACAGAAAATCAGAACATTGACTTATTGATAAGCTGGGGACTTAGCTTAGTTGGTAGAGCGCCTGCTTTGCACGCAGGAGGTCAGGAGTTCGACTCTCCTAGTCTCCACCAGAATACTTTTTAAAGCACTGCTTTTAAAAAGTATGCAAGACAAGATCACGAAGTGATCGCGTAGTTGTCTTGGAGGTTAAGCCTTAGTCAAACGGTTTGATAGCTTATAGAGCTTAGTAAGAAAGCGGCGTATAATGCGCGGCATTGTTATTAACCTCTGTGATTTATCACAGTAATGCAGTCCGACGAGGATGCATTAAATCATTAACAGAATATATTTGAGTTGAAATAATTTGTTCATACTCATACAAGAGCGGAAACGACACGACTTCGGTTGTGAAGTTGAAGTGATTGAATGAGAACTAGCGAAATTAACTGAATCAAGCGTTTTGGTATATGAATCTAATTGAAGCTGTACAGTGATTAAGTTCACGAGACTCTAACTGTGTAATTAACTGAGTGATCGGTTGATTATGTTGTTTATTCTACTTGTAGGGATGAACGACTGTTTGGGGTTGTATAGTCAAGTAATTAAGTGCATGTGGTGGATGCCTTGGCAGTCAGAGGCGAAGAAAGACGTGATAGCCTGCGAAAAGCTCCGGGGAGGCGGCAAATATCCTGTGATCCGGAGATGTCTGAATGGGGAAACCCACCGGCTATAAGGTCGGTATCATAAACTGAATACATAGGTTTATGAGGCGAACGCGGAGAAGTGAAACATCTCAGTATCCGTAGGAAAAGAAATCAATTGAGATTCCCTCAGTAGCGGCGAGCGAAAGGGGAACAGCCCATTAAGTCATATCAGTTTTAGTGGAATGCTCTGGGAAGTGCAACCATAGTGGGTGATAGTCCTGTACACGAAAGGGCTGATATGATGATGTCGAGTAGGGCGAGGCACGTGAAACCTTGTCTGAATATAGGGGGACCATCCTCTAAGGCTAAATACTCCTGACTGACCGATAGTGAACCAGTACCGTGAGGGAAAGGCGAAAAGAACCCCTGTGAGGGGAGTGAAATAGATCCTGAAACCGCATGCATACAAGCAGTGGGAGCCACTTTGTGTGGTGACTGCGTACCTTTTGTATAATGGGTCAGCGACTTATATTCAGTAGCGAGGTTAACCGAATAGGGGAGCCGTAGAGAAATCGAGTCTTAATAGGGCGTTTAGTTGCTGGGTATAGACCCGAAACCGGGTGATCTATCCATGAGCAGGTTGAAGGTTGGGTAACACTAACTGGAGGACCGAACCCACTGTCGTTGAAAAGCCAGGGGATGACTTGTGGATAGGGGTGAAAGGCTAATCAAACTCGGTGATAGCTGGTTCTCCCCGAAAGCTATTTAGGTAGCGCCTCGGACGAATACCATTGGGGGTAGAGCACTGTTTCGGCTAGGGGGTCATCCCGACTTACCAAACCGATGCAAACTCCGAATACCAATGAGTACTATCCGGGAGACAGACTGCGGGTGCTAACGTCCGTAGTCAAGAGGAAAACAATCCAGACCGCCAGCTAAGGTCCCTAAATCATAGTTAAGTGGGAAACGATGTGGGAAGGCATAGACAGCTAGGAGGTTGGCTTAGAAGCAGCCACCCTTTAAAGAAAGCGTAATAGCTCACTAGTCGAGTCGGCCTGCGCGGAAGATGTAACGGGGCTAAAACTATGTACCGAAGCTGCGGATTTGCAATTTATTGCAAGTGGTAGGGGAGCGTTCTGTAAGCCGATGAAGGTGTGTTGAGAAGCATGCTGGAGGTATCAGAAGTGCGAATGCTGACGTGAGTAACGACAAAACGGGTGAAAAACCCGTTCGCTGAAAGACCAAGGGTTCCAGTCCAACGTTAATCGGGGCTGGGTGAGTCGACCCCTAAGGCGAGGCCGAGAGGCGTAGTCGATGGGAAATTGGTTAATATTCCAATACTTCAGTGTAATGCGATGAGAGGACGGAGAAGGTTAAGTCAGCCTGGCGTTGGTTGTCCAGGTGGAAGACAGTAGGCATGCATCTTAGGCAAATCCGGGGTGCTCTATGCTGAGAGTTGATAGCAAGCCAGTTTACTGGTGAAGTGGCTGATACCATACTTCCAGGAAAAGTCTCTAAGCTTCAGTTACACTGGAATCGTACCCGAAACCGACACAGGTGGTCAGGTCGAGTAGACCAAAGCGCTTGAGAGAACTCTGCTGAAGGAACTAGGCAAAATGGTACCGTAACTTCGGGAGAAGGTACGCTGCCGGCGGTGATAGGACTTGCTCCTTGAGCTGTTGGCAGCCTCAGAAACCAGGCCGCTGCAACTGTTTATTAAAAACATAGCACTCTGCAAACACGAAAGTGGACGTATAGGGTGTGATGCCTGCCCGGTGCTGGAAGGTTAATTGATGGGGTTAGCGTAAGCGAAGCTCTTGATCGAAGCCCCAGTAAACGGCGGCCGTAACTATAACGGTCCTAAGGTAGCGAAATTCCTTGTCGGGTAAGTTCCGACCTGCACGAATGGCATAATGATGGCGGCGCTGTCTCCAGCAGAGGCTCAGTGAAATCGAATTCGCCGTGAAGATGCGGTGTACCCGCGGCTAGACGGAAAGACCCCGTGAACCTTTACTGCAGCTTGACATTGAACTTTGATCTTACTTGTGTAGGATAGGTGGGAGGCTTTGAAGTGGTGACGCTAGTTGCCATGGAGCCGTCCTTGAAATACCACCCTGGTAATATTGAGGTTCTAACTCTGCTCCCTGATCGGGAGCGAGGACCATGTCTGGTGGGTAGTTTGACTGGGGCGGTCTCCTCCTAAAGAGTAACGGAGGAGTACGAAGGTGCGCTCAGCGTGGTCGGAAATCACGCGTAGAGTATAAAGGCAAAAGCGCGCTTAACTGCGAGACCCACAAGTCGAGCAGGTACGAAAGTAGGTCTTAGTGATCCGGTGGTTCTGTATGGAAGGGCCATCGCTCAACGGATAAAAGGTACTCTGGGGATAACAGGCTGATACCGCCCAAGAGTTCATATCGACGGCGGTGTTTGGCACCTCGATGTCGGCTCATCTCATCCTGGGGCTGAAGCAGGTCCCAAGGGTATGGCTGTTCGCCATTTAAAGAGGTACGCGAGCTGGGTTTAGAACGTCGTGAGACAGTTCGGTCCCTATCTACCGTGGGCGCTGGAAATTTGAGAGGATCTGCTCCTAGTACGAGAGGACCAGAGTGGACGAACCTCTGGTGTACCGGTTGTGACGCCAGTCGCATCGCCGGGTAGCTATGTTCGGAAGGGATAACCGCTGAAAGCATCTAAGCGGGAAGCCTACCTCAAGATAAGATTTCCCCGAGACTTTATGTCTCCTAAAGAGCCGTTGAAGACTACGACGTTGATAGGTTGGATGTGGAAGTGCAGTGATGCATGAAGCTGACCAATACTAATTGCTCGTGAGGCTTGACTATACAACACCCAAGCAGTTGTATATAAAGCATCAATTGATTTCATATTGATCTAACGATCAGACGAAGCCTTGATTTAGTTAAGCTAATCGAACAAACTACTGCGACTCAGATACATCTGTTAATGCATTCTATTTGAAGAAAGCTAGGCAAACGAAGCGCAAGCAACGTAAATAAGACCATAGCGAGTAAGCATACCAGTTGTGCTGGCGACCATAGCAAGAGTGAACCACCTGATCCCTTCCCGAACTCAGAAGTGAAACCTCTTAGCGCTGATGGTAGTGTGGGGTATCCCATGTGAGAGTAAGTCATCGCCAGCTCATTTTTCCTAAAAAGCCCTCTGCAGAAGCAGGGGGCTTTTTTTATGCGTGGGATTTAATAAAATAAGATAAAAAGACTTAAATAAATTTAAGCCTTAGATACTAAAATTATAAAACTTACATGGATTTTTTAAGTTGCTTCTGGTGTGTTAAAACTTCTTTAGCATATTTTTTGCCTTGTTTACGCATTTTCCGATCTTTCTCATAGGCAGTAGGGCCTACATTATAATAACCCAGCGCTTTTTCTAGGCTGCCACTAGATTCCTGATAACGTGAAAGAATATAACTCCCACATCCAATATTGACTGCTTCATTAAATAAATCAGGTCCGCATGTAGATTGCCAATAACGCGGAACAATTTGCATAAGACCCACAGCACCTGCAGGTGAAGCGACTTGACTGCGATAGGTAGATTCCTGTCGAATCACGGCTGCAACCAGCAAAGGATCTAGACTATGTCTTTCGGCATTCTGAATAATTAAAGGTGAAACGCGAGTAGCAGTTGTCGCAGGCACAGCATATGCAGTCTGAATTCCTTGAGACAGTTTAGCAGAGCGTTTTTCTAAGGAGTTACCTCCTAGTGAGGAGCAAGCACTTATTAATATTGTACTTAAGCCAAGCATCCCAATTTTTAAAGTAGTAGGATTTAAGACCTTTAATAATGAATAGTTTTTGCTAGAAAATTTGCCCAACAACTTTCAGCTTCCCTGTATTTTTAAAATTAGATTGATCTTAGGAAGATGTATGAAAATCGTCAAGAAATTAGATGATTTGTTTACAAAGACAACTTAGATTTTGTTGAATAATGAATTTTTTATGAAGAATTGCTTAAAGAAAAGCCAGTTAGCAGCCGAATTTGTATCTCTGGCTCTTCTTTAAAGTGTATATATTTGGATGCACAAGATAGCTTAGTCTAAAGTTTTTAGCATCCAGATTTCACAAGCTGCACTATGACCCGTATTGCCTTCGGGATGATCGAGATGTTCAAAACCTAATTTTTCGTAAAGCTTCACAGCCTGCCAAAGACTTGCAGTAGTTTCAAGATAGATTCGTTTAAAGTTCTGCTCACGAGCAAAGTCAAAAGCCAGATTTAAAATCTGTTTTGCAAATCCATAACGACGAATAATAGGTAAGAAATACATTTTCTGTATTTCTAGAATACTCTGATCACCCTCTAATGGCACAATACCTCCACCGCCAAAGACTTGATCCTGTTCATCAACAATAACCCAATAAGCGGCATTTGGCTGTTGATATACTTCATACAGGTTATCCAGAATTGAATCACCGACAGCAAAGCCCGACTCTGCTGCAAGCCCGAATTCTACGGAAACTTCACGAATAATCTTGGCAATTTGAGTATTATCTTGAGGTTGTATAGGACGAATAGAATACATAGGTCATGACATGAAAAAGGATGGAAATTTTATAGTCCGAAAACTATAAAAAATCCATCCTTTTTGATGATTCGTTCTTTAATAAAGCGGTATTTCCAGTTTTTGATTATTTTAATTCACTTGAAGATTTACCTAATTCACGTCGAGCAATAATCAGTTGCTGAATCTGTTGAGTTCCTTCAAAAATATCCAGAATCTTGGAGTCCCGCGCCCATTTTTCTAAAAGTTCTGCCTCGTTATAGCCTACAGATGCTGCTAATTCGACACACTTCAAAGTGATTTCATTCGCGATACGACCTGCCTTGGCTTTAGCAATAGAAGCTTCACGAGAATTAGGCTTGCGGTTATCCGCCATCCACGCAGCTTTCAACATTAATAAACGGGCAGATTCCCATTCGGCTTCCATGCGGTAAATTTGCGCTGCAATATTCGATGTTTGTAAAAAAGGCGTATTGTACTCAGGATCTAGCTGATCCTTAAAAATCTCCTTAATTCTTTCTAAGGAAGCTTTAGAGCATCCAATTGCCATCGCTGCAACGAGTGGACGGGTATTATCAAAAGTTTCCATGACCCCAGCAAAACCTTTGGCCACATCAATTTCAGCATGTCCAAGCAAATTAGCAGCAGGTATACGACAATCAATAAAACTAATCGTAGCCGTATCCGAGGCTTTAATGCCCAGCTTATGTTCCAGACGCTCGATTTTCATGCCAGGCGTACCTTTGGGTACGACAAAGGACTTGATCGCAGCACGGCCAAGTTTTTTATCTAAAGTCGCCCAGACTACAACCGCATCTGCACGTTCGCCAGAGGTGACAAAGATTTTTTCACCATTGAGGATATAGTCATCACCCTCTTTAATGGCAGTAGTACGAATGGCAGCTGAATCGGAACCACAGCCTGGTTCAGTGATTGCCATCGCTGCCCAGATGCCATGAAAGCGTTGTAACTGTTCATCATTAGCAACAGCAGCAATGGCTGAATTTCCTAAACCTTGACGCGGCATGGATAAAAGTAGTCCGGTATCGCCATAACACATTTCGACAATACTAAGTGCAGTGGACATATTTACGCCATTTTTATTGCTTTCATCGTTATCACCGCGTTTATTGACCGCAGCTCCCGCATTCATGCCTTCGCTGCCTTGGTTCATGCCGTCGACGACAGAAGCGAGCATATTTAACTCTTTCGGATAAGCATGTTCAGCTTTGTCATATTTGCGTGAAATAGGGCGGAGTACATTTAGAGCAACTTCATGTGCCTGATCAATCAGCAATTTGAATTTTTTAGGATTTTGTAAGTTCATTTATTATTTCCTTATTCTTTGCTCAGGCATGAAGGCCAGAATGTACGATTGCTGTTGCTCTTAAGTCCCGATACCAGCGTTCTACCGGATGTTCCTTGGTGAAACCATGTCCGCCGAGGATCTGCACGCCATCTGTGCCAATTTTCATGGATTTTTCTGCACAGAGCAGACGGGCTATATAAGCTTCACGATGAAAGTCTTTCCCGGATTCTGCCAGACCGGCGGCATTCAGGATCAGCATTTGCATGGCATCAATTTCAATCGCCATATCTGCAATCATAAAAGCTACACTTTGCCGATGAGAAATCGGTTCGCCAAAGGCTGTCCGTTCATTGGCATATTGCACACAGTATTTTTTAACTGCTTCACAGGTACCGACCGCCATGGCACACCACATTAAATTGCCCAGATCAAGAAAAGCGGTGTAATCAAAATCGTCATCTCCCAAGCGTTGTGCCGGTGTGTTATTAAATTTGAGGTTCATGGTTTCAGTGGCTTTCAAGCCCATAGCCGGAGATTTTTGCGCAGTGATGGTATTATTGCGTTGCACAATAAATACTTCGGTTTTGCCATTTAGATCTGCACTGACCAGATAGATATCAGCACTTTCTCCGAGCATCACCAAGGTTTTTTCACCATTAATTAAATAGTGATCTTCATTCGACGTTGCTTGAGTTTTTAACTGATAAGGATTAAAGGCAGCTGTTGCTTCCTGTACTGCGAAGGTAGCTTTAAGATGCGGATCATCGGCAAATGCAGTCAAATACTCAGTCTGAACCTGTTCTGAACCCCAACGGGTAATCGCATTAATCACACTAAAGGTAGAAAGCAGACCAGCGGTCAAACTGAAATCACCTTGAGCCAACTGTTGAGCCATCAGGACATTGCTGACGATATTCTGTTCTGCAGCTACACCACCTAAAGCTTCAGGCAGCGCATAAAAATTAAGACCCAGATCAGTTGAATATTGCCAGAGTTCCTCTGGGAAGATTTCATGATGATCTGCATCATGTGCCAAAGGATAAAGGACTTCGCTGGCAAACTGTTGCATCGCCTCGCAGGTCATTTGCTGTTCTTCAGTCAGATTCAGATCAAACAGGGATTTGGACTGATGTGGTAAACGTTGTTTTTGAATTTTCTGACCAGATTTCAGGATTTTCTGAGTTTGGCTGAGTGTTTTAAAACCTGCTTTAGAGCTTTGATAAAGAGATTTTTCTAAAAATTTACGCAGCTTTAATTGGTCGAGTAAATCACTTCCAGCCACTTTGGTCAGGATGGACAAGCCAAATCCTTGTGCTTTGTTCACCATATTGTTCATTCTAATTATCCTACGGGGTGTTATCTTATTTGTCTGATGTTGACATGCAGTTATAGAAAAAACCATGTCATCAATGACATGAATCATTGTCAATTTATAATTAAAATAAAGAGGGGATTTAAAAATTTAAAATATTGAAAATAAATAGAAAAATAAAATAAGAAAAATTTGGTTTTTATCAAAAATTGACCCGAATGACAAAATCATCCGGGTCTTATATAAGGCTAATAATAACTTAGTCGATTAGAGATGACGTTTAATCATTGCGCGTACATTAGTTTTCGCATCAATTACCGTCATGAAGGTATAAGCGCCAATGAACTTACGGCTGATAAACATAAATTCTTTAGGCGGTACACTGAAATAACGTGAAGCCATGGATTTAGAAGCCTGCTGCATCACACGGCTATGAAGCTGACTTTTTTTCCAGTTATAGCGGTCATGTTCATCCATCACGCCTGGCGGCAAGTCTTTATTGTTCATTGGCGAGCTGAAGGCTTCTGTGGCTAGCAGAAAGACTTTCGCCATATCCGGTTTGATGCTAGGCGGAATAGAATCAAAGAATTCATAACCGGTCATGGCTTTCACCATCATGTCTGAATCATGATGATAACCGGCCTGGATCAGATTACGTGCAACGTTTAATAGATGCTGGTCAAACTGACGGATTGCACCGAAGTCAAGAAGTACAATCTTGTCCTGAATATTTTCGCCATCACCTAAACGTACCAGATAATTGCCGAAATTTGGGTCAGTCTGCATCTCGCCCCATTCAAAAATCTCACGTACAGCGATTTCCAGGGAAGCTTCACCCAGTTTATTACGACGTTCCTGTGGTAGAGACAGCATCACTGGACTATTGATGGGTACACCACGTTCAAAGGTCATACACAGAACACGGTCAGTACAATAGTTATCGATGATGGTCGGTACGATATAACGCGGGTCATTTTGTAGACGTTTACAGAAGCGGCGAGTGGTATCTGCTTCGATTTTATAATTGACCTCACGATGCATCATCTCGCGAACTTCATCAAACCATTGATCAAATTCACGGGTTTGCGGCACCATACGGGTCAATTTGAGCATGTTCTTAAACAGGCTCATATCAGAATCAATAGCCTCAGCTACACCCGGGTACTGGATTTTAAGCACCAGCTCCATACCGTCTGACTTACGCACCGCACGATGCACCTGAGCCAAAGAGGCAGTACCTAAGGGCTCATGATCAACTGTCAGATCATCTAGCTTGGAACCTAATTGCTGCTGTAATTGGGCTTTGATCGCCGGCCAAGCCAAAGCGACTGTTTTATTATTTAATGTATTTAAGGCTTGAGTGACTTCTTCTGGCAGAAAATGCTCGCCATACAAGGCCATCATCTGACCAATTTTGACAATTGAACCCTTAAGCTTGCCAATTTCTGCAACCAGATAATCGGCCTGCTCTTTCATGGCTTTTTTGCGTCTTCTTTCTTTTTCTTCTTCGCTTGAGAACATTGAACCCGCACTGGATGCTGCCCAGCGCGTACCTGCCAGCAAAGATGCCTTTGCGATCGATAAGCGTCGATCCATTGAGGAAGTTTTCAATTGTTTAAGCTTATCGTTCTGATCTGACATGTAAACTCAATCCTTTTATCAGCATAAAGCGGAATAAATCATTGTAGTGGATATTACCGTGTCTGCACGTATTAAAAAAGTTTAAGCCGCTGAATTCACGGTGAAAATCTCGGCAAGAGCATATCGCTTGCCGTTTTGACCAGTGTAGGGTGAATATTATGACATTTGAAATTGAATTTTTAATTCAGATCGTTGTTGTAACTGTTGTTTATTTGTTTGAATATGTTGATGAATTAGGTTCTGGACTGTTTCATGCATAAAACCCAGCGCATAACCCTTCACAATAATGATGCTTGGCAAGCTGAAAAACAGGTATTTGGCATCTTCCAAAGTCGCACTATTAAATACACCTTGCTGCATTAACGTGGTCTGTAAAAATACCTTTTCCTG
This sequence comes from Acinetobacter sp. CAU_H_60, assembly GCF_058599385.1. Taxonomy (NCBI): domain Bacteria; kingdom Pseudomonadati; phylum Pseudomonadota; class Gammaproteobacteria; order Moraxellales; family Moraxellaceae; genus Acinetobacter; species Acinetobacter sp. CAU_H_60. Next base: position 1,693,659 of record NZ_CM178653.1, on the reverse strand, counting down.
CTGCACCTGACTGGATAACTGGTCATTCCAGTAGTTCTGGCGCATGGCCATAAGATTGTTGTGCTTATAGCTCATAAGATCTGGACTCGTTTGGACATCATTGCCGAATTATATGCGGCCATAAAATCAAGTTTCAACCAAAGAACTGTGACATCTTTTTAAGCGAGAAAAATATAGGATTTTATCGAGGACTAAGTTAGTATCAGGCAATAATTTAAACAAGATTCATTATTCAATATTGATTGGAAACCAGCCAGTTTTGGTGAAGGGGATACTATGCGTTTTGCATGTTTATTAATGGCAGGTTGTTTGGGGACGATGACATTACAGGTTCAGGCTGCTACAGGTTATTCTCAGGAATATACCCAGTGCATGAATTTTAGTTATGGCAATACAGCTAAACTGCAGAAATGTGTGAAAAAAGAATTAAAAGCACAGAATAAACGTCTGAAGAAAAACTATAAGACTTATCTGAAATTGAATGCTGGCTATCGTAATAATATTCGTGATCAGCATACAGTGTGGCAACGTAAACTATCACAGCAATGCAAGCTGACCATGAATACCCAATATGCCCAGATTAAACAGGGTCAATGTGCGCTGGAGATGGTAAAAGATCAGGCGAATTTGTATCAATCACGTTCTTATCGTGCCGGTACTTAAACTGGTTTTAAGTTAATAAATCCTTCCGGAAATAGTGATAAATCTTAAAAAGTAGGATTCTAATCTGTCTGAAATCTAGAAGATCTGTCATTGATAAACCATGGAGAATTCGGGTTTTTCATGGTTTTGGCATTATAAAAGACCTCAAAACAAGGTATCATAAGGCGTTTTAAAAAATGACCTTGGAGACGCCTTAAGTGGATCGACCGACTATTAGCCCTGAACATTTGCAGGAAGCCGCTGAAAATTTAACTACCATTCGTGATTTTATTCGTTTTGGGGTTACAGCATTACGTCAATACGATGCGCACTTAGGTCAAGGTACAGAAGATTATTTTGCTGAAAGTTCAGCGCTCGTTCTACAAACCTTGTCACTGGACTGGAATGCAGATCCTGAAATTCTGGACTCTAAATTATTGCCAAGCGAAGTGGCTGAGTTCTTGAGCTTGCTAGAACGCCGCATTAATGAACGTGTTCCAACCTCTTATTTATTGAATCTAGCCTATTTCTTCGGCAAGCCATTCTATGTGGATGAGCGTGTTCTGATTCCACGTTCGCCAATCGTTGAGCTGATTGAAAACCGCTTTGCTCCTTATTGCCTGACTGAAAATGGTGAAATGGGTGCAGCAGTAAATAACCTGCCAGAAAACCCGAATCCAAAAACTCCACAACGCATTCTGGATATGTGTACCGGTTCTGGCTGTATCGCGATTGCATTGGCCTATGCTTTCCCGGATTCAGAAGTGGATGCAACCGATATTTCTAAAGAAGCTTTGGAAGTGGCGCAGATTAACTGTGAACATCACAGTAAACAGTATCAGGTGGCTTTACTTGAATCTGATCTATTTGCCAAAATTCCAGCTGAAAACCAATATGATCTAATCGTATCTAATCCTCCATATGTCGATGCAGAGGATATGGCTGATCTTCCTGATGAATTCCATCATGAGCCAGAGCTGGCATTGGCTGCTGGTCAAGACGGTCTGGATCTAGTACGTAAGATGCTGGCTCAAGCAGCTGATTACCTGACTGAAGACGGTTTAATCGTGATTGAAGTGGGTAACTCTGAATGGGCGATGAAGCAAAACTTCAATACTGTTGATTTCCACTGGTTGCAGTTCCAACGTGGTGGTTCAGGTATCTTTGCACTGACTGCAGCCCAATGCCGTCAATATCGCGATTTATTCATTCAATCTGTTAATTCATAAGGAGTCGTTGACATGGCAGGTAATAGTATAGGGCAACTCTTCCGTGTAACGACTTGTGGTGAATCTCATGGTGTTGGCTTAATGGCCATTATTGATGGGGTTCCACCAGGGATTGAACTGTCTGAAGCTGATTTGCAAAAGGATCTGGACCGTCGTAAGCCGGGTACATCGAAATTTGCAACGCAGCGTAAAGAGCTAGATGAAGTTGAAATTATTTCAGGTGTGTTTGAGGGTAAAACTACCGGCACTTCAATTGGCCTTTTAATCCGTAATACAGATCAAAAATCGAAAGATTATGGCAATATCGCGCAAACTTTCCGCCCAGGTCATGCAGACTATACCTATACCCAGAAGTATGGTTTCCGTGATTATCGCGGTGGTGGCCGTTCAAGTGCACGTGAAACTGCAATGCGTGTAGCAGCAGGTGCGATTGCCAAGAAATTCCTGTTTGAGAAATTCGGTATTGAAATCCGTGGTCATGTGACCCAAATCGGTACTGAAAAAGCAGAAAAACTGGACTGGAATGAAGTTCCAAATAACCCGTTCTTCTGTGGTGATGTTGATGCGGTGCCGCGCTTTGAAGCACTCGTGACTTCATTACGTGAACAGGGCACAAGCTGTGGCGCACGCCTTGAGATCATTGCTTCTAAAGTGCCAGTGGGTTGGGGTGAGCCAGTATTCGATCGTTTAGATGCTGACATTGCCCATGCCATGATGTCAATCAATGCCGTGAAAGGCGTGGAAATTGGTGATGGTTTTGGTGTGGCTGAGCAGTTCGGTCATGAAACCCGTGATGAACTCACAACAGATGGCTTCCTGGCGAACCATGCTGGCGGTATCTTAGGTGGTATTTCTAGCGGTCAGGATATTCGTGTTTCGATTGCATTGAAACCAACGGCTTCCATCACAACTCCGGGTAAAACTATTACCATTAACCGTGAAGATACGGATGTCCTGACCAAAGGCCGTCATGATCCTTGCGTGGGTGTACGTGCCACCCCAATTGCAGAAGCGATGCTAGCAATTGTTTTGATGGATCACTTCATGCGTCATCGTGCACAAAATGCCGATGTCGTTGCGCCGTTTGAGCCAATTGAACCTAAATAATTTGCTTTATAGAAGTAAATGAAATTAAAGTCAGACTTCGGTCTGGCTTTTTATATTTATAAAATGAAAAATAATAATATTCGTTTAGCCCAAGCTACGGACATTCAAAGCATTGTTAAGTTGATCAATACAGCTTATCGATCTAATTTAGGCTGGACGCATGAACATGACATTGTTTCAGGTAATCGAATTAATGAGGCTCAGTTAAGTGAGCTTTTAGCACGGCCTGATGTTGAACTTTATGTCTTGGAAAATGATGACCAACTGGTGGGTTGTATTGGTTTGACACACCTCCCAGATTGTTTTGAAATCGGCAGTTTTGCTATTGACCCAGTCCGGCAAAATTCAGGTTATGGCCGAATATTGTTAGATTTCGCTGAACAATACTCCAGAGAAAAAATACCTTTCAAAAAACTTAGAATGTCTGTTCTTAATGTTCGCATTGAATTAATCGCGTATTATGAGCGTCGTGGTTATCACCAAACCGGCGAAACAGACAGTTATCCACTGGATGCAGATGTTGGACAACCTTTAGTAGATTTAAATCTGGTGATCTTAGAAAAGAGTCTCGAAAAGATTTATGAAGTTATGTGAATCTATTTTTGATTCTAAGTGTGTTTAATAAGAATAATGACAGGATGTATGAATGGAAGTATGGTTAAGTGCTGAATTAAGTAGGGAAGTGTTAACAGAATATCATCTTGATCTCGAAAATAAAGCACGTAACGCAGTAGAAAATGTCTTGAATGCTCAACTACAAAATAAGTCGTATGATATTCCGATAGATAAATGGAAGTGCATTGAAATTATGATGGGAAATGATAGTTTTGATGAACGTATTTTTTATTCATTTAAACGTAGAAATATGGATTTCCGTTTAAGGATTGATCCAACAACTTTTAAGGCAACAGATGATTTAGGCCGTGAGAGACTTATTTTTAGGATGCTCTTAAGAAGCCTAGATTTGTTAAAAGTTAAGTTTGAAAAAGTCTGTCCGAAGCTTGATGCAAAGGTTTATGAGGAGCTTGAAAGACTAAAAAATGATGCACTAAATGTTGCAAAAGATAAAAGTTGGATTTAAAGCGTATTTTAATTAAAGCCAGCGAGAGTGTTTTTTATTTATTATCCATTGAATTTTCCACTATTTTTATCCTGAAACGAGTCGGTTGTTGTATCCTTGCTCATTGACAGGCAATTGAATTGGATGCGATTGCCGCAAAACCCATATCATGAGTTGTTCAATGTTTCAGACTATCTTCACTGTACTGTTTCCGCTTATTGGCCTGATTACTTTGGGCTATGTATTAAAACAAAGGAAATGGCTGGAAGATAGTTTCTGGCGTGGGGCAGAAAAACTCAATTATTTTGTCCTGTTTCCAGTCATGCTGTTTTTAAATCTGGCCGTAGCCAATATTGAAATGGCAGTCATTAAAGATGTGGTTCTGGTGGTCTTTAGCCTTATGGCGGTGGTCAGTATTGCTCTTTATATGCTGCGCAAGATTTATCAGATTGGCTATGCACGCTTTGGGGTTTATGTACAGGCACTTCTGCGCTTTAACACCTATATCGGACTTGCAGCAGTGAATGCTTTATTTCATCAGCAGGGCATGACCATTTTCGCCGTAGTGATGGTGTTATGTATTCCGCTGGTCAATATCTTGTCTGTACTGGCATTTACCCGTAGTTCAGATATGCAGATCTTCAAAATCCTGATTGATTTGTTAAAGAACCCTTTAATTCTAGGTTCTCTTGTTGGAGGCCTATTTAATCTTTCAGGCTTGTCACTCTGGGCCGGGTTTGAATTATTTCTAAAACAGATTGCTTTGTGCAGTTTGCCGCTTGGCTTGATGTGTGTGGGGGCTGCCTTACAATTCCAAGGCTTTCAGCGAGATATCTTACCATTGGGCCTGGCAACTTTTGGACGTTTATTAGGAATGCCGCTTGCTGCATTCTTTGTCTGCCAATTATTTGACATTGATACTCTAACCACACAGGTACTGGTGTTGTTTTTTGCTTTACCTACCGCTTCAGCTTCTTATGTACTGACGCGTGTCTATGGAGGAGATAGCCAGTTCATGGCCAGTATTATCAGTATGCAAACGGTAGTCGCGGCAGGATCTCTCATGTTGATTCTTTCCTGCTTAATTTAATTTTAGGATCTGAAATCTGGTCATAGATTGAGAGTCTTCTCGTAAACTAATCCCGAAAATAGCCTAAGCAATTATTAACTTTATTGCTTTTCTTAAATGCCTTGCATTGGAGCATGACGTAGGAAAATGAGGCAAAAAACCAAATTAAAATCTTAAGATTCATTTGAAATAGATAGTGTTATTTCTTCTAAATTTATTGAAAGTAGCGTTACCACTTAAATCACGTGAATTAACATAAATAAAAAACTGTAGTCCCCGATAAGATGGTATATAAATTGCTCAGGATAATAAAAATATTATTGCAGGAGAGAAATGCTACTGCATTCGCCGAAGGAGCAAGGTCCCAGGAAACTCTCAGGCAAAAGGACTGCAATAATATATTAAACTCTGGAGAGAAGTGTTGAATCACTCACCGAAGGGGGAAGGTTGCTGCATACAGCTATGATGCAGTCACCGAAGCTCTCAGGTACACATGACAGATGGGAAAGACATCACATATTGAGGAGAGGTGTCTATGCGTCATGTTATTGTGGTGGGGGCAGGCATTACCGGTGTAACAACAGCTTATGAGCTCGCCTTATTCGGTTATCAGGTCACGGTGGTTGACCGTCATCTTTATCCCGCGATGGAAACATCCTTTGCCAATGGCGGGCAACTTTCTGCCTGTAATGCAGAAGTCTGGAATCAAAAAGCTACTGTGTTGAAAGGCATCAAATGGATGTCACAAAAAACCGCGCCGCTATTGCTTAATCCTTCTTTTAGTCTGCATAAATATAGCTGGCTGATGGAATTTCTAGGGCATATTAAAAATTATGAAGCCAATACCCGGGAAACGGTAAGACTCGCGTTACTGGCCAGAAAACGCCTGTTTGAAATTGCCGAAATTGAGCAGATTGATTTTGATCTGGAAAAGCGCGGAATTCTGCATTTTTATCATAATAAAGCTGATTATGATGTCGCGATTAAGGTCAATGATCTCCTATGTAGTGGTGGTCTGGAACGTAATGCAATTACCAATGAGGAAATCAAGCAGATTGAACCTGCATTAACTGGGGATTATTACGCGGGGTTTTATTGCCAGAGTGATGCGACTGGAGATATTCATAAATTCAGTACTGGACTGGCAAATGCCTGTATGAAAAAAGGGGTGAAATTCGAATTTGGTCAGGATGTATTTGCAGTCGATCACCAGGCACAGCAGATTACAGTTAAATGCCGCCCAAGCCCTGAAAATGTGCGTGCCAATGCTGAAGATGTGCTCGATATTCAGGCGGATACCATTGTGGTATGTGCAGGTGTCGGCAGTTATCAGCTAGCCGATCTGTTGGGTGAGCGGGTGAATGTCTACCCGGTGAAAGGCTATTCAATTACGGTACAGCTCAATGATGAGCAAAGCCAGCAAAATGCTCCTTGGGTCAGTCTCCTCGATGAGAGTGCCAAGATCGTCTTGTCACGCTTAGGTAAAGACCGCTTACGTGTTGCAGGAACCGCGGAATTTAATGGCTATAATCGGGATATTCGCGTAGACCGGATTCAGCCTTTAATTGACTGGACACAACGCAATTTCGATCTGTGTACTGAACATGTGGTTCCGTGGGCAGGTCTGCGTCCCATGATGCCGAATATGATGCCTGTAGTGCGCCGTGGTAGACAGGAACGTGTCTTTTATAATACCGGTCATGGACACTTGGGCTGGACATTATCAGCGGCAACCGCAGCTATGATTAGCCAAGAAATAGCTCAGCATTACCCGGCCTAAGTAAATAGCCCGTTTGCGGGCTATTTTAAAGCTCAAAAAATAATTGTTTATTCATTAAGCTCCTTCTACTTGGGGAAGAAGGTTAGGGGGAAGGGAATCTTTATAAAAACTTCTCCTATAAGGAGAGGGAATTCCTAGTTTAAATTTTTAAATATATATTTAGGAGATTGATAGATAAAAATAAAAGTCGGCTGTTTAATCATATAAACGATAAATACCACTAAAGCGCTCGCAGCCTTTTTGCTCAGTACTGACCGTCAAGATTGCCTTACTATAGTTAAAGGTATATTTGCAGTCATGCTCATTATCCGTAATCTGGCTTTTAGTTTCCGTCGTGGTATAAGCCAGAAAAGGAATGGTCTGGGTTTCTGCACGATTATTCGGATTGCGGTAAGCGATCCCTTCAATCTTGATGCGGTCTTTTGTCAGCTGATGAATCTTGAGATGAATCGGCTGCTTGGCCATTTGTCCCTGTTCAACCTTGAGATAGTGTTGAGTCAGGCTCTGATTCAAAGAAATATAAATATTGAGGTCATCCAGACGCTGGTCAAATTGCTGTTTAAAGCAGTCCAGCGTTTTACATTGCTGTAAACGTGTGCTCCATAGCTGCTGGGTATCTTGCAACAAGCGAACAGGCGCGTCTGTAATCAGAAAGGCGGTAAAATATTGATCAGTCAGTTTTTCACGCGGTTCATCTAGAGAGGCTGAACAGATCTTTTTCATGGCTGCGTTATTGTTATGATGACTGCTACAGTCCAGCGATTCAGCATGAATGCTGCTAGCAAAAAGGCCTGTCCCGAGTAAAAGTCCCATTATTTTCATCATATTTATATCAGTTTTCAGTAGCATGATCGCTTATACTTTCACTGTGTTACGCTAGGTCTAACTATAGCGAAATAGAAACGTCGTGTACAAGATTTCAATCAGTTATTTCTAAAGGATATAAAAGTGATTGCACAAATTCGTATTGGTCAGGGACTGGATGTACATGCATTTGAAGAAGGTGATTTTGTCACTCTGGCAGGTATTCAGATTCCACATACGCATGGCTTGAAAGCACACTCTGATGGTGATGTAGTTTTACATGCACTTTGTGATGCTTTATTAGGTGCCTTAGCACTGGGCGATATTGGTCAACATTTTCCGGATACCGATCCGCAGTTTAAGGGTGCGGATAGTAAGGTCTTGTTAAAGCATGTCTATCAGCTGATACTGGATCGCGGTTATCGCCTGAATAATGCCGATATTACGGTGGCCTGTGAACGTCCAAAGCTGGCTAAATATAATCTGGAAATGCGTCAGAGCATTGCCAATGTGCTGGATGTGGATGTGACTCAAATCAGTATTAAAGCCACAACCACCGAAAAATTAGGATTTACTGGCCGTCAGGAAGGTATTCTGTCTATGGCAACTGTTTTGATCAGCCACTACAAATAACATCAACCGAAGTTATTGGGATGGATCAGAGATAATTCCAGTTCCTGTGTTGCTTTACGGCCTTGCAGCTGTAGGGCAACCGCATGAATTAAACCGGTCCAGGTTTCATTCGGTTCCCAGAGCTGATTCAGATATTCCTGTGCAGTCGGCATGTCCATATTCATATAGTATTGTCGATATAAATACATCAGGCAGCTGACATGATAATTCTGCGTACAATGTACCCAGACCATCTGTTCTTTAACCAGATGATCAATCAGATCCAATACCAGCAGGCACTGACTATCTGAGGGAGTTTCCCAAGAGATCGGTACCTGGATATAGTTTAGGCCAAGATCAAGACAAATTTTATCTTCATGTAACAGATGATGATCACTATCTGTTAATGCCACATTGATTACGGTGGATACACCATATTCTTTAATCAACCTTAGTTGTTCAGTTGTCGGCTGACCAGAGCTGAACAGATGGTCATGGATGAACTGAAAATTTTCAATTTGACTTAATGCAGTTTCAATTTCATTCATCAGATAAAATTTTCCTTGTTCAGAAATGAAAACGCCATCTTGTCGATGGCGTTTGTCAGTTCGTTTAACGATTAGGTAAAACGTCCTTCAATGCCTCATGCATGTCAAGCAACACTTTTTCTGTGGTCTCCCAATCGATACAGCCATCAGTTACTGATTTTCCATATTCCAGATCACAAAGATTGGCAGGGATATCCTGACGGCCACCTTTCAGGTGACTTTCTACCATAATACCAACAATTGACTTATTTCCATCAAGAATTTGTTCAGTAATATTTTTTAAGACAAGCGGTTGTAAGTACGGGTCTTTATTTGAGTTTGCGTGGCTGGCATCAATCATGATCTTGCCGCTGACTTTTGCTTTCGCAAGCGCTGCCTCAGCATCTGCAACTGAACCTGCATCGTAGTTAGGTTTGCCATTACCGCCACGTAGAACCACGTGTGCATATGGGTTACCTGAAGTACGAATTACCGCAACCTGACCTTGATCGTTAAGGCCCAGGAAGCTGTGACCATGTTTAACAGATTGCATTGCATTGGTCGCAACAGTTAGACCGCCGTCTGTACCATTTTTGAAGCCGACTGGTGAAGACAGGCCAGAAGACATTTCACGGTGAGTTTGGCTCTCGGTAGTACGTGCACCGATCGCTGACCATGAAATTAGATCCTGATAGTACTGTGGAGAGTTTGGATCCAAGGCTTCTGTCGCACATGGCAGGCCAAGTTCATTTAGCTCCAGTAACAGTTTACGACCGATACGCAGACCTTTCTCAATATTGAAAGAGTCATTCATATCCGGGTCATTGATCAGACCTTTCCAGCCTACAGTTGTACGCGGTTTTTCAAAATAAACACGCATTACGATATACAGGCTATCTTTTACTTTTTCGCTTAAAGCTTTTAAACGTTCAGCATATTCATGCGCAGCCGCTGGATCATGAATTGAACATGGACCAATCACTACAAAAATACGCTTATCCTTACCATCCAGGATATTACGAATCGTTTCACGACCATGCAGTACGGTTTGATAAGCAGTTTCAGTCAAAGGTAACTCTGCTTTCAACTGAGCAGGTGTTACCAAAGGAATCATGCTTTGGATATTCACGTCATCAATATCTGATGCTGAAATAGGTTTTGACTGTAGTGTATTCATTGCCGTCACTGGTTTGATCATACAAAAGGTTGTTTAATAGCCTGAATATAACATGAATGATGCGTCACTTTGTTATAAAAAAGATGAATACTTCTTTGAAAAAAAAGTGATGAATCCATGATTTAGTTTAAACAGCAGCTGTTTTTTCTACTGCTGTTACCAATTCAGGTTGGGCTGGTTGCACTGGTTTTGACTTGACTGGATTCACAATGAAATTCACACCAAGACAGAACAGGGTAATCCCAAGAATTTTACGGATAATTTTCTCTGGCATACGTGAACTGATCAACGTACCAATTACAATCGCTGGAATAGAACCGCAAAGTAACCAGCCTAATAAAGTAAAGTCTACATTACCTGCGCTCATATGGCCCAGACCTGCGACTAAAGTTAGAAGTACGGCATGTACTACATCCGAACCGATAATGCGAATCATGGGCAGATTCGGGAACATCAGGATCAAGGCCATAATACCGAAAGCACCGGCACCGACAGATGATAAGGTCACAAACACGCCCAATACAATCCCCATGATCACGATCAAGACACGTTTATTGCCAGATTTAAAGTCAACTTTGTCCAGATCCTGAGTCATGTCAGGCAGTTCTTGTTTGCGGTATTTATTAAAAAACTTTTCAATAGAATTGCGGAATACAATAGATGCACCGGTAAGGGTCAGCATAAAGCCCAATACCATAGTCAGCGTTGCTTTATAATGTGTCGATTGACTGAGGTAATTCTCAAGTACCCAGTGGGTCACAAATGAGGCAGGGATACTACCGATCGCCAGCCAGATCACAATAGGCCAGACAATATTCATTTTCTTGGCATGAACCAGTGAACCACAGAATTTAGAAATTGCGGCATAAAGAAGGTCTGTACCAATTGCGATATGCGGTTCAACCCGAAGCAGTGTAATCAGGATTGGGGTCATCAACGAACCGCCACCGACACCGGTAATCCCAACACAGAAACCAACCAATACACCTGCTAAAATAAATTCAATCGGACCAAACATGCATATATGCCAAAATCAAAAAACGAGCATATCTTATGACTTTTAAATATAAGTCGTTGTCTTGATTATTGATTTGCTTATTCTAAAAAGAGATAAAGACCGTAAAATTTAAAGTAATTCATCCTGATTTATATTTTAATTTGAATCATCTAGCACACCTTTCTATTGCTAAGTACGATAATTGATAAAGATTCTGCAAAATGCTTTTTATTTATTTGTTTAAAGATCATTCGGTTTAGGTCACTTTTAATTTTTTAGACCTAGCTAAAGCGCGCATTGTACAGCTTCCAGAGTTTTATGATTTAAGATAGCCATGATTTGTCAGTTCAACACTTAGGCATGCTCAAATCACGCTTTATGATAGAATCTGAACGGAATTAATTTGTCTCATTTGAGGGAATACACTTGCAGAATCGGAAACTTAAAATCGGAATCGTGGTGGGAGAAGTATCGGGAGATACGCTTGGTGCGAAGCTCATCCGTAGTTTTCGAGAGCAGGGTATTGATGCAGAATTTGAAGGGATTGGCGGGCCGCAAATGCTGGCAGAAGGCTTCAAGAGCTACTATCCAATGGATATTCTCTCAGTCATGGGCATTGTTGAAGTCCTGAAAGATATTAAAAAACTGTTCGCGGTTCGTGATGGTCTGGTCGAGACCTGGACGAAAGATCCAGTCGATGTGTTTATCGGTATTGATGCGCCTGATTTTAATTTGCGACTTTCCAAGATTCTAAAGCAAAAGCAGTTACCGATTAAGACCGTGCAATATGTCAGCCCTTCGGTCTGGGCATGGCGTCAAGGCCGGGTACATGGTATCAAGGCCAGTATTGACCTGGTGCTGTGCCTATTTCCATTTGAAAAAGCATTTTTCAAGAAATGGGATGTTCCGGCAGCTTTTGTCGGTCATCCATTGGCAAGCCAGTTACCCCTCAACAATGATCTGGCTGAAGCACAGGCAGAACTGGGTTTAGATCCTGCACAAAAATATATTGCATTGCTGCCGGGGAGCCGCCGTGGTGAAATTGAACGCTTAGGGCCATTGGTACTGGATGCAGCCAAAATTCTGCATCAGAAATATCCGGATTATACGTTTCTGATTCCTGCCATTAATGAGATGCGCAAACAGCAGATTGAAAACTTGCTGGCACAATATCCGGACAGTTTAAAAGCGCATATCCGCCTGATGGAAAATACCAGTAGCGAGTCAAAAATTGGCCGTCAGGTGATGAATGCATGCAATATCATTGCCTTAGCTTCAGGTACTGCGACACTGGAAGCCATGTTATTGCATCGTCCGATGGTAACCTTTTATAAATTGCACTGGCTGACTTACCAGATTGCCAAATTGCTGGTCAAAATTCCTTATTTCTCATTACCAAATATCATTGCGGGAAAAAAAGTCATTCAGGAATTGATTCAGTCTGAAGCAACGCCTGAAAATCTGGCTGCTGAAATTGAAAAATTGATGGATATTGAAGCAGCTCAAATTCAGGTGATGCAGCATCTCACCATGCACAAGCAGCTGCTTTCCGGTAATAGTGAAGATCCTGTCAAAGCGGTACTAGACTTAGTCCAATAAAGGCGTCTTGCTTTTTTGACAGGCAACACGATATTGGGTCGGGGTTTGTTCAAACTGTTTTTTAAAGCTTTGACTAAACGCCGTTTCAGAAGAATAGCCCACCAGATAGGCGATCTGCTGAATGCTAAATCCGCTATTTCTGAGATATTGTGCTGCCAGCCGAAGTCGATGCTGTTGTAAATAAGCCAATGGCGGCTCACCAACAATCTGGGTAAACAGCTGGGCAAATTTTGAACGCGACATATGACATTGCTCAGCCAGACTTTCAACGGTCCAAGCTTGTTCCGGTTTGCCATGAATCGCTGCCAAGGCATTGGACAGTTCAGGATGCGAAAGGGCATTCAGCCAGCTCGAAGCATTTTCCAGATTCAAAATATAATCTCGTACGCATTCAATCAGTAAAATACTGACCAGATGATCCAGAATCTTGTCCCGTCCCGGACGAAGTTGCTGGGTTTCCAATGCAAGAAATTGCAAACCGACTTGTAACCATTCTGGTGCTGTATCTCCAAGAATATGCTGAATGTGCAGAAATTTAGGTAAAGCACTCAATAGAGGTTTCGCCATCTGGATATCCAGATTGGAACGAATCGCCAAGATAAAACTGCGTTCTGCTGAATGGGTGATATTGAGATCCACACATTGCTGTGCATGAGTCTGAAAATAACAATTAATCGAATGATGTTCAGAAAAATCCGCATTGCCGGGACTAGAAATCCGATGGGCAGAACCAGCAGGCAATAACACCAGATCACCTTGTTGCAGCTCAAGCAGATCGCCATCTTTAAATATTAATTGAGCTTGGCCTTGTAATAACACATAAGCCAGCATGGACGGTTCATACTGATAATCAAACCCGCCTGGATGAAACACATTGAGGTAGAGATATTCGGATTTTTCCAGATGAATATCATCAAAAATTTTACTTAAAGCATCCATGCCTGACTCTATTCTTTTGTTTTAATTCATTTAATTAAATTTAAATAGCCCAGTCTTGTGATTTAAGGCCAAGATTTGGCCTAATGCGCCAAAGACGCTGACATAGTTTTTCTGGACGTTCAATACTGTTCGCTAATGCAGAAATATTCAACTATATGTGCAGAGTAACATAAAAAAGGAGGGTCGCAATGAATGCCCCTGCACAAATTAGCAAAGCTCAGTTCACGCAGGATGCGTCAGCGCTGAAAGGTGTCCAACTGGATAAAAAACGTTTTGGCTGGCTGCTCAGTCCCGGTTTGCCTATGATCGGTATGGGAATTCTGGCTGGCTATCATTTTGGTCCCAAAGCCACTAAAAAAGTCTTTGCGATGGGTGGGCCTTTATTATTGCATGTGATTATCCCAACATTAGATGCTTTAATTGGTGATGATGCCAATAACCCAAATGATGAGCAGATTCAGGCATTGGTCAAAGATCCTTATTATGACCGGATCGTGAAGATGTTTATTCCATTGCAAATGGCTGCCAATGCTTTTGCTGGTTATGTCGTATCCCGTCCTAATGTTTCTCTGGTCGATCAGGTGCTACTTGGCGTATCTATGGGGGCGATTAATGGAATCGGCGTGAATACTGCGCACGAGCTAAGCCACCGTCCTCAGAAAAAAGATCACTACTGGTCACATGCCAGCCTGATGCCGCTGGCTTATAACCATTTCCGGATTGAGCATCCTTATGGACATCATAAACGGGTGGCGACGCCAGAAGACCCGGCATCTTCGAAAATGGGTGAATCTTTCTACCGTTTCTGGCCACGTACCGTATTTGGTGGCTTGAAATCAGCAATTGAGATAGAAAAAAGACGTTTGGAACGTAAAGGCTTAAAATTCTTTAGTCAGGAAAATGAGCTATTTCATGGCTGGGCGATGAGTGCGGGCTATCATGCCTTGATGTTGAAAACGTATGGCAAGAAAATTATTCCTTATGCGCTGACCCAAGCCTTTTATGGCATCAGCCTGTTTGAAATCGTGAATTATATCGAACACTATGGATTGAAACGCGGGCAAAAAGCGGATGGAACCTATGAGCGAACCTTGCCCGAGCATAGCTGGAACAATAACAACATCGTGACCAACCTGTTCCTGTACCAGTTACAACGCCATTCGGATCATCATGCCTATCCAAGCCGACCATTTCAGGCATTGCGACATTTTGATGAAGCACCAGAATTACCAAGTGGTTATGCCACCATGCTGATACCGGCACTGATTCCACCATTGTGGTACAAGATGATGGATCAACGTGTGTATCAACATTATCAAGGCGATCTGACTAAAGCGAATATTTTGCCTTCGAAACGTGCCAAGCTGCTTAAGAAATTTGGTCTAAAAGACACTGCGGCTTGATGATGTAAACAAATAAAAAATGCGCCATTCGAGGCGCATTTTTTATTGATTTTTATTTAGAACCAGTCACTTTGCATATTTAGACAGGTGTCATCGAAGTTCATCAGTAACTTAGCCTGATGTTCAATTTCAGGCAGCTCCCAATGAATAAAATATTGAGCTGCCTGAATTTTACCCGTCAGAAAGGCTTGATCTTCCTGTTGAGAAGATGTGCCAAATTTAAGTTGAGCCTGATTAGCCATTTCCAACCACAGCCACGCAATAATAGTTTTGCCCATCATATCCAGATATAGCCCCGAATTGGCCAAAGCTTCACTAACTTTGCCTTGATGCAGCGCCTGACCTAAAACCTGAGTGGTCTTTTGCACAGTGGCAAGATGCTGTTTATAGACATCTGCCAGTTCTGTTAACTTGCTATCCTGAATCTCAGACAAGGTTTTCTGGATGCGTTGCATGAGCAGGGCCAGGCCTTTGCCATTGTGCTGCCAGAGTTTACGGCCTAGTAGATCCAGAGACTGAATCCCATAGGTGCCTTCATGAATCGGATTAAGTCGGTTATCCCGATAGCATTGCTCAACCGGATATTCACGCGTATAGCCGGCACCGCCCAAGACCTGAATCGCTAGATCATTGGCTTTAGGACCATAAGTAGAAGGGAAGGACTTGACCACGGGTGTAATGAGATCCAGCAAAATGGCACTCTCTTCATCTTGTGCAGCCTGATGTTCATCAATTAAGCGGGCTGCAAATAAGCACAGCGCCAAAGCACCTTCAACATAAGACTTTTGTGCTAATAACATGCGTTTGACATCCGTATGCTCAATGATATTCACGGGCTTGGCATCAGGTGTTTTTTCATGAACCAGCCGGCCTTGAGGACGGTTCTTGGCATAGTCCAGAGACTCCAGATAACCACGATAACCAATCATGGCTGCACCGAGGCCAACACCGACACGTGCTTCATTCATCATCTTGAACATGTATTTTAGGCCATGTCCCGCTTCACCAATTAAATAGCCTAAGCAATTGTCGTTTTCTCCAAAGCTTAGCACTGTTGAAGTGGTGCCACGATAGCCCATTTTGTGCAGAAGGCCGGCTAACTGTACATCATTGGATTCACCAATACTTCCATCTGTATTGGTTTTGAATTTCGGCACGATGAATAGGGAAATACCTTTTACGCCTTGTGGAGCGTCTTGGATACGCGCCAAAACCAGATGCACAATATTTTCAGTAATGTCCTGATCACCACCAGAAATAAACATTTTCTGGCCTTTAATTTTGTAGCTTCCATCTGCCTGTGGAACCGCTTTAGTGGTCAGATCTCCCAAAGAGGAACCCACATTCGGCTCGGTCATCGCCATAGTCCCGGCAAAGCGGCCACTAAGCATATGCGGCAAGAACATTTGTTTTTGTTCTGGAGAGGCAAAGGCCTGAATCAGATTTGCTGCAGCGGCTGTCAGAAAAGAGTAGGCAACAGTCGAAGGATTCGCCGACATGAAGTAGGCATTGCAGGCCATATTGACCAAAGTCGGCAATTGCATGCCGCCGTCTGCGTAATCATGCTGGGCACAAAGTAGACCAGCATCAGCAAATTGTTGCCATGCTATTTTCACTTCATCAATGGTCTTCACCTGTTTGCCATCAAAGCTCGGTTCGTGATGATCAGCCTTGGCATTATGCGGTGCAAAATAATCGGTCGCGATGCCTTTTGCCGTTTCCAGAATACTATCAAAGGTATTTTTGTCATGGTCCTGATAGCGTTCCAGTTCAGTTAAAGCTTCAAGTTTGAAGACATCATAAAGCAGAAAATTGAGGTTTTTATCATTAATCAGCTGAGTCACGGTACGGTCCTGAATATGCAATCCTTGAGATAGCATCAAGACTAGCAGTTGCATTTATCAAGGAGGATTGTCAATAATGACATGAAACGGGTGAAAAACGACAAATAGAAAAATATGCAACAGGTAGTGATTTTAGGCTTTGATGGTGCTTTAGCTTCAGCAATTACGGGTGTCGTCGATTTATTTGCTATGGCGGGCGTCAGCTGGAACCGGATTCAGCAGCAGGATGTGCAACGCCTGTTTAAAGTCAGGATCGCCAGTCCAGATGGACAACCAATTCGTTGTATTAACGGTCTGAAATTGCAGGCTCATTGTGCATATCAAGAGATTCAAACTGCCGATATTCTGGTAGTGCCGACCATTGCCGCGCCTATTCAAGAGGCACTGGATGAAAATCCAAGCTTGGTTCAGTTTTTAACTTCTGCTCATGCACAATCCACCTTAATCGCTGGAAACTGCACCGGGAATTTCTTTCTGGCAGAGGCCGGCATTTTAGATGATCGTGTGGCGACAACGCATTGGGGCTTTCAAGATATGTTTCGTGCACGTTATCCTCAGGTCAAACTCAATGCCGATCTGATGATTAGCCGGGATCAGAATATTTACTGTGCAGGTGGAGGCTTGGCTTGGTTTGACTTAGGCTTGCATCTGATTGAACGTTTCTATGGTTTTGAAGTTGCCATGCAATCTGCTAAATCCTTTGTGATTGATTATCGACGCGATAGCCAACTCTCCTATTCATTAATGAAGATTGGCCAACCGCATCATGATGAACTGGTGCAAAAAGTTCAGGACTGGTTAGAGCAGCATTTTCATGAAGAGTTTACTTTGAATGCGCTGGCAGAACGTTTTAATGTCACGACTCGTACTTTAATCCGGCATTTTAAACAGGCGCTAAATATTGCACCGAACCAGTATCTGCAAGCCATTCGCATTGAAGCAGCACGCAAACGACTTGAAGAAACTGATCAGGCTATTGATGTAATTATGCAAAATATCGGTTATCAGGATCCAAGCTCATTTCGGCGTTTATTTTATAAAAAAACAGGGTTAACACCCTTAGAGTATCGCCGTCGTTTTAGTCGACGTTTCTAGATTTTGATAAAAAGAGAGATTCGAAAATCTCTCTTGACATAAATATTAGTTAAAGATGTCTTTACGTAAATAATGTGTATAAATGGTTGAGGCGATGCTTTGCAGGAAGCCCGTAAACATAATCCAGTAAATGAAAACTTCACGTTCTAACCATTTTAGTCCGAATCCTTCAAATCCGATGATGATCAAAAAGGCTGAACTAATCCCCAAAAATAAAATGTTATAGGACAATGATTTCTGCTTTAATAAAATCATGGTTCCTCTTTCGTCTTTGGCTTCCTGTGAGCATTCAAAGCGTATTTTATATATTTCACAGCAAATCACAGCAACCACAATACTTAAAATACTAGCCATCAATAACCAATATAGTGTCATGTTTCTTCCTCAGCATAACTAAACAGTTCCTCAATCGTGGTTTCAAGCGCATTTGCTAACTTGAATGCCAGTATCAAGGAAGGGTTGTACTTCTCTTTTTCTAATGCGGCAATCGTTTGGCGGCTGACTGCCACTGCATCAGCAAGCTGTTGTTGTGTCCAACGTTTTTTAGCACGGAACACGATGATGTCATTCTTTAACATGTCTTTACTCCAACATCACTCAAAATGTAATATATATTTAACATTATGTAAACTATATATTTCATAATGATAAAAATAAGTGTTATTTAAAAGATTGAGATATAAAAAACGGGCTTGATGCCCGTTTAAAAATTTTTGAATCAGCTGGTTTAAGCTTTGACTGAGGTCGATTTAACCTTGCGGCCATGCAGCAGGTAATACCAGATCAGACAACTAAAGGTAAGCACTGCGGAAAACAAATAAAGCTGACGATAACCCACCTGATCCAGCAGCATACCGAGGAAATAAGGTCCGAAACCAAGACCGGCATCTAGTGCAATAAAGAAAGTCGAGGTTGCCAGACCCATCCGTTGCAAGGTGGTACTTTTCACGGCAATAGTTTGACACACTGACTGAATATTACCGAAACCAAAACCTAATAACGCGGCACTTGCCAGTAACATCACAGAGTTTTGCGCCTGACTCAGCATCAGAATACCTACTGCCATAATCACTATTGCAGGGTAGATAATGATGTTTTCACCTTTACGATCCATTAATGGGCCAGTAAAAGGACGCGATAGCAAAATGGCGAAGGCATACATCAGGAAGAAGAAAGAGGCTGCTTCGACCAGATTGATATCCTTGGCATAAAAGTGAATAAAGGACAGTACGCCTGAATAACAGGTAGCTACCAGCAGTACAATGACAGCAATCGGCAAGGCATTCGGCTCTACATATTGAGCGAGTTTACTGGCAGATTGTGGAACAGAGGAAGTCGATGTACCACTCGCTTTAAGACGCGGTGGTTGGATAAACAGACCGCAAATCAGGCAGCTGAGCGCAACGATCGTGGTGAAGATAAAAATCACCTGATAATTAAAATTCGTCATCAGCCAGATCCCGACAAAAGGACCAATCGCTGTACCAAGTGTACTGCTCATACTGAAATAACCGATACCTTCACCACGTCGTGTTGCCGGAATGGTTTGCGCAATTACTGTACCAAGTACGGTAGAGGCCATACCCATCATAAAGCCGTGTATCAGGCGAATACCTAATAACACTTCCAGCTTGGCCGGAATCATATAAAGTCCGGAAAATAGCAAAAAGCCAGTCAGGCCAATCACCAAGGTATTTTTTAGTCCTAGACGATTCAGCAATTTCCCAATAAATAAGCGTCCAATTAGCGTTCCGACAATAAACAGACCGGATACCAGACCGGCTTGTGCAGTCGATGCTCCCAGTTCAGCGACCGAGAAACCGACAATCACAATCACCAGCAGGTAAAACACCAGAACGAGCTGGAAATTAACCAGACTGAGCAGGACGAAATTAGGGGTCCATAAGCGGGCTTGATCTTGGCTCATTGTGGTGTTTCCTGAGATGAAGGGTGTAGTTGCTGAATCAGCTGTACCAAAGTATTTTTACTGCTTTGCAGATCATCTGCGTCAATTTGTTGCAGTAACTGATCTTCAAAAGCATCAATCTGTTTAGAACACAGGTTAAAGGTTTTAACCCCTTGCTCGCTGAGTTTAAATAATTTTTGACGTTTATCTTCGGTTTCGATCTGGCAGATTAAGTCGAGTTCACTTAAATGCTGGATACGTTTGGTGATGCTTGGTTTTGAAACATTTAAATAGCTTGAAATATCAACCAGCGTGCATTGCTGTTGGGATTGAATGGTGTAGAGCACTTGCCATAAGGAATAATTAAGTTGGGAGGATAATAAAATAGTATTGATTTCATCACTCATGAGTCGTGCGCAACGCAGCAACAATGAACGAAATCTAGAAGAGGGTTGAAACATATAGTTAACCTGGCTAACTAAATTGTGCCTAATTTACGCCTCTTTATTCAATTAAACAAGAGGGAAATTTTGAAAATTTTTGCATGGTTAACGTCCTTTAGACTAAGTTGTTACAAGTCCTTAACCTGATTAAAAAACAATCAACAAAAGACTACATACTTTTAAGAATGAATCAGCCTAAGCTACCTAAGCACTAGAAAAATCCATCACTTAATAACTGAAGGGCAGATATGCCAAATAACACTGCATAGGTGAAGTTTATGACTCTGGGTTTAACTGCATTAGAGTTAGCACGCATACAGTTCGCCTTTACTGTATCTTTCCATATTATCTTTCCTGCAATTTCAATCGGGTTAGCAAGTTTTCTGGCTATTCTGGAATGGCGTTGGTTAAAGACTAAAAATCCGATTTTTCAGGATCTGTTCAAGTTTTGGGTCAAAATTTTTGCCGTCGCATTTGGTATGGGCGTCGTATCCGGTGTGGTGATGAGCTATCAGTTCGGAACCAACTGGAGTGAGTTTTCCCGGGTCGCGGGAAGTGTGACGGGGCCCTTGCTGGCTTATGAAGTTTTAACTGCTTTCTTTTTAGAAGCCGGATTCCTGGGCATCATGCTCTTTGGTTGGGATCGGGTTGGCCCACGAGCGCACTTTTTCTCCACTTTAATGGTCGCAATCGGCACCTGTATTTCCATGTTCTGGATTTTATCTTCCAATAGCTGGATGCAGACTCCACAAGGTTTTGCGATTGAAAATGGCCTGATCGTCCCGCAGGACTGGGTAGCGATCGTATTTAACCCGTCTTTTCCTTACCGTCTGGCCCATATGGCGATGGCTGCCTTTCTGGTTTCGGCCTTACTTGTAGCCTCAACAGCGGCATGGCATCTGATCAAGGGCCGTCGCGATCCTTTAGTCAAAACTTCATTTTCTATGGCTATGTGGCTGATTCTGGCACTTGCACCTTTACAGATTTTTGTGGGGGATATGCATGGTTTGAATACGCTTGAACATCAGCCCGCCAAACTGGCCGCAATGGAAGGCCATTGGGAAACCAATCATGATGAAGGAATG
Organism: Acinetobacter sp. CAU_H_60; assembly: GCF_058599385.1. NCBI lineage: Bacteria > Pseudomonadati > Pseudomonadota > Gammaproteobacteria > Moraxellales > Moraxellaceae > Acinetobacter > Acinetobacter sp. CAU_H_60. Next base: position 1,672,341 of record NZ_CM178653.1, on the reverse strand, counting down.
CCTTTATACCTGTTTGGAATTCCAGACATGCAAGCTGAAGAAACTAAATATGCAATTGGTATTCCTAAATTGGGTAGCCTGATTCTGACGCATTCTATGGATGGAAAAGTCACAGGGCTTAAAGATTTTGCGCCTGAAGATCGACCCAATTCACTGGTCGTGTTCTGGAGTTTCCGGATCATGGTCGGGCTGGGTATGTTGATGCTCTTGCTTGCACTATGGGGGCTATGGTCACGTACCCGAGGACGTTTTTATGAGTCACGTGGACTGCATCGTTTTGCACTCATCATGGGGCCATCCGGATTTCTTGCCATGCTGGCAGGATGGTTTACCACAGAAGTCGGACGTCAGCCTTGGGTGGTCTACGGCATTATGCGGACCAAAGATGCATTATCACCAGTGTCTGCCGAACAGGTCGGTCTAACTCTGATTATCTTTGTAGTGGTGTACTGCGTCGTTTTTGGCGTAGGAATTTTCTATATGTTGCGACTTATGCATAGAGGTCCAGAATTTATTCATTCCAGACCACACCATGAATCGGATAGCGATGTGGTTCAAGCTTCTCGTCGACCATTGAGCAGTATTCGCGAACGTATTGAAGAAGTTCCTGAACATCCGGATCAGGAGGATAAAAATGATTGATTTATCATTAATTTGGATTGCGATTATTGGACTGGGTGTATTGGTTTATACCATTCTGGATGGTTTCGATCTGGGCATTGGCATCCTATTTCCATTCTTCCCGCATCAGGATGAACGCGATGTCATGATGAATACGGTCGCTCCAGTCTGGGATGGTAATGAAACATGGATGGTTCTAGGGGGTGCCGGATTATTTGCTGCCTTTCCATTGGCTTATTCGACGGTACTCTCAGCGCTATATATGCCCATCATCCTGATGGTGATCGCCCTTATTTTTCGTGGTGTCGCTTTTGAGTTCCGTTTTAAGGCGAATAAAAGCAAACACTGGTGGGATAAGGCCTTTATAGGGGGATCAATCGTTACCAGTTTCTTGCAAGGAATGATTCTAGGTGCATATATTCAGGGGATCGAAACACGAAATGGTGTCTATGTAGGCGGTGGTCTAGACTGGCTTAGCCCATTCAGTATCTTTACCGGAGTCAGTGTTGTGGTGCTATATGCAGCATTAGGATGTGGCTGGCTCATTTATAAAACCGGTGATGATTTACAGGATCGCATGTTTAAACTGATGCCGAAGCTGATTATAGCTTTATTGATTATTCTAGGCGCTGTTAGCGTTTATACGCCGTTGACCCATCCGCAAATTGCGGAGCGCTGGTTCAGTCAGCCACAATTCACCTACTTTATGCCCGTACCGATCTTGGTCATATTGTTTACTTGGCTAGCCTTACGTGCCTGTAAAAGACGCAGTGAACTAGGTCCATTTTCCTATATGCTGGTACTGGTATTCCTGGCATATACCGGTTTTCTGATTAGTCTGTGGCCTTATATTATTCCACCATCAGTCACGATCTGGCAGGCAGCGGCACATGAAAATAGTCAGTTATTTGCCTTGATTGGAGCCTTGATCCTGATTCCGATTATCGTGATTTATACCTGTATGTCCTATTGGGTATTCCGACACAAGGTGCGTGTTGGTGATGATGGTTATCATTAAGGAGCAGGCATGACACGCAAACAGATAGTATGGTTTGTAGGCTTATGGCTTGCAGGTTTTTTGACACTAGCACTTATTGCAGGAGCATTCCGCTTTCTGGTGCATTTGGCCTATTAGGTCATAATATAAACTGAACAGAAAAGGGATTTGTTAGTACAAATCCCTTTTTTATAGGCTGAATTTTAGATCTTTAAAATCAAGATGAGGCTTTGATCTGTTTACGATACACACTTGGACGGACAGGGCGGCTATTTTTCCATAACCCTTTTTTCTGCTTTTTGGCTTTATTCTGTAGTTCCATCATATAGAGTAAATGGTTTTTATCCCGGATATATTCCTCATAGACCCATGCCGCACCACGTTTCACAATCTCTTCATTGATATTCTTGCGATAACGATAGACCACACCGACACAGCGACCATAACGGTCAATATCCGTAATTTGTACCCGAATCATTTTATTTTTGACCATGCTTTGAACCAGGCGTAGCGATTCCTTACCATAGGCCTGTGAAGATTCAGGCGCATCGACATAGGCAAAACGCAGTTTGGTCTCAGAGCGACGGATATTAAAACGGTAGCAGGTGAGGGTGTCACCATCACTGACAGCACTTACCCTGCACCAGTATTTCTTACCTTTCTTAAAGGGGCGAAATAGGTCCTTTAAATACACGGTAATTTTATGCAGCAGATAATAGGAAAAACACAGAAGTACGAAGCCCAGCACAATTTGCCAGGTAGTGGAGAGATGTAACAAGGGCAAGATCCAAATCAGCAAAAACAGCCGCATAAACACAGCTAAAAGTTGAGCCATTTTAGATCAAAGCCACTCCGCATAGGGCTTAAAAAGCCATCAATCGGTGTTTTGTTTTGTACCGATAAAATAGCCTAAGCAGTATAAAACCAAGCCAACCTTAATCCTAAAACCTGATAGTAAAAATAGCCTAAGCAATTTTAAATCATCTCATAAATAGCCTAAGCAAAAATTTTATAAATTTCATTTCTCAAAAATTGATGTCTTTTATTTTCTTGCAAATCTTTATGCCAATACATCCCCATATTAATTTTCGGCAGTTGTACAGGAACGTCAAAAATATTCAGACAGTTTGCTAACTGTAGATGCATCAATACATTTTTAGGAATCGTCAGCATGGCAGTCTTTTGCTGTTCCAGAATTTGCAGGGCTGTCGAATAGTGCTGGCAACGTAAAAAAATCTGTCGGGAATAATGTTTTCGACTTAAATATATATCTTCAACTAGAACTCCTGTACGGCGTGAGGAAACCCCAATATGAGGTGAGGCTAGATAAACCTGTTCATTCATTTCTGTTTGTTGTGTACAGACCACGAATTCATCTTGTACCAGTCGTTCAAATTGGATTTTTTCACTAATACTTTGCTCCAGATCAATGACAAAATCGACCTGTTGAGAGGCAAGATCTGCAGCAATATTTTTACGGTCGAGTTTCATGCTACTCAGTTGAAGGTCCAGATTTATTTGTTGAAAATGTTGAACCAGTTTAGGAAAGATCATGGGTTCAATTTCATCATGTACAGCAATTTTTAAGCTATGAATCAATTCTGGTCTGAATTGCTGATGCTGCATCGAAATATTCTGAATCGCAAAAAGTGCATTTTTAATTTCAGGATAGATTTGATCCGCAAACGGTGTGGGCTGCATCTTGCTACCCGTTCGCACAAATAAATCATCCTGTAAATGCTGTCTTAAACGTTGTAAAGCATGACTGGCCGCTGACTGGCTTATCGATAGAATTTGCGCAGCTTTAGAAATACTGTTTTGTTCGTAAATGGCAATAAAAAGTGGATAAAGATTAATATCAATACGATGAAAATTTCGTAGATCCATCACGGTTTTTGAATGAATACTATGCATACTACTATATGGAATTAAATCATTTTATTCATAATAAGTTTTGGGTTAAGGTGTTGTAAAGCGTATGAATTAGAATATTCAGAGGGATAAAGCAATGTTTGAGCTGTCAGCACGTGCACAGGATTATTTAAATAGAACAAAAAAGTTTATTACTGATGAAATTGAACCTGTCGAGGCTGATTTCTGGCATCAGGTGCATGAACTGAATCAAGGCGGTGACTGGACCAAATGGCAATGGCCGGCAGAACTTGAAACATTGAAAGATAAAGCCAAAGCGGCAGGTCTCTGGAATATGTTTTTGCCTTGTCCAGAATTAGGTCAGGGATTATCCGTTCAGGAATATGCGCATATCGCTGAACTTTCTGGACGAAGCTTAATTGCACCTACCGTCTTTAACTGTAATGCGCCAGATAGTGGCAATATGGAAGTATTGTGGCGCTATGGTTCTGAAGAACAAAAACAGCAATGGTTAATGCCACTACTGGAAGGGAAAATCCGTTCAGTGTTCTGTATGACTGAGCCTGCAGTGGCTTCAAGTGATGCTACTAATATGCAGGCGACGGCGGTGGTTGAAGGTGATGAGATTGTCTTGAATGGCCGTAAATGGTGGTCTTCAGGCCTTGGTGATCCAAATGCCAAAATCATTATCTTTATGGCACATACACCGGATGAGACCAAAGACCGTCATCATCAGCATTCCATGGTTTTAGTTCCAGTCGATACTGCAGGCGTAAAAATCGAACGGATGCTTCCAGTCTTTGGTGACTATGATGCGCCACATGGCCACGGCGAAGTCAGCTTTGATAATGTTCGTGTTCCAGTTTCGAATTTTATTGGCGGTGCAGGTCAAGGCTTTGAAATTGCCCAAGGCCGTTTAGGGCCAGGCCGTATTCACCATTGTATGCGTTGCATCGGTGCTGCTGAAAAATCATTAGAACTTATGATTGACCGGGGTATGAGCCGTACCGCATTTGGTAAAGAGATTTTAAAACTGGGTGGTAACCTGGAACGTGTGGCTGAAGCTCGCGTTGCCATTGATCAGGCTCGATTATTAACCTTGTATGCTGCCTATAAAATGGATACTTTAGGGAATATGGCAGCACTGACTGAAATTTCTGCAATTAAAGTCGTTGCGCCAAGTGTACTGGAAAAAGTTGTGGATATGGCGATTCAGATCCACGGTGGTGCGGGTGTTTCTCGTGATACACCGCTGACCGGATTCTTTGCCCAAGCCCGTGCCTTACGTCTGGCTGATGGTCCGGATGAAGTGCATAAAGGTATGATTGCCAAGCTGGAACTGGCAAAACGTGGTTATAGCACACGTCGTAAAAAATAAGCTGGCTTTATATACAGAACATTGAAACGTATTAGAAGATTTTAAGGAAAAATTATGGCGGTCATTGATGTAGGTGGATCAGTTCGTGAAGGTGAGGAACTGGATGTACAGGCCATCACAGATTGGTTAAATCAACAAGGAGTAAATGTAGAAGGTCCTTTAGAGCTTACTCAATATTCCGGTGGAGCTTCAAACTGGACTTATCGTTTGCAATATGCCAATGCCGATTTAATTTTACGTCGCCCGCCTCAAGGCACCAAAGCCAAATCTGCGCATGACATGGCACGTGAATATCATGTACAAAAAGCCTTGGCTGAACATTATCCAGTCGTACCTGAAATGGTGGCGCTCTGTCAGGATGAATCAGTCATTGGCTGTGACTTCTATGTGATGAAACGCATTGAAGGTATTATTCCACGCGCCAAATTACCGCCTGAACTGCAGCTGACTAAATCAGACATCCAGACTCTATGTATTAATGTGATTGATAAGCTGATCGAACTACACCAAGTTCCTTACACCGGTACAGAACTGGAAAAACTGGGCAAGGGTGAAGGTTATTGCCGTCGTCAGGTCGAAGGTTGGGATGCGCGTTATGAAAAAGCCAAAACATTAAATGTTCCATCTTTTAAATATGTACGTAACTGGCTGAAAGATAATATTCCATTTGATTCTAAAACCTGTGTCATTCACAATGACTGGCGTTTTGATAATGTCATCCTTGATCCACAAAATCCAACTGAAGTTATTGGGGTGCTGGACTGGGAAATGGCCACCTTGGGTGATCCGCTGATGGACTTGGGTTCTGCTTTGGCTTATTGGGTAGAAGATACGGACAATGCCATTTTTAAAGCAACACGTCGCCAGCCGACCAATTTAAAAGGTATGTTTACCCGTAAAGAAGTGGTGGATTACTATCTGGATAAAACCGGTCTGCAACCGGAAAACTGGACATTTTATGAAGTGTTTGGGATTTTCCGTCTCTCGGTAATTGCCCAGCAGATCTATTACCGTTATTACCACAAACAAACCAATAATCAGGCCTTTAAGGATTTTTGGGTAGTGACTCATGCCTTGCATATTCGTGCCTTAAAATTGATTGGTCTACAAAAGCTGGAAGCCAATGACATTGCACAAAAATATATCCTGAAATTTAAAGAGTTAATGCCAAAATGACCACCATTTACTTGATCCGGCATGGGCAGGCATCTTTCGGGGCAGCCAGTTATGATCAGCTTTCGCCAAATGGAGAATTACAGGCAAAACTGCTCGGTCGTTATTTTGATGAAATTCTGAAAGAAGCACCGTATGTAGTGGCTGGTTCTATGCAACGTCATCAACAAACGGCGCAGTTATCTCTAGATGAATGTTTTCCTGAAAGCGAGATTTTGACCGATAGTGCCTGGAATGAGTTTAATCATCAGCAGGTCTTTGCCCGCTATGAACCGCGTTTTAATCAGCCAGAACTGCTTAAGCAGGATGTCTCAGAACATGCCAATCCACGGGATTATCTGAGCAAAATCTTTAGTGGAGCGATTGCTCGCTGGACCTGTGATGATTATCACCATGAATATGATGAATCCTGGCCCAATTTTAAAAGCCGTGTAGAAACCGGTTTGCAAAATTTATGCGACCAGCTTGCGCAAACTAAACCGCGCTATGCAATCGTGTATACCTCGGGCGGTGTCATTTCTGTCGCGGTAGGTAAAATTCTAGGTCTGAGTCCAGAGAAAACTTTCGCTTTAAACTGGGCAATCACCAATACCAGTATTACTACATTGCGTCTGGTCGGAAATGAACCCCAGCTACTCAGCTTGAACGAACATCATTTTATTAAAGCACAGCGTCCAGACCTGCTAACCTGGATTTAAAAATTATTGAAGATAAAACACCTTAGAAAAAATAAAGGGATAGGGTAAAATATGGCTAAAACGATTTTAATTACTGGTGCAAGTTCAGGGATTGGTGCCGGTATGGCACGTGAATTTGCAAAAAAAGGTTATAACCTGGCGATTTGTGCACGTCGTCTGGAACGTCTGGAAACTTTGAAGCAAGAACTTGAAAGCCAACATGATATTAAAGTCATTGCCAAAACACTGGATGTGACCAATTATGATCAGGTTTTTGAAGTTTTCCGTGCCTTTAAAGAAAACTTTGGCACCATTGACCGAATTATTGTCAATGCCGGTGTAGGTGAAGGCCGCCGGATTGGTAAAGGAAACTTTGCGATCAATAAAGCTACTGTTGAAACTAACTTTATTTCTGCATTGGCACAATGTGAAGCTGCAGTAGAAATTTTCCGTGCACAAAACTCCGGTCATCTGGTGATGATTTCATCGATGAGTGCAATGCGTGGTATGCCAAAACACTTGACCGCTTACGGCGCAAGTAAGGCTGGAGTTGCACATCTGGCTGAAGGCATTCGTGCTGAACTGATAGATACACCAATTAAAGTCACTACCATTTTCCCAGGATATATTCGTACTGAAATCAATGAAGGCGCGAAAAAGCTACCTTTTGAAGTAGATGAGAAAACTGGTTCACGTTTATTGGCAGAAGAAATTGAGAAAGCGCCAGTCAAAGCCTATGTACCGAAATGGCCTTGGTTGCCACTCGGTTTGGCAATGAAAGTATTACCGCTAAAATTAGTCAATAAATTAGGTTAAAACCTCAATTTAAAAAGCTCCATTCGGGGCTTTTTTACTTTTTAGTATTCAAAATTTTGGATAAAAGTAGGTAGGATAATTCTGGTATCGGATTTAAAAACGTTATAAATTACTAAGATAATTAGTTAAATCTCTAAAAGTCATTAACACTTTGATGATGAATAAATTTTATTTTTCTATAAAAATAAAAATTCTATTAGAATAGAGATGATTAAATTTTTAAGAAAAGAATTTTTAGACGATAAATTTTATAGAAAATATCTCCTTATTTTTCTGCTTTATTCTTGATCTTAAAAAAATTACTAAAACTGCCCAAAACTTGGACATACTCGCTACGAAAGTGGAAAGATAACTTCTCTTTTTTATAAATTCCTTTAATGTACAACTGTTCAGAAATTAAAGGTTGTCCATATGTCTACATCTTCGGATATGACTGACCAACAGCGAATCTCTAAGGTCAGAAATATCGTTACACAGGCCGGGGAAGAAATACGTACCCGTTATCCTATACTTAAACATCAGAATTTCATTGGTGCGAGTATTTTAGGTTTTGCCTGGACGGGGATGATCGCATGCGCATTGGCATATGGATATGGTTATCTTTCTGCGTGGTTCACCATTCCCCTAATTGCAATTTTTGCTTCACTGACACATGAATTAGAACATGACCTGATTCATTATATGTATTTCAAAAAAACACCTTGGGCACATCATTTAATGTTGGCTTTAGTGTGGCTGGCTCGTCCAAATACGATTAGTCCATGGGCTCGCCGACGCATGCATTTGCATCATCATAAATATTCAGGCACTGAATATGATCTTGAAGAACGTGGCATCAGTAATGGTATGCCATGGGGGATTCGCCGCATACTAGTGATTAGTGACCAGCTCATGTCGGTCTATTTACGCCCATTTCAGATGTTTAAGATGATTCATCTTTTTATGGAAAAACAGCCTGAAAAAGAACGTAAAGTTGCTATGATTTCTCAGCTATTAGGCTTCTTACCATTAAGTATGATTTATTATGGCTTGTGCTATTTATTTGTAGTTTTTCATGTAGGCAATGCCGTTGCACCAATCTTTGGTTATGAAATGCTTTGGTCGGAAAGTATCATCGAAGCTATGCCGCTCGTAAATTTCTTGGCAGTAATTTGGATCATTCCGAATTTTATCCGTTCTTTTAGCCTGCAATTCGTTAGCTCCAATATGCATTATTATGGTGATATTGATCCACGCGATGTCATCAAGCAAACTCAGGTATTGAATCCATGGTGGATGGTGCCATTCCAGTTATTTTGCTGTAATTTCGGTTCAACTCATGCGATCCATCATTTTGTGGTCAAAGAACCCTTTTATATACGTCAGTTGACCTCTAAAACAGCGCATAAAGTCATGAAAGAAGTGGGTGTTCGCTTTAATGATATTGGGACGTTCAAGCGCATGAACCGCTGGAATGATCATAAAGTTTGATAGATCAGTTACATTAAAAAATCCCGCTAAATGGCGGGTTTTTTTAATTTTTTAATCTACTCGTTAAGTAAAAATTTTAGACATAAAGATTAAAAAGTCGCGTACGGACAAAATTCTAAGTTACGTGAATATTCATTAAAAATGACTGCTGAGGTATTACTCGTAATCCATAAATTGCAGTAAAATTAATCATATCTTTATATAAATTAGTCCATTATGTTGCTCAAAGCTGCCACTATCGCCTTAATTCCCGCGCTCATAATTCAGGGTAATCGTGTCAAAAAAAATACGATAAAACTTCCAGAACCAGAAGGTGCACGTGAAGGTCAAACAGGAATAGGTAAAAAACTTTCATTACTGATTGTAGGTGATTCAGCAGCAGCAGGCGTCGGCGTAGATCATCAGGATGATGCCTTACTCGGCGCAATTCTGCATGAGTTAAGAAATGACTTTGAAATTGAATGGAAGTTACAGGCAAAAACGGGCGATACCACCTCAAAGGTCATTCGTACTTTAGACCAGATTGAAGCTAAATCCTATGATGTGGTCGTGACTTCAGTTGGCGTGAATGATGTGACTAAACTCATGCCTGCCGATGTCTGGATCAAGAAGCAGGAACAATTTTATGGCAAAATCCAGCAAAAGTTTAATCCAAAACTGGTCATTGCAGCCGGTGTCCCTCCAATGAACATGTTCCCAGCTTTACCGAATCCTTTGGCCTGGTTATTTGGTCAATATGCCAAACACATGAACCAACAACTGGAAAAATTTGTGAACAAGCAGATCAACATGCAATGGATTGAATACGATATTGAAAAATATCGGGCCATGAATTTACAAATGGCCAAAGATGGTTTTCATCCAAGTAAGGAAGTTTATACACTTTGGGGACAAGAAGTCGCTAGCAAGATCCGTCAGGCATTCTAAAATAACTGAAATACCTGAATCTGGAACAGTTTATGTCGGATATTGAAACCCATCCATTACCGCCATTTTTACCGCCCAATGCCAAATTATTGATGTTGGGCAGTTTTCCGCCACCCGCAACGCGCTGGAAAATGAATTTTTATTATCCGAATTACCAAAATGATATGTGGCGGATATTTGGGTTAATTTTCTTTAAAAATAAAGATTACTTTTTGGACTTACCTAATAAAAAATTTCAGGAACATCTAATCCGTGAGTTTCTAACTGAAACGGGGATTGCGATTTTTGACAGTGCTTATCAGATCCGACGCCTGAAGGGAAATGCTTCCGATAAATTTCTGGAAATTGTAGTGCCAACGAATTTGCAAGATCTATTAGGGAAAATGCCGGACTGCAACCACATCATGACTACAGGCGACAAGGCCACAGATACTTTGATGCTCTCTATGCCTGAAGGTACGTTGAAACCCGGTATAGGTGAGCCAACACAGGCACATTTTCTTGGCCGTGACCTGTATCTATACCGGATGCCATCTTCATCCCGGGCTTATCCTTTGGCTCTGGATAAGAAAGCAGATAGTTACCGGATGATGTTCGAGCATGTCGGTCTAATTTGAGTTATGAATAAATATAAATATTAAGTATATTTATGAAATAAGCTTATTTTTAGAAAGTATTTAAGTATTTTCTACCTGCATATTGGGATATTCGACCCAGCGATAATCCTTAACTTTAATATCCCGAACATGATGAAAGCTGGACCAGATCAGTTTGCTACCTTTACTCCATTTTAATGTAGAGATACGAGATTCAACTTTCTCAATCTCTTCCGCTGTTGCAGGACGTAAAGAGCCAATCTCTGCATATAAACGTACACCGGGATAATGCTTAAATTTTCCCTTGAACATGGAACTTAACCAGAACAGTTTGCTGCTATTCACAGCCTGAATGCAGGCAAGTGGCTGATGCTGTAAATTTTCAGAGAAGGTGGTGGAGTAAGTATCAAAAAAGAAACCTGTACTAGACTGCTGATCCAGAAAGACAGTTCCGATCGGAGTAATACTTGGAAAGCCTTGGGGATTGACGGTTGCGATCGAACAATGCATTGCTGCACGCTGTGCATTAGCAACTACCTGACGGATATTTTGCCATTCAGAAGGGGGAATCATGATGTTTTCTCTTTATTATTTTAATCAAGCTTAATCTGTATGTCTAAAATAGGCATTGCCATAAAAATATTCAGGCAAGGGCAATTTAACCAATTAAAAATATCAGGTAAATTCCCTGTAAACGAAAAAGAGCCGATATGGCTCTTTTAAATTTTAGAAATGAAAAAATGAATTAACCATCATATTCCACATAATCCCACAGGTTTAAGCGCACTTTAATTTCTTTGCGAATATTTGGCAACATCGGAAGTAATGTCCCGTCAATCCATAAACTTAAAGCTTGTGCAGAAATCAGTTGCTGTTGTTCATCGACCAGTTGCGCACCTTTAACCATCACCAGCGTTTCTTCAGAAGCTTCGGTTTCAACACCTTTAAATAGCACCTGTAATTCATAACCGGTATCCTGAATCAGCCATTCCAGTTCGACCTGGATATTCTGATTAGATTTAAGTACGACCTGACCTTCGACCAAGTCTGAATCAGACAGGCAATCATGTTCAACCCGTACTTTGGCTAAAAACCATTCTTGTTGAGACAGATCCTGCAAGGTCTTAACAGGGGTGAGAATATCACTGAGTTTAAACTGACGGCTTAAATCAAAAAATTGCATGGGAGTGGAAAGCGAAAATTCGCAAAATACTGGAAAAGTGTAATTTTAGAGCAATCAACGGAATAGGTAAAACCTTTGTCAGCATTGATCTGATTAATGTATAAGAAATAAGCTGAAAAATATAAGTAGAACAACCTGCTTTATAGATTTAGTCAATTTTATATTGTTCAGCTTATCACCAATAAAGATCTAAAATATCCAGAGCCAACTATCAATTAAGGAAAAATCACATTAAATGTAATTTGATTGCAATTTATCTGTCATTACATTAACCATTCTCCTGGGAATTTTGTCGCCAGATTCATCATATAACGCTGGAATTGTGTTGTTTCAGGATCATGATTATGCTGAATGACTGAACTATCTTTTTGGTGTTCCAGCCAAATGATCTCACCCTCTTTATTTAACTTAAGCTGATAAGCCATTCTGGGTAAATACTGGTTTAAGGACTTGGTAATTTCGTCTTGGAGCTGATCTGATTCAATCACCAGACCGACTTCAGTGTTTAAATAGGCAGAGCGTGGATCAAAGTTAAAGGAACCAATAAATACCATACCATCCAGATCAAAGAATTTGGCATGTAGACTGGAACTGTTCTTATTTTTAGCCGGAATAATATTACCGGTCATAATTTCATACCAGGTCCGTTTTGGCCGTTCAATATAAGGTTTGAATTCCCATAGTTCGATTCCATTTTTGAGGAGCTGTTTACGGTATTGCTGATAATAGGCATGTACTAAAGCTACATCATTCGCTTGGAAAGAATTGGTTAAAATTCTGATTTTGACACCCTGTTGGGCACGTTTACTTAAATAATCCGCACCTTCCTGAGTGGGAATGAAATAAGAAGAAACCAGTTCCAGATGATCTTTGGGTTCACCCATAAGTTCCAGCATATGGGTATAAATATAATCGCCATTCTGGGCGCTACGACGGACCTTGGAAGGGGCATCGGCAACAAAATAGGCATTTCCCCATTTGATCGGGCGCTTTCTCAGCTGTTCATCAATCTGCTGTTCCGCAATACCGACTCGGCGTTTCAGCTCATTCTTATCGACTTCATCTTCTTTAAATTCGGTTCTCAACCGTTTTAAAAGTTGTGGATTGCCTGAATCATTCAGAACTTGTCGGATATCATAGCTTAGATCATCGTTCCAGAATTTGATAAAGGTCTGATTCGCATCGTGGGCTGGTTTCCCGGCAAAGAAAATATCGACATCGCTAAACTGAAAATCCTCACTGGCATCAAAATATTCACTACTGATATTCCGACCACCCGTGACCGCTGCCGTACCATCCGCAATAATCAGTTTGTTATGCATGCGCGGATTAACATATTTCATACGGAATCCGTAATCTAGGGCACGCAATTGACGGAATTTATAAGGATTAAATAGTCGGACTTCGAAATTAGGATGCTGGGCTAAGGCCAGCAGCTTATCATCCAGTTTAGTTCCGTTCTGGTCATCAATTTGAACTCGAACCTTCACGCCACGGTCTGCGGCTTTTAATAATTGGGAGAGGATCATATTGCCAATATAGTCATCTTTCCAGATGTAATATTGTAGGTCGAGATGGTATTTGGCCTGATTGATCAGATATAACCGTGCCGCCATACTCATAAAACCGTCATATAAAGGCAGATAAGCCGTTTTACCTTCCTGAATCTGTGGCAGTTGTTCCTCTTTAATCCAGTGGGCCGATTGTACTGGAGTAATAGCTTCTTCTTTTGCTGTATTGGGAGCTAATTCACAGCCAGAAATAGTCAGGCTAAAAACAAAAATACTTAAACATGTAATTGACGAGGGCTTAGTCATTGATGTTCCATTAGTTATAGGGGTTTTATTCCTCAACTAGTGATGTTAATGGTTGAATATCCGAATAGAAAGAGGTTACTGTTAATCATCTGTAAATCAGTAATAAAAGGATCGTCTTACATGAAATCACGTGCAGCGGTTGCATTTGGCCCAGGTCAGCCATTAGAAATTGTGGAAGTAGATGTTGCTCCACCAAAAGCAGGTGAAGTACTGGTAAAAATTAGCCATACTGGCGTATGTCATACCGATGCATTTACCTTGTCTGGTGATGATCCGGAAGGCGTATTTCCAGCCATTTTAGGCCACGAAGGTGCGGGTGTGGTCGTTGAGGTAGGTGAAGGCGTAACGAGTCTGAAACCGGGTGATCATGTGATTCCACTTTACACAGCAGAATGTGGTGAATGTCTGTTCTGTAAATCGGGTAAGACCAACCTGTGTGTAGCGGTTCGTGCGACTCAGGGTAAAGGTGTAATGCCAGATGGAACTACCCGTTTTTCTTATAATGGCCAGCCGATTTATCATTATATGGGCTGTTCAACGTTCTCTGAATATACAGTCGTTGCAGAAGTTTCTCTAGCGAAAATTAACCCTGAAGCTAACCATGAGCAAGTGTGTTTATTAGGCTGTGGCGTGACTACAGGTATTGGTGCAGTACATAACACTGCTAAAGTACAGGAAGGCGATAGCGTCGCTGTATTTGGCTTAGGCGGTATTGGTCTTGCAGTTGTACAAGGTGCTCGTCAGGCTAAAGCCGGCCGTATTATTGCCGTGGATACCAATCCGGATAAATTCGAACTGGCTAAACAGTTTGGTGCTACTGATTTTGTGAATCCGAAAGACTATGACAAGCCAATTCAGCAAGTGATTGTGGAAATGACCGGTTGGGGCGTAGACCACTCTTTTGAATGTATTGGTAATGTCGACGTAATGCGTTCAGCACTGGAATGTGCACACCGCGGCTGGGGTCAGTCTGTGATTATTGGCGTAGCAGGTGCAGGTAAAGAAATCTCAACTCGTCCATTCCAGCTAGTCACAGGCCGTAAATGGATGGGTACGGCATTTGGTGGTGTTAAAGGTCGTTCTCAATTACCGGGCATGGTTGAACAGGCCATGAAAGGTGAAATTCAGTTAGAACCATTTGTGACACATACGATGCCATTAGAACAGATCAATGAAGCCTTTGATCTGATGCATGAAGGCAAGTCGATCCGTAGCGTGATTCATTTTGATTAAAATGATTTAGCGATTTAAACTTCATAAAGGCCGGTAAACACCGGCCTTTTATTTTAATAATTAAAATATATCAGATACATTTGCCTATCAAAGCACCACAGAGCTTTACCTAAAAAACACAAGGCTTCTAAGGTCATTACATGCCAGATGCTTATAGTGAATAGAAGCGTATTGAGAGACGCGATTAAAACCATGTTTAAGAATCATTTTAAAGAATAAGGATAAGCTCTATGTCGAATGATAGATTTGATCGTATTAAAAATTCTCCTAAAGATGTCCGTGATGATTTAAATGCCGATCCAATTAGCGGCGAGCCAGGTGCACATCCTATTGGCACAGGCGTAGGTGCTGCCGGTGGCGCAGCTGCAGGTGCAGCGGTCGGTGCAGCAGGCGGTCCTGTTGGTGCAGCAGTAGGCGGTGTTGTGGGGGCAGTGGTCGGTGGTCTCGCAGGTAAAGGCGTAGGCGAAGCTGTGAACCCGACTGAAGAAGCAGCATTCTGGCGAGATAATGCCGTTGAAACCCCTTATTATTCAGATGCCCGTACCACGTATAGCGATTTAGATTACGATCGTGACTATGATGCGGCCTATCGTGTCGGTTATGAAAACCGTGGAGCATATGATGCTAATACCCGTTTTGAAGATGTAGAAAGCGATCTGAAAGTAAAATGGGAACAGGCAAAAGGCCAGTCACGTCTGAACTGGGAACAGGCAAAATTTGCAGTACGTGATGCATGGAATCGCGTAACCCGTTAATTGCAAATGCCAAAACCAAGATCTAATATGCTCTTGGTTTTAAGGAAATGGGCAAAGTCTGCTGACCGTCACGACTTTGTCCATTATTAATATCTGAAAGGTTAGAATTCTAGGGCGATAAGTAAAAGTATAAATACTGATAAATATTTTTTTTATATTTACTACTTGTCAAAACTGGATAGAGCGCGTATTTTAATTTCAGATTCACATTTTTATGAAAGACATAAACATGTTAAAGCAACCTATCATTTCAAACGCTTATTTTTATTTCTGGCAGTTTAGATAATTGCCTGAATGCGTTTGGGCAATGAAAAGGTTGCCCACCAGTTAATACCTGATCGGCAACCCTGATCAGGTTTTTTTATGCATGTGATTTAACAATTTTTTGGAGACAGCCATGACAAACTTTAACTATTCATACTTTAGCAACTTTTATTGGTCTTACTTTAGCCAGCTAATGACGCTTTCGACATCTTCGATTAGACCCATAACGCTCAAATAAAAGTTTGGACTGATTGCCAGTCCCAGGATTTAAAGTCATGAATATTGCACATACATCACAACAACATCAAACAGAAACCATTTTAGCTTTACCACAGCAGCTTAAGCAGCAATTGCCACTGTCTCCGCAATTGGCTGTACAAGTCGCTGAACAGCGTCAAATTATTCAAAATATTTTAGAGGGTAAAGATCACCGTTTAATGGTGATTACTGGACCATGTTCCATTCATGATGAAGCTTCCGCACTGGAATATGCAGAAAAATTAAAACAGCTTCAGGAACAGGTCTCAGATCAAATTTTCCTGGTTATGCGGGCTTATATTGAAAAACCACGGACTACTGTCGGCTGGAAAGGCTTCCTGTATGACCCAGAACTCAATGGCTCATCCAATATGCAATTGGGTCTGGAAAAATCTCGTGCACTGTACCTAAAACTGATTGGCATGGGCCTGCCGATTGCCTCAGAGATCTTAAGTCCAATGGCGACAGCGTATTTCGATGATCTATTGGCATGGGGCGCGATTGGCGCGCGTACCAGTGAATCACAAATTCACCGTGAAATTTCCAGCCATATGCCGTACAGCATCGGTTTCAAAAATGGGACAGATGGTTCGATTCAAATTGCTCTTGATGCTATTCAGTCAGCTTCCAATCCACATCAGTTCATGGGCATGAGCCAATCGGGTCTGCCGTGTATCCTGAGCTCAAAAGGGAATCCAAAAGCACATTTGATCCTGCGTGGTTCAAATAGTGGTCCGAACTACCAGTTGTCTGAAATTGAAAAAATTAAAGCGAAACACTCAACCGATTTGCCGGCCCTGGTTATTGATTGCAGTCATGGTAATAGTTCAAAAAACCCAATGCTACAACCTGAAGTGCTGGAGCAAATCGTCGCTGAACGTTTGCACAGCAATGTGCGGGGTGTAATGCTCGAAAGTCATCTGGTCGATGGCAATCAGAAAATCTCTGAAGATATGGTTTACGGCCAGTCAGTGACTGATGGATGTCTGGGCTGGACAAAAACCGAGCAATTATTGTTAAATATGGCTGATTCACTGCGATGCGAAAGTTTAAAGCGTAGCGCTTAAACTCACGATCTTATCTTTCCTCAATTCGTTGAGGAAAGATATTATGATCGGATATGGTTGTTCAGAAGTATTTTTCTAAATGCTGAAAGCAACAATTCGATATTTTGAAAATTAAAACAATGAGTATTAAAACGATTTTAAAAAATTCATAAAAAATAATTAATTTAAAAAAATAAACAATAACAATAATTTATTAGAGGTCAGCCTGATACTGTTTTTAAACAGCGGATGAGTAATGATCCCGGTAAGCTTGCTATGTATACAACTGAATTACTCGATGAAGCACGTAAATTTATGCACCATATGCTGACCAAAGTCGTTGAATATGGTGGTTCCGATCTTTTTATTACAGCTGATTTCCCGCCCAGTATCAAACAGCAAGGGTTAATGAAACCGTTTGGCCAGCAGAAACTCACAGCCGATAAGACCCGTTTGTTTGCTTATGCCTTGATGAATGAGCGACAGATTCAGGAATTTGAATCGGTGATGGAATGCAATTTTAGTATTAGCATCCTGGGCGTGTCGCGTTTCCGGGTTAATGTCTTCCAGCAACAGCACAATGTAGGCATGGTGATTCGGGTCATTACGACCGATATTCCCAGCTTTGAGCAACTAGGCTTACCGGATTCATTGCAACAGGTCATCATGCAGAAACGTGGTCTGGTGCTGGTAGTTGGTGCAACGGGTGTCGGGAAATCGACTACATTAGCAGCTATGATTGATTACCGTAATACTCATACTGAAGGGCATATTATTACGATCGAAGACCCGGTGGAATATGTCTATCAGCATAAAAAGTCGATGATCACCCAGCGCGAAATTGGTGTAGATTGTGTTTCCTGGCACAATGCACTGATTAATACCATGCGGCAGGCACCTGACGTCATCGTGATTGGCGAAATCAGGGATACAGACAGTATGGAGCATGCAATTGCCTTTGCTGAATCTGGCCATTTATGTCTTGCCACACTCCATTCTAATAATGCCGATCAGGCACTGGACCGGATTATTAACTTCTTCCCAGAAGAACGCCGTAATCAGTTACTGCTAGATTTATCAGCTAATATCAAAGCCGTGATTTCTCAGCGGCTAATTCGCACTGAAGATGGTAAAGGTCGTCGGGCTGCGGTAGAAATTCTGCAAAATACCCCTTTAGTTTCTGACCTGATTCGTAAAGGTGAATTCCATGAGCTTAAAACGATTATGGCTCGTTCGCGGGAACTGGGCATGCAAACCTTTGATCAGGCATTATTTGATATATATAACCAAGGCATTATTTCTTATGAAGAAGCCTTGCGTAATGCAGACTCCAGCAATGAATTACGTTTGCAAATCAAGCTGAAGAGCAGTCGTATTAATCCTGTTTTACAGGCAGAAAATGCACAGATTTCACTTCTGGAACAGTCCGGATCGCGTGTACTTTCTCCTGATTAATCTTTTTTTAATAAACAGATTACTATTCAGCTCAATAGAACTGAGTCATAAATCTTCTTTAATGGTGGCTTTTAAGCAAGGCAGCTTTCAGCCACCTATCTAATTTTTTAATTTTATCCTTACTTACCTGGTGAATTCAGTTTCACCATCTTGCATTTATCCTGAATATGATCTTGTTCATCGTAATATTCTTTTAAAATGAAGTAGTTTTTAAAATGCAAATTTTGCCTAGTTAATTGATATTTTGTTGAACTTCATCACATAATATTCCAAAAATATTTTCTTTATAAATCAAATCAATTTGAGGCTTTAAAAAAAACGCTGCACAATAAAAATCAAATGATATTGGCATGAATCAAGCATTTAAATTCATGTAATTGTGTATTTCCAGGGGAAGAGAATGTTCACGGCAGAACTGTTGGACGAAGCAAAAAAATTCATGCATCACATGCTGACCAAAGTAGTGGAATATGGGGGCTCAGACTTATTTATTACCGCAGATTTTCCACCGAGTATTAAACATCAGGGCTTAATGAAGCCCTTTGGACAACAGACTTTAACTGCTGAAAAAACCAAACTGTTCGCTTATAGCTTGATGAATGATAAACAGCGTCAAGAGTTTGAAGCTGAACTAGAATGTAACTTCGCGATTACTGTACCGGGTGTATCGCGCTTCCGGGTAAATGTTTTTGTACAACAGCTTCAGGTCGGGATGGTAATCCGGACCATTACGGCAGAAATTCCAAATTTCCAGAAACTGAAATTACCAGAATCATTGAAACACGTGATTATGGAAAAACGCGGTCTGGTACTGGTTGTAGGAGGAACGGGTTCAGGTAAATCGACCTCTCTGGCAGCGATGATTGACTACCGCAATGAAAATTCGGCGGGGCATATCATTACCGTGGAAGATCCGGTGGAATATGTACATAAACACAAGAAATCCATGATTACTCACCGTGAAGTTGGAGTCGATTGCCATTCCTGGCACAATGCGCTGAAAAATACCTTGCGTCAGGCCCCCGATGTAATTCTGATCGGTGAGATTCGCGATACCGAAACCATGGAACACGCAATTGCCTTTGCTGAAACCGGACATTTATGTCTGGGTACACTGCATTCCAATAATGCTAACCAGACTTTGGACCGGATTATTAACTTCTTCCCGGAAGAACGCCGTAATCAGTTATTAATGGATTTATCTTCGAATATGAAGGCGATTATTTCCCAGCGTCTGATTCGTACTCAGGATGGAAAAGGGCGTCGGGCTGCAATTGAAATCATGTTAAATACACCTTTGATTTCTGATCTGATTCTAAAAGGTGAGTTTCATGAGCTGAAAGCCATTATGGGCAAATCTCGTGAACTGGGCATGCAGACTTTCGATCAGGCCTTATTTGACCTGTATAACGAGGGTGCGATTTCTTATGAGGAAGCATTGCGTAATGCTGATTCGACTAATGAATTACGTTTACAGATCAAGCTGAAAAGCAACCGCCAGGATAATCCTGCTGCTGGAGAAGCAACACAATTCACGATGATGCAAGAACCGAAAGCTGAAGAGAAAGAACAGGAAAATACTTCAGCATCTGAATAAGTACATCTTCGCGTCAGAATTAAAACAGGCAGTTCATCTGCCTGTTTTTTATTATATTTAGACACTAACTTGTATTAGGCAGTCTTAACTTGAACGACCAATTTAAAGTAAACGATACTGCATAAGGTGAGTAAACCACACAGAATAAAGGCGAACTGATAACTATAAGTCGCAATAAGCGCCCCAATCAGTAGCGAGCCGACCGCAATTCCTACATCATAGAAGGTATAAAAGGTCGAAGTTGCATAACCAATCCGGTGTTTCGGTGCACGTTGAATGGCTAGTGTCTGGATGCAAGGTTGTGCGCTGCCAAAACCGACACCAATCAATACCGCAGCTAGCAGAAATCCCCATAGGGTCTGAATCTGACTCAGTAAAAAGAGTCCTAAACTAAATACTAATAGCGCAGGATAAATCACATATTGTGAGCCTTTACGATCGTAAATTTTTCCGGTAATTGGACGCAAGCTCATCATGGAAATGGCGAATACGACAAAAAACAAACTGGCATAAGTCATCAGATTTTTACTGGCAGCAAAAGGTGCAATAAAAGACATGATGCTGGCATAAGAGAAGGAAATCAGAGCTGCCAGAACAGCAACAGGCAGCGCTTTCTTTTCTACAACATCAGACAACACCAGTCCTTTTTTCTCAGGAACAGTTTGAATGATGTGCTCAGGCTCCTTGACCGGAATCATTAAGCAGAAAGCAAATCCGATAAAAACTAATGCAATAAGCAGCGTTGTGATCTGAAAATAAGACCAGTATTCAATCAGACTTAAGCTAATCAAAGGTCCAAGAACAATACCCAGATTGACTGACATAACGTAATAGCCCATGCCTTCGCCTTTACGCTGTTCTGGAATAAACTGATTCACCACAGGAACACAGACTGTAGTCAAAATACTAAACCAGATCCCATGCAAAAAACGGATGATAAATAAGGTCGTCAGCTGATCGGCAAGCAAGTAAGCTAGGGAAAATAGACTGAAAAAGATTCCAGAAATAATCAGGGTTTTACGGATACCCAATTTTTCAATAATCAGGCCACTAAATGGACGTACCGCAATCGCTGAAATCATGAACAAGGTCATGGCAAGACCAGCCTGAGCTAAGTTTCCGCCTAATTCTTTCAGGATATAAATCGGTAAAATCGTGGTTTGTGCAAAATAGAAAATAAATAAAAACAGGTTATTGGCCAGACACAGCACAAAAGGCTTGGTCCATAAAGGCAATAGATTGGATTTCATAATTTTCCTAAATTGATCTATAGGGAAATGCTGCGATGAGCATGAATATTATTTTTATAAAGCAGCCTGAGCTATCTGATGCGAGTGATAGCAGGTACAGCAAAGACTTTAAGAAAAATGTGTGAAAAATACAATAAAATTCCGATATAAATACATTGTATTTGATGGTGAGCTTTAAATACGAAGTTTTCAATGCGTAAAAAAATCAGCCCGCAGGCTGATTCTTATTTTTCCATACTAAATCAAAGTAGCTTATAGGCCAGCTTCATATTCTGTATTAGACAGTAGCTTTTCTACATCTGCCATATTGTCCGGTTTGATTTTATAGATCCAGCCTTTGCCATACGGGTCATCATTAATGAAGTCAGGATCATCTTCAAGTGCAGCATTGATTTCAACGACTGTACCAGAGACAGGCGCATGAATATCAGAAGCGGTTTTCACTGATTCAACCACGCCAGCCTGTTCGCCCGCAGTAATATGTGAGTCAAGATCTGGTGCTTCTACATAAACCAGATCACCTAATGCATCCTGTGCATGGTCGGAAATACCGGTCACAACAAGATCACCCTCAATGCGTACCCATTCATGTGTACTTGCGTACTTTAATTCTGAAGGATGATTCATTGATAACTCCCTAAAAATCTTAAGATCATTTTTGATATGTTTTATACATTCTTTTTGGTCAAAACAAAAGGTTTATCCTTGCTTATAAATAAGGATCTTTACGCCAGTTGCTCGGGCTACGACCACTCCAGCGCTTAAACGCCCGACTAAAATTGGCCACATCACTATAGCCAAGTTCATCAGCGATCTGCTCCAGAGTAAAGTCTGTACGGGATAATAAGGAAGTGGCATGCCGGTAGCGCACTTCATCCACCAGCGTAGAGAAAGAAGTACCTTCAGCGGCCAACTGACGCTTTAAGGTTCGATCTGACATATGCAGGCGTTCAGCTACACTTTCAATACTCAGATAATGCTGTTCGGAATGAGTCAGGATATCTAGTACCCGCATGGCAATCCGGTGTCGTTCACCAAGTGCAGATAATTCAGCTTCACATTGGTTAATCGCAATCTGGCTGGCAATTGGATCGGCATGTACCAACTTGTTCATCAGGTAGCTTTTATCAAAGCTTAAAATTAAATGCGGCTGTTCAAAACGGAACTGGTGCGTAGGAAATTTCGCCATGAAGCGTTCAAAGCCTTCCGGCTTTTTGAAATCGAAGTCGATTTCACCAGTTGCATCGTTAACCCCGGTAATAGCCTTAGCCATACTGATCAGACCAATCATCAGGGCAATCGAAATTTCGGTACGAAGCGGTTCAAGCTGGATATCAGTTTGCAGCTGTACCGTTGCCTTAGCGCCAAAGGTCGAGAAAAATAACTGCAGGAAGGGTAAACGTAACTGAATGAATCGATTCGCCAGCACCAGAGCTTCGGTAATATTATTCGCCGTCATGATGGCATAACCGATAAAGCCATGAATTGAAATCCGCATCTGGGTACCTAAGTGATAACCCAGTGTCGGTTCACCAGTGAGTTTCAGGGCATGCTTGACCAGTTCATTGGCGACTGGTGTCGGAATACGGTAATCAGGATCTGCCAACTGTTCACTGGTCAGGCCAAAAGGCTTAAAAAGCGACTCATTATTATACCCCCAGCGGGAAATGACATCGAGAAGCAAGAGACCGTATACACCTGGAATACCTTGGTCTTGGCGAGGAGCTATTGTTTTCATGCGCGATCCGTTGCACTCATTCAAATTTTTTTATTTTCACTTCATCTTCATATTGGCATGAAAAAGCCATTTTCTTGATAAAAATTGTTGGACAAAGCTGTGGCAATTTCCACAAGCAGATTTCAATCAACTTAAAGCAGAGTAGCCTAATTTAAAGTTGGAAATCAATGTAAAACAGAGATATTTTAGGGATTTAATTTTAAGGCTACAGATTTCTTCTAATTCAAAACAGGATCACTTTTAGAAAAATCTAAACTTAAAAAATTCTTATGGAATAGACGATATTCACATAAAAGCAAACCGAAGCATTACTATTCTAATGACTCAAATAGAACGCTTCGGTTTCTGTTGTAGATGTCAGTTACTACTGGATAGAGCAATTATGCTTCGTGCAAGTTGTCAGTTTTGGGATGTTGCTGTACCAAGAACCCGCCGGTTTGACGCTGCCATAGCTGCGCATAGATTCCGTTTAAGGCAACCAGTTCATCATGCGTACCTTGCTCGGCAATTTTCCCTTGATCCATCACAATCAGACGATCCATCTGCGCAATGGTAGAAAGACGATGCGCAATGGCAATAACCGTTTTACCTTGCATCAAGTCATCCAGACTATTCTGAATAGCTGCTTCGACCTCGGAATCCAGAGCACTCGTGGCTTCATCCAGAATCAGAATCGGTGCATCTTTCAGGAATACCCGGGAAATGGCAATACGTTGACGCTGTCCACCAGAAAGCTTCACGCCACGTTCACCGACATAAGCATCATAGCCTCTACGGCCACGCAAATCAGTCAGATTTGGAATGAATTCTTCTGCTTTGGCCTTGCGTACAGCTTCAAACATCTCTTCATCAGTTGCATCCGGACGGCCGTATTTAATATTTTCAGCCACGGTACGATGCAGCAAAGACGTATCCTGAGTGACCAGCGCAATATTTTTACGCAGGCTATCCTGAGTGACATCGGCAATATCCTGACCATCAATCAGAATACGGCCCTGATTCAGATGATAGAAATGCAGTAACAATTGAATCAGAGTCGATTTACCGGCACCGGAACGACCTACGATGCCGATTTTTTCACCCGGACGAATGGTCAGATTAAACTGGTCAATCACCGGTTTTTCATTATAGGCAAAAGTGACATTATCGAATTTAATCTCACCGTGTTTCAGTTCCAGTTCTTTCGCATCTTCTTTGTCTTGAATATTGATTCGACGTCCCAGTGTTTTCATCCCGTCCTGAATAGTACCGACATTTTCAAACAGGGCAGAGGTCTGCCACATCATAAACTCGGCAATACTATTCAGCTTTAATACCATCGCTGTGGTTGCTGCAATGATCCCGAGCTGAGCTTGACCTTGCATCCACAGCCAGATTGCAGTTCCCAGCACACCTGCATATAGCACAACACTTAGCATCAGAATGCTGATTTCGTATTGAGCGCCCAGACGCATCTGTTTATATACCGTAACCATAAATTCCTGCATGGAGGATTTGGCATACTGACTTTCTCGGCCTGCATGCGCAAACAGTTTTACGGTCTGAATATTGGTATAGGCATCAGTCACACGTCCGGTCATGACTGCACGCGCATCCGCTTGTAAGGATGAAATCTTGCTTAATCTTGGAATGAAATAGCAGGCGGCACAAATAAACAAGAGTAGCCAGACCATAAGCGGCAAAATAAGTAAGGGTGAAATGGCACCCAAAACAATATTAATCGTGACGAAATAAATTAGCACATAGGCCAGCATATCGCCCAAAATGACCCAGAATTCTCGGATCGCCAGCGCCGTTTGCATGACTTTGGCCGATAAACGTCCGGCAAAATCATTATGGAAGAAGTCCAAACTCTGTTTGAGCAATAAATTATGGAAGCGCCAACGCAGACGCATCGGGAAATTACTATATAAAATCTGATGCTTGATCAGGGACTGGGCACTGGCAAACAGGATATTGGCCAGCAAGATAATACTTAATAAGGTCAGGTTGCTGGCATGTTGATCTAAAAAAGTTTCTGGTTGACTTTGGCTCAACCAGTTTACCAGATCGCCAATTTTTGAATACAGTAAGGCCTCGAAACTGGCTGCACCTGCGGTACACAGCACCAGAACCAGCAAATAACGACGTACCCCATAAGCTGCTTGCCAGACAAAGGGGAAAAACCTGGTGGGTAAGGGTTGATTCAGGTTTTTGGTGGGATAGGGATCTACCAGCCGTTCAAGCCATCGAAACATTCACGTACTCTTATCATGTATTTTCTTTGCGAGGATTATAAAGGATTCTGCTTTTTGAAGTCTGAATTTGAGTGAAATTGCCACAAATGTTTAACTAAATCAAACTTTAGGTTGCAGAGCAGAAACTCATGCCAGATTTATGCCAGCTGATATGAAAACTAAAAATAAGAGCTTGAAATCGTTTTAAATACTGAGAATAAAAAAGCCCGAAATAAGAGATTATTTCGGGCTTAAGTTAAGAGGTTAGCTTAAGTGATAATCGGAGATGAAGAACTCGCATTAAAAGATTCCTTAAAATCACTCCCAGAAGGCGCCTGATACACCTTCAATCCAAATTCCGGAATAATCGCCAGAATATGGTCCATGATATCGGACTGGATATTTTCATACTCTGCCCAAACCGTCGTATTGGTGAAAGCATAAATTTCCAGTGGTAAACCTTCGCTGGTCGGTTGTAACTGACGCACCATCAATGAGAAATCTTTGGCAATGCCAGGATGCTGTTGCAGATAAAATTCCAAATAAGCGCGGAACGTGCCTAAATTGGTCAGACGGCGCTGGTTGTATTGTGAATGGTGCTGGAGCTGCTGGTTAAATTTATCTAGCTCTTCTGATTTGGTATTCAGATATTGATCAAGCAGGATGAAACTTTTCAGTTTGTTCTGTTCTTCAGCTGTCATGAAATGCACGCTGGTTTGATCAATATGAATTGAACGCTTGATTCGACGGGCACCCGCTTCCTGCATGCCGCGCCAGTTTTTGAAGGTATCAGTCACCAGTTTATTGGTTGGAATGGTGGTCACTGTCTTGTCAAAGTTCTGCACAGTCACTGTATGTAATGACATATCAATGACATCACCATCGGCATTTAGGGTCGGCATTTCAATCCAGTCACCAATACGTACCATGTCATAAGATGAAATCTGAACCGAAGCGACCAGTGACAGAATGGTATTTTGAAAAACCAGCATCAGGACAGCGGCCATCGCACCAAAACCGGCAAGTAAGGTGAATACATCTTTTTTCAGGAAGGTGCCTAAAATCATTAAGCCACAAACAATGAAGATGATCAGCTTGACCAGCTGTAAATAACCTTTAATCGGCTTATTGCGTGACTTAGGATTGCGCTGATAGATCAGGTTAAAGATATTCAATAATTCACCGAGCGCCAGAGCAATGGTCAGGAAAATAAATGCCTGAGCACCCATTTGTACAAAAGTTTGTACCTTGTCGGATAAATGTGGAACTGTGGTAATCCCGTTCATAATCACGATTGCCGGAACAATATTGGAAATCCGGCGAATCACGCTATGTTCAGCAAAAATCTGATTATTGGCAAAGGGCATTTTGGAAATCAGTTGACGAATGCCACGTACGACAATCTGTTTGGCAAACACATTGGCAAGGATGGCCAGTAAAATCACAATACTCAGTGAAGATAACATTTCCAGCCATGGGTACTGATCGGCCCAATCTCGAATATTCTGAATAAAATTAAACTGTTCCAACTGATCTTTCTCTTTAACTCAAAAAATTTGTTAGAGTTTATAGGTTTAAACGCAATTTTTTAATCCAGGATAACCTTTTAAAACATATCTTTCTTAGAGACTGCGAACTTAATCACTATTCAGGCATTTGTTTTTATTTTATCGGAATAGTTTTTTCTTCCTTGAGATTAATTCAGATTGAATAAATAGATGAAAAATTGATCGGTTAATGGCTAGGAAACGTGAAAAATTGATATAACAGCCTAGCTTGTATTTTTTCTAACTTTAAAAAATTAAAAATGTCAAAGTGAATTAAAGAATTTAATATAGCGTTTAATTATGTTAATTCGACATAACTTAATGTTTATTTTACATTTTATATACTTACGATAGTGCTAGGATTAAAATCATATAATCTTAATCATTAAAAATGAAAAATCTTCAAATAGTTATAGCACAAGTTCTACATTCCTATGAACTGGAACATATTGAGCAATCAATAAGCCATGAAATTAATAACACTATATTGGAGATAGTGGTTAATGATGAATCTTTTGAAAAAATTGATCGTTACTTGTATTCAAAAAAAGATCCGAAAAAAATTCTTAAAAGCTCTATACATTATGTAATAGCGCTCTTAGAAAGAGCAAAGTATAGAGTAGAAAAAGCTTAGCAAAATAACGTGAGTCCTTTGCATATCTGCTTATACGTTATTAAGAAAATTGAGGGGTTTATTGAGTATTTACAGACTAAATTTTAGTGATTAGCGCTTTCATTTAAGGCTCGTTATATGAAATCTAAAGTTATTAAATAGGATTTGAATTGAGTGAAATTTGCTATCTATTAAAACAAGAATATGCAAAAGGCAAGCTGACATAGACTTAATGAAACAGATTAAAAAAACCGGCAAATATGCCGGTTTTTTATTTATGCTTTCCTTTTTAAGGAAAATGTGCTTACCACATTAAATCATCAGGAATCACATAAGCTGCATATGGATCTTCTTCATCAGTGGTTTCTTCATTTTTCTCTGAATTATTCACAATGATAAAGCCTTCCATTTTTGAATTGATACGATCTGCCAGAGCTTTAGGCAGGAAGGCATAACTTTCATTTTCACGTGCAATCACCAGACTGCCAGCGACTAGTGCATTATAAATCTGTTGGTTGATATAAACTTTCTTGATCTTGCTGTCATCAATAAACTGATAACTGATCTCGCCATCCGTATCACGAATTTTATGCTGATTAATCATCTGCATGATCGCCGCTTTAAGTTCTTTTTCCTGCAATTGGGCTTTTTTAGCCTGTTCAATGGCTTGGTCTTTAGCCAGCTTTTCCTGTTTGTCCTGCTCAATCTTGGCTTTGATTTCGGCTTCTTTACTGTCGCCTGTGCGCTTTTCATGTACCGCCTGTTTAGACAGTTTTTTGGCTTTTTTATTATCGACCAGGCCTGCCTTTAACAATTGTGCCTGTAATGCATTTTTAACCATGAGAACTTCCAGAAATTAGTCGTGTTGATGTCGATAACGTAAATAGATCACCCAATAGGTCAGGCTAAGCAGCAGGCTTAACACTGTAGGGACCAGGAATGCATTTAATTTTAAATAAGGATAAATCCAGCTGGCAAGTATGCCACCCACCAAAAAGCCGGCCAAGATCAGCATATGCAGGATCACTTTACGGGATTCTACGACCAGACCACGCAGACGATAGCCCATAGCCAGACCTAAATCGGTCAGTACACCAGACAAATGGGTGGTCCGGATAATCGCACCTTTATAGTGGCTGACCATGGCATTTTGTACACCCATCGCGACACAGGCCCATAACAAGGCATAACGCGGGAAATAGGGCAATAACAGCCAGCAAATGAATATAAAAAAAGCCACTAGGCTTAAAGGATAACCATACAGGCGTCCCAAGCGAAAGTGACTATTTCCTAAAATCAGCCCGCTATACATCGAGCCAATCACATAACAGAGCGTAACCAGAATCAGATACAAAATCTGGCGTGGTTGCCAGTCCAGCAGCGCCATCGCCAGCATACTGACGTTACCGGTCATATGTGAAACGGACTGATGCAACACGGTCACCAGTCCTAATACATTAATCATTCCGGCATTTACCGCAAGGAAGAATGCACCCAATTGAACCCACGATGGTAAACGCTGTAATGGCATGGCAATATCATTAGAAAAACATCTTGATTCTTCAATATAAAATCAATCTGTAGCGCGGTCTACTGCTGTTGTAAATAAAACATCGGTAGATGAGTTGAGTGCAGTCTCGGTAGAGTCCTGCAATACACTGATCACCATACCAATCGCCACCACTTGCATCGCGATATCTGAAGAAATCCCGAACAGGCCACAAGCCACGGGAATCAGCAATAGTGAACCACCCGCCACACCTGAAGCACCACACGCAGACACAGTCGCTACGATAGAAAGAATTAGCATAGTAGTGAAGTCAACATTAACACCTAAAGTATTTACTGCAGCTAAAGACAACACGGTAATCGTCACTGATGCACCGGCCATGTTAATTGCTGCACCTAAAGGAATTGCTACGCTTGAAGTAGTCTCTTTCACACCTAAGCGTTTTGCCAAGTCCAGGTTTACCGGAATATTGGCAGCAGAACTGCGGGTAAAGAACGCGGTAATGCCACTTTCACGTAAGCAGGTAAAGACCAGTGGATACGGATTACGACGGGTAATGAAACCGACCATTAACGGGTTAATCACCAAGGCTACAAATACCATGGTACCCAGCAGAACAGCTAATAAATGCGCATAGCTGGTCAAGGTATCTAGGCCCGCTTCGGCAAAAGTCACGGCAACCAGACCAAAAATACCGACTGGTGCAAAGCTGATCACCAGACGAATTACATAATTGATTGCATTGGCAGCGTCATTTAAACAGGTTTTAGTTGTGTGTGATGCATGACGGAAGGCAATTCCTAACGCAATTGACCATGCCAGAATTCCAATAAAATTCGCTTCAGCAATGGCAACCACCGGGTTCGCTACAAAGCTCAGCACCAGATTTTTGAGAATTTCACCTAGGCTGCCTGGCGGCTGTAAATCACCTTGCGCTGCAATATCCAGGAACAATGTGCTTGGAAATAAAATACTGGCGATCACAGCGCTTAATGCTGCCAGGAACATGCCGACAGCATACATCAGCATAATAGGTCTTATCGTTGAATTGGTCTGGCCAACCTGGAAATTTGCAATTGATGCAAGAACCAGAATGAAAACCAGAACTGGCGCGACGGATTTTAGTGCCTTAATAAACAGATCACCCAACAGGCTTAAGGAAGGTGCAGCTTCAGGAAATAACAGAGCCACACCAACGCCTAGAATAATGGCGATGATGATTCGGGAGACTAAACTCAGACGCGATAGGGCAGAAAACATAAGGTTGCCTTGTGAAAATTACGAGGGCTAAATGCGAAAAAAATTTGCGTTATTTTATACTTAAATTAAGGATCGCTTAAAATATATTTTTAGATAATATTTAAGTGACTGAAAATTAATAAATAATTAAGATGGTTTTTTATCTTGATCGTATTATTTCCATACAAAATTCTTAGAAATAGCCAGATTTACTGATTGGTTTTTAATCTTTATTTTTTAAATGAATATAGAATTTAAATCAATCATTTCCAGTTATGTTTCAGTTCAATTCTTTGCATGACAGCATGTCTATCATGCAAGGAATTAAAAAATCTTAAATCATATAATGTTGAGGCTTCTCGAAGATTTCCGGAGCCAGATCCTGAATTGCCTGAAAATGGGTTAGATAAATCCGGCCACTCAAATGTGTCATGAGTTTGGAGGCTTGCAAGCGGTCGAATACCGGGCCTTTCACTTCTGCAAAGTGCAGGCGAATATTTAGTTTGGATAATTCAGCATTGAGCTCTTCCAGCGTTTCCAAAGCACTCAAGTCAATCGCACTGATACTGGAGCAGTTCAAAATCACATGCTCTAACTTGTCATTTAAACTTAACTGATTAATCAGATAACCTTTAAGAGTATGCGCATTTAAAAAACTTAGGTTTTCATCAATACGCAGAGATAGAACCCGATCAGAAGTCATCACCTGATGACGCTGGATATTCCGGAAATGCTGGGTGCCTTCGACCAGACCCACGACTGCAATATGAGGGCGGCTGATGCGCCATAGCATAAGAATAAAGGTCGAAATAATCCCGACGATTAGACCGGTAGTAATATCCAGTAATACCACACCAAAAAAAGTAATCCACATGGCAATGCCATCAGCTTTGGAATAACGCCAGGCATCGACGAAAGGCTGGAAATTGACCAGTTTCCAGATAGACACAATAATGGTTGCAGCCAGAATGGTCAGCGGCAGATCCTCAAAGAAGCTGGTAAAAAACAGACTAACCACGACAATCAATAAAGAAGACAATACGCCAGCCAAAGGTGTTTTGGCGCCAGCGTCAGCATTAACCACAGTACGTGACAGACTACCGGTTACAGGAAAGGTGGAACTGATTCCGGCACTGATATTGGCTACACCGAGCGCAATCAGTTCCTGATTACTGTTCAAATTGCTACGCTGCTGTAGCGCCGTTGCCTGAGCAATAGAGAGAGATTCCACAAAACTGATCATGGCAATCATGCTGGCACCCGGTAATAAGGTCATCACCAACTCCCAGTTCCAGTGTGGGAAAGACAAAGGCGGAAAGCCTGAAGGAATTTCACCGACCGTTTTAATGCCTTGAACTTTTAAGTCTAAAAACAGAACGGCTGCAATACCGAGAAAAACCAGAATCAGTGGAACTGCTCGAACCAGAAAATCAGTCGAACCGATCCGGCTTTGTACTGCTTGAGATTTTAATAGTTTCGGCAGATAAACCAGTAAACCGATAGAAAGCAGGCCAAAGATCAGACTCGGGAGATGCAAAAGTGGTAAATATTCAATCAGGCTTTTCACCAGCTCGGGAATATTATTGGCTTTTAAAGGTAAATCCACCAGAAACTTGAACTGACCAAAAGCAATCAATAGAGCCGAAGCAATAATAAAACTCTGAATGACCGGATGGCTGATCAGCTGAATTAAAAAGCCGAAACGGAATACACCTAAAAGCAGGGAAATAATGCCGACCATCAATGCCAATAAAGTTGCCGCTTCAATATAGACCGGAGAACCCACTTCAAATAATGGATTCAGTGTGGCAAAGGTCATCATGGAAATGATGGCTACTGGTCCAATCGATAAGGTCGTACTGCCGCCCAATAAGGCATAAATGATCATTGGTAGAATACTGGCATAGAGTCCCATAATCGGTGGCAAACCTGCCAGCATGGCATAGGCCATCCCTTGGGGTACCAGCATCGCGACGACAATCAGGGCAGCCAGTACATCTGATTTTAATTTCACTGGGCTGTACTGACTTAACCATGACCAGGCAGGGAGTCTATTGAGCAGTCTAGACTTAAAATTTGGCATATACAGGTCTAAATCACAAATATAGATATATTATGCACAAATTCTGCTAAGAAGTCTTAGGATATAAATAGGTGATCATTCACATTTTAAAAAATGAATGAGAGGACAAAGGATCAAGGCAAAAGACTTAAAACTCTCAGTAGAGAAAATTTAAATCAGGCAGATCGCTTTAAAATAAAACAGGACGAATGAGGTAAATTGCAGCTTTAAGCGACTGCTTGATTTACACAGTAGATTTGATAAAGCTTTTTTAACATTTCTACCAGGTTCTGGTCTTTGATCGAATAATAGATCTGTTTACCGTCTCGACGGGTATTTACCGCATCGCTTTTACGCAAAATCATGAGCTGCTGAGACAGGGTTGGCTGTCTGATGTCGGTAATCTCTTCAATTTGAGAGACATTCAGTTCATTTTGGGAGAGATGACATAAAATGAGCAGTCGGTCCGTATTGGCCATTAACTTTAAAATACCGACAACCTGTTGAGCTGAATCCCGCATCGCGGCAATTTCAAGATCGGTTTTCATTTACTATGTCCATTTATACAATTACAGCCCGCGAATTATACGACTCGAACAGCGTGAATTGATGGATAGAAAGCGTGAATTACTATGGTTTTTAATGAATTGTGTTATCAAGAATAGTTATAATTTACTAATTAAAATATAAGATAATTTTATCGTGTTCCGGTTTTTTAGGAAGAAGATGTTTCATTTCAAACTGCTATCGTGATTCCATCTTGTTTCAGGCATCTACAAAGCCGGAAAATGCTTGTATCATGTAAATACATCTTGGCGAATAACATCAAGGATATTCTAATGACTACAGATTCAGCTTTTCCAACACCTGCCAATTTAGGTATCGCGGTTTATAGCAATAATGCAGAGGCAATTGGTAATACCCCTCTGGTTCGTATCAATCGTGTCATTTCAGGCGGAGCGACTGTACTTGCGAAAATTGAAAGCCGTAACCCGGCATTTTCGGTGAAATGCCGTATTGGCGCAGCCTTGATTGCTGATGCAGAAAAGTCAGGTAAATTGAAGCCGGGCATGCACATTGTCGAGCCAACCAGTGGTAATACCGGTATTGCGCTGGCATTTGTAGCAGCGGCTAAAGGCTATGATATTACCTTAACTATGCCATCAAGCATGAGTATAGAACGCCGTAAAGTGGTTAAGGCTTTAGGTGCCAATCTGGTACTGACAGATCCAGCCAAAGGTATGAAAGGTGCCGTAGAAGAAGCACAACGTTTGGTGAATGAAAATCCTGAACTGTATTACCTGCCACAACAGTTTGAAAATCCAGCCAATCCGAAAATCCATGAAGAGACGACCGGTCCTGAAATCTGGGAAGCGACTGGAGGTAATGTCGATATTCTGGTAGCGGGTGTAGGCACAGGCGGTACGATTACCGGTATTTCACGCTTTTTTGAAAAAGTGAAAAACAAGCCGATTTATTCAGTTGCTGTAGAGCCGGCTGAATCTGCCATTATTGGTCAGGCAAAACGTGGCGAGACGCTCACTCCAGGACCACACAAAATTCAGGGTATTGGCGCAAACTTTATTCCAAAGAACCTGGATCTGGATCTGGTCGATGAAGTGATTGCCATTACCAGTAGCGATGCAGTGGAATGGGCACGTAAAACTGCGACTCAAGAAGGTATCTTGGTGGGTATTTCAAGTGGTGCTGCAATGGCTGCAGCTGCGCAACTGGCTGCACGTCCTGAAAATGCAGGCAAAAATATCGTGGTGATTCTGCCAGATGGTGGTGAGCGCTATTTATCTTCAATTCTTTTTGAAGATATTTCTGCTGAGTAAATATTTAACAAATTAGTTTCACTAAATCTCGAAAAAGCCTGAAGTCATCTTTGGGCTTTTTTATTGGACTTTATGCCTTCATATAATGAAAGATCAAGAATTTAAACCAGAAGCTTGACCTTCCCATTATGGTAATGTTTAAGCTATAGCATAGGCAGTGAATGGGTGAATGGAGAGCGCAGAATGAATACACCAGCAACCACACAGTTGTACGAACAGCAGGTACAGATTTCAGGAATGACCTGTGCCTCTTGTGTAGCTCGTGTGGAAAAAGCCTTAAAGAAAATTGACGGTGTGGTGGAAGCGAACGTTAATCTCTCCACTGAACAGGCTTTTTTTAAAAGTGAACAACCCATTCCTGCAACGCAACTTGTTAATGCTATCAATAAAACCGGTTTTGAAGCCGTGATCCAGCAGTTTGATTTAAATATTGAAGGCATGACCTGTGCCTCTTGTGTAGCTCGTGTTGAAAAAGCCTTGAAAAAAGTCGATCAGGTACTGGATGCACAGGTTAATCTGGCAACCGAAAAAGCTCATGTCACTGTAATTCATCCTCTCGCTGTTTCTCAATTGATCAAGGCTGTACAAAAAGCTGGCTTTGATATTCAAACCGACCGAATTGAACTGGCTATTGAAGGAATGACCTGCGCCTCCTGCGTGGCACGTGTAGAAAAGGCCTTATTAAAAGTCGATCAGGTAAGTGAAGCCCAAGTCAATCTCGCCACTGAAACAGCTTGGGTCAAGGCGCCACGTAGTCAGCTTCCAGCTTTAATTGCTGCCGTCGAAAAAGCTGGCTATAACGCCCATACAAAATTAGATGCACAGGCTACCGATGCCCAGACGGCATTTCAGGAAAAGAAAACCGCTGAAACTGAACAGCTAAAACGTGACTTATGGTTGGCGCTAATTTTAGCTGTTCCGGTGTTTATTCTGGAAATGGGTTCACATCTGATTCCTGCCTTTCATCACTGGATTGCACATACGCTAGGTACCCAAAACAGCTGGTATATCCAGTTTGTGCTGACCACTCTGGTCTTGCTGATTCCGGGACGGCGTTTTTATCAGCATGGGATTCCGGCATTATTGCGACTAGCGCCCGATATGAATTCTCTGGTTGCCGTGGGAACAATAGCCGCTTATGGATTTTCCTGCATTTCTACGTTTTTTCCGCAATTATTGCCGCAAAGCACTGTACATGTGTATTTCGAAGCAGCGGCTGTGATTATTGCCTTGATCTTACTGGGACGTTATCTGGAAGCCCGAGCCAAAGGTAAAACCTCTGAAGCGATTCAATATCTGGTTGGCTTGCAACCAAAAACCGCCCGAGTACAGCAAAATGGAACTTGGGTTGATCTGGCGGTTGCTGATGTACAGCAGGGTATGCTGATCGAGATTCGTCCGGGTGAGAAAGCCGCGGTTGATGGTGAAGTCATTTCTGGTCAAAGTTATATTGATGAAGCCATGATCAGCGGTGAACCTTTAGCGGTGGCTAAACAGGCTGGGGATCGGGTGATTGGCGGAACGGTAAATCAGAATGGCACCTTGCAAATCAAGGCGACTGCGGTTGGTCAAGATTCAGTCCTGGCTCAGATTATTCATATGGTGGAACAGGCACAAGGTGCAAAGCTTCCGATTCAGG
Source organism: Acinetobacter sp. CAU_H_60 (assembly GCF_058599385.1). Taxonomy (NCBI): domain Bacteria; kingdom Pseudomonadati; phylum Pseudomonadota; class Gammaproteobacteria; order Moraxellales; family Moraxellaceae; genus Acinetobacter; species Acinetobacter sp. CAU_H_60. The sequence goes on along the minus strand of NZ_CM178653.1, from coordinate 1,636,554 downwards.
CGGCAGTCGATAAAGTGACCTTATGGTTTGTGCCGGCTGTGATGCTTCTCGCGACTTTGACCTTTATTGTCTGGTTCCTGTTGGGTCCTGAACCGAATCTGACTTATGCACTGGTCAATGCTGTCGCGGTACTGATCATTGCCTGTCCTTGTGCAATGGGCCTGGCTACGCCAACATCTATTATGGTCGGCACCGGCCGGGCGGCAGAGCTGGGTGTATTGTTCCGTAAAGGAGAAGCATTGCAACTCTTACAGCAAACCAGAGTTGTGGCGGTAGATAAAACCGGAACCTTAACTGAAGGAAAACCAGCCCTGACCGATTTTGCAGTGACGTCTGGTTTTGAGCAGCAAACAGTATTGCAAATGGTCGCAGCAGTGGAAGCCAAGTCTGAACATCCCATTGCCCATGCGATTGTGGAAGCTGCGAAAGCACAACAGTTGCAACTACCTGAAGTCAGTGATTTTGATTCAATCACCGGTGCAGGCGTGAAAGCTCAAGTTTCAGGTCAGCAAATTCATATTGGCGCAGTGCGCCTGATGCAGCAATTGGGTTTAAGTGTCGATATTTTTAAAGAGAAAGCACAACAGTTAGGCGAACAGGGACGTACTCCTTTATATGTCGCTATAGATCAGCAGTTGGCTGCCATTATTGCTGTGGCTGATCCGATTAAAGTCACAACCTATAGTGCGATTCAGGCCTTACATGATCAAGGCTTAAAGATCGCCATGATTACCGGTGATAACCAGCATACTGCACAGGCCATTGCCAGACAGTTGAAGATTGACCATGTCATTGCCGAAGTTTTACCTAATGAAAAAGTCGATGCGGTACATCAACTCCAACAGCAACATGGCATCGTCACTTTTGTCGGTGACGGGATTAATGATGCACCTGCCTTGGCTCAGGCCGATGTCGGGATGGCAATAGGAACTGGTACGGATGTCGCAATTGAAGCAGCAGATGTGGTACTGATGTCAGGAAATTTACAGCATGTGGCAACCGGTATTGGCCTGAGTCAAGCAACCATGCGCAATATCAAACAGAACCTGTTCTGGGCCTTTGTTTATAATATTGCCTTGATTCCGATTGCTGCAGGTCTACTATATCCATTCTTCGGTATTTTGTTATCACCGATGTTTGCAGCAGGTGCAATGGCGTTATCCTCAGTCTTTGTGGTCAGCAATGCGCTTCGTTTAAAGACTTATCAGCCGATCCAGTTGAAGGAGGCAGTGTAATGAATATTGGACAGGCCGCGAAACGCTCCGGGATCTCGGCCAAAATGATCCGTTATTATGAAGATATCGGTTTATTACCCAATCCTAAACGTAGCGACTCGGGTTATCGCATTTATAGTGACGATGACATCAAGACTTTAAGTTTTATTCAGCATGCGCGTGAATTGGGTTTTTCTTCCGAGCAGATGAAAGAATTGCTCGGCCTGTGGCTGAACGATGCCAGACACAGCAGTGATGTCAAACAGTTGGCGCAAAAGCATATCGAGTTACTGCAACAGAAAATTGCGGATATGCAAAATATGATGAAAATTTTGCAGCAATCGGTTGCGCAGTGTGCTGGAAATGAACAGTCTGACTGCCAGATCCTGAAACAGATTGAGCAGGGTGTGTCACATGGGAAAACTGCGAAAATGCTTATCAAAGCAGATTAATAGGCTTGTATTAAAATTCGCTTAACCCAAATTTAAACTGATCAAAGGGAGATCAAGATGAAATTCCGTATTGAAAATATGACTTGTGGTGGTTGTGCGCGTAGTGTGACTGCAACCATTCAGGAGCTGGATGAAAATGCTAAAGTAGATGTTGATGTGGTCAGTAAAATGGTGGAAGTTGAATCGAGTGCAAGCGAATCTGAGATTATCGCGGCATTAACTGAAGATGGCTTCCCGCCTGAAACTATGGCTTGATATGTACTATTTAAAAGATAATTCTAAAATGCCTAATTATGATTAGGCATTTTTTATGAAACTGCCGATATTTTATCTGGCGTCATCAATGCCTGATTAATATATAGCTTAATCAGGCGTTCACGCGAACCAATCGCTTTTTGATAACTGGTCGAATTTAATAATAATGAAGCGCCATAAGTGACTGTCCAGATATAAGATAAATAATCCCGGATTGACATGGCACTGTCTAAAGACACCAGATAATCATGGGTCATATCTTTAATGCGGATAATCCGTTCTTCACGAATACGGTAGAGTTCCTGAAATAACTCTTTCAGGTTTTTTTCATTATTGGTTAAACGCTCTTCAATAACATGCAGCAAAATAGTCCGGTTTGAATTGAGCATGTGATAAAGCATATATTGCGAAACATAATTTTTAATATCGTTATTATATTTATCGGAAATTGCCAGAATTCTTTTTTCATTCAGAATGATGAGTTCTAAATATAACTGGTTCTTGCTTTTAAAATGCTTGTAGATGGTTCCTTTGGCGATGTCCAGTTCTTCAGCAAGTTCACTCAAGGTGATGTCCTGATTATTATCAAGCAGTAGACTTTCTGCCATGCTCAGGATCTTCTCTTTACGAAGAAGGAAGTTCTGCTGTCTTACAGTCGTCATCTTCTTGACTCATCATTTTAGAAAAGGAACCTACTAAGAATATGCTATTTTCACAGGTATAGCTATAAAACTAAGGTCGTGATATTTATCTAAATTCGTATATTTATTCAACATTTATTGTAGAAAAAAGTCATATACAGCTGCGCTAAAAATATTGTCAAGAAAATTGAACCCTTGAGATCAACTTTGCTAAATAAAATTCCATTTTCAATATATTTGATTTATGGTTTTAGGGCATAAAGCTGAATCATATTTTCGTTTTAAACCCAGACCAGACAAGGTTTAGCGAAGTGAAGCCAGAGTCATTTTAGCAGCTTAAATTTTTCATTCATCAATGGATTTAAGTTTTAATGATTCAGTAAATACCAGAGGTATAAGGTTTTTGATTTTAAATTTTATATCGCTAATTTATGTCAATGAATTCATCGCCAGATTAATTCGATATGATGATTTTTGAATGACATGCATGGATTCGAGCAAAAATCCTCAAAATATTTTCTCGAATCCATAATGAAAAAATACTCAGTAACAGAATTGAGTATCACCAGTGAAGGAATATGAAAATGCCTATTTATAATGCGCCGCTAAAAGACATGGAATTTATTTTAAATGATGTGTTTCAGGCCGAACAATTTTGGCAAGATAATGAAAATCTTGCACATTTAGATATGGCAACTGCAAATGCAATTCTGGAGGAGATGGCCAAGTTTTCCAAGAATGTGATTCTTGATCTAAACCGCCCTGCAGATGAAGAAGGTGGTGCTCAGTTTAGTAATGGTGAAGTCAAAACACCTGCAGGTTTTAAAGAAGCTTTCAAACAGTTTGCTGAAGGCGGCTGGGTGGGGTTGGGTGCGCCTGAAGAATGGGGCGGTCAGGGCATGCCAAAAATGCTGACCGTACTGGCTGATGAAATGATTTGGAGTACCAATCCATCTTTCATGCTTTACCCGCTGTTAACTGTCGGTGCTGGCATGGCGATTAATGACCGCGCTTCGCAGGAACAGAAAGAAACCTATTTGCCAAAATTCTATACGGGTGAATGGTCAGGTACGATGTGTCTGACTGAGCCACATTCAGGGACAGATCTGGGCATTATCAAAACCAAGGCTGAACCGAATCAAGACGGTTCATACAACATTACCGGGACCAAAATCTTCATTACCAGCGGTGAGCATGATCTGAGTGAAAATATCATTCACCTGGTACTGGCCAAAACACCGAACGCGCCAGCAGGTTCACGCGGCATTTCTCTATTTATTGTCCCGAAATTCCTGGTTAATGCAGACGGTTCACTTGGTGAGCGCAATGCAGTCGCTGCCGGTTCGATCGAACATAAGATGGGTATTAAAGGCTCGGCAACCTGTGTCATGAACTTTGATGGTGCCAAAGGCTATATGGTGGGCAATGAAAATGAAGGTCTGGCGGGCATGTTCGTGATGATGAACTATGAACGTTTGTCGATGGGAATTCAAGGCATTGGCGCGGCAGAATTTGCTTATCAGAATGCAGCTCAATATGCGACTGACCGTTTACAGGGCCGTGCATCGACTGGTGCAAAATCACCAGAAAAACCAGCTGATTCGATTCTGGTACATGGTGATGTACGCCGTATGTTGCTGAATGTACGTGCCAATAATGAAGCTTCTCGTGCTTTTGCAGTCTATGTCGGTCAGCAGCTAGATATTACCAAATACTCAACCGATCCAGAGGCGGTACGTAAAGCAACCGATCGTGTAGCTTTATTAACGCCTATTGCCAAAGCTTATCTCACCGATAAAGCACTGGATGCTGCACTTGAAGCACAAATGTGCTTCGGTGGTCATGGCTATATCCGTGAATGGGGCATGGAACAATGTATCCGTGACCTGCGCATTTCACAGATCTATGAAGGGACTAATGGTGTGCAGGCGATTGATCTGATTGGCCGTAAAACCACAAAATGTAAAGGTGCTTATATTGCAGAATATATCGCGGAAATTCGCGATTTCGCCCAAGGTCTGGATGATGCCTTAATGATTAAAAAGGCAACCTTAGATACCTGTCAGCAACTGGAAGATATTACCAATTTTATTGTTGAGCAGTCTCAGCAGAATCCTGATTTCGCCAACTCCATTGCTGTTGATTATCTACACGCTGTAGGTCTGCTGAGCTTCGTCTATATGTATGCACGTATCAGCAAAGCGGCGGCTACCAAAGAAGAGAGCTATTTCCAGAATAAACTGGTACTGGCAAATTACTATATTGCTAAAGTACTCCCGGATTTGAGTGCGAGAATTCAACGCATTCAGGCAGGTGCAGAGCTGGTGATGCAATTGCCAGAAGAATATTTCACTGCACAAGCCTAAACCCGCAAATATTGCGAAGGACAAACACTGTAGAGCTATCACTTTGCAGTGTTGATAACAATGATGTTAAAGGATGAAATTAGAATGATTGTAATTGTAGAAGCTGTACGTACCGCGATGGGTGGTTTTCAAGGCTCACTTTCAAGCTGTACGGCACCAGATTTGGGTGCTGTAGTGATCAAGGAAGCGGTAGCGCGTGCAGGTCTGGCAGCCAATGATATTGATGAAGTGATCATGGGTTGCGTACTGCCAGCTGGCTTAAAACAGGGGCCGGCACGTCAGGCTATGCGTCAGGCAGGCCTGCCAGATTCAACCGGCGCGACCACGATCAATAAAATTTGTGGTTCAGGTATGAAAGCCGTGATGCAGGCTGCGGATGCGATCAAGGCGGGTTCGGCAGAAATCGTAGTGGCGGGCGGTATGGAATCCATGTCGAACGCACCGTACTTAATGGATAAAGCTCGTGCCGGTTTCCGTATGGGCCACGGCAAAGTAACGGATCATATGTTCCAGGAAGGCCTGGAAGATGCTGAAACTGGTCTATCTATGGGCATCTTGGCACAAGAAATGGCGGACAAGAAAGGCTATACCCGTGAACAACAGGATGATTATGCGATTGGCTCTTTAAATAAAGCTGTGACTGCTGTTCAGCAAGGTTTCTTCAAAGATGAAATCGTGCCAGTTACAGTCAGCACGCGTAAAGGCGATGTGGTGGTTGAGCAGGATGAACAGCCACTGAATGCCAAAGCAGACAAAATCCCATCTTTACGTCCGGCATTCAAAAAAGATGGTACGATTACTGCGGCAAATGCCAGTTCAATTTCCGATGGTGCTTCCGCACTGGTTGTAACATCGAGCGAGATTGCAGCACAGCGTAACCTGAAACCTCTAGCGAATATTCTGGCTTATGCCAGCCATTCACAACATCCATCAGAATTCACGATTGCACCGGTGGGCGCAATTGAAAAAGTACTGAAGAAAACTGGCTGGAATGCAGCTGATGTGGATCTATGGGAAATTAATGAAGCTTTCGCGATGGTGACCATGGCTGCGATTGATGCCTTTGAACTGGATCCTGCCAAAGTGAATATTAATGGCGGTGCCTGTGCTCTAGGTCATCCACTGGGCTCTTCGGGTTCCCGTATCATTGTGACCCTGATTCATGCCTTGAAACGTACTGGCGGCAAAAAAGGTATTGCAGCGCTATGTATTGGTGGCGGTGAAGCAACAGCGATTGCGGTAGAACTAATTTAAGTCTTTTCATAATTGCATGATCATATGCTCAAAGTAGCAAACTTAAATATTTTTTGAATTAGACCACAATGCTTCTGGTACGCCAGGAGCAGGCGTCTCTTTATTTTTAATTTTTGAGAATTTTTATGAACGGTTTAGAGCGTATTCGTTTGCTCGCATTACAAGATAAAGTAGTACCTGTAGAAAAAGCACTACAATTGATTCAAGACGGTGATGTAATTGGTTTGAGCGGGTTTGGCGGCGCCGGTGAAGCGAAAACTGTGCCTTTGGCATTGGCTGAATATGCCCGGCAGCATCCGATCCATATCACACTGGCGACAGGTGCAAGTCTGGGGAACCGGATTGATGGAAAACTGAATGAAGCTAACGTTATAACCCGCCGTTATCCTTATCAGGCTGATCCTTCTTTACGTCAGGCCATCAATAATGGTGAAGTGATGTATATCGATCAGCATCTGTCTGAACTGGCAGACAATATCCGTCATAAAAACCTGCCGGCGATTAATGTAGCTATAATTGCCGCAACGGCCATTACTGAAGATGGCCAGATTATTCCGACCGGTTCTTGTGGAAACTCGGCGAATTTCATCGAAATGGCAGATCGGGTCATTGTTGAAATTGATACAACAGTTAATCCGGTGCTAGAAGGCGTACATGATATTTATTTGCCTAAAACCCGTCCAAACCGTGGTCCGATTCCTTTGACGCAAGCCAGTGACAAGATAGGTACAATCGGAATCCATGTTGCACCTGAAAAAATTGCTGCGATTGTCATTAATGAGATTCCGGATACTTCTTTCGCAATGGATGAGCCGGATGAAGAAACGCTGGCAATAGCCAGTCACCTGATTAACTTCTTTGAACAAGAGGTTGCAGCAGGGCGATTACCTGAAAATCTGGGGCCGCTGCAGTCCGGAGTAGGTTCCGTGGCAAATGCCGTATTTGCAGGTTTTGAACATTCTAATTTCAATAATCTTGAAATGTATTCTGAAGTCCTGCAAGACTGTACTTTCCAGCTTATCGATTCAGGCAAAATGACTTTTGCTTCTGGATGCTCAATGACTCTAACGGATGACTGTGCAGCACGGGTCATGAAGAACTTTGATAAATATAAAGATAAAATGGTTTTGCGCCCGCAGGAGCTTTCCAACAATCCTGAACTGATCCGCCGTTTAGGTATAATTGCGATTAATACGGCTCTTGAATTTGATATTTATGGAAATGTAAATTCGACCCATGTTGCGGGCACCAAGATGATGAATGGTATTGGCGGCTCAGGTGATTTTACCCGTCATGCACATATTGCGATTTTTGTGACTAAATCCTATGCCAAAGGTGGTGCGATTTCGTCTGTGGTTCCACTGGTGAGCCATACAGATCATACTGACCATGACGTGGATATTCTGGTAACAGAGCAAGGTTTGGCCGATCTGCGCGGATTGGCACCACGTGAACGTGCCCGCAAGATTATCGATATTTGTGCTCATCCCGATTATCGTAAAAGTCTGAATGATTACTTTGAGCGCGCCTGTGCGCATGGTGGGCAAACACCGCATTTGTTAAATGAAGCTTTGTCCTGGCATGCCCAGTTTGAAGAAACCGGTTCAATGAAAATTGCTTAGTTCTCTTTCTTAAAATAAGCCCAAAATAAAGCCTGTGAATCACGGGCTTTATTTATTGTACTAGATAAATATTTTAGTTCTGAATCAGACGTGGGTTATTAAAGACTTTATCCAAGATATGCCGATGAATGAAACGCAGTTTATCTTTCACAGCTTCAGTCAGCTTAAAGGGGTAAGCATCTTCCAGACCCATACTGCGGTTTAAGGCATTCAAATTAAAAGTCAGGGTGACCCAGTTTTCCAGGATATGTTCAAAATCCTGTCCACCAATCGGGCATTCTTTAAAGTCCATACTGGCTAGATTTCGGCCATTACCTTCCACGCGTAGACCGGCATAAAATGCAGTTTCCAGTGTTTCCATGATATGCAGATAATGCGACCAGGTTTCAGCCCAATCTTCCCACGGGTGTGCGGTGGCATAGGGACTAATATATTTTTCATGCCAGTTAATAGGCGCACCTTGATTATAATGCCTCTCTAGTGCTTCACTATAATTTTGCCGCTCATCTCCAAAATAATGGCGAAGTTCATCGAGTAATTCCGGATGTAGGTGCTGGATGACATTAAAATAAAAATGCCCACTTTCATGACGAAAATGCCCTAATAATGTCCTGTAATTTTCACCCATATTGACCCGGGTGGTTTCACGATAAACCACATCGGCCTCGAAGGCATTTAAGGTAATTACCCCGTTAGCATGACCGGTAAGTACCGGCTTGTCTTTTTCAGGAAGAAGAAAATCAAATCGCAAACCCAATGGATCATCATCCGAATGTTTTGGATGAGGCATAATGTTCATACGTTGGGTCAGATATAGAAAACGGCGTTTGGCTTCCTCCAGCCGATACCAGTAAATCATGTTTTCGGCATTTTCCAGATTTGGAATTACATGCGTCAGCTGGCAGGATTCGCAAAAATCTTCCTCATCATCTGCAGGGATCATCCAGTTACATACCTGATGATGGGTATAGTTATAACAAGGTTTATAACGGGAATGTTGATACTTTTCGGCAACCGGAACCCACTCCTGAGCATTCAGCTTTTTAAATGTCGTCATTTCTTTTTCAGATGCGATATAGCCGATAGGGGAAAGGCAGTGATCACATACGAATTTGGCGAAAAAGATCTGCTGTTCGCAAACTGGACATTCAAAATACTTCATCGATACTCCCTGCAAAATGAATGAATTACAATGATCTGCTGAACCTCTGTAATTTATATTCAGATTGCATTGCGGAATTTTATCCTGTTTAAAAATTCATCTTAAAAATTTCTTAAAAAACACTATGTTGATTAATTGTAAAATGCGTGTGATCGATTATTCATTAAATTATAGTTTAGTGACTGTTTATAGAAGAAAAGCTGACAGAAATAAAAAAACCGATGAACTAACTTATGTATTTTTTCTTAAATAAAAACGAGAGTATCAATTTAAAAAATCTGAATAACGCAAATAATAAAAAAATCAGAGATCAAAAATTATTGAAAAAAATTGATTGAATAGCGTTTTTCAAAAGACCTAATTGGTATATATTTTGCTCAATGTTCAAAAATATATAATGCTGAAAAATAAATTATTTTTCATTTTATAGTTCTGCTTTGGGGGGTATTAAAATATGATGAAGATTAGAAACGCCACTGTTCAGGATACACTTGCAATTGCGAACGTCATTGCGCCATTTGTTGATGTCTTGATTTCTAGTGAAGAGGGACGCAAGCGTTTTCAACCTGAAATTCTTCAGACCATTTTTGACCGAGCTGATATTCATTATTTTGTTGGAGAAATTAATCAAAAAATTGTGGGCGTGGTGGCCTATATGGAACCTGCACACTTCATGCACTTTTTTCTGGATCCAGCTTATCAGGGTCAGGGATATGGACGACAAATGTGGAATTTTTTAGAAGAACAAATCCGTAATCAAGGGCATCAAAAGATTACAGTCAAATCCAGTTTATATGGCTTCAATATTTATAAAAAATTTGGTTTTGTTGAGACGGGTGAACTTACTCATGAACATGGCATTCGCTTTATTCCAATGGAAAAAGTTTATTCTGATGAAACATCTTCGGTCTCTTAAAATAGAAGAGCCGTTTATTATAAGTTAATCAAAGATCAGGAGTTATTTTCTTATTTATTAGCATAGTTGGAATCTGAGAAATCAATTTTATCCCTGTCAATTTGATAAATTTTAATTATTTTTAAATTAGAAAATTAAACTTTTAGCTATTAGCCATTATCTCATTTTTAATTAGTCATAGATTGTACTAAGGCATAGAATTAATTCACTTTTACGGTATTAATGATCAGGGTATGGCAATCAGCTGGATTTTCTTCACTTTAATGGCTGCATTTATGCAGGCCTGGCGAAATGCCTTTCAAAAACAGCTCAGTACTACTGTCGATATTTGGGGCGTGACACTGGCACGTTTCCTGTTTGGCTTTCCGCTGGCCGGGCTTTACATTGCAGCTTTATACCACTTCAAACCGGTAGAAAGTGTGGTGCATTTTACCCCGAAGTATTGGATCTATATTCTGATTGCCGGTATTAGCCAGATTCTGGCAACCGCCTTGATGGTGCAGCTGTTTAAACAGAAAAATTATGCGATTGGCGTTGGACTGGCAAAAAGTGAAGCGATTCTGGCTGCCATTATCGGAGTGATTTTTCTGTCAGATCATCTTTCTGTACTCGCATGGATCGGGGTGCTGATCGGTGGTTATGCGGTATTCCTGCTGAGTAAGGGCAATCAGCTCACCGGTCTATCCACCAAGACTTTAGCCATCGGAATCGGCAGCGGTTTGAGCTTTGCCATTACTTCACTTTTGGTACGTGAAGCTAGTCTGGAACTACCGATGTTGCCAACCGTACATCGCGCTTCATGGGTGCTGATTTCTGTCATTGGTTTCCAGTGCATCAGTATGCTGATTTACCTGAGCCTGTTTAGTCGAAAAACCTTAGTTGCTATGTGGCAACGTTTGGGACTTACTTTTAAAGTCAGTTTTTGTAGCTTTATGGCGTCCCTAGGCTGGTTTACCGCCATGAGCATGATGAGCGTGCCAATCGTGAAAACCTTGGGACAAATCGAAATCCTGTTCAGTCTGCTGATTTCAGTTTATTTCTTTAAAGAAAAACTGGCGCGTGCCGAGCATTGGGGCTTGGGACTGGTGGTGATTGCAGCGATGCTGGTGATCTGGGCTTAACGAATACACGAATAAAAGAAAAGCCACGATATATCGTGGCTTTTTTATAAGAATAAATTTAAGCAGCAAGAAAAGTTTGTACGGCCTGATTAAAGGCTTCCGGCTGTTCAATATTGGAAATATGCGAGGCATCTATTCCATATAGCTGGCTGTTCGCAATACGTTGCTGCATAAACTGGCCATCTGCAACAGTCGTCACAGGATCCTGCTGACCCGCAATAATCAGCACAGGGATTTGAATGCTACTAAGTTGTTCGCGGACATCCGCCTTAGCCAGAGCTTCACAGCAGTTTGCATAGCCTTCTGGGCTGCCAGCTCCGAGGTCGTTTGAAAGTTCTGCAACGACTGCCGGGTTGCTCTGGATAAAGGGATCGGTAAACCAGCGTGATGCCGCAGTTGCTGCAATCGGAGCAAGACCTTGCTCACGGACAAGCACAGCACGGTCTTGCCATGCCTGTTCCTGGCCAATTTTGGCTGCGGTGTTACAGACTATCACCTGGCTAAAACGTTCTGGCTTATGAATCGCCAACCATTGACCGGTTAAGCCACCCATAGAAATACCACAGAATGCTGCTTTTGCAATATCCAAATGATCCAGTAGATTCACGACATCCTGACCCAGCTGCTCCAAGCTATACGGGCCTTGTGGTACAGATGATGCACCATGACCACGGGTGTCATAGCAGATTACGTAATGATCCTGCTGGAAATGTTCAATCTGTGGCTGCCACATGCTGTATTTGGTACCCAGTGAGTTGGAAAATACCAAGACAGGTTTGTTGGCATCCCCAAAAGTCTGGTAATTAATCTGGGCATCATTTGATGTAAATGTTGGCATTTGTTATTCCTTTTATTTCCTTCTAAAAATTCCTCCCTGAACAAGACATAAGCACTGCTTAAGCCTTGTGCAAGAAAGGGAGGTTAGGAGGGGTTTTTTAAACACGTTCAATAATCAGCGCGATACCTTGACCTACGCCAATGCACATAGAGCAGAGAGCATATTTCCCGCCAGTCTGTTCCAGCTGGTTCAGTGCGGTTGTCACCAGACGGGCACCGGAAGCACCGAGTGGATGGCCAATGGCAATGGCACCGCCATTCGGGTTTACATGGGCAGCATCATCTGGAAGGCCAAGGTCACGGGTCACGGCTAAGGCCTGTGCAGCAAAGGCTTCATTCAGTTCAATGACATCCATCTGATCTAGTGTCAAACCGGTCTGGGCCAGTAGCTTTTTAATCGCTGGTGCCGGACCAAAGCCCATAATGCGTGGTTCAACACCGACAACCGTTGAGCCAATAATTTTGGCACGCACTTCTAGGCCATATTCAGCAACAGCTTCATCAGAGGCAATCAGGAGTGCCGCTGCACCATCGTTAATGCCAGAAGCATTGCCGGCAGTCACCGTACCATCCGCTTTTACAACTGGTTTTAGCTTAGTTAAACCTTCTAGTGTCGTAGAAGCACGTGGATGTTCATCTGTATCAACAACCACAGGTTCGCCTTTACGCTGAGGAATCACTACCGGAATGATTTCATTTTTAAAGAAACCTTTGGCCTGCGCCGCTGCAGTACGTTGCTGGCTGGTCAGGGCAAACTTGTCTTGATCTTCACGGTTGATATTGAACTGTGCTGCCACATTTTCCGCAGTTTCCGGCATGGTTTCCACGCCATACAGTTCCTTCAGTTTCGGGTTGATAAAACGCCAGCCCATGGTAGTATCTTCAAGCTTTTGAGTACGGCCATAAGCGGTTTCAGACTTACCCATCACCAGCGGTGCACGTGACATGGATTCCACACCACCAGCCATAATCAGATCGGCTTCACCGGCTTTAATGGCACGAGCCGCAATGGCTACCGCATCGAGTGATGAACCGCAAAGACGGTTAATCGTAGTTGCCGGTACCTGATAAGGCACTCCTGCGAGCAAAGCGGACATACGACCCACGTTGCGGTTATCTTCACCGGCCTGGTTGGCACAGCCATAGATGATGTCATCCACTTTTTCCCAGTTGATACTTGGGTTACGTTCCATCAGCGCTTTAATCGGGATCGCGCCAAGATCATCAGCACGGACAGGTGCCAGTCCACCCGCATAGCGACCGAATGGGGTACGGATGGCATCGATGATGTATGCGTTTTTCATTGTTTCTATTTCCAGTTCTCTAATCCCTCCCGACCTCCCTTTGATAAAGGGAGGAGAGCTTCCGGCATATATTTTCGAAAGTCCCCCTTTGAAAAAAGGGGGATTTAAGGGGATTTAATTTTCCTTTATTACTTAACCTTGTGTTGCATCAATCAGTTTGGCACCCGTCATCGACTGCAATTCTTCAAATGACAGACCTTCAACTTTTTCAATCACTTTCATACCTTCAGCCGTGACATCAATCACACACAGATCGGTATAAATACGGTCTACACATTTCAGGCCAGTGGCAGGATAAGTCAGTTCAGCCACAATCTTCGGTTCACCTTTTTTAGTGACGTGATCTGTTGTGATAAAGACTTTCTTGGCACCGACGGCCAGATCCATCGCACCACCGACTGCGGGAATTGCATCTGGTGCACCGGTATGCCAGTTGGCTAGATCACCATTTTCAGCGACCTGAAAAGCGCCCAGTACCGCAATGTCCAGGTGACCGCCACGCATCATGGCGAAAGAATCGCCATGGTGGAAGAAAGCACCGCCAGTCAGCATGGTCACAAATTCTTTACCGGCATTAATCAGCTCAGGGTCTTCTTCGCCTTTGGCAGGTGGCGGACCGAAAGCCAGCAAGCCATTTTCAGAATGTAGGAAAACATCCTTGTCTGCAGGAAGATAGCTGGCAATCTTGGTCGGCAGGCCAATACCAAGGTTGACATAGGCACCATCAGGAATGTCCTGGGCAACACGTTCAGCAATCTGGTCACGGGTCAGTTTGATATAGCTCATGATTTTGCTCCTAAATTACTGTGCCGGTTGTACTTGAACAACATGTTGGACAAAGATGCCTGGGGTAATAATGTGTTCCGGATCCAGCTCACCGAGTTCAACGACTTCAGCAACTTGGGCAATAGTCACATCTGCCGCCATCGCCATGATTGGACCGAAGTTACGTGCGGATTTACGATAGACCAGATTGCCCCAGCGATCACCTTTATGCGCTTTGATCAGAGCAAAGTCCGCCTTGATTGGATTTTCTAAAACGTAATCTTTGCCTTCATAATTCAAGGTTGGCTTGCCTTCTGCCAGCAAGGTGCCAAAACCAGTCGGCGTGTAGATTGGACCTAGGCCTATACCGGCAGCCTGAATTCGACAGGCCAGGTTGCCTTGCGGCACCAGTTCCAGTTCGATCTTGCCGGCACGGTACAGCTCGTCAAAGACCCAGGAGTCTGACTGGCGTGGAAAAGAACAGATGATTTTACGAACTGCGCCGGTCTTTAGCAGTTTTGCCAGGCCATAGTCGCCATTGCCGGCATTATTGTTAACGATCACCAGATCTTTCACGCCCAGCTCAATCAGGCCATCAATCAGTTCAGCGGGCTGACCGGCAGTACCAAAACCACCGATCATGATGGTGGAGCCGTCCTTGATTTGTGAGAGTGCTTCAACCAGAGAAGCAGAACTTTTATCAATCATAATCTTTCCTTTACTGCCTATCACTCAGGCACGTTTTGAATCAGAAGCTAAATTTGTTTGCAGTGAAGATTTCTTCGGGCTAAGTACAAAGTGCGCCAGCAGGCCGATACAGATGCCCCAGAACACGGAACTCATGCCAAGCAGGCTCATGCCAGAAGCGGTAGCCAGAAAGGTAATCAGAGCAGATTCACGTTGGTTTTCTGTTTGCATGGCCACGGTCAGATTGCTGGAAATTGCACCGAGTAAAGCCAATCCTGCCAATGCTGCAATCAGTTCTTTGGGAAACAGACTGAACAGCATCACGATACTGCCTGCAAACAGGCCACCTAAAATGTAGAACAGGCCATTACATACACCAGCGATATAACGTTTTTCTGGTAATTCGTGCGCATCTTTGCCTATGCAAAGTGCTGCAGTAATTGAACCCAGAACTGTGGTAATACCACCAACCCAGGCCACTACCAGAGAGGTAATACTGGCTATGGTAATAATGGGTTTGGCTGGTACCTGATACCCGCTGATTTTTAATAAACTCATCCCCGGCAAAAACTGGCCAGACAGGCTGACTAGAATCAGAGGGAGTGCCAGGTTAAAAGTCGATGACCATGTCCACTCCGGCTGAATCAGTTGCGGAATGGCTAAACTGAAGTCCATGCTGACTGGCTGGAACTGCCCTAGAATCATGCTTAAACAGACACCAGCCGCCAATACCCATAACATGGCATAACGGGGATTCAGCCGTTTGGCGACTAAAAACACCAGCAACATGCCAAGTACGATCATGGGCATATTGTCTGTGGCACTAAACAAGTCCAAACCGAAATTCACCAAAATGCCAGCCATCATTCCTGCGGCAACCGCTTGTGGAATCAGCGCTAACAATTTATCGAAATAGCCACTAATGCCAATCACAAACAGCACCACCGCCGTGGTGATATAGGCAGCAATCGCTTCATTCAGTGAAATATCGGGAAATAAGGTCACTAAAAGTGCCGTACCAGGTGCTGACCAAGCCATCACAATCGGCACTTTGAACCTGATGGATAAATAGATACTGGAAACAGCAGCACCTATGGAAATCCCCCAGATCCAGGAAATCATCATGGCTGCAGATACTTGTGCCTGCTGGGCCGCCTGGAAAAAAATAATGAGGGGACCGGCATAAGAAATCAGTACTGCTAAAAATCCTGCAACAGTGGCTGAAATCGACCAGTCATTTTTTAAGGTTTGAAACAGGTGACTCATTGGCAATATGCCTCCTTGCGTCTAGCAATGATCCTGTTGATCTGGTATGGATCGGGATTAACCCAGATCGCCACCACCGACAGGTACTACCGTACCGGTCATATAGGACGATTCATCCGAAGCCAGGAATAAAATGGCATTCACTTGTTCCTGAATCGTGCCGTAACGTCCCAGGAAAGTACGGTCAATAGTTTGATCCACCACTTGCTGCATCCATACTTTTTCAGTTTCCGTTAATGGATTGGCATTACGTGGAACCTTACGTGGCGGTGCTTCGGTACCACCCGTTGCAACGGCGTTGACACGAATCCCGTCTTTGGCATGTTCAAAGGCAAGAGCAGCAGTCAAGCCGTTAACTCCACCTTTAGAAGCCGAATAAGGCACCCGGTTAATGCCACGGGTTGCAATTGACGATACGTTTACAATGGTGCCATGCTGCTGCTTGATCATTTGCGGTAGTACTGCACGGCAGCACCACATTGTTGGGAAAAGAGAGCGGTTCACTTCCTTGATGATTTCTTCTTCAGAAAACACTTCAAAAGGCTTCATCCAGATCGCGCCACCGACGTTATTGATCAGTACATCAATACGTCCATAGGTCTCCAGTGCTTTGGCCATGACAGCCTCGGCACCAACATAGGTTTCCAGATTGGCCTTGACGATGATGGCATCGCCACCTTTCGCTTCAATTTCCGCCAGCACTTCTTCTACATAGGGAGAAAGGTCGGCCATGACGACTTGTGCGCCTTCAGCAGCAGCCTGGATGGCTACACCGCGACCGATGCCTTGCGCAGCACCAGTCACGATTACGACTTTATCTTCAAATCTTGGGTTACGGTTCATGAGATTCTCCGGCTTCTAAACTTAGTTGGCAGAGAATTTTTCAAACAAGAAGCTGGCAGGTTTGACACCTTCAGCATCCAGCCAGCCGCGAACCGCTTCAACCATTGGCACTGGACCACATAGGTAGATATCGACATCTCCAGCGTTCAGCCATTCGTTTTCGATATGACCGGTTACATAGCCTTTACGCTCATGTGCAGATTCTGGATTTGCGACCACTGTACGATATTCGAACCATGGGAATTTATCCTGTAGTTCATTCAGCTTTTCAATTGCGACCAGGTCAAAGTCATTGGTCACACCAAATACCAGACGTACTGGATATTCAGAACCTTTTTCTTCCAGTACCTGTAACATCGACATGAATGGCGCGATGCCTGTACCACCTGCCAGCATCAATACCGGACGGGTCACATTACGCAGATAGAAGCTGCCGAATGGACCGGTAAAGGTCATTTTGTCACCCGCTTTTGCATCAGCGCTGAGGAAACTCGACATTTTGCCGTTCGGCACATTGCGCACCACGAAGCCGGTTAAACGGTTGCCCGGCTTGGAACTGAATGAGTAAGAACGGGTTTCAGTGGTGCCAGGAATGCCGACATTGACATATTGTCCGGCCAGAAAATGGATATCTGGTTGACCATCATCGAGTTGAATATCAAAGGTAATGGTGGAATCAGACAGGTTTTCTACACGGGCCAACGTACCTTGAAATGCGTGAATCTCGGTTTTGCAAACATCAGACGAAGCCTGAATCTGGAACACGGCATCTGAAGTCGGTTTACATTGGCAAGCCAGAATAAAACCTTCTGCGGCTTCTTCTGGAGTCAGTGCATCTTCAATATACATTTCTTCAGGCATGTCATACGCACCTGATTCACAAAAAGCGCGGCACGTTCCACATGCACCGTCACGGCAATCTAGAGGGATATTGATCTTTTGACGGTAAGCTGCATCGGACAGGGTTTCGCCTTGGGCAACACTAATAAAACGTGTAACGCCATCTTCAAATTGGAGTGCAACATTGTGGTTTGACATGGCTGAATATCCTATATAAATCTTTGAAACTTAGCCTTTCAGCCATATTTCCCTGGCTGAAGGGCTTTTTGACCTTGCTGTCGAAACAGTCTTAGAGGTGATAAATGTCGATAACCTGGTTGATGTAATCGTTTTTCAGCACCACGTATTTGCTTAGAATCTGTGGTTTTTCACCTGAAAAATCGATCTCGTAACGAGACATACCGAAATAGCTGTAGCTGGTTTTGTAGCGGAAACTCAGGGTATTCCAGTTAAAGCGCACAGTGACCTTGTCACTGTCACGTTCCACAATTTCAATATTGCAGATGTTGTGGCTGGTACGGGTATCCGGCATGGTGGCAGATGAACGTTCTGTCTTGATCCGGAACACACGGTCTTCCAAGCCCTGACGGTCAGGGTAGTAGATCAGTGAGATTTCAGACTGTGGATCTTCAGTCAGACGGTCATCATCATCCCAAGCTGGCATCCAGAAAGAAGCAGTAGGGGCGTAGCACTGTAACCAGTCATCCCATTGCTCATCATCTAAAAAGCGGGCTTCCTGATACAGGAACTGCGCAATATTTTCTAAAGTGATGTCGCTCATGCGGTTTCTCCTTCAGTGCTTGCAGCAATTTCTTTTTCAGTCGCAATGCCTTTTTTGATCAGTTCTAGCCAGTACTGGTGCTGAGCTAGGTACAGGCCTTCATCTTCAGTTTTAATGCCAGACAGCTTTGGTTTCAGGCCAATTTCATTGGCTGCATCATCCGGCCCTTGAATCCAGTGTTTAGACCCGCGACACATGTCGTTCCATTCCAGTGCGATCCCTGCATAACCAGCCTGACAGGCACGAAATTCTTCAAGATCGTCCGGAGTTGCCATACCAGAAGCATTAAAGAAATCTTCATACTGACGGATACGGCGAGTGCGTGCTTCAGGCTCTTCACCAACAGGACCGATACAGTAAATAGTCACTTCAGTCTTATCGACAGAGATCGGACGCAGGACACGAATTTGTGAGCCGAACTGATCCATGAAGTAAACGTTTGGATAGATACACAGGTTACGTGAACGCTCGATCATCCATTTCGCCATGGCTTCGCCATAACGCTCGGTATATTCATCTTTCTTGGCAAAGTTTGGACGGTCTTCCGGGTTGGCCCATTGTGTCCAAAGCAGCATGTGACCATGTTCAAAGCCGTAAGAACCACCGCCTTGTTTGCCCCATGAACCTGCGCTCATGGCACGAATATTATCGCCAGCTTCTTTTTCCTTACGTTGCTGAGTCGTTGCAGCATAGTTCCAGTGCACGGCAGAGACGTGATAACCATCGGCACCGTTTTCTGCAGTCAGCTTCCAGTTACCTTCATAGGTATAAGTCGATGAACCGCGTAAAACTTCCAGACCTTGCTCAGACTGACCCACGATCATGTCGATGATCTTCGTGGCTTCACCCAGGTATTCTTCCAGAGAAGGAACATCCGGATTCAGGCTGCCAAACAAGAAGCCTTTGTAATTTTCAAAACGGGCTACTTTTTTCAGGTCATGAGAACCGTCCTGGTTAAAGCAATCTGAATAGCCTGCATCAGCCGGGTCTTTCACTTTTAACAGCTTGCCTGAGTTATTGAATGTCCAGCCATGGAATGGGCAGGTATAGGTTGCTTTATTGCCACGCTTATAACGGCACAGTTGTGCACCGCGGTGAGAGCAGGCATTGATCATGGCATTTAGTTCGCCATTACGATTACGTGCAATGATGATTGGCTGACGGCCAATATGGGTTGTGTAGTAATCGTTGTTGTGGGGAATCTGGCTCTCATGGGCCAGATAAACCCAGTTTCCTTCAAAGATATATTTCATTTCCAGATCAAACAGGGCTTGATCAGTAAATACGGAACGGTGCAGTTTAAATTCACCAGATTCAAAATCATCGACCAGTAATTCATCAATACGGTCTAAATGGCTGGTGTTAATTACAGGAATACGAGGCATGTCCAGTCTCCGACTTTCCAAGGAGGGGAAGTCATCGGGATGTTGCTCAGACTGACATCCCGATTCCATTTTGAATTAAGCGCTTGCGCGACGACGTTCTACTTCAGTGCTTGGTGCAGCAGCCTGGTCTTTCACCAGTTCGATATTGAACTGGATATGTTTGAATGGACCATTTAAACCACGGCGTGTGATTTCAGCTTCATCGGTCACATCAACAGCAGTTGCGACCAGACCATCACGTGTGGCGAATGCAAAGTCATCCCACAGGTATTGATCGCCTTCGATGTTGAACTGTGTGGTTAACTTCCGATAACCCGGCGCAGATACGAAGTAATGCACATGAGATGGGCGGTTACCGTGACGACCTAATTTGTCCAGTACGAACTGGGTGGTACCTTCAGGCGGGCAACCATAACCGACCGGCATGGTGGTCAGCGCAATATATTTACCGTCTTGATCGGTAAAGATAGAACGGCGCAGGTTAAAGTCCGATTGTGACTTGTCAAAGAAAGAGTAGTTGCCCAGGCTGTTGGCATGCCAGACTTCAACTTTTGCACCTTCAATGATGTTGCCGTCAGTATCGGTCACTGTGCCTTCAATAATCAGGGTTGGAATTTTGCCTTCTTCAGAACCGTCATCCATACGCGCAAAACCAACGGACTCAGGTGCACCTGCAACATAGAGCGGGCCTTCGATGGTACGTGGTGTACCGCCAGTAATGCCTGCTTTGGTATCTGCTTCATCCGCGCGTAAGTCTAAGTAATGTTCCAGACCCAGACCTGCAGCCAGTAAGCCTAATTCATTGGCTTGACCTGCATCAGTAAAGTATTCCAGACCTTTCCAGAGTTCAGTCTGAGAAATATCAAGATCTTCAATAGCCTGGAAAAGATCACCTAATAAACGTACAACAACTTGTTGTACACGCTCATCAACTGGTCCTGTCGCTGTATCGACATTCATTTTTTTAACCAATGCATCAATTTCTTGGCGGTTCATACTATTGCTCCTAAAGTATGTTTTCATATTTTAGTGGCGCATCTTTAGCTTTATCGGCTGGCTAAATTTGGCTGGCCACAAGTCCTTTTGGTTTACCCTCAGGTGTATGGGTGAGAAGGATTTTTTTATTTCCATTCCCGAATTTATTCATTACTTGTCATCATCTCGAATCGATGATGGATGGCGGTTCAATGCCATAACTTCGATGTTCATATACGGGTAGAGCGGCAAGCCCTGTAGCAGGTTGTGCAACTCTTCATTGCTTTCAACATCAAAAATACTGATGTTTGAATACTGCCCGGTGATGCGCCAGATATGACGCCACTTACCCTGGCGTTGCAGATCCTGTGAATAGGCTTTTTCGACAGCCTTAATTTCATTGGCCTGTTCAACTGGCATATCTTTTGGAATATTGACGTCCATTCGTACTTGGAAAAGCATGGGGTTCTCCTGGAATTATTGACGACGCAAGTTGTCAATTTTGTTTTCATCCAACTCAATACCCAGACCTGGTCCTTTCGGAATCTCAAGTTCAAAGTTTTGATACTGGAGTGGGGTTTTTAAAATTTCATCAGTTAGCAGCAGAGGACCAAACAGTTCGGTGCCATAAGCGAGACTTTCAAAAGTCGAGAAGGCATGGGCAGAGGCGATGGTGCCCACCGGGCCTTCCAGCATGGTGCCGCCATACAGATCGATGCCTGCCAGCTGTGCCACTTTTGCAACTTCACAGCCTTCAATCAGGCCACCAGATTGCGCCACTTTAACTGCAAAAACTGATGAGCCATGCTGACGTGCGATCTGATAAGCAGACTGCGGGCCCATCAAGGATTCATCCGCCATGATGGCGATATCAAAACGCTGGGTTAGACGTCGCATTGCATCCAGATTGTCAATGGCGCACGGCTGTTCAATCAGGTCAATGCCGCCGTCCTGGAGTAACTGAATACCTTTAATCGCATCCAGCTCTGACCAGGCACGGTTCACATCCACACGGATCGAAATGTCTTTGCCCAATGCCTGTTTAATGGCAAGCACGTGTTCAACATCCTGTTCCACTGGACGTGAACCAATTTTCAGTTTGAAAATATTGTGGCGTTTGGCCGCAATCATTTTCTGGGCTTCAGCAATGTCTTTCTCGGTATTGCCAGATGCCAGTACCCACAGCACTGGGATGCTGTCACGTAAACGTCCACCTAGAATTTCACTCAGTGGTTGGTTCAAACGTTGTGCCTGGATATCCAGTAGTGCAGTTTGAATGGCACATTTGGCAAAACGGTTACCATTAATATTCTTTTTGATGGCTTGTAATGTCTGTGCAACATTCAAACCCGATAATGTTTTCAGAAGCGGTGCGAAGTAAGTCTCAATATTCACTTTGACACTTTCTGGGCTTTCTTCACCGTAGCCTAAACCGCCAATGGTGGTGGCTTCGCCCCAACCCACATAGCCGTCTTCGGTGGTGATTTTGACCAGGACCAGTGTCTGGGTTTGCATGGTTGCGACAGCCATCTTGTGAGGACGGATCGTCGGTATTTGAACCAGCAAGGTTTCAACTGACTTATACATAATTACGCTTCACATTCTTGCTTTAATGTTTTGACTTGATATACCTTAAAAGAATAATTTTGATTGGTCTAAGATCGATTTAGCATTTTTTTATACTTTAAAGGTATGCATAAATATGGAACTCAGGCATTTGCGTTACTTCGTCGCAGTCGTCGAAGAACAAAGTTTTACCAAGGCGGCAGAAAAACTGTTTATTGCTCAACCACCTTTAAGTAGACAGATACAAAATCTGGAACAGGAATTGGATATTCAGCTCTTTGAAAGAGGTAGCCGACCGCTTAAGACCACAGAAGCAGGTCAATTCTTCTATCAACATGCGGTTAAACTTTTGTCTAATGCGGAAGAAATCAAATCGATGACCAAGCGGATTGGCATCGCGGATCGCACTATTAGCATTGGTTTTGTCGGATCTTTATTATTCGGTTTACTGTCGCGTATTGTGTTTCTATTTAAGCAGCAACATCCCCAGCTCAAAATTGAGATGGTTGAAATGAATACTTCAGAGCAGATTCAGGCACTTAAAGAAGGGCGGATTGATGTCGGTTTTGGACGTTTAAGGATTTCAGATCCGGCAGTGAAACGGGTATTACTGCGTGAAGAACGGCTGATGGTCGCGGCACATTCTAGCCATTTTCTTTTGCAACGAGATGGCGTGAATCTGGCTGAACTGGTAGATCAGCCACTCTTTTTATACCCGAATAATGGTAAGGCTAATTTTTCTACCCAGGTGCGCGGTATATTTTCCGAGTATGGACTAGAGCCGAAAAATATCCGTGCAGTCAGTGAATTGCAACTGGCGCTGGGTTTTGTGGCTGCTGGAGAGGGTGTCTGTATTGTGCCGGAAAGTGCCCAGAATATTCGGCTGGCACATTTAAACTTTATCCCTTTATTAGATGAATTTGCGGTTAGTCCGGTCTTTATGGCTATTCGTAATATGGATGAAAGTGAATATATTCGTTATCTGTTTGATGCGGTCTATCAGGTCTATGATCTTGAAGCGATTAAATATGATCGTGCGGTGTTTTAAACAAGATTAAAACTTTTTAGATGTTATATAAAATAAGTGAAATTATTATTTAATGACTGAATTAAAGTCGTTTTATTTAGATGAATATCATTAAAGCATAGTAAATAAAGCCTTTTCTTTAAGGCAGACTTTATAGGTATAGAAGCATGCCTATTCAGTTTTGGACATTTATGCACATCTTCTGCATTGTGAATCTCATAAATTGAACTTCACAATTAGGAGGTGGAGATGTCTACAAATAAAGTGAATATAAATACGCTGATTGATGAAGCAAAGTTCACGCCTTTTCATTGGGGCGTCCTGATCTGGTGTTTGCTGATCATTATTTTTGACGGTTATGACCTGGTGATTTACGGCGTTGCTTTACCACTACTGATGCAGGAATGGTCACTCAGTGCAGTACAGGCCGGAATGTTAGCCAGTACCGCCTTGTTCGGTATGATGTTTGGTGCCATGAGCTTTGGCACTTTGTCCGATAAACTGGGACGTAAAAAAACCATCATGATCTGTGTCGCGATCTTTAGTGGTTTTACGTTTATCGGTGCCTTTGCAACATCACCTGTCGAATTCGGAATTCTACGTTTTCTTGCCGGACTAGGAATTGGTGGCGTGATGCCAAACGTCGTTGCCCTGATGACGGAATACGCACCAAAAAGGATTCGCAGTACACTGGTCGCTTTGATGTTTAGTGGCTATGCCATCGGCGGGATGACATCTGCCTTGCTTGGCGCATGGCTGGTGCCACAGTTTGGCTGGAAAATCATGTTCTTGCTTGCGGGTACTCCTTTACTGTTCCTGCCGATACTCTGGAAATATTTACCAGAATCCCTGATGTATCTGACCAATAAGCAGCAAACGGCTCAAGCGCAAAGCATTATCCAGAAAATTTCGCCAACACAGGTAATTGGATCTGACACCCAGTTTGTCCTGAATGAAGTGCAAAAAGGCGATGAAGCACCTTTAAAAGCATTATTCCAGCAAGGCCGCACATTTAGTACCTTTATGTTCTGGCTGGCATTTTTCATGTGTCTATTAATGGTCTATGCACTGGGTAGCTGGTTACCAAAACTGATGATCCAGGCTGGATATTCACTGGGTGCCAGCATGATTTTCCTGTTTGCCCTGAATATTGGCGGCATGATTGGGGCTATTGGTGGGGGGTATCTGGCAGATCGTTTCCATATTAAAAAAGTGTTGACCATCATGTTTCTTTGCGGGGCAGCTTCTTTAATCCTGCTCGGTTATAACAGTCCGCAATTCGTGCTTTATAGCTTGATTGCAGTGGCCGGTGCAGCAACTATTGGTTCACAAATTCTCCTGTATACCTTCGTGGCACAATATTATCCATCAACGGTGCGCTCTACCGGCATGGGTTGGGC
Organism: Acinetobacter sp. CAU_H_60; assembly: GCF_058599385.1. Classification (NCBI taxonomy): domain Bacteria; kingdom Pseudomonadati; phylum Pseudomonadota; class Gammaproteobacteria; order Moraxellales; family Moraxellaceae; genus Acinetobacter; species Acinetobacter sp. CAU_H_60. The sequence goes on along the minus strand of NZ_CM178653.1, from coordinate 1,611,875 downwards.
TTCCGGAATTGGACGTATTGGTGCGATCGTTGGACCGGTATTGACAGGTGCTTTACTCACCATGAATTTACCGCATCAAATGAACTTCTTTGCAATTGCGATTCCCGGTTTGATTGCTGCGCTGGCAATTTTCCTGGTGAACTTAAAAATGTCTGTAGAAGGTCAAGCCCTTGCTGCACCTGAGATTCGCACTGATTCTCTCGCTGAAAAAGCAAGTTAATGGATTAAATATCAATTAATAAAGAAAACACTTCTAATGATAGAGATCGCCATCGTAAGCGGTGGTGATCTGTTGCTAGAATCGAGACGCATAATAAAAAAGTGAGTTTAGGATGAACACGAAACAATTATTTAATAATCAAACAATCACATTAAAACGCACGGTTCTGATGAGCATGATGGCAATGAGTTTAGGGGGCCTTAGCTTGTCTACCCAAGCACAAACTCCAGCTCAGTCCAATCAGCAGGAAATTGAGCAGTTGCGTCAAGAGGTTCAAGCTTTACGTGCCTTGATTGAGCAGCAGCAAACTCAGACAGCTGCTGTGACTGCCCCTGTAGCGATAACGCCAGCACCTACAAATACAGCAGTAGCGCCTGCGAGCAAACCTGTGATGAAAATTGCCAGTGGGGCCGAGTTTAATCTATACGGTAATATCCGTGCTGATGCCTCTTATCAGGCTGAGGGCGGTGCAGCGACACGTATGTATAACCAGATTAATGCGGTACCTCTTGAAGGCACAGGTGAACGCAGTGATGAGTTTAAATCCACGCTTTCAGCCACGCGTTTAGGGATGGATTTTCAAGCGCCCGTGGGTGCTGGGGATAAAGCCTTAAGTGGTAAAGTTGAGGTCGATTTCCTGGGTGGGGCTAGTTTTGATAACCTGCGTATCCGCCATGCCTATATCAGCTATGCTGACTGGTTAATTGGTCAAACCTGGTCAAACTTTGCGACCCCAGACTATATACCTGAGACGGTAGATGCACTGGTTTATGCCGGTGGTTCAATTAAACGGACGCCTCAGATTCGTCATACCAGTACTTTGAGTCCAGCGACCAATCTGGTGCTTGCAGTAGAAGATCCGAAAGATGCGACCATTACGGGAATCAAACAGCGTTTACCGGCTTTAACTGCACGCTTAAACCACAAATTTGCGGATAATCTTTCTGTCAGCGCACGTGCGATGGGGAATGAAAAACGCGTGAATGAAGATGAAAAAACAGCATGGGGTGTGGGCTTAGGTGCCAAATACGAGTTTGTTCCAGGCACCAGCCTTAAGGCAGATTATTATCATGTCAAAGGGGATAGCAGTTTTGTCTCTTACGCTAACCCAGGTGTCGTTACAGCTGCTAATGGAGATCTTCTACAGAGTGAATTTGATTCGATTACTGTAGGGCTAACGCAGCAGTTTAATGATAAATTGCGTGGCACAGTAGGCTATGGTTATATGAATTTCGACCAAGATAATGGCTATCTTGCTGCTCCTGGTCTGAATCTAACAGCAGTGAACAAAGACCTTTGGCAGGCTTGGGCCAATGTGTTCTATAACCCTACAAAACCGCTGAGTTTTGGCCTGGAATATGTTTATGGTGAACGTGAAGCACTGGGGGCTGCACCAAATGGCAGTACAAAGGGTGAAGATAACCGAGTGAATGCCGTTGCAATTTACAGTTTCTAAACTCTAGCGATTTAATATAAGAAATCTAGCGTGGATGAATTAATCCACGCTTTTTATATGATTCAGGATTACCTCTGCCAGTACATTGACAGCGTTTTCTATCTCAGAAGTCCAGTCAAATGAACAGTTCAGGCGAATATAATTCTGGCTGGTATGTTCCGGTTTAAACAGCAAAGCGGGGGCAATGGCAATATTGTGCTGAATCAGCTGTTCATATAAAACCTGACCATCCAGCTGTTCCGGCAATTTGATCCAGAGAAAATAGCCACTGGAATAATAATAAATTTCACAGACTGAATCTAAACGCGCTTTGAGTTCCTGATAAAACTTTTGTTTATACTTTTCCAGCTGCTGTCTTAGATGACGCAAATGCTTTTCATAATGATGATGGGACAGAAAATCGACCAGTGCATTTTGTAATAACGGACTAACAGTCAAAGTACTCATGAGCTGTAAATGCTGGATTGCATCGGAAAATGGGCCAGCGAAAACCCAGCCAACCCGCGCACCCATGCCCAATGTTTTGGAAAATGAAGAGCAGTGCAATACCCGTTGACGCTGATCAAAATATTTCACGGAAACCGGCTTATGAGCGCCATAATTGAGTTCCTGATAGACATCATCTTCAATCAGATATACCTGATATTCATTTAACAGTTCTGCAATTCTTTGCTTGATCTCTGAATTTACCGTAAAGCCAATCGGATTATGTGCATTCAGCATCAGCCAGCAGACTTTGATCGGGTACTGTTTAAGTGCTTGCTCAAATGATTCCAGGTCAAAACCAAACTGCGGATGTTCAGGGATTGTAATAACCTGCAAGCCTAAACGTTCAGCCGCCTGCCAGGCACCATAAAAAATGGTTTGCTGGAGCAGGATAAAATCACCCGGTTGAGTCAAAGCCTGTAAAGACAGATTGAGAGCTTCCAAGGCACCAGAAGTAATGACAATGTCATCCGAAATGCAGTTTATGCCTTGTAACTGATAGCGGTTGGCAATGAGTTGGCGTAATTCCTGATTACCCGGTGGCATATGATTTTGATGGCTATAACTGCTTTTTCTTTTGCTATGCTGCGCCAGAATCTGCATAAATCGGCTGTTATATAACAGTTCAGCATTTGGAAAAGCTGAACCAAAAGGCGCAATATTTGGAGTTTGCAGTGACTTTAAATAATTAAATACCACAGAGTTAATTTTAACTTTGGAGTTTAAGCCAATCTGTACCGCGGGTTCTTTACTGCTATAGGTTTGTGGTCGCTCTGCAATATAGTAGCCAGATTTATCTTTGGCATAAACCAATCCTTGTGATTCAAGCACCTGATAGGCATTAAGCACCGTCATCAGGCTATAGCCGGACAATTCAGTCTGCTCCCGCAATGAAGGTAATTTGTCATGCGCCTTCCATGCGCCATTTTCAATCATTTGGCGAATATTCTGGGCCAGCTTTTCAGATTTGAACATAAGAAAATAAAATCTAAACTGTACTAATATAATCAGAATTATATTATGAATAAGTTATTAAAATATAACAAATCAAAAAAATAAGTGGCTAACTGTTATATTTTTTTAAATGTATATTGTATCTATACAGCTGATTTAGGTCTGCTGATAATAAAACTCATAACGCCAGACCAACCTATGGGTGATCATATGAATTCAGAAGACAACAAAGCACCAAAATATGCGGATAGCAGTATTTCTGATGCAGCATTCAAGAAGATGATTCTCTGGTTTACACTTTATGCCGGTTTATTCTGCCTAGGCGTTATCTTTGTCGTAAATGCAGACAAAATTATGATGAGCGGCTTTTAAAATTCTCTCCCTGAACACTATCATCGCCCCAATCTAAATTGGGGCTTTTTTTATGGCACACATTCCCAGTTTTATTTTCTAATTTTTCTGCATCCACTCTGTGACTTTGTCACAATTTGACACTCACAAAGTCAGATTTCCTTGCTAGATTCAGACTGTTTGATGATAAAAATGAATACAGGCTTTTCGCCAGCGCATCATACAGAAATAACAACCATATAACAGATGGACAAATAACAAGGATAAAGGAGTGAAGCATGCTCGGAAATATGATGTTCCAGCCCTTACTGATCAGCAGCATGATTGAACATGCCGGCCGTTATCATGCCGATACCGAGATCATTTCTAAAAATACCGATACCAGCATTAAAAAGACCAATTGGGGAGAAATCCGGGAAAACTCGAAACGTTTTGCCAATGTTTTACAGCAATTCGGTCTGACACTCGGCGATCGGGTTGCGACCATTGCCTGGAATAATCATCGACATCTAGAATCTTGGTATGCCATTTCGGGGAGCGGGCTGGTTTGCCATACCATTAACCCGCGTTTATTTCCGGAACAGCTGGTATTTATTATCAATGATGCTGCCGATCGGGTACTGCTGTTTGATAAAACCTTTGCACCTTTAATTAAAGCCGTCAAACCGTTATTAAAAACTGTAGAACAGTATATCTGTCTGGATGCTGAAGATTCGTCGATTCGTGAAGCCATTCCGGAAGTTCAGTTTTATGATGATTTGCTTGCCCAGCAATCTGCAGAATTTGACTGGCCTGAACTGGATGAAAATACAGCGAGTTCATTGTGTTATACCTCTGGTACGACTGGAAATCCGAAAGGGGTTTTATATAGCCATCGCTCAACAGTATTGCATAGTTATGCCATTATTATGCCGGATTCCCTGAATGTAGCAGCGCGTGACATCATGCTGCCAGTGGTACCAATGTTCCATGTCAATGCCTGGGGAACCCCATATGCCGCTGCCATGGTCGGTTGTACTTTAGTGCTGCCAGGGCCGGGCCTGGATGGAGCCAGTCTGGTCAATCTGATTGATACGTATAAAGTATCTGTAGCTTTAGGCGTTCCAACGATCTGGCAAGGGCTGATTGCGGCTGCCCAGCAAAGTGGTTCAAAACTGGAAAGCCTGAAACGGAATGTGGTCGGTGGTTCTGCCTGTCCACCGGCGATGCTGAAAACCTTTAAAGAGCAGTTTAATTGCGAAACCATTCATGCTTGGGGGATGACTGAAACCAGTCCCCTCGGGAGTGCCAATCAGCTAAAAACCAAACACCTCGATCTGGCGGATGAAGAAAAAATGCAGATTCGTCTGTCTCAAGGTCGTCCACCGTTTGGCGTTGATTTACGTTTAACCGATGAAGAAAAAGGGACCCAGGAAATCGCCCGAGATGGTGAAACCATAGGTAATCTGCAAATTAAAGGACATTGGATCATTGATCATTATTTTGGCAAGGAAGAATCTGCGCTCACAGCAGATGGCTGGTTTGATACCGGAGATATTGCCACCTTAAATGAAGATGGCTTTATGAAGCTGTGTGACCGTTCCAAAGATCTGATCAAGTCAGGTGGTGAATGGATCTCTTCAGTCGATCTTGAAAATATGGCCATGGGACATCCTGAAATTGCCATGGCTGCCGTGATTGCGGCACAGCATCCTAAATGGGATGAGCGTCCCGTTCTGATTGCGATTAAAAAGCCAGAGAGTCATGTGAGTGAAGCTGAAATACTGGATTACTATGCGGACAAGGTCGCTAAATGGCAAATTCCGGATCGCGTGATCTTTGTAGATTCTATTCCGTTAAGTGGAACCGGCAAGATGCTGAAAAAAGACCTGCGTGAACTTTATGGCTCTATCTTGCTGGAACAGGCCGTAGGTTAAGCTATTTCTTTAAAAGGGTAAATTTTTGCCTTTTTAACTCACCCAATATTTAAAACAGAAACTGATCTCTTATATAGAGGTCAGTTTTTTTATATGGTTTTGCTAAAAATATACAGACCAAAAAAGCAATTTATTCAGTTCATACAGTTTTAACAGCACTTTCTGGCTAAGATTGTCTTACAAAAAGTCCAACTATGGTTTCTAAGCACATAATTTGACCTACATTGACATGGTGTGAGCTTCAGAATTCTTTATTCTGGACTACATAATAAATAGACAGTTGTACATTAATACTGTCTGCGGAATAGAGGGGATAAAAATGACAAGTATGACAACCTACAAGCCGCATTGGATTCGTGAAGATTTCATTGATTTTGTTGGTGAAAAAATCCATCCAACTTGGGCACTCAAAAAAGTCAAAGCATCGATCGTGAATATTCAGGCGGTCAGCCCGGACTTTTTCAAAATCCAGTTACGTCCAAATTATAACTTTAATCGCGGGTCATTTCAGGCCGGTCAAAATATCGCGGTGACTCTGCGTCTGGATGGAGTACGTCATCAACGTCATTATTCTATCGTGACCATTTTAAAAAATGGTGATGTGATTATTGCAGTCAAGCAGCAAGGTAAAGTGTCGCGTGCCTTAACTTTATTGCAACTGGGTGCAGTGGTCGAGCTGTCTCAGCCACAGGGCGAATTTACCTTATTAAACTCTCCTAAACCGATTCTGTTTCTGGCATCAGGCAGTGGCATTACTGCGATTTATTCCTTATTGCAAAAAGCAGTCGTGCAGTTTCAGCATCCGATTGATCTGATCTATTTCACCCGTGATGATGCATTTCATGCCGAGATCAAAACCCTGGCGTTGATGCATCCTCATCTGAAATATCATCATTTTAATACAGTCGAGCATAAGCAGCATCTGAGCCAGCAATTGCTAAACAAGCTGGTACCAGATTTTGAACAGCGTGAAATCTATGCCTGTGGTTCAGCGGGAATGATGAAAACTGCACTCAAAATTGCCGATAAACTGGCGGTGAAATCTAGCTTCCATTCTGAATATTTCCAGATTGCAATGGATGAAAAAGTGAAAGCACAGCCTGTACAGTTTTTAAGATCGCAGCAGGAATTCCAGGCAGAATCTAATCTGCTGGAAAGTGCAGAGCAGGCGGGTCTTCGTCCAGCGCATGGTTGCCGTATGGGCATTTGTAATACTTGCTCATGTACTAAAGTCAGCGGTTCGGTGAAAAACATGCTGACGGGTGAGATCGACCACGGCAGCAATACTCCAATCAAACTTTGTATTTCACAGGCCGTCAGTCCTGTGGTGATTAATTTATAAGCTATTTCAACCATTACTAAACGAATAAGAAGGTGCTCCCATGAATATGCAAATTGATTTTAAAAAACACAGTAAATCTCAATTTCTAAGCCCGGAACAGGTTGAAGAGTTCGGTGCCAAGGTTGATGCTATCCGCCGTGAAGTAATGGAAGATTTGGGCGAAAAAGATGCAGAATATATTTATAAAATCCGTAATTTTGTACGTTATAGCGAGATTGCTTCCCGCGGCATGTTGATGTTTGCAGGCTGGTTGCCACCAGTATGGTTAGCGGGCACAGGCTTATTGGGTATCTCGAAAATCGTGGAAAATATGGAACTTGGCCATAATGTGATGCACGGCCAGTTCGACTGGATGAATGATCCGAGCCTGAATGGTTCGACTTATGATTGGGATACTATTTCCACTGGGGATGACTGGAAATACACTCATAACTATATTCATCACACGTATACCAATATTGTCGGTATGGATCATGATGTCGGTTATGGTCTGATCCGTGTCAGTGAATCTCAGCCCTGGGAACTACGTTTTATCTGGAATATTCCTTTAACCATTCAGTTGATGGTGTTCTTTGAATGGTATGTGGGTGTACAGCGTTTGCATCTGGAAGATGTAATTGCCTATAAAACAAAAACCTGGAAACAGGTCTGGGAAGAAGCAGCGCCTTTACGCAAAAAAATGCGCCGTCAGGTTCTGAAAGATTATGTATTTTTCCCGATTATTGCCGGTCCAAATGCGATTCCAGTATTTACTGGGAATGCAGTTGCCAATGTGATTCGTAGCCTATGGGCGTCTGCAGTGATCTTCAATGGACATTTCACTGAAGATGCTGAAACCTTTGAAATGGACAATACCGACAATGAAACCCGTGCGGAATGGTATCTGCGTCAGATCCGTGGTTCGAGCAACTTCAGTGGCGCGAACTGGTTGCATATTCTGAGTGGTAATTTAAGCCATCAGATTGAGCATCATCTGTTCCCAGATATGCCAGCAAACCGTTATGCCGAAGTTGCACCAAAAATCAAAGTCTTATGTGCTGAGTACGGGGTTCACTATAACGAAGCTAGCTTTATGAAGCAGTTCTCGACTGTATGGGTCAGACTGGCGAAATGCTCACTGCCAAATGAATGGAATCAGCAAATTGCAGAAAAAACTCATGCAGTTAAATCGGTGTTTCGTTACTTTAAATCTAAGCTTGTAAATTAATTTTTAAGGTTTCTCTATTATCCAGTTTGGTACTCCTCAATAGATTTGGATGGTCTATTGAGGATTTTTTTATCTGTTAAAAAGTGGCAAGTTCACACGAATTTATGAATGAAATATGAAGATGATTTTCAAAAAATGACGAAGCTGGGACAGATTTACTACGGCTGAAACGCTTCGCCTACAAGCTAAGCGTTTACCTCAAGAAGGTTCTTTTTATAATGGCCGCGTTCTATTATTCAAGGTCTCAGTTTTGAAATATCTTAAATATTTTTCAGGCATCTCACTGTTATTGCTGTTAACCGCGTGTAATACCCCGGAAACTCCTGCACCAGATTATCAGGGGAACTGGAAAAATACACTGGAAAATCCAAAATTGGAAAATATCTTGGTGATTTCCAAAAATGGTGAAAACTATTTCATTACCAATACCATTAAAGATAAAGAAAGCGGCAAAACCGACAAGAAAAATCCGATGCCCGCTTCAGTCGCTGATAATGGCCTGCTTCAGATTAATTCAGGTGCAGGTGTCGTTGATTTCGCAATTGACGAAAAAACTGGCAATCTGGTTGGTTCAGGCTCCGTTTATAAAAAAGCCAAATAATGCTCTAATCTAATCAATTCAGAGATAACACAAAAAATGCCATGATCAGGAAGGATTCATGGCATTTTTTTAGTTCACCAATTTTATGAGACCAGCAAAATCTTCTACAAAATAATTTGCCTTGGCTTTGATCAGATCCATTTCATGCGCAGAATACTGGTCGTAAATTGCCACTACATCAATTCCCGCATTGTTGGCAGCTTCCACCCCAATTAAAGAGTCTTCAACAATCAGGCAGTCTTTAGCCTCAATTTCAAAATGCTGGAGCGCGTTTAAATACACCTCTGGATGCGGTTTGATATTCTCGACATTTTCACGAGTCAAAATAATCGCAAAATCATCATCAAAACTGATTTTCTGATTAATCTTCTGATTATTATCCTGATAACGCTGCACATTGAATAAGCTGGTGGTAGTCGTGAGTGCCAATTGTATCCCTTGCTGTTTTAAGGCTTGAATCAGCAGCTCAGCTTGCGGTTTGAGTTCTATCACATGATCCAGAAAATGCCGTGAAATACCGTAACGGCGGTTTTTAACCTCTTCCTTGCTTGGCTTGAAACCATATAGGTCTTTTAAATAGCCACAATATTCCAGATAGGGATCGGGCATATGTCTAAAGGCTTTCAGTTGCAGGTCACGTTGTTGTTGAATCTGATCTAGACCAATTTCAATTCCAGATAATTCCTGAATCAGGGCAGCATCGACCTGGTTCCAGATTCCCACTGAATCAATCAGGGTTCCATCCAGGTCAAAACACACCAGCTTTTTATCTTTAAACATGACACCCCCCATTTCTCTTTCACCGCCATTATCCCGTTTTTAGAAAGAGATAAAAAGTCCAGTTTGGGTGCACATCCAGACTGTATTTATCAATGAATTCCTAAAATGAACTTATTTTGAGCATTTTAAGTATTACTAATAATAAAAATCGTAATACTAAATTGGCACAGCATTTGCATTTATCTACCCATCATAAAGTGATCTAGGGTTCCGGCAGTTTTTTCAAAAAAACTGCGGCTGAGACCGAGAGTTCACGGCTCGATTTGAGCTACACGGAGGGATAAAAGCCCGGGAGGTTGGAACAAAAACCTTAGAGAGGTCATGTACATGGGCGCAATAGACAATAAGTACCATAACAATCAAACACTTTGGACTGAAATCCTGCCGGGAGGGCATCACTGGTCCGGGCGCATTCAAAAAGGTGCGGTTCTGCAATTCAAGGCACTAGGTGCCAATGCCAACGTATCCCTGTTCTGTGTCAATGCTGAAGATAAACTGGAACGTTACAACATGCCAGACAGTCTGAAAGGCCAGCATACAGCTTACCTGACAGCAGGGAATGTGCTGTATTCCGATCTGGGTCGTGTGATGGCTTCCATTGTTAAAGATGAAGCTGGCTGGAACGATACCTTCTGTGGTCCATCTCGTCCTGAACAGATTGAAAAACAGTTTGGCATCCGTAGCTTCCAGGATGCCCGCAATGACATGTACCAAAGCGGTTTAGATGGTCTGTTAATTGAATTATCTAAATTCTCACTCGGTCAGACTGACCTGAGTGCAACCGTCAATCTGTTCTCTAAAGTCACTCCAAATGATGCCGGCGCATTGTCTTATGTGCCTTCAGACAATACTGATCAAATCATTGAACTGCGTTTTGAAATGGATTGTCTGGTGTTCCTGTCTGCTGCACCACATGGACTAGATAACAGTGCGGAATATCAACCGGCTGATATTCAATTATCTTTGTTTAAAGCCAATAGCTTAGGCGAAACCGATATCTGTCGCGACTCCTGTCCACAGAACCAGCGTGCATTCCAGAACAACGCACGTTACTACGCACTTTCAAACGTTTAAGGCAGGAGAATAACCATGACAGCTCTACAACAATTCGAAAAAACCGTACTTAGCGAAATCTGTCCTGCCGGTGAAGCATGGATGTGCGAAGTCAAAAAAGGCCAGTATTTCCGCATCATCGATCTGGAAGGAAATCAGGCAGTCGATACCTTATTTATCTCTGCTGAAAATCCGGAAGAGCGTTATAGCGCAACCGATACACTGGCGATTAACCAACAGATTTATTTGGAAAAAGGCACGACTTTATACAGTAACTTTGGCCGTGCCATTGCTGTGATCAATGATGATAACTGTGGTCGTCACGACACTTTAGGTGGTGCATGTTCATGTGAAAGTAATACAATTCGTTATGCATATGACAAATACCCGATGCACAGCTGCCGTAACAATTTTATGTATGCGCTGGCAAAACATCCAGTGGCAAAAAAACATGGCTTAAACGTGCGTCACATCGGTCCAAACATCAACTTCTTTATGAATGTGCCTGTGACTGCCGATGGTCACCTGAAATTTGATGATGGTATTTCTGCACCAGGCAAATATGTGGAAATCAAGGCCGAAATGGATTTGATCGTGCTGATCTCGAACTGCCCGCAGTTGAATAACCCATGTAATGCCTACAACCCGACACAAATCCAGCTAGTTGTGCGTGAAGGCGAGGAGGCTTAAGTCATGTTTAATAAAGTTCTGATTGCCAACCGTGGCGCGATTGCCTGCCGCGTGATCCGTACCCTGAAAAAACTGGGGATTCAATCTGTAGCCGTTTATTCAGAAGCCGATCGTGATTCACTCCATGTGACTTTAGCGGATGAGGCGGTGTATATCGGTGAAGCCCCAGCCAGCCAAAGTTACCTGAATATTGAGAAAATTCTGGAAGTCGCGAAACAGACCGGTGCTGAAGCGATTCACCCGGGTTATGGCTTCCTGTCTGAAAATGCTGAATTCTGCGACCTATGTGAATCACAAGGCATTGCCTTTATTGGGCCAAACTCAGCACAAATGCGTGCTTTTGGTTTAAAGCATACGGCGCGTGAGCTGGCAATTCAAGCCAATGTACCTTTACTTCCAGGTAGCCAGTTACTGGCAGATGAAGCTGAAGCCTTAACGGAAGCGAGTCGCATTGGCTATCCTGTGATGCTGAAAAGTACCGCAGGCGGTGGCGGGATCGGCATGCGTCTGGTCTGGAACGAAGCTGAGCTGAAAGATGCCTATGCAACCGTATCTTATCTTGCACAAGCCAACTTCAAAGATGCAGGTCTGTACCTGGAAAAATTTGTACAAAATGCCCGTCACATCGAAGTGCAGATTTTTGGTGATGGCCAAGGCAAAGTGATTGCTTTAGGTGAACGTGATTGTTCAGTACAACGCCGTAACCAGAAAGTGATCGAGGAAACGCCAGCACCGCACATTAACGATGAACAACGTGCTTATATCCAGAATGTCGCGATTCAGCTGATGGAGTCAGTGAATTACCGTTCTGCCGGTACGGTTGAATTCGTCATGGACACCGATACGCAAGAATTTTATTTCTTGGAAGTGAATACCCGTCTACAAGTCGAACACGGCGTGACCGAGCAAGTCTTTGGTGTGGACCTGGTGGAATGGATGGTGACATTGGCCAGCGGTGACTGGACTGCACCAACCGAGCAACTGGAATCCCAAGGTCATTCGATTCAGGTGCGTCTGTATGCCGAAGATCCGATCAAGAACTTCCAGCCAAGCGCCGATCTGCTGACCTATGTCGAGTTTGATGAAAACGCACGTAACGAAACCTGGGTAGAAACCGGATCAAACGTATCGTCTTTCTATGATCCGATGATTGCCAAAATCATTGTCACAGCAGATGATCGTGAATCAGCAATTCAAGCCATGACCGACACGCTAGCTAAAACCCAAGTGGCTGGCATCGAAACCAACCTGGAATATCTGCAAAACATCATCGACTGTGAGGTGTTTAAGGCGGGAACACAAACCACACGTTTCCTGAATACCTTTGAGTGGAAAACCCAAAAGATTGAAGTGCTGCAAGCCGGTATTCAAACTGCGGTGCAGGATGTCACTGGTCGTTTGGGTTACTGGGACGTGGGTGTGCCACCATCAGGTGCGATTGATCCATTGTCTTTAAATGTCGCAAACCAGCTTTTAGGTAATGCGCCAAATACAGCTGGTCTGGAATGTACCTTGCAAGGTCCAACACTGAAATTCCACTGTGACAGCCAGATCGTGCTGGCGGGTGGTAACATGCCATCAACGCTTGATGGTGTGGCTGTGCCAATGTGGCAAACCATCAATGTGCGTAAAGGTCAGATTTTAAAATGTGGCAAGATCGCAACCGGTTGCCGTACCTATATCGGCATCAAAGATGGACTGAATGTACCTGAATATCTGGGTTCACAAGCGACGTTTACCCTCGGTCAGTTTGGTGGTCATGCCGGCCGTAACTTACTGATCGGCGATATGCTGCCAATTACGTCATTCACAAGCGATGAAGTCAAAGTACTGGCACCTGAACAAGTTCCAACATTCAGTCATGAATGGGAAATTGCGGTGATGTATGGTCCACATGGTGCGCCAGACTTCTTCACCAAAACTGACATCGATACTTTCTTTGCCAATACCTTTGAGATCCACTTTAACTCCAGCCGTACCGGTATCCGTTTGATTGGTCCAAAACCGGAATGGGCACGTGAAGATGGTGGTGAAGCCGGTTTGCATCCATCCAATATTCATGACAACGCGTATGCGATTGGTGCGATCGACTTTACTGGTGATATGCCAATTATCCTCGGTCCAGATGGTCCAAGCCTCGGTGGCTTCGTTTGTCCTGCGGTGGTGATCAATTCTGAGCTATGGAAACTGGGTCAGCTCAAAGCCGGTGACAAAGTGAAATTTGTTCCAGTCAGCTATCACCAAGCCAAATTGCTGAATGAAAAATATCATGCACAGCTTGAAGCGCTGGATACTCAGGAAGTTTCATTTAATGAATCCTTCTATCCTGAACTGGCTACGCTGAAAAATGCCGTACTGGATACCTTAAAAAGTGAAAATGGTGCGCCGGATGTGGTGTATCGTCCAGCGGGTAACAACTATCTGCTAGTGGAATATGGTGAGCTGGTACTGGATCTGAACCTGCGTTTCCGTATCCATGCCTTGATGCAATGGGTTCAAAAACAGAATATTCCGGGCATTATCGACCTGACGCCAGGCATCCGTTCACTGCAAATTCATTTTGATTCGATCAAGCTGGATCAGCTCGACTTGCTGCGTCTGTTGCAAGTGGCTGAAACTGAACTGCCTGATGTCACTGAAATGGAAGTGCCATCACGTACCGTGTATTTGCCACTGGCTTGGGAAGATTCCCAAACCCAACTGGCAACCGAACGCTATATGCAAACTGTGCGTCCAGATGCACCGTGGTGTCCGGACAATATCGAGTTTATCCGCCGTATTAATGGCCTGAAAGATAAACAGGCAGTCAAAGATGTGGTGTATAACGCTAGCTATCTGGTGATGGGGCTGGGTGATGTGTACCTGGGTGCGCCTGTAGCGACGCCACTTGATCCGCGTCAGCGTTTAGTCACAACGAAATATAATCCGGCGCGTACCTGGACACCTGAAAATGCAGTGGGTATCGGTGGTGCGTATATGTGCGTGTATGGTATGGAAGGCCCTGGTGGTTATCAGTTCGTGGGTCGTACTACGCAAATGTGGTCGCGTTACCGTAAAAATGTCGACTTCGAGCAAGGCAAACCATGGTTACTGCGCTTCTTTGACCAGATCAAGTTCTATGAAGTGTCTGAAGAAGAACTCATGCAAATGCGTGAGGACTTTAAGGCAGGCCGTCTGAAACTGCGTATTGAAGAAGGTGTGTTGAACCTGAAAGAGTACAACCAGTTCCTGACTGACAATGCCGACACCATTAGCGAGTTTAAGGCAACGCAACAAGCGAACTTTGAAGCGGAACGCCGTCGCTGGCATGAAGTTGGACTGGCGGAATACGTATCTGAAAGTCTGGATGCGGTCGATGATGGTGAAACGGTTGCCATTCCGGATGGTGGCTGTGCAGTGGAATCGCATATGCCGGGTTCGATCTGGAAAATTGAATGTCAGTCTGGCGATATCGTGGAAGAAGGTGCGACCTTGGCCGTGATTGAAGCGATGAAGATTGAGATTCCGATTATTGCCCCTGAACGTATGCGTGTAGATACGATTACGATTGAGAAAGGGCAAACGGTGAAAACAGGGCAGGTGTTGTTTACTCTGGCGCCAGTGGCTTAATAAATTAGATATAAAAAAGACCGTCCGTAAGGGCGGTTTTTTATATATAATTATTAAAAAATAATGGCTTATTAGAGATGTCTAAAGAAAATATTAATAAATATGGATTAAGTAGAACTATTCCGGCAGATATTAAAAATCAAATTAGACGTGCTGATGGTTATGGTTGCGTGAAATGCGGAAATCTATTTATTGAATATGAGCATATTGATCCACTTTATTGTGACGCAAAAGTTCATGCTCCTGAAAAAATAACGTTATTGTGTAAAGGATGTCATGGGGATAGCACAGGAAGAAGATTACCTAAAGAATTAATTAAAAGACTTAAAGCTAATCCCTATTGTAAAAAGAAAGGTATTGTAAAAGGTCAATTTTACCCTGATCCCACCAAGATGGAGATCTATTGCGGATCATCGGTATTTAGAGATACACAAATTATTTTCGAAATTAATGGCAAACCATTAATTTGGGTTAGTCGCGATGACTATAATGAATTCAGTCCGCTATTTTATAATGCGATTTTTTATGATTCTGATGGAAATAAAATTGGCTATTTGAATAAAAATCATTTTATAGGTTTAGTAAAAACAGCTGATATTAAAAGCATTGCTAGTAGAGTAGAGGTTAGATCTAGACCTAAAGAAATTACATTAGATATTGATTTAGAAGGTTATAAATCAATACGCATTAATAGAATTAATATGAGTTATCTCAACACGCACGTAGTGATAGAAAAAAATGGGGATATCGTTTTTGATCCTAGAGGTGCTAATAATCGTTTTAGTTCTATTAGCGCATCCCATTGTAGAGTTGGTATATCTATAAATGGAATACCGCGTATACCAACTAAAATTGATAAATTAGTTTTTTACGCTAGGGATGCTCTTATTAATATCATTGATATTTTCGGACAGATCAAAGGGTATTTTATAGATGGGAAAATTTATGATAAACATAAAAATTTGGTTGGTTATTGTAAGAGTAATAAAATATACAACTTAGTTGATGAGTTTATTGGAAATATTTTGCAGAATAATTTAGGCATAATGATTATTATGGATAAAGATGAGTATGATGATCAAGAACCGATTTGGTTCAGTAAGGAAAATGCTATTCTTAACAAATTTTTGAATAAACCTATATATGATATATCTTATAGATTATTTGATTAATTTTACGCTTTCCACAAGCATTCCAGACCTCAAAAAAACCTAGAGAGTTATCAAGTATGGCTAAAAAACTAGAAGAACTTCTAGTGGAGCGTAGTATCGAAAGTCAAAACCGAATTTTGGGAAATGCAAAAATAATTTTGAAAGATTGTCTTTCGGATGATGTATATATTACAGAACTAGCAGAAAAAGCTAAAACTGAAGAAACTATAAAGTTCACTTTAGACGATCTACGAGAGCGAGTTCACAAAAACCGCGCTGAAAAATTTCGATAAGCTCAATCCGCAAATTGCGGAACAGTTTATTCTTAAGGCAGAGAAACTGATTTTGAAGTTAAGAAGTGTCCAAGTACAATAAGAACATATGTTCAAGGGATGATAAGATTACTTGTTCAAGTTAATAAGAATATGCACCGTAGAGATACCATTTATAAAAAGATGTAAAAAGACCGCAATAAAGCGGTCTTTATTTAAGTCGGAATCTTATAACTTCACCAACTCCACCCGACGATTCTTTGCCTTACCACCTTCACTTGCATTATCTGCAACAGGCTGAGTATTCCCGAAACCTTTGGCAGTTAAACGACTGCCTTCAATACCTGCTTTGGTCAGGGCAGTAACCACACTTTGCGCACGCTGATCAGACAGCTCTAAGTTATAAGCTGCATCACCGGTATTGTCGGTATGACCATAAATGCCCAGTTTTAAATCCGGGTTGTCATTTAATAAGGCAACCATCTGCTCAATTTGCGCTTGTGAGTCCGGCAAAATCTCGGCTTTATCGGTTGCAAAGTTAATCTGTACGCTGACTTTATTGTCCTGATCAAGACTTTGTTTTAGTGCACTCGAAGTCAGTGCTTTGGCAGTGACATTTAAAGGCTTGGATTCAGCCACCATCAGCGAAATATAATTGCCAGATTGGGTTAGCTGGAACCATGCGGTCTTATCTTCCTGGCGAACTACATAAGTCTTGGTCGGGTAGTTAAAAATATCACCCAGGCCAGCATAATACTGCACCTGAAAATCCTTAGGAATTTTCTCAATGATATCTTTGGGAATCTGGCTATTGGCAATTTCTACACCGCCCAAATCCTTGATCACACTCTCCAGATTACGCTGAATTTCTAAAAAATTGCCTTCTTTATATTCCGGTTTCGAGGTAATGCCTGAACTGAATAATTTGCCTTCAACCCATTCCAGTTGCTGTCCTGTCCAGAATGGAACGCGCTCAAAATTGCGCTGCTCAGTATTTTGATAGATATAACCGTCTGGCAGGGAAATATAAGGAAAGTCACCGAGTGTCGCTGTGCTGAGTGGAATTTTACTGATGTCAAAAGCTTGTGCCGGTGCCGTTTCGGCAGCTTGCGTGGTATCTTCCTGCTGGATTTCGGTTTTGGAGGTTTCTGCTTGCTCGGTTTTGCTACATGCCGCAAAAATAAAAGGCATACAAAGAATGGCAGTACGAAGGAGAGTGGAAGTCTTCATTAAATTTCCTTATTGTTCGGGCATTTTTATGGAATTTATTGTATAGAAATTCACCTGTAGTGCAAATTTTAATCAAAACCTAAATCTGAGCGGCTTTAGTATTCATAATTAAAGCCAGAGAAGAGTAATTGGTGAAGATTCCATTATCAAAAACTGTACCATAAAACCCCATTTTGATATCGTTTTGGTGCAAGTTTGATCACTCTTGGCGCATAAATATTTTAGACACATTTTGTAGCATTTATTAAGTTTCAACTAACTGTTTTAAATCAATTTTTTAATAATAAAAAACTCTTTATATTTGGCATATTTTCTGCTTTTATTTATATACCGAATTAAAAGAGGAGAGCATATTACTTGAAGAACCAGACGCAATTCTCGATCAATCCATCATGTCTAAAAATAATTACAGTACATGATTAATTTAACGGCCTCTTGGTGAATTAATTCACTCATTTTGATTCCAAATAAGCCCCATAACCGTTGATGGGGCTTTTTTTGAGCTGCATTTCTACCTTTTCTCCTCGTAATTAGCAAATTTCCCTACCTAAAACTGGCACGTTTTCTGCATTTCCCTAAGTAATACGAAATTTACATTCAGTAATACCGAGGAGATGCGCATGAATAATCAAAGCAAAAAAGCCAAGCTGCATCCATTTGCCCAATTTTTAATTGAACTTCTCAGCGTTCGCGCCGGGCTTTATGTCAAACAGGATTCACTCAAGGAAAGCAGACGTGTCTAAACCGAAATTGGCACGAATCAGTATCACCGTGCCGGAAACCACATTACAGGCCATGGATCAGAAAATTGTCGAGCAGCACTATGAAAGCCGCTCGCAGGCCATTGTCGACATGATTAACCGCCACCTGATTGATGAGCTGGTTTCTCGTGATGAAGTCATGGTCGGCACGTTGACCTTGGTCTATGACGTCAGCCTGAAACCGTTACGTTCCCAGCTGGTCGATTTGCAACAGCAATATCTGGAACAGGTAATCAGCTCGCTGCATATCCAGCTGGATGATCAGAAAGTCCTGCAAGTGATGCTGATGCAGGGTGTAAGCAGTGATTTAAAAGAAATTAGTGAGCAATTTATTGCATTAAAAGGTGTGCTGAAAGGACACCTGGAACTGATGGATGCCGTGATGCCTCCCATTCCCCAAAATACCAATAAAGGAGTATTGTCATGAATACTTTATGGACAATTCAAGACTGGCAGAACGCCTACCAACAGCAGCAGATTCAGTTACAGGATCTGATCGATTATGTAGCATCATTTCAGAATGATGATCATGCCTGGATTTCAATTGCATCTGCAGAACAATTACAAGCACAAATTGATGCCTTAACAGGAAAATCACCAGCCGAATTGCCACTCTACGGCATTCCATTCGCAGTCAAAGACAATATTGATGTTGCCGGTTTCTATACCACTGCAGCCTGTAAAGAAGCTTCTTATCTCGCAACCAGCGATGCAACGGTTGTGGCTAAATTAAAAGCTGCCGGTGCTGTTGTCGTAGGTAAAACTAACCTAGACCAGTTTGCGACTGGCCTGGTCGGTGTACGTTCACCCTACGGCGCAGTGAAAAACAGCTTTAATCCGGAATATATCAGTGGCGGTTCAAGTTCGGGTTCATCTGTAGTCGTGGCCAATGGTCAAGTGCCATTTAGCTTAGGCACGGATACCGCTGGCTCTGGCCGTGTACCGGCAGGACATAACAATATTGTTGGCTTGAAACCCACCAAAGGCTGGTTTTCCACTACGGGTCTGGTACCTGCGTGCCGCACCATTGATGTGATTTCGATTTTTGCCCTGACTGTCGATGATGCGTGGCAAGTTGCTCAAATCATGCAAGGCTATGATGCGACAGATGAATATTCACGCCAGCATCCAGCCAATGTCCCAACCCAATTTTCCAAAGGCAAAATTGCGATTCCGGCACAATTGGAATTCTATGGCGATGCTGAAACTGAAAAAGCCTTTGAATTGGCAATTGCCCGTGTCAAACAGCTTGGTTATGCAGTTGAAGCGATTGATTTCAGCATTTTCAACCAGTTGGCATCCGCACTTTATAACAAGGCTTGGGTGGCTGAACGGACCAATGCTGTTGAAAAACTGGTTTCTCGTGATGTAACGCATCCGGTGATTAACCAGATTATCAGTCAGGCAGACAACTTTAATGCTGTCGATATGATGCAGGCGGAATATGAACGAGCGCAATTGGCTCGTCAGATCAATCTAGCCTTGGCTGACTTTGATGCCTTGATGGTGCCAACGGCGCCAACCATCTACAAGATTGCTGATGTGGAAGCGGATCCATTAGTCAAAAACAGCCACATGGGCGCTTATACCAACTTTGTGAATTTTGCGGATTTATCGGCTTTGGCACTGCCTAATGCAATTCGTGCTGATGGTTTGCCAAGTGGGGTGACCTTTATTGCACCCGCCTGGATGGATCAGGCACTGGCGAACTTTGGTCAGAGTTGGCAGCAGGCAACAGCTTTAACACTGGGCACTTCGCAAAAAACTTATGAACAAACAAGCCAGATTCAGTCACAGCATGCAGTAAAACTGGCAGTCGTCGGTGCGCATCTGACTGGTATGCCATTGAACTTCCAGCTCACCACACGTGGTGGCACTTTAGTGCAAAAAACCAAAACCGCAGCCAGCTACAAACTGTTTGCACTGAAAAATACCACACCACTAAAACCAGGTTTGCAGCATCACAGTAAAGGTCAAGAAATCGAAGTGGAAGTCTGGGATATTCCGTTTGCCAACTTTGGCCAGATCGTGGCGGAAGTTCCAGCACCGCTGGGCATTGGCAATGTACAGCTGGCAGATGGCAGTTGGGTCAAAGGTTTTATCTGCGAAGGCTATGCGCTTGAAGATGCAACTGACATCAGTCATTTTGGTGGCTGGCGAGACTTTATTAAATCAAAACAACTTTCAAATACACGTTTTAAATGTAATTTCATAGGAGAAGTAGCACAATGATCAAGAAAGCCGGTTTATCTATTTCTATTCTTGGGGCAATTTTTTTAGCTGGTTGTGATAACAGTGCAAAAATACCAGAACCAAATAATGGTGCGAAAGAATCCACCACAGTTAGTACTAAACCAATTACTATTGGTTATAGTGATTACCCTGGTTGGGTAGCTTGGCAAGTGGCTATTGAAAAAGGTTGGTTAAAAGAAGCTGGAGTGAATGTAGACTTTAAATGGTTTGATTATTCATCATCCTTAAATGCATTTTCGGCAAAGCAAATTGATGCTGTAACCGTAACTAATGGTGATAATCTAGTAATAGGTGCAGGTGGTATGAGAGGTGTCATAATAATGGCAACAGACTACTCTGCCGGCAATGATGCAATTGTAGCTAAACCAGGAATTAATTCGATCCAGGATTTAAAAGGTAAGACTGTAGCATTAGAAAAAGGCTTGGTAGATCATCTTTTATTTAATACAGCTTTAGCTGATGCAAAGCTTTCACCATCTGATGTGAAAATAACGAACGCTGTAACAAATGAATTACCACAAGTATTTACCTCACAAGATGTGTCAGCAGTTGCAGTTTGGCAACCAGTAGCTAACCAAGCTCTAAAAAATGTAACAGGTTCAAAAATTATTTATAGTTCAGCCGAGAAGCCTGGACTTATATATGACACAGTTTCTGTAAATGCAGAGCATCTTGCCCAACACAAAGAAGAATGGAAAAAAATTGTTAAGGTCTGGGATAAAGTTGTTTCATACATTAATGATCCTAAAACACATGATGATGCCGTTCGGATTATGGCAAATCGTGTAGGGGTAGACCCTAAACAATATGAGCAATTTATCAGCGGCACCCATTTCCTGTCTGTGGCAGATAATAAAAACGTATTTAAAAAGTCTGAGGGATTGGAATCTATTTATGGGTCAAGCTATTATGTAAATAAATTTAATCTTGATTTTAATATCTATGAAAAAGATATTAATGTTGATAGTTTAATTACTGATGAAATTGTTAATAGTATTGAGTAAAATTTAATTTAAAAAAAACCAAACGTCAAGTTTGGTTTTTTGCTATTAATAATACCTAGTTTAAAGAAGAGAATTCTTTATTGGATTAACAATATGAACTATAAAAAAACCTGCTATAGCAGGTTTTTTTAAATATAAGATATTTAGAACCTATCAATATAACGGTCAATTTCCCATTTACTTACCGATAAATGATAGCTTTCCTATTCCATAGTTTTGTATTTAATAAACTCATCTCGTAACTATTTACCTAAAGTTTTTTCCACTAGGGGATCATCGGCGAGAGCCTGTACGGCCTCTTGTAAAGTTTGTGGTAAGAATTTGATACCTCGTGTCTGGCATTCTGCTTCGGTTAACTCATATAAGTTATCTTTGTTTGGTTTACCTGGATCAAGTTGTTGACGGATTCCTTCCAAACCTGCAGAGAGTGCAAGTGCCGCAGCCAAATATCCAAATATAGATTAACTGAGCCATCAACGTTACGGGATTTACAATGACCACCGTCATTCTGAATATGAAAAGAGTTGGTACGGTTATTAGAACCATAAGAGGTAAATACAGGCGCCCAGCTAAAATTATTCATTGCACCACGACGTACAAGACGTTTATAGCTATCCAAAACTAAGCCATTGGTTTAATTGTAAATTTTACCTCGAGTTATGCATTCTAAAATGCAAAATTGGAGTTGAGATCAAAGGCAAAAAACGAAAACCAAGGAAATTTTTAGTCATATGAAATTGCGTAAAAGTATTACTGAGTTGGTTACAGAAAAAATGCCAAAAGTGCGCTAAATTTAGTTGATCTATTAGATTAAGATTTTGATAAATATAATTATTTTCGGGTAAATAGAACAATATTGGTCGTTTGAATATTCAACCTAATTTTATTTTAAAATGGTGCAGAAAAGTTGAATTGAGCCCATTTACAAGGCATTTAAAAGCACTGTTTAAATAACTTAGAATGTTACATAGTGGAGAGAAGTAGATATAAAAAAGAATCCAGTTCAAAAAAGATGGACTGGATTCTGATAAATATCCTTAAAATTAAAGGATTAGAACATATCGCTATAACGTTCAGTTTCCCATTTGCTTACAGATAAATGATAGCTTTCCCATTCCATAGTTTTGTATTTAATAAACTCATCTCGTAACTCTTTGCCTAAAGTTTTTTCAACTAAA
This sequence comes from Acinetobacter sp. CAU_H_60, assembly GCF_058599385.1. Classification (NCBI taxonomy): domain Bacteria; kingdom Pseudomonadati; phylum Pseudomonadota; class Gammaproteobacteria; order Moraxellales; family Moraxellaceae; genus Acinetobacter; species Acinetobacter sp. CAU_H_60. The sequence goes on along the minus strand of NZ_CM178653.1, from coordinate 1,589,361 downwards.
GGATCAGCAGCAAATGCTTGAACTGCTTCTTGTAAAGTTTGTGGTAAGAATTCGATACCACGTGCTTCACGTTCTGCATCTGTGATTTCGTATAAGTTATCCTCGTTTGGCTCACCTGGATCAAGCTTTTCACGAATCCCTTCTAAACCTGCAGCCAATACCAATGCAGAAGCTAAATATGGGTTTACCGCACCATCTACATTACGGGATTCACAACGACCACCACCACTTGGTACACGAACTGAGTTTGTACGGTTATTAGAACCATAAGAGTTAAACACAGGTGCCCAGCTAAAGTTGCTCATGGCCCCACGGCGTACTAGACGTTTGTAACTATTCACTGTTGGTGCGAATACCGCACAAAGTGCACGACCATGTTTTAAAATACCTGCAATAAATTGATAGCCAAGTGTGGTTAAGCCTATACCGCGTGGGTCATCTTTCGGGTCGCATGCAAATAGGTTTTTGCCATCTTTTAAGTCATATAAAGACATATTAAAGTGAGCAGCATTCCCTGTTTTATCTGCAAATGGTTTTGGCATCATAGTTGCCAGCAAACCTTCTTCTTCAGCAAAGTGTTTTGCCATAAATCTAAAGAAAATCAAACGGTCACAGCTAGTAAGGGCATCAGCATAGTTAAAGTCAAACTCAAATTGACCGTTAGCATCTTCGTGATCGAAAGAGTAAAGATCCCAACCCAAGTTATTGATTTGCGTTGCAACTTTATCCAACCAAGAGAAGTTGTCTACAAAAGATTGTACGTCATAGCATGGTTTGACCAATTTATCTTTTGCATGTGGCACAGTGAGGGTGCCATCTGCTAATTTTTTAAGAAGGTAAATTTCGCACTCGATGCCTAGGTTCATGCCATAGCCCATTTTTGCAGCTTCAGCCAGTTGGTTTTTAAGCGCCACACGGGTATTCAATGGGTATGGATTACCTTGGAAATAGTTATCAGCAGGAATCCACGCCAATTTTGGTTCCCAAGGAATTTGAATCGCTTTGTCCAAGTCAGGTACAGAAGTTAACTCATCATCGTTTGGAGCCTGACCTAAACCGTCAAGGGCATAACCTGTATAGCGTTCAGACCCATTTGCCATTTGGTGTAAGTGGTCGATTGGAACAACTTTGGCTTTGGGGATACCATGAATATCTACATAAGCACCGATACAGTATTTAACCCCTTTTTCAACAAGTTCATCTTTGAGTTCAGTAATTTGTTCATTTGTATACATAGTATTCACCTATTCTATTTGGTAAGAATTTTTTTCCAGTTAGGGTTATTTAGTGTTTGCAACAATATGGGGTGTCTAAAGGCGGCTCTTCTTGGCTACCTTTTAAAATCACTTGACAAAGGTCTTCGACCATCCACTCAAAGCCTTGTTTACCTTTTTCAATGCTGGCACGGCTTGGATAGCCCGTGACACCATTTTTGCTGGTATGGTTTACTGGATGAGCAAAGATTAGATTTTCAGTACGGTCAGGGTCATCAGCAACATCAAGCTTGTCGGCACGGAATAACTCTGGTGTACGAGCCATAATGACTGAGGTTTCGGCATCGTTTGCATGCCAGTCTTCTGCATCTGAAAAATGAAATTCTTTGACACGTGTGCTGATGCTGGCAGTATGGATAATACTCACCATCAAATCATCGTAACTTGCTCGTAACATCTCGAGGGCACAGCGTAGCGGGGCTGCATTCGTTACATGGGCATTAACAATAAATAAACGTCGAACACCACCAGCGTATGCCCAATCTCCAATTTGTTTGACAAATTCGATTAAAGTAATAGGTTGGATGGCAATTGTTCCTGGCCAATGTTTACTATGCCCAATAGAGCAACCATATGGCAGGGTAGGTAGCATAGGGACTTTGGTACGCTTAGAAACTTCCTTGCATACAATATCGGCGATAACAGTATCTACGCCACAGCCTAAATGTGGACCATGCTGTTCAGTTGCACCTACAGGCAAGATCGCTGAATAATTCACAGCTTTTAAAACTTCAGGAATTTCTTCCCAGGTTAATTCAGACCAAAGCATTATAATCTCACGATATAAGGTAGGCCGTCATACGGCATTATTTTAGTAATACGAATATTTAAAAAAGTATTACTGATATTTATAATGCAACTACTATGCCATTATTTAAAATCAGTGGAATATATATGTTTTCTTTATTGTTAAGTGTATTAATGGTAGTTTTTATGATTTTAAAATTTATTTTCTTATTAAATGGTGCACTTTATAAATAAAACCGCACTATTAATAGCCAAAATAAAAAGGCTAATATAAATTAGTCTTAAAATCTTATAATGTTAGTTTTATTTAATATTGTTAAATTTAATAAAATGATAATTATGTAATAGATATTTCTGTATCAATAGATATAAAAAAGCCATATTCCTCCTTATAACACCCGTTCTGCATGAGGGAGCAGGTGATTCTGTTCTGCGCTCATCCACTGTTCAGCTTCTGCAGTCGTGGTAGTCGTGTGCTGAAACTCATATTCAGGTTGGTAGATATCAATCTCAAAAATCAGATCAATTGCGCGGCCCTCAACTTCTACATGCTGGACCAGATGGGTTACATCCAGAATTTCAAAATTGTCCAGGTCAAAGGCATTGCCTGTTTCACCGGTACGGGTGCTGTAGGTTTTACTGAAACCTTGAGTGCCAATAGAGACTTCAAAGCTTTGTAATAGATCAAATGAAGTAGTATCGGCTGACTGGATAGCGAGTTCTGCAACCTGAGTTTGTACTTCTGGCAAGCGGGTGAGGGCATAAGCAATATGATCATCACAGATAATCAAACCGCCATCCATTTGCAGCTTTGCGCCTGATTGGACATCTAATGCAGATTCTAGGCGTAGACCTAAGAACAGACCTTTCTTCACTTGCTGACGCCAGTCTTCTACATAGACATTGCTTGGTGAAAATTCCAGAATGCAGTTCCCGATCGCATGCAGTTTTGCGGGTTCAGGCCATTGCACATGGTTCTGGTAATTGGCGTAGTCTTCTACTTCCCAGGACAAGAGCTGTGTTGCATTATCCCATACCGTATTGCCAATCCAGCCCTGACGTTCTGTCACCGGGGTGTCATTCTGACTTTTCAGTCGTAGATCAATAGTAAAACTGCGTGACTGGAACCAGTACACAATGGTGTTTTGGTCGGTCAGGCCATTAAAGAAACTGATGCTTTTCCTGCGAAATGCCCCATATAAAAAGCTCGGAACAACTTCAGGTTGAGCAGTGGTTGGCGTTAAGGTTTTTATGGCTTCTAACAGGTTCATGATGTCGCCTCCGCTTTTTCATTTAAGCCAAAGGAAGACAGCGGAACGGCATTTTTTAGGACCAGCTCACCATTGGCAATTCGCTGTTTTAAATACTGGAACGTTTGTGCGGTCTGGTTAAACAGGTGTTCACCACCAATCAAAGGTTTATATTTGGAATCATCAGTTTGTACTACCGGTTCAATCACGGTGTCATAGTTGCAGGCACAGAACAGCGGGAAGGAGTAACGTTCTTCGGATACTTTTTTTACGCGGTGTTTGGTTGCCAGGTATTTGCCATTGGACAGGATTTCCATCATGTCCCCAATGTTCATCACTAGCGTATTTTCAATCAATGGAATATCAATCCATTCACCGGCTTTGTTCAGCACCTGCAAACCTGGCGCAGTTGGTAATAGCAAGGTAAAGCATTCATAGTCGGTATGTGCGCCGATGCCTTCGGCATCTTTGATATCCGGATTGTACGGATAATGAATCAGGCGCAATTGACTTGGCGCATCATTAATTTTATCGGCAAAGAAATCTTCTTTGACACAGAGAGCCAGGGCAAAAGCAGAAAAAATCTGTTCGCTGATGGTGCGCAAGTGGCCGTAATATTGGCTGACAATGGCTTTAAAATTCGGATATGCAGGCCATAAGGTTGGGCCTAGCAATGGGCAGTCTGTTCTGGAACCCTGATAGTCATAATTCACATCGTAGGCTTCTTTGAGGTCATAACTGTTGCCCGCGAACTGTTCTTCACCAATTGGCACATAACCGCTATGGTTACTGGATTTGCCAATATAGTGCTGCATTTTTGTGTCCAGATTCTGCTCGAAATAGGATTTGGCCAGTTCAACCAGTGACTTGGCATAATCAAAATTAAACTGATCCCCTTTAAGATAAAGGAATCCGACATCTTTACAGGCCTGGTCTAAAGCTGCCGCAACTTCAAGACGATCGGCCAGATGTGGACTTTGCATTTTAGAAATATCGACGAGTGGGAGTACGTATTGGTCTTGCATTGCAATCACCTTATTGTTGGTCGTCCAACACAGCGACTAAAACCTTTGGGTCGTCCCAAAGGCTCTTTAAAACGGATTATTTGCTCGTGCTGACTTTGGTCAAGCGTGGAATCTCTGGAAGATCGGCCAGTGCAGGATCCAGTTCATCTTCTTGAGCGTGTACCAGATGATTGACGTGCTCGCGAAGCTGTTTAAATTTCGGAGTCAGCATCAGATCTGGATGGCGTGGACGTGGTAAATCCACTTCAATAATTTCCTTGATTTCACCTGGATTGGCTTTCAGCGCCACAATCCGGTCTGCCAGCAAGATGGCTTCATCCATATCGTGGGTCACGAAAATGATGGTAATGTCGATGTTTTGCCACAGATCCATCAGGTGACGCTGCATTTTTTGGCGCGTATGCGGATCCAGTGCACCAAAAGGTTCATCCATCAGCAACACTTTCGGTTCATTGACCAAAGCGCGGGCAATCGCCACACGTTGTTTCATTCCGCCTGAAAGTTGATGCGGATACTGATCCTGATATTTTTCCAGACCAATGATATTGATCCATTCACGTGCCTGCGCTTCAGCAGAAGCATTACTTTGGCCTTTCATTTTCGGGCCAAACATAATGTTTTCTTTCACAGTCTTCCATGGGAACAGGGTATAGCCCTGAAACACCATGCCGCGTTCTGGGCTTGGGCCAGTAATCGGCTTGCCATCCACCAGAATTTCACCGCTGGTATAAGGATCAAGTCCAGCAACAACGCGGCTAAAGGTGGATTTACCGCAACCCGATGGACCAATCACACAGATAAACTCACGTTTATGAATTTTCAGGTCAATGCCATTTAAAATGGTGCGTTCAGTTTTGCCATGCTTGAAGGATTGAGTGAGCTGTTTGGCTTCCAGGATGACCGGACGGCTATAAATCTTGTCAAAGTATTCGCGGGTATTAAATTCAGAGTTTTGCATCAGTTGGCTCCCGGTTTCCATTTAAATAAGCGTTGTCCCAATTTCATTAAAATCACATCACAGAGCAGACCAATTACCCCAATGATCAGGATCGCTGCAAAGACATTGTCAAAATTCTGATAACGGGCCTGCTGGGTAATAAACCAAGTAATACCGGAAGTGCTACCGATCAGTTCAGCCACGATTAGGTAAGTCCATGCCCAGCCGAGCAGTACACGCAGGTTACGGTAAATTTCAGGAAGGGCTGCTGGAATGACCACATGAAACAGGCTTTTTAATTTATTGGTGCCTAAGGTAAAACCGGCTTCAATCAGACTGCGATCCACCAGTCGTGTGGTATTGGCAATGATCAGAATTTGCTGGAACAAGGTACCAATCACGATGATGGCAATTTTTGGTGCATCATTGATGCCTAAAATAGCCACTGCAAGTGCGCCAAAAGCTGGGGCAGGCAAATAACGGAAGAATTCTACAAATGGTTCAGTGAGTTGCGACAGCTTATTGGAGAAGCCACACAAAATGCCAAGTGGTACGCCCACAATCGAAGACAGGATAAAGGCAGTAAATACCAACTTGATACTGTGCCACAAGCTTTCATGGAACCAAGGGGCATTGTCTTGCAGCGGTGGAGTGGTAAAGGCAGTCACTAATGCTTTCGCCACTTCATGTGGAGCAGGCAAGTAAATCGGATTGACCAGTTTGCCTTGTGGTGGTGTCAGGCCATTGTCGACCGCATTTTGTGCTTCCTGATAGAAAATGGCTTTTTCGACACGGCTGCCTTCCTGTAAAAAGGTCACGCTGCCCGAGTCAGTAATCTGGACTTGTGGATGCCATACGAATGGCAGATAGCTCACCGCACACCAGATCAGAATGGGTATTAAAAATGAACCCAAACCGAACAGGACTTTTTGTTTTTGACTCAGTTCACGAGCGATATAACTCATCGTGGCTGCCCCCAATATTACAATTTTTATAAAACGTAATACTCTTAAGCAAAATGGATGCCATGATGCACAAGCTCATTTTTTCTACTCAGACATTTTTTTAATATTTATTTTTTTATAAGAAACTACTTATTGATTACTTGTTGTTACCTAGTAGTTACATAAGAAAACTTAAAACCATTTAATCTAGTCTTTATTGATTAAAAATTAGTCAAAATTATTTCATATTTTTACATCTGTTTCATTAGAGCTTTTCAGCCTTTAGGGTAATGTCCTGTCTTAAATCATTGAAAAATAAAAAGGGGAGAAATGCTAGAATTTAAAAATCACATTGTACACGGCGCAATTTTCGATATGGATGGCACAATGTTTGATACCGAGCGTTTACGCTTTCAGACATTGCAGCAGGCTTCACTCGAGCTGATTGGCGTCGAATTTTCTAAAGACTATCTGATGCAATGTCTGGGTCTCAGTGCCCGAAGTGCCGAGCAGCTGGCCAAAGAGCGTTATGGACAAGATGTTCCTTATGCCGAGATCCGCCAGCGTGCTGATGTACTGGAACTAGAACATGTACGCAATTATGGTGTTCCAATTAAAAAAGGTTTATTACAGGTGTTGGAACGCCTACGCAAGGCAGGCCTAAAAATGGCTGTGGCGACTTCGAGTCGACGTGCGATCGCAGAAGAATATCTGATCAATGCCAATGTCTATAAATTTTTTGATGTGCTGGTGTGTGGCGATGAGATTAAACAGGGGAAACCTCATCCAGAAATTTTTATCAGCGCAGCCGAAAAAATCAATTTAAGTCCGGCTCAATGCCTGATGTTTGAAGATTCTGAAAATGGCCTGCGATCTGCTTATGATGCAGGTGGTATGACGGTACTTTTCAAAGACATTAAAACGCCGAATGAATCGATGCTGGCACAAGCCCAGTATTATTATGAAACGATGGAAGATTTTCTGACAGACCTGAACCAGTTTGTTCCGATTCTGGAAATGCCAGAACTTGAGACGGCATTTCCGCAAACGCTGAATCAGTTAACAGTTGGGATTCACGGCTTCGGTGCAATTGGCGGTGGTTATCTGGCTCAGGTGTTATCACACTGGGATGGCTATACGCGTCCACGCAAAATTATTGCCTCGACCCGTAATCCACTCTATCAGTCTGCCGTAAATGCATTTGGCACCTATTGCATTCGTTATGGTCAGAACTCTTTTGACCAGCGTATTGAGAATATGAGTGTGATTGATGCGCATGATCTGGAGCAAATGCAGAACATGTATATTGAATCCAGTCTGGTCGCAGTCTGTGTCCCTGAGGAAGCGCTGGTTTCTGAAGCAGAGGTGATTGCACAGGGTTTATATGCGCGATACCTGGCTTATGAGCAACAGGAGCAGCCGCTGACGCTGTTAATTATCCTGAATAAAATCGGAGCCAAACAGCTGGTGATGCAGCAGATTCTGAGCCGTCTGCAACAGATTACGGATGAACAGACAGCGCAGCACATTATGGATCAGCATTATTTCTGTGACACAGTGGTGAACCGTATGGTATCCAAACTGTCCGACCAGAAACTGTATCGTCAGCTGCGCATTAAATACAACATGTTCAAGCAGTATCAGCTGGATGAAGACCTGTCCGTAGTGGATCTGGATGATTCTACAGCCCTGAATGCAGAGCAGGAACATCAGGCGGGCTTATATATTGAAGACCTGCGCCGTAATTTCCAGCCAAGTCATATTCTGCAGTCGATGGACCTGATTCTATTTAATGCCGAAACGGATATGCCAATCTATGTAGAAAATAACAGTCCATTATTGGCTAAAATGCGCCAAATGATTCTGGTAGATGATATTGCCAATATCCAGCTGATTAAAAACCGCTTATGGAATGGTGTGCATGCGATGATGGCCTGGTATGCCAGCCTGCGCGGTCATCAGACCATTGGCGTGGCCATGTCAGATCATGCGGTCAGAAAATTCATGCAGCAGGCTTTAGCGCAGGTGAAGCATAGTCTCTGCTACCAGATTCCTAAGCATGCTTCAGATCTGGAACGTCTGGCGCAAAGTTTTACTGAATCCTGTGCCTATGCTTATCAGGATCCATGTGCACGTGTAGGGCGAGAACCTCTAAGAAAGCTGGAACACAATGAACGGGTTATGGGTTCATTATCGACCTTGCTTAAATATAGCTTGCCATTTGATGTGGTTTTAAAAGGCGCAGTGTTGGGTTATATCTATGCTCTGGAACAGGGTGAATGCGAGCAGCAGGAACTGTTGATGCATTTACAGATCCAGTTAAGACATATGGCATTAGAACCGCAGCTATATGAGACCTTGTATGATGAAATGTCACAATTCATCAATCAGATGATTGCTGGAAAATTGTCCTTACAAAAATTCATGCAACTGGATTTGCAGCAAGCGCTCAGCTAAATATCAGCAGTAAATAAAAAACCCAGAAATTTCTGGGTTTTTTATTGGAAGTTTATAAATTTATAATTTATACAGTCGTGGATTCTTGCTGATAAATACAGGATTGGGCAATCTGTCGCTGATCATCTGCAGACAGATCAATATTTTCCCATTTTTCCATCTGCCCCAATAACCAGATAAAATCGGTGAATTGAGGCTCAACATTTTCACCTGCAAGGTTACGGATAATATTCTGAATCTTATGGAAGTCATAAACGTGTCGGGAAGCTGAACATTCAAACTGGATAATCTGATAATCCATCAGCATGTCCCAGACTTCAGAAAGATTGGTAGTATGCTTTAAATCTATCTGGGCTTTTTTTACAGCAGCGACTAAGGCCTCTACAGTCAGTGGATGCAACTCGCCCCATTCCTGAGTTATTGCCAACACTTTGTCTGCCACTTTAGGAATGACATTCTGACTAGCTGCAACAATCAGGCTATAACCTTCAAGCTTGGCCTGAATATTCCATGGCTCACCCACACAAAAACCATCAAAAATCTGTGCTGCAATTCCTTTAACCATCAAAGGGGGTGGTGAGGTCTTGAGCAATATATTTTTGGCATATTGCGGATCACTTAAGGCCAGCCATTCTCTTAAACAGTAATGATGAATGGAGTATTTATAAACATGTGCCAGGCCTACTTTGTGTTGCTGCTTTAAGGCACTGACCAGCTTTTGTGACGTGATCCGTTCATTATCTTCAGGCTGAATGCCGAGTTCATAGCAGAGATCCTGTCTTAAACTGATAAATGCCTGATTGATACTGAGTACTAATGGAGTCTGCAAAGCGACTTGTAACTGGTCTGCGCCCAAAGCAGCCGCGGGAAGCATGGCAGATAGGCAATGGGCAGCATCCAGAAAGCCATAGGCCAGACGGTCGCGTAAGCTGGACCAGGATGCTTCACGGATCAGATTTACCTTTAAACCCTGTTCAGTAAAATAACCTTGACGCTCCGCCCAGAGAATGGCAACACAATCAAGCAGTGGAATATAGCCAATATTGAGTTCTGTTTTTTCTAATGTTGTCATTGAATGCTCCTTATTGGCCGGATAACAGTTTTTGTGCATCAAGTAAGCGCCTTGCCATATCGCCAATGGTAATCCGGTGACTCATGGCATTTTTGCGCAACAGGGCAAATGCTTCTTCTTCGCTCAGTCCATGCAGCTGGATCAGCAGGACTTTGGCTTTATCAATATCCCTGCGATCACTTAATTTTTCCTGAGTTTCCTTCAGGTCATGTAACAACTTTTTATGTTTCTGGAATTGTTCAATTGATATTTCCAGAATATTTTCCAGTTTGGTTGGATCGATCCCGTCCACAATATATGCCGTGACTCCGGCATCAATGGCATTTCTGATGGTGTCCTTGTTGGAATTTTGGGTAAACAGAACCGTTGGTAATTCATACTGACTCACGCAGCTTTCGATAATATCGCGATGAGGATGATCCATATTTAACAGAATTACATCGGCATGCAGACTTTTGATATCAACAATGTTGAGGTCATTCAGAATGACACAGGCCACCACATGAAAATCATGTGCAAGCAAAGAAGCCTGAATAAATTCAGCGCGTTCTGGATCATCATCAATCAGGGCAATTCGTAATTTAGACATGCAAGATTTTTAGCTAGTACATCGGGGAATATTCCATAAGGACTTATGCAAAAAACATACCATGCAATTTGGTGCAAAAAATCAGGAGATCAGGTTAAAAGTGTCATAAAAATAGTGCAGAGGAACTTAAAAGGCCGAATTAACCTGACTAAAATGAGGCGTTCTTGAAATAAGCGCACTAAAAGAAGGAGTTTTAAGGCGAATAAGAATCGCAGATTCAAATCCCAAGTGCGACACATTTGTAGTTAGTTGAAAAAGTTAGGTGTATTCATAGAATCATTAGACTTTTTCAACTCGCAATTGGAAAGCACACAATGAAGAAATACACCCAACTTTCTCAAGATGAAAGATACGAAATTTATGCTACTTTGAAAAGTAAAAGCTCAATCGCTAACCTTGCTCGGGAGTTAGGGCGTTCACGATCAACCATCTACCGTGAATTAAAAAGAAATACTGGGCAACGTGGATATAGGGCTCAACAGGCAGCTAAATTTGCAAGTCAAAGACGGTACCGTCCTTCCTCATCAATGACAGCATTTGCCTTCGCCTATATTGATTATTTAATTGGCTTGGACTGGTCACCAGAACAAATTTCAGGTGCTTTAACACAACGCGGTTGGCTGGATGTACCTTCACATGAGTGGATTTACCAGTACATTTATCAAGATAAATCAAAAGGCGGTAAACTCCATCTACACTTAAGGCATCAGAAGAAATATCGAAAACGAGGTTACAAAAACACGGATCTTAGGGGGCAAATCATTGATAAAACAAGTATTCACTGTCGAGACCAGGTCATTGATCAACGACAACGTTTAGGAGATTTCGAAGGTGACACGGTGATTGGTAAACATCATAAAGGTGCTTTATTAACCCTTGTTGATCGAAAGAGCCTGTATGTACATATTGTTCATTTAGGATCAACGAGAGCATCCTCTCAAACGATTACTTGTGCGTTAGATCGTTTACGAATGAGCCATGCTTATAGTGTGACATTTGATAATGGTAAAGAATTTTCCGAACACAAAAGAATTACTGATGCCGGGATAGAGACGTATTTTGCTGATCCTTACAAGTCTATTCAGCGAGCTAGAAATGAAAATACGAATGGTTTAATCCGTCAATATCTGCCAAAATCATCATCGTTTGATGACGTGTCAAACGAACAAATAGAGCAGATAGAATTTGCACTCAACCATCGTCCTAGAAAAACGCTAGGTTGGTATACACCGAGTCAAGTTATGGCTGGTTTTTATACTGTTGCACTTGCCGCTTGAATCCGCCAATATAAAATTCATCGCTTAGATCAATTTTAATTTCATCCAGATGATCGGGAAAAATAAAAAATCAAATATAGATAAAAATATTGGAATAATAATTGCTTATTTTTAATCCACTATAAAATAAAAAGGTGGAATAGACATGAAATTACAACTTATACCATCACTGCTAGTAATAAGCAGTCTTTTGATGGCGGGTAATGTGATGGCAGAAGATGGTGGTTTACGTTTTACTGAGAAAAATCTGGCCAAAGTGACAGAAATGAAAACCAAGAAAAAATTAGCCGAAACCCAGCAAGCTGCACCATTACAAGCGCAAGTAATCAAAAATACCTCTAAATAACAATAGCCAAAATACATGAAGAAACTCTCCAGCAGGAGGGTTTCTTTTTTGGCTGAAATTTATAAGCCGTAGTTCGAAAAGTAAGAGTTTTATTTTCTGGCTATTACTTAGATCTTGGTTTGGAAACCTGTCTACTAAACTGATCTTTATGAATCAGAATATTGTTTATATCCTTAAAATTTTTAATTTAAATCACTTTTTGCCAACTCGAATGAGATGGTTACAAGAAAAAAATATATATCTATAAATTACAAATACTTAATAAATTAGATGTCAGAACTTGTTTGAATTTATCTGCGATATTGCAAAGTACTGACAGATTATTTGTATAGAATAAATTAAAAATATTGCCGCACCAGTCAGATATTTTGGCAGAAAATATCTGCTTAATTTTGCATGCTTCATTTATGCTACAGCTTAAATTTTTAAGCCAAGTCCTAAAGCAGATCAGGATCACTTATACAGGATTGTATAAATTCGCCATGAATATGATAAAAATTCCTCTCAAGAAAAATCCGCTTAGCCTAATGATACTATCGGCATTTTCAGGCCATCTTTATGCTGAAACTACGCTAGTGCAGGATAGTGTTCAGCAACTGGACACTATTGTGGTGACCACAGAGCAAAATACAAATTCCCAGCAAGGGACTGAGGCGGAACTTGCCAGCGTTTCGGGAGGAACCAATTTTATTTCAGATCAGCAGCTCGAACATCAGCGTTTGGGAACCACTGCTGACGTCTTCCGTCTCCAGCCCGGTATTTATGCCCAGTCACCGGGCAATGAAGGAGCCAAAATTTCTATCCGTGGTTCTGGCATTAACCGTACTTCTGGTGCACACGCATCCGGAACTTATGTCATGATCGATGATATTCCCTTTACCGGGCCAGGTGGTACAGCTTATGAACTGCTTGAACCGTGGTGGATTGATCATGTTGGGGTGTACCGTGGTGCCAATGGTTTAAAACAGGGCGGATTGTCCTTAGGTGGAACAGTTAACTATAAAAGTAAGACTGGTGCAGAGCAGAATGGCTCTGAATTAAAATACGAAGCGGGTAGCCATGGCTATCAGAAATACCAGTTTAGTACTGGCCGACAACTCGACAAGTTAGATTATTATCTGGCAGTGACGGGTTCGCAGTTTGATGGGATTCAGGATCATGCCGAAAGTGATGGTAAAGGTCTGGCTTTTAATCTGGGTTATCAGATCAGTCCAGATATTGAGACCCGCTTTTATGCCCGTTACCGTGAAAGCAAACATTTAACGCCGGGGCGCATTACCCAGGAACAGCTCAAGAATAATCCTGGAGCAGCCAATGATTTTAATCTGGCTGTAGATGCCAAGCGGATTCAGCCGGGCAGTACCTGGCTGGCAAATACTACCACCTGGAACTTGCAGGATGATTCCAAACTGACCGGTAGTCTGGCTTATCATCATTATCCATTGGATCTACGTGAAAGTAGTTATCGTACCAATGTCGATTATGAAGATATTAGTGCAAGAATCCAGTATGAGAAACCTTATCAGTTATTCGGTCTTGAACATCAAGGAAAAGTTGCTTTTCGAAGTACCACGCACCGTCCGAATAGTGGTGTAACCGAAACAATTCGACGCGATACTACAATTGATGGCACGCTTTATCCGGCAGATACCGTAACACGCCATTATACTTATCGTGGTTCAGACAATGTGCTGCAATTTGATCAGGAAACTCAGTTGAATGATCAGTTTAAGCTTGATCTAGGATTGGCAGCAGCCTATACCCACCGTGAGAGTGAAGTGACTTATCCTGTGGCTAGTCCTGAAGTTAGCCGCTATGAATGGAATTTCGCCCCGCGTATTGGCCTGACTTATCAGCCAAGTGAGATGCTGCAATGGTTTGCCAATTTAAGTCGTAGTATTGAACCGGCACATCCATGGGCAATGGCATGGTCTTCACCTTATTATTTTGATAGTGGTGTCGCTTCAGGGCGGGTACGTGAACCTATTTATCTGGACACGCAAACTGCAAATACTTTAGAACTGGGTGGCAGGGGCCAATCAGCTTGGGGTGATTGGGCACTGAGCTATTATTATTCCAAGGTTAAAAACGAGTTATTAACCTCAGAGTTGATCAAAACCTATGAGGATGGATCGGAACGACCTTCTGAACCAATTGCCGTTGAATCCAATGCAACTCCCACCCTTCATCAAGGTGTAGAACTCAGTCTGGATACATCATTGTATGCATCACAGCAGGGTGAACTTCGCCTACGACAGGCTTATACCTTGAGTGATTTCCAATATAAAAACGATCCTTTATTTGGCAAAAACCAGCTGCCGGGAATTCCAAAACACCTTTATCAGGCGCAGCTCAGTTATGCCTTGAATAATGGTTTTTATGTGGGGTTAAATACTGAATATGCATCGAAGATGGCACATGATTATGCCAATAGCCGCTTCAGTGATGATTATCAGATTTGGGGTATTAATCTGGGATATGCGCCAGAAGATCAGTCATGGAGTGCCTGGGTTAACTTCAAGAACATCACCGATGAGAAATATGCAGCAGTGGTGATTCCAGGTCTTAATGATAATGGGAAAGATGAAGCACGATCTTCACCAGGTGAAGGTTTCTCGACCTATGCAGGTGTGTCGTTTAAATTTTAAAATCATCACTTCATAAAAAAGCGGGCATTTTTGCCCGCTTTTTTTATCCTGTCAGCTTGTATAAAACTAACCTTCCAGAATTCCACTGACACCTGTCACAATCATATCAATGGCAATAGTACCGATTAGTAACGCTGCGACACGACCAACGATATCGACATAAAGGTCAATGTAGTTGGAATATTTATGCTGTAAATGATCATGCAGGTATTTCATCAGAATTAGCAAGCTACAGGTCAGAAACAGGGTAAAGAAAATCACCAGAATGGTTTGCATTAAACTGAGCTGAATCCCGGTAATCACGGAAGCCGAAATGGTGCCGGGACCGATCATAAACGGCATGGCAATCGTACCCGCCAGATGACTGGGCGCTCCACGCATCACACCAATCGTATCAGCACCTTCAAAGACATAACGATAGCCAATCACCAGAAAAATAATACCGCCAAAAATCTGGAAGGACTCAAACCGTACATGCAAGACTTCATTAAAGAAGGCTTCACCGGTTTTTGCAAAAATGATGAACACAATAAAGCTGATCAGACTGCCCTGAATCAATGCCATGTTGAATACTTTTGCGTCGGAATTACGGATAATTCCGAGCATATAAATACTCATCAGAAAAGGGTTGAGCAGGGAGAAAAACAGGGCAAATGCATTCAAACTTTCTGACATCATTCAGTCCTTCCGTAGTTGAGATATCCTAGATTTCACGGTCCGGGAACAGCGGACGTTTACCTGGGCTGATCCGGTTAATATGCAGATACATCATATGGCGTTCATATTTATCCAGGATGTCATTGATCACCTGTTCCTTACTATAACCGACCAGATCGTTGCCCTGAGAGCCTTCAAACAGATAACTTTCCAGACGATAGTAATAACGTTTGGTTCGTTTACCCCGTGAACTGAAATTTGGCGTGTCATAGCGTACCGGCCATATTTCATAGACAAAGTTTTCTTCTTCATCCAGCTGAATGGTGAGATCCAGATGATACAGTTCAGGTTCTTCCTCAAGCGGTTTTTCCTGAATATTTACTTGAATGCCTTTGTCAATTAACTCGGTTGCAACGGCCTCAATGGCTGGTTTGCAAACATTATCCAGCATGGTTCGGGTCTGGGATAGGCTTGGATGCAGCATGACCCGGCTCAGACGCTTCTTCCAGTTCAGGATGTCCACATTACCGACCACAGGCGCAGCATTCAGACTGGTACTGGCCTGCCGAAAATCCTCCAGACGCAAGGACTTATACAGTCCGGCCATCACAAAGAAAATCACGAAACTAAAAGGCAGACCCATAATAATCGTGGTGTTCTGTAATGCTGTCACGCCATTCGCCATGAGCATTGCCAAAGTTAGCAAACCGATAGCAATGGCCCAGAACACACTGAGCCAGCGCGGTGAATCATGCTCAATATTAGTGAAT
Source organism: Acinetobacter sp. CAU_H_60 (assembly GCF_058599385.1). Taxonomy (NCBI): domain Bacteria; kingdom Pseudomonadati; phylum Pseudomonadota; class Gammaproteobacteria; order Moraxellales; family Moraxellaceae; genus Acinetobacter; species Acinetobacter sp. CAU_H_60. The sequence goes on along the minus strand of NZ_CM178653.1, from coordinate 1,573,368 downwards.
TTAGTGGTGAAGTTCCCCAATACCAATGCCCCTGAATCCGCTGAAGTCACATAGAACAGCAAACCTGTAATGGTGGCGACACCTGCGAGAAATGTGAAACCTGGATACTGTGCTAGCAGGTCATAAAAACCATGCGCTGGATTTTCTAAAACAGTTGTCGCAAGCTGAGTATTACCATCAAAAATCACGCTGTATAAAGCACTGTTACCGAAAATAGACAACCAGGTCAGGGTAAATAACAGAGGAATAACTAAAGTCCCGGTGACAAATTCACGAATAGTACGACCACGGGAAATACGTGCCAGGAACAGACCGACAAAAGGCGACCAGGCAATCCACCATGCCCAGAAGAACAGGGTCCAGCTATTCATCCATTCTTTAGGCTGCTCAAAAGGAAAACTGCTTAAAGAGAGTTTCGGGAACTGGCTGAGATAATCACCAAAATTCTGAATTAGAGCCGCTAATAAAAACTCTGTATTTCCCATAAAGAGAATAAAGAGCAGCAACCCGATTGATACATAGATATTAATTTCAGACAGAACCCGAATACCTTTATTGACACCCGCAGTCACGGAAATAATAGTAATAATGACTGCAACACCAATTAATGCAGTTTGAATCCAGATATTTTCCGGCAAGCCGAACAGGACATGCAGACCGTAGTTCAGCTGAACCACACCAATACCGCAGGTTGTGGCAATACCAAAAATCGTACCGAGTACTGCAGCGGTATCTACTGTATGGCCAATTGGGCCATTAATTCTTTTTCCAAAAATAGGATAAAGCGCAGAGCGAATTGTCAGCGGTAAATTATAGCGATAACTGAAATAACCCAACGCAACCCCAATCAGCGCGTACATGCTCCAGCCGGTCAGACCATAGTGAAACAGGGTCCAGACCATAGACTGACGCGCGGCTTCAAAGGTTTCAGCTTCACCGACTGGAGGACTCATATAATGAGACAAGGGTTCAGCGACCGAGAAGAACATCAAATCAATCCCGATCCCGGCTGAGAACAACATGGCCGACCAGCTCAGCAGGCTGAATTCGGGTTTAGAATGTTTGGGACCAAGCTTGATTTCGCCATAACGTGAGCAGGCGATAAAGACAATAAAAACCAGATACAGCGTTGCCGCCAGCAGGTAATACCAGCTAAAGGTACTACTGACCCAGTTTAAAATATTAATAATGATTAGATTGGCTTGTTCATTAAATAAAATCGTGATGATAGAAAACAGCAGAATAAGCGTCGCCGAACAATAAAAGACTACCTTATTCAGACTATCTTGCACCTCTTCGTTTTTCTTTTGCATAAATCTCTGACCATCGTTTTTGTTGCCGGATGATCTACAGTGCAGTGTGATTTAAAAGCAAAAGCTGGCCCTAAAGCTTCCTTGTTTTCGTGAATTACAAACTTTTGCAAATCCAAAACAAACTGCGCTGTACATCAAGGGTGAGCTGGCACTATAATTTTTATTAATTGAACGTTCAATTAAAAAAGCGTTTATGAATTGTTACATCATTCAGCTATTTGCTTTAGCAGAGTGATTTTTTATTGCTACATCCGTTATTCAGGTTAGTCCTATGCCAAAAGTTGGTATGCAACCGATCCGTCGTCAGCAACTGATCGATGCCACCTTAGCTGCAGTCAATGAGCTAGGTTTTGCAGAAGCTTCAATTAGTCAGATTGCTCAGAGGGCAGGTGTCTCAACCGGCATCATAAGTCATTATTTTCAAGGTAAAAATGGGTTAATTGAAGCCACAATGCGTTACTTATTGCAGCAATTAGGTAAGTCTGTTGCTGAAATCAAGTCACAGGTGAATGACGCCCCTGAACAACGCTTACTGGCGATTGTGCGTGGCAATTTTACTGCTCCACAAACAGATAAAGCGGCCATGAAGGTGTGGTTGGCTTTTTGGGCCAGCAGTCTGCACCAGCCTGATTTACATCGTTTACAGCAAATAAACCATTACCGCTTACATTCCAATCTTAAATATGAATTCATGAAAAAGCTGAGTAAGGATCAAGCTGAGAAGGCAGCACAAGGTCTGGCTGCACTCATTGATGGATTCTGGCTAAGAGGTGCTTTAGTAAGTGGCGAAATTGATCCAGAACTGCCGATTGAACTGTGTAGTGAATATATCCGGCAACAACTCAAATAACCAATCTGCGAGGGAATTCCATTGACAACATTCAAACTGCAACGTCCTTATATCCATGGACAATATGTCGATGCAACGTCCAATAGCACGTTTCAAACGATTAATCCTGCAACAGGCGAAGTCCTGGCTGAAGTGCAGGTCTGTTCAAAAAATGATATCGATCGTGCGGTTGAATCTGCACAACAAGGGCAAAAAGTCTGGGCAGAAATGACCGCGATTCAACGTTCGCGCATCTTGAACAAGGCAGTCGCCATTTTACGCGAGCGCAACGATGAGCTGGCAAAATTAGAAAGCCTGGACAGCGGTAAAGCCTTTAGTGAAACATCGACTGTTGATATTACGACAGGTGCAGATGTACTCGAATATTATGCGGGGATTCTACCGGTTCTTGAAGGCCAGCAAATCCCGCTGAGAAGCAGTTCCTTTGTCTATACCCGCCGTGAACCTTTGGGTGTGGTTGCCGGGATTGGCGCATGGAATTATCCGATTCAGATCGCATTGTGGAAATCTGCACCGGCACTCGCTGCAGGCAATGCCATGATTTTCAAAGCCAGTGAAGTTACGCCTTTAACTGCGCTGAAACTGGCAGAAATTTATACTGAAGCTGGTGTACCGCATGGTGTCTTTAATGTGGTTACCGGCAGTGGTGAAATTGGTGGTTATCTGACTTCGCATCCTGATATTGCCAAAGTATCGTTTACTGGTGGCGTTTCAACCGGTAAAAAAGTCATGGCGCAAGCTGCTAATTCTAGTTTGAAAGAAGTCACCATGGAGCTGGGTGGTAAGTCTCCGCTGATTATCTGTGAAGATGCCGATCTGGATTTGGCGGCCGATATTGCCATGATGGCCAATTTCTATAGTTCCGGTCAGGTGTGTACCAACGGTACTCGCGTATTTGTGCCTTTGGCATTGAAAACAGCATTTGAAGAAAAGATTTTGCAGCGTGTTGAACATATCCGTATGGGTGATCCACTTGATCCTGAAACCAATTTCGGTCCGGTTTCCAGCTTTGAGCATATGGAAAAAGTGCTGGGCTATATCGAAAAAGGCAAGATAGAAGGGGCACGTCTATTATGTGGCGGCGGCCGTGCTGAGGATGAACAGTTTGCCCAAGGGGCTTATGTCCTGCCAACCGTGTTTACCGACTGCCGCGATGACATGACTATTGTACGTGAAGAAATCTTCGGTCCAGTCATGAGCATCCTGAGTTATGACACCGAGCAAGAAGCCATTCGTCGTGCCAATGATACTGATTATGGTCTGGCTGCAGGTGTCGTCACACCAGACTTAGCCCGTGCACACCGAATTATTCATCAGGTCGAAGCCGGTATCTGCTGGATCAATACCTGGGGTGAATCGCCTGCAGAAATGCCTGTCGGTGGTTATAAACATTCCGGTGTTGGACGTGAAAATGGGCTTGTGACCTTGCAGCATTACACCCAGACCAAATCGGTTCAGGTCGAACTCAGTCCTTTCCAATCTGTATTTAGCGCATAAGGGGGATTTGATGAATTACGACTATATTATTATCGGTGCGGGCTCTGCGGGTAATGTTCTGGCAGCGCGTTTAACTGAAGATCCAGATACTAAGGTGCTATTACTTGAGGCAGGTGGCCCGGACTATCGTCTGGATTTTAGAACCCAGATGCCGGCTGCTTTAGCTTATCCTTTACAAGGACGCCGTTATAACTGGGCCTATCTGACCGATCCAGAACCCCACATGAACAATCGCCGTATGGAATGCGGCCGTGGTAAAGGTCTGGGCGGATCTTCACTGATTAATGGCATGTGCTATATCCGTGGTAATGCTATGGATCTGGAACAGTGGGCCAGCCTTAAAGGTCTGGAACACTGGAACTATGCGCAGTGTCTACCCTATTACAAAAAAGCTGAAACCCGCGATATTGGCGGCAATGACTATCATGGCGATTCAGGTCCGGTTTCGGTGGCAACGCCTAAACAGGGCAATAATGAACTGTTTCATGCCATGATCGAAGCAGGTGTACAGGCCGGTTATCCACGTACCGATGATCTGAACGGTTACCAACAGGAAGGCTTCGGTCCGATGGATCGAACTGTGACGCCGCAAGGTCGCCGATCCAGTACTGCACGCGGTTATCTGGACATGGCCAAAGGTCGCGACAACCTGACGATTATTACCCATGCCATGACCAATAGAATTCTGTTTAACCAGAAACAGGCGATAGGTGTAGAGTATTTCGAGGGGCAAAATACCTTGCAGCCGATTCAGGTGTTTGCCGATCGTGAAGTGCTACTTTGTGCTGGTGCAATTGCATCACCGCAAATCCTGCAACGTTCTGGTGTGGGTTCGGCTGAACTGTTAAAAAGTCTGGATATTCCTGTAGTTCAGGATTTACCGGGAGTGGGTGAAAACCTGCAAGACCATCTGGAAATGTACTTGCAATATCAGTGCAAAAAACCGGTGAGCTTATATCCGGCTTTGAAATGGTATAACCAGCCGATGATTGGGGCAGAATGGTTATTTTTGGGTAAGGGCATTGGCGCGAGCAATCAGTTTGAAGCAGGTGGTTTTATCCGCTCTTCAGATGAATTTGAATGGCCGAATATTCAGTATCACTTTTTACCGATTGCGATTAACTACAATGGCACCAATGCCATTCATGAGCATGGTTTTCAAGCTCATGTTGGTTCAATGCGTTCGCCGTCGCGTGGCCGTGTCCGTCTGAAATCCAAAGACCCGTTTGAGCATCCAAGTATTCTGTTTAACTATATGAGTACGGAACAGGACTGGCGCGAATTCCGGGATGCTATCCGTATTACCCGTGAAATTATGCATCAGCCCGCCCTGGATCCTTATCGCGGTGAAGAAATCAGTCCGGGCAAAAATCTGCAAACTGATGCAGAAATTGATGAATTTGTTCGTAATCATGCAGAAACAGCGTATCATCCGTCCTGTAGCTGTAAAATGGGTGAGGATGATATGGCAGTTGTCGATGGTTATGGGCGTGTGCATGAGATGCAAGGCCTGCGTGTTATCGATGCTTCAATTATGCCGCTTATTATTACAGGCAACCTCAATGCAACCACGATCATGATGGCTGAAAAGCTTGCAGATCATATCCGTGGCAAGCAGGCATTACCTGCTTCTACAGCGCCTTTCTACCGGGCCCCACGCGCTTAAGTCATGGCTATATTCCTGTTGCTTGTTGCATCAAGGAATATAGCGAAATTTATTTTTACCCAAAGCTGGATAGGGCTGTCATCGGTTTCAGTGTTATCCATTCTTTGCTTAATATAATTTATATTTTATGAGAATTTTCAAACAAACAGTCCTTTTCGGCTGTGCTGCTGTTTCTAGTGTTTATTGTTTTGCAGATGATGCAGAAGCAAAAAAAATTGAAACCAGTGGAAACATCAGTGTAGTTTCTAAATACATCTCCCGTGGTCTGACCAATGCGCCAGAAAATGATGACGTTGCCTTACAGGCAGCGCTGAATCTGGCTTATGGTAATTTTTATGTCGGTTACTGGGGCTCAACCTTAGGTTATTCCTATCCGGAACTGGAAGGCAAGAAGTCACATCGTCGCGATAAAGTCGAACATGATTTTATCGTGGGCTATACCTATAGCAGTGAAAACTACGACTGGAATTTTTGGGATGCGACCTACTATTATCCGGGTGGCAGCCATACCACTTCAAATGAATTAGGTTTGAATGTAAGTCGTGCACTGAATGACAAGACCAGCGTCACAGCGGGTGTATCGACCTATTTATATGATGTCGCCTATGCCAATCAAGGTGATACTTTTTATACCCTGGATTTAACCCATCAGATTAATAACAAGTTTGGTGCGCATGTCGGTGCAGCAGGTGGTTATTTTAATGATGAAGGTAAATATGAAGGTAATGAGCTAGGTAATACCACAAAACAGCATGCTTTCCGTTATGCAACTGCTGGATTAAGTTATGAAGTTGCGCCGAAATTGACCTTGTCTGGTGATTATATCTTCGGTGGTTACGACCGTTTTGGTGATAAACAGCGCGATCTCGCTGTGTTTGGTATTGGCTATGACTTTTAAGTTGGATCTTGATCTGATTTAAAAGACGCATTTCGCAGTCCATAAAATCCAGTCGGGAACAGCAAGTATCAATAAAAACAGCCTGTTCCCGGCTTAAAGCCAGATTTCCTGAATATTTAATTAACAGATATTTTGATAAATCTGCAGGAAATTCGAGCAAACATTATCAATTTCATAAAATGATTCTATAATAGCGCCCATTCTTACTCGAGCTAATCCTCAAACTAACTAGTTGAAGGTTTAACCCGGGTTATTTTTATTTTTGAGTCAAATTCTCCTCCGTGATTCGGCTTGTATATTCAGATTTAGCATCTTATCTGTCCGTGGCGGCACATAAGAATATTTAGGTATCCACATGGAAATTAAGGTCAATTATCTCGATAATCTTCGTCAGGAAGCCAAGTTCGATGACTTCACGGTAATCGCCGATCAGCCGATCCGCTATAAAGGTGATGGTTCTGCGCCAGGTCCATTTGATTATTTTCTGGCATCTTCTGCGTTGTGTGCAGCTTATTTTGTTAAAGTTTATTGTGCAGCGCGTGACATTCCAACCGACAATATCCGTCTGTCTCAAAACAATATCGTCGATCCTGAAAACCGCTACAAACAGATTTTTAAAATTCAGGTCGAGCTACCGGCTGATATCTCTGAAAAAGACCGTCAGGGGATTTTGCGTTCGATCGACCGTTGTACCGTCAAAAAAGTCATTCAAACCGGTCCTGAATTTGTCATAGAAGAAGTTGAAAGCATTGATGCCGATGCGCAGGCTTTGTTGATGCCAAATCTGGCTTCAGACAGCCTAACCTGTATTCCGGGTAAAGACTTACCACTCGAAGAAACTATTGCCAATATGTCTGCGATTCTGGCAGGCCTCGGCATGAAAATTGAAATTGCGTCTTGGCGTAACATTGTACCGAATGTCTGGTCACTACATATTCGTGATGCTCAGTCACCGATGTGCTTTACCAATGGTAAAGGTTCTACCAAGGAGAGTGCGTTGGCATCTGCCTTGGGTGAATTTATTGAACGCCTGAACTGCAACTTCTTCTATAATGATCAGTTCTGGGGTGAAGATATTGCCAATGCAGAATTTGTGCATTATCCAGATGAAAAATGGTTCCAGCCAGGTCCGAATGGCGAACTACCTGCAGAAGTTTTAGATGAACATACCCGTGAAATTTATGATCCTGAAGATGAGTTATTGGGTACCCATCTTTATGACACCAACTCGGGTAATAAGGCTCGTGGCATCTGTTCATTGCCATTTGTACGTCAATCTGATGGTGAAACCGTTTATTTTCCGTCGAATCTGATTGAAAACTTATACTTGAGCAATGGTATGAGCGCCGGGAATACGCTGGCTGAAGCGCAAGTACAATGTCTGTCTGAAATTTTTGAGCGTGCAGTTAAACGCGAAATTCTGGAAGGTGAACTGGCACTTCCGGATGTGCCTGAACATGTTCTGGCAAAATATCCAAAAATTGTTGAAGGCATTAAAGGTCTGGAAGAACAGGGCTTTCCGGTTCTGGTCAAAGATGCGTCATTAGGCGGCCAGTTCCCGGTGATGTGTGTCACCTTGATGAACCCGCGTACGGGTGGTGTCTTTGCCTCATTCGGTGCACATCCAAACTTTGAAGTGGCTTTAGAGCGCAGTCTGACTGAACTGTTACAAGGCCGTAGTTTTGAAGGCCTGAATGATCTGCCAAAACCCACCTTTAGCTCAAATGCAGTCACTGAACCGAATAACTTTGTTGAGCACTTTATTGACTCAAGTGGTGTGGTGTCTTGGCGTTTCTTCAGTGCAAAATCTGATTATGATTTTGTCGAGTGGGATTTCACCAATAATGGTCAAAACTCAAATGCCGATGAAGCGCAGGAATTGTTTACCATTCTGGAAGAGATGGGCCACGAAGTTTATATGGCGGTCTATCAGCATTTAGGTGCAACCGCTTGTCGTATTCTGGTGCCAGGTTATTCTGAAATTTATCTGGTTGAAGATCTGGTTTGGGACAATACTAACAAGGCGCTGTTATATCGTGAAGATATTCTGAACCTGCATCGTCTGGATGATGAACAGCTGGAAGCTCTGGTTGAACGTCTGGAAGAAGCAGATGAAGATGATTACACCGAAATCCGTACCTTGATCGGGATTGAATTTGACGAAAATACCGAATGGGGTCAGTTGACCATTCTGGAACTAAAACTCCTGATCTATCTGGCTTTACAGCAATTTGAAGAAGCTAAAGACCTGGTCGAACAGTTCCTGCAATACAATACCAACACGGTTGAACGTGGCCTGTTCTATCAATGCATGAATGTAGTGCTTGAAGTCATTCTGGATGATGAAATGGAACTGGAAGACTATGAACATAACTTCCGCCGTATGTTTGGCGATGCCCGTATGGATGCAGTCCTCGGTTCAGTAGAAGGTACAGTACGTTTCTACGGTTTAGCTGAAACCAATATGCAGCTTGAAGGTCTGGATCGTCATCTACGTTTAATTGATAGCTATAAGAAACTGCATGCAGCGCGTGCCAAGTTTGTAGCAGCGTAATAAGTGAAGATGATTAGCAGACTTTGCTAGTCTTTAAATCTTTAAAAAATAGCCCATCTTAGAATGGGCTATTTTTTATATTGCACAAATATTTTGCGAGTGATTTAAAAAAGAAAAATAAAGGGCGATCATTGCCGCCCATTTAAATCTTAAATAACAGCTTAAATATTATTTAAAGTCAGGGAAATGTTATTGACCATATGAATCAGACGAGGACCAATCTCATTTTCCAGTTTTTCCTGATTGAGCAGGTAAGTTGGCGCGCCGCAGTTAAAGGTCAAAATACCATGTTTAGGATGAATCAATGGCACAGCGACAGAGTTCACATCTTTGGCCCAATCACCGAGAGATAAGCAATAGCCATAATCCTGATAGTCTCGGATGGCACGTTCTAAATTACGCTTAATGGTTGGCCATTGATCTTCATTTCTTTTCTTGATCGCATCAAATAAATATTCACGTTCTTTAACTTCCATCGCAGCCAGGCAGGCACGACCCATCGCACTACTGTGGATAGGCAGGGTAGAGCCAACCGGACGACGCATGGTTAAAGTAGACTCTGTATGAACCACTTCCAAATAAATCATGCTCAGGCGATCACGGGTTGCCATGGCGACAGGTGCTTGTGCATAACGTGACATTTCTTCCATAAATGGATATGCCTGAGTACGGGCCGAAATATTGCTTAACGCCGCATAACCCAAAGCCAATACACCAACGTCCAACAGGTATTTGGTCGTATTCGGTAACTGTTTTAGATAACCTAAAGAAACCAGCGTGCTAGTGATCCGGGCAACAGTAGGTTTTGGTAGATTAGTCAGCTGTGCAATTTCCTGGTTGCCCAGTAATTGATTCGTTGCAGAAAAACATCTGAGGATTTCTAAACCACGTGCAATAGACGCGATAAATTGTGGGTTATTTTCTCTATGAATATGTGAAATCGGATCTAAACGGATCTCATCAAAATTAGGTATTTCGCCAGTTTTATTTTTTGTCATGGTCAGAGCAATTAAAGGTAAATTAATAAATATGATAGCAATTAAATTTCACGATACAAAATAAAACACTTCTATTAATGATAAAAATAAATAAAAAAGTGCTCACTTTATCTGTATTTAGGTCAATTAACGCTATTTAGCTAAAAACAATGCAGAATTTATAGGTTTTTGAGACCTGTAATGATTTTTAAGTATCTTTAGAAAATTTAAAGTTCGCCAGATAAAATTTTAGGAAAATGGACCCAATCAAAACGAGAATCATCAGCACGATTTAATTGAAACATTCTTATTTCGCTGCGCTTTTATAGAAGGAATTATGATCTGATTCAGATCATCTAACTCTTTTCTAAATCTATCAACAATCTAAAAATTTCGCATTGTGAAATAAAATTCTAACTATAATTTTTAATTAAAGCTAGAAAAATTTGCTTTTTTGCTTAAAAAATAAAATTTTTAATAATTTTTCTTGCTCAAAATGAATTTTTATGATTATTTATTTCGTATTACGAAACTAAAATTAAAGGGTAAAGGAATTTACCCAGATGAACTAAATAACATGGAGATTCCTATGATTCGCGATCCGGAAATGCTTGAGCAACTTCTTTCGACTATTCGTAACTTTGTCAAAAATGAACTAGTCCCTTTAGAACATGAAGTTGAAGAAAGTAACGCGATTCCTGAGCGTATTGTCGAGCAGATGAAAGAATTGGGTCTGTTTGGCTTAACCATTCCAGAGGAGTACGGCGGTTTAGGTATCACCATGGAAGAGGAAATTCTGGTCGCAATGGAATTAGGCCGTACATCGGCTGCATTCCGTTCTTTGATCGGGACCAATAACGGGATCGGTTCAAGCGGGATCGTGATTGATGGTACAGAAGAGCAAAAACAGAAATACCTGCCACGTTATGCGACTGGTGAAATCATTGGTTCATTCTGTTTAACTGAGCCGGATTCAGGTTCAGATGCTGCATCTTTAAAAACCAGCGCGGTCAAGGATGGCGATTACTATATTCTAAACGGTACCAAACGTTTTATTACCAATGCACCGCGTGCAACGACATTTACGGTGATGGCGCGTACCAATCCTGATATCAAAGGTGCAAGCGGCATTTCTGCATTCCTGGTAGAAGCGAATACACCGGGCCTAAGTCTGGGCAAAATTGATAAAAAAATGGGCCAACACGGTTCATACACTTGTGACGTGATTTTTGACAACTGTAAGGTTCATAAAGATCAGCTGATCGGTGGTGTTGAAGGCATTGGCTTCAAAACTGCAATGCGTGTCCTAGATAAAGGCCGTCTGCACATTGCTGGCTATAGTGTAGGTATGGCAGAGCGTATGCTGGAAGACGCTTTAAATTATGCAGTGGAACGTAAGCAGTTCGGTCAACCGATTGCCAATTTCCAGCTCATCCAAGGCATGCTGGCAGACTCTAAAGCTGAGATTTATGCAGCGAAATGTATGGTTCTAGATGCTGCTCGTCTGCGTGACGAAGGTAAGAATGTGACCACAGAATCTTCATGCGCGAAAATGTTTGCGACTGAAATGTGTGGCCGTGTAGCGGATCGCTGTCTGCAAATCCATGGTGGCGCAGGCTATATCAGTGAATATTCAATTGAACGTTTCTACCGTGATGTGCGTTTGTTCCGTCTGTATGAAGGTACGACCCAAATCCAGCAAATCATCATCGCACGTGAAATGATTAAACAAGCGACCGCGTAAGCAGCAGATTTTAGAATATTGGAAATATTAAAATGAGCACAAGAATTAGATTTGACTGGCAAGATCCATTTTTACTGGAACAGCAACTGACTGAAGAAGAACGCATGATCCGTGACAGCGCGCATGCGTACTGTCAGGATAAGCTGATGCCACGTGTACTAGAACAGTTCCGTCATGAAAAAACCGATCCAACGATTTTCCGTGAAATGGGTGAGTTAGGTTTACTTGGTCCAACCATTCCAGAACAGTACGGCGGTGCAGGTTTAAATTATGTTAGCTATGGTCTGATTGCCCGTGAAGTAGAACGTGTGGATTCCGGTTACCGTTCAATGGCCAGTGTACAAAGCTCGCTAGTGATGGTGCCAATCAATGAATTTGGTTCTGAAGCACAGAAACAGAAATATTTGCCAAAACTGGCGACCGGTGAATACATCGGTTGTTTCGGTCTGACTGAACCAGATCATGGTTCTGATCCAGGCAGAATGATTACTCGTGCCAAAAAAGTCGATGGTGGTTACCGTCTGACTGGCGCGAAAATGTGGATTACCAACAGTCCGATTGCTGATGTCTTTGTGGTTTGGGCAAAAGAAGTGTCTCCTGAAGGCAATGTCGGTGACATTCGTGGCTTTATTCTAGAAAAAGGCTGGGAAGGGCTTTCTGCACCAGCGATTCACGGTAAGGTCGGTCTGCGTGCTTCGATTACCGGTGAAATCGTGATGGACAATGTTTTTGTTCCAGAGGAAAACGCGTTCCCGGAAATTCGTGGTCTAAAAGGTCCATTTACCTGCCTGAATAGTGCCCGTTATGGTATTGCTTGGGGTGCGATGGGTGCAGCGGAATTCTGTTGGCATACAGCGCATCAATATACCATGGACCGTAAACAGTTTGGCCGTCCATTGGCTGCGAATCAGCTAATCCAGAAAAAACTGGCAGACATGCAAACTGAAATTGCGTTAGGTCTGCAAGTCGCTTTACGTTTTGGCCGCATGAAAGATGAAGGCATTGCATCAGTTGAAGGAACTTCTCTGATCAAGCGTAATAACTGTGGTAAAGCTTTAGACATTGCCCGTTTAGCGCGTGACATGATGGGTGGTAACGGGATCTCTGATGAATTTGGTGTAGCTCGTCATTTGGTGAACCTGGAAGTGGTCAATACTTACGAAGGTACACACGATGTACACGCCTTGATTCTAGGTCGTGCTCAAACAGGTATTGCTGCATTCTCCAACTAAATGCAGATCAACTTCTAGCCAGCATTGCTGGCTAGTTTGTTTTGGCTGACTCTAATTGAAGTCAGCCAATCCAGTTCTGGGATGGATTTTAAAAATCTAGTCAGTTTCAGAATTAAAGATTAATTAAATATTCTATGTTTCATTTAATTAATTAGGTGAAACATAAACTTCTAAAGGGCACAGGAGTGCCAGCAAAGTGTAAAGGACATTATGAATACGCTTAATTCACAACAAAACCTTCTACCAGAAGAAAATATGCCTAAGAAAAAGGTCTGGATTCTGGCTTTTATCTTTTCATTTTTAGCGTTATTGGTAGATGGTGCAGATCTTGCACTATTGGCCTACAGTCTAACCAGCCTTAAACAAGAATTTTCTTTAAGTAGTATTCAGGCAGGTGCACTCGGTAGCTGGACACTTGCTGGTATGGCCATTGGTGGCTTTTTTGGTGGCTGGGCTTGTGACCGCTTCGGACGAGTGCGGGTGATTGTTGTTGCGATCGCTTTATTCTCTTCATTAACCTTCTGGCTGGGCTTCACTCAAAGCTATGAAGAATTCAAATGGTTGCGATTCTTTTCAGCGATTGGCTTAGGTGCCCTCTATATTGCCTGTAATACGCTTATGGCAGAGTATGTACCAACAAAATATCGTTCTACAGTACTTGCTGCTTTAATGACAGGTTGGACATTAGGCTCAGTGGTTGCCACTGTACTTGCAGGATGGTTACTTCCAGAACTAGGCTGGCGCTACCTTTACTATATTGCCATTGTTCCGATTGTTCTTGCCATTGGCATGTTCTTCCTGGTACCAGAACCACAAGCTTGGTTAAAGGCACGTCAAGAAAGATTGGCAGCCAAAGCCAGTGGCGTAGTGCAGGAAAAACCGAAGAATACGTTTAAAATGATCTTTGCCGATGCTTTAAGCCGTCGCATGTTCATCCTCTGGTCGTTCAGTACCGCATTTTTACAGTTTGGTTATTACGGTGTAAGTAACTGGTTACCGGCTTATCTGGAATCAGATCTCGGTATTAAATTTAAAGAAATGACCACCTATATGATTGGGACCTTCCTGATCATGATGTGTACCAAAGTGATCGCGGGCATTATTGCGGATAAAATTGGTCGTCGCGCAGTATTTGCTTTCGGTACCATGGGCACCGCCATCTTTATTCCCATCATTGTCTTTGGCAACACACCGGACAATATCTTATGGCTAATGCTGTTTTTCGGATTCCTTTACGGTATTCCATATGGCATTAACGCGACTTATATGACTGAAAGTTTCTCTACCAAAGTCCGTGGTACAGCTACAGGTGGCGCTTATAACATTGGCCGTCTAGGCGCAGTATTGGCACCTTTAACCATCGGTTATTTTGCGCAAGGTGGCTCAATTGGTACAGGTCTACTTATCATGAGTGTGGCTTATTTTATTTGTGGTTTGATCCCAGCGATTTTCATTAAAAACCGTTTATTTGACCCACAAAAAGCTGACTAATTGATGAATCAAACATTTATAAAGACAGGAAGATGCTAGGAAGCAATTAAATGAATAAAATCACACAGGATATCGAAACCATACTCAAGCAGATTCCAGATGGTGCGCATATTATGACCAGTGGCTTCGGTCTGGCAGGACAGCCAATCGAACTGATTGAAGCCCTGATCGATATTGGTCCTAAAGATCTGACCATCATCAACAATAATGCAGCTTCTGGTGATCGTGGCCTAACCAACCTGTTATTGTCTGGACTGGTAAAGAAAATGATCTGTTCATTTCCTCGTGCCAATAACTCCAAGGTGTTTGAAGAGCTGTATAAAGCTGGAAAGGTTGAACTAGAGTTGGTACCACAAGGCAACTTGGCTTGCCGTATCCAGGCAGCGGGTGCAGGTCTGGGCGCTATTTTTACCCCAACAGGTTACGGCACCAAGATTGCTGAAGGCAAAGAAACCCGTCATATCAATGGTAAGGATTATGTGTTGGAATATCCAATTCATGCGGACTATGCCTTGGTTTATGGCAATCAGGCTGATCAATGGGGCAACTTGACCTACCGTAAAGCAGCGCGAAACTTTGGCCCGTTAATGGCAAAAGCAGCCAAAACCACGATTGCTCAAGTACATGAAATTGTAGAGCTAGGCGAGCTTGATCCAGAGATTATCGTAACACCAGGTATTTTTGTGCAGCATGTGGTGAAGGTAGGAGATATTAAATAATGACAATTCAAAAACGTACACGTGAACAAATTGTAGAAAAAGTTGCACAAGATATTCCAACCGGTTCTTATGTGAATTTAGGTATTGGTTTACCAACACGCGTTGCCGGTTATTTAAAACCTGAACAGGATATTGTGCTGCATTCTGAAAATGGCGTTCTGGGTTTTACCGCTTTAACTGATCCTGAACAGGCTGATGATGATCTGATTAATGCTGGTAAAGAACTGGTCAGCATGCTGGATGGCGGCAGTTTTATGAACTCTGCGGATTCCTTCGATATTATGCGTGGCGGCCATTTAGATTTCTGTATTATGGGCGCCTTTCAGGTTGCTGTGAATGGTGATCTCGCTAACTGGCATACTGGTGCACTAGATGCGGTTCCAGCGGTGGGTGGGGCGATGGATCTGGCGGTTGGTGCTCGTTGTGTCTATGTTTGCATGGAACATGTCACTAAAAATGGCGAACCACGGATTGTGGAAGAGCTGACTTATCCAATTACCGGTAAAAACTGCGTTGACCGCATTTATACCGATTTGTGCATTATTGAACTCAAAGATAATCAGGCTTGGGTGCTAGAAATGGTGGATGGCTTAAGTTTTGAGGAACTTCAGCAACAGACAGGTTGCAAGTTACTTGATGGCCGTGCAGCTGCACAGTTAAAAGCATCAGTATAATAATTCTCTAAATCATTTAAACATGATTAAAAATCGCAGCTTAGGCTGCGATTTTTTTATGCGCTTAGTTGCATATTCTAAAAACGGACATTTCTATTTTTAGCTTACAATTAAATTTTGTATAATCGCCATTATATTTAATAGAATGGAGTTCAATAAGAAATTTTCTTATTTGGATGAAGATTTAATAGTATGCGTAAATTTCTTCTTTTTCCAAAAAAAATAGATTATCGCTAAATAGGGTAAGAGAATAAAAATAACACCAAGTCCTAAAAATGTATATCCTAAAGGGGCTATTCCTCCGATAGCCAATATCATTATAATTAAGACTTGAATGGGACATTCAGCTATGAAGTCTATAAATATTTTTTTAAAGTCTTTTTTATTTGTCATTATTTGAATCCTATTTTTTTTAAATTGGTAAATCTCTCTAAATTTTTCAGTTGTAAGAGCATAATAGATTGGGCTTTTTATAATTTTTCATGTTTCACGCTTTATAAATAAGCAATGTTCCACGGTTTTATGTAGTCTCATTTAACTATAAACGGAAAAAATGTCCCGATGCAATAAGAATAGATATCCAAGTAATTATGGTTTAGTAACATTCTCTATTTAAGTGAAAAAAGAATTCAATACTTGACCTGAAAATGATGCTGGCAGGAGCCGAGTTCTTTTTAAACTGGGGGCAGTCCTAAATTTCACAGCAAAGAATTCAAAATGGAAATGCAGAGATAATGTGTCATGTACTGCGCACCCAATCTTATATTCTATGAGTGCACAATGTATGAGTTTAGATTGATTAGGATTGGGACTGGATATTGACCAGATTGCGTTCGCGGCTTAGGTCGTAGCGGTTAATACTAAAGATTAGCAGGGCAAAGACAAAGCCTAATGCAACGCAGGCTGACCAGCCATACATTTTCCATAGGTTGAGTGATAGAAACGCACCAATCCCGGCACCTGAAAAGTAACAGGTCATATAAATGGCATTAATACGGGAACGGGCCTGCACCGAGATCCGGTAAACCAGATTTTGGTTTAAGACGTGCAGTGAAGAAATCCCAAAATAGGCAGGAATTAAACCAATGATATATACCCATAAATAGCTCTGCGCAAAAAATAGGGGAATCCAGGCCAGAATTAATCCTGTGGTAGCGAGTTGTGCGACCCATTTTTCTCGGTGCCGTCCAATCATTTTACCGGTCCATTGTGATGACCAGATGCCGACTATACCAACGATGCCCATCAAGCCAATCTGGAAATCATTAAAATGATAGGGTGCTTCCGCCAGCACAAAAGTCATGGTGGTAAAAATAATACTCAGCATACCAAAGCCCAAACCACCAATGATGCTGCGTCGAATCAGCATCGGTTCGGTTTTAGCAAAGGTAAATAGTGAGCGATAAATCTGCAAGATGCTCATCTGTAGCTGACTTTTCGCCTTAGGTAACTGATACCACATGGCGATACTCAATATGAGAATAGAACAGCCACTCAATAGGTAAACGGCATGCCAAGACCATAAGGTAGAAATCAGTCCTGATACAGTCCGGGCAAACAGGATGCCGACCAAAACACCACTCATCAGCAGACCAACCACTTCAGCACTTTTTTCTCTTTGAGACAGGTTGGCCGCAAAAGGAATCAGAATCTGGGTGGTAATCGAACAGAAAGAGGCGAGCAGGGTAAAACCATACAGCATATGCAGATTAGTACTGGCAGAAAGCCCGATCAATGCCAGACCGGTACATAGCATGAGGCTGCAAATGTAGAGGCGTTTTTCAAATAAATCGCCTAGAGGCACAAACAAAAATAACCCAGTAGCATAACCAATCTGGGTTAAAACAACAGTCCAGCCCGACTCGGCTACACTGATATGCAGATCCTCTGCAATAGAATAAATTAATGGTTGGTTAAAATAGTTACAACCCGCGCAGAGTGCGCAGGTCATAGCCATCATAAACATAAATTTTCTTGAAATTTGCCCTTGGGCTGACATCCTTGTCTCCTAAGGCTTTAGAAACTATAAGTCGCTGATAAGTTCACACGAGAAACATCCGCTTCTCGATTATCAAAAGTTTCACGCTTACCGTGGTGATATTCTGCGCCCAGATTAATCTTTGGAACTGGAGAATAAATCACGTTAGCCACATAGTCGGTTAAACGTTTATTGGTTTCAGGATTCGCGCGTGCATAGTCGCTGGAATCATCAAAATCAACAACGCTGGCATTAATGCTACTACGTAGTTTTGGCGTAAATTTATGCGTAAAGCCGATATTTAAGCTATTAAATTCATTGAGTAAAAGTTCATTATTGATTGGGTCGACTGAATAATCACCACCCCAGGCAGCACCATCAGTTGTTGAACCTTGAGTCAAGAAAGCTGCAATACGCTGGTCGCCGACCATATGGAAATAGTTACCCTGGATCGAGTTTTGATCATCGAGATGATAACGACCACCAAGACCTACACCCCAACCAACTTTTTCAATATCACCTGTATCTGTTTGCGCCTGCTTTTGATTGACAAAGCCTTGAGCTAATACATGCAGCGGACCTGATTGATGAACATATTTAGTGGTTAAAGCAGGCAAGGCAGAAGAACGATCACCACCGGCCATGTACTCTAAACCGACATTCCAGGTATTTTCCGGATCAAGTTTAAAAGCATAACTGACTTGAGGAGTACGTAATATCGACCCGCCCAGGAACAGACTGTAATCTACAGCTTCTGTACTAATTTCAGGGGTGGACATCAGTGACCAGGCCTGACCAAATGTCCAGTTATAGTATTTTAAGTGGGCATGACGAACTCGTAATCCACCATCACCTTTACCATTATTGGTCCAGAAGTCCGCTTCTAAACGAGCAGAAACATTTGGGTTTCCACCGAGGTCTTTTGCCAGGAAACCAATTCGGCTGGCAGCTGCAGTAAAATCTGAACGGGTAGAGTCAGGTTCAGTAAAAGGGACTTTATTGATCTGGTTAATGGTACGGCCACGAGCTTCAGTGGTACTTTTGAAATCGACTGCGCCATCAAAGCGAATCAATCCATAAACATCGACATTATCCACCATCGAACTTAAAGTTTTAGAATCTTGTGCTTTGGCTTCTTCCTGCTGATTCTTTAACGCAAGTTGCGCGGCTTTTTGCTGTTCCAGTTCGGCCTGGATTTGCTTTAACTGTGATTCTAAGAACTGCATCCGGTCTTCAGATGCTTCTGCTGAAAATGTCTGTGCTGAAGCAATGCCACATAGTGTCGCTAAAACTAATTTTTTCATTTCTTAATCCCTAAAGAAATTTTCTGATATCTAAAAAGGAAAATCTTTCCTTGTCGTTGCTCTTATTGCTAAGTGCAGAAATTTTGACTTTTAAATAGTGAATACGCGATCAGTTCAACCCGACACATCCTGATCAGATCAAAGCATATGGATTCGATATTAAAGTCATGAAATTTGGATTCAGGAGAGCCGTAAATACACAGCTCTCCTGATTTAAAACTTATTCTGCTTTTTGCGGATCGTATAAACGGTCTTTAATAAACAGGGCTGGAATCAAGCCGCACAGGAAGTATGCTGCACCCATCACCATCAAGCCTGTACCAATCGAACCTTGCATCGCCAGATAGCCAATGGTAATTGGCGCGAAGATCGCACCGATACGGCCAATGTTGAACGCACCGCCTACGGCAGTACCACGAACGCCAGTCGGGAAGCTTTCAGTGAGATAGGTTGCGTTAATCGCATATGGAATACCATACAGGAAGCCGAAGATCAGCATGAGAACGCCAATGTTATCGGCGGTATGCATATACACGACAACAGGAATAAATAGCGCTGTTCCCATGGTGCCGAAAGCAAATACGATACGGCGACCAATTTTGTCAGCCACATAGCCTGCAATGATTTTGGCGAACATCATGGTGATAAAGGTACCTACCATGTATAACGCCATTTCTTTAAACTTGATGCCTAGTTCAGCTTCAAGATAACTTGGCAACCAGTTACTTACACCGAAGTAACCAAATAATAGGAACCCGGAGCTGAAAGACCACAGGATGAACATCTTGCCATGGGTCTTGTCTTTAAGAATGGTGATGTATGGATTGCCCTTTTTGGCATCGTTATCCACAATCTGACCAGTTCTTTTCATTTCACGGACACGCTTCCATGACTCAGGCTCTGGTACCATGAAATGCATGAGGATACCTAAAGCCAATGGAGCAATCGTGATCCAGTACAGCATACGCCAGCCGAATTCAGGAATAATCCAGCCTGAAAGCATGGTGATGACCAGAGAACCTAAAGTGAAACCGGTCATTAATGTTGCCAGTACGGTGGTACGGTATTTAGTCGGTACGTATTCTGACATCAGGGTATTACAGGCAATATATAAACAGCCTAAACCCAAGCACGAAAGGGTACGTAAAATCGCAAACTCTTGATAAGACTGGGCAAAACCTGAATAGGCAGATAAAATTGAGAAGGCGATGGTTGCTAATACAATGACACGTACGCGTCCAAACTTGTCACAAGCCCATCCACCGACAAAGCCACCAATTCCCATACCCAAAAGAGAATAACTTCCCAAGGCGCCAGCCTGTACAGAAGTCAGTCCCCATTCCGCTTTCAGACTGGTCAAGCTGAAAGCCAGAATACCAATGTCTGCACCGTCACATAGTAAAATCAAAAAAGCAAAGACAAAGGCCGTCATCCACAGACGTTTAGGTGCCTGCTTAACGGTGCCGTCGGAGGAGACCCCCGTTTTAGTTTCCTCAGCTACGATGGTATCGCTTGTCATTCTTATATCCTCTATAAATTAAAAGTAGCATTTCCTCTGCTACCGCTAAATCCATTTTCTTCCTCACGGAAAAGCATTTTCCTTATCTACGGTCTAAGCGTCTGTGCACATTCGTCCTGTTACGATCAGGCTGGATCTGATTTTTCCGTTTCACCTTGAGTGAAAAATCACTGAACAACGTAGTATCCTTATGACGGAAATTAATTTTTTTATTTTGTATTGTGGTTATTATTTACATAAATGAATAACCAAAATTCGAATTAAATAATTAATTCCGTATTGCGAAATCAATTAATCATAAAATAGCCAACTGAACAAGAGTTTTTACTCTAATTTTTATTAAAAAATAACTTTTTTGAGTTTTTGAGAGAAAAAATCTTGATTTATGGGTCTAGAAACCGTAGTTTTATATAAAATAAAATTTCGCTATACAAAATAAATGGAGATTTTTGATGGAACAGGTAGTTCAAGTAGAGCAAATCTCGACACATGTGGCGATGGTCAAGATCCATCGTCCAGAAGCTAAAAATGCCCTGAATACAGAAGTACGTCAGAAACTGGCTGCGGCTTTTCTGCAATTGAATGACGATGAAAATATCCGTGCCATCATTCTCACTGGTGGTGAAACTGATTTCGCAGCAGGCGCTGACCTTAAAGAATTAGCCAATGCTGAAACCATCCAGATGATGCAACGTCGTACTGAGCGTTACTGGCAAGCCATTGCACAGTGTTCAAAGCCGGTGATTGCAGCAGTAAACGGTTATGCATTGGGCGGAGGCTGTGAACTGGCGATGCATGCAGACATTATTATTGCTGGGAAAAGTGCCCAGTTCGGTCAGCCTGAAGTCAAAGTAGGGGTAATGCCGGGTGCTGGTGGTACACAGCGTTTATTCCGTGCCGTGGGTAAATTCCATGCGATGCGTATCATCATGACCGGTTGCCTGGTACCTGCACCAGAAGCGTATCAGATTGGTTTGGTGTCACAAGTAACGGAAGACAGCGAAACCCTGGCAACAGCAATCAAGATGGCTGAAGGTCTGGCAAAAATGCCGCCAATCGCGCTGGAACAAATCAAGGAAGTGGCTTTACTGGCTGAAGATGTGCCACTCAATGCCGGCTTAATGCTGGAACGTAAATCCTTCCAGATGCTGTTCTCTTCAGAAGATCAAAAAGAAGGTATGCAAGCCTTTATTGAAAAACGTAAACCAAATTATCAGGGACGATAAGCATGAGCATTCAAATTCAGAAAATCGGTATTATTGGCGTAGGTACGATGGGTGCGGGCATTGCCCAGATCGCAATTCAGTCTGGCCATGATGTCGTACTGTTTGATGCCAAAGCAGGTGCTGCTGAACAGGCACAGGAAAAGCTGGCTAAAACATTAAATACCTTGGCTGACAAAGGTAAATTCAGCCATGAAAAAGCTGCTGAAGATATTGCTCATTTATCGATTGCTCATCAGATCGAAGACCTGAAAGATTGCGATTTAATTGTTGAAGCGATTATTGAAAATCTGGAAATCAAACAAAAGCTGATGCAGCAACTTGAAGGCATTGTGAAACCGGAAGCAATTCTTGCGTCCAATACATCTTCACTGTCAATCAGTGCAATTGCTGCCAACTGCAGTCAGCCGGAACGTGTTGCTGGTTATCATTTCTTTAACCCGGTTCCACTGATGAAAGTGGTTGAGGTCATTGAAGGCTTTAATACCCGTGCTGATATTGTAGATGCGCTCACTCAGCTATCTACGAAAATGGGACATCGCCCGGTAAAAGCCAAAGACACCCCAGGGTTCATTATCAATCATGCTGGTCGTGCTTTCGGTAGCGAAGCCTATGCGATTCTGAATGAAAATGTTACTCCATTTTATGACATTGATCGCATCTACCGTGACGGGATCGGTTTCAAGATGGGGCCATTCGAGCTAGGCGATCTGACCGGCATGGATGTATCGCATCCAGTAAGTGAATCGATTTATCACCAATATTATGAAGAAGCGCGTTACCGCCCAAGTGTGATTACCCGCCAGCGTTTTATTGCCAAACAATTAGGCCGTAAAACCGGTAAAGGTTTTTACGATTATACCTCAGGGAGCAAAGTAGGTGATGTGGCTCCAACCTTGGTTGAAAAGCTGGATCAATATCCATCGGTTTGGTTAGGTACAGAATATAGCGAAGACCGTCAGGCGCTTGAGCAATATCTGCAGCAGTTCAACATCCAGATTGAGCAAACTGAAACACCTTCAGCAGATGCTTTAATTTTAATTGCCACTTATGGCGAAGATGCCACTTCAGCCGCAGTCCGCTATCAGGTGTCTCCGCAGCAAGTAGTCTGCATTGATCTGCTTTATGGCCTAAATAAACACCGTACCTTGATGCCAACGTTTGTGACCAAAGCTGAACTGGTAAACGCAGCGCAATCGATTTTCAATCTGGATGGTGTGACCGCGAGCACAATTCAGGAAAGTGTTGGTTTTGTGGCTCAGCGTGCTTTGGCAATGATTGTGAATCTCGGCTGTGATATTGCCCAGCAAGGTGTTGCCACTGTAGAAGACATTAATATTGCCGTGAAATTAGGCCTTGGTTATCCATACGGCCCAATTGAATGGGGCGATGTATTAGGTGCTGAAAAAATTCTGAAAATTTTAGACCGTATGACTGCGATTACTCGTGACCAGCGTTACCGCCCAAGTCCTTGGTTGCGCCGCCGCGTTCAGCTCGGTTTAGCTCTTGTTCATACTACACATTAATTAAAAAGTTAAAGGAATAACACTCATGTTAAATGCCTATATTTATGATGGTTTACGTTCACCAATCGGTCGCCACGCAGGAAGCCTGGCCACTGTGCGTCCAGATGATCTAGCAGCAACAGTTATTAAAAATCTGTTAGAAAAAACCGGTATTCCAGCAGCTGACGTAGAAGATGTGATCTTTGGCAGCACGAATCAGGCCGGTGAAGACAGCCGTAACGTGGCTCGTTTTGCGGCACTGCTTGCAGGTATGCCAGTGACAGTTCCGGGTCAAACGGTAAACCGTCTTTGTGCTTCAGGCTTGGGTGCTGTGATTGATTCAGCACGTGCTATTACCGCAGGTGAAGGTGAGCTGTATATTGCAGGTGGTGTAGAAAGCATGACGCGTGCACCATTTGTAATGGCTAAAGCTGAAAGCGCGTATTCACGTGATGCAAAAATCTATGACACCACGATTGGTACACGTTTCCCGAACCGTAAATTTACCGACCAGTTTGGCGCGCACAGCATGCCAGAAACAGGTGATAACGTCGCTGAAGAGTTTGGCATTACGCGTGAACAGGCAGATACTTTTGCTGCTGCATCACAAGCGAAATATCAAGCTGCAAAAGAAGCAGGTTTCTTTGAAGGTGAAATTACCCCGATTGAAGTTTCACAAGGGCGTAAATTACCGCCTAAATTAGTGACTGAAGATGAACATCCACGTCCATCTTCAACATTTGAAGCATTATCCAAGCTAAAACCGCTTTTCGAAGGTGGTGTAGTGACTGCGGGTAACGCATCAGGTATCAATGACGGCGCTGCAGCACTGATTATCGGCAGTGAAAAAGTTCAGGAACAGTATGGCTTAAAACCTTTAGCACGTATCCTGTCTTCTGCAGCCGCTGGCATTGAGCCACGCATCATGGGAGCAGGCCCAATTGAAGCGATTAAAAAGGCAGTACAGCGTGCGGGTTTGACGCTAGACGATATGGATATCATCGAGATTAATGAAGCCTTTGCCAGTCAGGTATTATCTTGCCTGAAAGGTCTGGATGTCGCTTTGGATGATCCGCGTGTCAATCCAAATGGTGGTGCGATTGCCATTGGTCATCCACTGGGCTGTTCGGGTGCGCGTTTAGCTTTAACCGTTGCACGTCAGTTACAGCGTACCGGTAAAAAATATGCCGTGATCAGCTTATGTATCGGTCTGGGTCAAGGCCTGGCGATGGTGATTGAAAACCCTGAAGCTGCATAACAGCTTAAGTCATCACCTAAATGCCATGTATATGTGATATGCATGGCATTTTTTATTGGGATTTTTCTTTCAAAATAAAAATCCCTGCACATGCAGGGATTGATTACATCAGTGTAATGATTTACTTACGGGCAGTGACTAATAAAGTCGCTGAACCAAATGCATAAACTTTACCTTCTTTATCGACAATCCGGCCTTCTGAGGTCAGTACATTACGTCCGATCCGGATGACTTCACCAATCGCAGTATAGGTTTCACCACTTTTCATTGCTTTCAGCATTTTCACATTCAGGTCAATTGTTGAGAAACTGACACCTGCATCTATTGTCGTATGCACGGCAGCGCCAGTAGCACTATCTAGAACCGTTGCACAAAAGCCGCCATGAATTCCGCCTTGTAAATTGTAATGGCGCTGATCAGGACGCACTTCATATTCCACATAGTTTTCGCGCACTAAGGTCAGACGCATGGGAATAATTTCACTCATGGCTGAACTGGAAATTTCCCCATTTTTAATTGCGGTGAGATATTCAAGTCCGTTTAATTGTGATGTGGGCATATCTACTCCTTGTAACGATTTATTTCGCTTTATGAAATAATATTCTGTTTTTCTAAAATTATGATATAACAGATAGTGATCGAAATGCTATATTTTTCCAGGATGGAATGATGACAATAAAAAATCTCGTCACAGATGCTGAATGGCAGGCACGCTGTGAACTCGCAGCGCTTTATCGCATTATTGCGCATTATCGGATGACTGACCTGATTGATACCCACATCAGTTTAAGAGTCCCAGATCAACCAGACTGCTTTCTGATTAATCAATATGGAGTCGCGTTTGAAAAAATGCGTGCTTCCACATTAGTCAAAATCAATCATAAAGGGCAGGTGGTGGAAAGCTATGAACAAGACAAGCCAGTAAATATGGCTGGTTTCGTGATTCACTCTGCGATTCATGAAGCACATCCTCATCTGAACTGTGTCATTCATACGCATACCGCGGATGGAATTGCTGTTTCTGCTCAGAAACACGGGCTTCTCCCAATTTCCCAGCACGCCATGAAATTTTATCAGCATGTGGCCTATCACGAATATGAAGGCGTTGCGCTTTCAACTGATGAACAAGAACGCTTAATTCAGGACTTAGGCAGTCATCGTGCCATGATTTTACGTAATCATGGCCTATTAACGGCTGGAGAGACTATTGCACGGGCTTTTCATGAAATCTATTTCCTAGAACGCGCCTGTCAGGCACAGGTCAAGGCCTTAAGTGGCGGTGCTGAATTGCATTATCCAGCAGAAGAAGTCCGAATTAAAACCGCTAAGCAGTTCGCCAGTCCTCTCATTGAACCGATTTTACAGCGTGCCTGGCAGGCCGCTTTGTCCCTGATTGAGCATCAATATACGGAGTATGCATCATGATTGTTATTTCCAGTTCTGTACCGAATATTGAGGCCATTCTACTCAAGTCTTTTCAAAAATATGCGCCTGCTGGCAGTTTCTGTACAGTGGACAGTCCTGAAGCTGAACATGCAACCACAGTTGCTGCCTGGTTTCCAGATCTGGAAAAAGTGCAGAAGCTACCAAAGTTGGGTCTGATTCATTCGATTGCTGCTGGAGTAGAACATTTAAATTTAAATACTGTACGCCCAGATCAAGCCGTTTGTCGGGTACTGGATCCGCATCATCAAAAGGGCATGTTTGATTATCTGCTTTGGGGTGTACTGTATTTTCAACGTTATTTTGACCGCATGATCCAGCAGCAAAATCAGCAGCTCTGGAAGCAGTATCGCCAGAGCTATAGCCATCATATCCAGATCGGGATTATGGGACTGGGGCATATGGGCGGTTATGTAGCAGAACGTTTCGCAGAAATGGGCTATCAAGTCTCTGGTTGGTCGAATTCCCCAAAAGACATTAATCAAGTCAAAAGTTATGTGGGCCAAGAACAGCTTTCCGAGTTCCTGGCTCAAAGTCAGATTCTGATTAACCTGCTACCACTCACCGAAGAGAATACTGGGATTCTTTCTGCTGAATTATTTCAGCAACTGCCTGAACAGTCAGCTTTGATTCATGTCGGGCGTGGCCAGCATTTAATCGAGCAGGATTTATTGGATGCACTGGATTCTGGCCATCTACGTGGTGCGATTGTTGATGTCTTTGAGCAGGAGCCATTACCTGCGGATCATCAGTTTTGGCAGCACGAAAAAATTGTGGTGACACCACATGTGGCCTCACATGCCCCAATGTCTGTGGTGGTAGAGCAGATACTGGAAAATGACCGTCGTTTAAATCAGGGTCTGGATTTGTGTCATCAAGTGGATGTCAATAAAGGCTATTAATTGTAGGGATACAGACAAAAAATAAGGAATTGATGATGTGGGAAATGATTCAGACCCAGGTTCAGCAAGGCGTCGCCACTTTAAGTTTTAACCGTCCAGATTCACTGAACAGTTTCAACCGGCAAATGCATGAGGAAGTGCAGCAGGTGCTGAAAAGCTGGAATACGGATTCAGACATTCGGGTAATTGTGATTCGGGGTAATGGCCGGGCATTTTCAGCGGGACAAGATCTAAAAGAACGTGCTGGGCAGCTCGGCAATGTGCCTTTACCACCAGAGGGTTCGCTGGCCAAATATTATAATCCTTTGATTAATCTGATCCGCAAAAGTCCCAAACCGGTGATTGCAGCGGTAAATGGTGTGGCTGCCGGTGCAGGGGCTAATATCGCTTTGGCTTGTGATCTGGTCATTGCCAAGGAAAGTGCCAAATTTATTCAAGCCTTTTCTAAAATTGGCTTGATTCCCGATGCCGGCGGTACCTGGATGTTGCCGCGTTTAATTGGTTATGCACGCGCTATGGCACTGACTTTACTCGGTGAACCTGTGTATGCCAAAGACGCGGCTGAAATGGGCATGATCTGGAAAATGATCCCTGATGCAGAATTTGATGCTTATATCGATGACCTTGCACAGCGACTAGCACAACAGCCAACTTATGCGCTGGCTTTAACTAAACAGGCGCTGCAACGCAGTGCGGAAAATAGCATAGACCAGCAACTGGAGCTGGAACAAAACCTGCAATATCTAGCCTTGAGTAGTCAGGACTATAAAGAAGGTGTACAGGCCTTTGTCGAAAAACGCCCCGCACAATTTACCGGACGCTAAGGAGAGCATTCATGAAAATTCAAACGCGTATTACCGAGCTTTTAGGCATTCGCTATCCGATTATTCAGGGCGGCATGATGTGGGTCGGTACCGCAGAAATGGCCAGTGCAGTCTCCAATGCAGGTGGTTTGGGAACGCTGACGGCATTGACACAACCCACACCTGAAGCGCTGACCAAGGAAATTGCACGCTGCCGTGAAATGACAGATCAGCCTTTTGCAGTAAATCTGACTTTATTGCCCGCTGTAAACCCACCGCCGTATGCCGAATATCGTCAGGCCATTATTGAAAGTGGCATCAAGATAGTAGAAACGGCAGGCAACAAGCCGCATGAACACATTGAAGCCTTTAAACAGCACGGCATCATTGTGATTCATAAGTGTACCTCGGTCCGTCATGCACTTTCGGCACAAAGAATCGGTGCGGATGTGATCTCGATTGATGGTTTTGAATGTGCCGGCCATCCGGGTGAAGATGATATTCCCGGACTGATTCTGATTCCTGCAGCCGCTGATCAGCTTACCGTACCAATTGTTGCTAGTGGTGGTTTTGCTGATGGACGTGGTCTGGTGGCAGCACTTGCTTTAGGTGCTGAAGGCATCAATATGGGGACACGCTTTTGTGCTACTCAAGAAGCGCCAATCCATCCAAACATCAAGCAATTTTATGTCGACAATGATGAAAGGGCAACGCATCTGCTTTACCGTCAGTTCAGGAATACGGCCCGTGTTGCCAAAAATGCAGTATCTGATCTCGTCGTTAAAATGGGTGAAGATCCAAATCTGGAATTTGAACAGATTCGCCCTTATGTCAGTGGCTTAAAAGGCAAGCTGGCTTTGGAGAATGGCGATGTTGATGCAGGCATACTGACAGCAGGTCAAGTGATGGGATTGATCCATGACATTCCAACCTGTCAAACGCTGATTGACACTATCATGCAAGAAGCAGAACAGATTGTTCAGCAACGTTTGGCTCAGTTTTTCCCGCGCTAGATCGCTTTATTTTAATCATTTAATCAAAAGCCATTCATTACCGAATGGCTTTTTTATACCAAAGTTTTAATTTTTAAATGTGATTTTTTATGTCATGACTAGATTTTATCCATGAACTTATATTATATTCGATCTAAAACATAATTTCGTATTATGAAATTAATTGTCATAAATATACAAATTAGAACTCATACAAGGGAATTACGATGAGAAATTATATTGCGCCATTAAAAGACATGAAGTTTGTGCTGAAAGATCTGCTCAATGTTGAACAGAAATATGAAGGCTATGCAAAGTTCGCAGACAAAGTTTCTATGGATATTATGGAACAATATCTGGAAGTCGCTGCGGACTTTTGCCAAAACGAACTTCTACCGATTAATGCAACAGGCGACCAGCAAGGCTGCCGTTTGCAGGATGGCGTCGTAACTACACCGGATGGTTTTAAAGCGGCTTATGACAAATATGTAGAACTCGGCTTTACCTCATTAACTGGCGATGAAAAATATGGTGGCCAAGGCTTCCCGACCTTATACCGTATTGCCATTTCTGAAATTATTACGGCGACCAACTGGTCTTGGGGTATGTACCCAGGCCTGTCACATGGTGCGATGCGTACCTTAGAGCATCACGGTAGCGATGAACAAAAACAGAAATTCCTGGTGCCTTTAATTGCAGGTCGCTGGACCGGAACCATGTGTTTGACTGAATCACATGCCGGTTCTGATTTGGGGCTGATCCGTACCAAAGCAGTGCCAAATGAAGATGGCAGCTATAGCATCAGCGGTGAGAAAATCTTTATTTCTGCAGGTGAGCATGACCTGGCGGAAAATATCGTGCATATCGTATTGGCGCGTTTACCGGATGCACCTGCCGGCACCAAAGGTATTTCACTATTTATCGTGCCTAAATACAGTCTGGATGAAGCTGGAAATGTGGCTTCTCGCAATGGCGTGGTGTGTAGTGCGATTGAACACAAGATGGGTATTCATGGCAATGCGACTTGTGTACTGAATTTTGACAATGCCAAAGGCTTCCTGATCGGGCCTGAAAACCGCGGTTTGAATTGCATGTTTACTTTCATGAACTCTGCGCGTATCGGCACAGCGATTCAAGGTTTGGCTGCAGCTGAATCTTCTTATCAAGGCGCGTTGGCTTATGCCAAAGACCGTCTGGCGATGCGTTCACTTGAAGGTGCCAAAGAGCCAAACCTACCTGCGGATCCAATCATCGTGCATCCAGCGGTGCGTAATATGCTACTGACTCAAAAAGTATTTGCAGAAGGTTCACGTGCCTTGGCTTATTATCTGGCGACTTATGCTGATATTGCGGAAGCAACGGACAATCCTGAAGAGAAGAAAGCCGCAGAAGACCGTCTGGCATTATTAACCCCAATTGCTAAAGCATTAATGACCGAAACAGGTGTAGAAGCGGCCAAACATGGTATGCAGGTTTTTGGTGGACACGGCTATATTGCTGAACATGGCATGGAACAGATTGCCCGTGATGCACGTATTGCCAGTCTGTATGAAGGTACTACTGAAATTCAATCAATCGACTTGCTGGCGCGTAAAGTGCTGGGTTCAAAATTGGGTCTGCTCACTGCATTAACGGATGAGATTCAAGGCTTTGTGAAAGGACATCAGCAACATGCCCAGTTTAATCAGCAAGTGGCACAAGTGAGCCAGTTGACTGAGCAATGGCTAGAATTAACCAAAACGATTCAGGCGCAGGCACAACAGTCTGCCAATGAAATCGGTGCGGCATCTGTCGATTACCTATATTTCTCTGGTTATGTGGTGTCTTCGTATTTATGGCTGAAAATGGCGATTACGGCGCAGCAAAAAATTGAAGAGGGCAATACCGATCCGTTCTATGCAGCGAAGATCAAAACCGCACAATTCTTCTTTGCCCGGATTCTGCCAAGAACTTCAACCCACATTGCCAATATTCAGGCCGGTGGTGAGAGCCTGTTCCTGCTTGCACCAGAAGAGTTTAAATTCGATTAATCCTTTTACCCACGATCAATCTCTCGATTGTGGGTCTTTTTTTTCTTACTACTTTTTTCATCCTGCACAAAATTCAATATCGATGGATACTTTTCAGTATTGCATCGGCCATAAAACAACAAGATCAGGAGTCTATATGGATTTAGACACGATTACACGACAATGTCCTTATGGTGATCTACAACTGACTTATCATGAAGTCGGACAGAAATCCTCATATCCCACCATTATTCTGATTCATGGCACAGGTGGAAATACCGACAAGCATTTCAGTTATATTTTTCCCATGCTCGGTATTCATCAGCGGGTTTTATCCATTGATTTACATACCCCAGATAAAACCGATCTGGCAGTGACTGATTTTAGTCAGCAAGTTGAAGAACTGATCCAGCATGCGGTAGCAGCTGATGAAGTGATTACTGTGGTGGGTTATTCACTCGGTGCCGTGATTGCTGCACAAGTAGCCGCGAGTCTTAAACAACGCGTAGCACATTTAATCTTGCTAGCCGGTTGGGCAAAAACCAGTTCAGTCCAACAACTGCGGACCACGATCTGGCAACAGTTATTTAATGATCAATCCGCGGCTTTGCCACATTTTGTAAATTATTGCCTGTATAGCGATGATTATCTGTCTGCACGAACTGAAAAACAGGTGCTTGATCTGGCACGCTTTGTAAAACCTTCTCAAGATGCAGCCAAACAGCGTGAACTGAATTATTGCATTGATATCACCGCCATTTTGCCGGACATCTCTGCTGAGACCTTGATCGTGGCCTGTCGTGAAGATCGTATGGTGCCTTTAGCGCAAGCCAAATTACTGTTTGCTTCGATTCAGAATAGTCGTTATATCGAAATTTCTTCGGGACATGCGATTCATATTGAAGCACCAGCGGAAGTGGTGCAATTGATCAACCTGTTTAGCCAGCATCCAGAGCAGTATCCGGCGAATCAAAAAATCCAGCCCATGATGCCTTAAAAAAGGAGAAAAATAATGCAAGCTCAAGGACAGCGCAGCAAGATTTTAATTGTAGGCAGCGGTTTTGGTGGCCTAGGAATGGCGATCCGTCTTAAACAGCAGGGCATTCACGATTTTAAAATCATTGAACGTGCAGCAGAAGTAGGTGGCACATGGCGGGATAATACTTATCCCGGAGTCGCCTGTGATGTACCGTCACATTTATATTCTTTCTCGTTTATTAAAAATCCCAACTGGTCACGTGTCTTTCCGCAAGGGGCAGAAATTCAGCGCTATTTGATTCAATGCTGTGATCAGGAAAATATCCGGCCACATATTGATTTTCAGACACAACTGGAAAAAGCCAGCTGGAATACCGAAAAACGTAGCTGGAATATTCAGACCTCTAAAGGTGTTTATGAAGCGGAATTTTTAATTACCGCTACTGGGCATCTGGCAGATGAACATCTCCCGCAAATTCCGGGACTAGAAGAATTCCAAGGTCAGGTGATGCATTCTGCACGCTGGAATCACGAAGTTAATCTGGATAATCAGCGCGTCGTTGTCGTAGGTTCAGGGGCTTCTGCTATTCAGCTTGTACCGGAAATTGCCAAAACAGCAAAAAGTCTGACCGTATTGCAACGCAGTGCACCGTATATTTTGCCGCGACCAGACCGACCTTATTCTGAGTCAGAAAAACAGCTCTTCCGCAAAGATCCGGACAGCATGTCAGCGTTAAGACATTCCTTGTTCTGGGGTAATGAATACAATTTTGCCCAGCGCCGTAATCTGAAAAGCCAGATCGAGCGGGTCAAGAAAAATTGTCTGCAATTTTTAAAACATCAGATTTCAGATCCTGAATTACAGCAGAAACTCACACCGAATTATGAACCGGGCTGCAAGCGTTTATTGCTGTCCAATGATTATTATCCGACTTTTCTAAAACCGAATGTCACGCTTGAAGATTCAGCTTTGGCTGAAATTACGAAAGACGGTGTAATCAGCAAATCAGGCAATGAATTTCCTGCAGAT
Organism: Acinetobacter sp. CAU_H_60; assembly: GCF_058599385.1. Taxonomy (NCBI): domain Bacteria; kingdom Pseudomonadati; phylum Pseudomonadota; class Gammaproteobacteria; order Moraxellales; family Moraxellaceae; genus Acinetobacter; species Acinetobacter sp. CAU_H_60. Next base: position 1,540,809 of record NZ_CM178653.1, on the reverse strand, counting down.
ATCATTGTCTTTGCTACCGGGTTTGAAGCAGCACGCCCACCTTATGCCGCAAAGGTGGTGGGTAAACATGGCCTAAGCTTGGAGCAGCAATGGTCTAGTGGGATGCAGGGTTATCAATCTACGACAGTGCATAATTTTCCAAACCTGTTTATTCTGAATGGTCCAAATACCGGAAGTGGGCATAACTCAGCGCTTTATTTCTTGGAGACCCAGTTTGATTTGGTACTGGATGCCTTGCGGTTTTTTGAACAAGAACAGATTCAGGTCTTTGAAGCCGATCAGAACGCTGAAAATCACTATATGCAAGAACTACAGCAACTTTCCCAAGGCAGTGTCTGGTTATCAGAAAGCTGTAAAAGCTGGTATCTGGACCCGCTGAGTCGCAAGCTGACTTTGGTCTGGCCAGATTATGCGCATTCATTCAGAGACAAAAACCAGCATTTTATTCGCAGCGGTTATCACTACCAGTACATCGAAGCAATGCAGCAGAAAGTGGTGTAAAGATCAATCAGGAATAATCGGAACTTCAGAGTTTCAACATACAAAATAGAATCAAATTAAAAGAAAGGAGTGTTGTCATGAACAGCCAGCCATGGATGGAAGAATATAAAAAATGGAACGTCAATCCGGAATTTACCCGGCCTGACCCTGATAAAACTTTGAGCACGACAATTGCTGAGAATCTACTTAAGTTCAAAGATAAGACTGCTTTCTTTTATCTGGATCGAAAGTTCAGCTATCAGGAGATTGATGTTTATAGCCAGAAGCTGGCTACTTACCTACAGAATCTAGGCTTGGCGTCCGGTAGCCGAATCGCGGTGATGTTACCGAATATTATTCAATATCCAATTGCGACTTTTGCGATTATTCGTGCGGGTTATATTCTGGTCAATGTAAACCCGATGTATACCCAACGCGAGCTGTATCATCAAGTACAGGATTCAGGGGCAGAGGCCTTGATTATTCTGGGTTCAACTTTGGAGCAATTGAATCAATTAGATGAATGTCCTGCACTGAAATATGTGATTTCTACCCATCCACTTGATTTCATTCAGGATCAGCCGATATCAATTTATAGCCAAACGGCGCAATATCCAGAAAAACAGTTTTCTGACTTTAAGCAGGCCATTGACCAGGTACAGGTGATTGATTTTGAAGCCCCTGTACAGCAGCAGGAAGATACCGTTATTCTGCAATATACCGGTGGAACTACAGGGGTTTCCAAAGGGGCTGAGCTCAGTCATCGCAATATCTTATTTAATATCGCCCAGAACAGTACGGTGTTTATCAGTCATTTTGGGGACCGCTATGCGACTGAAGATGAATATGTGTTTTGTGCCTTGCCGCTGTATCACATTTATGGTTTTACCATCTGCCTGTTCAGTTATGGTCTGAGTCGCGGTTTTGCCAATGTCCTGATTCCAAATCCAAGAGATCTGGATGCACTGGTAGATCAATATCATAAGCATCCTCCGACGGTGTTTCCGGGCGTGAATACCATGTTTAATGCATTGGCTCATCATCCACGTTTCCGCGAGCTGGATCACTCACGCCTAAAAACCACGACAGGCGGCGGTGCATCTGTTTTAAAAAACACGGCAGAATTATGGTGCGAAGTCACAGGCTGTCATATCTATGAAGGCTACGGTCTTTCTGAAACCTCACCAACGGCAACATTTAACCCGCCTTTAAGCAAGCGCTTTAGCGGTAGTATTGGCTTGCCATTGGCAGGCACAGAAATTCAGATTCTGGATGATGAAGGAAAACCTGTAGCACTTCATCAGGCTGGAGAAATTGCTATTCGCGGCCCTCAGGTGATGAAAGGTTACTGGAAGCAACCGGAAGCAACAGCACAGGTATTTACCAAAGATGGTTTCTTCCTGACAGGTGATATCGGCTGTATGGATGAGAAGGGTTATATCACCATTCTGGACCGTAAAAAGGACATGATTCTGGTCTCGGGCTTTAATGTCTATCCAAATGAGTTGGAAGGCGTTTTATCCAAACATCCGAAAATTCTGGAATGTGCCGTCATTGGAGTGGATGATGAAAAATCTGGACAAGTTCCGAAAGCCTTTATTGTAAAACGGGATACCAGTCTGACCGAGAATGAAGTTATGACCTATCTGAGACTACAACTGACCAGTTATAAGCTGCCAAAATATATTGAGTTTGTGTCTGGATTACCGAAATCTGCAGTCGGTAAAATTCTACGTCGTGAGTTGCCTAAAACCGTGCAGCCGGATGCCAAAGCCTGTTAAGGAATGACATAGTCAAAATAAAAAAGGAATCGAAAGATCACTGCTGTCCCATAGTTTGCTTTAAATAAAAAAACCTGAGTCCTAACAGTTAAAATATGAGTGCAAACAAACACTTTAACGACCAGGATTCAGGTTTTGTCACATCAGAATACCGTATTTCATGAGCTAATTAAACCTGTTGTGCGACAGGATTTTGAACAACTTGCTAAAGTACACCATGTTGGACAGAAATTTAGAGCAGCTTCCCGGTGGGATCAGTTTATTGCCATATTGATGTCTCAATTCTCTTGTAGGCAAAGTCTGAGAGATATTCAATCCAATTTGGAGTGCCAACAGGAAAAGCTAAGTCATCTCGGAGCAAAGTCTATTCCCCGAAGCACGCTGGCACGAATCAATGAGCAGCAGCCTGCTGCCTTGTATCAACAGCTATTTTACAAGTTGCTTAAATACTATGAACACTCAAAAGTCGCTCATAAATTTCGCTTTAAGAATCCCTTGTATTCCTTGGATGCCAGTCATATTGACCTGTCGCTTTCCTTATGTGAATGGGCCAAAGTTCACGACTCAAAAGCCAGCATGAAACTCAGTATAGGATTGAATCACAGCAATGATATTCCTGAGTTTGTTGCAGTTGAAAATGGCAAAGAAAATGACATGGTACAAGGCCGCAAATTCCAGTTTCCTGCTGGCAGCATTGTAGTTTTTGATAAAGGCTATGTCGATTACCAATGGTATGCAAATCTGACTGCTCAAAACATTGGATTTGTCACACGTTTTAGGCCTAAATCTGTGTATCAGGTGATCCAGCAACATCCAGTGCTTGAATCCAAAGGTATTCTAAAAGATGAAACCATTCAGCTGAATAGCGCACATGCCCTAAAAAGAAAAGCCCCAGTGTTAAGAAGAATTGAATATAGAGATCAGCAAAGTGGCAAGCACTTTAGCTTTCTCAGCAATAACTTTCATTTAGCCGCCTCCACCATTGCGGCGATTTATAAAGATCGTTGGAAAGTTGAGCTGTTCTTTAAGGCGATTAAGCAGAATCTCAAATTAAAAGCGTTTCTAGGCCGCAGCAGGAACGCAATTCAGACACAAATCTGGATTGCGATGATCGCCTATTTATTGGTGAGTTTCGCTCAACATTTAGGAAAAACAGGTTGGACAGTTCAACGTTTACTCAGAATAATTCAAGTGAATTTGTTTGAAAGAAGAACTTTAAAAGCTTTATTTTCACCCGATAAAATACCCATAAAACAAGAGGAAGCTCATTTGAGCTTCCTCTTGTGAAAAATTGTGGGACAGCAATGATCGAAAGATTCCTTTTTTTATTGCTGAGCAGTTTAGCGCTGCTGAATGACTTTTTTGTTTTTCAATTCTTGCATTTCATCAGGGCTTAAATACTGACTCAAAATGGCATCTGTATCTTCACCCAGACACGGTGGTGCTTTTTTATATTCTACCGGGGTCTTGGAAAGTTTAATTGGCGAACCAATCGAGGTGTAATCGTCACGTAGAGTATGCGGCATATGAATGACCATTTCACGCGCCAGAACCTGTTCTTCTTCCAAAGCCTGTTTCAGGTTATTGATCATGCCCACTGGAACTTTGACTGCATGAATCAGATCTACCCAGTGTTTTGCCGGTTGAGAGTAGAAATGAGCCTGTAAGAGAGTGGTGAGTTCTTCACGATGTGTAACCCGTCCTGAATTTTTCAAGAAGCGCGGATATTCTGCCACGTTATTCAAACCCACGGCCTGACACAGTGCTTGAAATTGCAGATCATTCCCGCAGGCAATAATGAATTCACCTTCCTGTGCTTTAAACACCTGATAAGGCACAATATTGGCATGGGCATTACCAAAGCGCCCAGGTACTTTACCTGAGGTCAGATAATTCATGGCCAAAACAGAGAGGGAAGCGACCTGGGTATCCAGCAGCGCCATATCAATATGCTGACCTTCACCAGTTTTTTCACGGGACAATAAAGCAGCTTGGATCGCAATTGCGGCATATAAGCCGGTGGTCAGATCGGCAAAGGCCAGACCTGCTTTTTGCGGGCCGCCACCAGGTAAGTCATCACGTTCACCCGTAACACTCATCATGCCGCCCATACCCTGAACAATGAAGTCATAGCCTGGTTCTTGCGCACGCGGGCCATTCTGGCCAAAGCCGGTAATTGAACAGTACACCAGACGAGGATTTATCTGGCTCAGACTTTCATAGTCCAGACCATATCTTTTCAACGAACCCGCTTTATAGTTCTCAATAACTACATCGCTTTGTTCTGCGAGTTTCTTGATAATGCTTTGACCTTCCGGGGTAGATAAATCTACGGCAACCGAATGCTTACCACGATTGGCTGAAAGATAATAAGCCGATTCATGGGTATCTTCCTGCTGATTATTTTTAAGCCAAGGTGGTCCCCAGATGCGTGTGTCATCTCCATGATCAGGCTTTTCAATTTTAATCACTTCTGCACCCAGGTCAGCCAAAATCTGGCTACACCAAGGACCAGCCAAAATCCGGCTTAAATCCAGTACACGAAAGCCTGTTAAAGCACCCATCGTTACGCTCCTTGTTCGATGTTATTTAGATTGCATGTCGTTTTTAATAATCGCTTTAAAGCTATAGGAAAATGGAAAAACAATCAACTTTATGATACTTAATTTCGCCTAACAAAATAAAACATCTAAAATGATTAAAAAATCATCCTAACTTCTTTAGCCTGATGATGAGAATAAATACGGTTCAAAAATAACAGGGAGAGGGAAAAGTCTCGGGAAAGAGACTATAAGAACAGGAGTAAATACTGTGCTTTGAAAACGGATCGCGCTTAAAGCGCATGCATATAGAAGTGTGCATACACAAGATCAGAATGAAAAAACCTAAGGATAGGAATAGAGATTTAAATATGACGGAATTAGTAAGAGAACAAGTTTTAGAAAGAGAACTCGCAAAGATAAAACCCACCACCAAGCGAACCCAGCAGATTGCCTTTGTCTTTGCCTTTTTGGCACTCCTGGTCGATGGCGCGGACATGCTACTGCTGTCCTTCAGCTTAAACAGCCTGAAAGCAGAATTTGGTTTAAGTAATTTACAAGCCGGTACCCTGGGTAGTTTTACACTCGCGGGTATGGCGATCGGTGGTTTTATTGGTGGCTGGGCTTGTGACCGTTTAGGCCGGGTACGTACAGTCGTTATTTCAATTCTGATCTTTTCAGTATTAACTGCAGCCTTGGGCTTTACTCAAAACTATGAACAGTTCGCCGTACTACGTTTCCTGTCTGCGTTTGGGATCGGGTCTTTATATATTGCAGCCAGTACACTGATGGCTGAATATGTACCAACCAAATACCGGACTACAATTTTAGGTACCTTACAGGCAGGTTGGACGGTTGGTTATATCGTAGCTACTGTATTGGCAGGTTGGATTATTCCTGAATATGGCTGGCGTACACTGTTTTTTGTCGCGATTATCCCATCCGTTATGGCGATTTTTATCCAGAAACTGGTTCCTGAACCAGAATCGTGGCAGCGTGCAAGATTACTGCGTTTATATGCACCCGCTGAAGTCACTACCAAACAGCCTGTTAAGAAAAGTACCGTCAAAGAAATCTTTGCAGATCCTGCGAATCGCAAGATGTTTATTTTATGGATTTTCACGGCTGGTTTTCTGCAGTTTGGCTATTACGGTGTAAATAACTGGATGCCAGCTTATCTAGAATCTGAATTACATATGAACTTTAAATCAATGGCGGGTTATATGATCGGAACCTATGTTGCCATGATTTTTGGTAAAGTTCTGGCCGGTTTTGCTGCAGACCGTTTAGGTCGACGCGCCGTTTTCTCGTTTGGCGCGATTGGTACAGCGATTTTCTTACCGGTAATTGTGCTGTTCAACACCCCGGATAATATTGCCTATCTGCTGATTTTCTTTGGCTTCCTCTATGGTATTCCGTATGCAATTAATGCCACTTATATGACCGAAAGCTTTGCCACTTCGATCCGCGGTACAGCCGTCGGTGGTGCTTATAATGCAGGGCGTATTGGGGCCATGTTTGCACCTGCGATTATTGGTGCAGCAGCGAGTGGTGGTTCAATTGGTTTGGGCTTCTTGATTATGGGCGGTGCCTATTTCTTGTGTGGTGCAGTATCCGGGATCTTTATCAAAGATCGTCAATACGACCCACAAAAAGCATAATGATCTTTTAAACAATGATGTTAAAAATGAGCCTCATAAGGGCTCATTTTTTTTCTATTTAATTTAAAAATAAGATGTCTATTTTTTATTGATCCGGCTCTTTTTGCAGATGAATACTTTTTAGTCCATCATTTACTTTATTGAGTAAATGAATCAGGGTAATCACATCATCAAAAGCCAGTTTATTTAAGGCCTGTCCATAAAACTCAAAAAAATCATCCTGCAGGCTATCCCAGGTCTGAAAACCTTCAGTGGTGAGCGCAACAATTTTGGCACGGCGATCCTGTTCATTGATAACACGCTCTACCAGTCCATCACGTTCCAGTCGTTTTAAGACAGCATCCAGATTTTGGCGACTCACACCCAGATATTCGGTCAGATCTGAAAAAGACATACCAGATTTAACTTTAGGACGAGACAGGGCACCCAGCACAGCCCAATGCACAGGAGATATTTTTAGCTCATTTAAGCACTTTCGATCCAGACTGTTTCCCACCTGAAACAGACGGAAAAACAGCCGGTTATGAGCGGAATATAAGGATTGATCATATTTTTTTGACAAAGTATCACTCACTATATGCAACATCCTCAAAACTGAAATAGCCAAACGGCGCAAAGTATAACCTATCGCTTTTTCGCATAAATCAGTTTCTTTTATAATTTGTTTTAAAAATCATAGTGTTTTAGCAGAAATCTGCACCTTTAAATTCTGTACTAAGCAGTTGAATCATTCCAAATATCTCTCTTGATATTCACGGTCTCAGTTCGTTCCCTAGCTGAATATCAAGGCAGCCATCTAGCAATCTAAAGAAATAAAACATCCTTCATGAAACAGAAATAGCTTAGTTATAAGCTGGGGCTAGATATGGGCTACTCTAAAGAAAAAAGTTAATATAGGTCAATACATTGAATAAATAAAATTATTAAGTATTTGTTATATATATATTTATAGAAATATAAATATTATTTTATGTAAATATATTGACATAAATCTAATCTCTTTCTATTTTAGATAAAACACACCGAATTAGAACAACAGCCGATTAAATTCGACAACAAATAGCGTAGGGATAAAACAATGAAAGGATTAAAAGATAAGGTCGTGATTGTGACAGGTGGTGCTGGCGGAATTGGTTCCGCAACCTGCCGACGTCTGGCTGAAGAAGGCGCAAAAGTTGCCATTTTTGATATGAATCTGGAAGCTGCCGAGAAGCTGGCAAATGAAATTAATCAATACGGTCAGGCGTTAGCAATTCAGTGTGATATTACCCAAAGTGACATCGTTGAACAGGCGGTTCAAAAAACAGAAGATGAATTGGGTCCGATCGATGGACTGGTGAATAATGCCGGATGGGACATTTTCAAACCTTTCATCAAAAGTACGCCTGATGAATGGCAAAAACTCATCCAGATCAATCTGGTTGGTATGCTGAATATGCACTTTGCTGTGCTGAAAGGCATGGTCGAGCGTAATGCTGGCAGCATAGTTAATATTGCCTCAGATGCGGCTCGTGTCGGCTCTTCAGGCGAAGCAGTTTATGCAGCTTGTAAGGGAGGATTGCTATCTTTCTCCAAAACTCTGGCACGCGAACATTCACGCCACAACATCAAAATTAATGTGATTTGCCCAGGACCGACGGATACGGCCTTACTGGCAGGTGTAACTGAAGGTGCATCAAATCCGGAAAAATTACGTGAAGCCTTTATTCGTGCTATTCCACTGGGCCGTTTGGGTCAACCAGATGATTTAGCCTCTGCGATTGCCTTTTTCTTGAGTGAAGATGCCAACTTTATTACCGGACAGGTGCTTAGTGTCTCTGGCGGTCTGACCATGAACGGTTAAAGCATCAAATTAATTAACACTAAATTAGATAGATAAAAACAGTACAGGACGTAATGAACATGAATTTTGAAGATATCTTATATGAAGTTAAAAACGGTGTAGCCTGGATCACGATTAACCGTCCAGAAAAAATGAATGCCTTTCGTGGTACAACCTGTGACGAACTGATTAAGGCCTTAAACAAAGCTGGTTATGACCGTAACGTTGGTGTGATTGTATTGGCTGGCGCAGGTGAAAAAGCCTTCTGTACTGGTGGTGATCAGTCTGCGCATGATGGCAATTATGACGGTCGCGGTACCATTGGTTTACCGATGGAAGAATTGCATACCGCCATTCGTGATGTTCCAAAACCGGTAATTGCGCGCGTACAAGGTTATGCTATTGGGGGGGGTAATGTACTGGCCACCATTTGTGATCTGACGATCTGTTCAGACAAAGCTATTTTCGGTCAGGTCGGACCAAAGATGGGTTCAGTTGATCCAGGCTATGGCACAGCATTTTTAGCGCGCGTCGTGGGTGAGAAGAAAGCCCGTGAAATTTGGTATATGTGCCGCCGTTATTCTGGTCAAGAAGCGGTTGAAATTGGCTTGGCCAATAAATGTGTGCCGGCAGATCAACTCGATGCAGAAGTTCAGGCATGGGGCGAAGAAATCTGTCAGCGTAGTCCGACCGCAATCGCGATTGCCAAACGCAGTTTCAATATGGATACCGCACATCAGGCAGGGATCGCTGGCATGGGCATGTATGCGCTAAAACTTTATTACGATACTGAAGAGTCTCGTGAAGGCGTGAATGCATTGAAGGAAAAACGTCAGCCTGAATTCCGTAAATATGCCAAATAAGGAGACTCATTAATGAAAAAGAATCCTTATATCACCGAAGATCTAGAATTTTTAGCTGAAACAGCAGAAAAATTTGCCCAGAAATATGTGGCTCCGGGATTTCTAGAGCGTGATCAAAGCCGAGTCTTTGATCGTGATCTGGTGAAAAAGATGGGTGAAATGGGCTTTATTGCACCAGAGCTCCCAGAACAATATGGCGGTCAGGGTATGGGTCGACTGGCAGCAGGAATTATCCATGAAGCCATTGCCAAGGCTGATTTAAGTTTTTCCTATATCAACCTGCTTGCATCGTTAAATGGCCAGATTCTGGCAGAACATGGACAGCCTGAGGTGGTTGAGTCATGGTTAAAAAAACTGACTGGTGGTGAAGCAATTTTCTCAATTGCGCTGACCGAACCGCGTGGTGGTTCAGATGCTGCCAACTTACGTTTAAAGATCGAACGTGATGGCGATGAATATGTCATTAACGGTGAAAAGACTTCGATTTCAGCAGCCGATCAGGCCGATGCTTCAGTGGTCTTCGGTCGCACTGGTTCAAATGAAAGTGGCGCACATGGCGTAACCGCCTTACTGGTGCCAATGAATTTACCGGGCATCAGCACCACACGATTTGACTGTCACGGCCAGCGTGCGATTGGCCGCGGTTCGATCTTCTTTGACAATGTCCGTGTACCGGTAAACCACCGTCTAGGGGATGAAAACAAAGGTTTCGTTCAAGTCATGCAAGGCTTTGATTTCTCGCGTGCCCTGATTGGTTTGCAAGTTTTGGCGGTTGCACGCGTCAGTCTGGATGAGGCTTGGGAATATGCGGCACAACGTGAAGCCTTTGGTCAGCCACTCACCGCTTTCCAAGGCGTTTCGCATCCACTGGCAGAATATGAAACGCAGGTTGAAGCTGCGCGCTTACTTTGTCTACAAACTTTATGGCTCAAAGACAACCATCTGCCGCATACCTCTGAAGCTGGCATGTGTAAATGGTGGGGGCCAAAACTGGCCTATGATGTGATTCATCAATGCCTGTTGACTTTTGGTCATGCCGGTTATGACCGTGGGGTGATGGAACAGCGCATGCGTGATGTGCTGGGCTTCCAGATTGGTGATGGCACAGCACAGATTATGAAAACAATTATCGCTCGGCATAAGGCAGGACGTAAGGCTGTACCAGCTTAAGAAAAGTACGCCCCAGCCTGAATAAGACTATTATAAAAAATGAGGAGTAAGCGAATGGATTTCGATGCGGTTCTGATCCCGACAAGAAAAGAGGCCATGCTCAAACAGGGACACTGGCTCAATCAAACAATTCTCGATTTTTTACGCAGTGCGGTAGAAAAAAATCCGGACAAAACAGCTTTAGTGAGTTTTAAGGTCGAGAATCAAACTGAACAGACCTTCAGCTACCAGCAGCTTTGGGACATGACCAATAAAATTGCGTTGGGCTTGAAACAGTTGGGCGTCGGGAAAAATGATGTTGTGTCTTGTCAGTTGCCGAACTGGTGGGAATTTACTTTGCTGTATCTGGCTTGTAGTCGTATTGGCGCCGTATTGAATCCACTCATGCCGATATTCCGTGAGCGTGAACTCGAATTCATGCTTAAACATGGTGAATCTAAAGTATTTGTTGTGCCTAAGACTTTCCGCAATTTTAGCCATGAACAGTTGGCCAATCACCTACACAACAAGCTGGACACCCTGCAACATGTCGTCGTAGTGAATGGGGAGGGCGAGAATAATTTTGATCGCCTGTTGCTGAATCATGGGCTAGAACAGAATCCTACAGCCGTTGCTGCACTGGGTGAGCTTGAGTCTGGCCCCAATGATATTACCCAACTGATCTTTACCTCGGGCACCACAGGTGAACCGAAAGGCGTGATGCATACCGCTAATACCTTGTTTTCCAATATTGTGCCTTATGCCGAGCGACTACATTTAACTGAAAATGATGTGGTACTCATGGCTTCACCGATGGCGCATCAGACCGGTTTTATGTATGGTCTGATGATGCCAATTCAGCTCAATACCAAAGTGGTATTACAGGATGTTTGGGATGTCTCCAAAGCCGTGGATCTGATTCATCAGCATCAGGTGAATTTCACCATGGCTTCAACACCATTCCTGAATGACCTATCCAATACTGTGGCTGAACAGCATGACAAAGTCGACTCACTGAAAATTTTCCTTTGTGCCGGTGCGCCAATTCCTGGACCACTGGTACAAAAAGCCCGGGAAATTTTAGGGGTTAAAGTGATTTCAGCTTGGGGGATGACCGAATGTGGTGCGGTCACTACTACCTGTCCAGAAGATGACGATGAACGTTCTTTTAATACTGATGGTATTGCCTTACCGGGTGTAGACGTCAAAATTGTCGATAAAACAGGGAAGACCAAGCCGGTAAATGAGTCTGGTCGTTTGATGATTCGTGCTTGTTCTGGATTCGGTGGCTACCTCAAACGTGCTCATTTAAATGATACCGATGCAGATGGCTGGTTTGATACGGGCGATATCGCCTATCAGGATGAAAAAGGTTATATCCGGATTTGTGGCCGTAAAAAGGATGTAATCATTCGTGGCGGTGAAAATATTCCGGTCGCAGAAATTGAATCACTTTTATATAAACATCCCAATGTGGCGGTGGTCGCTTTAGTGGCTTATGCAGATGAACGGCTGGGTGAGCGTGCCTGTGCGATTATTAAGTTAAAAGATCCTTCACAGTCTTTAAGTTTTAATGATTTGGTCGATTTCCTGAAAACCCATAATCTGGCAGTGCAATATATTCCAGAACGTTTGGAAATTTGGGACGAGATTCCCATGACGCCATCGGGGAAAATCCAGAAATTTAAACTCAGAGAGTTACTGGCCCAGCATATTGCATCAACAGCAGCAGTAGTGAATTAGAATCTCGGCATAAAACTAATAAAAACCCTGATGTGACATGACATCAGGGTTTTTTACCAGCAAATAAGTAACTGGTCTCCAATGACTTATATCTGGATGAAATTATTTTAATAACTTTAACAGCGCCTCAGCCGTTGCAGCAGAAGATGCCGGATTTTGTCCGGTAATTAACAGGCCATCTTGCTGTACATGCACCTGCCAGTCCTCAGCCTTGGAATACTGTCCGCCTTGTTCTTTCAGCGTATCTTCAACTAAAAATGGCACGATATCAGTCAGGCCAACACCATCTTCTTCAGTGTTACTAAAACCAGTTACCGACTTACCTTCAACGATAGGTCGGCCTTCTGCATTCTTAACATCGCGAAGTACACCCGGTGCATGACACACAAGTGCCACAGGTTTATTAGCCTGTAGAGTCTGTTCAATTAAGGAAATAGAATTCTGGTCCTTGGCCAGGTCCCATAACGGTCCATGACCGCCCGGATAAAAGACCGCATCAAAATCCTGATTTAGCACTTCACTTAATTTATGCGTATTGGCAAGAGCCTGCATGGCTACTTCATCTGCTTCAAAACGTTTGGTTGTTTCGGTTTGCGCATCAGGTTCATTACTTTTTGGATCAAGTGGTGGCTGGCCACCAGCAGGAGAGGCTAACGTTACGTCTGCGCCTGCATCAATAAAAGTGTAGTAAGGCGCGGCGAGTTCTTCGAGCCAGAATCCGGTTTTTTTACCCGTTTCGCCAAGTTGATCATGGGAGGTTAATATAATCAGAATTTTCATATTTTTCCTTAAAATTATCTTGAATGACTTGATGAAATAACAAAACAGAGGAAAGAATCTGAATACCTGAGGCCATCAGACTTTTTCGATTACTTAAAAATAAAAGGAATAAAATCGAAATAGTTGAAATGATGCTAAATCAATAGCATCACTTTCCTTGAACTTTGGACAGCTCAGTCTTTCTTTTTCTTGCCACCGCCGTCCTGCTTATTCACAGTCGACCAGGCAATACGTTCTGCTTCATCTTCAGAACGACCACGATCTTTTTCACTGTCTTCAATATGCTTAGCTTGCCGTTTTTGCTTTTCGGTATAAGCTGATTTATCACCTCTAGGCATTTTAGAATCCTCATCAGGTAGAGTCTGAAATCACTATAACAAGGGACGATTTTGGCGCGGGTAATCATCTGTCAGGATTTGTTTGAATTGTTTTATAGCTATAAGATGAATTTTATTGATATTCATTAAATTCTGTTTTTTTAAAGATTCAAAAACTAAAACGTATTAAATATTTTAGAAAAAAGTAGATAACAGCTAGAAAGACTGCTATCTACTTTCAAACTTTGATTAACCGTTAATAATACTGCCGCCATTTACATGGATGACCTGTCCTGAGATATAACTGGCTTCTTCACTGGCCAAAAATAAATAGGCAGAAGCGACTTCACTCGGTTGTCCCATACGTCCCATTGGTGTCTGTTTACCAAAATCTTCCAGTTGTTCTTCATCAAAGCTGCTTGGAATGAGTGGTGTCCAGATTGGGCCGGGTGCAACACCATTCACACGAATTCCGGTTTTATTCTTCGCCAGATTGGTAGATAAGCTGCGGGTGAATGAAGTAATTGCGCCTTTGGTGCTCGAATAGTCTATCAACGTGTCATGCCCATGATAGCTGGTGATACTGGTGGTATTGATAATACTGTCACCTGCCTGCATATGCGGAAGCACCGCCTGAGTCAGATGGAACATGGACAGGATATTGACATTGAAGGTTTTGAATAACTGATCTGGAGAAATATCAGTAATACTGTCCTGCGGATATTGCACACCTGCATTATTCACCAGAATATTAATGGTTTTAAATTCCTGAAGGGTTGGTTTGCTCAACCATTTTTTTGATTTCATCAGGATGCTGTAAATCGCATTGAATCAACAGGCAACGGCGTCCTTCTGCTTCAACCATTTTTTTGGTATCAAGCGCATCCCGGTCTTCATCCAGATAGCAAATGGCAATATCAGCACCTTCGCGGGCAAACAATACTGATACAGAGCGACCGATCCCGCTGTCACCACCTGTAATGAGTGCTACTTTGCCTTTTAATTTATCGCTACCTTTATAATTCTCTTTAATGACTTCCGGGGTAGGATCCATTTTGGTCTGATCACCGGGTTGATGAGCTTGGGTTTCAGTTGAAGCTGGAGTTTCAGGATAGTTATTCATATTTTTTCCTTGATTGCTCTTGAGGAAAAAATATATTAGGAGCTTTTAGTTGGGATTAAATTAGACTCAACATTTCATAACAGAACCTCTGCAGGATTTAGCATTTATTCATTTAGCTTAAATTGACACTTTAGAACTGCCTGTTTTAGTTATTTAAAGTCGACTTCTAGAATGAAATATCGGGTTTCTTTTTAAGGAAAAGAGCGATAAGCAGGAATATACCTTCAGTGGATTACAGAAGAGTTAAGTCGATTTAAGAACCAATCTGCAAAATAAAACCAATAACTTATTTACAACCAAATAAATCTAAAATATACAGCTAGATAAGCTACAAGTATTTCTTTACAACTGCGCTTTTAACCAGAATGGAGAAGCACATTGCGCGCTATCCGCTATAAATATATTGTCCTGATTCTTCTACTTCTGCTCGTTGCATTTGGCGTATTTCGCTGGTGGCAAGGGCCACAAGTCACAGGTTATACCTTGGAACCGATGCCGCTGGTGCAATCAGTCGTTGCTACCGGGCAGGTAATTACCGTTTCGCGTGCTCAAGTCGGTAGTGAAGTAACCGGCGTGGTGTTGGAACGTCGGGTCAAGGAAGGCGATCGGGTCAAACCGGGCGATTTGCTGGTTGTACTTAAATCGGATGAACTGGCAGCCCAAGTTCGTCAGGCAGAAGTCGCATTGAATGAACTGACAACCAATCGCCGTCCACAAGCCTCAGCAGAATTAGCTTCAGCAAAAGCTCAGCTGGAACAGGCCAGCCGTGAAGCGACGCGTCGTCGCAATGCCGAAGCAGGCATCCTTTCGGCAGAAGAAATTGAACAGGCTGTAGAGGCGGAAAGGGTAGCACGCAATAATTATGAAACCGTGCGTTTAAAAGCAGCTGCACTGGCACCGGGTCAGGTAGAAGAGGCTTCATTACGTGAGCAGCTTTCGGTGGCACAGGCTCAACTGGCTAAAACCAAAATCCGGGCAACTATTGCTGGAACGGTGCTGACCCGTGATGTTGAGCCTGGTGATCTGGTTCAGCCAGGACGTACCTTATTTACCATTGCAATGGATGGCAATACCGAAATCCGTGTACCACTGGATGAACGTAATCTGTCACGGCTGGCGTTGTCCCAGAAAGCGACTGCAATTGCCGATGCATACCCGGATAAGCCTTTCCCAGCCCGGATTAACTTTATTGCACCGAGTATCGATCCCCAACGCGGCACAGTAGAAGTGCGTTTATCGGTTGATCCGGTACCAGATTTTCTGCGTCAGGATATGACGGTATCGGTTAATGTCGAGACAGGTCGCCGTGATCGTACCTTAGCAATTCCGAATGATGCGCTAGGGAAAGTACAGGGCGATCAGGCCACCGTATTACTGGTACGTGATAGCAAAATCCAGCGACAAAAAGTGCAACTGGGTCTGCGTGGACTTGCCATGTCCGAAGTGATTTCCGGTTTAAAAACGGGTGATCAGGTACTGTCTGATGCAACTTCAGCTTTAAAAGATGGCACACGAGTTCGATTTAAGCCCGAAGAAATTAACTATGCCAACCAGAACAATGATGCCAGCAATAAAAATGAATTACCGGTGAAATTCGAGTGAAAAAATTACTAGGGCGTCTCTGGATTGAATGGAAGATCGCAATCAGTTTTTTGCGAGAAGGCCGGATGCAGTCTCTGATGATTACAGTGGGTGTTGCTGTAGGGGTGTCTGTGATTGTTTTTATCTCGGCACTGATACAGGGCTTGCAGTCCAATATTATAGACAGGACTTTGGGGACACAGGCACATATCCGTTTACTGTCTCCCGATGAAGTGAACCAAGTTATACCAGCACCCGCAGGCACTGTGCAGCTGGTTCTGGAAGATAAACGGGCCCAGCGTCTGCGTTCTATCAATAACTGGCAAGAGGTTGTGACGACCTTGGATCAGGTGCCTTTATTGACAGCTGTTTCTCCTGTAGTTTCTGGACCTGCATTTGCACAGCGCGGTGAAGCTCAGGAATCGGTTGCGCTGGTGGGCATGGATCCAGAACGTTATCAGAAAATAATTCCACTTAAAGAATATATGATCAGTGGGCAGTTACGTGTCGGCGCGGATGATGTACTCATTGGCAGTCAGCTGGCTAAAGATCTGGGTGTACAGGTGGGTAGCAAGCTACGATTAGATACCGGTCAGGATAACAGTACTGTCGTAAATATTGCCGGGATTTTTGAACTCGGAGTACGTGAACTGGATTCGCGCTATGTCTATATGGATTTAAAACAGGCGCAGTCCTTACTCAGCCTGCCAGGTGGGATCACTGTAATCGACCTGACGGTAGAAGATATTTTTGAAGCAGAAAATATTGCAACGCAGGTCGGGCGTTTGACTTCCTTACAGGCAGAAAGCTGGATTAAAACCAATGGTCAGTTAATGAATGCCATCTCAGCACAAAGCCTTTCAACCAATATGATTATTATCTTTGTGGCCATCTCCGTCGCTTTTGGTATCGCCAGCGTCTTGTCAGTTAGTGTCGTACAACGGACTCGTGAAATTGGCATCTTAAGGGCAACAGGGGCTACACAAAGACAAATCCTGCGCGTTTTCCTGTTTCAAGGCGCAATTTTTGGCTTGTTGGGGTCTATTATCGGCAGTGCAGTCAGTTATTTACTGGTCTGGATCTTTAATGAATTTGGCCCAGGTTTGTTCTATATCCCAATTTCAATCTATCTGCTATTGCTGGCTTTATTGCTGGCCACATTGACTGGTGTAGTGGCAGCGGCTATACCATCCCGTCGTGCTGCGGCACTGGACCCTGTGGAGGCAATTCGTCATGTCTGACTCATCGAATGAGGTTCTGCGGCTGGAAGCACTCCGTAAATCCTATAATATTGGTCAGCCCAATGAAGTTGAAGTTCTGCATAGCATTGATTTGTGTATTGAACGTAATGACTTTGCAGCACTAATAGGTCCATCAGGATCGGGAAAAAGTACCTTATTGAATATTCTGGGTCTATTGGACCAGCCGACTAGCGGTGAACTGTATCTGCTTGGTCAACCCACCAGCCGTATGGATGACGCTGCACGTACCGCATTACGCGGCAGCAGTATTGGTTTTGTATTTCAGTTTCACCATCTGATTCAAGCTTTTAATGCATTAGACAATGTCCTAATGCCGTTAATGATGGCACATGGAAAGCCGGATCAAAAAGCTCTAGATCGTGCCCATGAACTGCTGGCTGCAGTCGGACTGGAAAAATATGCACATCGAAAACCGAATGAGCTTTCCGGTGGACAACAGCAGCGTGTTGCAATCGCTCGAGCACTCATTACAGAACCCGCCTTGTTACTGGCTGATGAACCGACCGGGAACCTGGATACCCAGACCGCATCTGAAGTTTTTGAACTGTTCCGTAAAGTAAATAAGGAACAGGGCTGTGCCATTTTGCTGGTGACTCATGATCCGCGCTTGTCTGTTAGTTGTGATCGCACCATCAAGTTAGTTGACGGCCTGATTCAAAGTGATACCAGAACAGCTCCAGCAGATATTCCTGAAAATACTTAATCTTTAAATATTTTAATAGTTGTATTCTGCAATTATAGCTAAATGAAAATTTTTCTTATCACTTAAGCCTTACAGTAAAGCTGATATAAGGTTTGCATCAGGGTGAGTAATTTGGGGTCGGAAAGCTGATAGAAAATCTGCTTGCCTTCCCGACGCGTGCTGACCATTTCGGCTTTTCGCAGTACGGTAAGTTGTTGCGAGAGTGTAGGTTGGTGAATATCAGTTTGTAGCTCAATCTGTTGCACATTCATTTCACTATCGACTAGTACACATAGAATTTTCAGACGGTCAGAATTCGACAACACTTTTAAGCGTTCGCTCACCACATGAGCCTGAGAAAAATCAATACGTGTCTGAGATTCATCTGCTGTCATATAAAAAACCTGTATTAGTCACGCAATATTCAAAAACTGTCTTGATTAATATTTTTAATTATATATTATAAAATTATATATTGTAAGTGGGATATGCTCATGCATGACTTTTTGGCAGCGTTTCTCGGTGGATTACTGCTTGGTCTTTCAGTGGTCGGCTATCTGTATGTCAATGGCCACATTGCGGGCGTGAGTGGGTTGGTTGGGCAGGTACTCAATCGAAAGACGATTTTCAAAACTCCTGCGGTCTGGTTTTTAGCAGGACTATTTATAGTTCCATTTATCTATGGCGTTTTGTTTCAGCCAGAAATTGAGCTGAATGCCAGCCCATGGATGATGGTCATTGGCGGTTTGCTGGTCGGTTTTGGTACACGTTTAGGTTCAGGTTGTACCAGTGGGCATGGCATCTGTGGGATTAGCCGTCTGTCAAATCGCTCCTTTGTTGCGACCGGGTCTTTTATGCTGGCGGGATTTATCACGGTTTATGTGATTCGTCATCTGGTTGGAGCTATCTAAATGAAAAATCTATTCGCTTTTCTATTTGGTGGCCTGTTTTCAGTCGGCTTGATGCTCTCAGGTATGTCTAATCCTGAAAAAGTTCTGGATTTTCTGGATCTGTTTGGGGATTGGGATGCGAGCCTTGCCTTTGTCATGATGGGGGCAATTCTGGTGGCTTTTATTCCTTTCCAGAAAGCTAAACATAATCCAAATCCGACCACTTTATTTAATGAACCCATTGATTTACCAAAGAATCAAAAGATTGACCCTAAACTGCTGTCGGGTAGTTTATTATTTGGTATCGGTTGGGGAATTGCAGGCATTTGTCCGGCACCCAGTTTTACCCTGATTGGTTTGGGACATTATCAAGCCTTGTATTTTATTGCAGCTATGCTGCTTGGGGTCTGGATTCACCGTAAATGGGCAGGAGTATAAATATGACACAGCAGCCAAACGTCAAAGCATTTTTTGATAAAAATACCAATACTTTTAGTTATGTAGTGAGCGATCCTCAAACTGCCCGATGTGCCATTATTGATAGCGTGCTGGATTACGATGCTGCGTCTGCCACCACATCGACCGAGCATGCCGATCAGATGATTGCCTATGTAAAATCACAAGGTTTGACCGTGGAATGGATTCTGGAAACTCATGTACATGCTGATCATCTGACAGCTGCCCCATATCTAAAACAGCAATTAGGTGGCAAGATTGCAATCAGTAAGAAAATTGCGCTGGTGCAGGAAACGTTTGCCGAAATTTATCATCTAGACATGAAACAGATTAATGCGCATCAGCCTTTTGACTATCTGTTTGAAGATGGTGAGCATTTCAAAATTGGCGAACTGGAAGTTTATAATATTCCTACACCAGGCCATACACCTGCCTGTTTAAGCTATGTGATTGGTGACGCCGTCTTTGTAGGAGATACACTGTTTATGCCAGACTATGGCACGGCTCGTTGTGATTTTCCAAATGGCAGTGCACCGGTTTTATATGACTCTGTTCAAAAGCTGTTTCAGCTCCCGGAAAGTACCCGAGTATTTCTGTGTCATGACTATTTGCCAGAGTCACGTCATGAATATCAATGTGAAACGACGATCCATCAGCAAAAACAGCAAAACGTTCATATCCGTGAAGGGATTAGCAAATCTGAATTTGTACAGATGCGTCAGCAGCGTGATGCAGGTTTAAGTATGCCGAAGCTGATTTTGCCTGCCATCCAGATCAATATGAATGGAGGGCAGTTTCCAATGCCAGAAGACAATGGTGTGTCTTATTTGAAGCTGCCGCTAAATTATTTTAAGAAGTGATCAATTTATCAAGAACGAAATATTAATCTTTAAATTAAGCGCTTATAAAGTTTGCGAATTTTAATATTCCACCCTATGCTATTTGGGTTAACTCATTTTTATATTTTCAGGGTGCATCGTGCTCAGACAGTTCTTTAAACAGATCTGGTTTGTGATGCTTATGGTCTTCGCCGTAGGCTGGAGCAGCATGTCTGTTGCTTCATCAAAAACGATGCATCTGGAAACGTCAGCCAAGCAGATGAGTTCCCATTGTCAGGAAATGGCAGAAATAGAGAAGTTACATAGCCAGCATCAAACTATGCATGGTTCTGCTCATGATATGAGTCAGGACATGGATTGCCACTCCGACTTAAATGACCATAAAGATGACTGTCCGGATTGTATTTATAGCTCTTGCCATAACTTGAGTAGCTGGATCGATGTGGAAATCTCGAAGTTAAATCTCCCTGTGATTCATGCCTTAGAAACTACTTTTATTTCTAATTATCAAGCCAAGCACCTTGCCGGGTATTGGCAGGAAATTCTGCGCCCACCTAAAGCTTAATCCTCGTTATTTATATTTTAATAAATCAAGGATTAAGTTATGTCGATTAAAATTAGTCAAAGCCTGTTATTGGGCTTAAGTTTAGTGATTTCGTCTTCATTATTGGCTGCTGTAAAAGAATATCAGCTGGTTATTGAAGAAGGACCTGTTAATCTCACCGGTAAAACCGTACAGCGTATTACAGTGAATGGAAAATTTCCTGCACCTTTACTGGAATTTGAGGAAGGTGATGAAGCTGTTATTCGCGTCAAAAACAAGCTAAAGAATAAAGAAAGCTCTCTTCATTGGCATGGTTTATTGCTACCTGGTTTGATGGACGGCGTCCCCGGTTTTAACGGGTTTCAGGGCATTGCACCTGATCAGGAATTTGTCTATCGCTTTAAAATTCGTCAGAGTGGAACCTACTGGTATCATGCCCATTCCAAGGGGCAGGAACAGGACGGCCTTTACGGCGCCTTTGTGATTTATCCCAAAAACCAGGCGGAAGTTCCTGCACATGAGCAGACCGAGCGTGATTATGTGGTCATGCTTTCAGAATTTCATGAGCAGTCCGGCCAGCAGATCATGAATAATTTAAAAAAATCTGCCGAGTATTATCAAAATCAGCGTGAAACTCTGAGCGATGTTTTTCAGCAAATCAAACGGGAAGGGCTTAAAGCCACCTGGAATGATCGCAAAATGTGGAACCAGATGCGCATGCTGAAAACCGATCTGTCTGATGTAACCGGCTATACCTTTTTGGTGAATGGAAAAACGCCTGAACAGAACTGGATAGGACAGTTTAAACCGAATGAAAAAGTGCGACTGCGTTTCATCAATGCCTCTGCCATGTCATTCTTCGATGTGCGTATTCCACAGTTAAAAATGACAGTCGTCAGTGCAGATGGGCAGCCTATCAAACCTGTAGTTGTCGATGAATTCCGCATTGGTGCCGCAGAAACCTATGATGTGATTGTGGAACCCACTGCGGAACATTATCAGATTGAAGCTGAATCGATTGACCGTTCCGGTTTTGCGATTGGCAGCTTACAGAATGAATTAAAGCCAGTTCATCATGCCATACATAAACCTATATCCCGTCCTCGTGCCTTATTGACCATGGAAGATATGGGACATGGCAACATGCAGGGTGAAGAACACGAGCAGATGAATCATCAGAATCATGCTAGTCATGACATAAATGTTAAAAGGGATACTGAACATTCAATGATAGGGCATAAGCAGCATGCATCGGCCAAAGTGATCGAGCAAGGAGAGGGCAATCATACCGAGCATTCAGATACTCCATCCGCTATAGATCATGTGAATCACACAAATATGACCGGGCATATGCAACATAAAAAAGATGCCAAAACTTCTACGCAGCAACCAGTTTACGGCTGGGCCAATGCCTCTACACCGGTAGGGCATAAAGCTTTGCAATATAGCGATCTCAAATCTTTAACTCCGCAAAAAGATATTCGCGACGCAGAAAGCGAATTGGTGATTCGTTTAGGCGGCACCATGGAACGGTATATCTGGACCATGAACGGCAAGAAATTTAATGAAGCAGAGCCGCTCAAAGTGAAATTTGGGGAACGGATCAGGCTGAAATTTATCAATGACAGTATGATGGCACATCCGATGCATTTACATGGCATGTTCATGCAGCTCGAAAATGGCCAGTCTGCAATAGATATGCCGAATAAACATACAGTGATTGTCCCACCTGGAAAAACCGTTACGACTTTGCTGACTGCAGATGAACTAGGTGAATGGGCGATTCATTGTCATCTGTTGTATCACATGACTGCCGGAATGATGAATAAACTGATTGTAGCAAATGTTCAGGAAAATGACGTTTCGACTCAGAATACTGTGCGGGAAGAGCATTCCCATCATCACATGACAAAACCAGTAGAAAAACAAGGAGATGCTCATGCACACCATTAATCTTTGTTTGAAGCCTGTTTTGGCTAGTGTATTGGCGTTGGGAAATATGACTGTTTTTGCCGAAGATATATCTCAACAGCATGCTGATCATTCGATGCATCATCAACAATTTATCCAATCTTCAGAGCATCATTTAACTTCAGTAGCACCGGAAATTACTGAAAATTTAATTCCAGATTCAGCTTCAACCTATTCCAGCGAACATGATCATCGCAAGGAACATGGAGGGCAAATTTATACGCGGGTCAAACTGGACAATAAATGGATCAAAAACTCAGAAGGTGAGGGAGGCTTACAGTCTGAGAATGAGCTTCGGATTGGCACGGATGAAAATAAACTGTTCATTAAACTCAAAGCTGACAAGCAGGAATCCAGAGCAACAGAATATGCAGTCCAAGCGCTGTATAGCCGGAATATTTCAGATTTCTGGGATGCTCAGGCGGGTCTTCGCTACCGTCAGGAAAATTTGGGTCAGCCTAATGCTGGGCAAAATATTGAACATGTAGATGCAATATTTGGATTCCATGGGTTGGCGCCGTATTTCTTTGAAACCAATGCACATCTGTATCTTGGTCAAGATGATTTTATCGGACTTGAGCTAGAAACAGAACGTGATCTGCTACTCACACAAAAACTGATTTTGCAACCTTATTTTGAAGTTGACCTCATTCTAAAGGATAAGGCAGTCAATGCTAAAAAGACTGGAATAAGTCATGCGGCATTAGGTCTGGAAACCCGTTATGAGATCAATAAAAAGATCATGCCTTACCTTGATATTGCTTATGAATATTCCAAGGGCAATGAGAAAACCTCATGGCAGGACGCATCTGATTCTGAACAAGGCTGGCGTTATGGAATCGGTTTAAGAATGATGTTCTAAACAGATATCTATATAAGCAATATTTATGAGGCGGGAAAATCATTTTCTCGCCTCATCTATGCTTAGCTAGATCTTATTTTTCACAGACTTTCATAAGACTGTAATCATGCTTTTGTTTGTTTTAAATTATTCATCTTCAGAATAAATATAAATACGATTGGACTTATAAAAACCCAAAGTGCCATAAAGCTAATACTACTACTGAATTGAGTTCGTAAAAGCAACAATACCAACAGTAAAAGACTGCTTGAGATCAATTTAACGATGACCGGATAACTCACCAGAAAAGAATATCGAGATTGTCTGGTTTTTAAAATCTGTTTTTCACTCACTGCATAAAAACCAAAACAGGCCATCCAGATTAGTCCTACTATTGCCATCCATATCATGAAGAAGACTCCTGCTGTGCAGTTTTAAGCTTGGCCTGAATTTTATGAACGGCTTTTTGCTGGATAGGTGTAATTTTCTGATGTAGGAAGTAAGCGAGAAGTGCCAAGATCCAGAGCATCAGATCGATACGCAAAAACAGCCAATAGTTTGCAAAAGAATCCAGATAATGCTGGGACCATAAATAATATAAGTCGATGAGTGGAAGCATAAAAGCGGCACAGATGAGAATTTTAAGCTGCGTTTTCCATAAGTGCTGTTGTGGCGTTAAACAGGCCAAGATCAAACTGCTCAGCCAAATACTAAAGAAGATATAGATTTCATAATTTGTGGTGCCTACAGGAATGGGAATCAAACGGTTTGCATAAAGATAAGCCAGCATGGCAATAGGTAAACCAATTATCATGGTGATATTCAGACGATTCACTAGATAATGTCCAAAGTGAAAACGATCCGATTTTTTCTGCATCTGTCGTTTCAGGCTCCAGAGCAATAATCCGGAAGCGATCATGGCACAGCCTAATATGCCTGAGAAAAATAGGGCGAAACGTAAAACAGGTTCAGCAAAACGTGCCATATGCAAACCATATACTCCGGCATTCAGGGTAGCAATTGCACTGTCATTACGGGTGTTTTCAAGCAATTTGCCTGTTGTCGCATTGAATACGAGTTGTGCCTGATTGCGGGTAATAGAATGATCTTTCAATTCGGTTAAGGTAATCTGTGCCAGCTGGGTATTCGGCTGCTTCACGGTAATATTGTCAAATTCTGATTTTCCCCAGTGCTGCTGCGCCGTAGTGATAAAATGTTGAATCGGCAACATCTCCGTTTTAATGGGCACAGCAGAGGGAGCAAACACATTTATGGTTCGGATTTCTTCAAAATATTGAAATGGATTTTCTGGATATAGCTGCTTCATGCCAGAAGGCAAAACAATATAAAAGAAAATAGCCAGTCCAGTAAAAGTCATAGTTAAAAAGAACGGTAGTGCAATGACGGAACTGACATTATGAAAATCCAGATAGGAACGTTGTCCTTTAAAAGCTCTCAGGGTAAAGAAGTCAGTCAGAATTTTTTTATGGGTAATGATTCCGGAAATCAGGGTCATTAACATGATGAATGCAGCAATGGTTACAATCAGACGACCAATGGTATAAGGTACGCCATATAGCTGAAAATGAAAGTTATAGAAAAAATCTCCGCCCTGTGTAGCCGAAAGCGTTAATTCCTTACCTGTCATAGCATCCAAGGTTTTAAGTTGATAAGCACCCTTTGCAGTTTGCCAATAAATTTTATTAACCGGTGAATCCTGATTCGCTACCCCGATATACCAGTTCTGTGCATCAGGTGCATGTTGCTGTAAATAGCTATAAGCAGTTTTTAAAGCAATTTCCTGGTTAACCTGCATCGTGGCGAATTGTGGCTGCATCCACATTGTAATTTCATGGCGATAATAAGTGACCGCACCTGTTAAAAAGATCGCGAAGAGGAGCCAGCCAAAACTTAAACCTAGCCATGAATGTAGCCATGCCATAGATTGACGGACAGATTTATGCATGGTTTAACCTATGAAGCGGGAAATGACAAATAAAACAATGAGAGGAATCAGGCTATAGACTGAAAGTGTTTTAAGACTTTGGATACAGAAGATTCTAATCACAAAACAGACATAAAAAATCAGGGCAATAAAGGCAGCCAGATAAACCGATTCAGCTTTAGGTAAACTCGCCTGTAAAAAATAGGCCAGATCGAGAGCAATCAGATAACTACATAAATAACCAATACCAAAGCTCATGCTTAATCGATACAGGATAGCAAGGGGCTGAAAGGTAGAAATCATGGAAAGGCCTTTATATGAATCTGTATAAATAAATATTGAGGCAACTTAATGCACGAAGCTTAAAGTAGTGACCAGGTACTGTTTCTTATACACTTGCTGATTCAATTTTCCTTTCTTGTCTACTTCTTGACTCACCTCTAGTACATATTGACCCTTCCATGGCGTAGCAATATTAATTTGGCCTTGGTTGTTGGTCGTATAATTTTTAAGCCAGTGCTGTGGGGAATAGACAGTCACTTTGACATCCGCAGCTGGTTTACCCTGATACATGACTGTAAAAGTATTACTGTTCGGCTGAACCGGTACGATATCCAGCTCTGAGTCTGCTTTCTGGTTTTGTCTGCCGGATTTCGCGTGATAGCTGAGTAAGGATTCCCCATAGATCAGTTCATGATGGAGCTGTACATCTGCTTGATCTTTTGTAGAGTAGACCAGATGATCCTGGTGTAGTTGGGGACTAAATTGTTTTTTAGTCTGAATCGCTTTTGCTTGGCTGAATGACTTTAAGGCACCTTCTTGAGTCTCTTTGAGCTGTTCACTATATTCACCAAAGAATGCATGTGTTTTTGCATCTGAAGCACGTTCTAGCCAAAGCATATGGGCCTGAGCAGAAAGGGTCAGTGACAGTCCAATTGTCAAAGTAATGATTTTTTTCATGAATTCTACCTGATTATTGTTTACATATAAGAAAATGAGCTCCGAATATTCTTTCAAAGCTCAAGCGAAAAATTAATATTTGAATTTTACGGCCACACTGTAATTTGCCGGTGCACCATAGAAGCCTTGCTGATTCGGGAAATTAAATAAGTATTTTTCATTGGTCAGATTATTCCCGTTGGCCTGCAAAGTAATGTGATCATTGAGTTCATAACTGGCCATCAGATTCACAAGCGCATATGCATCCTGTTTGATAATGCCTGCTTGTTGGGTAACAACACCCTCTGTAGCAGCTTCAGGAACTTCTAGATAAGTTTTATCCTGCCATTGCACACCAAGGCCCAGTTTCAGTTTTGGAATCTGTGGCACCTGATAGGTGGTCAGAAGATTAAAAGACTGATTAGGATTAAAGGTACGGGCATCACCACCGTTGATCAGATCTTTAAGACTAAACTGAGTATAGCCAAAGCTTAGATTTAAATGATCCGTTAACTGACCAGCCAAACCAAATTCATAACCTTGTGAACGTAGATCACTCACCTGGGTTTTACGTAAAGTCGGGATACCGTCAGAATCTCGTAACGGATAATTGCTTTGCTCTGTTCTGAATACGGCCATGCTGGCGGTGAGCTTATCATCTAGCCAGGAACTTTTAATCCCAGCTTCATAACTTTCACCTTCAACCGGTTTATTAATACTGCCATCCAGAGCTTTGGTTGTTTGTGGACGGAAAATTGAGGTATAGCTTAGATAACCTGTATATTCAGGACTAAATTCATAAGTCAGGCCTGCATAAGGTAATAGCTTATTCTCATCATAAATCGTGTCTGTTCCATAACTACTGCCTGTACTTTCAGCCTGAACATAGTTGGCACCTAAAAGCAGTTTCAGATCATCAGTCATATGTAATCGGGTGGCGGCATATAGGCTTTGGTTTTTTTGCCGGATGTGCATTTCACCACTGGTTTTTGACATATCCCAGACTGGTTCGGGCGGCGTAAAGCTGGATAAATCTGTGGTAAGTGGGTTGGTAAAGCTGCCTGCATAACCTGACTCATTCAGATTGTTTTCAGCCCAGATATAGCCAAAAGATGCTTCATGTTGTTGTCCCCAAAGTGGATAGGTACCACTAAAACTTAGACTAGCCTGCTGTTCCTTGTTGTCATCAATATACATACCTGGATATAAGAAAATACCTGAAGTACCGTCAGCACCAGGTTTACCGGACAGGAATAAAAGTTTTGAATCCCGGTCAGTCCGTTTTTCCTCATAACTAAGTTTAGCTTTCCAATCAGCGCCAAGTTGTTGTTCGATCTCGGCAAAATAGTTTTTAATATTACTGTCCCAGTAGGCCCAGTCCGGACTGTAATTATAATTTCTTGAATAGCTTAACTGTTCACCTTCAGTATTGATTAAAGGATTGGAACCCCAATTGACACCATTGGGATTATGATTCGTTTCGGTATAACCAGCAGTTATTAAGGTCGAATCAGTCAGGTCAGCCTCAACAACTGCACCAATGCCATTTTTTTCGAGTTCATAGTGATCCAGATAACTATCACCTGTCTGCTGATAGCCAAATACTCGGCCTCTGATTTTTCCATCCTGTGTCAGGGGAGAGGAAACATCCGCTTCATAACGTTGGGTATTCCATGAACCATAACTGGTGTTAAACGCGGCTTGAAGCTCCTGAGTAGGGCGTTTTCGAATCATATTAATGGTAGCGCCCGGATCGCCAATACCATTATTTAAGGCATTTGCACCTTTAACGATCTCTATACGGTCAAATAAAAAGCTGTCTGGATTGTCATTATTGTAGTTATAGCCTTCAAGCGGAATCCCAACGCCGTCTACCAATAGGTTTGAGATTTCAAAACCACGTGATAGATAGGAAGTTCGTTCGGTCTCCTGGTTACTTACAATGATCCCCGGTGAGTTGCGGAGTACATCACGGGTATTATCCAGTGCAAAGTCATCTAATTGTTGACGCGTCACTACATTCACTGTTTGTGGCGTTTCCTTAAGAGGAATATTTAGTTTAGAAGCTGTTGCAGAATTTTGAATAATATAGCTTTTAGTCTGTTCAGAGCTTTCTGTTGTTTGTGCTGCATCAGTGACTATCGTGATGGTAGGAAGTTGCTGACTATTTTCTGCAAAACTTTGCTGTGTCATCAATATGGCAAAACTGAGCAAAGATAGCTTGAAAGTTGGATGATTGGTATAAAACATTTTAATGAATGTAAATGATAATAATTATCGCTAATGTTATTGATTAGATATTTTTAAATCAATCTAAATACAATAGGAAATTTAAATTAAAAATTACTCATTGATAGAGGAATACTTTGCAGTTAAAGCAGATTAAAAGAAGAAGGGGTTAAGATTTTGCTTAAAATAAAAACGATTTATTTTAGTAAAATAATATGTAAATTATTGACTTCATATTAATTTTTTAAATTTATAAAGTATATTCGCTAAATTTTTTTCATGTAGAGAATGAGATTAATGCTCAAATATAAAAAGAAAAATGAAATAAAAAAAAGCCATCACATTGATGGCTTTTTATAAATGATATTGATCAATAAGTTTTATAAGGCAAGAACTTGCCAGACAATACGACATTGACACGGTCGCCATTCGGATTTTCTTCGCGTTGAATATCCATACTAAAATCAATCGCGCTCATTATACCGTCACCAAATTCTTCATGAATCAGTTCTTTAATGGTAGAGCCATATACATTCACCACTTCATACCAACGGTAAATCAAAGGATCGGTTGGTACGTTGGTTGGCAGGGAACCTTTATATGGCACGATCTGTAGCCATGCAACAGCTTCATCACTTAAGCCAAAAATCTGACCAATCTTTTCTGCTTGCTCTTTATTAAATGCCATCTGACCTAAACATGCAGCGGTTACCCATTCTTTAGAAAGACCAATCTCTTTGGCAACATCTGACCACTTAATTGACTTTAGAACTTTCGCTGAAATGATCATGTCAGTTACTTGTTGACGATGGGTAATCATAATCCTCTCCAAATTATTCTCAAACGAATGTATGCAGAACGGACAATGCAGATATCATGCCAATAGCATTTTAGAGTTCATGCTAAATAAAAAATGAATATTTAAGCGATTGTTAATTATTTATGGCACAGCTTTTGCTTCTATTTCGATATACATGGCAACGACGCCATTCACCATTACCTGTTCTAATATTCAAGGCAACGGCGCCTAAGGTCTTCAGTGATCTTAGGCGTCTTTTTTTCGAAAAACAGGTCCGTATATTGAAAAAGAGGACGACAACATGGCATATCTTGCTCCTGCGGAGTTTGCAAAAAAAGTAGTAGATGCGGGTGAATCCAAGCTTCATATGGCAACCCGTGATGTTTTGATTCGTGCCTTTATGGCAGGTGCGATTCTGGCCTTGGCAGCCGTATTTGCAATTACGATTGCAGTGCAAACTGGTGTGCCACTGATTGGCGCATTACTGTTTCCTGTTGGCTTCTGCATGTTGTATTTATTGGGCTATGACTTGCTGACTGGGGTATTTGTATTAACACCGCTGGCATGGCTGGATAAACGTCCTGGCGTAACTTGGGCACGCATTTTAAAAAACTGGGGACTGGTATTTTTAGGTAACTTTACTGGGTGTTTAGTCGTTGCAGTACTGATGGCCGTTGTTTATACCATGGGCTTTGCGACTGATCCGAATCCAGTCGGTGAAAAGATTTCTCATATTGGTGAAGACCGCACCTTAGGTTATGCGGCTTATGGTTTCTCAGGCTGGATGACTATTTTTATTCGCGGCATGCTGTGTAACTGGATGGTGTCTTTAGGTGTGATTGGCGCAATGATGTCAACTACAGTGAGTGGGAAATTCATCGCAATGTGGATGCCAGTGATGCTGTTCTTTGCCATGGGCTTTGAACACTCAGTAGTAAACATGTTCCTGTTCCCATTTGCTATGATGATGGGTGGTGACTTCTCGATTGCAGATTATTTCCTGTGGAATGAGTTACCGGTTGCTTTAGGTAATCTGGTCGGTGGTTTAGCCTTAACAGGTCTGGCACTTTACACCACACATGTACGTACTGGCGCGAAAAAAGAATTCTAATAATGAATCATTTTTAAAGGGATCAATATGATCCCTTTTTTGAGTTTTCAATATGAAAAAAACATTAAAAGTCGCTATTGGACAATATTCTACGGCTGGTATTAAAGATCAGAATCAGGATTTTTATGGCATCTTTTTACCAGAAGGTCATGTACTGAAGCAAAAAGGTATAGCTTGTGCGATTGCCGACGGGATCGGTAGTAGCAATGTCAGTCACATTGCCGCAGAAACAGCCGTTAGCAGTTTTCTCTCTGATTATTATTCGACTTCGGATGCCTGGAGCACTCAGACTTCAGCAGCACGGGTGATTCGTGCCACTAATTCATGGTTATATGCACAAACCCAACAAAGTCAGGGACGTTTCGACAAAGATCGGGGTTATGTCTGTACCTTATCCGCACTGATTTTGAAGCAGCATCAGGCGCATATTTTTCACGTCGGTGATAGTCGTATTTATCGAATCAGGAACGGTGAAATTGAATTATTAACCCATGATCATCGCGTTTGTCTATCTTCGACAGAACATTATCTCAGTCGTGCCTTAGGCGTGGATTATCGTGTGGAAATTGATTATCAAAGCCTTGAGCTAAAAGAAAAAGATATCTTTTTACTGATGACCGATGGGGTTTATGAATTTGTTACAGACCAACAATTATTAGATTTCACTTTGGCTGCAGATCACTTAAATCAGCTTGCCAAATTCCTGGTTGAACAGGCTTTAAAACAGGGTAGTGATGACAATTTAAGTCTTCAAGTACTCCGTATTGATCAATTGCCTGAAGCAGATCAGTTTTATATGCACCAAGATTATGTCTTTCCACCGCAGCTCAGCAAAGGTGAAGCATTCGAAGGCTATGTCATTGACAAAATCCTGCACCAAAATCATCGCAGTTGCCTGTATTTGGCACACGATCATGATCGGCAACCGCTAGTGATTAAAACTCTGGCAGTAGATTTACAGCAAGATGAACAGGCTGTTGAACAGTTTCAACTTGAAGACTGGGTTTCAAAGCGTCTTAAGCACGAAAATCTGCTGCAATGTTATCCGCATCAATCAGAGAAAAAATATTTATTCCAAAGTTATGAATATTTACAGGGAGAAACCTTAGATCGCTGGCTGCATCAACAGAAAAAGCCTTTGCAACTAGAAAATATTCTCCCTATTTTGCAGCAAACAGCATTGGCCTTGAATGCAATGCACCGACTGGAAATGTTGCATCAGGATATACGTCCGGAAAATATCATGGTCTTAAACGTCGATAATACACTTAAAGTCAAACTGATTGATTATGGTTCAACTGCTGTACGAGGTTTAGTTGAAATTAATCCTAAACATGCAAATCGGCCACTTGGTACCTTGGCATTTATGGCGCCTGAATATTTCATTGAACATTCACCATCCGTTCAGTCTGATCAATTTTCTTTGGCGGCAATGGCTTATTATTTACTAACTAAACAGCTTCCTTATGGTACAGATTTGGCTCGTTGTAAAACGCTGAAGCAGCTTAAGAAAGTTCAATATCATGCCATCCAGAAATATCGGCCAGATTTACCACTCTGGTTAGACCGGATTCTAAAAAAGGCACTGAATATTGAGTCAATGTATCGTTATGAGGCATTGACTGAATTGATTCATGATCTGGAACATCCATCTAAAGAATTATTAAAATCCAAAGCTCCTACCATCATTGAACGTGATCCTTTACGCTTTTGGCAAATCAGTAGTGCTGTATTAGGACTTTTACTTTTATTAAGTATTGCATGGCCATTTATTTAAGAAGGTCGGAGTGAATATAAGTAAAAAATTAGACCGTGTTCTATGCTTTGGGCAGCTTGTGTCACTAGTAAATTTATGGCAATCAATCCATAACCAGAAACTACAAGAACTATATCATTACGATTTCAATCACCTTTTAAAATGGGAGAGATAAAAACAAAAAGCAGGGAAATACCATGGTGGCTCAATTTTTCCTATCAGCCTTAAGTACCGTAATCATATTGGCATTTACCGGCTGTACGGTTTCATCCAAAACACCCGTAACAGATAGTTATGGCTCCCAGCCGTCTTTACCTGAACCGAAATCAAGATTGTTTCCGGTCGTCAACATTGCCCCTGCAAAAGGTTGGCCTGAAGGCGTCATGCCGACGCCGGCATCGGGTTTAAAAGTGCAAGCATTTGCACAAGGCCTTCAACACCCGCGCTGGTTATATGTATTGCCGAATGGAGATGTACTGGTGGCTGAAACCGATGCTCCGGCTAAGCCCGAAGACAGTAAAGGGATTAAAGGCAAAATCATGAAAATGGTGATGAGAAGAGCAGGATCATCCCATCCAAGCGCCAACCGTATTAGCCTGCTACGTGACAGTAATCAAGACGGCGTTGCTGATCAGAAAACGGTATTTCTGCAAAATTTAAACTCGCCGTTTGGAATGACCTTAGTGGGTAATGTGCTTTATGTCGCAAATACCGATGCTTTAGTGCGATTCTCTTATCAGCCAGGTATGACCCAGATCAAGGAAAAAGGCACTAAAGTATTGGACTTACCCGCTGGCCCCTTAAATCATCACTGGACAAAAAATGTTATTGCCAATCCTGCAGGGACGAAGCTCTACATTACGGTAGGTTCCAATAGTAATGTGGCGGAAAATGGCATAGCTCAAGAAGAAGGGCGCGCCCTGATCATGGAGTTTGATTTTTCTACAGGTCAAGCCCGGCCGTTTGCTACAGGCCTGCGTAATCCCAATGGCATGGGCTGGCAGCCTCAGAGTGGAGCTTTATGGACCGTAGTGAATGAGCGTGATGAGCTGGGTAATGATCTGGTTCCTGATTATATGACTTCGGTTAAAGATGGTGCTTTTTATGGCTGGCCTTATAGTTATTATGGCCAGCATGTAGATTCCCGGGTAAAACCGCAAAAGCCTGAACTGGTCGCAAAAGCAATTAAGCCAGATTATGCATTGGGAAATCATACTGCATCACTGGGACTGACATTTTATAAAGCCAATTTAATGCCTCAATATCGTGATGGAGCATTCATTGGTCAGCATGGTTCCTGGAACAGAAAACCTCATAGTGGTTATAAAGTTATTTTCGTACCATTTCAAAATGGTCAACCTTCTGGTCAGCCTCAAGATGTCTTGACCGGATTTTTAAGCAAAAAAGGGGATGCATTTGGTCGACCTGTGGGTGTAGCTACAGATGCTCAAGGCGCAATATTGGTTGCTGATGATGTAGGGAACGTGATTTGGCGAGTATCACCGAATCAATAAATAAGTAGATGCTAATAAAATAAAAGCCTTATAGTCTCTCCCAAAACTATAAGGCTTAGCGGCTGTAGTCTCTACTTTTATCACTTACCATCCCAGTAAGTTCGCTGTCTTTCGACTTTATTATCGTTGTAATGCGATTATTATCAGCTTTCCTTGCTGACTCTTTATGTGAAACATAATGTCAAAAATTGAGGAATCAAGATATAGAGTATTTACTCCAATCTATGTAAGCCAAAACTTACAAAAAATAATATATTTATACAAAAGTTAACATTATGTGAATATTCTTATATTTTACAAAGGTTTTTGAAGATAAAAATCATTCAAGTGTAGTGTATAAATAACTATTTTCCAGTTATAAACAGCATTAAAATTAAAAGATATGATTTAAGAATCATCTTTTGCTTCAGGTTTGGAAGACAGGATTCCATATTATAGAAGATATTTATGAACACTTTCACTAAGGTAATTGATGGATCTGATTTCTCTGCCATATATGTGGTTGGGGATCTGCATGGTTGTTATAGCTTGCTCATGCAAGAACTGGAGAAAGTTCATTTTAATTTTGAGAAAGATCTACTGATTTGTACCGGAGATCTAGTCGATCGCGGTAATGAAAATCTAGAATGCGTTTCATTGCTAAGTCAGCCCTGGTTTTATTGCGTTCGCGGTAATCATGAGGAAATGTGTATTAAGGGCCGTGACGATGCATGGATTCAAGATATGCATGCACAGAATGGCGGTGAGTGGTTCTATCTTTTATCTACTGAAAGACAGGATGAACTCAGTGAAATTTTTTCGGCACTTCCTTTGGCCATTGAACTAAACCTAAAACATAAAAAGATTGGCATTTTGCACGCAGATATTGCGCTTAATGACTGGAATATATTTAAAAAGAAAATTGCAAAAGGTGAAAGTAGAATTCCAGGCTTAACTTCAGCATATACCAATGCACTTTGGGGTAGAGGGAGAATTCGCAATCATTCTTATCGCTATGGAACCGTTAAAAATATCGATGAGATCTATCTGGGTCATACGATTGTAAAAGAACATACCCAAATTGATAATTGCCACTATATCGATGTCGGTTCTTCTTATACGCAGAAGTTGTGTGTTGTTAAAATAAAAGATGCAAACTAGGTACTATTGCTAGGGAACCAGCTGCAAAAACATATAAATAACTTCTGCCTTTAAAATCAATTTGATAGCTCATTTTTACAAAAAGGGATCTCCAGTAGTTTTTAATAAGTAAATGTATTTTTTCCTATTTGATCTTAAGGAGGCATTCATACAATTAACCTGGTTATAGTGAATTTTTCTCATCTTTTACTGAATTTATATCGTTTTACTCATCTTTAGATTCACGTTTAAATGAAGTCATACAGAAAATTGGCTTTATTTAAAAATTTAGGATAGTGAATCTCCATGGGTAATCAATTTACATGCTCAATCAAGCGCATTCGTTTCGATGAAAATTATCAACCAGCAGACAACACACGTTTAACCACAAACTTTGCCAATCTGGCACGTGGTGAAAGTCGACAGGAAAACCTGTGCAGAACTCTGGCCATGATTAATCATCGTTTTAATTCATTAGCAACAAGTGATAATCCCAAAGGCGACCGTTATTCCCTTGAAATTGACATTATCTCTGCGGAACTGGATGTTGAAGGCAATGGTCAAACTTTCCCTTTTATCGAGATGCTGAAAAGTACCGTCATTGATCATCAAACCAATGAGCGCATTGAAGGCATGATTGGCAATAGCTTTTCATCTTATGTACGTGATTATGACTTTAGCGTTGTATTGCCATCCATCAGCGATAAAACTGATGCAAAGCTTGACGACTTTGGCGATTTGCACGGCAAACTTTATCAGCATTTAATTCATTCAGATGTGTTTAAAGCCGAGTTTAAGAAACAGCCGGTGATTTGTCTGAGTGTATCTACCACGAAAACCTATTACCGTACTGCACATGTGCATCCTGTACTCGGTGTGGAATATAAAAATGATGATTATTCACGTACAGATGCATACTTCAAGAAGATGGGCTTAAGCGTTCGCTATTTCAAACCTGAACATGGCAATGCACCGTTGGCATTCTATTTTGCCGGTGACTTATTGCGTGATTACACGGACTTCGAACTTATCAGTGCGATCAGTACCATGGAAAGTTTCCAGAAGATTTATCGTCCTGAAATTTACAACACCAATTCGCCTGCAGGTTTGATCTATCAACCAAGCCTGAATTATCAGGATTATTCGTTGACACAAATCGTTTACGACCGTGTGGAGCGTAGTCAATTAGCAGTTAAGCAGGGCAAATGGACAGAAGAAAATTTTATTAAGCCGTATAAAGACATTCTTGAAAAGTGGGCCGCAAATTTTACTGTAGATAATGCTCATCAAGAGCATACTGCCTGAATGAAGAAATAAATTAACGAATATAGAGATAGAAGATTAGACATGAGCATTTTACTCCCAACATCTACAGCTGGCAGCTTGCCGAAACCGTCTTGGCTTGCCGAACCTGAGCAACTTTGGTCACCCTGGAAACTGGAAGGCGAGCAGCTCCTTGAAGCCAAGCGAGATGCTTTGAGCTTGTCCCTACATGAGCAACTACAGGCAGGCATTGATATCGTCAGTGATGGCGAACAAACCCGTCAGCACTTCGTGACCACCTTTATTGAACATCTGGAAGGTGTGGATTTCGAAAAGCGTGAGACGGTGCGTATTCGAAATCGCTATGATGCGAGTGTGCCATCCGTCGTGGGTGCTGTCGCTCGCAAGAAACCTGTATTTGTAGATGATGCCAAGTTCTTGCGTAGTCAAACTAAGCAGCCAATCAAATGGGCGTTGCCGGGTCCAATGACCATGATCGATACGCTTTATGATGCTCATTATAAGAGCCGTGAAAAACTGGCTTGGGAATTTGCAAAAATCCTGAATCAGGAAGCACTTGAACTCGAAGCAGCAGGTGTAGATATCATCCAGTTTGATGAGCCTGCATTTAATGTATTTTTTGATGAAGTAAATGACTGGGGCATTGCCACATTAGAACGAGCGCTTGAAGGTCTGAAATGTGAAACAGCAGTACACATCTGCTATGGTTACGGTATCAAAGCCAATACGGACTGGAAAAAGACTCTAGGTTCAGAGTGGCGCCAATACGAAGCAATTTTTCCGAAACTGCAAAAGTCTAAGATCGACATTGTTTCACTTGAATGCCAAAACTCTCATGTACCAATGGATCTGATTGAATTGATTCGTGGCAAAAAAGTCATGGTCGGCGCCATAGATGTCGCAACCAATCAAATTGAAACACCAGAACAGGTTGCAGATACTTTACGAAAGGCGCTTCAGTTCGTGGATGCTGACAAGCTGTATCCTTCAACCAACTGTGGTATGGCACCTTTATCGCGTCAAGTCGCACAAGGCAAACTGAATGCTTTAAGTGCTGGCGCAGCTATTGTTCGTCAAGAACTGACAGCCTGAGTATTCATTTGTCTTAAGAGCTGTATAAGGAATACATGTACTTTTACCGCTCTTCATCAAAGCGATAGTCAATTAGGGATTTAAGAGATGATTGAAGCGACTGACTTTAGAAATGCAATGTCCTTACTCACCACAGCAGTGAATGTCATTACAACCTCGGGTGAGACGGGAATGCATGGTTTTACGGCATCTGCCGTATGCAGCGTAACCGATACGCCACCGACATTGCTGGTCTGTATGAATCAGTCATCTCGATCACATGTGCATTTTATTGAGAACAAAATTTTGTCAGTGAACGTCTTGGGTCCACAACACGAACAGATTTCCAATGCATTTGCATCCAGCAAATTCAGTTCTGAACGAAGATTTCAATTAGGTTCTTGGACAATACTAAAAACAGGCTCACCTGTACTAGGCGATGCATTAGTGAGTTTTGACTGTGAAATCGAGAATATCCAGCAAGTAGGGACACATAGTATCTTTATGTGTCGAGTGGTTGCGATTCAACGGAGCGAACAAGATCAGAGCCTGGTGTATTTTAATCGTACTTACCATTCGGTTGGACAGTTAGAATTTGCTTGAATGAAAATGAGAAAAATGACAATAAGATAATGTGGATTTTCTCATTTTTAAGATTTGTATCGAATTTAACAAATCAAAAGCAATCGATATTCACCCTCATTTTCAACCGGAGCCCGATGTACACAAGGTAGGGCTCTTTGGGCTGGATGATCGACTGCCAATCGCCAAAGATGTCCCTGACCTAAATTTACAGGTTTTGCATCAGGCTTAGGTTGATAATGCAGATCAAAGAAATACTCTTCCAGAAAATCTTTAAATCCGGCTTCTGGGCCATCATATAATTCTTTCAGCTTTGCCCTGATTTCTGGAATCAGAATCTTTTGTTCCACCTGATCATTGGGCAAGATATCGCTTGCAGCGCCATGATAGGTACATAAGAAAGTATCTGTTTCAATCGGTGAGCGATCGACATGAAATGAATAGACATCTGTAGTAATGAAATCGAGCTCATCATCCCGTTCATAGCACTTAAGTAAATTGAGTGAAGGGGAAGCGCCGTAGTCAGTCAGTCGCTGTATATCTTCTAAGATAATCTTTCTTGCCAGATGACCGCTTTCTGACAGCTGGAGTTTCATAAGATCATCAATTGAAACTTCAGTCATATTTTCCTGTAAATGAAGCTTATTCACGATCTCGGCAAAATCACCCGCTAAATTTCTAGACCAGCAAATCGCATTCATCGCACCCTTAAAATCCGAATTAACGAGTTCTGAAAAGTTTGAGACTACACGAATTTGTTTATTGCCTGAAAATTGATTATGCATGCTTAAGTGAAATGACTTATGAACTATGCCTAATATTACCCTTAGATTCCTCAAAATAACTTTATGAGCTCATAAAAAAAGAGATTTTAAAACCTAAAATCTCTTTCCTTTCACAGTATCTTAATTTTCAGCTTGTGCTTTGGCTGCAATATTACTTTTATAGATAAAAAATAGTGCAACAGCTAATAGGGCAATTGCTGCTAGTCTGGATCCATCTAAATGAATCACCGGATTATTCAACCATCCAAAATGATCGATGAGCAG
This sequence comes from Acinetobacter sp. CAU_H_60, assembly GCF_058599385.1. Taxonomy (NCBI): domain Bacteria; kingdom Pseudomonadati; phylum Pseudomonadota; class Gammaproteobacteria; order Moraxellales; family Moraxellaceae; genus Acinetobacter; species Acinetobacter sp. CAU_H_60. Next base: position 1,502,086 of record NZ_CM178653.1, on the reverse strand, counting down.
ACTCATTAATAACTGGCCACTAATGACGGCGACAGTGGTGGCAGCAGCGCCCAGTCTAGGCATAGCAAATACAATCGTAAGCATATAGGCCACGCCAAAAAATGCACCTGTTAATTGCCATCTTGGTGCGGTGAATAAATTCAATGCATGGTTGGGTTCAAGAAAGAAAGCGATTAGAAAACTGACTAGAGCACCTAAGACAAAGGTCAGCCAAGAACTTTCTAATACACCTACTTTAGCACCCAAACGACCATTAATTGAAGATTGAGTACATAAAACTGCTCCGCCAAAAATAACGACTAATAACATTATATAAATCATGGAGAAGCTTCCTTATTGAATAAGCCATAATGCAGCTAAAATAGCTACCAGCGCGCCAATACGATATTTGTCTACAGCCCGTTTATGGCTACCTAACAAACCCCAGTGATCAATAATAAGACTGGTTGCAACCTGGCCAAACAGGATGCCCACCATGGTCAGGCCAACGCCAATATGAGGTGTCGCTACAGTTAAAGCCACTACATATATAGGGCCTAATATACCGCCAGTCAGTTGCCACCGTGGCTGCTTGAACATGAGAGAAAGCTTTGGACGGTTGAAGATCAACCCCAAGGTTAAGAGCAGTGATCCGATCGCGAAAATTCCTAAGGTCGCCCAGAAATGGCCAATTTCTTCCCCGAGTGGACCCAGTAAACCCGCTTCAACAGATAACCCCATACCTGCAAGAACGACTAATGGGAAAATCCACAACTGTTTCATATATGCTTTCCAAAGGAAGAAAGCACCGAATTATATTCTCTTATTTAAAAGCTACAATTCCACAATTTTTCAAAACATAATTGCTATTATGACAATAATAAAATGATTGAATTAAATTCAGGGACAGATCAATTATGCAACTCAATGCATTACGCTATTTTGTGATGGTGTCAACGACAGGCAGTTTTTCAGCTACAGCAAAGCATTTTCAGGTTCCATCTTCCTCAGTATCTCGTTTTATTTCCAAACTTGAACAGGAAATTGGACAGCAACTTTTTTATCGTAATACACGCTCTGTTCGCCTGACTGAGATAGGTGAAAAGTACTTTGTGCAAATTAAGGAAGTACTGGATACGCTAGATCTGGCCAATGAAGAAATTTCTGGTAAAAACGCGATCAGAGGGTTAATTCGTATCAATACAGCGGTTGCGCTGGGGAGGCTACATATATCGCGTATAGTGAATAAATTGCATGATAGCTTTCCAGATCTTTCAGTCGAGCTAATCTTGACGGATACTTTTATTGATCCTGTACAAGAAGGCGTAGACATTGCGATAAGGATTGGCTCATTACAGGATTCAGCATTAATTGCACGCAAGGTCTGTGATCAACAGTATGTGCTGTGTGCGAGTCCTGCATATCTTGAAAAATATGGAACTCCACATTCTCCACACGAGATTCAGAATCATCAATGTCTGGTGTATAAGGGCGTTTCCGGAAGCCAACGCTGGTATTTCCGTCAGCAAGAGCATGACACTCCGGTTTTAATTGAGCCACAAGGGCCTTTAAGAAGTAATAATGCAGAAGTCCTGGTAGATGCGGCATTGGAAGGACGGGGGATTGTATTATTTCCAACCTGGATTTTTACGGAAGACTATTTCAAAACACATAAACTGGTTCAACTCCTTCCTAACTGGATCAGTACAGTAGAGCCTTATTCTATAGGGATTCATCTGGTTTCTCCCGAAAACAGAATTCGTTCACAAAAAGTCAGAACTGTGCTTGATTTCATTTTAAAAGAAATTGGAGATCCGCCGTACTGGGATAATATTCTTAAATTATAAAATTTTTATGATCTAATTAGAGAAAGCTTCAATGGTTTTTTAGTTATCCCTTTTTTGATCAACAAGGATTCTAAGGAAGAGCTAAGATTAAAAGCATCAAATGGATGAATTTATACGATTTCAAATTTCTAACTTTAGATTTTATCTACACATCGCAATTGCGAAACTCTTAACTATCGTTAAATGTATCTGCATTATTGCGATAAATCCAAAATTAAAATAAAAAAGCCTATCTCATTCGAAATAGGCTTTTTTACCTCTGAGGAATCTTCTCGTCATTTAATTCAGTAAGAATGCTATGGCTTAAAGACTGATAATCATATTATGAGAATATGAATAGTTTTTCAAACATAATTTAAATTTTATTTGGTTAAATTATTACGAATGTCACTGGTGCTTTCAGGATGGTAGAGGAACTTATTTTCAATAATCTGTGCTTTCTCCTGAAGAATTTGTACTAATTTTTCCAGATTTACAAAATCAAATCTATTTTTTGAGGCTAATAAAGTAAGCGCTAAGGGCGGTTCTTTAAGAGAGAATTTAACTGGGACAGACAAAGCTGCAACTTGAGGATCAAGTTCACCACTAGAATAATAATACCCCTGTTTTTTGATCTTTCTCATTTGTTCCAGAAAAGCGGTTTCATTCTGCACAAATCCTACTTCTGCAAATGCATCTGCATAACGTTGGTAATAATCAAGCAACGCTTGTTTCGATAAATGTGCCATGATGACTTTTGAAGATGAACCTACATAGACCGGACGTGGACAACCGCGTCCAAATGAAAGCAGATGTGCATTTTTAAAGACTTCGTCATGTAAGTCGATACACGAATCATAATTGAGATGAGTCAATATACAAGAGAACTCAGTCCGTTCGACGATTTCCTGCATAAAGGGAATGCTGATCTGTACCAAAGGATCAGTTTTTCTTGAAATATAATCCAGAACAGCAATTTTTGAACCCAGCGTATAGTCACCGGATGTGCCACTTATTCGCTGTAAAAGTTCAGCCGATACCAATTCTTTTAAATAGCGATAACTGGTGGGTTTGGAGAGGTTTAATTCTTCACTGATGATATCTACATTAATCACTGAACGTGATAACGAAAATAGATCGAGAACCGTAAGAATTTTTCCAAAACTTGCTTGCGCCATAAAAAAACCTGAAGTGCTGACCATTGAAAAAGGTGATGACTCACTTTAGCTTAAAAGAGGGCAGTAGAGGCAACTATTTACCTGAAATTCTCGAATCATGAGGATATAGGAAGAAAAGAGACAAATATTCAGCATAATGGCCTATGCAATGATAAAAAATCATACTTATTCTCATATAGAGATATTTTTATTGACAATAAAGCGTTTATTTGAAAAAATTAATTACGTAAATATCCAATGATGATTAATTAAGCAAATTGTTCTCTTTTGCTTTTTATATTTTCATCAACCAGTTTCAGTTCAATCAACTGAATATTCTAATTTTATAGACTTTCAACAAGTAAAAATTTTGTCACTGAGTTCTTTGGGCTTGGTGAGCAGGTTATTTGCTTTAGAAAATAAAATAAGCTCTTAGAGAGAAACGATGCTGCTTATAAAATCTTTACTCGCATTTCGTCCAAATAAAATGGACTGGATTTTTGCGACTAAAACATTTGTGGCTGGTATTTTGGCGCTCTACGTTGCGTTGAGTTTGGATCTTGCTTATCCGATTTGGGCAATTGGCACAGTTTTCGTTATTGCCAATCCTTATACGGGGATGACCGCTTCAAAAAGTATCTATCGTGTACTAGGTACTTTATTAGGCGCAATTGTGGCAGTTGCAGTTACTCCTTGGCTAATCAATACACCGTGGTTGTTTACGTTGTTTTTATCCTGTTGGGTTGGTCTTTGCTTATATTTCTCTCTGCTAGATCGTACACCGCGCAGTTATATATTGATGTTGGCTGGATATACGACAGTCATCATCTGCTTCAATATCATTTACTTTATTGATACTGCTTCATTATTTGATATGGCGGTAGGACGCTTTCTGGAAATTACTATTGGCGTTGTTTGCAGCGCGATTGTGACAACGACCATATTTCCAATGCATATTGGCCCCGCAGTGAAAAGTCGTGTCAGTAAAACCTTAGCGGATACTCAGCAGATTTTTAATAAAATTCTATTAGAACCACGTCAAGACCAGAACTATACAAAAGCTTTAAGCCAGTTGGCTGCAGATATTGCAGACATTCATGTCATGGCTGTGCATTTAAGCTATGAAAAGTCAGCTCTACAGGGAATGACCAAACCACTGCAGGAAATGCTGAACCAGATCACAATGCTGGTGAGTAATTTGGTGGCGATGTCTGAACGCATGCAACAGTTAGACTTCATTGACACAGATTATCGTTGGCCACTGGCAGATTTACATTCCAAAATTAATACATATCTAACAGATGAACATCTATTGAAAGAGTCTGAACTCAATCAGCTTCCCACTGATTTTGAAACAGCTTTCCTGAAAATTTTTGAACATTCAAAAGATGATCAAATTGTGATATTGAAAAGCTTGAAAATGGATATCCGCCATTTCATTCAGAATATCCATGCGATTAAGTTGATCTGGCAGCGAATTCAGCAAGGGGATACTTCACTGCCTGAAATGATTGTTCCACTTACTACAAACTATCCAACTCTGCATCGTGATCATGGCGTAGCAGTGCGGGGCGGGGTTTCTGCATGCCTCACTGTTTTTATTGCTACTGCCTTTTGGATCTTAAGCGGCTGGAAAGCTGGATTTATGCTGGCTGAAATGGCGGCAATCAGTGCATGTATCTTAACGGCGCTGGATAATCCGGTGCCTGCATTGAAGCTGTTTATTCGTAGTAGCTTATATGCTTCGATCGTGATCTTCATATATGCCTATGGAATTTTTCCAAATATTATAGAATTCTGGCAGTTAGCACTTGTACTTGCACCATTCTGCATATATTGCCTGATGCTTTTTTTGCATCCACCCTTAGTTGGAATTGGTTTGCCTTTGTTGATGGGGACGATCATGGGGCTGAATTTTCAGAACCGTTATACCCTGGATCAAATTTCTTTCTTCGATGCAGCGATTGGTACAGTCATTGGGCCAATCATCGCTGTATTTATTATCCATATGATCCGTGCAATGTCGCCAGATATAACCGTACAGCGCATTTTGGCCATTCATAACCGAGCCATTCGTCAGGCACTTTATATCCCTTATGGGGTACGGTTCCGTAGCCATTTACGTATGATGATTGACCGCATCGGGGTATTGAACACTAAAGCAGTAGAATCAGAAGATCTGAAAAATAAAATCAATCAAGCACTCATTGAATCCAGCGCCATCGTGGATCTGGCACGGTTACAGGAACTCATACTCAAGTTACCTGAACAGCAGCCTTTGACCCAGCAACTCGAAGATCTTCAAATACAGCTGGATGAATATTTTCGTGCCAAAGAAATTGGACAAAATTATGATGCTGCCTTCACACAGTTAATTAACAAAATACAGGCTTTGGAAGCAGATCTCATCATGCAGGAACATACAGATGTTGTAGAACGGCTGCATATTTCACTCAACAATATTCGTAGCAGCTTATGTCATATCAAGACACCGCCAAGATATGCAGGCGCAGGAGATTAATACATGGGAGAACTGAATATTTATGGTGTGTATGTGCCGATTTTATTGATTCAAGCTGTGATTGCCTATGTACTGCTCAGAATCTTGATGAAGTGGCTAGATAAACTAGTCGCAAATGACTGGATCATCATGCCGAATATTTTCTATTTATGCACTTACGTACTTTTGCTGGGCGCCGTCCATTGGGCAGGCTTATTACTATGAGGTCTGATATTAAAATGATTGAGGAAAACCGTATATGACATCTGTCAATTTACGCAAATATTTGCGACCTGTACTTTTGACGGTAGTGGCTGTTCTCGCCATTTTAGTGATTCGACATATCTGGAATTATTATAATTCTGAGCCATGGACGAGAGACGGGCGTGTACGTGGTGATGTAATTCAGGTGTCATCAGATATTTCAGGCCTGGTCACAGAGGTGCTGGTGCAAGATAACCAGACCATCAAGAAAGGGCAGCCTCTATTTAAAATTGATGTTGAACGTCAAGAACTGGATGTTGAAGAGGCTCGTGCGGATCTTGCGAAAGCAAAAGCAGGTTTAGCGCAAGCTGAGGCTGAACTGGCAAATGCTAAAGCCAATGTCGTGAAATCCCAGGCAAGTATTCATCTGGCAGACAAGAATGCGAGCCGTTATTCAAGTTTAATGGATGGTGCTATTTCAAAACAGGAACAGGATCAGATTTTTGCTGCACGAGATGAATCACATGCCGAGCATGAGCAGTCCTTAGCTGCAATCGAACAGGCCAAAGCGAATATCGAACAGCAAAAGGCATTAATACAAGTCGCTGAAAATAACCTTAATCTTGCGCAACTTAATTTACATCGTTCAGAAGTTGTTGCTCCGGCAAATGGGACATTATCAAATTTTGAATTAAAAGAAGGGAATTATGTCAAAGTTGGCCAAGCGGTTGCAGCATTACTAGATCGTAAGCAGCTCTATGTAGTGGGTTATTTTGAAGAAACCAAACTGGATAAAATTTACGTGGGAGCACCTGCCATCATTCAGCTGATGGGTGATTCGCAAAAACTTAAGGGCCATGTGCAAGGTATTGCCTCGGGGATTGAAGATCGCGAACGTACTGCTGGTTCAGGACTTTTAGCGAATGTGAATCCAACCTTTAGCTGGGTACGTTTAGCCCAACGTGTCCCTGTTAAGATTATTCTGGATGAGTTACCAAAGAATGAACTTGCCTTCGTTGCAGGGCGAACAGCAACAGTGCATATAGAAAAGCAAGAAAAATAAACTGACCTGTAATCCAATAACATAAGGTTCTTGACGAAAAGAGAACCTTGTTATGAATCCTGATTTAAAAGATCAAATAGCTATATGAAAACCCCAATAATAAGAGGTATATAATTCGATCACCGAATTACCTTGTCATTACATTTTTATTGACCATTCGTTCAAATTTTTATATTTTCATATGGACTTTTTTTAAGCAGGAGGAATTTTTTATTATGAATGACGTAAGGCTTTTATATGTAAGTAAGTTCAAAGATGAGAGATACTCTACTTCTGAACTTTATAATATTTTAACAGAAGCCTTAGAATTTAATGAGTTACACAAAATCTTTGGCACACTCTATTTCGGTAATAATTATTTTGTCCAGTGTTTGGAAGGCACTGAAGATGGATTTAATCCTTATCTCCTGGATCCAGATACTATTCCTGCTTTTATAGAATTACTCAGACAGCACGAAGATGATTTATACAAAGCCCAGGTGATGGCTTAGTCAGCTTAAGATGTAACATGTGATATGTTAATTTAAAGAAATTGCTATATTACATGTTATATTTATAATTTTAAATTATTGAAATTTATAAAATAATTAAGTTTTCAGTTTAAAAAATAGAGATGGTTAACCCTCTCTATTTTTTAATAGATTTAAAATTCCGAGGCAACTTAAATAAATTTCAACACTTCAAGTCTCAGTATTTAAAATATTTCCTGATTACATATTTCTATTCTTGAAATAAAATCGAGAGGCATAGTTAGTCTTTCAGCCGTTATTGTTTCGAAATGAACCCAGATAGCTGCATCTCTATTCTCAAAACTAATACTTACAAGCTTAACCAAGTCATAGGGTTCAACATCGTGAGTCAAGATAATATTATAAAAGTGATCTGAGCGTACGTAAGATATAAGCATTTGATGAATAGCTACTTGTTCATCGCTACTTAGCTCACTATATTTACTTAGTTCAGGTAAATCATGTTGTCTGTTCACTTTAGTCCTTATCAATCTTCAAGTTTTTATAGAGGACCAGAATTTTATCAATTTAGACAGGGCAGCATTGATCCTAGACAGTATCGTGGACAATCGATCCCTCTAAACTTTTAATATATTTCTGTTCAAAGGCTTCTGGACTTAACCAACCGTTTGCAGAATGCCTTCTGACCCGATTGTAATAAATCTCAATATAGTCAAACAAGACCGCATTCGCCTCTTTTCGAGTGACAAACACACTGCCATGCACCACTTGGCCTTTCAATGTATGAAAGAAGCTTTCAGTCACGGCATTATCCCAACAGTTTCCTCGTCTAGACATACTTTGAATACAATCATTTGTCAGCAAGAGTGCTCTAAAATCACGACTACAGTACTGACTGCCTTGGTCCGAATGAACCATAACACCTGTTGGATAGCCCTGACGAGCCATTGAATAATGAAACGCATCACACACCAATTGGCGGTCTATTCGATGGCTGGTTTGCCATCCCACGATACGACGACTAAATAGATCCAGCATCACACATAAATACAGCCAACCTTGCTTGGTACGGATATAGGTAATATCCGTTGTCCAAACCTTGTTAGGCTGCATGACTGTAAATTGGCGATCTAACAAGTTTGGTGCTGTAGGCAAACGATGCTTTGAATCAGTCGTATGCTTGTATTTACGTGCAATCTTGCTCCGTAGACCAAGTTTTTTTAACATTCTTCCAACGGTTCGTTCGCTCATGGTGTACCCTAAATCATGCATGTCATGTACTAATGAAGGTGCACCCAATCGTGCATGATGCTGCCAATATACGGCTTTTAAATCATTATATTTCTGCGCTGGATTGGCCTGGCGTTTTCGCCAGGCATAATAGCCTGAAGTGCTGACACCCAGGCATTTACAGGCAGAAGATACAGTGACTTCATTCACATCCAGATCTTGAATTACCGTGTACTTTTCTTGGCATGATCTGTCAGAAAGTACACATGCGCTTTTTTTAAGATGTCATTGGCTTCCCTGAGCTGTTTGACTTCTTTCTCTAATTCTAAAATCCGCTGTTGTTCTGGTGAAAGTTGGCGTTTGCTTGAACCCGCCGGATTGATTTCACGAATCCATTTATCCAATGTTGAATAACCAACACCTAATTTCTGGGCGATTGCAGCTAAAGATTCGTGCGAGTTTGAAAGTGCATAATCAATTGCTTGCTGTTTAAATTCAGGACTAAAACGTTTAGCCATTTCTTGAATCTCCAAAGATTAAAGTTACGTTATCTTTAGAGGGACGTGCTGTCCATTATTTTGTCTAGGATCACATTTAGTTGTTTTGTATAAATAATTGAACTTTTTATGAATGATGCTGAACAACAACGCTAGCCAGATTAACGCGCACACTATAATTAAAACTGTAACTATAAGAGCGTAGAAAACAATGTCTCAAATAAAAATTTATGCTTTAAATAAAACAATCGAACTACATAGAATAGAACTGAGTAAAGCTATTCATCAAGCTTTAGTCAAAGAGCTAAGTGATGCCGAGGAAAAGATTTTTCAACGATTTATACCGTTAGAGTCTGAAAATGTTATTTACCAAAGGATCGATCTAGATCTTAGATCATTATCGAGATTTTAGTGTTTGAAGGAAGAACAAAAGAGACCAAGAAAACATTTAAAAATATAAGTCATTTATGTGGGATTAAATCTAATGATATTGAAATAACTATATTTGATTTGAAACTCCAAAAGAAAACTGGAGTATTCGAGGGAAAATTGCGGATGAGCTTCTTCTAGGTTATGAGGTAAATATTTAAGTGATTTATATAAAGACAACCTTCAAACTAATCTTAATATCTACGTTTAACATGACTAGGATGAAAAAGACATATTAACTAATTGGTGAGTGCTACATACAGGAATAGGCTATATGCATAATATCTTAGTTAACTTATGTTCACCTATAATATAGTTCACAATTAAATTTATCTTTAATAAACAACAAATTTAATTACTTAGAGTACTAAAGTTATAACTGGTAAAATATTTGGTTCATGAACCTAGGGTCTGTTGACACTTACTGTTCATAATTAACCCTATAACGGTAGCCATAAAAATATACAGACTAAGGCAACAGAACTTTGATAATTTCTTTTGAGCTTGTCATATCGAGTAGCTATTCCTCTAAATTGCTTTAATCTACAAAACATATTTTCAACTAAATGCCTGATTTTATATAAATACCAGTCCATATGGTCATTGTTCGATTGGCTATTCGTTTTCTTTGGTATATTCGCTTTAGTCCCTGTTTTCCTGATCTGTTCACGCAGTGGTTCTGAATCATAGCCTTTATCTGCACATACCACTTTTGTCTCTTTTAAATCTAATGTTGATATTAAATCAGGCGCAACTTTAACATCATGTGTGGTTCCATCGGTAATCATGAAATCAATAGGATTGCCATGTGCATCAACAATCAAATGTATTTTTGAGGAGTTTCCTCCTACACTTTTAGAAATAGATTGATTCGCTATGCCGGCAGAATGTTGATGAGCACGTACATGAGAGCCATCAATAAAAATCCACTCCATATCGGGGCATGAGGCTAGTAATTTGAATAATCTAAGTAACTTACCGCTGCTTGACCAACGATTAAAACGTTTGAAAATAGAATTGGAATGACCAAAACAAGAAGGAATATCTCGCCACGGACAGCCTGTTCTAATTCTATAGAGAATAGCTTCAATAAAATTGCGTAAATTTGAGTTGTGGTGAATGGATAAATTACGCAGAATAACTTTCAACTTTTGCCAGTGTTGATCTGTCAGCATGGTACGAGGCATAGCGAATAGTAAAATTGGGTTTGGTGATTTGATTTTACTACTTCGCTATTTTTTTAAGCTAAAAGTGTCAACACACCCTAGCTATGAATAGATATTTTCCTACTAAAAAGGTCTTAAGAATAGACTAAATTTGTCTAGAAGAGTGGGGGCTATTCACACCTCATTGAAACCCCTTTAAGAAAGGGGATGCCGATCCTCTATATCACCAACGGTGGATGAAGCTTGTCAGCATTCTTAAATATTTATCGTCACCATCACGGCATAGACGTGCGCTTATGGTAAGTCACACTTACATAACTTAGACTTAGAAGATTTGGTGGCTTTAACTATTAGAGCTGTAGTAATGGCATGGGTACACCATCCAGCGACAAACTGGGTGTCAAAGCTAGGTAAGTGAATTACTAGACTTCACTGTAGTTAGTTCTCAATTTTAAATTTTATTAAAGGAAGTATGAAAGTCATACTTCCTTTTCAATCTTCTACACAATAAAACTTTAGAGTTGAAGCAACAAATCAAATTTAAATCAGATTTGAAAAATAATTACGGTAGTTGCTGTCCTGTGGTAATAATTCTAATAAACGCTGTACCGCATCAATACGATCATGTGTTTGCCCAATAATCCGTAATAATTGATCGGTATCCTTTATTTGATAAATCAACTGGCTTAAACGGGCATCAAAACAATGTCTCCAAGTACTGAGTAAAGGGCTTTCTGATTTAGATAAAAAGCTACCTTTATATAGCGAGAATGTACTCGAAATAAGATTTGCATTTAATGATTGTTCAGCACGTAAAAAATCACATTGGACTTCACAGGTAAGCCTATAAATCCGAGCCTCAATTGAATGAGGTAATAGGCTACGAAGTTGTGAAAGCTCAGCCTTTAGGGTTTTTAGGCTGACATTACGCTCACCATAAAGGGCATAGTGTAACTCTTCTAAACCAATCCCGTACGGATACAAAGCTAAAATGCAAAGTATTTCAATTTGACGGTGAGTCAAGTTCAAAGTATGCCCATTAAATTGAACCCAGGGCGAACCTAGCGCTTTAATGTATAAAAAATTTTTCTGTTCAAATTTTATTGCTCGCTGTATTAAGTCTGCACAGCGTTCCACAGCAAGAATGCCTAGAGGGGTATGTTTTTTATATTTTGTGGAAAGATTGATAATGCCATGAAATTGACCTGAAGTCGGATCCCAGATAGGTGCTGCATAACAAACCCAATCACGAACGCTGTCCATTTGGTTTTCATGAGAATATACACAACTTGATGTTTGACTATTTAATGTCATACCAATCGCATTGGTCCCAACCGCCTGCGTTGACCAATGGCCACCTTCAATAAAATGTACCTGTTCAGCAGAAGAAAGCATCGCGGAACTACTCCAGGTCCATAACAGAGTACCATGGTGATCTGTAAGACCAATTGCCATATCGGAATCATCAGCAATTCTTAATAAATCGGCATAATTATGCTGAATAGAGCGGCGGAATAGGGAAGTCTGATCTTCTTGAGGCAAAGCCAAAACGGGTGCAGCCTGAACAATATGCTGATTAATTAAATGTGTTGTTTGCAGCTTTTTTGCTGGTGCTGTATTGAACAGGTTCATATCATATTCCTTTATGATTAGACTGTAATATCTTTAAACTTCAGAAATCAATTTCCAGATCTATACTCATTCAATCTTTTCTTACGTGTACCAAATCATTTTTTCTTGGATTCGTTAAATAACCTTTTTTGGGTTTTACCAGCCTTTTAGCTACTTTAAAAGTGTTGTTATGGACTGGAAATGACTATTTTTATCTGAAGTGTTAATAAAAGTAACCATTATGTTGATAAATAGGATCCTTTAAATGATGAAAATGTCATTCACGCACGTAGGGCACAGGTACAGCCTCACCATAATACTGGCGGTCAGCAAAATAACTCGATCGCACTAATGGTGCACTCCAAATATTCTTAAACTCTAAGTGCTCTCCATGAGTTTGATAATGTTTAAACTCTTGCAATGTAACAAAACGATGAATTGGCGCATGTGATTTGGATGGCTGTAGGTATTGGCCGATTGTGACATAATCAATTTGATAATCTTTCAAATCATTTAATAACGCAATAACCTCAGCTTCAATCTCTCCTAAACCCACCATCAAACCACATTTCGTTGGGATATCAGGGCAGTAGTGTTTAAATTTCTTAAGTAAATTCAATGAATTCTGATAGTCAGCGCCTGGTCGCATGGCTTTATACAGGCGTGGCACGGTTTCAATATTGTGATTAAAGACATCAGGTGGATTTTTGCTCAGAATTTTAAGTGCAATATCTGCGCGACCACGAAAATCAGGAACCAAAACTTCAATCAAAGTGTCTGGACTAGTTTGACGAATTTCTCGAATGCAATCTGCAAAATGCTGTGCACCGCCATCTTTTAAATCATCTCGGTCAACGGAAGTAATCACAACATACTTTAAGTTTAGATTCTTCACTGTTTCAGCCAAATGCAGTGGCTCGTTAATATCTAAGGCATTAGGACGGCCATGCGAGACATCACAGAATGGACAGCGTCGAGTACAGATATCTCCCATAATCATGAATGTTGCTGTTCCACTACCGAAACATTGCGGCAAGTTAGGACAAGCTGCTTCTTCGCAAACGGTATGTAGTTTTTGTTGTCTTAATAAATCCTTAATGATTTGGACTTCCTCAGGTCGACTAATTTTAGTCCGGATCCATTCTGGCTTTTTCGGTATCGTTTCCGTTGGAACAACTTTAATTGGAATACGCGCCATTTTTTTAGCGCCACGTAGCTTCTTTCCAGTTAATACTGGGTTATTTAAATCCATTTCAAACACTCCGTCGTTTAAAATAATTAATATTGAGCCTGATATTAAATAAGCTGCTTTAAATGCATTAATAATATTAAAACAGGGCAAAAAACTTATCATATAAAACAAAGGTTGGTTAAAGGTTTGTTTTTGTATATAGCTGAATAATATTAAAAAATTTACAAATTTCTTAATTCTATAAACCATTGTTTTTAATGTTTATCTTATGTTTTTATGCATTATATTTTTTTAGTCTAATATGAAATTAAATAAAAATATTCTTATATAAATATACGATTTAAAAATCCAGTTATTCAATTTGGGATTTTCTTTTAAGCGTAGTTAATAAGGAATAAATATATGCAATTAACGGAAGAGCAATTGCTAGCAGCATACAAAAGAATGCGCGACATTCGTGAATTTGAGGATCGACTTCACGATGAAAACAATACAGGTGATATCCCAGGTTTCATCCATCTTTATAGCGGTGAGGAAGCTGTTGCCGTAGGGATCTGTGAAAATTTAACAGATAAGGACTTCATTACCTCAACACATCGTGGTCACGGACATTGTATTGCAAAGGGCTGTGACATTCACGCCATGATGCTAGAAATTTTTGGCAAAGATGATGGTTTGTGTCGTGGTAAAGGCGGCTCAATGCACATTGCGGACTTAGATAAAGGCATGCTCGGTGCAAACGGTATTGTGGGTGGTGGTCCACCTTTGGCTATTGGGGCAGCTTTAAGTGCTAAAACACTCAAAAATGGTGGGATTGGTCTATCTTTTACCGGTGATGGCGGTTCAAATCAGGGCTTAACTTTTGAAGCCATTAATATGGCTGTTGTGTTAAAGCTTCCTGTCATTTTTGTTTTTGAAAATAACGGTTTTGGTGAAGGTACTGCACATGATTATGCCGTAGGCAGTAAAGATATTGCAGGCCGAGCAGCAGGTTTTGGCTTACCCGCTGAAAAAGTAGATGGAACAGACTTTTTTGCTGTGTATGAAGTTGCACAAAAAGCCATTGAACGTGCCCGCCGTGGTGAAGGTCCGAGTGTGATTGAAACGGTAACCAACCGATTTTATGGACATTTTGAAGGTGATCCAGGGCTTATCCGTTCTAAAGAAGAACTGGATTATGTCAAAGAACATAAAGATCCATTGAAAATATTCCGCGAAAAAGTCAAAGACAAAATTGACGAAGCCAAGCTCGATGCGATTGACGCTCAGTCTAAAGCCAATGTAGACGATGCCGTTGCAAAGGCACGTGCAGCTAAGTACCCAGAAGTTTCTCAGTTACTTACCGATGTATACGTCTCTTACTAAAGGAATAGTAGAAAAATGCCAAATAAAAGTTATCGAAACGCGATTAAAGAAGCAATTGAATTAGAAATGCGCCGAGACCCAAGTGTCATTGTGGTCGGTGAAGATGTTCGTGGTGGACATGGTGGTAAAAATACCGATGATAATAAGCTGGAAGGTTTTGGCGGTGTACTTGGTGTAACCAAAGGCTTATGGACTGAATTTGGTTCTGATCGAGTCATTGATACTCCAATTACAGAATCAGCGATTATTGGTATGGCGGCAGGTGCTGCTGCAACGGGTTTAAGACCTGTGGCAGATTTAATGTTTATGGATTTTTACGGCGTGTGTTATGACATGCTGTATAACCAAGCAGCTAAATTTCGCTACATGTTTGGCGGCAAAGCCAAAGCGCCACTCGTTGTACGTGGCATGATTGGTGCAGGTTTTTCCGCAGCAGCGCAGCATTCTCAGTCGCCATATAACGTGTTTGCCTCAGTGCCTGGTTTAAAAGTGGTGGTGCCTTCGAGCGCCTATGATGTGAAAGGGTTATTGATTCAAGCCATTCGAGATGATGACCCAGTAGTCTTTTGTGAACACAAGTTATTGTACGACATTAAGGGCGAAGTACCAGATGAGGCCTACACTATTCCTTTTGGTGTCGCAAATTACACACGTGAAGGTACTGATATCACCATTATTGCCTTAAGCCTGATGGTGCATCGTGCCAATGAAGTTGCTGACAAGCTCGCAAAAGAAGGCATTTCGGTTGAAGTGGTTGACCCTCGAACCATTTCTCCATTAGACGAAGATGGCATTTTAGAGTCAGTGGCTTCAACAGGTCGCGTAGTTATTGTGGATGAATCAGCAGCGCGTTGTGGTTTCGGACATGATGTGGCTGCCCTCATTGCACAGAAGGGCTTTCATTATCTTAAAGCACCAATCGAGTTAGTCACTCCACCACACTCACCCGTACCATTTTCACCAGTATTAGAAAAAGAATGGCTACCAAGTGTAGAACGCATCGAACAGGCTGTACGCAAGACGTTGGAGGCTTAGGATGAGCGAAATTAAAACTTTAGAAATCCCAAAATGGGGTTTGTCCATGGAAGAGGGCACGATTGCCCAATGGCTGATTCAGGAAGGTACGCAATTTAGTAAAGGACAGGAAATTTGTGAAATTGAAACCACAAAAATCGTCAATGTTCTAGAAGCGCCTTTCGATGGCTTGCTACGAAAAATTATTGCTAAAGATGGTGATACCCTTGTCGTAGGAGGAGTCATTGCAATTTGTGCAGACGCCCAAGTTTCCGATGCAGAAGTTGAAGCATTTGCACAGTCCTTAGGTGGAACACCTGCTGTAACTGAAAATAAAGCGGTAGCAGCGGTTCCTGAAAAAGTCGATGTGGCTCAAGTTGAAACCAAAGTACAAGCTGCTCCTAAACAGAACAGTGTTGGTAATGGATCAAAAGCGGTGACTCAGGGCGGATATTCTATTCCTGATGAGTTACAAGGCTACCAACAAAGCGATGATATTTTTGCAACGCCACATGCCTTGAAATTGGCTGAAAAGCATAATGTAAACTTGGCTCAGATTACGGGTTCTGGACGTGAAGGCCGTATCAGTGTTCAAGATATTCAGGCCGCAGTTCAAGCTGCTGGTGGTTCTTGGCCAGATGTACGTCATCAAGCCAGCACGAAAGCCGCGAAATCTAAAGCAGATGACAGTTATGTTCTAGCGACACCTGTTGCCCGCCGTTTGGCAAAACAATGGGGCATTAATTTGCATGATTGTCGTGCATCAGGTTCACGTGGACGAGTCTGTAAGGAAGATGTTGAAGCTGTATATCAACGGGAAAATCCTGTACAAGCTCAACATACTGAGCATGCACATCCAACAGAGTCTGCAAAATTCACCACCGTAGCTATGAATGGTATGCGTAAAGCAATCGCTGCACGGCTACAAGCGGCAAAATGCAATGCACCACATTTTCGCTTAACAATAGACTTAAATGTTGAGTCGGTTCAGGCTTTGCGTCAGCAAATTAACAGTACTGTACCGCAAGTCAAACTGTCCATTAACGATATGCTGATTAAAGCTGCTGCTGCTGCACTGATTAAAGTTCCAAAAGTTAATGTTCAGTTTGATGAAGAGAATCAGCAGATTTTACAGTTTGAACAGGCTGATATTTCGGTTGCTGTAGCCATCGAAAATGGACTGATCACGCCAATTATTAAAGCAGCGAACCGTAAATCTTTGGCGCAAATTTCCAATAATATGCGTGATCTGGCGACACGTGCCAAAACTGGAAAATTGGCACCTGATGAGTTTCAAGGGGGCAGTTTCAGTATTTCCAATTTGGGCATGCTTGGTATTCAACAGTTTGATGCCATTATTAACCCGCCTCAAGGTGCAATTCTAGCCTTAGGTGCAGCAGAGAAACGTGCTGTCGTTGAAAATGATGAGATTGTTGTTCGTGAAATGGTGACCGCAACATTGTCTTGTGATCATCGTGTCATTGATGGTGCGTTGGGTGCTCAATTCTTATCGGCATTTAAGCAGTTTGTCGAAAATCCTGCATTAATTTTGGTGTAGGAGGAATAGTCATGTCAGATACACAATTTGATCTTGTGGTTATTGGTGCTGGTCCTGGAGGATATGTCGCTGCGATTCGCGCAGCGCAACTGGGATTAAAAACTGCAATCGTTGAAAAACAACACTTAGGCGGAGTGTGTCTTAATTGGGGATGCATTCCAACCAAGGCATTATTGAGCGGGGCTGCGCTTGCACAGCAGTTCAAACATGCAGGGCAGTTTGGCTTTACGCTTAACGCGATTGATTTTGACATTCAAAAACTGGTCCATCATAGCAGACAGGTTTCTGAGCAACTCGTGCAAGGTATCGGTCAATTATTGAAAAAAAATCAAATCACTGTTTTTAACGCGGCAGCCCAGTTTATTGCCAAAGAGCAATTAGAGCTTACAGATGCGAATGGTCAAAAACAGCAGATTTCTGCACCGCATATTATTGTCGCAACAGGTGCACGTGCGGCCAATTTGCCTCATATTCCTGTAGATGGCCATCAGGTCTGGAGTTATAAAGAGGCTTTAGTTCCGGAACAATTACCAAAATCTTTACTGGTCATTGGTTCGGGGGCTATAGGCAGTGAGTTTGCAAGCCTATACCAAGACTTAGGCTGCCAAGTTACCTTGGTTGATATTGCAAAGCAGATTCTCCCTAGCGAAGACATTGAAGTTGCGAAGTATGTACAAAAGCAATTTGAACAGCAGGGTATGCAGGTTTTAACCGAAGCGACTGTAAAAAAAATAGAAACTGATCAGGCTCAAGTACATTGTCATATTGAAACTGCCACAGGTGTGCAAATCATTACTGTTGAAAAGGTGCTTTCAGCTATTGGCGTGAAACCGAATGCTGAAAATCTTGGCCTAGAAGCTTTGGGAGTTGAATTTGAGAATGGTTTTATTAAAGTCGACTCATGGTGTAAAACCAATGTAGTGGGCATTTATGCAATTGGTGATGTCGCAGGTGCACCGTGTTTGGCACACAAAGCCAGTCATGAAGCCATTCTTTGTGTGGAGAAAATTGCAGGCCTAAGTCATGTACATGCTTTAGATCGTACACAAATTCCGGGCTGTATCTTTACCCATCCACAAGTGGCCAGTATTGGTTTGACAGAACAGAAAGCGAAAGCTACGGGCTTGAATATCAATGTGGGTAAGTTTCCTTTACAAGCGAATGGTAAAGCATTGGCTTTGGGCGATAGCGCAGGATTTATTAAAACCATTTTTAGTCAGGAAACGGGTGAATTGTTGGGTGCTCACATGGTTGGACATGAAGTCACCGAACACATTCAAGGTTTTGCCATCGCGAAATACCTAGAAGCTACAGATGAAAGCTTAGCGCAGGTCATTTTCCCTCATCCTACTTTGTCTGAGGCGATGCATGAGTCGGTCTTGTCGGCGATGCAACGTGCAATCCATATTTAAGGAGTCGCAACATGCCTAGAGGTTTAAACAACAAAGTTGCTTTAATTACGGGTGCGGCACAAGGCATTGGACGTGGTATTGCCTTACGTTTAGCACAAGAAGGTGTTCATATTGCCTTGGTCGATCTTCATCAAGAAAAGTTAAATACTGTTCAAAAAGAGGTTGAAGCCTTTGGCGTAAAAGCCACCACATTTATTGCGGATATTTCAGATCCAATACAAATCAGTGACGCTATTAATCATGCAGAATCGACACTTAATGGTTTTGATATCATGATTAATAATGCAGGTATTGCACAAGTCAAAGCTTTGGCAGAAGTAACGCCGAGTGAATTTACCCAAATTATGAACATCAATGTCGGTGGTGTACTTTGGGGGATTCAAGCCGCAGCAAATAAATTTAAACAACGCCAACAGGCTGGAAAAATTATTAATGCATGCTCAATAGCAGGTCATGAAGGTTTTGCTTTGCTCGGTGTTTATTCGGCAACTAAATTTGCAGTTCGTGCATTGACGCAAGCTGCGGCTAAAGAATATGCCAGTGCTAAAATTACTGTAAATAGTTATTGTCCGGGTGTTGTTGGTACAGACATGTGGGTCGAAATAGATCAGCGGTTCTCTGAAATTACAGGTGCACTAATTGGTCAAACGTATAAAAAATATGTAGATGGTATTGCTTTAGGACGTGCTGAAACACCAGATGACGTGGCTGCATTAGTTGCATTTTTAGCCAGCGAGGATGCAAACTATATTACAGGTCAGTCTATTTTGACAGATGGTGGAATGGTTTACCGTTAATATCAACATAAGGAATACACAATGAAAGCAGCTCGTTTTTATGACCGAGGGGATATTCGAATTGAAGATATCCCTGAACCGAAAGTACTTCCAGGCACAGTTGGAATTCAAGTTGCATGGTGCGGTATTTGCGGTACAGATTTACATGAATTCATGGAAGGCCCTATTTTTATTCCACCTTGTGGTCATCCACATCCAATTTCGGGAGAATCTGCACCTGTAACAATGGGACATGAATTTTCAGGCGTAGTTTATGCAGTTGGTGAGGGTGTAGACGATATCCAAATTGGACAACATGTCGTAGTTGAACCCTATATTATTGCGGATGATGTCCCGACTGGCCCCAATGATAAGTATCATTTATCAAAAAATATGAACTTTATTGGTTTAGGCGGACGCGGTGGTGGTCTTTCTGAAAAAATTGCAGTTCAGCGGCGTTGGGTACATCCTATTTCAAATGATATTCCTTTAGACCAAGCAGCATTGATAGAACCTTTATCTGTCGGTCATCATGCCTATGTCAGAAGTGGTGCAAAAGCTGGCGATATAGCACTGGTTGGTGGAGCAGGCCCTATAGGCTTACTTTTATCAGCCATTTTAAAGGCTAAAGGTCTCACGGTCATCATTACTGAATTGAGTGCAAAGCGTAAAGAAAAAGCGATAGAAGCGGGTGTTGCAGATTATGTGCTAGATCCATCTAAGGTTGATGTGGTCGCTGAAGTGATGAAAATTACGGAAGACCGTGGTGTTGATGTCGCTTTTGAATGTAGTAGTGTTAATAAAGTCATGGATACACTGGTGGCGGCGATGAAACCAACTGGTGTGGTCGTTATCGTTTCGATTTGGAGCCATCCTGCCACAATTAATGTGCATAGTGTGGTTATGAAAGAGCTAGATATTCGTGGCACGATTGCTTATGTAAATGACCATCAGGAAACCATCCGCTTAGTCGAGCAAGGTAAGATTAATCTAGAATCTTTTATTACCCAACGTATTGCATTAGATGATCTTGTTTCTAAAGGCTTTGAAACGCTGATTCATAATAATGAGTCTGCAGTAAAAATTATTGTTCATCCGTAGTAAAACCTAATTTTAACGACAAATTTGAATAAGCTAGAAATAAACTTTATGTAGCTATTTCTAATATCTTTAGCGATAGGGAGTGACTCTGTACTTACAGATTCATTCTCAAATTTACAGTGTTGAGTGCCAGTATGATTTTGATCATACAGCCTAGTAAACATCAAGATTAGATCTCAAACGAATTAGATTGGTTTCTATTTTTTTATTATTTTCTAAGAAAAACATAAAATTATCGATTTCTTGTAAATAGATTTCAGGATCATAGCTCAAAGAAAGGAATGACTCACAAAACGATGTTGAAAACTTCTGGAACCAGAATTCATACCAAAATTTAAGTGCGAGCATATCTGATTGTTGGGTAGCGACACTTTGAAATCTCAAAACAGATAAAGAATAGAGCAATGGATAAAGACAAGGAGTTGTAGTCGAAGCATTGAACAGCACAACAATTCGATTTTGAGTTGAATGCTTTTTTGAGAGTTTGATTGTCTTTAAGAAGAACATTACACAATTGAAGAACTAAATGAAGTAAACACTATATAGACTTAAATAAAATTAGCATAGGATTATCTTTAAAATAAGTTGTTGTTTTATATATTTTTTATCTATAAACACAGGGAGTTATGAAGTAAAAGTAGTATGCACTTAATTTAACATAATATACATTATACGAAATACACTTGTAAGCCCCAAGTAGAAATGTCCGGT
Source organism: Acinetobacter sp. CAU_H_60 (assembly GCF_058599385.1). NCBI lineage: Bacteria > Pseudomonadati > Pseudomonadota > Gammaproteobacteria > Moraxellales > Moraxellaceae > Acinetobacter > Acinetobacter sp. CAU_H_60. The sequence continues at coordinate 1,480,825 of NZ_CM178653.1, read as the reverse complement.
TTCTCCAAAGTAAAAATGTCCGCCTTAGATTCGCACTTATTGCTGATCTTGGCGGACATACACATGTGAACATGGATCTTGAATAAATTGAGAAAGCTTAAGTCACATTTAAATTAAAACTCTTTTGTCACGCTTAATCCAGCACTCCAGTTACGACCTTCTGCAGGTTCATAGAAACGACCATTGCTTTCATTGACAATGACTGAGCCTGAATAATCCTTATCAAACAGATTATCTACGCGTGCAAACGTTTTTACAGACAAATCTTTGACATTCCAGTTATAGCCTACATTAGCCCCAGCCACTGTATAACTTGGTGCATATTGTGAGTTAATGTCGTTAACATAAATTCGGTCTGAGTAACGTACATCTATTCCACCATGTAAACCATTTTCAGGTTTCCATCCCAAACTAAAGAATGCCTGATTCTTAGCAATTCCAGGAATATAGTTACCTGACGAAACTGCAGCTACTGTACCAATTGCTGGAATATCGGCATCAAATGTTGCATCAATATAGCTATAGCTGGCTTGAGCTGTTAGATCACGCCAAAGATCTTTATTCCAAGATAGCTCTAATCCTTTTCTTAGAGTTTTATCTGCATTACGAAACGTTGAGCGCCCGCCATCACTTCCCGCAGAAACAATGTCATTTTTGGTTTGAGTCTGAAATGCTGCTAAGGTCATATCACCAAAGCGATTCGCAGATTTTAATCCTAGCTCATAAGTTTCACTTTCAGCCGCTTTTAAGCTTAATACATCGTTGCTACCATCAGCCGGATAAGCCATTTCGGTAAATGTAGGTGTTTCAAAACCTTGTGCATAGCTTGCATAAGTCATTAAATCAGGAAGAATTTTCCAACTGAATGCAACTGAAGGCAGTAATTTCTCATAAGTCGTTTTACCTGAATTATCGCCATTGCTTAGGTAACGGTCTTCAGATTTGAAATGCACATTACTATAACGTAAGCCTGCGTCTATATTTACAGTATCAGTGACGGCATAAGAGGCTTGCAGATAAGGATCTAGATTCCACAAAGTGTTATCTTCATCACGGCGTAGCTCGCCCTTAACCCCATATTGCGTGTCACCGATAAAATTTTGAAAACCTTTACGTTCTTCGGTCATGGCATCGATCTCAACACCGGCAATTAATTTTAAGTTTGGTAGTACTTTTTTGCCTGTCCAACGAACGTCAGTACCGTAAAAATTACGATCAAAATCAATCACACCACCCGCATGCTTTTTACCTAGCTGAATTGTATTAGGTATACAAACATCTGTGTCATCAACGTAAGCACATTTAGGCGTTGATTGATACTGGATTACAGAACGCTGTCCAGCATATGCCATAGCGTACAGTTCATGCTGATCATTGATCGGCTTATTCCATGTTAAGCCAGTTTGCACCTGCTCAATTTCTTTACGAGCATTGTATTTGGTGACATTACCAACCACTTGCTTCGGATTGGCTTCCCATTGTGGACGAGTCAAACCACCCGGATCATCTGCATCAATTTTGACATAGTTACTCACCCAGTTAATTTTAGAACCATCATCCAGGTCCCAAGTTAGCTTGGCATTATTCAGGACTTTATGCGCACTACTGTGGTCTCGGTAGCCATCAGTATCAAAATAAGATGAACTGATGACATAGCTAGGCTCAGAAGCATTGTCTGAGCCACCTTGTAACACCAGATTGGCTTGCCCTTTATTCTGACTGCCACCTGAATATCCAAAAGTGACTGAATCCGGACCTTGCCCTTCTCGGCTTTGAGTCAAGATGGTTCCACCAGAGGAATTGCCATATAGCGATGAAAATGGCCCGCTCAATACTTCAATATGATCCAAACTATTCAGGTCAATATTGGAGGTCTGTCCTTGTCCATCTGGCATGGTGGCAGGAATACCATCCACATATAAACGTACCCCGCGCACACCAAAAGTCGATCGAGCGCCAAAACCGCGCATGGAAATTTGCAGATCCTGGGCATAGTTTTCCCGGTTATTCAGCTGCAAACCTGGCACACCTTTTAAGGTTTCAGACAGGTTTACATTTAAGCTATTTTGTTGTTCCTGATTCAGATAATAGGCAGATGCCGGGGTTTCCAGAATGGCACGATCTGTACGGGTTGCTTCAACCACAATGGGAGCCAGTCGCTGTACCTCTGTAACCGGTTCTTCCGCATAAATTCCTTGACTGATACAAGCAATCAGACAGGATAAAGTCGATTTCATCGGCAACCGCGTGGTATGAAGATGCATAGCTAATATTCCTGATATCTGGCATTCACTCATGCCATGGGAGTTCAAACGTTTTAAAAGTGTCTTATTAATTTTGAAGACTCAGCATCTGCAAAAGATCAAACTGAATACTTGCAGGAAAGCCGAGCTAAAGGTTCATGATTTTATAATCAAGCTTTATTGTCATAACAGCCTGTATTTTGCATAAAAAAGCCTGACGAATCAGGCTTTTTTACTTAACTATAAAACTTCATTATTTATTGTCAGGTAGTGCATAGGCAACCAAAGAGTCACCCATTTTGGTACCGAAGGAACCATGGCCACCCGCCATAATCACAACATACTGCTTACCATTGGCTTCATAAGTCATTGGCGTCGCTTGACCACCTGCAGGTAGACGACCTTTCCACAGCTCATCACCATTAGTCACGTTGATCGCACGGATGTAATTGTCTTGAGTTGCACCGACAAACATCACATTACCTGCAGTCGAGATTGGACCACCTAACATTGGTACACCCATTTTAAATGGAGGCAATGGAATGCCCGGCATACTGTCACGAATCGTACCGATACGACGTTTCCAAGCGATTTCATGATTGGTCAGATCAACACCAGCGACATAACCCCATGCAGGTTGCTTACATGGCAAGCCGAATGGAGACAGGAAGGCACTGATTTCAACACCATAAGGCACGCCATACATTGGTTGTACGCCCGCTTCAGTTCCTGCACCTTTGGCAGTTTTCTCACGGTTAGGATCCGCAGGAATCAAGCGAGTCACAAATGGCAAACCAATCGGATTGGTCAATGCAATTTGACGGTCTGGGTTGACTGACATGCCGCCCCATTCGAATACACCGAGGTTACCTGGGAATACTAACGTGCCATTTTCAGATGGAGGTGTATAAATACCATCATAGTTTAATTTCTTGAACGATACACGACACATCAACTGGTCAAACATAGTGGCACCCCACATGTCTTTATCCGTCAATTTATCTTTAGGTGCCAGGTTAAAGTCAGAGAATGGTTGAGTTTTTGAATACCACTCGCCCTTAGTTTGCGGACCACGTTTTACTGACTGAGGTACTGGTTTTTCAGTAATCGGAACGATCGCTTCACCTGTACGACGGTCTAACACAAAGGCATTACCGGTTTTGGTCAGCACATAGATCGCTGGAACCATGTTCCCGTTTTTGTCTTTGATATCAGTTAATGTCGGTTGAGCTGGTACATCCATATCCCAAAGGTCATGATGGGTCGTCTGGAAGTTCCAGATCAATTTACCAGTTGACGCATTCAGTGCCAGCATTGAGTTCGCATAACGCTCATCTAGCTCAGTACGGTGACCACCGTAGATATCCGGTGTACCTACACCTGTTGGTACATAGACAATATCCAACTGTGCATCATAAGCCAATGGTGCCCATGCATTTGGCGAATTGTTTACAAATTTTTGTCCTGGAGCTGGAATCGCGTTTGGATCTTCTGCGCCAGTATCAAATACCCATAATAATTCACCGGTATTTACGTCATAACCACGGATCACACCTGAAGGTTCTTCAGTTGAGTAATTATCAGTGGTTGAACCCGCGATAATGATGGTTGTACCTGTAATTACTGGAGGTGAAGTCGGGTTATAACCGCCTGGATATGGGAATGGCATATCTTTTTGCAGATCAACTTCACCATTGTTACCAAAGTCAGAACATACTTTACCCGTAGTCGCATTCACTGCAACCAGGCGTCCATCATTGACTGGTAAGATCACTTTTTGAGGACATTCAGCAGAAGTTGTTGAGCGTGCAGCCAGACTGCTTTCAAAACCTGCAGTATTGTTCGCATCATAATAAGATACGCCACGACAAGTTAAATGCTGGAAGGTATTGTCCGCTTTCAGTTTAGGGTCGAAACGCCATTTTTCCTTACCAGTTGCAGGATCGAGTGCAATCAGATATTGGTGAGTTGAACACATGAACAGGTTGTTCCCCACTTTAATTGGAGTCACCTGATTGGTCGTTTCACCAGAGTCTTTATCTGTTTTAGTATCGCCAGTACGGAATTCCCAAGCCAGTTCAAGATCTTTTACGTTTTCAGAATTGATCTGTTTTAATGGAGAATAACGTAAACCTGACTGAGTACGACCATAAGCAGGCCAGTCTTCATCGGCAATACCCGGAATGGCTTGATGGACTGCAGGTTGTTGTGATTTTAATTCGCCACGGATTTCTTGCGGGTCATTAAATACAGAATAAATCATGACAGCAATCGTAATTGCCAGAGAGCCTGTCAGCGCCATTTTTGCCGCTTTGCTGTCACCAAAACCGCGAGTCACTGCAGGAATCAGCAGAGCCAGACCAAACAGGCCTAAAATATCTAGACGTGGTGCCAGTGCAAAGAAGTCTGAACCCACTTCCCAAAGACCCCATACCACTGTACCAAGGACCAATACTGCATAAACAATAAGGGCTGTGCTTTTACGTTTTTGTAATAACACGGCTGTCGCCAGGAAGAACAGACCGGCAATGATGTAGTACCAAGACCCACCAAGTGTTGCCAGATATATTCCTCCAAATAGCAGAACCAAACCGAAAATGGCAGCAATAGCTGCCAGAATCGTTTTCAGTACTGAACCTGAAGACGAAGTATTCATATTGAACACCTTTTTTTTGATTTCTTGAACGTCTAAGCACTTAAGCGGCATAGACACCATATTGTTAAGTTCTTAGTTATAAATACATGAATACTTGGAGTATCAGTTCATCAATGCCCCAAAGTAATGGAAGAATCAATTGTGTATTTGCAACTAAAAACTCCGATTAGAACGACGTATTAAACTTAATTCCACCCACCCAGACATTTTCACCGTCTTTATATGCACCGACATGATGGACATATTGCAGGTTTGGACGGATGGTCAGCCAGTTAGTTGCATGAATGCCGTAATAGATTTCCGCATCGACTTCTTCACTACGGTTACCCAATACATCATTGTTCATATTGATACGGGCAACACCCAAAGCGATTTCATCCTGTGGACGGGCATCCATCGCACCTTTGTAGACAAGACCGATATTTTGCATATCACTAACTTGGTTGGTTTTAGAGTCATGAACAGTGACGTTCACGAAACCGCTTAAACCACGTGATGTATCCCCTTGATGTGAAGTCAGCTGTTGCTTAGCTACAATCCAGCCCCCGTGATGATGACCTTTAGCATCTGAATTTGTATCAATGACATCTACATCAGCGGTGCTGTAGTAATAACCAGCACGATATTCACCTGGCAGTTTTTGCTCACCCAGTTTCGGTGTCCAGACCACTTCTGCAGGAATGATCGCGCCTTTAGAGCCGTCTGTGCTCAGGTTAAAGCCTTTGCCACGATTCTCAGCATTTTCAGGATTGTATTCATAAACCCCTACCTGAGTATAAACTTCCGGGGTAACGTTATATTTAACCCGCGCAGCCCATTGAGAAACTGGCCAGTTATACCATTGATCTCCTACCCAGTTACCCACTTGTGAACCACACAATGCCAGATTCTGGAAATCACAATCGAAACTGTTAAAGTCTTCACCTTCACCAAAACGACCGACTTTCACATCGAGTTTTTGATCCAGGAATTGTTTCTTGATCCAGAAATCTGTAAGACGCCAGGTTTGACCACGGCCCCATACTTCCTGTACTGAACTTAAATGACCATTTGCTTGATCAAGTGACTGACCATTTAATGCTTCAGAAGTATTGGAAAGGTTACGGCCATCGCGATGCGTCACGGTAATTTGAGCTTCAGTGTCCTTCCAGCCGGCAATTTTTTCCAAGTCTAGATGAGCACCCAGGTTTAACTGACCGGTATATTCTGTGCCATGGCTATTTGAGCGTTTCGCGTCAAGTAAAGTCGCCATTTCACCTGTATATCCAAAGCTAAAATCATAGCCCTGCTCTTGAAGCTGGATACGTTGACCATTCCAGTCACCCAACATCCACGGACTTTCTGCACTAAATGCATCAGCGGCCTGGGTAGTTGTATTTGCCAATAGCAATCCAACTAAGGATGTATAGACAGCCTTAGATAAGGGAGAAATAGACATTAAATGCTTCACCTTAATCACGTTTTTACTAAATATAGTACACTAATTTAATTTTTTAGTTTCAAATAATGAAGGAAAAGTATTAATAATGTTATGAAGTTTAGCTAATCTAATCCTTTTGTTAATTTTAATTTAAGAAAATTTTAAATTTTAAATTCAATAATTTAAGAGAAAATAAATATAATATTAATAAAAATAATACCACCTATAAATAATTCTTCTACATCAGTTCTTTTGTACAAAAAATTACCAATTCGAATTGCGTAACAAAAAAACATTTAGTCTTTTGTGCATTTTTCATACTGAAACTTGATGGTCATCGCCTTTCTATTCTTGAGTTTCTTAGCGAGGAAAATTGAAAAAATCTGGTTTTATAAAGGTATCTATAATCATTAAATGAGATAAAGAGTGATCTATACTAAATAAATAAAGTTTAAATATATGTAAAAATTAAAATTATTGGCTCTTTATAGTTGATTATAGATGTATATTTTCTTAATCCTTTCTATCAATATTCTCGTTAACCACTTTATATTGGCTTCATCTTTTGATGAGTTAATTGTAAGTAAAATGAGTCATTATAAATAACTTAATTGAATCGCTACAAAATATGTAATGATTCGAGTTTAAAACCAAATAAAAAATATTCTAATAATAATTATTAAATTTAAAAACAATAATTTGTATCAATATAAATATATTATTTATTTTAGAATCTACCGAAATATCTTCCTTTATTCCTACTTGCAATTAAAGCTTTTCAGTCACATGATTAAGTGATCAAGGCTGCATATCAAGTGAGTAAAATCATGACGCCTGAACAACGCTTCCAGGCCATTTTGGCCCAATCCAAGCAGCATGATGAAGAAAAATCCCAGCGCTCAAAGCTGGAAAATAATCTGATCGTGCTCAGTCATGAACTGAAGGAACTCGCAGAACGCATTGAGGAACAAGTCACTGATCTCATCTTCGCTGAAATGGATCATTTTCTAGAATCTCAAGGCTGGAATTCAGAATTTATTAATACCAGAAATAAAAGATATACCCTGAATGAAAAAAATATTTATCTCAGCGCGCTTAAGCCAGCGATTGGAAAATTTTTATTTGTGATTAAGCATGACCTGTTTGAAAATACTGAACATCAGGTGGAAGCCTGCTTTAAGGATAGTACGACCTTGAGTCATTTTAAAACTGCCATGCAAGGTGGAGATCTTAAAAATGATATCCCGATCAAGGCGCTTGAAGAATGGTTAAAAGGCTTGCAGTTGACACTGCAAAAATTAAAAGCTGAAAGTAACAACCTTCAGGCTGATGGTCTGACCTATGAAGTGATCAAGGTCGGTCAGATCCATCATAAAAGACTGCCTAACTTTATCGAAGCCTTTTTATCCATTCTGGAGCATAGATAAGTCTGTTTAAAGTTAGGGTTGGTTTTTAAACTTTATTTACAGGCGCTGTAATTCATTGACCGCACTTCCCTGTTCTGCGAGCCATTTCGTGCGTCGCTGGAACAAGGCTGGAGCAGCCTGATTGACCTGATCAATTAAGATTTGCAGATCAGCACGTACCAGTTTCCGGTTTTCTACTACCACTTGGCCATTCACCATCGTCATATGTACATCCTGCCCTTGTACTGCATGCACTAGGTTGGTATGTAAATTAAATAACGGGCCTTGATCGATCAAGGGGGTCATTCTTGGAGTTGCAATATTTACTGCAATAATATCGGCAAGTTTTCCAGCTTCTAACGAACCAATCTGATCCTGCATACCTAAGGCTTTGGCACCTGTCCGAGTTGCCATCTGACAGACTGACCATGAATCGAGTGCTGCGGCATCCAAACCGGAAAACTTCGCCAGTAAAGAAGCAGTTTTCATTTCTTCAAACATGTCTAAATTATTATTTTCTTTCTCTCCATCAGTACCCAATCCTACAGCAATGCCATGTTTAAGCATTTTCGTAATGGGTGCAGCCCCAGAGGCGAGTTTCATATTCGAGATCGGATTATGTGCGACACCAACATTATAGTGTTTTAAGATTTCGATCTCTGCTGAATTGGTCCAGACACAATGCGCTAACAGGCATTGAGGCACATCCAGCATACCCATTTGCTCCAGCGTCTGGATCGGGCGCACGCCATAACGTCGAAGGTTTTCTTCGACATCAAACTTGCTTTCATTGCTATGCGTGTGAAAGCCAGTCTGATATTCATGACACATTTTCTGAATACGTACCAAGGCCTTTTCTTCAGCATAAAACAGATGTTCCAGCCCAACCCAAACATGAATTCGCCCATTTGCAGCTTGATGCCATTTTTGAATTAAAGCTTCATTGCTGTTGAGGGTTTCAAAATAGTTGTGATCTGGATGTTCAGCCACATAGGGCACCAGCACTGCACGTATACCGAGTTGCTGTGCTGCCTCGGCACTACCCTCCATATAACGCCACATATCCACAATGGTAGTCGTGCCGGATAGCAGCGCTTCGGCATAGCAGAGATAAGAGGCAATTTTGGCATCTTCCGGAGTCACTACCCGATGCATCGGGTCAATAAACTGTTGCAACCAGTCCCAGACTGGCAGACCCTCGGCTGTACCGCGTAGCAGGCCTGAGTGGCAGTGGGTATTAATCAAACCCGGCATCAATAAACTTTTGGGATACTGAGTAACTGCAGCTTCAGGATATTGCTGAGTTAATTCCTGTAATGTTCCTACCTGTTTAATGAGAGCACCATCTTTAATACAGTCCAGGTTGGAATTCATGGTCAGGACATAATCTGCGCTTATAATTTTCATAAAGTAATTCCTGAGATTTGTCCGATTAAAGGCTAAAGGTTTTGCCGAGTGATGCTGGTAAATTGAGTTTCAATAACTTCTTGTCACGTGAAATGAGGACTAAGACGACAATCGTTGCAATGTATGGCAATGCCGATAACAGTTCATTCGGTACTTCTAGACCCAGAGCCTGGGCATGAAACTGTAAAATCGTTACACCACCAAACAGATAGGCACCCAACATCAAACGCGTTGGTTTCCATGCAGCAAAAACGACTAAAGCAATTGCAATCCAGCCACGTCCTGCGACCATATTTTCAATCCACATCGGCGTATAAACCGTAGATAAAAAAGCACCACCAATACCTGCCATCGCACCGCCAAACATGACTGCACCATAGCGAATCGCTAGCACGTTATAGCCCATGGCATGTGCACTTTCTGGAGATTCCCCAACAGCTTTCAGTAACAGGCCTAAACGGGTTTTACTCAGTACCCACCACACCAGCACAAAAGCAAGAATGGACAGATACACCACATAGTTTTGCTGGAACAGGACTGGCCCTATGAATGGAATATCAGCGAGTCCCGGAATTTTTAGGTTTTCCAGACCCGGTAAGGCCGTACTGACATAATTCTGTCCTAGAAAGGCTGAAATCCCGATCCCAAAAATAGTGAGTGCCAGACCACAGGCGGATTGATTGGTGCTTAAAGATAAGGTAAAAAATGCAAAAATCAGTGCCATCAATGTGCCTGCCAATCCGCCCATAAATAAGGCGCTGGCGACACTGGCTTCATACTGGCTAGCGAAAGCAAATCCAGCAATGGCACCGACCAGCATCATGCCTTCTACCCCAAGATTGATGACACCGGTACGCTCTGCTACCAGCTCACCCAGCCCGGCAAAGATCAATGGCGTTGCCGCAGCGACAGTTCCGGCAACAATTGCGGTTAATTCAATACTCATGTTGTTATCCTTCTTCTGTCTGGTTCAGGCTGCTTGCGCAGTGGTCATGGTTTTTTTGACTTTCTTTTTGGCAAAACGGTAGCGGTTTTCAATCAGGGCATCTGAAGCCAGCAGGAAAAATAAAAGCAGGCCCTGGAAAATTCCGGTAATGGCGACTGGGAGCTGCAACTGCATTTGTGCCAGTTCACCACCTAAATAGATCAGCGCCATCAGGAAACCTGAAAGTACGATTCCAATTGGATTTAATCGGCCAAGATAAGCCACAATAATGGCTGCATAACCATAACCTGGTGAGATATTCGGATTGAGCTGGCCGATTGGACCTGCTACTTCACAGATTCCGGCAATCCCCGCCATCAGGCCTGAAATTCCCAAACTTAACCAGATAGCTTTTTTAGCTGAAAATCCTGCATATTGAGCTGCCAAAGGTGCCTGACCACTGACTTCCAGTTTATAAGCCATCAGACTCTTACGGATAAAAACCCAGAACAGCACCACTGCGATGATTGTGATAAAAATGGAGGCGTTAATCCGTGTGCCTTCCATAATCAGCGGCAGGGTCGCGCTTTCCGAGAACATTACGGATTGTGGAAAGTTCATGCCATCTGGATCACGCCATGGGCCATTAACCAGATACATCAGTAGAAAAAATGCCACATAGTTCATCATTAAGGTGGTCAGGGTTTCTTGTGCATTAAAATGGGTTTTTAGCAGCGCTGGAATCAGACCCCAAATTGCACCACCAATCGCACCCATAATCACCATTAAAGGTAAAATCCACCAGCCGATCTGCTCATGAAACAGGATGGCAATACCACCGCCAAAGATGGCCCCCATAGCCAACTGCCCCTCGGCACCAATATTAAACAGACGGGCACGAAACCCAACAGCCAGACCCAAGGCAATTAAAATCAGCGGACTGGCTTTAATTATCAGTTCACTCAGATTATAGACTGAAGTCAATGGCTCAATAAAAAAGATATATAAAGCCTGAGCAGGATTCACCCCAAGCATTAAAAACAATAGGCTACCTACTACCAGCATGGCGAGTAATGCAAGCACGGGTGAAAGCCATTTCATCAATTGAGAAGGATGTTCTCTAGGTTCTAATAAATGCATATTTACACCTCTTCTCTACGCATGTACTTCATGGACAGGCTCGGACTCAGCTAATATTGCTGGATCTGCCTGAATACCTGACATGAGCAGGCCAATCTGTTCTGCATTGGTATTTTTAGCCGGAACAGGTGCTGACAGCTTTCCACCAGCCAGAACACAAATCTGGTCGCTAATTTCAAACAGTTCTTCCAGCTCTTCTGAAATCACTAAAATCGCAACACCTTGACGAGAAAGATCAATCAGGGTTTGACGGATAAACATCGATGCGCCGACATCAACGCCCCAGGTTGGCTGGGAAATAATCAGCACTTTGGGCTGTTGCAGGATTTCACGCCCTACAATAAATTTTTGCAGATTCCCACCCGAAAGGCTGCGGGCTTCAGCTTGTGGTCCTGCAGCTTTTACCCCGAATTTTTCGATACATTGCTGGGCAAAAGCGACAGTTTTCTCAAACTGGATAAAGCCCCATTTGTTTAAACCCTGACGAAAAGCAGTCAATAAAGTGTTTTGTGCCAATGTCATATTCGGCACAGCACCCCGACCTAAACGCTCTTCCGGAACAAAGCCCAAGCCTAGATCACGTCGCTGGCCTGCACTGAGTTCAGAAATATCATGATCTAGTAGAAAAACCTGACCTCTTTTCGCCGTTTGCTCACCTGAAAGCAGTACCAGTAATTCAGATTGACCATTACCCGAAATACCGGCAATGCCCAGAATTTCACCCGAATTCAGGTTGAGTTGAATATTGGATAAGGACACGCCAAAAGGATCATCAGTTTCGTAATTCAGGTTTTTCACCAGAAACAGCGTGCGATGTTCGCCTGTATATTCAGCATGCGCATAAGTCGGCAATTCCCGGCCAATCATTAATTTGGCCAGTTCACTGGTACTGTTTTCAGAAGGCAGTACATAGCCGGTGACTCTACCATTACGCAGAATCGTCGCTTCATCACAGAGTTCTTTGATTTCATGCAATTTATGGCTGATATAAAGAATTGAGACACCTTGCGAAGCCACCAGTCGCAAAGTTTTAAATAACTGACGTACCGCTTGTGGAGTTAAGACTGAAGTCGGTTCATCTAAAATGAGTAAGGACGGATTTTGGAGTAGACAGCGGATAATTTCGACCCGTTGTCGCTCACCAACCGATAAAGAAAAAACTTCACGCCGTGGATCTACCGGCAAGCCATATTGTTCTGATACTTCGGTAATTTTAGCCGCTAAGCTTTTTAGGTCTATTTTCTCATCCAGACCTAATAAAATATTTTCAGCCACGGTCATGGTTTCAAATAGGGAAAAATGCTGGTACACCATGCCGATGCCCAGTTTTCTGGCCATCGACGGACTTTCTATCTGTACTTCTTTGCCATTCCAGACGATATGACCGCTATCCGCTTTGGTCGCGCCGTAGATGATTTTCATCAAGGTACTTTTACCAGCACCGTTTTCACCCAGGATGGCATGAATTTGCCCAGGTTGGACTTTTAGATTAATACTGTCATTTGCTTTCAATGAGTTATAGCTTTTGCTGATATTAATCAGCTCCAGTCGTGGAATTTGCTGCTCATTGAGCGATGACGTTTCGATGTCATTTGACATGTGAGGCAGATCGCTCATAACTCAGTCTCCACTCATTTTGGCCCAGTCCATAAAGTGATTCATGGACTGGGGAATGATTTTTCAGGATTTACTTTCTTTTATTTTTAAGTCATACACATAGTGAAAGAATTATTTAGGTAATGAACCTTCAACCCCTTTCACATAGAAGTTCATTTTTCCAAGCGCTTCATCTGTCATTTTGCTGCCTTTGGCAATCACCAAAGTTCCATCCTGTTTATAGATTGGGCCCTGGAATGGATGTAATGTGCCTTTATGAATCGCACTTTGTGCATTTAGAGCGGACTGTTTCACCTTGGCAGGAACAGCAGGCCCGAAGTTTTCAATTTTCACTGCATCCTGTTTTACGCCATACCAGAGAGCGGCAGGTTTCCAGGTTTTATTAGCCACTTGCTGCATGGCTGGGGTATAAATTTTTTCCCAGTGCAATACTGAAGCAGCCAGATGTGCTTTAGGACCAAATTTGCTCATGTCTGAATCCCAGCCGAAGGCATACACCCCTTTTTGCTGCGCGGCTTGCACAACTGCTGGCGAATCTGTGTTTTGCATCAGCACATCAGCTTTTTGAGAAATCAGCGCCAAAGCCGCATCACGTTCTTTACCCGGGTTAAACCATGAGTTCACCCAGATGACTTTGGTTTTGACTTTAGGATTGACGCTTTGTGCACCCAAGGTATAGGCATTAATATTACGAACCACTTCCGGGATCGGGAATGAGGCTACGACACCCAAGGTATTAGTTTTGGTGGTTTGCCCTGCCACTACACCCAGCATGTAAGCCCCTTCATAGGTACGTACATCATAGATGCCTAGGTTTTTCCCCTGCTTATAACCGGTCGCGTGCATGAATACGGTATTTGGGAACTGTTTCGCGACTTTTTCCATCTGGTTCATATAACCAAAAGAGGTCGCAAAAATCACTTTATTGCCCTGCTGTGCCAGATTACGAATCACACGTTCAGCATCGGCCGTTTCAGGTACATTTTCGATATAAGTCGTTTTGAATTTTCCGCCCAGAGCTTTTTCAGCTTTAATACGCCCCTGATCATGTGAATATGTCCAGCCATGGTCACTGGTTGGTCCAATATAGACAAATGCAGCTTTATCGACTGCAAAGCTCTGACTGCTGATCCCCAAACCCATAATTGCAGCCGCAATTACAGGCAGTGAAAATTTTTTCATTATCTTTTTATGTTTGGACATATTCAGCATAAATTGCCTCCGTGAATGCCATTTGAGTTTTATAAATAGCGGCTTTAAAAGATCTGAATCGACATCAAAAATTTTACTGATTGCTATATTTCTATTAATTAGCAACTTCTATTCCAATTCGGTTCAAAAAATAGAACAGGTGGATTGCAAGACACTTATAATTTTTAGAATGATCTGTTCTTTTATTTATTTTTATAAATTACAATTATTTACTACCAAGTATTGAGTATAAAAAAGTTGAACAGTTAAGAATATAAGCCGAGAAATATAGATTTCAATCTAAGTCAATGAGCAAAGCTGCTAGAAAACCAGACTCAGCTGAAGAGTGGAAAATTAACAAGATTGAATATTTAAAAATTCTTGTGATTTTCTTTTGATCTGCGCTAGATAAGTGCGTTAGCTCTAAATCGTGTGCGCTAATAAATGGCGTATAGTTAGCAATATACTGAATAGATAAAAATGGATTTTTAAAAATAGAAAATTAAATTTAGCAAAGTAAGTTGAAGAAAATACAGAAACTGGATTGCAGCATTTTAAATTGAGCTTACAATCCGGAAAATCTGTTTTTATGATCTTATAAATAAAAATGAAGCAGGATTATAAAAAGAATAATTTCAAATGTTCATCGAGATGACCAGAAGTCTTTTTGCAATTGAACCGTTTCCTGTTCAAGTTCCATGATTGGTCCAATCAGCTCAATATTCTTCTGACCATGAGCAAAAATATACTCAGCAGAAACACTCATAGTCGGATTCTCATTATGGTTTCCAGTACATTGCAATAATTTTTCTTCGGTCATGGCATAGACCACCCGCCCGATATTGGCCCAATAAATCGTTCCAGAACACATGCAGCAAGGTTCAACTGCCGTATATAAGGTGCATTCAGCCAGATAATCCGGCGTAAAATTGCTGGCTGCGATCCGGGCTAAAGTACTTTCTGCATGGTTGACCGTATCAATATTACATTGGGTCAGTAAAACCGTTTCATGATCAGGTGCAACCAGCACCGCACCAAAAGGATGATGGCCTAAAGACATTGCCCGCTTGGCAACCTTATTGGATAATCTTAAAAAAGATAGCATTTGCTCATGGCTAGGCTGTGGCATAAATTACTCTAACAATCGAAAGTTCAAAGGTCATATGTGCTTATAAAATAGGACTTTGAACAGATGGCATGGAATAAAAAAAGCACCCCAACAGACCAGGGTGCATAAAGGAGGAAATTTAATTTAAACAATATAGCGCTTGCTTAGACCCCATTCCGCCAGAATGCGGCGATAAGTTGTCGAAGACCGGTCAGCTTCAAAATGTGCTTCCATCGTAATATCCAAAGGTAATTCTTCTGGTTTCTGGCTTTCGACCATGTCCTGATCTTCAGCAAAAATCTGTGCGTTAAAGTCATAAACCGCTTGCAGATCACCAGTCGTATCAAAATTACGGGTCAATGGCACAAATAAACGGGTTTTATTGTGAGATACCGGACAGCAGGCATTCAGAATTTTCAGGATGCCATTTTCCGGAAAATGCACTGTTAAAATCGCTGAAAATGGTGGATAGACATCAAACACACGTTTCCACAAGAATCCTTCGGGTGCCAGATGCTGCAAGCCATGTGGATAGTTGCTGACATCGCTGACATATTCTGTATGCAAGCCATAAGGAGTGCGCACAGTGGAATACTTTTGCACGATCGGATTATCACGTGAAGCAAACGATTCATGATGCACCCAGGCAAAATGCGCCACATCAATAAAGCCTTCCAGCTGCCGGCCACTTGAACCACCGATATCAACAAATGGCGGTAAGATGGATTGGTGCTCTTCACTGTCCCAGGTATCCAGATCAGGGAAATTAGCTTCTGATTCATCCCGGCTAAACAGGCTGGTCCAGACCAGACCATATTTCAAGACCACTGGAAACTTGGTTAAGGTAAAACGATCCGAAATGTTGGTTAGTTCTGGTTGAGCCGGTATTTTAGTGCATTTTCCTTGCGTGTTGTAATGCAAGCCATGATAAGGACAAATAATTTCTTCACCCTTTACCCAGCCTTTGGTTAATGGTACACCACGATGCGGACAGATATCACGAACCAGATGAATGCTGCCACTCTCAGTTTGATATAGGGCCATCTTCACATCCAGAAGTTGTACCTGCTGTGGCGTAGTACTCACATCCTGAATACGGGCAACTGGATACCAATGCTGAGCCAGGATATTCCAGTCTGATGGGTCAAAGCCGCTACAGTGCGGTTGACTGAATAAATTAAGCACCGGGATCGCATTCATAGTTCACTCACAAATATTTATCGCATGACAACGGCTTAAATTTTTATCTCATTAAGCTGCCTAGTTGTTCTTTAATAAAATTAGCCAAATGCCTGTTCTGCTGTCTATTAGAATGTTTCGTAGCCCATGTTCCAATAAATAGAACACAAAACTTTTACCGTTCCATTTCTTTGAAAATTGGCACAGAAATCGCTTGTCCACTTGCATAGAACCAGAATCACTTAGTTTCCAGCTGAAAATTATGTGATTAAAACGATGTGCAGGTGGGTTGATGTGATTTTATGAATATTACTTTTTCAAGATTTTCAGAATATTTTATTGCCGTAGCCAAAACAGGCAGCCTCAGAAAAGCAGCTGATCAGCTTTATATTTCCGTCTCCGCGATTCATCGTCAGATCGCTCTGGCAGAAGAAGAATTTGGCATCGTGCTTTTTGAACGGTTGCCGAGTGGCCTGAAGCTGACATTAGCGGGTGAATTGCTCTATGCCGACCTACTCAAATGGCAAAAAGAATTCCAACAGACCTGTGTACGTTTTGATGAAATTCAGGGTTTATCGCGCGGCAGCATTGAACTCGGGCTCATTGCGGCACTCAGTGACGGTTTCGTTTTAGATTCTCTACAATATATGTATGAAAACTATCCCTGGATCAATTTCAATATCCAGATTCAGGAAAGTGATACTGTCTCTAAAATGATTATGGATGCTGAAGTTGATTTTGGCATTCTGCTCAATCCTAAAAGTCATAATCAGCTCGAAGTCATGTCTTTTGTGGAAATCCCGGTTGGATTTGTGATGGCCAAATCTCATCCTTTGGCTCAGGCAGAAAAAATCTATTTTTCCGACACTTTAAACTTCAAGCATCTCATTCCCTGCGCCCCTTTAATCATTCATGACTATGTTTATAGCCTGTATAAACATCACCAATTTATGCCACAGCAAAAGCTGGAATGTAATGACATTCGCATGATTACTTCTCTGGCAGAGCGCAACTTAGGAATTGGGGTACTTTCCTATATCGACGCCTTGCCTTATTTAGAACGCGATGAACTGGTGTTTAAACCGATCATTGAAAAAGGGATGCATCCGCTGACCCTTGCCCTTTGTGTGGCACCGAAACGGCAAATTTCCCGTATCTCACAAATCATGATGAACCATCTGATCGACCGGATGGAAGATTTAAAAATTAAATTACAACAGCTCAATGCCTCATGTGCTGCCTGATTTAGCAACAGTACAAATAAAACTTATTGGAAAAAAGATATGACAACCTTATGGATTAAAAATCCTCTTGCTGTATTTACCTCGAATGGTCTGGATGCCCGTGGTGGCTTGGTCATTCGCGATGGCAAAATTATTGAACTGGTGGCTTTGGGACAAACCCCAGCATCGCCTTATGACCAGTTCTTTGATGCCCAGAATTTGGTGATTACACCGGGACTGATTAATAGCCATCATCATTTTTATCAGACCTTGACCCGTGCTTGGGCTCCCGTGGTCAATGCTCCGCTATTTCCATGGCTAAAAACCTTATATCCGGTCTGGGCCAAATTGAATACTGAACAGCATTATCTAGCCACTCAAATTGCATTGTCTGAATTACTGCTTTCCGGTTGTACCTTTGCGGCGGATCACCATTATCTGTTTCCACAGCAGCTGTCCGATGCCATTGGTGTTCAGGTTGAAGCATCAGAACAATTAGGGATTCGGGTCATGCTGACCCGAGGTTCCATGAGTCTGGGTGAAGATTCTGGTGGCTTGCCACCGCAGCATACCGTACAGGATATGGACACCATTCTGCTGGACTCAGAACGGTTGGTGCAGAAATTTCACCAGCGTAGTGCTGATGCGATGGTCAATATTGCGCTTGCACCATGTTCACCATTTTCAGTCACCCAAGAGATTATGCGAGAAAGTGCGGCACTGGCAGAAAAACTGGATGTACGTCTGCATACCCATCTGGCCGAAACACTGGATGAAGAACAATTTTGCCTGTCCAAATTTGGCATGCGTACCGTCGATTATCTGGAAAGTGTAGGCTGGCTCAATTCTAGAACTTGGCTGGCGCATGGCATTCATTTTAATGCCGATGAGATCCAACGCTTAGGACAGGCTCAGGTCGGTATCTGTCATTGTCCGCATTCCAATATGCGTCTGGCTTCAGGGATTTGTCCAACCATGGATTTACTGGAAGCGGGTGCAGTCATTGGTCTGGGTGTGGATGGCTCTGCTTCGGGTGATGCGTCCAATCTGATTCTGGAAGCTCGGCAGGCGATGTATTTACAGCGCTTAAAATATGGTGCAGAAGTGATTACGCCTGAACGTGCTTTAACCTGGGCCACACAAGGCTCGGCACAGTTACTGGGACGTGAAAAGCATCTAGGACAAATCGCAGCAGATTTTCAGGCAGATTTAGCTTTTTATAGTCTGGATGATGTGCGTTTTTCAGGGATTCATGACCCGATTGCCGGCCTGTTGCTGTGCGGTGCAGACCGTGCCGAACATGTCATGGTG
This sequence comes from Acinetobacter sp. CAU_H_60, assembly GCF_058599385.1. Lineage (NCBI taxonomy): Bacteria > Pseudomonadati > Pseudomonadota > Gammaproteobacteria > Moraxellales > Moraxellaceae > Acinetobacter > Acinetobacter sp. CAU_H_60. The sequence goes on along the minus strand of NZ_CM178653.1, from coordinate 1,461,999 downwards.
AATGGACAATGGGTCGTTAAAAACCGGGAAATCCTGAATCTGGATCTTGAAGCGGTTCAGGCTGCACATCGGCAGGCAGCGAAAGCTTTACTTGCGGCCTAAAAAATCTATTAGCGAATCCCTCATATTTAAATATAAAAAAACCCTTCATCATTGAAGGGCTTTTTGCCAAGAGTGTAAAGGCAGAATTAATCTAAAGGATTGCCAATAATATTACTGATAATGCCTTTCATGATATGTGGTCCCTGCTCTTTACGCAGTTCTTCATACCATTCTTTGGTCACGGCTTCATCTTTCATATGCGTGACATCACAGCGTTTACGTGCACGCAATACCAGCTCATTGGCACGCTCATTGCGTTTGTTCTGATAGCGTTTCAAGGCATCTTCCAGCCCAAGGGTATTAATCTGTAAAGACCGAGCCAGATAGATCGCATCTTCCATGGCCTGACAACCACCCTGACCAATATCCGGTGTGGTGCTATGTGCGGCATCACCAACAATTACGACACGACCTTTATAGAACTGAGCAAACGGTTCAATATCATGAATTTCAACCCGATTGGTTTTCTGTTCATCCAGCGCATCAATCAGATGCTGAACCGGCGCACACCAACCTTCAAAGTACTGTTTCAACAAGGTTTTATATTCTGCCCGATTATTCTCTAAACCGGCTGGCAACGGCACATCAAAGAAGAAATAGAATTTTCCGTCTGCTACAGGCATCAGCGAAACGCGCTTACCTTGCCCGACAAATGTGGTCCATTGATCTGCCGGAGTGAGATTTTCTGAAATTTCTACCAGACCATTCCAGTTGACATAACCGGCATAGCGACGAGAAACCTGTTCACCCAGTACATAGGCACGGGTAATGGAATGAGTTCCATCTGCGCCAATCAGTAGATCCGTTTTGATTTCTGTACCATCCGCAAATTTAACCAGGACACCATCTTCTTGTTCTTGCAGCTCGATCATTTTCTTGCCAAGCTGAATATCTTCATGGCCAAAATCGTCCATCAGCATGTTTTGTAAATCTGCACGTGCCACCGGATATGGACGTTGTCCCACTTCTTCAATTAACGGCAATAAACTGAACTGCGTCATGGTATCGCCCGTCAAGCCATCAATATAGGCCAGCTGATCCATCTGGCCGCCAAGATTGGCGACCTGTTCAGTTAAGCCCAGATAATTCAAACATTTTACCCCATTTGACCAAAGTGAAATTGCTGCGCCCACCGGTAAAATCTTTTCTGCCTGTTCATAGATGGTGACTTTATGCCCAAACTTTTTTAGTGCAATTCCTGTGGTCAATCCCCCCATCCCTGCACCAATAATTGTAATCTCCATCTATTTGCTCCTCTCAAAATTGTGTTTCTTCCTCCCTGTGTAGCTAAAAGCGTGCCATTTCGAAAATAATGCACTGATTTTTCTCAAAAGTTGGCACAAGCCGTGCATTCATCTATTCATTAAAAACCTGTTTTTATAAGGTCTTTCAGCAGAATTACAGGCTTTTATAAAAAATTAGATTCACGTTAAACATAATTTGAATGGAACATAGTTATGGCAAGATTATTTGCACCCATTTTCGAGATCCCTGCCCATATCCAGCAGCTTACCAACTTGGCTGATAGCCGGATTGGTGCAGAAATTCTTGAATGTTCAGATGATTTTTTTGCTGAAGCAAAACGAATGTTGCAATTTGATGCACCAATTTTTGTTGAAGATAAATTTGATGATCATGGCAAATGGATGGATGGCTGGGAAACCCGCCGCAAGCGCCATGCCGGCTATGACTGGGCCATTGTCAAACTGGGCGTAGCTGGAACCATCAAAGCACTAGATATTGATACCACGTTTTTTACCGGAAATTACCCTGCCTCTGCCGCAGTCGAAGCCTGCTATGCACCAAATGGTGACTTAAGCACTGCAACCTGGCACTCAATTTTACCAAACAGTATATTAGGTCCGAGCCAGCATCATATTTTCAATATTGCTTCAGACGAAGTCTTTACGCATGTACGTCTAAATATTTTCCCTGACGGGGGTGTGGCGCGCTTTAAAGTCTATGGTGAAGTAAAAATTCAGGTTCAGGACAGCAATCAGGTGATTGATCTGGTCGCTCTGGAAAATGGCGGTCGTGTCATTGCCTATAGTGATGCACACTTTGGTCATCCACGTAATCTGATTAATCCAGGCCGTGGCATCAATATGGGGGATGGCTGGGAAACTAAACGCCGTCGTGCACCCGGTTTTGACTGGTGTATTCTGGCCTTGGGTCAGAGTGGCCAGATTGAAAAAATTGAGATTGATACCGCACATTTTAAAGGCAACTTCCCTGCTCAAGTCTCTATCCAAGCGATTTATATTGAAGATGCGACTGATCAGCAGTTAATTCCGCAAAGTATGTTCTGGCCATTCCTGCTTGAAGCACAAGATATGCAGATGGATCATATTCATAGCTTTGTTAAGGAAATCTTAAAACAGGAAAAAATTTCTCATATTCGGGTGAATATGATTCCGGATGGCGGCATTAGCCGGATTCGTCTATGGGGAAAAGTTGTCTGAGTAATTACAACTATGAGCATGCAAAGCATAAAAATACAGCCCTTAACTGCTGAAAGTTTCTTGCCTTATGGCGAGGTCATTGCCTGCGAAGGCAATGATTTTTTCCATATTAATGATCAGCAGACTGAGCGTTATCATGCTCTGGCTGTGGCTGAAACAGATGCAAAAGTTGGTCTAAGTATTTTTAGAAATATTCAGACCACTGCCATTCCCTTTGAAATCGAAATGCTGGAACGTCATCCTGTCGGTTCACAAGCGTTCATCCCGATGCAAGGCCAGAAATTTTTAATTGTGGTTGCACCTAATCTGGATCATGAAAAACCTGATCTCAGTCAAATTCAGGCTTTTATCAGTAATGGTACACAAGGCGTAAATTATCGTGCCGGCACCTGGCATCATCCTTTGCTGACCTTTGAAGCTCCGAGTGATTTCGTGGTGATCGATCGTATCGGCACTGGTCCAAACTGTGATGTTTATACTTTTCCTGAAAAGATTTTTATCGAAAATTAAGCCCATTAAAAAGCCCTTATTAATAAGGGCTTTTTAATTTCTTATTTGTTGTATTTAGAAATGATATTTCACTAAAGCACTCACGTTGTTTTCATCTGCATCCGGAATACCGTATTTGTTATTCCAAACCGAATGCTCAATACCAAGATATAAATTGGTATCAGGAGAAATGTGCTTGCCGACATTCCATTTCCACTGAGTCGTCCAGTTCATCTCGCTCGCATGATCATCTTCAGCAGTTGACCAGTCCAGGAAGCCATCTACCAGGAACTCTTCAGTACCCAGTTTAAATGGCACACCATAGGTCAAGGTGAGCTGATAGTCGTCTTCCATATTTTCATTATTTACACGATAAAGATTCACGCTGGCATAATTGAATTTTGGAATAGCCAGGTCGAAACCTACACCGTACAGGAAGTTATCAAAACCTTCACCACCTTCCCAAGTCGTTGCCACTAGCACATCTTTCACTGGACCAAATGCCAGCTTTTGACCTGAAACTTCACCCAGACTTAAACGTGGTGAAAATTCAAAATAGCTTGATTTAATATCGTCGGAACCACGCATACGGTCAATGAAAAAGAAAACATCTGCATATTTAACTTTTGCAGCGTATTCAACAGTTAGGGTTGCCTGTTTTTCATCTACAACTTCATAGTTTTCCCCATAAAGCCCAGTAACGCTAAAATCCTGCCAGACTGGTTTTGCCTGTGCAGATGCTGCACCCAATGCAAGTAATGTTGCAGCAGAAACTTGAGTAAATTTCATAAATAAGGTTCCCCAATGGAATTAAAAATCTCATTCTGGATTAAGCAAGAACAAAGCCAACTTTTTTAATTTTTGATAAAAAAAGCCCATGACTGGCATGGGCATATGGAGGAAATCAAACTTTAATGCAGCGTTTCTGCGACCTTTTCCGGAACCTCTGTTTTCGACTTAAACATAGGCAGATGATTAAACAGAATATTTAAAAGGATCGCCATTAAACAGGTTGAACTGATGCCAGAATGGAACAGGGTTTGGAACCATTTTGGGAAATTGGCATAGAAAGAATAGTCAATAATCGGGATCATGCCGGCTGCAATTGAAGTTGCAACAATGATCAGATTTTTCTGCTCGTTATAATCTATTTTCGCCAAGGTGCGGATACCACTCGCAGCTACTGTACCAAATAGCACCAATCCTGCACCACCAAGTACCGGAACCGGAATTGCGGCGATTAGTCGGCCCATAATTGGAAGTAATCCCAAAACCACTAAAATCATACCGCCAGCAGCGACCACAAAACGGCTTTTAATCCCGGTAATGGCAACCAGCCCGACGTTTTGCGCAAAAGCACTTTGCATGAATGAACCAAAAATCGGTGCAACTGCACTTGAGAACATATCTGCACGCAGACCATTCGAAATACGTTCTGAATCTACTTTGGTTCCAACAATCTCACCTACAGCAATAATATCAGCCGTCGTTTCAGTCATAATCACCAACGTCACAATCAGCATGGAAATGATTGCACTGAGTTCAAAGGTCGGCATGCCAAAAGCAAAGAAACTCGGAAATTGTACCCATGCACCATGGCCGACTTTACTAAAATCGCCAAAACCAAACAGATAAGCCAGCACTGAACCCATTACGATCGCCAATAAAATAGATAAGCGACGAATCGAGGCATTTCTGCTCAAGTTTAGACAGATCACAATAGCCAAGGTCATCACGGCCAGGCTGATATTTTCAACACCTCCCCATTCAGGTGCATTTTTATTACCCCCCATCATCCAGCGAACGGCTACGGGTAAAAGTGATAAACCGATAATCGTGATCACACAGCCGGTCACGACTGGCGGGAAAAAACGGATAATTCTAGAAAAATAAGGCGCAAGGAAGAAACCAATTAATGAAGCTATGATGACTGCACCATAAACAGCTGATAAGCCGCCACCTGTAGTTACAATCGCCACCATCGTCGCCACACCCGCAAAGGAAACCCCTTGTACCAGTGGCAATTTAGCCCCGATATATTTCACTCCAATGGTTTGTAAAATCGTAGCCAGACCGCCAACAAACAATGCAGCCGCAATCAATAAACCGATTTGTGTAGCTTCCAAACCTGCGGCAGTACCCACAATGAGTGGTGGTGCGATAATACCACCGTACATGGTCAATACATGTTGCAAGCCATAGGCTGCACTTTTGCCTGCGCCCAGATATTCATGTTCTGGTGAAATGTTTGTGCTTTGTTCTGTCATTCTTTTTCTCTCCCTGAAAGCTTGAATAAAAAAATCAGCTTCCGCGATATGTGGAGTACGCGAATGGGCTGATCAGTAAAGGAATATGAAAGTGCTGAGAGGCATCTTTCACCTGAAAATGAATGACTGCTTTAGGAAAGAAAGTTTCTAGACCTAAGCCTTCAAAATAATCAGAAGTAGCAAATTCAAGACTGTATTTACCTTCCTCAAATTCGGTTAAACCAAAATCTGTGACTCGACCATCTGCATTGGTAAATGCTTTTCCGAGTAATTCACCTTCTTCATCAAAGAGTTTGATTAAAACATGTGCTGCAGGTTTGCCGAGATGCGTATCTAAAATATGAGTGCTGATCATGCTTGCAGCTCCTGTGACAGTCTTAATAAAGCGATTTCCGCCAGTTGCGTATGAACAATACCTTTTTCAGTTTCCGGATCATTAGCTAAACGATCTTTCAAGGCATTCAGCACTTCTTGGCTATTTAGACCAGCCGCTTTAATCAGGAAGATATAACCGTATTTTTTTTCATAAGCGATATTGCCTTCTAGCAAAGCTTGCTGAGTTGCTTCGTCCTGAGTTATCGCAGCCTGTTCACGATTGGAAAAGTTTTTTTCAACTTCGCTTAATTCAGCCTGTGCCTTTTTTTCACCAATACGTGGATGATTATCCAAAGCTGCTTTGATTTCATCCCAGGTCCAGGTTGCAGCCTGTTGTCTGGCTATATTCAATACATCTTCAACAGATATATAAGGACGCTTTGCTTCAATCTGGGTCGACCAGCTCGGTATTTGCACACAGTGCTTTAAAAAGGTAATGGCCTCTTCTAGAGATGCCTGATTAAATTCAACGAGTTGCACTATTAAATCGCCTGATGATATTCATTTTTTGTTCAGTACAGGTTTTGCAATAACAGTGCCAAATCGTCTTGATCTTATATTTTTATATGATGTATAAAGCAAAAAAAGAGAACTCAAGGTTCTCTTTTTTAATATATTTTTCTCATTTTAGTACGTGATATTTATACCAATGCGCTGCAATATCACCTCGGCGGCAAATCCAGACTTTTTCATGACCTTGAACATAATCGAGGAACTTTTGTAGGGCTTTAAAGCGTCCCGGCCGCCCTAAAATACGACAATGCATCCCGATCGATAGCATTTTTGGTTCAGTTTCACCTTCAGCATAGAGCACATCGAAGGCATCTTTTAAATATTGATAGAATTGTTCCCCGCTATTAAAGCCGCCCGGTGAACTAAATTTCATATCATTGCTTTCTAAAGTATAGGGGATGATCAAATGAGGGCGTGTTTCACCTGCCTGATTGGTCAATGTGCTCCAAAATGGCAAGTCATCGCCATAGTTGTCGCAGTCATATTGAATCTGAGGAAATTCAGCCAGTAATTGACGGGTATTTGGACTATCCCGACCGGTATACCAGCCAATCGGTGATTTGCCGAACAGGGTTTCCAGTACGCTAATCGCCTGATCCATATACTGGCGTTCAAGTTCAATTGGCATGTCCTGATAATGCACCCAGCGCTGACCATGTGAAACTACATCATAATTGGCTTCTTTAATCGCTTCGACTATATAAGGATTACGAATTAAAGCCATCCCAACCCCGAATATGGTCATCGGCAGATTACGCTTTTTAAACTCGTTATGAATACGCCAGAAACCTGCACGTGAGCCATATTCATACATAGAATCCATCGACATGTGTTTGTCTGGAAAGCTGGCTGCGCCAATAATGTCAGATAGAAACTGTTCTGAACCGGCATCACCGTGTTCTACGTGGTTTTCACCACCTTCCTCATAATTCAGTACAAATTGAACTGCGACACGGGCCTGATTAGGCCATTCTACTTTTGGTACATCGCCATGATAGCCAATCAAATCACGTGAATAAGGCTGGTTTCGAATTTGATCTATGAGTTCTTGTCCGCGTAGATATGTGCTGGTCACGTTTAATCCCTGATGTGTTATATCAAACAGTAAAATTGAATAAGCGTGACAAGCAATTTATGCGCCAAAAAGGATCATTAAATTTTCATGAAGTTTCATTAATAGTTCGATCTAATCTAGGATGATTAGGAACTGTTAGACCATAATTATTGAATATTCTTTCTACTCTAAAATAGGGAATTTTATTTTTACTACATATCTTTTTAAGTTTTTCCTCATCTTTGGATGAAATTTTAATTCCACCAATTACAGTACAAATTAAATCTGTATAAGGAATTTTTTGGATCGGTTCATTTGTATAAGGTCTTAAAATTCTGAACTCTTTTTCATAGCTCCATTCTTCAGATTTCGTTGTATAGATCTCTAATATTTTTTCGTCTGATTTTAAACGATCTTTTAATGTAACTAATGGCATTTTATTTGAATAATTTACAGGAATAGGAAAAAACTTCGCATAAACTGAATTCGATTTTAGTAAATCTCTTTTCAGAAATTTAAATTCTGTTAAAAAGCCTTTATGAAAATCTGCATAATGAGACCACATAAGAATATTAAGTGGGTTGTGGTTTAAGCAGCAGATTCCCATGCGATCATTCATTTCTTTGAAATAGCTTAGATCATGTATCTTTCTTTTTTCAGAATCCTTATATTTCTTAGCCTTTTTTTCTGCCTTTTTTCGACTTATCTTTGCCCCCCTATCTTTAAATATTTTCTTTATTTCTTCTGCTGAATAATGATGACTCTCATCAATATTTCCTACACAGTCCAAAGGGTCATTAAAATTTTTAGGATTTGTAAAACTTATAGTCCCTTCTGTAAGAAGCTTTAGTCGACTATCAGTGATGGGCTGATGTTTATATAAATATATATAATTTTCATCTTGATAAATGAATGGGTATTCTGACATATTGAGCAAATTAGCAAACTCTATCTAATCTATTGAATTAGTAATCTATATATTTTTTAAATATACTCATCAAGATCAAAAAATAAGAAAATACCCCTCATCCTAACCTTCTCCCAAAGGGAGAAGAAACTTTCCAAGAGTTTATTTAAATAGTGGAAATTCCCTCTCCTTTAAGGAGAGGGTCAGGGAGAGGTAATTAAAACAAGAAATAACGTTGAGCCATCGGCAACACTTCTGCTGGCTCACAGGTCAGATGCATACCATCGGCACGAACCTCATAAGTTTCTGGATGTACTTCTATGACAGGACAGTAACTATTATGTTTCATGTCCTGTTTAGTTACCTGGCGTGTCGCCTTACATGGTGAAATCAACTTTTTCAGACCTAATTTTTCATGTACGCCATCATCAATTGCAACTTGTGACAGGAACGTAATACAGGTGTTATGCACACCACGCGGATAAGCCCCAAACATTGGACGATAATGCACAGGCTGTGGCGTTGGAATAGAAGCATTAATATCACCCATCGGCGCTGCTGCAATCATGCCGCCCTTAATAATCATGGATGGTTTGACTCCAAAGAATGCAGGCTTCCACAGCACTAGATCGGCCAATTTACCTTCTTCCACCGAACCAATTTCGTGGCTCAAACCATGAGTAATTGCAGGATTAATCGTATATTTAGCGATATAACGTTTGACCCGGTTATTGTCTTTATAGGCTGTATCACCTTCTAAAGGCCCACGTTGCACTTTCATTTTGTGCGCCGTTTGCCAAGTCCGTAAGATTACTTCACCGACACGTCCCATTGCCTGAGAGTCAGAAGACATCATGGCAATTGCGCCCATATCCTGCAATATATCTTCTGCAGCAATGGTTTCACGGCGGATACGACTTTCTGCAAATGCCACATCTTCTGCAATCGCTGGATCGAGATGATGACAAACCATCAACATGTCCAGATGTTCATCAATGGTATTGACGGTATATGGACGGGTTGGATTTGTTGAAGATGGTAATACGTTCGGTTGACCAATGGCTTTTAAAATGTCCGGCGCATGTCCGCCACCTGCACCTTCAGTATGATAAGTATGAATGGTTCGATTTTTAAAAGCTGCCAAAGTTTCTTCTAGAAAGCCACTTTCGTTTAGTGTGTCAGTGTGGATGGCGACTTGTACATCATACTGGTCGGCTACAGTCAGACAGTTATCAATCGCTGCAGGTGTAGAACCCCAATCTTCATGTAATTTTAAACCCACTACACCTGCTTTAATTTGTTCTGCAATTGGCTCTGGCTGGCTTAAGTTACCCTTACCTAATAAACCAATATTCATCGGTAAATCATCAATCGCTTGCAACATAGTGGCAATATGCCAAGGTCCTGGAGTTACTGTGGTCGCAGAAGTTCCAGCTGCCGGACCCGTACCGCCACCGACCATCGTGGTTGTACCAGACATCAGTGCCGTTTCAACTTGCTGCGGGCAGATCCAGTGAATATGGGTATCAATTCCGCCAGCTGTTAATATTTGTCCTTCGCCAGCAATGACTTCTGTAGCTGCACCGAGTGGAATGGTAATATTTGGCTGGATATCCGGGTTACCGGCTTTACCGATTTTCCAGATTCGACCATTTTTTAGGCCTACATCGGCCTTTACAATACCCCACCAGTCAACAATCAGCACATTTGTAATGACAGTGTCAGCTACATCGGATGACAAAAGTTGTGATTGTCCCATACCATCACGAATGACCTTGCCGCCACCAAATTTAACTTCTTCACCATAAGTGGTGAAATCCTGTTCGACTTCAATGAATAATTCAGTATCAGCTAGACGAACACGATCCCCGACTGTCGGTCCAAACATTTCGGCATAAGCACGACGTGACATTTTCATGATTTATAAACCTTTATAATTCTGCTGCAATTTTTATGAATCGAGCTTGCCCATGACCCGCCCGGCGAAACCATAAACTTCACGTTTCCCAGCCAGTGCGACCAGTTCCACATCACGTTTCTGCCCTGGCTCAAAACGAATCGCCGTACCGGCAGCAATATTTAAGCGAAAGCCTTTGGCCAGCTCACGATCAAACTGCAAGGCATCATTTGCTTCGGCAAAATGGAAATGTGATCCGACCTGAATCGGTCGATCACCAATATTAGCGACAGTCACCTTCAAAATTTCCCGACCGACATTCATTTCAATATCGCTCTCAGGTGTAAAAATTTCCCCTGGAATCATGTGCTGCTCCTATATGATCGGTTGATGGACAGTGACCAGCTTTGATCCATCTGGAAAGGTTGCCTCGACCTGCACTTCTGCAATCATTTCCGGAATGCCTTCCATGACATCATCACGTGTCAGTAAAGTCGTACCGTAATGCATCAATTCACTCACCGTCATGCCATCACGCGCACCTTCAAGCAGTGCCGCAGAAATATAGGCAATGGCTTCTGGATAATTCAGCTTTAAACCTCGGGCTTTACGACGCTCTGCCACCAGACCCGCAGTAAAAATCAGCAGTTTATCTTTTTCTGTAGGATTGAGTTCCATAACTGGTTCCTCATTGATATATATGTATTTCTAAGCAAAATATGTGCAAGATTTAAAATCTTTCCCATTTCAACTTTATAAAAGAGATGAGCTTTTCTCCTCCCTTTATCAAAGGGAGGTCGGGAGGGATTTGACCTGCTCTTAGCCTTCTTCCAGTCAAAGGAATCCTTAATTTTTTTTGCGGAGCAACGCTTCTCACTCATCTTTAAAAGAGGACATTTTTTAAGACGATTATGAAGACTTTTACGTCCGCCAAATCCTCGGAAATGCCTCATCCAGACCGAACCAGTAACGTCTTAATCGAGCGCGAATTGCAGCAAAACCATCATGGCATTGACGGACATCATCTCCCAGAAAACGTGCACTAATTACATCGCCAAGCAAAGTCAAGGTAATCGGTACATCCATCCGCATAATAAGCTCACGAATTAAATCGAGATGTTGTTCCAGATAAAAACTCGCGCGGTATTTTTCAGGCGGTACAGCCCAGAAGCTACCCATCACCGCATGTCCATTCATCCCTAGACATGAACTGAGCCAGCGGTCATTGCCTTTAAAATTCAAGGTATCTACAACCAGCAATTTGTCTTTACGCCAAAGCTGAAACCGGTTTTGATAAGCCCCCTGTGCAAACTGCTCATCTCGTGCCTGACGGCCGATCACCAGCATATCCCAACCAATAAAACTGGCTGCCGCATCTAAATGGACGATTGTTTCGGAACTGGCATTAGCCCCATCAAACAGCATGGTTTCTTGAGGTAGCCATTCAAAAATCGCATTGTCATTTAAACGGATATGAATGTGCTGAAAAGCCTGCTTGCCATTGGTTCTGTACCATTTACCCGCACCCGGTGTGGTCACCAAAGCATGAGCATTGGCATCCACCTGCATATCAAAAGTGAGATGATCTCCACCGGCGATCCCTGCTGGCGGATGCACGATAATGGCATGGCAAATCCCATTGGCTTCTGGCCATAACATTTTCTGGATGCGTACCGGTCCATGATGCTTGCGATGTTGCAAAATGGTTCGCACAGTCTGTTGCTGCGCCTGAAATCCCATTTCCAGACGTGCATACCATAAGTTCTGCTGCGTGCTTTTTTCTGTCAGTTCGTACATCAACAAATCAATCCAATATCATCTGAAAATGATTTTCCAGGCATTAAGCCAAACCAATGACAGCAACAACTGCAGCTAGACCACCAACGATCTGCTTGCCATAAGGCACATATTTTTTCACGAATGCACCTAGAGCCAAGCCTGCACCATAAATCAAAGCCATTGCTGAAACCATACCGACAATTAATAGCGATACATGTCCACCTTGACCCAGTTCACTTCCATGCGCTACGCCGTGGAAGCTGGCCAATAAAATTGCAGCGACAGGCAAAACCTTATTCGATTTAGTCCATAGCGCAACAGCTAAAATAACCAGTGAAGCGATGATGCCTGACTCAGCCAGTGAAGTTGAAAGCAGACCCTTGCTACCGAGCACAAAGCCTGCAACCATCGCTACTGCAAGACCGATGAGACCCGTGATTTTCCAGCGTTGATTTGCAGTCCACATCAATACACCAAAGGCAATCGCCATCATCAGGTGATCTAAACCGGTAAAAGGATGGACAAAGCCAGACCAGAATCCACTGTGATGGTCATGTCCCGCGTGAGCCATTGCCAACATCGGTAAAGCTGCCACGCTTGCAACCAGTAACTGTTTGAATAGACGCATGATGAATTTCCCCTTAAGACTTAAATAAACCTTGTTTTTCGATAAAGCTGATAATTTCGTTCAAGCCATCTTGTGTTTTCATATTAGAAAATAAAAATGGTTTATCGCCACGCATCCGCTTCGCATCCTGATCCATCACCTCCAGGCTGGCACCGACCATTGGCGCCAAATCCGTTTTATTGATAATTAGCAGATCCGACTTGGTAATACCGGGACCGCCTTTACGTGGAATTTTCTCGCCACCAGCCACATCAATCACGTATAAAGTGAGATCAGATAATTCCGGGCTAAAGGTTGCCGCAAGGTTATCGCCACCACTTTCAATAATGATAAGTTCTAGTCCATCAAACTTTTCACACAAATCATCAATCGCAGCCAGGTTAATGGACGCATCTTCACGAATCGCAGTATGTGGGCAGCCGCCTGTTTCTACACCGACAATACGGTCTGGCGACATCGCTTCATGACGGGTTAAAAAGTTCGAGTCTTCTTTGGTGTAGATGTCATTGGTCACCACTGCCATATTGTATTTTTCACGCAGTGCAAGACATAAATTCAGGGTTAAAGCAGTTTTACCTGATCCAACCGGACCACCAATTCCAACGCGTAATGGACTACGTTCTGACATGTTGATTTCCTTTATTACATTTTCTGGGCACCAGTTTTAATGATGCTTTTCAATCTTTTTACTACTGCTCTGGTCTGAAGATTACGACCGGAATAAGCGTGAATACTGGGTTTCATGCGACATGCTTAACATGGCATATTGCGGTAATGCGCTGCTGATTTCATGATCATATAAAGCTAATGCTGCCTGTACAGCTTCAGGAATTTCCTGATGTAGTTGCCATATAATCCGCTGCCCACTCATTTGCCCGAGTGGAATGGTTTTTACTGCTGCCAGCACCTGATTTTCCAAAACTGTAAAGCTATAAGCAGTTAAGACATCGGCAAGATCTAAACCCAGCTCACCACATAAATGTGCATACACCGGCACAAACCCTAATTGCTTTTTTAAGCTCGGTGGTTGTTTTAAAACATCTCTAATCCATGCATTCAAAGAAAATGCCAATTGTTGTGATTCAGCCAGTAATTCTTTGGATTCTCGGCTGGCCCGATACAGTTCTGCCCAATACTGAAACTGTTCTGCATCATCAAAAGTCTCTACCAGACGCTTGAGTACTGGAAGCTCAAAACGCACTAGTAGCATTTCCAATACTTCCTGAAAATAGCTCACACAGGAGACTTCATCATGCACCATGCCTTTTTCGATGGCGCTCTCCACTCCTTGCGAATAACAGTACGCTCCAATCGGCAATGCCGTTGAAGATAAAGTCAGCAAGCTGAGCAGTTGAGACGCATTAGTGATGGACATGATGTAAAGCCTTGATTGGGCTTAAGCGGTGGTCATGCTGATGCTGTGCATAAGCACCACTTTCAGGTTCAAATGGGTGCATGACTTCCTGAACTTCAAGACCTAAACCTTGTACCATTTCAGCCAAAACATGATCTGGTTCAAAGTACAATGCAGTAGGTGTTAACATGAGAGGAACATGACGATTCCCTAGATGATAAGCTGCTTTTAATAAGTCAAAGCTATTGTTTGTAGTCACCTGCATCAATTTTTCAGGCTTCGCATCGACCCGAAGAATGTCACCCTGTTCAGTTGCTATAAAAGAACCACTACGCAAAATTCCTGTACGTGGTAAATCTGCACCAATATCGACACCATTTTTTAAAGTTGCACGAAAACGGCTCTTTTGTCGTGTATCGAATGTGAGTTCAAGAGACTCAAAATCACTTTCTGGTGCAATGTTTTCCAAACGTTGCGTATAAATTTTCATAACTACCCTACTGATGCTGATAAATCCTGTATTTGTTCCAAATTGAAACCAAATAATTTTTAGCATTTAAAATTTGCATCAAAATAAAGCAGTTATCGTGCCAACTTGGTTTGTTAAAAGATCTAAAATTGAATGAAAGATAAAATCTCAAATTTTTTTGTTGAGCCAATCCGTAAGTTAAATTATTTTCTTGATTCAAAAATTTAAGCTAATATCTCTACAATGATTAAATAAGAATATGGGAAATAAATGGCAAAATTTTTAAACACAAGCGGAACAAATTTCTTTCTAGAAGAACTTATTAAAAATGCCAAAGAGCGTTTAATTTTAATTAGTCCATATTTGCGTCTCAATGATCGTATTAAAGAGCTATTGGAAGACAAAGATCGGCTAAAAATTGATATCCGTATTGTTTACGGTAAAAGTGATCTGCATCCTGATGAAATTAAATGGATGCAAAAACTGGATTATGTGCGTCTAAGTTTTTGTAAAAATCTACATGCAAAATGCTATTTGAATGAATCAGAGTGCATCATTTCAAGCTTGAATCTCTATGAATTTAGCCAAGTGAATAACAATGAAATGGGGATTCTAATCCGCAAGTACGAAGATAATGATGTATTTAAAGAAGCTTATGAAGAAGCACAACGGATTATTCGAATTAGTGATGAAGTCCGCATTACTTTAGATGAGGTAAAAGCAGAGACCATCCCAACTGAAGAGAATAAATCAGAAGAAAATACAGCGTTCACGAAGCTGACCACAGCGAAGCTTGCAGCAAAACTAGGCTTAAAAACAGCAGACACTTTTGAGAAATTGATTGCCAAAGGTTATCTAACACTCAATGAAAATGGAAAGCATTTTTTAACAGATGAAGGTAAATCTGCAGGTGGAGAATTCCGGACTGGACAATATGGCATGTATTTTTTATGGAGTGAGAATACAGAGATTTAATTATATTTATAAATCCCTCCAAACCTCCCTTTTATAAAGAGAGGCGTCTTTCCCTCTCCCTTTGGGAGAGGGTCAGGGAGAGGGAATTTAAATTGCCACCAGATCCCGAATACCTTTTTCCGGCATTTCGCTTCCGACACCTTGAGCAATCACTTGCCCACGTGCCATGACGGTATAACCATCTGCCAGTTCTTCAGCAAAGTCATAGAACTGTTCCACCAGAACAATTGCCATTTCACCGCCATCAGCCAGCTTACGAATTACCCGACCAATATCTTTAATGATAGATGGCTGAATCCCCTCAGTCGGTTCATCCAAAATGAGCACACGCGGTTCAGATGCCAGTGCTCGGGCAATCGCCAGTTGTTGTTGCTGGCCACCGGATAAGTCACCGCCGCGTCGATACTTCATTTCTTCTAATACCGGAAAAATCTCATAAAGATGTTCCGGAACTTTACGGGTTTTGGCTCCTTTAAATTTCGCCATGCCAATCAAAATATTTTCTTCTACTGTTAGGGTTGAAAAGATATCTCGTCCTTGTGGCACATAAGCCAAACCTGCCCGAACCCGCTGTTCAGGACTCAGTTTGGCAATATCTTTGCCATCTAAAAGAATCTGACCTGATTTGATGGGCAAAATCCCCATCAGACATTTCAGCAGTGTCGTTTTACCAACGCCGTTACGACCCAGTACGACAGAGCACTCACCGACAGGCGCATTGAAAGACACATCACGTAAAATGTGACTACCGCCATAAAACTGATTTACATCTTTAACTTCTAGCATCAGTCAGCCCCTTAACGTCCAAGATACTTTTCAATGACCTCTTCATTGGCCTGTACTTCTGCCAATGTGCCCTCAGCCAGAATCGCCCCTTGTGCCAGCACCGTTACTTTTTCACTAATAGTATCGATGAAGCTCATATCATGTTCGACCACTACCAGCGTATGATTTTTTTTCAGTTCCAGACACAGTTCAGCAGTCCGTTCAGTTTCAGCATCGGTCATCCCAGCCACAGGTTCATCCAGTAAAATCAGTTTTGGACGTTGCATCAGCAGCATGCCAATTTCCAGCCATTGTTTCTGACCGTGTGATAATAAGCCTGCAGGTTTGTGAATAAATTCCTGCAAGCGGATTTGCTGTAAGGATTCATCCAAGGCATTTTGTGCATCCGGATCGAGCTTGCTGAAAAAGCTTTTTTTAACACGTTTATCTTTAGGTGCAGCCAAGAGCAAATTTTCCATCACGGTGAAATTTTCAAACACCGTTGGTTTCTGGAATTTACGCCCGATGCCAGCTTCTGCAATTTCTTCAGTACTCATTTTCGCCAGATTATAGGTTTGGCCAAAAAATGCAGAACCTTCAGTAGGACGGGTTTTCCCGGTAATGACATCCATCAACGTGGTTTTACCCGCGCCGTTTGGCCCAATGATGCAGCGCAGCTCACCTTCTTCGATATACAGCGATAAATCATTTAAGGCACGGAAAGCATCAAACCAGACACTGACTTTTTCCAGATAAAGTGCGATCCCATGGCTAAAATCTGGCCCTTGCTCTTTTGGTCGGCCATAGCCTTCAGAAGCATGGCCGCCATGAGGTTGTAAAATTTCACTCATTCGCTACGCTCCTTTTTAAAACGGTCAAATAATCCAATCACGCCTTTAGGCAGGAAGATGGTGACCACAATAAATAATGCCCCCAGAATTAATAACCAGGCTTCTGGATAAGCGACAGTAAAGTAAGTTTTAACTGCATTAATTAAGCCTGCACCCAGGATCGGACCGATCAAAGTACCACGGCCACCAGCCGCCACCCAGACTGCCATCTCAATCGAATTCACCGGATTCATTTCACTCGGATTAATAATCCCGGCTTGTGGTACATACAGTGCACCAGCGATACCTGCAATCACAGCAGATAATACCCAGGCTGAAAGCTTGTACCATAAGGTGCGGTAACCTAAATATTGCAGACGGTTTTCACTATCACGAATCGCGCCAAGCACACGACCATAAGGTTTATTCATTAAATGGCGTAGACCAACAAAGCACAGCAATAACACCAGAGCCGTGATAAAACATAGGCTGGCACGCATCGGTGCTGATGTGATGTCCATGCCTAAAATGGTTTTGAAACCGGTAAAACCGTTATTCCCGCCAAAGCCTGTTTCATTGCGGAAGAATAAAAGTGCTGCCGCAAAAGTCATCGCCTGAGTAATAATCGAGAAGTAAACGCCTTTGATTTTTGAGCGGAAAGCAAAGAAGCCGAAAATAAAGGCAATTAGTCCTGGTACCAAGACCACAAGTATCATGGCCCACCAGAAATGATTAGTCCCCACCCAAAACCAGGGTAATTCAGTCCAGCTCAGAAAACGCATAAAGTCAGGCAAACCATCACCTGCTGATTGACGCATTAGATACATCCCAAAGGCATAACCACCCAAGGCAAAGTACAGGCCATGACCTAAACTTAAAATACCGGCATAGCCCCAGACCAGATCAAGTGCTAAAGCCACCAACGCCAGGCACATGATCTTACCGATCAAAGTTACCCAATAAGCAGACAGATGCAGGCTCGAATCTGCTGGCAATAAATGCAGCCATGGCAAGGCCAGTAAAATAACAAAACAGATCGCAATTGCGAGTGCGCTATAAGGTTTATCTGAAAGTAATGATGTGATTTTCATAGGCTTACTCCACAAAGCGTCCTTTAATGGCAAACAAACCTTGTGGACGTTTCTGAATAAACAAAATCACAAGAACCAAGAGAATAATTTTTGCCAATACTGCACCCATACCAATTTCCAGTACGGTACCACTGACACCCAGTCCCAAAGCGGCAAGAACTGCACCCCATACCTGACCAACACCACCGACAACAACCACAAGGAAAGCATCGATAATGTAGTTCTGGCCCAAATCTGGCCCAACGTTACCCACTTGAGCCAAGGCACAGCCGGCAAGACCGGCAAGACCTGAACCCAGACCAAATGCCATCATGTCAATCCGGCTGGATCGGATACCGACAGCACGAGCCATTTGACGGTTTTGCGTTACGGCACGGACAAATAAACCAAAACGGGTTTTATTCAGTAGATAAACAAGTAGCAGCAAGACAGCTACAGTAAAGACAATAATTGCAATACGGTTATAAGGCAGCATCAGGCTTGGAGTAATCGAGATCCCGCCTGAAAGCCATGAAATGTTAGAAACTTCGACGTTTTGTGCACCAAAGATCATTCGTACCAACTGCATCAAAATCAGGCTCACCCCAAAGGTTGCCAATAAGGTTTCCAGTTGACGGCCATATAAAGGACGAATCACGGTACGTTCGATCAGCATGCCAATCGCTGCACTGACAATAAATGCCGCAGGAATCGCTGCGATCAGATACCAATCTACCAAACCACTAAAATGCGATTTAAAGAAACTTTGCACTACATAAGTGGTATACGCCCCGATCATGATCAGCTCGCCATGCGCCATATTAATGACACCAAGCAAGCCATATGTAATGGCTAATCCTAAAGCCGCAAGCAATAAAATACTGGCAGTACTTAAACCGGAAAATACATGTCCAGCCCACTCACTGGCCTGAATTCGGGTTTTGATACTACTTCTGGCATCGACCAGCGCTGCTTTTAAATCAGGATGCAGATTTGGCTGAGCCAGTTCATTTTGAACCAGTGCAAGAACGTCTGGTCTGTTGGAATCTTTTAAAACTTTTGCCGCTTCTATTTTGGTCAGGACATTTTCAGATTGATAATCCAGACGTGCTTTTAACTGGGCAAAACGTGATTTAACCGTATTATTTTTTTCATTTAAATACATCTGATTGATAGCTTGAGTATCAAGTTCAGACAAGTTATTTTCTAGAATATCAATCGCCTCAAGGCGCTGAGAGGCTTCGTCTGAATTTAATTTCTTTTTTGCTAAACCGAAGGTCAGTGCTTTATTTAAAGTATTTACCAATGTAATTTGCGACAAATCAGATGGCCAGGTTTCAACAGCTTTTCCATCAGGATAGCTGACTAGTTTGTCTTCTGCTTCCAGAATATAAGTATTACCTGCACTGTCAGTATAAAGCTGATCTTTTTCAACAAACTCTGCTAGTTGATCAAGTTGTTCAACACTGGAAGGCCACTGGTTTAATAAAGCACGACGAGTGGCAAAGTCCCCACGAACAAACTGCTGAATGGCATCAAGTGACTGTTGAGATGATTGCGATACGGTTGTTTCGCTAGATTGAGTTTCTGCATGCACCATATTGAGACACAAACACTGACTCAAAATTACAAAAATGGCCGCGAGATTTAGGCGAGTGGACATGAGTGTCCTCCCTATTTATATATTTAACGCTATCCCGTCCGGGAGATGAAAAATAAGAAAGGCCTACTGCCGAAGCAGCAGGCTTTGGAGGAAATTATTTAGGAATGTATGGGCTCCATGGCTCAGCAGCAATGGTTTTCGGAGTTTTATAAACCACATCAAACTGACCATCGCCACGAATCTGACCAATCATCACCGGTTTATGTAAATGATGGTTGTTAGCATCCATTTGTAACTGATAGCCAGATGGTGCATCAAAGGTCTGACCTGCCATTGCTTCACGAACTTTATCTACCTCAGTAGAACCGGCTTTTTCTACCGCCTGTTTCCACATATTGATACCGACATAAGTCGCTTCCATCGGGTCATTGGTCACAAACTTTTCTGCATTAGGCAGTTTGTATTCCACGGCATACTGTTTCATCTTGCCGCTGAATTCAGTATTTTTCGGATTTTTTACGGACATGAAGTAGTTCCACGCCGCTAAATGGCCGACCAATGGCTTGGTATCAATACCACGAAGCTCTTCTTCACCTACAGAGAATGCCATAACCGGAATATCAGAAGCTTTTATGCCCTGGTTACCCAATTCACGGTAGAACGGTACGTTTGAATCGCCGTTGATGGTTGAGATCACCGCAGTCTTTTTGCCTGCAGCAAATTTTTTCACATTGCCGACAATGGTTTGATAGTTACTATGACCAAATGGTGTGTACTCTTCCATGATGTCAGCATCAGCGACGCCTTTAGATTTTAGGAAAGCACGAAGAATTTTGTTGGTGGTACGCGGATAAACATAGTCTGTACCTAGTAATACAAAGCGTTCAGCTTTACCGCCTTCTTCACTCATCAGATATTCAACTGCTGGAATCGCTTGCTGGTTAGGCGCAGCACCGGTATAGAAAATATTTTTAGACTGTTCCTGACCTTCGTATTGGACTGGATAGAACAATAAGCCATTTAACTCTTCAACCACTGGCAATACCGATTTACGTGATACTGAAGTCCAGCAACCAAAGATGACCGCAACTTTATCCTGAGTGATGAGCTGACGTGCTTTTTCAGCAAATAGTGGCCAGTCAGATGCTGGATCAACGATAACCGGTTCAAGCTTTTTACCTAAGACCCCCCCATTGGCATTGATTTCATTAATCGCCATCATTGCGGTGTCTTTTAATGAAGTTTCAGAAATGGCCATCGTGCCAGATAAAGAATGCAAAATACCAACTTTAATCGTTTCCCCACTAGTTGCAGCTGCTTTCGGCTCAGAGGTAGCAGCCGTTTTATCTTCAGGCGACTTCGAACAACCTGTTAAAGTCAGTGTCCCCAACATCGCAGCAACAATTAAATTTTTAGAAAACTTTTTTTGTTCGACTTTCATGTACTTCTCTCCAATCCTAGTTAGGCTTTTTTAGAAAATTTGAGAGAAGCTATTCAAATACTGTGCCACTTTTAGTTTACAATTTTAAGCCACTGAATTTCATTATGATTATCTATTTTGAATAAAAATAGAGATTAAATTTTGCACCAATAAATACATGTTGCCCTAAAATAGAAAATAAAGTCTGAGGCTGAAAATCAATTAATTAGCCTAAAAACTCATCAAAATAGCGCAGGCTTTTAAATCAAAATATTAAGAATGCTTACTAAGGATGCATAAATAAAATGAGCAGAAAATACATCTGCTCATCAATATAATTTATTTTTCATCAATAAAATTTTGCATATGCTGCAAAACTTCCGCCGTCTTTTCACCATGTAGCCAGTGCCCTGCATTTTCAATTACTTCAACCTGCGCATGAATAAACTGCTGATTGATGGCTTCAAAATGTTCAGGTTTAGAGATATACGATGAATTTCCACCTCTTAAGAATAATACTGGAAGTTCATTTTTTTCTATCTTCTCCCAAGCAGTAATATCTTCATAATGATCAAATAGTGCTTGCACATTAAACAACCACTGCCCTTTATTGAATGATTTTAAAAGAAACTGGATGACCATTTCCTCTTGAATATATTCACGCATAATTTTTACTGCTTCATTCCGTGAAGCAACTTGCGCCTGCTGGACTGCAAACAAGGCTTTAAATATTTCAGAATGATGGTTTTCTTGATATTGAATTGGCGTGATATCTAATACAACCAGTTTTTCAACCTGATCAGGCGCTAGGTCTGCCAGCTTCATGGTAATTTTTCCACCCATCGAATGTCCGACGGCAATAAATTTTTTAATATCTAAACTGGCTAAAGTTTCTAAAATATCTTCGGCCATGATTTGATAATTTACTTCATCGGAATGGCCAGATAAACCATGATTTCTGACATCAATTTGAACCGTAGTTGTCTGCTCTGAAAAATATCGGGCTAACATACCTAAATTACTTAAACTACCAAATAAACCGTGAATGAATACTATTGGTGCTAAAGTTGATGTTTCATGGGTTTGTATTTGATAATTCAGGATCATTTGAGAATTCCGTGATTTCCTATGTTATGTGTTAATAGTGGAGTTATATTGGAAGTTAATCAATTGCTAATGACAAAAATTAAAATTTTCTTAGGCTATTTTGATTGAAATAAAATCTGCTTAGGCTAAATTGTAAGATCTGCTTATACTTCAGCGTCACATCGGATCATTAATAGAAGAAAATATTTTAAAAATCTTTTGGAAAATATCCGGGTTTTAGAGTTTATTTGAGTATTAACTTTTTAATTATGGAATATAGAATTTTGCAAGAATAAATATAAAGTAGAAAATTGCTTAGGCTATTTTAGCGTGCAATGATTTTACCGCCCTTCGTTTGAGTAAAAAGAAACACATAAATATTTAATATTTCTTAATAAATTTCAAAAGTAGCTGATATATACCCGGTAAAATTTGTATATAAATAGATTATTATAAAGTTTATTTAATGAGTAATTTAAAAAGCACTGAAATCCATATGCTACGTATCAGAGTATTTATGCATTTTATAAGCAAGCTGAGAGTCGAAAAAACGAGCTAATTTTTTGGCCCTACCCTTTTGATTCATATACCTTCATTAAGGCCAACATCCCTAATAAGATATGAAAATTTAATTTCATTAGCTTGTATATGCTTCATATCTGATAGTTTAAAGTAGTGTATAAAATGTATTCTCTAAGACTATCTTATGAACAATTTAGTTAAAAAAAGCATTGAATTCTTAGTGGAACAAGATGTTGTTGAATCAGCAGAATGTGTAATAGCAGAAGCGGGTTTAACTCCAGCAGAATTGATCACGATAGTTTATAGTAAAATTGTTCGAACAGGTCAAATACCTATTATTCCTCAAGTAGGAACTAAGGATTTTAATATAGCTTCATTAACAGCAGCGAGTTCGCCTATTCCAACTGTCAAAGTTTCCTCTCCTGAACAGAAGGATGCATTTTTAAATGATGATGGTGGCTATTAAAACTCGAGACAATGCTCTTGCTTTTATAGCTTAATTACACTTCCCTACTCTTACAAAATACTGCGGTGGTCATACCAGAATGATTCATACTCTGTGCTTGTCGATCCAGAAAACTTTTTGCAATCATCGCCATTGTGGGCGCCATATTGAGTTCATGATTTTCTTCAGAGACTTTTTGAATCTCTTCATAAGCCGTTAAACGCTGGCAGAATGCCTGACGTTGACTTTGTGCATCTGCATTTTGATCTGGCTCATCTAAAATATGTTTGGTTTCATTGACTATTTTTGTTTGCGCAGCAATAAACTGATCATAATCCGCTTGTGAAAGCTTTTCGGCAAAAGCCATATTGTTCAATTGCATGCAAATAAAGAAAGTACATATTAAAGATGAGGATTTGATCATTTCGAAGGTCTTCTTTTAGTTTTCTTCTTTCCAGACATCTTCATAATCATCTGCATCAATCATGAAGCGGTAGCCCTGCTCTAAAGCCAGATAAGGTAAAACTTCAGGGGCAATATCCTGTAACTCACGCACAGTCATGGTTTCAAAAGCATCTTCATTTGAAGCCAGTTCACCACCATAAATATACCAGCTAATATTTTCGTCTGTCTCAGGCTTTCTACGGATTCCGACAATTGGATCCTGCTTCAAGGTATGTACAGCCACTGCAACAACATCATCACCACTTACTTCTATATAGGCAGAACCGACCTCTTCACACAGCAATTTCTGCTCTGCAATCAGTTCCTGTAATGGTGATAATTTTTGCGTGTTTTTCGACATTCGGTTTGACTCATTAAATTCTTTAAATACCGCTTTAGTTTAGCCTAGTTTTAAAAAATCTAATGCGTATTTTTATAAACTACCTGAAGATCTGTCCTTAAAAAGGATTAAAGACAGATCGGAAATAAAGCTTATTGGAAAACTTTGAAGCGTTGATCATCTTCAAGATAATCTTTCGCACGCGCTTCGCCTTCAACTGAACCAAATACCAGTTGAGCACGAAGTTTCCAGTTTTCTGGAATATCCCACTCTGCATGAACCTGCTCATCTACAATCGGATTATAGTGTTGTAAAGATGCACCCAGGCCTTCAGTATGCAACGCTGTCCAGGTAGAGAACTGAGCAATAGCAGTTGAATGTTCTGCCCAGATTGGGAAATTCTCGGCATAAGATGGGAATTGCTCTTGCAAGCCTTTTACTACATTTTGATCTTCAAAGAATAAAACTGTACCCGTACCAGCAGCAAAGGTTGCCATTTTTGCAGTCGTTTTTGCAGCACTTTCTTCATCTTTGGCATAGCTTTTTAATTTATCAGCGACAAAGCCCCAGAATTTTTCATGTTCGCCATTGAATAAAATAACGGCGCGAGATGATTGCGAGTTAAAAGATGACGGACTTTGCTTGATCGCATTTTGAATCAAATCAGTTAAATATTCAGGAGACTGTTCTACATTTTTACCAATGGCATAAATAGTACGGCGTTTTGTAATTAAATCTAAAAACTGATTCGACATTCGGTTAAATCCTTGGATATATCTTCGGGAAAACTGGAACCTTCACTTATTTTTATGAAGGAATTCTAATGAATAAGAATTCTATGATTCATTTACTCACAAGTACTGATAGCTTAAAAAAATATGACTGGAATAGCTATATTCTTAAAGTAATATCTTTATATATTCTTTTGATAAAGAATAGTTTTTTAATTTATTTTTTATCAAACGATAAAATAAATGCCCTTTTCTGAGCCAATTTATGTTTTAAAATAAGTCACCATGTTCAATGATGTAGCAGAAAATTGTTTTGATGATAAATATAGAAAATTGCTTAGGCTATTTATTATGAGGGAAATGTCAATCCTAAGAAATCGCTATATAAAATCATCCCCCAATTTGGAGGATGAAATTGAATGAATCAGCTTAAATTTTCTTAGAATTTAGCATTAAGCACTTGAGCAGAGACTTTATTTTTCCAAAGATCACGTAAGGTTGGTAAATAGAATTTTTCACCTAGTTCTACCAGTTCAGCATCAATCAAGCCATGCACATCATGCATAAATAGATAATCCAGATCCACACTAGAAAGCTTAAGATGTTTCTTCTGATATTCTCTGCGTTTTTGCTGCGCCTCTTTCACCAACTGATCTGCAAATGTCTTATCTTTATACTGGGTGATCGCATTTAAACGCAATTCAATAATGCCCCACCCTGTTAATAACATCTGAAATGTCTCAAAGTCCTGAGTGGTTGATTCCCAGGTCATTTCATCAAGATTTTCATTTTCCGGGAGAACAGGTAAAAGAAGTTCCATTACACTTGGAAAAATCTTTTTAAAATTCAGAATAAATTTAACAGGATGCTCACCTGGATAATCCTTGAATTGAACCTTTTTTTGAACATCTGTTAAATAAATATCAAGCATTAAATTTTCCTTAAACAACCTGCCATTTTATGGATGTTTATTCATAAGCCATAGAAACTCATGCGGAATAAACGACAAAACAGCAGTAAAAACGAACTGCATTTTAGCAGCTATATACGCTTATTCAATGTTAATTCGGTATGAGAAGCCATGAGGATAGGCTTTAGCACTAAAAAAATTTCAATAATTATCTCTAAATATCCTTCTAATACGATTTCACCCGTAATTTTAGATTCTTTCTTTTATTTGCTCATGAATCTATAAACTTAAGAACTCCTGATGAGGAGAATAAAAAAGCCCACTCACAGAGCAGGCTTAATAAACAATTATAATTTGAGTTAATCTATCTCACCAGTTTTTCCGGTTCCCATACATTTGACACACTGTTTGGCTTCCACAACGTTATAGCCGGTACCGCTACAGCTGCTACACTTCTTTTTTGTATAATCTGGATATAAATCCTCATCTGGATAGGATTCGTCCAAATCAAAATCATCATCAAAGTCAGTCATCACCCTTACCTCATTTTTCTAGTTATCAGGGAATTTCTATTAGTAATCCTTCATTGCATATCTGTCAAAACCTGAACGATAGATGGTTCATAGCATTTAATAAGCAAGCTTAATTGAATGAGAATTTTCCAGAAAAAACATGTGCAATTGATTTTATTAAAATTTGTATGAATAATCCTTAGATATTATAAAGCCCTCATTTAGAGGGCTTTATTATTTAACCATAATTAGAAGACTTATTTTACGTTTGGAGCCACCATATTTTCAGGACGAACCACCTGATCAAACTGTTCTGCAGTCACCAATCCAAGTGCTACTGCGACCTGTTTTAAGGTTTTACCTTCTTTATAGGCAGTCTTGGCCACTTTAGCTGCATTCTCATAACCAATCACTGGATTTAATGCAGTGACCAGCATTAATGAATCATGCAGTAAGTGTTCAATCTTGTCACGATTAGGTTCGATTCCGACTGCACAGTTATCGTTAAAGCTGTTACATGCATCGCCAAGCAGTTGGATTGACTGCAACAGGTTATAAGCAATCACTGGCATAAAGACATTCAGCTCAAAATTCCCTGATGCACCGGCCACATTAATCGTCGTGTCATTTCCTAAGACTTGGGCGACTACCATGGTCAGGGCTTCACTTTGAGTTGGATTCACCTTACCCGGCATAATACTTGAACCCGGTTCATTTTCAGGAATTCGTAATTCACCAAAACCACAACGTGGTCCACTTGCCAACCAGCGAATATCGTTGGCAATTTTATTCAGGCTAACGGCTAAAGTCTTTAAAGCACCTGAAGCAAAAACTGCTGCATCACGGCCGGCCAAAGCTTCGAACTTGTTAGGAGCAGTGACAAAAGGCAAGTCTGTTAATTTAGCCAGAGTATCCGCGGCTTTAACGGCGTAATCTGGATGGGCATTCAAGCCTGTACCGACGGCGGTTCCGCCTAATGGCAGTTCATATAACCCTTGCAAAGCCTGATACAGTCGAATCAAGGCATGATCCAGTTGAGAGACATATCCACTGAATTCCTGACCTAAAGTTAAAGGTGTGGCATCCTGAAGATGGGTACGACCGATTTTTACAATCTCGGTAAATTCCTGAGATTTGGCATGCAAGGTATCACGTAAACGTGTCACTGCCGGTATTAGCAGTTCATTGATCTGTAAGCTAGCTGCTACATGAATCGCAGTCGGAAAAGAGTCATTGGTCGATTGAGCGCGGTTGACATGATCATTTGGATGCACAGGCTTTTGTGCACCTAAAGGATTACCCAGCTTCTGGTTAGCAATATTGGCAATAACCTCATTACAGTTCATGTTACTTTGCGTGCCCGAACCGGTTTGCCATACCACTAGCGGGAACTGGCTATCCCATTGACCGCTGATCACTTCATCCGCAGCACCGATGATATAGGTCGATAACTCATGAGGAATCTGGTTTAACTCGGCATTGGTGATCGCAGCTGCTTTCTTGACCAAGCCCATGGCACGAATCATGGCGCGTGGCAAATGCTCATTGCCAATCTTGAAGTTCTGTAGACTACGCTGAGTTTGTGCGCCCCAAAGTGCTTCACTCGGTACAGCGACTTCTCCCATCGTGTCATGTTCAATACGTGTTTGCATGCTCAACCTCAATTGTTATTCCATGTTTTACTCATTTAGACAGCAGCTTCAATGCTGTACTCAATTCATTCATCTTAATGAGTTTGATTACTTTTGCAAATGATAATTATTATCAATAATTAACTTATAGGATTCTTAATCACTGCCCTCTTAACGTATTCTGATAGAACAGCCATTCATCCTCTAACATTTTCCTTAAGGTATAGCGTGGTTGCCAATGTAATAACTGTTGGGCTTTATCTGTATTAGCGCCCAGTTGATCCATTTCGGCATGCGGATATGGCAAAGCATCTACTGTAGGAACAGCGGATTGGGTGACTTCTGCAACCTGATCCAGCAAAGTCTGCATTGAAATTAGCTCTCCAGCAATATTAAAGGCTTCACAAGTCCATTGTTGCTGCTGCGACAGCCAATGTAGCGACTTGAATACCGCATCACAGACATCCATCACATGCAAAAAGCTGCGTTCTACCGTATAGTCTTCGGTCTTGGCCTGACGGCGCAATTCCAGATATTCACGCTGCTTCGCACCCACCTGCATGGCCAGAGGCACAATATTCTTTGGTAGAGGTGGTACCCATTCACCTAAAATGCCATTTTCAAAAGCACCCGCAACATTGGAAAGACGTAACATCGCAATACGCCATTCATTATCCGTCTTGGCAGTATCCCAGATGATTTCTTCCACCATCTGCTGTGATTTAATATAAGGGTTTGGATAAGTATAATTGAAAGCCTGATCTTCTTTTAAATCCGTTCCGGAATGGCCATATACAGCCAATGAAGATAAATGCACCAGATTTCGCACCCCGGTACGCTGCATGGCACGCATCAGGCTCATGATGCAACTGACATTATCATTATAGTATTCAAGTGGTTTTAAAACTGATTCTTCCAATGATTTAAAGCTTGCAGTATGAATGACAGCCTGTACCGAATTCTGTTCAAAAACTTTATTTAATGCTGGAGTGTTACGGATATCAATTTTGACAAAAGGCACATAGCGGCCGGAAATAAATTCAAGGCGTTCTAAGGTCTGTAGACTGGCATTGGCCAGATTATCGACCACAATGACCTCTAGTCCTTGTGCCATCAGACTTAAAGCAATATGTGAGCCTAAAAAGCCTAAACCACCCGTCACTAAAATCATTGTATACTACCTACTTTCTTTGTAGCCAAGATCATCATCCCGCGTTGATCAAGCCTGTAGTGAATTTCGATGAGCACCTTAATTCTTGTTACCTCCGCACCGACTTCTATTTATGCCTGGCATGCGCTTGGACTCGCCCAAGCTTTACAACATAAACAGGAAGCTTTCCGTGTATTTTTCTATCAAGATGGCGTGTCGGTCGCAAATGCATTGCAATGGGTGCCCGACGACCAGCGTCATCTCACACGTTCCTGGCAGGATCTGAATATCCGCTTACCCGTTTGTGTCAGTGCAGCCTTAGCGCGTGGGATTACAGATCAGGAAAATGCTCAACGTCACAATATTCAGCAACATAATCTTGCTGATGGTTTTGAATTGGTCGGTCTAGGTGAGCTTGCTGATGCTGTTCAGTCCTCACAACGTCTAATTCAATTCTAGATGCTTCATTTTTCAGGATGTGTTGCTTTTAAAAGGAATCTTGTGTGAAATCTGTACTTGTTATATTAACCCAAGCCAACCTAAACAGTTTGCAGGTGCATGAAAGCCTGTCTGCCACGATGGTACTGGCGACCTTCGGGGCTGAAGTTAAAGTATTACTCCAAGGCGCGGCCTTGAGCCTTTTACGTTCTGAGCTGCAATTTGATCAGCTGAAACATGCCTTTAAACTGGCTTCAAATCTGGTGGATAGTTTCGAATTTTATGACCTAACCCCAATTCTGGTTGAACAGAAAAATCAGGATTCTCCTTTTGTAAAGCAAAGCGAACAGGAGATTGAGTTGATTGAACTCAATTCAGAATTCGTTCAAAAATTTGATCACGTATTGTATTGGTAAGGACGAAGGATAAATAAATGTCAGATCAAACCCTTTACCTGATCCAGTCAGATTATGCAGCGACGGCGTCAGTCCTTGATCAGTTAGCACAGCTCCATGCTTTAGATGATCAGGTGGTCCTGATGGGAGAATCTATGCTGTATCTGGACCATGCCTTCGTACAGCAACTACCGCAAGTTTATATCCTAAAAAATGATGCAGAAATTCTGATCTCACCTTTATCGGAAAATGTTGCTTTACTCGACTACTCCGAATTTGCAGATCTATGTCTGAAGTTTAATCGTTGCATCTCAATGAAATAATCCATGAGTCAAATATGAATCTAGAACTGGACCAAGATGGTCATTTAGTCGATTACACCATCTGGAATGAAGACGTTGCCCAAGTACTGGCAGATACACTAGAACTTCAACTTACTCCTTGGCATTTTGAAGTGCTACAGGCAGTCCGTCAGTTTTATCAGCAGTTTGGGCATTCTCCTGCAACCCGTCCGTTGATTAAGTTTTTGATGAAGACAGTCAGCCCGGAAATTAACAATGCCTTATTACAGGAAAAGTTTAATACGGGTTTAGTGGCACGTCATTTAAGCCGACTGGCTGGCATCCCGAAACCCGCGAACTGCTTATAAGTTTTACTCTAAAACATGAATGAAGAAAAAGCCCGTTTCTACGGGCTTTTTCTTATTAAGCTTATCTATGATCTGTATTCACAACTAAATAAAGCTTTAAACCGGAAGATTAAAAACTTTTCTGATCCAATGCATTTAAGGCTTGATCCAGCTGTGAAGAGATTTCAGGCAGAACTTTCTGCAAAAATTCTATTTGAGCTCTCGCCTCTTCCGGAGCAACGACCCGGGCATTCACCAGATTCTGCTGCTGTACCAGCAAATGATCTAGCTGGCGATAGTCTGGCTTTTCACCTTGACTTAAGCCATTCATCATTTGGGTAAAATCCAGATAAAGCTGGTCTCTCTGTTGTAATAAGACCTGCTGTTCAGAATCCACTTCCGAGTGTCTAGCCGTTCTTGCCGGTACAGCTGTTTTAGGATTTAAATTCGAAGTAATCAGTGACTTTGCTGGAAAAGTCATCTGATCATCAGGTTTCAGTATATTGAACTCTGCCTTATAGATATCCTTATGAACCTGATAAGCAATCCCAACCAGAATACCGGTCAATAACATTCCCGCCAGCAGATATAAAGTAAGTGTTTTGTTCCTCATATATGCCACCTACAATGCTTAGAGCAACGTTCATAACACATTGCTCTTTTTAAGCCATTATTTGCTACGGTGTAGACCAGTCTGCTGGGGCATAACCGATCCGGACACGCTGTGGATGATTGCCTACAGGTACACTGGTCACTTTATTGCCTGTCGCGAAATCAATTACGGTCACCACATCCGTTTCACTTTCTGAAATGATACAGCTACGGCCATCCGGACTTCGGGTAGCCCAGTATGGCTTACCTGCAGGAATCAATTTTCCGGCAGTCAGACTCTGACGGTCGACAATGGTGGCGTAATTATCCATCGTGCCCGCAACACAGAGCTTCTCACCATCAGCACTGATCGATAAACCATGATGGCGGGAATCATTCACCCATTTGGTACGATCTTTGGGAATGCTATCGCTACCTGGCAACTGCCCAATACGGGTCACTTTATTCTGGTTTAAGTCATACTCAATCAAACCATTAAAAAATGATACCTGAGCATAGAGTTTACTTTCATCCTTGCTAAAGACCATCGGCCGCACTGAATTAGATAAATCTTTTCGACCAAACGCATCCAATGCCGGTCTAAAGTCAATTTTCTTAAGCACCTGATGGGTATTGGCATCTGCAATGGTGATATAGCGTTTACCCTTGGTGAAATCCTGCCACTGCGCATCAAGAGAGGTTTCTACATTACCAATGGCCGAGTTCAGAATTTTTCTGCCATTATCAAAGTAGATATTTTCATGCGGTTTATCACCCGTCGCAAATCGACCAAGTTCCTTACCAGTATGAATATCCAGTACATGCACCACATTTCCGGAAGATGCGGAAACCGCGACACGCTGGCCATCTGGTGAAACTGCCATATGATCCGCGCGGAGGCCTTCAACTGGAGTACGCCAGTTAATCTTGCCTGTCTTGATGTTGATAGAGACCACATCGGCAAAACTTGGACGGGATGCGACCACTGACTGTCCATCTGGCGTGGAGTACATATCGTCGACCAGCTGATCATTACCTTCACCCGCAGTAGCTTGAATATAGGTATAGGCAATCAGTTTAATGGGATTGAGGTGAATCTCTTTCAGACGCTCCTTACGATCAGGAATCATGTTGATCACACCAACCTTGCCAAAGTCACCTGAAGATCGAATCACTGTAACTGTTCCATCCCAGTTATTACCTACAAAGAAAACTTGCTGGGAATTGGGCGGTTGAGGCAAGGTAGACGAATCTGCCTGTGCAGTTGAAAAGACTGAGAGCATGGCCATCGCGGACAAGCTCATACAGAACCGTGATAATCGTTTTTTCTGGATTTCCATGCGGTATTCTCCATATTTTCTATTTTATTGTTTTTATCTTTGTTCAATCCACAGTCAGGCCGTGGATCTCAATCATCCACTATACAATGAAGAAAAAACCATGCTGAATTTTCCGACAGAATAGAAATATGAGAATCCAGAAAAGTTGAAGCATCCATTGATATGAACGCTTCTAAATGAGGCAGTTTTATTGAAGAATACTTAAAATTTTAGATATCCAATACATCCACAAATTTTGCATCTAGGACCTTAGCCAGATCCAAAGGTTTTAAACCAATATCCAGCCCACGTTTACCCCCACTGACATAGATTTTATTCAGCTGTTCTGCAGATGCATCAATGACAGTTTTCAGGCGTTTTTTCTGCCCA
Organism: Acinetobacter sp. CAU_H_60; assembly: GCF_058599385.1. NCBI lineage: Bacteria > Pseudomonadati > Pseudomonadota > Gammaproteobacteria > Moraxellales > Moraxellaceae > Acinetobacter > Acinetobacter sp. CAU_H_60. Next base: position 1,429,508 of record NZ_CM178653.1, on the reverse strand, counting down.
ACCGGACTAATCCCACCGACAAGATAACCCGTTAGACGTTCTGCCTGTTTCGGATCAGCCATTTGTAGCTTTTTACAACCAAAAGCTGATGCTACTTTTTTCAGGTTTAACTGATGGTTGACTGGAAGAACTGCCACAAAATACTGCTTCTCATCCGTGACTAATAAAGTTTTGAATACTTCTTCTACTGCTAATCCTAACTTTTCTGCCGCTTCCAGACCAAAGCTTTTGGCATTAGCATCATGTTCATATTCGTGAATGCTATATTCAATTTTTTGAGATTTTAATAATTTGCATGCAGGTGTCATAACAGCTTCGATAGTATTTTGACGGAATCTTCATTATAGCTTATCAATTCTGCTTGGGTTTTATTCTGTGATTCTCCATAGTCTATACAATCAATATATGTTCAAAATACAATCAGATACCATCACCTTTTAATCCGGCATATCTATTCATATCGCACTTTAACCGAACTTAGCTATCTCATTTATCCTTCTAATTCCTCATACCATCCTGGTATTAAGCTTAAAAATTCATCATTTAAAAACTTAGGCAATATTCAGATGAATAACAACGCCTATACATGAAGTGCCATTTTGCCAATGTTATTGAGCGAACATAAAGAATAAAAAATAAAGGTAAGCTTTAGAAAATTGAGCACATTCGTCAATATTAGACGAGGCCAATAAAAGATTAATGAAGAATCATAAGTTTTTAATTTTACGCTTGTGATCAGTATCATTTAGCCAATGTTTAGTAGCAATGAGTCTATCTTTTTTTGCAGAAAAATAATGTGTTATTTGCTTTACTAGCGACATAAAATCCATTTAATACTAAACTTCAGTTCATACCATTTATCAAATAACTTTTTGATTTTTATTCCAAGTTTGATATTTTAGTTTGCATAATAATGAATAGAATAAAATTTTGATTCATCCAAAAATATAATGAAAACCCGGTCTTTTACTGATCACCATAATTTTTGATATGAGCAGAGACTTCGACTAATAATTTTTATTTTTGACAAGCCATTGCCGAATAAACACCCAATTTAAAAGAATTATGAATAAACATTGAGGTCTAACTTACACAGCATAAATGTAACAATTCAGCCAATTCATCTAAAATATAAAAATGATGTAAAAGACGAAGATTTGGTAGTTTTGAACATTGCTAAATGCTTGCAAAGTTTTCATTATATGGCCACTGCGTGGTACATGCTTTTCTATGTCAATTCAAAGAAATTATAAAAATAATGTAGGAATTCATGCCATAATAGGCGAAGTTTGTAGACATCTTGCAAACCTATCCTGAAACTTTTTAACTGGAGCACCATAGATGACTTCGACCATTTTGGTTATTCATGGACCGAATTTAAATTTGCTAGGAAAGCGCGAACCCGAAGTTTATGGTTATTTAACTCTAGAAGATATTAATCAACAGCTCACTGCTCAGGCTGAAAAAGCTACTTTACAACTTGACACTTTCCAGAGCAACTGGGAAGGCGCAATTGTTGACCGAATTCATCAAGCCCAACAAGACGGCGTGCAATATATCATTATTAATCCTGCTGCCTTGACGCATACCTCAGTTGCAGTTCGTGATGCACTTCTTGGCGTGGCAATCCCGTTTATTGAAGTCCACCTGTCTAACGTCCATGCACGTGAGGCATTCCGACATCATTCATATCTATCCGATAAAGCTATTGGCGTGATCTGTGGTCTAGGTGCAAAAGGCTATGCTGCCGCACTCGACTATGTCATTGAAAAAATACAATCTTCTAAACAATCTTAATTAGGAATACTGTCTCATGGATATCCGTAAAATCAAGAAGCTCATCGATTTGATGATTGAATCTGACTTACAGGCGATTGAAGTTAAGGAAGGTGATCAGTCGATCGCTCTGACTCGTCGTAATCCAGTAGTTGCAGCAGCTGTTCCTGCAATGCCTGCACCTGCAGCTGACGTCCCTGCAGCTAAATCTCCTCGTGGTGCAGTTGAAAAATCTCCAATGGTTGGCGTGTTCTATGCAGCTCCAAGTCCAGGCGAAGCACCTTTTGTAAAAATTGGTCAAACTGTTTCTGCTGGCGAAACACTGGGTATCATTGAAGCAATGAAAATCATGAACCCGATTGAAGCAACTCAAAGCGGCGTGATTGAAGAAATTCTGGTGAAAAATGGTGAAGTGATTCAGTTTGGTCAGCCACTTTTCCGTTACCGCGCCTAATCACTTCGGGGATTCATAATGTTGCAAAAAGTTTTAATTGCAAACCGAGGTGAGATTGCCCTGCGCATCGCCCGAGCTTGCAAAACTTTAGGAATTAAAACAGTCGGTGTCTATTCAGACGCTGACAAAGACCTGATGCACTTACGCTTCTGTGACGAAGCCGTGTGTATTGGTCCTGGTGCGAGCAGCGACAGTTACCTGAATATTCCAGCCCTGATTACAGCCGCTGAAATCACCAGTGCAGATGCCATCCACCCTGGTTATGGCTTTTTATCTGAAAATGCTGAATTTGCTGAAATCGTAGAAAGTTCTGGTTTTATCTTCATTGGTCCACGTCCGGAACATATTCGCCTAATGGGGAATAAGGTTTCTGCGATTATTGCCATGAAAAAAGCGGGTGTACCCACTGTACCTGGTTGCGATCATGCCGTGACGATTCACAATGCGCTTGCTGAAGCCAAAGAAATTGGTTTCCCGCTCATCGTGAAAGCGGCTTCCGGTGGTGGTGGTCGTGGTATGCGTATTGTAGAACGTGTAGATACCCTGCTTGAATCAGTACAAGCCGCACAGCGTGATGCAGAAATGTGGTTTGGCGATGACACGGTTTATATGGAACGTTTCCTGCAAAAGCCGCGTCACGTCGAAGTACAGGTTCTAGGCGACGGTAATGGTCATGCGATCCATCTATATGACCGTGACTGTTCTTTACAGCGTCGTCACCAGAAAGTGCTTGAAGAAGCGCCAGCGCCTAACCTGCCAGAACAGGCTCGTGCTGACATTCTTGAAGCCTGTGTCAATGCTTGTAAATTGATGCAATATCGTGGTGCCGGTACATTCGAGTTTCTGTTTGAAGAAGGTGAATTCTTCTTTATTGAAATGAATACCCGTGTTCAGGTAGAACATCCTGTGACTGAAATGGTCACCGGTATCGACATCATTGAGCAGCAGTTACGTATTGCGGCTGGCTTAGGTCTGGATATCCAGCAAGAAGATGTACGCGTACAAGGTCATGCGATCGAATGTCGTATCAACGCAGAAGATCCATCGAACTTTATGCCATCTCCAGGCAAAATCGAGACCTTCTATGCGCCAGGTGGTGCAGGTATCCGTTTAGACTCTCATATCTATCCAGGTTACAGCATCCCGCCATATTATGATTCTATGATTGCCAAGCTAATTGCCCATGGTAAAGACCGTAAAACTGCAATAGCACGCATGAAGCAGGCCTTGGATGAAATGATTCTGACAGGTGTGAAGACCAATATCCCATTACACAAAGATCTGATTCTTCAGGATGAAAATTTCTGTGAACAGGCAATGGATATTCACTATCTGGAAAAACATTTGTTGAAGCAGCTTGAAGGTGCTGAAGACAAAGAAAAAGCTTGATCCGAGACTTGATCTAATAAAAAAACCGCTGAATTCAGCGGTTTTTATATCTAGCCTTCAATCAAGGCAAAATGCGTCGAAGTACAGCAAAACATTGCTCTGCTTTTTCATTGGCACAGAAATTAATGGTATTTGAGTTCTGCCACTTCACAAAATACTGCGAAATCTCGCCTGACTGATCCACCTGATTGCCGGAACAGTCTTTTTCATTATTGTCGTATTTCACCTGCATAATCAGCGCTGGAATCTGTGCAGCCGGATCTTGTGAAGGCTGATAGTCATACAGCCCTGTGGTCCATTCTGAACCGCTTTTAATCACGACGTTGTTATTGCCTTTAAAATTATAGTATTCAACACATTTCTTATTATCTGGAATTTCCATTCCCCATAGCCCAACAATTTCAGGACGGGTATTAATAGTAAAGGTATTCGGAACTTCGATAGGTTTCGTAATACTACTTGCAGCTTGATTATTGTTTTCTGTTGCCATTAGCCAAGATGAGTTCATGAGCAAGACAAGGCTAAGACAGGTTTTTTTCATATTCACAGGCTTCGTTTCAATCCTAATAATTAATTTTAACTTATCATATTTTTCGGGATCATATTCTGCTCTGCATCAGTTTAAATACCGAAATAAAACAAATTTTTATCATTATAGTTTAAAAACATGGATTTCCTTTTTTAATTTTTTTGTATATATTTCGTATACAAACGTATATTGATAACGTAAGTAAAAAACAGATTATTCCAAGAATAAAGTTGTACTTTTGGGTAAAAAGCATTTCCCAAACAAAGTGATATTTCACAAATAAAAATTAGATACAGGACTTAGATTTGCGAATACCTCGAATCACAGACCAGAACTTGAATCCTGAAACATATGCCTACTTGGTCATTCTTTTCATTATTTTAGTGACTTGTTTGATTGGCATTATGACCAGGACACAGGATTACTTAGCCATACTCTGGCCTGCTAACGCTGCCTTGCTAGCCATGTTCTTACGCTTCCCGCATTTAAACAATATGGGCGGGTGGCTAGGTGCTTTCTGTGCATTTATGTTTGCTGATCTGGCGACAGGTAATAATCTATTACAAAGCCTGTTTCTAACACTTGCTAACCTGATTAGTACGATTGTATCGCTATTTTTTATCCGATATTTCCAGATCAATTATAAGTACTACAATACTGGTTTCACTTTCGTGCATATGTTTGGCATCTGCGCATTCGCAGGATGCTTGGCCAGTGCAGCTTTTGCCGTGGCTACCTTACCCAATCTTCCTCATTCCTTTATGACCAAGGAAAATTTATGGATAGATTTTGGGCTGTGGTGGACAGGTGAAATGGTAAATTACATTATTGTCCTGCCGCTTTTTCTAGCCTTTCCTAGAACCAAAGATCTCAAGTATTTATTTAAAAACCGCAGAAAGAAGCAGAACTCTTTTAGCTATCTGCTGCCAGCAGGTACGGTAATCCTGTGTATTATCCTGAGTAATATTTTTGTCGGTCCAGGTGCCCTGCTTTATCCGTTGGCAGCTTTAATCTGGGCAGCACTGACCTATCGCATCTTCACAATTGCAATTATTAATGCCTTTGTAATCATTTTGATGTATTACAGCCTGACCCAGTTCTATGCCACTACACATGATACGTTGGCAGACTCGACCATTTATATCTCATTAAGGATCGGACTATTTATGCTGGCATTATCACCGCTGATCCTGTGTATCATCAGTCAGAACCGCAATGATCTGTTTAAACGGGTATTGTATTTGGCCAATCATGACAGTCTGACGCGTACCATGAACCGGCATTTTTTCTTTCAGAAAGGTGAATATTTACTACAACATTCCAAGAGTGTGCAGTTTTCCCTGATTATGCTGGATATTGATCATTTCAAACGTTTAAACGATCATTTTGGCCATCATGTGGGCGATAAAGTGCTGCAACACTTTGCTGAAATCATCCGTTCTAATTTACGTTCTCAGGATCTGTTTGCGCGTATTGGTGGTGAGGAATTTGTGATTTTGCTTTGGGATACCAAACCATCTAAGGCCCAGTTTATTGCCGAGCGTATTCGTGAACTGGTAGCTAAAACGCCAATGTATCAACCTGATGGATCACCGTTATCGATTACTGTGAGTCTCGGGATTACGCATCAACATGCCCCGCTTTCTCAGGATTTACAGCAACTGATCAATACCGCGGATCAGGCCTTATATCAAGCCAAACACTTGGGACGTAATCAGGTGGTGCTTGCATCCTGAACTGAAACCCTCTACAACCTTATAACAATATCAACGCTAGGGAATGCAGATGAAATTTGAAGAATACTTACAATACGATGGATTAGGACTGGCTGAACTGGTTAAAAATAAACAGGTGCATTCAAGTGAACTTTTATCAGTTGCCTTAGAACGCAGTGCAAATATTAATCCTGAAATCAATGCCATTATTATTCCCATGCATGAGCATGCCTTGCAACGTACCCAGCAAGATCTGTCTGGTCCGTTTGCCGGTGTTCCATTTCTGGTCAAAGACCTGTTTCAGGAATATGCAGGTTATCCAACATCTTATGGGTGTCAGGGTTTAAAGCGCATCGGTTATATCGCCGAGACTAATGCTGAAATTGTTAACCGTTGGGAACAGGCAGGTATCGTGACCTTTGGCCGTACCAACACCCCTGAATTCGGAATTAAAGGCATTACCGAGCCAGATGCCTGGGGTAGCTGTAAAAATCCGTGGAATTTAAGACATAACAGCGGTGGCTCATCAGGTGGTTCTGCTTCTGCTGTGGCAGCCGGCATTGTGCCAATTGCTGGTGCAGGTGATGGTGGTGGCTCAATTCGTATTCCGGCTTCCTACTGTGGTCTGTTTGGTTTAAAACCAAGCCGTGGACGTACACCGTGGGGGCCGCAAATGAGTGAAGCAATGCATGGTGCTGCCATTCAACATGTACTCACTAAAACTGTTCGGGATAGTGCAGCAATGCTGGATGCCACCCATGGTGAAGATCGCAGTTCACTGTTTACCATTCAACGTCCGCATACACATTATCTGGAAGTGATTCAGCAACCACCAAAAAAATTAAAAATCGCATTTAATACCCGTTCCAGCATCGATACGCCTGTTTCTCAAGATGCTATTAAAGCGGTAGAACAAACTGCCCGTTTACTGGAATCTTTAGGTCATGAAGTCGTTGAGGATCAACCGCAGATTGATGGCATGCAACTGGCTAAAGATTTTATTACGACGTGGTTTAGCCAGTTTTCTTATATGCTGGACGAAATCCAGAAAGGCTATCCATCCAGATCAGGCGATTTTGAACTGGATTCTCTGGCGCTAGCTGCTTTTGGTGCCAAAACAACGGCGATTGAATATATCCAGAATCTGACTAATTGGGGACAATATGTAACCCAGATGAATCATTTCTTTGATGATTATGATCTCTACCTGACACCAGCCACAGCCACTGTTGCACCCAAAAATGGCGAAGTCAAAACACCAAACTGGCAGAAGCCGATTCTTAAAGCTCTATTAAAAATGAATAAGGCACATTTATTGGCACAAGGTAAGCTGGTCGATCAGATTGTAAAAGAAAACCTGAAATGGGTGCCATTCACGCAGCTAGCCAATATTACCGGCCTCCCAGCAATGTCTATACCGCTTTACTGGAATGAAAATAACTTACCTTTAGGTTCACAGTTTATTGCACCATTTGCCCGTGAAGATTTACTGTTGCAACTGGCCGCTCAATTAGAACAGGCTCAGCCCTGGTTTGATCAATATTCCAAAATCCGCATTTAATTATTCAATCGTATCTTAAACCTGCTTTTGCAGTTCGACTTTGTTGGGTAAGCCAAATACCAGCAATAGGCCCAGCAAGGTCGAGAGCGCAGCAGCAATAAAGATTGATGTTCCACCGACCTGATCCCAATAACGACCAGCTAGAATGCTGCCACTCGCTACGCCTAAGCCCCACATGGTGCTATACAGTGCCTGTCCACGGCCTTGTTGCCCAGCCGAGAAGTTCTGGAAAATAACCCGCATGGCAATCATGTGAAATAAGCCAAAACTCAGGGCATGAATGGTCTGAGCAAAAAACTGTGCCAGAAATGACGATGGAAATAAGCCTACCGTCAGCCATCTTAAACCGGTCATTAACAGGCATAGCATCACCAGATGACGCCATGACCAGCGTGTCAGAAAAAATGTAGCGTAGGCGAATATAATGATTTCAGCAATGACCCCAACCGACCAAAGCAATCCGATCTGACTGGTACTAAATCCATTCTGGCTGAGATAGTTACTATAAAAACTATAAAACGGCGCATGTGAAAACAGCATGATCAATTCAATCAGGAAAAAACTGTATACCACTGGACGCTTGAAGATCGGCCATAAGGCTTCGAGTTTTTTCTGAGCTGTCGGTGCTGCTGTAGGTTCTTTGATGGTAAATGACCAGAGAAAAGCCAGAAATGAAATACAGAGCAATAAGATTGGTAGCATACTGATGCTGATAATTTCAAAAATTGCCCCTAAACCAAATACGCCAATAATAAATCCAATAGATCCCCACTTACGCACTTTGCCATAGAGCTCTGCCCTTTTCTCACCTAACCAGAATAAAGTCACGCCTTCAAACTGAGCCAAAATTGCATTCTGAAAGAAACTGAAAATCAGCATAAGCAAAGCGACTGACTGGAAGCTATTTGGAATGATAAAAATCATGAACCAGATACAGGCTTCCATCCAGGTAGCTATACGCACCAGCAACATGCGTTTCCCGGATTTGTCTGCAATCCACCCCCAAATAAATGGCGCAAAAAATCGGGTGACAATCGCAATCGAAGATAAAATCCCAATTTCCTGATAATTAAAGCCTTGATCTTCCAGATACAGACTCCAGAAAGGCATGAATGCGCCCACAATCGCATAATAAAAAAAGTAGAAAAAACTGAGTCTGTAATGAATAGCTAGAGATTGCATCAGACTAGATTCTCTTCTATTTCTAATAACTTAAAATAAATATAAGTTGCGCTGAGTTGCATTGATTGGGTCTCGGTCATATTTAAATTAACTATAGATTTATATTCATGGAATTTTAAAAGGCTCTTAAATCTTCGAAATAAATACTAGGTTACTTGACTTGAATCATAGAAATACCTAGGCATAGACAGTTTCATTAAAAGAATTAAAGAGCCTATAGCTGTTTTACAAGGCTTATGGGTCATGCATGAAAGCGGTATAGAAAGCTGTGAAGAAAATTAAAACTTATAAAAATATGAAATTGGTGTAAGTTTATTTTGATCTATCTTCCAAGGATTATATACAGATATCTCTCCGGAATTCTCTACAATTGTTAAGTCGTCTGATACTTGAATTGAATGGACAACACTTAAAATAATGTTACTGTTTCCTTGATAAAGTTCGACTTCATTTTTAGTAAAAATTACTTGAGCACCTAATGACCGAGTACCTTTTACTTCTACATAAAATTCTTTACCATTTTTATATGCTAGGAGGTCATAGGGTTTATATGCGCAGACTTTTTGCTTTTGCTCGTTATATTCTTTTACCTTAAATCCTTCATTTTCTAAATATTTTATAGTTACTACAGTAGAGTACTTTTCAATAGATTTTCTTATCTTTTCATTTTCCTCAAACCCTAATCCTTCAATCTTCTGATTTTTTGTATTCTCTTTTTCCATAATAATATCAGTATTACTTTGAAGAACTATTCCTTCATACATATTTACATATTCAATTGCTTTTGGTATCCATTCATAAATAACTGTATTGAAGTTCTTTAAAGTTTTGTCTTGTTCATACAAATAAAAACTATTAGATTGGCCAGGATTTCCTTTTCTCTCCCCATAAATTGAATGCCCTATACGATAAGCTCTATTTTTTTTAGGTAAAAGAAAAGCATCACTAGCTTTAACTTTTAAGAAATATCCATTAAGTTCTGAATTAATACCTGGTCTTGAAATATATTGTCTTTCTCTATATACCGTTGCATTTTTATACCAACCAACTATCACTGCACGCGTTACTGGGCCTCTAGCATTAACCTCTAACTCAGGGTCAGTTGTAAAAAATATCACGAGTACATTATCTACTTTAGTTTCAGACTTTCTTATTTTGGGATCAATACGTTGTAAGTTAATACTTCCAAAATTCACTCCATCTGGTTTATATCCTCCAGGCTGAAAGTAACCATAAATATAGTTTTCAACACTCAAAAAATTACATGCTTCAAAACCAATATTATCTTCATTATATTTTCCTCCACCAACAGGTCTTTCATCAGCTGCTCCTTGGTAATAACCCATATTTCCAATACGAGCAAATAATACTTTTTGCATTCTTTATATTCCCTTAATTTTAAATACATTATAGTCATAGGTTTTCTATTTTAATAATTATTAATTTGCTAAATCAGTTTGAAGTAAATAAACCTATCTGACTACTCAATGCCACCTTTCCATAATTCAGATACATATCTGCATCCTTTGACTATATCTTTCAGTACCTATTCAGGCTATGACTCTTTAAGCTTAATCCTCATGATATTATCAATATCCATAGACTTAATTGAGCATTAATTTAGCTTATTTGAGATTCTAATATTTAGACAGCTTAGCACTGTAAGATTATAAGTCTTATTAAACCTATGCTTTAACTGTTATAACATCTATCAATGTAACATTCTTACCTATTCTATGAAATTAACTTGTATATTCTTATTAATTTGAACAGGCATTCTTAATTTTACTCAAAAAAAACCCACATCATTGGGGACGATGTGGGCAGAACTCTAAATTCAAAACGTGGAGATTTTTGAACATATGGTAAAATATAGTAAAAATATTGCATGCAGTCAATCACACTTTGATATTAAGTCGATGATTAACAATCATATCGACCGATAAAATAGAAATAAGTCACTTATTCAAATTTCTAGTTAATCTCAGTCTCTTTGACCAGATCTATTACTTAGCTTAGCTAGGCTATTCAAGCCAGATACATAGTAAGAAATTAAGCTAAACTTTTCTTTAGGCAATAAAAAAGCCCACATTGCTGTGGGCTCTTCCCCTTTATCATTTTGCGCTGATTCAGGATTGTTGACGAAATGTACAACGGTCAAACAATAGCCAATTCATGACAAATATAAATATATATAGAAATTAAATATCTATCCATACATAAAAAGTCTAAATTGTGATCTTTGGAGTCAATAATTTCTAGTTTGAACTTGATAAAGCTTTATTTTAGGCAACAAAAAAGCCCATCTTTCGATGAACTTCTGCAAAATAACACCTAGTAATAAGTGTGTTATCAGATCATCTGATCAATCTAATCCCCATGACTAGTTGCCCATATAAGTCTTCCTTATTCCGCTTGTTGATCTAAAAACTCTTTAACAAGATTACTTTTTTAAATTGTTGATTCCATCTCGGTGCATAATATTGATCGCTATCACCCTACTATTCACCTTGATCTCTAGTCCAAATCTTTAAACTTTTACATGAAATAAGCGATCTAAAAGTCAGCAAGACTTTTCTTGATCATGGAAAATAATAATACTGCGCAAACCGCGAACAATAGCCCTATCAAAGCAAATAAAGGATCCTGATAAATAAGACCTAAAACCATGAGAGAAACAGCAAGGATGACGAGGAAAATAATGCCGCATATTTTAAAGAGATACATATCCAGAACCTAAAGCAAAAGCTATGCTTTCAAGAAGCAATATTTATTCCTTTTTAAATAATTTTTATATTTATTATCTATATAAATTGATCAATATTCTATTTATGGGTACGAAGCTAGAGTATGAAATACGGATCTACTCAGTAACCATATTTCGAGCAAAATTCAGAAATCCAGACATTAAAAAGCCACTCTAAAGAGTGGCTCAATGATCAAATATTTTAATTGATATTCAATTATAGCGGTCATTATTTTCAAATAAGAATTTTAATAAATATTCATTCTTTACCCGAAATAATCTCGACATGCATTCCTCCATGAAAGATCAAAATATTCCTGATCTACCTGCCGTCTTTCAATCAGCACAATATTTTTATTTACTACAATAAACCTCCGATGCTTCATTTCATTCGTAGATTTATCTCTGAAACTAACCTCACCACATTCTCCCTCTTGTTGATGAAATTGAACCAGATCTGAATTGGGTAAAGCATTCCTTACCATCTCCCTAATTTTTTTTAAATCCTCATCCTGTAGGATCTTAGAGTCAGCTTCTTGCTGTGTATTTGGTTGACTACACCCCAGAAGTATTAAAGCTACAAGAGGCAAGATAATTAGTTTTTTCATAAGCTGTCCTCCTGAGAAAGAGGATCACATTATTTTTAAAGTATGGCTATTATTAAAATGAATAGTTTTGTAAACCATTCAACTTTATCAATAAATTTAATCAGGAAAATTTAGAACAGATGAAAAGGAAAAATAGCTAAAAAGAGTTTGCTGTTTCTCTGAAAATAGCAAAGTTCTGAAAATTATATAAGACTTGTCAAAGATGACTTTACTGAAAGAATGAGAGACCTCACAACCTTCTCTTGCTAGTGGTGAGGTCCTTTAAAGGAATTATTCAACAGGATTTGGTGCTTGGCTATCTACCTGTTCATTCTGAGGAGCAGGATTGTTTGAACCGTCCTTTTTGTATTTCATTTTCTTATAACAATAACCCGCAAGTACCCCTGCACCAATTAACGTTAATAACTTCATCTTTCACCTCATGCTCATAAATGCAAGCCTATATAACTAACATCTATATTTGTAGCTTTCCAAAGCCATTTAGAGTGTTTTTTTAAATAAAAAGTTAAATTATGTATATCTGTATAGATTAAATAAAATTTTAATCCTTTCATAATATTAAATTTACTTAAAATATTATTGAGTTAAATATTTTTAGGCTCTAAATATATACTTATAAAATAAAAAATCCTGCTTGCTGATTAAAATCCAACTTACGATATTCAAATTGTTTTGCACTTATCTCTCTTATATTTTAATTCTCATGATAGATCATAATGAGAGCGTTCGCCCATGTGTTCAAACTATGAATTTCCCTCAAAAAGCCGTCTCTCTTTATTAGATATTCATGAAGAACAGCTCGAACTGGATATGAAAACACATGTATATCCTTTGGCTACCGCTCCCATCATTATGCGTGGTGCTGACGAGTTTGAACTGGATATTGCACGGTTTGGGCTTATTCCTTCCTGGGCCAAAGAATTAAAGTTTGGCCGGCATACTTATAATGCCCGGACTGAAACAGTCGCCTCAAAAGCAAGTTTTCGGCATGCCTGGAAAAACAATCAGTTTGCTTTGGTACCTGTAGATACGTTCTATGAACCCAAATATATTGATGGCAAATCTCATTGGTATGCTATTTCTCGTGAAGACGACGATCCTTTTACTGTTGCAGCCATTTATGATGATGCAATTATTGATGGTGAAAAAGTTCGGTCTTTTTCAATGCTTACGATTAATGCAAATCAGCATCCCTTTATGAAACAGTTCCATAATCCGAATGATGAAAAACGCTCGATTATTGTGATACCTGAAGAGTCAAGACAGGACTGGCTGCACTGCGATCATGAGGAAGCAAGTGAGTTTTTCTTCGAAATGCGGGATGAATTTATTGCAAAGCCAAGAGATCCCCGTTTGTCGGAAAACTGAAATATAAAAGCAGTTTAATTATTAATATCTGATTTTAAATCATTTATTTTATTTGTATAAAAATAAAGCAATCATTACAATCTTGATTAATGTAACAACAATCAAGAAGTAGCAGATTTATGACAAATTCGCATGGGGGCTTTAGAATTGGTGCAGGCAGAAAAAAGGCCGAAGAAACTAAAGTAATTCGTGTACCTGAATCTAAAGTCCTGGATATCAAAGCATACTTAAAATCACTTAAAAAAGAAAGTGAAATCAGTGATATTCGCCAGTTTGATCCCGTTACTCAAATGGAAATTCCTTTGGTCACTGAACGCGTTCAGGCTGGTTTTCCCTCACCCGCACAAGACTATATTGATAAAAAACTCGACCTGAATGAATTCCTGATCAATAACGCTAATGCTACTTTTATCGTTCGTGCCAATTCGCTGTCGATGCTGAATGCAGGCATTGATATCAATGACGCATTGATTGTAGATCGTAGTATTGAAGCGCAACATCGAGATATTGTGATTGCCTGTGTAGATAACGAATTTACGGTCAAACGGCTGATTGTCGATGTAAAGGGTTGCTGGCTAAAAGCTGAGAATGACGATTATCCCGATATTCATCCTGTAGAAGGTCAGCAATTTGAAATCTGGGGTGTGGTCACCAACGTCATTAAAAAATTCAGATGAAATATCAGCAGGAAATCTATGCGCTGATTGACGTCAATAACTGCTATGTCAGTTGTGAGCGCATATTCAATCCGAAACTAAATCATGTACCTGTGATCGTGCTATCAAATAACGATGGCTGTGTAGTCTCACGTTCGCAGGAAGCAAAAGATCTCGGCATTAAAATGGCTGTTCCACTCTTCCAGATTCGCGATATCGTCGAACAGCATCAAGTTCAGGTGCTATCCAGCAACTATGCCCTATATGCAGAAATGTCCAAACGCTTTCATTCCATTCTGTCTGAATATGTAGCACCTGATGAACAGGAGGTTTACTCCATAGATGAATGCTTTCTGAAAATTACAGCTTATGCAAAAAATCATGATTTAACAGAATATGGTCAGGATATGCGACAGCGTATTTTGCAATGGATTGGCTTACCCGTTTGTGTCGGCATTGGCCATTCCAAAACCGAAGCTAAATTAGCTAACCATATGGCCAAGAAAGCCAAACGCTTCAATGGGGTTTGCGACCTTTCTTCAATGCATCCACAACATAGAGATTACTTCTGGAGCTTGATTGATGTTGCTGAAGTCTGGGGGGTTGGGCGCCAGCAGAGTAAAAAGTTAAAGAACTTAGGCATACATACCGTTCTTGATTTAGCTCAGGCCGATTGTCATCGAATCGGAAAATTATTTTCAGTTGTTATGCAAAGAACTGTGATGGAATTACAGGGAATTTCCTGTATTGAACTGGAACAGGCGTGCCAGCCTAAGAAGCAGATTATTTCTTCACGCTCATCTGGTTCTCGAGTGACGGATCTTGAAGCTTTAACGGAGGCTATGAGTGATTACCTGCAAAATGCCGTCAAACGCTTGAGAGAGGATCAATCCTTATGTGGTTGCATCATTGCTTTCGCTCAATCCAATCCTTTTGACAAGAACAGACCCTTTTATCATAAATCTATCAATATCGCCTTTCCTGAACCCACTGATTCCGCTGTTGTAATGAACCGGGCATTGATGCAACAGGTGCATGAGCTATTTTCAGAAGGTGTAGAGTTTAAAAAATGCGGGGTTATTTTGACGGCGCTTGAACCTAAATCGGCCTATGTCTATGACTTGCTCTCGGACCATGCTCAGATCGAGAAAAATGAGAAGCTTCAACAAGCGCTAGAGAAAGTAAAAGAAAGATTTGGCGATCAAAAGCTGGCGATTGGAGCAGCTAAAATTCCTAACCGGACTTGGACCATGTCTCAACAGCACCTAAGTCAGAATTATTTTAGTTGGGATGGACTGTTAAAGATTGATCGTTAATTTCATCTTCCCAGTAAGGTAAAGCAGAAATTTTCCGAAACTTAAATCAAAATCTAAAAAGCCCTAAATTTAATTAGGGCTTTCTGATATTAATATCTTACTTTTGCTCCCTCAGTGGATGCTCTGGCTCGGCATTAGGCTTTTTCTCAGGTTTTACACCCTTATAGGTTGCTTGATTGCCTTTATCATCATTAGATTCTTTTTGCGGATTATCTTCTTGCTCTGTTTGGTGGTCTGCATGAGTTGTCATATATATTCCCTTTCCTCTAGATGCTTAGAAAATTATTAGGACATATAAGGTTAAACATCAATAATATTTATGTTTTCCATACATTTTAATAAACATATATTCTTCTAATCAGAGCTTATATAGACTTCTTGTTCTAATCAAAATCTGTCTGGCTGTGCAACCTGCTTCCAGAAAGCACAGCTCATAGATCAATTTAAAATTTGGTTTCTTATTACTTAAAAGAAAGTATCTGCAGAAACGTTAAAACGTTCAGACAAAGCTTTAATATGGCGGATATTGAGCTGACGTTTACCATTCAGGATTTCAGAAATGATCGACTGGGTAGCTATATCAGATAGGTCTGATTGGCTGAGGCCATGCTGTTCCATCAGGAAAGCGAGTGCAGTACGACCATCGCCTTCTGGCATTGGCAAATGCTCATGTTCATAAGCTGAGACTAAATCACCCAGTTGAAGAATCAGTCCCATTAAGGGATGCGACTCATCATCACCTACAATATCCAGAAGTTCATCTAAAGCTTCAGTAAGGGTATTAAAGTCTTCTTCAGTTTCTGGCTTGCTGAGCAATGGTGCAACATAACGCCAGTGATCAACGGCCTGTTTAATCATTGCATTCATATTAAGCCTCCTTCCAATGACCTTTATCGTATTCCTGATGGGATAAGACATGGCGAATATAGACACGTTTTGCTTGATACATCACAACTGCGATCAACCTGATCTTGTTGCCACCAATATCAAAGACATGAAATTTCCCGACTTTATCGACTGCGGGAAATAATCGCTTCATGTCGGCAAAATCCTTAGGATCATTGGCCTTGATAATTCGATACCAACCATCCAATGCAGTTTCAGCGTGTGGCCACTTTTGCATTGCTTCCAGAATCCGAGCGTGAGTGATCACATGCATAATAATTTATCGCATTTTGCTATATTGAAAGTATAACCTAAATATCGCATATTGCAATAACACTTAAAGCATGAATTTAGTTGAGATGGATATTAGTAGGATCAAATAATAAGCTAAAAATAAGTAAATTCTTATTTTTAATAATCTTTATTAATTAACTGTCAATAATTTATAAAAATATAGCGCTGATATGTTGGTTCTATGTTCAAATAGCAATGATAAAAAAATGAAAACCCCGTCGATCTATATCAAACGGGGGTTCAACATCCATCTACACCACGAAGGCCTAGAGAGTTAATTTAAATCTTTCAAGCAATCACGACACTTTTTGACTTCGAAATCATCGACTGTGTAATCAATTTCAGTCGCACCATGAAGACCAAATAAACAACATATAAATTGGAACATGTATTTCTCCTGACTGTGAACAGCTCGATCATAGATCGAGCTTTGTTGCTTTAAAGATAATGGCTTACAGCTCCACGATTTATTTACCTTGAAACGATTGAATCACTTACCTGTACTGCGATTGCACAGGCAAGCTATAGCCTCTAAATTTGTACACTCTCTTCATGTTTTGGCGCTTGGTCTTTGGTACCGTGATCCTTGCTCATCATCCGGCACATTTTTTCTTTGCAAGATTTAAAGCAACATCCCACCATGACACCCATACCAAATGCACAGATAAATCTCATCATAGCTCTACCCTGTCTTTTCATGAAAAGAGATATATAAATAACATCTATTCATGTTTCACACTTGAACGTATTTTCAGGTTTTATGTTGTATATGAAAACTTATGTGAAGGATAAATGTCGAAGAATCATTAGTTTTTGGCATATTTATGATCTAAAAAATGAGCCCTGCTTAACTATCTGGATTAAGCAGGGCTTTTTAACTTGCTGATTTTAAATTATTTTATCTGCTTTGTTGTAGTGGTGATAAAGTACCACTTGTCATGCATCTAATATGTATATGAAATATAGAGGCTTTTTTACCAAATGTTGAATATAGGTTATGTTTTATATTTTATTGACTATTTTTCATCAACTTAGATGCAATTAAATACAAAAAACTTTGGTTCATGTGATTTTCATTCAATCAAGTGAGTCATAAAAGCAGAGATGCAACTTATACATATTGGTAGATATTTTATTTATTTTATCAAAGTCCTTTTCATTTTTTATTTTCTCAGCTGTCAATGAGTTTAAAGGTAGGTGCTCTTTCACTCATTTCTCTTTATAATTTTTCCAACGACTGATAACAATATATTGTTGCCATGAAAATATCATTATTCATAATTGCCCTATTGGCATTGGCCATCACAGGCTGCCAAAAACAACAGGCAGATGTATCAGCTGAACCTGATCCGGCAGTGAAAGCTCAGTTTGAACAATCCGATGCCCGATTGAGTGCTTATTTAGATAAATTAGATTCTTCTACTATTAGCCTTGAGGAAAGAACACATATTTTATGTGAGGATTATCCTAAAGAATATAAAACTTATTATATGCCGACCCTAATAAAACTGATGCCACAAGAATATGATGAGCAGGAACTACTGAAAGATCTGAAAAATGCGCTCGATTTTTATAAAGTAAAAGCCAATATTCAATGCTGATTTATTCTGAACAAGAAAAAACCGCCTTAAAGAAGGCGGTTTTTTGTAGAGATTACACAGCTTAGATATAAACGCTGTAGCTTTAACTAATCTTATTGATTACGCAAATTTTGCTGCTGGTTATCTTGTTGTGGCTGTTGCTGTTGTTGCTGATTGCGTTGCTGGTCCTGTTGGCCCTGCTGACGCTGTTGGTTTTGCTGTCCCTGCGGCTGTTGTTGCTGCTGGTTCGGCTGTTGCTGATTTTGATTCTGGTTTTGCTGACGTTGTTGGTCTTGCTGTTGCTGTTGTTGTTGATTCTGTTGGTCTTGCTGATTATGCTGTTGATTATTAGGCATGGTGTAACTCCTTACTATTTGCTTTAAATCGCCGATGATTAGGTTTCGACTTAATATTTACTCTACCTATTTTTAAAAATTCGCCAAGTTATTACCTGTTACATATTAATTCAATGTAAAAAAAGGTAGGTTAAGTAATTGAAGTCTGGATTTATAAGAAACATAAATTACTTTTAATAATAGAATGAACACATATTGAAAGCCTTCTGTCTTTAATAAATTTTATTTTTCAATTAAAGTCATAACTTAATCAAAAAATTGTATATAAACTTAAATTTAAAATAAAATTTAGAAATACATTTTGCTACTTATATAAAATATGATTATATTTATAAGATATTGAATTTTATTAATTATTTAAAATTATAATTTCTTATACATGTTTAATCTAATTTTCTAAAAATTAGATCATTAAATATAAAAACGAAAAAACCATTTTTAAATAGCAGAATATATTACATAGAATCACAAATAAGGCCTTTTCAGTTGCCAATTTACCTTGACTTTATACTTTTAAAATTATTATTAGATTTTTTTTATTAAATCTAATCAAATTTTATTTTAACGACCTTTATCCAATAAATAAGCCTCTTATTTTAAGAGGCTTATTTTTAATAAGTTATTTTTAGATTGCGACCACTTTTACAATAATGGTTTGGCTTTCTTCTTGCTCTTCGGCTAGATATAAACGCTTTAATTCTTTGCTTTTGACTTTAAACTTTAAGTTCTGGTAATGAATGATGCTTGGGATCTGATCAAAATATTGACCATCTGCCTCAATTTCTTCCTGAAATAAAGGAGTACCCAGTTGATAATCTAGACTTTTTAATACGGAATACTTTACTGTGGTTTTCATTCTTACAACCTACTTTCCTTACGCACTTTATTTTTATTTTTACCACTGATTAGAGCAAGTTAAAACCATTAATTTCAAATATTGTCCAAGCATTAAGCAATCAGTTCAATAACTGCCAAACTTACGTTTGGAATACTAAAATTACAAAAATATTTTACCTTTCATCATAATAAAGAAATAATCTCACAGTTGATACAAAAGCAAAATGGGACTACATTTGAATAAAGATTACCTTCTAAGACATAATAGACATTATGATTAAAACATGTTGTGGCCTGCTGGAACAAAGAAACATCAAGATTGCTTTTATCGAAAGTGCCAGTTCTGGCTATTTAACCAGTCAGTTTTCAATTTGCAAAAATGAAGGTGCTGAAATCTTGCTGGGTGGTCTAGTGTGCTACGATCCGTCCGTGAAGATTAATGTTTTGGGAATTTCTCCGAATCTGATTAGTACCCATTCAGCTGAATCCATGCCTGTAACGGTTGCTCTGGCTGAGGCAGGCAAAAAAATGTTTCAGGAAGCTGACTGGATTATTGCTTGTACAGGCTTGCTTAAACCAGGCGGTAGCGCGACCCCAGATAAGCCGGAAGGTACTTTCTTTGCCGCTGTTTATGATGGTCTTCAAACTCACCAGTTCCAGTATTATATTAAAGGCACACCACAGGAACGTCTCAATAAACTGGCAGCCGTCATCGCACATGACATGATTAATCTACTCAACACCTAAAGCCAAAACTGTTTATATTGAGTGCTGATCAAACTTCATTATTTCTACTGTATTTATAGTTAAATTACTTCCATAAAAGCACGTTTTTAATGAGGCCTGATCAGTGATGAAAATAAGAATTGCGGCTCTTTTGCTCGCCCTTGGTATTCCTGTATCCGCTTTCGCCACTGTTGGTGGCCCACAGAATATTGAAGTTTTGGGTTATGAAGTCAAAGACCAGAAACTTTATCTGTTGCGCCATTATCTCGATGGTCGCGGACGCCTACCTCAACTGTATTATTATAATTTTAAATCCAAAACTCCGAATCAGTTAATTCAGGTGAACTCCCTGTATATCAATCCAAAAACCAAGCAGATTGACTACGATCAGGACAGCCATAAGTTTGATCAGGAAATTGCCAAAATTAAAAAGCGTCTGATTCCATTAGTACCTCTGCAAAAGCAAAACATTCAGCTCAAGCTATTAAAGACCAGCAAAGGTACTGCCCCTGCATGGCATGACCCTAAACAGAAAGTTCCGAAATGGACTTATCAATATCAGGTGCAATCTGGCCAGTATAAAAGTCCTGTTCAACAAGCAGTCAGCTATAAAGCAGATTTAAGATTAAGCCAGACTTATCAAGTTCCGAAACAGAATAAAATACTGGTGACGGTAAAATACTTAGGCATCCCATTTGAAACCGGTTATCACATTGAAGATCCGGCATTATTAAGTCGTTAAACTAACGTCAATAAAGAGTCAGCAAAAAAAATAAGGCCTCATAGAGACCTTATTTTTTATGTTTAGAATATTTCTGGCTTATGCAGCAGAAGTACGCTCAGCAATTGGAACCACTTTACGCAATTCTGGACCGGTATAATCCGCGCTCGGACGGATAATCCGGTTATCTGCACGTTGTTCCATCACGTGCGCTGCCCAACCTGTGACGCGTGACATCACGAAGATTGGCGTAAACAGTTTGGTTGGAATACCCATAAAGTGATAAGCAGAAGCATGGAAAAAGTCTGCATTACAGAACAGTTTTTTCTCGCGCCACATCACTTCTTCACAACGTACTGATACTGGGTAGAGCACAGTATCGCCCACATCTTTTGCCAGTTTCTCTGACCACTGCTTGATAATGCCATTACGCGGATCATTGTCCTTATAGATCGCATGACCAAAGCCCATGATCTTTTCTTTACGCTCCAGCATGCCCAGCATTTCGCGCTCTGCTTCTTCTGGAGATTTCCAGTTTTCAATCATGTCCATTGCCGCTTCGTTGGCACCGCCGTGTAATGGACCCCGTAGTGAACCAATTGCGCCGGTAATACATGAATGCAGGTCAGACAAAGTTGATGCACAAACACGCGCTGTGAAGGTTGAAGCATTAAATTCATGCTCTGCATACAGAATCAGGGATACATTCATCACCTGTTCATGCAGCTGATTTGGCTTCTTGCCATGTAGCAAATGAAGGAACTGAGCACCGATTGAATCATCATCGGTATTTTCATCAATGCGTACGCCGTCATGGCTATAGCGATACCAATAGCAGATAATTGCTGGTAGCGTCGCCAGAATACGGTCTGCAACATCCTGTTGCTGATCAAAAGACTGTTCAGTTTCAAGGTTGCCCAGCATCGATACGCCAGTGCGCATCACATCCATTGGATGTGAGTCCGCTGGAATGCGCTCAAGTACTTCTTTTAATGCTTGTGGCAGTACACGCAAAGATTTCAGTTTTGCTTTATAGGCTGCCAACTGTTCTGAAGTTGGTAATTCACCAAAGAAAATCAGGTAAGCGACTTCTTCAAACTGACAGTTTTCTGCCAGATCCTGTACGTCATAGCCGCGATAGGTCAGGCCTGCACCACTTTTGCCTACTGTTGAAAGTGCAGTTTTGCCTGCGACTTGTCCGCGCAATCCTGCGCCAGTGAGTACTTTTCCTTCAGCCATTGTTTTAATTCTCCTGCTTGAACAGTTTATCTAATGTGTTTTCGAAGCTGTGATAATCTAAAAATTCGTATAATTCTTTACGCGGTTGCATTTTATCCAGAACATGCACCTGTGTACCATTTTCACGCACTGAGCGCATCACTTCCAGTGCCGCTTTTTGCATCGCACGGGTGGCTGATAGCGGGTAAAGTACCATGCGAATACCCTGCTCAGCCAGTTCTTCAGTGGTGTAATATGGGGTATCACCAAATTCGGTAATATTGGCCAATACTGGGACACCAACTGCATCACATACGGTGCGATACATCGTAATATCCGTCATTGCCTCAGCAAAAATGGCATCTGCACCTGCTTCGACACAGGCACAAGCACGGTCAATCACTGCCTGCAGACCTTCTTTCTGTAATGCATCGGTACGTGCCATCACCACAAAGTTTGAATCGGTTTTAGCATCGACTGCCGCCTTGATCCGGTCAACCATTTCCTGTTGGGTCACAATTTCCTTATTCGGACGATGACCACAACGCTTTTGCGCAACCTGGTCTTCGATATGCACAGCTGCAGCGCCAGCAGCAATCATCTGCTTGATGCTACGTGCGATGTTAAATGCACCGCCCCAGCCTGTATCGATATCGACCAGTAAGGGTGTATCTACACGTTCAGTAATGCGACGCACATCTTCCAGAACATTATCCAGACTGGTCATGCCTAGATCAGGTAGACCGTAAGAATAGTTGGCAACACCGGCACCAGAGAGATAAATGGCTTTATAACCGACCTGTTTGGCCATCATGGCAGCATAGGCATTCACTGTGCCCATAATTTGTAATGGTTTTTCGACTTCAAGCGCTTGTCTAAACTTTAAACCTGCAGACATTTGTTCTGTCATCTTCCCTTCCACAGTCTTGGCTATAATTATTGAGATTTGAGTATACCGATTTGAAACCATGATGCTATAAGCCAATAGAATAAAAACTCTAAAACTTTAGTCAAACTTTTAAGTTTTACTTGATTCATTGAATAAATTCCGCCTTCATCCGGTCCGATTGTGAAATCTGCGGATATATTTGTTATGATGAACTACCAAGTTTATATAACCTGTTGATATACCATCCTCTATGCAAAACCTTGTTCATCTGGAACCACTCGCCAAAGATCTGCCACAAACCAAACGTGGTCATGAGCGCTGCGTTGCGCTGCTGGTCTCTGCGACCGAACTGTTTCTGGAACATGGTTATGATGCAGTTTCTCTTGATGATATTGTCCAGCATGCAGGCGGTTCCAAGGCTTCTATTTACAAGTACTTTGGCAACAAAGAAGGCTTGTTTAAGGCCATTTGCGATTATCGTCGTATCAAGTTTTTTGAAGATATCAGTATTCCGATCGAGCTGATGGCGCTGGATTTTCGTAGTTATCTGGTACATACGCTGCTTAATTTTTATCATCAGATCATGCAGCCGGAAAATGCAGCCTTTATGCGTCTGGTGCTGGAACAGAGTCAGCGTAATCCGGAACTCGCGCAGCATATTCATGAACGAGGCCCAGTACATGTACAAAGTGCGATTGCCACGGCTTTAGAACAAGCAGATGCGCAAGGTTTATTGCATTGCGAGAATCCGCAATATTCGGCGCAGCTATATTTTGGCATCTTGCGTAATCTGGAATGGCGGATTCTGATGGGAATTCCGGTACAGGAAGATGATCAGGAAATCGACAAATACATCAGTTATTGTGTGGATCGATTTTTAGACGGTCATCAAAAAGTCTAGTTTTTTTGCATTTTTCATTGCTTATAGTATATTAGCCGATTCCGTATTTTTTCTTAAACTAACCAACAACTGATTGTTGATCGAGTTTTTCGGCAATTATTGTGGAGTAACGAATGGCTCTCCGTCACTTTCTCACCTTACGCGATTTATCAACTTTAGAACTTAACCAGATTTTGCAACGCGCAATTGAGCTTAAGCGCAAACAGCATAACAATGAAGTGTTCCAACCATTTGTTGGTAAAGTCATGGGCATGATTTTCGAAAAATCGAGTACCCGTACGCGTGTTTCGTTTGAAGCAGGCATGAGCCAATTCGGTGGTAGCGCCATCTTCCTGTCTTCACGTGATACCCAGCTGGGTCGCGGTGAGCCAATTGAAGATTCTGCACGTGTGATTTCCAGCATGCTGGATATTGTGATGATCCGTACTTTCGGTCACGATATCGTAGAACGTTTTGCTTCTTATTCAAAAGTTCCAGTGATCAATGCTTTGACTGATGATCATCACCCTTGCCAGTTACTTGCTGACATGCAGACATATCTGGAACATCGTGGTTCAATCGAAGGTAAAACCGTTGCCTGGATCGGCGATGGTAATAATATGTGTAACTCTTATATCGAAGCAGCGCACATGTGGGGCTTCAAGTTAAAAGTTGCAGCACCAAAAGGCTATGAGCCTCAAGAACAGTTCCTGTCTGAATTCGCACACTGTGTAGAACTGGTGGATACTGCTGAAGATGCAGCAGTCAATGCCGATCTGATCGTCACTGACGTTTGGGCAAGTATGGGCCAGGAAGAAGAACAGAAAATCCGTGAAAAAGCTTTTGCAGATTATCAGGTGAATGAACGCCTAATGGATCTTGCACACCCAGACTGCCTGTTCATGCATTGCTTACCTGCGCATCGTGGTGAAGAAATTTCTGAAAATATGCTAGATCACAAAAATGCTGTGGTTTGGGATGAAGCAGAAAACCGCCTTCATGCACAAAAAGCACTGGTTGAATTCCTGTTGAATGAAAACCTGAAAAAAGACTGATTCCTTCAAAAAATCTTCACAAATTAAGCACCAATCTCTGGTGCTTTTTTTGTTTCAGCTCTTATAATCAGAATTGAAACGACATAAAAAGTGATGCGATACAATGCAAAAAAAATATTGGACTTTGGCACTCCTGGCAGGTTTTAGTAGTGCTGCTTTACCGGTGTATGCTTCTGAATTCGACCAGTATCTCCAAGGAAAAGGCATTCTAGACAGCAAGTTTAAAATTGAGAAAAAAGCAGAACTGAATGAACTGCTTACCGTGCTAAGTGCGGAAGATTCCAAGACTTTACCGCTACAGATCGATCAGAATACAATCATAGAGCAGTTACAACTTACTGCCAATAAAACCACACTTAAAGGCATGATCACTACACCCGACTTTAGCCAGTTTGAGAAGGATCTAGGCCGTAAAGAAGTTCTTAAAGTAATTCGTAATAATCTTCTAAATAACTGTCAGATCTTTTTTGAACATCGTTATCAAATCGTCAACCCCTATAAAATTGAACTTAGCCTCAGCTCCCAAACACACACTTATAATGTAGACATCTCCCAGAAAGACTGTAATGTAAAATAATCTTGTCTAGACTCAATAAAGGCAGCTTTAGCTGCCTTTATTTTTAAATAAATTCTAATTGGGAAACATAACCAGATGATCAACGAATCAAACCTTGCGGCTGTAAAATAATAATTAATGCACCTAGAATGACCACCATTCCACCCAGCAAATCCCAACGTGAAAGGCTGACCTGATCAACAAACCTCAGCCACATCAGCGCTGAAAAAATATAAATTCCTCCATAGGCGGCATAAATACGCCCAGAAGCGGCTGGATGCAAAGTCAAAAGCCAGACGAATGCAGCTAAGGCTAATGCCGTCGGAACCCATAACCACTGGCTCTTCGCCTGATTTAAAATCAGGTAGGGAAAATAACAGCCTAAAATTTCCATCAATGCCGTCAATAAAAACAGAAAAAACGTGGTTAAAAGCTTGCTAATCTGGATATCCATATATTTCGCTAAATCAGAAACTCTTTAAACCAAGAGCACATAAATTAAGGGTAAATAAAACAACAAAACCCGTGCGAACACGGGTCTGATGATGATCTATTCAATGATTAAGCTGGTTCAGCAGTCTGGTCTTCGAAGACTTCAAGTTTCAGACCGACAGACTTACCATTTTCTTTCTTCACAGAAACTGAAACGTTACCACCATTTTCGGCCAGTTCACCAAACAGAATCATTTCAGCCAGTGGTTTTTTCAGATGTTCCTGAATCAGACGTTGCATTGGTCGAGCACCCATCAAGCGATCATAGCCATTTTCAGCCATCCACTCACGTGCGCTTTGATCCACCTCCAGCACTACTTTCTTCTCATCCAGTTGTGCCTGAAGTTCAGTCAGGAATTTATCCACGACATTTTCAATAATGGTATTTGGTAACGCCTTAAACTGAATCACGCCGTCCAGACGATTACGGAATTCTGGCGAGAACGCTTTCTTCATCGCTTCCTGATTGTCATTACTATTGTCCTGCTCCATGAAACCAATACTGACACGGGAAATACTTTCCGCACCAATATTAGTCGTTAGAACCAGTACCACATTACGGAAATCGGACTTACGACCATTATTATCCGTTAAGGAACCATGATCCATGATTTGTAATAACAGGTTGAATACATCTGGATGCGCTTTTTCAATCTCATCTAGAAGTAATACACAATGCGGATTTTTGTGAATCGCATCGGTCAGTAAACCACCTTGATCAAAACCAACATAACCTGGAGGCGCACCGATCAGACGAGAGACTGCGTGACGTTCCATGTATTCGGACATGTCAAAACGTACTAACTCTACACCCAGAATTTTCGCCAATTGCTTGGTGACTTCAGTTTTACCTACACCTGTTGGACCGGCAAAGACAAAACTACCCACTGGCTTATCAGGCGATTTCAAACCTGCACGAGACAGTTTGATCGCAGAAGCTAAAGCTTCAATTGCTTCATCTTGGCCGAAGACCACACGTTTCAGATCACGCTCAAGGTTTTCTAGCACAGACTTGTCATCTTTAGAGACGGTTTTCGGTGGAATACGGGCAATCTTGGACACAATGTCTTCGATGTTTTCAACCGTAATTAAGCTGTCATCTTGCTCAGCTTTCAGACGACGTTGTGCACCGGCTTCATCAATCACATCAATCGCTTTATCTGGCAAGAAACGGTCATTAATAAATTTCGCTGACAGCTCAACCGCAGAAACCAGGGCCTGATCGTCATACTGTACATGGTGGAAATCTTCAAATTTAGATTTCAGGCCACGCAAGATATCAATTGTTTCTGTAATCGAAGGCTCATTCACATCTATTTTTTGGAACCGACGTGACAAGGCATGATCTTTTTCAAAGACCTGACGGTATTCCTGGAACGTGGTTGAACCGATGCAACGTAAAGATCCGTTCGCCAATGCTGGTTTGATCAGGTTCGATGCATCCATGGTGCTGCCCATACTTGAACCTGCACCGATGATCATATGAATTTCATCAATAAACAGCACGGCATCTGGTTTTTTCTTCAAGGCATTTAATAGTTGTTTTAAACGCTTTTCGAAATCACCACGGTATTTAGTTCCCGCCACCAGTGCACCGATGTCTAGGCTATAAATTTCAGCATTTTCCAGTGGCTTAGGTGCCTTGCCATTCACAATTAACCAAGCCAGACCTTCAGCAATCGACGTTTTACCTACACCTGGATCACCGACAAGTAAGGGATTATTTTTACGACGGCGGCATAAAATTTGCGCTGCCCGCTCAATTTCTTTCTCACGACCAATCAATGGATCTGTCTTGCCGCGTTGAGCTTCCTGATTCAGGTTTGTCGTATATAACTCTAGCGGACCAGAATTATTGGAAGAAGCCGATTCACCGTCCAGTTCTTCAATTTCTTCTTCAGACTGTACTTCGTCTTTACGTGTACCATGAGAAAGGTACTGAGTTAAAGTCAGACGGTTAATCTGATGACGTTTAAGCAGATAAACCGCAAAAGAATCACGCTCAGAATACATCGCAACCAGAATATCGGCACCTTCTACAGTACGATCACCGCCACTGGATTGAACATGGAAAATTGCACGTTGCAAAATCCGGTCAAAACTTTCTGTAGGATGAGGTGCCTGATCACTATTTTCACCGAGTTTAGGGGTATGTTGTTCTACGTACTCTTCTAATTCTTTACGCAAAACGATAATATCTGCGCCACATGCTTTTAAGGCATTCACGGCAGAATCATTGTCGAGTAAAGCTAATAATAAATGTTCTACGGTCAGGAACTCATGTCTCTTTTGACGAGCCATGCTGACAGCCAAACGTAGTGATACTTCTAATTGACGACTGAGCATGCAACCCCCTTAATCTTTCGGCTCAATCTGGCAAAGTAAAGGATGACCTTGAGATCGAGCGTAATTATTGACTTGGTTCGCTTTGGTTTCCGCAATGTCTCGAGGATAGACCCCAGCTACACCTTTTCCTTCATAATGTACAGTTAGCATTACTTGTGTAGCTTGGTCAAGATTCATTGCAAAGTATTGTTGTAAAATTTCAATTACAAACTCCATGGGAGTGTAGTCGTCATTCAATAATACCACTGCATACATCGGTGGACGCTTCAGTTCAGGAGGTGCAGTCTGAACTGCAAGATCAGCGTCATCATCGTGAAAAGGCTCGTCTGTTAAACGCGGGCTAATATGCCAATCAACCATGCCGGACTCGTAAAAAGAATTTTTGATCTCACTTAAACATTTTGGACGTTTATTGCTTGGCATACGATTTCTATTTCACACTTAATTTGCATTTGCTTCAGTTTTTGGAATCTCTGACAGGACTGTTGACTGGCTTTCAACAGCTTTCCCCTGATCCCAGCTAAAACGGCGAATCACAGGCTTAGCCCCTGAGAGGCGCACTTCAATAAATTCTGGTTTAAAGCCTTTAGGCATGGTCCAGCGACCAGTTAAACGTTCGTAATTGTCGAAATTAAAGTTTTTATCTTCAAGCGGCACAACCAGGATTTCAGTGCCCTTAATCAAACGTAACTCTACTGTACCAGAAGCGCGATTTTTGCCTGGACTAACTTGAACCAGATCAATCTGGTATTCGAAGGCATTATCAGGTAAGGCTTTAATCCCCAGATGTTGAACTGTCAGCGCTAGACCACCGCGTTGACGCAAAATCTCACGATAGATCGTACCAACGCTTTCAGCCTGCTCCTGGGCATCACGTGCCTTATTCGCAGCCAGATAGAGATCATTGGCATTGCTAACGGCCAGATCACGTTCCTGTACCGCTGTATTCAGAGATTTATTCAGTGTTTCCAGACTGGTTTTCTGTTTTTGTACCACTTCAACCAGCTGCTCTGCATCCGCTTCAAAACCTACCGCAGTCAAACCTTGCCGATGCCCGACCGTATAGCCCAGCAAGCCACTACCCAGGATCAACACAGCAGCACCGATTACTAAAGGTGTATTGCCTTTCATCAATGGTTTCTTTGTAGAGGGTTCCTGGATCGTCATGTTTGACTCATTATTCGGCATTTTGATCTCTGTATACTTTGTTCAAGACACACATTTAAATCCAAATCTAAATGTGTGTGAAGTTCTAATACGTTTTTTATGGTAATAAACCAATATTATTCAAGCCTGCATTTTCTGCAAAGCCAAACATCAGGTTCATGTTCTGTACTGCCTGACCAGCTGCACCTTTGACCAGATTATCCTGAGCCACCAGAATCACCAGCTTGGCTGGTTGTGGCTTATACAGTGCGATACGCAACTGGTTGGCACCGCGTACCGAACGGGTTTCTGGCGAACTGCCTGCTGGCATCACATCAACAAACTGTTCATTGGCATAGAACTGCTCGTACAGTGACTGCAAGTCGGCTGCCTGACCTGCTTCAGTTAAATCGATATAAATCGTTGATAACATCCCACGAATCATCGGCACTAGATGCGGCACAAACAGGATATGGTCAAACACGCCTTTTTGACCTGAAATGTTTTCCAGTGCTTCTACGATTTCAGGATGGTGACGATGGCCTGCAACGCCATAAGCCTTAAAGTTATCAGCATTTTCAGAATAGATCATGCCCAGGCTTGCTTTACGACCTGCACCTGATACACCTGATTTCGCATCAATGATAATGCTTTCTGGTTTTACCAGAGCTTCTGC
Organism: Acinetobacter sp. CAU_H_60; assembly: GCF_058599385.1. Taxonomy (NCBI): domain Bacteria; kingdom Pseudomonadati; phylum Pseudomonadota; class Gammaproteobacteria; order Moraxellales; family Moraxellaceae; genus Acinetobacter; species Acinetobacter sp. CAU_H_60. The sequence goes on along the minus strand of NZ_CM178653.1, from coordinate 1,399,551 downwards.
CGCTTTTAAAACTGGTGCCAAACCTAGCTGAACCGTCGTTGGATAACAGCCCGGATTACCAATCACACTCGCCTGTTTGATCTGTTCACGATTAAGTTCAGACAAACCATAAACAGAATCTTTTAATACTTCTGGGCAAGCATGTTCCATGCCATACCATTTTTCGAACTGTGCCAGATTTTGCAAACGGAAATCCGCTGCAAGGTCAATTACCTTGGTATTGGCTGCGACAAGTTCTTCAGCATGTTTCATGGCAACCCCATGTGGTGTCGCGAAAAATACCACATCACATGATTTTAAAAGATCAAGGCTGAGGTCAGAAAACTGAAGATCCGTATGTCCACGCAGACTCGGGAACATATCGTCAACGCGACGGCCTGCTTCAGTACGTGATGTCAGTGCTTTAACTTCTACATTCGGATGTCGCAGTAATAGACGTAAAAGTTCAACGCCTGTATAACCTGTACCACCCACAATACCCACTGAAATCACGATGATTACCTCAAACTAGATGTTTCCTTTATGGACTGTAGTATGACAGGAACTTGAGGTTTTCTAAACTGTTTCACTAGGGATTGATGGTTTTTTATTTACCCTTTTATTTTGAGTGTTTTTAAAAACTTTAAGAGAATTATGTCTATTGCTTAGGCTATTTGGAAGTGAATAAATACTATCCGAGTTCCTCTAAAGATATTCTTAAGCTGTCCACCAATATGGCATGACAGTATTTTTCAGAATTTTGCGGTGAGTTAAATAGTTTGGATCATGCTTTGCCACTTCCGCCCAGAAACGAGGACTATGGTCAAAATGCCGGGTATGGGCCAATTCATGCACACATAAATAGCGCACGATATTTTCAGGAAACAGAATGATGCCACTATTTAGCATGATGTCATGTTTGGCAGAACAACTGCCCCATCGTGTTTTCGGTTGGCGAACATTACAAATGTTAAATGATAATCCTGTTTCTTGGCTTACTTTATCCAGATAAACAGGCAACTGTTCTTTAGCATAAGAAATGGCAAAGGCTTTTAAATAGGTTTCAGGATGACGGTCACTGATCGATAGCTGTAATAATTTAGCATCAAAAACAAAGTTCTGCTTTTGACTTTGATACATGATCTGGATTGACTGAGCCTGATTGAAAAGCTGCAATTCTGCTGGTAAAGATCTATCAATACTTTGATTTTTTTCCTGCTGCAATTTCCATGTTTTCAGTAGCCAGCTTTCAGCTTGATCAATAAAATTCTGAATCTGTTTTTTAGTACAAAATACTGGTGCAGTTAGACGAATTTGATCACCCTCTACACGCAGTTTGAGACGCGTTGAGCGAACATTTCGGGTGATTTGAATTTCAGGTAGGTCGTTTAGGGTCATTTTTATATTTAATCATTATTTTAATCCCCCTCGATCCCCCTTTAATAAAGGGGGAAGTTCAAACTTATAGAAGTTTCGAGGTGCTTTATCAAATTAAAGACTTTTCCCTCCTTTGAAAAAGGAGGGTCAGGGAGGATTTCTTAAATCGCTGTACGCTCTTCAATACCATTATTAGTCGCAACAATTGCGATATCTGCTTTGTTGATCGCGAAAATACCGTTACATACGACGCCTGGGATGTCGTTAATGGTTTTTTCTAGCTCAAGCGCACTCAGAATGTTCAGGTTATGAACGTCTAAAATCACATTGCCATTATCTGTTATTACACCTTCACGGTAAGCAGGATCACCACCCAGCGCCACCAGCTTACGTGCAACTGCTGAACGTGCCATTGGAATCACTTCAACTGGAAGCGGGAAATCACGACCCAACTGCTCTACCCATTTCGAATCATCGACGATACACACGAATTTTTTCGCGATAGAAGCCACGATTTTTTCACGTGTCAGCGCAGCACCACCGCCTTTGATCATGTGCATATGACGGTCGATTTCGTCTGCGCCATCTACATAAGCATCCAGTCCACCGACGCTATTCATATCAACCACTTCAATGCCTAATTTCTTTAGACGCTGTGCAGTCGCTTCAGAACTTGCAACAGCAGCTTCTAACTGAAGTTCAGGTAAAAGGTCAATGAGAAAGTTAACGGTACTGCCTGTACCTACGCCTAAAATGCCACCTTTCGGTAAGTGCTTTAAAGCAGCTTTGGCTGCTGCTTGTTTTTTCTCATCTTGGGTTGCATATAGACTCATGACATCACTCAACTAATTTGGACTTTTGCAGTAATTTTAAACCGCAAAGCCGTGTGGTTTGTTACAATAGATTCTTATTTTAAACTGTTAGATGGAAAATTAACATGCTGTCTCGTTTGGTTCGACAAATTTTACAAGCAACGGTCTACGATGTTGCAATCGAAACCCCACTCGAAGCAGCGCCACGAATTAGCGAACGCTTAAATAATAACATTCGCTTTAAACGTGAAGATTTACAACCGGTCTTTTCATTTAAGCTACGCGGTGCCTATAACCGTATTAGTCAATTACCGAAATCACAACTCGAACGTGGCGTTATCACAGCTTCAGCAGGCAACCATGCACAAGGCGTGGCACTGTCAGGGAAAAAGCTGGGTATTCGCGCGATTATTGTGATGCCAAAGACCACACCCGACATTAAAGTCCAAGCGGTAAAACGTTTAGGTGGTGAAGTGGTTTTACATGGCGATTCATTTGACGTTGCCAATAAATATGCCATTCAGCGTGCTCAAGAAGATGGCATGACTTTCATTCCGCCTTATGACGACGAACTGGTGATGGCAGGTCAAGGTACGATTGCCAATGAAATCCTGCGCCAATGGCGTGATGTAGAATATGTTTTTGTTGCAGTTGGCGGTGGCGGCCTGATTGCAGGTGTTGCAGCTTACTTAGGTGATGTTGCACCACATGTCAAAGTGATTCCGGTGGAATACGAAGAATCTGCATGTTTAAAAGCAGCTTTTGATGCAAATGACCGCGTGATTCTGCCATCAGTCGGTTTATTTGCCGATGGTACTGCTGTGGCACAAATCGGTGAAAAGCCATTTGACGTGATCCGTCTACAAAAATCAGACAACTCCGGCCCGATCGTAGAACCAGAAGTCGTACTGGTCAATACTGATGAAGTCTGTGCAGCAATTAAAGATACTTATGATGAATGCCGTAGTATCGTAGAACCGTCAGGTGCAATGGCATTAGCGGGTATCAAAAAATATGTAGCAAAACACGGCATTGAAGGCAAAAACATCGTATCGATTGTTTGCGGTGCGAACATGAACTTCGACCGTCTACGTTACATTGCTGAACGCACCGAGCTGGGCGAACGCAAAGAAGCCATCTTTGCCGTAACTATTCCAGAAGAAAAAGGCTCATTCCTGAAATTCTGTCGTGCACTACAAGGCCGTAATATCACAGAGTTTAATTACCGCTCAAGTGATGCTTCTGCAGCTCAGGTCTTTGTCGGCATCAGTCTGAAAAATGGCGAGAAAGAACGTCAGGAAATCTATGAAAACCTGAAATTTGACTACGACGTTGATGATCTGTCTGATGACGAAGTTGCAAAACTGCATATCCGTTATCTGATTGGCGGTCATGCCGATATTGAAAATGAGCGTCTGTTCCGCGTGGAATTCCCGGAACGTCCAGGTGCCCTGCTAATGTTCCTGGAACGTCTTGGCCCAACGCATAACATCACCCTGTTCCATTACCGTAACCACGGCGCTGCAGAAGGTCGCGTACTGGTCGGTCTGGAGGCAGAAGATGCCCAGCAGAATCCAGATGGTTTGATTGAGACATTGGAAAGCATTACTTATCCATATGAAGAAATTACCAATAATCTGGGTTATCAGCGTTTCTTGAAATAATCAGTTTGATGCAAACCGCCTTTCGAGGCGGTTTTTTTATGTCCGGCTAAAAAAATGTATGAAGTATTTATGTAAGGCCAGATAGCTGAAAACTATAAAAATCTTTAAGATACGTACTTAGACATGAACTGATTTGAAATAAAAAGATTTAGGGAAATATGCATGGCATTATTTGCAGTCATTGGGCTGGGCAGCTTCGGTGCAACAGTGGCGACTCAACTGATCAGCCTGAAACATGATGTGATTGGAATCGATCTCGATAAAAAATATGTGGAAAATATTTCCGATCAGCTTACCCATGCGGTCATTGCCGATGCAACCGATGAGCATGTCCTGGATGAACTGGATATCCAGCGCTGTGAAGCAGTCGTGGTCGCGATTGGTGAAGATATTGAAGCCAGCATTCTATGTGTACTACATCTAAAAAATATGGGCGTAAAGAAAATCTGGGCCAAAGCCAAATCCAAAGCCCACCATATGATTTTGACTCATCTGAATGTCGAAAAAATTATTCATCCAGAAGAAGATATGGGCGTTCGTGTGGCACAATCACTCAGCTACCCCATGGTTAGCCGTTATATGTCACTTGAAGATGATCATTATATTGTCAAGATCGAGATTCATGCCGATCATCATGACACTCCCTTACACCAGTTAATGAGTCAGGTTCCCGAAATTAAAGTTCTTTTGCATAAACGTGGCACTGAAATACAGCATATCGTAGATCTTGAACTATTACTTAAGGAAGGTGATATTTTGGTGGTCGAAGGATTACTGGACCCTCTACGCCGTTTGTCAAAGCATTTTAAGGCCATATGAAAAGCTCAAATTTAAACCAGAACAGGATTATCAATCTCAGTCCACCGAGTCTGCTGGCCTTAGGTTTTCTCGGGCTGATTTTTATTGGTTCTTTATTACTGATGCTGCCCTTTGCGCATCAAACTGAAATCAGCTGGTTAGAAGCGATTTTTACAGCAACTTCTGCAGTGACAATTACCGGGCTATCTGTGGTCAATGTTGGTGAAGCTTATACACCCTTTGGGCAGGTCGTGATTATGTTCCTGCTGCAATGTGGTGGCCTCGGTTTTATGACCTTTGCCATACTCGCTTTTATGAGCCTGTCACCTAAACTTGGTTTAAGACAGCAAGTGATGGCACAGGAATCTATTGGCCAGACCAGTTTGAAGAAAGTCAGTTTTACCATTAAAGCGGTATTCCTATACTCCCTGTTTTTCGAAGCGATTGGCACCCTGATTTTAACCTTGGCTTGGCTGGAAGATTATCCTTTTGGTGAAGCGCTGTTTTATGCAGCTTTCTATAGTGTTTCTGCGTTTAATAATGGCGGGTTTTCTCTTTTCCCCAATAGCTTGATGAGCTTTTCCGGCCAGTATTTCGTGACCTTCACGATCAGCATGCTATATATCATTGGCGGGATCGGTTTTCTGGTTCTGATGGATGTAAAACAGAATAAAAGCTGGCGCAAACTCAGTCCGAATAGCAAGCTGATTCTGACTACGATTATGGGTCTTAACCTGAGTGCTTTTATTGTACTCTGGCTATTAGAAGCCTCTAATCCACAAACATTAGCGCTGATGAGCGTAGGTGATCAGGCACTCAACGCCTGGTTCCATGCCACTGTTCCCCGCTCTTCAGGTTTTTATAGTCTGCCTATGGACCAGATGAGCGATGCCTCAAGTCTAGTCACCATTTTTTTAATGTTTATTGGTGGCGGTTCCTTAAGTACGGCGGGTGGAATTAAAGTTGGCACGTTTATTATTGTGGTCATCAGCGTAATCAGTTTTTTACGCCGTGAAGATGAAATCCGCTTGTTCAATCATTCTATTTCTGAAAAAACCACTTTTAAGGCTTTAGCGGTTGTGTGTATTACCGCAGGTCTGGTCATGACCGGTTTTATGAGTTTACTCATTCTAGAACCCGATCATGATTTTTTAGATTTGCTGTTTGAGGCGGTTTCTGCCGCCTGTACAGTTGGATTAACACGTGGTGTCACTGGAGAATTGCAACCAGCGAGTTTAATCATTCTGATGCTAATGATGTATGCGGGTCGTCTAGGACCTTTAACTCTTGCTTATTTAATTGCAACACCGAAAAAGAGCCGTCTTAAACATCCGCCTTCAGAAATTCAGATTGGTTAAGATTTAAATGAATACCCATAAGCAAAAAAAACCACGCCTAAGCGTAGTTTTTTACATGAAACAGATTAGTACCAATTCATTAAGGACACACCTAGACCCACATAGGTCGCACGGTGATTGTAATCAATCAGACTTTCACCATAACCATCAAAGAGCTGGAATTGACCGCGTAGACGCCCACTGATCGGAAATGACCAGTCGAACTGTACCGCACCACGGTTATCATCTCCACCTTTTAGCGTATGACGCAACATCAGGGAAAAATCGTGGGCATTATGACGATAAAATGCAGTTAAATCCCCACGCCCGATATAGTTTTTAATCTCGGGATTATTGTCATCTGCACGATCTTCTTCGATACGATACCAAGGGCGCAGCATCATGGCGAAGTTGTCTTTTTCGAAACCGAGATTCAGCATTACCCGGTTCCAGCTACGAGATAATGGATCGGAACGGCCATTAGATTGATGATTCAGGGTTAGTCCCAGCATACGCCAGTTCAAACCAAACAGATCATAATTGGTACGGAAGATCAGGCTGGCTTCGGGCTCATAATTGGTTTCACGAAATGGTCGGGACTCTGCCGAGTTATATACCTGCCAGCGTGAAGACTGGGTATAGCCCAGCCAGAGATCCCCGTTATCACCCAGAATATTTTCAACCGCCTTGGTTTTTAAAGATAACTGGAATTTCCCCTCAATCGAGGTCAAATTCTGGTCTTCTTCAACCGTGTTATTTGGGTTTTCACTTTGCGGAAACTCGTTTTTCTTGGAAGTCCAGAACCCTGGCATCAGATAAATCGGCTGATAGGAACGGATATTCCAGGTACCCAGTTTACTTTCCGGCGACAATTCCCAACGACTATCCAGCAAGGATAAAGCCGGAGTCAGCTTTGATCCTTCTGAAGCATAGATATTGGAAACGGTCTGTTCAATTTTCGCTTTGAGGTTATCAGGTTCAGGCGCAATTTCTATGGCTGCACGCCGTTCAGAAACAATCTCAGGCTTACTATCGGCCGGTATTTTAAATACCGCATCATAACAGGCCAAGCGTTCTGAATTGGTTTCAACCGCAGAGCAAGCCTCCGCCGTTGCCGGCATCGGACTACTCGCTACAGTTTTATCTTCCGCATTAACTTGCGTCCCAACTACACAGCCAAGCAAAACGCCCAGCTGCAAAGTTGAGCGCTTAATAGAATTAAGCGCCATCCTCTATCCTCATTGTTTTTATTTATTGAACTTGCTGAATTGTAAAGCCGAGTTGTTCTAAAGTTTCTCGTTTGGCAAATGGTGCAACAACCGCTTTTGAAGCTTGCTGTTCAACCAGATAAGTCTGTGCAACACGTTTCAAGTCATCTAAAGTGACATGCAACAAACGTTCCCGAAGCTGTTTACGGAACGCTGGTGTACGTTGATGCAGGTAGGCATAACAGGCGGTAATTGCTTCACCTGCTGGTGAACCCGGTTTATCCATACTAGCAATTAAGCCTAAGATAGCTTCTTCCAGCTGATGCGGTTGTTGAGGTGCGTTAAGCAACCATTGAATACTTGCATCAAAGTCCTGGAAAGTTTCTGCTAAGCGTGGATCGCGGTAACTATAGAAGCGGAATGAACATGCATTGCCGTCATAGCTTGCGCCGCCCCCATAAGCACCGCCTTTTTCACGGATTGCGCTATGCAGATAACCATTACGTAAGTAGCCTGCCAATACCATCAAGGCAGCAGCATCAGGATGTGAAACTTCTACCGCAGGATAAGCTGCTGCACAGAACTGCACATTAGTCTGAATCAACCAGGCTTCATCATTGCTATGATTAACTTTTTCAACCTGAGTCAATTCTGCAGGTGCGGTATTCACTTCCAGTTTGTCCCACACGTTTTGAATTTCTTCAATCAAACGCTCAGACTGCTGCTCTTCACACACCAACAAGAATTGTTTTGGCGCTTGTAGCAAGACTGCATGAATGCGTTTTAATTCATCAATCATGGCGTCATAAGCTGCTGGATCTTTTTCAGCCTGATTGACCAAGTTAATTAACCAGTTCAAGGCACCCAGACCGGTATTATGATAATCACGCAAGGCTAGAGCACTATGCTGACGTGATGCCACTTGCATCGCATAGCTATGACCAGAACCGGAAATACGTGATTGCCAGCGAGTTTTACGTTGTTGCAACAATTCAATAATACGGCCTTTTTCATCAAAGCGTAGCTGCTCAAAACCGATTTTTAACAGACGGATCGCATCCAGATGGCTAGCCAAAGATTTAGTCGTTAAAGTTAACCACGCACTAATCTTGTTTTTGTCATCCACTTTAGAGCGCAATGAAGCACCCATACCCAAGCCACCGCTGACCGCTGTTTGCAGTTGCTGGAATTGCAGGTAATCGTATTCACCTGCACCGACTTCACCCATTAAAATAGACAACAGGTTGAAATACGATGATTGCACCACTTCATCGGGAATTTTCACCAATACCTGTTGGTAATAAATTCCATTGGTACCCGCATGATACAGATTCAACGGCGTATCCACGCGGTTACAGATAATCTCACGCAACTGACCTTGCACAATCTGCAATTCCGCAGGCACATCTTCCAGACCGACCTTAGGTAACAGATTCAAATCGTCTGGGGTATCTTGGCGGATCTTTAACGCTTCAGTTTGGGCATTGATCTCGGCTTTTTGTTCTTCAGTTAAAGCTTTACCAATTTCAGCTAGACGTGCTTTTTCTTCTTCAGCTTCCTTGGTAGATTTGCTTGCATCTGGAACTAAAGTCAGTTGAACACGGTGCGAGTTATCTAAAAGATGTTCTTTGATCAGATTCGACAGCCACATTGGATCTTGCAATTCTTCTTTTACTGAAGCAATCGCAGAATCCACATCCCAGACTTCAACTGGATCACGATGGTGAATTGCACTGCTTAAGCCGCTCAAGATCAGGCTTAGACCATACGGTGTACCATCACCATTGATTTCACGCTGATGCAGCTCAATCTGATGCAGGATTGCATCCACTGCCTGTTGATCAACCGGTTTAGAGGCCACATCTTCCAGAACTTTAAAAACTCCGTTTTTGAATTCTTCAGCATGTTCAGGATTTGAACCTTGAACCGCACAGTAGAAAGTCATTTCAAAGTTAGAATCATCTACGCCCATGAATGGGCCAGTTGACTGTGCATAACCACAGGTTTCCAGATAATGACGCAGTGGAGATGCTGAATCTTCCAGCAAAATCCCTTCTACCAGACGCAAGCCTAAACGTAACTTGATATCACTCGCTTCTGGCAATAACCATGATAATACGTGATAAGTCTTGTCCTTCAGATCTTCCCCATCCACTGCATAGGTTTCTGTCACATTGAGTGGCGCAGTTAAACGAGTTTCCGGAGTTGAATAAAGTGTTTCACCTTTTTCAAATTTAGACAGCGCCAGATTTTCAAACTGTTCCTGTAACTCAGCAGCAGATTTATTACCAAAGGTCATAAATACTGCATTACTTGGGTGATAATGCGTTTTATAAAAGTTCACCAGCTCTTCATAAGTCAGGTCTGGAATATCTTTAGGATCGCCGCCTGAATTATAGTGATAAGTGGTGTCCGGGAATAAGTGATGCGCCAAAGTATGATAAAGCTGATCTGAAGGTGAACTCATTGCCCCTTTCATTTCATTAAATACCACGCCTTTATACACTGGCTCGCCATTTTCCAGCTCAATACGGATACCTTCCTGAGCAAAATCCAGCGGATTCAGGTTCGCAGCAAAGGCCGCATCCATATAAACTTCTAATAAGTTCTGGAAGTCTTTATCATTTTGAGTTGCGAATGGATAAGCCGTCCAGTCTGCCGCTGTAAAGGCATTCATAAAAGTATTAAGCGAACGGCGAATCATCAGGAAGAACGGATCACGTACCGGGAATTTTTCTGAGCCGCACAGTGCAGTATGTTCCAGAATGTGCGCTTCACCTTTTGAATCCATTGGCTGAGTGCGAAACGCAACCAGAAAAACATTTTCATCGTGATTGGTCGCCAGATGATAATGGGTGGCGCCAGTCACTTTATGCTTATATTCAGACACTAAAATGTCTAAAGCTTCAACATGTTGTTGACGTACCAACTGAAACGCAGGATGTACAGTTTGAGAAATGGTTTCAGTGACATCTACAGTCATGCGATCTCCTAATGCTTAAATTAAAAAATTATTATTCGCATTATAGCTGTAGTTGTTTGAATTATTCACGCAGAAAACCGAGGATTTTGATCGAATTAAGTAAACCTGATCATCTGATTTTTAAATGATCAGGTCGGGCAATGATCTCTAGATCATATACTTGAAATAGTTATAACTCGGGTGGTTTTCAACAAAGACATAGTTCTGTTTTTGATAAAAACTGGCTGCCAGTTTGGTATCGGTCTGTAAACAAAGTGCTGAATAAAATGGTCGTGCCAACTGCTCCAGATAAGCCAGAAGCTGCTTACCTACACCATGTTGACGATATTTTGGATGCACATAGAAACGACGTACCCGTCCAATCCGTTCTTCAATGCCGTTATCGCCCCATTGCTGGTTTAAACCACCACAGGCAATCAGTTTATTGCCATCATAGGCACAGGCCAGAAATTCATTATTTTGACTGAAACAGTTTTTTCCAGTGCGGTATTCTTCAATTAACTTATCAATCAGGTCATAACCTTCTTTACGCGCCAGTGTCGCTAGAGTGTCAATCTGATCAGGGAGCTGCTCGGCTGTTACAATCTTAATATCCATATACCCACACTGTTTTAGATGATTGTTCAAATGTCGCACCAGTATAACTGCTTGGTACTCTAATCTTATAAATAAAATCCAACCTTTAAATCAATGGCTGCACTCGCTACCGTTTAAAAATAAACCAATTCTTAGACCAAAGATTCAAGCTGAATAAGTTACAGAATCTTTTAAAGTATTCTGAAAATGTTTCAGTGAACTACAGCAAACCCGAGCAATCGTGTAAACTTAGCACTTTCATTTTTAATGTGATATTTAGATATGTCTACTGTTGACCTTTTTGCGATTGGCAATGCGCTGATTGACCAGGAATTTAAAGTTTCTGATGAGTTTTTAACTGCACATCACTTGCAAAAAGGCACCATGCAACTTGCGGATGGTGAAGCTCAGGCTACTCTGTATCAAAACTTAAAAGCAACTCAAACTTATAAAGGTCAGGCTTCAGGCGGTTCAGCAGCCAATACTACAGTTGCATTTGCAGCTTTGGGCGGCTCTGCATTCTATGCCTGCCGTGTCGGTAATGATGATCTTGGTCACATCTATCTGCATGGCTTAAATGAAGCTGGCATTAATACTACAACTCAATCGATCAGTGAAGGCGTAACCGGCACCTGTATGGTTCTGGTCAGTCCAGATTCTGAACGTACCATGCATACCTATTTAGGTATTACTGCTGAACTGACAAATGAACAGATTGACTTCCAGCCTTTAACAACTGCTAAATGGCTCTATATCGAAGGTTATCTATCCACATCAGAAACAGCACGTCAGGCCGTAAAACAGGCGCGTGAAATTGCCAAAGCCAATGGGGTTAAAATCGCATTTACCCTTTCTGATCCTGCGATGGTGCAATATGCCCGTGCCGGTCTGGATGAAATGATTGCAGATGGTGTAGATCTCTTGTTCTGCAACCAGCAAGAAGCATTGATGTATACCGAAACAGATACCATCGAAGCCGCTCTGGCTAAACTTAAAGAATTAAGTCAATACGTTGTCATTACAATGTCAGCTGAGGGTGCGCTTATTTCCAATAATGGTGAAACCTTCACTGTACCGGGCCGTGCTGTAACTGCAGTGGATGCCAATGGTGCTGGCGATGCGTTTGCGGGTGCTTTTTTATATGCACTTAATGCAGGTCTTGGCTTAAAAACAGCAGCAGAACTGGCAATTTTAGTGTCTAGTCAAGTGGTAGCGCAATTTGGTCCACGTCTGGCTGTTTCAGAATACGCAGCATTATTAAAAGATGTTCTTAAGGAATGTGCTTAATGTTTAAAATTTGCATGACTGACGATATTCCAGAGCGTGAAGCACGCTCTTTTGAACTTCCAAATGGGGATACAATTTTTATCACCCAGCGTGATGGTTCGTTTTATGCTTACCAGAATATTTGTCCACATTTACAGGTAGAACTGGAATTTCTGGAAAACCAGTTTCTGGACCGTGATCAGGAATTTATTGAATGCTCTACTCATGGTGCGCTATTCGTAGTAGAAAGCGGTGAATGTATTTCTGGACCTTGCCAAGGTCAATCACTTGAAAAAGTTGATATTACCGTGCATTCTGATGGCGGAATTTATCTTTCAGAATAATAGCTAAAACGGATTTTGTCATGCCTGAGTTTTTACTTGACTATAACCTGATGCCATTTCATCTCAGTTTATTGTTCATCATTCTGCTTGGCATGGCAAAAACAGTTGCCTTCTATTTTAAGCTTAAACCCAGTCAACTCCTGAAACGCATTTCTCCGTATGACTTTCAGAATGTTGAATGGCTAAATGTCAAATTTTCCAAAACCCTGATTGTTTTTTTCTTTCTGATGAATTTTAGCTTTGCCGGCTATTTGCTTCAGTTTCTGATCTATTCACAGGAATATCATTTCTTACCTGCCTATTACATCATTCTACCGGCATTGATCATTGCGATTTTCTTTACCGTATTTATGATTCATTGTCTGGATCAGGTCATTCCACCTAAATATAAAAAGAATGATGTAAACCTGTTAGGCCGTTTAGCCACGATTTCAAGTGGCAATGCCCGTCCCGGGTTTTCTGCACAAGCGCGAGTTCGGGATGAGTATGGTCAGTTACACTATGTTCAGGTCGAACCTGAATTTGGCGAACTGGAATTTCAGTCTCAGATTATTTTAATCCGTCTTAGAAAATCGCATTATGTGGCCAAGAAAATCTGTAAATCTAACCGACTCTTTAGCCTGAATCTGGAAGAAGCTTAAAGTTCATGTAATTCAATAGAAAAAATCCCGGCCAAACGTCGGGATTTTTTATTGGATAGATAGATTTATTTTTTAAACAAGCCTGAGACCATATTCAATACATTCTGAATATCATTATTGGCTTCCTGCTTGCTGGTCTGCTCACCTTGTGGTGTCAGTGAATCAATAATCTGCGGCAAGACCTGAGAAATGGCGCTATAGACATCCTGCTTAGGCACATGGGTCTGTTCTGCGACCTGTTCCACTTCCTGATCATCAAACAGGTTTTGCACCTGCTGCGGATCAACATTGGCATTTTCACCCGGGCCAGTAGAGACCCAGTCATCAACCTGGCTATTTAAACCTTGTCCTTTGAGTTTATCCAATGCTCCTTGCAAACCGCCCTGTTTCTGAATCCAGGCCAAGACCAATGGCAAGACAGCAATCAATAAAGTCTTTGTCGTTGAACTGCCACCTAGTCCAGAACTTGGTCGAGCGGAAGACTGACTCCCACCGCCGAGCTGGCTGAGTACAGCACCTAAAATTGCACCTAGGCCATTTTGCTTGTTTTGCTGTTGTGAGTTTTGATGCTGCTGATTTTGATTCTGGTTTTGCTGATTGGCATTATTGATATGACCCAATACTGATCCAAGAATATCTGCCAATCCCCCTTGCTGGGATGAACGCTGCTGGGATTGAGCTTGGTTATTTCCTAAAGCTTGCTTGGCCAACATTTCTACAATACTACTAAGATTGGTCATAACTCATTCCTGTATACGCCTTCTCTACAGAATAGAGTCTGAACTCATATTTTCCATGCAGGATTTTGTTAATATTTGCAATACTGATATAAGTCCTTCCTAGCTTTCCAGTTTTACCAGCGATATTTATCCCAGTTTTCAGGGTTAGCCCAGAATTTAGAGTTAAACCAGTCTGGCACATGTTTATAAGTCAAAATATTGAATTGCCAGAGTGCAAAATCCGCCCCATGAACCGTCTTGTCAATCAGCTGGGTCAGACCTAGAGACCTGAGCAGTTTTTCATCCTGCAAGCGACTCACTACTACCAGACGTTTTGCAAATAAATCACGCATTTTAACCAGAATTTGACTCTTCTGCTGTTCTGACAATGCTAAGGTTTCAGGAGTGTCCAGCATCACTACTGCTAGGTCATAACGCTGTTGAAAAGGCAGATTTAAAACCTCAGATACGTTAAAATAGTGCCATTGAATAGATTGCTGAAATTGAGATTGGGTTAAATCCTGCCCGATACAAATAGCAGTATGAATTGGCTGTTCTTTGGCGAAATCGTCTAGCATTGAAGTGATGACATTCTGTTCAGCCATGACTGCATCCTTATGATTTAAGTGAGTAATTTTTTATGGAACTTCAGGGCATTTGCCATAAAATGCACGTCGGTCTTACAGACCTTAGTGTAACTGATCAAAATACCCAGCGGGCAAATGTTGAATATAAATTAATATTAGATGGATCAGAAATTAACCTTCCATTCCAGTTAGGTCAGGAAATCGAGATTGAATGGACAGGAAATATCTATTGTGTTTCTTGCGGCAAAAAAACTTCTAAATCATTCTCACAAGGCCACTGTTTTAAATGTTTTAAAACTAAAGCTTCATGTGATATGTGTATCATGAAACCGGAAACCTGCCATTATCATTTAGGCACTTGCCGGGAAGATGAGTTTGCACAGAATGTCTGCTTCCAGCCACATATTGTTTATCTAGCCAATTCTAGTGCATTGAAAGTCGGAATTACCCGGATCAATCAAATGCCGACTCGTTGGCTGGATCAAGGTGCAACTCAAGCCCTTCCTATCATGAAAGTGGGTTCTCGCCGTCTTTCCGGTAAACTGGAAGTGATGTTTGGTACTCAGGTCGCAGATAAAACCGACTGGCGTAAATTACTCAAAGGCGAAGCGGAACCGTTAAATCTGATTGAAGTTCGCGATCAGCTGATTGAAGAATTTGCACCGAAAATCCAAACTATCCGTGAAGAGTTTAATCAGAATTTGCAGTTTAATGAAAATATTGAAGTTTTGGACAAGGAATTACCGCGCGAGTTCATCTATCCGGTAGAGCAATATCCAGAGAAAATCAAATCTCACAATCTGGACAAAACTCCAGTGATCCGAGGCAAACTACAAGGGATTAAAGGCCAATATCTGATTTTGGATACTGGCGTGATTAATATCCGCAAATATACAGGTTATGAGCTAATTTTTAGAGCAGAATAACTTTAAAAAGAGCGAGATATAAAATCTCGCTCTTTTATCCAGTATGAGTCACTAGCCTATAATATAGTTCTGTTCAGTAAGTGGTAATTGCTGAAAATCTTGAATTGAATAGAAGATCGGACTGCTTTGAACAGATTGATCACCGAGTAATGCAGGCTCTTCTAATAAAGGATTAATTACAGTCTCTCTAGGCAGTGTTTGAATATTTTCCAAGAATAAAGCCAAATTAATATATGTTTCCGGAATTTCCTGCCCACTGCTTTCAGTTGGTTCTTGCTGCTCAATTGCCACAGTAAGAAGCTCTTCAAGTGAAACCTGTTGCTCTTCTATTACTGGAAAATTAAGCTTAGCCACAGAAATACTATCACTACGGTCGCCTGCAGCATTTTCCGAATACAAAGTTATAAACCCACCTTGAGCAATCGGATTCTCAATACTCCATTCACCGTTTGCATTTGCATAAGTAACATATTCCAGGCCATAAGCAAAAATCACAATTTTTCCATATGGCATCGCTTGACCTGCAAGCTGCTCATCATTTTCTAAAACTGTTGGTACAACAGGTTCAAACACTATATAAATTGGTTGTTCCGGCTCTTCAATAGGCGGTTGTGGCTCAGGAAATACCATAGGAATCGCCAATGCAATTATCTCAGATCTAAGACCTAAACTATTTACTGCATACAACTCTAAAGTTCCCCCTTGTGCAATTGGATTAAGCATTGACCAATTGCCTTCGTGATCAACACTCGCTGTATATTCATGACCATTTGCCGTCACAATAATCTGTGTATAAGGTGTTGCTTTACCTGATAGATATTCACCTTGATCCAAAATCACTGGGGTAATGGGTGTCCAACCTGGAAATATTGGAATTTCAGGAAGTGGCGCCATACCTGAAATGATAGATGGAGATTCTTCTCCAAACTCATTACGGGAAAATACTTCCATTGTAGTACCCGGCACTAGTGGATTTAGAAGCATCCATTGTCCATCTGCATCAGCTTCAATACTATATTCAATCCCATTATGCCGTACAACCACCGTTATATGCGGATCTGCTGTACCGACTAGATAGCCTTCCTCTTGAGAAAATACAGGTATGCTTGGAGGTGGGGGGGGCAATTTGTGCTAAACCAATTTGCTGGGAAGAAATACCCTCTGCATTTATAGCAACAATAGTGACAGACCCTGTCCCCAAAATTGGATTAAGAAGCGACCAGTTTCCTTGTGCATCAGCTGTGGTTTGATATTGCTGCCCCTCATGAGTAACAACAATTGTAACGAAGGGGTCTGCAACACCACTTATCTGAGCTTCAAATTCTGTGACCTCAGGAACATTGGGTTTCGTGAATGAAATTCTCCCCAAGCTAATTTCTGAAGATGCAATTCCTTCTGCATTTACAGCAACAATAGTAACAAGTCCTGTTCCTGAAATTGGATTAAGGAGTGACCAGTTTCCTGGTGCATCAGCAGTGGTTTGATATTGCTGGTCATTATACGTAGCAATGATGGTTACAAATGGATCTGCCGTACCAATAATCTGAGCCTCAAATTCTGTGACTTCAGGCGTAGAAGGTTGAAGAATAATTACCGTTTCATCTTCATCACGACCATAACCTTTTCCCGGTTTATTAGGTTCATTTCCTTTTCCCGGATTGTTTGGTTGTGGGTGAGACTGAGGTGATTTAATAGCCTGCGCATGTTGCGGAACAAGATTAAAATGTGATGTTTTTTTCATTATATGCCTTTTCATTTATTATTTATGAAAGATTTATATAGGCTTAAGAACCTTAATCAATTATATATCAAATGTTTAATTTTATTATTCATACGAATATAAATTTTAAAAATAAAAAACCAGCCCTCAGGCTGGTTTTTTTACAAGCGAATCTTATTTAATTTTAGCGTGAGATTTTAAATAACGCGTATAGTCATCAAATTCTTGCTGACCACGAAGCTGTTGATACAGTTTCACCAGCTCACTGCGTTGCTCTGCACTTAAAACATCGATCGGATTTTTCTTCACTTCAGAAACTGCCACAACAACCAATTCATTTGGCATATTTGCTGTCGTTACTGACCAGTGACCTGCTTTAGGCGCTGGTACGCTAAATGCTGCACGTTGTACATCACGCTTAAGCAGACCTTCTGCGCGTGTATAGATGCCTGCATCTTCAAATACCAGTTTACCTTTCGCAACTGATGCTGCAGGCTTGGTTTTAAACTCATTCAATGCAGTTTGAACTTCAGCTTTAGCCGCAGCAAATGCTTTATCTTGAATCAGTTTCGCTTTTACTGCTGTTTTAGCTTCTGCCAGTGTCTGCTCACCCGCTGCATGATAATTGCGAACTTTTACCCAAGCCACATCACCATTGGCTAACTGAATGCTTGAAGATGCATTACGGTCGCCATTTTTCACGTCATCATTAAACAGTTTAATTTTGACAGCTGCATCACTTAGCAATGGATCACGTGTCGCAAGTGTCACACTATTTGCTTTCTGAACCTGAATACCCTTCACTTCCTGAGCAACAACATCTAGCGAGTCCGCACTTACGACCATGTCATTCAGACTGTTTACCGTATCAGAGAATGCATTAGATTTTTTCGCTGCCAATACTTCTTCAGATAAACGTGCTTTTTGAGATTCAAAAGATGGAACTGCTACATCAGGCAATTGGACTGAAATAATATGGTAGCCATAATCTGTTTTAACAGGCGCTGAAACTTGACCAGATTTTAAAGATGCAACAGTCTGATCAAATGTAGTACCGAACACGCCTTTTTCATAGACAGCAATAGCACCGCCTTTAGATTTAGATTCAGGATCCTCAGAGTATTGAGCTGCTGCTTGTGCAAAAGTGGTACCGGCTTTGATTTTAGCTGCAATTTCGCTTGCCAGTTTTTTGGCTTCAGCATCACTACGACTATCAGCAGTCACCAGAATATGTTTAACCTCTGGTTTTACATTCTGCTTCTGGTCAGCCACAAATTTATTATAGGCTTCCTGCAATTCTGCATCAGTGACCGCTACATTGGCAGTATCAATATTGCTCGGCTTGATCACCACATAATCCACATCAACGCTAGTTGGTTGCTTGAATTGGGATTTGTGCTTTTCATAATATGCTGCAATATCAGCTTCTGATACTTTTACTGCTTTTTTATAGCTGTCCAGATTCACGCTAGCGATATGAATATGACGCTGTTCAGTTTGCAGATCTGCAATTTGCTGCATCTCAACCGGACTGACCAGAGGATAATCCATAAAAGTAGAAGACAGCATTTTCAGTGCATGGTCTTTACGTAAACTTTCTACTAAAGCATTGTTGGTCATGCCAATTGATTTCAGGTAATTTTCATATAAAGCATTAGAAAATTTGCCATTCTCCTGAAAAGAAGGCTGCTGTGAAATCATTTGTGCGATCTGCTGGTCGCTCAGGCTAATCCCCAGTTTTTCAGCCTGTTGCAAGAGCAAGGTACGCGCAACCAGGGTATCCATCGCTTTTTGATCGATGAAGCTTTGATTTAATAAGGTTTCATCACCCTTGGCATAACTTAAATATTGTTGTTTGAATGATTTTGTCAGTGACTCTAATTCTTGTTTAGAGATATCAGTTCCATTGACTGATTTTGCTGCATCAGAATTCCCGCCGCTAAAATATCCTTCAATACCTACAAGCGCTAAAGGGGTTAAAAACAGAACGAGCAAGACCTTGCCCAACCAACCCTTAATAACTTTACGAAAAGATTCCATAAGTATTCCAATATTTTATTTGCAGAGGATTTTAACCGAAAAAACCCATTGAATGAATGTGTTAATCAAAACAATTAAATCTATCAATAAAAAACGCGCCAAAGAAGGCGCGTTTTAGGATTGAAGCAGCTTAAGCAACAGCGTCTTTTAAGCCTTTACCTGCTTTGAAGCTAGGTACTTTGCTTGCTTTAATTTCAAGAGTAGCACCAGTTTGTGGATTACGGCCAGTACGTGCAGCACGCTCTTTAACGCCGAAAGTACCGAAACCAACTAGAGTTACTGTATCACCCGCTTTTAAAGCTTCAGTAACAGAAGCAATTGTAGCATCTAAAGCTTTACCTGCGTCAGCCTTAGATAATCCCCCTTTCTCTGCAATTGCATCAATTAATTCTGATTTATTCATGAAAACTACGTCCTCTTAATATCGTTTATTTAAGGTCCAAGAATTTGTTTAAACTACCATAACGCCTTTATAGCAATGCTTTAGGTATAAACGCAATACTTATAAACCTCTTTTTTTTCAAAATATATGCGAAAAAAACATTGAATTATGAAGAAAATCATTTTGTGTGTATTTTTTCCGATAATTCTTTCTGTATTTTTTCTTGCTGCAAGGTCAATTCATCAACCTTGGCATGCAACTGAAGAATTAAACGCTCCAGATGTTGTACATCCTTCAATGTCACTAATCCTATACGATTCAAGGAATGATGAACAGAGTTGTCGATCAGTTTTTCAACCTTATCTTTGGTATCTGTCACAGATTCGCGTGCTTTCTCGGAGACTTTTTCCACAGTTTGATCTGCAATATCGACTGTTTTGGATTCCAGCTCTTCTCCGACCTTGACCAGCGAGTCAAACAGTTTATTGCCTTCTTCCTCTGCGCGGGAAAATGCCCCAAGGCCAGCTAACCAGATCTGCTTGGTATATTTACGAAAGTCCAGCATCGAACGTCGCTCTGAGGCAGACTTTGACTTACTCTTCACTGGTTTTTCAATCAATTCCTGATCTGTATCTTGTGTCGTTTTTGTTTTATCCATGTACACGACTCCTGCTTATTTTCTATGCAAATATCATAAAATTATCTACAAAATCACCGCATAATAGCAAATTTAGGGCTTGATAGATTTGCTAAACTGTTCTACAAAGCACTTTATTTCAAGTCTAATTTGATTTAACCCTGAAATCTTTTACTCAGCAGGATGCTTTTTCATTTTAATTTTCAGGTAAGGATTGGTTGTATATATGAGTGAATCGCAACAAAGTCAAAATCAACCACATTTGTTGCTTACGATGACTTTGATCGTTTTAGAAACAATTTTCACGTTCATTCTCAAACATGACCGTGTTGTTGCTCTTCAGGCGAAGAAGTTTGTAGATGAGAATATTACAATAAAAATCAATAGTTATATTCCATATTTTGATTTCTATGTTCAGTTTACCAAAGACGGGCTGTTATTTGACTATAAAGCACCAGGCAGAATTATTGATCTGGATGTTCGCACCACTTTAATGGATCTGATTAAAATTTTTATCTTTGGCAATCGCAGAAGCATTCGTGCGATGCGTATTGACGGTAATCAGGTTTTAAAAGACGAGTTCCGTGATTTACTGACTTTATTTGCCTTACCTAAAGTATTGTCTGACTGGAAACACTGGTTATCTGAACCACCGGCAGATGAGACCGATATTGTTTCATCAAGAAAACGTATTGCGCCTTTATTAAAGAAAATTGAAGATCAGCGTTCCAAAATTAATAGCCTGCAAGTTGAAGTTAAACAGTATCGCAACCGCATTAAACGTATGGAACGCCGTCAAAAGCGGATCAATATGGCCTTTAGTATAATCACAGTACTTTTGATTGCGTTATTAGTGTATAATTGGATCAGCGTGTAATTCTTTCATTTTCAGAAAATTAAATACGCTCGCCATTCACAAAAATAACTTGACTAATTTAGTCGGGATTCATAAAATCTACACATCTAGTCTAACCATGTGTATCGAATCATGCGCCTAACCACTCGCGGTCGCTACGCAGTGACTGCTCTACTTGATTTAGCTTTGCAGCCATCTGAACAAACGATCACGCTTGCTGAAATTGCAGCACGTCAAACTATTTCTGTTGCCTATCTCGAGCAGTTATTTGCGAAACTAAAACGTCATGGTCTAGTTTCGAGTGTTCGCGGTGCCAATGGTGGATACCATTTAGCACGCAGCGCAGATGAAATTACTGTGTTAGCAATTATTGAAGCTGTAAACGAAACAGTTGATGCGACTCGCTGTGACCATAAAGGCAACTGCCAAAATGGCGCGATGTGCTTGACTCATGATTTATGGCAAGAACTCTCCCACCACATTGCCGATTATCTCGCAAAAATCACCCTTGCTGACCTTGTAGCTCGTGACAACGTGCAAACCGTGTCATTACGCCAAAATTCAGCAAACATTGATTCAGCCCTTTTATCGGTTACAGGTATTTGACATGAAACGTCCGATTTATCTTGACTATGCAGCAACAACTCCGGTAGATCCTCAAGTTGCAGAACGTATGATGGAATGCTTAACTTTCGAAGGCACCTTCGGTAATGCAGCATCTCGTTCACATGCTTATGGCTGGCAAGCGGAAGAAAAAGTTGAATACGCCCGTGAACAAGTGGCGAATTTAGTAAAAGCTGATCCGCGTGAAATCGTATGGACTTCAGGTGCAACTGAATCTGACAACCTTGCATTAAAAGGTGTGGCTCAGTTCTATGCATCTAAAGGCAAACACATCATCACTTCTAAAATTGAACATAAAGCAATTTTGGATACATGTCGTGAGCTTGAGTCTGAAGGTTTTGAGATTACTTATCTTGAGCCGCAACCAAAAACTGGCTTAATTACTCCAGAAATGGTTGAAGCAGCAATCCGTCCAGACACCATTCTTGTTTCCCTAATGATGGTAAACAACGAAATCGGTACGACTACTGATGTTGCTGCGATTGGTGAAATCACCCGTGCGAAAAAGATTTTCTTCCACGTTGATGCTGCACAGGCTGCGGGTAAAGTTGAAATTGATCTTTCTCAATTGAAAGTCGATTTGATGAGCTTCTCTGCACATAAAATCTATGGCCCTAAAGGTATTGGTGCCCTGTTCGTACGTCGTTCACCACGTGTACGTCTAAAAGCACAAATGCATGGTGGCGGTCATGAACGTGGTATGCGTTCTGGTACTCTTGCGACTCACCAGATCGTTGGTATGGGTGAAGCATTTGAACTTGCAGGCAAAAATTTACAGTCTGAACAAACTCGTTTACGTGTCCTTCGTGACAAGCTTTGGAATGGCTTACAAGGTCTTGAACAGGTATTCCTGAACGGTCACCCAACTCAAAACGTTGCAAACTACTTAAACGTAAGTTTCAATTTTGTTGAAGGTGAATCATTGATGATGGCACTGAAAGATGCAGCGGTATCTTCAGGTTCAGCATGTACATCTGCAACACTTGAACCATCTTATGTACTTCGTGCATTAGGTCTTTCTGATGAGCTTGCACACAGTTCGATCCGCTTCAGCTTTGGTAAGTACACCACTGAAGAAGATATCGATCACGTTTTAAATATCACTAAAGCTGCTGTTGAGAAATTACGTGAACTTTCTCCGCTTTGGGATATGTACAAAGAAGGTATCGACCTTTCTACAGTTGAATGGGCTGAGCACTAATTTTTGACCCTGAGATAGCTGTATTTATACCGCTATCTCATTGATAAAAAATTTTTAATCCCCATATTTATATTAAGGCTGACCCCGAGTTTTGGAGAAGCAACATGGCTTATAGCGAAAAAGTAATTGATCATTACGAAAACCCACGTAACGTTGGTGTTTTAGACAAAAATGCAGAAAACGTTGGTACTGGTATGGTCGGTGCACCTGCTTGTGGTGACGTAATGCG
Organism: Acinetobacter sp. CAU_H_60; assembly: GCF_058599385.1. NCBI lineage: Bacteria > Pseudomonadati > Pseudomonadota > Gammaproteobacteria > Moraxellales > Moraxellaceae > Acinetobacter > Acinetobacter sp. CAU_H_60. The sequence goes on along the minus strand of NZ_CM178653.1, from coordinate 1,376,645 downwards.
TTTACAGATCCAGGTAAATGATGAAGGCGTGATTGAAGAAGCACGTTTTAAAACTTATGGTTGCGGTTCTGCAATTGCATCAAGTTCATTAGTGACTGAATGGTTAAAAGGTAAAACCTTAGACCAAGCACAAGCGATCAAAAACATTGATATCGCAAATGAATTGGCTCTTCCACCAGTAAAAGTGCACTGCTCTGTACTGGCTGAAGATGCAATTAAAGCGGCTGTTGAAGACTACCGTAACAAGAAGTCTAAAGCTTAATCATTCGTTTTTTGAAGAAAGATTCACGGAGTTTTCATGATCCACTTAACTGAAAATGCAGCAACTCATATCAGCAATTACCTCAAAAGTCGCGGTAAGGGTGAAGGCATTCGTGTTGGTGTGAAAACTTCAGGCTGTTCTGGTCTTGCTTATGTTCTTGAGTTTGTCGACGAAGTCGATACTCATGACCAGGTCTTTGAACAGTTTGGTGTTAAAGTTTTCGTAGACCCAAAAAGTCTGGTTTATCTCGAAGGTCTAGAAATGGACTACGTGAAAAACGGCTTGAACGAAGGCTTCGAATTTAATAACCCAAATAAAAAAGGCGAATGTGGTTGTGGTGAGTCATTCACTGTCTGATTGCGACAATAATTCTCTTTTTTCAGCATTAAAACAGTGTGAAATACACTGTTTTAATTGCATTTAGGCAGTTATTTTAATTGTCATCAAGCTTAATCATTTTTGCATATTAATCGCGGACTCTATCTCCCATGAATCATTTTGAGTTGTTCAATCTTCCTGTAGCACTCGATATTGATTTAGCCACTTTAAAAGCAGAGTTTTTAAAGTTGCAGCAACAATATCACCCCGATAAAGCTGAAGATAAAGATCAGGCTTTGATTAAATCAAGCGAGATCAACCAGGCATTCAAGGCTTTATCAGCGGTTGATAGCCGTGCAGCTTATTTACTGTCTTTAAAAAAACAGGACTATCATCTGGATCAGTCTATTAGCGATTTTGAATTTCTTCAGGATGCGCTGGAAATTCGCGAACAATTAGATGAAGCTTCATCGGCTGAAGATCTTTCTTCTCTGAAAGTTGAAGTTCAGCAATGGATTGATGGTCTGGTTCGTGAGTTCAAAATTGACTATGAAGATGAAGACTGGGGTGAAGCTCGCGATACCGTGCGTAAACTGCGTTTCTTTGTTAAAGTCATGGCGGACATCGACAAAGCGGAAGACCGTTTCCTGGATGATGACAGCTTTGATCTTGATGACGAATTTTAATTTTTCTATTTAATTTTAACGTGCAAAGGATGTAACACTATGGCTCTCTTGCAGATTGCAGAACCAGGTCAATCAAGTGCACCACATGAACACCGCATTGCGATTGGTATCGATTTAGGCACCACCCACTCTTTGGTCGCCACGGTTCTTTCAGGTCAAGCCAAAGTACTCAAAGATGAACAAGGTCGTGTGTTACTTCCTTCTATCGTTCATTATGCAGCACAAAGCACCGAATATGGCAATGATGCCAAACCTTTTATTACGACCGATCCTAAAAATACGATTGTATCCGTAAAACGTTTTATGGGGCGCTCCCAAGCAGATATTAAATTCCAGCATCCTTATGCCTTGGTGGGCGAAGCGAATGAAATGCCGGCATTTGAAACTGCACAAGGTCGTAAAACGCCAGTTGAGATTTCTGCGGAAATTTTAAAGCAGCTTAAAGAACGTGCTGAAGCCAGCTTAAAAAATAAGATTAACGGTGCCGTGATTACGGTTCCTGCATACTTTGATGAAGCACAGCGTCAGTCAACACGCGATGCTGCGCAACTGGCTGGTTTAAATGTTCTGCGTTTATTGAATGAACCAACGGCTGCTGCGGTAGCTTATGGACTGGATCAGGAAACCAACTTGAGCACAGATCGCAACTATGTGATTTATGACTTGGGTGGCGGTACCTTTGACGTTTCAATTCTACGTTTCTCTCAAGGCGTATTCGAAGTATTGGCGACTGGCGGCCATACTGCTCTTGGTGGTGATGATCTTGATCGTCTGATTTTAAAATGGGCTAAAAAACAGCTTAATATCGAAACCCTAGATGATGCTGAATATGCGCATTTTATTACTGCTGCGCGTAAAGCTAAAGAAACATTATCTCATGCTGACTCAGTTGAATTAAAGCTGCTTGACCAAAGCCTGACTTTAGATCGTCCGACTTTTGAAGAAATCATCAAGGTTGCTTTGGATAAAACCATCAGCGTATGTAAGCGTGTCATGCGTGATGCCAAGCTGGAACTTGATGACATTCAGAATGTGGTGCTTGTAGGTGGTTCTACCCGCTCGTACGCCGTGCAAAAAGCAGTACGTGATGTGTTTAACCAAGAGCCTCTATGCACCATTAACCCGGATGAAGTGGTTGCGATTGGTGCTTCAATTACAGCGAATCAGCTCATTGGTAACAGCAAAGATGGATCATTATTATTAGATGTGACTCCACTTTCTCTTGGTCTGGAAACCATGGGCGGTCTGGTTGAGCGTCTGATTTCACGTAATACCGCGATTCCAGTCGCACGTCGCCAGGAATTTACGACGTATCAGGATGGCCAAACTGCTATGCTGATTCATGTGGTACAAGGTGAACGTGATCTGGTAGAACATTGCCGCAGCTTGGGCCGTTTTGTCCTGCATGGTATTCCTCCAATGACTGCAGGTCAGGCACGTATTGAAGTAACTTTCCAAGTGGATGCAGATGGCTTGTTGAACGTTTCTGCTAAAGAAATGACTTCAGGTGTGACTGCACAAATCGATATCAAACCATCTTATGGCTTGTCGAGTGAAGATACTGAACGTCTGCTGTTAGAAGGTTATCAGTTTGCTGAAGAAGATAAGAATCTTCGTCATTTGCAGGAAACCAAGGTGGAAGCACAACGTGAACTTGAAGCACTGGTTCAGGCATTGAAAGTAGATGCTCAATTGATGAATGAACAGCAATTGGCAGAACTGACTGCTGCGCAAGCACGACTTGAGTCCGAGCTACAAGGTACAGATATCAAAGCCATTGAATCTGCAGTAGAACAGCTTAAAATACATAGTGATGCATTTGCTGCTCTGCGCATGAATCAACATATTGATGCTGCCCTTAAAGGCACTAAACTCGACGATTGGTCAAACTCAAACTAATTTAAGGTAAAGACTATGCCACGTATTAAAGTTCTTCCACATGCGCAAATTTGCCCTGAAGGCGCTGAGTTTGAAGTTGAACAAGATGCCAATCTATGTGAAAGCATGCTGAAAAACGGAATCAAGATTGAACATGCGTGTGATATGTCATGTGCATGTACCACTTGCCACGTAATTGTTCGTCGCGGTTTCGACAGCCTTGAAGACATGAATGATGTCGAAGCTGATCTGCTCGATCGTGCTTGGGGTTTAGAACCCGACTCTCGTCTGTCTTGCCAAGTGAAGATTGTGGATGAAGATCTGGAAGTTGAAATTCCAAAATATACCATCAACCATGCTTCAGAAAATCACTAAGATTCTGCAATCAAAAAACCACGCTTAGGCGTGGTTTTTTTTATGGTCTTTATCATTTATTTAAATCATAAAAATTAGATGACTTTTGATCGTTCAGCTGCTCGAAATGCTTCTTCAGCAGACAAAGGTTCAATGACTTCATCTTCAAGTTTTAATTTCACAATTCCTTGAGAGTTGGTCAGTTGCTGTTGGGTTTGAATGCGTTTAATCATTTTCTCCAGCACATGCAGCAACTCTGGATAATCATAGTTTTGCACTTCATCCAGATTTAACAGTAAATGGAAACCTTTATATTCATAATCAAACCAGCGCTGATATTCAACTTTCTGGAAGGCATATTTTTCCATCACTTGCCAGGTGCGTACCGGCGCCTTAATCCCTTTCAGGAAAATTGGCTTTTTAGGTGCACATAGATAATCATTTTTGATCAGGTTATGGGTATCTTCAGAAATCAGGATTTCATCAACTTCCGCAGCGCTTTGTAAGCGTGCAGCCAGATTGGCATCACGACCAACAATGGTATAGGCCATACGGTGATTCGCACCATAGTTCCCCACGTGGCAATAACCGGTAGAAATTCCCATACGGATATGCAATGGCGGATAACCCATTTTAATCCAGCGCTCGCGTAACAATTTCATTTGCTGACGCATTGAAATCGCCATTTCCAGACAGTTTTTAGCATCCTGCTCTACACCATCTGAATGCGGATCGCCAAAGAAGATCAGGATGGCATCACCCATAAACTTATCGACTGTTGCTTCATATTTCTTGGCGATTTCAGTCATATGACTTAAATAGTCATTCAGCAGGAAAGCCAAGTCATCTGGGATCAGAGTTTCAGAAAGCTCTGTAAATCCCTGAATATCTGAGAAGAAAATCGTGAGTTTTTTACGTTTGTATTCGATCTTAGCTTCAGACTCGCCTTTCATGATGGATTGCCACAACTGCACTGGCGCATAGCGGCTGAGCTGATTGGCAAATTCCATATAACGGTTCATCTGGTCAAAATAATGGTTTTTCTTTTGAGTCATATATTGCATACGACCGCTTTGATAGAAATTTCCAACACCAAAATAGGTAATCAGACAGATGAAACCTAGTACGGTGAGTTCGGTACTGGTAGGACTGAAATAGCTGGTAAACCCAAAAATGCCAATGGTAGACAGATAAAAGATCATGGTGCCAATCAGGCCAGCCAGTGACACCATCATGAATGAAATCTTGTTATTAATGGCTGTATACAGCAATGTGACCACTGCCAGCAGGGACAACACCAGATCCAGATGTACAGCTGCAAGTACAACCGAAACAATAATCACATCTAGAACAAAGAAGAAATTACGTTTTAAATTATAGTCGTATTTATAAATCATCCACCGGGATAATTTCGGTGTGATCACCAAGACCAGTGCCAGAAACAACGGAACGAAAATCTGGTAATTGGTATCCGGTTCCGTGTAGTGATAGACGATCAGAACCAGAGACAGCATGATATATCCCATCATCCGATGGAAATATTCAAACTGTTTCGGTTCCTGATGAATCCAGTCGTCTAATTGCACTCAATTACTCTCTTAAAGTCCAAAATCTTGAATGGACCATAAAATGTATGTCAACGCTTAGTCCATACGCCAGTCAAATGGCATATCCCCTTGACCGCGTAAAGCCAGCATCAAGGTTTGACGCATATGTGCCAATACTTCACTGCTATAAGGAACTGCTGGTGTACCCCATACCGGCTTAGGCCATGCCACATCGTTTTGATAACGAACCACATGGTGAAAATGCAGTTGTGGCACCATATTGCCCAAAGCTGCGACATTCATTTTGTCGGCACGGAATACACGCGCTAACTGGCTAGATAACCAGCTTGACTCACGTAAAAACTGCTCTTGGTCAGCTTGGCTCAATTCATATAATTCGGTAATGCCTGGTACACGCGGAACCAGAATCAACCACGGAAATTGCATATCATTCATCAAACGACATGTTGATAAAGGAAAGTCGCCTACAAAAAACGTATCTTGAGCAAGTTGTGGATGCAAACTAAACATATCTTTATAAATGATGCAAAATTAGAATGATGGCTAATACTACCATATACAATTGCGGCTGAGTATTGTAAGCGGGCGCTTTAGAGCAATTTTGTATGAATTGTGAAGGACAAAACGGCAAACTATTAGCTTAAATAATTTCATATGAAAACAAGCTGATATTCACACTATATTTATAAAAAAGAAATATAGCGTGAATAGTCATGTTCCATGAAATCTAAAAATATTAATTTAGCTCTTTTAATAGGCTATCCAATAAATCACTGATGAACTGGATTCGTTTCTGATAGTCTTCCAGCATCACCATCACTTTCAGACGTTGACCACCCTCCATTCTGAAATAGGTCGGATGTTTCTGCATCATCTGGATAATACTCATGGCCTGAACCGGTGTATCTGGTGCAAATTCGATATGGCCGCCCTGCCCACCAATGTCAATTTTAGTGATGCCTAATTGCTCGGCTTTAAGACGTAGCTGATGCACCGCAAATAACTGTTTCACCGGTTGCGGCGGAATGCCAAAGCGGTCAATCAGTTCCATACGGATATTATCGAGTTTTTCCTGAGTATCGGTATTACTGATGCGTTTATAGAACAGCAGCCGCTGATGTACATCACCCAGATAATCGTCCGGAATCAGGGCTGGCATATGCAGGTTGATTTCTGCAGTTAAAGACAGTGGTGCATCAAAATTCGGTGTTTTACCTTTTTGAATCGCTTTAGTTGCCTTTTCCAGCATTTCCATATACAGGCTATAACCGATCGCCTGCATCGAACCACTTTGCTGCTCACCTAAAAGTTCACCTGCACCGCGAATTTCCAGATCTTCGGTGGCCAGCATAAAGCCTGCGCCCAGAGTCGAAGCACGTTGAATCGCTTCTAGCCGTTTTTCTGCATCACCTTTTAAGGCTTTTAGATATGGCACTAACAGATAGGCATAGGCCTGGTGATGCGAACGCCCAACCCGGCCACGCAACTGGTGTAACTGTGCAAGACCGAGCTTGTCTGCGCGCTCAATAATAATGGTATTGGCATTCGGCACATCAATCCCGGTCTCAATAATGGTCGAGCACACCAGAACATTGTATTCTTTGTGGTAGAACTGTTGCATCACCTGCTCAAGCTCGCGTTCTCGCATCTGACCATGTGCCACAATCACACGCGCTTCAGGCACCAGATTCCGGATATTTTCTGCAGCTCGGTCAATGGTATCGACTTCATTATGCAGAAAATAGACCTGACCACCACGCAATAATTCACGCAGAATTGCTTCTCGAATGGTATCGCTGGTATGCTCCTGCACAAAGGTTTTTACAGCCAGACGGCGTGCTGGTGGCGTGGCAATAATCGACAGATCACGCATTCCGCTAAAGGCCATATTCAAGGTACGTGGAATTGGCGTTGCGGTAAGAGTCAGCATATCCACATCGGCACGCAAGGCCTTAATACGTTCTTTATCACGCACTCCGAAACGATGTTCTTCATCAACAATCATCAGCCCCAGATTATGGAACTGGACATTTTCCTGTAAAAGCTTATGGGTGCCGATAACAATATCAACTTTGCCATCCGCTAAATCCTCAATCGTTTTGGTATGCGCTTTAGAAGAACCGAAACGGGAAAGTACTTCAATGCGTACAGGCCAATCCGCAAAACGATCTTTAAAAGATTCATAATGTTGCTGTGCGAGCAAAGTGGTGGGTACTAATACCGCGACTTGACGATTATTCTGTACTGCGACAAAGGCTGCCCGCATGGCGACTTCGGTCTTACCAAAGCCAACATCACCACAGACCAGACGGTCCATTGGTTTGGCCAGCTGCATATCATATAACGTGGCTTCGATCGCATTGGCCTGATCCGGTGTTTCTTCATAGGCAAAGCCGCTGGCAAACTGCATATAAAGACTTTGATCAACCTCAAAACTGATCCCCGGTTTAGATGAACGACGTGCCTGAATATGTAATAACTCGGCTGCGACATCATGAATCTGTTCCAAAGCCTTACGTTTGGCTTTATTCCAGGCATCCGTACCCAGTTTATGTAACGGTGCCAGATCTGGATCACCGCCACTATAGCGGCTGATCAGATGCAGGTTAGTCACCGGCACATAGACTTTAGCACCTTCAGCATAGTCCAGTTGCAGAAATTCATGATCCTGATCATCGATACTTAAAGTAATTAAGCCTGCATAACGTCCCACACCGTAATCCATGTGTACCACTGGTGCACCAATGCTCAGCTCAGTCAGACTGCGGATCAGGAATTCTTCTGATACTTCCTGCTGACGCTTGCGACGACGTTGGACCACACGATGCTCGTAAAGCTGATTTTCCGAGATCACACTGATCCGATTTGTCAGAACAAGACCACGTTCCAATGGGGCACTGGTAATCGCAATCGCATGCAGAGATTCGACAAAAGCATCAAAGTTTTCTACGGTCGGAATATCGCCCAGACTTGGGCGCAGCGCATCTTTTAAGGTTTCACGACGACCGGCACTTTCAGCAACCAGTAAAACCGGATGATTGGCCGCATCAATATATTTTTTGACTTCGGTAAAAGGTTTTTCACGTTTTGGATCAACAGGCAACCGTGGTGGTAACTGGGTATCCAGATTAATCACGCCGGCTTTCTCATCAAAAGCTTCTTGTGCCGCAATGATGCGACTAAACTGATTCAGCTGTTCTAAAAGCTGATTGGTCGGACAGAACAGTGTTTCAGGCGGCAGAATCGGCTGATCAATATTATGACGGCGATCTTCATAACGGCGTGTTACATCCTGCCAGAACTGCTCTAAACTCTGCTCCAACGCCCTATCTGTAATGACAATGCCATTCTTTGGTAAATACGAAATTAAGGTACTTTGCCCTTGCATCGCTTCATGACTAAAGAATAAAGGCAGGTAGAACTCGATTCCCGGTGAAGCAATGCCATCCATCACATCCTGATAAATTGGATTTTTCTTTGGATTAGCTGTCGGGAAAAATTCTGCATAACGGTCACGGAAAGTAGCACGGCCTTCCTTAAGGGGAAATTCTTGTGCAGGTAATACCGTAAATTGTTCTAAAGTTTGCGTAGTTCGCTGGGTTTCCGGATCAAAAAATTTCAGGGTTTCAATTTCATCATCGAACAGGTCAATCCGGATCGGGGCATCCTGACCTGAAGCATATATATCGATAATACTACCGCGAACTGCAAATTCGCCATGGTCATAAACGGTATCGACCAGATGATAACCAGCCTGAATCAGTTTTTTCTTTTGCTGTTCCAGATCCAGCTTTTGCCCGACTCGAATATCGAAGTGTTCACCCAGCACCCATGAAGTAGGTGCAATACGCTGTGCCAATGTAGAAGCTGCCAGCAACAATACGCCGCTTTGGGGCATATTAGATAAAATTGCCAGACGTTCAGAGACGATGTCCTGATGCGGAGACAGACGGTCGTAAGGCAAAATTTCCCAGTCTGGAAATATGGTCGGTTTAATCCCATAAAATTCCAGTTCACTTTCCAGTTGACCCAAATGCTGGTTATTACGTGCAACAATGACAAATAGGCGCGATTGCTGCTGCTTGATAATTTCTTTCAGCAATAATGCAGTAGACGAGCCTTGCAGATTGCCTAACCAGCGTTTCTCGCCTGCCTTGAGCTTGGGTAAATTAAGTTGGGAAATTTCTTGTTGGAACATGTATATAGCTTTAAAGTCTAAACAACATGAAGCTTATACTATCACGATGATCTGGTGCTATTTCGTTATTTTTATGCAGTCGTTACAGATTGACTGCACAGGATAAAATCAGCCTATGATTCATCTATTTTTTGTCGCGTAAAAAGTTACGATAATAGTCATTTAACTTTTTCACAATTATTTTAAATTGCAGCAGGTTTTCTTCAGTATTTCCTAATCTTGCATTAAAACGCTGATTGGCAATTTCCAGATCAATTTTTTCATTAATGATCATTGCAGTTGAATATAGCGCTTTTAAATCATCAAAAGTTTTCATGCGTCGGTTAGACAAGTATTCCAGCCGCTCGCCCAGCTCCTGATTTAAATTAATCCCATCCACAATATAGCCAGTCCCTTCTACATATTGGATATGATTCTCTTCCAGAAAAAGCTGAGCCGGGTCAGGTTTATTTGATTTAAATAAGTTACTGATTTTATCAAACATGCTATGCACTCAATTCATTGTGTCATCGATATAGTCTAGATGAAAATGCCCCAAACCCACAGACAGGATTTGAGGCAAATGGTTAAAATCAGTACGAGTCTATATTGGACTCATCCTTAAACTTTCAGGATACCCGTTCCCATTGATTCATCATTGGGACTTCTGAAACCAGATTTTCAAAGGCAAAGATTTCATCCAGCTGAATTTCACTCAATAAACCCAGCTCCAGCACCACTTCAGGTACAGTTTTATTTTCACGAATACATTGCTTGCCAATTTCATCACAAGTGGCATGACCTAAAAGTGGTTCCAGTAAGGTAATAATCCCGATACTGCGCATCACTGCATTTAAACAGTTTTGTTCGTTGGCCTGAATCCCGGCAATACATTTTTGTTGTAGGGTCTGCATACCTTGAGTTAATAATTGGATGGATTCATTCAGAGATACTGCAATGACCGGCTCCATGACATTGAGCTGTAATTGTCCTGCTTCTGCTGCCATCGTTATAGTCAGGTCATTACCAATCACACGGAACGCAATCTGATTGACTACTTCTGGAATGACCGGATTGACCTTGGCTGGCATGATAGAGGAACCTGCCTGCAATTCTGGCAAACGGATTTCCGCCAGACCGGTACGCGGGCCAGAACTCAAAAGACGCAAGTCATTACAGATCTTGGATAATTTAACAGCCAGACGTTTCAGACTACTGGATAGAATAATAAACACGCCGCAATCGCTGGTCGCTTCGACATAATCTTCCGCGCCTTTTAAAGGTAGGCCAGTAATTTTCGCTAAAGTTTGTACTGCATGTTTGGCATAACCATCTGGAGTATTCACGCCGGTTCCAATGGCAGTCGCACCCAGATTCACTTCCAGCAATAACTGACGCATTTGCTCAATCAGCTTCAGGTCTTCTTTTAATAAGGTTGCGAAAGCACGGAATTCCTGTTCCAGAGTCATTGGAACTGCATCCTGTAACTGGGTACGCCCCATCTTGATCACATATTGAAGCTCTGATGCTTTGCTATATAAAGTATCAATCAACGATTTTTGTACATGAAGCAGTTCATCCAGACGTGTATAAGTCGCTAGACGTAGTGCCGTGGGATAGACATCATTAGTCGATTGCGAAGTATTCACATGATCATTTGGATGCAAGATATGGTAATCGCCTTTACGATGCCCGAGCAATTCTAGCGCCCGATTTGCAATGACCTCATTCGCATTCATATTAATAGAAGTACCGGCTCCACCCTGATAAGGATCAAGCGGAAATGCTTCCTGCCAGTCCTGAGGTTGATGAATCAATTCATCACAGGCTTGTTGAATAGCAGTACTTTGTTGTTCTGATATTTTCTGAAAATGTAAATTCGTTTGTGCTGCTGCTTTTTTAACTTGCGCCAGTGCGCGAATAAAGTGTGCTTGCTGGCCTACCACCAGACCTGAAATCTGAAAATTCTCAATCGCACGCAAAGTATGAATACCATAATAGCTGTGCTGGGGAATCTGCTTCTTACCCAATAAATCCTGTTCAATTCGGCTTGATTCTATTTGCAACATATTGTCCATGTCATATTACTCTTAGCAATGATGCACCATTCAGAATGGCGTTCCTTCACTATGAAGAGAGGCCCTAAAAACAAATAGAAGTGATTTAAACAGGATTTGAAACAAAATATGACTAATTCGAGCTTGTTGTTAGTTTTGTAAAGTTGTGTAATTAAAATACAAAAGTTCAATGAATTTAACTGTTTATTAAAATTACCTATTTTTCTTCAAAACCACGTGTAACTTTGCATTTTACAACCCTCTCCTAATTGTTCATTTTTATTAGAAAATTCTTAATTTACACAAAATATACATAAAAGCTGATTAACTGTTACAGAGTGTAATTTTTAAAACATGTTTGAATCACTGCCCTGTGAACGTAGTTCAAAAATCATCCCGGATGATGATGTTTAAAATTTAAGGATACTCTGCCTATGAGCTCGCTTAATCCGACACTGATTACTTTTATGTTTTATATCGTCGCCATGATTGGGATCGGTTTATATGCCTATCGTGCGACGTCCAATTTTGATGAATATATTCTAGGTGGGCGAAGTCTGGGCAGTGTCGTGACTGCACTTTCTGCAGGTGCCTCTGACATGAGTGGCTGGCTACTGATGGGTCTACCCGGTGCCATCTATTTTTCTGGCCTGTCTGAAGTCTGGATTGCGATTGGTCTGATTATTGGCGCCTGGTTCAACTGGCTACTGGTGGCTGGCCGTCTGCGTGCCCATACTGAATTTCAGAACAATGCCCTAACTTTGCCTGATTATTTCACCAGCCGTTTTGCGGATAAGAAACGAATCTTACGCTTACTATCAGCCATTGTGATTCTGGTGTTCTTTGCAATTTACTGTGCCTCCGGCATGGTCGCAGGTGCACGTTTATTCGAAAGTTTGTTTGGCTGGGATTACACGACAGCACTTTGGCTCGGTGCAGTAGCCACGATTCTGTATGTGTGTATTGGGGGCTTCCTGGCAATCAGTTGGACCGATACTTTCCAGGCAGGCTTAATGATTTTTGCCCTGCTCATTACACCCATCATTACCTATTTGGCATTGGGTGATAACGCTCAACAGGTGGGCACCCTACTGGAAACAGCCCGTCCACATGCATCCAATATGCTGGAAGGTCTGAGTTTTGTGGCGATTATTTCCAGTCTAGCATGGGGCTTAGGCTATTTTGGTCAGCCACATATTCTGGTGCGCTTTATGGCGGCAGATTCGGTTAAAACTATCCCTGCTGCACGCCGGATCGGCATGACCTGGATGATTCTATGTCTAGTGGGGGCAATGTCGGCGGGCTATATCGGGATTGCTTATTTTGCGGCAAATCCTGACCTTCCTGCTGCTGCAATTGTCAACCGGAATCCTGAAACCGTGTTTATGGAACTGACCAAGATTCTGTTTAATCCCTGGATTGCAGGTATTATATTGGCGGCAATTCTGGCTGCTATTATGAGTACATTGAGCTGTCAGTTACTGGTTTGCTCGACTACCCTGACTGAAGATTTATACAAAGGCTTCCTACGTAAAAATCCCTCACAGAAAGAACTAATCTGGGTGGGTCGTGGCATGGTGATTGTGATTGCCTTGATTGCAATCTCCTTGGCCATCAATCCAAACAGTAAAGTTCTGGGTCTGGTGGCTTATGCCTGGGCTGGCTTTGGTGCTGCCTTTGGTCCACTGATCATTTTCTCATTGTTCTGGAAACGCATGACCCTCAACGGCGCGATTGTCGGAATGGTAGTTGGTGCTGTAACCGTAATTGCCTGGAAAAATTATATGGGTGATACCGGTCTGTACGAGATTATCCCGGGCTTTATTCTGGCAGCGCTAAGTATTGTGATTGTGAGTCTATTGGATAAAGCACCAAGTCACGATGTCGTTAATCGTTTTGAACTGGCGAAAGCTGAATATCAGAAAGAAATGGCTGAAATGAATAAATAATCTTTCTATTTCAAATTAAAAAGGGACTTTATGTCCCTTTTGTTTTGTCTGAATTTATACCTTGGCTTTAGCTGGCATTTTCAGCTTGATCTGCTGGGTTTCCTTAATCACTTCCATGACCGGATAACTACGGGTTTCCTTTACCCCTGGTAATTGCCACAAAATATCACCGGAGATTTTGCGGAATTCATCCATATTGGCACAGCGAATTTTCACTACAAAATCAAAGCCTCCACTGATCATATGGCATTCCACGATATCGGGAATATGCTGTACCGCCTCGGAAAATTCTTCCAGTACATTCGGTGTGGTTTTATCCAGCAAAATTTCGACAAAGACCACAAAACCATTATTCAGCATGATCGGATTAAGCCGCGCTTCATAACCGAGAATAAATCCTTCCTTGGTCAGTTTCTGCACACGAGCCAGTACCGCGGTCGGTGAAAGATTTACCATTTCCGCCAGTTTAATATTGGAAATTTTCGATTCAGACTGCAGCAAATCAAGGATGCGAATATCTATTCGGTCAAGGCTTAAAAAAGGGCTATTCATTAGAATTATTCTCTAAAAATGATACAAACTATAGTGAGATATTCGTCAATTATTTTGGGATTATAGATTAAAACTCATTCAACTCAAAGAACCGATTGACGCAGTACAGGAAGTCACTATGTCCACCACATTACGCCCGAATTCGCACTCGAATGCAGTGAAGCAATCGAATTACATTGCTGAATTTAAGGATAAAAACCAATACGAGCAGCGCATCAATACCGCATGGCGACGCGCTGAGTCTGAGTGCGTGGAAACGCTGCTGGAACATAGTGAAATTTCTTCAGAACTGACAGATAAAATTCAGCGACTGGCGTTTGATCTGGCACATTCCCTGCGCGAGCGTAAAGGCTCTGGTGGTAAAGCCGGTATCGTACAAGGATTGCTTCAGGAATTTTCGCTCTCTTCTCAGGAAGGAATTGCCTTGATGTGTCTGGCAGAAGCTTTGCTACGTATTCCAGATACAGCAACCCGTGATCTGCTGATCCGCGACAAGATCAATCAGGGCAACTGGAAAGAACATTTGGGTCAAAGCCAACTGATGTTCGTGAATGCAGCGGCTTGGGGATTGATGCTCACCGGCAAACTGATGGAAACTCCTCAGCAGAAAAGTCTGTCGAGTTTATTAACTGGTCTTTTGGCACGTAGTGGTCGTGGCATTATCCGCAAAGCAGTTGATGTCGCGATGCGCATGATGGGCGAACAGTTTGTGACTGGCGAAACCATTGATGAAGCCCTGAAAAATGCTGAACGTCTAGAAGAAAAAGGGTTCCAATATTCTTATGACATGCTCGGCGAAGCGGCTCTGACTGATCCGGATGCAGAACGCTATTATGAAGATTATCAGGATGCAATTCATGCCATCGGCAAGGCATCAACAGATAAGGATGTTTATAACGGTCCCGGTATTTCCATCAAACTGTCTGCACTGCATCCACGTTATCAGCGCTCGCAAATGGATCGCGTGAATGATGAACTGTATAGCAAAGTTCTGAATCTGGCAGTTCTGGCGAAAAACTATAATATCGGCCTGAATATTGATGCTGAAGAAACTGACCGTCTGGAAATTTCCCTAGAGCTTTTAGAACGTCTTTGTTTTGAACCGGAACTCAATAACTGGAAAGGCATTGGTTTTGTGATTCAGGCCTACCAGAAACGCTGCTTCTATGTCGTGGATTACATCATTGATCTAGCTAAACGCAGCCAAAAACGCCTGATGATTCGTCTGGTCAAAGGTGCGTATTGGGATAGCGAGATCAAAAAAGCTCAAATCGAAGGTATGTCGGATTATCCAGTATTTACCCGCAAGGTGCATACTGACCTATCCTATATCGCCTGTGCACGAAAACTGCTGGCAGAACCGGACTATATCTACCCGCAATTTGCGACACATAATGCGCAGACCGTTGCCACGATTTATCAGCTCGCTAATCCAGACCGCTATTATGCCGGTCAATACGAATTCCAGTGTCTGCATGGCATGGGTGAACCGCTGTATGAAAATGTGGTGGGTGATAAAGCTGCTGGAAAGCTTGGTATTCCTTGCCGGATCTATGCACCGGTCGGTAACCATGAAACCCTACTGGCCTATTTGGTCCGTCGCCTGTTGGAAAATGGTGCGAATACTTCTTTCGTCAATCGAATTGCTGACAAGAATTTAAAAGTCGAAGACCTGATTGAGAATCCGCGTCAAACCATTTTAAAAGCAGCTCAACAGGAAAATGCCTTAGGTACTAAACATCCGCAAATCCCTTATCCAAAAGATTTATACGGTACCTTACGATCAAATTCGTCCGGATTAGATCTGGCTAATGACGCAGACCTGCAAGCCTTAAATGCAGTTGCGACAGACTTGGCGAGTAGCCAATTTCAGGCTGCTGCAATGGGTACTGTTTTCTCAGAAATCGATAGTAGTCATCCAGTACAGATTATCAATCCAGCACAGCATCAGGATGTGGTCGGTACCGTCTATGAAGCTACCACTGAACAGGCAGAAATTGCCCTGACTCAGGCAGTGAATGCACAAAGTTTCTGGAGCAATTTGCCAAAAGATGAACGTGCAGCCTGTCTCAATAAAGCCGCTGACCTGATGCAACAACGTTTGCTGCCACTGATGGTCCTACTGTCTCGTGAAGCCGGTAAAACCTATGCCAATGCGATTGCTGAAGTCCGTGAAGCAATTGACTTCCTGCGCTACTATGCCGGTCAGATACTGGATCTATCTAAAAACGTTACTATTCAACCTTTAGGAACCGTGCTGTGTATCAGTCCTTGGAACTTCCCTTTAGCGATCTTTACCGGACAGATTTCTGCAGCACTGGTAGCAGGTAATACCGTCATTGCCAAACCGGCTGAACAAACCCCATTAATTGCCGCTCAAGCCGTACAGATTCTCTGGGAAGCGGGTATTCCGCAGGATGTCCTTCAACTATTGCCGGGTCGTGGTGAAACCATTGGTGCTCAAATCAGCCAAGATTCCCGTATCCAGGGCATCATGTTTACTGGTTCTACCGAAGTCGCCAAGATTTTGCAAAAAACTGTCGCAATACGCCTGAATCAGTTTGGTGAAAGTGTCACTTTAATTGCCGAAACTGGTGGTCAGAATGCCATGATTGTAGATTCATCAGCGCTCACCGAACAGGTGGTGTTAGATGTAGTCAACTCAGCCTTTGACAGTGCCGGTCAACGCTGTTCTGCCCTACGTGTACTCTGTGTGCAAGAAGACAATCTAGATACTGTGCGTAAGATGCTACAAGGAGCCATGCAGCAGCTACGTGTCGGCAATCCGGTTCTACTCAAAACCGATATTGGACCGGTGATTGATGCCGAAGCTCAACAGAATATCCAGAAACATATTGATCAGATGCGCAGTAAGGGTCATAAAGTTCATCAACTGATGTTTAATCAGGATGCTTCCGATCTGGCTCAAGGTACTTTTATTCCACCGACCTTGATTGAACTGCCGAATTTGAATGATCTTGAGCGTGAAGTCTTTGGTCCAGTGCTACATCTGATTAGTTATAAAGCCGGGGAACTATCACAGCTTCTAGATCAGATCAACAGCAAAGGATATGGCCTGACCATGGGTTTACATACCCGGATCGATGAAACCATGCAGACTGTAATTTCAAAAGCGCATGTCGGGAACTTGTATATCAACCGCAATATTGTCGGTGCTGTGGTGGGTGTACAGCCCTTTGGTGGTGAAGGTCTGTCTGGGACTGGTCCGAAAGCCGGTGGTCCACTTTATATCTACCGTTTAATGCATCAGGTGTCTGAGAAGAAGCTGGCTCAGCCTTATGCAATGCAGTCTGCTCAGGCACCACTTGAAAATCCGGTAATGCAGGACTTTAAGGCCTGGGTAAACAAAACTTTCCCAAAAGTTTCTTTGCAAGCTCCCACTCAGATTGCCACAGGACATAACTTTAGCCTGCAAGGTCCAACGGGTGAGGAAAACCAGTACAAGATCTTGCCGCGTGAGAGTGTGCTCTCTCTAGCCGACAATGATGTGGATCAGATTCAGCAAATCTTGGCAATCTTATCGGTCGGTAGCCGCCCGGCTGTACTGGCAGACAATACTTTTATACTCAAGTATCTGCAAAATATGCCCTCGAGTGTGGTGAAGGCCATTAAAGTCATCAAGGATATTGAATCGGGTGAATTTGAGGCTGTACTGCATCATGGCGAGACCTCTGCCTTGATGGACTTGCAGCAACGTATCGCAAAACGACAAGGCCCAATTATTGGCATCACCCACTTAAGTTCCAGTAATTATGATATTCCAGTGGAGCGTTTCGTGATTGAACGTGCAATCAGTATCAATACCGCAGCTGCAGGTGGCAATGCCAGTCTCATGACCATGTCAGGCCTGTAAAAAGCTTTAGTACTTAAATTATTTTAATTCCTTTCCTCTTATGGCCAAATCTCTCCCCTTTGCAGGTTTGGCTTTTTTTTAACTGCTTTTCAAGCTGGTTTCCCTGAATAGTCTTAGGCAGAGCAGCAAATTTTTGCTACCATCTTGGCTTTCAAAATATTTGCGATTTTTTTACTGCATATGACCTCATCTTATCAGCAACAACTGGATGCCAAAGTTGAACGCATTAGCGCACAATTTGCCGAATATCAACCACCTGCCCTTGAAGTATTTGAGTCACCTGAACAGTACTATCGCATGCGTGCTGAATTCCGGATCTGGCATACTGAAGATGACCTGTTCTATGCCATGTTTGAGCGTGATGAGAACAATAACAAGAAAGTGATCCGTATTGATGAATTCCCTGTGGCTGACCGCAGTATTAATGACTTAATGCCGCAATTGCTAGAAGCCTTCAAAGCCAATGCAACTCTGGGCCACCGCCTATTTGAAGTGCATTTCCTGGCAACACTAAAAGGTGAAGTACTGGTTTCCCTGATCTATCACCGTAAACTGGATGAAAGCTGGGAACCTGCAGCTAAAGCACTGGCTGAAAAATTGAAGATCAAGCTGATTGGTCGTAGCCGTGGCCAGAAATTTGTCTTGAGCGATGAGTTTGTCGTAGAAGAACTCAGTGTATTTGACCGCAAATATCAGTACAAACAGATTGAAAGTAGCTTCACCCAACCGAATGCGCAAGTCTGCCAGAAAATGCTGGAATGGGCATGTAATGCCGCGCAGCAGTCTGATAAAGATCTGTTAGAGCTGTATTGTGGCAATGGTAACTTTACCCTGCCATTATCTACCCGTTTCCGTCGTGCATTGGCAACTGAATTGGCCAAGTCATCTGTGTATGCGGCTGAATGGAATATCGAGCAGAACGGTATCGAAAATATTCAGGTAGCACGTCTATCTGCTGAAGAATTTACGCAAGCTTTTAATGGTGAACGTACTTTCCGCCGTCTGCAAGAAGCCAATATTGATCTGTCAACTTATGACTTTGATACGGTATTTGTCGATCCACCACGTGCAGGGATCGATGATGAAACACTGAAACTGCTACAGCGCTTTGAACAAATCATCTACATTTCTTGCAATCCGGACACATTACACGACAATCTGAAACAACTGTCCCAAACCCATAAAATTACCAAGTTTGCCCTGTTCGATCAGTTTCCTTATACCCACCATGTAGAGTCAGGCGTACTGCTGGAAAAACGCTAAAAATATTGTTTCAATTTATTTTTTTGTTACATAAATGGAGCTTTTGTTAGCTCCATTTTTTATACATAAAATTAGTAACTTATCCATGAATTATCTTGTTTCAATCAAATAATATCGTTCAAAATCTCTTCTACAATCGAAAATTTAAAATACTGACTGCTGCTTTTATCACATAGGGCCTATTGCTTTATTTATTAAATTGGATATATTTCACCCTATGTTAGGTTGTGTATGAAGGCTCTATGAGTTTCTGGCAGAAGTTGTTTTCAGATGAACAACAAAATGAACACAAGAACCAGATTGCTTGTGTTGAAAATGATTGCTCTTGCAAGACAAATGAACAGCTCCTTGAAGCACTGTCTAAAGCAACTGATGAAGATATCATTATCGGAATCAAAAAAGTTCTAGCTTCTCGCGGTTACAGCCGTAAAGAACTCAATGAACTTCAGCACCTGCCGCTGCAATAAGCAGCTTAGGTCTTGATAAAAAGCATTTGCATACGCAAATGCTTTTTTTATATCTATCATTTGGATTTTTGCCAACCCTTATTTCCTCTTAATCAGATGGAACCTAATCTTTCTATCTGAACTTGGGTTTCTATATCTTCATTTCTCTTCAAACATGCGGATAAATGACTTTTCATATTAGCTTAGGCTATTTAGACATTATAGTTTAATATCTGCCTCAATCAGTTCACATACAGCATTTATAAAGTTCGAAAAATTTAAGGATGACTGTCTAGACAACGAATTCTGGATAGAATTGAACCCTAAAACATCGATTAATTCACAAAAAAACAGTACACTTGCTGTTTAAAATACACTTGTTATTAAATGGCTTAATCTTTACATGCAGCGAACTAAACGGTTTCCCATAGGTGCGCATCTTATGGTTAAACATTTCGGTTATACTCATCACGGGATTTATGCCGGGCGTGGTCGTGTCATCCACTACTCCGGTTTTGCACATTTATTTAAGAAGCATCCAATTGAAATTACCTCAATTGAGAAATTCAGTAACGGTAAACCGATTCAGATCCAGTACTATGCTTCAGCAAAATACAAAGGCCGTAAAGTGGTTCGTCGTATGCGTTCCAGAATGCATGAAAATAACTATCACTTGATTATCAATAATTGTGAACATCTCTGTACTTGGGCAATCACTGGTGTAGAAAGCAGCCCACAAGTCATTCAGATGATGAATCGCCTAACGACGATCGGTTATATCAGCTCCATGATGAGCTTTATGAATAGCCTTTTCCTGACCTTGACGACCACCTGTTTCGCCCTGGCCCTCTATATCAAGAAAAAGCTACGTGACAAGGCCAAACAACGTTTAGAGCAATATCGTGAGCTACATGAGCAGGTTAAAAACAATAGCCCAGATCTTGGCAATCATTTAAAACATCGTTAAGGTTTTAGTTTCTTGCTATTAAAATTTTTAAGCCCGCTATTCAAAAAATATTTAAAAAAATAAAATTTCTATCATTTGATTTATTTAATGATTAGCTTTTTAATAAAATCAGTTTAAACCTAAGTTAAATAAGATTTTTTAGCTTTAATCGCTTCAGGTAATTCTTGTCCTAAAGAACTCAGGGTTTCACGTTCGATCAGTCTCACAATAGAATCTAAAGGCAGATCATTATCCTGAAATCCGAAAGGCTCTTCCAGTTCCGCACTCAGTTCATCTAGCCCTAACAACATATAGGCAATCAGGCCAACTAGAATCGGTGTCCATAAACCAAGACTGGCTTCCAGACTAAATGGCAGGATAAAACAGAAAGAATAAACAGCACGATGCAATAGCACTGAATAGGAAAATGGTAACGGCGTCGACAAGATCCGGTCACAACCCGCCTGTATATCACCCAAAGCCACTGTATGCTGATTCAAATTGTTATAAATAATGTCTGTGATTTTGCCCTGTTTATAGAGCAAAACCAAATCTTTCTGGATCTGTTCCAGTACCCATTGTGATGCATTGATATGCGTGGACAATTGTTCAAATGCAGCAGCATCAAAACCAGTGTGCGCCTGGTAATGCTGAATACTTTGCTGTTGCTGTCTTAAACGGTCACGTAATAAGTGAGTAAACAGCATCATACGATACAGCAGGATTTTACGTGACTGATCATCAAGGACGTAACTATCACGACATAAATGGCGTGTGGTAGCAATCAGCGCTCCCCACAGCTTGCGCCCTTCCCACCAACGGTCATAACAGGCGGTGTTACGAAAGCTGAGAAAAATCGACAGAATCACCCCGAAGATGGTAAAGCCAATGGCCGGCACTGCAGGAAAGCTAAAAAAATGCGCCTGACGCAGATAGACCAGCAAGCCTGAAAGAAAAATTACCAGCCCCAAGGCAGGCAGAACTTTAGGCAAAATTGTGCCATGCCATGCAAACAGCAGACTAAAGCTATTACTTTTATCACGAACAATCATTCATTCTTTCCTGCCACGATTGAAAAAGCCCAACCGGAGTTGGGCTTTTTAGGGATTTCGCTTAAATTATTTGCCAGGTTTAAAGCTGTCTTTCAAATCCAGAATACGGTTGAATACTGGTTTGTCGCTTGTATGATCATATTGATCCGCTACAAAATAACCTTCACGTTCAAATTGGAAACGATCTTCCGGTTTTGCCTGAGCCAGTGCAGGCTCAATAACTGCTTGAACCACTTTCAATGATTCAGGGTTCAGATTCGCCAGGAAGTCATCCCCAGTTTCAGGATCTGATTCAGTGAACAGACGATCGTAAATGCGAACTTCGGCAGGAATACCTTTGGTTGCAGATACCCAGTGAACCACACCTTTTACCTTACGGCCTTCAGGATTTTTACCTAAAGTCTCAGGATCGATTGAGCACTTCAGTTCAACCACTTCACCGTTCGCATCTTTAATCACTTCATCACATTTGATGACATAAGCATGACGCAGACGCACTTCACCGCCTGGAATCAGACGTTTGAAGCCTTTAGGTGGCTCTTCTTCAAAGTCTTTACGGTCGATATAGATTTCTGAAGTGAACGGAATAATACGTTCGCCCATATCCACGTTTGGATGACGTGAATGAGTCAGATCCATATCCGCTGGCAGATTGGTTAAAGTCACTTTCAGTGGATTCAATACTGCCATACCGCGAGCTGCAGTATTTTCTAAAGATTGACGGATGCAATATTCAAGCATTGCTACATCAACGATACTGCCATCGACTTTAGACACACCTACACGCTTACAGAAATCACGTAGACCTTCAGGCGTGAAACCGCGACGGCGCATGCCTACAACAGTCGGCATACGTGGATCATCCCACCCGTTAACATAACCGCCTTCAACCAGCTTGCGCAGCTTACGTTTAGAAGTGATGGTGTAATCAACATTCAGACGGCTAGATTCGTACTGACGTGGCACAGATGGCGATTTAACTTTTTCCACCACCCAGTCATAGAATGGACGGTGATCCTGGAATTCCAGTGTACAAAGTGAATGCGTAATGCCTTCAATCGCATCTGATAATGGATGCGCATAGTCGTACATTGGATAAATTTTCCATTTATCGCCAGTCTGGTGATGTGCAGAATGCAGAATACGATACAGGATTGGATCACGCATATGCACATTTGGCGAGTTCATATCTATCTTGGCACGCAATACCGCTTCGCCTTCAGCATATTCACCAGTGCGCATTTTCTCGAAACGCTCAAGGTTTTCTTCCACAGTCGCATCGCGTTGTGGCGAGTTTTTACCTGGCTCTACGAAGTTACCACGGTTCAGCTTGATCTCTTCCGGAGTTTGCAGATCCACATAGGCATCGCCCTGTTCAATCAGTTGAATTGCCCATGCATATAACTGATCAAAATAGCTTGATGCATAGCGGGGTTCACCATTCCACTGGAAGCCCAGCCATTTCACATCATTGGCAATACCATCCACATATTCCTGCTCTTCTGCATCCGGGTTGGTATCATCAAAACGCAGATTGCACAGGCCACCAAATTCTTCAGCAATACCGAAGTTCAGGCAGATCGCTTTAACATGACCAATATGCAAATAACCATTTGGTTCAGGCGGGAAACGGGTGACCACTTGCTGGGTACGGCCAGCTGCTAGATCGTCAGTAATCACCTGACGTACAAAGTCTAAGCCTGGTTGTTGTTCCTGCTGCTGCGCTGAATCGACTGCATTCTTATTTTGGGTCGGGTTGTCGGGCAGAGACGTCACAACATCATTTGGCTTCATGATTAATCATTCACTTCTAAAGTTAAAAAGGGATTAATGAATATGCAGTAGCTCACGCGGTCTAACTGTATTCACTAAATAAAGGTTCTTTAGTTTAACTATAGGTGAATGATCTCTCAACCGTTAACTTAGGTATTTGATTTCAATTCGTTCATTTTTCAAATTGGAAAATACAATAGCTTACCAAATCGTAAAATATCCGCTTTTGACTGAGCCAGCAGATCAGTGCATGCTCTTAGGGTCAGACAAGCTTTATGAAGACGCATGATCTAGAAGAAATGACTTTGTAAATCAATGCATAAATAAGATACGATTTTTATGTTTTTAACAAAGAAAATTATGTTTTTGCTTGCCTTGTCGATTGTAGTTTGCTTATGCTTCCTTCATTCAGAAAAAACCATGGCATTAGTCCATGATTAGGAGATTACACAATGAGTTTTCCTCAAGTCGAATTAAACACCAATAAAGGTCGTATTGTTCTTGAATTAAACGCTGAAAAAGCACCTAAAACAGTAGCTAACTTCTTGCAATATGTACGTGACGGTTTTTATGACGGCGTAATTTTCCACCGCGTTATTGATGGTTTCATGATCCAGGGCGGCGGCATGGATGAAAACTTCAAAGAAAAAGCAACACGTGATGCGATTGAAAACGAAGCTGACAACGGTTTAAGCAACGATGTAGGTACCATTGCAATGGCACGTACTCAAGCGCCTCACTCTGCTTCTGCTCAGTTCTTCATTAACGTGAAAAACAACTCTTTCCTTAACCATACTGGTAAAACTGCACAAGGTTGGGGTTATGCCGTATTTGGTAAAGTGGTTGAAGGTATGGATGTTGTTGATGCAATCAAAGGCGTTCGTACTGGCAACCGTGGCTACCACGCTGACGTTCCTCTAGAGAACGTTGTGATCGAATCTGCAAAAATCATTTCTGAGTAATTTTAAATCCTCCCCAACCCTCCTTTAATAAAGGAGGGAACCACCATTTTTAAAGATGGTTTTTCTCTTCCCTGAGTAAGTTTTAAAGCACTGCTTTTAAAACGAAGCGCAAGAAAGGGAGGAAAACTCCCTCTTTATCAAAGAGGGATTTAGGGAGATTCAAAAATAAGGAAAAGATTCGTGACCTATCTGTTTATCTCAGATTTACATTTGTCACCTGATCACCCTCGACTTGTTCGGGGGTTTTTAGATTTATTGGCAGCTTATCAGCATAAAAATACTCAACTGTATATTTTGGGCGACTGGTTCAATGCCTGGATTGGAGATGACTACTCGGCTCCCTGGCTGGATGAAATTATCACTGCTTTAAAACAGTTTAACCAGGCCGGTAATCAGATCTTTTTTCTCATCGGTAACCGTGACTTTGCCTTAGGCCAAGATTTTCTGGATCAATTTTCCGGACAGCTTTTACCTGAAATGACCAGTTTAAATATTGGTTCTACACGATACCGGATTGAACATGGCGATGCACTCTGTACCGATGATGTGTCCTATCAACGTTTCAGAAAAGTCATCCGTCATGCCTGGATTTTAGGCTTTTTAAGAAAAATGCCTTTAAGTTTCCGTGCCAGAATCGCTAATGGTTTCCGCAAGAAAAGCCATGAAGCACAGCAATTGAAAAGCTATGAAGTTATGGATGTAAACCCATCTGCGGTAGAAGCAGCACTCAAAGAGGCAGATGTGCTGATTCATGGACATACTCATCGCGCTGCAATACATGATGTAAATGGTAAAAAAAGAATTGTTTTAGGAGATTGGAAAGCTGATTATGCTGAGATTTTAGAGCTGGGCAGCTCGGATATTGATATTCATAACATTCAGCTAAAAATCTGGTATTACCCATAAAAAAAGCAACTGCGAGCAGTTGCTTTTTATATTTTATTTAACTTAAACGGTATAACTGGTTAAAACCAGTATAGAAACTTTTACCATCCAGATTAAATGGATATTGTTCACCATTTTCAAGTTCAATCATCTTGCCCACATTGACCATAATCATACCATTGATGGTATTTTGCTGACGTTGCATTGGTACAACTTTGACTTGAATTTCACAACCATTAATGGCGGTCGCGATAGACCATGTATTTAAATTTTTCAAAATATTCACTCATAATATGAGCTTTTTGTGATTAAACAAGGAGAGCTATAGACTAAAAATAAATCTTATTTCTGGGTTTGCTAGAGTTTTTTTAACAGGAAAACCTGTCTTTCGTGTATCACAATCAGCTAAAAATAAACCAGCGAAAACAGTATTCGCTTTAAAGTAATTATCTTATAACTCTTTTTTGACCAAATAGCAAAATTACATTGTAATGACATATGTCAAGAGTAGTATTTTTCAGATGCTTTTTCGCCTATCTGAATGTCCAGTAAAGAAGTATTTCAACATATAAAACAAACCGATCAACATCATGATACTAAAGCCAGAGATCAAATCACCTGAATCAAGAAAGTTTAAAACTGCCAGATATCCACTAATCAATGTATAAGTCAGCATTAAAGACGAATAAGATACGTTGCCCTAAATGATAACGTTGTTGTTTTTTTGCTCATGGATCTGTTTTTGCTGCTCAAAAAATACATCAATTTCTTCTGGTTTCATTTTACAATCCCACCCATCTTATTTTTTAAACTACTATAGCTAAAGTAAATAAAAAAGCTCTGACAAATCAGAGCTTTTATAAAATAACTTCTATGTAAGTAATCAATATTGAGAAACCACAATTTACGACTCTCTGATATTTTTATAATCAATAACCGCCTTCTGACTTGATGACTTCAGCATCAGGTTTATATTTTACCAAAAGTTCACGAAGCGAATTCATCAGAACACTGGTATCGACGCCTACTGCAACAAACTCAGTTCCAAGGTCCAAATATTTCTGGGTAGCTTCATGCTGAGTCGATAAAATCCCAGCAGCCTTACCAGATGCACGAATCCGCTGAATGGCGTCTACTACTGCTTTTTGTACTTCAGGATGGTTCGGATTCCCCTGATAGCCCATAGTCGCTGAAAGATCTACCGCTCCAATAAATACACCATCAATCCCCTCAATCTTGAGGATTTCATCCAGATTTTCCAGACCTGTCACCGATTCAATCTGAATTAACAAACAGATATTTTCATGAGCAGTCTGGTAATAATTCGGGATACTGTTCCAGCGAGTCGCACGTGCCAGTGCAGCGCCCACGCCACGAATTCCTTCTGGGGGATAGCGGACTGCTTTGACCATTAATTCGGCCTGCTCCACAGTTTCTACCATAGGAATCAATAAGGTCTGTGCGCCAATATCGAGTAACTGCTTGATCAATTGTACACTGCCAATTGGTGGGCGTACTACAGCTTGAGATGGATAAGCAGCGATACTCTGTAATTGAGAGAGCGTCGTTCTCAAGTCGCTTGGGGCATGCTCGCCATCAATCAAGAGCCAGTCATAGCCTACATTTGCCGCAATTTCTGTCCCATACGCATCAGCTAGTCCGACCCATAAGCCAATTTGCTGCTGCGTCTTTAATTTACGTTTAAAGTAATTGGTATATTGCATCGGCCCACCTATCTTGCATGCTATTGCCTGAAGTTCTTATTAAACTCCTGTTACCAGAAACTGCCAATATACAAAAGCTCGCTTTTTATCTGATTTAACTCTTAGTTTTTCATAAAATTTCACTCAAGATTATATAAATATAGACTTTGCCGATGATGTTTTTATTGTAATAATCTTTTGATCAGAAAAATCTAGATGCCTAAAGCATATTTCTAAACGCCTTATCAAAAGATTGGAGTCCATCAATGGATTTACTTAAGATCGCTCAAACCCGTTATACCACTAAAGCTTATGACCCTAACAAGAAGGTTCCAGCAGAACAATTTGAACGTTTATTAGAAATCTTACGCCTGACGCCATCTTCGATTAACATTCAGCCCTGGCATTTTTTTATTGCTGACAATGATGCCGCTAAACAGCGTATTGCCAAAGCACTAATTGGAACTTATGCCTACAATGCACCCAAAGTGCTGGATTCTTCACATACCATTTTATTTTGTACCAAAGCCGATATTGACGAGTTACATCTAAACAACCTGTTAAATCGTGATGATCTCAGTGGTCGTTTTAAAGATGAGAGCGCCAAAGAAGGTCAAAAGAATACCCGTACCGGCTATGTACATTATTATCGTAATGAAAAAGGCGATATTCAGCGCTGGGCAGAAAACCAGACCTTTATTGCATTGGGACAGATCTTACTGGCTGCAGGAAGTGAAGGTATTGATGCCACACCGATTGGTGGTTTTGATGAAGACATTCTGAGTGAGGAATTACAGTTAGCTGAACAAGGCCTGATTCCATCGGTACTGCTTACTTTAGGTTATCGCAGTGAAAATGATTTCAATGCCAAACTGCCGAAATCCCGTCTGCAAGCTGAAGATATTTTCACCAAACTGTAAGCATTTTATGTTATAAAAGGGGCCTAGTGCCCCTTTTCTTGTCAATTTGGGCCTAATTTTTGCTTTATTCTCCAAACATCCAACTAGAATAACAATTAGAGGTACCCATGTCTGTTTTACCATCCAGCTCTTTAAAATTTGAATGCAAACACTGCGATAAGATCTATTTACATCACTATGCTAATGCCCAGCATCGTTATCCGCATTGTCCGGACTGCAAACAGGCAGGCTTATTGCTTGGACGGGCTGAAAAAGAAGACCTGTTACGTTATCCGCTTGAATTTGCATCTTCCTATGTTAAACAGACATTGCATATGCTAGGCAAACAACACTAATCACGCCTAGAATCAGCCCGATCGTACTTGCAGGTTTGAGTCGTTCTTTAAAGATGAGCAAACCTGCAATCACACCAAAAATCACCACCAGAATATTCATGCCCGCGAATACAATCGCTGGCGTATCTTTGAGCATCATGTGGGCTTTGACGTAAAAAGCGATATTGGCAAAGTTCAACGCACCCAATAACAGACCGAAACCAATATCCTTGCCAGAACCCAGATGACGATATTGCAGCAGCAGATAGATCATCGACAGAATCATGGCACAGATAAACATCAAGTTCAGTGCCACAGCAAATTGTAGACCAAGGCTGGTGGTATATTTCAGCAAGACATCAATCAGCGCATAACCAAACCACACTAGGCCCAGAAAAAACATTCCCTGCCTGGAGCTTTGTGATGTCTGACGGTGTGAGAATAGAATGCACAGTACGGAACTTATGCCTAAGACAATACCCAGCATCTTGAGCTGGTTAAATTGTTCCTGAAAAATGAAATAAGCAGCAGCCAGTGATAGTACAACCGATAATCGCTGGGCAATTTCAGTTTTTAAGATCCCTGCTGTTTGTAATGACTTGGCCAGAAACAGAAAAACACTAGGCAATAAAACACCGAGGGCCAGAATCAGTAGCCATGGAGTCTGACTCATGGAAATATGCTGGATGTTTGGCTTGAACCAGAAAAAACACAATATGCTGGCTGTAACATAATTCCAGCTAATCATGTGGATAGGGCTCAAGCCTCTATTTTTAGCAATTTTTAAGAGTATCGAGACTGCAACACTACATAATGCGGCAATAAAAATCAGTTCCATATGCTGCTCTTATTCTTCATCTTTATTTATATATATAAAAAAGCCCACATTCGCTGTGGGCTCTTCTTATAAATTATTCACAAGGAATTATTTATAACGCTCAACCATTTTCTCTAAAGAGATTGGACGAATCTTGTCTGCATTGCCTGCAGTACCAAATGCTTCGTAACGGTCGATACAGATTTGCTTCATTGCATCTACAGTTGCGCTGAAGAATTTACGTGGATCGAATTCGCTTGGTTTTTCAGCCATCATACGGCGCATTGCACCTGTAGAAGCTAAACGCAAGTCAGTATCGATGTTGATTTTACGAACACCGTGTTTGATCGCTTCAACCAGTTGCTCAACAGGAACACCATAAGTTTCTTTGATGTCGCCGCCATACTGATTAATCACAGCCAGCCATTCTTGCGGCACAGAGCTAGAACCATGCATTACAAGGTGAGTATTTGGCAGAGCTTCATGAATTTCTTTAATGCGGTCAATTGCAAGAATATCGCCTGTAGGTGGACGAGTAAACTTGTACGCACCGTGTGAAGTACCCACTGCAATGGCTAATGCGTCAACATTGGTATCTGCAACGAATTGACGAGCTTCTTCAACTGAAGTTAGCAGTTGAGAATGATCAAGTACGCCTTCAGCGCCTACACCATCTTCTTCGCCTGCCATACCTGTTTCAAGGCTACCCAGACAGCCGATCTCACCTTCTACTGAAACGCCGCATGCATGTGCCATTTGTACAGTACGGCGAGTCACATCAACGTTGTATTCGTATGAAGTTGGTGTTTTACCATCTTCACCCAGTGAACCGTCCATCATGACTGAAGTAAAGCCTAACTGGATTGAACGTTGACATACGTCAGGGCTAGTACCATGATCTTGGTGCATTACCACTGGAATATGTGGCCATTCTTCAACTGCAGCCAAGATAAGGTGACGTAAGAATGGTGCACCTGCATATTTGCGAGCACCTGCAGATGCCTGCACGATTACAGGTGAATTCGTTGCATCTGCTGCGAGCATGATTGCGCGCATTTGTTCTAAGTTGTTTACGTTAAACGCTGGTACGCCGTAAGCATGTTCGCCGGCGTGATCCAAGAGCTGGCGCATCGAAATAAGAGCCATAATATCCTCCCAGGTAATGGGCCATATTCTACATGTTCAACTATTGCAATACAGCCAAAAAATACAATATTTTATAAAAAATCCCTGCAAAAGCAGTGATTTTTACTTGCATAGTCTGAGTTATGGTGTCATAGGCTCGGAAGCACCTGATACAGATTCATCTACAGTCGCGGCATCTGCAGGTGCATTGGCAATTTCAGCCGGAACATCTGTATTTTTTTCATCCAGAACCGGTTTATCAATCGCATCAATTGCGGCTTGTTGCTCCGGACTAATAGTCTCTTCATTTACCACTGTTGTATTTTCTAGGTCATCTGCCGGTGTATTTTTCTGTGGGGTACAGGCAGTAAACATAAAAGATGCTGCCAGCAATGCAGCTAAAGTGAGGTGCTGTTTCATCTAAAGATCTCATCTTCATACTCTATTGTCTGCATCTTATGACAGCTTTATTGCACTTTAATGAATCATTGATGAACAGATCTGGAATAAATAAGCTATAAAAATAAAAAAAGCTGGCATCAAGCCAGCTTTTTACATTAGGACATGCGATTAAGCACGCTCTAACAATACCGCAACTGCAGGAAGTGTTTTGCCTTCAACGAATTCAAGGAATGCACCGCCACCTGTAGAGATATAGCCAATTTTGTCAGCAACTTCGTATTTATCGATCGCAGCTAAAGTATCGCCACCACCTGCAATCGAGAAGCCTTCAGATTCAGCAATCGCTAAAGACAATGCTTTAGTACCTTCACCGAACTGATCTACTTCGAATACGCCGACTGGACCATTCCAAAGAATTGTTTTAGAGGTTTTCAGGATTTCAGCAAATGCTTTTGCAGTTTCTGGACCAACGTCAAGGATCATGTCATTGTCAGCAACGTCTTCAACTTTCTTCACAGTCGCTTTAGCCGCAGCTAATGAACCCAGGAAGTCATCAAAGTTGATTTCAGATGCATCAGCAACCACAACATCAGTAGGAAGTGGAACTGAAACTTTTGCGGCAATGGCTTTCGCTGTATCGATCAGGTCATTTTCACACAGTGATTTACCTACATTGTAACCAGCAGCTGCAAGGAACGTATTTGCGATACCACCACCAACAATCAATTGATCACAGATGTCAGACAATGAAGTCAAAACATCAAGCTTGGTAGAAACTTTAGAACCCGCAACGATCGCAACCATTGGTTTTTCAGGTGTTTTCAATGCACGGCCCAATGCATCCAGTTCAGCCGCCAATAAAGGACCTGCTGCTGCTACTTTAGCTAAACGAGCGACACCTTCAGTTGATGCTTCTGCACGGTGTGCAGTACCGAACGCATCCATCACGAATACGTCACAAAGGGCTGCATATTTTGCTGCAAGTTCAGGATTGTTTTTCTTTTCCCCTACGTTGAAACGGCAGTTTTCCAGTAAAACCACTTGACCCGGCTGAACTTCAACACCATCTAGATAGTCTGTGAAAAGTTTTACTTCCTGACCCAATGCTTCAGTCAGATAAGCTGCTACAGGTGCAAGAGACTGTTCAGCCTTCGGCTCACCTTCAACTGGACGACCAAGGTGTGAATACACCATGACAGCCGCGCCCTTTTCTACTGCAGCTTTAATTGTTGGTAATGCAGCACGTAGACGCGCATCGCTAGTGATTACACCATTTTTAACCGGTACATTTAAATCTTCACGGATCAGAACACGTTTACCCGTCAGGTCAAGGTCAGTCATACGCTGAAAGTTCATTGTAGAGCTCTCTTTATAGATATTAAAAACGAGGCGATTTTAAATGATTATGCAGAAAAAGGTTAGCATCTTTTGCAGAAAACATTATGAATGCCAAAGTTTTGTTATGATAGAAAAAAGCTTCTTCCAGATTCAGTACCTATGTCGATACATCCTGATCCTAATCTTAACCGTCTCAATGTTCTGGGCGAGCCTTTGGCAAGCTGTTGTTTTGATCCCATTACTGGGTATTTCCGTAATGGCTTTTGCCATACCGCACCTACCGATCTGGGACAGCACACTGTCTGTGCACAGATGACCTCTGAATTTCTGAATTTTTCCCAGAAAGTGGGCAATGACCTGATTACACCATTACCAGAACTGGGATTTCCTGGACTGCAACCTGGTGATTTCTGGTGTATCTGCGTGACACGCTGGGTAGAAGCTTATGAAGCTGGACAAGCGCCACCGATCAAGCTGCAAGCCTGTCACAAAGCTGTCCTTGCTTATGTTCCTCTCCATATTTTAGAAGAATACGCTGTCTAATGAATACCGCAAAAATCATCTTGGCTTCTTCAAGCCAGACCCGTAAAGAACTGATGAACCGTCTACGTCTTGATTACGTATCGGTCGTCCCGGACATAGATGAATCACCCCAAGGTGAAAATCATGCGGATGAATTAGCCAAACGCCTGGCTTTTGAAAAATCTCGTCATGTCGCTGAGCAACATCCTGATGCAATTGTGATCGGTTCTGATCAGGTAGCCTGGCGTGAAGGCGCACCAGATATCTTTATGGGTAAGCCTTTAACAATAGAAAAGGCCATTCGCCAGCTGCAGGCCAATTCGGACAAGATTGTGTATTTCAGTACGGCGCTCAGCGTTCAACAGAAATCTACCGGTTTTGAACGTACGCTGGTAGAACATTATAAAGTCAAATTCCGCAAACTGTCTCAAGCGGAAATTGAGCGTTATGTAGAAATCGAACAGCCCTTGCATTGTGCCGGTAGTTTTAAATGCGAAAGTCTTGGGATTAGCCTGTTTGAAACCATGATCGGGCAGGATCAAACTACCCTGATGGGTATGCCGATGATTCAGCTATGCAATATTCTGCGTGAGCTAAAGATTTTAGTTCCTTAATCCTTTAAAGAAGTAATAAAAAAGCAGTCCCAAGACTGCTTTTTTAAATCATGATAATACTTAACCAATAATTAGCTGATTTTCAGACAAAAGCTGCTGCAAAGTGAGTCCTTGCTGATTTTCCAGAATCAGTAAATCTGTGCACTGAAATTCTGATTCTGATCCATCTCGGTCAACACGAATCACTGCATGACCGTCTATATCCTCAACTGTAATATAATCATTGATATTACTTAGGTCAGACAGCAAACCATCAAAGAACTCTTTATCAAACTGGATAACATCAACATCCAGCAAGTTAGAGTCTTGCCCTGAACCTGCTAAATTAAAATCGATCCAGGTATCTACACCATGACCGGCAGTTGCATCCGCTGCATCTAGTACTTCGTAGACCAGAGTATCCACACCTAAGCCTGAAGAAATCAGGTCATTACCCTGATCAGCATAAATGGTGTCATTCCCCGCACCCGCGATAATAATGTCATCACCACTGCCCGCCTTGATAATATCATTACCGCCATGGGTATCATTTTCCTTGATAAAGTCTCTAAAGTGTTTTTTGAGGTAGGTATAGACTTCTTGCTGGGTTAATACCTCACCTACAGGTTTTTGTGATTTCAGGTATTCTTCAATCACAATATAACCAGAACCTTGCGGAGAAATACGTTCATCCCAAGTTAGGTGATCCGTATTGATCGTGTCCGCAAAGATGACATCAGCACCTGCACCTGCATGAATATTGTCATGACCCATCGGATTGAGCTGAGTAACTAGTTGCTCTCCAATAATATAAGCCATCAATTCTTGCGGAGTTTTCAGTACAGCAACCGAGCCTTCACCGATAGCAACTTTCTCCCCTTGTTCATTGGTATTGTCATATAGCTTAAGTGTTTCTTCTTTCGGATGAAGAATACCTGCTGCAAACACTTTTGAGAGTTGATCTAACTTTGCAAAGTTTGCTTTATTATTTTGTACGTTGTCTGTTGGATCACCATCCGTAATAAAATAAGTCTGGTTTTCATAGCCTGAATTTTTGATATTTGCGCTATTAAACCAGTCCGTTGCCTGCTTGAACGCTTCATTATAGTCTGTACCACCTGATGATGGAGTGAAGAATGTCCCTGACGTTGCAACAATTTGATTCTTTATCCAAAGCTCTAAATTAGGCAATAAGCTCGGATCTTTTAAATTCTGAGCAGAAATTTCGATAGATTTTCGATTGCCTGAATAGTTATTCCCCCTAGAATCTGTAGAACTAAAGGTCATGATCTTGAAATTAATCAGACCATCATGCTTGGCTAAAATGGAACTAAAATGTTTGAGCACTTCTTGCACCATTTGTGCATAGGTAATGTATTTTCCATTATATCTAATGGTATCTGCCATACTGCCAGACAGGTCAATTAACATGGCGATATTGTAGTTTTTACCGGCTTCAGTATAAGTTTGTACCCCACCTAAATCACCCACCAGGATATCTTCAGAACTTCCTCCGACAATATCATCATCTCCATCACCACCAACCACAATCTGTGCCGAGGTAATTTCAACAGGAATGGTTCCAATTACAGGATAAGACGGCAGGCTTTCTAATTGAGACTGAATATCTTTAACGATACCAATCACTTCCACCTGCGTATCCATACGCAAATGTCCTGCTGTAACATCCACACTCCATGAATTATCTGCCTCATCAATAACAGCTTCATAGATTTTCCCAGCGACTTTCACTTCAACTTTGACAGGTTCACTACCTGCGGAACCCGAAATACTTCCTTTAATTTTTACTGAAGTCGTAATTTCTGGATCTTTCAGCAAAGCAATAGGCTCAATTGAAACTTCTGCTAACGGTAATACCCAAATGGTTGCCGATGTTAGGGTATCCGCCTGACGCTGAGTTTTGTGATCTACCACTGTAGCGAGTACTATATATTGACCAATATTAAGTGCTTGCGGAACCTGAATACAGAAATGACCAGCTTCATCCACACACGTGGTGAGACTCTGAATATTTCCAGATCCATCACTTATTTTAAGTGTAACTACACTACCGGCTAACGCATTTGAATAGCCACTTAAAATCGGGTATTGCTCAGCGCTTTTTTCCGGCTCTTCAAGGCATACATTTAAGTTATCTACAATGGCTTCTGTATATGAGCAACTAGTACGGTTACTACTAGGTTCAGTCACGCTGACTTGTACGCTATATTGCCCATCTGCCAATGCAACCGGTACCACTACTGCAAAACAACCATTATTTGCTATCGCTTCAAGTGTTTGCACATTTTTATCAGCATCTGTCACTACAACTGTAATTGGGGTGCCATCAGCTAATGAAGTAGTACCACTGATAGCCGGATATTGATCAAAGTCATCCTCTAAGGGATTCAACTTTACACTTACAGCATAAACTTCGGCTGCTGATTTTGTACTGGCAGTACGTACACTTTCAATTTCTGTCACGCTGGCTTCAACACAATACTGGCCATCTGCAAGAATATCTGGCACTTGTGCTTCAAACACACCGTTTTGAGCTGTTGTTATTAAAATTTGTACTGAATCTGCTGAATCCCTGATAACAATAACAATTTCACTTCCATCTTGGGCATTGGTTTGACCAGTAATAACTGGACGCTGTTGATACCCACTTTCTAATGAAAGGCAAATCTCTAAACTTAGATCAATCGGATCAACGGGATCTACAGGATCTACAGGATCGACCGGGTCAACAGGGTCAACAGGGTCAACAGGATCTACTGGATCGATAGGATCTACAGGATCTACAGGATCTACAGGATCAACAGGATCTACAGGATCTACAGGATCTACAGGATCTACAGGATCTACAGGATCTACAGGATCTACAGGATCTACAGGATCAATTGGATCAACCGGGTCAATAGGATCGACCGGGTTAACTGGATCAACCGGATCAACCGGATCTACTGGATCGACCGGATCAACAGGATCTACAGGATCAACAGGATCAACAGGATCTACAGGATCTACAGGATCTACAGGATCTACAGGATCTACAGGATCTACAGGATCTACAGGATCTACAGGATCTACAGGATCTACAGGATCTACAGGATCTACAGGATCTACAGGATCTACAGGATCTACAGGATCTACAGGATCTACAGGATCTACAGGATCTACAGGATCTACAGGATCTACAGGATCTACAGGATCTACAGGATCTACAGGATCTACAGGATCTACAGGATCAACAGGATCAACAGGATCAACAGGATCAACAGGATCAACAGGATCAACAGGATCAACAGGATCAACAGGATCAACAGGATCAACAGGATCAGTCGGAGTCACAGGAACATTTGATTCAAGTTCTGAACCAGGATTAGATGGGCTTCCACCACTAGAGCCACCGCTAGCGGCAGCTGCAATTCCACCTACTAGCGCTGCGCCACCCGCAATCCAGGGTAAAAGCCCCATACTATCGGAAGATGAAGGTAATAATACTTCGATGTCTGGAATCTGCTTGTACTGTTTCGCGACCTGATCAAACCAGTACAATCCTCCATCGTCTTCTTCAAATACAATGTCAGATGTGAGTCCATCTTCATTACTGACATAAAAGTTTTCAATGACCAGTCTTTCGCCATTTGTAAGGACCACAATTAGGGTATTGCCCTCTTGTAATAACTCGACAACATCGAGCTTATTAATTTTGGCTTTTACAATTGAAATAGCATCAAGCTGAACATTAGTTGCCTCTAATTTTGTTTGTTCTCGGCTTAACTTATTAATAATTTGAAGTGTTTGCATTATTTTTCCAATCTATATTTCCCCAATGTTGCAAAATTGTACGATTGTTGTTTTTATGTCAAACACACTATTCTTTTCACCTATTTATTGATGCAGTTCACACTTTTTAATTACATTCTTTTTCACTTTATTAAAAAAATATATTTTTACAGAGACCTTTTGATTAACTCTTTTCAGAAATAAAAACTCAAATCTTGAATTTAATTTTTAAGGGATATATCACACTTCCCCAATTTGTAACAAAAGTTGTAATAATATTTCCCTTAGACAGAGTCTTACGGCTTAGATTTCATCTCTTAAGGTGCAATAAAAATCTATTTCTCATGATCCAGCTTGCACCATAAGCTTACTCAAGAGAAAATACCTGCAAATTTTTATGCAGTCTTAATAATGTCCCTACCTCTAGACGTTTTAGGCGGTATTACCGCTGAACAATTCCTTGCCGAATACTGGCAGAAAAAACCGCTGCTGGTACGTAATGCCATGCCTGAAATCGCAGGCCTGCTAGAGCCTGATGATGTAATGGAGCTGGCACTTGAAGAAAATGTCACTGCACGTCTGATCAAGCAGAAAGATCGTGATCCAAATCAGTGGTCGGTCAAGACATCCCCTTTATTAAAAGCTGACTTCCAGAAGATGCCTAAGCTCTGGACTTTGCTGGTTCAGGCTGTGGATCACTATTCGTTCGACCTGTCTGAACTCTGGAAAAAGTTTGCTTTTATCCCTCAATGGCGTCGTGATGACATCATGGTGTCTTATGCGCCTCAAGGTGGTTCAGTCGGTCAACATTTCGACTTTTATGATGTTTTTCTAGTTCAAGGCTATGGTCATCGCCGCTGGCAACTGGGGCAAATGTGTGATGCCGAGACCGAACTTGTACCGGGGCAGCCATTAAAATTATTGCCAGAAATGGATGTGAATTTTGATGAAGTCCTTGCACCCGGTGATTTGCTGTATGTTCCACCCGGCCTTTCCCACTACGGCGTAGCAGAAGATGACTGTCTGACTTTCTCTTTTGGTTTCCGTATGCCAAATGTCAGTGACATGATGGACCGTGTAGGCGATAAATTTTCGGAAAATGAGGTCTTACGCAATCCATTGACTGACATTATTCGTGATCAAATTAGCGCTGCGGGTGAAGTCACAGGCAATGAACTTGAATATCTGAAAGGCAAAATCATGGAGCAGTTGCATAACTCCAATGTGCTTGAAGACGCCATCATGAGCTTGATGTCAGAACCGAAATATGAAGAGAATATTCCGGAAGCTGAAGAAATTGGTACAGGTGATCTGGAAGAAGCACTTGATCAGGGCTATAGCCTGATGCTTGAACCCGCTTCACGCTTACTCTATACAGAAGAAGATGGTGAAACCTTATTCTGGGCCAATGGTGAGGGAATCTGTATTTCTGAAGCATTTACTTCAAAACTGAAGCAGATTGCTGATGGTGCGCGTGTCTTATTGGATGAAGATTTCGCTGACGAAGATATGCTGGAGGATGTTGCTGAGCTATTGAATGATTCTGTACTGATGCTAGTGCCACGGGCTGAAGAAGAATAAGTTTTTATATCTTGGTCATTTAAATCTATAAAAAAGAGGATCATATGATCCTCTTTTTATGTCTGGATAATTTTGAGATGATTAAGGCTGATAGAGTTCCATCACCACGTGTACGCAGGTATCACCTTTCGCAGACTGAATATCCAGCATTCCACCCATGCGTTCAATGCGCATTTTCATACTGCGCATGCCAATACTCATACCATTTTTCTGCACCATCTCTGGATTAAAGCCGACCCCATTGTCCTGAATTTTTAAAGTCAGTTGATGTGGCTGTGTGTATTCCATACTCACACTCACCTTTGTCGCCTGACTATGCTTGATAATATTGGTCAGGCTTTCTTCTACTACACGAATCAGGGTCAGACATTGCAAAGCCGTAGGTTCACGCTGCCAGACTTTGGGAAAAGACCATTCTACGGTGATATCCATTTCTTCCAGCAATTGAGTAAATCGGTAACGTACTGGTGCAATCCAGATCACTGGCGTTTCAGGCACTTTATTGTCAATAGAAGAACCGCTATCGATGATTTGACGCAGGTCATCCCTAAGCAGCTTCAGCATAGATAAAAACTGTCGATTGGAAATGTTTTCGGTACTTTGATCCACCAGAATCATGGAACGCACAATCGAGCCACCCAGTCCATCATGCAGTTCATGTGACAGATTAATCCGTTCCTGCAAACGCACATTATCCAGTTCCAGCTTATGCTGATCACTCAAGCTTTTATTTAGATCAGCACTGACTTGCCGTACTTTTGATTCTAACTGCGTATTAAATTTTTCGATCTTTTTGATATTACGATTCAGTCGTGTCCCCATAATTAGCACAACAAACAGAATAATAATCGGTGATGTATAAGGTGATAAAGGTGAGAATTCACTAACCGCCGTTTGACCCAGAATGATCAGATCTATAATGACACACAGCAAAATTCCCCACAGACAAAGCATCAGAAACAGATATTCCCCATTGCGGGTTTTAATGGCCCAGTAGCTGACATAGATGACGCAACTAATATAAAGCAGCACATATGAGACAAAAGCGACACTGAGCACCGCTTCTAAATGCTCTAAAGAACTGGCTATGATGAATACACTAAATAAAGCAGTAACCCCGATAAGTCCCCGCTC
The DNA here is from genome assembly GCF_058599385.1 of Acinetobacter sp. CAU_H_60. Taxonomy (NCBI): domain Bacteria; kingdom Pseudomonadati; phylum Pseudomonadota; class Gammaproteobacteria; order Moraxellales; family Moraxellaceae; genus Acinetobacter; species Acinetobacter sp. CAU_H_60. The sequence continues at coordinate 1,337,402 of NZ_CM178653.1, read as the reverse complement.
CAAACGCTGAAATTTCTGCTTCAAGAACCGAATCAAATACAGGCAGAAGAAGTGCATATAAAGGATAAAGAAAATCAGATTGGCTTTACTGGCCCATATACTGGAGGGAAAAGGAAAATTCTCTGTGGTTAATACATTGGAGATAAACAAAATCCACAATAATGAACTCAGCGCCAGCCAGCCAAAAGTGGTTTCAGAACGTCGGAATAGCCAGATAATCAGGCTAATGACTCCAATCGTACCGGATAGAATCATATTGATCTGAAAGAGCGTACGGCGATCCCAGATCTTTTTTGAATAATGCTGGTCGTTGGCCATGACATTATGAAATTCAATCCTGCCAAGTCCTGCACCTTGGAAACTGTAACCCCGTACATAAATCAGTAGTTCATTGTCTGTCTGCTTCAAGCCTGCAATGGGCAAAATCCAGTAACGTGGTACATTCCAGCTTTTAGATAAAGGTTCTTGCAGATTTTGATCCGACCACAGCAGATCATCATTCAGAAAAACAGCTCCAGCAGAGTTCAGATAATCAATCCCAAAAACAATGGGTTCAGCCAGACGTATATTGTCCTGACAAGACCAACCCCAGCGAATTTTATACCAGGCATCCCCATTATATTTCGGCCAGTTATTTTTCCAGTTATCCGGTAATGTCACAGGTTGCCAGCCCGCATCCGGAATTTCGAGATGACTTGGGACTTGAACTTTTTGTTGCTGTTCAATGTTCACCTGACAAAGCTCATTAATCTGAAAATTATTCTGTGCCAGACTGATGCAAGAGAATAGGCTCAGCCAGCTCCCTATCATCAATAGAGCGAAGAGCCTTAGTCCTTGTCTAAACATCTTGCTAACGGATAGCATTCGCACTAAAGAATACCTAAATGCCGGGCGGTGCTCACTGCTTTAGTCCGCTTGCTGACAGAGAGTTTGCGGTAAATATGCTTAATATGACTCTCTACGGTATAGCGTGACACACAGAGTTCATCGGCAATTTCACGATTGCTAAGTCCCTGTGCCACCAATGAAAGAATTTCTTTTTCCCGTTGGGTCAGGCTTTCCTGTTCAGGATCAGGTACGACCTGTTCCAAAGAGGAAGATGGCTCTGAACTGGAAATCTGCTTGAGAATTTCACGCGCAATAAAAGGATCAATGGGTGCGCCGCCCCGCAAAATACTACGAATTGCCAGACTCACTTCTGTATCATCGCGTTCCTTGAGTACATAACCGGTTGCTCCTGCCTTAATTGCTTTTAACAGGCTGTCCTGAGTACTCCAAGCGGATACGACGAGTATCAAAGTTTGTGAACCGAGCTCATGTATTTTTTCAATAATGGAAATGCCATTTCCATCTGGCAGTCCAAGATCAATCAGTGCTAAACAGAACGGTTCTTGTTGCAGAAGATATTCGGCTTCCCTGACATTATTGGCGAACAGCAATACTTCATCGCTATACCCTAGATCCTTCAAAATATTTTTTAAACGGCACTGAATGACATATTCGTCTTCAACAATTAATACAGGTACCGGTAGTACGGCGTCTTGTGCTGTCATAAGCACACCCCTTATCGTTATTCTTATCACCCCATTGAAATTAAAATATAAACAAAAAAAGAAGAAAAATCATGAGTTTTTTTAACTTTATTGTGAGTAGCTCTAAGTATGAATAATTTTGAAAGCAGAGTTCTTGTTCTTGGAAAATTCAAATTTATAAACCATAAAAATGCCATCTATTTTAAGATGGCAATTTTTGTATGTTCCAAATATTAGGTAGCAGTTTATTTTTTACTTTTCTTCTCAGGACCATATTGCTGCTTCAAATACTCCACAATATCTTTAGACTCAAACATTTTTGTATTGGTATTCGGATCAACCAGATAAGGAACTTGGATATTGTTCCCCATTACTTTTAGTATCTGTTCACGTTTACCCCCCGATAAGGGTTCATATTTACCTGGCTTTAAACGCAGTTTTGCTGGTCCATAATCTTGCCAGCGTTCCTTCGCGACGTTATGAAAAATGAATGGTATTTCCAGCTCGCTTAGAACAGCACGTACTACTCGAGTAAACGGACTCGCTTCAAAGCCCCATAATTCTAATAACTGTTTAGGTGCTGGACGATCAATAATCTGTTTGTTGATCCATACACCGCGGGCTCCATTCACGATGGTTCCGGCAAAAGCGGCCACTGGAATTTTAGGATATTGCGCGTATTTACTCGGTATCTTGCCATTTTTGCCATAATGCTTGAACAGGTGATGAATAATATCTTGTGACTCATACATCTGATCACCCGTATTTTCATCTACTAAAAATGGAAAGCGGGTTCTGCCTCCCAACTGTTTTACAATCGGACGATATTTGGTGCCACCCTTAGGACATGGATAAACTTCATAATCCAGATTGAGCAAGGTTAATACCTCACGGACACGACGACAAAATGGTGAACCTTCAAATTCATATAGCTTGATTGGCTTTTCAGGCTGATTTGGAAACGGCGTGCCCACCATACCTCGACCGCCTTGGGTAAATGACGATGCCAGTGCTTGAGCAACCTTGATTTGATGTGGGAGCATTATTGTTATCCTTTTTTTGTTTTAAGAACCGTGAAAGTATGCTATTTGAGTAACTTTCACGGTATTGCTGATTTTTATTACTTTCTGTCAATTTAAACAGATAGCTGATTAATCGACTAGTTTTTCCTGCGAAAGTACAATGCCGTTGTTATCGGCATAGACATACTCGCCCGATTTAAACGTGACTCCACCAAAATAAAGCGGCACATCAACTTCACCAATTCCCTTGCGGTTGCTCTTTTGAGGAATAGAAGCCAAGGCATGTACACCAAGATCAAGTTCAGCAATCGCATCGACGTCACGCACACAGCCGTAAATAATCACACCATTCCAGTGGTTTTTCACCGCAGATTCAGCAATCAGATCACCCATTAATGCACAGCGCATCGAAGCACCACCATCAACGACTAAGACTTTGCCTGTACCATCTGTCGCCAATAACTCTTTAACGCGAGAGTTATCTTCAAAGCATTTTACGGTCACAATCTGGCCGCCAAAGCTTTTACGTGCGCCATAACTTCTAAAGAATTTGCCATCCAGGCATGGAGTGACTACCTGCAGGTCTTTATCCGGATTATCATCAAGCAGGTCACAAGTTACAAATGGTACGCTGGACACGTTTTTTACCCTCATTTCATTTTTTGTATGGCTAAATTATCATAAATTTCAAATTTCACAGTCTGATTCAGTGCTGCATATACCATAGTATGAGCCACCTGCTCTGCTGTCACTGGCTTGTATTTAAAAGAATCGGAGATGAAATGCGAAAACTTATCAAACAGGTTCTGTGCCGCGTCTTCCAGTAAACGCTGATGATCCCGCTCACCAATCAATAAAGACGGACGGAACAAGCTGATACGCTCTAGAGACAAGGTCTGGATATAATCCTCTAATTCACCCTTTACTCGATTATAGAACAGTCTGGATTTTGAATTGGCACCCATCGCACTAATCAACAGATAATGGGCATCTGTTTGCTGCACCAGTTCGGCAAAATGGGCATTGATGGTGTAATCAGTATTATAAAAAGCTTCTTTCGAACCTGCTTTCTTTAGCGTGGTACCCAGACAGCTAAAGGCATGGGTATGGCCACTGACATCCTGATCATTGAGCATTAAGAAATCCTCAACGACCACCTGCTTGACCTTGTACCATTGTTCAAATTCTGGTTGATGTTTACGCACGATGACGCTAATACGCTTACAACTTGGTTCATTTACCAGCTGTTGCACCAAAGTCTTTCCGACCAAGCCTGTAGCGCCAATCACGATAGGATATGTAATGGTTTTAGTCATTTTTTGTACGATCTCCCTGCTTAGATACTAATCTAACGTTTTCTTTAGAATTTTTCTGCAACTAAAATGTTGTCAAAGCATGTCAAGACTTGACTTAAGCCCATAGTTTCCTCAAAATATGGCACTTGTTTACGGGCTGGTGATAGTTCTTCTGATGTGGTTTTCAGTTGAGTTTCAGCCCGCCCAGACCAATCTATTTCAAGGAGTGCACGAGTGGCAAACTCTGCTCAAGCAAAAAAACGTGCTCGTCAAAACGTTAAAGCACGCAAACACAACGCAAGCTTGCGTTCTATGGTTCGTACATATCTTAAACGTACAGTAGCGGCTATTGCTGCTGGCGACTATGCTGTTGCTACTGAAGCTTACAAAAAAGCTGTTCCAGTAATCGACCGTATGGCTGACAAAGGTATCATCCATAAAAATAAAGCAGCTCGTCATAAGAGCCGTTTGAACGCGCAAGTTAAAGCATTAGCTTCTAACTAATCGCAAATCAAAAGAAGCCCTTTTAGGGCTTTTTTTGTGCCTGAAATTTAATATCAAATCAACAATAAAGAATGATGAATACCAGAAAGTTATCTAATCCTAGTTATAGAAATCTTCTATTCAAATAAAAATAGAATAAATTATTCATCCTTATCCATAGAATGAGGTGTTGTGGTCTGATCTTGCTGCGCATTGTCTGTATCACGCTGACAGGCAGTTAATCCTAACATAACGACCAGACTTAAAATCGTGATTATTTTCATGATGACTCCTATGCTTCCAAAATTGGTTTAAATATCAGCATAGTGATATTTCATCGTTACTCTATTTCACTTTCATACGATAAATGTAAAAAAGCTCAACCTAAATGATTGAGCCTTTGAATTATTTATTTACCTTTAATTCGGCATTCTGAAATTGGGAAATATCCAGCTCATGCACTTTGCCACGCCAGATCCATTTTAGTTTAGATTCCTCAAATACATCGCCTTCAAACCAAACAAACAAACCTTCCATCATTTTCGGCCAGTCTTCACGGCTGACTTCCTGATGCCCAGACATGACTGCAATCATCGCTGCCAGAATGGTGTCATGACTGACCGCCAGACTGAGTCCATACGGCGTTTTCGGATGAGTGTTGTAAATTAATTCTAATACATCCACTACGCCATTAATGGGATGTTTCATTCCGGGCAAGGCATTATTGACGAAGCTATTAATAAAGCCCAATGCCCCCTGTTTTTTGAAATATGGCCCTGCTTTTTGAATATCCAGTACAAAGCTGCCTGGCTCAACCAGCAAACCCTGTTCCACGATTTCAATCTTATGGGTATGCGGTGCTTTATCCGTTGCATCAGCCCCTTCGATCATCAATGCTGCGGTATCTACACAGCGCTGAATCGGACTCGATATACAATGCTGGATATGCCGATCTGTCTGATTGACCAGATAAGTGCCCCATTCCTGCGCCAGATCACGTCCTTGCGGCGTCAACTGCAAATCATAACCTGCCAGTCCCTGACCAGCGACATCTTCACGCAGAGAATGCCGCGTAAACAGAGTCACAGGTGTCTTGGTATCAGGCAATAAATCTATTGCACTGAGCATACTTGGTGGAAGCAGTTTTAATGCCACAATCTTGCCAACTGATCTATCAACGGAATCTTCCTCACTATACCATGAACGGCTATGAGCTCAATCATTGTCTTGCATGTCCGCCAGTGCCTGTAAGGCTAGTACTTTCATAGCTTTATTCTTATAGGCGATAAACCCGCCATTCAGTAAGGTCTTGCGCTGATTGTAGATGAATGGCCGACCTTCCAGATCAACCAACCCTCCACCAATCCGCTCAAGCATGCATTGACCGGCACTGGTATCCCATTCCGAGGTTGGATGGAAACGAGGATAAATATCTACTCGGTCTTCAAGGATCATGCAGAATTTATAAGCACTTCCCGCCTTGAACTCGGTGTACGTACTAAGTTTAGCTAGGCTTTGCAGATATTCGACATATTTTGGTTTCTGCTGACTGCTCTGACTCAGACCGACAAAGACATCCTGATGATTTATAGCTGCTTCATAACCAAACCATGCCTGATTCTGAATATCGTATTTAATCGGCATGCCCTGTTCAGGACAGAAATAAATTAGCTGCTGTGCAGGAATCGCCAGAATCGCAAAAGTTGTCAGACTACCTCTGACCAGACTCAGGTTAATCGTGAATTCTGGACGCTGGTGCAGAAACTCTTTGGTGCCATCCAGAGGGTCAAGCAACCAGAAGTCTGTCCAGGCATGACGCTGATCCTGCTGCCCCTCTTCTGACAATAAAGGTAATTCCGAGATTTCCGCCAAAGCTTGGGTTAAATAACTATTCACCCGATAGTCTGCCTGCGTTACAGGAGAATCATCACTTTTCTTGACAATATCAAACGCAGCACCCGAACAATAACGCTGATATTCTTCTCGCAAAATTTCACAGGCATGTGTCAAAATGGGCACAAACTGCAAAATCATCGGATCTTGTGGTGCTATTGTCGCTTTAAACATAGAAAACCTTATATGTCGAATTGCTCAGAAAAACCGCCTATAATTTTTGATATGGACGGAACTTTACTTGATCTTGCTTACGATGACTTCATCTGGAACGAGTTATTACCGGTCCGTTATGCCGAAACACATGGCTGTAGTCTGGAACAAAGCCGCGAAACGCTTTATGCATTCTATCAGCAACATAATCATACCCTAAACTGGTACTCTTCTCGCTTCTGGACGGCTAAAGTCGAAGTCGACGTTCTGGCCATGCAAATCGAGCATAAAGATAGGGTTAGCTTACGCCCTTATTGCCTGGAATTACTCGATTATCTTAAAAATAATGGCTATCCGATCTGGCTTGCAACCAATGCCGACTGTGCCGGCCTGGCCTTTAAACTGGATCATCTGAATCTCAAAGATTATTTCGATGTCATTGTCAGCTCGGAAAGCATTGGACATGCCAAAGAATTTGTAGAATTCTGGCAAGGTCTGAATGCTTTGTACCCCTTTGATCCTGAGCAGGTCTATTTTATTGATGATACCGAAAAAGTCCTGAATGGCGCCAAGGCTTATGGCATCCAGAACCTGTTCTGCATCCAGCAACCATCTTCCAGTAAAGTTGCGCGCCAGACTTGCAATTACCCGATGCTGCACCAATTAACAGATTTAATCACTCATTTAAATCAGTCTGAGGTAAACAAGCAATATGCGTAAATCGTCTTTACCCGAAGATGCGGTAGGCATGCGTATAGATAAATGGCTGTGGGCGGCACGTTTTTTTAAAACCCGTTCCATTGCCAAGAATGCTATTGAGGGCGGTAAAGTCCATCATAATGGTGAGCGTGTAAAAGTATCTCGCGAAGTCCGTGTGGGTATGGAGTTGACGATTCAGCAAGGTATCGACAAAAAAACCGTGGTTGTAAAAGAACTTTCTGATGTTCGTGGTCCTGCACCAGTGGCACAGAAACTGTATGAAGAAACTGAAGTCAGTATCGCTCGCCGGGAATTGATTGCATCGCAAAGAAAGTTGCATAATCTAGCGCGTCCCGATCATCGACCAAGCAAAAAAGATCGTCGAGACATCAGTCGATTCAAGAATGAAAATAGTCAGAACTTTGATCAACATTGGTCATATAATGATGATTAAATTCAAGCGTCAGCATGTGTCGTAACACTGCTGGATTTTATAGAATACAAGGGAAATTTCTGTCACTATATTCCTGTGGAACGAAGCTCTAATGTAAGACATCCACTTGAGTACTAAGTTTGTGACATCGTATTGAGGTTGTAAGATGGATGAGAATAAAAACAAGGCGCTCAACGCTGCCTTAAGCCAGATTGAAAAACAGTTTGGTAAAAACACAGTGATGCGTCTTGGTGACAATACCGTGCAAGCAGTTGAAGCTGTATCTACAGGTTCTTTAACGCTTGATATCGCACTCGGTATTGGTGGTTTACCGAAAGGCCGTATTATCGAGATTTATGGTCCTGAATCTTCAGGTAAGACCACAATGACATTGCAAGCGATTGCTGAATGTCAAAAAGCTGGCGGTACATGTGCATTCATAGATGCCGAGCACGCGCTTGATCCTCAATATGCCCGTAAACTCGGTGTAGATATTGATAACCTGCTGGTTTCTCAGCCAGACAACGGTGAACAGGCACTTGAAATCGCTGACATGCTGGTACGTTCTGGTGCGATTGACCTGATCGTAGTCGACTCTGTTGCTGCATTGACGCCTCGCGCCGAGATTGAAGGCGAAATGGGTGACTCACATATGGGTCTGCAAGCACGTTTGATGAGCCAGGCACTGCGTAAAATTACCGGTAATGCCAAGCGTTCAAACTGTATGGTGATTTTCATTAACCAGATCCGTATGAAGATTGGTGTAATGTTCGGTAGCCCGGAAACCACAACTGGTGGTAATGCACTTAAATTCTACGCTTCTGTACGTCTGGATATTCGCCGTATCGGTCAGGTGAAAGAAGGCGACGAGATTGTAGGTTCTGAAACCAAAGTCAAAGTTGTGAAAAACAAAATGGCACCTCCATTCAGAGAAGCTCTGTTCCAGATTCTGTATGGTAAAGGTGTTAACCATCTTGGTGAACTGATTGATCTTGCAGTACAGCAAGAAATCGTTCAAAAAGCGGGTGCATGGTATTCATATCAAGGCGACAAGATTGGCCAAGGTAAGAACAATACCATCCGTTATCTTGAAGAACACAAAGAACTGGCGGATACTATTGAAAAACTGATCCGTGAGCAACTGCTTACTACAGGCAAAGTAGTCGAAGATAAAGACGAAGAAGAACCAGCAGACTTTCTGGATGCATAATCCTTGAACGTCATAACAGAGCGCCCTACGGGGCGTTTTTGTTATTATGGAATGGATATTTTAATCGAGATCAATATGTCAGACGCAAAATTCAGCAAACTTTTGGACTATGACGCGATTAAACAGCAGTTTGGTGATGCTGAAGATTCAGTCACTCCTGCACCTGTTAAGTCACAGGCTTTGCCAGAATTTGATCCGGAAGACAGCTTATTTGGTAACTCCGATAAAGAGCAGAATAAACCCGGTCTAACCGGCACCCGTTTGCGTTCTTATGCTTTTGCTGTACTAACTCGCAAGGAATATTCCAAAGCTGAACTGATCGAAAAACTGGCGCTTTATGCAGAAGATCGTAATGAAGTGGTCACTTTGGTGGAAGAGCTATCTAGAGAAAATTATCAAAGTGATCAACGTGTCGCTGAAATCATGTTGTCGAGCCAAAAGCGTAAAGGCAAAGGTCCCAATCAGATTAAAATGAAGCTGAAAAGCAAAAAAATTGATACTGCCCTGATCAGTGAAGAACTCAAAGAAACGGACTGGGTACAACAGGCTTATGAACTGAAACTTAGAAAATATGGTCCAGAAGTAACAAAAGATCCAAAACTTAAAGCTAAACAGATCCGTTTTCTGATGTATCGTGGTTTTGAAATGGATGCGATCATGAAAGCGATTAGCCGCAAGGCCGAAGATTAATTCTTTTGTATTTGTGAAAATTACGCTTAGGCTATTTTATTATTTTCCTCTTTGCCATCCTACTTAAATAGTTTCCCTTATTACAATTAATCCCAAACAACAAAAAGCTTTCAAAAGCTCAAATTAAGATAGTTTATTTTTATGATTGAATTTCAATATTCCAAACAATATAGGCATCCACGAAAGCAGCTCTGGATAGAAATTTGAAAGTAAATATTAAAGGAATGAAATACAATAAAAATTAAGATTGAAAAATAAAGCGAGAATAGAGAAATTTTATAATTATAAATCTGGTGGCAACCCTACCAGCAAAGCTCCGGCACATCATAGATCTACTACCGTTGCTACCTTCCGGTCCTGGCGGGGTTCATAGAGTACAATTGCGAAGTAACCGGCAGGGCTACCATTACAGGAACAGAGTATAGAGATTTTTATTGAAGTTGCAAGGGCTGTATTTCAAATTTTCAGCATATGCTATCCGTTTGATTATTTTAAAAACAATATGCTCCAATATGTTGGTTTTTTAATATTCTTCACAATTAATTCATGAATATCGAAATTCACATGATCTTTGTAAAACCTTGTTGCAATTTCTAAAAATGCCGTTTTAAATGTGAAGCTATAAACGAGTTATCTCTTTTAGAATAAATGAGCTGCGGATACATAATCTCGCCAAGAATCATGGAACTTATATGATGTTTAAGAAACAGGTATTGTGTGCCCTCACTGCACTCTGTACAACCTCTCTTTTTGCTGCGATTCCTATCGAATCACGTGGACTCAGCCAAGGTGCTCAATCAAATAATATCAGCACTCAATCTGCTATTACTACAGGTGCAGATGCGCCTCAGACCAATACCAGCTGGCAGCTCATGCAAAAAAACCAGCAGCTTGAAAATGATCTACGCAGTTTACGTGGAAAAATCGAAGAACAAGAAAATGAGATCGAGAGATTAAAGAGCGAATTAACCAACCGCTATGCCGATCTGGATCAACGTCTGGAACTGTTGCAGCAAAAAATTGAACCTGCTGAAGATACCTCCGCGGAGGATAACCAACAGGATATTTCTCCCAGTTTAAGTTCTAATGCTCCAGTAGCCACTCATCAGGTACCTACAACGCAACAGCCGAGTGAGCAGGAAAAAGTGGCTTATACCATTGCACTGGATGCCTATAAAAATGGTGGTGCAGCTAAAGCCATTGCACCCATGCAAAATTTTATCAAGAATAATCCGAATAGCGTCTATATCAGCAATGCTCACTTCTGGTTAGCCGAATTTAACCTGTCGATTGATCCGCCGAATTTTAATGAAGCAAAGAAGAATTATCTGATCGTGGTTGACCGCTATCCGAATTCTGCAAAAGCCTCTACTGCCCTTTATCAGCTTTATAATATTAGTAAGGATGTAGAAAAGAACGCTACTCTTGCTTCGCAATATAAAGCGAAACTACTCAAGAACTATCCGAAAGCTGAAGAAGTTAAATTTCTTAAGTAAAATATAAAGCCTCAAAATAAAAAAGACACCACGCAGGTGTCTTTTTTAATTCCAACTTCGCTTCTATAACTTAACGCACAATGCCACGCTTGGATTGTTCAAGTGAATCAATCAGACGTTGGGCTTCAGACACTTCTGGAAGAATCTCGTTACGGATTTTCTCGATGGCTTCCTGAGTCGTTAAGCCAGATTTATAAATTAGCTTAAAGGATTCACGCAAACCATTAATCACGTCTTTTGACCAGCCTTTACGACGCATGCCTTCAACATTCATGGCAAATGCATGGGCCGGGTTACCCGATACCATCACATAGGCAGGAACATCTTTCAGAATCAGTGAAGCACCACCAATCATGCTATAAGAGTCAATTTTACAGAACTGGTGAATACCTGAGTTACCACCAATCACGACATAATCGCCTACGTGTACGTGACCCGCCACACCGACATTATTTGCGAAAATATTATGATCACCAACCATACAGTCATGTGCAATATGGGTATTTACCATTAACAGGTTATGACTGCCAATCTTGGTAATACCTTTGTCCTGAACCGTACCACGGTGCAGACTGCAGTGTTCACGAATCTTGTTATAATCACCAATTTCCAGCCAGGTTTCCTCACCTGCATATTTCAGATCCTGGCAGACTTCACCGACGCTGGCGAACTGAAAAATTTCATTATGTTCACCAATACGTGTGAAACCACCCACCACGACATGTGAATGCAGTTTGGTACCAGCACCAATCGTGACATTTGGCCCAATAATACAGTAAGGGCCAATCTGTACATCTGCAGCAATTACTGCAGATGCGTCAATGATGGCAGTTGGATGAATTAGGGGATTATTGCTCATGCCTGCTCGACTTTCAGATGGGAAACCATAATTTCCGCGGTTGTTGCGACAATGCCATCTACTGTGGCAATGCAATTATATTTATAAATGCCACGTTTTTGCATCACTAATTCAGATTTAAGTACTAATTGGTCACCAGCAACCACTTGTTTTTTAAATCGAACCTTTTCAGCTCCAGCAAAAAGGAATAATGAACCTTCTTTTGGAGTTTCATTATTCATGACAAAACCAAGGATACCTGAGATCTGTGCTAATGCCTCTACAATCAATACACCTGGCATGATCGGATAATTCGGAAAATGGCCTTGCAGAAACTCTTCATTAATTGAGACGTTTTTATAACCAACAATGCCATTTTCGGTAATATCAACAACGCGATCTACCAGCAGAAATGGATAGCGATGGGGCAAATATTCACGAATCTTTTGAATATTCATTGGCAATTCAGGCTTCGTGAATGTAGGCAAATTCGACTCTGTCATCATAATTATTTACGCAACTTAAATGTTGATTCAATGGACTCAATTTGAGATTGCATATGATCCAATCGTTTTACCAACTGGGTCAATGGCACATCTGCTAATTGTCTTAAGCGAACCACTGTGCGTTTCCATTGCTGATTTGGCAACAATCCCATGCCTGAAGAATAAGTGCCTTCCTCAGTAATGTTATTTGTCACCATTGACATTCCTGTCAAGGTCACATTATCGGTGATATGTAGGTGTCCTGCTACCCCACAAGCCCCCGCGAGAATACAGTTTTTGCCAATCGTGGTACTACCGGCAATCCCGCATTTGGCTGCAATCGCAGTATTTTCACCAATCTTGACGTTATGGGCGATTTGCACAAGATTATCAATAATGACACCTTGTTCCAGAATTGTGTCATCCAGTGCCCCTCGGTCAATACTACAGTTTGAGCCGATCCGGACATCATCTGCAATACGGACTGAACCCAACTGGGCAATTCGATGCCATTTCCCTTGATAAGGTGCGAAACCAAAACCTTCACTACCAATCACGGTATTAGCATGGATCCGAACACGATTACCGATTTTTGTAGCACCTGTTAAAGTCACATGTGCATCAATAAAACAGTCCCGGCCAATTTCAACCTGGTCGTCAATCTGAACGTGTGACTGGATAATGGTATTTTCACCCACCACACAACTCTCACCAATTACGGCATAGTGGCCAATATAGGCACTGTCAGCAATGATGGCAGATGGATGAATTTGTGCGGTACTTTCAATTCCCTGAGTCGTATGTTTTTTCTCAAAAACGTGAGTCAGAATTGCAAAAGCCAGATAAGGGTTGGCCACAACAATGAAGTTTTGCTGGGAAGTTAGCTGCTCTTTTAATTCAGCAGTCACAATTAAAGCGCCCGCCTTACTCTGAGCTGCCTGTTCCAGATATTTATCTGCATTGACAAATGCAAGGTCATGAGAGGTTGCATTTTCAAGACTTGCCAAACCTCTCAAACATAAATCTGCCTGACCTACATACTCACCTTGGACAAGACGAGCGAGGTCAGCTAACTGAAGTTTTTGATGATTCATCGATTATTTAATTGCATTAACCTTTTGAATCATTTTATCAGTTAAATCATACTTCGCGTCATAAGCAAGTACGGAATTTTTATTTAAAACCACATCTAGCTTGTTTTCTTGGCGTAATTGTTCAGCAGCACGCTTCAGATTTCCTTCAAAAGCTTTATTTACACTTTGCATACGCGTTTGCACGGTTGCCTGTACCTGTTGCTGCACCCCTGCCAGTTGAGTCGCTTTGCCTTCAAATTCTTTGGCTATTTTTTCACGTTCTGCTGGTGTTTTTGCAGCCTGACCTTTTTGCTTGATTGCAGCAAGGTCTTTTTGAAACTGTGCAATCTGTGCGGTTTGCGGCTTGATTTCATTTTCCAGAGTAGCATTTTGCTGCTTTAAATAGGTACTGTTTTGTACTACTTTTTCCAGATCAACGATTCCGTAATCATCTGCATGTGACAATGAAGTTAAACCCGCTAAAGCAATACCCATTGCCATCATCATTTTTTTCATATTTTTACCCATTCAAAAAATTTTGCTCACAAAACCTGATGGCTTTATGAGCAAAATCTGTATTTAAGATCAAAGTCTTCTTAGAAAGTACGTCCAATTTCAAACTGAACATTTTGAGTTTCATCACCGTCTTTATCATTCAACGGGTATGCATAGCTCAGTGATAATGGACCAATCATGGTAATCCAGGTGAAACCAGCACCTACGCTATAACGCATATTGCCTGCATCGAAACCAAAGTTATCTTTACAGTACTGTTTACCACTAATCGAGCTGCCATTCACGAAAATATTATCATTAGATACATCACACTGAGTATCAAATACTTGAGCACCTTCAGCAAAGAGTACCGGACGAACCTGACGCGCCCAATCTCCCTTAAATGGAACAGGCAGAACTAACTCAGTACCAAACTGAACTAAAGCATTACCACCCACTTCTTCCGGGGATGGGTCAGTTCGGCCGATGTCAGAGAAATATACGCCTGGATATTTAGGACCTAAGGTACTGTTTTCATAACCACGTACTGAACCATAACCACCGGCATAGAAGTTCTTATAGAAAGGCAGGTCATTACCATAGCCTAAACGGCCATAACCACGCAGAACAAAGTCTTTACCTAATGGGAAGAAAGCCTGAGCGTCATAAGTGAGCTTTTGATATTCCACATCACTACCTGGCAAGGCAATTTCTGCATTGACACGATGTGACATACCTGTCGTCGGGAACATTGGACGGTTCAAGGTATTATAAGACCAACCCAGATTCAGGTTATAGGTCAAGAAATCACCTTTAAACTCTTGACCATATGAGATGGTATCAAGTGGAGCGCCATTTGCATCTACACAGTTGCCTGTTGCAGATTCAACCTGACCTGGACAGAAGTCACCACGCTTGGTTTCTTTACCGCCATTACGTTCCAGATAGTCAGCCACATATGTAGATACGTATGGCCCTGTGGTAACTTCGGTCTGGTCTATATTCAGACCCAGGCTTACACTCTGGTTCTCATCAATTGGATAACCGAAGTTAATACCACCACCCAAGCTGTCTGTAACATAGTTGTTTACGTTATAGTCATCATCCAACTTTGTTTTACGGTAGTAAAGATTATAACCGCGACGTACACCATCAATCGTGAAGTACGGGTCCATTACACTCAAGTTATAGTAATCTTGAGTTTCAGAACGTGACAGATCAATCGAAACGCTGTTCCCTGTACCCAGGAAGTTAGTCTGACTTAATCCAGCCTGGAACGTTACACCACCACTTTGAGAGAAACCAACAGCTAGAGTACTTGTACCTGAATGCTGTTCTTCAACTGCCACATTCAAATCAATTTGATCCGGTGATCCTGGAATACGAACAGGCTTGATATCAACTGTTTTAAAGAAACCAGTACGTTCTAAACGTACTTTAGACAGGTCAATCTTCTCATTGCTTGCCAGCGCACTTTCCATCTGGCGCATTTCACGACGTAATACTTCATCGGCAGTTTTAGAATTACCGGTGAAGTTGATCCGACGTACAGTCACTTGCTGACCTGGGTTAATATAATAGTTCAGGTCAACCTGTTTAGTTTCATTATTAATCTGAGGTACAACATTTACTTCAGCATAGTAATAACCAGCATTACCATATTTACGTAGCAATAGCTGCTTGACCGAATTCACTCGTTCCTGAGAGTATGTGTCGCCTTCTTTATACAACTGCAAAGCTTGCAGCTCTTCAGGTTTATAAAGCGCATCACCCAGGAATTTGGTTTGTCCAAACTTAAACTGTTCGCCTTCATTGACTGAAACCTCAATAAAGACATTCTTTTTATCTTCACTCAGGTTCAGACTTGAATTGGTAATATTGAAGTTGATGTAACCGCGGTTCAGATACATCGCACGTAAAGCTTCCAGGCTCGCAGCCATTTTTTCACGTGCATAACGGTCATTACGCGAAATGACAGAACTCCAGCCACTTTCTTTAACAGCAAAGGCTTGCTTGATATCTGATTCTTTAAAAACAGTATTACCGATAATATTGATATCAAAAACTTTAGCCGCTTTACCTTCAACAAAATCGATCAGCACTTCAACGCGGTTGTTTGGTCGAGGTGTCGTTGTTACCGTAATATCGGCATCATAACGACCTTGCTGCATATATTGCTGTTCCAGCTCGGTTTCGACTGTTTGCAGTGCAGATTTCTTCAGCACCTCACCTTCAGCCAGACCCATTTTTTTCAGGCCTTCTTCAAGCGCTTCCTTTGGAATCAGCTTATTGCCTTTCAGCTCAATTTTCGAAATTACCGGACGTTCTACGACCTGGAATACCAAGGTATTGCCTTGTTGAACGGCTTTAATGTCATCAAATAGCCCAGATGCATACAGGCTACGAATCGCATTGGCAATGATCGGATCATTCACCCGGTCACCACTGTTGATTGGCACCAAGCCGTACACATTTTCTGGAGTTAAACGTACCAATCCATCAAATTTTATATCTTGTACAATGAAGTCTTCTGCCGCATATACTTGTTGTGCTACTGCCATTGCACTAACGAGTGCCAAAGGCATAAATAAATGTGTGTGCTGCATGCCAGTCTTTTCCGCTGTTAATTATTCCATTTACGTTATTATAAACGCATAAAGTCATTAAATAATGCCAAAAGCATCATACTGCCGAGCAGTACCATACCAATTTTTAATCCAACCAATTGTATTTGTTCAGAAACAGGTTTACCACGAATTAATTCGATAAAATAATAAACCAGATGTCCGCCATCAAGCATTGGGATTGGCAATAAGTTTAATATCCCTAAACTTACACTCATTAGCGCCATAAAGGAAATAAAAGTTTCCCAACCCATTTCCGCGCTTTGTCCCGCCACTTTGGCAATGGTAATCGGACCGGAAAGATTATCCAGACCAATCAGACCACGTACCATTTTGACGATCGAGTTCAGAATCATTGAAGACAGATGTGCTGTCTTGTCAAAGGCCATCACCATCGCCTCAACAGGTGTATAGTGAATCGTCTGTTTATATTCAGCAGGAATTGTCACCTTGCCCGGATCACTTTGAACTCCGAGCATACCGGTTACATTCCCCATATTGTCACGTTTGCCTTGCGGCATGACCTGAAGATGCACGACCTGATTACCACGTAATACATCTATCTTAAGTAATTTTTCTGGTGATGCCTGTACAACCTGTACCACATCGAACCAGTCTTTCATCTGTACACCATCAATGGCCAGAATCTTGTCACCTTCTTTAAGACCCTGACGAATGGCTGCACCATCTTCACTCAATTTGCTCACCACAGCCGGAATTTCCGGACGATATGGCAAGAAACCTAGTGTATCAAGGGGTGACTGACTTTGATCTTTAAGAAAGTCTTGAATTGGTAACTGGAATATCTTGTTTTCACCCGCACGGTCTGCCTGAATCGAGACCACACCAGTCTCACCCACACGATCTACCAAGGCATAACTCAGTTTTTCCCAAGTTTCGACTTGCGCACCATCTACAGCGACAATCTTGTCACCCGGCTGCATCTGTACTGCGGCTGCCGGTGTGTTTGGTAAGACCTTGCCTACGCGAGTATTAAGCTGTTCTTGTGCAGGTAAAAAAAGCACCCAAAACAGGACAACGGCTAAAAGCAAATTAATGAGAGGACCCGCAGCAACGATGGCAATACGTTTCCAGGGATGCTGACGGTTAAAGGCTTTAGGCAAGTCTTCTTCTGCCACACTGCCTTCACGCTCGTCTAGCATTTTGACATAGCCACCCAAAGGCAAAGCTGAAAGCTGATATTGGATACCGGACTTTTTGGAAGTCCATTTTAGGAGGGTTGGCCCAAAGCCAATGGAATAGACCAGTACTTTAACGCCCAGTTTACGTGCCACAATGTAGTGACCAAACTCGTGAATCGCAATTAAGGGACCGAGTAATAGGATTGCGGCTGCAATAATAAACAAGGCGTTCATGTCTTAACTTCCTTTATTCACAACATATTGCTGTGATAAACCTCGTGCTGTGTGATCTGCATGCAGAATAGTATCCAGATCATGTGCTGGCTGATTTTCCATCTGGTTCAGGACAGTTTCAACCACCTGAGGAATTTGGGTAAATCTGATTTGCTGATTTAAAAATGCAGCAACTGCAATTTCATTGGCCGCATTTAAAATTGTAGGCGCAATCCCACCACTCTTCATGGCTTGACGCGCTAATTTCAGTGCCGGAAAACGAACCACATCCGGTTCCTGGAAATTCAGCTGTGAATGCTTAAACAAATCCAGAGCCGGGATATGGGTACTGATCCGTTGTGGCCATGCCAAAGCATGTGCAATTGGCGTGCCCATATCCGGGTTGCCCATTTGTGCCAATGTCGACCCGTCCACATATTGCACCATGGAATGAATAATACTCTGTGGATGCACAACAACTGTAACAAATTGTTCTTGAACTGCAAACAAATGACACGCTTCGATAAGTTCCAGCCCTTTATTCATTAAAGTAGCTGAATCTACAGAAATCTTTTGCCCCATTGACCAGTTTGGATGTTTGCAGGCTTGAGCAGGCGTCACATCATGCAATTGTTCAAGAGAATGATTCAGGAATGGACCGCCAGAAGCAGTCAGTAAAATCTGATGAACACCGAGCTTAGGTTGACCATTACGTTCGGCATCAAAGTAGTTTTGAGGCAGGCACTGGAAAATCGCATTATGTTCAGAGTCGACTGGCAATAATAATGCACCATAATCTCGCGCAGCTTGCATCATGATGTCGCCGGACATGACCAAGGCTTCTTTATTGGCCAATAGGACACGCTTACCCGCTTTGACTGCAGCCAATGTAGGAAGCAGGCCCGCCGCCCCGACAATTGCTGCCATCACGATATCAACATCCGCATGCTCTGCAACTGAAATTAAGCCTGCTTCGTCCTGAAGAATTTTGATATCTGATAAGCCCTGCACTTGTAGCAGCTCAGAAAGCTCATCGACTTTATTTGCAGGCACTACAGCCACTTTAGGACGGTACTGCTGACAGATTTCTGCCAGCTCAGTAATACGACTTTGCGCTGTCACAGCGAAAACCGAGTAAGCTTCAGGATGTTGCTGCAAAATTTTTAAAGTACTTTGACCAATTGAACCTGTAGCACCCAGTATACAAACAGCTTGTGACATTTATAAATCTACGCCAATAAGTTTTAAAACATATATGCCTGTTGCAAAGATAGGAGCTGCAGCAAGCAAAGAATCAATACGATCTAGTACACCACCATGACCCGGCAAAATACGGCCCGAATCCTTGATTCCAGCACGACGCTTGATCATGGATTCAAACAGGTCACCTAGCACTGAACTAAATACGGTAATAACAGAAAGGATCAAGAACAGACATAGCTCTGGCCAGGTCATATCCAGATAAAGTGAAGCGACGGCAACCACGATGAGCATGGAGGTAAGAATACCGCCATATAGGCCTTCTACCGACTTGTTTGGGCTGACATTTGGTGCGAGTTTTTTCTTGCCGAACTTGCGTCCAACAAAGTAAGCGCCACTGTCTGCACCCCAAACCAGCAGGAACAGGTACATCAACCACCACGGGGAGTTTAGCCAAACCGAGAAGATTGCTGTAACAGCAGCAGAAACCAGCACAATCCCGATGCCGTGCAAGCTGACATTGTACCAGCCATCATAATCAGGATAGGTTTTAACCCAGTAGATACTTAGCAACCAGGTCAGAATAGATGCTGACCACAACAATAAGGCCACATCCCAATAGTATAAAGCCAGTGCAGATAAGGCTGCAGTCAGTAGACCATAGCCCCACGCCACTGGCTTGATTACATTTTTACATTTTCGCGGCATGAGTTTAAACCACTCATAGCCTGCCACCCCGGCAGCCACAACCATCAATGCGAACATTGGATATTGTGATTTGGTCGCAAACATACAGCTTAGTACGACTGCAACCAGCACCAATGCGGTTATAATCCGCTCAAACATGTGTATTAATTCTCAAGTCTTTCTTGAAGAATCTGCTCTGATGTTTTACCGAAACGACGTTCGCGCCCGCCAAATACAGCAAGTGCGTCATCGAATTCCTCTACGGTAAATTCTGGCCATAAGGTCTCAGTAAAATACAGCTCTGCATATGCTGCCTGCCAGAGCAGGAAATTGGACAGGCGGAAATCTCCACCGGTACGAATCAGCAGATCAACAGGCGGCAAGTCACTCAAACTGACATATTGACCGAACACATCAGTATCAATTGCTTCAAGATCTAATTTATTTGTTAAAACATCCGCAGCAATCTGCTTTGCAGCTTGTGCCATGTCCCACATTCCACCATAGCTGATTGCAATGGTAAGCGTCATACTATCGAAATTAGCAGTCCTTTGTTCTGCTTGCAACATCAATGCTTGCAGTTCAGGAGATAAACGCGACCGATCACCAATAAAACGTAAAGCAATATTAAATTTTTGCATACGTGGCAACTGTTCATGAATCGTGTCTTCCAACAACTTCATGAGCAGGTCGACCTCATATTGGGGACGGTTCCAGTTTTCGCTGGAGAATGCAAAGACCGTTAAAGCCTGGATATTTCTTTTTCTACAATGTTCAACAATCGGGTCTAGAACCGTTTTTCCTTCACGGTGTCCATCGCCTTTCTGCATCTGATTTTTTTTGGCAAAACGATTGTTGCCATCCATGATGATGGCAACATGTTTTGGAAGACGGGAATTTTCTTCAGAAGCGGTCATTGATGAATTAGACCTTCATCAATTCAGCTTCTTTCGCAGCCAAGCGTTTGTCTACTTCAGCAACAAATTTGTCTGTGATTTTCTGAATTTCGTCAGATGCACGACGTTCATCATCTTCAGAAATTTCTTTTTCTTTCAACAATGCTTTGATGTCACCCAATACATCACGACGGATGTTACGGATCGCAACTTTGGCATTTTCAGCTTCGTTACGTGCAACTTTCTGCATGTCACGACGAGTTTCTTCAGTCAATGCGGCCATTGGTACACGGATCGCGTCAGCAGTAATCGGGTTCAAGCCAAGATCAGACTCACGGATCGCCTTATCAATTGCAGCAACCATTGAACGTTCAAACGGTTGAACCAGCAATGTACGTGAATCTTCCACGCCTACGTTAGCAACCTGGTTCAATGGCACATCAGAGCCGTAGTAAGGAACCATGACACCGTTCAAAATTGATGGATGCGCACGTCCGGTACGAACTTTTGCGAAACCATGTTCTAACGAGTCAAGAGACTTGTTCATACGCTCTTCTGCGTCTTTTTTAAGATCGTTAATCATATGATCTTCCTTACTTAATTCTTAAAAGATGTATTTACTAAATTAGGAGGTAGTATAAAGGGCTTTGTAGCTCGCGTCATTAATTGGTGACGTGAGTTCCTTCTTTTTCACCCATCACCACTGAAAGCAATGCGCCAGATTTGTTCATGTCAAATACTTGAAGTGGCACATTATGATCACGACATAGGCAGATCGCGGTTAAATCCATGACGCCCAACTTCTCGTCCAGCACCTGATCAAATGTCAATGTATCGTATTTCACTGCATCTTCGTATTTGCTTGGGTCTTTGTTGTAAACACCATCAACTTTAGTCGCTTTCAGGATCAGGTCAGATTCAATCTCGATACCACGCAAACAAGCTGCTGTATCCGTAGTAAAGAACGGATTACCTGTACCCGCTACAAATACGCACACTTCACCTTGAGTCAGATGACGAATCGCATCACGGCTAGAATAAGATTCAACCACTGCACCAATCGGTAATGCAGACATTAGACGGGTTTTAATATTACGGCGTACCAAAGCATCGCGTAATGCCAGACCGTTCATGACAGTTGCCAGCATACCCATCTGGTCACCGGTTACACGACCTACCAGACCGTCTTTTTGCAACTGGCTACCACGGTACAGGTTACCACCGCCCACCACGATACCGACTTGTACACCCAAACCCACGAGATGCGCAATAGAAAGTGACATCTGATCGAGCACTTGTGCATCGATACCCATGTCTTTGTTCCCTGCCAGTGCTTCACCAGATAGCTTTAGCAGGATGCGACCAAATCGTGGCTTTTTAGAATCCAACATCATCAAACTCCAAATTATTTAATATAAATTCTTTTAATTCAAAATCTTAAGCAGACTTGATTGAGATCAGCTTAGCAAATAAATCATATTCATCTGCATCAGTGATTTCGACTTCAAGCAAATCCCCTGCCTTAATCACACTTTTGTCGATATCTTCAACAAAAACATTACCATCAATTTCAGGCGCATCCGCATATGAGCGTGCTACAGCAACCGGGAATTCTTCTTCCAGGTCATCGACTAGCACAGTCATTTTCTGGCCAATACGTTTTTGTAGCTTCGCTGCTGAAATTTCCTGCTGAACCTGCATGAAACGTTCATAACGTTCTTGCTTGATCTCTTCCGGCACATGGTCTGGAAGATCATTCGCCGTCGCACCTTCAACTGGTGAGTAAGTAAAACAGCCAACGCGATCCAGTTGTGCTTCTTTCAGCCAGTCCAGAAGCATCTGGAAATCTTCTTCCGTTTCGCCCGGGAAACCTACCACAAATGTAGAACGGATGACCAAGTCAGGACATTTCTCACGCCAAACTTTTAAACGCTCCAGTGTATTTTCACTATGTGCTGGACGTTTCATCAGCTTCAGGATTCTTGGGCTGGCATGCTGGAATGGAATATCCAGATAAGGCAGGATTTTGCCTTGAGCCATTAAATCAATCACAGCATCTACGTGTGGATATGGATAGACATAGTGCAGACGCACCCAGATGCCCAACTGACCCAATGCTTCACACATGTCATAGAATTTGGTTTTAACTGGCTGACCGTTCCAGAAGTCCAATTTGTATTTGGTGTCAACGCCATAAGCAGAAGTATCCTGGGAGATCACGAGTACTTCTTTAACACCTGAACGTTTCAGTGCCGCAGCTTCTTCAAGCACAGAACCGACTGGACGGGAAACCAGATCACCACGCATGCTTGGAATGATGCAGAAGGTACAACGGTGGTTACAGCCTTCTGATATTTTCAGGTATGCATAATGTTTAGGGGTTAAACGGATACCCTGCTCAGGCACCAGATCAATAAATGGATTGTGTTTTGGCGGCTCAGGAACATACTCATGTACCGCATCCATCACTTCTTCATATGCTGCTGCACCCGTCACTTTCAGGACATTCGGGTGCATTTGGCGAATTTTATCTTCGTCTTTTCCTAGACAACCTGTTACGATAACACGACCATTCGCGCTCATCGCTTCACCGATGGCATCTAAAGACTCTTGTACTGCAGATTCAATAAAACCACAGGTATTTACTACTACTAAATCAGCACCGTCATAATCCGATGCGACATCATAACCTTCAGTCTTTAACTGAGTTAAAATTCGTTCAGAATCTACCAATGCCTTAGGACAACCTAAAGATACAAAACCGACTTTGGGGGACTTCATGAATCTGCGCTCCACTAGAATGCGCGTATTGTATGTCTTTTCGCATCATAAAAATAGTTGAAATGGCCACTCTTTGCATCACGCACTAAAATAACGCCATAAAATATTCAATATAAAAGCTTATGCACCAAAATGAATCATTTTAGGTTTACAGCCTCAATTTAATCCGTTATACCTGAGTTTGATTGGGCATCCCCGTCAGATTTCGTGCATTTTTCAGCAAAATTTTAACAAGAGTTCTAAAGTTGGCGTGCATCTTGCTTAATTTGCCTCAAATCTGAACTTTGAAATTGTTATTTTGCTTTATGAAGATGTCATTGCGCCATTTTAATACAGGAAAACCACCGCTAATGGATCAGCCTCTTTCCATCGACTATCGCCTTTTGGTGGACAACCTGACCACTGCCATTATGCTGGTTGATAGTCATCTGAATATTTATTACTTAAATACGGCCTGCGAGGCCATGTTTGATGTCAGCCTGTTACGCGCATCAGGTACGCCGGTATTGAACATACTTCAAGCGCCGACAGATGAATTCAACACTGAAGAATCACTCTATAACACGCTGTATACCGGCCAACCTTATACTCGCCGTGAGGCGACGATCATCGTCAACTTTAAAGACATTCATGTGGACTATACGGTTTCCCTGCTCAATGCGGGCAAGCCAAATCATCCTTTATTGTTGATCGAGCTGAATCAGCGTGACCGTATGCTGAAAATCTCACGTGAAGAAAACTATATCCAGCAGCATCAAGTTGCGCGCCAATTAATTCGCGGTGTTGCACATGAGATCAAGAATCCACTCGGTGGCATTCGTGGTGCAACCCAGCTTCTGGCACGTAGCCTTGAAGATCCAAAATATAAAGAGTTCACTGACATTATTATTAGTGAAGTGGATCGCCTGAGAAATCTGGCAGATAGCATGCTCGGTTCACGCCAGCTACCAAGCTATGAAATGGTCAATGTGCATGAGCCTTTAGAACGTGTCCGCTCACTGATCGTGAATCAAACTAAAAAGAAAATTAAAATTACCCGGGACTATGACCTGTCCCTACCGGAAGTTCTGGCAGATCGTGATCAGCTCATTCAGGTCATGCTAAATATCTGCGTGAATGCCGTTCAGGCGATGACAGAAAACAAGGATTTCTTTGTCGAGCATCAACCGGAACTCATTTTAAGAACCCGGATTCAGCGTCTTTATACCATTAGTGGTGTGATTCACCGATCTGTGGTTCGAATCGACATTGAAGATAATGGTCCTGGTGTTCCAGACGATATTATCGAAGCCGTGTTCTACCCGCTGGTGACCAGCCGTGCCAAAGGTACCGGATTAGGTCTCAGCATTGCTCAAAATATTATGCATCAACATAACGGAATGATTGAATGCCAGTCAGTTCCAGGAAAAACCGTATTTAGCTTATTTTTACCTTGGGAGTCAGATCATGTCGCGAAATAAAATATGGGTGATTGATGACGATCGTGCCATGCGTTGGGTACTAGAAAAAACATTTAAAGAAGAAGGTTTCGACGTTACCAGTTTTGAAGAAGCCCAGTCAGCACTTGATCAATTGGGCGTAGATGCACCTGATGTGATCCTGACCGATATCCGTATGCCGGGTATTGATGGTTTGACCTTTTTAGGCAAGGTGAAAAATACCAATCCTGATCTGCCAGTTATTATTATGACAGCACATTCGGATCTGGAATCAGCGGTATCCAGCTATCAAACGGGTGCTTTTGAATATCTGCCAAAGCCATTTGATATTGATGAAGCATTGGCACTGGTTAATCGTGCGATTTTGCATATCACCAAATTACAGCAGCAAGAATCTGCCAAATCTGCACCAACGATTCAGTCAACTGAGATTATTGGTGAATCGCCTGCGATGCAGGAAGTGTTCCGTGCGATTGGCCGTTTATCTCAATCACATATTACCGTGCTGATTAATGGTGAATCCGGTACAGGTAAAGAACTGGTAGCGCATGCCCTGCACCGCCATTCACCGCGTAGCAATAAACCGTTTATTGCACTGAACATGGCGGCAATTCCAAAAGACCTGATTGAAACTGAATTATTCGGTCATGAAAAAGGTGCATTCACTGGTGCAAATACGCAACGTCAGGGCCGTTTTGAACAGGCCAACGGCGGTACGCTGTTCCTGGATGAAATTGGCGACATGCCTTTTGAAACACAAACGCGTTTGTTACGTGTCCTGGCAGATGGTGAATTCTATCGTGTTGGTGGTCACATTCCGGTTAAAGTTGATGTACGTATTGTGGCTGCAACCCATCAGGACCTGGAAAAGCTGGTACATGATGGTCGCTTCCGTGAAGACTTGTATCACCGTTTAAACGTAATCCGTATTCATATTCCTAAATTGGCACATCGCTCTGAAGATATTCCAATGCTGGCACAGCACTTCCTGGCGCGTGCAGGTAAAGAACTGGGTGTAAATCCTAAAATCTTACGTCCTGAAACTCAGGAATATATGCAGAAGCTGCCTTGGCAAGGTAATGTGCGTCAGCTTGAAAATACCTGTCGCTGGCTAACCGTGATGATCACAGGCCGTGAAGTTTATCCAGAAGATCTGCCACCTGAATTAAAACAGATTCCAATTCAGCAGCAAGATCCGGGTGCTCCAATTCCAAACCTGAATCAAATTGCGCCGCATCACTGGGATGAATTACTGGGTCAATGGGCAATCCAGAAACTGAAAAACGGCGAAATGAAGCTGTTAGATGTGGCTACACCAATGTTTGAACGCACACTCATCAATGCTGCACTACAACAAACCCGTGGTCGTAAGCGTCATGCAGCCGAACTATTAGGTTGGGGACGTAATACCCTCACCCGTAAGTTGAAAGAACTCGGCATGGACAGTGCGGACGATGATGAAGTCGAAGAAGTCGAAGGCCAAGCCTGAAATTAAAAAAGCACCCTTGGGTGCTTTTTTATTGCTTATGTATAGTAATGAGATTCCTACACTGTTAAACCGATATAACGCGAATAACCTGCTGCACCTAAATCTGACTTTAAAACCAGATAATTCGGATAAGTACTTGTGGTGATTTCCTCGAACATGTTTACAACATCATCATTAGCATGCAGCTCATCAACCGTTTTTTGCATGGTTTGCTCAAATTCATCGGTAATGTATTCAAAACCGATATCCATAGCGATAAAGAGCGTATGTTCGCAAGGTTGGACATATTGTTCTTCTTGCCAATTAATGATGTCTTGATGGCAATGAGGGCAAGCAATATTGTCAGTGGCTTGGATGTCGAGTTCTACAAGTTGATATGGCATCTTTAATATCTAAAATCAGGACTTTCATTATTTTAACAAACGATTGAATATGAAATCTAATTATTATAAACAGATCTTTCCCTCTCCTTTTAGGAGAGGATCAGGGAGAGGTAAATTTTAAAACAACAGTTCTATTCCACAATAAAAAACCCGCACTTAGCGGGTTTTCTATTACTTCATGATCTTAAGCAAATTTTTTCGCTTGAGCATTCTTACGAATAGTGATCATCACCAATTGAACTGCTGCTGGTGTTACACCTGGAATACGGCTTGCCTGAGCCAGTGTTTCAGGACGAATATCTTTCAGCTTCAAGGTAATTTCGCGAGAAAGACCTGAAACAACATCATAGTCAAAATCAGCAGGAATCTTGGTTTCCTCTAAACGTTTCATTTGCGCAACGTCTTGATGCTGACGGTTGATATAACCTTCGTATTTCACCGCAATTTCAATTTGATCACCGACTTGCGCTGAAACTTCAGAACCTGTGAGCTCTGCAATTTGAGCAAATGTGATGTTTGGACGTTTCAGCAAATCAATCGCAGAACACTCTTTAGAAAGATCAGCACCTGTCATTTCCACGAATTTTTTACCCATTGGGTTGTTTGGTGCAGCCCAAAGATGTTGCAAACGACCTGTCTCTTTCTCTACAGCTTCCATTTTTTCACAATAAGCTGCCCAACGTTCGTCATCTACCAGACCCATTTCACGACCGATCGGTGTTAAACGTTGATCCGCATTGTCTTCACGTAGCATCAAACGGTATTCCGCACGTGAAGTGAACATACGGTACGGTTCTTTAGTACCTAGTGTGATCAAGTCATCAACCAGTACACCCATGTACGCCTCATCACGTTTCGGTGTCCATTGTTCCTGATCCCAAGCGCGACGTGCTGCGTTCAAGCCTGCAAGCAAGCCTTGAGCACCCGCTTCTTCATAACCTGTTGTACCGTTGATTTGACCAGCAAAGTACAGATTATTGATCGCTTTGGTTTCCAAAGTGAACTTCAACGCTTGAGGGTTGAAATAATCGTATTCGATTGCATAACCTGGACGAAGAATGTGCGCATTTTCCATACCACGGATTGAGCGTACCAATTCAAACTGAACATCAAATGGTAAAGATGTTGAAATACCGTTAGGATAAAGCTCATGTGTATCCAGGCCTTCAGGCTCAAGGAATACTTGGTGAGAGTCTTTATCAGCAAATTTATGAATCTTATCTTCAATCGATGGGCAATAACGTGGACCTACACCTTCAATCACACCGGTATACATTGGTGAACGATCTAAACCGCCCCGAATAATCTCATGAGTACGTTCATTGGTATGAGTAATGTAGCAATTTACCTGTTCAGGGTGCATAGACACATCACCCATAAATGACATGGTTGGAGACGGGAAATCACCCGGTTGTGGTGTCATTACAGAGAAATCAACTGAACGCGCATCAATACGTGGTGGCGTACCTGTTTTTAAACGACCTACTGGCAAGTTCAATTCACGTAAACGATGTGCCAACGAAATTGAAGGAGGATCACCTGCACGACCACCTGAAGCATTGTTTAAACCAATGTGAATCACGCCACCCAAGAATGTACCCGCAGTCAGCACTACAGTTTTCGCATCAAAACGAATACCCATCTGGGTCACGACACCTTTAACGGTATCGCCTTCAACAATCAGGTCGTCTGCCGCTTGCTGGAAAATATCCAGGTTCGCTTGATTTTCTAAAGTCTCACGAATTGCCGCTTTATAACGAACACGGTCAGCCTGCGCACGAGTTGCACGTACTGCAGCGCCTTTACGTGAATTCAGAATACGGAATTGAATACCGCCTTTATCGGCAGCCAGTGCCATCGCACCGCCCAAGGCATCAATTTCACGCACTAAATGTGATTTACCGATCCCGCCAATGGCTGGGTTACAGCTCATCTGCCCTAAAGTCTCAATGTTATGAGTTAAGAGTAATGTCTGTCGACCCATACGTGCTGCAGCCAGTGCTGCTTCCGTACCTGCGTGACCGCCACCGATAACAATGACATCGTATACTTTAGGATAGTGCATAGTGGTAAATAGAGAGATAGAAAAAGGATAGCTGAACATTATAGCAAACTTCCTTCCAAAGTTGACAAAATCACTTGAATTTATCCTTCGGAATTTGCCCTGCCCGCCTATAAAGCAATGTAATTAAACTTTGCATACTTACTATATAAATTAAACATCTAAACTCAAAAAGTTACCCGACTCATATTGTTTAATATTGATTAGTTTTTAATCTATAAAGTTGTCACATTACAAACAAAGGTATACATGATGAATAAGAATATTTTCCTAGCAACAGCGCTCTGCGGTCTATGTTTCGCTCCATTTGCAGCCTCAGCAAATGATAAAGTCGAAAAGGTTTATAATGCCCAAAAATACCAGCAAGTTTGTAAAGGTAAATCAGAGGGTGCTCCTGTAAGTTTTGCTTACCGCGGTATTATCTGGAATGGTACCTGTCAGCAACAGTTCTTCCCTTCATCATCAACCAATATCAAAGGCGATGAACCTGAACTTTATACATCTTGTAGTTCAGGCGGCGAAACTTCTGCAACCATTAATGGCACTCAGGTCAATGGTAAATGTGCATTAGGCTTTACCCCTCCACGTCCACAGTCACAAATGCAAACTCAGCCTCAAACCCCATCTCAATCAGGGATGTAAATCACTATATAGCTAATTAAATATATTTTTAATCAGAAACTTAACGGGTAAAATGCATAAATTTTACCCGTTTTTATATTGCTTATTTATTCATCTACGCTAAACTCAAAATATACCTAAAAAATGAATAATAAAAAGGAAACTTCATGGATTCGGGGTTTTTTAGCTTATTTTTGCCGATTACTTTGGCAATTACGATGATGGGGTTAGGACTACAGTTAACAATCAAGGATTTTCTACATGTTAGCCGTTATCCTAAGGTGATTTTCATTGTCTTATTCTCACAACTGGTGATTTTAACCGGTTTAACCTTTTTAATCTGTCTGGTACTGGATCTGCCGCCATTGCTTGCTGTAGGCATGATGCTGCTGGCTGCCTCTCCAGGAGGTGCTACTGCCAATCTGCTGAGCTATCTTTATAAAGGTGATGTGGCACTTAATATCACGTTAACCGCCATCAATACGATTATTTCTATTTTTACCTTACCTTTTATTATGAACCTGTCCCTGTACTATTTTATAGGACAGGATACCGGCATCGGCTTACCACTTGAAAAAATGGCTCAGGTTTTTCTGATTACGATTATTCCGGTTGTGATCGGCATGTTGATTCGGGCAAAATTTCCAAAGCTTTCAGATATTGTACATATGCCAATGCGGCTGCTATCTATCGCTTTTTTAAGCATGCTCTTGATCTATGCCATTTTCCAAGAGCGCTTTAACATCATCGAATATTTTGCCAGTATCGGGATTGCTACTTCCATATTATGTTTTTCCAGCCTGTTTCTCGGTTATTGCCTGCCTTTATTAATGGATATTCCAGACAAGATGGCACGCGCCTGCACCTTCGAAGTCGGCATTCATAATACGACTGTATCCATGACGATTGCGATTTCTGTCCTGAATAATGTCACCATTGCCATCCCTGCGGGTATTTATTCAATTGTCATGTACGTTTTTGCTGGTATTTTTGGCTTTATGATTAGTCAGCAGAAACTTAGCTATAGTGGCAAGAGTCGTTTATCAGATTTGTAACTTTCTAAGTCAATTTCCTGCTTAAGCTGTATGCTTTTTATAGAAAATTTAAAACTATTAAAATAAATTTCTATAAGGAGCATACAGATGGACTCTGGCATCATAACAATATTCCTCCCCCTCGCACTCGCCATCATCATGGTGGGATTAGGACTCGAACTCACGCTTAAAGATTTTGCCCGGGTCAGTCAGCACCCTAAAGCAGTGCTGGTTGCCTTGTTTTGTCAATTAATTCTACTGGTAAGCATTGCTTTCATTCTATGTAAAGTTCTGGCTTTACCACCTTTACTTGCTGTTGGTCTGATGTTGCTGGCCGCATCGCCAGGTGGCAGTACCGCAAATCTGTTCAGCTATTTGTTTAAAGGCGATCTAGCCCTCAATATTACCTTGACTGCGATCAATTCGGTGGTTGCTGCATTTACCTTGCCTTTAATTATGAACTTTTCCATTATGCATTTTATGCAGGACAGTCAGCAGATCAGCTTGCAGTTCGGAAAGATTCTGCAAGTGTTTGGTATCATTATTATACCAGTCGCGATTGGTATGTTGATTCGTCATTATGCGCCTGCGCTTACAGTAAAGTTAAACAAGCCTCTCCGCATTTTTGCAGTCCTCTTTCTGGTGCTGATTATTGCAGGAGCAATTTATAGTGAACGCGCCAATATTGCCGAATATCTGACTCAGGTGGGTTTAGCAACCGCCCTGTTCTGTCTCTTCAGCTTAATGATTGGCTATTTTGTTCCACGCCTGATGAATATCAATTCCGCTCAGGCACGTGCCAGCGCCTTCGAGATCGGTATTCATAACAGCACACTCGCCATGACTATTGCACTTACTGTCATGTCCAGCACTGTAGTTGCTATGCCCGCTGCGGTTTATTCAATCTTTATGTATATCTTCGCGGCTATTTTTGGATTATTACTGAATCGCTTTGCTCCAGTAGCTGCACGCCCTACCATCTCTCCCACTCAAGAAAATGCGTTTTAACCGGTTTTCGTAAAAAGGGTGCGAAAGCATCCTTTTTATTTGACTCCGTCTCAAGAAGATCACACCTTCAAGCTGAACTTCCGTTACAATAGCTTTTTGAAAAAATGTATAAAGGTTATTTCTGTGAAGTGGTTACAAATTCATATTACAGTTGATCAAGCTCAGGTAGATTTTACTGAAACATTACTTAGCTCACTGGGCGCCGTAAGTGTCACTCTGGATGATGCTGAAAACCAGGATTTACTGGAACCACTTCCAGGTGAAACACCGCTCTGGAATAAAGTGATCGTGACTGGCATCTATGCTCAAGAAGATGACGAAGAAGAAATCGATGTAGCTGCATTGGAAACCTTTATTCGCGCACAACTACCTGAAGCACCGATCCGCCATGAATTCCTGGAAGATCAAGCTTGGGAACGCACCTGGATGGATGCCTACGAGCCAATCCAGATTTCTGAAAAATTCTGGATTGTTCCAGAGTGGATGGAAGCGCCTGAAGCAGATGCAGTGAATATTAAACTTGATCCAGGTTTAGCTTTTGGTACAGGTAACCATGCCTCTACTTTCCTTTGCTTGCAATGGCTGGGTAAAACCGATGTAAAAGACAAGATCGTGATCGATTATGGCTGTGGTTCAGGCATTCTGGCTGTCGCGGCCCTGTTACTCGGTGCCAAATATGCCTATGCAACTGATATTGACCCACAAGCTGTTTTAGCGACTAAACAGAATGCTGAACTGAATGGTGTATTGGATCGACTTTATGTTGGTTTACCGGAAAAGTTCAATGCAGAACTTGGTGAGCAGAAAGCAGATGTGTTTGTTGCCAATATTCTGGCTGGCCCACTCATGATGCTTGAGCCTGAGTTCGCAGAATTGGTCAAACCTGAGGCAGAGTTCGCACTCGCAGGTGTTATCGAAGAGCAAGTTGCTGATGTTACTAGCATTTACTCAAAACATTTTGATATATTAGAAGTAGAAAAACGCGATGAACACTGGTGCCGTATCTCGGGGAAACGCCATAAGAATTAAAGAGTCTATAAAACATTTATGAGTGACAAGCGAACCCACTGCCCGACCTGCTCTACAACCTATAAAGTTACGGTTGCGCAATTAACCATTGCCCAAGGCATGGTTTGCTGCCCAAAATGTAGTACGACCTTTAATGCTTTATCGCATCTGGTGACCGAAGCACAGAATTCGGTCGCCCTTACCCATACGCCAAGTCATGTTTCTTATATTAATAGAAGCCTCACCGAATCTACTTCTTCAGCTAATTCTTCAGATCAGCACTATTTACTGAATATCTTTGATGAAAAAGTTGAAAACTCAAATATTGATCTGAAAACCTATCTGAACAACCTGAATTATTTCAGTACCGAACCGATTGCAGTCCTCCCTAGCATGAACTGGGATGATCAGGCTGATAAACAGCACAATAAAGGCCCGCTTTATTATTTAGGCTGGACCAGCCTGAACCTGTCCCTATTTGGATTACTGTTATTTCAATTCTTCTGGTTCAATCCGCACTATATTAAGAATAGTCATGTGATGAGTGTGGCTTTTAACAACATCTGTGAAGTGTTCAACTGTTCCAATCTGGAAGAACATTACAATCTGATCAATACCAATAAGGTCAAAGCCAAAGCAATTGCCACAGATAAAACCCAGTTTAGTGGCGAGCTGATCAATTTCCACAAGCGCAGTCTGGAAATGCCAAACTTGAGAGTTCATCTTAAAGATCAGGGTGTGGTCTTGGCGACTTATAATTTAAAACCTCAGGAATATCTGATCGAAAGTCTGGTCAAGATTCAACGTATTCCCCAAAACAGCCCATTTAAATTTGAATTTGTGCTTCCTGTCGACCGTAAAGACTTCGATAATTACAGTTTGGAAATAATTCGACCTTAATATTGATAAAAACTATTAAAAAACGAAAAAAAAGTTAAAAAAAATGCAGTTTTCTTGCTCACTTTTCCCGAGACAATGGTATTATACGCGCCACGAAAGCTATGTGCTGCAAACTCCTCGCTACTTTTTCACAACAAATACAGTCTTGCCTAATGCGCTATAAAACTTATTGCGTATCGAGCAGATTTTTTTGTTTTGATTTTGGTCAGTAACAAAACTTTAACTATTGTTACGCTTATTTTTCGACCAAATCGTCGAGATGTGGCAAGCTACAAGCTCAATGTAATGACCAAGTTTTAGAACTCCAGTTTTAGGATCTAAAATGGAGTTCATTTC
The DNA here is from genome assembly GCF_058599385.1 of Acinetobacter sp. CAU_H_60. Lineage (NCBI taxonomy): Bacteria > Pseudomonadati > Pseudomonadota > Gammaproteobacteria > Moraxellales > Moraxellaceae > Acinetobacter > Acinetobacter sp. CAU_H_60. The sequence continues at coordinate 1,303,782 of NZ_CM178653.1, read as the reverse complement.
AATTTCTAGACCACTTTTATATATCGCTTTACCCAAGTGATATTTGATTTTTCGGATTAATTCGCATGAATAGCAAATCTCCTATTTTTACTGCACAATCTGATGTCGCTCTTCGTATTCACGTAGATCGCGCAGTTCGCCACTACTTTGCACAACTGCAAGGCGAGCAACCTTCTCAGGTGTACGACATGGTGCTGGCAGAAATGGAGAAGCCTTTATTATCTGTCGTTCTAGAATATACGCGTGGTAATCAGACACGCGCTGCCGAGATTCTCGGACTAAACCGCGGTACTTTACGTAAAAAGTTAAAAGCTCACGGTTTAATGAGTGAATAAATGGTAAAATGCTTGCGGCTACCGCAGGCATTTTTTTTGACTGTTAATTAGCTATTTAGATTTAATCTGTTCCTTGGTAACTGTGACGAAGATCATGACTATTAAACGCGCTTTAATCTCTGTTTCCGATAAAACCGGTATTGTGGAATTTGCACAAGACCTTGCTGCTCTTGGGGTAGAAATTTTATCTACAGGTGGTACATACAAATTGTTGAAAGACAATAATGTCGCTGTAGTAGAAGTTTCGGAGCACACTGGTTTCCCAGAGATGATGGACGGCCGTGTAAAAACGCTACATCCGAAAATTCATGGTGGCATCCTGGCTCGTCGTGGTCTAGACGAAGCTGTGATGGCTGAACACAACATCGATGCGATCGATCTTGTCGTTGTTAACCTGTATCCATTTGCTGCAACTGTAGCAAAACCAAACTGTTCACTGGCTGATGCGATTGAAAACATCGACATCGGTGGTCCAACAATGGTTCGTGCTGCTGCAAAAAACCACGCATCTGTGGGTATCGTGGTAAACGCTGCTGACTATGCAACTGTAATTGCTGAGCTTAAAGCTGATGGTGCTTTATCTTATGCAACCCGTTTTGACCTTGCGGTTAAAGCATTCGAACATACTGCTCAATATGACGGTATGATCGCATCTTACTTAGGCGCTCGCGTAGGTAAAGAAGAAGGTCAGGCAGACAAATTTGCGCGTACTTTCAATACTCAATTAAACAAAGCTCAAGACTTACGTTACGGTGAAAACCCGCATCAGTCTGCTGCTTTCTATGTAGATCCTGCTGCGAAAGAAGCTTCTGTTGCGACTGCTAAGCAGCTACAAGGTAAAGAACTTTCTTATAACAACATCGCGGATACTGATGCTGCACTTGAATGTGTGAAATCATTTGCGAAACCTGCTTGTGTGATCGTAAAACATGCGAACCCATGTGGTGTTGCAGTTTCTCTAGATGGCATCAAAGCAGCTTATGATCTTGCTTATGCAACCGACCCTGAATCTGCATTCGGTGGCATCATTGCATTCAACCGTGAATTAGACGTTGCAACTGCGCAAGCAATTGTGGATCGTCAATTCGTTGAAGTGATCATTGCTCCTAGCATCGCTGAAGGCGTACTTGAAGTAACTGGCGCGAAGAAAAATGTACGCGTACTGGTATGTGGCGAACTTCCAGCGATTAACGAACGTGCTCCACAACTTGACTACAAACGTGTAAACGGTGGTTTACTGGTTCAAGATCAAGACTTGGGCATGATTACTAAAGATGACCTGAAAGTTGTGACTAAACGTGCTCCAACTGAACAAGAAATTGATGACATGATCTTCGCTTGGAAAGTTGCGAAATACGTGAAGTCTAACGCGATTGTGTATGCGAAAAACCGTCAAACTATCGGTGTGGGCGCAGGTCAAATGAGCCGTGTAAACTCTGCTCGTATTGCTGCAATCAAGGCTGAACACGCTGGTCTGGTAGTTGAAGGTGCAGTTATGGCATCTGATGCATTCTTCCCATTCCGTGATGGTATCGACAATGCTGCGAAAGCCGGCATCAAATGCATCATCCAACCAGGTGGTTCAATGCGTGATGAAGAAACAATTGCAGCAGCGGATGAAGCTGGTATTGCAATGGTATTCACTGGCATGCGTCATTTCCGCCACTAATTTTTAAGTATTAAATTCCAAACCCTCCTTTTCGTAAGGAGGGTTTGTTACATCAGTAGATTATTTAACATCTTGCTATAAGATGTTAAAAGATTTTTAAACCTCATTGGGTTTGTGGAATTTCATTTTCGAGGGAATTTTCTAAAGATGAACATTTTAGTTTTAGGTAGTGGCGGCCGTGAACATGCACTTGCATGGAAAATCGCACAAGACGATCAAGTGGCAAAAGTATTTGTTGCACCGGGCAATGCAGGCACCGCAACTGAAAATAAATGTGAAAATGTCGCTTTGGACATTCTCGACAATCCTGCCATCATTGATTTTGCAAAAAATAATGCAGTTGAAATGATTATCGTGGGTCCTGAAGCACCGCTTGTAAATGGTGTGGTTGATGCTTGCCGCGAAGCAGGCGTGAAAGTTTGGGGTCCAACTCAATTTGCTGCTCAGCTGGAAGGCTCTAAAGCATTCGCTAAGCACTTCTTAAAACGCCATAACATTCCAACTGCTTTCTACGATGTATTTACTGAAGTAGATGCAGCAAAAGCTTTTGTTGAGAAAAATGGCGCGCCAATTGTGATCAAAGCTGACGGTCTTGCTGCGGGTAAAGGCGTAATTGTTGCCATGACCAATCAAGAAGCATTTGATGCGATTGATGACATGCTGGCAGGAAATAAATTTGGTGATGCCGGTTCTCGTGTGGTGATTGAAGAATTCCTTGCAGGCGAAGAAGCATCTTTCATTTGTATGATCGATGGCGACAACATCCTGCCAATGGCTACGTCTCAAGATCATAAACGTATCTTTGAAGGTGACCAAGGTCCAAACACTGGTGGTATGGGTGCTTACTCTCCTGCTCCTGTTGTAACTGCTGACGTGTTTGAAAAAGCAATGAATGAAGTGATGCGTCCAACTGTGGAAGGCATGAAAAAAGACGGTCACGTATACACAGGTTTCTTGTATGCAGGCTTGATGATTGACGACCAAGGTCAACCGAAAGTAATCGAGTTTAACTGTCGTTTTGGTGACCCTGAAACTCAACCAATCATGATGCGTTTAAAATCATCTTTAGTTGATTTGGTTCAAGCAGGTCTTGAAGGTAATTTACCGAAAGAAGCTGAATGGGATGAGCGTAAAACTGTTGGTATCGTACTGGCATCTAAAGGCTATCCTGAAACGTCTAGCAATGGCGATGTGATTTCAGGTTTAGATACTGAAATGACTGATGCGAAAGTCTTCCATGCAGGTACAAAAGCCAATGAAAAAGGTGAAATTGTCACTGCGGGTGGTCGTGTTCTTTGTGTCACTGCACTGGGTAATACCATTGGTGAAGCGCAAGCCAAAGCTTTAGAACTTTGCCGAAAAGTAACGTTTGATGGTGTTCAATACCGTAAAGATATTGGTTATCGCGCGATTGCTCGTGAAAATGCTTAATCTATATTCAGATTAAATAAAAACCCCGCTTAGTGCGGGGTTTTTATTATATGATTTAATCAAATTACTTACCTAATAAAAATATATGCTGAATTTATTTAATAAACCTTCTGACACAATTCAGTATTTAGGAACGCCTTATACTCAAGATTGTATTGAAGCTATTGTTATGATCATTCAATTCGAAGCGCAAATCGAAAGTGCAATCGTTTTAACATATGATCAAACTCACTGTTTTTTAGTAAAAGCATACCGACACTTATATCTTATCCGTTTTGGATTCCGATCAGATTATATATCTGAGGGATATAAAGGATTTGTTAAAGCATTAAACCTTTTAAGGCGACATGAAATTGAAATAAAAGAAGTGGTTATTACACAAAAATTATTCGAAACTATAAATCGAAATGCTTTAACGGATAGTGATATAGAGTTAATTTTAAACAACCCTAACATTAGAACTAACACAATATACAATTATATCAATAATTTAGAAGTCATATTCAAAGAACCTTTGAATATAGATCGTTATTATCCTTCAGAATTACCATTGAATTTAATTGATCCGAGAATTTTGGATTTAGCCTTAAAATTCCGCGATGATGCAGATTCGGCTATTATGAAAGCTTATACTCGATTAGAAGACATTGTGCGGGCAAAAATTGATTCAAAAAAATTTTCTGCTTCTCTTATGGATGATTCCTTTTGTTCTGATTTAAAGAAAAATAAGTTATCCCCCTTTAAGTGGGAATCAGAAAATGAGGATTCCTCAACCGCTATTGGTCGACTGTTTGTAAATACATTTAAAGCATATCGGAATCAACGAGCACATAGTGAAGTTGATAAGTCAATTTCCCAACTTCATAGAGAGTTTTTATTAATCAATGAACTTTACCTACTGGAAAGTGAGTCAATAAGACGATAAACAGATACTGTATGACTATTCATCTCGAAACCCCTCGCCTAATCCTCCGCCAATGGCAAGAATCCGACACTGCCCCATTTATTCAAATGTGTGCAGATGAGGATGTGATGCGTTATTTTCCCGCCCTACTGACACCTGAACAAAGTTTACAATTTATCGAAAAAGTGACTCGGCAGATTGATCAGCATGGTTGGGGTTTATGGGCAGTTGAGCTAAAAGAGACTAAAGAATTTATTGGTTTTATTGGGCTGCAACCCCAACCTAAATTGTTTGAGTTTTCACCCTGTATTGAAATTGGCTGGCGGCTAGCAAAAAAATATTGGCATCAAGGTTATGCGACTGAAGGTGCTCGCGCAGTATTGAATTATGCCTTTAATACTTTAAACCTAGATAAAGTTGTGTCGTTTACTGCCACAGTCAATACACCATCCGAAGCGGTGATGAAAAAGATAGGCATGCTAAAAACTCAAGAATTTCTGCATCCAAAGTTGCCAGAGGATCACCCTTTATGTTGGCATGTATTGTATGAAATCAATCAAAGTAATTACTCAGTTAAATAAAACACGGCTTACCCCCTCCCTAAGTATTTATTAAAAAAGATCTTTCAGTAGCTTAATGAACTGATGGATTTATCATGTTTATTCATTTTTATGATTTCTATTGGATAAAATCTTATAAAGATCAATATTTAAGCGGTTTGGAATTTTTCCTTATCTTCAATAAAAATAATATATTGTATTCATTAATATTTTGATCATTTTCATCTAATTAATATTCTATTAAAAAGATAAGTAAATACTTTTTATCCACTATATTGAATAAATAATAATTGCTATGATTGCGCTCATTCAGAGCACCAAATACGATTATATCTTTTAAAAATCTCTATTTACTCTCTCTAAATAGAAAACCGATATAGTGGTTTGGTGAACTCTGATTCGATCGAATTAACGTGAACTGTTGCAGTACATTTGCATTTTCCCTGCCGGAGCCACATGCGACTCGATCTAAGGTCAGCTGAAAGTGTAATAAAACTCCACTTTAACATGACCTTAAAATGCATATACTTTAGGCAACACGAAAATTAGGACATCTTTATGAAAAAGCTACTTGGCGTTTTACTCAGTGCATCTGTACTGACTTTAACTGCATGCGGAAAACAAGAAGCGCCTGCAACGGACGCAGCACAAAACAAAGATTCAGGTGAATTGCAAACGGTTACTATGGCATCGACTGGTTCAGATGCTGACGTATGGCGCTACATTTCAACTTTGCCTGAAACTAAACAAGCCGGCATCAAGCTTGATGTGAAAAACTTTACTGACTATGTGGCGATGAATACTGCTGTTGCCAACAAAGAAATTGATGTCAACGCCTTCCAGTCTTATGCCTATATGGTTGCTTATAACGACGCCAATACTCAAAAGATCGCTCCACTTTCTACGACTTATCTTGAGCCAATGGGGATTTACTCAAGCAAAGTGAAAAAAGTTGAAGAGTTTAAGCAAGGTGCGACAATTGCTATTCCTAACGATGGCGCGAATGAATCACGTGCATTGTTACTTTTACAATCTGCGGGTCTGGTAAAACTTAAACCAAACTTTGACCTGGTAAAAGGTACGCCTGCTGACATCACTGAAAATGCGAAACAGATTGTCATCAAGCCAATTCAAATGGCGACTGCAGTCCGTGTGAAAGATGAAGTAGATGCGATTGTTCTAGGTAATACTTTGGCAATGGAAGGTGGTCTGAACGTATTGAAAGATGCGATCTATTACGAAGCGATTGATCAAAGTACTAAAATGAATGTTAACATTTTAGCTGTCGCTGCTGACCGTCAAAATGATCCTGTACTTCAAAAAGTTGGCCAGTTGTATCATACTCCTGCTGTGAAAGCCTATGTTGATGAGCACTTCGGTGGTACTAAAGTTGCTGTAAATAAACCAGTGACTTATTTAACCGAAGAAAAGTAATACAATAATCAATATTCAGAACAGGCAAGATTTCTTGCCTGTTTTTTTATTCGTGATGCAGTATTTGACACTATGATTGAATTTAAAGACATCTCCAAACAGTATGAGCTCAAGGGTCAAACCTTACGTGCCTTGAATCGGATTAATTTACAGATTCCAACCGGCAGTATCTTTGGCATTATTGGCTATAGTGGTGCCGGTAAAAGTACCCTGATCCGCCTGATTAATCTGCTTGAACGCCCTACTTCTGGTCAGGTGATTATCAATGGCACGGACTTTACTGCTTTGGATGCCAAATCATTGCGTCAGGAACGTACCCAGATCGGCATGATTTTCCAGCATTTTAACTTAATGCAGACCAAAACTGTTGCTGCCAATATTGAAATGCCAATGAAGTTGCTTGGCTGGAGTAGGGCTGAACGGGAAAAACGTCTCGAAGAACTGCTGGATTTTATTGATCTGAAACATAAGCGTCATGCTTTCCCGGATGAACTGTCCGGTGGTCAAAAGCAACGTGTTGGTATTGCTCGTGCATTGGCAAATCACCCAAAAATTTTGTTATGTGATGAAGCAACTTCTGCTCTAGATCCGCAAACTACTAAATCTGTACTGCAACTACTCAAACGGATTAATCAGGAACAAGGCATTACCATTGTTATGGTCACCCATGAAATGGATGTGATCGAAACCGTGTGTGATTATGTGGCTGTCATGGAAAAAGGTGATGTGATTGAAACCGGTTCTACCTTACAAATCTTTAGTCAGCCACAACATCCGACTACGAAAAACTTCATTCAGACTGTACTTCAGCAAAACTTGCCAGTGAATATTCTGGCGAATCTGGAAAACCAAAATCATCACAGTATTTATTGTTTAAAATTCCTGGGCAGCTCAGCGCAGGAAACCGTGATTCAAGGTGTGATTAAACAGTTTGATATCAGCTTGAATATCCTGTTTGCCAATATGACAGAAATTAATGGGTCGGTGATTGGCCAGATGTTTATCCAACTTTTAGGCGATCAAGCGCAAATCACAGCAGCGATGCAATATCTGAGAGATAACGGCGTACAAGTAGATCAAGCAGGAGTACAAGAATGAGAGACTTAATTGTACAGTGGTTGACCACTATTACTGCGCCATTCTGGAAAAGTTCACTATCGATGGATCAGTTTGTTACTGCACTGCAAGAAACCTTTCACATGGTGTTCTTCGCAATGCTGTTTGGCTGTATCTGGGGCTTTATTCAGGCGATCATTTTACTTGTCACTCGCCCAAACGGCATTCTGCCAAACCGTGTGATTTACCACGTTCTAAACCCGATTGTGAATGCACTGCGTTCCCTACCCTTTATTATTCTGCTGATTGCAGTTATTCCCTTAACAAAATTCTTGGTCGGTACTTCTATCGGTACTTGGGCAGCGATTGTACCTCTAACTATTTATGTCGGTCCTTATATCGGCCGTCTGGTAGAAACTTCTCTACTGGAAGTGAATGAAGGCATTATCGAATCTGCACAAGCGATGGGAGCAACGCCAATGCAGATTATCTTTAAGTTTATTCTGCCAGAAGCACGTAGCTCACTGATCCTAAATCTGACCACTGCCACCATTAGCTTGATTGGTGCAACGGCGATGGCGGGTGCCGTTGGTGCTGGTGGTATTGGCGACTTAGCGATTTCTTATGGTTACCAGCGTTTTGATACCTCAGTCGTGATCATGACTGTAATTGTTTTGTTGATCTTGGTACAGATTGTACAAAGTGTCGGTGACTGGTTATCTCGACTTCGTTAAGCTAAATTCCTAAGTAAATAAAGCCCTCTTTCTGAGGGTTTTATTCTTATATAAAAATCTATAACACCCTAATCAACCTATTAACTATCGAGGTTGGCGACATGGATGTCGCCCGTTGGATTGTGATATATGGACATATCATCAAGCCAACAGAAGATTTTTGTTACTTTTGATCTTTCAAAAGTAAAGTAAGAGATTTAGTGTACTCGCTCATGAATTATAGAAATCATTTATTTTTGAAATTTCAATTCTTCTGAATTTATGAGCTGTCTATTAAAATTATTACTAAATATTATTTTGCTTTTGATCTTAGGATAACCAACCTTACCTTTAAAAGTTTCCCCTTACTTTTGACGGGGCAAAAGTAACAAAACCCCTTTGTTGATCTGATGGCACTTCCTTGTGCCACAGATCAACTGGCGACATCCATGTCGCTGGGCTATAGATTTAATTTCAGGGAAATTATCCTTGTTTAAGTAAAATAATCACTCCAAAGTCCACTTTAAATTAAGATCTAAAAGTTCAGCATTTCCCCTCAATTTCAAAACTGAAACAATAAATCCCGTGCTAAACTATCGAGTGGTTTTTGCAGGGACTCATATATGCACTTTGTTCATCTTGGTATTCATACAGAATTTTCGATTACTGAATCCATCGTACGTATACCTGACTTGGTCAAAGCTGCTGCGAATGACGAGATGCCAGCACTTGCGCTGACTGATTTATCCAATCTACATGCCGCAGTCAAATTCTATAAAAAATGTCTGGATAAAGGCATTAAACCAATTCTCGGTTCTGAAATCCGCCTGAATGATGCGGAACATCGTGTCACCCTGCTTTCTATGACCAATAAAGGCTGGCGCAACCTGACCGAACTGGTGTCTGAAGGTTATATCAGCGGCCAGCAACTAGATATTCCTTGCGTACAGAAAGATTGGATCTTGAACCAGCACGATGACATGATCGTATTGCTCGGTATGCAGTCCGATGTCGGCAAAATGCTGATTACCTCAAATCCTGATAAAGCTGAACCGCTACTACAAGAATGGGTAGAGAAATTTGGCAACCGTGTTTATCTAGCCCTCACCCGCACTGGCCGTGCTAATGAAGATACTTTCATTGAAGAAGCGGTAAAGCTCGCAAAGAAATATAATATTGGTGTAGTTGCACATAATGATGTGCACTTTATTGCTCGTGAAGATTTTGAAGCACATGAAGCGCGTGTCTGTATCGCAGATGGTTATGTGCTGGGTGATAATCGCCGTCCTAAAACCTATAGTCCTGAACAATATTTTAAAAGCTCAACAGAAATGGCGGAGCTATTCTCGGATATTCCAACCGCGATTGAAAACACCTTCCATATCGCAAAACGTTGTAATGTCACCCTACGTTTAGGTTTCAACGATCTACCAGATTACCCAATTCCTGAAGGCCATACCATTGATACCTATTTCGCACATTTGTGTGAAGAAGGCTTAGAGGAACGCCTGAACTTCCTGTATCCACCAGAAAAACGTGAAGAAGATTGGCCTATAATCCGTCAGCCTTATGATGAACGTCTGGCCTTTGAGATCAAGATTATTCTGGACATGGGTTTCCCGGGTTACTTCCTGATCGTGATGGACTTCATTCAATGGTCCAAAGGTAATGGCGTGCCGGTAGGTCCAGGCCGTGGTTCAGGTGCCGGTTCCCTCGTAGCTTACAGCCTCAAAATTACCGACCTTGATCCTCTGCGCTATGATCTGCTGTTCGAACGTTTCTTGAATCCGGAACGTGTTTCGATGCCCGACTTTGACGTCGATTTCTGTATCGCTGGTCGTGACCGCGTGATTGACTATGTCGCACGGACTTATGGCCGTGATGCGGTATCGCAGATTGCGACTTTCGGTACCATGGCGGCTAAAGGTGCGATTCGTGACGTAGCCCGTGTACTGGGTAAATCTTATGGTCTGGCCGATCGTATTTCCAAACTAATTCCGACCAAGCCTTTGGGTTTAAGTCTGGAAGAATCTCTGGAAGCAGAACCACAGCTAAAAGACATCGTCACCAATCCATCGAATCCCGATTATGACGATGCCTCAGAAATCTGGGAAATGGCACTCAAGCTGGAAGGTATTACCCGTAACACCGGTAAACATGCCGGTGGTGTGGTCATTGCCCCAACCAAGCTGACTGACTATTCAGCCGTGATGTGTGATGCTGATGGTACAGCACGTGTAGCCCAGTTCGATAAAGACGATGTCGAAGCTGCCGGCCTGGTAAAATTTGACTTCTTGGGTCTACGTAACCTGACTGTAATTGAAGATGCGATCAAGCATATTAATGCACGTCCAGACGTCACTGAGCCAGTCAATATTTCCTATATTCCGCTGGATGACAAGCCTGCCTATAACATCTTTGCGACGGCGAATACCACTGCAGTATTCCAGTTTGAATCCGTCGGCATGAAGAAGATGCTCAAGGAAGCGCGTCCAAGCAAGTTCGAAGAAATTATTGCCTTCGTATCGCTATACCGTCCAGGTCCAATGGACCTGATTCCTGACTTTATCCATCGTATGCACGGTGGTGAATTCGAATACCTGCATCCCTTGCTGGAAAAGGTGTTAGAGCCAACTTACGGGATCATGGTATACCAAGAACAGGTAATGCAGTCTGCACAGTTCTGTGCCGGCTATAGCTTGGGTGGTGCGGACTTACTTCGTCGTGCGATGGGTAAGAAAAAACCTGAGGAAATGGTCAAGCAGCGTAAGATCTTCATTGAAGGTGCTGCGAAAAAAGATATCGATGAAGCCACCGCCAACCATATCTTCGACTATATGGAAAAATTCGCAGGCTACGGCTTTAACAAATCGCATGCCGCCGCCTATGCCCTGGTAGCTTATCAAACAGCTTGGTTGAAAGCGCATTACCCGGCTGAATTTATGTCAGCGGTGATGACCTCGGAAATGCAGAACACTGATAACGTGGTGTTCCTGATTGATGACTGCCGTCATAATGGTCTGGAAGTATTGCCTCCATCGGTGAATATGTCGATTTACCAGTTCCATGCCAGCGATCCAAAAACCATTGTGTATGGTTTGGGCGCGATCAAAGGCGTCGGTGAGGCGGCAATGCAATCCGTGATTGAATCACGTCAAAAAGAAGGTCCATATAAAGACCTGTTTGACTTCTGTCACCGTATCGACCTGAAGAAAATCAACAAACGTACCCTTGAAGCCTTGATTCGTGCAGGTGCACTGGATTGTCTGGGTATTGAACGTGCCGATCTGATGGCACAACTGCCTGAAGCCGTACAAGCTGCAGATCAGGCCCGTCAAAACCGTGAAACCGGCATCATGGACCTGTTTGGTGAAGTTGAAGAAGTTCAACGTAAACCTGCCAAACCGGTGAAACCGTGGTCAGATGAAGTCCGTCTCAAAGGTGAAAAAGATACACTCGGCCTATATCTAACGGGTCACCCGATTGATGTATATCGTAATGAGCTGAAAGCCTTTGTTCCTTGTCAGATCAATGAATTAACCCCAACCCGTCGTGGTGTAACGACTGTATTTGCCGGTCTGGTAGTCGATGTCGCTAACTTCCCGAACCGGATGATGGTGACATTAGATGATGGTACGGCACGTATCGAAATTTCTACCAACCATGAACGCTTCCAGCGCTTTAAAGACATCGTTCAGGTCGATAAAGTGGTGGTGATTGAAGGTGAAATTTACGAGCGTGAGGGTTTTGATCGTCCACTGGGTCGTCTGACCAAAGCCTTTAGCCTGAATGAAATCCGTCAGAAACGTGCCAACAGCATCAAAATTACCTTGCAAGCTGAACATTACAGCAAAACCCTTAGCCGTGACTTGCAGCAGATTCTAATGCCATATACCAATGTGGACATGAGTACGCATATTCCAGTGATTCTGTATCTGGATTATGGCTATGCTACGGCCGAACTGCATCTGGGCTTAAGCTGGAAAATTGCGCCGCTGGATGAGCTGCTCGCCAAGTTGCGTGACTATTTTGGCAAGACTGCGCTGTATATCGAGTATCAGGTGAAATCTAAAGCTGCCCGCGCCGTATCTTATGAACAAGCCAAACCAGTTGAAGTGCCACCTCCACCTTCAGATATGAGTATGGACGATGCCTTGGCACAGTATGAAGCCGAGTCTCAACCGCAGTATTCATAAATCTCCCATTTTAATATATCCAAACTGGAATCATCATGAGTCAAATTGACAATGCTGCTGTTTCAGCACATCTCTCCCATGTGCGTATTGTCATGGTTAATACCACCCTGCCTGCCAATATTGGTAGTGCATTACGTGCCATGAAAACCATGGGCCTGTGCAAACTGGTCCTGGTTGCACCTAAAACTTATCCGCATCCAGATATTGATGCACTGGCTGCAGGTGCAACTGATCTGATCGAACAGATTGAAATCGTAGAAACACTGGAAGAAGCCATTAAAGATTGCCAGATCGTCTTTGGTACTAGTGCGCGTAGTCGCACTATTCCATGGCCTTTACTAGACGTTCGTCCTGCTGCTGAAAAAGCACTTTCAGCTGTGGTGCAAGAAAAACAGGAAATTGCGATTCTGTTTGGCCGTGAAGACCGCGGTCTGACCAATGAAGAACTGGCGATGGCGAATTATCACCTAACTATTCCTGTGAATACGGATTATGGTGTTTTGAATGTTGCTCAAGCTATTCAGGTGATCTGCTATGAACTGCGTATGGCGGCACTGGATCAGGTAGAACATCCTCGTGATCCCAAAGCCACCATGCAAGTTATTGATGGCATTGAAATGGAGTGGGATGAACCGCTGGTGCCCCATGAACAGATGGAACAATTCTACCCGCATCTGGAAAAAATGCTGGCAGAAATTGAATTTATGGATCCAAAAAACCCACGATTACTTCCTTTACGCTTGCGTCGCCTTTTCGGACGTATACAATTAGATCGTATGGAATATCACTTACTTCGTGGTATTTTCACTCGTGTTCAGGCACTGAATAACGGCACCTGGAAAAAATCTTCCCATACATCACAACAGGATGAGGATCAAAACTAATGCTAAAACAGCTCAAAGAAGATATCCAAGCTGTCTTTGCGCGCGATCCTGCAGCACGCAATACCTTAGAAGTCTTAACCACCTACCCTGGCATCCATGCACTGATTATGCATCGCATGGCACATGAGCTATGGAAAAAAGACTGTAAAGGTACAGCGCGTGTTTTGTCCTCTTTTAGCCGTTTTGCAACAGGTATCGAAATTCATCCGGGCGCCAAGATTGGTAAACGTTTTTTTATTGACCATGGCATGGGTGTAGTGATTGGTGAAACTGCAGAAATTGGCGATGATGTCACCCTATATCATGGTGTGACTTTGGGTGGTACAACCTGGAATAAAGGCAAACGTCACCCGACTCTGGAAGATGGCGTTGTTGTTGGTGCAGGTGCCAAAATCCTGGGTCCATTCACGGTAGGTAAAAATGCCAAGGTCGGTTCCAATGCTGTAGTTACTAAAGCAGTTCCGCCGAATACCACAGCGGTTGGCAATCCAGCGCGCTTTATCACCAAAGACCAGCCAAAAGAGGATGCTGAAGCTCGTCGTCGTGATTATGCAGAAAGCATTGGTTTCCAGCCTTATGCAACAACACAGGATCAGACAGACCCGATTCTGGAAGGCATGCGTGTTCTACTTGACCGTATTCAACAAAATGAAAAACGCATGAATACACTGTGCAACCGCCTGTCTCTGCTTGACCCGACTTTTAAGAAAAACCAGTTAAATGAACAGCCATTTAGCAAGGAAGAACTTAAAATTCTAGAAGATGCGCGCCGTGAGTGCGAAGCACAAACCAGTCAGTCCAAGGCCTGACTATAAATCGTAATTCTTTTGTAACACGCATTTGCTTGCATGATCGCAGCACTTTTCATAGACTGACGATCATGCATTTTTTGAATAGATGTTTTAAAAAATAACATGAATGGACGGATATTATGACCTTGAAGCCCTTAGCAATTGCTTGCTTAGCTTTTACCATGACGGCGTGCTCTATGGCACCGACATCAAGCAAACAAGAACAGAAACCAGCTGATCAGATAGTTTTTGTTGAACCTGAAATTACTCCGCCATTTTATGCTTTAAATCCATTTAACTATAACGAACCACCTCCATTTGAAGTACATTTGCAAAAAGCCGCTGCGCAGCCAGTGACAAAAATGGTAGTGACTGATCCTAAAGATCCGTCTAAACAGTTAACCCTAGATGTAAACAAGCTGATTATCCCGATGGTGGATAGCAATACACGCAGTATGCGTTATGCAGCACTTGCCAATGAAAATGAAATCGACATTACTGAAATCGATGATTTCTTGCAGATGGTAGAAGGTAAAGCGCGTCATTATCCACCCCGCTTTAGCGACCGTCAGGAACGCCGTGGTTTTGAAGCGAAGCTTCGCGAAGTTTCTCAACAACTGGATACTTTAGCTTCACGTCCAAATGCTTCATTTGATGTATTAATGCGTGCATTTAAGGCCAGCGTTATGGCACGTAATCTTGATTTAGGTTCTATCTATACCACCAAGTCTTTGGCCTACGCACAGCGTATCCTGAAAATTAACCAGGATGATGCGGAAGCCAACTTCTGGTTCGGTTTTGGCCTGTCTGAAGGTGGTGGCCAGCGAGAAGCTATTCCCTACCTAGACAAAGCTATGCAAGCCGGTGTTCAGGAGGCCTATTTGTCTGCGGCAAACAACTACATTGCCATGGAAAACAAAAAAAATGCGGTACAAATCCTGAAAAACTACAAGGTGAAATACCCTCAAGAAGCTGAAGTTGCAGATCGTCTGATCCAGGAAATTGAGAAGCAAGGCCGTTGGAATGTATGGCAAGTGATGACGCCAAAAAATTAATGTAAATATTACTCGAATTTGAGTTACAAAATAGACTGCTTAGGCAGTCTATTTTTTTGAAAAAATCAGTAAAATACAAAACATTAATACACAATTAGACTGAGCTTCCAGAATCTATATGCACCATAAAATGAATAAAGCATTCCTTTTCTGTTCAATCCTGCTAGGGGCTGTCCTGAGCGGCTGTCAGGTCGTCAGCGTTAAAGAACAGGCCATTAATGTCACCATCAGTAATGAACGTGACAGCATCCTTACCCGTGACAAGCTGAGTGAAGCCAGTCTGAATGTCCTGTCCATGACAGGCCGTGAAGCTCGCATCTGTACCGAACAACCGCAAAACTGTGTAGATGCACTGAAGCAAATTCCTGAAATTCTGGATGAAGAATTATTGTCTACCGCCAGTGAGCTGTATCTTGCCAAGTCTTTGCAGCTCGGGAACTCTGCCGGATGTAAAAGCAGTCTCCTGACCAAGACCCAGTCTGAAGAAAAAAAGCAGCTACAAAAACAGAATATTGAGAAGTGTCAGGATCAGCAATTGGTCATGTTGGATCAGAGTATCCGCTATAGCTATGCGTACCTGTTCAAGACCCAGCGTGCACCACAGGATCGTATCTTTGACAACCGTCAGGTCCAGATCCGTGACTTCTATAACCTTGCGATAGCACACCTGATTCACGTCTATTCTGAACGTCATCCCTCTAAAGAGGTAAGCCGCAAGATTCAGGTCGGTAATAGCATTTACTCAGTTGATTTTGAAAATTATCCGGAAATTAAAGACCAGTCTTTTGAAAAGCTCATGTCTACTTATAATATGAACTTTTCCGGGCTGCGTTCGATTACCCGCCGTGATGGTTTCGGCTCAGAGTTTGTGGTTATTTTGCCTGAAGAAAAACGCATTACGCCGAATAAAAAATATATTGTCGATCCTCTCAAATATCAGTATCAGGAAGGCCGTAATCCGAATATTCACGCTGCACGCTACTTGGCCACGACCATTACTGCCATTCCAAAGTCTGGCAACAGTGTAGAACAGATCATTAACAGCCCGGAATTTCACCTTAAGTTATACGACCCGTACAAACATGAAAAAGTTACTGTCGCCGGTAAACAGTATTCTCTGGCAGCCAATTTCTCGGCCCCTTATGGCTTGTGGCTGGCTGAAAACAATCTCGGACGATCAGCTTATTTGGTGCTGATTGATCGTGATGACAACCTGACCATGCCGCATCTGTATATGCTGGAACCTTATAATCCTAAGAAAAAAGTCATTGTGCTGATTCATGGTCTGGCCAGCAGCCCGGAAGCCTGGATTCGTTTAACCAACGATGTGATGGGTGATCCGGTACTGCGCGAAAACTTCCAGGTATGGCAGGTATTTTATTCGACCAATATGCCAATTCTGGAAAGCCGCTATCAGATTAATGCACTAATTCAGCAAGCTTTCAAATTGAATAAACCCAACGATCCCGCCAAGAAAGATGCTGTACTGGTCGGACACAGTATGGGGGGTGTGATTGCCCGTCTTCTGGTCAGTGATGCCAATCTGATTCCACGCACGGAAGAGCTGCTGAATAATCGTCGTATCGAACGCTTCCGCAATAATCCCTTATTTAAAGCACGTCTGGATATCAAACCTGTACCTAATTTCAGTCGGGCTATTTTCCTGGCAGCCCCACATCGCGGTACTGATTATGCTGATCGCTGGTTTACGCTGGCGGCACGTAAAATTATTAAATTGCCTGGTGCCTTTCTCGGAGCATTTGCCGACACGCTACAAGGCGACATCGGACTGGATGATTTTCTCAAGGAAATTGGCCATGACATGATTCAAAATGGCCCGAGTGACCTGTCTAAAAACTCCAAGTTTAATGCGCTGACACGTGATGTGGTGCCATTTCGGGGCTTTAAATTCCATAACATCATGGGGAATACTATGGACAGTCAAGACAAAGCTATCATGACAGATGATGTCGTACCGTATCAAAGTGCCCGACTGGACGGCGCACTCTCTGAAGAGATCATCAAAGGTGGACATTCGATTCAGGAAACGCCTGAAGCTGTACTGGAACTCCGCCGCCTTCTCAGATTACATCTGGTCGACTTAGGATTGTATGACCCTGATTAAATTTTGATGAAAGATATAAAAAAAGCTGCCAATCGGTGGCTTTTTTATGGGCAACCCATGTATCAATACCCTTTTATGCTTTATATCGACTAAGTCCGTCCAAATACAGATTCCTGCGGATTTATATTTCTTTCTAAAAATTAAATTTGTTAGACTTGGAGCAATTATTTTTGACATTCAAACCGGTCTTTACAGGATTTTAGCTTAGGCTATTTTCCAGGTTTTCCGAGGATAATGTTCCGGAAAAAGATTCAGGTTTGGCTTTATATATTTAAAGGATTTTTTCTTAATGACCAGTTCAGAACTTGTGGCTGATCTCTCTAGCTTAACGCCCATGATGCAGCAGTACATGTCGGTCAAAATGCAGCATCCACACTCATTAATGTTTTATCGCATGGGTGATTTCTATGAACTGTTCTTTGAAGATGCCCATAAGGCAGCCAAGATTTTAGGCATTACCCTGACCCATCGCGGTAAAGCCAATGGCCAGCCAATTCCCATGGCCGGTGTACCTTTCCATGCCGCTGAAGGCTATCTGGCTCGTCTGGTGAAAAAAGGCGAAACGGTGGTGATCTGCGAGCAGATCGGTGAAGTGACTGGTAAAGGTCCAGTTGAACGTGGGGTCGTCCGAATTATCACCCCTGGAACCTTAACCGATGATGCCTTATTAGGTGCGCATCAAACCTCCAACTTGGTTGCTCTGTGTGTTCACCAGCAACAAATCGGAATTGCACTTCTCGACCTGAGTGCCGGTTTATTTAAAGTCCAGCAAATCGATTATGACTTAAGTCAGTTAGCCATTGAGTTGGCACGCCTGATGCCAAGCGAAATTGTGGTGGATGAAAATCTGCAAGATCAGGCACTGATAGAACACTTAAAACAACAACTAGATGTTCCAATCAGTAAACGTCCGAATGTTGACTTCAACCAGAACAATGCTCAGAAGACATTATGCGACCAGTTTGCAGTAAGCACACTTTCAGGTTTCGGAATTGATCATCTGCCCTTGGCCAAAGCTGCTGCGGCTGCATTGATTCATTATGCTAAAGAAACCCAGAAAACGGCTTTACCGCATATCCGAACCATTCAACTGGAACAAAGTTCAGACTTTATTGCACTAGATCCAGTCACCCGTCGCAACCTCGAATTGATTGAGCCTTTATTTGAACATGGCACTTCATTGTTCCAGTTGATCAATGACTGCCAGACCGCTATGGGTGGCCGTCTGCTTAGCCGAACCTTGATGCAACCGCTTCGTGATACTGCCATACTGGATGAGCGACTGGATGCGACACAGGCATTGCTTGAAGGTTTCCATGAATCGCCAGTCCGTCTGGTCTTAAAAGAAATCAGTGATATTGAACGTGTACTCAGCCGTATTGCTCTCGGCAGTGCGCGTCCACGCGATCTGGTTCAATTACGTCAGGCCTGTGCACAGATTCCATTTTTACGCCATGCGTTACAACCACTGTTAAGTCAGCAGAATTCGAAATTATTACAGCAGCTGAATCAAGAACTGGGCGATTTTCATGGCCTGCATCAGCGCCTGATGTCAGCTATTGTTGAAAATCCACCGGTATTGCTACGTGATGGCAATGTCATTGCAGAAGGTTTCGATAGCGAGCTGGATGAGCTGCGTAAAATCCGTGATCATGCCGGACAGTTCCTGATTGATCTGGAAATTAAGGAACGTGAGCAAAGCGGTATTCCTGCCCTGAAAATCGGCTACAACCGTGTTAGTGGGTACTATATCGAATTGACCCGTGCCCAAGCCGAACAGGCTCCTGAGCATTATATCCGTCGTCAGACACTGAAAAATGCTGAGCGTTATATCACACCTGAACTAAAAGCTTTTGAAGATAAAGTACTGTCAAGCGAATCCCGTGCGCTTGCTCGTGAGAAAATGCTGTTCGAAATGTTGCTGGATGAACTGCGTCAGGATATTGGCAATCTACAGATGATGAGCAGTGCGATTGCCCAGATCGATCTGTTGGCAAACTTTGCGCATCAGGCACGTTTACGCAATTGGGCACGACCAAAATTCAGTCCTGAAATTGGTGTGAAAATCGTTGCCGGTCGTCATCCTGTGGTGGAAGCCTTAAGCAAGGCTGCCTTTACTCCAAATGATACCCAGCTGGATTATCAGCATCGTATGGCCATCATTACCGGTCCAAATATGGGTGGTAAATCCACCTTTATGCGCCAGACCGCCCTGATTGCCCTACTGGCTTATTGTGGTAGTTATGTGCCAGCACAATCGACAACACTGGGGCCAATTGACCGGATTTTTACCCGGATTGGCTCTGCAGATGATTTGTCGACTGGTAAATCAACTTTTATGGTCGAAATGACGGAAACTTCGCAAATTCTGCATCATGCTACCAGCCAGTCGCTAGTCCTGATGGATGAAGTCGGACGTGGAACCAGTACCTATGACGGGCTGTCATTGGCTTGGGCTTGTGTGCTTGATCTGACTAAACGCATTCAATGTTTATGCCTGTTCGCAACGCATTATTTTGAGCTGACCGAACTGGATAAAGAATCAGGCATTGATAACTACCATGTCACAGCCAAAGAACTAAATGGCAACCTGATTCTGCTGCATAAAGTCCAACATGGTCCAGCTAGTCAGAGTCATGGTTTACAGGTGGCTAAACTGGCAGGTATTCCTGCGGCTGTAATTAAAGAAGCCCAACATCGTTTGAAGATTCTGGAAAAGCAACATCAGGCTAAACCGCAAAGTCCACAGCATGACCTGTTTGCGATGCCGGAAATTATTGAAAAGGTCATCGAGATTGAAAAGCCTTCAGCAGCACTTGAGTTATTAGAAGACATTGATGTTGATAACCTGAGCCCACGTGAAGCATTACAGCAGCTATATGCGCTCAAAGATCTCATGAAACAGCCAAGTTAAAATCTCTCCTAAGCCCTATCTTGTATAGGGCTTAGCTGATGATGATTCTCATTCCCTAAGCCTTTCATCAAATCATCGCAGTTTTTTCAAATTTAACAGCCCTATATATAACAAATATCAATAAAAGGAATTGTTTGTTCCCTCTATTTTTGCCTAAAATACGGTATTCGTCATTAGAACCATATTTTTTAGGTAGCTGTCGCCATGACCTTCGTTGTCACTGAAAATTGTATTAAATGTAAATATCAAGACTGTGTTGAAGTTTGCCCTGTAGACTGTTTCTATGAAGGTCCTAACTTCCTTGTGATTAACCCGGACGAGTGTATCGACTGCGCGTTATGTGAGCCTGAATGTCCTGCAAATGCAATTTTCTCTGAAGATGAGTTACCGGAAGGCCAAGAAGTCTTTATCGAACTGAATGCTGAACTGTCTCAGAAATGGCCGAACATCACTCAAATTGGTGAGCAACCTGCTGACCGTGAAGAGTGGAATGGTAAAACTGATAAATTACAATATCTTGAAAAATAATTTTTCAAATCTTAAAAAAAGACCAGCATAGACTGGTCTTTTTTTATACCTCATCCACACATTTCATTGCAATTTATCCTGATTTTCTCCGTAAAAGTGGACTAAAATAGCGCTATTTTAAAATATCTGAATTGCTATCAATGAAGCATTTAATAAAGGGGTTATTGAGTGTTTGTATAATCCCGCTTGTCTTTGTAGGATGTGCCACCACAAAACAGTCTGGTAAAGTAACTCCAGATAAAAGGATTTATATCCCAGAAGAACGAGTCCAGTACAATCATAAACCACAGCCTAAACCGGTTCCTTATGTCTATACTCACTGGGTATCGGCACTAAATAACCTGTCTCTTGTACGTGAATATGAAAACTTTTTGGCCCAGCAAGGGGTCGGAAATATTATCCCAAGTTTTGAGCTGATGCGTACTGCACGGGATTGGGCCAAATGTGGTCGATCGCAATACATGATTCCAAGCCGTGAGCTCTGGTCAAATCAGGTGCCTACTTTACGTGTCTTTAAATATCTGGTTGCAGCTAATGTGCTGACTGATTTTGAAGTCACTTCGGTTTATCGTGACCTGCCTTTGAACCAGTGTGCCGGTGGAGCCAATTCTTCACGTCACCTGTTTAACTCGGCAATTGATTTTCGGATCGGACCTGAGTACCCACAGGCTCAGGATTATGCAGCGATTGAAAATACCAAGTTCAAACTGTGCCAGTTCTGGTTACAGCATGGACAAAGCCTGAATATGGGGCTCGGTTTATATGCCTCTGGCCAAATCCATATTGATACTCAAGGTTATCGTACCTGGGGCCCAGATTTAAGCCGTCGCTCATCAATGTGTAATTACTAAGTCATTTCATTTGCTATACAAAGCCAGCTTTTGGCTTTGTATAGCCTAAAAAACCAGCGAATATAGAACAATAAATTGCGCTGTGCCTGGAAAAGTTTAAAATGCACGCATCACAACAAAGGTGCGAGTACTATGCAACAAATGTGGACAGATATTGACCGCTACATTGATTCACATTTAATTCCTGAAGATCCTATCCTGAATCAGACTCTTGAAAATACTGCTGCACATGGTTTTCCAGATCATCTGGCTGTTGCGCCGAATCAGGGCATGCTGCTGCAAATGCTGATCCAGATGAATAAGTGCAAGCGTATACTGGAACTAGGAACTTTTGCTGCATATAGCACCATGTGGCTAGCTCGTGCCCTGCCTGAAGACGGTTATATCCTGACCATTGAAGGCCGTGAAACGCATGCTGCCATGGGACAGGAAAATATTGATCGTGCACAGTTAAAACAGAAAGTTGAGCTGAAATGTGGCCGTGCTGCAGATGTGCTTCGTGCCCTGCCTCAAGATACTGAGGCCTTCGACTTTATTTTTATTGATGCTGATAAGCAAAGCTATCCTGAATATCTGGAGCTGAGCTTAAACCTTTCTCACTCCGGCACCATTATCTTCTTGGACAATGTGATTCGTGCCGGTGATATCATCAATCCGGACAATAAAAAACCAAGTATTGAAGGCATTCGTGACATGTTTAAAGCGCTGGAAAATCATCCACGTATCTTGTCTTGTACTGCTTTACAGACCGTCGGTAGCAAAGGCCATGATGGTTTTGCACTCGCAATTGTCAAATAATACGACTAGAACAAAAATCAGCCAATAAAGTATTCCTGATAAATAACATCATCTTACAGAATGTAACCACAGAGTTATCCACAATATATGAGGATAACTCTGGTTATTTTTAATTCAAGCTGTAACAATTTATCAAAAAATACATCTATGCCGGTTTTATCACCTTCTTTCTACTTCGCTACCAATAATGGCACTTTAGAATTTCGGAAAATCGTTGTCGCAATACTACCCAAGAAGAACTGGTGGATTTTGCTATGACTGAATGCTCCCAAGACAATTAACTGAATCCCATGTTCCTGCTGATAAGACAGGATATTCTCAGCCACTTCTCCGTAACGGTATTCTGGCACGACCTCTAGTCCTGCTTCTGTCAAATATTGCAGAGGCTCATTCAGGATTTCCACATGATCCCCGATATAAAGCAGATGACATTGTAATTGTCTTAATAAATCACTTTCTGCAATACGTTTCATCATCTTCACACAGGTCGGTGAATACTCATAAGCAAAGATAAAACGTGTCGGTGGTCTGAAGTGTTCCCCTACAGTCATCACTGTACAGTTAGCACCACGAATAAAGTTTTCTACATTGGTGCCGATTGGCTTGTTTTTTTCGGCAGAACGCTCACCGAGTAGTCCGATGACTGCAATATCATCAGGTTTTAGAATCTGAAAACTTTGTTCTAGAAAATCACCCTTTTCCTGAATATGCGTGGTGCGGATGCCATAATCTTTAAAGATACGATCCGAAATGTGCTGGAGCAGATTATTGCTATAACTAAGCGCGATTTCACTTTGCTTCTGTTCCAGCTCAGCCAGTTCTTTAAGCAACATGGCATTGCTTTCAAAGCCAATCACACCACTAATTTCCCCAAGATGATAACTGGCCGGGTAATAATCCAGAACCTGTAATAAAACCAGTTCACGGCCGGTCTGTTTGGCAATCCATGCAGCCGCATCTGCAAGCGCGTTCGTGCATGGTGAGGAGTCTATGCAGGCAATGACACGTTTCATGTTCAGCCTCTCTTTTATAATAAAAATTTCTTAGTTATTTTTAACTTAGCACAAGCATTAGTAAATGTGCACTGAAATCTGTAAGGCTTGAATTGAAATATGTTAACTTTTATGTGATGTTCTAAGACCCTTACCGAATATTAAGCACTTGATATAAATCCTTTTTCCAAGCCTCTATTTCACTGTTTTAATCCCGATATCGAATCAATTTTGCCGGATTTCCGGCGACAATTGCACGCGCTTCAATATCCTTCGTGACCATGCTATTCATACCTATAATCGCCTGATCGGCAATTTTCACCCCATCTTTAATGCCGACATGGGCACCTAGCCAGACATCCCGGCCAATCTCAATTCCTTTGGAGCTGACCGGCTGCTGATAAATCGGTTGATCCAGTTCCATTCCATGATCAAAGGCATAAATATGACAATAAGCTGCGATGCGTACCTGATCATGCAATTTAATCCCTACCCGACCACCATCCAGAATACAGTGATGATTGATTGCGACTTCGCTCCCTATCTCCAAAGGACCATGTAGCGTACAATCTGCCGCAATAAAGGTATTGTCCCCGATAATAATTTTACGTCCCGGCTCAGCGAAGATATGTGCCAACGGCGAAATAAAACAGTTTTCGCCAATTTCGACTGTTTCCATCTCCATCAGATAGGTCTGATATTCTTTTTGCCAAGCCTCAGCCCAACCACGATTCTTCGGTTTTAAGGACCAATATAGCCAAGGCATATAATTTAGACGGTGCTTATGCTGCTCACGATATTTCAGTAATGGATCTGGTTCAGTCATCTGTGGCTTCTTCTATAATTTTTAACTGTTCACGTCCGCGAGTAACATCCTGAATCTTCAACGCAAAAGGTTCAATCTGATGTTTCTGAATTTGTGCCTGAACCTGTACACCTTCAGAAGTATATTCTTCCTGATAATCAATCTGCTGCTGATTCAGCTCATACTGAAAAATCGCCCACTCATTAAACTGGCAAGCAAATTCGACCTTTTTCTTTTCAATCAGCTCAATTTTTTCAGCTAATAACAAACATTGTCCAGCACAGCCACCATAGGCACGGACCAGTCCACCGGTGCCTAATTTAATACCGCCATACCAGCGATTCACCAGTACTAGTACATTGGTTAGCTCATTGCCTTCAATGGTCGCGAGGATCGGTCGGCCTGCTGTACCCGATGGCTCACCATCATCATTAAAACGTACATGATGACCGATTTTCCAGGCCCAGCATTGATGAGTGGTGGTCGGATCACGATAGGCCTCCAGAAAATCCTTCACATCCTGTTCATTTTCTACAGGTGTGGCAAAGGCCTGAAATCGGCTTTTTTTGATGTCTTCCTCAAAACTAACAAGGCTGGCAATAGTAAATGGCATAACTTCAGGCATTCAAATTTCACCTGTGCAGTATACCTGTTTTGATGTGGCAAAGAAAAAGCCTCTCGTATAGAGAGGCTTGATTCAATTTAATTTTATTAATTACTTTTAAATTTAACGTTCACGCAATGCTTCTTTAGCTTTATTGAATGGCTTGATGAGATAGTCCATTACCGTTTTTGCTCCGGTACGAATATCGACGGAAGCCACCATACCTGGTGTGATATTGAACTCCTGCCCGGCGGCGTTTCTCAATTTGTCACTATCGGTACGAATATACACCCGATAATAGAACTGATCCTGTTTGACTTCATCTCGCAAGGTATCTGGCGAAATCACGGTCACTTTGCCTTTTAGACCACCATAAATCGAGTAATCATAGGCCGTAATTTTAACCAGTGCTTCCTGATCAGGTCGGATAAAGGCAATATCACGTGGTGAAATTCGGGCTTCAACCAGTAATTTTTCATCCAGAGGGACGATGGTCATCAGCTTGCCATTTTGCGGAACCACACCACCCAAAGTCATGACATCAATTTCTTTGACCACGCCACGAACTGGTGATTTAAAAATGGTCCGGTTCAAGGTATCTGACTTGCCGCGTACCACCTGTTGCTGGGTTTCTACATCAGTATTGGCTTTGGACAATTCTTCCCGTGCTTTCACATAATATTGGTTGCGAATATCATTCATCTGGTTACGCAAATCATTGGCTTCACGCTTCAGCCGTAAAACTTCAACTTCACTGGCTGCCCCTTTAGCCACCAATGGCGCGGTCATTTCCAGTTCCTGTTGTACTAGTACCAATGCCTGTTGCAAGCCGGCAAGAGATTCTTCCAGATTGGCACGACGTGACTGATACAGTGCGGTTTCTTCTTTAACCAGTTTCGGATATTTCAGCACTTCTTCCGGGAAAGACAACGGCGTACCACTCACTTCTGCACGTAAACGGGCGGAAGTCGCACGTGAAGCGATCAGCAAGGATTCTGATTCACCGACATTAGATTCAAATCGGGTTGGATCAAGCTGTGCCAAGACTTGACCACGTTCTACAATCTCACCTTCTTTGACATTTAACTTGGTTAGAATGCCACCCTCCAGAGACTGAATCACTTGTTCTTTGGAAGATGGAATGACTTTACCCGTACCGGTCGAAACCTCTTCCAGTTTAAATAACCAGGCCCACGTCAGCAGTATTAACAAACCAATGCCCACAATCCAGATAATCAGACTGGATTTAGGTAATGGTGGTTCCTGAAAGCTCACTTTGTTTGAACGCGTTAATGTATGTGGTTCACTCATGCGCTTGCTCCCACGACCCGTTTAGTTCCTACCTGTGACTGATTTAATATTTGATCTCGTGGACCATCCATGACAATTTTGCCATCATTGACCACAAGAATACGGTCAACTAACTCTAGTACAGCGCGACGATGCGTTGCTACCACCAGTGTACGATGTGCCAGATACCCTTTCAGATGATCTATTAACTGTTTTTCTGAAACATCATCAATCGCTGCAGTTGGCTCATCTAGCAACAAAATTTTCGGCTGGCGGATCAGGAGCCTTGCCAGTAACAAGGCTTGACGCTGTCCACCCGAGAAGCCCACTCCACCTTCCAGAATAATATGATCCAGACCTTCTTTTTTCTCCTGAACAAAGTTAAGTGCACCGGTGATTTGCAAGGCTTCCAGAATCTGTTGATCCGTAGCGAGCGGTGCACCCAAAGTCAGGTTTTCACGAATACTACCGTAAAAGAGTTGTGAATTCTGATTGAGCAAGCCCATATCACGGCGTACATCTGAAGGATCTATCAGGGTCAGATCAATACCATCCAGTTTGACCTTACCTTGTGCTGGGGTTTGCATACCCGACAACAGTTGCAACAGCGTCGATTTACCAGCACCGTTACGACCCAGAATTGCAATTTTTTCACCGGGCTTGATTTCGAGTTTTGGAATGACCAGACTCGGTTTGGGATCATCATCGCCATATTTGAACACCACGCCACTCAAGTCATAATGACCATCCAATACAGGACGGTGAATCAGATGTGAATAGTCCGGCTGATCCACCGATTTTTTCATCAACTCATCCAGACCGCCCTTG
This sequence comes from Acinetobacter sp. CAU_H_60, assembly GCF_058599385.1. NCBI lineage: Bacteria > Pseudomonadati > Pseudomonadota > Gammaproteobacteria > Moraxellales > Moraxellaceae > Acinetobacter > Acinetobacter sp. CAU_H_60. Next base: position 1,277,019 of record NZ_CM178653.1, on the reverse strand, counting down.
GCAACTTTGGCTTGCTGTAAACGGCCCAAGACACCGGTAATTTGTGAAATAGGTGCCAGCATCCGTGATGATAAAATCGAACAGGCAACTAAAGCACCTGTGGTCATCTCACCATCCATCACTGCAAATGCACCCACCAAGACCACAATGGCAAAGGTTAAACCCTGAATTTTTTGGGTCCATGCTGTCATTAAGCCAACAATTTTACGTTGTTGCATGCTGACATCGGCAGAGACCTCATTCATATGATTCCATTGGTTCTGGAAGCGGGTTTCAGCTCTTAACAGCTTGATATCTTCAATACCCTGTACGGCTTCAACTAATAAAGCATTACGGATTGCAGATTCACGCATTCCCAACTGTGCCAGCTTGGCCAGTTTTTTCTGTGCCAGAATTCCCGGAAGAATCATGAGTGGTACTACCAGTAGCATGACCCAGAACAGGTTGCCGCCAATAATCCAGAAGATTCCCAGGAACAGGAAGAAGAATGGTAAATCTGCAATTGCCGTCACGGTAGTGGAAGTGACCAGTTCACGCACACCTTCAAGTTCACGAATCTGTGAAATAAACGTTCCGGTTGATTTGGAACGCTCACTGTTTTTAATTCTTAAGGAATGACCAAATACCCGGTCAGAAATTTTCAGGTCAGCCCGTTTACCAATAATGTCTGAAAGATAAATACGGGAGACTCGTAATACAAACTCGAAAATAGCCGCAATCAGTACACCACCGGCCAACACCCACAAAGTAGGAATCGATTGTGAAGGAATGACACGGTCATAAACGTTCATCGAGAATACAATCGTCGCCAAAGCCAGAATATTGGCGATCAAAGAGGCAAACATTACATCGATATAGCGTTTCCAGTCTTTTAAAACAATTGACCAGAACCAGTTTTTCTCAAAGGGCTTGATATATTCGTCGACACGCGCATCCGGTACAGAAGACTCTGGTCGCAGGATATAAACATGCTTCGCACCAGCCTCTAACTGCTCGATGGTAAAACTTTGTGATAAACCGGCATCTCCACTCAGTTGTACACTGACATTGCCTTGTGTGTCGATACGTTCAATAACACCGACATCTCCACTATCAAATTCAACCAGTAAGGGCAAACGCCAGGGATTCAGCAAACTGCTATCGAATTTATTTTTGCGGACATTCAAGCCCATTTGACGGCTAACGATCTTGAGCATTTCATCAATGTCATGATGCTGGTTCCAGTCTAGTTGCAGACGAATCCGCTCCTCAGATGGTTCAATCCGATAATGCTTGGCAATATTCAAAACTGCCTGAAGCCACGGCTGATAATTTATTGTAGTACTCATGGCTGAACTTCAAACCCTTGAATAGAAATACGGTTAAGCGCGTAAATATCCCGTGTACGACCTGTCACCTGAATGTATTGCACAATCGCCGAATAGATGTCATAGCGCGCTGATTCAATTTCCTGTGCTGCGCTGTGAATCGCCTGTTCTGCATTCAATAAATCCACTACAGTCCGTGTGCCCAATTTATATTGTTCTTGATATAGCTCTTTGGTTCGTACCGTGGTTTCACGGCGCTGAGCCAGGACATTCATTTGTCTTTGTTTATTTTCAATCTGTTCCCGGATTAAGCGAACCTGATCCAGCACATCCAGATAGACCGTATTGACCTGTGCGCGTGCCGCTTCTTCGGCATAACTGGCAGCACGTGCCTGAGACCGAACAGCGCCTCCCTGATAAAAATTACTGCTGGCTTCAATCATAATTGAATTATAAAAGCCATCATCTTCATTATTATTCGGATTTCGACCATTAACCGCCTGACTTAAGCTACCTTTCAGATTAATGGTCGGATAACGGCTTAAACGGGCCTGATCTTTTTGCAATCGGGCTACATCTACCCCTGAATGTGCCAAGATCATGCTTGGAATCTGGGTAAATTCAGGATCCTGATAAAGATCGGCCTGGGTTACGATACGATCTGGAATTTCCCATTGAATTGCAGAGACATCAAATCCCAATAAAGTTCGCAGACGTTGCTGATATTGTCTCAACTGGGTCTGTTGCACGATCAGGTTAGATTGTGCAGCTTCCAGATTCGACTGCGCCTGAACCGGATCGGCCTGTGTGCTAATCCCGGCGCGGGCACGTAAATTGGCAATTTCTGCAATCCGTGCGATGCCCTGAATCTGCTGTTCGGCAATCTTGGTAATTTCCTGATAGCGTTTGACATTGACAATAGCATCAGCTACTTCCAGTGCGACCTGATCCAGACTTACCAATACTCTTGCCTGATCTTCTGCCAGTCTCGCCTCTTCAACACTGACATTGGTTTTAATCTTGCCAAAGTCATATAGCATCTGGGTTGCATTCAGAGAAACCACCTGACGTCCACGTTCACCTGAGGTCAAATCTCCGGTACCCACACCGCCAGATAACTGCGGATAATACGCTGCTTTGGCCACATCAATATTGGCGGCCTGTGCAGATAAAGACGAAATACTCTGGGCAATTTCCGGACGACGCTGAACTGCAGTATGAACCGCCTCAATCAGACTCATTTTTGCAGGAATACCAGCATTTATAGGTCGAATTGAAGATTGTCCCTGCTGCGGCCGACTAATCTGTGGCAGTTCGGCTACTTTTGAGGTATCCAGTGAGTACTGACTCAGTGAGCTAATATCAATCGTCTGCGCTGATCGCGTTGGCTCTGGAGCAATCAGTTTTCCTAACCCACTTTTAATATTATTAAAATAATTCTGTGAATTTTCTGCATGTACGAATGGCACAGATAAAGGGAAAAGAAGAATGATCCATATCCCCTTATTTTTATCTATTATCCCCTGAACATTTTTTAAGTGCTGCACCCTAAATTGCATAATAATGAATGTTTCGTGTTTTAGCCTAACAATATATCAAATCATACAAAAAGATAGCTTTTTCGTCTTAAGTTAAGTAAAAAAAACCCGCATTTGACGACTAAAGTCTTAATGCGGGTTTTTCTGATAATGAAAATTTTCTATACAGTAAAGTCATCACCCAGATAAACTTTACGTACCGTTTCATTGGCCAGAATTTCTTGTGCCGTGCCTTCAGCAATGACTGAACCTTCGCTGACAATATAGGCATGTTCACAGATGGCTAGAGTTTCACGAACGTTATGATCGGTAATCAATACACCAATTCCACGATCTTTCAGCGTCGTAATAATATCTTTAATATCACCCACTGAAATCGGGTCAACCCCGGCAAAAGGTTCATCCAGTAACATGAATTTCGGATCAGCCGCCAGCGCACGAGCAATTTCAGCACGACGGCGCTCACCACCTGATACACTCATACCCAATGAATCTTTAATATGGGTAATTTTAAAGTCTGCCAGTAATTCAGCCAGACGTTGCTGACGCTGAGCTTTGCTTAAATCCTTACGGGTTTCCAGAATCGCCATAATATTTTCAGAAATGGTTAGTTTTCTAAAAATAGAAGCTTCCTGAGGTAAATAGCCAATACCTTTACGCGCACGTTCATGCATCGCCAAGTCAGACAAATCGAGATCATCCAGATGGATTTCACCCTTGTCCATACGCACCAGACCCACCACCATATAGAAACTGGTAGTTTTACCTGCACCATTAGGCCCTAAAAGCCCAACAATCTGCCCACTTTCCATACTGAAGGAAACGTCCTTGACTACCCAGCGTTTACTATAATTTTTCGCCAGATGCTTAATGGTTAAAGTTTGAACCTGATGCGTCTGTGCCATTAATCACGTGCTCCCGGGAAGGATTTCGAAGATGAAGGCGGAATCACGATTTGTACACGACCTGCTGCTGAACCGGTTTTATTTGGTGTACCTGTTGCTTCAATATCGCCTTTATTCATGCTGTATTTCAGCGTATTACCACGGATACTAGCGCCATCTTGCTGCAAGTAGGCATTTCCAGACAATGTAATAATCCCGGTTTCCGCATTATAGACAATTTTCTGTGCCTGACCTTTGGCCAAACCTTTGGCAGGATCAACTTTCTGCTGAAATTGAGCCGGGCTACCTGTTGCCGTAATCAGGCTAATCTGTTTTTTATTATTCAGATTCGCCACAATTGAATTGGCCTGCAATTTCATGGTGCCCTGTTCAATGATGACATTACCCGAATAAGTGGTGACTCCAGTACGCTCATTAAAAGTCGCACGGTCAGCTAATAAGGTAATCGGCTGGTTACGATCAGATGGCAATGCAAACGCAGTGGCTGAACCCAATGCAACCAGACTTAACAACGCAGCGCGCTTAAGGAAAGTGTTCATCATTTTAGCTCTAGGAATTTGGTTCATACTTTCCTCGAATATTAAAGAATTCGTATTGACCATCATTAAGATTGGCTTTTAGGCCCTGACTGATAAATTCAGCCTGTGGAGATTCAACAATGACAGTTTTATCGGTTTCAATTTCACGTGTTTTCGGAAAAGCCGTCAGCTCCTCGGTGCGGAACTGCATTTTTCCATTTTGCATGATCTTGGTCGCCAGCACTTCTTGAGAAAGTACAACTTTTGTATTGTCATCATAACCGTTGCCCTGTTTGGCAAAGAATGTTGCATCAACCTGACCGTCTTTATAGGTCGTTGCCTGCAGATTTTTGAGACTCGAAGTCTCTAGCTGCAGGTTTTGTTCAAGCTGGTCGACCTGGGCACGAACAGACAACATGCCCTTTTCATCAGTTTGGGTTAAGTTAATATTATTTGCAGAATAGGTCATGCTACGTGCAGAATCAGTCTGCAACTTGTTGCCCTTACCGCTGTAATAGTAATAACCACCACTTATTGCGGCAATAATAATAGCCGTAAGATATAAAACTCTAGTGTCCATAAGCGGTGTACTTAATCCAGAATGTATGACTTATTAATAAGGCGCACGAGTATATTTTTCAAGTAACTCTTGGTACTTACCTTTGGACATCAGTAACATGTCACAAATCTCGCGTACCGCACCACGACCACCATAGGCCTGCGTTACCAGATCAGCACGACGACGTACTTCAACATGCCCGTTTGGAACAGTCACTTTCATGCCTGCAATCGCGAAGGCAGACAGATCAGGCCAGTCATCACCCATGTATAAACAGTCTTCAGGGTCGATATTGAGCTGAGTACAAGCTTCACGTAAAGCAGTTCCTTTATCTTCGCGGCCCTGATAAACCAGATCTACACCCAAATCCGACATACGTTTCTGTACGATATTGCTTTGACGTCCAGTGATAATGATCACTTTGATTCCGGCTTGCTGTACCAGCTTCATCCCTAGACCATCACGGATATCAAAAGATTTAATTTCATCACCCGTATTGGTCAAGGTGACAAAACCGTCGCTTAAAATACCATCTACATCAAGTACCAGTGCCTCAATATGACGTGCCTGCTCTAATAATACATAAGATGCCATTTATTAATTTACCCCAGCCTGAATCAGGTCATGCATACTAATTACACCAATGACTTTATTGGCATCATCAACCACTACAAATTGATTAATTTTACGTTCGTTCATTTTTTCCAGTGCAACGACAGCACGTGCTTCCTGAGAAATCGTCAGCGGATTTTTGGTCATTACTTCCTGAATCGGTAAATTGACATCAAAACCTTGCTGTTTGTCAATCAGGCGGCGCAAGTCACCATCAGTGAAAATACCCAGCAGAAGGTCATTTTGATCCACAATTGTGGTTAAACCTAGGCGTTTATTTGAAATCTCGTATAAAACTTGATTCATCGGTGTATCTGGTGACACTTTTGGCAATTCCGAACCTGTATGCATGAGGTGTTTTACATGTAGCAATAAACGTTTACCCAAGGCACCCGCTGGATGTGACAATGCAAAATCGTCAGCAGTAAAACCACGTGCATCTAAAAGAGCGACAGCCAGTGCATCACCCAGCGCTAAAGTTGCTGTTGTACTCGAAGTCGGTGCCAGGCCAAGTGGACAGGCTTCCTGAAGATGACCCAGAGTTAAAGCCACATCAGCATTTTGTGGCATTGGGCCTTTGGCATCACCACTAATGGTAATTAAGGGAATTTCCAGACGCTTGATCAGAGGCATCAGCATCATGATTTCATCGCTTTTGCCTGAGTTTGAAATGGCAATCAGTACATCACCCGGTACCAGCATCCCAAGATCACCATGCCCTGCCTCGCCCGGGTGCATGAAGAATGAAGGCGTACCCGTAGACGCAAAAGTTGCCGCCATCTTACGACCAATATGCCCGGATTTCCCCATCCCGGTAATCACCAGACGACCTTTGCACTGCAGGATAATTTCACATGCCTGACTAAAACGCTCATCAATCTGCGTGGCTAAAATCTGTAATGCTTGTTCTTCGATACGCAAGGTTTCAAGTGCAACTTTCTGGAAGTCTATTTGATTTGGCATATTTGGTGGGTTCAAAGTAGGTTTACCTTAACTCTATACAGAGTTGACTCAGTCTAGCAAAAATAATTTTCGCAATTTTATCATATCTATGCAAATGGCAGGTTTCAAAATGTAGAGCTTTTCATAAAACTTAAACAGAATGTTTAGAAATTTCCCTGACTGAAAGCTCTTCCATATTCAGAATTTCATTATGTAAATCAGTTCTGATTTTCCTTTTTATTTTGCGTAGGCAATAAAAAACCCCAATCTTCCGATCAGGGTTTTTTGAATTTTGGAGCGGGAAACGAGACTCGAACTCGCGACCCCAACCTTGGCAAGGTTGTGCTCTACCAACTGAGCTATTCCCGCAATATGGGAGTGAATTATAGAGAGTTTCTGCTAACTGTCAACTCTCTATCGATTCAACTGTCGAATTAATCGGCACGACGCCATACAGTTCCTTGACGGGTATCTTCCAGCACCACCCCTTGGTCTAATAAAGACTGGCGGATTTCATCGGCACGAGCAAAATTTTTCTCTTTTTTGGCATCTTTACGTTGCTGGATGAGATCTTCAATCTGCTCTTCAGACAAGCCTAAAGCTTCCTGACCAATATCAGACTTCAGGAATTCATCGATATTGTGCTGTACCAGACCCAGAATATTAGTCAGGTGACGCAGAGTAGAATAATAAACTGTAGCCTGTTCCTGATTCTGGTCTTTTACTGCACGGTTCAGCTCTTTATTCAGTTCAAACAACACAGCAATGGCTTCTGGCGTATTGAAGTCATCACGCATGGCTGTATTGAAACGCTCAACAAAGCTTTGATCTAAAGTTTCAACAACCTGCTCACCATATACCGCTTGATAAGCTTTAAAAGAATGATAGAAACGCATCAGCGTATTTTTCGCTTCTTTTAAGGCTACATCTGAATAGTTCACCGGGCTGCGGTAGTGTGAAGATACGATAAAGTAACGCACCACTTCTGGATGGAATTTTTCAATCACATCACGGATAGTGAAGAAGTTACCCAAAGACTTCGACATCTTTTCACCATCGACATTGATGAAGCCAGCATGCATCCAGTAGTTCACATACTGTTCACCAGTGGCTGCTTCAGATTGTGCTATCTCATTTTCATGATGCGGGAAGCTTAAGTCAGCACCACCGCCATGAATATCAAAATGATTGCCGAGGCAGCAGGTAGACATGGCTGAACATTCAATATGCCAGCCTGGACGACCATTGCCCCATGGTGAAGCCCAAGACGGTTCATTTTCTTTGGCATGTTTCCAAAGTACAAAGTCAAACGGGTGTTTTTTCTCAACTTCGACGTCTACACGTTCAGAAGCGCCCGCCTGCATATCTTCCAGTTTACGGCCTGAGAGACGCCCGTATTTGGCAAATTTTTCAACCTCGAAGTAAACATCGCCATTATTTGCCGGATATGCAGTCCCTTTTTCCACCAGCGTACCAATCATGTTTTGCATTTGATTGATGTAATCAGTGGCTTTTGGTGCTTCATCCGGTGCAATACAGCCCAGCTTGGCGAAGTCTTCATTCATGGCATCAATAAAACGGCTGGTCAGTGATGAAATGCTTTCCCCATTTTCATTGGCACGTTTAATAATCTTGTCGTCAATGTCGGTGATATTGCGTACGTATTTCACCTTCCAGCCCTGACTGCGCAGGAAACGGATAATATAGTCAAATGCAACCACGGTACGTGCATGTCCAATATGACAGTAGTCATAGACCGTCATCCCACAGACATACAGATCAATCTGACCTTCTTTACGAGGCACAAATTCTACTTTTTTACGTTGCTCTGAGTTATATAGAACAAATGGTTGCATAGGTCTTCTAGAATGCTTTTACAAATGATGGCTCATCTTAACCTAAGCATTATTTTTCATAAAGTTTTAAGAAAAGTTTTCAAGGTTTTTTCTGCGGTTATTTCTATATTGTATAAAAAGACCAGCTATTGCTGGTCTTTTTTAAATATCAGGATTTAGCTTCTGTTTTGCACTGTATCAGCATCTGTTTGGTTTTTGGTCCCAATGAATTACTCAGGCTGGTATTTAAAACACGCGCATAGTTTTGATGATCTTTCTGGTAGAAATCTACCGTAGCCCCCTGATACTCGGCGGTAGTTATATATTGATAATCTTCAAAAGATTTTTCAGACTTCGACTCAATTGACTTTAATAAAGCACGCTTTTGCTTAGCAGAAATTAAACGCAAAATGCTTTTTTCACCAATAACATAAGATAAGCTATGGGCTTTCTCTTTTGAACAATCCAAAGCATAACGGCCTTGAAGTTCACCTAGTTTTACCGAATCCCCTACAGCCGTATTTGCATGTATAAATGCACTGATTGAAGTCAGGAGTGCAATGCTCACGAATAATTTTTTCATAGTTTGCTCAATATTTAAAAATGGCGAAGCATAGGGTGCAAGCAAATGCTCCCACCCTATTTACGAATTAATAGATGATTTGATTGTTTTTCAACAAATCAGCAAGTGTCGTCTCAACGTTATTCAATGTCAGCAATTCTGTCATTGCATATTGATTACCTGAGATCGCTTTTCCGCTGTCATCAACAACTGTCTCGCCATCTCGGTCAATACTAATAATCGTATGACCATCTTTGACTTCAACAGATACAAATTTCGCTAGGTCAATACTACCGCCTTCAGATTTTTGATCTGCTAACAATGCAGAAATATCAATCTTGTCAGCATTTGGATTATAAGATGCATTATCTGCCTCATTGACCTGCTGACGTGTATCGCCTACGGTAAAGTCCGTCCAGATATCATGACCATTGCCACCCAACTTGTCATGTTGATTGAGCAAGTCGAAGATCACAGTATCACTACCGTCTCCCATCGTATAAACATCATTCGCCGAATCGCTATACACATATTCAACGATATTTGAACCTTTGACGATCTTAGCGACATCAATTTCAATCGTTGATTTATCTGTTTCACCTGTTGGAGAAATCAATTCATAAGTCATAATCTCACGACCGCCACCTTGACCATTTGGTGTGTAGGTATAAGCACCTGATTTATCAATAACGAATGTACCGTATAGACCTTCAACCGTAATCGTTTGAGCACCCACAACTGGATCTAAAGAAAGGACTTTGTTACCGACTTTCAGAATCGTCTGGTCTTTTAAGCCTTCACTAAAGATATCGTTATCAAGCAAATTACCTTTGACAACATTAGCTTCATGAGCATAGTTGTAATCAGGATCAGCCATCCAACGGTCTTGGTAGTCTTGAGTACCTTTGATTTCATACTGATATTTGATTTCAGAACCTACGACACCATAGAATTTCACATCTAAGTAATAGTAACCCGCCTCAAGATCACTTTGATCAAATACCAATGTATTGCGATCTACAACAGTCGTATCTTTTTGATCAACAGTAGTAAGCTTACGATTGCCATCGCTATCAACGGTCACTCTTACTAGTTCATATGAAATACGCACATCATAATCAACATTAATACCTAATACCTTTTGCACAACCGCTTCTGCCTCTAATTTGAACATCAAATTATTAGATGAATGTTGAGAGTGAGGAGCAATCGTAAACTCGAAAGTAAAAGGCCTTACACTGCTACTTGTTGCTAATACATTATCCGTTTGCTCAAAAGTTACTTTCTGGTTTACGAAATCATCATGACGAAGAATCATACCCGATTGAGTCGATGAAGGCTGACCATTGATATCTAAGACATCACGTTGCGCATCTACACTACCAATTTTCACATTGATTGCAGAAACAGCTATCTCACCTGTTAACAAGTCTTTATAAACATATGTAAAGGTATCGATAGCACCATAGTTTGGCTTCTGCGAAGTTGTATCAGCTGTGTATGTATATGAACCATCTTTCGCTACAGTCAATGTACCAAACTCACCTTTGATATCTAAACTTTCACCAGTGAACTTTTGACCATCAACCTGAATTATTTCTATCTGATCCGCTTCCAATTCAATCAAACGACCTTTAGCTATGGCTTCATATTCGATAGGCTGATTATAGTCACTCACAACTGCACTATCCAATTTGAGGGTTGAGCCACCCAAAACTTTCACACCACGATCTGTGAGGAATGCTTTATATTGACCTTCTGTTAATGCCAGTGTGAGCGGATCATTATGAATACCGCCCAAAGGAATACCGAGTACAGATAGTGGAACGATCAAGAATTTATCTTGGAAATGGTATAGCTCCCACTGATTCGTCTTCTCATTTAACTTATAGATCGCAAAGTCTGAGATTGCTGCCACCCCAACTGCAGAAGTACCTGTAGCAGAGAATACAGTTTCAATCACTTTACCTGCACCAACATTTAAGTTAAGTGCGTTGCTTGAACCAATGACGTTTGCATCCAATACATTGCCTAATCCAACACCTGCAACGCCAAATGATGTTGCTGATGGCTTGGCATCACCTAATAATTCTTGTTTTGCATGATATTGCGGATCTGTTGTTATATAAGTTTTCGAGAAGTCAATTGTTAATTCAGAAGCCTCAATGTTCATATGAGCAATCACAGTATCAACATCTAACTCTACATCGTGTAGATTCAACGTAATATCAAGGTTTGCCTGACTCATTTGACCTGAAATTGGATCATAGATGATATATTCGAAACGATCGATCTCACCATAGTTAAAGTTCTTCGTTTCAAATGCTGTATAGGTGTATTCACCATTGGTAAATAAAGTTAATGCACCATATTTACCATCAATTTTAGTTCCCACAAAGTTTTGATCATCCTGAATCATGACTGTCTGGGAATTTTCAAGTGTCACACTTTTCGCAGAAATCACATAGGTCACGTCTGGATTGAGGAGTAAATCCACTTTGTTGTCTTTGTTCACATCACTGATCACATTACCTGTTGCTTGACCAGCCACTGAAATTGGTTTCACGTAATCCAGTAACAAATCTCGTGTGGTTTCTAAAGTATAACCAAACAATGCATTGATACCACGCGATGGCTCTAACAATACTATATATTGCCCTGCATCCAATTTCTTGGTGAGTTCTTCAGATACACCCCCTAACAGTGCTGCACCAAACCAGCCTTCGACCTGATCATCGAGTTTGTATTGCTTGGTAATTTCATCGTATTTATAAATAAATAGATCAAAATCAGCGAGTACTTGTACACCACCTGTTTCAGCTTTAAATGTGATTAACCGCTCTGTATTTTCTGCAACATTAATCTCAAAACGGTTTGCAGGATTGATTGCGCCTAAGTCAAGCACACTTCCTAAACCAACATAAGCTACATTGAATGTTGATTTAGAAACTAGAGGTTGACTTTCTACACTTGGATCAACTGCAAGTGTTAAATGATTCACATCATCATAAGCTCTAATCTCTGTATCAGCACCACCATTAATATCGATCGTCAATGTATTTTGATGCGTTAATTTTCCATTCGTCGCAGTATAGGTAAAGACGTCAGTTTTACCGATTAAGTTGCCTTGAGCATCTTTCGCATGAGCTGATGGATTTAATTTGTACGTATACGAACCATCTTGTGCAATCGTCAAAATACCATGTTGACCCACTAACTGAACGGATTCAGCCTTATCTTCAGAGATAAATTGATAGACTTGACCAAGTTGATTAGAGACATCCACAATTGAAAGCTCATCGAGAACTTTATTAAAGTCATTTGCTAAAACATTACCTGAACGTTCAGAATCCTCATAGAAATACGATGTATATTCAACAGTTAATTCACTGCGTTCAAGTATACCAAGCGTATTACTCAGTAATAACTCAGCTACTTTATCGACGATATCGTCAGCTAAGCCCACTACCTCTTTAATCACCGGCAAACTGAGCAATGCATCTACAAGCATTGCCACAGGTGTTGTGAGCAGATTCACACCCCCCAATACCACTTTTAAAAGATCAGTTAGTTTTTCTGTGGATGGGCTTTCCTTAGCTAAAGTATCAGCTACAAAATCTAAAAGGAGTTGCTGATTTTCTTCGCCAAGTAATACATCATCACCTAAATTCGCTAACTCAATGTTGTTTAATGCTTCAGCAAGTGCGCTTGCAGACTTATATGGAATAACTCGGTAATCACCCTCAGGCACACCATTGAAAGTTACGACATAACTTCCATTTTCAACTGCACCAAGTGCATATTGCGTACCTAAGGAAGCAATCACGCCATTACCAGTCAATGGAGCAGACATGACCAACTCCCACTCACCTTGAGCATTTAGTTTCTCAAGTCTTAGACCATAAGCCTTCGCAACTGTTAGTAATGATAAATTGGTAAATTCTGCACGAATTTGACCAATTGCTTGGCTTTTCACTGGTGTAGCTGTACTTTCAGGCTCTCCCTCTGTAGAGAAAGTTGCCATAGACATTAATCGTACTGATTGCTGTTGATTTGTAATTGAACCAGATAATTGATCACCAAGTTCATTCATTTGTGCTTGATTAGATCCTGCAATTTCAATGAATGTATCTGTTAAGCCTGAACGTGATGTCTTAGTTTCACCTATATTCGATCGAATCTCCTTCAAGTCTTTTACTGTTAACGCCAAATCAACATTAAATTCTCTAGAGGCATTTAGATCTAGGGTATTTCCTTCAGTATCTTTAAGACCTGCGACAGCATTGATGCTTGCGACTCCATCAACAAGGCTAACCTTGCTTATATCAAGGTCAAGCGACCAATTCAGATTACCTTCCTCATCTTTTGTCCAAAGGAAACCGTCTTTTAATTGATCCTGTTCAAATGCTGTTAAATCAATCTGACGTTCAATCACGTTGCCATTGACTAAAATTAAAACAGTGAGATCAGTAACATTCACATCGCTAGGCAATGCAGCAATTTGACCTTTAACAGTCACATAACCGTCTTCAACTTCAGATGCATCAACCTTAAAGTCAGTCCCTTCAACTTCTGTAATTACATGCAATCCATCAAGATCAGATGCCGGATCTAATACTTGGATATCAAGTGTGAAACCTTCTGTAACTGGAAGTTTTAAAGTATTACCTGCATCATCTACAATAACAGCAATGGCTTGAACTGAAGGTTGATCACCATGTTCGAGTTTTAGACCGGTTGTTGAAACATCAGCTGTCCATTTACCATCTTCATCAGCCACGACGGTTATTTGCTGTGTCACACCTTTATTGGTAATACTTACTACAACTTCTTTTAATGCATCACCAGCAGCAGTTGCGATACCAGATACATCACCTTGAATTGTGATCTTGCCATCTTTTTGCTGGCTTTCATTCACAACTATCGTTTGTTTTTGATCTTGGATAAATAATGCTTCACCTTCAATCTCTGTAATACGAATAACCGCGTCTTGTGATGCAGTCTGAGTATCAACAGTAAACTTAAGTTCAGGCGATGAACCTTGTGTTACACCATTACTGTTAGAAACAGTATAGCTCACGACATATTCTGCATCATTCAATGGTTGTGTTGGTGTATAACTCCAAGTACCGTCACGACCAACAATAATTGGTTGATCTGTAACAACAACTTCACCATTTATCGTCAGGGTAATGATCTCACCTTCTACACGACCAGAACCTTTGATTTCTGGTTGGTTATCGTTAGTTTTACCATTTGATTTGATTGGACCAACAATTGATTCAACGTTATCCCACGCTTCTGGTGCTGTCATCGGTTCACTTGGCGCTAATGTACCCACAATAATTGAACTAGAAACAGAATCAACATTGTCCCATTCATCTGTTGCAGTCACTTTTACAGGATTCAGGCCTTCACGTACTGGCATATAGACGTTCAATGCTTTTGCCTGAATTTCAGCATCATTCAATACGTAACGATCGCCATTTACAGACACAATATCGCCAACTTTTGCATCTTCACCAAGAGTTACTTTTAACGACGTATAAAATTTTCCGCCCATTTCAGCAGCATTTAGAGAACCATCTTCGTTGATATCATTTAAGAATGTTAATGACTCAACAATGTCACGCTCTGTACCAATGACTGAACTATCTACGTCAAAGAATGTAAATTCGACATCCGTTTGCTTTTGGGCATTTTGAGCATCAACTTTAATAAAGTTGAATCCATCCAATACTGGAACATTGTTAATCGTAGCAAACTTGTTACTAATATCTGCATCTGTAAGCTTATATTCAATACCATTAGCCTTAATGGTATCACCTACTTTAGCATCTTCTCCTAAATGAACTTTAACGTTGATCTTAGAACCTGGTGACAGTTCATCAGCTGTAATTTTACCATCACTGTTTTCGTCACTTAGCAACTCGATCTTAGTGACTAAATCAGCTGAGCCTGATGCACCGTCTTGGCCATTTAATGATGCCAACCATTCTGATTGATCAAGAATCTTGTTTGCGTCTTCAGCAGCTGTGATTGCATCTTTTTGTGCTTGTTCGAAGTCAGCTTCAGTTTTGCCTTCATTCTCAGCTAACCAAGCATCTTTGTCAGCAAGACCTGCATCAGCCAATACTTTATCTTCGGCTTGTTCATGGTAGATATCGTAAGCTGATTGACCAGCTTCACCCTGCGCTTTAACACCAGTATCGACTGTACCAATGAACCAATTGCCATTCTCACCAATGTATGGCGTTAAGCCGTCTTGACCTTCAGCTTTAACACCAGTATCAGTCTCACCAATGAACCAGTTGCCATTGTTACCGATTGTTGGAGTTAAACCATCCTGACCTTTTAATGTTGAAAGCCATTCTGATTGATCAAGAATCTTGTTTGCGTCTTCAGCAGCTGTGATTGCATCTTTTTGTGCTTGTTCGAAGTCAGCTTCAGTTTTGCCTTCATTCTCAGCTAACCAAACATCTTTGTCAGCAAGACCTGCATCAGTCAGTGCTTTGGTTTCTGCTTCTTCACGGTAGAGTTCATAAGCCGATAACCCATCTAGACCATCTTTACCTCTTAATTCGTTTAATAAGTCTTGAAGAGTACCATTAGGACCAATAACCCCGTTTTCTCTTGCTAATTCTAATACAGACTTACCAGTATCCCCTTTAGGACCCTTCAATGCTTGAAGTAAATCCATCACCGTAGCATTGTTATGAACAAAACCCACTTCCTTCGCAAGATCAAGTGCTGATTTACCTGCTGCACCGGTATCACCTTTCTCGCCTTTCAGTGCTGTGAACAGGTCTTGAACCGTGCCATTGTCTCCAATCACACCAGCTTCTTTTGCTAGTTCTAATGCTGACTTACCATCTTTACCTGCTGCACCAGTGTCACCTTTAGTGCCTTTAAGTGCATCAAGAAGATCTTGGATTGTGCCATTCGGGCCGATAAAGCCAGCGTCTTTCGCAAGGTCTAATGCTGATTTACCTGTTGCACCCGTATCACCTTTCTCGCCTTTTAATGCCAGCAGGAGATCAGTCGCGGTTGCATCCGCCTTAACAAAGCCAACATCTTTCGCAAGATCAAGTGCTGATTTACCTGCTGCACCGGTATCACCTTTCTCGCCTTTCAGTGCTGTGAACAGGTCTTGAACCGTGCCATTGTCTCCAATCACACCAGCTTCTTTTGCTAGTTCTAATGCTGACTTACCATCTTTACCTGCTGCACCAGTGTCACCTTTAGTGCCTTTAAGTGCATCAAGAAGATCTTGGATTGTGCCATTCGGGCCGATAAAGCCAGCGTCTTTCGCAAGGTCTAATGCTGATTTACCTGTTGCACCCGTATCACCTTTCTCGCCTTTTAATGCCAGCAGGAGATCAGTCGCGGTTGCATCCGCCTTAACAAAGCCAACATCTTTCGCAAGATCAAGTGCTGATTTACCTGCTGCACCGGTATCACCTTTCTCGCCTTTCAGTGCTGTGAACAGGTCTTGAACCGTGCCATTGTCTCCAATCACACCAGCTTCTTTTGCTAGTTCTAATGCTGACTTACCATCTTTACCTGCTGCACCAGTGTCACCTTTAGTGCCTTTAAGTGCATCAAGAAGATCTTGGATTGTGCCATTCGGGCCGATAAAGCCAGCGTCTTTCGCAAGGTCTAATGCTGATTTACCTGTTGCACCCGTATCACCTTTCTCGCCTTTTAATGCCAGCAGGAGATCAGTCGTGGTTGCATCCGCCTTAACAAAGCCAACATCTTTCGCAAGATCAAGTGCTGATTTACCTGCTGCACCGGTATCACCTTTCTCGCCTTTCAGTGCTGTGAACAGGTCTTGAACCGTGCCATTGTCTCCAATCACACCAGCTTCTTTTGCTAGTTCTAATGCTGACTTACCATCTTTACCTGCTGCACCAGTGTCACCTTTGGTGCCTTTAAGTGCATCAAGAAGATCCTGGATTGTGCCATTCGGGCCGATAAAGCCAGCGTCTTTCGCAAGGTCTAATGCTGATTTACCTGTTGCACCCGTATCACCTTTGTCGCCTTTCTCGCCTTTTAATGCCAGCAGGAGATCAGTCGTGGTTGCATCCGCCTTAACAAAGCCAACATCTTTCGCAAGATCAAGTGCTGATTTACCTGCTGCACCGGTATCACCTTTCTCGCCTTTCAGTGCTGTGAACAGGTCTTGAACCGTGCCATTGTCTCCAATCACACCAGCTTCTTTTGCTAGTTCTAATGCTGACTTACCATCTTTACCTGCTGCACCAGTGTCACCTTTAGTGCCTTTAAGTGCATCAAGAAGATCTTGGATTGTGCCATTCGGGCCGATAAAGCCAGCGTCTTTCGCAAGGTCTAATGCTGATTTACCTGTTGCACCCGTATCACCTTTCTCGCCTTTTAATGCCAGCAGGAGATCAGTCGCGGTTGCATCCGCCTTAACAAAGCCAACATCTTTCGCAAGATCAAGTGCTGATTTACCTGCTGCACCGGTATCACCTTTCTCGCCTTTCAGTGCTGTGAACAGGTCTTGAACCGTGCCATTGTCTCCAATCACACCAGCTTCTTTTGCTAGTTCTAATGCTGACTTACCATCTTTACCTGCTGCACCAGTGTCACCTTTGGTGCCTTTAAGTGCATCAAGAAGATCTTGGATTGTGCCATTCGGGCCGATAAAGCCAGCGTCTTTCGCAAGGTCTAATGCTGATTTACCTGTTGCACCCGTATCACCTTTCTCGCCTTTTAATGCCAGCAGGAGATCAGTCGCGGTTGCATCCGCCTTAACAAAGCCAACATCTTTCGCAAGATCAAGTGCTGATTTACCTGCTGCACCGGTATCACCTTTCTCGCCTTTCAGTGCTGTGAACAGGTCTTGAACCGTGCCATTGTCTCCAATCACACCAGCTTCTTTTGCTAGTTCTAATGCTGACTTACCATCTTTACCTGCTGCACCAGTGTCACCTTTAGTGCCTTTAAGTGCATCAAGAAGATCTTGGATTGTGCCATTCGGGCCGATAAAGCCAGCGTCTTTCGCAAGGTCTAATGCTGATTTACCTGTTGCACCCGTATCACCTTTCTCGCCTTTTAATGCCAGCAGGAGATCAGTCGCGGTTGCATCCGCCTTAACAAAGCCAACATCTTTCGCAAGATCAAGTGCTGATTTACCTGCTGCACCGGTATCACCTTTCTCGCCTTTCAGTGCTGTGAACAGGTCTTGAACCGTGCCATTGTCTCCAATCACACCAGCTTCTTTTGCTAGTTCTAATGCTGACTTACCATCTTTACCTGCTGCACCAGTGTCACCTTTAGTGCCTTTAAGTGCATCAAGAAGATCTTGGATTGTGCCATTCGGGCCGATAAAGCCAGCGTCTTTCGCAAGGTCTAATGCTGATTTACCTGTTGCACCCGTATCACCTTTCTCGCCTTTTAATGCCAGCAGGAGATCAGTCGTGGTTGCATCCGCCTTAACAAAGCCAACATCTTTCGCAAGATCAAGTGCTGATTTACCTGCTGCACCGGTATCACCTTTCTCGCCTTTCAGTGCTGTGAACAGGTCTTGAACCGTGCCATTGTCTCCAATCACACCAGCTTCTTTTGCTAGTTCTAATGCTGACTTACCATCTTTACCTGCTGCACCAGTGTCACCTTTGGTGCCTTTAAGTGCATCAAGAAGATCTTGGATTGTGCCATTCGGGCCGATAAAGCCAGCGTCTTTCGCAAGGTCTAATGCTGATTTACCTGTTGCACCCGTATCACCTTTGTCGCCTTTCTCGCCTTTTAATGCCAGCAGGAGATCAGTCGTGGTTGCATCCGCCTTAACAAAGCCAACATCTTTCGCAAGATCAAGTGCTGATTTACCTGCTGCACCGGTATCACCTTTCTCGCCTTTCAGTGCTGTGAACAGGTCTTGAACCGTGCCATTGTCTCCAATCACACCAGCTTCTTTTGCTAGTTCTAATGCTGACTTACCATCTTTACCTGCTGCACCAGTGTCACCTTTGGTGCCTTTAAGTGCATCAAGAAGATCCTGGATTGTGCCATTCGGGCCGATAAAGCCAGCGTCTTTCGCAAGGTCTAATGCTGATTTACCTGTTGCACCCGTATCACCTTTGTCGCCTTTCTCGCCTTTTAATGCCAGCAGGAGATCAGTCGTGGTTGCATCCGCCTTAACAAAGCCAACATCTTTCGCAAGATCAAGTGCTGATTTACCTGCTGCACCGGTATCACCTTTCTCGCCTTTCAGTGCTGTGAACAGGTCTTGAACCGTGCCATTGTCTCCAATCACACCAGCTTCTTTTGCTAGTTCTAATGCTGACTTACCATCTTTACCTGCTGCACCAGTGTCACCTTTGGTGCCTTTAAGTGCATCAAGAAGATCTTGGATTGTGCCATTCGGGCCGATAAAGCCAGCGTCTTTCGCAAGGTCTAATGCTGATTTACCTGTTGCACCCGTATCACCTTTGTCGCCTTTCTCGCCTTTTAATGCCAGCAGGAGATCAGTCGTGGTTGCATCCGCCTTAACAAAGCCAACATCTTTCGCAAGATCAAGTGCTGATTTACCTGCTGCACCGGTATCACCTTTCTCGCCTTTCAGTGCTGTGAACAGGTCTTGAACCGTGCCATTGTCTCCAATCACACCAGCTTCTTTTGCTAGTTCTAATGCTGACTTACCATCTTTACCTGCTGCACCAGTGTCACCTTTGGTGCCTTTAAGTGCATCAAGAAGATCCTGGATTGTGCCATTCGGGCCGATAAAGCCAGCGTCTTTCGCAAGGTCTAATGCTGATTTACCTGTTGCACCCGTATCACCTTTGTCGCCTTTCTCGCCTTTTAATGCCAGCAGGAGATCAGTCGTGGTTGCATCCGCCTTAACAAAGCCAACATCTTTCGCAAGATCAAGTGCTGATTTACCTGCTGCACCGGTATCACCTTTCTCGCCTTTCAGTGCTGTGAACAGGTCTTGAACCGTGCCATTGTCTCCAATCACACCAGCTTCTTTTGCTAGTTCTAATGCTGACTTACCATCTTTACCTGCTGCACCAGTGTCACCTTTGGTGCCTTTAAGTGCATCAAGAAGATCTTGGATTGTGCCATTCGGGCCGATAAAGCCAGCGTCTTTCGCAAGGTCTAATGCTGATTTACCTGTTGCACCCGTATCACCTTTCTCGCCTTTTAATGCCAGCAGGAGATCAGTCGCGGTTGCATCCGCCTTAACAAAGCCAACATCTTTCGCAAGATCAAGTGCTGATTTACCTGCTGCACCGGTATCACCTTTCTCGCCTTTCAGTGCTGTGAACAGGTCTTGAACCGTGCCATTGTCTCCAATCACACCAGCTTCTTTTGCTAGTTCTAATGCTGACTTACCATCTTTACCTGCTGCACCAGTGTCACCTTTGGTGCCTTTAAGTGCATCAAGAAGATCTTGGATTGTGCCATTCGGGCCGATAAAGCCAGCGTCTTTCGCAAGGTCTAATGCTGATTTACCTGTTGCACCCGTATCACCTTTGTCGCCTTTCTCGCCTTTTAATGCCAGCAGGAGATCAGTCGTGGTTGCATCCGCCTTAACAAAGCCAACATCTTTCGCAAGATCAAGTGCTGATTTACCTGCTGCACCGGTATCACCTTTCTCGCCTTTCAGTGCTGTGAACAGGTCTTGAACCGTGCCATTGTCTCCAATCACACCAGCTTCTTTTGCTAGTTCTAATGCTGACTTACCGTCTTTACCTGCTGCTGCAACATTGGTGTCCACACCGTCAATAAACCAGTTGCCATTGGTCCCGATCGTCACCACAGTGCCGTCTTTACCATTTTGTGCAACGGCAACAACGCCTGTATCAACGCCATCGATATACCAGTGGTTGTTGTCTTTATTGATCGTTACAACTGAACCGTCTTTACCTGCTGCAGCCACTTGACTGTCTACACCGTCAATAAACCAGTTGCCATTGGTCCCGATCGTCACCACAGTGCCATCTTTACCATTTTGTGCAACGGCAACAACGCCTGTATCAACGCCATCGATATACCAGTGGTTGTTGTCTTTATTGATCGTTACAACTGAACCGTCTTTACCTGCTGCAGCCACTTGACTGTCTACACCATCAATAAACCAGTTGCCATTGGTCCCGATCGTCACCACAGTGCCGTCTTTACCATTACTACCGTCTTTACCTTTCAGAAACTCGATCAGATCATTTACAGTAGAACCCTCTGGTAATTCTTTGGCTTCAATAAGAAGTTCTAATACGGATTTACCGTTGTTTCCGTCTTTACCTTTCAAATAATCAATCAGATCATTAATATCCGCATCAGCATTTAGCTCACCCGCTTCTATTAATAGCTCCAGTGCGGATTTACCATTTTCGCCATCCTTACCATCCACCCCATCTTTACCATTAAGATTACTATCACCAGGAGTTTTTGGCTCTTCTCCTTCTGTTCCTTCATCTTTAGGCTCCTCTGGTTCCAAGTTACCCGGATTACTACCTACCGGAGGTTCTTCTGAACTATCTTCATCTGTAGGCTCGTCTATAGGATGACTAGGTTCGGCACTTTCAGTATTACTATTTTTATTATCAGTTATCCCCGCAATTAACCCTATGCCCGCTATTCCCAAACCTGCTATTGGCCAAATATTGATAAATGCACTTTCTGAGTGGCCGTATAATAATGGTTCAATTTTATCGATAGGATTATAGTCGAGAGTTTCGAAGTCATATAAAAACATTTCCGACTGTTCATTTCTAAAAATCAATGAACTCTTTTTCGGATTAAATTGATTAACCAATATTATTTCACCACTTTTCAAAGTAATTACTGCTTGGTTATTTATATATTCTATTTTTTCTATATCTTCAATTTTTACATCTACTAGAACTACAGAATCTTTATCGAGTTCTATTTTTTCCAGATACTCTTTTATTAATTGATTATTACCGCCCGCTTTTGAAATAACTTGAACCTGCATAGGAAACCCCTATAAAACCTACTTAAACAGTTGGTATTAATTAAAGATTTATTAAAAACATTTTTCAAGCAATTACCCTACTTTTTTACAATATAATTTTACAGATAATAATAATAATCATTTCTGATTTAACTATCACTTTTTTAACGATAGCTAATCATTCATTGATATTTTTATATAAAATAAAATTAAGTTATTGTTTTACATAGTTTAATAAGACTCATAAAGTTAAAATATTTAGTTTTTTTTAAAAAATTACATTCAAATAAATTATATTTAATCTTATAAAATTTATGTTTTTTTACTTTTCTAGATTTGGGAAGTATTTATTTCTAAAAATTTATTTTTATGACTTTTAATGTAAACTTCACATTGAAAAACAGTTAATTTATTAAAATAAATATATTAAGTATCACTCTGAATGATATCTCTCATTGAAATAAATCTTACCCGAATTATTTAATATTTTTAAACCAACATTTAAGGTTTTCTTAACTATTTTTTATTGTTATACTTTATTTCTATATTTATAGAATCTGATCACTAAAAATTAATATTAAGTACTTATTCGACTCGAAAATAAAATCACTATATTCTATAAAAATATTAAGAGCAGGTATTTAATTTCAAAACCTGCTCTTAAATTAAAAAATCAGTAATATCTAACTATAAGATTTTAACCCAATTCATTTCTAATATTATTCACCATATGCAATAAGCGTGGTGCAATATCATTTTTGATTTTCTCTTCATTCAGCAAAAAACTTGGACCGCCGCAGTTAAACACCAGTAGACCATGCTGTTCATGGACAAAAGGAACTGCAACCGAATTCACATCCTTATGCCATTCACCGATTGAAAAGCAGAAACCATATTCCTGATAGTCTTTAAATGACTTCTCCAGATTTTTTTGGATCTGTGGCCATTCTTCAACATGTTTACGGCGAATCGCATCAAGCAGAAAATCACGCTCATCTTCTGGCATTGCAGCCAGACAGGCACGCCCCATTGAACTTAAATGAATCGGCAAATGGGTTCCTACCTGACGACGCATGGTGACATTGCCTTTGCCCTGCACCACATCCAGATAAATCATGTTCAAACGGTCGCGGGTCGCCATTGCAACGGCTGCCTCAGCATAGTCTGCCAGATTTTTCATTAATGGATGAGCAACCGATCGCAAGGATAAATTCGACAGCATCGAATAACCAAAAGACAGTACGCCGACTGAGAGCTGAAACTTGCTCGAATTCGGAACCTGCTTTAAATATCCTAAACGGGATAAGGTATGGGTTAAACGGGTAATCGTCGGTTTAGGTAGACCTGTCATCTGTGACAGTTCCTGATTGCCCAGATGCTGATGTTTTGGACTAAAGCAGCGCAGTAACTCCAGACCACGTGCTAAAGCTGTAATAAATTGACGGTCATTTTCATCCTGCATATCTTCGATCGGATGCAATAACTCATGGCGCAAAGGCGCAATTAATTTTTCTTCCGACTGATCGGTTTCAGGTACATCATCAGACATGTCTTCACCGTCCTTCAAATTCATAATAAGTGTTTCGCATTGCGAAATTATAAATAATTATCTTGTATATAGCAAAGAAGCAACTTTGATTAAGTTGCTTCTTTATTGGACTTATGGGTTTTCTTGTTTATTAACCAACAATACCTTGAGCTTTTAGGGCCTCCAGTTTTTCCTCATCCACGACACGTGAAAGAATTTCATTCGTATGCTCACCTAACATTGGTGGTGCTTTACGATATTCCACTGGTGTACGCGATAATTTAATTGGTGAGCCAATCACCGTTAATTTTTCTTTTAACGGATGGGGGATCTCAACCAGCATATTACGCGCTTGCACTTGTGGTTCCTGGAAAGCCTGTTCAAGGTTATTAATCAGGCCTACCGGAACTTTCACTGCATGAATTGCTTGCACCCAATGCTTCGCAGTATTGCTTAAGAAATGTTTGGCTAGCAGCTCTGTGATTTCTGCACGATGCTGAATACGCAGTGCATTGGTCACAAAACGTGGATCTTGCGGTAAATCAGGCAAACCAATTGCAGCGCTCAAGGCAACAAATTGCTTGTCATTACCACAGGCAATAATGAAGTCTTGGTCGGCAGCGCGGAACACTTGATAAGGCACAATATTGGCATGCGCATTACCATAACGACCTGGAATTTTACCTGAAGCCAGGTAGTTCATCCCTTGGTTTGCCAGCAAAGCAACCTGCACATCCAACAGTGCCATATCAATATGCTGACCCAGGCCAGTCACATGACGATTCAGCAAAGCAGCCTGAATAGCGATGGTTGAATACAAACCCGTCGTCAAATCCGCAAAAGCCACGCCAACTTTTTGTGGTCCACCCCCCGGTAAGTCATCTTTCTCACCAGTGACAGACATTAAACCGCCCATCCCCTGGATGATAAAGTCATAACCTGGTTCAGGTGCACGAGGGCCAGTTTGACCAAAGCCAGTAATTGAGCAATACACCAGTTTCGGATTAATCGCGCTGAGGCTTTCATAATCCAGACCGTATTTTTTCAATGAACCCGCTTTGTAATTTTCAATCACCACATCTGAATCAGCAGCCAGTGCTTTGACCAGTTCCTGACCTTCAGGCGTTGAAATATCAATCGCAACTGACATTTTATTACGGTTGGCTGACTGGTAGTACGCCGCTTCACGTGTATTTTCACCCTGATCATTCTTCATCCAAGGTGGTCCCCACATACGGGTATCATCACCCGTTTTAGGACGTTCAACTTTAATCACTTCAGCGCCTAAATCCGCGAGGATTTGACCACACCAAGGACCTGCAAGTACGCGACTTAAATCCAGTACGCGAATACCCTCTAATGCACCCATGTGTTTTTCCTTTGTTTATACGCGTTCGATGACCAGTGCCAGACCTTGGCCCACACCGATACACAGACTAATCACAGCATATTTTTTGCCGCTGCGCTGCAATTCACGAGCGGTGCTGAGCACTAAACGAGCACCTGAAGCACCGAGTGGATGCCCAACTGCAATCGCACCACCATTCGGGTTCACACGAGCATCATCAAATGCCACACCCAGACCTTTTAAGCATGCTAAAACTTGTGATGCGAATGCTTCATTGATTTCAATGATATCCATGTCATCCAACGTCAAGTTGGCACGTTTGAGTGCCAGCTTGATCGCATCAACCGGACCGGCGCCCATAATACGTGGTTCAATACCCGCAGCCGCTGAAGCGATGATTTTCGCCATTGGCTGGATGCCCAGTTTTTCCTGAGCGGCTTCAGAACCAATGATTAGCGCTGCTGCACCATCATTGACACCAGAAGCATTACCCGCAGTCACTACACCGCCTTCAAACAATGGGCGTAGTTTCTGTAAAGCTTCTAGATTAGAAGATGGGCGTGGATGTTCGTCTTGATCGACCAGTTTTGGGGGCAATTTACGGCCTTGTGGCACTTCAACACCCACGATCTCACCAGCAAAGAAACCTGTCTGTTTAGCAGCCTCATATTTGGCTTGTGACGCTGCAGCAAACTGGTCTGCATCTTCACGGGTTACACCGTATTCTACTGCTACATTATCGCCAGTTTGCGGCATGGTGTCATTGCCGAACTGTTTTTCAATGGCAGGGTTCGGAAAACGTGCGCCGATGGTTGAATCGAATACTTTAAAATCACGGCTAAATGGTGTTTCAGATTTGGCAAAGACAAACGGTGCACGAGACATCGACTCGACACCACCTGCAAGGAAGATATCTCCTTCATTACAAGTAATTGCACGAGCAGCATCAATCACCGCAGCCAAGCCAGAAGCACATAGACGGTTCACAGTTTGTGCTGGCGTTTTCACATCTAGACCCGCTAATAACGTTGCATGACGTGCAATGTTACGACTGTCTTCACCCGCCTGATTGGTATTACCCAGAATTACATCATCAAAAATATCAGCAGCTAAATTATGCTTCTCTACCAGTGCCTTAATCACATGTGCAGCAAGATCATCTGGACGAACCTTTGCCAGGCTACCTGCATGACGACCAAATGGCGTACGTAATCCATCATAAATATATGCATTTAACATGAGTTTGATTCCTTAAACTGCTGCAGTGTGAAGAAGAGATAGTTTTAAACGGGCGCGGCGTTGTAACCATGGACTTGGACGATAACGCTGGTCACCAGTATTCGCCAGGATACGTTCCAGGATCAACAGGATACGTTCTGCGCCCAAAACATCACCCCATGAAATTGGTCCATGTGGGTAGCCCAGACCAAGTTTTACTGCTTTATCGATATCGGATGCAGTGGCAATTTGCTGCTGGGCAATATCACAAGCCAGATTCACGACCATCGCCAACACGCGCTGAGCAACAAAACCAATACTTTCAGCAATTACCGATACGCCATGATCATTATTGGCGAATAATGCATGTGCCTGATTAATATATGCTTTTTGCGTAGAAATTGATGGCATGATGGTACGGTGCTTGGCAAAATCAGTCAGCATATCGATACTGATTGCACGAGTCGCATCAACATCAAAACGTAATGCAGCTGTTGTGGTGTCTTCACCATAAGTGGCCAATAGAATCAGACTGTCAGCCGCTGGAGTTTCCGCGCTGTCGATGACTAGGCCTTGCTCACGGATATAGTCACGCAAGATACTGGCATCCTGTTCAAGATCTGCTTTGATCCAGACCGGGCTGAATTCAGTTACTTCAGGCGCAATCTGAGCCGGAGCTTCATTGGTCTTTTGACCATCCTGATACTTATAGAAACCTTCACCGACTTTACGACCGACTTTTTTACCAGCCAGCATTTGACGGGTTAAAGCGCTTGGACGGTAACGATCTTCCTGATAATACTGATTAAAAATCGATTCCATCACTGGATGAGAAACATCCAGTGCAGTCAGGTCAAACAATTCCAGCGGTCCCATACGGAAGCCAGCGCCTTCACGCAGAATACGGTCGATTTCTGAAATGGAAGTGACACCTTCACCCAGAATTTTCAGCGCTTCCGTACCATAAGCACGGCCGGCATGGTTAACAATAAACCCTGGTGTGTCTTTGGTTCGTACTCCAAAGTGCCCCATACGCTGTGCCAGTTCAAGTAGATCTGCAACCACCTGTTCATCGGTCGCCAAGCCTGCAATCACTTCGACAATTTTCATCAGTGGCACTGGATTAAAGAAGTGGAATCCCGCCATGCGACCTTGATGCTCAAGGTTTGATGCAATCGCAGTCACTGATAATGATGAGGTATTGGTTGCTAGAATGGTTTCTGGTGAAACAATGCTTTCAAGCTGTTTAAATAAACTTTGCTTGATATCCAGGTTTTCGATGATGGCTTCAACCACCAGATCAACACCAGCCACTTCTTCAATGCTGTTTAGAATTTTAAAACGTGCCAAAGTTTCATTTAGGACTTCTTCAGTAAATTTTCCTTTGGCTTGAAGTTTTTCAAGCGTAGCTTTAAGTTTAGCCAAACCTGCTTCTGCTGCACCTGCTTTGGCATCGAATAAACGCACTTCCAGACCTGCCTGGGCTGCGATTTGCGCAATACCCATGCCCATTACACCAGTACCGATGAGCGCCATAGATTGAATGGTCATGTCTTATTCTCCAGTGTACTGTGCAGGACGTTTTTCAAAGAACGCATTCACGCCTTCTTTCTGATCTTTGGTATCAAATAGAATCTGGAAAGCTTTACGTTCCAGCGCCAATGCACCTTGTAAGGATTGATCTTGGCCAAGATTGGTCACTTCCTTAATTTGCTGCACTGCAATTGGAGAGAAAGACGCAATGGTTTGAGCAATTTCAATGGCATGCGTAATAGTGTTTTCATCTTCCACGACTTCAGAAACCAAGCCCATACGCTCAGCTTCAGCAGCTTTCACCAGTTTACCGGTGAGTACCCAAAGCATGGTTTGATATTTACCAATCGCACGCAGTAAACGTTGTGTTCCACCTGCACCCGGCATCAAGCCCAGTTTTACTTCAGGCTGACCAAATTTGGCATTTTCACCGGCAATGATGATGTCGGCATGCATGGCCAGTTCACAGCCACCACCGAGTGCATAACCATTCACAGCCGCAATAATCGGTTTCGGACAGTCAGTAATACTTTGCCAGTACTGTTCAGTATGGCGTAAATACATTTGTGCTGTGGTTGCAGTAGTGAAATCTTTAATGTCTGCTCCCGCAGCAAATACTTTTTCACCGCCGGTCAAAACAATCGCTTTTACAGCATCTAATTTTGAAAGGTATTGAAATGCTTCAGAGAGTTGCTGACGTAATTCCAGGTTCAAGGCATTACGTGCTTCCGGACGATGGATTTGAACAATCGCGACGCCATCTTCCTGTACAGTCAATTTTAAAATTTCAGTGCTTTCCATAATCTTCTCATTTCGCACAGCGGTATTTAATTAACAATATACATAAATTTCGTTCAAAGTAAACTATTCAAATTTGAACAAAAAATATTTTATAACGCCTTAAAAATAGCATTAATTACATTAAATCAATTATTTAAATCTAATTTTATAGCAAAACATAAATATCGCACAGCGAAATATACTTTCGTATATATTGATCCTTGTTTTAATTTTAATTAGTATCCGCATAAATTTAGCTTAGTGATGAGTTTTTATTCACATTGGACAAGATGTGGACAGAACGAAATCCTAGATACGGAGTTAGGACATGATTCGTGATCAGGAAACCTTAGACCAGTTGGTAGATATGATTCGCCAGTTTGTAGAAGGCGTATTAATCCCAAATGAAGAAATTGTTGCAGAAACGGATGAAATTCCTGCAGAAATCGTGCAACAAATGAAAGAGTTGGGCTTATTTGGTTTAACCATTCCTGAAGAATATGACGGTCTTGGCCTGACCATGGAAGAAGAAGTCTATATCGCTTTTGAACTGGGCCGCACTTCCCCTGCTTTCCGCTCATTGATCGGTACCAACAACGGTATCGGCGCATCTGGCCTGATCATCGACGGTACTGAAGAGCAAAAACAGCACTTCCTGCCAAAACTGGCCAGCGGTGAAATCATTGGCTCGTTCTGTTTGACTGAACCGGATTCTGGTTCTGATGCAGCATCGCTTAAAACCACTGCTGTGAAAGATGGCGATGAGTACATTCTGAATGGTACCAAGCGTTTCATTACCAATGCCCCACATGCAGGTGTGTTCACGGTAATGGCGCGTACCAATCCTGAATTAAAAGGCGCTGCAGCTATTTCAGCGTTCATCGTTGATAGCAAATTGCCAGGTATTTCACTGGGTAAACGTGATAAAAAAATGGGCCAGAAAGGCGCACATACCTGTGACGTGATCTTTGAAAACTGCCGTATCCCTGCATCAGCTTTGATTGGCGGTGTGGAAGGTGTGGGCTTCAAAACTGCGATGAAAGTTCTGGATAAAGGCCGTATCCACATTGCTGCACTGAGCGTAGGTGCTGCAACCCGTATGCTGGAAGATTCATTGCAATATGCCGTTGAACGTAAGCAGTTCGGTCAGGCGATTGCCAACTTCCAGCTGATCCAGGGCATGCTGGCAGATTCTAAAGCTGAAATTTATGCAGCGAAATGCATGGTGCTTGATGCAGCGCGTCGTCGTGATGCCGGCCAGAATGTAAGTACTGAAGCATCATGCGCAAAAATGTTTGCAACAGAAATGTGTGGCCGTGTCGCTGACCGTGGTGTGCAAATCCATGGTGGCGCGGGCTACATCAGTGAATATGCAATTGAGCGCTTCTACCGCGATGTGCGTTTATTCCGTCTTTATGAAGGAACCACGCAAATCCAGCAAGTCATTATTGCTCGCAATATGATTCGCGAGGCGACTCAGTAACAAGTTTGGCCTGATCAACTCTCCTTGCGATCAGGCCTTTTTTATAGGTAATGGATGATGGCTATAACGAATACAATTTCAAAAATTGGCCCAAATACCTGGAAAATCGCATTTATCTTTGCATTCCTCGCCCTGCTGGTCGATGGTGCGGATTTAATGCTGCTTTCCTACAGCTTAAACAGTATTAAAGCTGAATTTGGTCTAACCTCTGTCGAAGCTGGGATGCTCGGAAGCTTTACCCTTGCAGGTATGGCAGTTGGAGGTATATTCGGAGGGTGGGCTTGTGATAAATTCGGTCGTGTACGTACCGTCGTTGTCTCAATCCTTTTATTTTCGGCATTGACTTGTGGTCTTGGTTTTACCCAAAGCTTTGCTCAATTTGGTGCATTACGTTTCTTCGCTTCTCTTGGCTTAGGTTCTTTGTATATTGCATCGAATACTTTAATGGCTGAGTACGTGCCAACTAAATATCGTACAACTGTTTTAGGAACATTACAGGCTGGCTGGACAGTTGGCTATATCGTTGCGACTTTGCTTGCGGGCTGGTTAATTCCAGATCACGGCTGGCGCATGCTGTTCTATGTGGCTGCAATTCCAATCGTAATGGCGATCCTGATGCACATCATGGTTCCAGAACCAGCTGCATGGCAAGAAAACCGCTTCAAAAAAGTTGAAGTGACTGACAAACCTGCTGAGTCGACCTGGAAGCTGATTTTCCAGGATAAGAAAAACCGCAACATGTTTATCTTATGGGCTTTAACTGCCGGTTTCCTTCAGTTTGGTTACTATGGCGTTAACAATTGGATGCCAACATACCTTGAAAGTGAACTGGGTATGAAGTTCAAGGAAATGACTGCCTACATGGTCGGTACTTATACTGCGATGATCCTCGGTAAAATCCTTGCAGGCTTAATGGCAGATAAATTCGGACGTCGTTTTACTTATGCCTTCGGTGCAATTGGTACTGCGATCTTCCTGCCACTGATCGTATTCTATAACTCACCAGACAATATCCTGTACTTATTGGTGATCTTCGGTTTCCTATATGGTATTCCATATGGTGTGAATGCGACTTATATGACTGAAAGCTTCCCAACCAATGTACGTGGTACAGCAATTGGTGGTGCATATAACGTAGGTCGTTTAGGTGCTGCAATTGCCCCAGCAACCATTGGTTATCTGGCAACTGGCGGTTCGATCGGTTTAGGCTTCCTAGTCATGGGTGCGGCATACTTTATCTGTGGTTTGCTTCCTGCGCTATTCATCAAAGAAAAACTCTACGATCCTCAAAAATCTTAATCCGTTTTATAAAAAGCCTCCTAGGAGGCTTTTTTCATAATCAATTCCCAACTTTCTATTTAAAAACTTTTTCACTGTGGTAAAATACCGCTAAGCGAAACAGGATTTCTTATTATGGAAGATATTTCTAGAGAATCGATGGAGTTTGACGTTGTGATCGTAGGTGCGGGGCCTGCCGGCCTGTCTGCTGCAATCAAGATCCGTCAACTTGCAATTGAAAACAATTTAAATGATCTGTCCGTTTGTGTCGTAGAAAAAGGCTCCGAAGTCGGTGCACATATTCTTTCAGGTGCTGTGCTTGAACCACGTGCCATGAACGAACTGTTCCCGAACTGGAAAGAAGAAGGTGCGCCTTTAAATGTTCCTGTGACAGAAGACAAAACTTTCTTCCTTCTTTCAGATGAAAAATCACAAGAAGCACCGCACTGGATGGTGCCAAAAACCATGCACAATGATGGCAACTATGTCATCTCTCTGGGCAACGTGGTGCGCTGGTTAGGCCAGAAAGCCGAAGAGCTGGAAGTCTCGATCTTTCCGGGCTTTGCTGCTTCAGAAATTCTGTATCATGAAGATGGTACGGTGAAAGGTATCCAAACCGGTGACATGGGGATTGGCAAAGATGGCGAACCGACGCATAATTTTGCACCAGGTTATGAGCTGCATGCCAAATACACCATCTTTGCAGAAGGCTGTCGCGGTCATTTAGGTAAACGTCTGATCCAGAAATTCAACCTGGACAAAGATGCTGATCCGCAGCACTACGGTATCGGCATTAAAGAACTGTGGGAAATTGATCCAGCGAAACACAAACCAGGTCTGGTAATGCACGGTGCGGGCTGGCCTTTATCTGAAACCGGTTCTTCAGGTGGCTGGTGGTTATACCATGCTGAAAACAACCAGGTGACTCTGGGCATGATCGTGGATCTTTCTTATGAAAATCCACACATGTATCCATTCATGGAAATGCAGCGCTGGAAAACCCATCCACTGATCAAACAGTACCTGGAAGGCGGTAAGCGTATTTCTTATGGTGCGCGTGCCGTAACTAAAGGTGGTTTTAACTCCCTGCCGAAATTTACCTTCCCGGGTGGATCTTTAATTGGTGATGATGCAGGATTCCTGAACTTTGCCAAGATCAAAGGCTCACACACTGCCATGAAATCCGGCATGCTCTGCGGTGAAGCAGTCTTTGAAGCGATTGCTGCCGGTGTAGAAAAAGGCGGTGACCTGGCGATTGCGCGTGTGACCGAAGGTGAAGACTTCTTTGTAAAAGAACTGACATCTTATACAGACAAGTTCAACAATAGCTGGCTGAAAGAAGAGTTGTATAGCGCACGTAACTTTGGCCCAGCAATGCACAAGTTCGGTCAATGGATGGGTGGAGCGTTCAACTTCATCGACCAGAACGTATTTAAAGTGCCGTTCACGCTCCATGATTTAGTGCCAGACTTTAAAACTCTGAAAACGGTTGATGCAGTGAACTTCAAGCCGAACTATCCAAAACCGGATGGCAAGCTGACGTTTGACCGTCTGTCTTCTGTGTTTGTATCGAATACAGTCCATGAAGAAAACCAGCCAGCGCACTTAAAGTTAACTGATGCTTCGATTCCGGTGGATGTGAACCTGCCGAAATGGGATGAGCCAGCTCAGCGCTACTGCCCGGCGGGTGTATACGAAATTATGGAAAATGATGACGGCTCGAAACGCTTCCAGATCAATGCAGCAAACTGTGTGCACTGCAAGACCTGTGACATCAAAGATCCATCTCAGAATATCACCTGGGTAACACCGGAAGGTGGCGGTGGTCCGAATTACCCGAATATGTAGGGTAATTTGTGTGAGTAAGAAATCTTTTCTTGTTCATATACCCAATTTTGAAGCAGTTATAACTAACACTTCACTTTAATTTTTTAGGTAATCCCAGTTCCCTAGGGAGCTGGGATTAAAAATAATCAAGAATAAAAAAATAAAAACAGATTCAGG
Source organism: Acinetobacter sp. CAU_H_60 (assembly GCF_058599385.1). Lineage (NCBI taxonomy): Bacteria > Pseudomonadati > Pseudomonadota > Gammaproteobacteria > Moraxellales > Moraxellaceae > Acinetobacter > Acinetobacter sp. CAU_H_60. The sequence continues at coordinate 1,244,126 of NZ_CM178653.1, read as the reverse complement.
TCTTTTTCGCTGACTTGCTGCTTAGACCAGCTTATTGATTGTGAAATATTGTGCCCCAGTAAAAAACCAAGACCTTATCTAGTCATTTTTATTTATAAACCTTACCTTTAATTAAAATTAATTATCTGAATATACAAACACTTTAGTCGTATTCCTCTTTGGTTCTTCCTATTCAAAATGCTATTGTACAAAAAGTTTCCAATTTCTCATTTTCTAATCACGATCTAGTTTCATGACTTATAAACTGAATGCCCGACATCTGGTGCTAGACCTGCTCTATGCCTCACATAATTCTACTGTTAGCATCAAACAGATGTTATGTGCAGCAGATTTATTAGGAATCTCTGACAACAGCTTGCGGGTTGCGGTCGCACGACTCAATCAGGATCGGATTATTCAGTCAGTAGAACGCGGCATTTATCAGTTAATTGAAAAAAAATTTGATACTTCTTTTATCAGCCTGAACAAACATCCCAATATGCAGACCGCTACGGCTTGGGATGGTAAGTACATTCTGGTTTATACCGGTGCTTTGGGGCGGGTAAATCGTACGGCCTTATCCAAACGGGAAAAAGCCTTACGTTATTATGGATTTCAGGAACTGGAACAGAACGTGTTTATCCGCCCGGACAATTTGCAACTTGGTTTGAACGAGCTTAAATCAGCAGCCGTCAAGTTTGGTCTGGATCAAGGCGCACGATTTTTTCAGGTCAGCGAGATCGATCAGCACACCCATGTATCAGCACTTTGGGATATTCATGGCCTGCATCAAACTTATTTGAATATCAGCCAGGAAATTGAACAATGGTTTGAAAACCATCAACAGTTATCCTTGGCTGAATCAGCTAAAACTGCCTTTTATCTGGCAAAATCTGCTGTATTTAGTCTGCGTGCAGATCCGCTATTGCCTGAAGAATGGCTAGATGCTCCAGCCCGACAAAAATTTGAACTGGCTGTACGGCGTATGGAAGAACAAGGCCAGCAGTTATGGCAGCAATATTTTCAGCAGCAAGGCGTATAATTTATTTCCTATACACTCACAAAAATAAATTGACTGTAATATTTTAATTCAAATATAGTGACAAGAAATACAAGAACTAGATCAAGGCAGAATAATGAACAGTAAAGTGAGTGTCACAGAGCTATTTAGCCGTGAAGAAATCAAAGAGCTGACCACCCCATCCGACTTACAGGGGGCTCTGGCAGTAGGCTCAACTTGGGCTGTGATTGTTTTGACCTTTGGCACAGTCGCTTATAGCTGGGAATATTTACCAGTCTGGGGGAAAATATTGATGTGTGCCTTGGCATTAGCCATTCTGGCGGGTCGCCAACTCGCTATGGCCATTTTGATGCACGACGCCTCACACCATAGTTTGTTTAAAACCAAGTGGCTAAACACACACTTCACTGACTGGTTTTGCGCCCGTCCGATCTGGAATGAAGTCGGTAAATATCGTCCTTATCATTTGAAACATCATGCCCGCACCTCTCAACCTGATGATCCAGATTTAGGTCTGGTCAAAAACTTTCCAATTACTAAACAATCATTATTCAGAAAATTCTTTAGAGATCTAAATGGTCAATCTGGCCTGAAATTTCTGGCTGGCCGAGTCTTGATGGATTTAGAACTTCTGGAATGGAGTGTTTCCAATGATCCGAAACCAATTCCTCGCGGTAATCGCAGTAACTTGGAACTGGCAAAGAATCTGTTAAAAAATAGCTCGGGCATGCTGATTTCCAATGCTGCCCTATTTTCCGCACTTTGGGCCAGCGGTCATCCAAAACTTTATTTATTATGGCCGTTAGCTTATATCACTCCTTTCCCACTGTTTATCCGTATACGGGCAATGGCTGAACATGCGGGCCTGGAAACCAGCCATTCTGCACTGACTAATACCCGTACCACCCGTGCAGGCTGGATAGCGCGGGCTTTCGTTGCACCGATTCATGTAAATTATCATATTGAACATCATTTAATGGCCTCTGTTCCGCATCAAAATCTGCCCAAAATGCATCAGATGTTGCGAGAGCGCGATTACGTGAAAGCGCCACCGAGTTATAAAGATGTAATTGTTTCATTATTAAAAGGCTAAAATAAAAGATCGAAGTTTAAAAATACATTAAGTGTGATGGCAAAATTTTTTAAACTTAATGTTGATGGCTTTCTTTATGCCTATGATGCTCATGCGAATGGGCTGATTGCCGATGCTGTTCTGGGGGACAATCTTCTGCTTCAATTTGCAATGTCATCTCGGTAATGTGATGTTCATGATGTAACATCTCGAATGCCTCCTGATGCAACTTTTTATAGTCAACGTCTGGCGCAACCAGATGAACGGTCAGCATGACTTTCTTGGAAGTAATCGCCCAGACTTTTAGCTGATGAATATCTTCAACACCATCTAGCGCCAGTAGGTCATGGCGCAGTTTTTCAATATCGATTTCATCGGGAACCCCTTCTAGCAGAATATTGATACTCTGTTTCAACAAAATCCATGTCCGTGGAATGACCCAGAATCCGATCATGACCGCAATCACGGTGTCGATCCACATCCAGCCGCTGAAATAGATGATCACTGCGCCAATAATGACACCCACCGAACCTAGTGCATCACTCAGTACTTCCAGATAAGCCCCTTTAATATTCAAGCTTTCCTGACTGCTAGAAACCAGAATTTTCATGGAGATCAGGTTAATAACCAGTCCAAGTATGGCAACAATCAACATGCCTAGACTTTCAATTTCAGGGGGATGACTCAAACGCTGGTAAGCTTCAAACAGAATATACATCGCTACCAGAAATAGCATAATCGCATTAAACAAAGCTGCTAGAATTTCAAATCGCTGGTAGCCAAAGGTACGTTTATCATCTGCGGGTTTTTGCCCGATCTTAATTGCAGCCAGTGCAATCGCCAGTGCGGCTGCATCTGTAAACATATGTGCCGCATCAGAAAGCAAGGCCAGACTCTGAGTCATAAAACCGGCAATGACTTCTACAATTAAAAAGGCTGTCGTCAGGGCTAAGGCGATGGACAGTTTTTTGGCATTCTTCGCACTAACTTCTACATGACTATGATCATGATGATGTGATCCACCCACCTTATACTCCTTTTCATTTGAATCTGATTCTAAGTTTTAGCTACTTCTTATTACCTATACTTTCTATACTATGCCTGCACTGCTGATATTTAAGCAATTTTTTGTATAACTTGGCTCTCTTTTAAAATATCCATGTCTATTCATTAAGCAAACTTAGTACTTAAATTATTAAATTTAACTCTCTACCGAGCATAGAATCAGAACTCAGCATGAGTCCTCAATTTTTCATTTTCCAAAATCCAGGACTGCACTGAAGATCGCTGAAAATTACGCTGGATATAGGCCTGAATTTTTTCGGGAAGCTCAACATTATGACTAAGCAGACGATGCAGCATAAAGGCTAGATCAAAGTCTGCAATTGACCATTGTTCGGTGAGCCAAAGCTCTTCAAGTAGACTTTCTGTGATTGCCAGTAAGCGCTGAATATCCTGCATGGTTTCAGCCGATGCGATTAAAGGCCTTTTAGGTGGAACAAAGATCGAAGTTGAAGGCATATCCTGCCGGATAGAGGAAAAATCAGTTTTAATCAAAGCCTGAACGGCGCGGCATTTTGCTCTGGCTTTCATCTCTGCAGGATATAAAGCAGGATAATCCGGTGCCGGAAAAGCATCTTCCAGGTATTCGGTAATCGCCCAAGATTCAAATAAATGAAAATCATCAACGATCAGGCAAGGAACTTTGCCACTCGGACAAATTTTACGATAAGCCGAAGATTGCTGTTCCAGCAGATCCAGATCAATCATTTTTTCCTGAAAGTTGAGTCCTTTCTCTTTTAGAGCCACATAAACTGACATGGCATAAGGACTGATACGTTTTTTATCGACATATAAGCAGATATTGTGCATTTTTTATCCTGCCTCTTATGATTATCCACTGCTTTCTACTCTAACGCCTTTTTTATAGAAAAGGAAAATATCGCTGCATATTGATACAAAGCTGAGGCATAGGCTTACAGAGAATTGCCGATTCGGATTATTCACCTCCCTAAGGCTAAATCACCGGATTAAAAAGACTTCTAATTTTTTGCAGAATAACGTTAAATAAATATTTTACATTTAGACCTGACTGCTATGCTGAACCTTGACCACTTCCCCGATACCGTATATGCCATTCAACATCTGGCTTTTGAAGACCTAGGTGCCTGGGAAGATGTGTTTTATCAGCTGGGATTACGTGTTCGCTATTTTGAAGCCGGTATTGATGACCTGCGTAAAGCGTATGAATATACAGGTCTGACAATTATTTTAGGGGGTCCAATTGGTGTTTATGAAACGGAGGACTACCCTTTCTTACAACAAGAAATAGACTTACTTAAAGTACGTTTAGAAAAGAATTTACCCACTTTAGGTATTTGTCTGGGTGCTCAACTCATTGCTCATGCACTCGGTGCCAAAGTTTATGCAGGACATAGCAAAGAAATTGGCTGGTCTAAACTTAGTCTTCCAGCCACTGAGAATAATCCACTACAAGCTCTCGAAGATATTGAAGTGCTACATTGGCATGGCGATACTTTTGATCTGCCTGAACAGGCTGAATTATTAGCCAGTTCCTATCTCTATCCAAATCAGGCTTTCCGCTTAGGATCAAATATTCTGGCTCTGCAATTTCATCCTGAAGTCGCTAGCGATAGCCTGGAAAAATGGCTGATTGGACATACCTGTGAGTTACGCAAAGCTCAGATCAATATTCCCGCCTTACGGGCGGATCATCAACGCTATGCGCCCGCGCTTGAACAGGCAGCCAGTTCGGTATTGATGCATTATTTAGAAAACCTGCAACTTAAATAACCGTAATAAAAAAGCACCCAATTGGGTGCTTTTTTAATTTGTCACTCTTACTTTTTCGGAGCAGGTACAGAAGCCTCGGTAGTAATGTTTACTGTAATTTTATCGCCCACATTTGGAACATAACCGCCTACCCCAAAGGCTGAACGGTTAAATGAAGTGGTTGCATTGAAACCAATCGTTTGTAATTTAGTCATTGGATGTACGCCTTGTTTATTTAAAACTGCATCCAGTACCACAGGTTTAGTGACATCTTTCACGGTTAAGTTGCCAGTGATTTTATATTTGTTTTTGCCTAAAGCCTGAACTTTAGTACTTTTAAAAGTAATATTCGGATATTTGGCCGCATCAAAAAATTCTGCTGTCTTAATATGGTCATCCAGTGCTTTCACATTCGTATTAATGCTTGCAACCGGGATGTTCACATTGACCGAAGAATTCGCAGGTTTTTCATTATCAACATTAATGGTGCCTTGGATGTCACTGAAGTTTGCAGATGGCGTAGAGAAACCAAAGTGGCTCCAAGAGAAAACAGTTGCTGAATGAGTCGGGTCAATCGTATAGGCCACTGGTTTTGCCATAGAAACTGTTGCTACAGATGCGACCGCCAAGCCTAATGCTAATGTTTTGAAATTCATGTTTTTATCTCACGTTTTGGATGTTATTAAGTGTATAGAATCTGGAACCGTTTACAGCCCTAAAGATAAAACGTTTTGTTGCAGCGATGAAACGATAAAATTGTAAGTTATTTTTTTAATTTTTGAGCTTTAATCCATACGGTACTGAATGAATCCTGTTTTCTTGGCGACTTTGTTATACAACGCTTGTGCCTGATGGTTTGATTCCTAAGTCAGCCAGTAAACCCGGTCGCAATTACGCTGCTGCGCGACCTGATAGACATGTTGAATCAGCTTGCGCGCCACGCCTTATCCGCGATAGTCCGGATGGGTAAATAAATCCTGCAAATAGGCATAAGGACGCATGGTCCAGCTACTGTCATGCTCAACCACATGAACTAGTCCGACCACTTTTTCATCAATCAGTGCAGAAAAACCGTACATATTGTCCTGTCCAGGGCTAGTGAGCTTGGCCCAGGTATTTTCACTGATTTCTTCTGAAATTTGTGCCTCATAAAAATTTTGATAGCCTTTCCATAAAAACAGCCATTCCGGCTGTGATATTTGCTCTAGAGATTTGATCTGGATCTGGGATGATATTTCCATATTGAGTAACTTCTTTGGTTTATGTCTTTAATTATCTTTAAGTCAATTATTTACGATATGAGTCATTAAGTTTTTATGATGGCACGAACTTAGATTTATCTTATCTAATGTTCATAAGCAACTGCCAGATGAAAATCATCCGATATAAAAAAAGCCCCGCTCAGGGACTTTTAGTATTTTCTATTAAAGTTTTTCAACCAGAATACGATCCACCTGTTTCAAACCAGAATGCTTTTCATGGTTCTTGCGACGTACTTTAATGATTTTTTCTTCAGCCATTTCCTGAAGTAATAGCTCAACCGCAACCATTGCTTCAAGGGGTAGATCCTGCCCGATCCATTTCTGCTCGCCTGCATCCATTAAAGTAATTTCATCACTAATTTGTTCATACAAGCTCATGTTTATCTCACTCTTTCATTTCAATTATGGGAGAACACTTTTTAGCGGTTGCCACATGAAAACAAGGCTAGAAAGCGGAAAAACAAAAGACGCCCCAAAACTGGGGCGCCCTTAAAAAACGACTTAATCAGTTGATTAAGCAGTAATCTCTTTTACAGCTGCTACAACAGCTTCAGTTGTAATGCCGAAGTGTTTAAACAGGTCTTTAGCAGGTGCAGATTCGCCATAAGTGGTCATGCCGATCACACGACCATCCAGACCTACAAATTTCCACCAGTAATCTACATGTGCAGCTTCAACCGCTACACGCGCACGAATATTTGAAGGAAGAACCGCTTCACGATACGCAGCATCCTGTTTCACGAACTCTTCAGCACATGGCATAGAAACGACACGTACACCTTCGAGCTGTGCATAAGCTTCCATTGCAAGAGAAACTTCAGAACCAGTCGCAATGATGATCGCTTTCAATTCGCCTTTTTCTTCAGCCAGAACATAACCACCTTTCGCTACATTCTCAATTTGTGCTTGAGTACGAGTCTGGAATGGCAGGTTTTGACGAGAGAAAATTAATGCTGTTGGACCTTCTGAACGCATCAAAGCAGATTTCCAGGAAATTGCTGCTTCAACAGTGTCACATGGACGCCATGTATTCAGGTTTGGTGTACCACGTAAAGATGCGATTTGTTCAATTGGCTGGTGTGTAGGACCATCTTCACCCAAACCGATTGAATCGTGAGTATATACATGGATCACACGTTGTTTCATCAGTGCAGACATACGTACTGCATTACGTGCATATTCCATAAACATCAGGAATGTTGCTACATAAGGAATGAAACCGCCATGCAGTGCAACACCGTTGGCAATCGCAGTCATACCAAATTCACGTACGCCGTAGTGAACATAGTTACCTGCTGGATTGTCCTGTACGCCTTGCGCGCCTTTCCAAAGTGTCAGGTTAGAACCTGCAAGGTCAGCAGAACCACCTAGTACTTCTGGTAGTGAAGGCACAAGAGCTTGTAACGTATTTTGGCTCGCTTTACGTGTCGCAATGGTTTCTTCTTTTGCATTTACTTCAGCGATATAAGCATCCGCTTTTGCAACAAAGTCAGCTGGAAGATCACCAGAAAGACGACGTTTTAATTCAGCTGCTTCAGTTGGATATTTTGCTGCATAAGCGGCAAAAGTTTCGTTCCATGCTGCTTCAGCTTGTGAACCTTTTTCTTTGGCATCCCAAGCTGCGTATACATCCTCAGGAATGACAAATGCTTCGTCTGACCAGCCAAGCGCTTCACGAGTCAGTACGATTTCGTCATTACCCAAAGGAGCACCGTGACAGTCTTCTTTACCTTGTTTGTTTGGTGAACCTAAACCAATCACTGTTTTACACATGATGATGGTTGGTTTGTTCGCTTCAGCTTTTGCTTCTACAGTGGCTTGACGGATTGCATCAGCATCATGACCGTCAACTTTGATCACTTGCCAGCCATAAGACTTGAAGCGTTGTTCTGTATCGTCAGAGAACCAGCCTTCAACTTCACCGTCAATCGAAATGCCGTTGTCGTCATAGTAAGCAATCAGCTTGCCCAGACCTAAAGTACCTGCCAAAGAACATGCTTCGTGAGAAACACCTTCCATCAAACAGCCATCGCCCAGGAAGCAGTAAGTGTAGTGATCAACAACTTTAATATCGTCTTTGTTGAATTGCGCTGCTAAAGTTTTTTCAGCCAGTGCGAAACCAACAGCATTTGCGATACCTTGGCCTAAAGGACCAGTGGTTGTTTCAATACCTGGTGCATAGCCCAATTCTGGGTGACCCGGAGTTTTAGAATGAAGTTGACGGAATGCTTTAAGATCTTCAATTGAAAGATCATAGCCCGTTAAATGAAGAAGTGCGTATTGAAGCATAGAGCCATGGCCATTCGACAATACGAAACGGTCACGGTTAGCCCAATTCGGATTTGTTGGGTTATGGTTTAAGAATTCGCGCCAAACCACATCAGCGATATCTGCCATCCCCATTGGAGCACCTGGATGTCCTGAGTTTGCTTTTTGCACAGCATCCATTGCCAATACACGAATTGCGTTTGCAATACGACGTTCATTAAGCGGGGTTGTCATAAATCAGCGTCCAAATAAATTCAGAAGAAATAGGAAATGATGAAAAGACTTTCAAAACTGCCGTCTATTGTCTTAAAAAAACAGCGAGGGGTAAAGACTAGCCTACAATATTTATCAATTTATTGATCTTGTATTTACCTATCGGATAAATATTCTGCACTTTTAAGGTGCATTGATTGACTAGAGTTTAAGTTAGATTCTAATAAGATGATAAATCTGGAATTATTCTTAACTATTTTTTATAAATTAAACTTTCACAATATGTTGAATTCCTTTTCAGGAGACATCCATATAAGGATCAAAACAGAAGATCCAGATTTAAATAAGTGATCTTTTCCAGGCTATAAAAATGTATATGTGAATATCTATTGTCTGCCCAAGATCCTCAGACATAAAAGATAAAGATTAAAGTTAAATCAGGCTAATCGATACCAAGAAAATCATTGTCCTCGGCAATCTTTAGGTAAATAACGCTGACTGATATCGCTCGAAGAACAACTGCCGCTATAGACATCAAAAGCAATGGATTTCCCACGAATAGCCGTATCTACCCCATCCTGCCGTAGCTTAAATTCAATCCGACAAGCGGCATTGATCACGACTTTTTCAATATATTGGGTTCCGCTGCCAATTTGACGGCCTGCATCACAATGGCCATCAGAGGCAATAAATTGAGTTCGATAGCTACCTGCCTGCTCAAAAACCTCCGCTAGTTGGCTTCGCACTACATACCTGTGATAACTCATGCCTGCTACTGTCGCCAGAATGGCAATAATCGTGAGTACAATCATGACTTCAATCAAGGTAAACGCCTTTTGATACATGCTTTTCCATCTCCGTACAGTCTTTTAAACAAGTCCATACCAAAAGATTTCGCCACTTCCTGACAGGCGGTTTCTGAAGACTTGAAACTACTATGCAGAATCGGACTATTTGCAGCAAGGCTGTCTGTCGTGTGATCAATACACCCGCCTTAATTTATTAATAGAATGATCACTTTCCTTGATATTTTAGACACTCTAATTTTTATATTTTTCTTAGTATTTGGTTCTGCGAATTTATCTGGAAATCTCGCGGCTTAATAAGTGCTCCTTATCAATTGACAGACTATTTATTAACTTTATTAAATGAATCCACCCTGCTGTTTAATTAGGCATATCAGTTTTTTTAATTCCAATAATCAAATAAAAGCACAATAATTTGAAACAATTTCGTGCAATTTTGTCGAGTTGCGCTAGTCCTAGAGCACAAGTCGATGTAACATATCGGGTCTTTAAATTTAACTGTGATAGGACTATGCGCGAGTACGCTGTATTTACTTCGGAATCTGTAAGCGAAGGCCATCCAGATAAAATGGCTGACCAAATCAGTGATGCCATCTTGGATGCAATCTTAAAAGAAGACCCATACGCACGGGTTGCTTGTGAAACGCTTGTAAAAACAGGTGCGGTTGTACTTGCCGGTGAAATCACAACAACTGCGAACATCGATTTTGAAGCGGTTGTCCGCCATACCGTTAACAGTATTGGTTATCATCATTCTGACCTTGGTTTTGATGGTTCGACTTGTGCAATCATCAATATGATCGGTAAGCAGTCTCCTGAAATTGCTCAGGGTGTAGACCGTCAGAAACCTGAAGATCAAGGTGCCGGCGACCAGGGCTTGATGTTTGGTTATGCCAGCCGTGAAACTGATGTTTTAATGCCTGCACCAATTTCTTATGCGCACCGCTTAATGGAAAAACAGGCTGAATTACGCCGTAACGGTACATTGCCTTGGTTACGTCCAGATGCAAAAAGCCAGGTGACTTTCGCTTATGAAAATGGCGTGCCTGTTCGTCTAGATGCTGTTGTGCTTTCAACTCAACACGATCCTGAAATTTCACAAGCTCATTTAAAAGAAGCTGTGATTGAAGAAATCGTGAAAAAAATCATTCCTGCCGACATGTTCCATGCAGACACCAAATTCCACATCAACCCGACCGGGATGTTTGTGATTGGTGGTCCTGTAGGTGACTGTGGTCTGACTGGCCGTAAAATCATTGTAGATACTTACGGCGGTATGGCCCGTCACGGTGGTGGTGCATTCTCTGGTAAAGATCCATCAAAAGTTGACCGTTCTGCTGCTTATGCAGGCCGTTATGTTGCGAAAAACATTGTCGCTGCGGGTCTTGCAGACAAATGTGAAATTCAGGTGTCTTATGCGATTGGTGTGGCCGAGCCTACTTCAATTTCAATCAATACTTTCAATACAGGCAAAGTGTCTGATGAATTGATCGTTCAATTGGTTCGTGAGCACTTTGACCTGCGTCCATACGGTATTACCCGTATGTTGAATCTGATCCAGCCAATGTATAAACAGACTGCGGCTTATGGTCACTTTGGTCGTGAAGGTTCAGATACTGCATTTACTTGGGAAAAAACTGACAAAGTCGAAGCACTTAAAGCATCTGCTGGTCTATAAGTTTTCAAGTTTTAAAAGCTCGCTTTATGCGGGCTTTTTTTATGGCTCCTGCTTTTAGCCTGATAAAAATTGATGATGAAATAGTTGTGTTTTGTTACATCTAAAACTATATCTTAAAGTGAATAACCTCACTCTTTATAAGCAGTGAGAAGCAATCTACATAAGGTTTGTAAGAAAATACATTCAAATAATCAGACGATTTATATTTGGCGAAAATTGTATAAGCCTTTATAAAAATTACATTTAGTGAACAAATTCTGATCTAATTATTAGCATAAATTCAAATAAATACTCGCTAGACTGTTTTCGACCTTACAACTACAAAGGATATGACACGATGAATAAATTACTTGTTGCTTTGGGTTTAGTTGCTACCGTAACACTGGTGGGTTGTAATAAAGAGAAACAGCCTGAAACTGGCGCGACTACAGGTGAGCATTTAGAAAATGCTGCTACTCAAGCCGGCCATGATATGGAAGATGCCACTCATGAGGCTTCTCAAGAAACTGACCAAGCCATGGATAATGCGGCAGCAAATGCTTCCCGTGCCGCTGATGAAGCTGCAGCTGCGACTTCTCGAGCAGCCGATGCCACTGCTGAAGCCGCTAAAAATGCGACTGCTGCAACTGCGGGTGCTATTGAAGAAGGTGCAGGTAAAGTACGCGAGAAAGCTGAAAATTAATTTTTAAAGCTTTCAATCTTTAAAAGCCTGCTTTGCAGGCTTTTAAACTTTTTATACGTTTCACTATTAGACGGGCGATTGTTCTATTTAAGCTGATATCTTCTGAAATAATCATGACCTTATATCATTTAAAGTCATAATTATTATCAGTTATCAGGATGTTTAATTGACTCTTAGAAGCTCTAGATCAACCCATTTTAGTGAGAAATTGCGTAATATACGCGACTTTATTTTTAAAGCTTGATCTCCCATGTCTGTTATTGCTGTGTCTTCCCAGCGATCGAATCTCTCGGTCTGGGTGGCTTTTATTCTGCTTGTATTAGGAACTGTCGGTGCCTATCACATCGTAGGCCTGAACCAAGCTCTATTATTTCTGGTGGGTGGTGCACTGGGTATGACCTTGTATCATGCCTCGTTTGGTTTCACCTCCAGCTGGCGCATCTTTATTAAAGAACGTCGTGGTCGTGGCTTACGTGCCCAAATGATCATGCTGGGTCTTGCTGTATTGCTATTTTTCCCTGCTTTAGGCGCAGGTGAACTGTTTGGTAATCCAGTTCAAGGCTTTGTCAGTCCGGTTTCACTGTCTGTGGTGATCGGGGCATTTATTTTCGGGATTGGCATGCAACTCGGTGGCGGTTGTGCATCAGGCACACTTTATACTGTGGGTGGTGGTAGTGCCCGTATGCTGGTAACCCTGTTCTTCTTCTGTGCTGGCTCACTGATTGCGACTTCGCATATTGACTGGTGGTTTAACCTACCCCATTTCGCACCCATCTCCATTGTAGAAAGTTTTGGTGTTATTCCTGCACTTGTTTTGAGCTTTGTCGTTTTTGCTGTTATTGCTACTGCAACTATCTTTTTTGAAAAGAAACGTCATGGCAATTTAGAAGTTGAACCTCAAAGCCAGCATCAGGGCTGGAAACGTTTTTTGCGTGGTCCGTGGCCATTAATCTGGGGTGGAATCATTTTAACCCTGCTTAACTTTGCTACTTTGGCGCTGGCTGGTCGTCCATGGGGGGTAACTTCTGCCCTTGCTGTCTGGGCCGCGAAATCTGCAAGTTTTGTTGGAATTGATGTAGCCTCTTGGGCGTATTGGCAGCAACCAGCAAATGCCAAAGCCTTATCTGAATCGCTCTGGTTCGATATTACGTCTATGATGAACTTTGGCATCATGCTTGGTGCATTATTGGCCGCCAGTCTGGCAGGTAAATTTGCTCCAAACTTCAATATTCCAAAACGTTCATTGGTTGCTGCAGTTATTGGCGGTTTGATGCTTGGCTACGGCGCTCGTCTGGCTTATGGCTGTAATATCGGTGCCTATTTTAGTGGTATTGCTTCAGGCAGCGTACATGGCTGGTTATGGCTGGTCTTCGCATTCCTTGGAAATGGGCTTGGGGTAAAACTTCGTCCAATTTTCTTCCCCGGTGAGAAACCTCAACCAGAAAAACTGACTGGCTGCTAAATAAAAAAGCCCATCTTTGCGATGGGCTTTTTTATAGCTTAATGCGATTAAGGTTCAATAAAATATAATTATTCTATTTTTTAAAATAAATTTTATTACAAAAGCAAATCAGTTTTTTAAATAAAACAATATTTTTTAAATGATATATTATAGTTAAACGGCTTTGTTGCACAAAGATTTGAAATGCAAAGCGCCCCTAATTGAGCCAAATTTAAGGCGTAATTTGGGTAAGTGGTCGACCTAATTCCGTAAATCGGTTGAGGACTGCTACACGTGCATGAATTTCATTCACCTGACTAGGAAAGCTTCTTGCCATTAATTTATCGCCTAATAATTTGATGCAATGCATCTTGGTTTCCACCAAACTGCGGCGATGATAGCCTGACCATTTTTTCCATAATGTCCTGCCTAAACGTTTAACTGTTCGAAGTAATTCATTTCGCTCTAGCGAGCTACTCTTTCTATCTTTCCATGGTTTCGCATTTTTTCTAGGTGGAATCACCGCATGTGCTTGCCGATCTGCAATGACCTGACGGCATTGCTTGGTGTCATAAGCTCCATCGGTATAAACAGAGTCAATCTGCTCATCTTGTGGAATCTGATTAAGTAAATCACCAAGCACCTGTGAATCACTGACATTATTGGTTGTGAGCTGAATAGCGCGTATTTGTAGGGTTTTGGCATCTATACCAATATGTAGTTTACGCCATTGGCGACGATATTCAGCTCCATGTTTCTTGCGTTTCCATTCGCCCTCACCTAGAAACTTCATGCCTGTAGAGTCTACAAGTAGATGCAGCCCCTCGCTACTTTTTTGGTAGCTGATTGCAATATCAATATGCTTTTGTCTTCTACAAAGCGTACTGTAATCTGGTGCGGTCCAATTTAATCCGCAAAGTTCAATCAGACTTTGCACAAAGCCAGTGACCATACGTAAAGATAGACGGAATAAGGATTTAATCATTAAGCAGCATTGGATAGCTGCGTCGGAGTAGGTTTGATTTCGCCCTTGTTTGCCTTTTGATGGAGCATACCATTGCGTAGCAGGATCAAACCAAATGGCAATATTTCCGCGACTCATGAGTACTCGGTTATATGCGGGCCAATTGGTTGTGCGGTAGATTTTATGTGTAGGCTTCTTCATTTGAAAATTATATCGCTGAAAAAGCCTTTACAGATAGGTTTGTGCAACAAAGCCGCTTAATGCTTATAACGCAGCTTTTAAATTACAGCCATAATTCATAGTCTGTTGAACTTGGCGATAAGTCGTATAACGGTCCAGAATAAAAGTATAGAACTGATCGCTAGATGCAAAATTGGATTTCAGGTCTTCATTCTCGGCTTTAGGTAATTGAATCTCGTCGACCAGATTCAGATTATAATGTCCCAAGCGATACATCTCGGTAAAATAACCATTCATCATGTCACAATAGGCTACTTTACTGGATTTTAGCGCAGTCCGGCTGACAGGATGCTGATTCAAGGTTTGCAGGTTATTCACATCCAAAGGCAATTGATGAGAAAAGGCAATGCTTTCTACTTTTTTAAATTGCTGAAAGTCCTGTGCCAACTTACTGTTTAGATCATCAAAACGTTGCTGTAATTCCTGTGCACTTTTAACCTGATATTTACCTGGATCTACTGCTACTTTCTGTTGCTCTGCTGAACATGCAGCCAATCCAGTTACCATAGCTAATGATGCCAGCCATACCTTCATATCTATACACTCGATCTAAATATTAGCTGTCATTATGCCTTAAACTTGGGTGAAGATTTTATTTAAAGTACTTTCTCATTCATATAACGCCAGTAGCGCTTAGGTACATACTGGATATGCAGTTTCAAATTTTGTCGTGCCTGAATATTCACGCTTTTAAAATAATCTTTCCAAAGCTGATCATAAAGTACTTCTTCATCATCCAGTTCAATACTAAAAGACTGACTATGTCCAATCCGGATTTGTGGATCAACCATTTCTGCATTCATCTCTATCTGGTGCACATCATTTAAATCGTAATAGATGCCGTACTGGCGCTGCTCATCATAAATTAGCCAAAGCTGATCTTGGTAACGTTCCTTAAAATGCCGGGAAATAATCGGCAGTACATTAAAATCCGGTTTGATCAGACTAAGGAACAATCCATCTTTGGCTTTTTTGAAGCGGACAAAAGCTTCCATACGATGCTTTTCACGCCCGACCTGTTTCATCCATTGTGACATTCCGATGACTGCATGATGGCCATAATCTTTATCAACCGGCCGTTGGTTTTGAAATACATAAACTGCAAAATCGAACAGGTTCTGAAATGCCTGTTCTTTTTCAGAAAGAAAAGCATAATAAAAGGCTTTTAAACTACTGGATGATACTTTCTGTTTTATGCCTTGCCAGACCCGCTGCCCATGACTTTCATTCGAAGCCACATGAATAAAATCATCGAATAAGCCATTTTGTGCCTGCGGATTGGCCGTCACTTTGACATCAAACTCTTTAAATTCAAAAGCCCGAAATACACAGCTTAATAAACCGGTCATGGTGCCATCAAAACAATACTGTGCCATCAGAAACCGAATCCCAGTTGAGGTGACAGTTGTTGCTGATATTTGGATTGACCAGCTTGTAAAATCTGCTGGCGAATCTGCTGGGATTGCTGCTCCTTTTTAAATTTTGGTGTATCTGCACAGCGGATAAAATGCTGTGCCCGGTTATACGCCACGCCCATCCTTTTCAGTTGGTCAATATGAATCTGACCAAAACGGCGTGCCTGTACAATCTTTTTGGCAGAACGTACTCCAATGCCCGGCACGCGTAAAATCATTTTGTAGTCGGCTCGGTTAATATCAACCGGGAAGGCCTCAGGATGACGTAAAGCCCAGCTCAGCTTTGGATCAATATCCAGATCCAGATTTGGATGCTGGTCATCTACAATTTCATCTGCTGAAAATCCATAAAAACGCATCAGCCAGTCAGACTGATATAGACGATTTTCTCTTAATAAGGGTGGCGCTGAGCCGATTGCGGGTAAGGCTTTTTCTTCGGGGTTAATCGGAATATAGCCAGAAAAATACACGCGTTTCAGCTTAAATTCCTTGTAGTGCCGATCAGCCATTAAAATAATATCTTTGTCTGTCTCACTATGCGCACCGACCACCATTTGCGTGGTCTGCCCTGCAGGAACAAATTTGGGAACGGATTTGATGATCTTACGTTCATCTTTCAACTGGATTAGGCGATCCCGCACAATTCCCAGATCTTTTTGCACTTCTGTATGGGTTTTCTCTGGGGCAAACTTTTGCAGGCCTGCTTCGGTTGGCATTTCCAGGTTGATACTCATCCGGTCGACATATAAACCCGCTTCAGTAATGATCTCCTGCGATGCTCCGGGAATGGTTTTGAGATGAATATAACCATTAAAATTTTCTTCAAGACGCAGCTTTTTCACCACCTGCAACATCCGCTCCATGGTGTAATCTGCTGATTTAAAAATTCCCGAACTTAAAAACAGCCCTTCAATATAATTACGGCGATAAAAATTCATGGTCAGATCGACCACTTCCTGTACGGTAAATGCAGCACGTTTTACGTCATTGGAACGACGAGAGATACAATAGGCACAGTCAAAAATACAGACATTAGAAAACAGTATTTTCAGCAATGAGACACAGCGACCATCTTCGGTATAGCTATGACAGATTCCATTTCCGGTATTGCCCAAGCCTTTGTCTTTATTTTTACGGTTACTGCCACTCGATGAACAGGACACATCATATTTGGCGGCATCAGCTAAAATTTGTAGTTTTTCTCGGATACGATCAGACATGATTTCAGCAAGTTGTTGGCTAAAAACCTATTATAAATTTTCCCCGTGATGCACTATAGCTTTCCTGTCTTTGTAGCGACATTTCATGTCGTAAGAAATGTAATTGAACCGTTATCCATACAGCATTATTTCAAAATAAAATAACCAATATGATTTGCTTAATTCTGCGGCTATAGGCAAAGTAGATAGAGTAACAGGGAGCAAATCTATGTCTTTATTAGAAAAACTTGGAATAAAACATCCTATTTTTTTGGCCCCTATGGCAGGCGTTTCGACACCTGAACTGGCAGCGGAAGTTTCAAATCAAGGTGGTCTGGGTTCGCTCGGCTTAGGAGCCAGCAGCGTAGAATCTGCGCGCCAGCAGATTTTAAAAACTCAGGAACTTACAGATTGCCCATTTCAGGTTAACTTTTTCTGTCATGACAGCCAGCCTCTTGATGAAAACGTAGCTCAAGCCTGGATTAACCAGTTTAAAGATAAATTTGCTGAATACGGAATTAATCCACCCACTCAATTGAACTGTATTTACCCAAGTTTTAAAGACAATGATGACTTCCTGAATCTGGTTCTGGAAACCAGACCATGTGCGGTCAGCTTTCATTTTGGTATTCCTCTTCCGCATCAGATTCAGGCTCTAAAAGATGCCGGTATTCTGACGATGGTATCTGCAACCAATTTTGCTGAGGCCAAAGCCATTCAAGCAGCAGGGATTGATATCATCATTGCTCAAGGCATTGAGGCTGGAGGTCACCGGGGTATCTTTAGTACCAAATTTGATGCCTCAGTCAAAACCTCCAATCTGGTCAAGTTAATAAAACAGCATTTTTCACTGCCGGTGGTTGCTGCAGGCGGAATCATGAATGGTGAACAAGCCCGTCAGATGATGGACTTTGGCGCTGAAGCAGTACAATTGGGTACAGCATTTGTTCAATGCAAATCTTCCAATGCCAATGACGCCTATCGTAAAGCGCTACTGTCCAAGCCGCTGACTCAAGTTAGTGCCAGCATTTCCGGCCGCCCAGCGCGTGGCATCATTAATCACTGGCACATAGACGTAGACACGCCTAATCGTCTGGATGTTCCTGCCTATCCGTATACTTATGATCTGGCCAAGCAGTTACATGCAGCAGCGTCCAAACATGGTGATCAGGGTTATGGCGCGTTTTGGGCAGGTTCAAATGTGGCGCAAATTCGTGAGATGGAAGCTTCTGATTTAATTAATCAGTTAGTGCTGGAAATGAAACAAAAATAAAGCAAAATTTAATTTTAGAACATAAAAAAACCTCTCCAAAGAGAGGTTTTTTTTATATCGTTCTTTTAACGAGTCATACGATGCCAAGCATCTTTGATCGCAAATTTTGCTTCTTCCCAATTCAAACGAGATTCACCTTTTACCTGTTCCCATTTGGTTCGTAATTCAGGTTCGGCATGTTCGAAGTCAGTTTGACGGTCATATAGCGGACGGTTTTCATAACCCACCCGATAGGCACCACGATAGTCACGATCATAGTCGAGATCGCTGTAAGTAGTGCGTGATTCGGTATAATACGGACGGTTGGTATGCTCAGTTCTCCAGTAATCATCTTCCTGCTTAATCGTGTCCGGATGCTGATAATTATCTGCCTCTGGATGATTTTCTGGATGCTCATAGTTATCCGTTTGTTTCGGATGATCAGGTGAAGCAATATCATTCCCTGCAATACCGCCTACAACACCGCCAATGATACCGCCTACTACTGCCCCTGGAGGACCACCTACCAGACCGGCAATCGCTCCAACTGCTGCCCCGCCTAAAGTACCTGCACTGGTAGCAAGTACATTATCCTCACCTTCATTCATATCTGGCACACGAGGATTATCTTTTTGAGGTGAATTCAAATCTGGTCGAGCACTGGCATCTGTTGCATCTTGATTTAATGCGTCACTACGTTCCTCTGGTAATTCAGTCGAGGTTTTATTGCCAAAGTCTGTAACTGGACGATTGGTATTTGTCATTATAGATCTCCCTTGATCATGAGAATGAACAAGATTGAATAAACATCTTGCCATGCTAGAAATTCAGCTTAGAGCAATTTCACGTAACCAATGTCCATATCCTGTCCAGTTTCAGTGAACTTAATATGCGGCTATGTTCACTACAGGCTTTAATATAACGGAAGCATATAAAATTTTAGCTACAAGATAAAAAAGGTACTGTATTTACTACAATACCTTTTAGAAGAACTAGGAAATCTCTCTTTTATTTGGTTTCTAACAGATTCACCTGATCTACTTGTACATCGCTCATGATATGGCCATGTTCCAGTAATCCATTAAAATAGTTTTCCACCACTTTATATTGATCGGCGGTGTTTTCTACCTGATACATATTTTGACGGAATTCATTACTCGAACGTAGTCCTTTGGTATACCAGGCAATATGCTTACGCGAAATACGACAACCTGAATATTCACCATAAAACTCATAAAGTTCGGATAAATGCCCTAGTAGCACATCTTTCACTTCAGCAATACTTGGCGCAGCCAGATGCTCTCCGGTTTTTAAATAATGTGCAATTTCACGAAAAATCCAAGGACGGCCTTGTGCTGCACGGCCGATCATAATGGCATCTGCACCTGTATAGTCCAAAACATATTTAGCTTTCTCAGGACTATCAATATCTCCGTTCGCAATCACGGGAATATTCAACATCCCTTTCACTTCCTTGATTAAGGAGTAACGTGCCGTATTGAGGTACATATCTTCACGAGTACGACCATGTAATGCCAGCGCTGCAATCCCCGCGTCTTCAGCACGTTTTGCAACTCGTAGGATATTTTCATGACCGTTGAGATAGCCCAAACGGGTTTTTAAAGTCACAGGAACATCAACTGCAGCAACGACTGCATCTAAAATACGTGCAACCAGATCTTCATCCTTTAACAAGGCAGAACCGGCCAGCTTATTACAGACTTTCTTGGCGGGGCATCCCATATTGATATCAACAATTTGTGCCCCATTTGCGACCTGATAACGTGCTGCCTCAGCTAAGTCATGCGGATCAGAACCAGCAATCTGTGCTGAGATTGGTGCCAGCTCACCATCAAAATTGGCACGATATAAGCTTTTTTTACTCATGCGCAAGGTCTTGTCAGAAGTCATCATTTCACTGACTGCATGACCTGCGCCAAAGTACTTGCATAAGGTTCTAAATGGACGATCGGTGACACCTGCCATAGGAGCGACAATCAAATTATTTGACAGTTGATAGGGACCAATATACATATAAATTCATCACTTTTCTGATGGGCATAGTATACTGCATCTGCCTTGTTCACTCATCTTTTCAATTTATTTACGACACCATGAACAAATATTTTGCTCAAGTTTTTTCTCTTAAGTCCGTATCCATACTTGCTTTATCTATTAGCCTTGTAGGGTGTGGCAATGGTTCATGGTGGTCAAATGATGAACCAACTCTTGAAGTTGAACATATTCGCAAAGCCATTCCAGGTCGTGTCAGCCAGCGTGAATCATGGGCACAAGATATTTATGACATTACTGACCAGCTCGGTATTCCACAAACCAAAGAGAATATCTGTTCAATCGTGGCAGTTGTCGATCAGGAATCTAACTTTAATGCAGATCCGGTAGTTCCTGGTCTTGGTGAAAAAGCCGTTAAAGAAGTTCAGGAACGTCTGGAAGAAAAATTCAAAGATAAACTTGGTGAAAGTATCGGTGGAACAGTTGCAGGATATTTCCAGGACGTACTTAAAAATCATCCAAGTCCAGAAGACAATTATCTAAGCCAGATGCGCCGGGTCAAAACCGAACGTCAATTAGATGAACTTTATCGTGAAATCTTTGATTACATGGCCAAACATTATCATGTAAGTGCACTGACAGGTGCTGCCAAACTGTTTGGACAAAATATTGGCGAAAAAATGAATCCGATTACAACTTTGGGTTCTATGCAGGTTCATATCAGCTATGCCAAGGAATATAAACGTCAAGGTGGCAGTATTGCTGATTTGCGTAGTGACCTGTATAGCCAGTACGGCGGACTCTATTACGGGATTCATCGATTGATGATGTACCCTGCGGATTATGAAAAACCGATTTATCGCTTTGCTGATTATAACTCCGGGATGTATTCCAGCCGTAATGCAGCATTCCAGAGCATGTTAAATAGCTTAACCGAAGCTGAATTGAGCCTGGATGGCGATTTACTACTATATACTAAAGATGGCGCGATTCGCTCACAAAAGAGTCAATCTGAACGAGAGCTCATCAGCGTTTTTGCAAAAAATAATTTTATTATTACTGAACGTCAGATTCGGGCGGATCTAAAAAAAGAAAAAGTTAAAGATTTTGAAGATACCATGACTTATCGTGGTATCAGTAAACTTTATCAAGAAAAAACCGGTAAAGAGCCAATTTATGCAATGATGCCAGAAGTTGTGATCTCAGGCCCAAAATTGAGTCGTGAGTATAATACTAACTGGTTTGCCAGCCGTGTCGATGGTCGTTATCAAACATGCATGCGCCGCATCAAAAATATAAAACTCTAGCCTTATTTGATTTTGATGGAACCCTGTATCCTTATGACAGTTTTACAGGGTTCATTTTCTATGCCTTAAAGAAAAGGCAGATTTTAAAACGTGGCATTCGTATTCTGCCTTGGATTCAGGCTTACTATCTTAAGCTCTATCCTGCTCATGCAATGCGCCCAAAGCTGTATTACACCATGTTCAAAAATAGTCATGCGCATGAAATTCAGCAGCTTGCCGAAGAATATGCACAGCAGCTTGTTTTAAGATTAAATCCTAAGCTATTAAAGCAACTTAGACAACATCAGCAACTCGGGCATCAAGTCGTTCTCGTTTCTGCTTCACTGGATTTATATTTAAAACCGGTTTGTACTTATTTAGGCATTGACCTGATTTGTAGTGAAGTAGAAATTCTGACAGGCAAAATGACAGGTTTATACAACACACCTGATTGTAGTAAGGATCAGAAGAAAAGTAGAATCCTGGAAAAATATAATTTAGAAGATTATGCTGAAATTTATGCTTATGGAAATAGCGAAGAAGATGAGGCAATGTTAAGCCTTGCACAGTATGCTTATCTGGAAGGTCGAGATAAAGTACTTCCACTACTTGAAATGAATTTATCTGAGTCTGAGCTTAAAATAATTAATTAAACTGAGAATAATAAAAAACCGCTATGAACAGCGGTTTTTTATTGAAATCTATCTTACTTCTTAAACGGAAATGCATATTTCACAATACGTTTAATTACGCTGCCATACTGTTTTACCAAACTGGCATTGTTATAGTTCAGACCATATTTTTTACATACTGCTTCTACTTTTGGCGCCATTTGACGGTAACGGCGTGCAGGCACATCTGGATATAAGTGATGTTCAATCTGATGGCTTAAATGTCCAGTCAAAATATGAAACGCTTCAGAACCAGTCAAGTTTGAAGAACCACGAATCTGGCGCATATACCAGTGACCACGACTTTCATTTTCCATCACAGCTTTCGGAAACACTTCTACATCTTTGGTAAAGTGACCACAGAAAATAATACTAAAAGTCCAGATATTACGAAGGCCATTTGCCACCAGGTTACCTGTCAATACCGGTAATGCTGCAGGACCTGCAATCAATGGAAAGAATACATAATCTTTGAATAATTGCTTGCCAATTTTACGCTGCATTGGCTTCCATTCTTCAAGGGTTTGCTCTTTGGTTTTACGGCCTTTGAAGTATTTACCCAGTTCAAGGTTTTGAATGGCCACGCCCCACTGGAATAACAAGCAAAATGGAATACTGTAAATTGGCTGTAATAAATAGCCTGGTTTCCAGCGTTGCTCAGGGAACAAACGCAACAAGCCATAACCAATATCGTCATCCATGCCTTTAATGTTGGTATAGGTATGATGCTTGAAGTTATGGGTTTGACGCCAGTTGTCTGAAGTTCCGACAATATCCCACTCGTAGGTTTGGCCATTGAGCTTCGGATCATTCATCCAGTCATATTGACCGTGCATGACATTATGACCCAATTCCATATTTTCCATGATTTTGGCAAAGCCTAATAAGCCTGTACCCAACAACCATGCTGGCGGGAACCAGCCTGCGAATAATAAGGCACGACCTGCAATCGATGAATAACGGATACTCGAATATACGCGACGGATATATTTGGCATCTTTTTCACCTAAATCATCCAGCACTTCCTGTTTGATGGCATCAAGCTCACGTGCAAGTTCATCTAGCTCAGACTGGGTCAGTTCACGGTTTTTAGGATTTTTAAAATACTGTAATTTTACTGGCATATTCATAGGATAAAACTCGCTTATAAGTCGATGACAAGGTCAGTCTGCGCTGAGTTAACACAAATTTTTAAAAGATTACCTGGCTCGGTATTTTGTGCGCCATTTACTAGATTCTTGGTTGAACCTTCCGCTTTATTACAGGCACATTTATTACAGATGCCCATACGACAGCCATGGGTCGGTCGGATATTCTGCTGTTCCAGGCTTACCAGAATTGACTGGCCTTTTGAAATCGTGACGATTTTTTTCGATTGAGTCAGGGTTACATTGACAAAACCGGTATCAGCTTCATCACTCAGACTCATGCTGAAAGCTTCACTTTTGAACAGTTTTGCTGAAGCAAACAGCCGTTCTGCAGTCGCAACAAAACCTGATGGTCCACATGCATAGACTGTGCTGTGTTCCAATGCTTGCAATTGATCTAGATAAGATTCATCAAGACGCGGCGCAGCCGGTTGTTCCTGAGTTGCAAATACCTGATAAGAAAAGTTTGAAAACTTTTGTGCCAGCTCTTCAAAACGCGCAATGAAAGCAGCATCCTGGTTTTTCTTAACCCAGTACCATAAAGTTACTGGTGCAACCAGTTCAGCTTTATCTTTTAAAGCTTCCAGCATACTCAGCATTGGGGTGATACCACTACCCGCAGCAAGCAAAAGCAATGGGCTGTCCTGTTCTGGCAAAGTCATGTCACCGAAAGGCTGACCGAATTCAATGATATCGCCGACTTCAGCCTGTTCAGCAAACCAGGTAGTAACTTTACCCGCATTCACTTTTTTAACCGTCAATAAAATATGCTGCTGATCAATACGGGTCAGACTATAGCTACGTTCATAACGAATGCCGTTCACCACCACAAATACAGGATGATGCTGGCCCGCCTGACCGAAATGGAATAAATGATTGACACGAATCGTCAGGCTCAACATATCCTGCGCAGCATGTTCTTTGCGCACAATCTTGCCTAAGGGCTGATTCATCGACCATAAAGGATTTAATTTCTGCATCCAGAAATTAATTGCATACGGATCAATCACACTCTCTTTCAGCGTATTTAATGGTGTTTTAAGCTTTTCGAGTACAGGCATCGTTTTAGACATCACCTTGGATTTTTAATTATTATACACTTGTATATATATTTGTATATACATTTGTATTGTTTCTAATCATTTCACAAGCTGGACTGCCTTCGTTATAATGTGTTAATGCCTTTTACTAATCACCTCATGAATGAGCCTTCAATGAAAATAAGCAGTGACGCGTCTTTACCATCGAAAAGCATTGATGAGCCCATTATTGTCCGTAGTGTGGGCCGTAAAGCGACCATTACCAAGGAAGAACTGTTCCAGGCTGCTTTAAACCTGATCGGACCACAAAAAAGTATTTCATCTTTAAGCTTGCGTGAAGTTGCTCGTGAGGCTGGAATTGCTCCGAACAGTTTTTATCGTCATTTTAAAGATATCGATGAACTGGCGATTGAGCTGATTGATCGTGCTGGGATTGTGCTGCGTCAGATTCTCAATGAATCCCGCCTAAAGGCATCGAAACAGAACAGTATTATCCGTAGTTCTGTCGAAGTCTTTATTGCCCAGCTGGATGCTGATGAAGGTAATTTAAGTCTGTTATTACGTGAAGGTTATACCGGTTCAAAATCCTATAAACAGGCAGTCGAACGCCAACTGAATTATTTCCAGCAGGAGCTTCAGGAAGACCTGATCCGTCTGGAACGACTAAATAATAAAAAATTATTTCATCCTGAGATTGCGGCCAGAGCGATTACCCAACTGGTATTTAATATGGGTGCCAATGTGATCGATATGGCACCTGAAGACCGTAAGGAAATTGCGGAACAGACCATGATCATGATTCGCATGATTCTGGAAGGTGCCCGTCATCTGGATCAATCTCAGATCCGTTAAGCCAGCTGTAAAAAAAGACTCTTAGTGAGTCTTTTTTATTACCAAGATTAAAGCTTATTCAATCTGGCTTTAACATGGTTTGCCGTCATTTCCGGATGCTCTAGTGGAAACATATGTCCGCCCTGCACCACCGAATAATGAATTTGGTAAACCTTATGCATGCCTTGTGGTAAACCTTGCTGATAAAACTGGCTGCGCTCTGCTGTGATTAAATGTATCGGAACCTGGGGTGGTTTTCTTGGTGTACGCCACCACCAGGCCGGTACAGTCCGGAAAATTTCTGCCTCAACCTGTTTCGGAATAGCTAAAGTTACTCCTCCACGCTCTTGATCAGGTACAATCCCACTTTCAATATAATCCTGAAAACATTGTTCATCAAAATGCTTAAATAGACGATTCGATCTCAGCGCTGCAACGGCGTCCTGTTTAGATGGCCAGTAATCCTTACGTTTTAGGGTAATACCTGCCGGAGTGAAGCGGTCAATACTTTTTAAGTTGAACTTTTTCACGACTTCAAACAATGCACTATTTTTCCCAATTACGAAAGGTGGATCCATGATCACCAGTTTGGAAAATAAATCCGGACGTTGATAGGCTGCCATTAAAGTTACCAAACCACCAAATGAATGTCCCAGCCCAATCACCTTTTGATCCGGAGATTGCTGCTGGATATCCTGTATCACTTCATTTACTAGATAACGCCAGTCTTTGGTAATTGGATAGTCTGGATTCATCCCGATCAGCGGAATCGCCTTGACCTGATATTCGTCCTGAAAATAATTTAAAAACTTGCGATAGCTTGCCGATGGAATGCCATTGGCATGAGTAAAATGCAAAACCTGTTTCATTATTTTCTTTGGTCATTTCTTTATAAAGTCTGAAAGAAGCTTAATATTGAAATGCAAAATTCTACAGAACCAAATTCACCAATCTATGACCTTTAAGTCACTCCTAGCTTAAATCGGCAAATGGTTCGTTATTTTTTAGAAATAGTCAGGTTTTGCATTGGTAAAAAAGTGGCTCCACAACTGGCTTTATCTCCAGCAATGATTACAGCCCTGCCTTTGATTATTGTAGATAAATCACTAGCAATGGCTGTCACGGTAGTTTGGCACTTAGGACAGTAATGCTTCATGCCATTCAGATGCACCGCCATGCCATTAATTAAAAAAGAGTTCTCACATTCAGAGACCATACCGCCATGGCTGGTTTTCGCGCCAATAGTGATCAATGCTTTGGACATGGTATTTATTTCTTATTCTTAGGTGGGCTGATTCTAAACAATACAGAAAATATCAGCTAGCACGGCCCGACCAAGCACTCCATGAAGCTTTAAATTTCAGCCATAATAAAAGCAGCCCGAAAGCTGCTTTTATAATTCATTAGACTTATGGTTTAACCACGACCATTACCTGAATCGCTTCAGGTGTTACGGATAAACCTTCTAACAAACTCAAGCCTTCTTTTTGCAGCTTCTGTAAACGTGCGATTTCATCTTCACGGATACTTGGGTTGAACTGTTTCAGGTAAGTTAGACGGTCAATTTCATACTGCCATTTATTTCCATACACTTCTTTAGCCTGCTGCTTGAAGTTTGGCAATGCTGAACGAGCCAGTTCCAATGCTTGTTGATAACGTGCTTCAATTACTTCACGCCGTGCTTTCACTACCTGACGGCAGCTATTGCCATCTAAATGATGTAGATAAGGTTTCAGGATTTCAGGCGCAATCTTCTGAGACAGATCCTGACCTTTTTCACTGAGCAATACACGGATCAGTTGCTGTGGCAAGCTTGACGGTAAGTTCAGTGCTTTTGGTGCAACCACATCAACCTTGAACCACACTTCCATCAATACAGAACCTTGTGGTAATGCTGCAGATTTTAAGACTGCAACATTGGTACTACCAAAGCCTTGAGTATTGATCATTTCCATCACACTTTCAGTGAGTGGATGTTCTAGAGTTAGATATTGAGCATCTTCACGGATCTGAGCCTGATCACGATAGAAGGTGGCTGTCATACCCTCTTCATCCAGGGTTAAACCTTGTACCTGCATCTGATCCGTTGGCTTGATGATCACGGTACCATTGCTTTGTTCATCAAAATCGATATTGGTCGATGCCATGAAACGCTTCATGAACATTGGCAAGGTGGTATTGTCATCATAGTCTTCAAGTGCATTGACAATTTCCTGTGCCACGACGGGGCGGCAAGAATTGTACTCAAGCAGACGGTCACGACCTTCCTGCAATTCAGCTTCAAGCGCTTCACGTTGCACACTGACTTCTTCCAGCAGATCTTCAAATTCCTGACCTTTATCTGCCAGCAAGCAATCTTTCAGGGCAATAATAAAGTTTTCTTGCAGCGTTTGCGCCGTTGGAGAAATGTTGCTGAAAATATTCAACGCTTCGTTATACCAGCGGAACATACGTTCTTGTGCAGTACCCACCAGATAAGGCACATGAATCTGGATACGGTTTTCCTGACCGATACGATCCAGACGACCAATACGCTGTTCCAGTACATCCGGATTGGCTGGCAAGTCAAACAGAATCAAGTCAGATGCAAACTGGAAGTTACGGCCTTCTGAACCGATTTCAGAGCACAATAAAATCTGTGCACCATAAGATTCTTCAGCAAAATAAGCCGCTGCCTGGTCACGTTCCAGCAGGCTCATACCTTCATGGAACATGGCAGTACGGATACCTGCATGCAGACGTAATACATTTTCCAGTGCTTCAACCACTGGACCACTACGTGCAATCAGCAATACTTTTTTATGCTTCAGATCAGTACGTAGCTTTTCCATCAACCACATTACACGCGGATCGGTTTCCATCCACGAGCCATCAAGTTGAGATTCTTCCGGCCACATCTGTTCACGTAGTTTGCCATCTTTAGACCAGTTTTCTGGTGCTGGCAAAGGCGCTGGCTGACAGTCACGGCCAGGGAAGCCCTGAATTGCTTCACGTGTATTACGGAACAGGATACGACCCGTACCATGACGGTCTAGCAATTCATGAATCGCACGGAAACGTTGCTCCGGAGTATCTTCAATCGCATGACCAAGCAGGCTTTCAATCGCAGTAAAATGCTCTGCTTCCAGTGGAAGGTCTGACATCAGTACTTCAGCGATTTTAGCAGTATGCTGATACTGCTCTTCTTCATCCAGGAAACGGTCCAATGAACTGAAACGTTGTGGATCAAGCAGACGCAAACGCGCAAAGTGAGATTCCACACCGAGCTGTTCAGGTGTTGCAGTCAATAACAATACGCCCGGTGTTTTCTCTGCCAGTTCTTCAACCAGATCATAACGGTCATTGCCGCCTTCTTCCTCAGACCACATCAGGTGATGCGCTTCATCGACCACCAACAGGTCAAAGCCCGCCTCAATCGCCTGTTCGCGTAGATCTTCGTGATCCACCATCAAGTCCACAGAAGCAATAATGCGCTGTTCGGTCAGGAATGGATTTAGTTCAGGATCATGCTCTTTGATCGATGCAGTACGCGCCAAATCAAATAGGGAGAATTCAAGATTGAAACGACGGCGCATCTCAATCATCCACTGATATTGCAGTGAATCCGGAACCAAGATCAGGATACGTTCAGAACGGCCAGTTTTAAGTTGCTGATGAATGATCAGACCAGCTTCAATGGTTTTACCCAAGCCAACTTCATCCGCCAGTAAAACACGCGGTGCAAAACGCTGACCGACTTCATGTGCGATATACAACTGGTGTGGAATCAGACCTACACGCGAACCGACCAAGCCACGCAATGGACTGGTTTGCATATTAGCTTGCATCAGCAAGGCTTCAATACGCAGGTCATACCATTCTTTATAGTCAATCTGGCTGGCCAGTAAACGGTCTAAAGGTTTAGACAACTGAATCGTTGCGCCTACACGGGTTTCATTTAAAGCTTTACGTTCTTCTGTGCCATCTTCAAGAGTACGAACCACGTGATAACGCACCACGCCATTTCGGTCTTCAACTGACTCAACGGTCCAGATCGTACCTTCCTGATCTTGCAGCTCGTCATTTGCATTAAATACGATACGAGATAAGGGTGCGTTACTGCGAGCATAGACGCGAGTTTCATCGCTTTTTGGGAATAAAATGCTGACCGATCGCTCATCAACATCAATGAGAACCCCTAAACCGAGTTCTGTTTCAGTATCTGATAACCAACGTTGACCAATAGCAAATTGCTGCAATTTTTCCACCTTTATCTTAAGTACAAGATTATGAATATCAGGCTCAATCACGAAACGTCATTTGAGCAAAATTTCACACCTTCAAGCAATGTATTTTGACATAAAGCCCACTAAAAAGTGAGCATAATTCACGTCGATTAAACAAGTATTTCCTAGAATTCAGCCGGACAATTAAATTCAACTAACTGTTGTGTTTTAGGATGATAAAAACTTAAACGCTCGGCATGTAAGCATAGACGCGGACTAAGCTGTTGCTGCTCTGGCGTTGCATACAAGGTATCGCCAATAATCGGATGCCCGAGATATTGCATATGTACACGGAGCTGATGTGAACGACCGGTAATCGGAGTCAGTTTCACCCGAGTCACAGCTTGCCCCTGAATTTCAAAATGTTCGATGGCCTGCCATTCTGTAATAGCCGGCTTATTATGATTCGGTTCAGCAATATGCAGTGGCGGACGGCTTGGATCGTAAATGACAGGCACATCAACTGTACCCTTGTCTTCTAATGTTCCAGCCACGATGGCCTGATAGGTTTTATCGGTTTGGCGTTCCTGGAACTGGCGGGAGATGGATTTTTGCCCTTCACGGCTTAAGGCAAATACTAAAATACCGGAAGTGTCTCGATCCAGGCGGTGGATCAGTAAAGTTTTAGGTTCCAATTTGATGAGGCGATTGATCAGGCAATCTTGTAAATCTTCTGTTTTACCGGGCACTGTGAGTAAGCCTGCAGGCTTATGGATGACCATAAAATCTTCATCACGATGTATCAGATGTTCGGTTAGAAAATTACTCAAAGTTCAATCCCACGCTGATCGCGAAAAACAAGGCGGCCATAATAGAAAGCTTGAGTGATAATTACAATGCGCATTTATGTAAATGGCGATGAAATTTCCGATTATTTTAAGAAAATTACCCAATTAGCGATTATCGACGTGCAGATTGCATTACAAAGCTCACTAAATCATGTAATGACGGGTGTTCCAGCACATCTTCATAACGCAGATCAGCACCATGCGCACGCCATGTGCCAACCAGACTGACTACTGCTACAGAGTCCAGTCCATACTGCTTTAAATCAGCATAAGGATCAATTTCCAGCGCATCCATATCCAGCTGTTCAGCTACTGCCAACATGATGCCTTTAGTTGACAATACATATTCTGACGGCGCACTTAAGTTCCATAATCGGGTCAGACTATAGCTGTTCATATGATGCAAAGCTTGTGCCGATATATTCTCAATCCACTGGATATGCTGTTCCTGACTAGGCATCAAAATTGCATCATTAATTATGCAAATTTGTTCTGTCACACTTTGCAGATGTGGCAAGATCTGTTTCAGCATCGGTGTGATTTGTCCGGCAAAAATCAGTTGTGGATGAGTTGAAGCATATTCTCCAAGTTGCTGCATACCCTGCATTAAATCATCGCCATATAGGTCGACAATGGGAATATCAAGTGCTTTAGCTTTATTGCTGATCTGAATCAGATTATTCATCAGCTCAGTCTCTTGAATCCCGGTCTGCATTCTTAAATTATGCAGCCCAACCAAGACCAAGACTGAATCTGTAGCAGCAAGCTGCCATTTGGCTTGAGATGGAGCAATTTGAATTTTTCTGGGCATTGTATAGAGCATGGGAGTTTTATCTATTTAGCTTATTGCAAAAGTTCATTATGCTAGCTTAGATTAATAGGAATGATAAGTTTCAAATCACAATTAATAATACCTTCTAATATATTATCTATTAAATTTTTATAATAAAAATTAAAAATAATTATTTATTCGGAGCTTCATATGAAAATTCCAAAAATAATACATCAAATACATACTAAAGGCATTAATGCCTTAACACATGAAGAAAAACAAGCTATAGATCTATTAAAGAAAAATAATCCTGATTGGCACTATCAATTTTATAATTATCAAAATATGTTAGATTTTATAAAACAAAATTATTCAAGTAGATATTTAAATGCATTTTTAAGTATAAATCCTGAATACGGGGCTGCCCAAGCTGATTATTTTCGCTATTTACTCATATATAAGTCAGGTGGAGCATATTTTGATGTTAAAAGTTATACCACTATACCCCTTAGTCATTTAATTTTACCCACAGATGACCTTTTACTTTTTGAATGGCAAGGTGGGAGTTCTCAATATCAGCATTTTGGACTACATAAAGAGATTAAAAGAGGTAGAGAGTTTCAACAATGGAATATCATTTTCTCAGCTAATAATTCTTATATTTATAAAGTTATTGAAATAATAACCCAAAATATTGAACAATATAGCGTATTAAAATTTAAATATGGGTGGAAAGGGGTCTTACTTACGACTGGCCCTATTGCTTATACAAATGCTATTGATCAAATTGAAAAAAAAGAAACGATAAGAATACTGGGAAGCAGTTGTAAAAATGGAATAATTTACAGAAATCATGATTCTGTACAAGACTTAGATAAAGCACATTATTCGTACTTAAAAAGCCCTGTTATTATGAGAAATGGAATATACAAATATAATGACAAAATTATAATTTATATCTTTCTTTTAAGAAGCTTAATAACAAGAATGATTTCTCGACCTACAACATAAATATATTTATAAATAAATTAAATTCCAGTATTTCTAGGTTAGTCTTTAATTTAATAATTAACAGATATAAATATACTTTAAATAAAAACAGATTATCTAAATTAAAAACTTTAATTTTATAAAAATATTAAGATAATTCTCATTAATTTTATTACTTAAAATCAAAAAAACCCAAGCGAATCAACTTGGGCTTTGTTAAATTTATTCATACTCACGATGATTTTTTATTTTCCAATTACTAACACCTAATTTTGTAGTGCCAAAAACTTCTCAATCGCCTGCTGAGCAATCGCAGCATCTTGGAAAGACTTCACGCCAGAAACACCCATCGCACCAACCACCTGACCTTGATACATAATCGGCTCACCACCTTCCAACATACCCGAGAAAGTATCCATGGTCAGAAAGCCCATTTGCCCACCTTTGATAATATCTTCAAACAGCTTGGATGGACGGTGACTAATGGCAGAACAACGTGCTTTTTCCAGACACAGGTTTGCTGTCATCGGTGAAGCCCCATCCATACGCTTCATTGCCAGCAAATTACCAGTTTCATCAACGACAGCAATACTGACATTAAAGCCATTTTCTAGCGCATATTCATAGGCCTGATTTAATAAAAACTCAGCATCGCTTAAGGTCAAATAATGTTTGGTTTTCATTCAACTATCCAATTTCTAATTTATCAATTTCAAATCTTTGCGGTCTAATTAAAAGAATAAAATAAGCCCGAAGGAATTCGGGCTTATGTTCCCTCTCCTTTTAGGAGAGGGTTAGGAAGGATTTAAAACTTAAGCTTTCATTTCAGCAAAAGTTTCTTTAGCCGCCTGGATCGTGAATTCAATATCTTCATCACTATGCGCAGCTGAAATAAACCCTGCTTCAAATGCAGATGGAGCCAGGTTCACACCACGACTTAACATGCCATGAAAGAATTTTTTGAAGGCTTCAACATCACACTTCAGCATTGAATCAAAGCTAGTGATGTCTTCCTGATCCGTGAAGTACAGGCCAAACATACCGCCCACTTGCTGGGTCTTGAATGGAATACCTGCTTCATCCGCAGCTGCCTGTAAACCTGCAAGAAGTTTTTCAAGTTGTGCAGTCAATTTTTCATAAAAACCTGGTTCACGCAGATGTTTAAACATCTCGATACCAGCACGCATCGCCAGTGGGTTACCAGACAAAGTACCTGCCTGATACACGTTACCTAATGGCGCGATGCATTCCATTACTTCTCGTTTACCACCAAAAGCACCAACTGGCAGACCTGCACCAATGATTTTACCCAAAGTCGTTAAATCAGGAGTCACGCCATAATGTGCCTGAGCACCACCCAGACCGACACGGAAACCGGTCATCACTTCATCAATAATGAATACTGAACCATGTTCATCACAGACATCACGTATCGCTTGCAGGAAACCATCAATCGGTTTCACCAGATTCATATTCCCTGCTACTGGCTCAACAATCACACCCGCAATTTCAGAGCCAAACTTGGCAAAGCATTCTTTTAAAGTGGCAATGTCGTTATAAGGAAGAGTTAATGTATGTTTGGCAAAATCAGCAGGTACACCCGCAGAAGTCGCTTCACCTTCACCTTTAGTTAACAGGCCAGAACCTGCTTTTACCAGCAGCGAGTCAGAGTGCCCATGATAACAACCTTCAAATTTTACGATCTTGTCACGGCCAGTATAACCTCGCGCCAAGCGAATCGCAGTCATCGTTGCTTCAGTACCGGAATTGGTCATACGCACCAATTCAATAGATGGCATGATGTCGCAAATGATATCCGCCAAAGTGGTTTCATGCACGGTTGGTGCACCAAAGCTTAAACCATCTACTGCTGCATCTTGCACCGCTTTAATGATCGCAGGATGCGCATGACCCAGAATCATTGGCCCCCATGAACCGACATAGTCCACATAGCGCTTGCCATCGACATCGTACAGATAAGCACCTTGGGCTTTCTCGATAAAGATAGGCGTACCACCCACGCCATTGAAGGCACGTACAGGTGAGTTAACACCACCCGGAATATGTTTATTGGCTTGTTTAAATAGTTGTTCTTGCTTTGGAGATAAACTCATGAGAATCACTCAACTCAAAAATACAATAAGAAATAAAAATTAAGCTTGTTCAGCAAATAGTTCCGACCAGTCATATACACGTTGACCGACAGTCGACATTGAGCGACCTAAGACATCACTAATGACTGCACAAAGATCTGCACCGGCTTCAATAACTTCTCTACCGTTTTCAACCGTCAAACCACCAATGGCACAGATTGGCACATTCAATTTTTCTTTAGCCAGCTTCAATGTTTCTAAACCAATATTACCTGCTTCTGGCTTGGTATCAGTCGCATAGATCGCGCCAAAGGCCACATAATTAGCCCCATCAGCAATGGCTTGTTCAGCAAGCTCAAGTGAATTATTACAACTGCGGCCAATCAATACATTTTTGGGCAAACGTTCAACAGCTTCCTGGATTGAACCATCATCCTGACCCAAATGCACGCCTACACCATATTTTACTGCAGTTCCCAAATCGTCATTAATCACAAATGGAACTTTGTACTGTTCACACATTTGTTTCATATATTCGATTTCGTAAGCCTGATCTTCTTTCGCTACTTTTTTACGACGATACTGAAGTACCGCAACTTCATAAGTCGCCATTGCACCTTCAAGTTTTGCTAGGAGAAGTTCAATAGGATCATCATTGGTAATTAAATACAAACCGCGCATGACTGCCGCCATTCAAAATACATACGCTATTATAGGCATAAATGGGCGAGTTTCCCCATCCTAAACACTGAATAATACCCGATTCAGGTATTAGATTATTATTTGTACTTTTTATACAGGTGATTGATCAATATCCCTATTTTCAGTGATAGGCGGCTACGAGAATTTACGTTTTAATGGTTTTATAACAATAATGATAAAGTGTTAATGCTTACGCCCTCCGACAAACGCTTTTAGGATTTTGCAGATAACTTAGTGGAGAAGTTGCAAAATTCTGAAAGCGATTTTTTTATGTCCGGATGTTACTATTCCTGTTTATAAAATTGCTGAAATACCATTAATCACAAAAACTTAAAGAAAACTTCAAAATACCCAATTTCAGGGATAGGTCTACATGCATTAAAGGATTTAAATAAGTTCGAACACAACACATAAATAGAAAAGCAAAAGCTGTGTTTTATCTACCAGATCCTTTCTAGCTTTGGGTAAACCGTTTATGGGGAGACGTGTCAAAGCTAGAAAGGATCGACCCATCTAAGCAGAACCGACCATCTCATCTTTCAAACTTGCTTCATTCATCTCGTGAATATTTTCTAAATCATTCAGATAAATTAAAAATAATGCACTGCACATCTTTCTATTTTTTTAAATATAAAAAAAGCCCGGAGAAGGTCGCTCCAGGCTTGGAAAACTGATTTATTCAGTGAATTATACTCTTTGATAAAATACTGAATAAGCAATAAAACAATTAATAGAATAATAACTCTACACTTGCAAGTGTTTTTATCGTTTTTATTGCAATACTTAAGCATAAATCCGATAAAACGTCATAAGCCCTAACTTGGAATTTTGTCGTGCTTACGATCAACTAGACTCAGGTTACCACGTAATACATCGGCAAACATACGCCAGTCTGAAATAAAACTGTATAGCGGCTGTTTAAAGCTGGCCGGTTTATTCTTTTCAAAAATGAAATGACCAATCCAGGCACAGGCATAACCTGAGAGTAGTCCATAGGCTAGATATTTGGCTTTACGCTGATGAAGGGCTTTGCTAAAAAAATATAAACCGATACTGCTGCCTGCGACATGCAAACGGCGGCTCATGATATGGCGATGCTCAGTCAGATAAAACCGGTAAAATTCATGATAGTCACGAATCGGCATTTGTGGAGAAGTCAGTTCTGCAATCTCATTGCTCGGCTGCACCTGTGCATTCATTATCATCATCCTGATCTTTTTTCTTCACCTTAGCGCATAATTTAGGCAATTAAAAGTACCTTTATTTTCATGCAATTCTGTTCCTGAAGTTGGCTTAGATATTGAATTGTCATGCTTTCAGTAGAAACCGGCGAATGAAATCAGCATTTTAATTTTTCCATTTCCATTTTTTTCAATCGGTCAAGTCTTACATCAGATTGGTTTTTCGTTACAATCAGCCGCTCAAAAGTCTAAAAAATTCTTCCGTTTCATATCGGAATTTCATGCAAGCGAATAAAAATTCAATTTATTTTTTAATATTTTTCAATAAATTGAATAGACAGGATGATTATCATGGTTGAAGTTGAACTCAAGTTCCAGATTCCCGCGGCACGCCGTACTGCCCTGCTTAAGGCACTTGATCCCAAGAAATCTCAACAGATCCAGCTTCAAGCCAAATACTATGATACTGCAGACCGTCAACTGGCCCAACATGGAATTGCCCTACGTCAGCGATTAGAAGGCAGTCGTTGGGTTCAGACGTTAAAAGCGGCAGGCAAAAGCCACATTGAACGTTTCGAGCATAATCATGATCTGGGTGAATTAGAACAGTCGCCTGAGCTGGACCTGAGTATTTACAACCCGTCTACTGAAGCGCAAGCCTTGCTTAATCGCGCTTTAGGTGATCAGTTTGACCAGCTGCAATTGCAGTTTGAAACCGATATTACCCGTACCTTGCGCGTGATTGAATATGAAAACACATCAATCGAAGTCAGCCTGGATATCGGCTGCATTCGCACGCCTCATGCTGAACAGGAAGTGCATGAAGTTGAATTCGAGTTAAAGCATGGCTCAATTCAGGATTTACTCGCCTTTAGTTTTGAATGGGTCAAAAAATATCAGCTGTGGCTGGATGTACGTAGTAAAGCAGAAATCGGGAATCTGTTAGCAACTAATCAGAACGTGAGTCCCGCTACTTTTGCCAAAGAATTCCAGATCAGTAAAAAAGATAGTGCGGGTAAAAACCTGTGTCATCTGGTGGCCCAGCAAATGCAGCATCTATTGCCCAATATTGCGGCAATCTCCGCGCAATTGGCAGAGCAGGAACATATTGATCAGGCACAACAGGCCTTGGATCATCTCTATCTGACCTTACTTTTGTTTAAAGATTGGCATACCCAGGTTTCAGACAAATGGGCTCATCAGCTGTCTGCCTTTAAACAGCAGTTTGAACATCTGCAACATTTACAGCACATGCAAAACACTCTGGCTGGCTTCCTGCAAAATCCTACGACCGCAGAGAACCTGACTAAAGATATTCTCTATGCCAAAGAGAAGCTGGGCAATCTGGTGAAATCCACCCAGAATGTGCATCACTATCTGGAATTGCTGATCTTCAGCTTAAGTACAGATGAAGCTAAGCCGCTGGAATTAAAATCTGCAGCGCAAACTACCCTGCAGCAACAATACAAAGTTTTGCAGGAACAGATGAACCAGACTGATATTACCAATTTTGAGAGTCTGGATCTGCTGTCCATTCGCATTCAGGAATTAAAATTCAGCTTCCCGATTTTGACCACAATTTATGATGTCAAAAACCTGCAAAAATACAGCAAGGCGTTAAATGATGCACAGCAGGCAGCAAATGAATATCAGACACTAGCCTCTTCTGCAGCTTATATTCAACAGACCGAACTGGAAGCCAGCGACTGGTTTGTGCTGGGTTGGTTGACCGCAAAACAGGAAGTTTATGCACAAAAATTACTGGAAGCGACAGAACAGTTTCTGGTCAGCCGCAAATTCCTTAAATAAGTATTTAACTGACTTTCAAAGCACGCTACGGCGTGCTTTTTTGTTGCACAAGCACATCACAATACTTTTGTTGTTTGGTCTATATTGGTTGTTATGAGCTTTATCGAGAAGGAATGGCCCGATGGCAGAAATCGAACTCAAATTCCAGATTCCGCAAAGTATACGTCACCAATTCGAACAAGATTTTCAGCAGTACGGGCCGACTCGACATCATTTATGTGCCAAATACTTTGATACTTCCGATCAGCAGTTACAGCAGCACAAAATTGCACTCCGGCAGCGTCTGGAAGATCAGCAATGGTTTCAGACCTTAAAAGCACCGAGCCAGCATCAGTTTGAACGCTTTGAGCTGGAAGAAAGACTGGATACCGCACCAGACAACTGTGATTTAAAAGCTTATGCCAAGCATAAACAGGCTCGGAAGATTCTAAAACAGGCCCTTCACACCCTAGATACACCTCTGACTCTACAATTTGAAACTGATGTAGAGCGAGATCTCTGGATTGAAGATTACCGAGGAAGTCAGATTGAAATTGCACTGGATAGAGGTGAGATTCGTTCTAAGGGCCAAACCTTGGATATTTATGAAGTTGAATTTGAGCTCAAAAGTGGCAAACTTGATGACTTAATTGATTTTGTTAAACCCTGGATTCAACGTTATCAGTTATGGCTGGATGTACGCAGCAAATCTGAACGTGGTTATGCTCTGCTGAATAATAAAACTGATCTTCCGGTCCAGCATCAGACAACCTTAGAGCTCGCAGCTAAAGACGATATTCATCATATCTTGCAAAAAATTATCACCAACTGTCTGACTCATCTGTTTCCTAATGCGACAGCGATTGCGCTAGAGAATTACAACAGTGACCATGTGCATCAGGCCCGCGTCGCTATCCGGCGTTTACGCAGTGCCTTAAAAATTTTCCAGCCCTATCATCAGGATTTGCCAGAGGAATGGCAGGATCAGTTACGAAATATTTTCCAGCAATTGGGTTCTACCCGGGATCGCGATGCTTTGGCTGAAAGTCTGCTTCTTCAGCTAGAAGCTGCGGGTTCACCAGTATTGCAGTTACCTCCTGCCCAACAGGATCAGGCAGATATTAGCCAATTATTCAGAGAGCCCGCCACGATGGAGCTAATACTGGAGCTGCTACGTTTTAGTCAGGATCAGAGTAAAAACCAGCAAAAGTCCTCACATAAAATCCTGTGTAAAGGACTCAGCAAACTGCATCAGAAAGTCTGTGCAGATGCAGAAAACTATCAGGAACTGGATATTGAATCGCGCCACCGAACCCGCAAGCGGGTTAAGCGCTTGCGTTATAATGTAGAATTTCTGCAAAGCCTGTTTCCTGAAAAGGAAGTCAAAAGATATCTGAAAGCGCTAAAACCCTTACAGGAAACTTTGGGTCACTATAATGACCTGTTTGTCGCAGAAAGCCTGTATAGACCTTATGCCAAAAAACACTCCAAGGCATGGTTTGTCATCGGATGGCTTACTGCAGAACAGCAGCACCTGTCAGGACAGGCCGCTAAGCAATTACAGAAATTTTCTCACACTAAACCATTCTGGTAAGAGATAAATAGGCAAAATTGCTCTAGCGATATTTGCCGTACACTTTCCAGGTATTGTTATCGGCTAATGGATCACTATAGCTATCGCTGCGCTGCTTACGCGGCTTATCACGGGCATCGACCAGTTCAAAATGTGGTTCGATACTGAGGACGATGCCATTCACATAGAATCGAGTCCGGGTGTATTCACTTTGACCATGCTGGAACACATAAGTACGCAAATCTACAAATTCACGATGTGCCACCAAGGCCGCCGTCTCATCACTGTCTAGCCAGCGTTGCATGGCCTGAATCTGTTCCGGTTCAAATTGCCCACATTTTTCAATCAGGCTGGCAATGCCTCGAAAAGTTTTGGATTCTTTGGCGCGGGTTTTATTAATCCGGATGCGGTCTACATGAAAATAGAATAAAGGCAAATTCAAATGACTTGGCAAATGAATCGCATCTAGGACTTCATCTTCCATAAAAGGCTGAAACAAGTCTTGTGCCCTTTCAATCAGACCCAGCCATTGCCTGTAATATTCTTCGACCTGCGACTTGGTGCCATAATAAATTGGCAATCCTTCCACATTGGCCAAATTGGCTGGTGGCCAGATATTCTGGCGCAATAAGGCAATATCACTTTTCAGACTCTGTACAGCAATTGCATCTTGCATGAGATTCACATTTATATTGCTTAGGCTATTTTTAGATTAAGGCAAAGGTTTAGTTTCTGCAAGGCTTTGCCTATAATTAGTGATTAAGATTTTATTATCAGGAAAAATTCATGGTTCAAAAGATTGAAGCAACCGATGTAACCGAAGAAGAAGCGTTAAATGCTGCATTCTTTGAACGTGCTGATGAATTTATTAAACAGGCCAACGAATTTAGCCGTGTAGAAAAAGGCTCTCAGGAAAACCCGGCAGAAAAACGTGGTCAAGTCAGCGCCGCAATGCTGTTTGGTACTGCCCGCTTTAATACTTGGGTCGCTGCCAACAATTTCAAAGATGGTAACGAGATGCGCGACGCTAAAGATCAGGTCATGTCTTATATCTTGCAGCAATTTCAGATGATGCTGGAAGATAACTATGATGAATACTGTGAGCAGTTTGAAAACTATTTACGTTTCCGTCGTAATGAAGAGTTTCATGCCAACAAGCATCAACACGACCACGATCATTAATAAAAGCCCTACGGGGCTTTTTTTAAATCTTTGATTTTTAATTTGACTTTAATGCTGCATTTATCCTATAAAAAATGAATAAAAATTAAACGACGATCAAAAATATCATGCAGCAACTGCCCTTTCCGATTATAGATCCGCATATTCATCAGTGGGACCCTTATACCACACCGCATGCCGCAGCCTCTGCCGTAAAATTATTTGGCAAACATCCCAAACTGCTGGACAAAATGGTACGGCTGATCAAGCCCAAAGCAGTGATTGATACCATTGGCCTTACCGAACATCTGACCGCGCCTTATCTACCGGAAAACTATAAACGTGACATCGGTCATTATCAGGTGGAGCAGATTGTGCATATAGAAGCAAGCTGGCATGAACATAAAGGCACGGGCGTGGTTAATGAAACCAGGTTTATTGCCGGGCTGCCTTTTGCTGAACAGAATATTCAGCTAGGCGGCATTGTGGCTACAGCTGACCCTCGTCAAAAAAACTTTAAACAGCTACTGCAATTACATCAGGAAGTTTCGCCGAAACTACGCGGTATTCGTAAAATGGCTGCGGTACACCCAGATAAAGGAATTCATGCCTGGACAGATGAACCGCATCTCTATCGTAACAAAGATTTCCTGAAAGGCTTTGAAGAACTGGCCCAGCAAGATTTAAGCTTTGATGCCTGGGTGTACTCTACCCAGATTTCAGATGTTACTGCGCTGGCCAAAGCCTTTCCTGAAACGCCCATCGTACTGGATCATCTTGGTACGCCCGCAGGTTTATTTGGCAAGGTGGGCAAAGCTACAGGCCGGACCAAACAAGATCGCACCCAGATATTTGCAGACTGGAAAGATCAGTTGGTAGAACTGTCTGAATGTCAGAATGTATCGACCAAAATGTCTGGCCTGTTTATGCCAGTCTTGGGACATGATTTTCACACGCAAAAACGGCTGGCAAGTAAACAGGAATTAGTGGAACGTGCAACTCCCTTGATTCAGCATGCTTTAGACTGCTTTGGTTCTAAGCGCGTGATGTTTGCATCCAACTTCCCAATGGACAGTGTCAGCAGCTCACTCACTAACATTATTGATGCCTTTAGCGATATTGTGCAGGCTTATGATGAAAACGCGTTAAAGCCGATTTTTTATGAAAATGCTAAAGCGTTTTATAAATTATAAGAATAAGAGTCTGAATCCTTAAAAAAAGGAGGAAAATACATATGCTCTGGGAAGAAATGATCTCTAGTCCCTTGTCAGAAAAACTTTTATATACTTGCTTGGTGATCTGTTTTAGTGGAATCGCATCCTACTATTACCAACATATTATTCACTTACCCTTTAATAAAGATATCGCTTTCGGAGCAATCTTAATATCAGGTGGTATTTTCCTATTTCTTTTTGCCACCTTCTGGTGGAGCTTACCCAGCGCTGTGCTATCTGGCGTTTTAGGTGGAATCCTGTTTACCAGAAAAGTTACTTAAATTGGAGCTTTTATTTATATTGAAAAATAAAAATCCCCTCATTCGAGGGGATTTTTTTATTAACACTATGATGTTTTCACTTGCTTACCATATTGATCAGCCATCACCTCAACCAGCTGATCCGGCTTGATGTACTTTTTGATCATGGCATCAATATCAGCTTTACTCAGTTTAGCAATCGCCTGATCACGTTTTTCCCGGTAAACCAGATTACGGTCTTTTTCCAACTGTGGAATCAGCATGCTATGAATACGGCGATCATCTTCCAGTGCAGTGACGCGCTGTTTCAAAATCGTGGCTTTCGCTGCTTCAACTTCCTGCTCGGTTACCCCTTTGGCCAGAAGCTCATTCAATACCTTATGCACAGCTTGAGACACTTGTGCTGATCGGCCAGGCGTATAATTTGCCTGAATGCCTAATGCGCCTGAGTCAATCCATTCATCATACTGAGCATTGGCACTGAAGCCATAAACCAGCGCATTTTTCTCACGCAGCTCCTGTGCTAAACGTGAAGACAACTGAGAATCACCCAGAATATGCCGGAAGACCAGCATGGCTGGCAAATCTACATGTTCTGCACCGACAGGGAATGTCATGACAGCCTGATAATGACCGAACTCACGCTGTTCAGATAACGCATGGATTTTCTGTGCCGGATAAACTGTATATTGACCACTTAAGCGCTCATAAGGCTGCTTTGCTTTCCAGCTCGCAAAGTTATTTTTAAGTACTTTGCTCACGGACTTCGGATTAAATTCCCCGGTCACTGCGATCTGGGCATGATGGGTATTAAAGAACTGCTGATACAGCGCTACGACCTGTTCACGAGTAGCAGCCTGAATCTGTTTTTTTGCCAGTTCAGGTTCAAAATGATAGCGAAGGTCACCCGGCTGATAAATCTCGGTCGCGCGAGACATGGTCAGGCCTGCCACCATATTGGGCTCAGTATAAGGACGGTCTAACGCAGACAGGCTTTGGCCTTTAATCAGGTCAAACTGACTCTGCTCAAAGGCCGGTTTATTGAGCACATCCAGCACATACTGGAAAAATTCTTCAAACTTCTCTTTTTTGGCACTGATCTGAATGCTCATGCCATTTTCAGAGGAACTGGCCGTTGCTGAACCACCAGACTCAATAATTTTATCGGCAATCTGTTGCAAGCTCTGAGTTTCAGAAGAACGTAGCAATAAGTAAGCTGTCAGATCCAGAATCTCACCTTTATTGAACAAACTTTGTGCCGTACCAAAATTAAGCGCAATAGTGGCATAAACTTTGTCATCCTGAGTCTGGGTCGGGAATAAAGCGTATTTAATGCCATTCTTCAGTTTGCCACGTTGAATCTGTTTGTCCTTGGCCTGTAAATATTGCTTGGACTGCGCCACATACTGCTTTACTTCTGCCTGATAGACACTGACATTTTTCAGCGGTTCTGCTGCTTCAGCCTGCTGATCCAGAGTTTGAGCCGACACTTCAGT
Source organism: Acinetobacter sp. CAU_H_60 (assembly GCF_058599385.1). Taxonomy (NCBI): domain Bacteria; kingdom Pseudomonadati; phylum Pseudomonadota; class Gammaproteobacteria; order Moraxellales; family Moraxellaceae; genus Acinetobacter; species Acinetobacter sp. CAU_H_60. Next base: position 1,200,569 of record NZ_CM178653.1, on the reverse strand, counting down.
CTGGGTCAACTCCTGTGCTTTTTTCTGATCTTCTGGTGTTGGCAAGATATTGCCAGAAATACGATATTCCGGCTTAAAGAATGCCTTATACACCTGATTGACCTGATTGACATCCAGCTTTTCTATGGCTTGCAGATCTTTAAAATACTGGCTCCAGTCACCTGAATAAGCCACTACATATTCACTCAAACGCGAACCTAAAGCGGTTGCGCTGTTTTTAACATTGTCCGCCTGGTTCCGGGTCAGACTTTTAGCCCGGTTTAATTCGGTTTCGTTAAATGGCTGGCTCTGCTCTACACCCTGAATCAAACCCTGCTCAACCTGCTTGACTTGATGGTTTGGTGCATAGATAGCACCCATAAACACCAGATTAAAATCTTTATCCAGCCAGGTCATAGACTGCACTGTAGTGGTCTTACCCGTCTCGACCAGACTCTGATACAGGTGTCCGCTAGGTTGCAAGGTATATAAGATTGGAGACATGGCCAGCGTGGTTTTAATACTTTCTTCTGACTGGTTCAGATAAATATTAAATTTGGCCAGATCACTACCCTTTTGCACGGTAAATTCACGCTGTTTGATCTGTTCAGGTTTTAGCGCAGGTACTTTCACCGCTTCAGGCACTTTGCGGGACTGAATCGGACTGAAATGGGTATCAATCTGCTTCAGCACTTCTGCTTTATTAAATTTGCCTGAAATAATCATGAGGGCATTATTCGGTGCATACCAGTGACGATAAAACTGGTTCAGCTCCTGCATCTTGATCGATTGCAGTTCGTTCAAATCGCCAATCGGTAATCGTCCCAGATATTGATTGCCATAAGCTGATTTAAATACCTGATCCATCAGTACGGAAAATGGCTGATCCAGACGGATTTCACGCTCACGTTTCACGATATCAATTTCAGTCGGTACATACTTTTCTTGCAGGACCAGCTTGTCCATACGTTCAGCTTCAAGGAAAATCACTTCATTGACCGCAGTCTGCTCAGGACGAATCACATTGGTATATTTGGTTGAGTAATAGTCAGTACTGGCATTGGTCATTAAGGTATATTGATCCAGACGGCGCTGAAACTCATCTCCCTTCACATTTTCCGTGCCTTTAAACGCCAGATGTTCAAGCAGATGCGCCAGGCCCCCTTTGCCTTGCGGATCATTCAGTGAACCGGTCAGATAAACCGTATTCATAAACACTTTATTTTCTTTCACGTTGGGCGCAAGAATAATTCTTAAGCCATTTTCCAGTCGATATTCTTCGATATTCTGTTCTGTTTTCACCAATACCGGCTGTGCAAAACTGGCCGCTGTCCAGCCAGATAATAAAATCGCCAAGCTTAAACGTTTAAAGCGTATTTGCATTGTTCATCCAAATTTTTAAGTGTGAATTTTTATTTACAGTCACTCTGATCTTAGAGAAAAGTCTTTATTATGAGAAGCCAAATAAAATACCGCGCAATTTCACGGTATTTTATTGAGCATATTAATTAAATATAAAGTTCGGCCAGCATAAACAGTTTGGCATAACCTGAAATCTCAATGCGGCCTTGTTCTTTTAATGCGCAATACAATACACCGCCACGCTGAGAGGCCTGATAAGCCACCAGTTCAGTTTTATTTAATTTCTCCGCCCAGATCGGTGCAATCCCGGTATGAATTGAACCCGTTACCGGATCCTCATTAATCCCGTTACTCGGTGCAAAATAACGTGATATACAATCATATTGGGTATCGCCAGCGGTAATCGCGACATCCAGTAATGGACCCGCCGCTGTAATCGCGGTTCTTTTTCCATTCAGCTGCTTCAGCAATTCAATATTGGGTTGCTCTTCTAATACATCTTGCACTGATTCATATTCAATAATATAACCTTGCGTATTCAGATAAACGTTTTTAAAAGGTTTCGTCAGGGCCTGTCTTAAAGCTTCCGGATAATCTCTGATAAGTTCAGGCTGACGGATCGGGAAATTCATCCGGATTTTGCCATCCTCATCCTGGCGTACTGTAAAAATACCCAGATCTTTGACATGAAAATAAATGGTTTTTGCAGAGCTAAAGTCCTTGAATAATACAAAGCTGCTGGCCAATGTGGCATGTCCACAAAAATCCACTTCCTTGGTCGGTGTAAACCAGCGAATTTCATAATTTTCTGCATCCAGCACTTTGACAAAAGCAGTCTCAGACAGATTATTTTCCAAGGCAATATTCTGCATCAGGTGATCATCCAGCCAAGCATCCTGCACGATGACTGCAGCAGGATTTCCCTTAAATAGAGCCGTCGTAAAAGCATCCACCTGGTACATTTTCATTTTCTTTACTCCTGTATGTAGGTGTTTAGTTTAAAAGCTTTTTTCCAGAAGGGGAATTTTATATGCTGTAAATCAAATGATTTATTTTTCTCCCTTTTCACTCATTAAGGTTCTTTATGAACAATTCACATATTCAAACTGTACCTTTAGAAAAAGCCTATCGCCTGATTACACACGGTCCAACAGTACTGGTGTCTGCCAATGATGGACAAGACACTGATGTCATGGCCGCTGCCTGGGCATGTGCACTGGAATTTAGTCCAGCAAAAGTCACCGTAGTGCTGGATAAAAGCACCAAGACCCGAAAAATAATTGAAAATTCTGGCTACTTTGCCCTGCAGATTCCAACACTCAAACAGCTGGAAATGGTCTATAGCCTGGGAATATTGAGTCTGTACAATGACCCAGACAAACTGGAGCGGTCCGGTGTGCAGTTATTCAAATTCGCAGATCAAGAGATCCCAGTTGTAGAAGGTTGTGCTGCCTGGATTTTATGTGAGCTAATTTCCGAGCCACATAACCAGCAGGCCCATGACCTGTTTATTGGTAAGGTCATTGCCGCTTATGCTGATGACCGGGTGTTCCGTGATGGGCACTGGTTCTATCATGAAGTCAGCGAAGAATGGAAAAGTATTCATCATGTCGCCGGTGGTCACTTCTATACCATTGGCGAAGCTGTCGCAGTCAAAGATGCAGAATAAATAACTGATCTTTTTAAACAAATCATATAAAAAATTCTTGCAAACAGGCAGCTTTGACCACAGTCAGACTGCCTGAATTTATGCTACTTTATCCATAATATCTGTTTGGTCTGATGTCTTATGATGCCGTTTAAAATCCACTGTATTGATGTCAAAAACTCATTACAAAATTATATCTGGTTACTTGAACATACACCGACGCATCAGGTCGCGGTCATTGATCCCACTGAAGCTGTGCTAGTTCAAGATTATTGTACCGAACATGGGCTTGAGCTGAGTCAGATCTGGCTCACCCACTGGCATAAAGACCATATCGGGGGCGTTCCGGATTTAATTCAAAAGCAATCATTACCGGTATATGGCCCAAAAGCTGAGCTGGAAAAAGTTCCGTTTATTAACCATCCACTTGAACATGACGACCAGTTCAGTTTTCATGGTGTTGAGGTACAGATTATTGCCGTACCGGGACATACCCTAGGCCATATCGTGTATTTCCTGGATGCCATTGATGTACTGTTCTGTGGCGATACCCTGTTTGCCATGGGCTGTGGGCGGGTATTTGAAGGCACTTATCAGCAGATGTACCACTCTCTGACTCGTCTGGCTGCCTTACCGCCACGTACCCAGGTTTATTGCACGCATGAATATACGCTGTCGAATGCACAGTTTGCCAAACATGTAGAACCGGATAATCCAGCAATTCTGGAGCGTTTCGAACAGGTTGAGCGTATGCGCATGCTGGGACAATGCACCTTACCCAGTACTATTGCAGCAGAACTGGAAACCAATCCTTTTTTACGCGCAGACAGTGTCGAAGAGTTTCAACATTTACGCGTGATGAAAGACTCGTTTTAAACTATAGCTGCTTAGAGCAGCTGATGCTTCTGAGCATAGTCATCCAGTTCTTGCTGGGTGACCACTCGTACCGCATTCATTTCATCAATCCTGACCAGCAATAATCCACCCAAAGCAGGTTGATAACGGCGCGCACTGCCAAATGGCGTATAAGCCACCTTGGACTGTACCGAAAAATCCAGCCAGTCTTCATGACCCAGCATCACAGCAACAGGCTCCTGCCCTTGCTGCTGCATAAGTTCAATTTGCTGTTTGACGTACTGTTCAATATTTAATTCAGTCATCATCAATCTTATTTAAATTACATCAATGCCAGTATAAAGGGTTGAGCCTAACACCATGACCTAAATACTCGGAAACTTTGATGGATTGTATATTTTTAAGCCTCACTCAAACTCTAAAACTTTAAACCACGCTAATTCCTAATTTAAAATGAATAACAAATAAACAATTATTGATTTAAATATTTGAATATTAATAACTATTCGAAAAATTATTTAGACTTAAAATTAAAATATTTAGTTACAACATCTTGAAAATAATAAAAAACATACACTTAGATTAAAAACCTTATATTTCATCTATATTATCTTGTTCATTAAATCCGCAAATTCAATTAAATTAATTTAAATAAGGGTATTTGCCCTTTAAAACGAAAATTCTCACCCTTATCTATGATTTAACTGATGAAGGAGTTATCTCGTGAAAAAAGTGGTTAAAGCAAAAAACGTTCTCGCATTTAGACTTTGGTTAGAAAAATTGGGGTATTCGGTTCGCACCCTGGCAGACAATCGTGGTTTTAGTTTCAGTTTTAAAAAAGAATATGGTCTGGTGACTTGTGATCTTTCAGGTAATGCATTGGCCATGCAGCTGGGTGAGGAGTTTGAAGATCATCTGAAAGCGTAAATTAAATTAATCAGTGCACTCATGATTTACCCTTTTATTTGAGTAAAATTCTCTTATTCCTATAATCAGCCCATTTCGATGGGCTTTTTTTCGTTTATAAAATTTCAGGCAAAAAAAAACAAGGCATCAACCTTGTCTCTTTTGATGGTGGGGACGGAGAGACTCGAACTCTCACACCTCGCGGCGCTGGAACCTAAATCCAGTGCGTCTACCAATTTCGCCACGTCCCCATCAGGGTACCAACTTAGTGTTGGACTTTTTTCAAACTTTGGCAGAGGATCAAGGATTCGAACCTTGACGAACGGTTTTGGAGACCGTCATGCTACCATTACACCAATCCTCTACTCGGCCATTTTACTCAATCTCTTAAGTAAATTGGTGGGGACGGAGAGACTCGAACTCTCACACCTCGCGGCGCTGGAACCTAAATCCAGTGCGTCTACCAATTTCGCCACGTCCCCGATGGCTGTGTATATTATAGAGATAGCAGGTCATTGACAAGTGATTTTACAAGCAATCACTGCCTATTCCGCTATAAATTAAACAGTTAATGCAATTTTTTTATTTTTTATAAGATTTAACAAGAAAACTCGGCCTTATGAGGTTTCTTTGCTACTGCTTTGAACTTAATCTCTAAGCTTGTCTAGCTCAGTCTCAGCAGATCAGACCTCTAGAACCTCACTTATCTTGATCGAGCATGTTGTTTAAACAATAAATGAATCCAATACAAAGAATAAAAAGCCGAGCCAATAAAAATGTCGCACTAAATTTCAGGCAAAAAAAAACAAGGCATTAACCTTGTTTCTTCATATATGGTGGGGATAGAGAGACTCGAACTCTCACGCCCAGAAGGCGCTGCGACCTGAACACAGTGCGTCTACCAATTCCGCCATATCCCCGTGGCTGTGTATATTATAGCGATCGCATCCGCTTGACAAGCGATTCTATGATCAACTCGGTGTTTTTATATCAAAAATTAATCAGTTAATTCTTTGATGATTAAATACTGGCTTATTTTTAATAAAACCGCTTAATTTCATTTCTCCAATTTAAAAAATCAAGTTATTTGAAAGAGTGCTGAATATTAATTTTAATAGTGTTTAGATCAGCCAATTGATTGGATATTTTAAAGGACTTCCCTCTTCTCACCTTCACTGATACTTAGTTTGAGTATTTAAAATCTACCCATCGAAAGTAAGCGAATAATAAGGATGGAATTAAAAGATGGCTTAACCTTAAATTTCAGGCAAAAAAAAACAAGGCATCAACCTTGTCTCTTTTGATGGTGGGGACGGAGAGACTCGAACTCTCACACCTCGCGGCGCTGGAACCTAAATCCAGTGCGTCTACCAATTTCGCCACGTCCCCATCAGGGTACCAACTTAGTGTTGGACTTTTTTCAAACTTTGGCAGAGGATCAAGGATTCGAACCTTGACGAACGGTTTTGGAGACCGTCATGCTACCATTACACCAATCCTCTACTCGGCCATTTTACTCAATCTCTTGAGTAAATTGGTGGGGACGGAGAGACTCGAACTCTCACACCTCGCGGCGCTGGAACCTAAATCCAGTGCGTCTACCAATTTCGCCACGTCCCCGATGGCTGTGTATACTATAGGGATCAATTTCACCTGACAAGCTCTTTTTAAGAAAAAACCACTCGTTTGATTAAATAAAAAACAATATACAATTTATTGTATTTTTCTCATGCAATTTCAGTAAGTAAGGCCTGTTTTACGGCTTTGAAATCAGACAATCTATCCTGTGAGTGCTTTCGAAGCATATTTTGTAACAGGCTTTGCAAAGCTTGATATTGTGCAGGAAGCTCAGGTTTAAAATGCTGACAATGCAATAATGCCCAATCCTGATAATCTGCCGCTTCCAAGCGCTGCCCTGTGAGCCATTCAAAGAAAATGATACCCAGCGCATAAACTTCGCTCTGTAGCGACTTGGCTTGCCCTTGAAATAGTTCAGGTGCCATATAACGAGGCGTTGCGTTCATTGCTTGGTTTGAAGAATTGATTGGCTGAACTTGCTCAAAATCAATCAGACAGACCCGTTTCTGATACATGACAAAATGCTCTCGTTTGAGATCAGCATGCAGATACCCCAGTTCTTGTAAACTTATCAACGGTTCTAATGCTCGTAGCATATGCTGTCGAATTTCTTGAATTGGGAATAATAACTTGGGACATACATCAAAATGTGCTGGCGCATCAGTCAAAATCAAAGCCTGATTAAAAGATTCATTTCCAATCTGAAAAGGCTTTCGAATAATTTGATGCGGAAGCAAGAAAGTCCGCCCTTCTTGCTCACCATAAGCTTCATAAAAATCCAGCTCATGACTTAAGCCAGTCTGGGCATGCTGAGAAATAGCCGTTGAATCCAGATTCTGGGTTTTTAACCAAAGTGCTGACCCGGTCTCAGGATTAACTTGTAAATGATAAAGACGGCGACCAAAACCCAGACTTCGGGCTTTGGTCTTAAGCTGGAAATTAAGCTGATGCAGATTAGCGAGGTTAAGTAACAATGTATTCCTGCTTGGCATCTGGAGCATGCTGGTAATTTAGCAGTTCCAGACAATGCTGAATAGTTTTACCTACCCGCTCCTGAGTTTCGATCAGAGAGATTTTTGGCCAGGTCGCCCGCTCACCTTCACGCTGCAACACCTTGAATAAATGCGGACGAGGATTTTGCAGCATATAGCTATAATGACGCAGGCTATATTTACCGACGATATTGACATCACCATAATAGCGCTGATCCACTACGCCATAACCATGATCCAGCAAACGGCGGACTGGCGGCAAACTGCCCGCATGCTCACGGGCAAAATCCATAATCCCTTTGGTAAATACTACACTCTGACGGCGTACAATGCGTTTCGGCCAGCTTAAAGTCCCTTTACGGAAGCGTGAAATATCATCCTGCATAAAAGGCACAATGTGCGGATTGGCCTGACTGGCAATGGTGTAATTGATATTGTATAGCCGCGCCATTTTCTCCTGCGGGAAATCGCTACGGACACTGCCATCTACCCAGCGTGTCGCCCCCATATAAGGCGTATATTGTCCATCATGACGTTTACTGGTGAGACGTACCGGCGGGAACAGAATTGGCACGGCACAAGATGCCAGCACTGCACTCCAGACCAGTACATCTGGAGAGGTATAGGCATTCATGATCCGGGCATCTTGCGCCGCATCATAAGGTGCGACTGCAATATTGATATGTAGACCGGAAGTTTTTAGTGCTTCTTCAAAGGTCATATCTCCCAAGTTTTCGATCAGGAATTTTTTCAGGTATTTGACATCCGCCAGACCACCATTACCCTTCATTAATTCACTCATGGTACGGAAATGAAAGGCTTCATGGAAAAAGTTATGGCCTTTTAAAATATCTACATACTGCGCGGGTTTGGAGACGCCCAACATCGCGGTCATAATTGCACCAGCACTGGAACCCGACATCACTCGAGGTAACAGATCCTGTTCCATTAGCGCCTTACATACACCGGTATGAAATAAGCCGAGTGTTGCACCGCCCGAGAACATTAAAGCTGGCTGACCATAAGCCCGTTGGCAGTGCTCAAAATATTCAATTTTTTCTTCTAGAGTCAGACAGGTACATTGTGCAGAAGCAATATAAGCCAGGCCCAGACTGACTTCTTCCACATAATCTTCAATAATTTTTTTAGTGCCGACATAAGTGACGGTAAACAATAAAGGATGGGCAATATTGGCAATATCGTAACTCAGTCCTTCACGCAGGATATACATCAGGTCACGAGTACGTTTCTGCTGACGGTAACGTCTTAATTTCCCCAGTCGATGCGCAATCACTTCGGCATCAAAATACGGTGAACTATTATCCAGTTTCCATTCTTGTGCCCCAGATTCTTCATCGATCTTTAAGGCAATATATTTCCATTCTTCGTAAGTTTCAGCCTGTTGCAATTGCTGCTTCAGCTTTTTAATACGATAGGCCTGATGTGGATTGATATCCTGAGTAAAATCTTTAAACAGCATCTGCCCTCTTCCCTATATTGTAATTTTCAGACATCCTGCAGCTATGAACAAAAAACAGGCATCTATTTTCTTTGTACTACAATAACGAAAATTCATCACTTTAAGCAAATTATCACACTTTCCAGACTTTGACTGTGAATTTTACAGTGATAGTATTCTAGCCATAATTGTAAATGTACTGCTCAAATCATGGCGAAAATTGATTTACCTGACAATATCTTAAATGCTCTTTCTACTGTTCTTCTCCAGCTCCAGCAAAGCCTGCCTGAATTAAAACAAAGTCCTGATTTTTCTGCTTATGCCTATAAATGGCAGGCTGGAGAACTCAAACCCATTCACCAGCTTAAACAGATTGAACTGGCAGATTTAAAAGGCATTGAGCGACAAAAAGAAAAAGTCATTCAAAATACTTTGCAGTTTCTAAAAGGATTACCTGCCAATGATGTTTTACTGACTGGCTCTCGCGGTACAGGAAAATCTTCGATTGTGCGTGCCTTGTTGACTGAATATGCAGATCAGGGCTTACGTCTGATCGAAATTGAACGTGATGATTTATCAAATCTTCCACAAATTCAGCAACTGATCGCCGGTCGTCCGGAAAAGTTTATTGTCTATTGTGATGACCTGGCCTTCAATGCGGAAGATGAAAACTATCGCAGTCTGAAAAGTGTGCTAGATGGCTCATTACAATCCGGTTCAAGTAATTTTGTGATCTATGCGACCAGTAACCGTCGTCATCTATTACCGGAATTCATGCATGAAAATACCCCGGTGACCAAAGTAGATGTACCGCAATATACCGAGTTGCATCCACAGGAAGCGATTGAAGAGAAAATTTCCCTGTCGGATCGTTTTGGTTTATGGCTGTCGTTCTACCCGATGGATCAAAACCTGTATCTGGAAATTGTCGAGCATTATCTGAAAAAGGCAGATATGCAACTGACAGCTGAAGCCCGTGCTGAAGCATTACGCTGGTGTCAGGCACGTGGCCAACGTTCAGGTCGTGCAGCCTATCAGTTCTCTAAACATTGGATTGGTTCGCAGCAGTTAAATTCCCTGTAAATTCTTTCCCAAATAAAAAAGCTCCTTGATGGAGCTTTTTTATGAAATCAGTTCTTATTTTTTATTGCCAATAATCGTAGACCACAGTAGGTCATCCAGCTCACTGCCATTGAAATAGACAGTTGCTTTTAAGGGTTCAGGCTGATTCTGTTTGACCTCAATCACCTGATCATAACTATCAGTAATTTTAAGCACACCCTCTTTTGGCAGATGCTTATAATTATTCAACACCGTTTCGTCCATCTTGAATGGTGTAGTCGTATTAAAATCAAAACTATAACGGTAATCCGCCAGATTTGGCTGACCAATAATGCTGCCGCTGCTGGTTAAGGTACGAATACCATTACTGCCACTACCATAGTCATCTACAAGGCTATAGTTATAATTACGTACGAGTAAGTATTCCTTGCTCAGCTCATCATACTCAGCGCCAGATTTACCCGCATTCTTGTCTTCCGCTACACGCTGAAATTCCAGACGGTCAATTTTATAGCTTTCCAATGCACCTAGATTGTTTTTGCTTTTGGTATGAACAATCGTACCTGAAATCAGATAATCATCTTTTAGATTAAAATCAACATTGGAACCATAACGTACATTGCTAAAGGTCAAGGTCGTAGTATCACCGTTGACCGTCTGGGTAATCGTTGAATCTTTGCGATAGGTTTTATCCAGAACAATACAGTTATTTTTATCGGTTTTTAATTTAAAGGTTTTCACTGCACCATTGGTATTTACTTCAGAACAGATCAGATTTGGATACTTGATGCTGTTCACACCCAGATTATAAATCTTGATAATACGGCCCGTGCGGCCATAAGGATAATCCGCAAACACCTCACCAATCATATGACCTAACGCAACGTTATAGTCCGTATCATTGCTGGTGCTATTGTTAATTTTATCGCGGATTTTCTCGATGATATCGCGGTCCTCGAAAGGAATAAACTCTTCTGAAAGTTCAGGAGAAATACTCTCCTCTGGAACATTTGGCGGTGTGGTCACTGTAGGATTGTCTGAGCTACCTCCACTGCCACCACATGCGGTAAGCAAGCCTGAAACCAAAACCAGCCCAAAGAATGATATCTGCTTTTTCATAAAATTTTATTCCCTAGGATTTCTTTGCATTTTTATTCAATGAGAATGAAAGATGGGCGTATTAAAACCGCACAACACAAACCTACTACCTGTCGATGATATTTTTTCTGGACAGTATTTCTTACACTCTGATCGTGCTTTATCTTTTAATAAATCAGGGATTAACTCTGTAATTTTAATGTATATTTCAAACAACAATGATCATAAGAAAATAAGATGTTACTTTTAGAGCTAGGTCTTATTAGCTCTCATAACTAACTCTTAGAAATCAACCTATATAACGGTTATTTTCTTTGCAACAATACTTATAAAATTTGTAACCATTCGGTTAAAAAGTCGAAAAGTTATCTTTTGAATAGCTGGGTTTAAAGAAGAACTTAGATTGCTTCTAGACAAGTAAACTTTGAATAAAACCTAAAAAAATAAGAATAAAAGGAAATTAATTACTTCTATTTATTGTGGGAAAAACTTGGCAGCTCATGGCTAAATATTCTCAGGCACCCCCTTAAAAATATTAAAAATCAAAAATATTTAAATAGACTTTTTCCAGCGCTTGTACTCAAACATATTTTTATCTGCTTGCCACTGTGCCTCAACCAGGCCAGTCGTTGGATGACGCATCGCCATACCAAATGCAGCTTCAATTTTTGCTTCGGCAAAGGCTTCAATTAAACGATCAAGTAAACGCTCAGCTCCCGCTTTATCATTTTCTATGCTCAGGATTACGAATTCATCACCACCAATACGCGCCACAATATCATTGCTACGTACATTTTCCTGAAGGACTTGTGCAGTATGTTGAATTAATTGATCGCCTTCCTTGTGTCCCAGACTATCATTCACCTTTTTCAGGTCATTCAAGTCTATAAATAAGATCGCAGCAGGATGACCGTACTGTTTGCAACGTTCTTCTTCTGCCTGTAGCAGTTTCTCCCAGGCACGACGGTTATATAACCCAGTCAATTCATCTTTACTGGCTTGTTGCTGTAGCAGTTCTTGCTGACGGATTTGCTCGTTCTGACGCAACTCAGCTTGTAAGATTGAGCTCAAAAGCTTGCTAAATAACTCGACCATCGCCAGATCCTGAATGATGGCATCTGACTTGGCTTCAGGATCAACTGCACATAATGTTCCAAATAGACTGCCATCTTCTTTAAAAAGGGGTTGACCAATATAAGATTTGATGCAGAAATGCTGGTTAATTGGCGCAGTCGCATATAAAGGAATTTCTTCAGAGCGAGGCGCGATTCTTGGTCCTTTGCCTGTGACCATATGACAGCAGAAAGAATTGGCCCATTCAAATACCTGACCTGGCTGGACAGCATAGCCATGATCTTCGCTTTGCAGCACAATCCAGTCATTGTCTTCTACCCGGGTGATCATCCATAAATTAAAGCCAAAATGCTGATGCAGATATTTTAAAACTGCCTGTCCCGCATCCTGAAAACCTTTAAAACTGATATTATCCATCCAAAATAGTCTCTGCATCATTCCGCATATAATAGAGTGGGATTTCTATATTAGACCTCTTTCATAAATCATTTTTTGCTCAGTTCCAAGTTGTAGATTCCAGCGATTAAATTGAATCTCAAACCAAGCCTTTTACCTCTATTTCGATAACGCTCAGCAAGGATTTTGAAGGTTTTCAGGCTGCCAAATACATGCTCAATTCCGATTCTTCTTTTATTGATTTCTTGATTATAGATTTTCAATTCAGGATCCAATTTACAGTGTCTTTTGGCTTTTAATGGCAACAGGCTATTCGGATACAACACATAAATCCCCTGATAGCCTTTATCTGCAAGAATAAAAGCCCCAAAAGGAATCTGGTTTAAATTGCGTTTGAACAACTCGAAATCATGCACTGCACCGCGACTGGTACATAAACTCAGAATTTTCTGAGTTTTGTAGTGAATCATGGCCTGTACTTTAAAGGTATGGGTCTTTTTCTTGCCGCTATAGCTTTTCTTCTGTTTTTTTAGGCCTTTGGATTGGAATTTCCGTGGCATCCACGATCACAACATGCCAGTCGATGCCTTCGCCCTCGGGTAAATCTTTGGGTAAATTAAACAGATTGGACCGAATCAGGCAGTCTTCAACATGACGGACAATTCTTGAGGCTGTGGGCTCTGAAACCCCGTAACTCGTCGCAACGTGAAATAAGGTTCGGTATTCCCGCCAATAGCTCAGACAGAGCAGAACCTGATCCTCCAGGCTTAACTTGGGCGGTCTGCCTTTGGCAGAGACATGCTTCTGCAATTGCTCAACCATCAAATAGAAAGTTGACCATGAGATGCCTGTGTATCGCTTGAACTGAGGATCAGAAAGCTTGTTTGAATCGATGTATTTCATCCGCAGATTATGCACGAATGCTAAGAAATCCGGAGTGCAAATATTAACCAAAAAGAAGATCGTTTTTTGATTTATGAAAGATATCTATTATTAAACTATTTTACGGTATCTATAAGAAAACACTTACTGTGGCAGAGTTAAAATAATTAATTTATTAATATTATTTGTTGAATATTTCTACTCCACAAAAACAATCCAATAAAAAAAGAGGCTTAAGGCCACTGCTGTCCCATAGTTTACTTTAAATAAAAAAACCTGAGTCCTAACAGTTAAAATATGAGTGCAAACAAACACTTTAACGACCAGGATTCAGGTTTTGTCACATCAGAATACCGTATTTCATGAGCTAATTAAACCTGTTGTGCGACAGGATTTTGAACAACTTGCTAAAGTACACCATGTTGGACAGAAATTTAGAGCAGCTTCCCGGTGGGATCAGTTTATTGCCATATTGATGTCTCAATTCTCTTGTAGGCAAAGTCTGAGAGATATTCAATCCAATTTGGAGTGCCAACAGGAAAAGCTAAGTCATCTCGGAGCAAAGTCTATTCCCCGAAGCACGCTGGCACGAATCAATGAGCAGCAGCCTGCTGCCTTGTATCAACAGCTATTTTACAAGTTGCTTAAATACTATGAACACTCAAAAGTCGCTCATAAATTTCGCTTTAAGAATCCCTTGTATTCCTTGGATGCCAGTCATATTGACCTGTCGCTTTCCTTATGTGAATGGGCCAAAGTTCACGACTCAAAAGCCAGCATGAAACTCAGTATAGGATTGAATCACAGCAATGATATTCCTGAGTTTGTTGCAGTTGAAAATGGCAAAGAAAATGACATGGTACAAGGCCGCAAATTCCAGTTTCCTGCTGGCAGCATTGTAGTTTTTGATAAAGGCTATGTCGATTACCAATGGTATGCAAATCTGACTGCTCAAAACATTGGATTTGTCACACGTTTTAGGCCTAAATCTGTGTATCAGGTGATCCAGCAACATCCAGTGCTTGAATCCAAAGGTATTCTAAAAGATGAAACCATTCAGCTGAATAGCGCACATGCCCTAAAAAGAAAAGCCCCAGTGTTAAGAAGAATTGAATATAGAGATCAGCAAAGTGGCAAGCACTTTAGCTTTCTCAGCAATAACTTTCATTTAGCCGCCTCCACCATTGCGGCGATTTATAAAGATCGTTGGAAAGTTGAGCTGTTCTTTAAGGCGATTAAGCAGAATCTCAAATTAAAAGCGTTTCTAGGCCGCAGCAGGAACGCAATTCAGACACAAATCTGGATTGCGATGATCGCCTATTTATTGGTGAGTTTCGCTCAACATTTAGGAAAAACAGGTTGGACAGTTCAACGTTTACTCAGAATAATTCAAGTGAATTTGTTTGAAAGAAGAACTTTAAAAGCTTTATTTTCACCCGATAAAATACCCATAAAACAAGAGGAAGCTCATTTGAGCTTCCTCTTGTGAAAAATTGTGGGACAGCAATGGGCTTAAGGCCCCTTTTCTTCATCATGAATCTTTTAATCAAGCTTCGGCTGGATTCGTCAATTCTGTCATTGGCCAACGTGGAGTTGTGGTTACAGCCAAGCCATCTTGCTGTCCGGCTTTTAGACGTTGATAACCCGCAAAGGCAATCATTGCACCATTATCGGTACACAGTGCAGGTTCTGCATAGTACACGGTGGCTTTGATTTTCGCCAAGTCTGCTTCTAGGCGTTCACGTAAACGCTTATTGGCACTTACACCACCAGCAATCACCAAACGTTTTAAGCCAGTCTGCTTCAATGCCTTCACTGATTTTTTCACTAAAGTATCGACAATAGCTTCCTGGAAGCTCGCAGCGATATCAGCATCACGTCTTTCTTCACCGAGTTTCTTCATTTGAACAGAAACTGCAGTTTTTAAACCACTAAATGAAAACTCCAAACCTTGATGTAGCATTGGACGTGGGAAAGCAAAGGCATTCGGGTCGCCCTGCTCGGCCAGTCTGGAAATATTTGGACCGCCCGGATATGGCAAACCCATCATTTTCGCAACTTTGTCAAACGCTTCACCCGCCGCATCATCAATCGACTCACCGAGTAATTCATACTGCCCAATGCCATAAGCAGCCATGAGCTGTGAGTGACCACCAGACACCAGTAATGCCACAAATGGAAATTCCGGTGGCGTTTTAGAAAGTAATGGCGCCAGCATATGACCTTCCATATGGTGCACACCAATTGCCGGTTTATTTAAGGCAAAGGCCAAAGTCCGACCAAACAGTGCACCCGTCATTAATGCGCCCATCAGGCCCGGACCACGGGTATAGGCCACCGCATCAATTTCTGATTTTTTGATACCACTTTGTTCAAGCAGTTCATTCAGTAAGGGAATGAGTTTACGCACATGGTCGCGCGAAGCCAGTTCTGGTACGACGCCGCCATATTCAGCATGCAGTTTAATCTGGCTGTACAGCACCTGTCCGCGCAAACCCAACTCGCTGTCATACAGCGCAAGTCCTGTTTCATCACACGACGTTTCCAAGCCTAAAACGATCATTAAACTGCCTATAACCTGTATCAAATCTATTGCAGCAACTATTATAGACTTGTGATATGAGATGTAAATGAGTAAAATACTGACCTTCACTTGTGATCGAGGGCAATTCGGCCCTGATCTTATCCATAACTTAATGAGGATTCTTCATGCCACAAGTTAAATTGAAAGAAGGCGAACCAGTAGACGTAGCTATCCGTCGTTTCAAACGTTCATGCGAAAAAGCGGGTGTTCTTGCTGACGTTCGTAAACGTGAATTCTACGAAAAACCAACTCAAGAACGTAAACGTAAAAAAGCTGCTGCTGTTAAACGCTACCAAAAGAAATTGGCGCGTGAATCAGTACGTACTACTCGCCTTTACTAAGATTAATTTGTGATTGACTGCTTGGAATAAATAATGACTACTTTAAAAAACCAGATTACTGACGTATTGAAAGCCACCATGCGTGCCAAAGATATGTCAAAGTTGACGGTCATTCGTAGTCTGCAAGCAGCAATTAAGCAAATCGAAGTCGATGAGCGTAAAGAACTTGACGACGCTCAAGTTCTTGCGGTCATTGAAAAGCAAATTAAACAACGTAAAGAATCGATCAAAGCCTTTGAAGGCGCTGGTCGAGATGATTTAGCTAGTAAGGAACAAGCCGAAGTTGAGGTTCTCTCTCAATTTCTACCAGAAGCTATGACTGAGGAAGAACTTGATTCCCTGATTGCGCAAACAATTGAAGCGCAACAAGCTACTAGCATGAAAGATATGGGTAAGGTGATGAATTCTCTGCGTCCGCTCATAGCCGGGCGCGCCGATCCTGCACAAGTTTCAGCAAAAATTAAAGCAAAACTTGCTTAATTCCCCCATTCTATTTCAAATCTAAATCTGCGTTGAACTGCCTCCATTCCGGACAGTTCTCAGCATTTTCTTATTTATTCTTACTGTAAATTACAATCCACATTATAACGTTTCAGCAACTGCATCTCTTTTGAAGATTTTACCTGCAGTATGACATCCTGTTTGCCTACATTTTGATACTGACGATCTAGATAAGCCCGGTTCTGGTCTGCCGCCTTATACAAACGATCCACATAACGCTGCACAATCGCACAAAACTGCTGATTCTGTGATGCGCTAAAACCTTGCTGCTGCGGATTTAAACCTTTTAAAAACTGGCGTGATTCTTTTTGATAATCAGCATTAATCTGCTCAACGGACTGCACGTATTCTGCCGCACTAGCCGCCAATACATTTCCGCCACACCCCAATATCCATAAACCCAATAATATTTTTTTCATAAAATAATTAAAATAGACAACTTAGCTTTGTCCGGATTGTAGCGTGATTTAGTGAACTTCGGCTATATCTACTGAAGCTAAAAATCATTAGAAAAATAGACTTAAATTTTAAACTGTCGCGTTTGCTGCATCTGTTTTAAACGTTGGCCAATGGTTGCTGACAGAGATTGGTTGCTTTTACTAATGCGTTGAGCATGTATTAAGGATTTAATCGCAGTTTCTTCATAGCCTGACCAGTACTCTACTTCTGCACGATAGCGCAAGACATTGGCGGCTTTTATCGATGAATCAGGTGCTGCATTCGCTGCCAGTTGCATTAATCTCCAACCACTAACATCACGGGTATTGCTATTTAAAAAGCGCTGCACAATCGTTCTGGCCTGATCAGGCTGTTTGGCACGAATCAGGGTTTCAGCATATTTATAATTTAAAGCACGGTTTTCCGGCATAATCCGTGCGGCTGAACTAATGCTTTTTAGCGCATTATCCAGCTGATTTTGCCCCAGATAAATATCAGTTTGAAATAACACCTGCAAAGGATGCATTTTATTGTGCTTTTTGGCTTGATCCAGTGCGGTTTGTGCCGCCTGAAAATCTCCCTGCTGAAGTTGATAAGCCGTTAAAGCCAGCTGACCAGGAAAATCATTGCGTTGCACCATTAAGTTGAGCTGCTGTTCAGTGGTCTGACGTGACAGCACCCGCGTATACCATTTAATGATTTCAAAATCCTGATCATTTAAATTACGCTTAACCGCAGGCAACTGATTGGCACGCAAACGCGCTTCACTCATACGCTCAGTAGTTAAGGGATGCGTCAGCCAGAAATCTGGCATAAAGCTTAAACGGCTAGTGGAACGATGCATCACCTCAAAGAAATCCGCCATACTATGTGGACTGTATCCAGCAGCATACATATATTGCATCCCGATTCGGTCCGCCTCACGTTCCTGATTACGGCTATAAGTTAATTGCTGATCCAGTAGTGCTGCCTGAGAACCCATCATCACTGCTGCACCGGCATCACCATCTGCCTGTGAAGCGACTAATGCACCCACCAGAATCCCTGCTAGGGCCAACAGTCCTTGTCCTTTAAAGGTTTCTTGCGAACGACTGTAATGACGTTGTGTGACATGTGCAATTTCATGTGCCATCACCCCCGCCACTTCATCTGTATTTCGGGCAGAATTAATCAGACCCGCATTCAGGGCAAATAACCCACCAGGTACTGCAAAAGCATTAATTTGCGGGTCATTGATTACCATTAAACCAATCGGTTGCTGTAACTTGGTCTGACTGAGAATGTGGGAAAATACGGAAAGTAACTGATCTTCAAGCCATGGATCTTGAATCACAGGCATTTGTTTCTGGACTTGACGATAGACCTTTTCACCGATCATTTGTTCTTTTTGCTGGTCGATCAACCCGACGCCCGCACCAATATCCGGTACAGAAAATTGTGCAGTAGGCTGATTAAAATAATCGCTATCACTATGTCCTGCCGCTGCACACAGACTTAACCCGCACGCCAATAACAAACGTTTCAATGAAAAATCTCTAAAATTCAGTTTCAACCTGTCTCGAATATAGCATCGAAAAATGAGCATAGATGCAGGAAAATGTTATTTAATATTACTTAGATGAACCAATCACTTGAGGATTCACCACATAGCGTGGCACCCGCCCTTCAAGTGCATCGACCAGATTCTGATAAGCCAGCTCAGCCATTTTTCGACGTGTCGCCACTGTGGCCGAACCGACATGGGGCAAGGTAATGACATTATCCAGCTCAAATAATTCTGATTCTTTTAAAGGCTCTTTCTCATAAACATCCAGACCCGCAGCAAAGATTTGGTTGGCTTTTAAGGCTTTGATCAAAGCCTTCTCATCAATCACAGGCCCACGGGAGATATTCACCAGCACCGCATGTGGCTGCATTTGTGCCAGTTGTTCTGCTCCAATCAAAGCTTTTGATTCAGCATTTAAATCCACGGTAACCACTACGAAATCTGAGCGCTGCAAAAGCTCATTCAGTGAGCAATACTGTGCACTGAGCCCTTGAGCCAATTCCGGTTTTTCATGGCGATTATGGTACAGGATATTCATATTGAAACCGTAAAACCCACGGCGTGCAACTGCTGTCCCAATATGCCCTAGCCCGATTATCCCCAGCGTTTTTCCAAAAATATCCATACCAAATTGTGCTTCACGTGTCGTGCGGTGCCATTGTCCCTGTTTGGTCCAGTGATCCAGATAAGCCACTTTGCGTGCAGCTGCCATTAACAGCGTAAATCCCAGATCTGCCGTGGTTTCAGTCAGGACATGTGGAGTATTGGTCAGATAGATATTTTTTTCATTCAGATAATCAACTTCATAGTTGTCATACCCTACACTGACACTAGAAATAATTTTAAGTTGGGTTGCTGGTGCCAGATTATCGCGATTGAGCAGTCGGCCTGCCCCAATCATGCCATCGGCATCGCGCACATGTTCCAGCAACTGCTCATGCACATTGCCCAGTTTTGGCTGTAAAGTCACTACATTAAAATTTTGTTCGAGTTTTTTCTGGACATCCTGATCGATCTGGCTAAATACAATCACTTTTTGTTTCATATGTTCCTATTCCACATCAATATTATTCTAAGTTCGCTGGCCTGTTTTGCATAAACTGCCATAAGCGTTTTTTAAGTATGGGCTGATCCAGCATTTCCTGTAAAGATGCCAGTTGAATCATTTTATTAAGTGTCACATGCGGAATAGAGCCAAGTGAAATGATATTTTTTTCCAGGCTCATCATGTCCAGAAAACCCTGAATATAAGATTCGACACCCCGACCATCTTGTAGATTCATCCATGGAAATGGCCAGTTTAGTTCATAAAATTCACTTTGCAGAGCACGCTGGATGTTGGCCCATAAATGCTGGGTTTGCTCGGTCATTTCTGTGGCATCGATGACAATCGTGCAATGTTCCAAGCTTAAAGCCTGCAAGTTGAATGGCGGAATATACAGAATTTCCCGCTGTTCCTGAGATGCAACAACTGCTGGCGCTTCACTTTTAACCTCAGCTTTTGTTTCAACAATGACAGGTTCAGGCGCGACTAAAGGAGCTTTTGCTACGGGAGCAATCTGAGTCGGTTGTGGCAGGATGATTTCACTATGCAATTCTGCTGGGGCCTGATCACGCCAGATCGAAACCTGATGCTGCTGACATACGTCGCCCTTGGGAATCCAGATATCGATTCCTAATGTTGCCAGTATGTCACGCTGATGCCCAATCATCTTTTCTTCATCACCTATTTCAGGTCGAACATTTTAACGGGATTCGCTTTTCTTTGCCGAACTATTTCCAGTTTTTCACTCTCTATCTTGAGTCATTTTAACTCAGAATAGAAATCAATTTATAAGATTACTTTTTTCTACTGCAAGTTGGTTTATAGATCAGTTCTTGAAAGACTGGACTTAATTAAATACATTATATTAATTTAAAAATACTAGATAATCATCAAGCTGTTTTTCTTGAGCATTTGCTGGGTAATTTCATGAGATTCAAAGCCCAAGCGCCAGTACAGAAGTTCCATTACATCCAGCTCATCCTGAGTCATGATCCGGTCGCTCCACAGGCAAACTTCTGCAATTCCTAACATGCTCAAACGATCACGCAATAACAATCCGGCAATATCATTTAAAATCTCAGCCAAATCAATCGGCTCATCTGAGATTTCACTATACAGCTCAAGTTCTCGCGGGCTAAGAATACGGTTTAAAATCTTTTCCCGAACCTCCAGCTGATTATCGCTATTAATCTGTTGCACATGCAGCAAGGCATCAATCAGACGTACAATCTGTGGTTTG
This sequence comes from Acinetobacter sp. CAU_H_60, assembly GCF_058599385.1. NCBI lineage: Bacteria > Pseudomonadati > Pseudomonadota > Gammaproteobacteria > Moraxellales > Moraxellaceae > Acinetobacter > Acinetobacter sp. CAU_H_60. The sequence continues at coordinate 1,179,583 of NZ_CM178653.1, read as the reverse complement.
ACCTCATCTAAAGACGTTGGCGTATGCATCGGTAACAGATTCAGCTCATACTTCACCCGCTCTAGCAATAAGGCATCCAGCAAACCGATTTCACCATCTTCCTGAATAATCCTTGCCAGCTTCATTAAAAACTGTCGCGCTACCGTAGTAGGCATTCCACCAATATTTTTACAGGCTTGCTGGAAAATCGAGATATGTACCCGTCCATCCAGATTTAATAATGAATCAATAATCGCACGACTGACTTCTGCCTCAGTCGGAATAAACTCACGATATTGCCGGATCATCAAAATCGCAATCATGACCTCACGTGAACCGGTCGAGGTTTGCAAAGCACGTTCAATCAACTCCGGACGCGGCATATTAGCACGTAGTTCAGGATTCAATGGCTTGATGGCATCTTTAATGGCGAAGCTAATTGGAGACAAACGCAATAAAGGCAAAGGCTGTGGGGATTCCCAGACTGCTGTGCTTTCAGGCACGACATCTTCGAGTGAACGGAACAGACTAAACAAAGGCTGGTTTTTTAATTTCTTCAGATTTTCAAGCTGCAGATCCTGAATCAAGGCAGGATTTAATTCATAAATACGCTGATTAATATTCGGATGAATATTCAACCAGTTCTGTGGACTTAAAGAATTAGCAAAACACATATGCGAAATGGATTCGGCATATTCACTATAAATCTGTGAACCTGAATGATGCACATGAATGCGCAATAAAGTCTGAATATTGGCATCATTCTGAATCAGACGGCGAGTTTTCTGGTCATTTTTATAGGTACGTCCGCCCAATGAAATATATTTAATAAAACGTGTAATCAAAATACCCAAGCTGCCAATCAACCAGATGACTGCTCCGATTGAGACATAGAAGGTTTCAAACTTGTTTTCTCGAGGCACATCATTGCGATAAAACCCCAACTTTGCAATCTTGCTGCCCCATTGGCTAAAGGTAGTCAGACTACTATATAGAATTTTCAGGCGGGTATTTTTAGCTGTTTCACCAGATAGAATCTTGTTAAATTCATGACTGAGCAAGCCATAAAGTTCAATTTCATCAAGGGTTTGTAATGCACCCCAAGTCAGAATAATAGCAGTATCACGTGGACTAAAACCCGCTGTTAATGCATTGACCCCCACTTCATTCGGCAGGACATACATAGCTGGCGGTTCAATCAGGAACGTATCTGCCAGTTGAGTATTGATCCGTAGTGCAGCACTTTCTTCCGGAATACTTTCCATTTGGTTCAGTCGACGCGCGCCCATTTGCTGGGCTAAAGAATAGCCGCCGGCACGAAACGTATAAAATTCATAGATGACCGAAATAATCATCAAGAACAAAACCAGTGCAACCAGATAAGGACTAAGGACATGCCACCATATCGACTGACTAGGATCAGCATAGAAAACAAACAGGCCAACAACTGTATTGATAATCAGAACTGTTAATAGTATCGCAATCAGACAAAAGCTGGCCGGCAATAGCATATTCTTGTTTTTGACCAAAGCATATCCTACGCTTTTCAATCTACCACCCTAACTGATCTGGTCTTTCCTTGGGCTCATCATAAAACAAAAAAGCGGGAAATTCCCGCTTTTTCATCATGATTTTAATTGCTTAGACTTCGCGCACACCGGTCAGGTCAACTGATGCTGCATCAATATTCACATCAATAAACTTGTCACCTTTTTTAGCACCATCACTGCGTTTTTGCTCTAATTGATCAAGGTATTCAGCATTGATTCCACCTGCCACATACACCCCATCGAATACAGAACAGTCAAATTCACGCAAATGAGGGACTTTCTTGGTACGTACTGCATCTTTCAAGTCTTCCAGATCCTGGAAAATCAGACGGTCAGCACCAATAATTTCACGGATTTCTTCTACACTACGTTCAGAAGCGATCAGTTCAGATTTCGCCGGCATATCAATACCGTATACGTTTGGATATTTCACCATAGGTGCCGCAGAAGCGAAGAATACTTTTTTCGCACCCGCATCACGTGCCATCTGAATAATTTCATTACAAGTCGTACCACGCACAATCGAGTCATCAACTAGTAGAACGTTTTTGCCTTGGAACTCAAGCTCAACCGGGTTCAATTTTTGACGTACTGATTTTTTACGCAGTTGCTGACCTGGCATGATGAAGGTACGACCGATATAACGGTTTTTCATGAAACCTTCACGGAATTTCACGCCTAGCATATTGGCTAATTCTAATGCCGAAGTACGCGAAGTATCCGGAATTGGAATCACCACATCGATGTCGTGCTCATCACTCCACTCGCGCAGGATTTTTTGTGCCAGTTTCTCACCCATTTTCAGGCGGGCTTTATATACAGAGATCCCATCAATGGTTGCATCTGGACGGGCAAAGTACACATATTCAAAAATACATGGACGGTATTCTGGATTCGCTGCACATTGCTGGGTAAAGAAGTTACCGTCATAATCAATGAAAACTGCTTCACCTGGTTCGATATCACGTTCAACCTTGAAGCCTAGTGCCGTAATCGCTACAGATTCAGAAGCAATGATATATTCCATACCATTTTCTGTTTCGCGCGAACCGTAAATTAATGGACGGATACCATTTGGATCACGGAAGCCTACCAGACCTTGACCGGTAATCATCGCAACAACGGCATAACCACCTTTACAACGCTCATGTACACGCGTTACAGCCTGGAAAATATCTTCAGATGTTGGTACCAGCTTGCCACGTTTTTGTAATTCGTGCGCCAGTACGTTTAGTAGCACTTCTGAATCTGAATCAGTATTCATGTGACGCAGATCAGTTTTGAACAGGTCATCATGAATTTCTTCAGCATTGGTCAGGTTACCGTTATGCGCCAGCGTAATCCCATAAGGTGAGTTTACGTAGAATGGTTGCGCTTCGGCACTGCTTGAAGTACCCGCCGTTGGGTAACGCACATGGCCAATACCATAATTACCCTGTAAAGCACGCATATGACGGGTATGGAATACATCACGTACCATACCGACATCTTTACGCAGGAACAGGCGGCCTTCCTGACAAGTCACAATCCCAGCTGCATCTTGTCCACGATGTTGTAACATCGTTAATGCATCAAACAACATTTGGTTAACAGGTGATTTACCAGCTATACCAACTACTCCACACATAGCAACCTCGCAGACAAGCTAGGATTAATAAAAAGGATTATTCGTTGACGCATCTGAACTCTTGGCTTTGGATGCCGGTTCAGATGAGGAATCTGAAGGTTTCTGTGCCCCTTCAGACTTGATATGTTGCAGGGCGCCATTTGCGGCTTCTTTGGAGAGCTCTGTTGCCCAAGGCGCATATGGCAATAAAACCTGTATAAATTTAGACTGCTTCCAGTGCGGCGAACTTTCAACCCAAGGGCCAATACCCTGCATGGTAATCAGGACAATCAGCAAACCTTTCAGGCTGCCGAAAACACCGCCCGCAAGACGATTCAGCGGACCAAGTTTCAGGGTTTTTAAAATGCGGTTGAGCAGAAAGGTGACAATCCAGGTGAGTACCACAATCATTAGAACGATAAAGGCAAAGGCTGCAATCTTCTGTACCACTGGATCTGTACTGAGAGCAACCATTGAGGGCGCAAGTAGTGTTGAATATTTCGCCGCAATAATCAAGGCAAAAATCCATCCCACTAAGTTCGCAAAGGCTTTAATAAATCCTTGGCGCAAACCGTTGAGCCCTCCAATGAGCAAGATAATCAGTAGAAAGATATCAATGGCATTCATAGGATTTAAAGCGCGGCTACACAGTCTTTAACCAGTTCCGGCCCAGTATATATGAGGCCACTATAGACTTGTACAAGGCTTGCACCAGCTTTTTTCTTGGCCAGCGCATCCGCACCTGAAAGAATACCACCCACACCAATCAATGGAATTTGTCCCTTTAATTCCTCTGCAAATGCAGCCAGACATGCCGTGCTTTTCTCAAAGACTGGCGCACCGGATAAACCGCCCGCTTCTTCTGCATGCTCCAGACCTTCCACACCTTCACGTGACAATGTGGTATTGGTCACGATCAGACCATCAATCTTGTATTGCAATAACTGCTTGGCAATAAAGGCAATATCTTCAGCTTCAAGATCCGGTGCAACTTTTAATACCAGAGGAACGTAATGCTGATGTTCCTGAGCCAGTTCCAGCTGACGATTCTTCAGCGTTTCCAGCAATTCAGTCAGTGCATCGCCACTTTGTAAACTGCGCAGGTTCTTGGTATTTGGAGAAGAAATATTAACGGTGATATAGGAAGCATAATTATAGACTTTTTCTAAACAAATAAGGTAATCATCTACTGCTTTTTCTACCGGAGTATCAGCGTTTTTACCGATATTGATTCCCAGCACACCTTTAAATTTTGCAGCTTTAACGTTTTCAATCAGTTTGTCCACGCCATCATTATTAAAGCCCATACGGTTAATAATCGCTTTGGCTTTCGGAAGACGGAATAAACGTGGATGAGGATTACCAGGTTGCGGGCGTGGAGTAATGGTGCCAATTTCAATAAAACCAAAGCCTTGACTGGCCAAGGCATCAATATAGGCACCATTTTTATCTAACCCTGCTGCAAGACCGACCGGATTAGGAAATTCGATTCCCATACAGGTCACAGGTTTCACAGCAACATTTTGACGCATCATGCCCATTTTATGGGATGATTTTAATAGTGATAGTGTCAGCTCATGTGCACGCTCTGGTGCTAAAGAAAACAACAAAGGACGGGCTAGAGAATACAACATATCTAGAAAAGTCTACTGCTTTTTAAGTCGGCATATTATAGGCATAGGCTGACAAAAAAACCATGCTTTGCAAATCTTTATTTTTACCAGTTATTGCACAGTCGCTGTTAATTTAATCTGCCCTGCTTCATTATTTAGTTCCATTTTCTCGATACTTAGCCCCATTTGTGCCAACTGTGTCAGGAAGTTGGCCAGCACAGAATAATTTTCATGAGACAGCATCAACTGAATTTTTCCATCCATTTGCTGTGATGCGACCGATAGCCCTTGTTGCTGAGCAATACGCTGCACTTTTTCTGCTGCATCTAATTGCAAGTCTCCTGCCGGCTTCATAGTAACAGCATTGCTTTGCATCCAGACCAGCGTATCTTTTAGATCATTTAAACGTTTCTGCTGGGTATCTGCTGCCTGATGCATTGCCCAGAGTGCACTCGCAACAGCGGTCACCAGCACAAAGATTGTGGTAAAGATTACCAGAATGCGTTCACGTGCTGACAAACGATCCAGATAATCGGTCAGTTTTTCAATTTGCAGATCCATGCGGTTCTGTAAGGTTTCAATAGCTTTCATTATTGTATTTTCACCAGTCCTACGGCACCTGTTCCATTCGCCTGTATATTCCCCAATTCTACTTTAAAGCCCTGCTGCCCCAGTTGCTTGGTCAAAGTATTTAAACTTTCAGATGAATTGGACTGTAACTGCAGACTCAATCCAGACGGATCATAATTGACACGCTGTGCCACAATCTGGTTTTGCATCAACACCGGCCCGACTCGGCTAATGAGCTGCAAAGCCTGAGTATCTGCAGTCTGACTTTGACGAAGCTGGGCTTCAAACTGACTTTTAATATTCTGCTCAGTGACCGGATAATTTTGTCCGAACCAATATTTAAACTGGTCAATCGCCTGCATCGCAGTGGTATTGGCGACTTTTTTATATTGATACCAGCGCACCGCATCATAAGTAAACTGTAGTACTAAAATCCCAAGAAAAACCGCCGCACAGGCTTTCCAGTAACCGGAAACAGTATGATCCGATTTACCCTTTGGCAGGATATTAAATGGATGCTGTTGCGGTTTTTTTAGCATTGGCAACGTATATTGGAACGAGTTTAATTGTTCACGTGTTGCTACCGCTTCTAAACTGCTCATTTGTTCAGGGCTGAGATTGCTGACCTGATATTCCAGATCTTTAGACTGAAAATCCAGATAAAGGCTCAGATCATCCACTGACTGGCCGATATATTCAGCTTCACGTACCAGCAAATGCCCACCAATTTGTGCAATAACGCGCTGCTGCGCATGTTCAGGCACTGGCAAAACCAGAAAGTCTGGCAATAATGCAGCGAGTTTAACAGGAATCAAATTCAGGGCATGCTGCAAAGTTTCAACTGTAGAATTTGCAATCCCCAGAATACTGATCTGGTCAGGCTGCTGAAAATGATGCAGCACTTTCATGGTATCGACAGGCAGTACTACATATTCTTCTAACAGATATTTGATGCCATCATTGCCCATTTTCTTATATTGGCTCTTAGGCAAGGTCTGCTGCAAAATCTGCACATGACGACTTGGAAAAAAGACCGTCACCTCTTCACCATGATAGGCCTGAATATCCTGAATCAGCTGCTCGAGTGTTGCAGCAGTGTTCCAGAACTCCCCCTTTGACCATTGCCAAACCCCATTGGCTTCCGGCATCCATAAATACAACATCGATTGTGTTCTACCGTTTTAATTGGTTTTTTATACTGTTGGAATAAAGCTATTAACTTGTGTTGATAGACCTGGTGCAATCACGGCCTGATCATAAATACGTGCTTCTGACAAATGAAACGGATGAAAAGACTCTGTCAGCAGAATAGAGGCAATATGCGCCACAACATTCATATGACAAACCACCGCAATGGACTCATACGGCAACTGCGACAACCATTCAACTGCAACTTTGGCATCATCATCAGGCTTGATCGTATTACAGATCACCACAGGCACATCTTTAAAATAATGCTGTAGATGCGCCAGAGTTTCCTGCGCACGCAATAAAGGACTGACCACAAATACTTCCGGTTTAATGATGTCCTTTAAATACTGCGCTGTCTGTTCCGCCTGTTGATGCCCGCGCTCCGTTAGGGGACGTTTGCTATCATTCCCATTCACTGGTGGCGCGGCTTCGCCATGTCGCACTAAAGTCAGTTGCATCTTATTTCCCTATTTATTTGGTCGCTACGATCATCAGTCAGCATCATAATCATAGCGCTTCCTGTGTTATAGATCAGACTTGATGATGTGGCAAGACAAATTCGACATCACTGCGATGACCATTTTTCATCAAGGATAAAGCGATCGTCAGCGGCGGTGCTCCTTCAAAGATCACTTCATACAAAGCAGTTGTAATCGGCATATACACATCCAGCTCTTCTGAACGCGCTTTTACCTGCACAATCGTGTTAATCCCTTCCGCAGTCTGCCCCAGTTCAGTCGTTGCCTGTTCTAAGGTTTTACCCTTACCTAATGCATAACCGACCTGATAGTTACGACTCAGCGGACTATTACAAGTCGCAAATAGATCACCTACACCTGAAAGCCCCAGGAAAGTCAGCGGGTTTGCACCCAGCTTGACTGCAAATCGGCTCATTTCAGCTAGCGCACGGGTTAGAATCATACTCTTGGTATTTTCACCGACATTATAAGCAGCCGCCATTCCCATCGCGACCGCATAAATATTTTTCAGTGCACCACCGAGTTCTACACCATGTACATCATCACTGGCAAAGACACGAAATAACGCACTATGGAGTGCCTGTTGCACTGCATAACGTACCAGTTCAGATTTACTGGCAATCACCGTACCTGCCGGCTGACCTGCGACAATTTCCTTGGCCAGGTTTGGACCAGACAGCACACCATAAGGCACTTCCGGTAATTCTTCACGAATGATGTCACTCATAAAGCTGAAGGTATTGGCTTCAATCCCTTTTGTCAGGGAAATCACCGCTTGAGATGTGATAAAAGGCTTGATCTGCTGCAACACATCACGGAAAGAATGGCTTGGAATCGCGACTAGAATAATATCGCGATCACGAACAGCCTTCTCCAGATCGGACACAGCAAGCAGATTTTCTTCCAGCTTAAAATCCGGTAGATAGCGTTTATTGATATGTGTTGCATTAATATCTTCAGCTACTTCCGGATCACGAATCCAGATCATGGTATCGCAGCCATTTCGAACCGCGGTATTGGCCATCGCAGTACCAAAACTACCACCGCCTAAAACTGTAATTCTTAAAGCCGTATTCTGGTTGACCGCCACCGGTTCAATCAAATCGGTAAAATTTAATTCTGACATCTTATTTTCTAATATCCTGTGTCTTGAAATGCCTTAGTTTTGATTCCAATAACTTACATAATTCTGAGTCTGGATTTCAGCACGTGGTGCAATCGCTTTTGCCGCCGTACCGATATAGATAATGCCAGAAACCAGATCATCTTTACCAATACCGAGCGACTGCTTGAAAAATTTTGATTCTACTACTGCGCCACTACGCCACATGGTTGAAAAACCTTGAGCCTGCAAAGACAGCAGGAAGTTTTGAATAGCAGCACCTGAACTCAGAATCTGTTCAAAATGTGGCACTTTTGGATGATCCTGCAAACGGGTTAATGCCAGTACCAGCAAAGGTGCACGAAAGGGATGATTCTTGACCCGTTCAATTTGGGCCGATTCAGTTTGACCCAGATCTATCAGTGCTTGCGATAACAATTCACCAAATGCTTCACGTTGCGCATCCGGGATGATCACAAAAGTAGTAGGTTTTAACCGGTGATGATCTGGTGCTGTCAAAGCAGCTTTAAATGCCAATTCTAACTGTTCGGCATTCGGCGCAGGTGCCAGCAAATGTCCTATTGATTGACGTTGGTGAATATTTTGATGAACGATGTCGACCACAGATTCCGTCATTGCTTTATAGATCTATAACTTAAAAACTACGGTCAAGATTAGCATATTCCACTAGCAATACTCTAGAAACTTGCAATGACCTTTACCTTGAAAATATTTAAGGAAGATTACAATATTTTCCGTGGAATCAATAAAATGTTTCTTTCATTCACTTTTCTCTCATAGAGCAACATCAAAAATTGCCAAACTTATACAACAGCTCCTAATTCTGTGCTTTTTACTGTGTTTCAATATTCCCAGTTCTGTTTTCAAGCGAGATTTTATGATGAAAAAAACAATTGCGATCAGCGGATTAGCAGCTTCAGCTCTACTTTTAACTGCCTGTGCATCTAACCCGACTTCAGTGGCGGTTCAAAAGGAAAATAATCAGTTTGAAGTAACAGGATTAGGTAAAAACCAGTTGACCTCTAAAAATAATGCAGTAAATGCGGCCAGCAAAACCTGTGGCTCTAAAGCTACTGCGATTATTCTGGATGAAAAAACTTCTTATGATGGCGCACTAAAAGGTGTAGTCGATGAACAGACTGGACAAATGATTCAGGCTGCTGCGACTGTATTAGGCAATATTGCCGGCACCAATACCGGATTGAACCAGAATGATGATTATCAGACTGTTTTAACGTTCCGCTGTGAAGCCAAATAAGTTTCAATATATACAGTAATAAAAAACCGCTCTTTAAGAGCGGTTTTTTGCGGTTTAGATTAGCAATAGCCTTCTAAACGGGTCAGCGGTAATTTCTGTCCAATCGCTTTTTCAATCTCTGGCAGATAGAAGGCATCATCTTCAGCCAGGAAACTGATACTTACACCACGCGTTCCCGCACGACCAGTACGACCAATACGGTGTACATAATCATCTGACTGTTCAGGCAAAGTAAAGTTAATCACATGAGATACGCCGTCTACATGGATACCACGACCTGCAACGTCTGTCGCAATCATGATGTTATGTTTACCATTTTTGAACTGGTCTAACATTTTCAGGCGTTTGTCTTGGGCAATTTCACCTGACAGCATTACCACCTTATAACCATCACGTTTTAAATGATCATATAGCTTACGCACCTGATCACGACGGTTAGCGAAAATCATGACCTTTTCAATCGGCTCATCACGCAGAATGTCTTGCAGCAATTTATATTTATCTGCCTTCGCGACCATATACACACGCTGTTCAACGTCGGCATTGGTTTTCTTTTCCGGCTCAATTTCAACAGTCACCGGTTCAAATAACCATTGTTGTGCCAGATTCAACACATCATAGCTAAAGGTTGCAGAGAACATCAGCGTCTGACGCTGCTCTTTGCGTGGCGAGAAACGCACGATACGTTTTACTGATGGAATAAAGCCCATATCCAGTAAACGGTCGGCTTCATCAATCACTAGGAATTCAATCTGGTCTAGCCAAACTTCTTTTTGCTCGACAAAGTCAATCAGACGCCCTGGCGTTGCCACCATGATATCGACTGGCGCTTTATCCAATTGAGCTTTCTGCTTGTCAAAATCTACACCACCCAGAAGTGTTACGACACTTAGATCCGTAAATTTAGTCAGCTCATGCGCGTCGCTTTCAATCTGTAATGCCAGCTCACGAGTCGGTGCCAGAATCAAAGCACGCGGTTCACCACGATAACGCTGTTCTTTTACCGGATTATTCAGCAAATCATTAATCACGCTAATCAGGAATGCGGCAGTTTTACCCGTACCCGTTTGTGCACGACCAATAGCATCATGTCCTGCCAAGGTGAATTTTAAAACCTTCTGCTGAATCGGCGTCATGGAAGTAAAGCCTAAAGCATCAATTGCCTTTTTCAGTTGGGGATGTAAATTTAAGGTTTCAAAACCAGATGACATAAAGCGCTGCTCTAATTTGATAATCACTAAGATGGAATAGTATAAACAAAAAACGCCCCAATTTATATTGGGGCGTTTATTAGCTTAATCCGAAGATTAGTCTAATGGTTGAACTTCTTCAGCTTGAAAGCCTTTTTGGCCTTTAACTACACTGAATTCAACACGTTGGCCGTCACGAAGTGAACGGTGGCCTTCGCCTTGAATAGCACGGAAATGAACGAATACGTCATCACCGCCGTTGCGTTGAATAAAGCCGAAGCCTTTAGTGTCGTTGAACCATTTAACTACGCCTTGTTCACGAGCAGCTGTCATAAGTTAATCCTCATTGATACTAAAAAAAGGACCACCCGGTGTTGCAAACAGCAGAGCAAACAAGTTTGAAAATATTATTTTTAAGCTTGTAATCATTCTGTAAAACTATTAACAAAATCCCGGTTACATCCATTGTGTATAGGGCGAAAAACAATCAATTTGTTTATCTAAAATCCTAAATACGCAACGAGCTTAACATGGGTTTATGACAATTAATAGATATTTTTTAGCTTTGTTCCTTTTGATTTAGTTATTTTTTTCACAAAATATATCAGAAAAATTATATATATTATTTCATGTAACTTTTTAGCCAAATAGTTGGGTTTTGGCATCCTATTTGCTAATATTTATAGCCTTTTTTGCGATATGAATAAAACGGAAATGAGTGATAACCACGGTCAAGCGCATATTATTGATGCCATGGGTAAACCCTGTCCGATGCCGCTCCTGATGTTAAAGCGTGCATTAAAAGCAGATCAGGGCAAAACATTCTTGCTAAAGTCATCAGATCCACATAGTCAAACTGATGTTACACGGTATTGCCAAATGCATCAGTTAAAATGCGAATCTCAACAGATTTCTGCAACCGAGTATCACTACCTGATTGAATCTTAAAAATTTTCAATTAAACTGGATGCTCTCCATACTCGTATAAAAGTTTACATTTCTCTACCCAAATATCCATTATTTGAGGAGAGTTTGGATTAAGATAAAACCTAGTTAAGGGTTAAATCCCCCGCACTTCAAGGAGAACACATGAGTGACAGCCGCAATCAATTGATGCCCCTGTCATTATCGGCGCCAGGTGTCAATCTTGGTGCTTATATTAGCACTGTCAATCAAATTCCTATTTTAACGGCCGAACAAGAAAAAGAGTTGGCTGAACGCTATTACTACGACCAGGACCTGGACGCAGCAAAAATGCTGGTCATGTCTCATTTGCGTTTCGTGGTACATATTGCACGTAGTTATGCAGGTTATGGCCTGCCTCAAGGTGACCTGATTCAGGAAGGCAACCTTGGCTTGATGAAAGCCGTTAAACGTTTTGACCCGAGTATGGGCGTACGTCTGGTGTCATTTGCGGTGCATTGGATCAAAGCTGAAATTCATGAATATGTAATTCGTAACTGGCGTATTGTCAAAATTGCGACCACTAAAGCACAACGTAAACTGTTCTTCAATTTACGAAGCCTGAAAAAGTCTTCTAAAAAGTTAACGCTTGAAGAAGCTCAGTCGATTGCCAATGACCTGAATGTAACACCAGAACAGGTACTGGAAATGGAAGGCCGATTGACGGCTTATGATGCAGCATTTGAAGCATCAGGTGACGATGATGATGAAAATTCAACTCACGTTGCTCCAGCGCTATATCTGGAAGACAACCGTTATGATCCGGCACGTCTGATTGAAAATGAAGACTATGAGGAACAAAGCACCTCTGCCCTGCATGAAGCGATGGAACAGCTAGATGACCGTTCCCGTAATATCTTGCAGCGTCGCTGGCTGGATGATGAAAAGTCAACCTTGCATGAACTGGCAGCTGAATATAATGTTTCCGCCGAACGTATCCGTCAGCTTGAAAAGAATGCAATGGAAAAAATCAAAGTGGCAATGTCTTCAAACTGACGTGTTGAATTAATAAGCTACTAATCTTAGAAAAGCCTTCATATATGAAGGCTTTTTTATCTTTTAATGCCGTGTTTCAGCCTGGGCTTTTATGCTAAGGTTAAGCGCAAACTTTATTGGGAAGATCAATTCAAATGTGGGTTGCGATTTCAGCACTGAATCTTGCGCTTGCAGTCATGCTCGGGGCATTTGGTGCCCATGGTTTAAAGACTCGAGCGACTGAAGCACAGTTGGCCTGGTGGCAAACGGCCACAGATTATTTCTTCTACCATGCTCTTGGCTTACTTATTCTGGCAGTGATCAGCCGAGTGATTCCTGAATTGCCAATCAAATGGAGTTTTCTCCTGATTCAGGCGGGAATTTTCCTGTTCTGTGGCTCACTCTATGTCATGGCACTGGGTCTGCCGCGCGGTTTAGGTGCAATTACGCCAATTGGTGGTGCCTTAATGATTGCTGGCTGGTTAATTCTGGCTTGGAATGCCGTAAAATACCTCAAATAGGTCTGATGCTTTAATCAATAATCATGGAGGGTTGCCAAGATGTTGGTGTATATCAATGGCGAACAACAAGAAACTCAATGCAAGAATCTGCTGGAACTGGTTCAAAGTCTGGCGCTTGAGGGTAAGCGCTTTGCAGTTGAGGTCAATGAAATGATTATTTCTAAAAGCAGATTGGGTGAAACGCCCATTTGCGAAGCGGACAAAATAGAAATTATTCACGCAGTCGGTGGCGGCTAATAACACTTGGAACAATTATGCAAGATTTATTACAGATCGGTTCACGCCAATTCCAGTCTCGTCTTTTAGTAGGCACAGGCAAATATAAAGATTTAAATGAAACAGATCAGGCCATTCAGGCCAGCGGTGCAGAAATTGTAACGGTTGCTATTCGCCGGGTGAATATTGGCCAGCATCCGGACCAACCGAACCTGCTTTCAGTGGTTCCACCAGAAAAATACACCATTTTGCCAAATACTGCGGGCTGTTTTGATGCCAATAGTGCAGTACGCACCTGTATGCTGGCACGTGAACTCTTGGATGGTCATAACCTGGTAAAACTGGAAGTTCTGGGTGATGAAAAGACCCTTTATCCAAATATTACCGAAACCTTGAAAGCAGCGCGTACCCTGATTGATGACGGTTTTGAAATCATGGTCTATACCTCAGATGATCCGATCGTGGCACAAGAACTGGAAAGTATGGGCTGCGTAGCAATCATGCCTTTGGGCAGTCTGATCGGTTCTGGTCTGGGGATTCTGAATCCGCATACCATTTCGATCATTAAAGAAAATGCCAAAGTGCCTGTGCTGGTTGATGCGGGTGTCGGTACTGCCAGTGATGCAGCAATTGCCATGGAACTGGGCTGTGACGGCGTACTGATGAATACGGCGATTGCAGCAGCACAAAATCCGGTCTTGATGGCCTCTGCGATGCGTAAAGCGGTAGAAGCAGGTCGTGAAGCATTCCTGGCCGGCCGTATGCCACGCAAACGCATGGCCAATGCCAGCTCACCTGAAACCGGTTATTTCTTTAAATAATAATCAGGGCTAGAAGCCCAAAAGATTATTTGAATCATATCGATCTGTTCAGGAGTTTCCAGCAAACTCCTGAACTTTTAAATTTAGATACCCAGGTTAAATTTGAAGATTGAATATTAAAAGTTCACTTCTTGGTTTAGACAAATTTGAATAGGAACTTCAAATCCATAGCTGAATTTGTAAAAAAGCTTTAAAGTTCACCATAAATATCTATCCAATATTCAAAGAGATGACTTAACCTATTTTGCTAAACTTATCACTCAGCTTTGATCATCAATAAAATTATAAATAAAAGGAATTTAAACCGATGCTTTATCAGATCAAACTGCCTTTCCTATTTAACACCCTGCTGTGTATAGCATTTACACAAAGTGCATGTGCAACACCTCAGACAGGTAGTTCTCTAAAATCAAGCTATCAATCTTTTGTTCCGAAAAACTGGAAAATTCTAGAAAAAGCGCAAGGTGATTTAAATCAGGACGGTCAAGCAGATCTCGCGCTGATTATTGAAGATACTAATCCCGAAAATCTTGTTGCAAATGCAGGTGTAGGCAATCACGTTCTGAATACCAACAAACGAAAACTCTTGGTTTTATTCAAGCAAGAAAATGGTTATCAGCTTGCGGCTAGCAATACTACTTTGCCAACCGAAGGTGATGTAGAGTCTCCTTGCCTCACTGATCCACTTGGTGAATCCGAAGCCTTAAGCATTCAAAAAGGTGTACTTCGGGTTCATTTACATTACTGGCTAAGCTGTGGTTCATGGTATGTCACCAATCATACTTATACCTTTCGATACCAGGATAATGCTTTTAAATTGATTGGCTATGATGTAGATGATTTTCACCGTGCCTCGGGTGAGAGTACAGCACGAAGCATTAACTTTTTAACAGGCAAGGTAAAAACTACAACAGATGAAAATGAATTTGCAGAACAGACACAACCTGCCAAAGTTCAATGGTCTACCTTAAAACACCGCTACGCACTGAAACTTGAACAGGTTCAATTCAACCAGCTGAAAAAGTTTGAATAAAATTAAATATCACAAACTCTTTCAAACTGAGAATTACAGCTTAAAGCGCTTCTAAAATTCGAATCTTTACGCTCTCAACCGCACCTTTAGTGGCCTTAGCATGCTGCTGCATATTTACACTATGCATGTGGGTTTCCAGATGCTGAATGCTTTCCCATTTTTCAAACATCATGATTGAAAAAGGCACTTTAGTCTGTAATCGGCTCTCAACCGCTGGATGATCAATATAGACATCATAAAGATGACAGCCTGGCTCTTGTAATACCTGTGTGCGGATGTTGTTAAATGAATCCAGCACTGTTTTCATATCTTGTTCCGAATGACAGATGATTTCAGCAATAACGGTTAGCATGGTCATATCTCCTGATTAAGCAAAAATTTGAGTTAAATGTTCACGATACTGTGCGATATACGCTTCAACTTCAGGGGCTTTAATTACATCATTCACAATAAATGTCGGTAAAGCCTGCATCCCCAGGAATTGGTTGGCTTTATGAAAAGGTAGGTAAACGCCATCTACACCCACGCCATGAAAAAACTGCTCGGTATCCGTAAACGCATCCATGGGTGCATTCCAGGTAAGAGATAACATATAGTTTTTATCGTGAATCAGGCCACCTGAGCCATATTTTTTTGAAGCATCTGAACGTGAGCGACCATCATTTGCATACAGGCTGCCATGCCCTTCGGTAAAAACATCATCAATATACTTTTTTACTGACCACGGCGCACCCATCCACCAGCCTGGCATTTGGTAAATGACCGTATCTGCCCAGAGGTATTTTTCCACTTCTGCTTTTGCATCATATTCACTATCAGCACGAGTCACCTGAACCTGATACCCCAGCTTTGTTAATACTTCTTGTGCCAGTTCGGCCAAAGTATCATTTAACTGACCATTCGAATGGGCAAAAGCTTTAGCACCATTAATTAATAAAATATTTTTCATAGGAAGAACCTGAAACCAAAAATTTATGCAGGCACTATATAGACTCTGCTTATTGCTAAAAAGTAGTAAATCTGCAAATCATTATTGACTAAATATCAATAATCACTTTGGAAGCAATAAAAAAAGCGCCCTATGGCGCTTTTTCAAAATTTTGAGATTAAGGAATCAAACCTTCATCACGCATTGCAATCTGTACAGACTGACGTTCTGCAACTTTATTGCGGATATGAATAATATTTTTATATGGACTCAGATCATGCTCAATCTGGTTCGACCAGTTGGTCAGAACAAACAGGTAAGCATCTGCCGGACCGAAATTATCATCGACCAGATAATCATTGTCCGATTCACCAATGGCCTTATCGATATAACTCAATAAACGGTCAATTTCTGCATAGGCTTTTTCTTTGGCTTCATCTGATAATTTTCCAGTGAAGAATACAGCATAAGCATCATGCAGTTCTGAGTTTAGATAACCTAACCACTCCAGCACTTTGGCACGTCCCATGCCAGAAGGTGGAATTAGATCTTGTTTTGGATCGTGTTGAGCAAGAAACGGTAAAATTGCAACATTTTCTGTAAGAATTAAACCCGGATTAATTTCTAATGCTGGTACATAACCCTTTGGGTTAATTTCGTAATAATCTGCACCTTTTTCTGTTTTATGGGTTTTTAAGTCAACACGTTCCAAATCAAAATCGACATTAATTTCATTTAAGATAATATGAGCTGCCAAAGAGCACGCGCCTGGCGAATAGTAAAGCTTCATTTCTGATCCTTGTTATACACTTCTCAATGTTTTAAATCGCTTCTGACAAACTTTCAAGTGATCAAACCTGTAAATTGCAAAAAAGCGTAACTGTCATTCAGCACAGTTACATATCCAATATTGAGGAATTTACAGGCTTTTGCAAGTCAATCTTGTGTAGATTTTTATCTGTATCTGTTTAAGATACGCAGGTTCTCAAAATTTAGATGATATTTCGTGATTAACCTGAAAAAAGAAGAATGGTTTTCCAATATCCGGACTGATGTACTGGCAGGTCTGGTGGTTGGACTGGCCCTGATTCCTGAATCTATTGCCTTTTCTGCGATTGCAGGTGTCGATCCGCAAGTCGGCTTATATGCCTCTTTCTGTATTGCCGTGTCCATTGCCTTTTTCGGTGGTCGTCCTGCTATGATTTCTGCGGCGACTGGTGCAATGGCACTATTGATGATTACGCTGGTCAAGGATCATGGATTGCAATATCTGCTTGCAGCTACGATTTTGACTGGAATCATTCAGGTGATTGCTGGCTTTTTTAAAGTTGCCAAACTGATGCGTTTTGTGTCGCAGGCTGTGGTGTATGGTTTCTTGAATGCCCTCGCGATCCTGATTTTTGTGGCACAAATCCCGGAAATTAACCGGATGGACAGTACGGGTTATCTATTCATTGCAGTAGGTTTGGTAATCATCTATCTGTTTCCTTATATCCCGAAAATCGGTAAAGCCATTCCATCACCTCTGATCTGTATCATCGTGCTAAGTGCACTTGCGTTATTGCTTGGTGCGGATATACGCACCGTGAGCGATCTGGGACAGTTTCCAGATACCTTACCCGTCTTTCTTCTTCCAGAAATTCCACTAAATCTGGAAACTTTGCAGATTATCCTGCCTTATTCCTTTACTTTAGCCACTGTAGGTCTGCTTGAAAGTATGATGACGACTACAGTGATTGATGAAGTTACTGGAACTGAAGGTAATCGACATCAGGAATGTCGTGGTCAGGGTATGGCCAATATTGTCAGCGGTTTTATGGGCGGAATGGCCGGTTGTGCCATGATTGGTCAGTCGATTATCAATGTCTCTTCAGGTGCACGTACCCGTTTATCCACTCTAGTGGCTGGGGTGTTTTTACTATGTCTGGTGGTCTTCCTGAAAGACTGGCTGGCTTATATTCCTATGGCAGCACTGGTAGCCATTATGATTATGGTATCATTTACCACCTTCCAGTGGGGTGCAATCAAACAGTTTGGCAAGCATCCGCTAGAATTTAATACCGTGATGATTGCTGTGATAATTGTCGTGCTTGCTACTCATAATCTGGCGCTCGGTGTATTTGTCGGTGTATTGCTCTCTGCTCTGTTCTTTATTAATAAGCTGGAAAGAACTGTACATATATCGACTTATTTGCATAAGCCTAATTCACGTAGCTATATAATTTCTGGACAGATCTTTTTCAGCAGTACAGAAAAGTTCTACCAGTTTTTTGATTTTAAAGAAAAACTGGATCATGTTGAGCTGGATCTGACGCATGCACATATCTGGGATGTGACTTCAGTAAATATGCTCAATAATGTGATCCAGAAGTTTAAAGCCCAAGGCATAGACGTGACTGTGATTGGTTTAAATGAAGCCAGTAGCACTTTAATCGACCGTTTTAGTACCTGATCAAGCTTGATCTGTAAAAGAGCCAACTGGCTCTTTTATTTTGCCTGGGATCTCTGGCTCGATTTTATGGAGAAATACCGAGAAAAGTTTGACTTGCACCGCTCAGGACTTAAAATACCGCATTCTGAATTTTTAGATTTGCCAAAATTATGTCGAACGATCAATTAGACCAGCAAGTCGTGGAGCTGGACAATTTAAGCGAGCACCGTGAAATTGTGACGTTTATGCGCCGCTCAGCGCCATTAAATACCTCTCAACGTACTGCGCTTGAACAATATGGTCACTTAATTTTGGAATATCCGGTGGGTGACTTGCGTCAGTATTTTGAACATCCTGAACGTCCGCTGACTGTAGAAATCGGTTTTGGTATGGGCCGCTCTCTGGTACTCATGGCTAAAGCGAATCCAGAGCGTAACTTTGTCGGAATCGAAGTGCATGTACCGGGTATTGCGCAGTGCGTGTATGAAGCAGGTATGGCTGGCGTGACGAACTTACGTGTATTGGATGCTGATGCGATTCAGGTACTTCGTGAAATGCCAGACAATAGCATCAACACCGTTCAGCTGTATTTCCCTGATCCATGGCAGAAAAAACGTCACTTTAAACGCCGTTTTGTATCTCATGACCGCATGCCATTGGTTGAGCAAAAACTGGAACTTGGCGGTACTTTCCATGCTGCAACAGACTGGGAACCGTATGCTGAGTGGATGCTGGAAGTTCTAGAAGAACGTCCACGTTTAGAAAACCTGGCAGGTAAAGGCAACAGCTACCCTCGCCCTGAATGGCGCCCACAGACCAAATTTGAACGTCGCGGAATCGAAGCTGGCCACAAGATTAATGACTTTATCTTTAAGAAAATTTCTTAATATCTATAAGTCTAAAAAGCGCTGATTATTCAGCGCTTTTTTTATTAGGTCTGATGGCGTTCTAAAATCTGCTGACTGAATAATTTATATACATCTGCCAAGTCTTGTCGCTGAGACTGCTCTAGCATCTGCTGATGCATATTCAGAATATTCTGATCACCACGCATCGCAGGTCCAGTCTGCCCCTGGCGTGGATCATTTTGCGTCGCTTTATGGGCTGTTTCCAGAATCAATGGATAAAGCAGGCTAAAGTCTACCTGCTGTGCATCTACTACCTGCTTGGCCATGTCATAACAGTAGTTGCTAAAATTGCAGGCAAACACCGCAGCTAGATGCAAGCTCAAACGTTGTTCTGAACTATATTGATAAACTCGTTTACTTAGGCTATTTGCTAAATGAATTAGAATTTTTTGATCTTCTGGATCAGATGCTTCAATAAATAAAGGCGTATTTTCCCAGTCAATTTCACGTTCCAGACTAAAGGTTTGTAATGGATAAAAGACGCCAGACTTTGCATGTACATCTGCTAGAACATTCAGGTGAGTACTGCCCGAAGTATGGACAATCAGTACATCTTGCGAGTAAGGATGGACTTGTTTGATGACATTAGCAATTGATTGATCACTCACGGCAATGATCATCAAATCAATATTCTGATTCAGATTCTCAAGGTGAGCGATAGCTTGCACTTTAAATTGATCAGCCAGTTGCTGTGCTTTATCCAGAGTCCGGCTGTAGATCTGTACAATTTCATGTTGTGCTGACAATACACGGGCAAGATGATAAGCCACTCGTCCTGCCCCAATGATACTAATCCGCATTCATCAATATTCCTGAATCATTGCGCACAGCATGCCAATAAAAAAAGGATGAATCAATTCATCCTTTTGCTTTTGAACCGGATTTAGAATTTACGTAAGGTCAAAATCTGTTCACTACGACCGAAAGGCCCGTGAATATCATGCAGCACACCAGTGGTGAGACCAATCCCATCTTCACCATATTGTTGCACTACTTCCAGCCCCAACCATTCACCTTGCGGCAGACGGTACATATGAATCTGTAAATCTAGATTCGGGAATCCCCAGCCCGCATTCGGGTCCTGACGTGGCACAATGCCATTCGCGGTATCGACCATACCGAGTAAACGACTAAAATCTGTAGTCGGTTGTCCTTCTACCATATCCAATGAATTTCTGAGCCAGACAATGCCTTTGCCTGCACGATGATCAGGATGTGCACGGGTTTCAATACTTTGAATATAACCGCCCGGCCAGCAACTCATACCCTCCCAAACCGGTAAAAACTCAGGGCTTTCAATCGGAAAATCTTCGATACCTGCAATGGCCCGGCTATCCGAAGTCAGCATCCTCCAGGCACGAGCAACGATACAGGTTTTTCCATTGGCACACATTTCCGCCTCAATCAGTTCAATAGTTTTGCCAGGACGGATCATGCGTGTAGTAATAGAAAATTCACCAAATGCAATTAGCCCAAAAATATCCAGTCCAACCCGACCAATGCGCATTTCTGATCTAGGCTGAAACTGTTCTAGTTCAACACATAGAATACCGGTTGCTGGCGCCATGTGCTGTTCATGAGGATTCCACGCACCTTGAGCATGAATATTGGAACGATAATAGGCAGTAGTACTGCCATCTGTATGCTGCTCGCGCTGGATCAAACTATAATATGCTGACATTCTTCTTAAACTTCCTTGATTATTCTCTTAAACTTTAAAATTCATATAAAGTTTCATGATCTTTATTTTCTAAGTAAAAAACCATAATAATTCATGATTTGACTATAAATTTTGTGCTGTTTAAATCCGACTTTTGTTAAAATTTCATTTGAATCTTCCGCTGAAATCAGAAAAAAGTCCTGCTGCAATCTGGCCAGCATATTTTCGCTTTGCTGCACACTAAGTCCGGTTTGCTGTGCCATTTTTTGCATCACCTTTAATTCATTCTCACCTTCAGGCTGCATCAGATCATAGGTCAACGCGATCCCGCCAGCTTTAAGACTCTGATAGATAGCCTGAAAAAAATCAGATTTCTGAGGTTCAGGAATAAAATGGGCAACTAAAATAGCGAGTGCAGCATCGAAAGTATCCTGCTGATTCAGTTCTTGAGTGGTGCACTGTATAAACTGAACTCGTTGTTCAACTCCAATAGAAGCCAGATGCTTCCTTGCCTGCTCAAGCATCGCAGCGGAAGGATCAATTGCAGTAAATGTCCAGTTGGGATGCTGCTGCAATAAATAAGATAGCTCATAACCAGTTCCACAACCGACTACTAAAATATGTGCAGTTTCTTGAAGTTCAATGCTGAGTATTGCTTCAATCTGCTGATGTACCAGTTCATAGCCAGGAATCAGTTTGCGAATATGATCATCATAACTGGCGACCACCACTTCATTGTGAAAGTTTTTTGCCATCTGTTTACTCTGATTTATATAGAAATAGATTTTTATCTATTTAAAGAAATTGCTAAATACATGACCTCAATTTGCAAGATGGATTCTTCTTCCATTGTGCAGGTGCTTCGTTACTTTGACTGGGCAAAGTAACCAACCCCCTCTGTTTCATTGATATGGCATCCTTGCCATACAATGAAACGGCGACATCCATGCCGCCAGGTCATCTGATCAAATACTATTTAAACTTAGCTTTAATTAATTTAAGCAATCTCTTTTAAATTTAATTCTTCACGCATAAATTCACGCAACTTGAACTTCTGTGCCTTACCTGAAGCCGTCATTGGAAATTCATGGAAGAAACGTACATAGCGTGGCACTTTATTATGAGAAATATGCTCGGCACAATACTGGCGGATGGCTTCTTCGGTACATGGGTCATTTTCATGCAAGATGATGCAAGCACAAAGCTCTTCACCATATTTATGGTCTGGCACGCCAATCACCTGCACATCCGACACCGCTGGATGGGTATAAAGGAAATCTTCAATTTCTTTCGGGAACAGGTTTTCACCGCCACGAATCACCACATCCTTGATACGTCCCTTGATTTTGACAAAGCCTTCATCATCCATTTCGGCAATATCACCGGTATGCATCCAGCGCGCTGCATCAATGACTTCCTGCGTTTTGTCCTGATCTTCCCAATAACCGAGCATCACGGAATAACCACGCACACAGAGTTCACCCAGTTGACCGCGCGGCACCACCTTGCCATTTTCATCGACAATTTTGACTTCCAGATGCGGATGGACACGGCCAACTGTACTGACACGACGTTCAACACTGTCTTCAGTTGAACTTTGGGCACTCACTGGTGCTGTTTCAGTCATGCCATAACAGATGGTAATTTCGGACATATGCATCCGCTCAATCACGCGCTGCATAATTTCCTGCGGACACGGGCTACCCGCCATAATGCCGGTACGCAGGCTCGTCAGATCAAACTCATCAAACTGCTCATGTTCCAGCACAGCAATAAACATGGTCGGTACGCCATAAGCTGCCGTACATTTTTCCTGCTGAATGGCTTTTAGGGTTTCCAGCGGATTAAATACGGCAGACGGATAAATCATGGCTGAACCATGGGTAATACAGGCCAGATTGCCCATTACCATGCCAAAGCAGTGGAATAGTGGAACAGAAATACAGACACGGTCTTCTGGAGTTAAGTGAATCGCCTCACCCACGAAGTAACCATTATTTAAAATATTGTTATGGGTCAGCATCGTACCCTTAGGGTTACCTGTAGTGCCTGACGTAAACTGGATATTAATGGTTTCATCGAACTGCAAATCAGTGGAGATCTGTTGCAGTTGTTCCAGTTCTTGAGCACTTGGTGTAGGCATTAAATCCTGAAAACGATGAATGCCAGTATGCTGCTGCTCATCAATTTTAATGACATGCTTTAAATGTGGGAGACGCTCTGCATTCAGTAATTTATTTTCAGCCTGTTTTAATTCAGGCGCAATTTTGGTCAGGATTTCCTGATAATCCGTGGTTTTAAACTGCGATGCAATGATCAGTCCCTTACAGGACACTTTATTCAGGACATATTCCAGCTCATTGCTTTTATAGGCTGGATTCAGGTTAACCAGAATAATGCCTGCCTTGAAAGCTGCGAACTGGGTAATAGTCCATTCCACACAGTTCGGCGACCAGATTGCCAGACGGTCACCTTTTTGCATACCCAATTTCAGCAGCTGACAGGCAAAGGCATTGACCTGATCCTGTAGCTGCCGATAACTCAGGCGTATGTTCTGATGCATACTGACAACTGCATCGCGATCTGCATATTGTTCGCAAGCCTGATCAAATTTTTCACCAATCGTCATGCCCAATAAAGGCTGGCTACTGGTTCCATAGGCATAGCTTAACCGTACTTGTGTCATTGAATCGATCTCCTTGATTCTTTGTAATTCTGATTTTCAACTTTACTAATTGTTTTATGACCACGACGACCTTGTCTATGTGCCTGTTTTTGTGCGTCTATGCTGCTGAATTTCCCTCCTGTCGATGTACTGCGTTAACACAAAAATCGGCAATCTGTTTGACAAAGTGATCCTTGTAGTTCTGATCAAACATCACATTACGGGACGGATTCAAAGGTTCAATCACGACAAAGGTCATGGCACCGACCACGCCCAAAGCTGCCGTATTTAAATCTTCAAACTCGAACTCTCCATTCACCTTTCCTTCGGCCAGGATTTCCTTAATGCTTTGTTTAAGCAGCTGTTTACTGCGAAAACGCTCATGTTCCATTTCCGGATCAACCGGTTCAAACATAAGTGAATACGCCAACTGGGGGCTATTCATGGCACGTTTCACAAAAGTTGTAACAGATTTTTGCAATTTCAGTTTTGGCGACAAATCCGACCCGGCAATGGAAACAAGAATTCCAACTTCGTGCTGAATCGCTGCCGACAAAACCTCAATCAAAATCTGGCTTTTGTTTTCAAAATATCGATATACCAGCCCTGTAGAAACGCCTGCGCGTTCTGCAATCGCCTGAATCGACGCCTCTTTAAAGCCCCCTTGAGTAATCAGTTCACGAGCAGACTGTAAAATCGACAAACGATTTTGTTCCATTCGTTCCTGCATCAGTGATGATCTTTTATAACTCATAATCTTATTCTCAACCAGATAAAATGAATTGTAAATCATTTTGTGAATATAGGTTCACTTTTTTAATTTTTCGTTGTATGTTAAAAAAACAAGCACAACAAAAATGCTTTTGGACACAACAAATATAATCTCAGGATGGATGAAGAATGAATTTACAAAGCTTAGATTTCGGTTTGGATGAAACTCTTATTGCGCTTCGTGATTCAGTGGCCGCATTTTGCGCCAAGGAAATTGCCCCAATTGCCCAGCAAGTTGACCGTGACAATGAATTCCCGGCTCACCTCTGGAAAAAATTTGGTGATATGGGCCTACTTGGTTTAACGGTCAGTGAGGAATATGGCGGTACCAATCTGGGGTATCTGGCCCATATTATTGCCATGCAAGAAATTTCCCGTGCTTCAGCATCCATTGGTTTGTCCTATGGCGCCCATTCTAACCTATGTGTTAACCAAATTAAGCGAAATGGTAATGAAGAACAGAAGCAGCGCTACCTGCCAAAACTGATTTCTGGCGAATATGTCGGTGCACTGGCCATGTCTGAGCCGAATGCCGGATCAGATGTAGTCAGCATGAAACTGAAAGCCGAAGATAAAGGCGATCATTATCTACTCAACGGGTCCAAGATGTGGATCACTAACGGCGGTGATGCCGATGTACTCGTTGTCTATGCTAAAACCGATTTACAAGCTGGCGCCAAAGGCATGACTGCCTTTTTGGTTGAGAAAAATATGCCAGGTTTTAGCCACGGCACCCATTTGGACAAACTGGGTATGCGCGGTTCCAATACCTATCCCCTGTTTTTTGACAATGTCGAAGTTCCGAAAGAAAACGTGCTTGGCGGTGTCGGCAATGGGACTAAAGTTCTGATGAGCGGTCTGGACTATGAACGTGCGGTTCTCAGTGCTGGTCCATTAGGCATTATGGATGCCTGCATGGATACTGTGATCCCTTATATTCATGACCGTAAACAGTTTGGTCAGGCACTGGGTGAATTCCAGTTAATGCAAGGCAAAATTGCTGACATGTACTCTACCTGGCTGGCATGTAAGGCCCTGGTGTATGCCGTTGGTGCTGAATGTGACAAGGCTGATCATAGCCGTAGCCTGCGTAAAGACGCTGCCAGTGCCATTTTATATGCCGCTGAAAAAGCGACCTGGATGGCAGGCGAAACTATTCAGACTTTAGGTGGTAACGGTTATATCAATGAATTTGCTGCAGGCCGTTTATGGCGCGATGCCAAACTCTATGAAATTGGTGCCGGAACTTCCGAAATCCGCCGCATGCTCATTGGCCGTGAGCTCTTCAACGAAACAGCCTAAACCTGAACACTTAGAATAAAACAAGGATGTTCGTCATGAATCAGTTACAGAGCAAAATCAATATACGTAGTGAAGAGTTTAAGACCAACCAGGCTGCCATGCTGCAACTGGTGGATGACCTTAAACAGAAAGTAGAAAAAATTGCCTTGGGTGGCGGAGAAACTGCTCGCCAGAAACATCTGGATCGCGGCAAATTACTGCCGCGTGAACGGATTAATCATTTAATTGATCCAGGCACGGCTTTTCTGGAAATCGGTCAACTGGCTGCCTATCAGGTTTATCAGGATGATGTTCCTGCAGCAGGTGTGGTCGCGGGTGTAGGTCAGGTGAATGGGGTGACCTGCATGATCGTGGCCAATGATGCCACAGTCAAAGGCGGGACTTATTATCCACTTACGGTGAAAAAGCATTTACGAGCCCAGGAAATTGCCGAGCAGAATCATTTGCCATGTATTTATCTGGTCGATTCTGGCGGTGCTTATTTACCTTTACAGGATGAAGTATTCCCGGATCGTGATCACTTCGGCCGTATCTTTTACAATCAGGCACGTATGTCGAGTCTAGGTATTGCCCAGATTGCAGTAGTAATGGGTAGCTGTACAGCCGGTGGTGCTTATGTGCCAGCGATGTCAGATGAAACCATTATTGTGCGCAATCAGGGTACTATTTTCCTCGGTGGCCCTCCTCTGGTAAAAGCAGCTACCGGTGAAGTGGTTTCTAGTGAGGATCTAGGCGGTGGTGATGTACACACTCGATTGTCAGGTGTTGCCGATCATCTGGCAGAAAATGATGAACACGCAATTGCCATTGCCCGCAACATTGTGGCGAACCTGAACAAAAAGCCAAATAAAACTGCAGATGAAATCGAAGCACCGCGTTTTGACAGTTCAGAGCTGTACGGCATTGTGCCAAGTGATGCACGTAAACCGTTTGATATCCGTGAAGTGATTGCGCGTATTGTCGATGGCTCACGTTTTGATGAATTCAAGGCACGTTTCGGTACTACCCTGGTCACTGGCTTTGCCAAGCTCTATGGAATGCCAGTTGGAATTATTGCCAACAATGGGATTTTATTCTCTGAGTCTGCACAAAAAGGCGCGCATTTTATTGAGCTGTGTACCCAGCGCAATATTCCGCTGATCTTCCTGCAAAACATCACCGGCTTTATGGTGGGTCGTCAGTATGAGAATGAAGGTATTGCCAAAAATGGTGCCAAGCTGGTGATGGCCGTCGCGACAGCCAATGTGCCTAAACTGACTTTGGTGATTGGCGGCTCTTTTGGTGCCGGTAACTATGGCATGTGTGGCCGTGCTTACTCGCCACGCTTTATGTGGACCTGGCCAAACTCGCGTATTTCAGTGATGGGCGGTGAACAGGCCTCTAGCGTATTGTCGACTTTGAAACGCGATCAGATTGAGCAAAAAGGTGGAACTTGGTCAGCTGAAGAAGAAGACCAGTTTAAACAGCCGATTCGTGACCAATATGAACGCCAAGGCCATCCTTATTATGCTTCTGCGCGTTTATGGGATGATGGTGTCATTGATCCAGCGCAATCGCGTGAAGTCCTGGCCCTAAGTCTGGCTACAGCGATGAATGCACCAATCCAGCCAACCAAATTTGGCGTATTCCGCATGTAAGAGGTGACAAAAATGGACTATCAATTTTTACAGCTCGAGCAGCAGAATCAGGTAGCAACAGTCTGGATTAATCGCGCTGAATTGCACAATACCTTTAATACCCAAGTCATTGAAGAGCTACATGCTTGCTTTCAGTCTTTAAATCAGCGTGATGATGTACGTGTAGTGATTCTGGCAGGCCGAGGCAAAAGCTTCTCTGCGGGTGCAGACCTAAACTGGATGAAACAGGCCGGTCAGGCCTCACAGGCAGACAATGAAGCTGATGCCCTTAAACTGGCAAAAATGCTACAAAGTCTGGCGACATTAAAACAACCGACGATTGCCCGTGTCCATGGGATTGCTTTTGGCGGCGGTATGGGTCTGGCCTCCGCTTGTGATATCTGTATCGCCAGTACCGATGCCAAGTTTGCAACCTCAGAAGTCCGTTTAGGTCTAGCGCCTTCAACGATTAGCCCTTATGTGATTCGCGCGATTGGCGCCCGTCAGGCGTCACGTTATTTCCTGACTGCTGAGCGAATCTCAGCTGAACAGGCGAAAACCATTGGTCTGGCACATGAAGTGACTGCACCAGAACAGCTCGACAGTAAAATTGATGAGATTGTTGAAGCGCTCTTACTCGGTGGGCCAGAAGCGCAAAACGCTTCAAAACAGCTGATTCAACTGGTTGATCAGCAGGTTCTGACTGAAGATCTGCTGCTTAAAACCGCACAGCATATTGCCCATGTTCGCCAGGGAGATGAGGCGAAAAATGGACTGAATGCATTTTTAAACAAACAAAGCCCGGCTTGGATCAAGACCACGGCATAACAACAAGAAGGATCGTAGGATGTTTACAAAGATTTTAATTGCCAACCGTGGTGAAATTGCCTGCCGTGTGATTCGTACAGCGAAAAAGTTAGGGATTGCCACCGTTGCCGTATATTCCGATGCCGATGCACAGGCACAGCATGTCAAACTGGCAGATGAAGCGATCTATATTGGTGAATCGCCTGCTGCACAAAGTTATTTACAGATTGAACGTATTATTCAGGCAGCTAAAACTACCGGTGCTCAGGCCATTCATCCAGGTTATGGTTTCCTGTCTGAAAATGACCAGTTTGCCCTGGCCTGTCAGGACAACAACATTGTCTTTATAGGTCCGCCAGTAGATGCGATCTTAGCAATGGGTCTGAAAGCGACCTCTAAAGCACTGATGGAAAAAGCCGGTGTACCATTAACCCCAGGCTATCATGGTACTAATCAGGATGCAGATTTCCTGAAACAGCAAGCCGATAGTATCGGCTATCCCGTACTGATCAAGGCTAGTGCCGGCGGTGGCGGTAAAGGCATGCGTCTGGTTGAACGTAGTGAAGATTTCCTCAGTTCACTTGCTTCCTGTAAAAGCGAAGCACGTTCTAGTTTCGGCAATGAAGATGTACTGATTGAACGCTATGTCGTGCAGCCACGCCATATTGAAGTTCAGGTCTTTGGTGATACACATGGCAATTACGTGCATCTGTTTGAACGCGATTGCTCCGTGCAGCGTCGTCACCAGAAAGTTCTGGAAGAAGCACCTGCACCTAAAATGCCAGAAGACAAACTTGAAGCAATGCGCCAAGCTGCAATTGATGCTGCACGTGCAGTAAATTACGTTGGTGCCGGTACAGTCGAGTTCATCGTTGAGCAAGACGGTACTGCTTACTTCATGGAAATGAATACCCGTCTACAAGTTGAGCATCCGGTCACTGAAATGATCACTGGTCAGGATCTGGTGGAATGGCAGTTACGTGTTGCGTTCGGTGAGCCTTTACCGAAACAGCAACATGAATTACAGATTCATGGTCATGCACTCGAAGCCCGTGTTTATGCCGAAGAACCAGAAAAAGGCTTTATTCCTGCTATTGGTCAGATCAGCTATTTGCACTATCCAGAACAAAATGACAGCGTACGTGTAGATAGTGGCATTGTCGAGGGTGATGAAATCAGCACCTATTATGATCCGATGATTGCTAAACTGATTGTTTGGGGCAAAAACCGTGAAGCGGCTTTAACCCAGATGCATCATGCCTTGGGTCAGTTCCATGTCGATGGCCTTGGGAATAACATTGCCTTTCTAGATCGCCTAGTGCTGTGTGACTCATTTAAAAATGCCCATCTCGATACTGGCCTAATTCAACGCGAAGAAGAGTTCCTACTCAAACCATCTGCTGATATCAGCGCAGAATTAGTGGTCACTGCAGCCTTGGTTGAACTGTTATCTCGTCTGACTCAAAACCCGTCTAGCAATAATCCAGTCTGGCAGCAAAAGGCATTTTGGCGTCTGAATCAGCAAAGTAGCTACACAATCAAATTACAATGTAATGACATTTTACGTGTGGTGAGCTTTAAAGTGCTAGAAAATGGCTTCCTGGCAAATTATGAAGGCCAGACACTCAATATCCAGGGTGAACTGCTCGATCAACACCTACTGCAGTTAAATCTTGCAGGTCAGCAGCAGAAACTGTCATTTAGCCAGACTCAGCATGGCATTACCCTGTTCCAGAATGGTCAAAGTTACAAGTTTAATTATCTGAAGTCTGATTTTAATAGCCAGGATGAACAAGGTACTGAAAACAATCTGACTGCACCAATGCCAGGTGTAATTACTCAGGTTATGGTCGCGGCAAATGACAAAGTGAAAAAAGACGATGTACTGCTGACTTTGGAAGCAATGAAGATCGAATATACCATTCGTGCTCCGCATGATGGCATTATCGCAAACTCATACTTCCAGAAGGGTGATCAGGTTAAGGCGGGTGATGAACTGGTAGAGTTCCAGCCTCTAGCGGAGGAAGTTGCATGACAGATTTCGTTAAAATCGTAGAAGTCGGGCCACGTGATGGCCTGCAAAATGAAAAAACACCTTTAACGCTAGACGACCGTCAAAACCTGATTCTCGACCTGATGAAAACAGGTTTGCAAGCGATTGAGGTCGGTTCCTGTGTTTCAGCCAAATGGGTCCCACAGATGGCAGATAGCGACGCGCTATTTGCCAACTTGCCTAAAGATCCGAATATCCAGTTCAGTTTGCTGACGCCAAATATGAAAGGTTTTGAATCAGCGCTGGCTGTGGGTTGTAAAGAAGTTGCGGTATTTACCGCAGCTTCTGAAAGCTTTACCCGCAAGAACATCAACTGCTCGATTGATGAAAGCTTTGAAAAGTTTGCAGATGTGATGGCCGCTGCCAAAGCTAATGATGTCAAGGTTCGTGGCTATGTCTCCTGCATGGTGGACTGCCCTTATGAAGGTGCAATTGATCCAAAGCAGGTCGTGAAAGTCACGCAGCGCTTGCTGGATATGGGCTGCTATGAAGTGTCATTAGGTGAAACCATTGGTACGGCAACTCCGGATCGCGTGAAGAACGTCTGGGATGCTTGTCTTTCAGAAATTGATAGTAAAGTGCTGGCTGGCCATTTTCATAATACTTATGGCATGGCAATTGCCAATATTTACCAGTCATTGTTGCAAGGGGTTCGGGTATTTGACTCCTCTATTGCCGGTCTCGGTGGCTGTCCTTATGCCAAAGGCGCTTCCGGCAATGTTTCAACTGAAGACCTGTATTACCTGCTCTCCAAGATGGGCTTTGAAACTGGTATTCAACTGGATGCCCTGATGCAGGCCAGCCGTAATATCAGTGAGGTTCTACATCGCAATAATCCCTCCAATTATGCCAATGCCTATTGGCAAAAAGCCTGTGCTTAAAAACTTGAAATAGCCGGACACTCTATAAGTCCTCATGGATAGAAATCAGCAGATCTTTAGATGAAAGAGATCTGCAAGAGAAGAATAAATCGAGGTAAAAATGTCAAATAAAGTGTATGACAGTGCAAAAGCCGCTTTAGACGGCGTGGTCCAGGATGGACATACTCTGGCGGTTGGCGGTTTTGGTCTATGTGGTATTCCAGAAGCCCTCATTGCAGCTTTAAAAGAAACCGGTGCCAAAAATCTGACCTGCATTTCTAATAATGCCGGTGTCGATGGCTTTGGCTTGGGTCTGTTACTGGAAACTAAACAGATTAAAAAAATGATCTCTTCCTATGTGGGCGAGAACAAGGAATTTGAACGCCAATACTTAAGCGGTGAACTCGAAGTAGAATTGACTCCACAAGGCACGTTAGCGGAAAAATTACGTGCCGGTGGTGCAGGTATTCCCGCTTTCTATACCGCGACTGGTGTCGGTACCGTCATTGCTGAAGGTAAAGATGTCCGCGAATTCAATGGCAAGTCTTATATTCTGGAAGAATCCTTAACTGCTGATGTGGCTTTAGTCAAAGCCTACAAGGCCGATAAAGCCGGTAACCTGATTTTCCGTAAAACTGCCCAGAACTTCAATCCGGTCTGTGCCATGGCTGGCAAAGTGACCGTTGCTGAAGTCGAAGAAATTGTCGAGATCGGTGCCCTTGATCCAGATGAAATTCACCTTCCAGGCATTTATGTGAACCGGATTGTACTGAATACCCAACCGGAAAAACGGATTGAACAGATGACTTTAAAGGCGGAGGCTTGATCATGGCTTGGACACGTAATGAAATGGCGCAGCGCGCCGCACAAGAACTTGAAGATGGTTTCTATGTAAATCTGGGTATTGGTCTGCCAACCTTAGTCGCCAACTATATTCCAGAGAATATTAACGTCTGGCTACAGTCTGAGAATGGCCTGCTGGGTATTGGAGAATTTCCAACGGCAGATACTGTGGATGCCGACCTGATCAATGCTGGCAAACAAACAGTGACAGCCCGCAAAGGTGCTTCTTTCTTTTCCAGTGCTGACTCCTTTGCCATGATCCGTGGCGGTCATGTCAATATCGCCATTCTGGGGGCTATGGAAGTCTCAGAAAATGGTGATCTAGCCAACTGGATGATTCCAGGCAAGAAAGTCAAAGGCATGGGTGGTGCCATGGATCTGGTCGCAGGTGTGCAAAAAGTTGTGGTGCTGATGGAACACTGCGCTAAAGATGGTACGCCTAAAATTGTCTCACAATGTAGTCTTCCGCTTACTGGCCAGGCCGTCGTGAACCGGATTATTACTGACTTAGGTGTATTGGATGTCACACCTGAAGGTATTCAACTTGTAGAACTGGCACCCGATGTCAGTTTTGATGAAATTCAGAAAGTCACCGGCGTACCTTTACTCCGTAAAGCAGCCTGATTTTTCCC
The DNA here is from genome assembly GCF_058599385.1 of Acinetobacter sp. CAU_H_60. Lineage (NCBI taxonomy): Bacteria > Pseudomonadati > Pseudomonadota > Gammaproteobacteria > Moraxellales > Moraxellaceae > Acinetobacter > Acinetobacter sp. CAU_H_60. Next base: position 1,147,019 of record NZ_CM178653.1, on the reverse strand, counting down.
AGCCCTTAAAATGAAAAATTTTAAGGGTTTCTTTTTGGCTGAAGAAAGCCGCTTCTTAATAACAAATGCAGAATAAATTGATTTTAATCATGCAAACTCAACAAAATATCTTGCAGCGCTTTGCCATGCGCGTCAGCGACTGGTCTGAAAAATGGTTTCCGGACTCTTATATCTTTGCCCTACTGGGTGTCATCATCGTTGCGATTGCCGCGATTGGCATTGGTGCGCCGGCACAAGACGTCGCGATTTCATTTGGTGACGGATTCTGGAGTCTGATTCCCTTTACCTTACAGATGTGTATGCTGATCGTGGTCGGTTATGTAGTTTCGGTTTCCAAACCGATGCAATTATTGATTCAGAAAATGGCGCGCATTCCTCATTCCGGACGTGGAGCCATCGTTCTCGTCGCCACGGTTAGTCTACTGATTTCCCTGATTAACTGGGCGATGAGTACAGTGCTAACTGCACTTCTGGTGATTGCACTGACGCAGCGTAAAGAGCTGAATATGGATTACCGTGCAGCTGCCGCAGCAGCGATTATTGGGATGGGTGCAACCTGGGCGCTCGGCATCAGTTCATCTGCCGCGCAATTACAGGCCAACAAATCCAGCCTGCCAGAACCTCTGTATAATCTGACCGGTGTAATTCCATTTACCGAAACGATTTTCCTGCCGCAATCCATGATCATGACAGCAGTCTTGATCATCGCCTCGATTGCCATTGCCTACTGGTCTGCACCCAAAGGCAATCACATCAAGACCATTGATCACTTTCCAATCCAGATTGAAGAAGAAAAGACTGAAACCGTGACCCATAAACGTCCGGGTGACTGGCTGGAAAACTCGCCAATCTTAAGTATTCTGATTGTGGTTCTGGGTCTGGTCTGGATGTTTAACGAGTTTTCTAAAAGCAATCCGATTCTGGCGATCTCTAGCTTAAACACCTATAACTTTATCTTTCTGATTTTAGGTGTAGCTTTACATGGTACACCACGTAATTTTCTCAATGCTGTGTCCAAAGCCGTGCCGGCCATTTCAGGGGTACTGATTCAATTCCCGCTTTATGGCAGCATCGCCTTTATGATGACCAATGCCCTGAATTCTGCTGATCTTTCTCTGTCGCATTATATTGCCGAGTTCTTCGTGTCGATTGCCTCCCAGGAAACCTTTGCCATCGTTATGGGAATTTATTCAGCGATTCTAGGCTTCTTCATTCCTTCTGGTGGAGGAAAATGGATTATTGAAGCACCTTATGTGATGCAGGCCGCGCATGACCTGAAAGTACATCTAGGCTGGTCCGTCCAGATTTATAATGCAGCCGAAGCCTTGCCTAATCTGATCAATCCTTTCTTTATGCTCCCCATGCTGGGGATCCTGAAGTTAAAGGCTAAAGATGTGATCGGTTTTACAGTGACCCAACTGGTCTTTCATCTTCCGTTGGTACTGTTCTTGCTCTGGTTCCTAGGAAGAACCCTGACTTATACCCCACCTGTCTTCTCTTAATTCATCACAAATAAAAAAGGACGAATGATTTGTCCTTTTTTATGATAAAAGATGATTTAGCTGGCTTTCTTCTCAACCACGCCTTCATTATCTACAGTATGGACACGACCGTCTTCGGTACTCATAACTTCAAAAGTTACACGACGATTTTGATACTGACCGTTCGAAGTTGCATTCGGTTGAGCCGGCTGATTCGCCGCCATACCTACTGGTTGTAATTGTGCCGGATTCACCCCTTTTTGCACCAGATAATTCACAATGGCTTGGGCACGTTTTAAAGACAGCTCCTGATTTTGAGTGCTGCTGCCTTCCGTATCTGTATGGCCCATCACGGTTAGACGTACATCTTTGGCATATTGCAATAAAGCAGCGGTCTGATCCAGCAGGCTTTTATTCACTTCAGGAATTTCGGTAGAACCAGTCGCAAAATGAATTATTTGCAAGTTTAAGGCAGTAGCAACATCCAGTGCCTCAATATTCTCCATCTGAAGTTCGTCTAAAGCTTTTTTAGCCTCAGTATTGGCTGTATTGATTGCCTCATCCATATCAACTGGTTTTTGGGTCACGACTTCTACATTTTTAGCCAGACCACGAATCTGACCTGCCAAACGCTGTGCATCTGCACTGTTCGCTGCCTGCACAGATACCTGATTACCTGCCCAAGTCAAACTCACATTTGAAATGCCTTGCAGCAGTTTCAGTACTGAAGGAATCGTATCTTGATCAATAAATTCTGAGTGGTAATTTTCATTGGCTACTGCGCCACAGCCAATACTGTAATTAAAGATCTGCTTGATTTCATTTTGCAGAATTTGCATATATTTCGGATCATTCATCTGTACCTGACAGTTGACGATTTCACCCTGACTACCGGTACTGATTTTTAGAATTGCAGGGTTCGTTGCAGCAGCTTCACTCACCGCCTGAGCATTTCGCAATTCATCCGGATCATCATCACGCAGGCATCCACGGAAGAAGAATAAGATAATCGCAGCAATAATCACGAGGAGAATAAATGGCCAGAACACCACTGCTTTTTTTCTCTTCAGTCAGTATCGGCTCTGCCTCCGGTTCAGAAGCCAGACCTGATGCGCGGTTCAGGTTTTGTCCTGCAAGCGGAGATACGCCTAAAGATGCCAGTATAGGACCAGCCCAGACTGGAAGTGACCGTTGAATCGAGTCTGCATGGGTATCTAACAAATGGCCTACTGCTTCAGCAGTCGGTGCACCCGCTTCTGCCTGCAAGAAATTCATGGTTGGAACAATTGCCCGGTTCAGGGTCTGTTCAATTTCATCTTGAGGCGCAGTTGAATCTAACTGAGTCAAGAATTGTTGTTTTAGGGTCGGATTATTATTAAATAATTCATCAATCTTGGGATTAAGTTGCTGACCTAAACTTTCAATCCAGGCCGGTCTTGCACGAAGAATACTTAACAATACAGGATAGAATTGAGCTAAGGCCTGATCCTTGGCAAATAGATGTTCAGTTTCACCTTGCAGCACAATGGCGGTCACATCACTCTTTAAACGTTCAATTAAATCTGTATTCATCAAGATCACCATTATTCTGATTTATAATGTTTAATATTTAATCAGTTTAGCGATCCACCCTCTTTGGAATGTTAATAATTGTACTGATATCATAAAGTTTCACTGTTTATGTAGGGCTAACTTTTCTAGTATTTTATTTAAGATATAAAAAAGTCAGCCGAAGCTGACTTTTTGTAAACGCAAAATGTAAGTGTTATGCGGCAATAAAAGTTTGCAGCACTTTACCTTTCACTTTTTGATTGAGCAGTGGTGTATTTTTACCTTGAGAAACGATCGTTTCTTTGCTCAGCGTCCATTCCTGTTCTGGATCAACCAGTACCCAGCCTGCTTCCGCTTTCCAACGCTCAAACATACTGGCAACTTTTGCAGGAGCAACCGTTACTTTCTCCACCCATTCCAATGGTGTAAAGAAACCTTCATTCACCAGTTGGATACCAAACGGTACATAGGTATCAAACGCAGTAAATCCAGGCTGTGTCTCTGCGAACGGTGCCATTTTGGCAGAACTGCTCAGGGGTTCATGATGGGTACAGATCGCATCAATCACCCCAGATTTTACGCCCTGACGCAGTAATTCTTTGTCAGATTCAGAACGTAATGGTGGACGCACGTGTGCAAGAGAGTTAAAGCCATCAATCAGATGGTCAGTCAGATGCAATTGGTGCATAGCGACATCACAAGTTACTGGCAAGCCTTTTTCTTTGGCAATACGAATCAGTTCTACTGATGCACCACAAGATAACAAGCCAAAATGAGCACGTACTTTAGTTGCTTCAATCATGAGCAGGTATTTGGCAATGGCCACAGTTTCAGCTAGCGATGGAATCATTGGCAAGCCTTGGCGTGAAGCAATAAAGCCTTCATGCACACAACCATCTTTGGCAATTTGAGGTTCTTCTGCATAGAACACTACAGTCAGGTCCAAGCCCGCTGCATATTCAAGTGTACGCAATACCACATCATCATTGGCAAACGGCGCACTGGCATTAGAAACCGCAGTACAACCACCCTTTTTTAAACCTGCCATATTGGCTGGTTGCTGACCTTGCAAACCTTGGGTTTGCGCACCGATCACCTGCAAATAAATACCGCCATCCAGCATGGCTTTTTCAACCAGACCATGAATCAGCGCACCATTATCCTGCACAATCGGTTTGGAATCTGGCGGGGTAAATACATGCAGAATCCCGTTTTCACGTGCGGCCTTACCTTCAGACTTTAAAGTCCCGTGTTGCTGCTGGCCCGGTTCACGTAAACGAGCACATAAGTCCACCATAGTGGGCATCAGCCATTTGCCCTGTCCATCAATGGTTTCAGAGACGTTAGCAGTTTCTGCAATACGTTTACCATTTTCCAGATAAACTGTTTCGACTGAATCAGTGTTTTGGATTGGGTCTAGAACACGGACATTTTCAATTTTTACAATAGACATGACTTATTCCTTATACCGCAATCGCTTCAATCAAACCCTGTTCCTGTAACTGCCCCTGCATTGCAAGAGCCAGTACTGCCATACGTACTGCAATCCCGTTAGTGACCTGTTTCAGAATCACGGATTGCGGACCGTCTGCAATGCTGGAATCAATTTCCACACCACGGTTCATTGGTCCTGGATGCATCACGATACAATCCGGCTTGGCTAGGGCAAGACGTTCTTTATTCAGGCCATACATTTTGTAGAATTCAGCCTGAGAAGACAGCGCTGGCGAATCAATACGCTCGTTTTGAATACGCAAGGTAATGATCACATCACAGTCTTTGATGCCATCTTCCATATTATTGAACAGGCGCACATCTTCACTGTAATCATCAAAACCGTATGGCAACAATGTATTCGGTGCAATCACGCGAATATCTTTACAACCCAAGGTTTGCAGCGCCGCCACATCTGAACGTGCTACACGCGAATGCTTGATATCGCCAATAATCGCAATCGACATATCTTCGAATTTTTTATTGGTTTCACGGCGAATGGTCAGCATATCCAGCATCGCTTGAGTTGGATGGGCATGACGGCCATCGCCTGCATTAATGATGGCGACATTTGGACAGACATCTTTGGCAATAAAGTGCGCTGCACCTGAAGATGAATGACGTACCACGAAAATATCTGCCGCCATAGCTTCAAGATTCCACAAGGTATCACGTAAAGTTTCACCTTTAGAGGTACTTGAACGGGCAATATCGATATTCAGCACGTTGGCAGACAGACGTTTGGCCGCTGCCTCAAAAGTAGTACGCGTTCGGGTAGAATTTTCAAAAAATAGGTTCATCACCGTTTTGCCTTCGAGCAAATTATTGGTGATCAGCTGATTTTGGTCATTAAAAAAGGACAACGCAGTGTCCAGTATTTTTGTAAGAGTTTCTTTAGAAAGACCTTCGATGGTCAGGAAATGTTTAAGATTACCTGCTTTGTTGAGTTGAATCTGGCTCGGTGTATGCAATGCCGCCAAGTGCATGAGAGATTCCTTATACGTTAAGTCAACGTATTATACAGAGATTAGCGAATCTTTATAGTTGATAAAGAGCTCGGTTGTACAAAAACCATCTCGGTAATAAGAATGGAAATTTAAATTCCCATGTATTTTTTCAATAAGATAATTTAACCTGTTTATCTACATGCTTGTTTTTTCATTTAAACATGAGTGCTTCAGTCTGGAGCATCCACACCCAATCCCCCAATTAGCGCAATGCGCCAATATAATGATGTGAAACCTGTGCGCGGTAGATATCTTCTTCGCTTGGTTCCACAGAAATCAGTTCCTTTTCCGCCTGTTCTTCAGCCTGCAGTTCTGAAAATGACGATAAATCTAGAGTGGTTTTTAAGCGGTTGACCAGATGTAAAAGCTCAGGATCTTCAGTCTGCTCTGCCAGCCCAATCACATGCTTTGCATAGTGGATATTTTCTGCAAGATACATGGCATCAATTACTCGCCCAGTTACTCGTCTTAAACGTGCATAAATCAAGGTAGCGATTGAAAATGCCTCATTCCTGCGTAATTGAAGATCCAACATCTAAGCCCCTCCGAAATAATAATTAAGAATAAAGATGAAGCTGTAATGATTCCCCTCAGCATTACAGCTTCATTGATATTAGATAGAGCAATAAACGTACCAAAATTAATAAATAAGTTATGTGAGTTATAAATTGATATGAATGAAAACTGATCTACCCCTGAGCAATATTAGGTCAGCGTCTTTTTTGTTTTAGATTCGATCTTCGTCTGGCTAATCAATTCTTAGTCTCGATCACTTGACATAAGTGACCCAATTTTAGCTTTTACTTTTAGAGTAATGCTGATGCCATGAGGTGCATATGAACAACCCTGCATCAGATCCATCACATCAATAACCCGATTATTTATTTTTTTAAATCACACATACAACATGGTCGCACTTGAAGAGCTAGCATTGTGAATTAGTTTAATATTCATCAGATATCCATCTGTAAAATAAAAGATTTAATCAAAAATCCCCCCTATTGGTATTGTGTAATCTTAGCTATTTCATAAATTTTCAGTTTGCTTTTTAAGTTAATATTTAGCACTTTTTAGGATGAGTAAAACTAGGCTGTATATGCTCGATTTTAAAAAATTTCCAAAGCTTTAACAGGCAAAATACGCTAAACTGAACGCAGTTTTTTATTTATTCTTTTCCGGTCTCTCTATTTTATGAATACCTCTTCACGTTTAAGCAATTATTGGGTCACCTGTGCCGATGGTCTGGAAACCTTATTAGAAGAAGAAATCAAAGGTTTAGGTGTTCAGGATGTTGAACGTTTCCCAGGTCGTCTGACCTTCAGAGGCACGCTTGAAAATGCTTACCGCATCTGTATGTGGTCTCGTCTGGCTTCTCGTGTCCTGATGCCAATTCATACGCATGAAATCGAATTCTCCCACGATGCGCGTGATGTTGCAGAAGAGCTTTATGAAGGTGCGATGAGCTTCGACTGGTCACTGATTTTTGCACCACAAAGCACCTTTGCAATTCGTCTGCACGTTGAACGTGATATTAAGGTCAACACCCAGTTTGCGACTCTACGTGCCAAAGATGGCGTCGTCGATTCCTTTATGGAAGCTGTGGGCAAGCGCCCAAGTATTGATACCAAACAGCCAGAAATTACTATGTACATTCTGGCTGGTAAAAAAGAACACACTTATTGTTTAGATTTATCCGGTGATTCTCTGCATAAACGTGGCTATCGCCGCTTTATGACTGAAGCACCAATCAAGGAAAACCTGGCGGCTGCGATCCTGCAAAAAGGCGGCCTGAAAGACATCAACCCAGATATTGTAGTTGACCCAATGTGTGGTTCAGGGACGTTTATTATTGAATCACTAATGATTCTGACTGACCGTGCCCCAGGTCTAGTGCGTCGTTTCGGATTTAATGGCTGGAATGGTCATGATCATGAATTATGGATGGGTATTAAAGCTGAAGCGGCTGAACGTCATAAAGCTGCGCTAGAAAACCCATTACCCAAATTCTATGCCTTTGATGCCGACTGGGAAGCGGTGAAAGCCACTAAACAGAACATTATTGCGGCAGGTTTTGAATCAGCCCTCGATCAGATCAAGATCGAAGAGCGTACTTTGAATGACTGGCCAGATTTCCAGGCTGAAGGCAAGAAAGTGTTCTTCGTCACCAACCCACCGTACGGTGAGCGCCTTGGTGATAAGGCATCTAACCGTGCTTTGTATCTGGGTCTGTCTAATCTGCTGCAAAAGAATTTCCCGAATCAGAAAGCGGCAGTCATTGCTGCTCAGGTGGAACAGGCCGATGTCTTGGCGTTCAATGATCCACAAATTCTGCGTTTGATGAACGGTAAACTGCCGATCTATATCCGTTTTGGTACAGTAAAACCGGCAGCAGTCACACGTCCTTTCCTGGAAAGCTGGCAACCGCAACAATTCGAGCCGATTGAAGGTGCGATGGAATTTGCTAACCGTCTAACCAAGAATATGCAAACCCTGAAAAAATGGGCAGTAAAAGAAAATATTCACTGCCTGCGTTTGTATGATGCCGACCTGCCGGACTTTAATGTAGCAGTTGATCTATACGGCGAACGTCTGCATGTTCAGGAATATGCACCACCGAAAAAAATCGACCCTGAAAAAGCCAAAAAACGTTTCAATTTGGCTCTACAGGCGATTCGTGCCGTGACCGGTTTGGGCCGTGATGCGATCTTTATCAAGACGCGTGCCCGTCAGGAAGGTAAAAACCAGTACACCAAACAAAGTACAGCGTCTAAACGTTTTATCGTGCAGGAAGGCCAAGCTAAGATTCTGGTCAACCTGACCGACTATCTGGATACCGGGTTGTTCCTGGATCACCGTCAGATGCGTCTGCGTATTGCCAAAGAAGCCAAAGGTAAACACTTCCTGAATCTGTACAGCTATACCTCTACTGCTAGCCTGCATGCAGCTTTAGGTGGTGCTGCGAGTACCACCAGCGTGGATTTGTCTAATACTTATTTGAACTGGTCAAAAGAGAACTTTGTTCTAAATGGCCTGACTGTAGACCATGCCGATCAGCAACATCAGTTCTTCGCCTCTGACTGTTTTGAATGGCTGAAAGAAGGTCATGAACAATATGACCTGATCTTTATCGATCCGCCGACATTCTCTAACTCGAAAAAATTCTACGGGACTTTCGACGTTCAGCGTGACCATGTGTCTTTGCTGAAGCGTGCCATGAACCGTTTAACCACTGACGGCACTTTGTATTTTTCGAACAACTATCGTGGTTTCGAAATGGATGAAATGATTGAAGGTTTATATGACGTAGAAGAAATCACGCATGAAACCATTGGTCCAGACTTCAAGCGTAATCAAAAAATTCACCGTGCCTGGAAAATTACTCATCCAAAAATGTAAGGTGTGAATATAAGATAAAGAAAAACCCAGCCTAGGCTGGGTTTTTTGTTGCGAGGAAAACTGGTATTAGCTGAGTTTCAATTTTTCAAAGACCAGCTCGCCGCTTTCACCACGAACGACGATAGTATCACCAGGACCAAACTCACCTGCCAGGATGCTTTGTGCCAAACCATTTTCAATACGTTGCTGGATCGCACGTTTTAATGGACGCGCACCATACAACGGATCGAAACCAGCTTCGATTAACTGATCGAAAGCAGTGTCATCCACAGAAAGATGCATATCGCGTTCTGCCAGACGTTGACGTAAGCGGTTCAACTGGATATCGGCAATACCACGGATCTGGTCTTTTTCCAGCGCATGGAACACCACTAGCTCATCAATACGGTTGATAAACTCTGGACGGAAATGTTCCGATACCGCATTCATCACCACTGTACGGACTTCTTCACGAGTGGCTTTATCACCCAGTTCACGGACATCCTGTGAACCCAGGTTCGAAGTCATCACAATCACGGTATTTTTAAAGTCCACCACACGGCCTTGCGAGTCTGTTAAACGACCATCGTCCAGCACTTGCAGCAGAATGTTAAATACATCCGGATGCGCTTTTTCGACCTCATCGAATAACACCACGCTATATGGTTTACGGCGCACCGCTTCAGTCAGCACACCACCTTCTTCATAACCGACATAGCCTGGAGGTGCACCGACCAAGCGGCTCACCGAATGTTTTTCCATAAATTCGGACATGTCGATTCGGATCATGGCATCGTCACTGTCGAACAGGAAGTTTGCCAGTGCTTTGGTCAACTCGGTTTTACCCACACCTGTTGGGCCTAAGAACAGGAATGAACCACTTGGACGGTTTGGATCTGACAAGCCGGCACGTGAACGGCGCACAGCATTCGATACAGCCACTACGGCTTCTTCCTGACCAACAACACGGTTATGCAGGAAGTCTTCCATATGCAGCAGTTTGTCACGCTCACCTTGCAGCATTTTCGCTACAGGAATACCGGTCGCAGCACTTACTACTTCAGCGATCTCATTGTCAGTGACTTTGTCACGTAGCAGTTTTGGTGCTTCACTTTCTTCAGCCGCTTCAATACGTTCCAACTGTTTTTGCAGTTCAGGAATCACACCGTATTGATAACGTGCTGCTTCAGCTAGATCACCTTCACGCTGGGCTTTTTCTAAGGCAATACGAGCCTGATCCAGTTTCACCTGAATATCTTTGTTGCCTGCTACCAGCGCTTTATCGGCACGCCAGATTTCTTCCAATTCGCTGTACTCTTTCTCTACAGTGGCAATCTGCTCTTCCAGGTGTTTCACTTCACCTTGTGCACCAGAGTCTGCATCTTTTTTCACAGCTTCAAGCTGCATCTTCAGCTGAATCAGACGACGTTCGAGTTTATCCAGCGCTTCAGGTTTAGAATCCAGCTCCATTTTGATACGAGATGCTGCTTCATCAATCAGGTCAATGGCTTTATCCGGCAATTGACGATCTGTGATGTAACGATGCGACATTTTCGCCGCAGCAATGATTGCAGAATCCAGAATCTGCACACCATGGTGAGTCGCATAACGGTCTTTCAGACCACGCAGAATCGCAATGGTATCTTCCACGCTTGGCTCATCCACCAGCACTTTCTGGAAACGACGCTCTAAAGCTGCATCTTTTTCAATGTATTGACGATATTCATCCAGAGTCGTTGCACCGACACAGCGTAGTTCACCACGTGCCAATGCTGGTTTCAGCATGTTACCCGCATCCATGGCACCATCGCCTTTACCGGCACCCACCAGTGTATGCAGCTCGTCAATGAACAGGATAATTTCGCCTTCATGTTTAGCCAGATCTTTCAGAACGGCTTTTAGACGTTCCTCGAACTCACCACGATATTTAGCGCCTGCTAGCAAAGAACCAAGGTCCAGAGATAAGACACGTTTGCCTTTCAGTCCTTCTGGAACTTCACCATTGACAATACGTTGTGCTAGACCTTCGACAATCGCAGTTTTACCGACACCCGGTTCACCGATCAGTACCGGGTTGTTTTTGGTACGGCGTGACAGCACCTGAATCGTACGACGGATTTCATCATCACGACCAATCACCGGGTCCAGTTTGCCTGCCATGGCACGTTCAGTTAAATCAATCGTATATTTATTCAGTGAGTCCCGTTGATCTTCATGATTATTGCTCATGACTTTTTCATCGCCTCGAATTTGATTAATAACCTGTCGTAAATTTTCAGTTTTTACGCCAATACTATTTAATAAGGTTTTGGTGGCACCCGTTTCTGCAAGTGCCAGTAATACCCAGTCAGTGGACAGGAACTCATCTCCTGCTTTCTGTGCATAACTGTCCGCAAGATGCAGGGCTTTGGCTGCTTCCTGACTGATATTGATATCGGCAGAGGGATTGCCGAGCGTAGCTACATTATTTAGCACAGTTTGTACTTTGCTTTGCAGTTCACGCAGGTTCGCTCCAGCCTGTTGCAGCAAGCTCACATTCGATGCTTCTTCCATCAAGGTGGACAAGATGTGAATCCCTTCAATGGCAGCATGATCTTTGCTCATTGCCAGAGATTGCGCATCGGAAAGGGTTTGCTGTAAGCGATTGGTAAATTTCTCAAAACGCATTCTTGTTATTCCTCACAACAAATTTTCTACTTGATGGATATATGGGTGCTGGAAATAAAATTTCAAATAATTTTTTATATATTTTTCAAAACTTTAATTAAATAAAAGACAGAGTTATCAGTATTAATATTGGTATTCAATGAAAATATTTCAAGTGAGCGAAAGTAGAATTTTTAAAGTGAAGATCAATAATGAATATCTGATTTAATTTACTCTGCTATTTTTCGGATGGGTAGAAAATAGAGAAAGACCTTTAGTGCGGTTGCAAGCGTCCTAGTAATCGCAATACTGCACTCAAACCATGTTCTGTTTGTATCAAGGATCTTGGCGTTTGCTCATCCAAAAGCTTGTTAGGCGAATTGATAAACTGGCGCATCCAGCTCAAGTCTCCACCATTCAGACCAAATAATGCTTGATAGATATTGATTAAAGTTATTGCTCTTTTACCTGCGGTAGTATCTGCTTCTAATTCTTTTTGATTTATGATTGACGATAATTCTGCTTCAGATAGATCCAGAACTAATGCAAGCTCAGATTCTTGCAATTGCAAATGCTCAGCTAAGTTGAATATTGCTATAGCTAATACTTGGGATTTAGAAATATCCGTTTCATTATTCATTTTTGTCAAATTCTATTGATGAATCTTGTTTTGATTATGCTGCCTTTATCCTTTTCTTGCTATGTTGTTTATCATTAAATTTGATCCTTTATTGATACAAAAATGCCCTCACTTGAAGGGCATTTAAAGAGAACACTTGAACAATTATGGTGCCGGATTGGGTTGCTGACGGTGAATGGCTTCAATGCCCTGCAGGACTTCTTCAGAAAGATTCACGTCAAACGCCTGAATGTTTTCCTTGAGCTGATCCAAGTTGGTCGCACCAATAATAGTACTGGTCACGAAGAACTGCTGTTTAATGAAAGCCAGTGACAACTGGGTTAAGGTCAGGCCATGCTGCTCAGCCAGTTGTGCATACTGCTCGACGGCCCACTCGCTTTCCGGATTGCTATAACGGCTAAAACGTGAAAATAAAGTCACACGTGCATTGGCTGGACGTGCACCATTTCGGAACTTACCAGTCAGATAACCAAATGCCAATGGAGAATAAGCCAGCAAACCTACACCTTCATATTTGGAAATTTCCGACATACCAATTTCATAAGTGCGATTCAGCAAGCTATACGGATTTTGTACACTAACAAATTTAGACAATCCCAGTTTCTCTGCCAGATGCAGGAACTTCATGGTGCCCCAAGGTGTTTCATTGGACAGGCCAATATAACGAATACGACCTTTCTTAATTTCGTCATGCAAAGCAGTCAGGGTTTCTTCCAGATTCGTGACAGCACGATCATCTGCAGCTTCTGCATTGCCATAGCCAAGCTTGCCAAAGAAATTGGTCGCACGCTGTGGCCAATGCAATTGGTACAGATCGATATAATCAGTTTGCAAACGTGACAATGAATTATCAATTGCTGATGCAATCTCATCTGCCACAAATCGGGTCTGACCATCACGGATATGGCTACCACCTTGTGACGGACCGGCAATTTTCGAAGCTAAAAACAGTTTGTCACGACCACCACGTGAAGCAATCCAGTTACCAATAATGCGTTCAGTTGCACCTTGAGTTTCCGGCTTGGGTGGCACCGGATACATTTCTGCGGTATCCCAGAAATATAAACCTTGATCCAGGGCATAGTCTAATTGCTGAAAAGCCTCTTCCTGAGTATTCTGCTCACCAAAGGTCATGGTGCCCAAACAGATTTCTGGCAATAAGATTCCCGTATCCGCCAATGGTCTGAATTGCATAAAAATATCCTTTAAGTTTATCTGTTATTTATCAAGAGCAAGTCTGCTATAGCCTATCGGAATTATAAGGCGGACTTAAATCATCTTTTCTAACAAGCTTGTGCCAATTTGTTATGTTCTGAATCAGGCTGAAATTTTTAAACAGGAATAAAAAAAGCAAACCCGAAGATTTGCTTTTTATCACGCTTTTGACTTATTCGTCCTCGAACTCGCCAGCAGCTACTACTTCAGGTTCTTCCAGCGATGCATCAAAAATCAGAATCGCCTTACCATCGGTTTCAATCATACCCTGTTCTTCTAGCGTTTTTAGAACACGACCGACCATTTCACGTGAACACCCAACAATACGGCCAATTTCCTGACGGGTAATACGGATTTGACGACCATTTGGCAAGATCATCGCTTCTGGCTGAGATGACAGGTCAATCAGACAACGTGCGATACGGCCAGACACATCAATAAATGCCAGGTCAGTCACTTTACGTGTGGTATTTTTCAGACGACGAACCAGCTGGGCAAAAACTGCATAGCTTAGATCTGGATATTGTTTGCTAATTTCATGAAAGTTTTCATAGGTAATTTCAGCAATTTCACAGACATCACGAGTACGCACTTCTGCAGTACGCTGTGGATTTGCTTCGAAAAGACCCATTTCCCCAAAGAAGTCTCCCGCATTTAAATAAGCTACCACAATCTCACGTTCATCATCTTCACGAAGAATGATAGATACAGACCCCTTCAGAATTAAATACAGCGATTTAGATTCTGATCCTGCATCCACGATCGTGGTACGTTTTGGATAGCGATTGATATATGCACGTTTTAATAACGCTTTCACTGATTCAGGTAGTTGCCCTGGCGAAAGTGCGTCTGTGCTTAATTGTGAAAAGTTTGAAGTCATGCTTACAGTTCCGAATATGGATAATTTATAGATCGCACAAGACCTAATGTGAACTTGTCACACAGTGGGATTGAAATTCCTTATCAACCCAATTTATGTTAGTGTACAGTTACTTCGTAAATTTATAGCTTTTTTTAGGTAGTTGCAATGCAAACGAGTGTTCATTGGCTAGAGAATGTTGCTTTTGAAGCAAAAACTCAAAGTGGTCACAGTATCATCATGGATGGTTCACCTGAATATGGCGGTGAAAACCGTGGTCCTCGCCCAATGGAACTGATTTTAACCGGTCTGGGTGGTTGTGCTTCTTTTGACATTGTGACGATTTTAAAGAAAGCACGTCAGGAAATTACTGATGTTCACTGTGAATTAAAAGCAGAACGCGCCGATACAATTCCTGCGGTATTTACCAAAATCCATCTACACTTTGTGGTCAGCGGTAAAGGCATCAAAGAGAAACAGGTCGCTAAAGCGGTAGAGCTTTCTGCTGAGAAATACTGCTCTGCCAGCAAAATGCTGTCCGACGGTGGTGTCGAGATTACTCACGATTTTGAAATTATAGAAGTAGAATGATCCGCTAATTTCATTAAAAAAAGCAGTCTTCGTGGCTGCTTTTTTTATGTCATTTTTTGAGTGAAATACTGCTGGCCATCTTCAAAAATCACCAGATTTTCAGGCCATCTTAAAGCCCCAAGATGATGAGCATACTCAGCCTGTTGCTGTCGGTCACGATAACGCCTACCCACTGAATAATCGACACAAAATACATTCTGCTGCTGACCAAACCATTGCAGGGCATCAATGTGCTTAAACAGACCGGATTTTTCTTCGGTGGTTTTAAAGTTTCGCCAATAATGGCCAATCACCACAGGTATCGTATCTGTATAACACTCCCACCATGGCAAACGGTCAATCATGCGCCAGCGCCCCCCTGCATAGACTGGTCGTCGCGCAATTTTTTCTGCGCCTGAGCTTAAGGTACGAATCGGATTTTGCATCTGGTCGCGTAACTCTTTCTCAGCGATATATTTTAATAAGGGAATGCTAGCTGTTGGATCCTTGAACTGCCCCTGATATTGCTGCTGTTCACTCTGAATATATTCATCAAAGCCCAAGGTCTGCAACTCAAGCTCATTTTTCAGGACAAAATGATCATAAGCCTGTCTGATTGAATTAAAAGGAACAGATTTCAATTGTTGAATTGCCTGCGTATCCCAACAGGCATGCACAATTCTTAAATGAGGTGCATCTAGTGCCAAAGGCAGGCTGTTTAGAAATTCCAGAATCCATGCACGATCCTGACTTGAAGCCTGAACTGAATCAAAAGTTTTGAGATCATCCTGATGCGGTGAACCAAAAAACCAGCCATTGCCTTCCCGTAGCGTATCGGTTAACAAGTTGATTTCATGATTACCCAGAATGCATTGCGCATTGCCATTTTCTATTAAATTTTTGACCTGTCTAATGACAGCGATACTGTCTGGTCCACGATCACACAGATCTCCGACAAAAATCAGTTTACGCTGTTCAGGATGACGACCTTGCAGATCGTAGCCCAATACTTCTAATAATTGTTGTAGCGCATCAATCTCACCATGAATATCGCCAACAATATCCACCGGACCATCGAAAGTCTGTCGTATGAATATCTGATTACTCATGGCTCTACCCTACCCAGGTCAACAAAACCTTTTTTTAATATAGCGTTTATACTTTAAATCAATATAACAATTTCAGAATTATTTTTTAATCATTTCGATTATTCAATCAAATAACGATAGATCAGAAACTTAACTGAAATCTCATTTCTTCATTTCTTATCTAAATGTATATCTAAAAACAATAAAAAACCGGCGCCTAAGCACCGGTTTTATTCACTTTACGAGCTTTAAAGCTAGTACAGCCTGATTAAGCGTTTAGTGATTCAATGATTTGGTTCAATGTAGCACTTGGACGCATTACAGCATTTACTTTTGCAGGATCAACTGCATAGTAACCACCGATATCTACAGATTGGCCTTGAACTGCATTCAATTCGCTCACGATCTTCTCTTCATTTTCAGCAAGAGATTGAGCGATCGGTGCAAATTTCGCTTTCAATTCTGCATCTTCGTCTTGCGCTACAAGTTCTTCAGCCCAGAATTTAGCCAGGTAGAAGTGGCTGCCACGGTTGTCTAGCTCGCCAGTACGACGTGATGGAGACTTGTCATTGTCAAGCAATTTACCAGTCGCAGCATCCAGTGTTTTCGCAAGCAGTTTCGCACGTGCATTGTTTTCTTTAATGCCCATTTCTTCCAGAGAAACAGCCAATGCCAAGAACTCACCTAGAGAATCCCAACGTAAGTGGTTTTCTTCTACCAATTGTTGTACGTGTTTAGGTGCAGAACCACCAGCACCAGTTTCGTACATACCGCCACCTGCCATTAAAGGCACGATAGACAACATTTTCGCAGAAGTACCAAGCTCCATAATTGGGAACAAGTCTGTGAGGTAGTCACGTAAGATGTTACCTGTTACAGAAATGGTATCTAGACCGCGAGCAACACGTTCAAGTGTATAACGCATTGCACGTACTTGAGACATGATTTGGATGTCTAAGCCGTCAGTGTCATGATCTTTCAAGTATTTTTCAACTTTCTTGATCAATTCATTTTCGTGTGGACGGTATGGGTCTAACCAGAAGATTGCTGGCATGCCAGAGTTACGTGCACGAGTCACAGCCAGTTTCACCCAGTCGCGGATCGGTGCGTCTTTCACCTGGCACATACGCCAGATATCGCCTTCTTCCACATTTTGAGACATCAACACTTCACCTGTTTCAAGGTCAGTGATGTTCGCAACACCCGCTTCTGGAATTTCGAAAGTCTTGTCGTGAGAACCGTATTCTTCAGCCTTTTGAGCCATTAGACCAACGTTAGGAACTGTACCCATAGTACGTGGGTCGAAGTTACCATTCCATTTACAGAAGTTGATCATTTCCTGGTAAATACGTGCGAATGTAGATTCAGGCATAACTGCTTTACAATCGTAAGGTTTACCGTCAGCACCCCACATTTTACCGCCAGTACGGATCATTGCAGGCATAGAAGCATCTACAATCACGTCGTTTGGAGAATGGAAGTTAGTAATACCTTTTGCAGAATCAACCATCGCAAGTGCTGGACGGTGTTCTTGGCATGCATGAAGATCTTCAATGATTTCTTCACGTAAAGAAGTCGGTAAAGATTCGATTTTTTCGTAAAGACCAGCCATACCGTTGTTTACGTTAATGCCGAGCTCGTCGAATAATTTACCGTGTTTCTCAAACGCATCTTTGTAGTAAATACGCACACAGTGACCGAATACGATCGGGTGTGATACTTTCATCATGGTCGCTTTAACGTGTAAAGAGAACAGGATGCCAGCTTCTTTACAATCTTCTAATTCTTTTTCATAGAAGTCGCAAAGTGCCTTTTTGCTCATGAACATTGAGTCGATGATTTCGCCGTCTTGAAGCGCAACTTTTGGCTTAAGAACGATAGTTTCACCAGACTTAGTGATCAGTTCCATTTTCACATTACGTGCACGGTCTAAAGTCATAGACTTTTCGCCATGGTAGAAGTCGCCTTCTTGCATGTGAGAAACGTGAGTTTGTGACCAAGGTTTCCATTCACCCATAGAATGTGGGTGTTTTTTCGCGTAGTTTTTCACTGCTGTCGGCGCACGACGGTCAGAGTTACCTTCACGAAGTACTGGGTTCACTGCTGAACCTAGGCACTTGCTATAACGCGCTTTAATTGCTTTTTCTTCTTCAGTAGTCGGGTTTTCTGGATAGTCAGGCAGTGCATAGCCCTTAGACTGAAGTTCTTTAATACATGACGTCAACTGAGCAACAGATGCACTAATATTAGGGAGTTTAATGATATTAGTATCTGGGTCCTGAGTAAGACGACCTAATTCTGCCAGGTTATCTGAAACTTTCTGCTCATCGCTTAGATAGTCTGCGAATTCTGCAAGTACGCGTGCGGCTACAGAGATGTCTGTCTTAACAATCTCAACGCCCGCCGGCTTAGTAAAGGTCTCAATGATCGGCAGTAGAGAGTAAGTCGCCAATAATGGCGCCTCGTCGGTCAGTGTGTAAATAATTGTTGACTTTCCACCAGCCATATATAGCCCCTTGCTTTGGATTGAGTTTCTGATCATCAGGCTTTTGGCCTAATTTCAGCGAACCGGTTACTTAAATAAACTTTGAAAGTAGTGGTGCTGGTTGCACCTCAGTCAAAGGAATATCAATACATATTCAACTTTGCCTGAAAAATTCGTAAAAATTGTCAGCGTGATTCACCGACAGCAGTATTCTACGTGAAAATGAACCTTTTTTCGAATCGGCACATTGCCAAACCATGCGATTTGTGCATTAGAGGGTTAATTCTCAGATTTTGCTTAATTTTACCAAGAATTATAATTTAATCATTATAATTCAACTACTTAAATTAAAAATCAGACAGATTTACCTATAAACTTAAAGTGTGCTTAATTCGGTTTTTTGCCATCAATTTTTATCTACATGTTGGGTATCATGAAAATAAATTATCAATGGCCGTAATTTCCATAAGTATGGGTTAAAAAGCGAATTGAAACAGATCTGTTCTTTCCTATCGAAATTTATGATCTGCACCTGATAAATTGATAGTTGATCCTGAAGACTTAAGACAACCTAAATAATAATCACCTTTCTACTCTTTCTTCAGTTTAAATTATGTGCATTTTTTTAATCGAACTTATAAAGCGCAAGAAGAGACTTTAGGTAATTTAGACCTTGGATAGCCTATAAACAATGTAAATTATTTTTTAATTCAAAATAGTTTCAGGATGATTCATAAAGAATCATCCTAGAAAAATTTACTCTACTCAAATTTAAAAATGAAAATATTTAAGATTTTTGAGTCATTTAAAATGAAAAAGGATATTCAATAATAACCCGAAGCTCATCAATATCATTATATCGATAGCCTTTAGTCGCTCGGTGGGTAGCTTGTCGCAATTTAATATCCATACCTTTAGCAAAACCCGAAGCAACCTTATAAGCTAATTGTATATTACGTTCCCAATGCTTATTGTCTTTGCTAGGGTCGTAAATAAATCTTTGAGTATAAAAGGTATTGTCACTATTACTATTGTCTACATCCCAGCCATAAATATATCGGCCCATTAAGCTTAGGCCGGGCAGTCCATAAGTGCTCAGATCTGTTTCATATTTAAGCTGGAGTGATTTTTCATTTGCTTCAGAAAAACTGGCAAACTGCGCTGCATTTAAAATTGAAATATTACCGCCAATTGTGGAGTATCCTACCCAGTCAAAAGGTTCATTGCCAAATACCTGTTGATATCCCAGAGAAATAGTATGTTGATCTATCTGATATCCCACTAATCCAGACACAATATTTGCTTCAATATTACCTGCAACTTTTTTGCCCGTATCTTTATTACTATATCCGGCAAAGGCTGCTTTAAATTTATGGTTATTCTCAAGAGCATGCTGGAAATTTGCACCTAGAAAGAATTGTGTCCAAACATCTTCTAATTCAGAAGCATAAGCAGTTACGGAGGTGTTTGGTAATTTATAGGTTCCACCAGCAAAACTAACACTATCAGCTTTAATACCTGCAGCTGGGCCATAATCTGTGGTAAAAAAGTTTAAATCCTTTGTGGAATCTACCGGATTCATACTATAAAAATAACCGGCATTTAATTCTAAATGATCTATAGATGTATTCTGTAAAGTTACACCTGTACTCACAGATGGGAGTAATCGAGATGTATTGGTCGCTAATACTGGTACATTGGGAAATTGATTACCATAGGTCAATACAGTGTCTTTATATTTGACTTTTAAGGCACCTCCAACTTCTCCATTAAAGCTTTTAGTCTTACCAGTTACAGGATCAAATTCTATTAAATTCGTACCAGTCTTAAGTTCATCACTGTATAGTTTTATAGCTGCCATGCCATACGCATCAAATCCTATTTGCAAGGCGGTATCAGTATAACCAGACGTATACCTTGCCATGACACCATGCGCCCATTCACTACGATAGCCTTCTCTATCTTCTTCTGCTAACTGTGTGTTTGCGCCCGAAGGATTTGAAGCTCCATTTCTAAAATCACGATAAAAATAAAAATTGCGGTTGACTACATCAAATTGACCGTCTTCAAATAGTTCATTTGCCAATAACTCAGGTGATAAAGGCATAAGTGTCCCTACCACTAGTGAAAATTTCACAAGAGTATTCATTACATTCATCCTTAAATGTTTCTTAATTTATTATTGAGATTATGGTTATCTAGGCTAAGCAGATAAATTCATACTTAACTCATTCCAAGCATTTGTCTATATAGACCTCTATGGGTTTTAGAAGCGGGTCACTCAAATGAATAGAGTTCCCCGCCTTCTGATTATGTATGTCTTATCTTTCAGATACGATCCCGGGTCATTTCACCATTGACCAGTCTTAACAGATTTAGTGGATTCTCATCTCTCAATGCCTCCGGCAACAAACTTTGCGGATAGTTCTGGTAGCAGACCGGACGAAGATAACGATCAATGGCCAAAGTTCCTACAGAGGTACCACGTGAATCGGAAGTGGCTGGATAAGGCCCACCATGTACCATGGCATCACAGACTTCTACCCCAGTCGGATACCCATTTAACAACAAACGGCCAGCCTTTTCTTCTAATACCGGTACTACTTCCGCGAATTCTTCCAGATCCTGATCTTCTGCAATCAGTGAGGCTGTTAACTGTCCATTCATACTGCTGAGTGCCTGAAGTAACTGTGCCTTGTCTTCCACTTCAATTACGATGGTGGTTGGGCCAAAGATTTCTTCCTGCAGTAACTGATTTCCTGCAAGTAGTAGCTCCACATCCGCTTTGAACAGCTGAGGTAATGCCTGGTTTCCTTGCTGTTCCTGACCTGCCAAATGTTGAATCCCTGCATGCTCGGCTAAATGAGACAGACCTGATGTATAGCTTTTTAAAGTACCTGCATTGAGCATGGTCTGAGCTGGCTTGTTCGCCATGATTACACTGAGCTGCTCGATCAGTTGGGTATATTCAGGCGATTTAATTCCGAGAATCAATCCAGGATTGGTACAGAACTGACCACAACCGAGGACTACTGAATCCGCTAACTCCTGAGCAATCTGATCACCACGGTTTTTTAAGGCTTCTGGTAACATCAGCATTGGATTGATACTGCTCATTTCTGCAAAGACTGGAATAGGCTGCGGACGGGCTGCTGCCATATCGCATAGTGCACGGCCACCTTTCAGAGAACCGGTAAATCCTACAGCCTGAATCAGGGGATGTTTGACCAGTAAGGCACCGACTGCATTGCCATAGATCATATTAAATACACCCTTAGGCATGCCAGTCTTTTCAACGGCACGTTCAATGGCTTGAGCCACATAGTCTGCTGTGGCCATATGACCGCTATGCGCTTTAACTACTACTGAACAACCTGCTGCTAATGCAGAAGCGGTATCACCTCCGGCAGTGGAGAAAGCTAAAGGAAAGTTACTTGCCCCAAAAACGGCAACAGGACCTACACCAATCTTGACCTGACGTAAGTCTGGTCGTGGTAAAGGTTGACGGTCTGGCAGTGCGGTATCAATTCGTGCACCCAGGAAATCACCGCGACGTAATACTTTCGCGAACAGGCGCATTTGCCCGCTGGTACGGCCGCGTTCACCTTGCAGACGAGCAATAGGTAAAGCTGTTTCCAGGGAAATGGTATTTAAAAACTCTTCACCGAGTGCATCCAGTTCATCTGCGATGGTTTCTAGAAAAACAGCACGCTGTTCAGGAGAAGTATGGCGATAGGTTTTAAATGCAGCATGGGCAGCTTCTACTGCACGGTTGACTTCCTGTTCGGTGGCCTGATGGAAATCGAAATCCAGTGCCTCACCTGTGGTGGCATTCAGGCTTTTAAGGATTTTATCACCTTCTGCACTACGACTACCTGCTATAAAGTTGTGTCCAAAATTCATATCTAAGATCCTTAAAGAGTTATAACTGAGCCAATTGGTAATTCAGGTTGAGTTGGTGCCAATCTATTAACTAAGGGTTGTCCAAATTCTTTCATTTCAATTTCAAATTCATCACCAATTTCAGCTTTCATACCGTCTGCAAAAGACAGTGTGGCTGTTCCGAAATAATGAATATGAACATCCCCTGGTTTGAGGAACTGTTGGTATTTAAAATGGTGATATTCAAGATTACTCAGGCTATGACACATATTGTCTTCACCTGAAAGAAACTCTTTTTCCCAAATCACTTCCCCATTACGTTTTAAACGACTCTTACCTACTAGGTGCTTAGGCAGATCGCCTGTTCTTAATTCCGGACCATAACTGCAGAACCGTAATTTTGAATGCGCAAGATATAAATAGTTACGGCGCTCCATAATATGGTCTGAGTATTCATTGCCTAGTGCAAAACCGAGACGGTACGGTTTTAAATCTGGACCGATTACATATAAACCGGCTATTTCTGGCTCTTCACCCCCATCCTCGGCAAAAGGAGGCAGTGGTAATTCTGTACCAGGACGTACAACGATTGAGCCATCTCCTTTATAGAACCATTCTGGTTGTGCACCTACCTGACCTGCTTCAGGTTTACCTTTTTCTACTCCCCACTGGAACATGCGCATGGTATCCGTCATAGAAGCTGGATCATTCAGATTCTGTTGATGCATTTTGTCGCGCGTAGATGCTGATCCTAAATGTGTTAAACCTGTTCCTGATATAAAACAGTGCGCAGCATCAGGATGATCTAAAGGAGGCAATACTTTGTGATTATTTAATAGCTCGACATAGTCATAACGTTGTTCTGCAAAACCCAATGCTTCAACTTGTTTTTCGAGTGACAGACCTTTTTCAATAGCTAAGAGTGCAAGCTCACGAACTGTAGTTATTTCCTTAACCTTTAGTACCTGATTGTTTTCTACGATACCTATCGCACGTTGATTAGAATGATCTTCAAACTGAATAATATTCATGCTGCTATCCTTTAGCATTTTCATTAATGTTCATTGTTTTAGATTTCTTGGTTTCAAATTTTGCATAGACGAAATATGTCAAAATCAAACCAAAAATCATGACTATTGTTAGAAAGTACAAACCTGAAGCCATATTGCCGGTATATTGTTTTAATAAACCGATACCAAACGGGCCGATATAACCACCTAGGTTTCCAACAGAGTTAATAAGAGCAATCCCTGCTGCTGCACTGGCACCTGTCAAGAAGCGCCCAGGAAGTGTCCAGAACACAGCCGTGGTTGAAAATAGAGCGAACGCTACAACAGAAAGTGCAATGAGCTGCATTACAGGCGAAGTCAACCAAGCGCTAAAGAACATGCCACAGGCGCCTAAGGCATATAGGAAGCTAAGATGTCCATAACGGTCATTTAATTTATCTGTACTGCGAGGGATAATAAGCAGACCAATGATCCCGAAGATATAAGGGATACTAGAGAGAAAGCCAACTTGTAGATCTGAACCACCACTAAATTGCTTAATAATGGTAGGTAACCAGAGGTTTAGACCATAAATACTTAAAGTGACCGGTAAATAATATAAAGCCAGAGTTAGTACACGTTTATCTTTTAAAGCATGAAGCGGATTTCCATGACGTGTTTGATCATATTCAGCTTCATCTTTAACTAATTCATTTTTAAGCCAGTTCTTTTGTTCATTACTCAGCCATTTTACAGCACTGATATTGTCTGGAAGATAAAGTAAGGTAGGTAAAGACAGTAATACTGCTGGTAAACCGACCATCACAAACAACCACTGCCAGCCATGCATATTGGCGATCCCGTCCATCCCCAATAATGCACCTGCTAAAGGCCCTGCTACCATCATGGCAATCGGTTGTGACAGGATAAACATCCCCATAATTTTTCCACGATGACGCACCGGATACCATTGGGTAATCAGATACAATACTCCTGGGAAGAAACCTGCTTCAGCCACACCCAGTAAAAATCTGAGAATATAAAAACTGTGTGGCCCTTGAATAAGTGCCATGGCCATGGTGATTAAACCCCATGTCAGCAGAATTCGTGCGAACCACTTTCTGGCACCAAATTTGTCTAATAATAAATTACTCGGCACCTCGAATAGAAAATAACCAATAAAGAATAAGCCTGCACCTAATCCATAAGCCGCATCACCTATTCCTACATCAGCACCCATATGTAAATGGGCAAAACCGACTGCAGCACGATCAATATAAGCAACTAAATATAAGATCACTAAAGCGGGTATTAACTTAAATGTTACCTTCCTAATGACATCCTTCTCGAAATCCATCTTCGACTCCATATTTCCATTTTTAGTTTTAGCTTCATGCTTAGGGAGAAATCTGTAAGGACAAAATATAGTATTACTATTTAAGTTGTAAACCCTTTTAAAACTATTTTTTTTGTTGTATTTTAATTTTAATATTTTAAATAGTAATACCATATAGGGATATAGCGATGTCTAACAAAAAGCCTTTTCGTTCGGCAGCATGGTTTGGGACCACTGATAAAAATGGATTTATGTATCGTAGCTGGATGAAAAATCAAGGAATTCCTGATCACGAGTTTGATGGCCGACCAATCATTGGCATCTGTAATACCTGGTCAGAACTGACTCCTTGTAATGCCCATTTTCGTAAAATAGCTGAACATGTAAAAAAAGGTATTTTAGAGGCTGGAGGCTATCCGGTTGAGTTTCCAGTTTTCTCAAATGGGGAATCAAATTTGCGTCCAACTGCCATGTTAACTCGCAATCTGGCGAGTATGGATGTTGAAGAGGCAATTCGCGGTAATCCTATCGACGGCGTTGTCCTGCTAACAGGTTGTGATAAAACGACTCCAGCATTGCTTATGGGTGCTGCTAGTTGTGATGTTCCTGCAATTGTAGTGACCGGTGGCCCCATGTTAAATGGCAAGCATAAAGGTAAAGACATTGGCGCCGGTACGATTGTCTGGCAAATGCATGAAGAATTAAAAGCCGGAAAAATTGATCTAAATGAGTTTTTATCTGCGGAAGCTGGTATGTCACGTTCCGCAGGAACCTGTAATACCATGGGTACTGCTTCTACTATGGCCTGTATGGCAGAGGCATTAGGCACGTCTTTACCACATAATGCTGCAATCCCAGCAGTGGATTCTCGTCGTTATGTATTAGCGCATTTGTCTGGCATGCGCATTGTAGATATGGTGAAAGAAGACCTTCGTCTTTCTAAAATTTTAACTAAAGAAGCCTTTGAGAATGCTATTAAGGTTAATGCGGCAATTGGTGGTTCAACCAATGCTGTTATTCACTTGAAAGCGATTGCTGGCCGTATCGGGGTTGATCTGGAGCTGGATGACTGGAATCGTGTAGGTCGTGGTATGCCAACAATTGTTGATTTACAGCCCTCAGGCCGCTTCCTGATGGAAGAATTTTATTATAGTGGTGGCCTACCAGCAGTATTACGTCGTATGGGCGAAAGTAATCTGCTCCCACATCCAGATGCATTAACTGTTAATGGTCAGAGTATTTGGGAAAACTGTGAAAACTCGCCTATCTATAATGATGAAGTGATCCGTCAAATTGATAATCCACTTCGTAATGATGGTGGCATGTGTATTCTTAAAGGCAATTTGGCGCCAAAAGGTGCTGTATTAAAACCCTCTGCGGCCTCTCCTGAATTAATGAAACATCGTGGACGTGCAGTAGTCTTTGAAAACTTTGATGACTATAAAGCACGTATCGTTGATCCAGACCTGGATGTAGATGAAACTTGTGTCCTTGTACTGAAGAATGCTGGCCCAAAAGGTTATCCAGGCATGGCTGAAGTCGGCAATATGGGATTACCTCCAAAAATTCTGGCAAAAGGAATTACCGACATGGTGCGGATTTCTGATGCGCGAATGAGTGGGACTGCATATGGTACTGTAGTCTTACATGTAGCACCGGAAGCTATGGCCGGCGGCCCTTTGGCTGCTGTCCAAAATGGTGATTACATTGAACTCGACGCTTATGCTGGAAAACTACATCTGGACATTTCAGATGAAGAATTGCAGCAACGTTTGGCCAATTTACCGGAACCACCAAGACCAAGTTTTATCGGGGGCTACCGTCAGCTCTACGTAGACCATGTACTTCAAGCAGATGAAGGCTGTGACTTTGACTTTTTGGTAGGTTGCCGAGGCTCTGAAGTACCCCGACATTCACATTAAGTGCCTCAAATATAGATGATCTTGTGAAATCATGAGGTCATCTATACCATAATGAGGTCATCAATGATCAATTGTTAAATATGAGTAATGCCGACTATAAAAATCCTGTTCCAAGTAAAAGCCAACATGCTCTTATTGTTCAGCAATTAGGTCTAAAAATCGTATCTGGTGAAATACCAGAAAATGCCAAGCTGCCATCAGAGGCAGAACTGTGTGAAGAATATCAAGTCAGTCGTCCGGTATTTCGTGAAGCTATCCGTGTGCTGAATGCCAAAGGCCTGACCTATTCTCGGCCTAAAATTGGTACAGTTGTGCGACCTAAAGAAGAATGGCATTTGCTTGATCCGGATATTTTATATTGGCTCATTCAATCCACCCCTGAAAATGAATTTTTTAAAACTTTATCTACTGTACGTCGTGTATTAGAACCAGAACTGGCTTATATCGCAGCAAGTACAGCCACAGAAGAAGATATTGCTCATATTAAAAAAGCATATGCAGGAATGGAACAGGCCTCAACAATTGAAGAATTTATCCAGCCGGATATTGATTTCCATCTTTCCATTGCCAAAGCCACTCATAATGATTTACTTGCTTATATGTCAAAAATGCTGGTTTTACCTTTACAGCAGTCTATCCAGGTTACGAGTTTAAGACCGAATTTACAAAACCACTCATTGCCTCGGCATAAAGCGATTTTAACTGCAATTGAAAATAAAGACCCTCTTTCTGCACGCCATGCATCGCTGGTGCAGTTAGAGGATACCAAAATGGCGTATGACTTGATTAAGAAATAAGTCATGACCATACATCTCTGTTTAGATATTTATATTTATGAATACTGTAAATACTGTAAAAGTTACTTGTGTTGAAAAAGGCGTATTACTAAATAAAGCATTTCAATTTAATTTTCCCGTTGAATACACTGAATATGAGCAATTAAGTCAGCAACAGTTTTATGATCAGGTTCATGATCAAGACGTACTTATCATCAGTGACCTGAAAGTAGATGAAAAGATTCTCGATCATAATCCTAACTTAAAGTTATTAGCACTTTGTTCGACAGGTTACGATCATGTGGATATTGAATTATTAAAATCCAGAAATATCAAAATTTGCAATATACGCGGCTATGCTGGCGATGCAGTGGCTGAACATGCATTGGTCCTAATGATGAACCTGATCAAAAATTTCAGCTCCCAAGTTAAGGCTGTCCAAGATGGAACCTGGTCAGATAGTCCGGTATCTTTCTATCTTGCAGCGCCCATTCGTGAACTAAAAAATAAAAATCTGGTCATTGTGGGCAAAGGAGAAATTGGTCAATCGCTTGCAGAAAAAGCACAAGCATTTGGAATGAAGGTTATCTTTAGTGAGCGTAAGCATGCCACGACCTGTCGTGAAGGATATGTTCCATTTACACAGGCAATTCAGCTTGCTGATGTACTGTCCTTGCACTGTGAATTGAATGACGAAACACGCTATATGATTGATCGTAGTGTGCTCAGTCAAATGAAAAAAGACAGTATCCTGATTAATGTAGGCCGTGGCGGTTTGATTCATAGTGAAGATGTGGCAGAAGCATTAACGAATCAACAGATTGCAGGTTTTGGTGCGGATGTACTGGATCAGGAGCCTCCTGCAGCAGACCATCCTTTGTTAAAACTCAAGCATCAAAATGTCATGATCACAGCACACATTGCCTGGGCCACGAATGAAGCCCAAGAGCGACTGTTTTCTATTTTAGAAAGTAATGTAAACCAGAATATTCTAGGTCATGATCAGAATCTAGTTTAGTCCAGAGATTAGCCAAGAAAATAAATTATTCTTCAAAAAAGGCTGTTCATCCCAATGAACAGCCCTCTAAATATCATTAATGATACATCTCTTCTTTAATTTTCTTATATTCCACAGTTGAGATTTATAAGAATTAAACAGGTTTTAAATGATCTTTCTTATCCAAATAACCCAAGATAACTTGCAGCAACACACCAATCAGTGCACAGACTGACATTAAGATGAAGCACAAGGTATAACCGGTTGCATTATGCCAACCACCAAAACTTGTCAGCAATGAACCCATCAGAATCGGCGCAATAGCCCCACCTACATACAGTGCAAAAGTAATAATACTATTAGCCGTCCCCATAGCATCCTGCTCCGCATAATCTGATGCCGTAGCATAATAAATTGGCCAGATTGCATTAGCAGAAAAACCAAAAATTAATTGAATAATAATGACGGAAACCACTCCTTGGGTTAAACAGAAACTGGCGATACCAACGGCCATCCAGATACCACAAAGAATTAGAGTTTTACGACGCCCGATTTTATCAGACAAAGATGGCCAGAAAATTTGCCCCATAATCCCTGTAATCGTAAATACAGCACTTAAACCTGCTGCTTTGGCGAGATCCATTCCTACAATATTGTAGAGATAGGCTGGAAAAATAGTCAGGAAGCCCAAATAAACCACATGAGTAATCAATGTACTACCAGCAGTAAATAAAATACCGCGTGACTTCAATGTCTTTTTTAAAGCCCCTTTCTTCACTTCAGTTGGATTTTTAGCTTTAGTTTCTAAACATGTATTTTCTGTAGGAGGAGTAAAACCTTGATCTATACATGCATCATGAAATTCATCATAGCGTTTCTTGTTTGAGTAAATAGCCCAGAATGTTAATACTGGCACTGAAATCATGATGCCGAGATAAAATGCATAACGCCAGTTTTCAGGACCGAAATAATAAATAATTGATGCCATCACTACCCCACTCAGCATTGCGCCAACGGGATAACCGGCATGATGGGCACCGATTGCAAAACCTCGGTGCTCTTTAGGCCACCATTCTGCGGTATTACTCACCCCAATTGGTTCAGCTACACCACAACCAATAGATACCAGAATCCGTAAAAGAACAAACTTATAAAAAGTATTACTGAATGACATGATGCCAGAGAGTAAGGAAAGAAAAGTAAATCCGACAATCAAAGGCCACTGGAATATTGCACGTTTCCAGCCTGGTGCTTTTAAATCACAATAGGCACTTACGGGAATACTAAGTAAAGCTAGAGACACTGTAATAGCAGCAATGGTATAGCCCCACTCTGTGGGTGTAAGAGAGAACTCTTCACAAATCATATTAGCTGCACGAAAAATCAATTCACGGTCATAGGCAATCACCAACCAGATTAGCCAACAGACTACAAGCGATACCCATGAATGCCGATGAACTTTTTTTAAACTCATTCTATTTCCCTATTTATTAACCATTTAAATATGGTTAATTCCATCCATTTTTATTCTGAATAATTTTATTTATTAGAAAGTCCCTCTATTAAATAAAATATAGAAAAATATAGTTCTATAGATTTTTAAAATCCAATTACATTTTGCCAGTACGTGATAACCCTGCACTATCACTATTATTATTTCTCATCAAACCAATAGATATCTTTCATAAATCAAAAAACGATCTTCTTTTTGGTTAATATTTGCACTCCGGATTTCTTAGCATTCGTGCATAATCTGCGGATGAAATACATCGATTCAAACAAGCTTTCTGATCCTCAGTTCAAGCGATACACAGGCATCTCATGGTCAACTTTCTATTTGATGGTTGAGCAATTGCAGAAGCATGTCTCTGCCAAAGGCAGACCGCCCAAGTTAAGCCTGGAGGATCAGGTTCTGCTCTGTCTGAGCTATTGGCGGGAATACCGAACCTTATTTCACGTTGCGACGAGTTACGGGGTTTCAGAGCCCACAGCCTCAAGAATTGTCCGTCATGTTGAAGACTGCCTGATTCGGTCCAATCTGTTTAATTTACCCAAAGATTTACCCGAGGGCGAAGGCATCGACTGGCATGTTGTGATCGTGGATGCCACGGAAATTCCAATCCAAAGGCCTAAAAAAACAGAAGAAAAGCTATAGCGGCAAGAAAAAGACCCATACCTTTAAAGTACAGGCCATGATTCACTACAAAACTCAGAAAATTCTGAGTTTATGTACCAGTCGCGGTGCAGTGCATGATTTCGAGTTGTTCAAACGCAATTTAAACCAGATTCCTTTTGGGGCTTTTATTCTTGCAGATAAAGGCTATCAGGGGATTTATGTGTTGTATCCGAATAGCCTGTTGCCATTAAAAGCCAAAAGACACTGTAAATTGGATCCTGAATTGAAAATCTATAATCAAGAAATCAATAAAAGAAGAATCGGAATTGAGCATGTATTTGGCAGCCTGAAAACCTTCAAAATCCTTGCTGAGCGTTATCGAAATAGAGGTAAAAGGCTTGGTTTGAGATTCAATTTAATCGCTGGAATCTACAACTTGGAACTGAGCAAAAAATGATTTATGAAAGAGGTCTAATGATTTAGAAATAGATATAAAATATGGAATATATTTTTTATAGTTAAAATAAAGAGATTTAAAATAAAAAACTGGCTATTTAAGAGCCAGTTTTTTATTTTATAAAAGTATAACTATATCTCTATATTATTAAGCCTTTTTATTTCACGAATTAACCCTGAATGGTCTAAGGCTCCATCACCATTATGGACCATATCTGAAAAGAGCTGATTTACCAATTCTGCTACTGGCAATTTTAGGTTTAATTCCTTCGCATAATTTACAGCGGTATGAGTATCTTTTAACTGCGTTGTCGCAGCCCCTCCTGGTTCAAAGTTTTGCCTTAATATACGATCACCATGCTGTTGCAAAATAGGAGAATCAGCAAATCCCCCAGTCAATGCTTGTTTGACTTTATGTGGATTTGCTCCTCCTTGCTGAGCGAAAAGCAATCCTTCTGCAACGGTGGCTATCGTACTCGCAACAATCATCTGGTTAACCAGTTTAGCTAGCTCTCCACATCCGGCAGCGCCCACCAACACTGCTCTACCCATACAATTGAGAACTGCTTGAGCTTCAGTAAAAGTATCTTCTTCGCCCCCCACCATAATGGCAAGAGTTGCATCTTTTGCACCTTTTTCTCCTCCTGAAACCGGAGCATCCAGATACCTTAATCCTAAAGATAAACATCGTTCATTCTGATGTTTTGCAGTTTCTACCGGGATTGAACTCATGACAATCACAATACTATTTTTCTTTAGTTCAGAAACTGCTCCAGCTTGTTGAAACAGAACTTCATCACAGGTTTTTCCATCACTCAGCATTACAATCAGAAGCTCAACATCTTTACCTACTTCCGATAGCTGATGACAGGCTTTTGCACCTGCCTCTTCTAATCCTTTCAATTTAGAGAGGGTCCTGTTCCATACCTGAACCTGGTGACCACCCTTGATTAAATTCATAACCATAGGTGTGCCCATAATACCGGTTCCCACGAATCCAATCCTTGCCATGTTTTATACTCCTTGATTGGGTTGGGCTTTGAGGTTTAATTTTTCTTTTGCTACCTGCTTGCCATTTAAATGGGCAAGCACCAGTAATCCGATCCCACCAATAGCAACAAACCCAGCGATAACTAGAAATGCAATGGTATAAGTACCCGTAGTGGTATATAGATAGCCAGTTAAATATGGGCCTGTAAATCCACTTAAATTACCTACAGAGTTAATTAGTCCAATACCAGCAGCAGCACCTACGCCTGTTAATGTTTGGCCTGGGAGCGTCCAGAAAATATTGATTGCACTAAATACTCCAATTGCCAGGAAAATAAATCCGACGATAATGGCCCATGGCTGGTTCACAAGTAGTGCGATTGCAATAGCACTCGCTGCCATAAGTGCTGCACATGCACCATGCTTATGTCGCTCCTGTTTACGATCCGAGCGACGGCTCCATAAAATCATGCCTACAGCAGCAAATGCATAAGGAATTGCAGTTAAAAGACCATTCTGAATTAAGCTGATTTCCATCCCAAACGTATTCCGGAATGACTCCAGCACACTTGGCAAGAAGAAGAACATTGCATTCGATCCAGACGTAATCCCAAAGTAAACAATTGCCATAACCCATACCAACGGATTTTTAAAGACTTGTTTGATAACGGTTGATTTACTTAGATGGGCATCTGCATGTTCAGTTTTTTCACGCTCTTCTTTTTCTAATGTATTCATTAACCATTGACGTTGATCAGCAGTGAGCCATTGAGCTTCTTTGGGTGTATTGGTTAAGTATTTAAGGCAAATGATACCTAGAATGATGGATGGAATACCCTCAAGCACATACATCATGCGCCAGCCTTCATAACCGATAGTATCACCCCATTGCATGAGTCCAACTGAAATAGGTGCACCAACAATCTGGGCTATCGGCAACCCTAAATAAAATGTAGCAAATACACGCGCACGATACCGTGCTGGAAACCATAAAGTAAGATAGAAAATTACGCCCGGAAAAAAGCCAGCTTCAGCAATACCGAGTAAAAAACGAAGAACGATAAACTGGGTTCCATTCTGAATCAGGCCCATTAAAGCAGCAATGATTCCCCATGTAATCATGATACGTGCGATCCAGATTCTGGCACCGAACCGATGCAGAAGTACATTACTCGGAACTTCTGCAATAAAATAACCAAGGAAAAAAATTCCAGCGCCTAAACCGAAGATAGTTTGAGTGATTCCAATTGCATCATTCATATGCAAGGCGGCAAAGCCGATATTTGTTCTATCTAAAAATGCCATTACAAATAGAATAATAAGAAAAGGAATAATTCTTTTTGAAATACGTTTAATGGTTTGCTCTTCCAGAGCAGATTTAGCTTGAATATCTTCCATAATACTGTCTCACTTTAATTAGCTATCTCAGCTATTAATTCTTGGGTATCTTCAATATGTGCCTGGATGATGCTTTCAAAATTCTTATCCGCTTTGAACCCAAGTGATTCAGCGTATTCAGCTTTAACCTTTACTGGCCAACTTTGCACAATGCGTTGGATCGTTTTATCTTCTTGCCACTGCACGAGATTTACCGCAGATTTTCCTGCAATTTTTTCTAGGGCTTCCAGCATTTGCTGAACGGTCACCGTTAAACCAGGTAATGGAATAATGCGCTGATCGGATAACTGATCGGGAGAAATAACCGCTGCATGAATCATTGAGTCAACACAGCGACGTGGAGAGGTGATAAATACTGGCGTATCAGCCTGGACAGGACAAACCGCGGGCTCACCTTTGAGCGGTTCACGAATGATCGAACTAAAAAATGTTGAAGCAGCTTTATTGGGCTTACCTGGACGAACAACAATTGTTGGTAGACGTAATACTCGTCCATCAATAAAGCCTTTACGTGAATAATCTGAAACAAGTAATTCGCCTACCGCCTTTTGCATGCCATAGGATGATTTAGGTGTGACGACCGTGTCATCTGTAACTACTTCTGGCAGGGCACCTCCAAATACAGCACAACCGCTGGCAAAAATAAATCGAGGTTTGGATCCGTGTTGTCTTACTGATTCAAGCAAGGTCAACAAACCGTATAAATTGACTTCCATACCTAAGTCAAAATCAGCTTCTGCCGCTGAACTGACTACTGCAGCCAGATGCCAAATGACATCTACATTTTTGGTAATTTTAGATACTTGTTCTTTGTCAGTAATATCACCAATCACGACTTGAATTTTCGGGTCTTCAGGAATGTCCTCTCCTGTAAAAGCATCAAATAATATGATTTTTTCTACGGATTGAGCAGCTTGTCCATCTAGTGTGATAGTCCCTAATTCCAAGATTTTTCTAGCTATCTGTTTTCCAATAAAGCCCGTACCACCAGTAATGAGTATATTCATAGGTAATCCTTCCCTAATTTTTGAATTAGACGACTCAAATCGTGTATTCATCAAATTAAGTAGGATGATTAATAATTACCAATGAATTATTCCTCAATATTGATAACTTTTTAATATCGATATTGAAAAGTTATTCGATATAAGTTTTTGGCAAAAGACTTATATACCTAATTTTTATTATTTTTTATTTCAGAATATCGCTACTTTAGTATTAATAACTTCTGTTTATCAAAGATTGATATTTAATCATTAGTAATTTTTTAAACTAAATTATAATTTACTTAGAAAGTATATTATTTTTCAATAAATTGAATGCCTATAAAATAGAGATAATCTTTCAGGATAACGTAAATGGAAATTAAAGTATTTGTTGATGTTAAGACACGTTTAGGTGAAGTACCGACATGGGATCCTGTTCGTCAACGATTATTCTGGGTAGATATATTTGACGGTCGATTATTTTCCTGTGATGAGCAAGGTAAAGGCCTGAAAGCTTGGGAAACCCTTCAAAAGATTGGATCTTATGCACTACGAGAAAATCATAATGGAGCAATTGTTGCCTTAGAAAATGGGCTGCATAGTCTAGATTTTGATACCGGCGATTTAGATTTTATTTATCATCCTGAACCAGATATGCCTTTTAATCGTTTAAACGATGGAGGTGTAGATCGACAAGGCCGTTTCGTTTTTGGATCAATGAACCGTATGGAGGAGGATAAAACTGCCTCTTTATATCGTTTAAATACAGATATGACGGTTCAGAAACTTGAAGAAAATATCAATACTTCAAATGGAATATGCTGGAACCCCAAAGGCGATAAGTTCTATTTTACTGATACCTGGCAAGGTGAAATCTGGTCATATGATTATGCCAGTTCAGATACTGCTTTAACCAATAAACAGGTTTTTAGCAAAATCGATACGCAGGATGGTGGATCAGCAGATGGATCAACTGTAGATAGTGAAGGTTATGTCTGGAGTGCAAAAGTATATTCAGGCCAATTGGTACGTTATGCACCTGATGGCAGTATAGATCGAATTATTGAAATGCCAGTTAAAAAAGTGACCAGTCTGGCTTTTGGAGGAAAAAATTTAGACGTGCTATTTGTTACCTCTATGTCTCAGCCTCCTTTACCACGTTTTCCCGGAGACAATCAGTTGCGCGGTAGTGTATTTGCCATTTATGGATTAGGTATCCAAGGTGTCGCCGAAACATATTTCAAAGGTTAAATGCCATTAAAGCACTTAGCTGATTCACCCAGCTAAGTGCTATTTTATTTAATTCTATTTAGTATTCTCTAATAAAATTTCTATAAATGTTTGTGCAATTTCTGAAATTGGTTCGTTTTTCCTCGTCAAAATACCGTAATCCTGGGCATCTAAAATCAACTCGGTTTCTATAATGCAAAGTTTCCCGTCTTTCACCTGTTGAGCGACCATTGCTTCAGGCAACATAGCCACCATGGGAGCAGTTTGTATAATCTGTAGGAAAGTTTGCATGGACATGGTATTGACCGTATTCAAAGGGACTTTAACATTTGCGCGCATAAATGCCGCTTCCATACGTTCACGAATTGGTGTTCCTTTAGGGTAAACCACCCAAGGCCAATCTAGCAGTTCGTTTAATTGACAAAATTTCTTTTGAGCATAGGGATGCTCATGATTAACCACAATACAAAAAGGCTCAGGTCCTAAGGGCTTAAAATCAAAAAATTGCTGTTGTGTTGCCTGGGTAAATCGGCCAACCGCTAAATCCAGTGTATGTTCACTGAGCATTTCCATTAAATGATCACTGGTCTGTTCAACAACATCAATGGAGAGTAATGGCCATTTCTTTTTAATCTCAATCACAGAATTTGGAATGACAGACGCGGTTGCAGCAAAAATTCCACCTACTTTAAGAAATCCATGTCCACCTAGTCTCAGCATTTCAATATCTTCAACAAAATGTTTGGCATCATTCAGGACCCGCTGTGCATAACAAATCACATGCTGCCCCAATGCTGTTACAGGCATACTTCTCGGTAAGCGTTCAAAAATAGTAAAACCCAGCATATTTTCAATTTCTTTCAGCATTTTACTGATCGCAGGCTGACTTAAATTCATCTGTTCAGCTGCTAAATGCATATTTTTAGTTCTTGCCAAAGTCTCTAATAAGACCAAGTGCCTATATTTGAACCAATTATTGAAACTCGAATAATTTAAGTCTGCCATTTAGAAATCCTTTTACCAATAACTACAGGTTATTAATTATTAAATTATTACCATTGGTATTTATTAGAAAGGAATTCTACGATGATTTCAATTATAAATAGAGTTGCTTTACATGAAATTTACATTAAATTCAGCCAATTCATTGCCAGTGGATGGTACACAAGGATGCTTAATTGGGCGAGCATGGGTACCACATAAAGTTGCTGGTCCATCGCCAGTGATTTTGAAAGGTAATCAGGTTTTTGATATTTCTAGTCATTTCAATACGATCTCTGAACTGTTAGAAACTGATTCCCCGATCTCGGCTCTTGCTAAAATTGAAGGTCAATTGATTGGGAATATTGATGAAATTTTTGCAAATACTTTGCCTGAGCCAGATCTAAGTAAAGCTTATTTTTTAGCACCTATTGATCTGCAAGTGATTAAAGCTGCAGGAGTAACTTTTGCTGCAAGTATGCTGGAGCGGGTAATTGAAGAACAGGCTGCAGGTGATGCGGATAAATCGCAACACATTCGGGAAATCGTACAGGGAGTGATTGGAGACAGTCTTAAATCTATTCAGCCTGGCTCTGTAAAAGCACTTGAATTAAAAAAATACTTAATTGAACAAAATATGTGGTCTCAATATCTTGAAGTTGGGATTGGCAGTGATGCAGAAATATTCACTAAAGCTCCTGTTCTAGCAGCCGTAGGAACAGGTCAAAATATTGGTATTCATCCAAAATCAGAGTGGAATAATCCTGAACCTGAAGTGGTTCTGGTTGCAAATAGCCAAGGTAAAATTTTAGGTGCGACTTTAGGTAATGATGTCAATCTGCGTGATTTCGAGGGACGTAGTG
Organism: Acinetobacter sp. CAU_H_60; assembly: GCF_058599385.1. Classification (NCBI taxonomy): domain Bacteria; kingdom Pseudomonadati; phylum Pseudomonadota; class Gammaproteobacteria; order Moraxellales; family Moraxellaceae; genus Acinetobacter; species Acinetobacter sp. CAU_H_60. The sequence goes on along the minus strand of NZ_CM178653.1, from coordinate 1,109,686 downwards.
CCCTTTTATTGAGCAAAGCTAAGGATAACAATGCCTCATGCGCAATTGGTCCTTTCATCCGCTTATTTGATCAAACTTTTAGTTTGGATGATATCCGCTCATGTGAGGTAGAACTCAAAATTGAAGGAACGGATCATTTTGTCTTGAATGGTTTGAGTTCCATGTCTCAAATTAGTCGTGATCCAGAAGATTTAATTCAACAGACTTTAAATGAAAATCATCAGTATCCGGACGGATTTGTACTATTTTTAGGAACATTATTTGCCCCTACCCAAGATCGAGAAAAACCTGGAGCGGGCTTTACCCACAAAGTTGATGATGTCGTACGGATTCATACTCCTAAACTAGGCACTCTTTACAATATTGTAACGACCAGCGACAGAGCATCACCTTGGAATTTCGGCATCAACTCATTGATGCAAAATTTAAAGCAGCGTGAATTACTATAGTTTTCACATATTATCCCTAGGTTGAATGGTATTCCTAAATGATTAGCTTTAGGGTTGGTCTCTACCTTTCAAATAAATAACTGCTTCCCATATTGCTCATTTGCATAATATTAAAGTTAAGGATCTGGAAATGAATAATCAAAGTAAACGGATTTTTTTACGTAGCCAGGAATGGTTTGATGATCCAGAACATGCAGATATGACAGCTTTGTATGTTGAACGATATATGAATTATGGTTTGACACGTGATGAGCTTCAGTCCGGTCGACCAATTATTGGTATTGCACAGACAGGCAGTGATTTAACTCCTTGTAATCGTCACCACAAAGAATTAGCAGAACGCGTTAAGGCCGGTATTCGTGATGCCGGTGGTATTCCTATGGAATTTCCAGTTCATCCAATTGCAGAACAATCACGCCGTCCTACTGCCGCGCTTGACCGCAATTTAGCCTATTTAGGTTTAGTGGAAATTCTCCATGGCTACCCGCTTGATGGCGTGGTCCTGACCACTGGTTGCGACAAAACCACACCTGCCTGCCTCATGGCAGCAGCCACTACCGATTTACCGGCTATTGTTCTTTCAGGTGGACCTATGCTGGATGGCCACTATAAAGGTGATTTAATCGGATCAGGTACAGTGATCTGGCATGCACGAAATTTACTGGCTTCTGGTGAAATTGATTATGAAGGGTTTATGGAAATGACCACTTCAGCATCTCCATCAGTTGGGCATTGCAATACCATGGGCACGGCACTTTCCATGAATGCCTTGGCTGAAGCCTTAGGTATGTCTCTACCGACGTGTGCCAGTATTCCTGCACCTTATCGTGAGCGTGGTCAAATGGCTTATGCGACCGGTAAACGCATCTGTGAAATGGTTCTTGAGGATTTAAGACCCTCAAAAATTATGACCAAAAAATCCTTTGAGAATGCGATTGCTGTTGCCTCTGCTTTAGGGGCTTCTAGCAACTGTCCTCCGCATTTAATCGCTATAGCACGTCATATGGGAATAGAACTTACATTAGATGATTGGCAACGTGTAGGTGAAAATATTCCACTTCTTGTGAACTGTATGCCTGCTGGAAAATATCTGGGTGAAGGTTTTCACCGTGCCGGTGGTGTACCAGCAGTGATGTATGAATTACAAAAAGCAGGCGTACTTCATGAAGATTGTGCAACAGTGAGCGGCAAGACTATAGGTGAAATTGCCAAGCAATCTAAAACTTCAAACGCTGATGTAATTTATCCCTTTCAAGAGCCGCTTAAACATGGCGCCGGATTTATTGTACTCAGTGGTAATTTCTTTGACAGTGCGATTATGAAAATGTCTGTTGTGGGAGAGGCTTTTAGGAAAACCTATTTGTCTAATCCACAGGATGAAAATAGCTTTGAAGCTCGAGCGATTGTCTTTGAAGGGCCAGAAGACTATCACGCCCGTATTAACGACCCCGATCTTAATATTGATGAAAACTGCATCTTAGTCATTCGTGGTGCAGGTACAGTCGGTTATCCAGGTAGTGCTGAAGTCGTAAACATGGCACCTCCTACAGAGCTGATCAAAAAAGGCATCGATTCTTTACCTTGTTTAGGTGATGGTCGTCAAAGTGGAACATCAGCCAGCCCTTCCATTTTAAATATGTCACCTGAGGCAGCTATTGGTGGTGGGATTGCATTGCTCAAGACCAATGACCGCTTAAGAATTGATTTAAATAAACGTTCTGTAAATGTACTTGTTTCTGATGAGGAATTAGAACGCCGCCGTCAACAATGGAAACCTGACTACCCTGCATCTCAAACACCATGGCAAGAAATGTATCGCAAGTTAGTAGGACAACTTTCTACAGGTGGATGTCTGGAACCAGCAACCTTATATATGCGTGTCATTAATGACAAAAACTTGCCCCGACATTCTCATTAAATCGAATCTAGGACTAATCAGATGAATACAATTGGCCACAACTTTATAGCTGGCACCCGTAGCGCTGCAGGTGATAAAGTCCTGAAAAGCCTGAATGCCAGCACCGGTGAAGCCCTGACTTTTGACTTCTTTCAGGCCACTGAACAGGAAGTCAACCAGGCCGTGGAAGCTGCCCATGCTGCCTTTAAAACCTACCGCCATACTTCCCCTGAACAGCGGGCTCTATTCTTAGAATCCATCGCAGATGAACTCGATGCTTTGGGTGAAGACTTCCTCAATACGATTTCTCAAGAAACCGCTTTACCCATTGCCCGGCTGCAAGGTGAACGTGGCCGTACCAGCGGGCAAATGCGTTTGTTCGCTAAAGTCTTGCGCCGTGGTGATTTTCTAGGGGCTCGAATTGATACCGCACTGCCAGAGCGTCAACCTTTGCCACGACCAGACCTGCGTCAGATTAAAATCGGTGTAGGGCCAGTTGCCGTTTTTGGGGCAAGTAACTTCCCTTTAGCATTCTCGACCGCCGGTGGTGATACCGCTTCTGCATTGGCAGCAGGTTGTTCTGTGGTGGTCAAAGCCCATAGCGGGCATATGGCCACTGCAGACTATGTGGCTCAGGCCATTGAACGTGCCGTTGAGAAAACAGGCATGCCCAAAGGGGTGTTTAACATGATCTATGGTAATGCTGTCGGTGCCTTACTGGTGAAACATCCATTAATTCAGGCCGTCGGTTTTACCGGTTCCCTCAAAGGTGGCCGTGCACTATGCGATATGGCAGCAGCACGTCCACAGCCGATTCCGGTCTTTGCTGAAATGAGCAGTATCAACCCGATGCTGATGCTGCCTGAAGCTTTAAAAAACCGTGGTGATCAGATTGCCCAGGAGCTGGCAGATTCAGTAGTACTGGGTTGTGGCCAATTCTGTACCAATCCAGGATTGATCCTGGGAATTAAATCACCTGAATATACACGGCTCATTGAACAGCTCAGTGAAATCATGGCAAACAAGCCGGCTCAAACCATGCTCAATGCAGGGACATTAAACAGCTATGTTTCTGGCTTATCGCATTTATCCGAGCATTCCGGCATTCAGCACCTGGCCGGTCAGGAGCAACAAGGGGAGCAGGCATTACCGCAACTCTTCAAAGCAGAGGTTGAACTGCTGCTTGCTGGTGATCAACTTCTGCAAGAAGAAATCTTTGGACCCACTACGATTGTGATTGAAGTGGAAGACAAGGCACAGTTACTTCAGGCACTCAGCAGTATGAATGGACAGTTAACAGCCTCACTGATTGCAGAAGATCAGGATCTGGAAGAATTCGCGGAAGTAGTACCGGTATTAGAAGAAAAGGCTGGCCGTTTGTTATTGAATGGCTATCCGACCGGGGTAGAAGTTTCTGATGCCATGGTACATGGTGGGCCTTATCCGGCCACTTCCGATTCACGAGGGACGTCTGTAGGAACTTTGGCCATTGATCGTTATCTTCGTCCGGTCTGCTACCAGAACTATCCGCAAAATCTGTTGCCGGAGGCATTGAGAGATGAGAATCCACTAAATCTGTTAAGACTGGTCAATGGTGAAATGACCCGGGATCGTATCTAAAAAGAGAAGACATACATAATCAGAAGGCGGGGAACTCTATTCATTTGAGTGACCCGCTTCTAAAAAACATAGAGGTCCAAATGTATTATCAAATTTTTGTTATAAAGACTATTGATTAAGCATAAAAAAACCGTAACTATCATAAATAGTTACGGTTTTTAAAATCTTGGTAGGTATATCCAGATTCGAACTGGAGACCTCTACGATGTCAACGTAGCGCTCTAACCAACTGAGCTATACACCTAGAATGCTTGGCATATTATAAATTTTTCGATCTTAAGACAAGTCTTTTCATTTAATTTTCAATATATGCGCACAAGTTTTAAGCAAATCTTTGAATTGTTTCAAATCTTGGTCTGAGAATTCCCTGCCAGAATAAATTGATTTTTCAAATAGTCTAATTGCTTCAAAAAATACAGACTGATCTTTATCCTGAACTTGCTGAGATAGCCTTAACATCCATTGATGAAAAGTCTCCGCGGATTGTCTTTTTAAATCTTTGTTCAAAGACTGATTAAACTGCTGAATAGAATAATCAAAAGGCGATTTTAACTGCCGGTTTTTAAGATAGATTTTTAAAATATAAAGCAATATAAGTATGCCAATACCGGATATGAGAATGATCACACTGGAATAAACTGAACTTAGACCTAGCTTCGCTAAACAGCCTTGTTGAGATTCGGCATTATAGCCCACGACCTTACTTTGCCATTGGTAACTTGCATAATCACTCCAGACTCTTAGTTTGGTCAGCCATACATTACGCTGTGATGTCCAGCCAGAATTACTTGCCCATACTCGCTCATCTTGCGAGATTAAATTTTGCATCCCATCATCAATACGTTGTGGAGCTACCATTGCGGTAGGATCAAAACGCTGCCATCTTTGGTCAATCCAGACTTCTGTCCAGGCATGAGCATCTAACTGACGTACCTCCCAACTTTTCCCATCGGGTGCCAATTGTCCACCTTGATAACCTGTGACCACACGTGCCGGGATTCCAACATATCGCATTAGCATGACAAAACTGGAAGCATAGTGCTCACAAAAACCCTGCCGGGATTTAAATAGAAATTCATCAATCCGGTTTTTACCAAGTACGCCTGGTTTCAAGGTATATACAAAATGATTTTGCTGATACCAGTTCAAGACTGTTCGGATATAACGTCGCGGATCCTCCCCACTTTGTAGATATAAGCGCTGTGCCAGCTGCTGTGCCTGAGAGTCCAAATGGGATTGAGTCTGGGTATTTAGTCGCTGAACAAATTGCTCCGGTAAAATACTTTCGGTATTTTGACTACCCAGCCATTGTAAATGAATCGGTTCTACTCGTTGGGTTAAACGCCTTGGTACGATACTCCAATCCTGACGGTTATAATAACGGCGTTCCAAAGGCATCGATTTTTCCAGGCCCATCACCCAGAACACAGAAGGATCAGCAGCCAGATATTGGTAATTCCACCTTGATGTGGATACTGGAACAACTTCTCCAGGCTGACGGATTAAAGGCTGCTGATTAATAAAGCTACTGGTCCAGCGCTGTCCATCATATTCATCTAAAACTAATGCCCGCCAATATAACTCTGAACGTGGCGGTAGTTTACTCACATCACCAATAATCCGGAAAGCTAGAGCATTGGATTGAGATAATTCAGCAATATCTCCCGGTGACATACTGTCTGCGATCCCGGTCACGCCTTTATTTTCTGGAATCGGGATATGCCAAAGCGGTGGCAAACGCGGAAAGAAGATGAATAACAAAATAAAAAATGGCAGAGCATAAAGCACAAATCTGCCGACATATTTAGCATCTTGCTGTAAGGCTATACGTGGTGATTGCTGACTCTGCTGAAACTCACTGGTCTGAATCCGGTATAAGCCAATTAGACAGCTTAATAAGCATAGAATAATCACAACAGCCATACCAAAAGACTGACTATATAGAAATGAACTGGCCGCAACAAAAAGCGCAAAATTAAACAGGATAATCAGATCCCGCCGGTTTTTTGTTTCTAATGATTTGGCAAATAAAAAAGTGGAAAGAACTGCGACGCCTGCCTCCACTCCAATAAAACTTTGGTGGCTGAGATAAATACTACCTAATGCTAAAACCGTAAGTAGAAAAGTTCCAATTTTAGGAAATGGCTTTCGCCGTTTAAGAAAAATCCAGATACACAGTAAGCTAATGACAAAGATAATGCTGAGCAGCACCGGGATGAAAGCTACTTGGGCAAGGATGATCAAGCCTAGGGTCAAGACGATCGAAATTCGGATTTTTCCATCAATCATAGATTCACCCGTTATGCCTGAGCCAATAATTGTTTGGCCTTACGCAATTGTTCTTCACCTGCTCCCTGCGGCAATTCTGCCTGTGGTAAATGTAACGCATATGCACATTGCTGCTGCTCACATTGCTCAATCAGTCCCATCATTAAGCCCAGTTTCTCCTCATGCGACTGGCTAGGCATATGTTCATAATGAATCTCAATGCTATGTTCATCCTGATACTGTTCAAAGACTTTGACATATAAACCTTGTCCACGTGCAAACTGCTTCCAGGAAACCGCCTGTAATGAGTCTCCAGATTGATAGTTACGTAATTCACGGAACTCATCCATATCCGGTTCAAAGCTATTTTGATAAATCTTGTTTGCTGAAGTATTGCTTTGAGCTTTGGGTGCCACCCAGGCAAACTGATGATGATAAAGATAGGTCCAGGCTCGAACCAGACCAAAGGGATAAACCGAATAGATCTGAATCACCGGATACTCAAATTTACCGCGACGTTCCGCATAAAAAGGCAGCACCCAATGCTGCTTTTGTTCAGTCAGATAAACTTTCTCCAGCTGATTGCCGGCCTTGATATACAGATAACGCGGCCGAGCTGTTGCTTGCTGAAAATAAAAATGCAGGTTAAGTGCATGACCCACCTGTCCGACGTCTTCAGCAACCATTTCGATATCCAGATCATGCAACTGTTTAAAGGTTAGATAGAAGCTGACACATAGCACTGCACTAATCAGAAAGCAGAAACCTAAAATCAGGTTATTGGCATAATTCACGCCAGCAATAAAGGTGATAAAAATCAAAACCAGATACAGATAACCCTGCTGATAAATAAAGACCAGCACATCCTTTTGGGAAAGTCGTTTTTGCTGTGAAAATTGAAAGCGTTTCGCCAGCCAGTTTTGCCAGGTTTTATCCAAGAGTGGACTCCTTTAACTGACTGCAACCTGTTGCATCACATTTAATGTTTCTGCATCGCTCAGCCCCAGACGATGGGCGGCAACTGCCACAAAAACGGCTTGCACATCATCCGGAGTTACAAAGCTACGTTGCTGAATGATGGCATTCGCCTGTGCTGCACGCTTGAGTGCCAGCAAACCTCGTGTTGATAAACCTTGGCGTTTCTTACGGGTTTCTTCCGCAAGATCCAGCATATATTCCTGAACCGCTTCACTAATGAAAATCTGCTGGGTCAATTGCTGTAATTCCAGTACTTCATTTTCGCTAAACACATGTGCCAAGCTGGCGATCAAGGCAAAACGGGATTCCTGCTGTAATAACAGTTTTTCAGCATGACGGGATGGATAACCCAGAGATAGACGCATTAAAAAACGGTCTAGTTGAGATTCAGGTAAGGCATAAGTACCACTTTGAAATAACGGATTCTGGGTCGCGATTACCCAAAATGGCTTAGGCAATACATAGCGTATCCCATCGACAGTGGCATAGCCTTCTTCCATCGCTTCCAGCAAGGCACTCTGAGTTTTGGGACTGGAACGGTTAATTTCATCTGCCAGCAAAATCTGAGTAAAAATAGGACCCTGTTTAAACTCGAACTGATGTTCTTTCTGGTTAAACATATTGATACCGATGACATCACTGGCCAGCATGTCATTGGTAAACTGAATCCGCTGAAATTTCAGTCCTACGAGATGGGCTAGACTACTTGCCAAAGTGGTCTTCCCTAAACCGGGTAAATCTTCAAACAAGACATGCCCGCCTGCAATCAGACAGCATAGTGCTAATCTGGTCTGTGCATGTTTGTCCAGGACAATGGCATTAATTTCTTGGAAAAACTTTTGAATCTTGGGTGCGTAATCAGCCAGCTTCTGTTCAAGCTCATCATTGTTGTGCGCAATATCCAGCTTTTCTTTTTGTTTCATGCCCCAGATCACAATATTTTCCCTAATAAAACATGCTGTAGGATTAACATACACTGATTTGGCTATTTTCTAAATATTAAACAATAGTTTCTAATTTTTTAAGAAATTGCTTAATATTTGAAGCTGAAGTATTTAACTAAATAAATTATGAGTAAAAATTGGCGTTTTGAAGGCTTCGTATTCGAAGATGCATTCGATAAAGAACAACTACTTAATACGAGTATTGATCAAGGTAATTTCTTAATAAAAATATCTGAGAAAATAAAAAATCAAGAGTCTTTAACAAACTTAGAAGCTGACTTTGCATATGCAGTTTTACAAGGTGTAGGAAATGACTTTATAAATAACGCTGAGAAAAAAGTGAATTTCAACATGCGTGCAGGCAGACCAGCCAACTTATATCGATATGAAATGCTACTTTACTATTACCACTCTCTAAAAATTTTGAAAGTTCAGGCTAAAGCTCGCTTTCTAGTAGCTAATAATTATTTATTTACTGTTACTTCCGACGATACTGATGAAGAAAAAATAAAAAAACTTGAGGATAATTTACGTACGTGGATCAGAGAAGATTCTGTCGACAAGCACGTAAAGAAGATCGCAGATGCTTGTGAACTAAAAAATTCTGAGGCCATTTTGCATGCATATGAAAAATTAAAAAACAATGGAAAAATTAAATTTATTTATTCCCTTTCTCATACTTAGTTCTATTTAGAGAATATAAATAACTTAACTAGTTCTGGAATAGCCCATGAATCCTAATTTCAAAAGACATTCAGAATTCTCTATATTTAAATTTTTAGAAAAAATTTTTTCTTTAATTCTCTCTAAATTAATTATCCAACTCGTTATGATTTTAGTTGAATTAATTAAACATATGCTATGAGCACCAACCTAAGCCTATCTTTTATAGATTTAGCGAGCCGCTACGAGTAGCTCAATTCAAACAAGTCTAATTAAGATATAAATTTATATCTTTAAAGCATTAAAAAAAGCGCCCCGAAAGGCGCTCATTTTACTCATCCATTAGCATGGACACTTCTTCATATCTCCACCGGCAGATGGATAACGCGAATCTACACAGTGACGATAAAATGTTTTAGGGTCCATCGCTTCCAGATCAGGATGGTGCTTTTTCATATGCGCCAGATAAGTCTGATAATCCGGCACACCCACCATTAGGCGGAAACTCTGCTGTAAACGCTGCCACAACGTCGCAATCCGTGACCAATTTTTCGGGTTCAGGATCAGGTCTTTTTGTGACATCACAGTCATCTTGATGATTTTATAGATAACCGCTTTTCCACCTTTAGCAAACTTCAAGTTCATGCGCTGCTCCTTAATGTCCTTTTGCAGGCTGAATGTCTTCAGGATCGCGATACACTGCTTCTGCTTCATTTACGGTTGGTACAGGGCTCGCCAGGGCACGACGGATCACGCCAATTGCAGCAAATAGCATTACAAACGCCACAATCATAAAGAAACCACAAAGTGCTGCATTGATCTGATTCGACATTGCGACAGTCTGCATTTCAGCCAGGGTTTTCGCTGGTGCCAGAATTTCATTATTCGCAATTGCCGTATTGAAACGCTCTGCCTGTGCCAGGAAACCGATCTTTGGATTTTCATGGAAAATCTTCTGCCAACCGGCTGTCATTGAAGTAATAAACAGGAATACGGTTGGAACAATTGTTACCCACACATATTTCTCTTTCTTCATCTTGAACAGGATGACTGTACCCAGAATTAATGCCATTGCAGCCAGAATCTGGTTACCAATACCGAACAGTGGCCATAAGCTGTTAATACCGCCTAATGGATCAACGACGCCTTGATAAACGAAGAAACCCCAGCCAGCAACAGCAACGGCTGTACCCAGCATATTACCGAAGAAGTTATGAGATTGTTTTACCGCAGGAATCACGATACCAACTGTATCCTGAACCATGAAGCGACAAGCACGAGTACCCGCATCTACCGCTGTCAGAATGAATAAGGCTTCGAACAGAATCGCAAAGTGATACCAGAAAGCCATCATTTCACGGCTGTTAAAGATTTCGGTAATGATATGCGCCATACCAATCGCGAAAGTTGGTGCACCACCCGTACGTGACAGAATCGAGTTCTCACCTACTTCCTGTGCCAGCAATGTCAGTGCTTCAGGTGTTACCACAAATCCGAGATTACGCACTGCTTCAGCCGCAGTATCTACAGTGGTACCTAGTAGCGCCGCTGGTGAGTTAATCGCAAAGTACACACCTGGATCAAGAATTGCGGCACAGATCAAAGCCATGATCGCAACAAATGATTCCATCAACATACCGCCATAACCGATTATCCGGATATCGCGTTCGTTGTTGACCAGTTTCGGTGTCGTACCTGAAGAAACCAGTGCGTGGAAACCGGAAATCGCACCGCAGGCAATGGTAATAAACAGGAATGGGAACATTGAACCAGCGAATACTGGGCCTGTACCATCGACAAATTTGGTAATCGCTGGCAACTTCATTTCCGGCATCGCGAACAGAATGCCAATCGCCAGACCGGCAATCACACCAATTTTCAGGAAGGTAGATAAATAGTCACGCGGCGCAAGTAATAACCAGACGGGCAATACCGATGCAATGAAACCGTAAATGATCAGTGCCCAAGTCAGCTCAGTACCCGTTAAGGTAAATAGCTGTCCCCAGTAGGGATGCTGTGCAACGTTTTCACCATAGATAATGCCAAGCATCATCAATACGAAACCAATGATCGAAACTTCTGCAATTTTACCCGGACGGATAAATCGCATGTAGATCCCCATGAAGATGGCGATCGGAATCGTAGCTGCAATACTGAATACGCCCCATGGACTGTTAGTCAGTGCTTTAACAACGACTAGCGCCAATACTGCAAGGATGATGATCATTACGCCCAGCGCACCAAGCATCACGATAATGCCAGCAAAGGTACCCAGTTCCTGTTTTGCCATTTCACCCAGTGAACGACCGTCACGACGAGTAGAAATAAACAGTACCAGGAAGTCCTGTACCGCACCTGCCAGTACCACACCGACCAGTAGCCAGATCGTGCCTGGCAGATAACCCATCTGCGCTGCAAGGATTGGACCGACTAAAGGACCCGCACCGGCAATCGCGGCAAAATGGTGACCGAATAACACACTTTTATTGGTCGGCACATAATCCAGACCATCACCCAGACGATGGGCAGGTGTTAAACGGCGTGCATTCAGTTCAAAAACTTTATTGGCAATAAATAAACTGTAGAAACGGTAAGCGATGCTGTACACACAGGCTGCGGCCAGTACCAGCCAGACTGCATTCACATGCTCACCACGACTGAGTGCAAGTATCCCGAAGGAGACTGCCCCGACTATGGCTACCAGGAGCCAGATGATTTTCGAAGTCATGGTTGACTTCTGTTGTAAAGTTTCCATTCAATCCCTCATTTTGTGAAGCATATAAATCAGCGTGATTTTTTTATTCGAGGTACTGCTGTTTTCCCTTGCGACTTTACGCTTGTTCCTTTCGAATTCCTCTAAGACTTTGGCATAAAAAAAGGGATGATTTTAGTCATCCCCTTTGATAATAGTCTATTTTCCGACCATTATGCACGTTCTAAATAGTCACCAGTACGAGTGTCTACACGAACGCTTTCTTCTTGCTGAACGAATAATGGAACACGTACTACTGCACCTGTTTCAAGTTTCGCTGGTTTACCGCCACCACCAGAAGTATCGCCACGAACGCCTGGATCAGTTTCAACAATTTTTAATACTACGAAGTTTGGTGGGCTTACTGTTAAAGGTACGCCATTCCATAACATGATAGTACATTTTTCATTTGAATCGTCTTTTAACCATTTTGCAGCATCGCCCATTGCTGTTTTATCAGCAGCGATCTGTTCGAAGGTTACAGGATCCATAAAGTTCCACATTTCGCCATCGTTGTACAAGTATTCCATTTCTACTTCTACGATGTCTGCAGCTTCTAGAGAATCACCAGATTTAAAAGTTTTTTCCAAAACTTTACCACTGCGAAGGTTACGTAATTTAACGCGGTTGAACGCCTGGCCTTTACCTGGTTTAACGTATTCGTTTTCCATGATTGAACATGGGTTACCATCAAGCATAACCTTCAGGCCAGACTTGAAATCGTTCGTAGAATAATAGGCCATGATTGGCTCACTCCAAACTTACTAACTTTAAGCTATTGATGCTATGGGCTGTTGCAATGTCATTTAGCAAGTCTGACACGAACATGAGTTGCCACATGCACATTCATTTAATGTTGCGTATTCTAAATGAGCAATACACCAAGCCGCAACGAAAAAATCGGTTTTAACTTGCTGACACTGCTTAACTTAGCATCAGCTATTCCAATACTGGTGCACAACCAGTCTTCTAAGCACATAAATGTCTCTATGCTTTTGCATACCATAGCAAACTGATCGTGTTTAGAGAAATTTTAGCCAGCTTTCACATTCCCATCTGTAGACAAACTGCTAAACTGCGCACTTCTGGCTATCGCCTTCATCTTTTTTTGATCTTCCGGCATGACACAGTATTTATATCAAGAAGCAAATTGGCAATCGCAACTGAGTGATCTGATCACTGATCCACAAGAACTACTACAGATTTTACAGCTTTCTCCAGATCAGCTGTTATCTGGTGCTCTGCTGGCCTCTCAAGCCTTTAAATTACGTGTGCCGCGAGCTTTTGTTTCCAAAATGCAGCCAGGCAATCCTCTAGATCCACTTTTATTACAAGTGTTACCGCATCATCTGGAACTGGAAGATCATCCGGGATTTGTCACCGATCCCTTGGGTGAAGAACAGGCCAACCAGCAGCCTGGTGTTCTACATAAATATAAGTCACGTTTTCTACTGACCTTAACCGGTGCCTGTGCAGTTCACTGTCGTTACTGTTTCCGCCGCCATTTCCCCTATCATGAAAACCTGCCTAAAAATGAGGACTGGATTAATATCAAACAATATCTGGAAAGCCAGCCAGATATTAATGAAGTAATTCTGAGTGGTGGCGATCCACTGACCTTATCTAACCGAAAATTAAAAATCTGGATTGAACGACTAGAATCGGTACCACATCTCAAATTTTTAAGAATACATTCACGAGTTCCTATTGTGATCCCAAATCGGATCGACGAAGAGCTACTAAGCATGTTAAAAAACAGTAGGCTACGTATTATTCTAGTGGTACACTCGAACCATGCATCAGAGCTGGATGACCTGACCTGTAAGCAGCTTAATCAGCTGGTTCAGCATCAGATCACGGTACTCAATCAGGCAGTTTTATTAAAAGGGGTTAATGATTCTGCTCAAGTTTTGATTGATTTAAGCTATCGCTTGTTTGATGCTGGCGTGATGCCCTATTATTTACATGTACTTGATAAAGTAAAAGGTGCGCATCATTTTGATTTACCTGCTGAGCACATCAATGAGATTTATACAGAAGTTTTAGCGAACCTACCGGGGTATCTGGTTCCTAAACTAGTTCGAGAAATAGCGGGCGAGAAGAATAAGACACCGCTTTTTGGGGTTTCAACATTTTTGAGTTAAATAATAAAGATGAGTAAGCATACTGCAGACTTTTTTCAGACAACGGCTGAACTCACCATAGAACAGCTAAGTTTTTGTCCCACAAATGCCAAAGCATTGCAGGAATGGGTCGCAGGAATTTCAATCCTGCAATTGGGGAATTCATCCAAGTCTCTGTTCAGTGCTTTACTGGAAATTTCCGAACTAAAATGTGCGGAAACCTTGCGTTTTGACCTGATTCAGGTATTGCACCCTACCCTTGAAAATGTTTTGGCCAGTCTTGAGAAACATTTCGTCAATCAGGGTCTGATCACGACAGATCGCAATGACCAGATTATTGAGCTGGCCATGCTGTTACGCAGCTATTTTGCCAAGATCTATATAGATATTGCCAAACGCTGTAATCATCAGCTGAATCATCAAAAGTTTTCACTATTTTCCCTGGGCAAAAAGAAAAGTCTGCAAAGTGCCCGGATGGTGTCCATCTACTATGGCCTGCAACAGTTAAGCCTGCTGCTCTATCAACAGCATATGCTGTATAGCACACCTGGCGCCGGTCAGTGGTTGGCGGCACATCAGTTGCTGGAATGTGCGATGGACAATAATTTCTATCAGACCAACATCAATCAGGTTCTTGGCACCCAGCACGAAATCCAGAATATTGCCCAAGCCTATGCACGACTGATTTTGCTGGATATTTTCAATACCCATCAGATCCGTCCAGCTGAAATTCAGGGTTTATATTTATGCAGTGCGGACTGGGCAAAACTGGTTCAGATTCTGCCAAAAGAAACCACACTGTCACGTTATGTGGTCGATGCCAGCAAAGATCATCCGCCTTTACTGAATTCTCATCAGGGTCAGCATTTCCAGCCGAGCTTCTATATTTCGACACAAAACCTGATGGAACACCTGACCGGTACGCAAAGCAAAAATGCCCAGTATCTGTCACGTAATGAAAAACTGTTCCTGACACCTGCTCTGCATTTTCATATCTATAACCTGCTTTCGAATAATGTCGAACGCCGTCATGAACGTTATGAATATTCCGCACAGATCAATATCTGCTTTGGCTTAACGGTGGCGCATTTTTATCTGTCTAAGGGTAAAAACTTTAATGAAACGCTGGAACTGGAAGGTAATTATGGTTTCCAGAGCGAAAGCAGTTTTGTCAGCTCAATGCATAATGCCGTTCCAAGCGGATTCAGCAGTATCAAGGCGCTCGATCGCGAAGCCAAACAGATTCATACCGCTGAAGTTCTCGATATCAGTGTTAATGGTTACCGGATTAAATGGACAGGTATTACCCCTGCCAATCTGAAAACTGGTGAATTTATTCTGGTTCAGGAAAAATCTCAAAGCCAGTGGCGTGGCGGTGTCATTCGCTGGATCAAACAGTCAGCAGATAAAAGTCTGGAAATCGGCCTGGAAATTCTGGCACAGGAACTGTTCCCTTGCGCAGTCTATGCCCGTACCGACAAACACAGTATCAATTATCAGCCAGCTATTCTGGTACAGATGACCCAGCTTGATCAGGTCTCAACCAGTATTATTGTCTCTGGCTCACAAATGTTTAGGGAAAAACAGACCATTCATTTACGTCTTGGCCAAAAAGAACTCAGAATCTACCTAACCAAGGCGCAGCTCATTACACAAAGTTTTATCCATTTTGACTATGAATTATTAAATGATCAAGAAGAAGATATCATCGAAAACTTTATACATAAGCAATTAAATGAAACTAGAAATCACGATTTATGGGAAGCATTGAAGTGAGAAATCCATTATTGTCTAAAAAGTTAAAACGTACTGAAACACGTTTACTGATCATTGATGATAATCAAATTAGATATAACCAAATCCGTGATCTCTTAACCAGCAATGAATATCAAGTCGATGCCGTTCTGCTTGATGATCTGCAATCTTTTGAAAAACAGTTAAACTTTAACTGGGACTTAATTATTTTTGGTCGTGCGTATGATCTGAAATATGAACAGGCCTTAAGTCTGGTTCAACTTTCGCAGCAACCTGACCTTCCTATTCTTTTGTTAAAGCCGGAAGATTACCAAGCTGAACAATATGCCCAGTATATCCGTAAAGGCATTTTTGACATTCTGAATCTGGATTATCCAGACCGCTTCTTCCTGAATCTGGTACGTGCCCTTTCCTTTAGCCGTACCATGCAAGCCCAGCGCCATTTAATGGAAGAACTGGAAACTGCACAAAACCAGGCACAATCATTGGTAGAAGACAGTAACCGTGCGGTCGCAACCATTCAGGAAGGCATCCATATTCAGGCTAATGCCGATTATCTCAAACTGTTTGGCCTTAAAAGCGAGGATGATATTATCGGTCTGCCGCTTTTAGACCTGTTACAGCCGCAAGATTTGAATGATTTTAAAACCCGCTTTAAAAAGATTTCTCAGGGCCAGTTTGATTTAGGCCGTTTTGATATTACTTCGTCGAATCCAAATGTTGCTGCTGCCAATCCATTAAAACTGGAATTTCTGGCATCTAGTGCTGAAGAAGATGCACTACAAATTACGATTGATACAGCGACTACTCAGGCAAGTGCCTCTTCTGAAAAGGTTGCAAACAAGCCAAGTACCTTACAGCCACTCAAGCGTGAACTTAATCGTGAACCAGCGAAAGCCAATGCGTTGATCATCTTCTCCTTTGCTGCGTATGAGCCACAAGTCCTGAATGGTGATTGGGCAACCTACATGGGTTACTTCCATGAAATTGAGAATTTTCTAAAAGAGCAGGTTCGTATTCCACTCTTTAAACTGGAACATGATGTTCTGGTGGGGATCATTCAGGCAGATGCGCAAGACATTCTAGAATCCAAACTTGTTGGGTTAGGTTCATTGACCAAACCACAGCTTATTACAGTGAATCAGCAAACTTATCCGCTCAATCTACGCATCGGTTATACTCTACTTGACGGTGAGTTGCGTGATGAAAGCCATTGTAATGAATTAGTCGATCGGGCCTTCTCTACTCCTTTACCACAAGCACAAAAAACGTCTGAATTTGTTCTGGATATTCCTGCAACGACTCAGGAATCGATTTCAATGCCGAGCATTGACTTCACGGTTTCAGAACCCGTTATTCCAGCGTCTGAGTCCATACCGGTCAGTCCGGCAGTCAGCACTGTACCACTGACAACCTCTCCAGTCTTAAAAGCACTGCGTGAATGTCTGGAACGTGGTGAAATTCATCTGAAATATCAACAGCTATATGATAAAGAAGATACCAACCTCTACATGTATGAGGTGACTAGTGGCTTTATCTTTGAAAATAAATGGCAGGATATTTCTTCCTTGATGGAACTCAATGAAGATGATGAATTGTCTATTAAACTGGATCGCTGGATTCTGGTTGAATCAAGCAAGCAGTTGCATAACTTCATTACCCAGTATCCGGATGCCCGTTTAATCGTCAATCTGAACCGTGCGGTACTATTCAAAGACCGTACTTTCCCTGAGTTTATATCCAAACTGATTACGATTATTCGCAGTAAAGTCGAGCATCCTTTAACTTTACAGTTCTCTGAAGAAGATATCCTGATGAACCAGCAGGATGCGCAGAAATATCTACGTACTTTACGTGAACATGGCGCGCGGATTGCGATTCGTAACTTTGGTCACTCAATGTATAGTGAAACCCTACTACGTGAGTTCGATATCAATGGTCTGAGCCTGGATAGCAAACTGACCAAGATGCTGAACAATGATACTGAAATTGAACAGCTACAGGAAAAAATCACCACGTACAATGAAATCAAACCAGTGAATATCATGATTCGTGAACTGAATGACATGACCTTATTTGCGAATGCCTGGAACGTCGATGCCCGCTTTATTCAGGGTGATTATTTCCAGAAAAAACTGGATCATCTGATTGATGTACAAGACCACTAAGGTCTTGTACTCGCCTTTCAATCTAGAAACGTGAAATGATTTTCTAAATTGCAGGCACAAAAAAACGGGCATAAAGCCCGTTTTTTCATTTTGGGTATTAACGTTTAACAGAACGTGACATACCAGCAAAACGTTGTTTGAACTTGTCGATACGGCCGCCAGTGTCAACGTTCTTTTGCTTACCAGTGTAGAATGGGTGGCAAGCTGAGCATACGTCTAGGTAAAGAGTTTCTTTACCAACAGCTGAACGAGTTTCGATTACGTTACCACATGAACAAGTAGCAACTAGTTTTTCGTATTTTGGGTGAATATCGGCGCGCATCGTCGATTACTCCATTAAGATGAAAGAAGGTTTTGCTGTCATCGCAATTGATCACTCTCAAGTATTGAGGAAGGGCCAGAATCAGGATTCAGGCAGATCAACACCACAACAGACCATTCTTTTGGCCCACCGAGACGGATACCGTCAGAGCTAAGCACAACAAGTTGGGCGGTATTATACGGCAAACAAATACAATAAGCGAATTATTCTTCTGTATGTACCGCCTGTTTGGCCCAAAGATTCGCAATCACACCGCAGGCCATCAGCTGGATTTGATGGAAAATCATAATCGGTAAAACAATCATGCCAAGTGGCTGACCAATAAACAGAATCTGTGCCATCGGTACGCCACTAGCCAGCGTTTTTTTAGAACCACAAAAGAACACCGTTTTTTGGTCGGCACGATTAAAGCCCAGCCAGCGTGGAATAAATAACGACAACAGCATTACGATGGTCAATAAAACCGAACATGCTAGCAGTAACAAGAGCAAAGTACTTAAGCTGACTTCACGCCAAAGTCCAGCCACCACCGCGCTGCTAAATGCCCCATAAACTACCATCAGAATTGAACCTTGATCGAATACCTTGACGATCTTGGGCATTTTCTGCATTTTTGGGAAAATCCAGGGACGCAGTAACTGACCTAAGATAAAAGGCACCAATAACAGCAGCGTAATCTGTAGAATCGATGCTGTCGGATCAAAGCCATGCTGAGATTGTCCAAGAATAAAGAATGCCACCAGCATCGGGGTAATAAACATCCCGATAATATTGGAAAATGAAGCACTACAGATCGCACCGGCAATATTCCCTTGAGCTACTGAGGTAAAGGCGATCGAAGACTGTACGGTTGATGGCAGGAAGCACATAAACAGGAATCCCCAATATAATTCCTGCCCCAGCATTGGCAATAGGATTGGCTTTGCCAGCAGGCCTAAAATTGGAAAGAGTGCAAAGGTCAAGGCAAAGACCAAAGTGTGTAATTTCCAGTGCATCAAGCCTTCAATTACGGCTTCACGCGAAAGCTTGGCACCGTGCAGGAAAAACAGGATCGCAATGGCTGCTGTCGTGATCCAGCTAAAGACTTCAGCTGCCTGCCCTGACACTGGCAATACACTGGCCAGTAACACCATAACAAAGAGCAAGATCGTAAAGCGGTCCAATGCCAGCAGTTTAAGCATCTGATGTCCTTCCCTCAAAATTTTATTATTCGATAAAAAAATACCCGGCTATCTTAACAGATGCCGGGTCCATGTTATGCATTCAGATTGATGGAATATTTTCATCCATACATGAATACATTTCACATATCTCGCTCTATAACACTTAGTTATTACGTGCGTTGTTGTCTTGCTGGATTAGCTCGATTTTGTAGCCGTCTGGATCTTCTACAAATGCAATGACAGTGACACCGCCTTTCATTGGGCCAGCTTCACGAACAACATTGCCACCACGTGCCTTGATTTCTTCACATGCTTTATAAGCATCATCTACCGCAATCGCAATATGACCGTAGCCATTGCCTAGGTCATAGCTTTCTGTATCCCAGTTATGGGTCAGTTCAAGCACAGTGTGATTTTCTTCATCGCCATAACCCACAAAAGCCAAGGTAAAACGACCTTCTTCATAATCACGCTTACGAAGTAAAGTCATACCAAGAACTTCAGTATAGAACTTGAGTGATTGTTCCAGATTGCCTACACGTAACATGGTATGCAGCATGCGCATATTAATCATCCTTATTTACAGATTGTTTTTGGTGTTCACCGAGCAATTTTGCCACCCAAACGACCAGAATCAGGATTGGAATCCCGATTAAAGTGGTCATCAGGAAGAAATTCGGATAACCGATATTGGTCACTATAGTACCCGAATATCCACCTAAAATCTTAGGAGTCAAGGTCATGAGTGAGCTAAAAATAGCATACTGAACAGCGGTAAAGGACACACTGGTCAGACTGGACAGGAAGGCAATAAAAGCAGCGCCTGCGAGACCTGCGGCCAGATTATCGACAATAATTGCAAAATATAGCCACCATGAACTATACGGTTTAATCACCTTACCTTGAATTTCAACATTCTCGCCTGTTCCAATTGTAATCGGTTGAATATCAATATCCATCGGATTGGCCTGAGTCTGCGACAAGTCCACAGCATATGAATGCTGCTGGGTAACCATCGGTTGCTCCTGTTGCATTAAGCTTGCATTGATTTGCTTCATAGGTGCCGTAATCAGTTTCTCGGCAGGAATAGCAGCACTAAAGACACGCCCTTCATCCAGCTTGGCATCGAATTTATCGCCATTCAGCTCTAATACAATTTTTTGCTCTGCAGTTAAATCCGGCCCTAGATACTGACCGCGAACCACGATGCTATTTTCCTGTTCATTGGCACTGATCAGGTTATCTGTGGTAACAGGCAAAAGCTGTAATTGTGCTGCTTTCGAAGCATTCTGTTGCAAATAAGGCAGGTTAACTTGTACTGCATCTGCCGGATGATTCAGATAATGTGCACGGACCTGAATCTGTTCGGCCTCTTTGAAGGCAGTAGTGGGTACATTCAGTTTCCAGTAACCGACTTCATCTGTATCTGCCTGAAAGGTTTGCTGGCCTACCTGAACTTCGACCTGTCCCAGCTTTTCACCAGACTTCACTAAGCCAATAAAAATCAGATTGGTTGAACAGGCCAGAATCGCGCCTACAAACATCAGTTTCATGATGTTCATTTTCTGGGCCAGCAAGCCACCTAAGAAACCGCCAAGCAGGGAGAAAATTACCCCATACACTTTCACAGCTTCAGCAATCTGCTCCTTGCTGAAATTCAGATCCTGATAGAACACATTGGAAATCACACCGGCAATAATATCGGAGACCCGATAAAAACCGATCAACAATAACAACACTAAAGCCAGCTTTAAGCCATAGCGATCAAAGAAATCCGCTACGGGATTGACCCAGGTCTCGAATGCCATCTGTTTATTCACAGCACCCATTTTGACCAGAATCGTACCCACACCGAAAGCGACAGCACCTGAACCGATAAAGCGTAAAGCCTCAAAACAGAACAAGGCAAAAGTATCCTGAATCGCCCATTGTTCAGTGATACTCGATACCAAGTCACCGGAATAGACATAGCTCAGAACAAAGCTGATAACTGCCACAAAAAACACGCCGACGAGACGAAAATAATCACTGCGCTGATAATCTTTACGTACCCGATCCACTTGAGGCTCACGGATGACCAATGTGGTGATAATCCCAACCAGCATAACCGCCGCCATCGCCAGATAAGTCCATTTCCAGGCATCATAGATATAGTTGCCTTTGGCTGTACCTAAATATGCCGCCAGAAACAGAGCTCCAGCGCCAGCCACAATCATCCCGATCCGGTAACCCGCATTATAGGTCGATGCCAGTACGGTCTGCATCTGGGTTTCGGCCAGCTCAATACGGTAAGCGTCAATGACAATATCCTGCGTTGCCGCCGAAAACCCAAGCAAGACTGCACCCAATGCCATCTGCTGTAAATGTGCCTGCCCCAATGCCGGATCTGAAAAAGCCATAATTGAAATTGCAGTCACGATTAGAATCTGGGCAATCAGCAGCCAGGCGCGCCGGCGACCCAAAGCTTTGGTCAGAAACGGGACAGGTAATTCATCGATCAGTGGCGCCCAGACGAACTTGAATGAATAGCCCAGTGCAGCCCAGCTGAAAAAAGTCACCGCACTTTTACTGATTCCGGCTTCACCGAGCCATAAAGACAAACTGGAAAAAATCAAAAGAATCGGGACACCGGCTGAAAATCCGAGAAACAGCATGATCAGGGCACGTCGATCCAGAAATGCTGTAAATGCGGATTTCCAACCCGTCGTTTGTGTTGTCATTGCTTTGTTATTTTCCACGAAAACCAATTGCTGCTATTCAATCCTTTAATAACGTATCTTTCAACAAAATTTATATATTTCTCGCATGCCCGATTTTTTATTTTGTGGCAAAACTGACATGTTGGCTTGAATTTTTCAAGTAAATCTGTATACCTTAAACCTTATCCACGTCATATTTCGTTTTGGACTTTCAACAGTGACTCAGAGACTCGATCAAATTCATTCTTCAATTTCAAGTAATACAACTATATCTCAACAAAATATCAGCTCCGACCTACTTATCTCAGCCTTTGAACAAAGCGAAATTACACCAACCCTTGAAAAGACATGCCTGAAACCGGCACAACTGACGCGTATTGCCGATCCGGATAAAATCCCGGCATCGACCAAGCGAATCAAGCCTTTGAATAACTTTCTGGGCCAGGACCGTGCCCGTGCTTCGGTTGAAGCCGGTATTGCCCTGCCATATTCAGGCTATAACATCTTTGCCGTGGGTACTGCCGGACTCGGCAAACGCACCATGGTGAAGCGTTTGCTACAGCAACATGCCAAAACCATGCAAACACCAAATGACTGGGTTTATGTCAATAATTTTCAGAATCCTCGTCAGCCTATCGCACTGGAATTTCCAGCCGGTCAGGGGCCTAAGTTTCAGGCG
This sequence comes from Acinetobacter sp. CAU_H_60, assembly GCF_058599385.1. NCBI lineage: Bacteria > Pseudomonadati > Pseudomonadota > Gammaproteobacteria > Moraxellales > Moraxellaceae > Acinetobacter > Acinetobacter sp. CAU_H_60. The sequence goes on along the minus strand of NZ_CM178653.1, from coordinate 1,087,206 downwards.
ATGCTGCACCAAAGCTGGCAATCCATTCTAAAACAGCTGGAGCGCCGTTTCACTGCGGAAAGCTATCACAACCGGATTGAAATGATTCGCCAGGAAACGGGTGATGAACAGCAACTCGCTCTGATCGAACTGACCCGTGAAGGTGAAGAACTCGATCTGAAACTGATTTCTCGTAATGATGAACATTGTTTTGTGCCAATTCATCTAAAAGATGACAAAGTACAGGAAATGTCTCAGGAAGATCTGAATGCTTTAAGCAATAAAGATCGTGCCGAAATCGCCTCTAACATGCGTTACATGGACAAGAAACTGGAACGCCTGGGACTTCATTTGGGTGATCTGGAAGACGATGCGCGTGACCGTGTTCAAGTATTGAATCGTGATATTGCCAAACAGGTAGTCATGCCACGCGTTGAGCAGATGCTGACTAAATTCAAGCATGTCGATGGTCTGGAACACTATCTGAAGCAATATGCTGAAGACATTATTAATAATGTCGAAATTGTACTGGAACAGGAAGAAGATGATTTTACCCCTGCCCAGTTTAGCCGCGTACCAGCGCGCTTCCAGGCCAATGTAATTGTCACCCATAAGCCAAATAGCGGTACACCCGTTATTTTTGAAGATTTCCCGACGCATTACAATCTATTGGGTCATGTGGAACAGTTGACCCAAAATGGTACGATTACCACAGATTTCACGCTGATCCGTCCCGGCTCCTTACATAATGCCAATGGCGGTTTCCTGATGCTTGAAGCTGAACAGTTACTGGAACAGCCATATGCATGGCAAGGTCTGAAACGTGCCCTAAAATCTGGGCATCTCAAGCTTTCTTCTCTAGAACATATGCTGACCCTCACCGGTAGCATTTCCATTGAACCAGCTTCTATTCCGCTGAATATCAAAGTGGTGCTGCTGGCAGAGCCAGAAATTTATTATGAAATTCTGGAACTTGAACCAGAACTAGGCAGTATCTTTAAAATCCGTGCCGATTTTACCGACACCCTGCAACGTAATGATGAAAATGAGCAAGCCTATATGCAGCTCATTGCTGACTATGTGCAATCAGATAAATTATTACCATTTGACCGTTCTGCATTATCTGCCCTGCTGACCGACTCAAGCCGTCAGGCTGAAGATCAGAGTTCCCTGTCACTACATGCATTAACGCTGGGCGACCTGATTCGTGAAGCGCATCATCATGCATTCGAAGCGGGTGATAAGATGGTGTCAGAAAAGCATATCAATACCGCACTGGATCATCGTAAATATCGCTTAGGCTATTTACGTGAGCTATTCTGGCAAGATCTGACCCGTGGCACTCAACTGATTGAAACTCGCGGTCATCGTCTAGGCCAAATCAATGCGCTGTCTGTGATTCATTATGCAGATGTTGAATTTGGTCTACCTTCACGCTTAACTGCTTCTGTATATCAAGGTGGCGGTGATATTCTGGATATCGAACGTAGTGTAGAACTTGGCGGTTCTTTGCATGCTAAGGGCGTGCTATTGATGGCCTCCTTTCTAAAAGCCCATTTTGGTCGTGAACAGACCCTGCACTTCTCTGCCGCTTTAGCTTTCGAACAAAGCTATGGTCAGGTGGATGGTGACAGCGCGACAGTTGCTGAACTTTCAGCGCTGATTTCTGCGATTAGCCAGTTACCGATCGACCAGTCCTGGGCGATTACCGGTTCCATGAACCAGCTTGGTCAAGTACAACCGATTGGTGGTGTCAATGCGAAGATTGAAGGTTTCTTCGATGCCTGTAAGTTGCAAGGCCTGACAGGTAAGCAGGGTGTGATTATTCCACGACAAAATATGCAGCATCTGATGTTACGTAAAGATGTCATTGCTGCAGTCGAAGATGGTCAATTCCATATTCATGCCATTGATAATATCGCGCAGGCTTTGGAAATCCTGATGGCACGTCCGGTCGGGACTATGGACAAGAAAGGCCGTTATAGCAAAAACTCGATCTTTGCTGCTGTGATGGAACAACTCGAGTACTGGCAAGCCATTGAAGATGGTGCCGAGTTTGAGGAAGAACCTAAGAAAAAGAAAAAAAAGAAGAAAAAGAAGAAAGATAAGGCGCCTATAAAGGAAGTTCAGACCGATCCAGATACCTTAGCTGAGGCCTTGGTTGCTGAATCAAAAGAACTGGAAAAATCTGAGGATCAGGCAGAAGATTAATTCTGCCCCCCCTATCTCACTATTCACCCATAAAAAAAGCGCTTCTTTCGGAAGCGCTTTTTTACATCTATCAGTTTAATCTAAAGATTAAGCTTCAGGTGCTGGGCTGTATTGTTCTACTAAAGGCTGTAACTCACCTTTTTGGAACATTTCTAGCATGATGTCACTACCACCGATCAATTCACCATTGATCCAAAGTTGTGGGAATGTCGGCCAGTTCGCAATTTGTGGCAGAGTTGCACGAATATCTGGGTTTTCCAGAATATTAACATAAGCAAATGGACGACCAATTTGACTGAGTGCTTCTACCGCACGTGCAGAAAAACCACATTGTGGAAATTGTGGTGTGCCTTTCATATAAAGAAGTACTGCGTGCTTGGCAATTTGGTCACGAATTAACGCTTCGGTATCGCGTGCTTGTTCAGTCATTGATAAATCCTCAACTAATCTGTCTCGCATTATACCCAAAACAGAGAAAAACAGTACGTCTAAAGTAATAAATCCATTTTTATTTACAATTACCCTTTAAATCTGACCAAGTTTTTGCTTATATAAGTTTTTCTTTCCACCTAACAGTAAAGAGTTAGTCATGAATAATATTACCCTCGCTCCGGTACAAACTGATCAACCTTCACATTTGATGCCAGTCTTTGGTCGTCAACCGATCAGCTTTGTCCGAGGACGAGGTGCATATCTGTATACCGAAGATGGTACAGAGTATTTAGATGCCTTAACAGGGATCGCCGTTTGCGGTTTGGGTCATGCTCATCCAGTGATTGCTGAAGCAATTGCGGAACAGGCTGCAACCCTGATTCATACCAGCAACCTGTTTGAAGTGCCTTGGCAAACTGCTGCAGCACAGAAACTGGCTGAAGTCGCTGGCATGGAAGAAGTTTTCTTCTCCAACAGTGGTGCAGAATCGAATGAAGGTGCGATCAAAATTGCGCGTAAATTCGGTCATATGCAAGGCATTGCAACACCAAAAATTATTGTAGCCGACAAGTCTTTCCATGGCCGTACGCTGGCAACCCTGTCTGCAACGGGTAACAAAAAAGTTCAACAAGGCTTTGGCCCATTGGTTGAAGGCTTTATTCGTGTACCTTTTGGCGATATTGAAGCTATCGAAGAAGCAGCAATTAACCATCCGGATATCGTGGCTATTCTGGTTGAACCGATCCAGGGTGAAGGTGGTGTCAATACAGCACCGCAAGGCTTTAGTTACCTGGAAGAAATCCGTCAGATCTGTAATCAGCACAACTGGTTGATGATGCTGGATGAAGTACAAACAGGTAATGGCCGTACCGGTAAATATTTTGCTTATCAGCACACCAATATTGTGCCCGACGTATTGACGACTGCTAAAGGTCTAGGCAATGGCTTCCCGATTGGTGCCGTGATGACTCAAGGTCGTGGTGTCGGTGTTTTAACTGCGGGGAACCACGGTTCGACTTATAGCGGTACTGCACTGGGTTCACGCGTGGTTTATACCATCATCGATATTATGCAAAAAGAAAATATCGTGGCTAATGCCGCTGAAAAAGGTGCATATATTGTTGAGCAGTTACGTAGCCAGCTTGCAGATCATCAAGTGACTGTACGTGGTTTCGGCCTGATGATCGGGATTGAGTTGCCTAAAGACTGTGGTGAGCTGGTGGATATTGCACGCGATGAGTACAAAACCATTATCAACGTGACTGCAGGTAATGTTGTTCGTCTGTTGCCTACCCTGAACATTACTCAGGAACAGGCTGATCAACTGATCGAACGTTTAGTGAAAATGATCAAAGCTTATCTTGCTTAAACCTATCTTGAAAAACAAAAAAGCCGCTTTAAAGCGGCTTTTTTGTTTATAGGGAATTTACGATGCGACTTGTAACAAACGTCCACCAGAGATCTGGCTAAAATATTGTTTCAATGTATCCAGACAGCGCAGGACTTTAGTCGGTTGCTGTTCTCGATTAAACATAACTGCATAAAGGGTGACTGGCGGAAGTTTCCATTCAGGCAAGACTTCAATCAGTGAACCATTTAATAAATCTTTTTTAACATCAAGATATAAAATCTTGGCAACCCCATTGCCTTGCAGGCACATGGCTTTTGCAACCAGGCTGTTATTGGTACTAAAGCGTGAGCTTAGTTCAAAGTCGACCTTTTCTGCGCTATGCACATGTTGAAAACTGAAATTCTGATGATTTTTAATATGCGTTAAAGGCAAAACATCATGGTGTTTCAGGTCTTCAGGACGCGAGATAATTGCGGTCTGGTTAATATAGCTTGGCGCAGCAACAAGAATCTGTTCAATCTGCATTAATGGCACAACCTGAAGGTTGTGGTCATCATCGTTCTGGTCAAATCGCAGGGCAATATCAATACGCCCTTCCAACAAATCAACCTCATGATTGTTTGTTTCCAGGTGGACTGTCAGGCCACGGTGTGCGGACATCCAGTGAGAAAGTGCAGGAATCACATGATTCGCGCATACTTCCGGTAAGGATACAATACGAAGTTCACCAACAAGATCGTCACGTAACTCGTTAATGCGAACCTTTCCACGCTCAGCAGCAGACAACATTTCCTGGCAGCTGTGAAAAAAAGCTTGTCCCGCTTCGGTCAGACTTAATTTTCTCGTAGAACGATTTAGAAGTACAACTTCCATATCCTGTTCTAAAGAGCGAATTTGTTGACTCACGGCGCTGGTTGTAATCCCTAGCTCACGTGCAGCACCGCTAAACGAGTTCTTTTCCACAACACAAGCAAAGACACCCATTGCTCGAAGTTGATCTAACATAAATTCCCCTCTAAACTTATGAGATGCTTCATCTTTTGATAAAAGCAACTCATTGTATTATACGGTGAAATTTACGTTTTGCATTATTTATTTAATTATTTGGTAAAACTGCTGTTGGATTAATCGGTTTTCCGTCTAAGCGAACCTGAAACTCAAGCATAGTACGGGTTGTACCAGTCGCTCCCATCTCGGCAATTTTTTGACCAGCCGTTACATTTTGGCCACTTTTCACGCTTAATTTACTGTTATGCGCATAAGCTGTGATATAGCCATTAATATGTTTAACTAATACCAGATTACCGTATTCCTTCAGACCATCTGCTGCATATACCACCTGCCCATCTGCTGCAGCAAAGACCGGATCTCCGACATTACCGCCATAACGGGTACCTTTGATATTTGCAGCCAGATCATAGTTTTGTAATACCGGACCATTTGATGGCTTGACCCAACGTAATCCCGCTGCTGTCGATACTGGGGTAATCGGTGCAGAAGTAGTGGTGGCAGGTTTTGGCGTAGTCTTAACAGTTGTTGGAGCGGGAGTGGTTGGCGCTGGAATCGCAATCGTTTGACGCTGAATCGGCGCAGCTTGGGTAACAGGTTGAGTCGCTGTAGTACGGCGAGCAGTAGTGTTATTTTTCAGGCGAATCGACTGACCCACATAAATACGATACGGTGGAGCAATATCATTCATCTCTGCCACACTGATATAGCTCAGACCATAACGTGCAGCAATGCCACTCAAAGTATCCCCAGAGCGTACCGTATAGAAGTCAGGCGCTGCGGCATAGCGGGTCATATTATTGACCTGAGGTTTAGTGGCACAACCAGTAATAATCAATGTGGAAACAACCACAGTGGACAAAACCAGAGTTTTGATGAAGCTGGATGGTGAAGCATGAATGAAGTATTTCGGTGACACCAAGGACATTATCTTCCTCTCTAACATCTATACGGTTGCAAAAACCCAGTAAGATTAGCAAAGTTTTACTACAATATACTTGTAAGCTTTCATTTTTCACAAACTTATAACATTCATTAGATTTTGTTTAGAATCTGGGCTTGCAAAGTGTGAAGTGTGTCATAGTTTGTAGCATCCATCTGAATTGGCGTCACGCTTACATAGCCATTGGCAATTGCAAAAAAGTCTGACTCGATTTCAGTTCCTTTATGTTTTGGCATTGCGACTGCTTCACCCGATAGCCCAATCCAGTAAACCTGGCGACCACGTGGATCTACATGACTGGTAATCGGCTTGGACTGGCTACGGCGTCCCTGAAAGGTCACTTTAGCTCCTTTCAGCTCAGCCACATCAGGAATATTCACATTAAAAATATGACGCTCAGGCAAAGTTGGCAAACCTGCCGCAATAAAATCATGCACCCATTGCGCTGCGATGCGATACTCTTCTGGTGAGGTATAAGATCGAACGTTTTGCCCACATAGAGAAACTGCTAATGCAGGTTGTTTGGCCAGCCGACCTTCAAATGCGGCACCCACCGTCCCTGAGTACAGCACATCATCTCCCAGATTGGCGCCACTGTTAATGCCGCTGACCACCAGATCGAATTCAACATCAAATAAGCCATTCATGGCCAGATAGACACAGTCAGCCGGCGTACCATTCACTGCCCATACATCGGGAGAAATCTGGATCGGTCTTAATGGTCGGTCTAAAGTCAGTGCACTGGAAAATCCGCTACGTTCACTTTCTGGGGCTACCACCACAACGCGTCCTAAAGGTCTCAAGGCCTGCGCCAGTGCCTGTATACCCGGTGCAAAAACGCCATCATCATTGGAAATTAATATATTCACTGCAAAATCTCGTTGAGCTAAAAAATGACTCGCTAGGACATTTCATTGTATTAGTTCAGGAATTATATATATTTGTAGCACGATATCCATTAATACATATGGTTTAAGATGATGAAAAAATTCTCTCTTTGGGGTGCTTTGGCTTTAAGTTTGGCAACTTTTGTTTCTCCTGCAGTTATTGCCAATGATTTGACAGCTGAAGAAAATGACATGATCGTGAAAGAAGATGTTGCGTCTGCACAGGTAATGATTGAAGTATGCCCAGGCATTATTGGTCAGAATGCAAAATTCGATACAACGATTCAGCAGCTGATTCAATCTTATCTAAAAGAATACTCAGACAAATCGATGACCTATCAAAAACTTCAGGCAGACAGTGAATATAAGACTGTGCTTGAAGAAGCGCGTCAAGGTGCAAAACAGACTGCAAAAGACGAACAAAAAACAGCGTGTGAAGACGTTTTAGCCTATCAGGAATAAAGTCTTTCTCACTGAAATGAGACGATGCCAGCATCGTCTTTTTTCTCTTACACATTTCTTCATAATTCTACAGCTTCACTACATTTCCCCTCTTTTCAATTTTAAAAATATCTTTAAGCTAACAAATTATTGTTCTACATGTAATTTTTGAGTTTTTTGATGAAACATACATTAATTAAAAGTTTAAGTTTATCTGTTGTTGCTGGTATGACACTTTGGGGCAGCTCGGTTTATGCAGCAAATGAAAATATTGAAGTCACCCCGAGTCAGGAAATCACCAAGCAAGAATTGGCTGCAATTTATGTCCTTTCTGAAATTTGCCCAAGCATGGTCAAAGACAAAGCAAAATTCAATCAGGGTTATAATCAGTTGGTGACTGAATATCTACCGGGCCAAAAAAATCCGGTAGAACGCCTGAACCAGATGGTAAAACAGTCAGATTTCCGTAACATTCTGGCTGAAGCACAGAGCGATGCCAAAAAGGCTGGCAAGAAAAAGAATCAGGCCATTTGCAATGAGTTGGTGAGCTACAGTAAATAATCCACTTTTTGAGTGATTGCTTACAATACTTTTGAAATAACCCCGGGTTTCCCATAGAAGTCAGCCTAGCTTTGTCCTAAAATGCTAGGCTCTTCGTGCTTACATCAAGATATTGGAACCCACTAGAAATGACCCAAAAAACTGCCCTTGCTGCATTATTATTAATTCCTAGTTTTAGCTTTGCAGCAACTGTCTTATCTGCACCACCAGAATTGAATAATAAATCTTATGTGCTAATGGACTACGAGACAGGGCAAATTCTCGCATCAAAAAATGAAAATGAAAAATTAGCCCCTGCTTCAATGACCAAGATGATGACCAGTTACATCATCGAGCAGAAGTTATTAAGTGGTGAGCTGACTGAAGATGAACAGGTTCGCATGAATGAATCTGCATGGTGCCGTGGTAGCAGTGCAGAATCATGTATGTATGTGCCTTTAAATGGTACGGCGACTGCACTAGAAATGTTGCGCGGGATTATTATCCAGTCCGGTAACGATGCATCTAAGGCGATGGCTGAACATATTGCAGGGAACGAGGGTACCTTTGCACATATGATGAACCAAGAAGCGAAACGGATTGGCATGACCAATACCAGCTTCATCAACTCGACTGGTATGCCAGCTGAAGGCCATTATTCGACAGCGAAAGATATGGCAACTTTGGCTCAGCACATCATCAAAGACAGTTCAAAATACTATCCAATTTACTCTGAAAAAGAATTTACTTTTAACGGGATTAAGCAAGGCAACCGTAATGCCCTGCTCTATACTGATCCAAGTGTAGATGGTTTGAAAACTGGTCATACTGATGAAGCCGGTTACTGCTTAACGACTTCTTCAAAACGTGGTCCGACTCGTCTGATTTCAGTGATCTTCGGTGCACCAACCATGAATGAACGTGCGTCGCAAACACGTGAACTTCTGGCTTGGGGTTATGCGAACTTTGAAACCAAAAATGTTCAGCCTGCTAAACAGGTTCTAGCCAAATCTAAAGTCTGGTTTGGTAAGGAAAATGAAGTTCAGATCGGTCTTGCAGAAAACTTTAACGTGACTATGCCTAAAGGTCAGGCTAATGCCATCAAAACTCAATTGGTCGTTCAGCCTAAACTGACTGCGCCTTTACAACCAGGTCAGGTCGTAGGTAAATATGTGGCAACTTTAAACGGTAAAGTAATTGCTGAGAAACCACTTGTTGCGCTGAAAGCAGTTGAAGAAGCTGGTTTCTTTGCCCGTATGCTGGATCATATCAAACAATTCTTTAGCAACCTGTTCTAATATTTATTATCAATATTAGCTCCGACTAAAGCCAAAGCACACATTCATCGAATGTGTGCTTTTTTATTTTATAATGCTTATAAACTTTCAGGATGATACTGACATGAGCCAAAACATTCGCCCTTATCTGGATACTCGCCCGCAAATCGCTGACTCCTGTTATATCGATCCGATGGCGGTGATCGTAGGTGATGTTGTTTTAGGCGAAAATGTATCTGTGTGGCCTTTTGCTGTCATTCGTGGTGATGTGAATCATATTCGTATTGGCAAGAACTCGAATGTACAGGATCATTCCATGTTGCATGTGAGTCATAAAAAAGCGGATAAACCTGAAGGTTCACCACTGATTATTGGTGAAGATGTCACGATTGGCCATCACGTAAAATTACATGGCTGTACCATCGGTAATCGTGTTTTAGTGGGCATCGGTACAATTATTCTCGATGATGTAATTGTTGAAGATGATGTGATGATTGGAGCAGGTTCACTGGTACCACCGAATAAGGTATTAGAAAGTGGGTACTTGTATGTAGGCAGTCCAGTCAAAAAAGTGCGTCCACTGACTGAAAAGGAAATAGCTTTCTTGCCTTATTCAGCACAAAACTATGTGAAAGTCTCAGGCCATTACAAATAAATCGACAAACTAAGGCTACTTTACGTAGCCTTATCTTAATTAAGGAATAACCACATAATCATTCTTAAAACTATTGGCTTCAAAGTCTCCCTCTACCAGACGCACAAATTTTTGGTTGATTTCGTTTAGTTCCAAACAATCATCTACATCAATCACGGCATCGGTATGAGGTTTAAACCAGGTCTTTTCAATGGCCAGCTTGCCTTGTGCTTTAGCTTCAGTCTTATTTTTAGCAGCAACTACCAGATATTTATGGATTTCACCAAACTGATCTGGCACATAAGCACCCAGATTGATCAGGAATAATTTTAAATCCTGTTTTACAGGTGTGTCCGTCACCTGAACCTGATAATTCAGATCCTGATAGCTAACACCATTGATCATCATCCAGCCATCGACATGCAGGCCTTTTTGCACACCAAACCATTGCTGCTTCAAATATGGGAAAGCTGTCTTAATATCTGAACTAATGACCGGAATTACATCATGTACTTCTACATTGGCTTTTTCATGCTTGCCACCCAATAAAGCAATATAGAGCTTGAGTTCAGACATAAAAAAATCCTTTAAAAGTAAAATAGAGAAAACTTTATCCGCATAGTGTAAATGAAACTTACTCGTTCAACTTCAAGTCAATCATCTCATATTTTAAAATCCTGAAATTTACTTAAATCAGCCTCAATACAAGGGATGAAAAAATCCTAATTTGATCTATTTTTAAGCAAGCTTATTTGTATTAAAATAAGGTCCAAATTCCCCTTCTCTTATAAGTGAGTCACGCCAATGAAGTAAGTCTATTTTTCTCATCAACGATTATTTTTAGATTGATGTGCAAAATAGATCGTCTGGCTTGATCTTTTCTAGAAAAAATCCCTTTTTTATTTTGTGCATCCTGTATTTATGAGGTTATTTATGACTCAGCAGGCATGTGTAATATCCACTCTGACTTTAGAATTCCCGTCCAAAGTCATGTTTCAGAATTTAAATTTTACCCTTCCTAAAGCCCAGGTCAGCGCTTTAATTGGCCGTAATGGACAAGGTAAGTCTTTGCTTATGCAGCTTTTGCATCAGGCTCAGCATTCTTCTCCACATTTCTCAGGCCAAGTTTCCTGGCAAATACATCATGCCTGTCTACCACAATTGCATCGGTTAAAAGCAGCTACGATTGCTGAAGCACTCGAAGTAAGTCAATTACATCGTGCTTTTAAAAAAGTTGAACATGGTACAGCCAGTTTCGAGGATTATGAGCTACTTGAGGATAGTTGGCACTTGCCGCATGAATGGCAGCAACTGTTGAGCTCAGCACAATTACCCACCGATCTGGACTTTCCTGTGCAATATTTGAGTGAGGGCCAAAAGACCAAACTTGCTTTATGTAGCTTGTTCTTAAAGCCTGAATATTATTTATTGCTGGATGAGCCAAGCAACCATCTGGATCGTGAAGCACGGACATGGTTAATAGAGTATTTAAAGTTACATCCTGCTGGTGCGTTGATCATTAGTCATGACCGGACTTTACTAGATCAGGTTAATCATATTTATTATTTAAATGAGCATGGATTACAGCACTTTACTGGAAACTATGCGGAGTTTTTTGAACAGTATCAGAAAAATGTCACTTCACTCGAACAGTCAATTCAGCAGAGTCAGCGTGATATTAAACAGATGAAGCACAAGCAGCATGACGTTTTAATGAAAGCACAAAAGCGGGAACGTGCCGGAAACAAATTACGTGATTCGAATTCCCAAGCCAAAGTGCTTTTAGACTTTAAAAAGGAACAAGCTGGTCAAAGTATAGGTAAAGTTCAGGCACAGCACCAACGGCAAATTTTGAATGAACAATCTGAGTTAAAAGTTCAAAAGCAGCAACTTGAAAAGATAAAACCTCAGCTATTTCAATTTCCAGATTTTAAACCACAGTCTGGTGAAATTCTGCGGGTTAAAGAGTTACAGCTTCCTTTTGGTACTCCACAGCCTGTGAATCTTGCTTTAAGTGCAGCTGAAAAAATCCATATTGTAGGCCGAAACGGAATTGGTAAATCCACTTTACTGAAACTGGTCGCCCAACAAAAGCAGCAACCTCTAGATCAAATCTTTCTGGCACGAAGCTGTTTTTATCTGGATCAAAATTTTAGTTTTCTCAATGAGGCACTAAGTGCGATTGAAAATTTAAGGCAGATGAATCCCGATATTCCGGAAGTGGAATGGCGTAATTTATTGGGCCAACTCAGAATTCGTGGTGATAAAGGTACTTATCCTTTGCCTCAGTTAAGTGGTGGTGAAAAGCTGAAAGTGGCGTTATTAGGTCTTAGCCAGGTCTCTCCTCAACCCGAACTTTTATTATTGGATGAGCCAGAAAATCATCTGGATATTGAGTCTAAAGCTTTGTTGGCAAGTGCAATTCAATCTTATACAGGCGCTGTGATTTTAGTTTCACACGATGAACAGTTTGTGCGTGATTGCGGGATCACTGAAGTATTCAATATGAATGGTTTTAATTAAACTTATATACGTAAAAGCCACCTCAACAGGTGGCTGATCAATCACAGGAAATAAGCTTATTGATTTATAGTCACACCCTGCGAATATAAATTTAATAAGTATTTTGACAATATGGTATTCCCTACAAATAAAGAACCTGATTCACTTAAGTGACCATAATCTACCTGAAGCAGGTCTTCTCCTTGAGCGGCCCGAATCCGACATTTGTATTGCTGCTGAACATCATCTTTTTTACATAGATGATCAATGAGAGAGATATAGGTAATTCCCTGAGGATATTGTAATTTTTTCATTTTCTCGTCTACCTGAACTGCTCTTAAGTCCAGTCCGGCATCAAATATAAAATCTTCAGCACTATTCCAGTTTTTCGGTTTCACCATCACTTTCGGAAGCGAAGGTTTCCATTGTGAAATTGGCCCCACAATGACGATATTGGATACGCCAAGCTGAAGTAAACTTTTCCCGATATTTTCCCAATTGGTTTCGTCGTGTTTCAGGGCTTGAGTGATAACCACAATTTTGGGTTTCAGCTCTGCGATGCTCTTTAGTGCCAGTTTATTGGAATAATCACAGGCTTCTTTATAAGCTCCTTTATGATAGTTGATCTCGGTTAGCGATGCCCGGCAAATGGAGGAGGTTTTCTGATAAAAAGGGATATCATTGGATTTCAGTAATGTCCTCAGCCCTAAAGAAAGTGCCTCAGCATGAGAATCTCCCCATAAGAACACCCCGCCTTCCTTTTGTTTCGTGATACAGACCGGGTCAGGATCATAACTATTATGCTCAGTCAGGCTCACGTAAGTATCACATTTCAGCCAGTATGCATCCCTTAAATTTTTGAATTTCTCATTATAATAATCTAAGAATTTTGCCTGTTCTGAAGCTGCACCTTGGCGTAGATCTGTATTAAAACCATTAAATATATTTAAAGTAACTCCTAAGTTCATGAGCACTAGAGAAAAATAAAGCGGTTTTATACGGTAAATATCTTTCCACTGGTGATATGAAGGTAATTTAATCTGCTCAATATACTTGTAGCTTAGAAAACCTAACCCTATAGAAAGTGCTATTCCTGCATATACATAATACTCAGGCAATGAGTAGATATAGATCAGAACCACCAAAGGCCAGTGCCAGAGGTAAATAGAATAAGACCAGGTTCCCAACTTTTGAAAAAAAATATTATTGGTAATAACGCTGCCATTTCGATGCGCCTGAATCATCAGGAAGGTACCGATAACAGGAAAAAATGCCAGATAACCAGGCCATAAATCTTCTGCTGAAATGAAGAAATAAGAACCCAGTATAAGTGCCAATCCCGTTCCTTCCAGCAACCTTTTCTTATTTTCCTGCAGGGCCAAAGGGTAAAGATAAGCAATTCCCCCGATCATCATTTCCCAGGCTCTGGTAGGTAACAGGAAATAAGCCGGATTTGGCCATTTGTAGGTAGCGATCACAGATAGAATGAATCCTAAAATCGTTCCCGCTAACAATACAAATTTCATGGTGTGGATGGACATAAACTTGCGCATGGCAATGAGAACGAGCGGATAAATCATATAGAATTGCCATTCGACGGAAAGTGACCAGGTATGTAATAACCACTTTTCGTGAGTGCCTGCCTCAAAATAACCGGATTCCTTCCAGTAACTGATATTGGATAAAAAGGTCATGCTACTCGCGGCATGCTTACCCAATAACTTGTAATCAAAAGGCGTCAAATAAAACCAGCCAAAAATCATTAATACCAGACACAGCACGGCCAAAGCTGGAATAATCCGATTCGCACGAGCCACATAAAATTTCAGAATAGAAAATTTTTCATGTTCTAAATCTTTAAATATGATTCCAGTCATTAAAAAGCCTGAAATCACAAAGAAGACATCTACCCCAACAAAACCGCCAGGCAGCCAGGCCGCATTAAAATGAAATAGCATGACTGCAATCACTGCAATTGCTCTGAGGCCATTGATGTCTGTTCTGAATTTCATTGGAGTCCTGTCCTATAAAGCGTGTTATTTATTTTAATTGTTATGAAATACTGCTAGTTTTTATTAAATTATATTTTAAATCAAATTCTTATATTAAAGCGTAGAATACAGATATTACTGTTTTAGTATTTTATGCACCCATTATATTCTACGCTTTCTTTTTCGCCAAATGCTTTTATTGTTAATCATCTAAATTAAAATCCCGAGTATCGACATAGCCACCGCCGCCTAAATTTTGTAGAATACAGTTTTTATTCCATGGTGCTCCTCTATGACCGCTTGGACTGCTCACGTCACTGTCGCAACTGTCGTCGAAAATAATGGAAAATTCCTCTTCGTTGAAGAACATACTGAAGGTGTCACTCATACCGTATTTAATCAGCCAGCAGGCCATGTTGAGGCAGGTGAAACCATTGTCGAAGCAGCCATTCGTGAAACCATGGAAGAAACCGGCTATCAGGTTAATGTCACTGATCTGATCGGCATCTATACCTATACCCCACCGATGTTCCCGGATCGTACCTATTTCCGTTTCTGCCTGAGAGCAGAAGCCATCAGCCATGATGAAAATGCTGAACTGGATACCGGTATTGTCGGTGCAGTCTGGATGACGCTGGATGAACTGGTTGAAACCGCACGTGCCCGTAGCCCATTGGTGATTAAAGCCGTGCAGGATGCCCAAACTGGCAAACGCTATCCTTTATCGCTCATTTACGAGCACCAAAATTCTCCCTTAATTTCAAATTTGGATGCCTAATCCTATGCAACAACGTGTCATCGTCGGTATGTCTGGTGGTGTAGATTCATCTGTGTCTGCAGCTCTCCTCCTTCAACAGGGTTATCAGGTTGAAGGTCTTTTCATGAAAAACTGGGAAGAAGATGACGGCACAGAATATTGTACGGCAATGGAAGATCTTGCCGATGCACAAGCCGTTTGCGACAAGATCGGGATCAAACTGCATACTGCCAACTTCGCGATGGAATACTGGGATCGCGTATTCGAGCATTTCCTGGCGGAATATGCTGCTGGCCGCACCCCAAACCCGGATATTTTGTGTAATAAGGAAATCAAATTCCGCGCCTTCCTGGATCATGCGATCAATCTCGGCGCTGACTTTATTGCCACCGGTCACTACTGTCGTCGCGGCGAAACCATGACCAATTCACGCGGTGAGCAATATGCTCAATTACTGCGTGGTTATGACAATAATAAAGACCAGACTTACTTCCTGCATGCAGTTCATGGTCGTGAAATTAATAAGACCCTGTTCCCTGTTGGTGAAATTGAAAAACCGCAAGTCCGTAAAATTGCAGAAGAATTAGGTCTAGCTACAGCCAAGAAAAAAGATTCTACGGGTATCTGTTTTATCGGTGAACGTCGCTTCAATGACTTCCTGAAGCAATATTTGCCGGCTCAACCTGGAAAAATCGTGCTGGAAGATGGCAAAGAGGTTGGTGATCATCACGGCTTAATGTACTATACGCTCGGTCAACGCGGCGGGATCGGTATTGGTGGTATGAAAGGTGCTGAAGAAGGTGCCTGGTTTGTACTGCATAAAGATATTGAAGGTAACCGTCTGGTGGTGGGTCAAGGTCATGAACATCCACTGATGCAAAGTACCATATTGTGGTCTGAAGCGATTGACTGGGTAGCCGGTGAACAGGATATTCCTGAATCAGGTTTCCGCTGTACGGCAAAAACCCGCTACCGTCAGCCTGACCAAGCGTGTACTATTTTCAAGGATCCAGAAACACCAAACGGTGTTCGTGTTGAATTTGATGAGTCGCAACGTGCTGTGACCCCAGGTCAAAGCGTTGTATTCTACTCAGGTGAAGTTTGTTTAGGTGGTGGCGTGATTCATCATACCAATGCGCCTAAACCTGATTTTATTAAAGGATGATTTCGGCATGACGGAGTTACCGTTTCAACAAGCCACAACGTTGAATGTTCGTCAAAATCGTGCGTTGGCGCTGGCGGGGGTTTTTCAGGCCACCCAGCTGACGCATATGACTGCATTGACGGGACAACAAAGCATTGGTGAAAGCGGTAATTTCTATTTTGAACAGTTGATTAAAGCCAGTTTAAATATCCGTCCAAGTGGCAAGTTAAATGCCCAGACCTTAGACTTCTTTAATCAGCTGGCCGATATTTCCCTCGGTTTAAAAACCCTGGAGAGCAGCATTACCCAACCTTTTAATACTTCCCCAAAATCCCGACTTCCAAAACTTTCATCGACCAAGCTTCCAATGTCTTATGCCATGGCACTTCTTCAGTTAGAAAAGAAGGTCTATAGTAATCCCAAGTTTGTTGAAATCATCGAACAATCCCAGCAAAAAATCCTCAGACAGCTCTCCTTCTTCGATAACAATTACATGCACCCCAGCATCATTGCCAATCTCGCTCAAACCTATGTCGATACCGCCGGCCAGATCAATCCGCGGATCATGGTGCGTGGCAATGCTGAAGCCTTTAAAGATTCCGGTCATACTAACCGCATCCGTGCTTCACTCTTTACTGGACTGCAGATGGCGCACTTATGGCGTCAGCTTGGCGGCAGTTCATGGGGCATGATTTTTGGCAAGCGCAAGCTGCTACAGGATATCCAAAATCTCGCGCGCTTACAGTTTCAGGTGATCTAAACCATGTTGTTGTACGCGCACCGTTTTTCGTTTAATTCCAAAATCTAGGGAATCGATATGAACGCTTTAACTGCACTTTCTCCATTAGATGGACGCTACGCTAGCAAATGTGATGCGCTGCGCCCTTTTCTTTCTGAGTTTGGTCTGATCCATGCTCGTGTGACTGTTGAAGTGCGTTGGTTACAAGCGCTTGCCAACCGTCCTGAAATCACTGAAGTGCCAGCTTTCTCATCTGAAACCAATGCTGCACTTGATGCCATCGTTGCCAACTTCTCTGAAGAAGATGCCAACCGCATTAAAGAGATCGAACGTACTACAAACCACGACGTGAAAGCGGTTGAGTATTTCCTGAAAGAAAAAATTGCTGGGATTGAAGAGCTAAAAAATGCGGGTGAATTCATTCACTTTGCATGTACCTCTGAAGACATCAATAACCTGTCTCATGCGTTAATGCTGAAAAATGGCCGTGATGTTTTAATCGCATCTATGCAACAAATTATCGATTCAATCGTGGCTTTGGCTGAGACTCACGCTGAACAGCCGATGCTGTCTCGTACCCACGGTCAAACTGCCAGCCCAACCACTTTGGGTAAAGAAATGGCGAACGTGGCTTACCGTCTGGCTCGTCAAATCAAACAGTTCAAAAATGTTGAACTGCTAGGTAAAATCAACGGTGCTGTAGGTAACTACAATGCGCACTACTCTGCTTATCCAGAAATCAACTGGCCTGCTCATTCTCAAGCTTTCGTGGAATCTTTAGGTCTGACTTTCAACCCATATACGACTCAGATCGAACCACATGACTACATGGCGGAACTGTTTGATGCGCTTCGTCGTTTCAACACGATTCTGATCGACTTTAACCGTGACGTTTGGGGCTATATCTCTCTTGGCTTCTTCAAACAAAAACTGAAAGAAGGCGAAGTGGGTTCTTCAACCATGCCGCATAAAGTGAATCCAATCGACTTCGAAAACTCTGAAGGTAACCTGGGTATTGCCAATGCTGTATTGGCTCACTTGGGCGAAAAACTGCCTGTATCTCGCTGGCAGCGTGACCTGACTGACTCTACTGTTCTGCGTAACATGGGCGTTGGTTTTGCACAAAGCTTAATCGCGTTTGAAGCATGCTTAAAAGGTATCGGTAAACTTGAACTGAATGCTGCTCGTATTCTTGAAGATCTTGACCACGCGCAAGAAGTTCTGGCTGAACCTATTCAAACGGTAATGCGTCGTTACAACGTTGAAAAGCCATACGAAAAACTTAAAGCCCTTACTCGTGGTCAAGCCATGACTCGTGACATGATGGTGAGCTTCGTGAATGGTAATGAGCTGGAAGCTGTTCCTGCTGCAGACCGTGCGCGTCTGGCTGAAATGACACCTGCAACTTATACAGGTAATGCTGCTGACCAGGCAAAACAAATTAAAGACTTAATTTCTAAAATCTAATTTAGACAATTAAGACCAAAAGCGAGGCTCCGGCTTCGCTTTTTTTATTTATAATTATTTTCAACTTTAAAACAAAATGATAGATAACAAGATGATGGATCATCGATTAAGCGGCAAACATTTTATCAGCCTGGGAATTTTGGTAGCTGCGATCATTATTGCCAGCATTCACCCCCTGGAAATGCAATCCTATTTACTGCATCAGACCGGCACTATATTTATGATCGGTATGCTGACTTTCTGCCTGTATAAAATCGGACTGAGTTTCCTTAGTTTTAATCTGTATATTCTGTTTTTATTCATTCATATCGTTGCAGCACATTATCTGTATTCTTATGTACCTTATAATGACTGGATTCAGACACTGTTTGGCTTTGACCTAAATACTCTCATGGGCTGGTCTCGCAACATGTTTGACCGTTTTGTACATCTGGTTTTTGGCCTGTTGCTCTATCCTGTTTTTTATCGACTGTTTCAGGTCTGGTTACCCCAGCAAAAGCCATTCACTATTTTTCTTTTAGTCATTCAATTCGTGATGGCGACTAGTCTGATTTATGAATGGATTGAATGGCTGATCGCCATTGGCTTATCACCCGAACAGGCTGAAAGCTATAATGGCCAGCAAGGTGATATGTGGGACGCGCATAAAGACATGTTACTCGCAACAGTCGGTGCGATGTTTACGGGTGGATTCATGTTGTTTGTATCACATCAAAAAAGCTCATCCAAGTGAGCTTTAATTCTGGAAAACAAGTGAATTAATTTTTCAGATGATGAACCGGAAGATATTTATCGCATGACATTATGCAGGCGGACAATAGCGCACAAAATCATCTTTCATTTTTTGCAATTCATTACCCGTCAATATTTCGCTGTAATAAATAAAATAGGTGGCATCAGGATATTGAATCTCATGTCTGTACATGATTCCACGTAGAGAAACAGGCAACTCTTTAGGAAAATCATCCGCTAAATTCAGTTCTTCAAATTCATAGTTAAAGTAACAATTTTGGATTGCTAAAAATGCTTTAGCCACGGCCATCTTTCTGCTCTTAATGGAAATATGCTGCATTTTAGCTGATGAGCAGTAACCATGGCTGATATTTATGAAGGTTCAATCCACTTAACCAGCTTAGATTCTGCCAAATGCCGATATTTGAACTTATCTAAATATTCAAAGCAGACTTTATGACCTTCAGGAATTTTCTTTAGATGCTTATCAAAAAATAGATGACGATTATATTGAGTACCATCAAAGCGGATGCTGACACGCTCAAAATAACCACTCCGACGAGCATTGAATTGGTAAAATTGAATCACGCCACAGTCCTCTGATGGAATCACAGGTGGAGCATCTGGCTTTAAAAATGCGTAGAGTAAAAAGATTGAAGTGCCGGGAAGAAAGCTGAGCCAAAATAAAATTTTCTTCGATTCGTCAGTGGTTAATTTCGCTTCAGAATAGAACATACATAGCATCGGAATAAAAATGATACTGAAGAAGCCGAATAGTAAAAGAAACGTGAGCACATAAATGAAAAACCACTATAAGTCAGTTATTTATAGCACATTTTTTTGATTTTAGATCATAAAAAAAGCCCACCGAAGTGAGCTTTTAGATTCATAACTGAATAATGAATTAAAGTTTAGGATCGCGCATCTGAACCAGATTTGAATTGGCTTTGGTTAACGTATCTACTACTTTATTCATCACCGCAGGGATAAAAGAATCTGCAATTTGTGCTGCTTGCAAACCTAGTTTTTCACCCAGCGTTGGTTTTTTACGGGTCTGGATTAAATACACATCATGTTGCGGTAAGAGGCCTAACAGATACTCATCGGAAGTTTGCAGTTTATCTACCAGATTCAGATCTAGGGCATCCTGACCATACCAGTGTTCACCCGTTGCCACTTTTTCAACATTCAGCTGCGGGCGATATTTTTCCACGAAGTGTTTAAACAACGCATGTGTCTGTTGCAATTCTTCTTCAAACTTGGCTTTGCCCTCTTCGGTATTTTCACCAAACATGGTCACCGTACGTTTGTATTGACCCGCAGTATAAAGTTCAAAATCGATCTTGTTTTCTTTCAGCAGACGGTTAAAGTTCGGCACCTGTGCCACTACCCCAATTGAACCCACAATCGCAAACGGCGCAGAAATCACTTCATTTGCAATACACGCCATCATATAACCGCCACTGGCTGCCACTTTATCGACACAGATGGTCACATGAAAACCCGCTTCACGTAAGCGCACCAGCTGCGCAGCTGCAAGACCATAACCATGTACCATACCACCCGGACTTTCTAAACGTACAATGACACGATCACGGCCAGCTTTGGCTGTAGATAGAATTAAGGTAATTTCTTCGCGCAGGCTTTCTACTGCAGACGCAGCCATATCACCTTTAAAATCAAGTACATAGATTTTCTGGTTAGTTTTCTTACGCGCACGCGCTTCTTTTGACAATTGTTGGCTCAATTGCAAAAGTTCCAGTTTAGATGAAGTTGTTTGCGCTATTTTTTTTCGTTGCTCGTTAATGCGCGCATTCAAGTGACTAATACGGATTTCAGCGGGTAATTTGGGGGTATGAAATAACATAAAAATCGGGTCTCAATTATTTATATAGGTTTCATTTTAAGATAAGGTCAAATGATTTTTTTTCAATAGAATATTGTTGTTTAATTGCTGAAACGGAGCAGTATCCATATGGTCTTAGTAAGGCAAAAATAATTCACACTATAGAAAATTGATGCCATGCTGATAAGATGCCCAGACAATAACACCGAACAATACAGCAGAATTCGCATATAAGGCTTTTTCCTGCTTTTTGAGATAGAAATTCAAACTGAGTCCATACAGTAATCCGATCAGTGTGTAAAACATGCTGCCGCCTTGTAATTGATGCCACAAACCACCAATGCTTAAAATTAAGGCAATCAGCAGCATCAGAAAAACTGACATCTTTTTGAGTATTTCCATAGCGGGTGCAACCTTTTCTTAGCATCTATCTTTTGACAGCTCTGCCATGTCAAAGACGGCATATTCTATAAGAATTTAGGGTACAATAGGATTCAGTTTATTCTTCCACATTTCACTGATTCAATTGATATATCTCCTATTCTTTGATTATTTTTAGATATAAAAAAAGAGCTTTTTAGCCCTTCTTTCATTAGATCAAACTTCTTAACCAAAACGCCCGGTAATATAGGCTTCAGTAAGCTGATGGTCCGGCTGGGTGAAGACTTTCTCGGTTGAGTTCACCTCAATCAGATCACCTAGATGGAAGTACGCGGTACGGTCTGAAACACGTGCCGCCTGCTGCATGGAGTGGGTCACAATCGCAATCGTATATTGCGTTGAAAGCTCAGAAATCAGCTCCTCCACTTTTGCAGTAGCAATCGGGTCCAACGCTGAACAAGGCTCATCCATCAGAATCACTTCAGGCGATACAGCAATGGTACGTGCGATACACAGACGCTGTTGCTGACCACCAGACAGGCCTGTACCCGGCTGATTCAGACGATCTTTCACTTCTTCCCAAAGTCCTGCTTTACGCAGACTATTCTCAACAATTTCTTCCAGATCATATTTGTCCCGGGCCAGTCCATGGAGTTTTGGACCATAGGCCACGTTATCAAAAATAGATTTCGGGAATGGATTTGGTTTCTGGAAGACCATGCCAACTTGGGCACGCAGTAAAACCACGTCCAGGTTAGGGTCATAAATATCCTGATGGTCCAGCATTACTTTACCCGTCACCCGGCAGCTATCAATGGTGTCATTCATGCGGTTTAAGGTCCGCAGGAAAGTTGATTTACCACAACCTGATGGCCCAATAAAAGCGATCACTTCATTTTCATAGATGTTCAGGTCAATGCCTTTAATCGCCTCTGATTCACCATAATACACATGGACATCGGAGGTGCTGAGTTTGACATTGCTAGACTTGGGTGCCTGTGCTGCTTCTGCCTGCTGACCCAATTGAGAGATAAATGAAGTCGCTGGTTTCTGTGCAGCATCATCGGCTGTAAATTGTATTTGCTGTGGATTCACTGATGGATCCTTTTCTAAGGAATTTAAAATTTCAGTTGTATTCATGATTTTGCCCCTCTTACCAACGGACTTCAAATTTCTTACGTAACCAGATAGCCAGACTGTTCAGGCTCAGCATCATCGCAAGAAGAACAATAATGGCTGCAGCAGTACGCCCTTCAAAGAAGTTACGCAGTTCATTGCCCTGCCACAGGAAGATTTGCACTGGCAATGCAGTTGATTGATCAAACGGCGTTGCAGGCACGCTGGCAACAAAGGCACTCATACCAATTAACAGCAGCGGTGCTGTTTCACCCAAGGCTTGGGCAACACCAATAATGGCACCGGTGAGAATCCCCGGTAATGCGAGTGGTAATACATGATGGAATACAGTCTGGATACGCGAAGCACCTAAGCCCAAAGCTGCCTGACGAATCGACGGCGGAACCGCTTTCAGCGAGGCTCGAGTGGTAATGATGACGGTAGGTAAAGTCATTAAGCTCAGTACCAGCCCCCCCACCAACGGTGCAGAAAGAGGTAAATGCATCCAGCCAATAAAGATCGCTGCACCTAGCAAACCAAACACAATCGAAGGAACTGCAGCCAGGTTATTGATGTTGACTTCTACAATATCGGTAATCCAGTTTTTTGGTGCAAACTCTTCCAGATAAATGGCTGAGGCTACGCCAATCGGGATCGAGATAAAGATCACAATTAGCATCATGAACAGCGAGCCCATAAATGCACCTGCCAGACCAGAGGTGGCTGGGGAGCTACGTGAGTCCGGACTGACAAATATGTTGGTATTAAAGCTATTTTCAATCACGCCAGAAGCTTTCATTTTATCTGCCAGTTGGCGGACTTCAGGACTGAGCTGCTGTTGTTCTGCGGGTAAATCACGGTCGATGTTTCCTGCCAGCCAGACATCGACATTGGCATCAGCCAGAATTTTAACTTGCTTTGTCTGTCCAACCAAAGCCGGATCATTCAGGACCATATCACGCAGGCGATAAGCTTCTGAACTGGTGTATAACGTACTAAGCTCATCACGCTGTGCTGCCAGTTTTGCATCACGGGCTATCATGCCATTCACGATCAGCGCTTCCCAGTCCACCATGCCGACATCCATTTGCCAGCTGATCATACGCTCTTCAAACTGCGCCGGAGATTCGCTTTCTCTTTGTACCGGTTTTGCTCCGATATCAACAATGGCCGGATCAAAATGAATCGGCAGGCTCATGCTGCTTTGCCAGAATGCCGGTAGACCTTTGGCCAGAATGCTGCCAAACAGCAAAACGACAAAGAATAAACCAGCCAGTACCGCTGAAAAACCAAACCACTTAAAAACCTTTTCCCGGCGATGGCGTTTTGCCAGCGAGTTCTGAATGGTCTGTTTGCGCTGCTCACGTTGTTCAGCTGCCACAGCAGGATCAATGGACTGATCTAGGGGTGTGGTGTTTGAAGTCGTCATTAGTCGTATTGCTCACGATATTTACGCACAATTATCAGTGCAATAATGTTCAGTCCCAGCGTAATTACAAACAGGGTTAAACCTAAGGCAAATGCCACCAGAGCTTGCGGGCTGGCAAAGTCAGTATCACCCGTTAGCTGATTGACAATGGTAATGGTAACGGTAGACACAGCTTCGAGTGGATTACCATGTAGCTGCGGGCTGTTTCCTGCCGCAAGTACCACAATCATGGTTTCGCCAATAGCTCGGGAGGCTGCTAGCAGGAAGGCGCCAATGATGCCCGGTAAAGCTGCAGGAATAACGACCTGGCGAATGGTTTCTGATTTGGTTGCGCCCAGACCGAGTGATCCGTCACGCAGGGCACGCGGCACCTGGGTAATAATGTCATCAGACAATGAAGACACAAAAGGAATGATCATGATGCCCATCACAAAGCCCGCAGTCAGTGCACTGGTGGCATTAATATGAATACCGACCATTGCGCCCAGTGACTTGATAAATGGGCCAATGATCATCAGGGCAAAAACCCCATAAACAATGGTCGGAATACCGGCCAGAACCTCAATGGTCGGTTTGGCCCAGGAACGGAATTTTGGCGAGGCATATTCAGCCAGATAAATTGCAATCATCAGGCCGACCGGAACTGCAACCAGCAAGGCAATACCACTGACCATCAGTGTGCCCCAGAGCAGTGGCAGCAAACCATAACTGCCCTCCGCATTACCCGAAGTACTAAAACCCGGGTCCCATACTGTGCCAAAGAAAAAGTCAATTGGACTGACAAAGCTAAAGAAACGCATGGCTTCGCCAAACATTGACATCACGATGCCGAGCGTAGTCAGAATCGCGACACCCGAGCAAAGTGCCAGGCCAATATTAATGGTTTTCTCAACCTGATTACGTGCTCTTAACTGGGAACTGATGCGCTGCTTGGCCCAGACCAGTCCTGCCAATGCAGCTGAAATGACCACGGCCAATTTGGCATAGGTGCCAATAACAGCAACTCGCGCCAACTGCTCTGCCGCTGCCAGTTCATACGGCTGTGGGGTATCATTGACACCAAAACCTGATGCAATAGCCTGCACCCGATCTACCACTACACCCAGGCTGGCCGGATCAAGTCCTGCAGAGATTTGCTCAGGTAAATGATTGAGTACCACCTGTTCCAAAATACTGGGTTCCACCAGATTCCAAACCATCAAAATTAAAAATGCAGGGATGCCACACCAGAGTGCTACCATCGCCCCGTAGTAACCTGGACGTGAATGCAGTGCTGCGGAATTATTGCCCTTACCTGCTAGATGACGACTTTTAGTCATTCCGATTTGATAGGCGATGGCAATAATCGCCAGAAGTACGCCTATGAGTAGCAGATTCATGTATTCTCCACTGGTTTCTCAATTTTCATGGTTCGAAAAAACCTGTTTATCACGAAACGCCGATGACAGGTCACCCCATCATCAGCGATTGAAGCAAGGTGAATTACTTCACCACTACCGCTTTACCTGCTTTAAAGTTAGCCAGTACTGCTGCGCGCTCTTTGTCTGACATTGAAATCAGGCCAGCTCTCTCAAGCTTGGAACCTTTACCAGAAACTTTCTTGTTCAGGAAATATTCAGTAAATTGTTGCAGGCCTTTGATTGATTTCAGGTGCTCGCCTTTCACATAGAAGAACAATGGACGAGATACCGGATAAGAACCATTCAGAATCGTATTTTCAGAAGGAGCAACGTTGTTGACGGTTGCTACACGTAGCTTATCGCGGTTTTGATCGTAAAAGCCCAAGCCGAATACGCCAACAGCGCTCGGTGAGGTTTTTAAGCGTGCCAAGGTTTCAGTATAGTCACCTGAAATTTCAACAACACGGCCATCTTTACGGAAGCTGGTACATGCTTTTTTCTGTGCATCTTTCGCTAGAGCCTTAATAGCAGCATACGATTTACAACCTGCATCCACCATCTTCTCCTGGAAGACTTCGCGCGTTCCATGATTCGAAGCCGGAATTACCAGCGTGATCGGCTCATTCGGTAATGATGAATCGATTTGGTTCCAGCGAGTATATGGGTTAGGTACCATTTTACCCTTAGCCGGCAACTCTGCCGCTAATGCAGCATAAACATGCTGTGGACGTAATTTGTATGCCGCTTTTTTGGCATTTGAAGCAAAGACGATGCCGTCATAACCAATCTTGATTTCGAGAACCTGGTTCACACCATTTTTCTTACATTCTGCCAATTCAGAGCTTTTGATCTGACGTGAAGCATTGGCGATATCAATGGTGTTATCCCCTACACCATTACAAAACTGTTTTAAACCACCTGAAGAACCGCCAGAACCGACAACCGGAGTTTTGAACTGCGGAAAGGTATTGCCAAACTCTTCAGCCACAATACTGGCATAAGGCAGAACGGTTGAAGACCCTGCAATCTGAATTGTATCTCGTGCAGCATTTGCTGTAGTTGCTGCAGCCCCGGTTAAAGCTAAAGCTAAGGCAATATTGGTAAAGCGCATTCTGTATCTCTCTCATTTATACAACTTGGGAGTACGCCACTTTTTATTCAGTTTTGTACTTGTTTCGATACATGCATTGTGGTTTTAGAATATGACAGACAGGTTACAGCTTTATGACGTTTTAATGATAATTAAATAGACAGTTAGCACCTTATGGACATAAAAAAAGACCCTGTTCAGGGTCTTTAAGTTTAGTGACTTGATTCGGGCAATAATACTGGTTTTCGACGATATTTCATCACATAGAGCACACTGAGAAACAGCAACCAGACCGGCACCAGCGCAACAGCAATCTGCATCTCTTTCGTCAAGCTCATGATCATTAAAATCATCAGAATAAAGGTGATGGTCAGATAATTGCTCCAGCGACCAAACAGACTCGGGAAAGTTGTGGTCTGCCCCTGCGCCTGTATGCTTTTTCTAAATTTTAAATGGGTTAATGAAATCATCAGCCAGTTAATCACCAGAGCTGAAACCACCAGTAGCATCAGAATACCGAAAGCTTCACCCGGCATGAGGTAATTCATTAATACACAGATACCGGAGACTGCTGCCGAGAATAGAACAGCATTTACCGGGATACCACGGCGGTTAATTTTCTTTAAAAATGCGGGTGCATTACCTTGCTGGGCCAGACCCAATAACATACGGGTATTACAGTAGATACAACTGTTATAGACCGAAAGTGCAGCGACCAGAACTACAAAATTAAGAACATTCGCCACACCATGGCTGTTCAATGACTGGAAAATCATTACGAACGGGCTACCGCCCTGCGCCACCAGATTCCATGGATAGAGACATAGCAACACTCCAATGGCACCAATATAGAAAATCAGTACACGGTAGACAATCTGATTGACTGCTTTTGGAATGGTCTTTTCTGGATTTTTGGTTTCACTGGCGGCAATACCAATCAGCTCCAGCCCACCAAATGCAAACATAATCACGGCAAGTGCCATCAATAAGCCCGACCAGCCCTCAGGGAAAAATCCGCCATGCTGCCACAAGTTGGTCACACTGGCCTGACTGCCAGCAGAACCGCTAAACAGCAGATAGATCCCGAATCCGATCATGCTTAAAATGGCAATGATCTTGACCATAGAAAATATAAATTCGCTCTCACCGAAGAATTTGACATTGACCAGATTGATGCCGTTCATGAGCAGGAAGAATGCCAGTGCCGTGAGCCAGGTCGGAATCTCCGGCCACCAGAACTGAACAAAAGTACCAATTGCACTCAACTCAGCCATACTGACTAAGACATAGAGAACCCAATAGTTCCAGCCTGAAATAAAGCCTGCTTTTTTGCCCCAGTATTTATTAGCAAAATAACTGAATGAACCACTAACCGGTTCATGCACTACCATTTCACCCAATTGGCGCATGATCAGAAATGCAATGATGCCAGCGATGGCATAGCCCAAAAGCACTGATGGGCCTGCCAGCTGAATCGTATGTGATAAACCTAAAAATAATCCTGTACCGATCGCTCCGCCCAAGGCGATTAACTGGATATGCCGGTTGGAAAGCTGTTTTTTTAATTGATGATCTTCAACATCCATATTGTCACTCCTTGTGAACAATTTTTTTTAATTTCTACATTTTGCTAGATTGCCTTTTTGTAGGGAGGTGTATTCTGCTCGACTAGCTGCTTATAACCATATTCACCATAGTCATAGCGTGCCACGACTTCAGCAAACTGTTTTAAGCGTTGTGGAGCATCCATACGTGGAAGTTGCAGTTCAATCAGACATAATTCCTCAGCCTGATGAACCTGTGCGAGTGTACGCTTTAATTCTGCCGGGGTTTTGACTATATGAGCCTGATGCGGGGTATCTGCAGAAAAGACTTGGGCAAACTGACTGTATTGCCAGTTCTGAATATCGTTGTACTTGGCATTTTCACCCATGATCAAACGTTCAATGGTATAGCCGCCATTATTTAAAATAAAAATTACAGGTTTTAAGCCTTCTCTTAATAAGGTTGAAAGCTCCTGAATGGTCAGCTGAATCGAACCATCCCCAATAAATAACAGATGACGGCGCTGAGGTGCAGCAAGCATACTGCCAAGCAAGGCAGGCAAGGTATAGCCGATTGAACCCCAGATCGGTTGAACCAGATACTTGGCGGTCACCGGCAAGGTCAATCCTGATAAACCTGCATTGGCAGTGCCCACTTCTGCCACAATCACATCATCTTCCTGCAAGAATTCAGAAATCTGCTGCCAGAGTGCAGTTTGGCTCAGCGCAGTATTTTCTTCGAGCTGTTGAGTTTGTAACAATGGTTTCGGTGCAGGATTAAAAGTACGTGGTTGATCATCTAAAGTCTGTTTTGAGATGGCTTGGATCAACTGAGCTAAATCCAGTCCACTGATCATCTGCCCATCCAGACAAAGACAGGAATCCGCCAGATACAGCATATTTTGTGCGGATACACGATGTGAGAAAAATGCGGTGGCCACATCGGTAAAACGTGGTCCAATAGCGATCAGGCAGTCCGACTGTTCCACCAACTGACAAGTCGATGCTGCGCTTGCTGCACCTGCATAAACGCCCGCATATAAGGGGTGACTTTCATTCATGATATTTTTGGCAGTAGACAGGCAGGTATAGGGAATCTGCATGCGCTCAGCCCAATTTTGCAGCATATCGGTGAGCTGGAAAATTTCTGCTTCATTGTCAATGAGCAGGACTGGCTGACGTGCCTGTTTGATGCGTTTGGCTATTCGTGCCGCAGTGTCTTGCAGAAGTTTTGGATCACTCTGTGGACGGCTCAGATCCAGAGGCTGCTTAGGTACTTTAATCTGAAGATGGGTAATATCCGATGGAAGCTGGATATGAACCGGTCGACGCATCAATATACATTGCTTTAATACCCGGTCAATTTCACTCACTGCATTGGCTGGAGTCAAACGTGTCTGTGCCACGGTAAATTCGCGCATGCAGTTCATGATATTGTCATAATCGCCATCAATCAGGGTATGGTGTAACAAAGCACCCTGCTCTACGGCATGCAAAGGCGGGATACCGGAAATATGCACCATGGCAACCTGCTCGGCATATGCACCTGCAATGCCGTTAATCGCGCTCAAATCACCAACCCCATAAGTGGTCAGTAAAGCGCCGACACCATGCAGACGGGCATAACCATCCGCTGCATAAGCTGCATTTAGCTCATTACAGTTACCAATAAATTCCAGTTTCGGATCAATTTCGATCTGTTCTAAATAGGAGAGATTAAAGTCGCCTGGCACACCAAAAATATGCTGAATTCCTAGCTCTTGCAGGCGCTGATTAAGGTACTGACCAATTTCCATAAACATTATTATTTTCCCTATCACTTATCATGCTTCAATTACAGAATATTGCATTTCATTTTCTGATTTCGTGCATAATGCAAGTCACAATGATTCAAAAACACATAAAACGTGTATCGGATAAGGATTCAATGCAATGGATGCAATGGATAAATTTGACTGGAAAATCATCCAGGCTTTGCAAAAAAATGGGCGCCTGACGAATCAGGAAATCGGAGATTTAATCGGTTTGTCAGCCTCTCAATGTTCTAGACGGCGTCAGCTGCTGGAACAAAAAGGAATTATTTTGGGTTATAGCGCCTGCATTCATCCTGAAGCTTTGGGAATTGCAGTTTTGGCTATGGTTCAGGTCAATCTCAAAACACATGACGCAGCAGCGAAGATCGCTTTTCAACAATTGATTGAAGAAGAAGAAGCTATTCAGGAAGCTTTTTCTTTAAGTGGTGATGCAGATTTCATGTTAAAAGTAGGCGCTAAAAATCTGGAAATGCTGGCAAATTTTGTGACTGAAAAATTGCTGAGCTGTAATTTTATTGGTCATATCAAATCTTATATTGTCTTAAATAAATTCAAGCAATTACATTTTGATTTTCAGGCTGCCCGCCCTTTATTACGTTGATATATCTTAAAGTAAAAGAAAAAAGCTCAAGTACAACTTGAGCTTTTTTTTGATTTAATTTTTATTGATATGAACAACCTGCTGAATCGTATTTTCGAGCAGACCACTCAGTCCGAACTGGGCACCAATGCCTGAATGCTTCCATCCCCCAAAAGGTACATGCGGGAAAATCTCACCATGCGTATTGATCCACGCCGTACCACAACTCAGTCGCTGTGCAAACTGCTGCGCCTGCTCTAGATTGGATGACCAGATCGAACCACCTAAACCAAAATCCGTATTGTTGGCTTCAGTCAGTACTTCTTCAATATCATGATAACGGATCAAAGGTAATACCGGACCAAACTGCTCTTCCTGAACCAGACGGCTATCTGGACTCACATTGGTTACGATTGTCGGTGCAATAAAATAGCCTGTATCCGGTAGATTCTGACCAGATGTCATGACTATTGCCCCTTCATCCTGGGCTTCCTGAATCATAGTCTGAACTTTTTGGTATTGCTTGATGTTTTGCACTGGACCAAAAGTAGTCGTCTCGGCTAAACCATCTCCCAGAGACTGTTGCTGTGCGACTTTTACTAATTCCTGTGCCAGTGCATCATACTGGCTGTCATGCACATAAAGACGCTTTAACGCTGCACAGGTCTGGCCCATGTTGATAAAAGCTCCATGAAAGATTCGGACTGCCATTGCCTGAATGTCGGTATCTGGCAAAACAATGCCTGCATCATTGCCACCAAGTTCCAGTGTTAAATGCTTGAAAGTCGCAGCTGCGTTCTGCATGATTCTTTGACCAGTTGCGGTTGAACCGGTAAATACCACTTTGGCAATTGCAGGGTGACTGGTCAGCTTGGCACCAACTTCGCCGCCACCTGTAAGTATAGATACGACTCCAGGTGCAACTTCTTGCTGAATCAGCTCACCGAGTCGAAGGGTCGACAATGGGGTAAATTCTGAAGGCTTATTGATCACCACGTTGCCAGCGCGAATTGCCGGCATGATATGCCAGACAGCAATCATCAAAGGCCAGTTCCATGGAGTGACCGATGCCACAATCCCTAAAGGCCGATGATGCAGTTCGATCCGTTTATTGGCATCATCCTGTAAGATTTCAGTTTCAATCTTGAGTTCTGCCTGATAGCGGGTCCAGGCAATGGCCCCACCGACTTCAAATTCAGCCAGCGCATAAGGTTTGCCCTGCTCCTGCACCACTAAACGCGCTAATTCTTCCCGGTGTTCTTCAATACGATCCGCAATACGATGCAGAATTGACTGTCGCGTTGCATCATCCGTATTTTTCCATTGGTGAAAAGCCTGCTCGGCACTACGGATGATGTCTTCAACTTGTGCTTCTGAGGGAGAGGAACACAGTGCCAATACCTGCTCATCAGCAGGATTGATCACCACAAAACTTTCGCCACCGCCTTGTACCATTTTTCCTTGAATAATACAGCCAACGGGTTGGGATACATGCAAATTAGTCATCTCTTCATCCTGAATCAGATATTTTTGTTGTTCCCTGACATTAGCTGATTTTATCTGAACGGAGCTTGCATATCACATTAGGCATAAAGCCCTAAATACACATTTTGTGCATGAAAAATAAAAGAAGCATTTTTCGGAACTTTAAATATTGCTTCCTTTAATTTTTTTGCCTATAGCTCATTCCTCCTTACATCCTGTTCGAATTTATGCAACAGGATGTCCTGATCTTTGAAATTTCGTAGAACATCACATTGGCCTATATTGGAAATAAAGAATCACAGTGATAGCGCCATGAACAGCACAACCATTCCAGTTTTCAATCCCGATTTACCGATTCACATGACATTTGAAGAACATGACTGGCATCTCCTAGCTCAATATTGGTATCCAGTGGCCTTAGCCCGTGATGTCTCTGAACAGCCGCTAGGGACAAGGTTGCTAGATATGCCACTGGTCATTTACAAGATACAGGATGAACTGGTCGTAGCCAAAGATGCCTGTCCGCATCGTGGTGTGCCTTTAAGTTTGGGAAAAAATGATGGTCAAGGCGTCGTCTGCCCTTATCATGGCCTACGCTTTGGTACGCAAGGTAAATGCAACCGTATCCCTGCCCATCCACGGCATAAAATTTCAGATCGGTTTCATTTACGGACCTATGCCGCGGTTGAACGTTATGGTCTGATCTGGTGTTCACTGATAGCTAACAAAGATGCTGAACCGAATATTCCAGTGATGCCTTATTGGAATGATGCAGATTATCAGCAACTGGTTTGCCCACAAGTCGACATCAAATGTTTTGCTGGCAGACAGCTAGAAGGCTTTATTGATGTCGCCCATTTTGCCTGGGTACATCCAGATACCTTCGGTGATCCGAATGATGTTGAAGTCCCGAATTACACCACAACAGAAACTGAATATGGTTTCAGTGCCGACTATATCAGCAGTGTCGGCCGTTATCCGATTGGGTTAGATCAGCGCGGTCAGGAAGATTTTAAATGGCTACGACATTTTGAAATTAGCCTGCCCTTTACCGCGACCCTGACCATCCATTTCCCTAATGATGCCAAACAGGTGATTATGAATGCTGCTTCACCGATGACCGCCCGTCAGACCCGACTGTTTGCTCCTATCTGTCGTAATTATGATAAAGACTTACCCGTCGAAGAAGCCTATGATTTTAATCTGAAGATTTTTGAAGAAGATCGCCTAATTGTCGAAAACCAGAAGCCTGAGTTTTTACCGCTAGACTTATCTCTGGAAGCACATTTCCCGGCAGATCGCAGCTCCAGTATGTACCGTAAACTGTTAAGGAAAAAAGGCTTTAGTCCTTTATTTGCAGCTTAATTTTATTTAAAAATCATTATCTATGTGTCAGCCAAATTCCAATAAAAAAGGAGATCTTAACGATCTCCTTTTTTTCACCTGCAATTGATTAAGCAATTGGCGGTGTATAAGTCCCATCCGCAATTGAATCCTTGATACGATCCGCTTCTGCAAGCACAAGTGCCAACAGGTTCTTCACATTTTCAAGCGTTGCAACCGGGCTTAAAGTCGTCATTTTCAGAGATTGCACCTGACCAACTTTAGTGACGCCAATATTCGCTTCACCACGGGCAAACAGTTCATCTGCTACGTTCTGGTTCAAGGCATCGACAAATTCAACTGAATAGCCTGGTGGAACCACACGGAACAATACCGATGCAAATTGTGGCTCAACCAGAAGTTCCAGACCATCAGTTGCCTTGATGTAATCTGCCACTTCACGAGTCAGTTTCACGCCATGGTCGATCATTGAACCGTAGAGCTCTTCGCCCAGTGCTTCTACAGTCATCCACAATTTCAATGCGTCGAAACGACGAGTGGTTTGTAGTGACTTCGACACCAGGTTAGGAACACCGTGCTCTTCATCATAAGCAGAGTTCAGGTATTCTGCTTCATAGTGCATGAAACGATAATTCGCCTCATCTTTCAGCAAGAATGCACCACATGAAATGGTCTGGAAGTAATGCTTATGGAAATCCAGTGTCACAGAATCAGACAGCTCGATACCATCTAGCATAGAACGATAGTCATTCGACAGGATCAGCGCACCACCCCATGCTGCGTCGATGTGCATCCACGCGCCATATTTATTGGTGATTTCACGAATCTGTTTGAGTGGATCAATCGCACCGGCATCCGTGGTACCCGCAGTTGCGACTACACATGCCACGATCTTGCCTTCAGATTGAAGATGCGCCATGGTTTTTTCCAGAGCATCAACATCCATCTGCGCATTTTCGTTCACAGGTACAGTCACAACGGACTGGAAGCCCATGCCCATCATCGCCATATTCTTTTGCACAGAGAAGTGTGCATTTTCAGAACAGATGACTTTGACATTACGCATTGCATCCGCAGGGATACCATCACGTTGAACAGACCACGGATTGCCGTTTTCGTCTTTCCAGTTTTTCGCGATGCAGGCATCACGCGCCAGCAGTACGCCCATCAGGTTGGATTGTGTACCACCAGAAGTAAACACACCCGCCTGACCTGAGCCATAGCCGACTTTTTGGCGTAACCAGTCAATCAGCTGCACTTCCATCAAAGAACCTGCCGGGCTTTGATCCCAAGAGTCCATTGACTGGTTAGTTGCATTGATTAACACTTCCGCGATCTGGCTAGTGACCATTGTCGGGCAATGCAAATGCGCAAGCGAATGCGGGTGATGTACTTTCAAGCTCTTGTTGAGGAATAGCTCAACCATACGCTCTAAAGACTTTTGTACGCCCAGACCTTCTTTAGAAGGATTGAACGCAATTGCGCTACGCAATTCCTTGATGCTACCGCCGGTATACATCTTGTCGTTTTGCAACCATGCTGCAACCGCTTTGGTCGCCTGATCCATCGCCGACTCATAGTCAGCGATAGATGCAGCATCATTGCAGAGTAACGCTTTACGGTGTTCTGCAAAATCTACCATGAATTATGCGCCTCGAACTGCGACTAGAGCTTCAGCAACCGCTTTCTTGAAGCGAACCAGAACTTCTTCACACTCAGCTTG
Organism: Acinetobacter sp. CAU_H_60; assembly: GCF_058599385.1. Taxonomy (NCBI): domain Bacteria; kingdom Pseudomonadati; phylum Pseudomonadota; class Gammaproteobacteria; order Moraxellales; family Moraxellaceae; genus Acinetobacter; species Acinetobacter sp. CAU_H_60. Next base: position 1,052,419 of record NZ_CM178653.1, on the reverse strand, counting down.
AGTAATGATCAATGGGCAAAGTAAACGGATCACTGTACCGTTACGGCCACCTTTTTCAAGCAACAGTTTGTTGTTGAAACAAGCGGTTTGAATCGCTGCAGCTAATTGACCATCAGCAGGGAAAGAACCCATATGATCCGCTGGTTTACGTTCGTCAACAATTTCAACACCGATCATCAGACCGCGGCCACGAACGTTACCGATACATGGGAATTCAGCAGCCAATTTTTTAATTTCAGCTTGCAGGAAATCACCACGTTCTTGTGCATTTTGCGCAAGATTTTGTTCTTTAATGGTTTGCAAAGTCGCAAGACCTGTACCCATTGCCAACTGGTTACCACGGAATGTACCAGTGTGGCCAGCAGGTTGCCATGCATCGAATTTACGTTTAATACCCAGTACTGCAAGTGGCAAGCTACCACCAACGGCTTTAGACATTACAACCACATCAGGTTCGATACCCGCATGTTCGAATGCGAACATTTTGCCTGAACGCGCAAAGCCTGCTTGAACTTCGTCAAGAATCAACACAATATTGTGTTTTTCAGTCACTTCACGGATTTTTTGCAACCATTTTACCGGTGCAGTTACCACACCGCCTTCACCTTGAATCGCTTCAAGAATTACAGCTGCTGGCTTGGTTACACCGCTTTCGACATCTTCAATGAAGTTTTCGAAATAATAAGTCAAAGCATCAACGCCCGCTTCACCGCCTAGACCCAATGGGCAACGGTATTCATGCGGATATGGCATGAATTGAACGCCTGGCATTAAACCATTCACCGAGTTCTTCGCAGACAGGTTACCTGTCATTGCCAAAGAACCGTGAGTCATACCGTGATAGCCACCAGAGAAGCTGATCACTGAACTACGGCCAGTAAAGGTTTTGGCTAGTTTAATCGCTGCTTCTGTTGCATCTGCACCAGATGGACCACAGAACTGTAAGCAGTATTCTTCTTTGCCACCTGGCAGGTAAGCAAGAAGTGCTTCAGTAAAAGCATCTTTTAAAGGAGTTGTGAGATCCAGCGTATGCAATGGAAGACCGCTTGCAAGTGTGTCCTGGATACTTTGAATGACCGCAGGGTGATTATGGCCTAATGCCAATGTCCCTGCCCCAGCTAAACAATCAAGGTACTCCGTACCTTCAACATCGGTAACCCAGCAACCTTGTGCTTTCGCTATCGCTAACGGTAATTTACGTGGATAACTACGCACATTCGATTCCATCTGACTTTGGCGAGTCAAGTAGTATTCGTTTGTGGAATTGGTGGCAGGATTTACAGAAGAAACGCTCATATCGAATTACCATCTCTGATATGGGTTGAAAGAAATAAGTCTGGTGACTTGCGGTCGTTTGACTCGGTGCTTTATATAATCTAGTTAGACAATTTTCTATTCAGTAACTAGGAGAGGCGGATGATACAGTTTTTTTCAGGAAAATAAACAACTTTTAGTATCAATTTGCCTCGACTGTTATTGAAAAAATATATCAAAAAATGTTGCTGTCTAAATTATCAACTTTATGCATAGTAATGACAAGGAAGCCTAAACATTTTATGCAATTTTGTTGTCATGAATACAACAGTGTAATTATCAAACAATTATCTCAATAAGTATATAATTTTCATCACATTTGGTTCCGATATATCTACAATAAATAAAATATATTTTTAACAATCCAACGACAATAATTTCGGAATATCAACACATTTCTACCTTAGTATTTTATGATCAGCACAAGGCCAACAATTCCACTAAAACAGGACAACAAAATGCGTCTTTCTTCTTTTTCAGCGCTTGCTTTGCTCGGCGCATTATCTTCTGCCGCTTTCGCAGCTCCTGAAGAAACCTTGAATTATAATGTGGTGAATATCTCGGCAGAAGCCAGTCGCGATATTTCCAATGACCTGATGAATGCCAATTTATTTGTTGAAAAATCCAATAAACAGCCCGCTGAGCTTGCAGCACAAATCAATCAGTTGATGACGCAGGCCATTAATACTGCTAAAAAATATCCTACGGTAAAAATTGAAACCGGTTCACAGCATACCTATCCAGTCTATGACAACGACAACCGCAAGTTAAGAGAATGGCGTGCTCGTGCGCAGGTACGGATTGAATCGACTGACTTTAAAGCCGCCTCGCAACTGATTGCTGAGCTACAACAGAACTTCCAGACTGAATCGATTAACTTCACAGTATCTGAAGCAAAACGTAAAAAAGTAGAAAATGAGCTGATGCTTGAAGCTTCGAAAAACTTCCAGCAACGTGCGCAAAGTCTGGCGCAAGCCTGGAACAAACCGGGCTATCAACTGGTGAATCTGAATATCAACACCAATAATTCGGGTTATCCACCTGTGCCACGCATGGCGATGGCCAAATCTGCTTATGCCGAAGCAGTTCCAGAACAGGAAATGGCAGCAGGTGAATCCAAAATGACCGTCAGTGCTAATGGTTCTATTCAGTTTAAATAAGTCTTAATGAAATTATTCAGACGCTTAAAAACCACCCTTTTGGGTGGTTTTTTATCACTTGAATATTCTGTGAAAAATCAATGCTACAAATTCATACAAACTCAGATATGAATTGAGCTTTGATCGGTTTAGAGTAACGGACATTTGTGTCAGCCCTCTCTCTTCATGTCACTCGATCAACTGAACCTGTATCTATTTCATCTTCTCAATGTACCTGACCAAGCCTCGATCTGGATGATTAACTATGCCAGACTGATAGCGCATGATCTGGTGTATTTATTTCTGCTGATTTTTGCTGTTGCCTGGCTGCGCGGCAGTCGTGAAATCAAAACAGGGATTATTAAAGCTGTGATTTTCACCGCAATCACCTTGTCAATTAGCGAGGTATTATCTGCAGTTCTAAACACGCCCCGCCCTTTTGTCATGGAGGTTGGTCGAACCCTGATTGAGCATGCCCCTACAGGTTCATTCCCAAGCAATCACATGAGTATTTTTAGTGGAATTGCCTTTGCCTATTACTTCTCAGCACAACGTGATTTGGGTCGAATCCTGCTCTGGACTGCCTGGCTGGTAGCATGGTCACGGATTTATGTAGGTGTGCATTTTCCGATTGATATGGTGGGAGCATTCCTGATTGCTTTGGCAGTTAATCTTGCTGGCTTACCGCTCTGGTGGAAATATGAGAATAAAATCATGAACTTTATTTTCAGCATTCATCAATTCCTGTTTAAGCCTTTTATTCGGATGGGCTGGATTAAATAAAATTAATTCAAATGCCACAAAAAAATCCCGCTCGAAAGCGGGATTTTTTATATCTTGATAACTTAGTAAATCGCCATATGATTTCGATGAATCATCTCTAAAGAACGCGCTTCACCCAAGACCTGATGCACTTTATCTGATGCCAGACCTTTGACGATTTCCGCTGAACGCGAACTGAAGTTGACACGTCCTACAGCAATACGGTGACCTTGTCGATCGACACATTCCACTACATCACCACGGTCAAAATGTCCTTCTACCGCTTTAACACCGACCGGCAACAGGCTACGGTGATTTTCTTTAATCGCTTTAACCGCACCATCATCAATCACCAGACGACCTGCAGTTTGCAAATGCGCTGCTAACCATTGCTGATGTGCTGTCATACGGTCATCATCAGTGATAAATAATGTACCCAACATTTCACCCGCCATCAGACGCGATAAAACATTGTCACTATCACCACTCGCGATCAAGGTTGGGCAACCAGATTTCGCAGCCAGACGTGCAGCACGAACTTTGGTCAGCATACCGCCACGACCAAATTTTCCGCCGCCGCCTGCCATATCAAACAGGCTTTCATCCATGGCACGCACGGTATGGAACAGTTTGGCATCCGGATTAGAACGTGGATCCGAGTCAAACATGCCTTCCTGATCAGTCAGGATAATGAGCAGATCTGCATGAACTTGACCTGCGACCATCGCAGCTAAGGTATCGTTATCACCGAAACGGATTTCATCAGTAGAAACCGTGTCATTTTCATTAATAACCGGAATTACATGCCAGTCAATCAGGTGCTGCAAGGCATCACAAGAATTCAGATAACGACGACGGTCTGCCAGGTCATCATGAGTCAATAATACCTGAGCGGTTTGAATACTGTGTTTTTCCAGCACACTTGACCAGGTCTGGATTAAACCCATTTGACCAATGGCAGCACAAGCCTGAAGACTGGGTAGATCGGTGGGTCGATTCTCAAGTTTCATTCGAACCATACCTTCAGCCACAGCTCCGGAAGAAACGAGAATAATCTCGTGTCCGGCATTGTGTAGATCCGCGATTTGTCCCGCCCAATGCGAGATGGCATCTAAATCTAAACCTTGCCCGTTTGCTGTGAGTAAAGATGATCCGATTTTAACAACGATTCGTTTACAACCCTTGAGCTGACGTTGCCCATCTACCACTTCTATCATCTTGTCCTCAGACTTATCTTTAAAAGATTAACGTACGTAATATACTTCTACGTCGCTGTCGTCATCATCTTCATCATCAAAGTCATCGCCGCCCAGACGTTGAGCGCGACGCATTTCACGATAAGCTTCTTTCGCAGCAATCGTTTGTTCACGTGTTTCAGCTTCAAGCTGATCACGGAATTCTTTCATCTCTGCTGCGTATTCAGGATCTTCAACTTCGCGTTCGCGTTGCTGCTCGATTTGATCCATCAGGTAATACACCACATCCTTAGTGCCTTCAGCCGTTAAGCCTGAAGTTTTAAAGACAGGACCTTCCCACTGCAATTCTTCAAGAATGTGATTACACCATTCATCGCGAGTATCTACAGCAAGCTGATCGACCTTGTTCAGAACCAATACCACTGGTAATTTTGAAAGTGTTGGGGAGAATTTTTGCAACTCATTCAAAATCGCTTTGGCATTGTAAGCTGGATCTGAACCGTCAATCGGTTGAACATCTACAATATGAAGCAGAATACGGGTACGTGCCAAATGTTTCAGGAAGCGAATCCCGAGACCTGCACCTTCTGCCGCACCTTCGATCAGACCTGGAATATCCGCCATTACAAATGAACGATGACGATCCGCATCCACTACGCCCAAGTTAGGTACCATGGTGGTAAATGGATAATCTGCAACTTTTGGTTTTGCTGCAGAGACTGCACGGATAAAGGTTGATTTACCTGCGTTTGGCATGCCGAGCAAGCCAACATCAGCCAGTACTTTCAGCTCAAGACGGATTTCACGGAATTCGCCTTTGGTACCATGCGTACATTTACGCGGAGAACGGTTGGTTGATGATTTGAAGTGAGTATTACCCAAACCACCTTGGCCACCATGTGCCACTAATACTTTCTGGCCATCTTCAACCAGATCGCCAATAATATCGCCAGACTCAGAATCGACGATAGTTGTTCCCACAGGAACTTTTAAAATAACTGATTCGCCACCACGACCAGCACAGTTTGCGCCAGCACCGTTTTTACCACGTTCAGCGCGAAATTTACGGGTATAACGATAATCTACAAGGGTACTCGTGTCGTCGTCAGCCTGAATATAAATGCTGCCGCCACGACCACCATCACCACCATCTGGACCACCAAATGGTACGAACTTTTCACGGCGAAAACTGGCTACGCCATTGCCACCGTCGCCAGCCTCTACGGTAATGACTGCTTCATCAACAAAGCGCATAATGCCAATCCTCTAAAAACTTTAAAAACCGCCTATTCTGCCATATTTTAAAGCATTTCTCGACTATATTTATTGAGCTTTCCAAGAGGAAGACCCAATTTAAGATTATTTTATATTATTCAAGCAAAAAGCTGATACAGATTGACGATTTATCAAGAAATTATTGTGAGGAACTTATACAAAATAAGAATTATAAAAATGTTTTCACTTATTTCAGAATTGCGGTAATTCTTCTTATAGTTTAAGCATCTTTATTTTTATAGTTTTACTTTTTTCAATTGAATTGCTTTAACTGATCAACAGATATTCAGAAAACCATGAGTAAACTAAGAGGTTTCTTTATATTATTTTTCATAAAGCGCATATTTCATTAGCTCTTCGCATAAATCAACAAAAATATCTCCTAACTCCCTTTTCAGCATGGGTATATGGGAATAAATATTTGTAATATTCTCCGGCTTAAGAAGACCTGAATAGTGTGAATAAAACCCTAAAGTTTTCTGTTCAAACAGCTGGATCTTTTTTTCTAATTCCTGATCTTTAGTTGCCTCTTTTAAAAACTTGAATGAACTTAGCATATTTATTCTTAAGCTATAGAACTCATCTACAAGATTTTTAGCTTTCTTAAAATCTATATTTTTGACCCAAAATCCTGTTAAAATTTTATTATTTATTCCTTCTATTTCAATCGTTAAAATTGCAAGCTATTTAGCTTGTTCTGCTATAACCTCACTACCTTTTTGTTTTCTCCAACTCGTATAAGTCATCAATACTGCTATTGGAGCAAGGATTGAAGCTGACCAAAGCAAAAGATTAGTCGCTAAAGTGAGATCAACTTCTAAAAGCTGAAAGATCGCATAAATAGCGATGCATAAAGTTAGGATAATTGCGTACACTGCCAATAATCGAGCAACTAGATTTTCTGACTTATCCATTTATTGCTTCCCCAAAAGCAATTTAATTTTTATTTAGTAACACGCTCTTTATTTTCCAAAATCTCTGGCAAACTCCGCTCTACCCAGCCAATCAAATAGTTTATTTTTTCTGCTGCTTGCGAACCGGTAATGGTCAATTGATATTCAACTTTGGGCGGCACAACGGGATAAACCGTTCTTAAAATAAAACCATCTTGCTCCAGCATTTTTAAGGTTTGTGCCAGCATCTTTTCACTGACCCCTTCAATTCGCTGCTTCAGCTCACTAAAGCGATGTACGCCCTCACTTAAACAGCGCAATACCAGCACTGACCATTTATTGGTGAGATGTTCCAGTATTTCACGGGATGGACATTCATTAGATAGCACCTGTCCCAGTAATGGACTGATTGCATACTTGGTCATTGAAGAGTTCCTTTCTTGATCACAATTTTTAGTTTTTACTTACTATTTTCAATGTACTTACCATTTGTAAGCTAACAGATTCAAATAGGCACATCAAGGTGAATTTTCCATCAATTAATGCAATAGTTTTATAAAGCTGATTTGCCACCTTTATCTTCCACAATAAAAAAGAGCCTCAAAAGAGGCTCTTTTTTAGATCACTTCTACAAATTATGCATTTGTTTCAGCAGGAACTTTTGGATAGCTTACGCCGCCCATTTGTTCAGCAATGCGAAGTACCTGGCAGCTATAACCCACTTCGTTATCATACCAAACGTAGCAAGTTAAACGGTTGCCTGAAGTGATGGTCGCTTGAGCGTCGAATACGCCTGCAGTACGAGAACCGATAAAGTCAGAAGATACAACTTCAGTAGAGTTTGTATAACCGATTTGACCTTGAAGGTTAGAATTGATTGAGATTTGACGAATGTATTCATTCACTTCATCACGATCAACTTCTTTGTCTAAAGTCAGGTTCAGGATTGCAAGAGATACGTTTGGTGTAGGAACACGTACAGAATTACCAGTCAACTTGCCTTTCAGCGCAGGAAGTGCTTTCGCAACTGCTTTAGCAGCACCAGTCTCAGTAATAACCATGTTTAATGTTGCAGCACGGCCACGACGGTCAGCTTTATGGTAGTTGTCGATCAGGTTCTGGTCGTTTGTGAACGAGTGAACTGTTTCAACGTGACCATTGATCACTGTGTATTTGTCGTTTAACACTTTCAATGTTGGAGTGATCGCATTGGTTGTACAGCTTGCAGCAGAGATGATTTGATCTTCATCAAGGATGTCAGCCTGGTTCACACCAAATACAACGTTCTTCATGTCACCTTTACCAGGTGCAGTCAGAATTACGCGAGCAGCGCCTGGGCATTTCAGGTGTTGAGCAAGACCTTCAGCATCACGCCATTTACCAGTGTTGTCGATCACTAATGCATTTTCGATACCGTATGCAGTGTAATCCACTTCAGATGGATTAGATGCATAGATCACTTTGATGAACTGACCGTTTGCAATAATTGCTTCGTTTTCTTCATCTACAGAAATCGTACCCGCGAATGGACCGTGGATTGAGTCACGACGCAATAAAGACGCACGTTTTTCAAGGTCACCGTCAGATGATTTACGAACTACGATTGCTTTCAGGTTCAAGCCACGGCCTAGACCTGACTGGCTGATCATCAAACGGGCAAGGATACGACCGATACGACCGAAACCGTAAAGTACAACGTCTTTACCTTCAACAGAAGTTGCATTGCCTTCAAGTGATTTCACAGCATCAGCAACGAATGCGTTAACATCACCACCTTTTGCTTTGAATTCAACAGCAAGTTTGCCTAGATCAATTTCAGCAGTACCGATGTTTTCTACTTTTGCCAATGCTTCAAGAATTGGGAAAGTGTCTACAACAGAAAGCTCAACGTCCAGTACACGAGTACGACGATGCGCTTTAAGGATCTGGATTACAGAACGGTTAATTAAAGAGCGACCGTAAACTGTAGCTACGATATTTTTTTCACGATATAACTGACCTACTAGGGCAATCATACGTTCCGCAAGTTCTTCACGGTTTTTCCAACGACCTTGGTGCTCTGCATGGAGGGCAACGATAGTGTCTTTGCTCACAGATACGTCCTCTAATTAATTGTAAATCTAAGCATAAATTTCAAAACCCGATAATTGTAATGGAATTGGCCGCAAGTTTGAATCAAAAGCTGATTAACTCTGGCCGAAAATCCGATATATTCACTATAAATTTTGAAAATAATTGTAATTAGTCAGATGATTTTGCATTTAAAATTTGAAAAATCATCTATTAACTATAAAAACCAGATTTTTGTTAAATGTTGTTTATTCAGCCAAAACTAGAGTTCATAGCTGATGGCATTTTCCTGATTAAGCTGCACTTTGGTTCCTGCTGAAAAATTCATGTCCAGACTCATGGATGCATTGAAGTTTTCTACATCAAAATCGTCATAGGTTTCTGGCAAATGAATCAGGATTGGTAAGCGGGTCAAACCGTTATCTCCACATGGGAAAGCATAGTGGCGTTCGACCTGCTGTAGATTCTGTAAACTTTCAAATTCCAGAAAAACACTGCTGTTTTCATAGGTACGTGGAACCTGAATAATTTCCAGGAACATGCTGCGCTTTAACTGCTGCAATCTGTTCAGTGCGATTTCAATATCCTGATCTGAAGTGTCCTTAGTCCATAGTTTCTTGAAAATGGACTTCTTCTCATGCTCTCTCTTTTGACGATGCAGCATATTGATATATTTTTTCAAATCCCGATATTGCTGTACATTATCTGCAATTGTAGACTGAATATCCTTGACCGGCTGCTCGGAACGCTGGTGCATCACCTGCCACTCATGCGAGTTGGTCGGAATAAAGGTTTCACCTTTGCGTTTTTCCAGCAGGCGAATAAATCCCAGTAATTTATATTCAAAATTCTGGATATATTGGTTAAACATAAACGCTGGCTGCGATTTGAAATCACGGTAATAGGCCAGTATTTCAGAAAAGATTTTATGGACGTGCAAATATAGATAAGAAAATTCTTCAATATGAGAAAGATGATCACGAATCGCATCACGCATGGGTAATAACAATTCCCGAGTCAGAATTTCCTCAAAGTTTTTCAAATGTCGCTGTGCCACCACATCGGCATTTTTTTCTACCACCTGAATGGGTTCAACTAGTAAAGGCAGTAGCTTCTGTTCTGAGATCTGTTCCAGATCATGCACAATATCAATCACGTCCAGATGAATCTGGCTTTGCAAGGTTACCATACGTTGCATCTGTGATTTCAGCGTTTCGACCACTTCCTCATCCATATCCTCTTTCAAATCCAGGACAAGAACATTCAGGTAAACCTGATCTTCAAGTGCACCCTTTTCTTCAATCAGGAAACGGCGAATAGAATATGGATTCTGTTGTACATCCATCACTGGCGCAACAATGAATAAAAATTGCGAAGTACGGACAATATCAAAATGACGGATTTCTTGTTCTTTGATCAGGAAATAGCGAAACAGCGGATGTTTCATTTCCACGGTTTGTTTTTTTAATAGAGGTTTGTACCAATAACCAAGGAGTTGCTGCTTGATAAACACCTCGGTAATAAAGCATTTCACATGCTCTTCAGTCAGCTGGCGCACCCCTTCTAAAGGTTGCAACGTCAGTTCACGGATAATTTCAGCAGCATTTAGCAAAAAGGTTCGGCGCAGTTCCAGCTTTTCACGCTGCATCTGAAAGTTTTCATCGACTTCGATTTTATCAATTTGCTCAAGTGCATTTTCCAGATAATCCGCAATCTGCAAACTGTCATTTAAGCCCTTCAGGCTTTGCAAGGATAAGGCAAAGGTGCTGGCATAATAACGCATCCGGTCATTTAAAAACTTTTGACTGAGCAACTCGACCGAGTGTTGAGCCTGGTATCGATATTGATTGGCATCACGATCCCAGAGAATTTTTTTGGGTTTTAAAATCTGAAAATCGATACTTTCTTTAAGCTCGGCAGATACATCAGCCAGAACTGTTCTGAGTTCACGCTGCCATTCCAGATCCAGACTTGGTTCTAGCTGTGACAGGCGGGCACGTAACTGATATGGAATAGCGATTTCCGACATACAATTCCCCAAATAAATCGTGATATCTTGTTATTTTGTGATGTATGTCTCGAATTTTACATTATCTAGACTGACAATCTACAAATATTGTCTAATTAAAGCTGCACGATCTGGAATTTAATATTTTATAAAATCATTTTTCTTTATATTGTTCCAGCTTCTCGACTTTTTGCATAAGTTCGCGTTGTTTCAGCTTTTGCTGACGTAAATGCAAAATACCTTCAATTACCAACAATACGACGGCCAGCCAGATCGGGAGATAAGTCAGCCATTCGCCGGCTTCAACCCGCTCCCCTAATGCCATAGACGCAAAAGCCAAAAGTACTGGTTCCAGATAACTTAATAGCCCAAAAATAACAAATGGCAAATAACGGCTCGCCAGAATATAACTTCCCAATCCTAACGCACTTAGAAAGCCTAGACCCAATACCGCAAAAATCAGATGCTGTGCATTAAGGATCAGTTGCATGGAATCGCTATGAATAAAGCCCAGATAAATCGCGACAGGCAGAATGATGAAGAGGTCCCACCAGAAACCGCCTAAATGATCCGTCTGAAATTTACGGCGCATAAAGAAATACAGCGGATATGCCAGTGCCACATACACCGTTTCCCAGGCAATGAAACCGATCCGCCAGATTTCATGTCCTACACCTAATATGGCCAGTGCGACTGCTGCCATCTGCCAGCGCGACAGCTTTTCCTTATAAAGTACACATCCGACTAGAACCATAACTAGCGGCAACAGGAAATATCCTAGGGATACCTGTAAACCGCGACCATTAATTGGTCCCCATAAAAAGAGCCACAGTTGGGTCGTACATAACAAGGAACTGATGATCAGCCAGATCAGAAAAGCAGGTTGTTTGAGAATGCGTTTTAAAATTTGAGTAATATGGCTGAGGTCACCTGACCACCACATAAAGGCAGTCAAAAATGGAATTGTTGCCAGCATCCGCCACGCAAAGGTTTGTTCACTATCTAGAGGCTGCAACAATGGCGTGAATATATAAAGAACACCAAATACCACTGATGCCAATACCGATAATGCAATGCCTTTATACATGCTTCAAACCCAAGATCATTCCAGCGTATTATAACGATTAGTCTAAAATAAAGCTTGAAGATTCATCTGACCAAAGGTGATAGCAAGGCAAAATATATAATTCAAAAAAGAGAAGCATTAAAAAACCATGCCGAAGCATGGTTTTTATACATAACCCGATTGGCCTTTTATTTTCTTGCCTGTTGGGTCTGTTTGGTATGAATCACATCACTCAAATCATAACCCACAGATTGCGCATATTGCAGGTATTCATTCACCACGTTCTGATCCAGTTGAGGATCACGTGACAATACCCACATATATTTACGTTTAGGCTCGCCGACCAGTACAGTTTGATAATTATCATCCAGTTTTAATACCCAATAATCGCCACGGCCCACTGGCAACCAGCGAATAAACTCTGGCAAGAAACTTACTTTGAGCTTGGTATTATAAGGTGCATTCTGAATGTATGCCTCACCCACTGATTGGGTCACCTGACCATTTTTCTGGATACAGCGGTTATCTACATTAACGTTACCATTTTCATTTAATGTATACGTCGCCGTAACGTCACGATCACACTTGTTCTGGAATGTAAGTGGTTTACGAGCCACTTCATACCAGGTGCCCAAATAGCGGTCCAGTTCAACTTTCTCTACAGTGGGTAAAGAATCGTTCTTGGCATAAGCCATGGTTGCAGCCCCGAGTCCAAGTAGAACTGCACCACCCACTGCAATTTTTGCAAGTTTCAACCCCGCATGAGGGAGATTATTTTTAGTTGTCATACGATACCTATTTGATCAGGACAAAATTTTCAACATGAATATTTCGTACTTACAATAGCGGCATCAGCAGACATACTTTGTAGCATTATGTTAGGTTTGTGATTGATTTTACGTAATTTAAATCTGTAATTTACACACAGACCTAACTTAACATCTGTGCTTTTAAACGTAAAATTTCATCCCGTATACGTGCAGCCTGCTCAAACTGTAGTTCTTTTGAAGCCTTGAGCATTTCTTTTTCCAGTTTATTGATATGCTTCGCGAACATCTTTGGATCGGCCATGATATGGCGTTCATCTGCACTGATCGCACGGGCCTGATCGGAAGCTTTCAGCTCAATAGTTTCATCATCCAGCACTTCGCCTGTATCAATTTCCTTAATCACCTGACGTACTGCACTACGTGGTGTAATACCATGCTCTTCATTGAACTGAATCTGCTTGGCACGACGGCGTTCAGTCTCATCAATGGCTTTTTGCATAGAATCGGTGATGCGATCCGCATATAAAATCGCTTTACCTTTCAAGTTACGCGCAGCACGACCAATAGTCTGAATCAGTGAACGCTCTGAACGCAGAAAACCTTCTTTATCCGCATCCAGAATCGCAACCAGTGAAACTTCTGGCATATCCAGACCTTCACGCAGCAGGTTAATGCCGACCAGAACATCATGCACACCGGTACGCAGCTCATGAATAATTTTCACACGCTCTACGGTATCAATATCGGAGTGTAAATAGGCAACCTTGATTCCGTATTCTTTTAAATAAGACGTCAGGTCTTCTGCCATGCGCTTGGTCAATGTCGTTACCAGCACACGTTCATTCATTTCCTTACGGATATTGATTTCAGACAATACATCATCGACCTGCGTCAAGACTGGACGGATTTCAATTTCCGGATCAATCAGACCGGTTGGACGAACCACCTGCTCGACCACCTGTTCAGATTTTTCCAGTTCATATCTTGCAGGTGTGGCACTGACGTACACGGTCGTCGGTACAATACGTTCCCATTCCTCAAATTTCATTGGACGGTTATCCAGTGCACTTGGCAAGCGGAAACCGTAATTCACCAGATTTTCTTTACGGGAACGGTCACCTTTGTACATGGCTCCAATTTGTGGAACAGTCACGTGCGATTCATCGATAATCAGCAAGGCATCATCGGGTACATAATCAAAAAGCGTCGGCGGTGCTTCGCCTGCCGGACGACCCGATAAATGACGTGAATAGTTTTCGATACCGTTGGTATAACCGAGCTGCTGCATCATTTCCAGATCATAACGGGTACGCTGCTCGATCCGCTGAGCTTCCAGCAACTTGTCATTTTCACGGAAAAAGACTAGACGTTCTTTTAACTCATCTCGAATGGTTTCAATCGCGCGAGCCAAATTGTCTTTCGGTGTTACATAGTGACTTTTAGGATAGATCGTGACACGCGGCACTTTACGGATCATTTTCCCGGTTAAAGGATCAAACCAGCGAATGGAGTCGACTTCATCATCAAACAGCTCAATCCGGATGGCATCCTGATCCGATTCGGCAGGGAAAATATCAATAATCTCACCACGAATACGATACGTACCGCGCAGGAATTCCAGTTCATTACGGGAATACTGCATTTCGACCAAACGACGGATAATATCATCACGGCCAATCCGGTCACCTTCCACCACATGCAGCAACATGCTCATATAGGCATTCGGATCACCCAGACCGTAAATCGCAGAAACAGAAGCGACAATAATCGCGTCGCGACGTTCTAAAAGTGCACGGGTTGCCGAAAGACGCATCTGGTCAATGTGATCATTAATTGCCGCATCTTTCTCGATAAAGGTATCTGAAGATGGCACATAGGCTTCTGGCTGATAGTAATCATAATAACTGACGAAATATTCAACCGCATTATTCGGGAAAAATGCTTTAAATTCGCCATAAAGCTGTGCAGCCAGCGTTTTGTTATGGGCCATGACAATAGTCGGACGCTGGGTACGGGCGATGACATTGGCCATAGTATAGGTTTTACCTGAACCGGTAACCCCCAGCAAAAGCTGATCGTGATAGCCTTTTTCTATACCCTTGACCAGCTTTTCAATGGCCTGTGGCTGATCGCCAGCAGGTTGATAATTGGTCACCAGTTCAAAGGGTTGTTTATCACTCATAGCTTTAATCATTTCACTGCGGATATCGACTCAATTTATTATGGGGGTAAAACTGAATTACTCAATCCCTATCCAGGTTTCTGTTTAGTAAAATAAAACAGGATCATTGTCATTATTTTATATTGCTTTACTCAGTTCAAATTTGATGAATAAGGGACAGAACAATCCAAATTGCTTTGAAACATATAACATTAATGAGTATAAAATTGAGATCTATAAAATTATAAAAAACAGGCAAAATCATGAAAGATAAAGACTATCGTGAAATCGCTACTAAGAACCAATTCCGCTATATGGGCACAATCATATTTTGTATGGGTCTTTTCTATTTGTTCTTGGTCATTGGTGCCTTATTGAATAAGTACTTTTTATAAAAGGCCGTCACTTATGCAAAAGAATAAATTAAGCATTTTTAGACAGCAACTCTATTTAGGTTTGTTCGGTATCCTATTCTGGATTATTGGCGGAATTTTGACGTATCTGTTTGGGTAATGCTGCACAATAATGCCTTGACCCCTGCCCGTTTCAAAGGCAACATGAAATCAATCAGGATATCGAATAAAAAAGCCATGACTTACCATTATCACGATGAAAGTATTGTTAAATCTCTGCCAGAAAATACGGTATTTGTTTTCGGAAGCAACTTGGCTGGACAACATGCCGGAGGCGCAGCTCGAACAGCTTATGAGCATTTTGGGGCGGTCATGGGGGTTGGTCGTGGCTGGGCAGGCCAAAGTTATGCCATTCCGACTATGAATGAGCATTTGCAACAGATGCCTCTCTCACAGATCCAGCACTATATTGATGACTTTAAGATTTACACCAAGAACCATCCTAAAATTAAATATTTTATTACTTCGGTCGGTTGTGGCATTGCAGGTTATAAAGTTGAAGAAATCGCTCCGATGTTTAAAGGCATTTCTCACAATGTCATTTTCCCCCAGTCATTCCGGCCTTTTGTAGAAAAAGCGCTTCCGAAAATTACGTCGCAATTCCTGCATACTATCTTTCGGGATTCGGTGATTTTTACTCCGGCGACAGATGAGCTAATTGATGTTCTGGCACTGACCGATAATGAAAAGAGTCTGGCCAAGATTCTGCTCAATACTCAGATTTATCCAGTCGACAGCAATGGTCGTGATCGTGTATTCGAGATTGAAGATATTCTGCATAACCTGAATGGCAAGATTTTTGATTTCCAGAACAATTCTGAAGGTTCCATGCTGTTTGGTGCTGTGATTCTGGCGCTACTAGAACTTTATAATATCAATGAAAAAGACTTTATTGATGTCTGGAAAGGCGATCGTGAGATTGCCCCGCCAAAACCTGAAAATAAGGCGCGTAAAACAGTTCGCTAAGAAAATCTCAAATTTTACTCATAAAAAAGCCATGAACTTCATGGCTTTTTTATTTATTAACGTTTGCCCATTGAACGGCGTGTACCACGAGGTGGCATCCAGGTCCGATCAGCATAACGCTGCGGTTTAGGTCGCAGATCTTCCAGAACTTCATCTGAAGCAGATTGTTCTGCCTGTTTTAATGGAAAAGGTAAATTAACCAGTGGCTTTTTCTTGGGAGAATTTTGGGAGCTCATGCGCAATACTCAATAATTTATGCGGCTATTGTACAAAAAAACTCTATCTGCTGTGTACCATCGGTTAGCTAAATTTATTCAAGCTTTTTCTAGTGAGTTTAAAGCAGAAAATTTCCTGATTTCTTGTACAAATCACGTCCAGGATAGAAAGCTTAAATCATTATTTAAAACTTAGATTAATGAGAAAAATGTTACCCACTTATTATTCTATTACTTCTTATTCTATTACTTCGATAAAACTGAAAATTTTATAAAAATTAATATCCTATTTATCTTCACTATTCATAATAATTTTTACATAAATATATATTTTATTAATACAATTTATACAAACTTTGGCATTTTTTACTTTCTGTTAACTTTTCACTACTCGTTCTGTAACTGTGTAAATTGGTGAGATTTAACTAAATTGTTCAATAGAAAAACAAATAACTACCACGGACAAGGAGTCCTCTGAACAATGAAGACAATCATGGTATGCATGGCAGGTCTAGCCACATTACCCCTGCTTGCACATGCAGAATCCCCATATTTCAGCCTACAGGATGGCGATGGCTTTAAACGATTTTCCGTTTCAGTCGGTGCACTGCATGTCATGCCACAAGGAAAAGCTCAGCCCTTTCAAGTTAATACTGCTGTAAAAAATGGTGAAGTTGCCAGAAATGGTGCTATTCAAGTCGATACCGTATTGAATAACTTGAATTCTAATGTTGACCAAGAGGGTCTTGCAGCAGCATTAGAATTTCTGGGTTTTTTTACCGGTGGTGAATTAGGTAGTGGACTCAGCGGTAGTTCACGAATTCAAGGGTTGGAGGAGTGGAATAATCCAGGCACAGGTCTGGAAGCAGATGATGTCACTACCCTTGGGATTTTAAGTAATTACTTTTTTACCGATCACGTATCACTTGAAATGAAAGCCGGCATTCCACCCAAAGTGGACTTACAGGGCAAAGGAAAAATTTATGCTCCTTTCGCTGCGATCGCTACACCTCAAATCGGTAGTTTGCCTTTAGAATTCCTGAATATCGATCTGCAAAATGATATTTTTATTACTGATTTAGAAGCTCATGGTCCTGCAGCGTCAGCACGTGCTTGGACGCCTGCCTTTGAATTACAATATCATTTTGGAAAAACCGGAGTTAATAAGTTTCGCCCTTATGTCGGCTTAGGGGTAATGTACGCTTACTTTAATGAATTGGAGATTAACCCGCGTACTGAACAGGATTTGATTGCAGCCGGTCATATGATTGCCAATATCAAAGAAGGCAATGCCGGAGCTTCACTGGAAGGTAAACCGAGCAATGCCAATCCTACAGTAGATCTGGAAGCGTCTGATGCCTTTGCTCCTGTCGCGACTGTCGGCTTCACTTATGACTTTAATGATACCTGGTTCGCGGTAGGTTCTGTATCTTATGCTCATCTGAAAAATGACACCACGATTACGGTAACAGATGCAAATCTAGGTGAACTGATTCGCTCCAAAGCCGATATTGAAGTTAATCCAATTCTGGCCTATGCCGGATTCGGGATGCGTTTCTAATCAATTAATTCTTTCATTAAAAAAACTGAATACTTCAGAACAACGGCTACGGCCGTTGTTCTGTTTTCTGACGTTATATACAGCTATAAAAAAAATTTATCGTTTGATTAATTTTTATTTTATCGCCTCTCTAGGTTGAATCGAATACTATACCTATCAACTTTATATGCATGAATGACTTATGGCTGACAGTCAATTTTCCAGAACCCTGATTTTTATGCTGATTGGCGCTGCCATTATTCTGGCTTTATCTTTGGGGATTCGTCATGCATTTGGCCTATATCTGGTGCCAATGAGTGAAGAATTTGGCTGGGGTCATAATGTCTTTAGTTTAGCCATTGCCATGCAAAACCTGATCTGGGGTGCTGTTCAGCCCATTACTGGTGCCTTCGCTGATAAATATGGCAGCAAGATTGTCGTTGCCATTGGCGGTGCTTTATATGCGCTTGGCCTGTTATTGATGGCTGTCAGTTCAACCGGATTATTATTGAATCTCAGCGTCGGACTGATTTTAGGTCTGGCCTTGTCTGCCACCTCTTTCCCGGTTTTATTGTCTGCGGTTGGACGAGCTGCACCATCTGAAAAACGCAGTCTGGCAATGGGGATTGCCAGTGCAGCAGGCTCCTTCGGCCAGTTTATTATGCTGCCCTCAACGCTGTTACTTTTACAGAATGTCGGCTGGTCAGCAGCACTTGTCGTCAGCGCAATTTTAATCGCTTTGATTGTACCTTTGGCCTGGATGCTAAAAGCCCCGATGTATGTCGATCCAAATACTGTATCTACGCCGAATAAGGTATCTCTCAGCTTTAAACAGATTTTAGTGGTAGTCAAAAACCATAAGCCGTTCTGGTTTCTGGCGATGGGCTTTTTTGTCTGTGGCTTTCAGGTGGTCTTTATCGGGATTCACCTGCCGGGTTATCTGATTGATCATGGATTCAATGCTACAACTGGCACCATTTTCCTGGCGCTGGTGGGCCTGTTTAATGTTGTCGGTACCTATACGGCTGGCTGGCTCGGTGGAAAGTATTCCAAACCACGTCTGCTAATGGGCTTATACGGTCTGCGCGGGATTGCGATTATCGCCTTTTTGATGCTGCCTTTAAGCACCTGGACGGTCTATGCGTTTGGTGTCATCATGGGATTATTATGGCTTTCCACCGTACCACTGACCAACGGTATTGTTGCCAATATGTTTGGCGTGAAATATCTAACTATGCTCAGCGGGATTGTATTCTTTACCCATCAGGTCGGTTCATTCTTTGGCGGCTGGCTCGGTGGTGTAAACCATGACATGAGTGGCAACTATAATGCGGTATGGATGTTGTCGATTGCCTTAAGTATTTTTGGCGTACTGGTGCACTTATGGGTAAATGAGGAGCAAATCGTACATGACTGATTCGACCTTTCTGCTCAAGCTTTCCATTGCGGTAGCGATGGTACTTCTCCTCTCTATTTCTTTATGGCTCTGGAGCCAGACTCCAGAACTGTTTGAGTACTTTAATCAGGCGTTTTGTGCACATTAATTGTCAAATATTTGACATTTTTCAGCAGCTTTAGGACTTTGTTTTGCCATTTTAATTAAAAGATAACAAATCAATCATTTAGATATTTTTATTCGGTTTTTCATAAGTTTAGCAATTCTTGTGATTTTATTTTTGCTCTGGATTTTTTTAGATTTTCTGCAACAAGAAAATTCAGAGACTTTCCAATGACAAGCTTGACCCAACTTTCACAAGCCATTCACGATGCACCACGCTGGCATCAGCAAGATCAGTTCCAGAATACTGATGAAATTAAAATTGTCCCGCAGACAGATCAAGCCCTAGGCGCAGTGGTTTATGGCCTCGATGCCCGCAAAGCCCAATCTGGCGAAACCATCCTGCGTCTGAAGCAAGCTCTGGCTGAACATTTGATCCTGATCTTTAAAAATCAAAGTCTGGATGATCTACAGTATCTTGCCTTTGCCACCTATTTCGGTTCAATCTTCCGTCCAGATGCCGACACGCCAGTGCTGGCTTCTAAAACAGATACCGGCACTCCACCTGATGTCGTACCCGTTTCCAACGCAGTCGGTCAAGGGGATTACACCGGCCATGGTGAACTTGCCCCGCATGCCGATCACCAGTGGACACCTTTACCATCTTTTGGCTCTTTACTCTATGCCATTGAACTGCCAAAAGACGGTGGTCAGACGTCCTGGATTAATACCATCAAGGCTTATGAAGCATTGGATGAAGAAACCAAAGCACAAATCGATCAGTTACAGCTCATTACCTATAATCCATTTGTACGCTTCCAGAGCAATAAAGGTGGTAATGCTTATGCGGGTAATATGCCAAAATATCGCTTTAAAGATCAGCCAATTTTAGGTCATGCCTACCCGCACCCACTGGTACGTACCCATCCTGAATCTGGCCGTAAAGCACTTTGGTTAAATACTCATACCGAAGTTGAGTTGGTAAATTATGATGATCAGGCAGGCAATGAACTGATTGCAAAATTACGTGAGCATGTCTTAAAACCTGAATTCGCTTATGAGCACAATTGGGAAGCAGGCGATATCGTATTCTGGGACAATCAGGTTACTCTACATTCACGCCGTCCTTTCCCTGCTGATCAGCGCCGTTTATTAAAACGTATCAGCCTGGCAGGTAGTCGTCCATTTTAATCACCATAAAAATATAATAAAGAGAAAGGTCATTTAAGCCTTCGACAATAACGACTCATCATGTAGATTTTCCGCCATTGAGGAATGACCGCCTCAATGGTTTTATTTTTAAATTTTTAGTCATCCTATTTTGGGAATATCAGGATAGAGGTTTTAAATTAAATTTTTTAAAAATACAGCTTTTAACAAAATCGGCAATCGGATTACTTTTTCTCACTCAAACTGCCTAGTGTATTTTTCCTTTTCTGCTTAGCGTATTAAAAAAACAAGCCATTGCTATAGCTGCAAAAAGGAGAAGAAAATGAACGAGATTCAGTTTTCAGATTGTGTTCGCGCATGTATGACCTGCTCTCTGGCCTGTACTAACTGTGCCAGTGCCTGCCTGAAAGAAGAACATTTAGAAATGATGCGGGAATGTATCCAGCGCTGTCTGGACTGTGCTGATCTGTGTCAGCTCTGCGCCCGCATGCAACAAAAGCAATCTCCATTTATCAAAGAGATTTACGAGCTATGTGCTAAAGCTTGCGATTATTGTGTAGAAGAATGTGGCCATCATGAGGATGATCATTGCCAGCAATGTGCCGAAGCTTGCCGTCGCTGTGCTGAAGAATGCCGCAAAATGGCAGCTTAATCACTAGACTTACTGACCAGATTGAACTTTTTCAATCTATAAAATAAAAAACCCGCAAATCGAACTTGCGGGTTTTTGATCTAACCTGAATAAATCAAATTAGAATAAACGGTTCATACCATTCAATGTTGCCACACGATAAGCTTCTGCCATCGTTGGATAGTTGAATGTAGTTTCCACAAAATACTTGATCGTATTGTTCGGGCTGTTCATGACTGCCTGACCAATATGGATAATCTCTGATGCATTATTACCAAAGCAATGCACACCCAGAACTTCCAGCGTATCGCGGTGGAACAGGATTTTTAATTCACCAACCGTATCACCAGTAATCTGTGCACGCGCCAGATGACGGAAAGAAGCCTGACCCACTTCATACGGGATTTTTTCTTCAGTCAACTGCTGCTCAGTTTTACCGATCGAAGAAATTTCCGGAATGGTATAAATACCAGTCGGAATATCAGTCACCGGTGCAACGTCTTGTTCACCGCTCATGTTGGCACCTGCGCAACGACCTTGGTCATAGGCAGCAGAAGCCAATGATGGCCAGCCAATCACGTCACCTGCAGCATAGATATTTTCGACTTCAGTCTGATACTGCTCATTCACGGTTAATTGACCACGACTATTTGGTTTCAGACCAATATTTTCAAGGCCTAAACCGTCAGTATTCCCTGAACGGCCATTACACCACAGAATGGCATCAGCTTTAATTTTCTTGCCGCTTTGTGTATGCAGAACCACATAATCATCAGAAGTTTCAAGGAAGTCGATCTGTTCATTATGACGGATCAATACACCCTGTTCACGTAAGTGATAAGACAGCGCATCAGAGATTTCATCATCCAAATAGCTCAGCAGTTTTGGTTGGGTATTAATCAGGTCAACCTTATGTCCCAGACCAATAAAGATCGATGCATATTCACAACCAATCACACCTGCACCATAAATAATGATTTTTTGGATCGAGAAATCCAGATCCAGAATTTTGTCTGAATCAAATACACGTGGATGATTGAAATCCAGAATCTCTGGACGATATGGACGCGAACCAGTCGCAATCACCAGTTGCTGGAACATAATGGTTTCTTTTATGCCATCTGGTGTGAATACAAAGATCGTATTTTCGTCTTGAATGTAAGCACGACCATGATAGATATCAATCTTGTTACGGTCATAAAAACGTGAGTGAGTATCCACCTGCTGCTGAATCACTTTATGTGCATTGCGCAGTACCTGTTTCATGGTGAATTGTTTCCATTCACCTACTTTTTGAAACATTGGATCACGTTGATAACGGATAATGCTGGATACCGTTTGACGCAATGCCTTACTTGGAATCGTACCTACGTGAGTACAGTTACCACCCAGCTGTTCACGCATATCCACAATTGCAACACGCTTACCAGATTTGGCAAGTTTCATTGCCGCGCCTTCGCCCGCAGGGCCTGAACCTAGAACTACCGCATCGTACTTAACGAAAGTCCCACTAACGACCTCTTTTTTACGTGGCATTCAACGCTCCTTAAAATTTAAAAATTTTGCTTTAATCTACGCTATATTATGACGTAATTGCTGCCAATTTGGTGTATTTAACTTACATATATTGTGTGATAAGAACATTTTTTAAATGAATAATCCTTTTCGCCCTATTTCACTCGAGTTTCGTTATAATTAAAAAAGTGTTAACTTTGATTTATCTCCCTCCTTCAAAACAGTGGAAAAGTTATATATGTCTGAAAACCGTAAACCTGAACAGGGTATCAAACTTCGCGGCGCAGAAAAGGTCGCCCGTATTCCTGTAAAAGTTGTTCCTACGGTTGAAACGCCACGTAAACCGGACTGGATCCGCGTGAAAATGGCCGCTCCCGAGGAAGTTCAGCGTATTAAAACTACACTTCGTCAGCAAAAACTGCATACCGTATGTGAAGAAGCGGCCTGTCCGAACCTGCCTGAATGTTTTGGTGGGGGTACAGCAACCTTTATGATTATGGGTGATATTTGTACGCGTCGCTGTCCGTTCTGTGATGTAGCACATGGTCGCCCAAATGCACTCGATCCAGACGAGCCGCGTCATATGGCAGAAACGATTGCCAACCTGGGTCTGAAATATGCAGTCATCACTTCAGTAGACCGTGATGACCTGCTGGATGGCGGTGCACAGCATTTTGTGGACTGTATTAAAGAAGCACGTGCTTTGAGTCCAAAGACTTTGCTGGAAATTCTGGTACCTGATTTCCGTGGTCGTATGGACATCGCTTTACGCATCATGACTGAATGTCCACCAGATGTGTTTAACCACAACATTGAAACTGTGCCACGTTTATATAAAGCCATGCGTCCAGGTTCTGATTATCAGCACTCTTTAAATCTGTTGAAAATGTTTAAAGATTATTGCCCAGAAATTCCAACCAAATGTGGTTTGATGGTCGGTATTGGTGAAACTGAAGAAGAAGTTCTCGCTCTGTTAGATGACCTGAAAGCGCATGACGTAGATTATGTAACGATTGGCCAGTATCTACAGCCATCTAAACAGCATGCACCAATCGACCGTTTTGTAACGCCAGAAGAATTCGAACGTTATGCAGAACATGGTCGTAAACTTGGCTTTAAGAATATCTGGTCAGCACCGATGGTACGTTCAAGTTACTTTGCAGATCGTCAATACTATGGTGAACCGGTTCCGGAAGTACGTCGTAAAGTTGATCCTGCAAAAAAAATCGCTGTACAGGCGATTGAAGCTTAAAATGACTTAGATCAAAGCCCTCTCAAGTAGAGGGCTTTTTTATGCCTAACTAAATTTATATTT
Source organism: Acinetobacter sp. CAU_H_60 (assembly GCF_058599385.1). NCBI lineage: Bacteria > Pseudomonadati > Pseudomonadota > Gammaproteobacteria > Moraxellales > Moraxellaceae > Acinetobacter > Acinetobacter sp. CAU_H_60. The sequence continues at coordinate 1,028,502 of NZ_CM178653.1, read as the reverse complement.
GTTCACTTTTTAATTATTTCACCTACCCTCTCTTAGAGATTAAGTTATTACTTATCTTCACATTTCTTTGCGTGTTCTCACTTGAAGACTGCGCATTTTTCAAACAATCTCAAAAACAGATAAAACACTTCAATATATCGTTGAAATATTTAATAACGATCGTTCTCACAAGAACAATTGTGAATTTGCCAGTTGCTTAAGCGATGTAAAAAAAATTGATCAAGTCTTAAGAAGACACCTTAGGGAGATCGGCAGCATCACAATTGTATGACCCTGGAGAAATATAACAATGCTATTTATTTTCGCCGTACTTCTTCTCATTGCCAGTTTATGGGCGATTTTCTTTTTTCAACTCTCCCGTACCCCTGGTGCAATTACCCTGATTGTCATGTCAGTGGTTTGTGCCTTTATCAGTCCTTGGTCACTGATTCTGGGTATTCCCCTGATCCTGATCAGTCTGGTCGTCATGATCGAACCTTTGCGTATATCTTTCATTTCCAGGCCAGCCTATAAGGCTTTAGCGGATGCCATGCCAAGCATTAGCCCGACAGAACGTGAAGCTTTGGATTCTGGTACCAGCTGGTGGGAAAAAGAACTCTTTATGGGTGCACCGAACTGGGAAACCTTTAATAGCTATCCTTATCCAAAACTTTCCATTGAGGAACAGGCATTCTTGGATAACGAAGTCGAAACGCTGTGTAGCATGCTGGATGAATGGGAAATTCATGAGAAGAAAATGCTGCCTGAACATATCTGGCAATATATTAAAGATAATGGTTTCTTGGGACTAATTATTCCCAAAGAATACAGCGGTCGTGCCTTTAGTTCCTTTGCTCAAAGCCGGGTGATGAGCAAAATTTCTTCACGCTCTCTCACTGCTGCTGTGAGCTGTATGGTGCCTAACTCTCTCGGGCCGGGTGAGCTACTGCTGCATTACGGTACTGATGAACAGAAAGATCGTTATTTACCCGGTCTGGCCAAAGGTGAAGAAATCCCATGTTTTGGTCTGACCAGTCCTGAGGCCGGTTCAGATGCCGGTGCGATTCCAGATACTGGTGTCGTGTGTTATGGACAGTTTGAAGGTCAGGAAGTCTTGGGATTGAGAATGAATTTCTCCAAACGCTGGATTACTTTGGCACCGATAGCCACTGTAGTTGGACTGGCTTTTAAAATGTATGACCCTGATCATTTACTCGGTGATAAAACAGATTATGGGATTACTTGTGCCTTGCTACCGGCCAATCATGAAGGGGTAAAAGTCGGTCCACGACATAATCCTGGCTCCCCTTTTATGAATGGCACTGTTGAAGGTAAGGATGTATTTATTCCTTTAGACTGGATCATTGGTGGTGTGAAAAATGCCGGTAAAGGCTGGCGTATGCTGATGGAATGTCTAGCGGTTGGTCGTGGTATCTCCCTACCGGCTTTGTCTACCTCCAGTGCTGAAATGACTTATCTGAATGTCAGCGCGTTTTCGCGAATCCGTCAGCAATTCAAGATTTCGGTGGGTAAATTTGAAGGGGTTCAGGAAGCCAATAGTGAAATTGCCAGTGATGCCTATATGCTGGAAGCATTCCGCTATTTAGTGACTTGTGGTCTGAATCAAGGTGGTAAACCGGCAGTCATGACCGCGATTGCCAAATACTACGCCACTGAGACCATGCGTAAAATTGTTAACCATGGTATGGATGTCGTGGGTGGTCGTGCGATTCAGATGGGGCCTCGTAACTTCCTGGCTCTCAACTATCAGGCCATTCCAGTATCGATTACAGTTGAAGGCGCCAATATTCTGAGCCGTTCATTAATGATCTTTGGTCAAGGTTCGATGCGTTGCCATCCTTATCTGTATGAAGAATTACAGCTTCTGCAAGCTGAAGACCCGAAAGCCGCTCTGAATCCATTCGATACTATGTTGTTTAAACATCTGGGTTATACCTTTAACCGGACTGCCCGCTCTTTTGCCTATGCTTTTAGCGGGGGTTCAAGTGCTGCGCCACAAAGTGCGGTTGATTTTACCCGTCCTTATTACAAGATTATTAACCGGCTCAGTGCTAACTTTGCCCTGACTGCAGATATGTGTCTGGGTTTACTTGCCGGTGATATTAAACGCAAGGAAATGCTTTCTGGTCGTCTGGCTGATATCCATGCTCATTTGTTTATTGCGACGGCAATCCTAAAATTCTTTGAACATAGCAAAAAAACTGAAGCTGAACGTCTGCATGCACAATTGGCAATTGAGAAATCTTTATATACCGCTCAGGAAGCGTTTTATGACCTGTTTGCAAACTTCCCGGTTGGGGTTGCTGCTGGCATGGTCAAACTCATCTGTTTCCCATTTGGCCGACCTGTCGCGAAGCCATCTGACCGACTTAAACAGGAAGTCGCAAATGTCATGATGGAAGATAACGCTTTCCGGAAGGTACTGAAAAAGCATGTTTTCTATAGCACAGCAGAAGATGATGTGAATGGCCGCATGGAATCAACCTTCACCATGTTACTGGAAATTGAGCAGCTTTGGGATCGCTTTAAGAAAGCCGAAAACAAAGGTCAATTTAAAGGACTTAGTTTTGCTGATCATGTGGCTGATGCGCATGAACAAGGCTTTATTAATGAAGAAGAAGCCAATAAGTTACTGCACTATAATGCGCGTCGTTATGACAGTATGTTGACCGATGTCTTCGATCTGTATTTACAGGAAGTATTGGAGCTGGAAAATCCTCATATTTCAAAAGCAGATGCAACAGGTACCGATACTTCAGTTCAAAGTGCACCTTCACATTCAACCAGTCCTTGATAGATCTCTTATCTAAATCGGATCTTGCTTTCCAAAGTGAGGTTATTTCTTGACTTCACTTTGGATATCTCAAGTGGCTATTCAGCCACTTTTTTACGACTATTGCACGATGGTATTTACGGCATAAAACGTTAAGCTAGGACCCATAATAAAATTGAGGGTCAATGATGTCACAACAAGATTATGAAAATGGCTTGAAAGTCCGTACTGAAGTGATGGGTGCAAGCTTTGTAAAGCGCGCTCAAGACAATACAGTTCCTTTTACCCAACCTTTACAGGACTGGATTAATGAACATGCTTGGGGTTCGACCTGGCAACGTGAAGGGGTTTTACCACGTAAATACCGTTCTTTAATTACCATTGCTTTTCTGACTGCGCAAAAAAGCCCGACTGAATTGAAAGGCCATGTTCGTGGCGCTTTGAATAATGGGGCAACAGTAGAAGAAATTCAGGAAGTGCTACTCCATAGCCTGCCTTACTGCGGTGCCCCTGCTACTCAGGAAGCCTTCCGTGCAGCGCTTGAAGTGATTCAGGAATATCAGACAAATCAGCAGAATTAAGAACTGCCTAGGCTATTTAACTGGCTTATCAATAATAAAGCCGGGAATTAAAATTCCCGGCTTTTTAAATTTTAAACTGATATATCTATAGCTATAACGTCTTTAACACTGTCTTTAATATTGTTTGAAAAGATTATCCTCTTAATTCAATTTGAGTACGTTGCTCCAAGCCTTGCACCGCCGCGGAGAAATCCAGCTGGCTGGCCTGTGGCTTGGAAATCTGCTGAAACTCCTGCTGAACCAAAGACATCACCGTTAAATCCAGTTGCTGTTGCTGCACCAGTTCCAAGGCAATACCAATATCTTTCTGCAATAAATCCAGCGCAAAGGTCTTGTGAAACTCACGGCTCAGTACACGCTGCGCCATGATATTTTCCGACATGCTGCTTTTACCGCTAGAATGATTAATACAGTTTAGTGCACTGCTTAAATCAACTCCCTGTCCTTTCAGTACAGTCAGCCCTTCAGCCAATGCCCATAAATGAGTCGCCATTAAAGTATTATTTACAGCCTTTACCGCAAAGCCAGAACCACTTTCTCCCACATATTCAATCAGGCCGGCAAAGGCATCAATGATCGGTCGGGCTTGTTCAAAGGCTTGTTCATTGCCTCCGACCATAACGGTTAAAGTGCCATGTTCCGCTCCAATGGTTTGCCCAGAAACTGGCGCATCCAGATAAAAACTGCCTTGTTGCTCCAAGTGTTTCGCCAGTTTCTCTGCAGATTCTGGCACCCCACTGGTACAGTCAATCCAGATTGCACCTTGTTTGGGTGGATAGGCTGCAATTAATGCTTCCACATCCTGACTGGTCGGCAAACAGGAAAAGATAAAATCTGCCTGAACTGCCTGCTCAATACTCACCGCCTGTGTTGCAAAAGTTTCAGCATGCGCTATAGCTTTCTGTTCAGTCCGGTTCCAGACCCAAACCTGATGTCCGAGTTTTGGCAAATGGGAGGCCATATGCCAGCCCATTGCCCCGAGTCCTAAAAATGCAATTGTATGACTCAAAAAATACTCCTCATATTAAGCGACTGGCTTAGCCTCAACCTCAGTTACGGTTTTAGTTGGTTCAGATGCTGGCAATTCTTTATCTTCACCACGGTTCAGGAATAGATTTAATAGAATTGCAGCTAAAGTTGCGGTACCAATACCACCCAGATCAAAACCACCAATCTGCAAGCTATAGTTGCCTGTGCCCATGATCAGACAGACTGCACCAATAATCAGCGTACTGTTCTTGGTGAAATCAACACGGTTATCTACCCAGATTTTCGCACCAGCCACAGTAATCAGACCAAATACGACAATCGATGCACCACCCAACAAGGCCACTGGAATGGTACTGATCACTGCACCGAATTTAGGTGAAAGTCCGAGCAAAATAGCGAAGATACCAGCAAAGACAAATACAGTCGTTGCATAAACTTTGGTGACTGCCATGACACCGATATTTTCGGCATAAGTGGTCATACCTGTACCACCGACAGAAGCGGACAATGAAGTACACACCCCATCAGCAAAGAAACCACGACCCATATATGGAGACAGGTTTTTACCGGTCATCGCAGAGACTGCCTTAAAGTGCCCTAGATTTTCTGCAACCAAGATAATTGCCACTGGTGCTATCATCAGCATGGCATTCATTTCAAAGACCGGACTCTGGAAATTTGGCAAACCAAACCATGCTGCTTCACTGACCTTGGTAAAATCAATCGCAGGTCCGAAGCCCATCACATTCGTGAAAAGGAAATAAATCAGGTAGGAAGATAATAAGCCTAATAACAGCAGCAGACGGCGTACCATTCCTCGGGTAAACACAGCAATCACACTGATACAGATAATGGTGATTAATGCCATCCAGGAATCAAACTGGTTCGCTGAAACGCTTTTAATCGCGACTGGAGCCAGGTTCAAACCGATGATCATCACGATCACGCCTGTCACTACAGGTGGCATCAGTTTTTCAATCCAGTTGGTACCGGTTTTCATCACCAGCAGCCCAATCAAGGCATAGACAATACCGCAAGCAATGGTGCCGCCAAGGGCCAGTCCGATATTAGGATTCGCTCCAACCCCAGAATAACCCGTCACTGCGACTACCGCACCAATAAAGGCAAAGCTGGATCCCAGATAACTTGGCAATCGGCCGCCCGTGATCAGGAAAAATAAAATGGTGCCAATCCCAGTAATGAAAATCGTGAGATTGGGGTCAAACCCCATTAGTAAGGGTGCCAGCACGGTTGCACCAAACATGGCAAACACATGCTGTAACCCGAGAATAATACTTTTTCCAGCAGGCAGATATTCATCTGTTTGCACGGGTGTGGTATCGAGATTGCCTTGGTAAGACTTAAATTTTGGAAACCACGTTTCTTTTTCTTGCATCGGCTTCCCCTCCTTGATTAGGATTGAATTGAATTAGCACATTTTGTGTGGCTCACAGTAAGAACGGTTGAAGTACATCAGCGCATTGCCTTGACTCTGGCACATGGCTTTCACCTCACAGAACAGCACGTCATGACTGCCTACGGATAAACATTGGACCACCTCGCAGTCAAAACTGACTAAGGCATCCTCAAGTACAGGTGACTGGGTCACCAAAGTTTTCCAGTTCCCCTGACTGAAACGCTCTGCCATTGGTGTTTTTCCACCAAACAGATTGGAAAGATGTTGTTGATGTGATGCCAGAGTATTCACACACAACACCTGATTCTTTTTAAAGGTTTCATAGACTGACGCAGAACGGTTCAGGCACACCAGCAACGTTGGTGGTGTATCCGTCACGCTACATACGGCCGAAGCCGTAAATCCAGCCATTCCTGCATCGCCTTGCGTGGTAATCACATTCACCGCAGCACCCAGATTGGACATGCCCTGACGGAAAATCTGCTGATCGACCTGGGTAAAGATGTCACCTGGTGCGTTAGTCGCCAAAACCTTATTTAATGCATTATTTTCTGCAACTGTCTCTATGATGATTTTAGATAGTTTGGCATTCATGCTGTTCTCCCGACCCCAAGTCAATATTCACTGGGGCATCTAGTAATGAGATTGAATCAGGTGGATCGGCTTATATATGGGCAATCGAAGCAATTTCGACCAGCGCATCAGGTTTGACCAAACCTGTCTGTACGCAATACCGTGCCGGCTTATCTCCCGGGAAATACTCTGCATAAACTGCATTAATCGCAGCATAATCTGCCCAGTCTTTGACAAAGACATGGTTAAACGTTACGTCATCCATGCTGCCACCGGCTTCCTCAATCACACGCTTGATGGTTTCCAGAATATGACGGGTCTGTGCTGCGGCATCACCGACATGCACCACATTATTATTTTCGTCAAAAGCCAATGTACCGGATACATACACAATATTGTCTGCCTTGGTTGCCGGTACATACGGTGCTAATGGTTTCGATGTTCCTGCTGGAATAATAATTTCTTTAGGCATACTATTTTTTCCTTAATCCTGATCTTTAATTCTTTATGCACTTACAGCTAATTTAGTTTCTTTTAGTGACTCACTTTCTTTTTGAAAGGTCTCGACAAAATTTGCAGTATCTGACACCCAGCCAAAGAAGGTCTTGATGTTATACAGACTGGCTTCATGCGCTTCGACTGGACCTGCCTGATGGCAGGCATCAGCAAGTGCGACACCGAAATACTCTAGGAAGAAGCCATCACGTAGCGTCGATTCCACACAAACGTTGGTGGCAATCCCGACAAAGACCAGATTACGAATACCACGCACACGTAACATGCTGTCCAGCGCGGTATTAAAGAAACCGCTATAACGTGGCTTTTCGATCACCAGGTCTTGTGGCAGTGGCTTTAACTCATCAATCAGCTCAAAATCCCAACCGCCTTTAGCCAGCAATTTCCCCTGTAATTCAGGACGTTTACGCATGGTTTTTAAGGCATTGGATTTATGGAAATTCGGAGAATCCGTACCGCCCGCTTCCTTATATTCCGCATCCCAGCCATTTTTGAAATAAATCACCTGAATACCAGCTGCATGTGCAGCATCAACAGCCTTTTTAATATTTTCCACTACTGGCTTGGTCTTTGAGACATCAAAGCCCGCCAGATCCAGATAGCCGCCTTGCGAGGTATAAGCATTCTGCATATCAATCACAATCAAGGCTGTTTGCTCTGGTGCAAGACAGATCGCTTCGGGTTCAGCTTTAAGGGTTTTCCCTGTGCCGAGTTTTTCAGTAAAACCGGCTGTTACGACTGATTTACTCATGCGCTTTTCTCCAGAACTGATGCTGCATCTTCAATGACAATATGGTCACGGCATTTCATTAATGGCTGGATTTTCTGACCGAAATCTTCAACCCCTTGAATAAAATCATCAAAAGTCAGTAGCACACCTTCGGTACCCTTGATCTCGCCAATTTCATCCAACATTCGTGCCACATTTTCATAAGAACCCACCAGCGTACCCATATTGATATTCACTGGAGATACACTCGAAGCCATTTGACGGATATTGGTATCTGTACCAGAAGTCGTATCTTTACCGCCTTGATTCATCAGCCAGTTAATCGCTTCCATATCAGCACCATCGTTATAGTGCTGCCATTTTGCTTGCGCTTCTTCATCGGTTTCAGCAGCAATCACCATAAACAGCACATAAGTCTGTACATCACGGCCAGTCACATCTGTTTTTTCTTTTAGGCGGTCATTAATTTCTGCATAAGCTGTTGGAGTATTCAGGCCTTTACCAAATACGAAGTTGTAGTCGGCATATTGTGCAGAAAACTCTAAACCTGCATCAGACTGACCTGCACAGATAATTTTCATATCCGCTTGTGGACGTGGGCTCACACGGCAATCTTCCATCTGGAAATGTTCGCCTTTAAAGTCTGATTTACCAGTCGCCCAAAGTTCACGAAGAATCTGTACATACTCAGACAGATATTCATAGCGTTTGCCAAAATAGTCATTACCTGGCCACATGCCCATTTGGGTATATTCAGGTGGCTGCCAGCCGGTCACGACATTCAGACCAAAACGGCCATTTGAAATCGAATCAATGGTTGATGCCATCCGCGCGACAATTGCAGGTGGCATTACCAGAGTTGCGGCAGTTGCGAAAATTTTAATTTTGCTGGTGACAGCTGCAAGACCTGCCATCAATGTAAACGTTTCCAGGTTATGTTCCCAAAATTCAGTCTTGCCACCAAAGCCACGCAGCTTGATCATGGAAAGTGCGAAATCGAAACCATAGTGCTCAGCGCGCTGTACGATTTGTTTGTTTAACTCAAAAGTCGGCATGTACTGCGGTGCATTTTCAGAGAGTAACCAGCCATTATTTCCGATTGGACAGAAGACACCTATTTTCATTTTTACACCTCATTATTTTTAACACTTATTCAAAATTCTGATTCCACTTCGGGAATTTTATTTACAAGATAAACATTGCAAAGCGTGTGCCAACTATATTTAATTTATAATTATTAATTACTTAATATTTTATTTTTTGAATTTTTAGTAAAATATTCATTTTTACCTATGAGTCAATTTTGCACATACTGTTTCATTCAAGTGCACTCGTAGCAATTTGTGCATTTGCAGTTCATGCATCAATTCGAAGTAAAAACCATACTAACGCTACAAAATGATTGATTAGAAAAAATAAAAAACCAGACACGAGGTCTGGCTTTTTAAAAAACTGCAGACTAAGGGGAAATCAGGAAGGAAAGGATCAGTTGATTCACCTGATCTGTCTCGGTCACGGTGGAAGCATGTGCACCTGTATCAAGCAAACTGAGATGACTATGCGGCAAGCATTGTTGTAATTGCTGTGACCGTTGATAAGGCACCAGAAAATCATCCTGATTGGCAATCAGATGTATAGGAACACCTTTGAATGCTTGCTGATGCTCTTCGTTTAGTTTAAAAGCCTGCACGGCTTGTAGGCGTGCCAGAACATTTTGGATCGGTGGAAAGTCTAATAACTGCTTATTTTCTGCTTCGGTTAACTGATCAATATGGGTTGAGATCCAGTACGGCGGATAAAGAAATAAAGCCTGTGCTTTCACATAAGCCTCTGCCCCGCTATTCACCAATAAGGAAGTTCGTGCCTCGAAACATTTCTGAGTATGAGCATCCAGCTCTCCCCAAGCATTTAACATGGTCAGACTGAGCAGCTTAAACTTTCTTTCAGCCTGATAGGTCGCTAGTTGCATGCCGATATGTCCGCCCAATGCATGCCCGATAAAATGAAACTCTCGAATACCATCATTGATCAATAAATCCAGAATCTGGCAGGCCATATGGTCGATCGAATAAGGCATGGGCAAGAGTTCAGAATCTGAATGACAGCCTTCCTGATCATAAGTGACTACATGAAAATGCTGCTGTAAAACTCTAATTTGAGGATTCCAGAAACTGGCATGCCCGCCCAGTCCGGGTGAAAGCACCACATAAGGTGCATCTGCCTGTGCTGCAAGATGAATAGATAAAGACATATCACTCTCATATTTTAACTATGAGTTGAATGCAGCAAGATATATGCCTGAATAGAAGTATTTTTGAACAATTAATAAAATTATAGCCAGTAGACATTAAAGCTATAATAAAATTCCTGTACCTCAAAACGTACGTTATAACCGAGCTCAGTCAGCTCTGCCGAAAGACCCCGAATTTCTTCCAAGGGTAAATGTTTGGGAAATACCGTTAGCACAGCGGTATTGCCTAGTCGGGCATTGTCTTCAATCAGTTGAGCCAAACGTGGCTTGTACATTTCAATATTTAAATTAGCCACGTTCGATAAAATTTTGGCCTGATCTGCAGTCATAAAACTCATTTTTCTTTACTCTTTTTGATTTTTATTCAATGAAGTTAAATGATTTAATTCACATAAAATATTTTCGTTTTGTATCTAATTAAATAAATCGTGCATAAAAAATCCCTCACATGGAGGGATTTTTCTTAGAAAAAATTACTGACCTGGTAAAGGAATATATTGTGAAGAACTGCTTTGCGTTTTACGTTCACTAATCACCACATCCAGTGTCATGGTTTTTCCAGCGCGTTCTACTTCAATCTGAACGGTACTGTTTGGTGCCTGTAAAGCGACAAAATTAATCAGATGTGAGGCAGAAGTAATCACTTCATTATTCACTTTGATAATTTTATCACCACGCTGGATGCCAGCTTTTGCTGCTGGTCCATTTTCCAGCACTTCAGCGACCACTACACCTGATTCTTTAGGTTGCAGTACATCATTACGTTCTGTCGGCAACAAACTAATACCCAGCCAGCCACGAACGACACGGCCATCTTTCAGGATCGCATTCATTACCTGTTGACAGATTTTAGCCGGAATCGCAAAACCAATCCCCAGTGAGCCACCTGTTTGCGAGAAGATTGCTGTATTGACCCCGATCAGGTTTCCGGCAACATCAATCAAGGCACCACCCGAGTTGCCCGGGTTAATTGCAGCATCTGTCTGAATAAAGTCTTCATAGGTATTGATGCCCAGATCAGAACGGCCTGTCGCAGAAATAATCCCCTGAGTCACGGTTTGACCGACACCGAACGGGTTACCAATTGCCAGAACGACATCACCGACTTCATTGCCACTGAGTTTGAATGGCAAAACTGGTAATTGTTCAAGTTCGATCTTGATTACAGCCAAATCCGTATCCGGGTCTGTACCCACGACCTTGGCTTCAGCACGACGTCCATCATGCAAGGCCACTACAATCTGGTCTGCCTGTGCAATCACGTGGTTATTGGTCAGGATATAACCATCAGGGCGGACAATCACACCTGAACCTAAACTGTTTTCATTTGGACTTTGACCAAACTGGTCTGGTAACTGATCACCGAAAAATTCACGGAATACAGGATCTGTCAGTAAAGGATGCGCCTGCTGTTTTACTTTTTGTGTGGTAAAGATATTCACCACCGCAGGTGCTGCGACTTTCACTGCGGCACTATAGGAGACAACGCCTCCAGAACGCGAAGTATCGATCAACGGTTCTACTTTTTCAGCAGGCATTTTTACGCCATCCGGCGCAATCGGTGATTTAGGTTTCTGCAGCTGCTGCCACCCCAAAAAACCGATAATGACTAAAATCAGTAACACCCAAGGTAACCATGTAAAGGTGCGGCGCACTTTGCTATCCTCTAAAATATTTTAATTCGTTGATGACTAAGTAATTTGTATCCTATTGTAATGCCAAATACATAACTAAACACAAAAAAATCCACAGAGATTTGTGCTGCTTTAGTTACAATTGGACATATGAATAAGAATTGGCAAGTTCATCAACTGACAGGAATTTTATGGCGAATTTAAACGATATTATCCGCTGGTGCGATCAGACTTTGGCATCTTCCGAATTTAAGGACTATGCACCGAATGGCTTACAGATCGAAGGCCGCGCTGAAGTCAATAAAATTTTATGTGCCGTTACTGCCTCACAAACCGCGATCGAAGCTGCGATTAAACAGGGTGCTGATTTGTTACTGGTTCACCATGGTTATTTCTGGAAAGGCGAAGCCTACCCGATTACTGGGATGCGTGGTAAAAGAATTAAAAGCCTGATCCAAAATGATATTTCCCTTGTCGGTTATCATCTGCCTTTAGACAGCCATCCAACTCTGGGAAATAATGCTGCGATTGCAGACCTGCTGGAACTGGAAAACCTAGAACAGCTTGATCCGAGTGAGCGCCGTCCAATTGGGAATATTGGTTATTTAAAGCAGGCCATGACGCCAGAAGGATTCAAGGCCTATGTATCAGAAAGACTTGGCTATGATGCGCTGCATTTACCTGCTGAAAAAAGCCTGATTCAAAAAGTCGGTTTCTGTACTGGTGGTGCACAGGATTATATTCATAAAGCGGCGGCACAAGACTGTGATGCTTATATTTCTGGCGAAGTCAGTGAGCGTACTTTTTATGATGCTCAGGAACTGGATGTGCATTATTATGCCTGCGGCCACCACGCCACTGAAAAATATGGTGTACAACGTCTGGCTAAAGCTATTTCAGAACAATTTAATATTGAGTATAGTTATTTCGAATTAAACAATCCGATTTAATTACGATTGGCAAGTAGTTGAGTGGCTTTATCTTTAAATTTTCAGGCTTTATTCTGTATTGTTATTTATACACAGTGCCCATTTTTGCCTAAGAATCTATTACAATAACGCCACTTATTGTCAAAACCCAGCAAAATGCAAGGAATTGAAAACATGACAACCATTACTTTACCACCATTACCATACGACTACGACGCTCTTGTTCCACACATCAGCAAAGAAACTTTAGAATACCACCACGACAAACACCACAATACTTATGTGGTTAACCTGAACAACCTGATCGCTGGTACTGAGCTTGAAGGCAAAACTCTAGAAGAAATCATCAAAGCAACTGCTGGTGACTCATCTAAAGCAGGTGTATTTAACAACGCTGCGCAAGTATGGAACCACACATTCTACTGGAACTGCTTGACTAAAAACGGTGGCGGTAAAGCAACTGGCGCTTTGGCTGCAAAAATTGACGAAGCTTTTGGTTCTTACGAAAAATTCGCTGAAGAGTTCGCAACTGCTGCTGCAACTCAGTTCGGTTCAGGTTGGGCTTGGTTAGTTGCTGACGAAGTAAACGGTAACCTGTCTATCCTTAAAACTTCAAATGCCGACACTCCAATGGCGCACGGTAAAATTGCTGTGTTGACAATCGATGTTTGGGAACACGCTTACTACATCGACTACCGTAACGCTCGTCCTAAATACATCTCTACTTTCCTAGAAAGCTTGGTGAACTGGGATTACGCAAACGCGAAATATGCAGGTCAACCTGCTGGTGTTGAGAAATAATTTTTTATTTCCAGCTTAAAAAATCACCCTTTATGGGTGATTTTTTTATTTTTAGGCGTGAGGTGCATATTAAAAAAGCAAATGATTCATTTCTTTACAGGAATTGATTGACGGTCTTTGTTTTCCTGCCTAAAATGCGCATCAGATTCTCCAATAGCTCAGTCGGTAGAGCGACGGACTGTTAATCCGCAGGTCCCTGGTTCGAGCCCAGGTTGGAGAGCCAATCTATTCTCCCATAGCTCAGTCGGTAGAGCGACGGACTGTTAATCCGCAGGTCCCTGGTTCGAGCCCAGGTGGGAGAGCCAAGATTCTGAAAAAACCCACTCATTGCGAAGTGGGTTTTTTTATGTCTGCATTTTGGATTAAATATCTATATGAGTCCTGTTTCCAGTTTTAGCGACTTGCAACCATGGCAGAGAATAATCACGAAACCCCTTTATCTTTAATCTGGGTTTACATAAACATAACATTTTGAACTACAATCATTTTTGATTATTTTTAAAACACTTGATTCAGTTTTTTTAGCTTTTTTATAAAAGTGCCTTGACCCCTTTTTAAATCTCTCTATAATCGCTTTCAGATTCTCCAATAGCTCAGTCGGTAGAGCGACGGACTGTTAATCCGCAGGTCCCTGGTTCGAGCCCAGGTTGGAGAGCCAATCTATTCTCCCATAGCTCAGTCGGTAGAGCGACGGACTGTTAATCCGCAGGTCCCTGGTTCGAGCCCAGGTTGGAGAGCCAATCTATTCTCCCATAGCTCAGTCGGTAGAGCGACGGACTGTTAATCCGCAGGTCCCTGGTTCGAGCCCAGGTGGGAGAGCCAAGATTCTGAAAAAACCCACTCATTATGAAGTGGGTTTTTTTATTCTTTTTTCTTTTATGATCCGTGTTTGATTTGAGTCAGTTTATATTCTTTGTGATTGGCTGTCTGGCAAGCTTTGCCTTAATTTGCCTGCTCTTCCCTCATCTGTTTACCCGCCAGAAGAAATTCTATCCCAAGCGTGTCATTACAGCTTTCGAAAGCAAGATGTTTACTCGCCTGAAAGATGCTTTTCCACACCATCACATTCTGGCACAGGTCGCATTTAGTGCTTTGATTACGCATGATAATATAAAAATGCGCAGTAAGTTTAACCGCAAAGTGACCGATTTTGTGGTGATGGACCGGGAATATAATGTGGTGGCGATTATAGAATTGGATGATCCAACCCATATTGGCAAGGAACAGGAAGATGCGGAACGCGATGCGATGCTGATTGCTGCCGGCTATACGGTCGTACGCTACACTGAAATCCCAACGATCCGGCAGCTACAAAGAGATTTAAGATAAATAGTTTAATGAGAGGAATTTGTTTCAGCTTCGGAAGCAGCTTGAGTTGCTTGAGCCTCCTGCTCTGCCTTTGATTTTTCAGCTGCTTCGCGTGCTTCAATCCGGGCAATCATATCCGCCTGTTGCTGTTTATATTTTTCCTGATTTTTTGCATCACTATTAACAGCCAAAAATGCCATCGTCACTAAAAAAATCGGAACACATAAAGCCAGGGTTCCAAAGATAAGCAGTTTTTTGATACTGCGGGGTTTTGTCTGTTCCGACATAACAAGCCTACACTGATAACCTATAATCTTAAGCCACTATAACAAACTTAAATGATTGCTCAAGGCCTAGCATCACAAGGAATAAAAAGGAGCCGAAGCTCCTTTTAGGATTAAGGATTGACAGAAATACCTGAAGGCATATAGGTATTGATGAAGGTCAGCAGCTGGGTTCTGCTTTGTACAATAGCCTCGGTATGTGATGCGTCTTGTACCGGTACAAAAGTCACTGTGGTTCCCATATCTTTCAAGCCTTGTTGTAAAGTATTTGTCACTGGATATGGAACAGCCATATCTGCAGTACCTTGAATGATCATCACAGGAACATTAATTTTTTCAGTTGCAGGCTGATTATTCTGAAGGAACTTTTCAACCGACGAATTATTCTGGAAGTTTTCTACTAATCCTGGATAGTCCACGACCGTTTTTTCTGGATTATTCACCAAATAATCATCAATATCTTGCATATATTCAGTAATCAATGGCCCTAAACAAAGTCCATTTTCTCCAGTCGTGCCTTCCGCCTTTTCAGCTACAATCCCTGCACGGCTTGAAAATATATTGCGATAGTTAAAGCCTGGTTCATAAGCTTTAATCCCTACAGCCACATAAGCCGCATATGCCAGTAATTCTGCATAGACCGCTTTCGCAGCATTATCTTGTCCAGCCTCAACCAAAGCACTAAGCGCTTGCGGTGCTACTTCACTGATAATATAACCCAGACTTGAGGCCGGAGCTGCTGCCACTGCTGCCTTATAATTTGGATCTTCATCGGCAAACTGGGCTGTGGCAAGTGATGCGTGTCCTCCCTGGGATTGTCCCACTGAGACCCAAGCACCATTAAATCGATTTCCTTGTTGTTCTTTAAAGGCTCTTACTGCATAGATAGCCGATTGTGCCGCACTTTTTAAATTTAAATAAGGATGAATTCCCCGAGTACCTAATCCGTCATAATCGGGGGCAACAATCACATATCCCTGTGCAAGTAAACTGCTGGCCAGTCCTCTAAAATTATTATTCAGCTGATTATTACTTGGTGCACAAGAATCACCACTACCCACCGTGCCATGTTCCCAAACCACCACTCTCCATCCATCTTGAGGTTGAGGTGTATTTGGATAAAACACCATGGCTGTCGCTTCAGCCCGTTCACCATTTACGTTTGGCATGTTATAGCGTATGACTTGAATATCTGACGCTTCAGGCAAGGTATCCTCATCATAAGATTGTTGACTTAAAAATACCCTTTCCTGTGGTCGGAACGAATCATTATCATCGTCATTACACGCAGTCATGAACAATGACATGGAACATACCAGTGCCAGACAGGTTTTTTTGAAACCGTTTTTCACTACATTATTCATATTCTAATCCCTTATTGTTGTTTATGATTTTCATGAAGAATCTTGAATTAAGCATAAAAAAAAGCACCCTTATAGGATGCTTTTGTTATGAATCGACAAGGTGCAGTTACAGAAGCGCGGTGAAGATTCCAAGGAAAATTATCAGTCCCACCCAACGGTTATGACGGAAGGCCCAGAAACAGCGTTGCGGGTCCTTATCTCTAGTTTTTGACCATTGATAAATAAAATCAATTGCGACGGCTAGAAGCCCCATCAGGCCAAATGGAACAAGCAAATCTTCAATCCATAATGCCGTGCCAATCAAGACCAGACTTAGAGCCTGTAAGGTACTAATGATCTGAATATCATGCTGACCAAATAAAATGGCTGTGGATTTTACCCCAATCTTCAAATCATACTCACGATCGGTAATCGCATATTGCGTGTCATAGGCTACAGTCCAGGCCAGATTGCCAAAATAGAGAAGCCAGCAGGTTAAGTCAGGTGTCTGCCCGACTGCGGTATAAGCCATCGGAATTGACCATGAAAATGCAGCTCCCAGAAATACTTGCGGCAAATGGGTATAGCGCTTCATAAACGGATAAATGAACGCTAAAAACAAGGCTCCAAAGGACCAGTAAAAGGTTTCAATCGGCAGGAAAAATAACAAGCAGGCACTGGCTGCGACGAGCAGCAGAAAGACCATCACTGCTTCTTTAGCACTAATAATACCGGTGGCCAATGGGCGAGTTTTGGTACGCTCGACATGCGCATCCACTTTACGGTCGGCAAAGTCATTAATGGCACAACCTGCCGCACGCATAAAGATCACACCAAGAATCATCAGCACCAGGATACTTAGATCAGGAATTCCTTTTCCGGCGACCCACAAGGCCCACATGGTCGGCCAAAATACCAGTTCTGTGCCAATCGGCTTATCAAAACGACAAAGATAATAATAGGCGCTGAGACGTTCACGCCAGGTAATTGCTTGTGCAGTTGCCATATCAAGTTAAGCCTGTTGATTTTGTATAAAGTGTTCAAATGCTGGTAAAAATGTTTCTTGTACGATAAATTTACAACCATGCCAAGTATAGCAGCTCTGCCGCGTCCAACCCTCTTCCAGATAAATCACACGTCGTTCACAGTTTGGATTGGTCCGCTGGAATAATAGCCAGCCAATCGGCTTCGATCCAATATGCTGAAAAATCCGCGCACGTTTTTGCAAGCTTAATATCGGAAATATACTTTTTGCTTTGACCCATGGCTGCTCTTCACAGCCATATAAATAACTTTCCCGCACCCAAGAGGTATGTTGGTAAGGCATTTTCATCCAGTTCGCATCTACAAGGCTTAAACGCTGAAAATGTTCCTGTACTGGCTCCACCCGAAACTTTCCACCTGCCAGATCTGTTAACTGCTGGGTAAGCGATCCTGAAGCATAGAGCCATTTCCGAAGCGCGGCAGGCATCTGCTGTCCCTGCTTGTTTTTAACTGTCGAATTCAAACTCTTTTCCACTTTTTAATCAGGCATTATCTGTCTTGGCAATGACAGTATATTTTCCATTGGGTAATTTTTTTAAAATTAATCCATCGCTGCTGAGGTAAAAACTGGCGGGATAGTCATAATCCAAGGCTAATTCAGGGTTTTTCAGCGCAACAAATTCAGCCTGCTTATAGCCTTCAGGTGTACGCCCTACTTCAATGTAAGTCACTTCAGAAAAATTCAGCTTAAAGCCTTTGCTTTGATCTTGAGGATCAATCCAGGGAAAGAAACCGGTATGCTTTTTACGTGCTGCCATAAAATCTGATCTTTATTTAATATCTACATCATACAAAAAAACCCGCACGAAGGCGGGTCTTTTTTTACAGTGAAATTCTTATCAGAATTACAGGCTGTAGTACATGTCGAATTCAACTGGGTGAGTAGTCGTATTCAGACGACGTACTTCTTCAGTTTTCAGCTCGATATAAGCATTCAACATCTCTTCTGTGAACACGCCACCTTTTAACAGGTAGTCATGATCTTCTTTAAGAGCATCAAGTGCCATATCAAGGCTGTGCGCCACTGTAGGGATTTTAGCTTCTTCTTCAGGAGGAAGATCGTACAAGTTCTTGTCAGCAGCTTCGCCTGGATGAATCTTGTTTTGGATACCATCAAGACCAGCCATTAATAATGCCGCGAAACCGAGGTACGGGTTCATCATTGGATCTGGGAAACGTGCTTCGATACGTTTGCCTTTCGGGCTAGATACGTAAGGAATACGGATAGACGCTGAACGGTTACGCGCAGAGTAAGCCAGCATAATCGGCGCTTCAAAATGCGGAACCAGACGCTTGTAAGAGTTTGTAGAAGGGTTGGTTAATGCATTTAATGAACGCGCATGCTTGATGATACCGCCGATGAAATACAGTGCGGTTTCAGATAGGCCTGCATATTCATCACCAGCAAACAGGTTCTTGCCGTCTTTAGAGATCGACATGTGAACATGCATACCCGAACCGTTGTCACCTACCATTGGCTTAGGCATGAAGGTTGCAGTTTTCGCATATTGATGTGCCACATTCCAAACTGCGTATTTGAACTGTTGTACTTCATCTGCTTTACGAACCATGGTATTAAAGCTTACACCGATTTCAAGCTGACAAGATGCAACTTCGTGGTGATGTACTTCTACACGGCCAGGACCCATGATTTCTTCAATTTTTGCACACATGTCTGCACGCATATCATGTGAAGAGTCAACTGGAGGAACCGGGAAGTAACCGCCTTTAACACGTGGACGGTGACCTGAGTTACCAGCTTCATAGTCTTTACCTGTAGACCAGGCAGCTTCTTCAGCGATTAATGTATGGCGCGCGCCAGACATATCCACTTCCCATTTTACTTCGTCAAACACGAAGAATTCTGGTTCTGGACCGAAGAATGCAGTATCACCGATACCTGTAGATTTCAGGTATTCTTCTGCACGGCGAGCAATCGAACGTGGGTCACGTTCATAACCTTGACCAGTTGATGGTTCGATAACGTCACAAGTCACAACAACAGTTGGCTCTGCAAAGAACGGGTCGATGAAACCTGTTTCTGCATCTGGACGTAAGATCATGTCCGATGCTTCGATGCCTTTCCAACCTGCGATTGAAGAACCGTCAAACATTTTGCCGTCTTCAAACGTATCTTCATCAATACTGTCTGCTGGATAAGTAACGTGCTGTTCTTTACCCTTGGTATCAGTAAAGCGAAAATCGACCCATTTCGCGCCACTTTCTTGTATGAGTTGAAGGACCTTGTTCGCCATGCTCATTTTGCTCCGATGTTTTTTGTTGCACTCGCAAAGTGCGTGTTAGAAGTTGGTATCTATTAAGCAATTAGCGTACCAACTTTTAAAAGTATATCTAAAATCTTGAAATCTTTATAAGAAAACATAGGAAGATAAAAATACCTTGTCGCTATTATACTGTGACTTAAACTAAATGCACTATATTCAAGCATTCTTCCTGAGATTTGTTGCAGGTATTTTTTTAGCGCACCTAAATAGTGCGACGTTTTCATATTAGGTAAGAATAGGAGCACTTTTCAGTGAGGATTTGCGTTTTTATGCTAATTTAGTTTAAAAAATATTCAATTTCGTTTAATTCTGGTTAATTTTTATCAGTTACAAAGTGGTATCTGTAGGTTTATGTACTTAAAAAGATCACTATTTTGAGTCACTTTTATTCAAATTGTCGATCTTATTGTTTGATTTATCCCATGCATTATTATTCAAATGATGTTTTTTTCAGCATAATGATTTTAATCATTTAAAACCTATTTATTTTTAATTTAAAAAAATAATAACTGCAATATTTATTTAAACTTACTTTTCGTCAGTCAATTACTTATACGCACATTTAAAATATTTAAAAGGCTGTGAGCTACTCACCCGGCTGAAAATTGAAAAATTATTGCGCCCGATGTGGCTATTTTTTGCTATGATGAGGCGTGCTTTATTTTCACACAATGAAATCAACGATTTAGTCGTGTATTCCCTAGACTTGCAACAAGTCCCGATAAAGCTCAATCTGGATCACTTTAGCACAGTTAAGTGCGATAATTTCAATAGGTTAAGCTCATGCTTCTAATGATCGACAACTATGACTCCTTTACTTATAACATCGTCCAGTATTTTGGCGAACTGAATCAAGAAGTAAAAGTAGTCCGCAATGATGCCGTGACATTGGAGGATATTGAGCGATGGCAACCCAAGTATCTGGTGATTGGTCCTGGTCCATGTTCGCCAAGTGAAGCTGGAATTTCGATTCCTGCCATTCAGCATTTTGGCGGCAAGATTCCCCTGCTCGGTGTTTGTCTGGGGCATCAAAGTATTGGTCAGGCTTTTGGCGGCGATATTATTCGTGCCAAACGCGTCATGCATGGTCGCTTGTCTGATATGTATCACAGCGATGAAGGCATTTTCAGCAATCTGCCAAATCCTTTCTCTGCGACGCGTTACCACTCGCTGGTGATTGATCAGGCCACTTTACCAGAATGCCTGGAAGTGACCTGCTGGACCAATGAACAAGATGGCTCTATGGAAGAAATCATGGGGATTAAACATAAGACACTACCGATTGAAGGTGTGCAGTTTCATCCGGAATCAATCCTGAGCCAGCATGGTCATCAGATCTTTAAAAACTTTCTTGAAATTAACGCATAATGGGCAAAACGCAAGTCATGAATATTCAACAAGCTTTAAGCAATATTACTAAAAACATTCACCTGACTCAGGAACAAATGGAAGACGTGATGCGCACCATCATGTCTGGCGAAGCAACCGATGCCCAGATCGGTGCTCTGCTCATGGGTCTACGCCTCAAAGGCGAAAGTATTGACGAGATTACTGCTGCAGCACGTGTCATGCGTGAACTAGCAATCAAAATCGATGTCAGTGATGTCCCTCATCTGGTGGATATCGTCGGTACAGGCGGTGATGGACAAAACCTGTTTAACGTATCTACCGCTTCAGCTTTTGTAATTGCAGCAGCTGGTGCGACCATTGCCAAACATGGTAACCGCGGTGTTTCCACCAAATCAGGCTCTTCAGATTTACTGGAACAGGCAGGTATTAATCTAGACTTAAATATGCAGCAAACCGAACGCTGTATCCGTGATATCGGTGTAGGCTTCCTGTTCGCACCGAATCATCACAAAGCCATGAAATATGCGATTGGTCCACGCAAGGAACTGGGTATTCGCAGTATTTTCAACCTGCTTGGCCCGCTTACGAATCCGGCCGGTGTAAAACGCTTGGTCATCGGGGTATTTTCCAATGAACTTTGCCGTCCAATTGCAGAAGTCATGAAACAGCTCGGTGCTGAACATGTCATGGTCGTACATTCACGTGATGGTTTAGATGAAATCAGTCTGGCTTCTTCAACTCATGTGGCTGAGCTAAAAAATGGTGAAATCACTGAATGGGAAATTATCCCTGAACAGGTCGATATTGAATCGCAAACCTTAACTGGTTTAATTATTGAAAGCTCAGCAGAAAGTCTGGCTTTGATTAAAGATGCCTTAGGCAAGAAGAAATCTGAGATCGGTCATAAGGCTGCCAATATGATTGCTCTAAATGCTGGTGCTGGAATTTATGTATCAGGCCTGACTTCAAGCTATAAACAAGGTGTGGCACTGGCACACGATATTATTTATGGTGGCCAGGCGCTGGAAAAAATGAGCGTGCTGTCAGAATTCACCAAAACCATCAAACAATACGAAGCTTAATACGGTCAGGAATTTGAATCATGGTTGATATTGCAAATACAATTTTGGGTAAAATTGTTGATCGTAAGAAAGAAGAGTTCGCTCTTCGTCTTAAGCAGAAAAGCTATAAGGATATAGAAGAGTTAGCTCAAGGCGCGACACCTGTACGTGGTTTTGCTCAATCTTTAATGTCTAAACGCCCGGGTGTAATCGCTGAAATTAAAAAGGCTTCTCCGTCCAAAGGCGTGATTCGTGAAAACTTCAATCCTGCAGAAATTGCGGCGCAATATCAGGATGCCGGCGCTGCCTGTTTATCTGTACTGACAGATGTGGATTTTTTCCAGGGTGCTGATGAAAATATTCAGATCGCCCGTTCGCACTGTGGCTTGCCTGCGCTGCGTAAAGACTTCCTGATCGATCCTTATGGTGTGATTGAAGCACGTGCCTTAAATGCAGACTGTATCTTGCTGATCGTGGCCTGTCTGTCTGATCAGCAGTTAGAGGAAATGTCTAAAACTGCGTTTGAGCATAATCTGGATGTACTGGTTGAAGTGCATGATGAAGAAGAATTAGGGCGTGCTTTAAAACTTTCTGATCGTTGTCTACTGGGTGTGAACAACCGTAATTTAAAAACTTTTGATGTCGACCTGAATACATCACTACGTCTGAAAAAATTACTGGATCCTTCACGCCTGCTGGTCACTGAAAGCGGTATTGCGACCCCTGCTGATGTTGCGATGATGCAGGAACATGATATTCATGCTTTCCTGGTCGGTGAAAGTTTCATGAAACAGCCACGCCCAGATCACGCTTTCCGTGATTTATTCGGTGAGCCTGAATCGGTTTAAAATATTAAGTATAAAAAAGCTCCATCTCAGCATGGGGCTTTTTTATTTCTAATAACGAAATTTAATACTGAGTTGAATGATCAAAATAAGAGATTAATTTTTCAAATTCTGGCAGTTCAGAATAGCACTCATCCGCCTTGATTTCATCTGCCCAATCTACTTTAGAGTTCAGACAAAAACTCAGTCTTTGCTGAATTTTGGGTGCTTGATCCAAAAGTCCCAAAGGAATCCAGGTCAATACAGTTGTACCTACCTGATTTGGTACAGGCGAGCCACAGTGTTGACAAAAATGAGAACGAAATCCGGTCTCTTTTTGATAACAGGAAATTGAAGCGTGTCCTGAGGTCCATTCAAAATATTGCTGATGAACTAAAGTTGCTGCATTCGCGGCCGTACCACTCTGTTTACGACATAAACTGCAGTGACAATGATACATGGTCTGAATATTCGTATTTACTTTGAACTGGACATTGCCACACAAACAACTGCCTGAATAACTCATTTTTAATTTTCCAGGTTTGATTGATTTATATTTAAAGAGAGATGTTCCATCGAGGCAACTGTTAAAATGATAAAAGGAGAAAATTCATGAATTATTTTCTATTTAAATTTCAACCAGCTCTTCAATAATAGAAAACCATCCAGAAATTAAAGCTAGGTTTGGGATATGTTGTATTTAGTGCAATTCATTTCTCCTTTCAGTGATTTAAGACTATAATTTACCAAATTCAGTATCTCCCCCGTTTCCAGATTATGAGCAAACACGATTCTTCGCTTTCTAAAGATCAGTATAATTTACTCAAAAATCTTAAAAAGCAAATTAGTCATCCTCAGCCTAAGGCCGAACCTGTTGCCCCTGTCGTGAAAACAGCGGAGCAGGAACAGGAGGAAGACCTCGATCTATTTCGCAAGCAGATGCAAGGCGTACAAAAAATTGATGCCGGCAATATTGCGAAAATTGAAAAATCTCCCAAGAAAAAAGTTGATGCACAAACCTTGGCCAAGCGTGCTGCTGCCGAAGGTCCCATGCATACCGATGAAACCGTTCTGTCTGATACTCAGGCCATGCTCAATCCGGTTGGCAGTCAGGCAAGCTTAAGCTACCGCATTGCGACGTTGCAGCATAAGGTTTTTGAAGATCTGAAAGCGGGAAATCTGCGCTGGTTTGAAGCTGTCGACCTGCATGGTTGTACGGTCGAAGAAGCTCGTCAGGCTGTACTTCAGATTATCCAGATCGCTAAAGATGAAAACCAGAACGTGATCAAGATCGTACATGGCAAAGGGCCGGAAGCGATCTTAAAAACTTATGTCAACGGCTGGCTACGTCAGCACCGTGATGTTCTGGCCTTTGTCAGTGCGCCTGAAAAACAGGGTGGCACTGGTGCAGTTTTAGTTTTGCTAAAACGTGCAGAAAAAAATCCAAAGTTTAAACAGTAAGCGGATTTACCCTCAAAACAAGGCATTGTAAAAGATTTCTGCTACAATGCCGTCCTTGTTCATTCTCAGTTTAAGTGAATACGTCATATGACTATGCAGCAATCTTACGCAAACATTCTTACTGCCGTTGGTGAAGATCTCAATCGCCCTGGTCTCAAAGATACGCCCGTGCGTGCTGCGAAAGCGTTTTCGTATTTAACCTCAGGTTATAGCCAGACTCTGGAAGAAGTGACCAATAGTGCGGTTTTCCCATCAGATAACCGTGAAATGGTTTTAGTGAAAAATATCGAATTTTATTCCCTGTGCGAACACCATTTATTGCCATTTTATGGCCGTGTACATATTGCCTATTTACCTGAAGGCAAAGTATTGGGGCTGTCTAAATTTGCACGTATTACTGAAATGTTTGCCCGTCGTTTGCAGATTCAGGAAAATCTGACCCAGCAAATCGCAGAAGCAGTTGCTGAAGTCACCAATGCACGTGGTGTGGCTGTGATGATTGATTCAGCACATATGTGTATGATGATGCGTGGTGTTGGCAAACAGGAATCAACGACGCGTACGGTGTCATTTATCGGTGACTTTAAAACCGATAAAGAAGTCCGCCGTGAGTTTTTAGGTGCTGTACCTGAAAGTTATTAATATAGATTCATAAATGAAAGCCTCAATTGATATTGGGGCTTTTTTACACGATGAGGTTATGAAAATGTCATCTACTTGGATTGCGGGTCGAGGTTTAGGTCAGGCTGAAGAAAGTATCGATTATCCACGTCCAGACCGACTGGTTAAAGGCAATCCTAAACGCCTGACCCAGAGTGCCTATCAACATCCCAATATGGATTGCGGAACCTGGCAATGTGAAGTGGGTGCCTGGAATATTGTATTCGCTGAAAATAAACAGGAATTCTTTCAGGTAATCGAAGGGATCGTCCGTTTACATGATGCTCAGGGACAATCCTTTGTTGAAATCAAGGCAGGTGAAGCCGGCATTATTCCACCCGGTTTTATTGGCACTTTTGAAGTGGTTGAAGCCGTTAAAAAATATTATGTCGTGGTAGAAAGTTAAAAGATAAGTACGAATTCAATATCTTCATCAGTTAAGGAATTTTGCAATCAATTCCTTAACTTTTCTACTTATTCATTCAATTTCTTAAAATTTTATCCCTACATTCTTTTCAAAAAGTTGTCTTAATTAACCTGCTCCCCTTCTTCCAAATAAACAAATTGATGCTGCATAATTAATTTTCTAACTACATTTCCTGCCATGTTTAAATACAGACCTTTTGTTTGGAAGGCTGCATGATCCAAGTGTATAAATTCTGGAAACAGCCATGAGTAGAAAGCAGCCTGATCCGCCTAAACGCCCTTCACGTATTCATTCAAATAGTTTTGACTATAGTCTAGATTTTAAGAAAATTGATTTCCGTAAACGTCCGGACTTATACCGGATCGGACGCGGTGAGCAAGGCGTGCTTTTAGTGGAACCTTATAAGTCAGAAATTTTGCCCCACTGGCGTTTTGCAGATGCGGAAAAAGCCCGAGCCAGTAGTGAAAAAATTTATGCCCTGTTTCTGGAATATTTAAAACAGGAAGATTTTGTCGGGGCCGATATGGCACGCAAGTTTTTACAAATGGGTTATACTCGCGCCCGGCGTTATGCCAATCATAAAGGTGGCAAAAAATACGATGGGCCAGTTCCAGATGATAAAAATGGTTTAAGTGGTGCGCATGGGCGTGAAGAATTGCCGCGCAGTTCTGAAGATCCGGTTAAAGCTGCTGCAGCGAAAATATTTAAACAAAAATGGGATGAAGCCAAAGTCCATCCCGAATATGTGCGGCAAAAACAGCAATTTCAGGCTGCAATTCAGCAGCAAGCTTTAAATTAAACAGATGCTTTTTGTGCACCCTGAATTTGAGAAGGTTGCGCCAGATAGACCCGGTTACGCCCTGTATTTTTAGCCATATATAGTGCAGCATCTGCGGCATCCAGGAATCTTTGGTAATCTGGATGACCATCAAATAACGCACAGCCAATACTAACCGTGAGTCTGAATTGCTGCCCTTGAGCCGTATTGATCAAGCCATGCTCTACATATTTACGGATATTTTCAGCAATGTTCAGTGCACGTCTTTCATCGGAATCGACCAGCAGCAGCAGGAATTCTTCCCCACCGACACGGAATGCATAGTCACTACCCTGAATGTATTTCTGTAGAGCATCAGCAATAAATTTTAAGGCTAGATCACCAGCTGCATGACCATATTTATCATTAATGGCTTTGAAGAAATCGGCATCAATCGCTAGCAAGGATAATGGTGTCTGGTTATTACGAGAAAAGTTAATTTCACGTGAAATAATGGTATTTAAATAACGGCGATTCAATAACTGGGTTAACGAGTCATTTCCAGATTCGATGTAATCTGCAACCTGAAATAATTGATCGACCAAGTGCTGTATTTCACGGTTTAAGTCACGAATACTTTGAATCAGATTCAGCATCTGATCTTTTTCAGTACATTCCAGCACTGCCTGATTCAGCGTATCGATCTGATAAATTCGCTCGATAATTAAATCGACCTGATCAGAACCGGTAAAGGCATAAGACGCCTTATGAATAAACCATAAGCCAAATTCTGACTTGGACAGCATTTGATGTCTAATGCCTGTAGTGCCAGAAAAGACCTTGAACATCAGCTCATTTTCCCAATCCAGCAATGAACTGCGCTGTTTATCTTTTTGTACCGCAACATCCTGCATTGCAGAAAATACCCGGTAACTGTGCTTCATTTCCTGATTCTGGACGGATTTCGCCTCATAGGAACGACACATAATTTCTGTGGCAAATCCCATGATTTGTACAATATAGCTACAGGTAGTAAGCATGTTCGGCTGCGGATTTAAACTCAGCAATTCAAACATTTTGCGCTGAATTTCCCGTACACCGCGCATAATCAGCCAAGATGGAATCCCGACCCGCGCATGCACATGTCCAACGATATTCTGTTTTTGCACGGCTTCTGCATAACGCTTATTCAGCGCTACACTAAAACTTTCTGAAAGCCACTGATGTAAAGTATCGCGTAAACGCTGCTGAATCAGCTCATCAGTAAAATACTGAGATGCTTCTTCTTCCAGAAGCATATTTTTATAGAATTCTTCTACCAGTACCAAAGAGTGGTCTTGAATAAACTGAAATGCGTGTAGCAAATCATCCGATGAATAATTTTGACAGATATGCTCCCACCGCTCCGCCAGCATAGCCATACACTCATTATTCATATAACTTTTCCCGATACTTTGCGATTCGCAGTGATATTATGTGAAAAATACAACAATATTCAGGCATTTTAACCCAATTACTGAATACAATCTTTGATAATATCGGTAGAAGTCTCCGAACATGAATTTATTTTAAACATTCAAATATAAGTCATTTGATCTATAAACTTCATTTACTCAATATTCGAGGGTATGTTAGCCAAATTAAAAATAATGGACTAAGCCCAGACTCCATTTTTCCCAGTCTTTCGAGTCCTGTTGCTGATATTCCCAGCTCGCCCGAATGGCATTTTGTGTATTCCATGCATATTGCAGCTGGCTTTTTAATTTCAGCTGCCACTGATGGGAGTCTTCCCAATACGGTAATTCCACCTGTACCAGACTATTGATCTGATCCGTCCAGATATTCTGGCAACCCACCGTTGGCCCCATACCGATACGCCATCCTTTGTCTAGCGCTTTTCCGGCCTGCACATGATTTTGTAATTGCACATAGCAGAGATGTTCACGTGCTTCA
This sequence comes from Acinetobacter sp. CAU_H_60, assembly GCF_058599385.1. Lineage (NCBI taxonomy): Bacteria > Pseudomonadati > Pseudomonadota > Gammaproteobacteria > Moraxellales > Moraxellaceae > Acinetobacter > Acinetobacter sp. CAU_H_60. Next base: position 1,000,550 of record NZ_CM178653.1, on the reverse strand, counting down.
TTTGCCCAGCTATAGCCACCCTGAACCTGAAAATTGGCTACACCATGCTGCTGCTCGGTACTAAACTGGCCATGCTGATCCAGTGCTTCCTGTTTCCAGCCTAGATTAAAGCCCCAAGATAACGGCGCTTTAAATGCATTGATCGGGTTATAGGAATTCACTGTAAGTAGATCCAGGTGTTCCAGCTTCACGCGGTCATCACGATACTGCAATGCACCATCAAGGAATAATAATTGGGTTCCTGTACGCAGCCCGCCTTGCGGATCCATCAGGTCATGATAGGCCTGCCGGTGACCGATTTCGATGATTTTTTTGCCTTGAACTTCGCCGGTTTTAAGTGAGAAATTACGTGCTGCATGTCCTTGTACCGGATCAGTTTCTGGTGTCGAGACTTGCAGTCGCTGACGTTCAAAAGGCAGCTGGCTTCGCTGAATCAGAAGCTGACGTAATCTTGGCTGGGCAATTTTGGGATCAACTTTCTGACCGATAAACTGTAGGTACAGATCATCATAGGCCATCTCCAAAATTTTGGCCTGATCCTGTGTTGAATAAGATGCTAATAAACTTTGATCCTGATTCTGCGCTGCTAATGCTAATTCATGTGCTGTGCGGGCAAGTTTATGACCATGCTGTGCTGCCTGTGCATTCAGCTGGGTTTCCAGTGCCGGGCGATAGACTACATCTTTAATCAGTTTTTGTTGCTGAATCGCTTTAATGGTTTCCACGGGAATGGCAGCAACTTTAAATTTTTCCTGCAAGTTTGCTTCTGGCCGTACCAGATCAATCAAGCCTAATAAACGGTAAGCACAATTGTCCTGCACAAAATAGTAGGGAAACTGTACATGCTTCATTTCCCAGATATGCTGCACCAGAAATTGGGTTTCTTCTGGCGTTAAGGTGAGTTCATATTCCCACAGATCTCGACTTTCAAAATCACCATATTCTTTAACCTTACGATAATAAGGCATCAGGGAATATTCACCGGGATATTGCCCGGTTAAACCTTTCCAGGCATAGGACCAGCTCTGCTCTCCCTCAACCGTTGCAGCATAATTCACCGCATAAGAAACCAGTTTCAGTTCAGCCTGATCTTTGGGATCGAGTCGTAGCAAGGTATGCCCAAACATCGAGCTGGGATTACCCATAAAATCGGTGGCATAAATCAGGGTTGCTTTATACGGCTTGATCTCGGAAAGCCACTGATCCAGTTCTGAACATTCTGTTTTTGGCAATGCATCAGCAGGAATCTGCAGTTTCTGGATAAGAAATTGACTGCGTGCTGGGAAACGGCATTGAATAGACTGATCTGGTTCAGCCTCATGAAATAAAGCTTTAATATTCTCTGCAAGTTCTGCCTTTAAATTCTTTTGCCCTTCAGGATGATAAAAATAGCCGGCATAGCTAACTTCACTTTGCCCATTTTCACCTGCATACATTAAACGTTTCCAGGTGATGTCCTGATCAAGTCGCCGGTTTTCCGCCTGCTGGATATATTGTTCTGCAAGATTTGCATAAATAGTAGAACTAAAACAACTAATTAAAATGCTGGAACAGGTAAATACGCAGGACTTCATCTGAATCATGACTTTCTCATTTTTTGGACATAAAAAACCCTGCCATCAGACAGGGTTTTCGGGCAGATTAAACGTAAGCTTTCAGCACGTCGTCATTTGCCATCACTTGTTGCAGAGATGCCAAAACGTCTAGAGAAGTTTCATTTTCTGCTGCATAGATTTGAGAGAAGTTATTTTTAGATACGCTAAAGAAACGTGCCTTATCTTCAGATTTGATATTCAGCAATTCAGCCAGTACATTCAGGCTTTCACCTTCACCGACTGCCATATCACGTGCCAGCGCTTCAGCATTTTCATTGGTAAAAGTTACCACTTTTGCAGTAATTGTACCGGTACCGCTACAGCCTAAAGTACCAAAGGTAATACCGAATAACTGGTTAGCGAAGATACCATTCGTTGTTGCTGCCAGGATTTTTGGCAATTTACCTGATTGGCCTGCCCATACCTGAGTACCAATACCACAACCTGTGTCACGGTCAGCAAAAGCAGCTGTTGAACCGACTGCCAATACTGCAGCCAAAGCAATTTTTTTTAACATTCATCATTCTCCAGAAAAATTTTTATAAAGCTTTCTTGTTAATGCATTTTTGTGTATTTGTGATTACACGCTGTTAGATTATCGAGAAGTTAGACATATGGCAAAACAAATTTGCTCATTTTTTCATCTTTAATATTCTGTGCATTCATCAGCGATTTTAGCTTTTCAGCTTCCAGTTTCCTTGCTGATCACGAATACCTAAAATCTTCATTACTAATACCAGACTTAACAATAACAGCAGATACCAGGAACCCAGTTTGCCCCAACCAACCATGTGCCATTTTTCTACTTGGCTTGGATATAGCCAGATCTGATAAAAGGTACTGATGTTCTCTGCCACCCAGATAATGAAAGCCAAGATCAACAGGACAGGTAACATCGGCAGCTGAAAAGCATGCTGATTCAGCTGAAACCGGATTCTGGTTTTCCAGAACATTACTACGCTCCCGACAAATAACAGCAAGCGATAGTCCGGAATGAAGAATTTGCTCATAAAGTTGATGTAGGACAAGACTGCCAAAGCCAGCATATGGCTAAATTGTGGCAATTTTTCAAATGAAACTTGGTATAAGCGTAAGGAACGTGCAAAAAAACTGCCGACAGCCGAATACATAAAGCCGGCAAATAAAGGCACAGTCAGTATTTTAAAAATTGCAGGTTGCGGATATTGCCAGGATGCAATCGCCGGATGGGTCAGGAAAATTTCCATGACCATCGCCATGATATGGAACAAGGCAATTACTTTGGCTTCGGCCCAGGATTCCAGTTTGGTATAGAGTAATACCACCTGAATCAGTAAAGCAAAAAATAATAGATAATCATAGCGGTAGAAACCGTAAAATAGTTCACTACCCATCGATGCGGTTTGTGCAAAAGCAAGCAGGAGCAGAATCCCAAATAAGGCAGCCGAAGCTGCCTTATAGGTAAATTCAAACCCTGATTTAAAAAAGTCGATCAAGGTTTACATCCTAAAGATATTTAGCGCTGTACTCATGTACGGTATCAATAAATACTTTAGGATTGGCTGGATCCACCCATTGGGTAATGCCATGACCTAAGTTGGCTACATAACCGGTTTTTTCACCGTTGGCATAGGCATCATCCAGCATCAGCTTGGTCGCTTTAGCAATCGCGTCCGGAGTACCATATAAAGTTGCTGGATCAAGATTACCTTGTAGCGCAGCACGACCTGCAACAGTCTGACGCGCAACATTGAGCGGTGTGGTCCAGTCCAAACCAAAAGCATCTGCACCGGTCGCAACCATTGGCTCTAGCCATTGACCGCCACCTTTGGTAAACAGAATCACTGGAATCTTGCGGCCATCTTTTTCACGTTGCAAACCTGCCACGATTTTTTGCATATAATTAAGTGAAAATTCAACATATTCACGATGTGCAAGTGCCCCACCCCAGCTATCAAAGATCTGTACTGCCTGAGCACCGGCATCGATCTGGGCATTCAGATATTCAGTCACAGCATCTGCTAAACGTTCTAATAAAGCATGCAGAACTTCTGGCTGTGCGTACATCATGTTTTTAGTGAAACGGAAGTCTTTGCTCGAACCCCCTTCAACCATATACGTCGCTAAGGTCCACGGGCTGCCAGAGAAGCCGATCAATGGTACTTGCCCACCCAAAGCCGAACGAATGGTCGACACCGCATTCATTACATAATCAAGGTCAGACTTGGCATTAAATTTGGGTAAATTAGCCACATCCTGTTCAGTCCGCACAGTTTTGTGGAATTTCGGACCTTCACCTGCTTCAAAATACAGGCCCAGACCTAAAGCATCCGGAACAGTCAGAATATCCGAAAATAAAATGGCCGCATCCAGCTCATAACGGCGTAAAGGCTGTAAAGTCACTTCACAGGCAAATTCAGTATTTTTGCAAAGAGAAAGGAAATCCCCTGCTTTGGCACGTGTTTCTCGATATTCTGGTAAATAACGGCCTGCCTGGCGCATCATCCATACAGGGGTAGTATCTACAGGTTCACGTAACAATGCGCGCAGAAAACGATCATTTTTTAAGGTCGTCATTCACTTTCCTATCTATCTTTGATATTGCCCACATCATAACAAAATGACTGCATTTTGAATAACTTCTCATGACTTTAAAAACCGATCATGTTAAGTGATCAAATGTGAGGAATTACACAAAAGAACTACTGCATCTCCACATTTTTTCTGTAATACTTATAGTGTTTTTTCACATAGTTAACGAAATATTTTTAAGGTTGAGTTACATGTTCGTTCGCACAATGCTCGCTGTGAGTCTAGGTTGCATTTTCGCAGGTACTGTTTTCGCTGCGTCTACTGCTGAACAACCATTAAACCCCCAAGTTGTCACTGATGTTGCGGTTCAGGATCCGATTGATCCTTTAGCGACTGAAGCTTCGGCAGCACAAGCAGAAACTCGAATTAGTGCTCAAGAACAACAAGATCTGAAGAAAGCTTCTGAAGCATTAGATGTATTACAAGATACTGAAGACCAGACTGCCAATATCGGTGCTGCTCCAACCACGACTAAAGCACCGACAAATTCTGCTGCTGCAAAAGCATCTTGGACTTTAGACGGCCTTAATAATGCAAGCTGGTATGAAGATATTGGTAAAGGCCAATTTCCGGTATATGCACGTGCGCATGTCATGTTGAATAATGCCCATGCTTCTCCAGGTGCGATTGACGGTACTAGCGGTAAAAATACCTTGAAAGCGATCGCATCTTTCCAGCAAATGAATGGCATTAAACCAACAGGTACGTTGACTCAGGAAACTTGGGATGCCCTATTGGCTAAACAAGGATCTAAGCCTGCTTTTGTGGAATACACTATCACTGAAGAAGACTTAAAAGGTCCTTATGCCGAGTCTATTCCTTCTGACTATGCCTTACAGGCAAAAATGAAAGGTCTGTATTACACTCGCGTAACTGAAATGTTGGGTGAAAAATTCCATATGGATGAAGACTTTTTGAAAAAGTTAAATCCAAAAGCTACCTTCAAAAAAGCTGGGGAAAAGCTGATTGTTGCTAATATCCGTAATGAAGTTCCTGAAGATATTCATTTAATTGTGGCGCATAAAGGTGCTAAACAGCTTTATCTGTTCAATAGCCGGAACCAGATGATTGCTTCTTTCCCTGCAACGATTGGTAGTTCGAGTACTCCATCGCCAACAGGAACTTATAAAGTGACTGGCGTAGCGAAAAACCCATGGTATAGCTACTCACCATCTAACTTTGTTCAAGGCAATAACAAGAAACCACTTTCTTTACCACCTGGTCCAAACGGTCCTGTAGGTAATATCTGGATCGGTTTAAGCAAAAAATCATTTGGTATTCACGGCACACCAAATCCATCTGCAATCTCTAAAACTGCATCACACGGTTGTATCCGTTTGACTAACTGGGATGCGAATGATTTAGGCCGTAAAGTGAAATCAGGTGTAACAGTCCGTTTCCTTGAATAATCTTTATTTAAATACCTAAGCCCGCTTACGAGTGGGCTTTTTTATATCTGCTTTCTTTTATATCGTTGCAAAAATGCAATGATCTGTCGCCTGTTTATGATTTTTTAAGAATTAAAACAACGGTATGATGATCTCAAGTTAAAAATTAAAGTGAGATAAATCCATGAAAGCTTTTCTGCATCCAAGTGAAAATCGTGGTCATGTAAAAATGGGCTGGCTGGAGTCTAAGCACAGCTTCTCATTTGGCAACTGGTACAATCCGAACTATATGGGCGTGAGTGCATTACGCGTTATTAATGATGATCTGATTGATGCACATCAGGGCTTTGGTACCCATCCGCATGACAATATGGAAATTCTGACCTGTGTATTGAAAGGTACGATTACTCATCAGGACAGTATGGGCAATCATGGCGGCATTACCGCAGGTGAATGGCAGCTGATGAGTGCTGGAACCGGTGTACGTCATAGTGAAATGAACCAGGGTGATGAACAGGTGCATCTTCTGCAAATCTGGATCATTCCGAATGAACGTGATGCTCAGCCAAATTATCAGCAAATTCGTCTGGATGCAAAAGAACAACCGAATCAATGGCATTTAATCTGTGGACCGAATGACAATGCACCCATGCACATTCGTCAAAATGCAGAAGTTAAAACCGCAGTGATCCATCAAGGCCAAAGTCTAGATATTAAGGCAACCCAGCATATCAATTATGTACATGTGATTTCTGGCTCAGTACAAATTGCAGAATATACAGTTGAAGCTGGTGGCGCGATTGCCTTTATAGATGACGCAGAGATTAAAGCAATTGAAGATGCGCAAGTGATCTGGTTTGATTTACCAGAAGCTGCTCATTAAAACTCCTATTTATATTCAGTCTATGCCGACTCATCATTTTGATCAGTCGGCATTTTTATAGAAAACATATAAAAATAAAAGTGATTCATCCTTTATAAGGATTTGAACTTCAATATACCACTATACAAATTAAACCAATTCACATCAGTTTTTTACCGAACAACAGCAAATTTTGGGCGAAGATTAATCAGATCCATTCTGATTGGATCAATATAGCGAATGGCTGTTCTGGTCATTATCTTGTATAGGTTAAAACAGGTGTATGCACCTTTCCATTTATTCTAAATAAACCGAAGAGCACATCTAATGAACCAGATTTTAGAAATCCAAAGCAGCCAGCAACAAGCTCTGCACTTTTTATTAAATTTTTTAAAACAGCAGCAATATCAGTTTACCGCCATTACGCCACTTTCCCATCAACGGATTCTTGATCGCAAAAGAAGCGAAAAAAATAAACAGAAAACTCTACAGGATATTTTTGGCTGGAATCTGGAATTTACAATTACCGATCTTGATCCTGTTCTTTTTTCATTATTGTTAGAACATCAGCTTCTAGAAGTTCAGGATAATGCATATAAAAGTCTGATCAGAGTCGCTTCACTCGAAGACGAATTATTTATTCACTCAGCCTTTCCCACCACCCAACAGGACGCTGTTTTTTTTGGTCCTGATACTTACCGTTTTGCCTATCATTTAAAGCAGTATTTATCTTGCCAGGCCAATTCTTTTAAACGGGCGGCTGAAATATGCTGTGGCACTTCTGCTGCTGCAATTCATATGGCTAAACATTTTCCAGATCATGAGGAAATCTTTGTCGCAGATCTGAATCCGAAAGCCCTTCTCTATAGCCAGATTAATATCGACTTTTCAGGTTTTGATACGATTCATCCTGTACAAAGTAATTTATTTTCTGGTCTTGAAGGCCAGTTCGATCTGATTTTTGCCAATCCTCCTTATTTAATTGATCCAGATCAACGGCAATACCGTCATGGAGGCAATGAACTGGATGGTAATGAATTGTCTTTTAAGATTATTAAACAGGGTTTACAGCGACTCAGTCCAGATGGACGTCTATTTTTATATACTGGCGTCACTATTTGTCAGGATGGCAATCGCTTCTTGCAGCATCTGGAAGCTTTGATGAAACAGCATCAAAATATTGACTGGTCTTATGAGGAAATTGATCCGGATATTTTTGGTGAAGAATTAGAGCAACCTGCTTATCAACATGTAGAAAGAATTGCGCTGGCCTTACTCAAGTTCGAAGTCAAAACTGATAGAACATGAATTTTCAGCTGGGATTGAGGCAATTTTTAAACTGCGGCCTAATTAAAACAAATAAAAATTAACTCAACCCGCATCACATTAAATACTATTCTTAATAACTATTTATCATTAAAAAACATATACTTAAATTAAATATTAGTTCTATTTTATTACCACTTACTTCTATAATTCTCATCTGATATTTACGACAACTTTAAAAATAATGTCGTCTTTTTGGTTATACCTTGGGGAAAATTGTGGAAAGAAATTATTTGAGGTTGAAAACAGCCTTACTGACCTTATCGTTATCGATGAGTCTGATTGCCTGTGGTGGAGGTGGTAGTAGCGGAACATCTTCTCCAGCAGAAACACCAGATTCTGCTGTTGATCCACCATCAACAACTCATCCACCTGATAACGAGGAATCATCCCCCTCACCTGTAGAAACACCTGATGGCAGTACACCACCTTTAAATCCACAAACGCCAACAACCACCCGGATTAATAAGGCATTAAGTACAGGTGATGCCCGACCTTTGATTCAGCAAGATTCCGCTACATTGCTAGACTGGGCCCTGCAGCTCGCCAAGCAACAACAAACATGGCAAAAGGGTTTAATTAGCTCACTCTATACCAGTTCAAATGGCAAAGTTTTGCAACCTCAACTGCAATTTACGCCAACTGCTTCAATTAATCTTTATCCTTATGATTTAAGTGCAGCTTTGCCAATCGCAGTTTCAGATCAAGCCTGCGGCTGGAATTTAAGTCAGCAGGCGAATAAAGGCTGTGGTCTGGGAGTCGCATCACAAATCGGTAAAGGCCGTGCGCTGGCTTTTGGCCAGAATATGCTTGGGGGGATCTCAGCGAATAGTCCTGACGTGGTAGATTTTGCACCCGTGCTCAACAATGGTTTTCGCTGGCTATTGACGGGGAAAACACAAGCACAGCCTAAACAAGAACTTAAACTTACCGTGAATGGCCTGGCACAAACCAACCTGAGCATGATAGAAAATTATTTTGCCCAGCATTTAGGGGTTAAAGTTACCTTTCTACAATGTAATGTACTGGATCAAACCAATACCTGCTGGAAAGATGCTGATCTGATGATTTTAGGCAGTAATATTGGCGCCAATAATTTTGAATCCAGCTTGATTCAGGAATATCTGGAGGCAGGTAAGCCAATATATTTCCAGGCAATGGGTTATAACGTCACTACACCGATGGAAAAAATCTTTTCGGCATTAAAGATTGAAACCAATAATAATTACTGGCGTGGCCAAGATACTTTACTCATGTCTTCAGGACGTTCCATCACAGATCAATGGAATAAAGTGAATGACATTGATAGTACGATCCAAATGCTGGAATATTTCAAGTCACCAAGTGCGGCACGTCTAGGTGATTTAAATGCCAATAATCCGTTGATTCAAACCATCAATAAAGCTTCTACCAATCTACAAAATTTAAATGCACAAGGCATTACTGCATTTAGCCAAAAAAATAATAATCAGATTCTAAAAGCTTTGGTGTTATTGGCAGATCTCTGGCGTCCAGGCGTGAATTACAGCGGACTGTCGAAAAATAGTGATACTCTGACTTTTATGCGTACGTATGCCAGCGACTCCTGGACGGACTATAAACGCAAAACCACATTGGTGAATCCAAATGGTGCTGGCGATTATATGCCAGCATCTGCACAAAACATGGCTGTCAGTACTCAAGCTGAAACCATTACCGTGACCATTCCGCAAGGCAGCGGAATTACCGCAATTGGTCGTGCCAGCATTCCGGGCAAACCTGTCAGTATTGAGATTGTTGATGCTCAAGGTGCACAGCTTTCAGTCCAGACCAGCTATTTACGTGCCTGGGGCAATCCCTTTGATGATAGCGGCTATAAACGTCCTCGCCGCCCCAATAGTTTCACCGTGAAATTAGACACCACTCAAAGCAATGACTTTATCAGTCCGTTCGGTGGACCATTGATGTTGAATTACAGCAATGCCAAAGCAGGCTCTGTGGTGACCTTAAAAATCAAAGGTGCAGCAAAATATGCGCATTATGATTTTACTCAAACGATCACTGAAGCGGATATTAGCGAAGCAACCAGCATCCTGCAAAGTAGAAACTTCGGCTGGAACACTTTTAAATTTGTTGGTGGTGAAATTCAACAGACCAATGACTATGCTTTAAAAGCCATTGGTGATCGATCGGCACGTACCTATGTGGATCAGATTAAGGGCGTAATCTTTGACAGTAACCACATTGCCAACGGTTATAACAACATGCCGCTGGATAGCAGTACGGCACAGCGTTGTAATGAATTAGGCTGGGATTGTACCGGCACAGTTCATCGTGCACCGAATGTTCAGCATTTTGTGGGCTGGATTGCGACCTGTGGCTTCCTGTGCTCAGGAAATCCATCAGATGGGTCAACTGGCATTGATACCGGTTGGGGCTGGGTACATGAACTGGGACATAATACTGTTCAGGATGTCTTAACCATGGTATTCCCTTCTACTGAAACCGGAATAACTATTGGTTGCGTAGTGGAATGTAATAACAACATTCTGGCAGGCCTAAGCATGATGCGTAAATATCATCTATATGCTCAGGACAGTAATGGCAGCAACTTCCGCCACCCAACCTTATATGCCAATATCAAGGATACACGAAGTCTTGGTCTGTCAGGTGAGGTACAACGTGCCGCCATGGAAAAACGCTTATGGCAAGATGGCTATCATGTATCGATGCAGGCCTTCCATATCCAGATGGCCATGAACTATACCCGTTTACATCAAGGTAAATCGCGACCTGATCTTCAGGGAGTATTTGAATTTATACGCTTACTGAATACGGCGCAACGTTTATATAATCAGATCGATTTAAGTAAAGCTTCTCAAGCAGATAAGAATAAACTGGGACTAGGCGCCTTTAATGCGAAAAACATGAGCCGCCCTGACCTGATTTATGTGCTCAGTTCAAAAATCATGGGCTATGACCTTAAAGATTTCTATGCACTTTATGGCTTGCCTGTCACTGCAACCGCACATGCTTCAGTCGCCCTGCTTAATCTGCCTACCGCACCTTTGTATTTCTATGCGCAACCGGATGGCGGCTCAAATCGCCTGGCAACAGGACAATGGCTCACCATTCCAACGCATGGCCCTGTCCCTAATTATCCTTACTAATTGACCAATTAAATATAAAAAATCCCGGCTTCAGCTGGGATTTTTTATAGCAAATCATTTTTCATGATCAGTGTATGAGCGACCATCAAGAGCTAAATAAATAGCGATTTACTTATTTTTCTTGTCCCGACTGCCCTCAAGGATTTCAATTAAGCTCAGATTGATATTTCTCGCCAGTTTTTTTAATTTCTCTCTCGGTTTTCCTCTGCAAAGAAAGCGGAAACTATAAAGCTCATCCTTATAAGAAATTACATAGAAAAAAGTTCCTACTGGCTTTTCTTTGGTTTCTGTCCCGCCTCTTTTTAAGAGTCCTGTACAGGCAATATAAATATCAGAATAAAACATTTTCTTGGCTTTTCTGACCATTTCCTGCGTGACTTCCATAGATTCCGGGGTATATTTTTTAATAAATTCAGGTTTGATTTTTAAAATATTCTCTTTGACACCCATGTCATAACAGACCAGTCCGCCATATAAAATATCACCCGAATATTTATTTTGGGAAAATCGGTAAGCCAGGTAACCTGCTGATGCACTCTCTAGAAAAGTAATACTTAATTTTTTTTTGGCGAGTAATTTTATACATTTATTCATAGAGTAAACTCCTGACTTTATGATCATCTATTGAGTATTAAATATTCAAAAATAAAAGATTAAATACTTAGCGTCTGAATGTCCTAGCAAAACTAAAACTGAACTACCCTTGCTCACCACCTTAAACCCGCTGTATATCCTCAGTCATTTATATGACTTAAGTTCATACCGACGAAACTTATAATAACCTTGACTGGTTTTAACTCTGATTGGCTTTCTGATTTGATGTGTATTAGATTTTTTATAGGTTGATAATAGTTTTATGCCTAAAAGCATAAGTAGTAGAAGATATAAAATATATATCACTGAAATGATGGCTAAGTCGATTTAAGTGTGAACTAAAATATGCTTATTAATTCAGGGTTTATTTATAAGACGATGAATAGGTTTAATTAAGAAGTGAATAATTTCAAAGACAAAATCCTGGCAAGATACCAGGATTTTTTATATGCACTTTTGGTCATGTCATATGACCACTAAATAATTTTGAAAATTTTGCCGCTGATGGTGCTTTGAAAAAACATTTCAAAACTTGGGCGAATATTTTCACCTTCAACTGTAATATGTTTGACGTTAGAATCCGATTGTGTACGAACAAAATCAGGATCAACAGTAGCCTGAATCACGTATTGAACACCGAATTGATCTTTCACACTGATCTTTTGCTTAAGCATAAATAAACCTTTAATAATGATTATAAGAGAGATCGGCTAGAAAATGTTTAGCCAATATATAATTTAAATATTAAATAACTTTATGATTTAATTTAAATAATTGATTTAAAGATGTATAAAATGTACGACCGTCTAGATTCAGGTCAACTTCGATTCCTGATTGAAGCAGCACTCTTTTACCTACTTCAATTTCCTTAAAACCTTGACGTGTATTTTGCATTTTATTCAAGGGAATCAAAGAAACAATAATTTCTGTACCATTTTTAGATTTTGCAATTAATTCATTAATTTTTAACAACTTGTATCCTATTTTTATACTTCTTCCAATCTAGAAAAAGCTTTTTAACTTTTATTTAAAACAATAAAAAAGCACTGATGCGTGCTTTTTTATTCTAAAGACTTATAGCGCAGTAATATTTACAGCATTTGGGCCTTTTTGACCTTGAACTACGCTGAATTCAACTTGCTGGCCTTCCATTAAGGTTTTAAAACCTGAACTGGCAATTTCACTGAAATGAGCAAAAACATCTGGACCAGATTCTTGTTGAATAAAACCGAAACCTTTAGTTTCGTTGAACCACTTTACAGTACCTTTAACAATATTTGAGTTTGACATAATAAAACCTATTAATTTTTAATAATTTTTAGTCATCTGAATGACCAGTTGTAACTTTGAAAATAATAAAGAATGGAACTTAAAATCTGGATAAAACGAAGGATTATGAATAAAACGACGATACTTAAGGAAGATTTTTTGCAACAAGACTTTTTTCTAGTTAAGGCCAGTATACAGGAAGATTTAAAATAATCAAGTTTTCTTATATATATATTTAATTACTTTATAAATATTATTTTATTATTTACAAAATTTTCATTAAATTTTATTTAATTTCAACCACTTAATAAAATTAACCTATATTACTTGAGTGAGTTAAACTTCTACATTTTAGATTACCTTCGCTTTCTCCAAACAAAGAAGCAGAGAAATGTCGATGTCATTGCTCTGCTTTACTTAATGTTAGGCTGCTCTTTCCCTAATAATATTAAAAGGTCACACGCTTATATTCGCGATATTCTGGTATCCAGAAATTCGCATCTATGGCTTTCTGCAGCACATCAGAACCAACTTTTGGAGCGACGCCATCCTCAACCGCAGCTTGCGCAACCCTTAAGGCAATAATCTTGGAAATATGCTGAATCTGATCCAGATCTGGCAACAAATTGGCGGTTGGATCCTGAAGTTTTGGAGAGCATTCTGCTAAGGCATTACTTGATGCCATCAGCATATTATCCGTAACACGTGTAGCGCCTGAAGCAATCACGCCCAGTCCAATTCCCGGGAAAATATAAGAGTTATTACATTGAGAAATAGTATAAATCTGTTCCTGATAATTAACGGGTGCAAATGGGCTACCTGTAGCAATCAGAGCTTTCCCATTGGTCCATTGAATAATATCGGCTGGAACAGCTTCTACGCGAGAAGTAGGATTCGATAAAGGGAAGATGATCGGATGTTCACAATTTTCAGCCATTGTCGTGATCACTTCTTTACTAAATAATCCCGGCTGTCCAGATACCCCAATCAGTACTGTTGGTTTTGCATACTTGATGACATCCAATAGAGAAATAATCTCTTCGGCATTTCCCCATTCAGCAATATTTTCTGGTTCTTGAGCCAGTTTTCTCTGGAAATTTAATAGATTCGGCTGATTCTGGGTAATAAGACCAAAGCGGTCCACCATAAAGACCCGCTTACGCGCTTCAGCATCAGTCAGGCCTTCTGCCACCATTTTTGCCACAATCTGTTCAGCGATCCCACAACCGGCTGAACCTGCTCCCAGAAAGGCAATGGTCTGATCTTTTAATTGTTTGTTTGACGCATAGGAAGCTGCAATCAGACTTCCTACTGCCACAGCTGCCGTACCCTGAATGTCGTCATTGAAGCAACATACTCGATCTCGATATTTTTCCAGTAAAGGCATGGCATTGTGCTGGGCAAAATCTTCAAATTGAATTAGTGCATCTGGCCATCTTTGCTGAATCGCCTGTATCACCATTTCGACAAATTCATAATACTCATCACCAGTGATACGAGGCTGACGCCATCCCATATAAATCGGATCATTCAACAGCTGCTCGTTGTTCGTGCCTACATCCAAAGTAATTGGCAAGGTATAGGCCGGACTAATGCCTCCGCAGGCCGTATATAAAGCCAGCTTTCCAATCGGAATGCCCATTCCACCAATGCCCTGATCGCCTAAACCGAGGATACGCTCACCATCCGTAATCACGATCACTTTGACATTTCTTCGATTCACGTTATGCAGGATGTGCTCAATATGATCCCGATCCGGATAGGAAATAAAAACCCCGCGATGACGGCGATAAATCTCGGAAAAATGCTGACATGCTTCTCCTACCGTTGGCGTATAGATGATCGGCATCATTTCGCTTAAGTGATTTTCAATCAAATGATAGAAAAGCGTCTCGTTGGTGTCCTGGATGTTACGTAGGTAAATATGCTTATTGATTGCATCATTGAATGAGCAGTATTGCTGATACGAACGCTGACTTTGTTCCTCAATCGATTCGATTACTTGGGGCAAAAGTCCATGTAAATTAAAATGAATACGTTCTTCTACAGAGAAAGCTGAGCCTTTATTCAGCAATGGTAGTTCAAGTAATGCAGTACCTGCGTAGGGAATATAAAGTGGACGTTTAGGGTTCAGAGGTTCAGTTGCCATTTTTAACTCGCACTTTAAAATTCGACATAAATGAAAGCCGAAAAGAACAAAAAATTATCCTACTATCCTAGTCGACTTTCAGCTGTTTCAGTCATTCAGCGAATTAATAATGAAAAATGTTCTATTTAATAAACTGATAACGGCAATGAAATAAGCTTTAAATTTTTATATCCTCTTGTCAGATAAAAATTTGGATCATACTTTTTGAATTTAGGCTTAAGCTAATTGCCTGAGATTAAATTTTAGAAATTAAAGCTATATGCATTCGTTTTTATTCATTTATTTTTTTAATAAGAAAATATTTAGGAAATTAGATCAATTAGCTTGTTATCTATCTGCTTTATCTAAAAAATCAGACAATTTCCCACTCAATAAAACTTAGGCAATAAAAAACCCCGATCAATGATCGGGGTTTTTCGTATCTGGCGGAAGCGGTGAGATTCGAACTCACGGAGGGGTATAAGCCCTCGTCGGTTTTCAAGACCGGTGCATTAAACCGCTCTGCCACGCTTCCATGTGCGCAATAATACGGAGCTTTTAGGCGACTGACAAGTGAAAATTACAGTGAATCTCATCAACTGCATATAGTTTCATCAAATCCTTACAATTTTGCTGCCAATTCTGCCCCTTCACGAATTGCACGCTTGGCATCTAGTTCAGCAGCCAGCTTTGCTCCACCAATAATATGGTAATTCGCTAAAGTCTTTTGGTCCTCTGAAGGCATGACATCTTTGACCGATTCCTGACCAGCACAAACGACGACCGTATCTACACGCAGCAATTGATCATGCCCATCCACTTCAATCCACAAACCTTCATCCGTGATCGATTTATAGTGCACACCGCGTAACATGCGCACGCCATGTTTTTTTAATTGGGCACGATGAACCCAGCCCGTGGTTTTACCTAAGCCTGCTCCTAAAGCAGTAGTTTTACGCTGTAATAGATAAATTTCACGTACAGGTGGCTCGACTTCTGCTGGCTGCAGTCCGCCTTCACTTACATAATTTGCATGCAGATCTACACCCCATTCCCGTTTCCATTCATCTACAGGTTGCGGTTGTGGCTGATGCGGTGGCTTTAATAAAAATTCTGATACATCAAAACCAATTCCTCCGGCACCAATGACAGCGACACGATCTCCCACTGGTGCGCCGCGCAATACTTCAGCATAAGACAGGACTTGAGGTGCATCACTACCGGTAATTTTCAATTCACGCGGAACAACGCCCGTAGCCACAATGACTTCATCAAAACCTTCGCGTTCCAGTTGCTCCCGATTCACTCGAGTATTTAAACGGACATCTACCCCGGTTTTTTCCAGCTGCACTTTGAAATAGCGAATGGTTTCATGGAATTCTTCTTTACCTGGAATTACTTTGGCCAGATTAAATTGCCCACCCACTTCATTAGTGGCTTCAAACAAAGTCACATCATGACCGCGGCTAGCTGCGACTGTAGCTGCGGATAAACCTGCCACTCCACCACCTACCACGGCGATGCCTTTGGGCTTTTTAGTTTTGACATAAACCAGTTCGGTTTCATAACCAGCACGTGGATTTACCAGACAGGTAGCACGTTTATTTTTAAAGGTATGATCCAGGCAGGCCTGATTACAGGCTATACAGGTATTAATTTCATCAACTCGATTGGTTGCTGTCTTATTTACCCAGAATGCATCTGCCAACAACGGGCGTGCC
Source organism: Acinetobacter sp. CAU_H_60 (assembly GCF_058599385.1). Classification (NCBI taxonomy): domain Bacteria; kingdom Pseudomonadati; phylum Pseudomonadota; class Gammaproteobacteria; order Moraxellales; family Moraxellaceae; genus Acinetobacter; species Acinetobacter sp. CAU_H_60. Next base: position 983,947 of record NZ_CM178653.1, on the reverse strand, counting down.
ATTTGCACCATATCTGCCTGACCCGATGCCAAAATCGCTTCAGCCGTTTCTGGCATATTGATCCGGTTCGATGCAATGACTGGAACAGCGACATGTTTTTTGACTTCTGCGGTGTAATCTACGAATGCGGCACGAGGAACAGAAGTGACAATCGTCGGAATACGTGCTTCATGCCAGCCAATACCGGTATTGAGTAAAGTTATTCCAGCCTTCTCTAATGCTTTAGCGACGGTAATCACTTCCTGCATCGTATTGCCATCATGTACCAGATCTAGCAAGGACAAGCGGAAACAGATAATAAATTTTTCACCAATTTCAGCACGAATCGCTTTAACAATCTCCACCGCAAAACGCATGCGGTTTTCAATTTCTCCGCCCCAGCGATCAGTACGCTGATTGACGTGACGGCTTAAGAACTGGTTAATCAAATACCCTTCCGAGCCCATGATTTCCACGCCGTCATAGCCCGCTTTTTTAGCCAGTTTTGCAGTTTTAACATAGTCCTGAATCGTATCCAGAATCTGGTTTTCAGACATCTGACGTGGTTTAAAAGGTGAAATTGGCGATTTAATCGGACTAGCAGATACCACAAAAGGTTGATAGCCATAACGTCCGGCATGCAAAATCTGCAACAGAATCTTGGCCCCATGCTTATGCACGGCATGCGTAACCAGTCGGTGCGGTGCAACATCGCCCAAGGTATTCATGGTTCCGCCAGCAGGCAATAACCAGCCCTGACGGTTAGGTGAAATCCCGCCAGTAATCAGGAGACCCACACCACCTTTGGCACGTTCACCAAAATAAGCTGCCAGTTTAGGATAATTATAAAAACGATCTTCCAAGCCCGTATGCATTGATCCCATCACCACACGGTTTTTAATCGTGGTGAAACCCAGATGTAATGGTTTTAAAATATTTGCATAGCGCGTCGTTGTCATAAAATATCCCTGATTCTTATTTGGCTAAAAGCTTAAATCTTATCAATGTACTTTAACTGATTTTCAGGGGCTTTTTATGACTATCAGGTCCGCTTTCTCAGGCACAAATACCAATTGTGATATTCATGCCGTACCTGAGTGATGGATTTATTGCTTCCATTGATTTTTGCTGGATTTCCATAAAGCAATTACGCCGAGTACTGTACCAATGGGAAAACTGAGCAGCATCAGGATCGCCATAATTCTGGACAAGGTGCGTCCTGAACCATTGCCCTGTTTGACCTTGAGACAGGCCTGAATATTCAAAACAATCAGCACAGCCAAAAGTAGCAACACAATACCCAGACTCAGCATGGAAATCGTCGACTGCTGATATTCCAGATATAAAAATGCAACCGTACTAAAAACCAGCAACCCGGCGTAGATTCCATGCGCAATCGACAGGGTTTCATTCTTGGAGGCAGGTTGCAGATGAGGTAAAGGAGGAATATTCGGGCTCATGAGGGCTATCCTGAAGATGTTTTTTCTTAATGATGTTATTGAATCTTCCCAGATTTTCCTATTTTTTAAGCGTTTGTCAAAAATACGGTAATTTTATGATTATCTAAGCCTATTGAATCAAGATTTTGAAACGAGTTTTTCTTTTCTAAAGCAAACCTAAATAAAATAATGATACAATTGATGCAATATGTGTTTTTTCAGGCCACCACTTCTGGCGTGCCTATTTCATATCATTAGGATGAACAATGTCTGATAATGCAACTATCTTGCAGAATGTCCCAGTAGGCAAAAAAGTTGGTATTGCCTTTTCTGGCGGTCTAGATACTTCTGCAGCTCTTTTGTGGATGAAACAAAAAGGCGCTGAACCTTATGCTTATACAGCAAACTTGGGTCAGCCAGACGAAGACGATTACGATGCAATTCCAAAAAAAGCTGAAGCTTATGGCGCAGTAAAAGCACGTTTGATCGACTGCCGTTTACAGCTTGCATTAGAAGGTATTGCTGCAATTCAATGTGGCGCGTTCCACATTTCTACAGGTGGCGTTCCATACTTCAACACGACTCCTCTTGGCCGTGCAGTGACAGGTACCATGCTGGTAACTGCAATGAAAGAAGATGACGTGAACATCTGGGGTGACGGTTCTACTTATAAAGGTAACGACATCGAGCGTTTCTACCGCTACGGTCTATTGACCAACCCTAACCTGAAAATCTACAAACCTTGGTTAGACCAGACCTTCATTGACGAGCTAGGTGGCCGTGCAGAAATGTCACAGTTCCTGATCGACAATGGCTTTGACTACAAAATGTCAAAAGAGAAAGCTTACTCAACTGACTCAAACATGTTGGGTGCAACTCACGAAGCCAAAGATCTTGAATACCTGAATGCCGGTATCAAAATCGTTGATCCAATCATGGGCGTTGCATTCTGGAAAGAAGACGTTGAAATCAAACCTGAAGAAGTATCCATTACTTTTGAAGAAGGTTTCCCTGTTGCAATCAACGGTCAACGTATCGAAGATCCAGTTGAGTTCATTCTTGAAGCGAACCGTATTGGTGGCCGTCATGGTCTAGGTATGTCGGATCAGATCGAAAACCGTATCATCGAAGCGAAATCTCGTGGTATCTACGAAGCTCCGGGTATGGCCCTTCTTCACATCGCTTATGAACGTCTGGTCACTGGTATTCATAACGAAGATACGATCGAACAATACCGTATCAACGGTCTTCGTTTGGGTCGTCTTCTGTACCAAGGTCGCTGGTTCGATTCTCAAGCATTGATGCTTCGTGAAACTGCACAGCGTTGGGTAGCTAAAGCTATCACTGGTACTGTGACTTTAGAACTGCGTCGTGGTAATGACTACACCATCATGAACACTGAATCTCCTAACCTCACTTATGAAGCTGAGCGTTTAACTATGGAGAAAGGTGATTCTATGTTCTCTCCAGCGGATCGTATCGGTCAGTTGACTATGCGTAACCTGGATATCACAGATACACGTGCGAAACTGGGTATCTATACAGATTCTGGCCTGCTTGCAGTAGGTACAGGTTCTGCAGTACCTCAATTAAAAGACAAAAACAAATAAGTTTGTTTTAAAGTCAAAAAAACCGCTCGAATGAGCGGTTTTTTTATGGATTCAATTTAGGTATTCACACTGTTCGGATTTGCAGTGCGTATGGATTGGTAATAAATCTGGTTTCGACCCAACTGTTTGGCCCGATACAACGCCTGATCGGCAATTCCCAATAAGGCATCCTTATCAATAAAGTCCTCACCACGATAAACGGTGATGCCCAAACTAATGGTGATATGGTCAGCTACACCAGATTTCTCATGTGGAATTTCCAGACGCTCAATTGCATTAAAGATATTAGAAGCCACTGCATAGGCGCCATGCGCATCGGTTTCTGGAAGCAATACGACAAACTCTTCACCACCATAACGGGCCACGAAATCCATATGCCGGATCGCATTTTTAATAGTGAAGGCAATACTGGAAATGACATCGTCCCCTTTTTGATGTCCATAAAAATCGTTATAGTTTTTAAAGTGATCAACATCGATAAACAAAATCGCCAAAGCATGCTGATTACGGCGGGAACGTTCAAAGAAGATATCCAGTGTTTCATCGAAAGTTCGTCGATTAGAAATTTTGGTCAGCTCATCATGCTGGCTTAAATGCAACAATTCTGTGGTATGAATCCGCTGAATTTTCTCACTGATTCTGGCCCGCATGGTATAGAGAAAAATCATTCGCTCACGGGCAAAAAGCATATAACTAATCACACATCCTAATAGACTACTGCCAATCAGAATCCGCCCCAATACCAGTGCATTAAAGTCGATCGATAACATGGATAACAGCCAGACTGTACAAAGTGCGGCAAATAACCCCGTGATTAACATCTGTAAAGGTTTTACTCCGGTCAGAATATACCCTAGGATGTAGATAATGGTGATGATCGCCATCGACTGATGTTGCAAGCTTACTGTTTGAATGGACATGGTCAGATAAGAGGTCGAGACTATCATCCAGAACATCAGCAGCATGGAAGCCTGCGGAAAAAAGCGTTTGATTTTAGGCAGACAAGAGAAGAAATAAAAAGCGAGTAAAGCTAGACTACCATTGATCAGCCCCAGCATACAGCGCACAAAATCATGTACGAAATATTGTGAATCGATAATCCAGTAGTCGGTCGGAACCATAACCAGCAGAAAAATAAAATAGGTCAGTACACCTGCCCAGACATATTTTTCGACATGTTTACGTGCTCGCTCCAGGTTTTTGCTCCAGAACTCCTGTTCCAGATTCTGAGGGAAAACCGAGCCTACACGCTGACTTTGCCGTGTGATTAATTCTTCTATTTTTTCTTTTTCATCTTGCAATTTTGCTAGATTGTACTTGTATTCCATTGCCAAGTATTTATGTAATTTTTTTATTAATTTTAAAATATCATACTTTTATAAATTAATTTATAGATATCCCTTATTTTGTATATATTTCTCGTTACCATTTTAGGCATAGATGCATTATCATTTGTTTTATTTCTCCGATTGAATTCGCCTTGAATACGATTACCCTTCTCCAGCCAGACGACTGGCATGCCCACCTGCGTGATGGTCACGCTCTGCAACGCACCGTTCCTGATCTAGCTAAACAGTTTTCCCGCGCCATCTGTATGCCGAACCTTGTTCCACCGGTTAAAACTGTGGACGAAGCATTAAGCTACCGTGAACGTATTATGGCGCATGTTCCTGAAGGTAGCGATTTTGATCCACGCATGGTGCTGTATTTCACAGATAATACCTCTCCAAGTGAAGTCAAAAAGATTAAAGATTCTGAGCATGTCAATGCCATTAAACTTTACCCTGCTGGCGCAACCACCAACTCGGATAGCGGTGTAAGCGACATTCGTAAAGTATATTCAGTCATTGAACAGCTTGAAGAGCATCAGGTGCCTTTATTGCTGCACGGTGAAGTGACGCATAATCATGTCGATATTTTTGACCGTGAAAAACGTTTCCTTGATGAAGTCTTAGCACCATTACTGAAACAATTCCCGAAACTGAAACTGGTTCTGGAACACATTACTACTAGCGAAGCAGCTAATTTCGTACTGGAACAGGATCGTAATGTGGCTGCGACCATTACTCCACAGCATTTACTGTTTAACCGTAATGATATGCTGGTTGGTGGAATCAAGCCGCACTTCTATTGCCTGCCAATTTTAAAACGTCAGACGCATCAGCAAACGCTGCTTGAAGTAGCGACCAGCGGTAATCCTAAATTTTTCTTAGGCACCGACAGTGCACCGCACTCAAAAAATGCCAAAGAAAATGCGTGTGGCTGCGCAGGATGCTATAGTGCTCCGACTGCAATTGAGTTATATGCTCAGGCCTTTGATCAAGTAGGTAAAATCGACCGTCTAGAAGGTTTTGCCAGCCACTTTGGTGCAGATTTCTACGGCCTCCCACGTAATACCACAACCATTACGCTGGTCAAAGAAGATCAAGTTATTCCTGAAAGTCTAGACTACTTGGATGGTGAACAAATCGTTCCGCTATATGCAGGAAAAACCATTCAATGGAGAAAAATGTGACAAATGAAACTCTTCCAGTCATTGGTCAGCGTTTCCGTGGATTTTTGCCTGTTGTTGTCGATGTTGAGACAGCAGGCTTTAATGCACAGACTGATGCCTTGTTAGAAATTGCGGCCATTCCAATTGTTTATAATGAAGATGGCCAGTTTGTGCCCGGTGAAGCTTACCATGCACATATCAATCCTTTCGAAGGTGCCAACCTGGATCGCCGCTCTTTGGAATTTATCGGTATCGACCCGTCAAATCCAATGCGGATCGCGATGGCTGAAGATGAAAAAACCGCGTTAAAACGTATTTTTAAATCGGTCAATGAAGTGCGTCGTCAGCAAAACTGTACGCATGCCGTTTTGGTTGGTCACAATGCGCATTTTGATTTGGGCTTTGTACAGGCTGCAATTGCCCGTACCGGAACCAAAAACCAGAATCCGTTTCACAGTTTTTCTGTGTTTGATACCGTGACTTTAAGTGCGGTGATGTTCGGTCAAACGGTACTGGCTAAATCTTGTATTCAGGCCGGGATTGAGTTTGATGGCAAAGAAGCACACTCTGCGTTATACGATACGCAAAAGACTGCGGAACTGTTTTGCTATATTTTAAACAAACTCGCACCTCACCTGCTTGACACTTTGGTGGCGGATCAATAAGATACCGCCATCTTCTAAACGTCCCTATCGTCTAGAGGCCTAGGACATCGCCCTTTCACGGCGGTAACCGGGGTTCGAATCCCCGTAGGGACGCCATCTTATTTATTCCCCTCTTCTTTCATTTTTTCCAAGAAAACTCTTTTTCTTATTATTGCTTTCAATACTATTGTTATAAATTCCGTATGACTGAGTTTGGTGCCCTTTCTCATCTGCTTAGGCTATAATCAAGTTGATGTTAGGTTTTGATTAATTTTCCCATGCTAAAGAAAATCCTGCTTATTTTACTTATTCTGGCACCTTCAGCGCTTTATATTTATGTGATCAGTCGCGATGATAAAACTGCTGAGAACCAAGCAGAAACTACGCCTGCTGAAAAAACACCGACTGAGCAATACCAGACTCCAGATCACTAGTTTCTAAGGGAATTCTCAAATATTTATTTTTTAAATTAAAAGAAGAACTTTATGAGGAAATTCCAATTTATGTGATATTTCACATAATTAAAACTAAAATACTTTTTTTAAATCTCTCCTTTTAATTGAGCTATGCAATCTCCCTCTCCACCTTCACAGCATTCGTCTGTTGAGGGTCAAACTCCGTCGTTAAAACGTGCCATGGGCACACGTCATCTGATCATGCTCTCCCTTGGTGGTGCGATCGGTACTGGTCTGTTTATGGGTTCAGGTGAAGTTATTTCACAAGCTGGGCCTTTAGGCGCGGTACTGGCCTATATTATTGGCGGCTTGATCGCCTATATGGTCATGCTCTGCCTCGGTGAACTGGCCGTACATTTACCCGTGTCTGGTTCTTTTGGTGCCTTTGCAACCCATTATATTGGACCGGGTACAGGCTATATGGTGTCCTGGATGTACTGGCTGGGCTGGTCAGCCACCTTGGGTACCGAATTTACTGCCGCTGCGATTTTAATGCAGGAATGGTTCCCGCAAACTTCGATCTGGTTATGGACATTGATCTTTGCTGCAGGTGTACTGCTCTCCAATCTAAGCTCAACCCGAACCTTTGCCGAATCAGAATTCTGGCTATCGCTGGTGAAAGTCGCGACTGTACTGATTTTTATTATTCTGGGCTTTGCCTGTATCTTTGGCTTTATTCCATTCCAAGGTTATGAATCTGCGCCACTGTTCAGCAATCTGACTGAACATGGCTGGCTGCCAAATGGTTTAATTCCGTTATTCACCACATTACTAATCGTGAACTTTGCCTTTAATGGCACCGAGATGATCGGGATCGCTGCCGGTGAAACCGAAAATCCTGAGAAAAATGTGCCGAAAGCAATTCATGCAGCGGTATGGCGTCTAATAATTTTCTTTGTCGGTACCATCATCGTCATCAGCTCCTTGCTAACTTATACTGATGCCGGTTTACAGGTCGGTGGTCATGGGGGCTTAAGCAGCAGTCCGTTTGTATCTGTGTTTACCCAGATGGGTATTCCATATGCGGAAGACTTTATCCGTTTTGTGATTATTACGGCGCTGCTCTCTACTGCAAACTCTGGCCTTTATGCCGCTTCACGTATGATGTGGGCATTGTCTTCACAAAACCAGTTACCGCGACTGTTTGCCAAAGTCAGCAAATCCGGCGTGCCTTATGTAGCAGTTTGGGTCACCATGATTGGCGGCTTGCCTGGTCTGCTCTCTGAACAATTTGGTGCAGATGTCATCTTTAAAAACCTAATGGGCGTGGCCGCTTTTACCATGGTGATTGTCTGGATGAGTATCTGCTGGAGCCAGTTTAATTTCCGTCGCCAATGGCTGAAGTCTGGTCATAGTGTCTCTGAACTAAAATTCCGTACACCTTGGTTCCCTTTAGTTCCCATTCTAGGTTTTGTAACTTGTACTGCAACCGGTCTGAGTATGGCAGCTGACCCTGAAATGCTCTCTGGTTTTATTGGCTGTTTATTGTTTATGGCAGCATGCTATGCAAGTTACTACTGGCTTTATCATCAAAAAGCTTAAATTCTAAACTTTTGAACTGAAATAATTTCTTTAATAAACCCAGTTCCGATTGGGTTTATTTTTTCATATCAGGTAAATCCGTTCAGAAAATAACATCTTAATAAAATAAAGTTTTTGTTTTGCCTAATGTTTAAACTGTTAAATACATTTTAGTAAAAACTCTTTTGACAAAGTCCGGCTTAGTCCTTAATATAGCCATCACCTCGCAACGTCCCTATCGTCTAGAGGCCTAGGACATCGCCCTTTCACGGCGGTAACCGGGGTTCGAATCCCCGTAGGGACGCCATTATCTGATCGCACACGATCAAGTCTTATACATTATCCATATTAATACGTTGCAGATTTGTAGTTTTTCACTACAATAACCCGCTTCATTCTCTTATTTTTTTGACTCCTATGCACTCATCTCCGAATGATGCTACGCATCAGGGCAATTCTGCGCCTTTAAAACGCGCTATGAGTACTCGACATCTGGTCATGATTTCGCTTGGTGGCGCAATCGGAACAGGCTTATTTTTAGGGTCGGGTGAAGTCATTGCACAAACGGGGCCTGTAGGTGCCATTCTTGCTTATCTCCTTGGCGGGATCATCGCTTACATGGTTATGCTATGTCTGGGTGAACTTGCCGTTCATATGCCCGAATCGGGTTCATTTGGCGCCTATGCCAAACGCTATATTGGACCAGGGACTGGCTACACCATTACCTGGCTATACTGGCTGACCTGGTCAGTGACCTTGGGAACTGAATTTACCGCTGCAGCTTTATTAATGCAGGAATGGTTCCCTAATAGCTCTATGTGGATGTGGACACTGATTTTTGGTGCTTTCGTATTCGCACTGAATATGATTTCCACTCGCTGGTTTGCTGAATCCGAATTCTGGCTGGCACTGGTGAAAGTCGTTACTGTCGTAACCTTTATCCTGCTTGGCCTACTCGCTATCTTTGGTGTAGTAAGTTACCAAGGACAGGAAACTGCGCCTCTATTCAGCAACCTGACAGCTCAAGGCTGGTTCCCTGAAGGTTTATTTCCAATCTTCACAACCATGCTGATTGTGAACTTTGCTTTCTCTGGCACAGAACTGATTGGTGTGGCTGCAGGTGAAACTAAAGATCCAGCCAAAAATGTACCGAAAGCGATTAATACTGCAATTTTCCGCTTACTGATTTTCTTTGTAGGTACGATTATTGTGGTAACTTCCCTTCTTCCGCATCAGGAAGCAGGTCTGGCAGCTGAAGGTGTCAGTAGCAGTCCATTCGTGACAGTATTCCAGCATATCGGTATTCCTTATGCTGAAGATATTATCCGCTTTGTGATTATCACAGCATTGCTATCTGCTGCTAACTCAGGTCTATTCGCTGCATCCCGTATGATGTGGTCACTGTCTTACAGCAAACAGTTACCAGCGGTATTTTCCCGCTTAAATGCGCGTGGTGTACCTTATATTGCAGTCATTGTCACCATGATTGGCGGTATGCCTGGTTTGCTGTCTGAACAGTTCGCACCGGAAACCATCTTCACTAACTTGCTAGGTATCGCAGCATTTACCATGGTAGTGGTCTGGATGAGCATCTGTCTCAGCATGTTCAACTTCCGCCGTGAATGGTACAAACAGGGTAAAACAGCGAAGGATCTTGATTTTGCTGCGCCATTATTCCCGATCGTACCGATTCTGGGTTTTCTGTTCTGTCTGATTACCTGTATCAGTATGGTGTTTGATCCGAGCATGCGTATCAGTTTCTTTGGCTGTTTGCTATTTATTGCACTGTGCTATGCCAGCTACTACAAGTTCTATCACAAAAATGCTTAAACATTAAAATGACTAAAAGAGCAGCTTCGGCTGCTCTTTTTTATTTATACTGAAAATGTTCTAGGCATCCAGCGTGGTGTGTCGATGAAAATTATTTATATTCATGGCATGAACAAGCAGAAATTCAGCTCTGCTTCCCTGCGTCAACGCTGGCTCAGTCTGCTAAAACGCGGTCTGGAACAGTCACATCAACAAGCACGTTTTGCCTACCTCAAACGGCATATCCGTATCCCTTTTTATGGCGACTTGCTGTCCCGTCATCATTTACATAATGTGCTAAATGCCAGCACCTTGATACCGCAAGTCTGGCCTCGCTTTCCTTTCCAGTCTCCAGTTAACTCTCAGCCACCACCGCCTCATTTCAGTCAATATTCACCTGAAATATGTGAAATTCCCGAGTTAAAGGTTGAGGATGCCATGACCTTTAACCAGAAGCTGAAGTTTATTAGCACATTAAGCCGGAATACTCTGTTACGGGATTTTGTGATCTTACTGAATCATTTCCCTCGCCTGCATGATACGCTGATCAAAAAATTTCTGATTGAAACCTATTCTTATCTGGCCAATTCCACATTTATGCAGCAGGTACATCAGCGAATTGGCCAGCAACTGCATGGCGATAAACCCTGTATCCTGATGGCTCATTCTTTAGGAAGTGTGATTGCCTATCATTATCTACTTATACACCCGGAACTGAATGTACAGCGTTTTATCAGCATGGGATCACCAATGGCTTTCCGGGTCATTCAGGAACATTTGCCACAGCCTGTTCATCGACCAGAAGCTATTAAAGGTGACTGGATTAATTTTTATTGCAGCGATGACTTTTTAACTGCCTTTCCATTATCAGAACCGCCTTTTCAGTTTCAGCCGGCAATTATCAATCGGGAGATTCGTACTTCAATTTATCATCCGCATGATATTGATGGCTATGTCCAGCATCCGGAAGTCATCAAAGCCCTGCTGGAATTACTCTAAAAAACATCTTAATTTACAGATTTAATTTTAATATTTCCTTTGTACTATTTTTCTGCTGAGTCAAATTCTTTATCCATACCTACTCATTTTCTGGTTTATTTATGACTCTTTTATAAATATACATATGTCTGTTAATTATTGTTTTATCAAAGATAATTTACACATTAACACCACAAAAAGCGCTGCTTTTGCTACGTTAATTTTTTCTATACTGTAAATATAATTCTATCGAACTCAGTGGGGTGTCGATGAAAGTTATTTTTATTCATGGAATGAATCAGCAACATCATAGCGCTGCCTCCATCCGCCAGCGCTGGCTCCATATACTTCAAAAAGGGATGCGCAAACACCAACAAGATGCCAGATTTAGCTATTTAAAACGTCACATTCGTATTCCATTTTATGGCGATCTGCTTTCACGTTATAACGTCCGCAATATTCTAGAAGCCGGCACCCTGATGCCACAGGAATGGCCCAGCTTTCCTTTTCGCAAGCCGGCTCAACCTCAGCTTCCTGCCCCTGTTCCACGTCCTGGCTGGCGTAGGCCCACAATTACCGATTTGTCCCAGCCTGGTTCAAGTGACACCATGGATTTCAGACAGAAATTCAATTATTTTACCGCTCTCGGCAGGAATGTGGCGCTTCGGGATTTTGCCTTATTGCTCAATTATTTTCCCACTCTGCATCGCAATCTGTTGCAGAGATTTCTGATTGAAACTTATCTTTATCTCGATAACCCTGATTTCATGAGGGAAGTACATGAACGGATTGCCCGACAACTGAGTGGTCGCAAACCCTGCATTGTCATTGCTCATTCTTTAGGAAGTGTGATTGCCTATAATCATCTTATCCAGCACCCTGAACTGAATGTACAGCGTTTTATTACTTTAGGTTCACCATTAGCCTTCCAGGTGATTCAATCCAGCCTGGCACAGCCGGTGGTACGACCTAAGGCAATTAAAGGCGACTGGATCAATTTCTATTCAACGGATGATTATCTCACCGCCATTCCGCTTACTCAACCGCCATTCAAGTTTGAACCTGAAATCATCAATCATGGCATTCGTACGCATATTCACCGTCCACATGATATTACTGGCTATTTACTGCATCCGCAGGTCGTTGAAGCTATTCTGGAATTACTTAAAAATCCGGCTTAAATCCTGCATTTTTCAAGTATTCTACTAATTTTGTTTTAAATTTACGCACTCAAAAGAAAAATTCCAAAAAACTCTGGAAAAGCGTTTGACACCCCCCTGTTTTCACCCTAATATACGCCCACCTCTGAAACGTCCCTATCGTCTAGAGGCCTAGGACATCGCCCTTTCACGGCGGTAACCGGGGTTCGAATCCCCGTAGGGACGCCAATTTCAGAAGTAATATTTTATTAAGTCCCTATCGTCTAGAGGCCTAGGACATCGCCCTTTCACGGCGGTAACCGGGGTTCGAATCCCCGTAGGGACGCCATTACTTTAGATCAAAAGTTCTGGTTTAAAATATCACTTCTATACTGTCCCTATCGTCTAGAGGCCTAGGACATCGCCCTTTCACGGCGGTAACCGGGGTTCGAATCCCCGTAGGGACGCCATATTCGAGATGGTTAATTTAATTAACTTCTCATAAAAAAGCCCAAGCATGATGACTTGGGCTTTTTTATTGCTTGTTCCTTCATTCCTGTTTTTAACGTTTGATCAAATTTCTTTGATTGCAATTTTATTTGTTTATAAATTAATTCATTCAAAAATCTTATTCTTTTACATTTCTCTTCAACTCGTTATCCATTCATATTCATTTACAGCAATCGCACTATAAATCCGAACAAAAAATCAACACCGGTGGTATAAGCATGCCGTTAAGTTAGAAAGCATAATATATCTGCAAGGATCAGATTATGTTCGTCAGTACAAAGTTAAGTTCGCCTGAATCATCTATTAAAAATCATAATCATCAATTTAATAACTTTAAAGATTGGGTCAACTTCTTTCAAGATCAACAGATTTCGACGGCAATAAAGACCGAACAGGCTGAGAACTATTTAAGAGATTTAATCCAGCAAGTTGATGTGGCTGGATTAGAGTGGCTGGATCAACCCAGACATGTAGAGCAACATTTTCTGGAACAGCACCACCAAACCTGCGCAATTTTCCAGTCGTATGTAGAACGTCGTAAACAGCAGCAAGGACGTGAATACTTCCCGACTGTGTCACATGCATTTGAGTTCCTGGCCAAAGTCGCACCCGTGAAACTGGTAGACGGCTCATGGCTGTATTCAACTGTGCAAAACTGGAATCGTCCGGAAACCAAAGACCTGATTTATATCTATCTGGAAGAACTGGGCATGGGTCATACTCGTGCCAATCATGTCACCATGTATCAGGACTTGCTGAATCATTATGAGCTGAACAGCTATGCCGAGCAGCTGGATGCCAGCTATTATGAACAGGCAGCCGTACAGCTCGCACTGGCCTATGCACCACCCGAATATTTGCCGTTAGTAATTGGTTTCAATCTGGGTTATGAACAGCTGCCATTACATCTGTTAATTACCAATTATGAGCTGTCTGAACTCGGTATTGATCCACATTATTTCAATGTACACATTACCATTGATAATGCTCACAACGGTCATGCGCAAAAATCTCTGCAAGCGTATTTAGATCAGTATGCACTCGCTGAAGATCCTGCCCAGTATCTTGACCTGATTAAAAAAGGTTATGTGCTGAATGACATTGGCAAAAGTTCTACCCAGATCATCAAGCAACTGGATACTGAAAAACTGGCTTTGAAAGTGTTCCAGAACAAAGTGCTGATTGGACAATATATCCATAACCAGAAATGCCAGTTTAGTGGCAAGACTATTAATGAGTGGTTATCCGATCCGGCACAGATTGCGGGCTTCCTGAAAGTCATGATTGAAAAAGGCTGGATTGTAAAAGATGCACCTGTAGAACAAAGCCGTTTCTGGAAAATGATTGATGATCCAGATGGTAAAATGTTTGGTGTATTTAATGCCACTGAAAAACAGATTATTAAAGACTGGATTCAAGGTGAGACTTTTGCCGCTCGTCTGTCATCACGTAGCAGATCTCAAGTACATAACCAGATGGAACCAGTGCTGAACCGTATTGACCAGCAACAGATCCATCAGCTGAAAAGCCGTCTGAATCGCTGTGCTGCTGCCGAACAGAAGATTGATCTGCTGATTCCTTATGTAGCACCGCATATGCATCATCAGGAAGTAGGCTTGTGGGCAACACGTCAGCTTTCTCAGTTACTCTTCCCTTTTCAGACTCAAGCCATGACTTATTCTTAGAAAGATCATTCATAAAAAACAGGGCATTAAATATGCCCTGTTTTTGCTTCAATGCATTATGCAAATTAAGCCGATTTACGTGAATTGATCTGACCTTTAATCACAGCCTTCACATTGCCTTTTACGTAATTTAAAAATACCTTTAAAGGTGACAGTTTTGGATTTGGTCGATTACCTTTGGCAATTTCTTTAAATTGCGCGGCATACCAGATGATTTCCATAATCGCCATCTTATCGATCATTGGAATACCAGTTTTAATTTTCTCAACTGCATAACGTACATCCTGTCCTGCAACCAGACGGTTACCCAGATCAGGCTCGACCGCAAATGGACGTGCAATACCGACAAAATCACATGCACCGCTATCTAGAGCTGCATTCATACCCACTGCGGTACGGAAGCCACCCGTCACCATCAAATGACAATTAACTTCCTGACGGATCTTTTCGGCAAAGTCGAGGAAATAGGCTTCGCGGGCAACTGTTGATGCTTTACGTTTCTCTGCTTTTACCCCAGCCATTGCGGGTGCTTCATAGGTTCCGCCAGAAACTTCAATAATATCGATCCCGGCTGCATCCATCGCCTTAAAGACATAAATAACGTCTTCTTCACTAATGCCACCGCGCTGAAAGTCTGCCGAATTTAATTTCACTGAAATAACAAAATTTTCAGAAGTTGCTGCACGTACCGCTTTATAGGCTTCTAGCAAGAATCGGCTGCGGTTTTCAATACTACCACCCCACTGGTCTTGACGTTTATTGGTCAGCGGCGATAAAAACTGGCTAATCAGATAACCATGTGCACCATGTAGCTGCACGCCTTCAAATCCCGCCTTTTCACAAATGGCAGCTGAAGTCGCAAAGCGCTGGATAATATCTAAAATTTCATCTTCACGCAGTTCACGTGGCGTACCGAAACTCATCGCCAGTGCCGGACTAAAAGGCACAGCTGAAGGCGCTACGGTTTCTTTATTCAAGCCTTTCGGGCACTGACGTCCAGGATGAGACAACTGTACCAGTTGCACCATGCCATGACGTTTGCCGACATTCGCCCAAGCTTTTAACTTTTCCAGATCACGTTCAGTTTCTACTACCACTACACCAGGTTCATTCTTGGCACGAAAATCCACCATGACATTACCCGTAATCGCACAGCCTAAACCGCCTTTGGCCCACGCCTCATATAACTTTAAATGGGCCTGATTGGGTTGGCCTGCATCATTAGCCAATGCCTCACTCATGGCACCTTTGATGATACGGTTTTTAAACTGGGTATTACGGATCTGGATAGAATCGGCCAATTGTGTCATGTACTTTCCTGAAATGTTTATCTTATTTTATATGTGTTATAACCCAACTTGCCATAATTGACAATTCATATTGTCAAATGGATACAAATTTTATTTGTGGATATTAAGGCAGTCTTAAAAAATCATTTTAAATTTTAGGATCGAAAGCATCCCGGATGGCTTCACCGATATAGATGAGCAAAGACAAGACAATGGCCAAGGTTAGAAAACCGGATAAGGCCAACCACGGCGCATTGAGATTATTTTTACCCTGCAGTAATAATTCCCCCAAAGAAGCGGTTTCAGGAGGCAAACCATAACCTAAAAAGTCCAGTGCAGTCAGTGCGCTGATATTGGCGGTCAGCATAAAAGGCAGCTGTGACAGGCTGGAACCCATCACATTGGGTAAAATATGCCTGAACATGATTCGACCGTGCCCTGCTCCAATGCTTCTCGCTGCCCAGACATATTCCAGATTTCTGGCCCGTAAAAATTCGGCGCGCACCATCGACACCAGTGTGGTCCAGCCAAAAAATAGCATGATTACAAATAGCCAGTAAATATTTGGACTAAATACGCTGACCAGAATCATCACCATAAACAGCATCGGCAGGCTGCTCCAGACCTCAAGTGCACGTTGTCCGATCAGGTCAATCCAGCCACCATAATAGCCTTGAACTGCACCGACCAGCACACCTAATCCTGCCGACAGCAAAGTCAGTGCAAAGCCAAACAGCAAGGAAATACGCAGACCATATAAAATCCGTGCTAGCACATCACGTCCTTGATCATCGGTCCCCAGCCAATTTTGTTGGCTTGGTGCTGAAGGCACTGGAATATCGAGTGTCAAATTGGGTGTGTCATATGCAAAACGGATCACTGGCCAGATTGCCCAGCCTTTGGCATTAATCAGCTGCTGTACCGCAGGATCCTGATACTCGGCTTCAGTTTCAAAGACACCCCCAAAAGTCGTTTCAGGATATGACTTTATTACTGGCAGATAATAGGAATCCTCATACTTGATCAGTAAAGGCTTATCGTTAGCGATCAGCTCAGCACCAAGTGACAAGATAAAAATAATGATAAAGGCAATGCAGCAGGCAAATCCGGTTTTATTATTTTTAAAACGTTGCAAACTGGCGCGTAGCATTGGTGACATTATTTTGACCCTCGCGAATCAAAATGAATCCGGGGATCAATCACCCGATACAGCACATCACTGATCAAACGCAAAACTAAACCCAATAAAGTAAAAATAAACAAGGTTCCAAAAATGACCGGATAATCCCGCTGCAGAATCGCTTCAAATCCCAGCATGCCCAAACCATCCAGATTAAAGATGATTTCAATAAACAGGTTCCCGACAAATAAAATACCGAGTAAAGCTTCTGGCAATCCAGCGATCAACACCAGCACAGCATTGCGCAGTACATGCCGGTAGAGCACTGCCCTGTCCTGTAGTCCCTTCGCTCTTGCTGCCAGCACATATTGTTTACTGAGTTCTTCCATAAAGGAAAATTTCACCAGATAAGTCAGCCGTGCAAAACCACCGAGCACCATGGCCAGCAATGGCAAAGCCATATGCCAGAAATAATCTCGAATTTTTCCAAAGATAGATAATTCAGCAAAATTTTCCGAGCTTAATCCTTGTAAAGGAAACCATTGCAGATAGGAACCACCTGCAAAAAATACAATCAGCAAAATCGCAAAGATAAAGGCTGGAATGGCATAGCCCACAGCCAGCAGCAAAGACGTCGTTTGATCAAACAGGCTGCCATGCTTTTTGGCTTTCTGGATGCCAAGAGGAATAGAGACCAGATAAATGAGCAAGGTACTCCAGAAACCTAGAGACAGTGAAACTGGCAATTTCTCCCAGATCAGTTCAGTCACAGCTTGACCTTTAAAAAAGCTCTGGCCTAAATCAAACTGGGCATAGCTTTTCAACATTTCCCAGAACCGTAAATGAACCGGCTGATCAAATCCATACTGAATCTTGATCTGCTCCAGCATTTCGGGTGTCAGGCCTTGCTGCCCCTGATACTGCAAACCACCGATCGCCAAATTATTCGCATGCTGTGCCTGATAGATGGCCTGTTCCACAGGGCCACCCGGTGCAAGCTGAATCACCACAAAATTGATCAGTAAAACCATCAATAATGTCGGAATCATAAGAAGCAAACGTTTGACGATATAAGTGCTCATGGCACTCCCCGAAGCTGAAAACCTAACGATATTTTAAGTACGGTGCCACTTTTCTGGCTTTAGCGGTATCCACCCACCAGTAATCAATACCCACAGAAAGCTTGGGCTTGATTTTAGGCTGTTGATACATATTCCAGTAAGCATACCAGTATTCACCCGTACCATAGGTCGGAATATGATAATAACCGGCCCGCAATAAACGATCTAAGGCTCGGGTACTATAAATCAGCTGATCCCGGCTTTGTGCTTGAACCACCTGATCAATCACCCGATCAATCACCGGATTTTGAATACCCGCATAATTATAATTGCCTGGCTGACGTGCCGCCTGACTGCCCCAAAACTGTTTCTGTTCCTGCCCCGGTGTCAGTGATTGCGGCATGGTATCCACAATCATATCAAACTGATAATTTCTTAGTCGCTCATTGTACTGAGCCGTTTCCACCATCCGAATATGCGCCTGAATTCCTAAACGTTTCAAATGGCGTAGATAAGACATTAGATGACGCTGCTGTTCAGCCTGATGCAACAGAAATTCGATCTGTACAGGTTTACCTTGAGCAGTCACCAGGTTTCCCTGCTGATAACGGTAACCGGCATTCAATAAAATTTGTCGTGCCTGTAATAAATTTTTGCGGTTAAACCCTGAGGCATCTGATTGCGGATAATGCCAATCCTGTAATACCGCCTGACGTTGCACCGGATGCAATTTGGATAAATTTGGCTGTAATATTTTCAGCTCCTGAGCACTCGGCTTGCCTGTAGATGCCAGTTCACTATTACTAAAAAAGCTGTTCAGACGCTGATATTCCCCATGAAACAAGGCTTTATTTAGCCATTCAAAATCATAGGCCAGAGTTAAAGCTTGCCGGAAGCGGATATCGGCAAAGGGCTGACGCCGAGTATTAAAAATCAAGCTTTGTGTAGGAATCGGATTGTGATGGTGAAAACGATAGGTTTTGATTTGGCCTTGCTGTACTGCAGGAAAGCGATAATCACTTACCCAGCGGTTAACCTGTTTTTCTTCATGTAGCGTAAACTGGCCCGATTTAAATGCCTCAAACTTGATTTCCGGACTACGATAATAACGATACTGTATGCGATCAAAATTATAACGGCCGCGATTAACTAGCAGGTCTTTACCCCAATAATGCGGATTACGTTTATAGGAAATACTACGTCCTGCATCAATGCGTTCAATCACATAAGGCCCTGAACCCAAGATCGGTTTCAGGTTAATATCCTTGAAATTACGCTTTTGCCATTCCTGCTGGGAATAAATCGGCATTTGCGTCACAATCATCGCCATTTCCGGATTATGGCGAGATTTAAAACTAATCTTAACTTTTGAAGGTGACAGGACTTCGGTTTTTTTAATATCTGCCAGATACATCTGCAAGCCGAAATTAGACTGGGTCTGGTACAGATCAAAACTGTATTTCACATCCTTAGCCGTCACTGGCTGACCATTACTGAATCTGGCCTTAGGATTTAAATGGAAAATAATATAAGCGGTCTGCTTTGGGTCAAAACTGACTTTCTCCGCCAGCAAAGGATAATAGACGCCGGGTTCATCCAGGGATTTTGACATGAGGCTGTCAAAAATATAATTAACCCCTTCAGTGACATTCCCCTTACCATTCATACTGTTCAGATTATCAAAACTGCCATCGGCTGCTTGAATCAGGACACCACCTTTGGGCGCTTGCGGATTGGCATAAGGCAGAGATTTAGCCTGTGCATATTTGGGTACACTATGCAGTGCAATATAAGGCGTCGTAATGACTGCTGCCCCGCTGGAACTGATGATCCAGGGGGCAGCAAGAATCCATAAGACATGGATGGGATTAAACAATTTCACGATCCAGAAATTAGTTTGGAACCTTAATCACATCACCAATACGCAATTGAGTATTGGGTTTCAGTTCATTCATTTCTGCCAACTCATTGGTTGCCATACCATAACGGGATGCCAGACCGATCAAGGTATCGCCACGCTTCACCTTGTATTCAGTGACCAGCTTCGGAAGCTGAAGCGTTTGGCCTACACGTAAACCGGCACGTGGACTAAGATTATTCAGGCTCGCCAGATCAGTAACGGGTACTCCTACACGATTGGCAATCGCAATCAAAGACTCCCCAGATTTCACCGTATAGGATTCTGTCGCCTTGGAAGATGCAGATTTTGTTGCGACTTTCACTACCGGCTCTTTTTTAGCGATCTGAATATCTTCATTAATTTTTAAACGCTGTCCAATCCGTACATTGCTAGTGGTGCTTAGGCCGTTCAGGTCTGCCAGATAACGTAATTGTAGATGATATTGGCGGGCAATCGAGCTTAAGGTTTCACCAGATTTCACAATGTGAGTATCTGATTTGACATTCTTTTCCTGAGTCTCGGTGACCACTTCCTGCACAGGTTCAGGACTGCCAGATAATTTCAGATGCTGACCCACACGCAGATTGGCACTACGGGAAATATTGTTCAGGTTGGCAATCTGATCCATCGACAGATTATATTTTGCTGCAATCCCAGTCAGCGTATCACCCGATTGAACCGTATAACTGTCAGGAACCTGACTACCGGCCGGAATTTTGATGGTTTGACCAATGCGTAAGCCGCTGTTTGCAGACAGGCCATTTAATGCTGCCAGTTCAGATACCGTCAATTTACTTTGATTGGCAATGCTGTACAGGGTTTCACCACGTTTGACCTGATAGCTTTCTGTTGGAGTATGATCAACCTTAACGTTCTCAAACTTCTGCTCTACTTTTTCGGTTTTCTTACTGCTCGCAGTCAGTTCTTCAACTTCATTAAGAGGAACATTAATTTTCTGTCCGACCATCAAACTGCTACCCGCAGTTAAACCCGGAGTTAGTGCAGCAAGCTCGGCGTTCGACAATGCATAACGGTCCGCGATCAGTTTCAGATATTCACCACGTTTAACAGTATAGGACTTGGTCTGAACTTTGGCAGTTTCGGCTTTTTTACTGTCTTCAGCTTTCGCTTTGCTGGCACTTTCTTTCAGGGAAAGCTTTTGCCCCACAAATAAACCACTGGTCGCACTCAGATCATTATAATCGGCCAACTGTTTGACGCTCAGGCCGAACTGACTGGCAACACTGGTCAATGAATCATTGGCTTGAACCACATAGCTTTCTGGTTTCTCTTTGGCTTTCGGTGCTTCCTGTACCGGCTTGGCATCATAGAGATAAATTGTGGTGCCTACATATAAGGTAGAGTTTGGATCAATCTGGTTCCATTTCGCGACATCACGCCAGTTCACGCCATTTTTGGCAGCAATCAATGCTAGATTATCACCCGGTAAGACCTTATAGGTACTGCGCTTACCTTTCGGTGCCACAACCACGACTTCTGAATCAGTTTTTACATAGTTTTTGCCTTGATTAAGTCGGGCTTCAACTGAATCTGCACTGGTGTTTACAGCGACTTCTTTCGGATATGAGAATCCTTTGGTCAGTTCCTTGCCCTGCTGCTCGGCAATAGACTGACTGGTCTGAATTGCAGTCAGTTTAATCTTGCCATCATAAGGGTCAACAATTTCTGTACCTGCAGGTGCCAGTGCTTTCAGCTCTTCAATGACCTGTGCCTGTTCAGCCGCAGTCGCTACAGGTTGTAAAAGCTCATCCACGGTTTTATTAATTTCTTCTGCTGACACCACTTTCTGGATTTGCTGACGTTCAGCTGCGGTAATTGGTGGCTCGACCTGGATAGGCTTCACTGAAGCAACTGGCGTCACAGCAACCGGAATACGTGGCGCGCTTGGAATAGGCAATTCACTTTTTGCCGCAAATTCAGCAAGTGCTTCGGAACCACGTGGTGTGCTGACCCGTTTGGTGGTTTGTGCAGTTAGATTAGGTGTTGTGGTGGTTGACACTGCTGCTGGTGCAGTCATAGCTGGCTTTGGTGATGTGGTTGCAGTTGGAGCTTTAGTTGCTGTTGCAGTCTTAGCAGTCGTAGTGGCAAGCACCGGTGGAGTCTGCTTGGCAGGTACGATGGTGGTACTGATTGATGCTGGTGCTACAGTTGGCTTTGAAGTTACTGTAGTGGTCGTTTTAGACGAGTTACTGACAGTACCTGCCCATAAGCCGCTTGAACTAGACTGCAGTTTTTTCAGTTTTTCATCAATCGATGGACTTAAGTCAGCCGGAATCAAGATACGGCGCGGACTTTCAGGATCAATACGGTCACCACGATGCCCCGGGTTAAGCTGATACAGTTCAGCACGACTTAAACCGGTAATGGCTGCAATCTCATTTAGGTTGGCTGCACCGACAGTCACTTCACGAAAGTGAGGACGGTTGGCAATCGGTGGCAAACTCACGCCATAAGTACCCGGATTTTTCACGATCTGCGCAACTGCCAGGAAACGCGGCACATAGTTCATGGTTTCCTGAGGCAGTTTCAAGGACCAGTAATCGGTAGGCAAGCCTGCGGCCTTATTACGGTTAATCGCCTGCTGGATACGTCCCGGACCGGCATTATAAGAAGCCAAAGCCAATTCCCACGAACCAAACTGGTTATATAAGCTGCCTAGAAACTCATAGGCTGCACGGGTCGACTCAACGACATCACGACGGCCATCGTAAAGTGAGGTTTGTTTCAGACCATAAATACGGCCGGTACTTGGAATGAACTGCCATAAACCTGCAGCTGCTGCACTACTGGTTGCCGCCGGGTCATAAGAACTTTCAATAATCGGTAATAAAGCCAGTTCCGTAGGCATGCCACGGCGCTCAGCTTCTTTCACCGTGTAATATAAATAGCGCGATGCACGGGCACTCAGGCGGTCCAGATAAGGCTGACGGGAAATAAACCAGCCACGCTGCGCATCAATACGCGGATTCCAGGTATTCAGATCCATCTTGAAACCCACGGTCATCCGTTTCCAGATATCACCATGCTTCAAAATCAGTAAGCGGTCACCTTCAACCGCACGCATATCCGTTGCAGAAAGTAAATCTTCCAGCCCATCCAAACTGCTTGCATCTAGATATTGTGAGCCAACCTGCTTGCTTGACGCTTTCTGGGTCGCACTTTGTGTAGAAGAACAGCCCGTCAGTCCCAAGGAAGCGAGAGCCGTTCCAAGTACAGAAAATTTTAAAAATGCTGGTAATGCGGGCTGCCACAAAATTGCGGTTGGTTTATACATAAAGAAATCCAAACAATTCGTATATAAATTTATTTTTTAGATATGCCATTGTAGTGAAGCATGTCGTGGACACAAGGCATTAATTTACCCCGATTTCACGTTAAATGTTACAAGAAATTAAAAAAACTGGTGCATCTAGACGCATCAAGCGTATTTGCGTTATACAATATCCGCTTCAGCAAGTTCTTTTTTGATCGGATTTTAATTTATGTCTCACACTATCACGCTATATGTTGATGGCGCCTGTCGCGGCAACCCGGGTTTAGGCGGTTGGGGTGCGTACATAATTACCGAACAGCAGGAACACAAAATTTGCGGTGGCGAAGATCATACCACCAATAATCGCATGGAGCTGACCGCAGCGATCGAAGGCATTCAGTACTGTCCAAAAGATGCCAAGCTGGTCATTTATACCGATTCCAATTATGTCAAACAAGGCATTACCGAATGGATTCATGGCTGGAAAAAGAAAAACTGGAAAGATGTTAAAAATCCGGATCTATGGCAAAAGCTGGATGCCACCTGCCAAGGCCGCGATATTGAATGGCACTGGGTAAAAGGCCATGCCGGACATCCTGGCAATGAAATGGCCGATCAACTGGCCAATCAGGGTGCAGATGAAACCTTAAAAAAATCCAAATCAGTTACTGCAATAACTGAAAATAAAAAAAAATCTGAACCTGACTGGCTTCTAGACGACCCTTTCGGGCTGGATCTTGTCGATAGCGAAGAAGAAATCGAAGAGAGTATGGAAATGGCCGAAGAAGAAATGGAACAGACTGAAAATTTAGAAACAGCTGAAAATACCGATGAGTCCGCTTCAGATCCAACCGAGCTGCATCCGCAAATTGTGATTACACCGCCGACCTTAGAGCTGCATGGCCCTCGTCAATTGATTCTGGATACTGAAACCACAGGTTTCTATTATCAGGATGATGATCGGATCATTGAGGTGGGTGCGATTGAGATGATTAATCGGAAACTCACCGGCAGCTCAATCCATATTTATATCAATCCGAAAAAACCGGTTGGTGATTCGGTGAATGTCCACGGTATCACCGACGAGTTCCTGCAAGACAAGCCGCTGTTTGAAGAAATCTCACAGGTACTGTTTGACTATCTGCAAGGCGCCGAAATTATTGCGCATAACGCGACCTTTGATATGAACTTCCTGGATATGGAGTTCAAGCGTGCAGGCTTTGTCGCGCTTTCTGAAGTTTGTGAAGTGACCGATACCCTGGCAATGGCCAAGTCCAAGCATCCGGGACAGAAAAACTCTCTGGACGCCCTCGTCCGTCGTTATGAAATTCCACAACGTGACCGTACCTTCCACGGTGCCTTGCTCGATGCGGAAATTCTATCCGATGTTTATCTGGCCATGACTGGTGGACAAGTCTCTTTTGATATGGATGCCCTGTCACATACCGAAGAACAAGGCGGCAGTTCAGGCACTGTGAAAATCGAAATTGAATTGCCTGTGATTCTTCCATCAGATGAAGAACTTGCCGAACATGAGAAATGGGTCAAACAATTTGAAGAAAAGCATGGAACGCCTTGCCTTTTTGCCAAATAAAATCTAAATTTCAAGCAGTAATTTCGCTTTTAAAATACAGTTCTTCAGTTATAGTAATTCCAAAGAGGCCCCGTCCGATAAAGCGGGGCTCATATATAGATAATACTCAAGGAAAGGTGCAGATCCATGTCTTACCAAACCTCTATACATTTTGATCCAACAGCTTTACTGATAATAAAAAATGAGGTTGATAACTCGATCAAGTTAGTCGAATCAGCAGTAAGCACCTTGGTAGAAGATCAAACTTTACCTTTTGGCATTGATGATGCATTAAATCAGTTCGAACAATGTGCACAGGTACTGGCACTGATTGATATGCCGAATCTGGCACAAATTGCACAATATTCAGCAGAACTAATGCGCAAGATTATGGGGAATCCGGCGCAGGTCAACACTCAGGATGTGATCGCATTGAGTGAAGGTACCACCATGCTGAAACGCTATATCGAATTTATCTGCTTGCGTGAAGTGAAGATTCCTCAGTTCCTGCTCGATACCCTGAACCGTCTGGAACTTGCGCTTGGTAAACCATTAACCACTGAAGGTCAGCATATTGAACCTTTGCTTGACCTGATTACTCCAGACTTCCAGTTACCCCAAGTACCAGGTCTGGAAAAATCCAAATATGTGCAACGCCTGTATAAGCTGTCTCTTAACAAACTGCTAAAACAGGAAGAAAGCGAGATGGACCTGCAAGCGATCAAACTGGTCGGTACTTATCTGGCAGGTCTTTCAGCAAATCATCCAAGCAAGCAATACTGGCATCTGGTGCATGTTGCTTTTGATAATATTGATCACCTGCTCATCAATGAACCACGTTTACGTACTTTAATCAGTATTGAACGCAACATGGCACAGTACTTTAGTTCAGCCGACAGCTTCAAAGCCTCTCTGTCTGATCTGGCAAATGTATTAAGCTTATGTATCAGTCAGGAAGATGCAACTGCACAGCAAATCCGTAGCCAGCTGAATATTGGTGATGATCTACTGACAGATATGCAACTTCAGGTATTTAGCCGTCACCTATATGGTCCGGACTTTGAAACCATGCATACCATTAGCGAACTGGTAACTGCTGAAATGACCCAGATCCGCAATGATATCGAATACAACTATCAGCACATGACACCTGAAAAAACTCAGGAACTTCAGACTCAGCTGAATAGCTTGGCCAATATCTTCAAGGTTCTGAATCTGAATGAAGCCTATCATGACTTAAACCGTCAGGCAGCTTCACTCAGCCAGGCAGATATTCTGAAAGATGAGTCTTTTGCCCAACAATTAATGAATGTAATTCTATCCGCGATGAACTCGATTGGTGTATTGGAGCGCCATCATACTTCGAGCCGCTTGCAGCTACGTGTGAATAACATGAATATCTCGCTGGATCGTCTGGACGAAGCACACAACGCTTTGTTAAATGAAACCAAGGCGTTGATTGAATTGTCTAGCCAGATTCTGACTGATTATCTGCAGGATCAAGATCTGACCAAACTTGAACCTGTACCCACCCAGTTCTGTGAAATTGGCGGTGCCATGCTGTTCCTGAATGCTGAACATGTGAAAGCTGCATTCAATACAACTGCCCTGTTTATCAAAAACCGTATTGAACAGTCGCTTGCATTAACACCAGCAGAAATTCATCATGCGCTGGATGCATTGGCTAGTGCCGACATGATGATCGACAACTTAAAGAACAAACAGCCTGTATTACAGTCCATGTTTAAGGTAGCATTAGACAGTAGTGAGAAACTGAAAATCGTTGCCTAATGTCTAAAAAATTATCACTTGCTTATATTTTCCAGCAGCAACAGTTGCTGGTCGATCAACACTTTCAACTGCCTCAAGTTGAAGCTTTGGCAAGTGATTTGCTGCTGAATCCGGGTGATCAGGTGATTGCCCGTGATCTTCTTCCAGATGAGCCGATTCCTGAAAGCTTGCAGCTGGTTCCAATCCGTCAATTATTACAGTTTTGGAATGTTCAGCAATTTGAACAGGCCAGTCGTGCTGTGCAACTATTGGAATGGCGCCGGAATCACAAGTTCTGTAGCCACTGTGGTACCCCGACTGAAGCCCATGCTGTTGAATATGCCATGGTTTGTCCAGCTTGCCATTATCGTCAGTATCCACGAGTGCAACCTTGTGTGATTACCGTGATTACCCGTGGTGAAGATGAAATTTTGCTGGCTAAAAATGCACGTAATACCAAAAGCCAGATGTATGGCCTGATTGCCGGATTTGTCGAAGTTGGGGAAACACTTGAAGAAGCGGTACGTCGCGAGACGCTGGAAGAAGTCGGCTTG
The DNA here is from genome assembly GCF_058599385.1 of Acinetobacter sp. CAU_H_60. NCBI lineage: Bacteria > Pseudomonadati > Pseudomonadota > Gammaproteobacteria > Moraxellales > Moraxellaceae > Acinetobacter > Acinetobacter sp. CAU_H_60. The sequence goes on along the minus strand of NZ_CM178653.1, from coordinate 957,143 downwards.
AGATTGAAAAATATCCAGTATCTGGCCAGTCAGCCGTGGCCCTTCCCAAGTAACCTGATGATTGCCTTCAAAGCAGAATATGCTGGCGGTGAGCTGCAATTGCAGGAAGAAGAAATTAGCGATGCGAAATTCTTCAAGTTTGATCAGCTGCCTGAAATTCCGTTTAAAGGCAGTATTGCCCATGCCATGATCATGCATGTGACCCAAGGCACGCCAGTCGCAGATGATACCTGTGAATGGCTCTAAGTTTTTAATTAAAAAAGCCCGGTTTTTATACCGGGCTTTTTTGTGGGAATTACCACGATCACAGATCTTCACTTAAAAGCATCTTCTAGCGCCCACATCACACGCGGCTTGGTTTCAAAGAACCGGCTAAACAAACTGGACAATGAACCAATCATTGTAATATGGCCCAGTTTCGGAATCGTAATCAGCTCACTATGATTGCCATGGTCTTTTAATACTCGATCCAGATCCTGACTGTTAAAATGACCGACAATATTGTCCCGCTCTGCCATGAACAGATAATGTTTGGTGGAGGTATTTTCCACAAAATAATATGGCATCACCTGCTGATACGGAATCGACTGGTCAAAAGCATCGGCACAGATTGGATCATCTTTATAGTTAAAATGATAAGGTCCTGCCAGACCAATAATGGCGCGGATTTGTTCCCGCTCAATCATGGCCTTTTGTGGATGGTATAGCGCTGACATGACATTAAATGCTCCGGCTGAATGTCCCATCAAGACCAGATTTTCCGTAGAAACATTTAACTGGCCTGCATGCTGCTGCAAATGATTTAGCAACAGATGCAGGTCATTAATATAGATCGGGAAAATGTGTTCAGGCGCTAGGTGATAGTTCATCACCACCACATCATAGCCTTCTTTGGCAAAGGCCTCGCCAATGAAATGGTAATCCTTTTTATCACCGTGCAGCCAGGCACCACCATGGACAAAGACAATCAGGGGGCGATGCGCTAAAGGCTGATGACTTAAAAACAGATCAAAACGTTGACGGGCTTTTAAGCCATAGGCTAACTGGGTTTCAACACTATAACCCTGTTTTGGGGTTAAACGGTTCAGCGCATAACTGCCAAAATCATAGATCCGGAAATCTTTATAACGTTGTTGGACTTCAAGGATCCGATCTGACAGCTGCGTTTTAAATTGACCTACCTTATGGAACATCAGTCGGTTCAACTGTATCAGGATCAATGGCGACTGGAGTCTGTTCAACACCCGACTGTGCATAAGATGCAGGCGCTGCAAAATTCTGGTTAGTATTATAACCAGAGCGCTGATCCACGTTGTCGATGAGCGTGACAATTTTCGTGATATTCCCCACTTGTTGCAGCACCTGATTCAGGTCATCGATTTCTGCACTGTTCAGACGTCCCATCACATACAGTACACCATCTTCAGTATGCACATGCACTTTGCTGTCAGATACTACTGGTGCTTTCATAATCAGGCCACGGGTATTCGCCGTCACGGCGGTATCCTGCATGATCGTAGTGTAGCTGCTCTGGTTACCCACAGTGATAAAGTTATGCACCGCTTTGACGTCACTCATAGATTTGACATTATCTTCTGCCAATTGCTTGAGATGCGCATCCGGCACCTGCCCGGTCAACAGGACATTGCCATGGAAGCTTTCAATATTGACCCTTGACTGTTTAAAACGTGAATCCAGTTTATAAAGATTAATTTTTGCAGTACGTACAATAGAAGAATCGATAAATACCTGTCCTAGCGTCCGAGCTCCATTTTCGGTACCTACAGGAGCCGTACCAGTACCGCTGGAAATAAAGCTGGCACAACCCGATAAACTTGCGACACACAGCATTGTTATTGCAATACGCTTAACCACTCAGCAAGACTCCTTAATTTTAATCAGTCTTATTTCAATATAATAATCTGTTTTTTCAAGGTCAGATATTCTTCATCATACTTGAACTTTCCCATGATGCTGCAAATTTTATCTGCCGCATCCGATCTTATTTTATTCAAAGATTAATAAACTCTTGATCAAAAGTAAAAGCATTTTCAAACCAGTGCAGATCATAAGGGTATTGAGAAAAATCATGCTGTATGGTTTTTGCAAAATACCGATTAAAATCAAAACAAATCACATCAAAACGATAGTAATAATGTGCAAACTGTGGATTTTTTTGAATAAAACATACAGCCGTTTGTAGGACTTTTCGTTGCTTGGCAGAGGAAACAGATTCAAAAGCCAATGCATAACCCGTTTTAGCTCGTGCTTTTACTTCGACAAAGACCAGTTCCTGCTCACGCTGCATGACCAGATCAAGTTCACCATAGCGACTATGCCAGTTTCTGGCAATGAGCTGAAAGTCTTGTTGCTGCATCAGTTGCGCAGCCTGCTGTTCTGCCCATGCACCTAATTGTTTCTGCATCGCTGACCCTTATAGTGCCTTGAGACCTTTGGCACTCTGCTGAAAACAGGACGGCGTACGTTGAATGCCCTGATCTGATACCTGAATCATTCCAGTACGACCCTGGAACTCAATATTGCGTATTTTTTTATTGTTTAAATAATACTGGGTGATTTGCCAGGCATCTCCACCAAAAGCAATCAAGCGCTGATAGGACATATTTACCGGTGCTTGATGATAAGCCTGCATCACATCAGGCCAGTTAGCAAAATAAAGTACCGGTACATCGCAGAACTTGATGCCTCGTGGCGGAACATGCTGTTCATTAATTGCATTTGCGACTGTATAAATCCGTTTATGTCCCAAACCATGTAAGGATGCCAGCCAGTCCGCATTACCGAGCAATAATATCCCCTGCTTGCTCTTCAAAAAAAATGGTGGCTTCTCGATCATTTCCAGTTGCAGCTCACTCCGGCTAAGTAGTGACATTAGCAATAGTTCATATTCTGACTCACTGCCCGGCTGACGCAGCACAAACAGTTGCTGAATCCCATCTAGCGCAATCTGCTTCTGTAATGCAGCTGCATCTTCTTTTTTCGACAGGCTAAATTGCCAGATATTTGGGGCCGTGAGGCTAGTTTCATTCAAACTGAGTGTACGAATCTTGGGTTTAGTCTGCACCAGTTGCTCTACATCCTGACGTGCCAAAGGACCAATCACCATTTGTGTCTTTTTACTGACATGCTGTTTGAGTAGCTGAGAGATTTTTTTCTGATCTGAATTGATCCATTTCAATGGTACTTTCTGTCCGGACGCCTTATATGCACTGAGAAATCCTTGCTTGATACTCGAAGCGGCTCGCGCCAAGGGGCCGGTTTCAGGTAGAATAATCAGCACTTCCGCTTGTACGCTGCTGACGCAGGCCAGTAACCCCAAGCCCAAAATTTTATTTTGAATCTTCCATTTTTTATTATTCGATTTATTCCACATGGAGAAACCTATGAGTGCTCAGTTATTTGTTGTTGCGACTCCAATCGGGCACTTAGATGATATTAGTTATCGTGCAATTAATGTATTGAAATCGGTGAGTCTTATTGCAGCTGAGGATACACGAACTTCTGCACAATTACTTAAACACTTTAATATTCAAACACCTTTGACAGCCTGTCATGAACATAATGAAAGCAACAAGATTGATCAGTTGATTCAACGCCTGCTCAATGGTGAAGATATGGCATTGATCAGTGATGCAGGCACACCACTGATTAGCGATCCAGGATTCAAGTTTGTCCGTGCTGCGCAAGAACATAATATTCGTGTGGTTCCTGTGCCGGGTGCATGTGCTGCAATTGCCGCATTAAGCGCAGTAGGTTTACCGAGTGACCGTTTCAGCTTTGAAGGTTTTTTACCGTCTAAACAAAGTCAGCGACTTTTGACTTTGGAAAAACTGAAAGATGAAACCCAGACCTTAATTTTCTATGAAGCGCCACACCGCATTCTGGAATGTGTTAAAGATCTGGCAGCGGTATTCGGTGCAGAGCGTCCTGTCGGTTTTGCCCGTGAAATTACCAAGACCTTTGAAACCATCAAGAAAATGACACTGGGTGAACTGGTCGAATTTGTTGCCAATGACCATAATCAGCAAAAAGGTGAAATTGTACTGGTGATTGGTGGTTCTATCGAAGAGAAAGATTTGGATCAGGAAAAACTGGATAAATTGTTACTGCGTTTATTACAAGACCTGTCTGTCAAAGCAGCTTCCCAACTGGCTGCAGATTTGACCGGGATCAAGAAAAAAATTGCCTATCAACGTGCTTTGGAACTAACTTCTGCCAACGATTAATTTTTCTTTATCCATAAAAAAACACCACAATTAATGTGGTGTTTTTTATTCGCTAATAATATTGAGGGCAATTATTCTCTTGCAACGGATTCATCAGCTGGGACTTCAGTAATACGGCCACCGCTTGCCAGAAAAGCCGCAATTTCATCTTCAAGTGCCTGACGTTTTTTCTGCTTAGCAGTTACAGTCAAGGTTTCAGCTTCTAATACGTCTGTATCATTCACAACTTCTTCGCTACTTGCAGCACCTTTTTCTGCTGCTTTTGCTTCATCGTCGTCAATTACAGGATCTTCTACATCATCATAATCATTTACGTCTGTCATTTTGCTCTCCCCACAAATGGCTTCGCTTTTATCTATTGAACCAAGCTTTAAATTAACTGAAATTTAGCAATCTCTTTGGTCTTCGCCTAGCCCTAATTTTCAAAAAATCGTATCTTTTTTAAACAAAATAGTTACTCTTTATAGATGTTTGTTTAAAAAATTTACATTCGGCCGCTAGGCTAAATAACGTGTATCTTTGAGTAAACTTAAACCATTCGCCTGAGCCATAAATGCATCTTTCAGGACTGCCTGTTGCTCGACCTGTTTCAGCCCGAAATTACGTGCCCACACCACTGGGAAAAGCTCTGTAGTTTCCATCCAGCCAATCGCCGACATGCTATGCATCATGGCATCATTTTGACCTTTACGGCGATGCTCATAACGTTTCAAGGTCTGCACATGAGCCCATACCCCACGCGCTTTGTCATGCAGCAACACGTCACAGAGTACAGCAGCATCCAGACAGCCGATATTGACACCTTGTCCAGCGAGCGGATGAATCACATGCGCAGCGTCACCAATTAGTGCCAAGCCATCTCGTACATACTGCTGTGCAGCACGAGCTTTGAGTGGGAATTTAGCCCGCGGTGTCGCTTCCAGCACTTCACCCAGCATATGATAGCTTTCACGGGTCAATAGCTGAGTGAATTCAGCATCTGATAATGCTGCATATTCATCGGCATAATCATCAGGTAATGTCCAGACTATGGATTGCCAGTGGCCTTGCTCTTCTTCTTTAAGACTTGCCATTGGTAGATAAGCCAAAGGACCGGTTTCCAGAAAAATCTGACGGGCCACATGCTGATGTGGCTGGGCTGTTTTAACCGCACAGCTGATTCCAGCCTGTTTATAATCCAGCACATCAATATCAATAAAGGCTTGTTCACGCACAAAGGAGTTCGCGCCATCTGCACCAATAACCAGCTTGGTTTTGAGTTGGGTACCATCTGCCAGATGAATAATCCAGACATCTACTCCACGTTCAACCCGGCTAACTTTGACCTGTGTGCGGTAATCTTGTACATCTTCAAGCATCTTTTGCTGAATACCCAGATTTAGGATACTCGGTTCCACCATCGAGCCTAGCGCCTGCTCTACAGAAGGTGTTCTTTCTGAAGAATGACCAAAGTTAATTTCACCGTAGCCATTTTTATTCCAGACCTGCATTCCAGTATATGGCTGCTGGCGTGCAAGTTTGTCCCACACACCCACAGTTTTTAATAAATGAATAGTCGCCTGACTTAGAGCCAAAACCCGCGGATTGGCTACGCTTAAAGTTTTGTCTGCATCCAGAATAGACGCAGCATCCAGCACAGTTGCTTGCACACCACCTTGAGCGAGTAATAAAGCCGTTAGACCGCCTACCAGACCGCCACCAACAATCACGACATCTAATACATCAGAACTTGGATTCAGACTCATGCTTTTAACCCCATGGCATAGTTAGCGACCAGTGGCTTGATACCAGGAATAGTATCAAAAGCAATCAGTCCGGTATTACGGATCAGTTTCAAGAATGGATTCTGGTTACTAAAACCACGTACGACTGAATCACAGAACTTGATCACTCTTTGCTGGTCATTCAAACGGGATTTCTCATAGTCCTGTAATACCGCTGCATCACCTAAGTCTGCGCCTTGTGACTGCTGCTCTTTCAGATAGCGCACCAATACATGCGCATCTCGCATACATAGGTTAAAACCCTGACCCGCTACTGGATGAATGGTATGTGCAGCATTTCCCATCAAGACCACGCGGCCCACAGCCTGTTTCTCTGCTAATACTTGGGACAATGGAAAACTGAAGCGCTTACCTGTTTTCTGGAATTTACCGGCACGATCGCCATAGGTTTCTTGTAAGGCATTCAGGAAATGCTGGTCATTTTCTTCACCTAACCATTCTCCTTCCGTTCCTTTTTTCACAGGCCAGACCACAGAACGACGATATTCACCTGGAAGTGGTAATAAGGCTAATGGTCCTAGATGGCTAAAGCGTTCAAAGCCAACATGATTATGTGGTTTAGAAGTTTGAACGGTAGTGACAATGGCGACCTGATCATAGTCATGCTCTGAAGCCCCAATACCGAGCGCTTTACGACAGAAAGAATCACGCCCATCAGCAGCAATCACCACTTTAGATTGAAGTTTCAATAAAGCATCGCCACGTTGTGCTTCAAGATAAGCAAACTCAGCATCTTGAGTCAGAGAACTTACCTGAACCCCATCAATCAGTTCAATTAAAGGTTCTTTTTTGACTTGAGTTAGCAGTACACGACCTAGCCAGGCATTTTCAATGACCTGACCAAAACTTTCGACTTTTTCCTGTTCTGCAATTAAGCGCGCTTTACCAAAACTGCCCTGCTCAGTAATATTCACTTCAAGAATCGGCGTTGCATGTTCCTGCAAGGCATCCCAAAGCCCAAGTTCCTGATAAATCTGTACACTACGGCGTGACAAGGCACTGTTACGTGCATCAAAACTAGAATGGTAAGGTGCAAGATTTACATCATCATAATCTGGATATTTGATCGCTTCCAAAAGTTTGACTGCAATATTGGTTTTCGCCAACATTAGTGCGAGACTCAAGCCGACCATACCACCACCGACAATGATGACTTCTTGTTGCATGCTGTAATCCTTTCAATGGCGTACCTATATACATAGATACTTATAATCATGATGAATTTTATATTAGCCTAAAAAATTTCTTTTTTATAATAAATTAGGTAGCGGTTTCGAAGCGAAGCCTGCTTGTGGTTAATTTATAGCTCAACTGAACGTCCTACTTAAATTTTCAAAATACCGAAGTGTCGGCTACCTGATGAAAAGTAGAAGAATTTTGCACTGATTGTTAGGTTTAAAAGCTTGGCTTGGTATGAAATGATAAGGATGCGATCTGGATATATTTTTTTGAATTAACAATATTTATGTTTTTGAATTTATAAAATATTTTTTATTTAACTTATTTAAAGTAAATACTCATTTTAAAAAATCATACGATACAGGGCTAAAGCTTATATCGCATGATGATGTAAGGATTAACTTGCTTTCAATGTATAGGCATGGTCATTCAAACTTGCCAATAACTGAATAAATTGAGGAATGGTCTCGGCATTCAAGGTATAAGGATTGAATTCATCCAGATTATGTTCGGCAAAGAATCCAAGAATATCCTGATGGATATTGGCATATTTCATATGCCAGTCTGAGAAGAGTCGATCATTTACATCTTCAAAATACAGAACTTCACAATTTTTATGTCGAGGATCTTTCAAGATTTTTTTATAGAACAGATCTTCAATCTTGTTCCTATCTCCTTCCAGACATTGAACAAAGTAACCATTTCCATAATACAGAGCCCCAAAAATCGCATTACGTGAATTGAAATTCAACGCTTCTGTCAGAATATTGAATAGATCATTCATTGGATCTTCGCAATCATACAACTTACTAACATATAAAAGTCTTGCGTCGCTCATTGTCTACCTCAATATTTTAGATTATGTACATTACTCAATATTTTTCTGTTTAATATATATAACTGATTTTATAAAAATTTCTATGATCAGATACAAAATAATTTATCGAATAGTAAAATAACTTGAAAAATAAAATGAATTTTTATATAAATTCAGTCACTTGCTTTTAATATGCATTTTCCAAATATTTCTATATTAAAAATCTTCAAAATTTTGCTATTTGAAATCTGCTATCAAGTACCAGCTTTTTTACTTTCTAAATGCTCATGTAATTTGAGCACTAGATATCTTTGCCAGAACAGCAGCACCGCCAGCAAAGATGAAGGAAAGGATTAAATGAGTCGCGCTGTTCAATTTAGAAACGACAGTCTAAGTCGAGCTCCAGCAACTTATTAAGAGTATGTATATTCTTCCACCGCTCTTCTCATAATGTTTTTATAAGGGTAATTGTTTTTAATTTCTAAATAATACAAAAAAACATGCCTATTTAGTAATCAATTTTGTACTCTTTGACTTACAGCTATTCAAGTTCTTTACCCCTATTTTAGTTAAATGAATTTTCATATGATGATTACATCAGGAACAGGGAGTTCCATATAAGAATAACAATAGATAAGCACAAGGACAGTAAGGTACGACAGGAGTTATACCAAGCTAACCAATACGAAAAACCCCGGCAGGATGCCGGGGTTTTTTATTATTTAATGATTAAAAATTTGAATATAGTACCAAGATTTCTAAACAGAAATCTTAGCAATTACTGCTAAATATATCTTTCATTTATGTATAGAAAATTCCCAAGTTTTGGTATGAAGTAGATAATATATAGGTGATCTTTGAATTGATTCATCAATGGTTTCTAGAATTTCTTTTATTAAGCTGAGTACTTTTACTTTTTATTAAAATTTTGAAACATATTTTAAGCGGGTTAATAAATAATAATAATTAATAAAAAGTTCATTTTTTACCAGTTTCTAAAACTCTAGTGAATATTTGAGTTCCTGTAAAATAGGCTACTTTTATATAAAAATAACCGTAATAATTTTAGATTAAATAATCAGTAATATTCACGGTCTTTCACTAGGTATATTTGTTAGACAAACATTGAGTATGATAGTTTAAATTAAATACTTTAATAAAATAATAACTATGCTTTATTCAGTGCAATTTCTTAGGGGGATTGCTGCCTTAATGGTAGTTATAAGCCATACCTCCTTTAAAGGACAACAATACAATGTTGATACGCTTCAGTGGTATCACATAGGCGGTTCTGGTGTTGATTTATTTTTCATAATCTCTGGCTTTATTATGTGTTATACAACATATAATAAAAAAGTTAATTTTCTAAATTTCATGAGAAACCGATTCATCCGAATCATTCCTCTTTATTGGGTTCTCAGTTTTTTTGCTTTAATTGTATTTCTCATTTCTCCAAATCTTATAAATTCATCCGGTGGTGAAACAGGAATTTTCGAATCCTTCTTTTTAATTCCGAATGGCAGTAAATTTTTAATTAATAATGGATGGACTTTAAGCTACGAATTTTATTATTATTTTATATTTTCTTTTTTCCTAATCTTTTTATTAAAAGACTTATATAAATATCTTTTTATCATTCTATATTTTTCAGTTGTTGTGGCTATAGGTTTAATACTCCAACCAAAATCTGAATTTCTGATGTTTTTAACCCATAATCTTTTGCTTGAATTCGCTTTAGGCGTGCTGGCATTTATCATTATAAAAAATACTAGTCTTTCCCAATTAATGTCTACATTTATGATTCTTGTCGGTGCTTCCCTATTAGCCTATCAAAACTTTTATAAACTACCTGATTTCATCACCTTGAGATCATTAAAAATCGGGATCCCAATGTTTTTCATTTTTGTTGGATGCGTAGCTTTAGAAGACTTAATCACAGAAACTAAATCACTAATTTTAAGATTCTTTAATCATCTTGGAGATTCATCTTACTCTTTATATTTGATTCATCCTTTTACTTTAAGCCCAGTTGCTATGGTTTTAAACAAACTCAATATATTAAACCCTTACCTATTTAGCTCTATACTTATTACCTCTTCGATCTTGGCAGGCTCTATTACGTATCTAGTTTTAGAAAAAAGGTTAATTAAATTAGGCAAAGAACCATTTAACTTCTTTAGGTATTTTTATCCGGTCGATAGAAAAAACTTATAGATATTTTTTGATCTCTTTAGACATTATCAAAAATTTAAATACTAAAAACGGAGCCTAAGCTCCGTTTCTGTTAAATGTCCTTTATATCTTTTAGATTAACTAATCAATTATAGGAATCAGTTAATTAAAAAAATATCAATGACTTCAATTAACTTTCAGTCAGTTAACGTACTACTCGAGCTTGAGACTCATGATGTACATCGCGTCGACCCAATTTTGTACCAGTATAAATCAGATACAAGGCAGACAAACCAACCAATACATAAATAATTCGAGATAGTGCACTCATTTCACCAAAGATGGCAGCGACTAAATCAAAGTTAAATGCACCAACTAGCCCCCAGTTGATGCCACCAATAATCGCTAAAGCATAAGCAATCCAGTCAAGCGTATTTAGTCTCATCATTTTTCTCCTGCTCTTCTTTGAGTTTATTTAAGGAACAGGTCAAGTATGAGAACGAAATCGGAATTAATATGTTGCTTTGATGCTAAAAACTCAATTGCTGTGTTGAATTCCTGTCATCTTATAATTCTCAATTTTAACAAAGTTAATTTTATTTGAATAAGTTGCGATTAACGTAAGTAAAAGTCTTGCATGTTTCTCGACAGTATCTTTGTTCTATCTAGCTATTGGATAACTTATTGCCTAAGAAATTAATCCATTTTTTTTAAAATTTTATAAATATTCATTTTAATATCAATAAATTAAAAAATTACTATCATTCACGAATACATTTTTAACTTTCTACTATATAAAAAAGCCGGTGAGATCACCGGCTTTTTTATATCTTTCATTTAAGCAGCATGGGCTTTGGCCATTAAGGCTTCAATATCTTCCACGGTTTTCACAACTTTTGCAGTTAGCACTAGTGGGCCATTTTTGGTAGCAACCACATCATCTTCAATCCGGATTCCGATACCACGCCATTTAACATCTACAGTTTCATCATCTGGCGCAATATAAAGACCCGGCTCAACGGTCACGACCATACCTTCTTCATATGCACGCCATTCACCGTTAGCTTTATATGTACCTACATCATGTACATCCATACCGAGCCAATGCCCAGTACCGTGCATATAGAACTGGCGGAAACTTTCAGTCTGGATAATTTCGTCAATCTCCCCCTGCATAATCCCAAGATCAAGTAAACCTTGAACCAGAATGCGAACTGCCACATTATGCGGCTCTTTATAAGAATTCCCGATTTGAACTGCATTGATCGCAGCAATCTGTGCATCCAATACGACATTATATAAAGCTTTTTGTTCCGGGCTGAATTTACCATTCACCGGGAACGTACGGGTAATGTCCGAAGCATAAAACTGATATTCACAGGCAGCATCAATCAGAACCAGATCACCATCTTTCAGTTCTTTGTCATTTTCCACATAATGCAGAATACAGGCATTTTCACCGCCACCAACAATACTGTTGTAGGATGGTACACAGCCATTTTTACCAAAGACATAATTCAGTTCAGCTTCTAAAGCATATTCCATCATGCCTGGACGAACTTTCTGCATAGCCAGTGTATGCGCTTCTGCAGAAATATCTGATGCAAGCTGCATCAGTTCAATTTCATTTTCATCTTTATGCAGACGCATTTCATCAACGATACGATCCAGCTGCATGATCTGTGCCGGTGCAGAATTACCACGGCGGCTTTCACCACTGGCTGTTGCAATCCATTTAGCTACACGTGCATCAAATTCGGCATTTTGACCAATCCTGTAGAAAAGTTTATCTTTGTTCTGAAGCTTGGTGAGGATTTCTTCATCTAGCAGATCAATCGCATAGGCTTCGTCCGCTTCATAATCATCAATGGCGCCATCTACTCCGGCACGGTAGCCGTTCCAGATTTCCATTTCACGATCACGTTCACGACAGAACAGACTATAGGTATAGCCTTCTTCTTCAGTATCAAACGTTTCAATGACTGCAACTGCTTCAGGCTCAGCAAATCCGGTCAGGTAAAAGAAACTACTGTCCGCGCGGTATTTATAATCTGCATCACGGTTACGCAGGGCAACCGGGCTGGTGGCAATAATCGCGATACTACGTAATCCCATTTCCCCTGCGAGGATGTCACGACGTTCCTGAAAATCGGCTTGAGTCAGTTTCTTCATTACACCTTACTTCTTATCAATTGCTACTGTTATTTAAAATTTGGTTCTGAAAACGGGTCAGATCAATTTACTATCATCTTCATGAGAAGACTCAGCAAAAAATATGCCGGTTTCAGAACCGTTTTTAATTTGTGTCTAGAACCGCTTGAACTTAACTCGGACGTTTCGGCGAGAAAATTTCAACTACAGATTGCGCTTCAGTTGCAGAAGCTGGAGCTGGTGCTTTTTGCGTGAATTTCTGCAATAAAGGTGTTTCTTCAACCTCTACTTTCTTGCGGCCAACGGACAGGCTTACCGGAATCAGACGAACAAACTCATACAGCTCCTGATAGCTTTCTTCGCCTTCGGCATCGTTATCAGAATCTTCAAACTCAACTGCTGCAACATCTTGTAAATGTTCAATCAGTTCCATTTCATCATTACGGATATGACCTGAGGCCAAGCCAAAACCAAGCACTACGCCTGCACACCAGTCAGCCAATGCCTGAACGCGTTCAGCCAAGCTATGCTCATCATCTGGTAGTAATGGCAGATAATCCAGCTCATCTTCAGACAGCGCATGAAATATGTCTTCTGCCTCACCCGTTAACAATTCTAATGCTTCAGGATCCAGTTCAGGGACATCTAGCGTTTCTAAAATCTGTATCCATTCATCACTTGAAGGTGCCTGAGTGACACAGACAATTCCGGTAAGCAAACCATGCAGTTCGCTTGGGCTAGAAATTTCTTCAATTGAAGAAAAATTGCGGTACCATTCTGACCAACCTGAAATATCGTCTTGCATTCGTTTATCCAATCTCTATACTGCTTTATATATTACCTTTGTTTGCAACACTGTGCGACCTCGATATGTTAGAAGAATTACAGCGTCTACAAGTGCATATTGGCGTTTTAAAAACGCGACTTGCACAACTTGAAAGTGAGAATACCAGTTTACGTGAGAAGCAAGAGGCTTCGAGCGTGCAACATGAAACTCAAATTGAACAAAAAAATAGCTTTATTGCGCAAAAACAACAAGAAATCCAGAACCTCAATCAGCAACTGACAGAATCACGTAACCAGTTTCAGCATTTAAACCAGGATGCTACAGCACTGGCAGATCGTTATAGCCGTCTGGAAAAAAGTTGTACTGATCTAAAGAACCGTTTTCAGGAAATTCTGGCTGAACGCAATGAATTACGTGTGCTGAAAGAAAAGTTATTGCTGGAACAGCGTCATGCCCAGCAGGAAATTCAGCGCCTGAATCAGGAATCAGAACGTCTTACCCAGAAAAATGAAAATGCCAAAGCTAAAGTTGAAGCCATTATTCAACGTCTGGCAATTTTGGGAACAGCCCAGGATCAAAATGCACAGGAAATTCAGCAATTGGCCCATCCTACTGAAGTGACTGAGGAAGCTTCATCATGAGTGAACAAATCGCAATCGACTTAAAGGTATTGGGTCACAGTTTCCGTCTGGCCTCCACTGCGGATCAGCAGGATGAACTACAGCGTGCAGCGCAATTACTCAATGAAAAATACGATGAATTTCGCCGTAAAGCACCTCGTATGGAACCAAGTAAACTGATCATTATGGTGGCACTGGAACTGATGCAGGAAGTATTGACGATGAATAAATCCCTGCAACAATATGCGCACTGCGAACGTTTGTTACAAACTATTTTGGAAGAAGTTGAAGAACTAACTGAATAATCGAGTTTTTTGTTTAAACTTCGGTCGTTCGACTAAACTGTTTACAGTTCACGAACAGCATAGAGTTGCCACATCAGCATTATCGTTTATACTTAGTCTAACTCTGAGATGTTCGCCAGCGGGTCAGATTCCCCTGAGCCGATATTTAAATCTTAGGATTGAGTTCTGCATATTTAGAGTGTATGCCCATCCGGTATGGGAAACCCAGCAAGTATGCGTCTCGTCCACCTTGAACTTTAGGGTTCAAGGGTAATGACATGCAGCGGCATCCTCGGAGTGCTTCTATTTTTCTCAAAATATTTCATTATTTTTCTTCTTTTCTAAATCTCAAATTTATTGCATTTTTCCTGGTTTAGCGTCCTATACCCGTACCCTTTTCGTCTTTTAAAAAGTTGACTAAATCTAATTACAAATCAAGCAATTCACCATTAATGTTTTATTATTTTTAAAATTTAATCAAAAATTCATACAGATGCCTATAATACTCGCTATGTTGCTACCCTCTATTTAAGTTATGGCATTTTATTAATCTAATTTATTAATTCTAATACCCTATAATCCTGAAGACCATATTTATGACGACGATGAATCTTTCCGAACTTCGCAAACAGCTACGTAAACAGCGCCGTCAACTCTCTCGATTTACTCAGAAACAAACTCAACAACGTATCCTGAATATGATTCGGACTTTGCCAGAATTTCATGCAAGCAAATCTGTGGGGGTTTATCTGGATGCTTTCGGTGAGGTTCGGACTCAGGCGCTGATTGAATACTGCTTTAAGCATCATAAACGGGTTTATCTCCCCAATATTTGCAATATGAACCAGCAGCTCACATGGGTAGAAATTAGTCAGAATCAATATCGTTCCCAACGTTTTGCTCATCATCGCTTGGGAATGCGTGAACCCATGGCAACTCGTGGCTTGCATGTCTCAAAACTGGATCTATTGGTAATGCCATTATTAGCCTGTGATCAATATGGTACCCGGATTGGTATGGGCGGTGGCTACTATGATCGTACGCTGGCAACTGCAGCGCGTCGTCCTTTTCGCCTTGGACTGGCGCATGACTTTCAGCGTGTGCCACAACCTTTAGTCCGAGAAACATGGGATCAACCTTTAGATGCCCTGCTTACGCCTACACTTTTACAACGCTTTAAGCGTTAAATGATGTATTTCCAAATACATAAGTACTTTAAAATCACATAATTAGTCATTTTTTATACAATTTAGTCGCTATAGCCCTTGTAATTTTTAAATTACCCATCACTATTAAAAACATGGCAACACCGTTGTCACTCATTAGGAGTGCCCATGTCTGAAATTATTATGAATCAAGAAACCTTAGAGCCTCAGGTTCCAAGTGTATTACCACTTTTGGCGCTACGTGATGTGGTGGTGTACCCACACATGCAAATTGCGCTATTTGTCGGTCGTGAAAAATCGATCAATGCAGTTGATGTGGCTCGTAACAGTGACAATCTAGTATTTGTAGTTGCGCAAAAAGATTCGCTTACAGAAGAAATTGATCACGACAACTTATATCAATACGGTACTGTCGCGAAGATTGTGCAAGTTGTGAATCACGAAAATGATGAAAACTGTATTAAAGTCCTGATTGAAGGACTGTATCGTGCCAAGCTCAAAACCATCATTGATGAAAATGAGTATTTGACTGCTGAGCATGAACTTAGCCCAATGACTGTATCAGTCGATGAAACAACTCAAGCTACGCGCTTGCAGGAGCTGCGTGCCCTGTTCGCTCAGTATGCTGAAGCAAAACTTCGTAATGCTCGTGAGCTGATTGCAGCTGCGAATAAAATCGAAGACTTGCTGCAACTGTTATTCTTCGTAGCGACCCGTGTTCCTTTGAATATCGAAGTGAAACAGAAATTCCTGGAATACGACGAGTTCGATGCACATTTAACTGAGTTGATGACGTATTTATTGCAACAGTCTGAAGAACAGCAGATTGAACAGACTTTGCATGATTCTGTTAAACGCCAGATGGAAAAGAATCAGCGCGAATACTTCCTGAATGAAAAAATGAAAGTCATTCAGCGCGAGCTTTCCGATATGAATGGCGGTGCGGAAGATGACGTTGCGGAAATCGAAAAACGTCTGGCTGAAGCTGATCTGCCTGAGCATGTGCGTAAGAAAGCAGAATCTGAGTTCCGTAAGCTCAAAGCAATGCAACCGGCATCTAGCGAAGCTGCAGTAGTTCGTAACTATCTGGAAGTGATTCTAGATACCCCTTGGAACAAAGCCAGCAAAGTTAGCATTAACCTGAACAAAGCTCAGGAAATACTGGATGCCGATCACTATGGTCTGGACGACGTCAAAGACCGTATTGTGGAATACCTAGCGGTTCAGTCTCGCGTGAAAAAATTACGCGGTCCAATCCTTTGTTTGGTCGGTCCTCCGGGTGTAGGTAAAACTTCACTAGGTGAATCGATTGCCAAAGCGACTGGTCGTGAGTTTGTACGTATGGCCCTGGGTGGTGTACGTGATGAAGCTGAAATTCGTGGTCACCGTCGTACCTACATTGGTGCGATGCCAGGTAAGATCGTGCAATCATTGACCAAAGTTGGCGTGAAAAACCCGCTGTTCTTGCTCGATGAGATCGACAAGATGGCTCAAGATTACCGTGGTGATCCAGCTTCTGCGATGCTTGAAGTACTTGATCCATCACAGAACAACAAGTTCAACGATCACTATCTTGATCTGGATCTTGACCTGTCAGAAGTGATGTTCATCTGTACTGCCAACAGCATGAATATTCCTGAGGCCCTCTTGGACCGTATGGAAGTGATTCGTCTGCCTGGTTATACTGAAGAAGAGAAAGTTAATATTGCTGACCGTTACCTTGTTCCTAAAGCAATTAAGAACAATGGTTTACGTGCTAAAGAGTTGACTGTGCATGAAGAAGCGATTCGTGACATTGTGCGTCGTTATACTCGTGAAGCCGGTGTTCGTAACCTTGAACGTGAAGTATCTAAAATTGCACGTAAGGTAGTGAAAGAAGCAGTTAGCAAGAAAGCAAAAAATCTTCAGGTTGAAGTGAATGCGGGTAATCTCCCAGATTACTTGGGTCCACACAAATTCGACTACGGCATGGCGGAAGAAGAAGCTCAAATTGGCCGCGTAAATGGTTTGGCTTGGACTTCAGTGGGTGGCGAGTTACTGACTATTGAAGTTGCAGCAGTACCTGGTAAAGGTAAATTCATTACCACTGGTTCACTTGGTGATGTAATGAAAGAATCGATTACCGCTGCCATGACTGTCGTTCGTACCCGTGCGGCTGAGTTAGGTATCGAAGCGTCTCGCTTTGAAGAAACTGATGTGCACGTGCATTTACCAGAAGGTGCGACTCCGAAAGATGGTCCATCTGCAGGTTTGGCACTAACGACTGCTCTAGTGTCTGCATTCACCGGTATTGCGATTCGTCCAGATATTGCGATGACAGGTGAAACCAGCTTGAGTGGCCGTGCAATGCGTATTGGTGGCCTGAAAGAGAAACTGCTTGCTGCGCACCGTGGTGGCATCAAACTGGTATTCATTCCACAGGAAAACGTTCGCGACCTTGCGGAAATTCCTGAGAATGTAAAAGAAGGCCTAGAAATCAAAGCTGTGAAATCGATTGATGAGATTTTACCTTTGGCTTTGATCGATATGCCGAAAGCACTGGTAAAACCACCGATTGTAAAAGCGAGCGAAGAAGCTAAAGCTGCACGTCATTAAGACCTAAAGACTTCGAAAAACACCCTGCTCTGGCAGGGTGTTTTTGTATCCAGGTGAAGACAATTAAAAGCGAATCACCATATCGACCAAACCATTCACGACCTGAGCCATCTTGGTCAGATCCAGTTTATCTAAGGTATCCTGCTCAGTATTGTAGTAAGGATTACGATAATGCGCTGTGTCTGTAATCAACATGGTTGAATAGTTAAACTTAGCATAATTCAGATAACCAGAAAAATTCATGTCCTGAGCAAATGCCGGACTAATAAAACGCTGACAGTCTAGCCGCTTGAAACGTTGCATGGACGTGCAGTAATCTCCTGTCAAACCGGCTGATGTCAAATATCCAATCGCAGCAATGAAGTTACCATGCCGTGGATAGATCCATTTCAATCCTGTCGGATAGGTCTGCACCAGATTTTCATCATAATAGCCAATAGAATCCAGAATAATGACACCTTTCACTTTTTGTTTCTGGGCCTTTAATGCTTTGGCATGCAAATAACTTCCCATATGTTCAGTCTTGAAATATGGTGGCTCCTCCAGTGTATAGAAAGCGAACTCGATATTATGTTTGAGTTTTGACTTCTGTAAGGCCAACAATCGGGCTGTTTCTAGTACCCCTGCCACACCGGAAGCATTGTTATCTGCTCCATACAGATCACTAAAGACATCATAATGCGCGCCAATAACCAGTTTGGTTTTGGCTTTGGCATTCAGTTGACACACCACATTTCTATAGCTTAGGCTATTTACAATATAGTTTTGGAACTGGCATGGAATACCCAGTAGACGCATCTGTTCTTTGAGCCAGGCTGAAACCCGGTTTAATTCACTGATATTTTTAAAATTCCGGTATTCGTCCACACTGATAATCTGTTTGATAAATAGTTCCAGATGTTCCGGCTGAGCCTGCTTGGAGGAAAAATTTGCAGGCGCAGCAAAGCTCATGACTGAACTGGTTAAACCGAGAATAATTAGTAGAAAAGTGCAATATCTTTTAATAATGAGACTGGTCCGCATTTCTTATTATCCATTCCTTTATTATCAAGCGGATACTTGAATCATGGATATTAAAGCAACATTAAATTCATGATTTCAATTTCAATTTGTTTCCCTAGCTCAACTTCGTGTTGTTTGATCGTTATAATGAAGTATCTAATTATTGATCCAGTTCTATGAAAATCCGTATCTTAACCATTGGCCAGAAAATGCCGGCTTGGGTGCTGACAGGCTTTGAAGACTATTTCAAGCGTATTCAGCCTTTTGTACAGACTCAGGTGGTTGAATTACCAATGGCGAAACGGGGCAAAAACGATTCTGAAGCCGATATTCTGAAATACCGGAATATTGAAGGTGACAGTATTTTAAATGCCTTAAAACAGAATGAATTCCTGATTGCACTAGAAGTCGGTGGCCGTGAGTTTAGTACGGAAAAACTGGCTGAAACCATGAAAGGCTGGATGCTGGAAGGTCATGATATTGCCTTGGCGATTGGTGGGCCAGATGGCCATTCTGAAGCAGTCCGAAAAGCAGCAGCCTGGCATTGGTCCCTGTCTAAACTCACCTTGCCACATCCGCTAGTCCGTGTAATGCTGATTGAACAACTGTATCGCGCCATGAGCATCAACCATAATCATCCTTATCACCGTGCAGGCTGATCTGTGGATGCGTTCTGATTATGCAACGTTTTGTTGAACAATCACCCCTGCCTTTGCTTCCCTTTTTATTGCATGATTAAAACATTGAATTAATGTGGTTTGACTTATGAACTTACAGACTTTGCCCGGCTTATTTATTTCTCATGGTTCTCCCATGCTCGCGCTCAATCCTGAGCAGGTTGGCCCGGCATTGCACCGTTTAAGCCTGAATCTGCCACGTCCAACTGCCATCATTGTTATGTCGGCACACTGGGAAAGTGAAGCTCTGGAAGTCAATACAGGTATTCGTCCTGAAACTTGGCATGACTTCCGTGGCTTTCCACCCGAGTTATATGAGTTACGCTACCCTGCTCCCGGCAATCCAGAGCTGGCTGAGCAAGTCTTGGGTCTATTGGTCAATGCCGGTTTCTCTGCACATGCCAACAGCACCCGTCCGCGTGATCATGGCGTCTGGATGCCGCTCTTACATATGTATCCAGAAGCAGATATCCCGGTGGTTGAAATTTCTTTACCAATGTCGATGAGTGCAGAAGAGATTTACAAGATTGGCCAGACGTTGGCGCCCCTTCGTGAGCAGCAGGTTTTCCTGATCGGGTCAGGGAGTATTACCCATAATTTGCGTGAATTGTCCTGGCAGGGAAATAGCGATGAAGTTCCGGAATGGGCATCGACCTTCCGTAACTATGTAGCCAATAAATTAACCCATAGCGATTTTGATGCCGTTCTGGACTGGCAGTCTATTCCTCAGTTAAAACGTAATCACCCAACGCTGGAACACTTTGCTCCACTGTTCTTTGCTATGGGTACCGGCAACCGTTTCAGTATTGTGCATAGCAGTTTTACGATGGGCGCTTTGGGAATGGATATCTACCGTTTTGACTAACCGATAGCTCCGCTTATTTAAAATCTGACTTTTTAATTTGGATACATTTTGTTAGCAAAAGCTACGATTTGTATCCATATTTTTTGTTAATCTCTTGATTATAATCACGTTGAAACTTTAGCACATAGAATATAAACCAATGAAATTCAGTATTTTTGCGCTTGCCCTGCTCCCTTTGGCTTTAACTGCATGTCAATCTTCTCATCTTCCTGCTACTTCAGGAGATCCGGCTATTTCTACTCTATCCACCACATTAAAAACACCTACACAAATTCTGCCCGCTTATACCTGGGAACTTGATCGTGGGCTGCAACGCCCGATTGTTCTGAGCTTTGACCAGCAAGGCAGACTGAGTGTAGCTTCTGGCTGTAATGGCCTTGGTACGAACTGGGATGTTAAAGATAATACCCTGAGTACGGGTGACATGATGGGTACCATGATGGCGTGTGATGCACCATTAATGGAACAGGAACGTTTTATCAGCCAGCTTCTGCAAAAGCGTGATATTCCGTTTAGCCTGGATCCAAGTGATGCCAATCAACCAAAACTGAGTATTACTGCAGCAGATGGTCAAAAATATGTCTTTACCGGAAAAATGACACCGGAAACCAAATACCAAGGTCAGGCAGAAACTATTTTCCTAGAAGTTTCACCACAGACTAAAGCCTGTACGGGTGTAGCTCAACAAACCTGCTTGCAAGTAAAAGAAATCAAATATGATGAAAAAGGCTTAAAGACTCAAGTCGATAAAGACTGGACTTTATTTTACGATCAGATTGAAGGTTTTCAGCATACACCGAATGAGCGTCAGATTATTCGGGTCAAACGTTATGAAATTAAAAATCCGGCAGCTGACCAGTCTAAATATGCCTATGTATTCGACATGGCTGTAGAGCGTGAAACAGTCAAAGGCACTCTTTAAAGATAAATACTGTACATAAAAAAACCGAGGCATTCACCTCGGTTTTTTTCAAGCTTAAACTAAGTCAGACTTAGAATACGCCTTGAGAAAGCATTGCATCAGCAACTTTTACGAAGCCAGCGATGTTTGCGCCGTCTACATAGTTTACAGTACCGTCTTCTTTAGTACCATATTTCACACAGTTGCGGTGAATTTCTTTCATGATCGCATGCAGACGTTCGTCAACTTCTTCGAAAGTCCAGCCTAAACGCAATGCGTTTTGAGACATTTCAAGACCAGAAGTTGCTACACCACCGGCGTTAGATGCCTTACCTGGAGCATAAAGGATTTTCGCTTCAACGAATTTCTCAACTGCATCCAGTGTAGAAGGCATGTTCGCGCCTTCAGCAACACAAATTACGCCGTTTGCAAGAAGCGCTGCTGCATCATTCGCATCAAGTTCGTTTTGAGTCGCACATGGAAGCGCGATATCACATTTGATACCCCAAGGACGTTGACCTTCAAGGTATTCAAAACCGTGTTTAGATGCAAATTCAGAGATACGGCCACGTTTAATGTTTTTCAGTTCCATCACTTCAGCAAGAAGCTCTTCAGTGAAACCGTCTTTAACGTGAACAGTACCCGCAGAGTCAGATAGAGAAACAACTTTAGCACCCAAGAACATTGCTTTTTCAGCAGCGTACTGCGCAACGTTACCAGAACCAGAGATTGTTACCACTTTATCTTTGAAGCTTTCGCCACGAGTTTTCAGCATCTCTTCAGCGAAATACACTGTACCGTAACCAGTTGCTTCTGGACGAGCCAGAGAACCACCGAAAGTCAGGCCTTTACCAGTGAATACACATGAAGTGTCATTGCTGAGTTTTTTCATCATACCAGCCATGTAACCAACTTCACGGCCACCCACACCGATATCACCCGCTGGGATATCTGTATTAGAACCAAGATGACGATAAAGCTCGATGATTAACGCTTGGCAGAAACGCATGATTTCGCCTTCTGATTTGCCTTTAGGATCAAAATCAGAACCGCCTTTACCACCGCCCATAGGCAATGTAGTCAGGGCATTTTTGAAAGTTTGCTCGAAACCGAGGAATTTCAAAATAGAAAGGTTCACTGACGGGTGGAAACGCATACCACCTTTGAATGGACCAATCGCTGAGTTGTACTGTACGCGGAACGCACGGTTAACCTGTGTTTGACCTTGGTCATCTACCCAAGCAACACGGAACTGGATCGCACGCTCAGGTTCAACTAGACGTTCTAGTAAACCATGTGCTGCGTATTGTGGATTCTTTTCAATGAATGGCCACAAACTGGTCATCACTTCTTCTACAGCTTGAAGAAATTCGGGTTGATGTGCATCACGTGATTTTACGTAATCTAGGAACTCATTAAGTGTGTTGTATTTCAACGCTTAATCCTCAGCAGAAAATGGATCAAAATTGGTCAAATTTACAATCAATGTTAAATTTTGGCGCAAAATATTAAATATCTTTTGTAACTAATCTACAATACTTTTTTGAAAAATAGTTTAAATTTAATTTGATAACAATTATTTATATTGATTATGAATATTTTTTCTGTGTACTTAAATGCCAATTGAATCAATGCTTAATTGTTAATTTATGCCTAATAATAATGCACAAAGTGACCCTTAATCGTGCATAACTTAGTTCCTTAAAAACATGTTAAAATCATTAAATTGACATATTTTGTTTCATTCACTCTAAGGCTCAGCCCGAGCAGCCTAGGTTATTCATGAATTCGCAAATCTCTCTAGTCCAGTCTATTGATGCTTTATTGCCCCAAACCCAGTGCGGTTTATGTGGTCATCGTGATGGCTGCTTGCCCTATGCTCAGTCCATTGCTGAGGGCGAAGATGCCAATAAATGTGTACCGGGTGGACAGCCCGTCGCTGATGCTCTGGCAGCATTGTTAAATCGTTCTAAACTGCCCGCTGAAGAAAGTGTCTGGCCCATTCAGACGGATGGTCGTCCTCAGCGCATGAAAGCCATCATTCGTGAAGATGAATGTATTGGTTGTACCAAATGCATCAGTGCCTGTCCGGTCGATGCGATTATTGGCTCAGGCAAATTGATGCATACTGTGCTCACTGACCTGTGTACCGGCTGTGAACTCTGCATTCCGCCTTGCCCGGTAGACTGTATTGATCTGGTTGAAGATCTTCAGCCTTTACCAACTGAAGCTCAGCGTATTGCTGAACAGGATGATTTGCGTAAACGTTACTATGCGCATATTCAACGCGAAGAAAAACGTCGCATCGACCGTAAGGGACCTGTCGTTCGTGCCGAGATTAATACTGCCCTATTTGCCCAGTTCTCTGCTCAGGTCGATCAGGTTCCTGTCATTGAAATCGTGAAAAAACCAACCGATGAAGTGGTTACACTTGATGCCAAAACCACGATTGAGCTTGCCAAATTACGCACACAAATCAAAAAGTTAGAAAAACAGCTTTCTGTTCGTGAGGATGCACGCAAACGTCTGCAACTTGAAGAACTGACGCAGCAATTACAGGCTTTACAGGGATAAGATCATGACAACAGTAACAGCTAAGCCTGTAAAAAACATGACTAAAAAACAGATTCAGACTTTCTTTGAGCGCCTGCGTGAACAGCGTCCGAATCCGAAAACTGAACTGAACTATTCCAGCCCATTTGAATTACTGGTTGCAGTGACCCTGTCTGCCCAAGCTACGGATGTAAGCGTGAATAAAGCCACCGATAAACTGTTTCCGGTCGCCAATACACCGGAAGCGATTTATGCACTTGGTGTGGATGGGCTGAAGGAATATATTAAAACGATTGGCCTGTATAATTCCAAAGCTGTAAACGTCATTAAAGCCTGTGAAATGCTCATCAAGAAGCATAACAGCGTGGTACCGGACAATCGTGCAGATCTGGAAGCCTTACCCGGTGTAGGACGCAAAACAGCGAATGTGGTGCTGAATACTGCCTTTGGCCAGCCAACCATGGCTGTGGATACGCATATTTTCCGTGTCGGTAATCGTACCGGTTTGGCAGTAGGTAAAAACGTGCTTGAGGTCGAGCATCGTCTGGTCAAAGTGATTCCAAAAGAATTTATTATTGATTCACATCACTGGCTGATTTTACATGGCCGCTATTGCTGCATCGCACGTAAACCAAAGTGTCATGAATGTGTGGTCGCCGATGTCTGTAACTGGCCCGACCGTTTTGAATTTGGCGCAGGTCGCGCAATTCCGGTGAAAAATATTGAAGCTGAACGCTAGGTTCAGCTTTTTAATTTAAGTACTCAAAAAGTTTTTATTTTTTATTTTGCCCAGCCTGTTCTTGCTTGCGCTTTTGCTCAAGCTCTGCCTGTAATTTAGGATGCAGCTGACGCACAGGCACCTTACCCGCATTTTCAGCACGTTCTTCCTGACGTACTTTTTTCAGCATCTTGAAGCTGACATAGAACAGTGCAAACAGTACTGCTAGAAATACAATCATCAATCCTAATACAGCAAATTTCACAGCAGATCCTTTTGAACAATACAATAAAAAGAGCCCTAATATGACTTAGGGCTCTTTGAAAGTCAAAATGATCGGAAACCGATTATTTTGCTTGATCCAGAATCGCGAAAAGATCTTTTTGAACTTCTTCGATTGGACGTAGACCGTTTAACTTGTCATAAGTCGGTGCATTTTCGCCTGAAGCTGCACGGCCTTGATAGAAGCCAACCAGCTGTTCAGTTTCAGTGTGGTATGAACCTAAACGGCGACGAATAGTTTCTTCCTGGTCATCTGGACGTTGTACCAGATCTTCACCAGTTTCATCATCTTTACCTTCCACTTTTGGCGGGTTGTAAACGATGTGATAAACGCGACCAGACGCCGGGTGTTGACGACGACCAGATAGACGTTGAACGATTTCTTCATCCGGCACATCAATTTCAATTACATGATCAATTGCAATGCCTTCTTTTTCCAGCGCTTCAGCTTGAGGAATCGTACGTGGGAAACCATCAAAGATGCAGCCATTTGCACAGTCAGGTTGTGCAATACGCTCTTTGACCAGACCAATGATCAATTCATCAGAAACCAAACCGCCATTGTCCATGACGCTTTTAGCTTGTAGACCTAATTCAGTTCCTTCACGAATTGCAGCACGGAGCATATCACCGGTTGAAATTTGTGGGATATTGTAGCGCTTACAGATCAACTGAGCTTGTGTACCTTTACCTGCTCCAGGTGGTCCGAGTAAGATAATGCGCATATATAAACATCCTCATTTTTTAACTATGTATAAGATACCCAGCTTCACACGACCAAAACGTGTGCTGCTCTTTGGCATCTAATTATAAGAAAGCCACAAACAAATGGATTAAACCCGCAACAAAACCGGTAACTCCCCCCAGGACAATCAAAATCCATTCATCTTCCTGAAAAGCAGGACGTAATAGATTCTGAAACTCGTTAGGCGTCAAATCACGTATGCGGTCTCTAAAC
Source organism: Acinetobacter sp. CAU_H_60 (assembly GCF_058599385.1). Classification (NCBI taxonomy): domain Bacteria; kingdom Pseudomonadati; phylum Pseudomonadota; class Gammaproteobacteria; order Moraxellales; family Moraxellaceae; genus Acinetobacter; species Acinetobacter sp. CAU_H_60. The sequence continues at coordinate 931,385 of NZ_CM178653.1, read as the reverse complement.
ATTTGGTAGATCTTCTGTGCACGGCTCGCATTAAACGCAGGGTCGCTTACAGGCACCATCGTAATTTCAATCGAGCGATCGATCAAGTCTGTCTTGAGTTTTGCATACTCTTTTGGTCCTAAAGACAACTGTAAAGAGGTCCGAACCAGCGGTGTTTCCATAATTTCGTTAATATGACGTTTGACAATACGGCGGGTTTTATCTTTTTTACCACCATACATCATTTCTGTCATGATCGATTTTAGCGTAATCAGATCTTCTGTGACTACACTGGCAAATACGTCAGAGACTTCCTCCTGACGTTTCATAAATGCGCCTTGTATGTTATAGGTGCCAATTCGAGGAATCACCGGCCTGATCCAAGGGAATCTATGATCGACTGTACGCTTAAAGAATTGCGGGTATTTGATATAGTGCGGTTCTACCGGATTAAACACCATCCAGATCGCAATCCAGTTAGTCAGGAAGCCCCAGATAGCCGCCCAGAACGGTACGGTCCAGTGCCATGGCACCACAAACCAGACCACCATCTGGAACAGGCCAAAGAACATCCCGATCAGGGCACTGATATGCCAGATAAAGTTGATTTCTTTCTGCCCGACTTTCAAGAACATGCGCACCATTAAACGGCGATCACCTTCCATTTGACTGACCACCATGTCGCGCATATCGACCAGTGACTCGACGTTCATGGTCAGTTCAGTCACTAATTCTTTTAATACCTGTGGCAGCTGTTTATGGGCTTGTGCATAAATACGGCGCTTGATTGAATAAGGCAAGTTTTCCCACAGAACTGCATTTCGGTCCATCATGACTTCATCAATCAGATGTTCTAGTTCAAAACCGACCTGTTCCCCGATAATACGTGCCATATCATCCGGGTCCATTGCCTGCAAGAACTCTTGGATAGACCCGAGTTTAGACAAGGTATTATCCGTGATAATTCCAGAGATTCTTCCAGCTTTACGCGGCACAATACCTTGCCAGCCAACAGGAACAGGCCCGACATGAAAACCCCAAAAATTAATTGGATAAAACACCATTTTTAGCGCCATCCACACGTGAGCCCATGTTACGAATGCGGTCACCGGGATAATGCTGAGCACTGCCCAAAAATCTGGGCGATTCAAGAAGGCTTGCCACAATTCATTGACGTACTCAAGCATGCATAAATTCCATATTTAATTTTTTGTTCACAGAATACAGGTATTAATAAAGTTGAATATTTTGTCTATAAACCGATACTTAAAGTATAGGAGAATTGTAGTCTGGGTTCAGTTTCGGCTACAACGCGACCATTACTGTCCTGTAATTTCTCCCCCGCCCCAATACCGATACTAAAACTGCTGATCCGTTCTGAACTAAGCAAAACATACGCCAGATCAATACCCCCACCTAAACGGCTTTCGTATTTGCCATCCACCTGTTTGCTATCGATATGACCGGCATAAGCCCCTACATAATAACCATTTTTGTCCTTGCCGGTGAGGTGAGCTGGATAACGAAAGCCGACTTGTGCTCCAACTGTACGATCATCGTTGAGAAAAGCACCACCTTTCACATAAGCAATCCCATAAGGATTCACCCATTCAGTGTTTAGATGGATAAGTTTCTGGGTAAATCCGACCCCAACATTAAAAGCTTTAGGCTCACGATCCTCAGTTCTGTTTGCCGTATTATTCACTTGATCATGTGCATATACCCCATTTGCAAAGAATGCAAATGCCAACAAAGGGTAAACTTTGTTCATTCCTTCACCATCTTCCTTAATTATAGTTTTTGGTAGAGTCCTATTTTTATTTAATTTTGACTTTATCAGAATTATTAAAACTCTTGTATACAGCACTTTACAATTTTCATGTCTGCAAAGTCAAAGTTTAAACACAGGAATTGCTACAGCCAGTTTTTCATTATCAAATCCCGTACAGTTGCGCTAGAATACTCCACTTTGATTCCTTTCCCTCTGGTCTTAAGTCGATCGCGTATGAAGCAGCACTTTCCTTTAAAAAATGCACAACAAGAAAAGCGCATCTATAGCAGTCGGGTCTGGATCTCTGTCGGTATTGTGATTTTCTTTATGCTGCTGCTGGTCAGCCGCTATGCCTATTTGCAAATTTTTAATTTTGAAACCTTCTCTACGGCTTCTGACCAGAACCGTATTCGCCTGCAGCCCTTAGCGCCCGCACGCGGCTATATTTATGATCGTAACGGTATTTTACTTGCCGATAATTACCCGGTTTTTACAGCTACCTTAAGCCGCGCCGATGTTCAAGATATTGATGATACGCTGAAGCGTCTTGCGCCGATTTTAGAATTAACCGAAGAAGATATTGAACGTTTTCAGGCCCGAATCAAGACAGCACGTAAAACTGAACGGGTATCGATCAAGCTGAATCTGAATGAAAATGATATTGCCCGTTTTAGTGAAGTAAAATATCTATTTCCGGGCGTCAATATTGAAACTCAGATGACGCGTTACTATCCGCATGGTGAACTCTTCGCACATGTGATTGGTTATGTCGGCCGTATTAATGACAAAGAACTCAAAGAAATTGATAAGGATCTCTATGCCGGGTCTAACCTGATCGGGAAAATCGGGGTAGAAAAATACTATGAAGATCTCTTACATGGTGTGCCGGGTAATGAGTCGGTAGAAGCTGATGCTTTCGGTAATGTCCTGCGCCACTTAGGCCGTAAAGAGCCGGTACGTGGTAATGATCTGTATTTGTCATTGGATTATGGTCTACAAACCATTGCCACAGAGCAACTGGCGGGTCGCCGTGGTGCCATTGTCGCGATTGACCCACGTACAGGTGAAATTTTGGCACTGGTTTCCAGTCCAAGTTTTAACCCTAATTTATTTGTGACCGGGATTAGCAGTAAAGACTATTCAGGCCTTCGTGACAGTTTAGATCAACCACTTTATAACCGTGCTGTTCAAGGGGCTTATCCTCCAGGTTCAACGATCAAACCGATGTTTGGTATGGGCGGTCTGCATTATGGACTGGTCGACTGGAGTACAGCGATTTCTGACCCGGGGTACTTTACCTTACCGGGCGATAGCCACCGCTTCCGTGACCATAAGAAAACTGGTCATGGTGCTGTGAATCTGCATAAAGCTCAAGTGGTGTCCTGCGACACCTATTTCTATGTCATGTCCTATCGGATGGGCATTGAAAGAATGAATAGCTGGATGCGCCAGTTCGGCTTTGGCGAAAAAACCGGTGTGGATTTACCAAGTGAAAGTTCAGGTCTTTACCCAAGTCCTGAATGGAAAATGCGTACCCGTAAATCCAAATGGTCACGTGGTGAAACCATTTCGGTGAGTATTGGTCAGGGTGCATTTACCGCCACACCATTACAGCTCGCCATGGCAACTGCTATTACAGCAAATCAAGGCTCACATGTTACGCCTCACGTACTGCGTGAAAGCAAAGGTGCCAAACCTTTCACCGTACATAATGCCACCAATGGTAAAATCGACTTTAATGGTCAACCAGATGACTGGATCAAAATGCGTGATGCCATGATTGATGTGGTTCAGTCAGGTACAGGTCGTGGAATCCGCACACCGATGTATCAAATCGCAGGTAAAACCGGTACGGCACAGGTGAAAAGTATTGCCCAAGGTAAGCGCTATAATGAAGCCCTGCTGACTGAACGCCAGCTGGATCATGGTCTATTTGTGGGTTTTGCACCTGCTGAAGCCCCTGAAATTGCAGTAGTCGTTGTCTGGGAAAATGGTCGACATGGTGGTTCTGCTGCACAACTGGCTAAACCGTTATTTGATTACTGGTTACTGTCTCGCGATAAAAATCCAATTCACCCTGCCGGCCATCAAATTAGTGGCGGTCTCATGACAGCAGGTATTAAACCGGGTGAATTGCCAAGTGGACCGAATCTGTTAAGTGCTGATCCGAATGCGACCCCAACACAAGAAGGCAGTCAGGCGACCCACGCACAGCCAAATAATCCACAACCTGCAACTTCTCACTCTACCCCTTCAGCCAATGACGATCAGGAATAATTCATGAAAAATCAACTTAGAATTATTGGTGGTGACTGGAAACGCCGTCAATTGGCTTTTGCCAGTATCGAAGGATTACGCCCCACACCTGACCGTGTGCGTGAAACTTTATTTAACTGGCTGATGTGGGATGTCCAGAATGCCTGTGTCTTGGATCTGTGTACCGGTTCGGGCGCTTTATCTTTTGAAGCATTATCACGTGGTGCAGCTTCAGTGGTGATGATTGAACCTGATCGTACTCAGGCGCAATTCCTCACCCAAAATCTGGAATTACTCAAAGTCACCAAAGCACGTGCGCAACTTAAAATTGCGACAGCACAACAAGCATTAACCAGCCTGAAACAGCAGTTTGATCTGGTCTTTCTAGACCCGCCTTATACTCTGGATCTATGGGAAACTCTGGCTGCTCAGGCTGATCCACTGATCAAAGAAGATGGTTTTATCTATGTAGAAGCCGATCGTGAACTCAGCACATTGAAGCTGCCAAGTTCATGGCGTTTAGTTAAAAATACCAAAGCCGGTACAGTACGCGCAGGGCTGTATCAGAAAAAAGCGGCTTAAAACCTACTTATATTAAACACTCAAATAAAAAAGGATTCCTTAAAGAAATCCTTTTTTATAAATGGAAGGTAATAGTTAACGATTACGACGCCAGTCCCGATCACCTCTGTCACGTTTCCAGTCACGATGATCTTTATGTTTTTTCCAATCCTTATCACCACGATCCCGATCATAATGTCCATTACGATCATGATGACCGCGATAACCTTCATCCCAAGGATCAACCACACAGCCTGTTAGCGCTACTGCCAATACAGATGACAGTAATATCATTTTTTTCATGTTCATCACCTCTATACCGCACTCAATTAGTATCAAGTGATTTCATGAAGAGTACGCGGAGCCATTGTTGCACTCTTGTATGATTTTGTTCATTTTCCATACTTAATTAAAGGATTTGTCTCGGATTTAATAAAAAACCATTTATGCATATTTACACTTAGATTCGCATAAATACAGCTAAGGATTTGCTTGGTTTTTCTGGCTATATTTTGAATACTACAGACTTTTCCAATGCCCTGATTTTTATGACCTGGCTACTCTTTATTCTTGGTGCAATTATCGCAGGATTTGTACAGGGACTTACCGGTTTTGCTTTTGCATTAATTGCCATGTCATTCTGGGTATGGGGATTAAGCCCTCAACTTGCTGCGCCCTTAGTGGTTTTTGCCTCGGTGTGGAGTCACCTCATTTCATTATCCAATGAACCTAGACTTCCTCATCTGCACCGAACCTTATATCTACCTTATTTAATTGCTGGTCTGATCGGTGTCCCACTCGGCACCTGGTTACTGAATATCGTTGAAGCGGGTACTTTTCGTATTTTGCTGGGTATATTTCTCGTGATCTGGTGTCCACTGATGTTGCTTAATCCACAGATTAAATTGATTCAGCATTCAGGTAAAACTGCGGATGCAGGGATTGGTTTGGCTGGTGGCATTTTAGGAGGTTTAGGGGGATTCTGTGGTTCTGTACCCTCTGCCTGGTTAATGCTGAAACAGCTGCCGAAAGAACAGCAGCGCTACATATTGCGTCATTTTAATTTTGCCATACAGGTGTTTACCTTAGCCGCCTATTTACTGCAAGGCACCTTAAATCAGACTCACCTTCCCTATATGGCGGTACTCATTCTAGCTGTAAGTATTCCCGCTATTTTAGGCGCACGTCTGTTTCATCGAATTTCAGAATTACGTTTTAAACAGATTGTCTTAGGCTTGCTCTTCAGCTCGGGCTGCTTTCTCCTGATCAAGGAAGGCATTGACTCATTTGCGCGATAGAGCAGCTCTAGAGCCTTACATCACTTTGCTTTCAGCCCTATTGCTGTTATGTTAGCCCGGATGATTCTCTAGGCGGATATAAGCGATGCAAATTCGTGATCAAATTGTACTTGTGACTGGTGGTGCCCGTGGATTGGGACTAGCCATTACCCAGCTTCTGATTCAGGAAGGTGCACGTGTAGTGGTGAATTACCATAGCAGCAAAACCCAAGCTGAAGCTTTGCAAAATCAGTATCCTGATCAGGTCTTTGCCTATCAGGCAGATGTAACACAAGCTGATCAGGTACAAGCTTTATTCGCTGCCAGCAAGGCCCATTTTGGAGAAGCCATCCATTCCGTTATTAATAATGCGCTGGTGCAATTTGAGTTTAATGGTGATGAGCGACCTAAAGTTGAAGATCTGACCTGGGAAAGCATGTCCCGTCAGTTTAGTGGAGCAGTTCAGGCCTGTTTAAATACAACACAAGCTGCATTAGAAGATATGAAACAGGCACATTTTGGTCGTATCGTGAATATTGGGACTAACCTGGTTCAAAACCCCGTCGTTCCTTATCATGATTATACGACTGCGAAAGCGGCTCTATTGGCCTTTACCCGAACTACTGCGCAAGACCTGGGTCAGTATGGGATTAATGTGAACATGCTTTCAGGCGGATTACTGCAAACCACAGATGCAAGTAAAGCAACACCTGACTTTGTCTTTGACCTGATTGCTCAATCCACTCCTCTGCGCCGCGTGATTACGCCTGAAGAATTTGCATCCGCTATTTTAATGTTCCTGTCACCTTATTCACGTGCAGTGACAGGTCAAAACCTGATTGTCGATGGCGGACTGGTTAAAGGTTAAAGATCGCAAAGGAAGAATGAGATTCTAAATTTCATTCTTCTATTTTTTGACCAGTTGTTGAATAAAACTACTTTTGCATAGCGCATTTACTTCTACAATAGTGCGCTCCCCATCAAAGTTCATCTTTTTCTATGAAACTCCTAACGGCATTGCTCAGTAGCATGTTACTGGCAGGTTGTATGTCCAATGATCTTAAAAAGTCAGAACAGCTTCTGCAAAACTTCAATTGTGCCAAGATTGATACAGCGCAAATGCCACACAGTAGTATGACGGATTATTATCAACACATGCTGTACAGCAGCAAAACCAAGGTCGAGTCTTATATTGAGCAATATCATCAAGGTGAAGAGCTTTTTGACCTGCCTTTATATGAAGTGGTAGAACAGCAATACAATCTTTATAAAGATGCCTGCCAGAATCTGGGGGGAATTTTATCTGAAGAGAATCAAAATTAAATTCGGTATTTATATATCGTACAGAAAAGCAGAGTCCATCCCTCTGCTTTTATTTTTCCTGAAATTAAAAATAGCGTTGATCAATACTGAATTTTTCAGGAAATTTAGGTTCAATATTGGCATAGAACGCCATGATCTCAGCCATATCCTGTTCATAATTTCCTGTTGGATAAATGATTTTACCTACACCCGCTTCTTTTTTCGCATAATCCATATAAGCCAGCGCAATCGGCACACCCGCATTGATCGCCACATGATAAAAACCAGTTTTCCATTGTTCCTGACGGGCGCGTGTACCTTCTGGTGTAACCAGCATCACCAGTTTAGGATGCTGTTTAAATAGATCTGTCATAACCTGAACCATGCTTGGACGAGGCTCACCCGGTTGTTTGGGACGACGGTCAATACCAATTCCACCCATTGCACGTACAAAAGGCCCAAATGGAAATTTCATATAGCTGTCTTTAATGGTCAGACGCACATTCACTTTTAATGCCTTTAAGGCCAAACGTGCATATAGCGCGTCCCAGTTACTGGTATGTGGTGCTGCAATCATCACACATTGATCAAGGTCTTCAGGCCATTGGTCATCGGTTTTCCAGCCCATTAAATTTAAAGTTTTCTCAGCTAAATTTTCAAACACAGCTACATCACAATCATTGTCAAAATTTCGCCACAGTCTAACAATGCAGCAGAATATAGATAGTGCATCCTGATCAATAAATCACCAATTAATATATATTTGTATTTTTAAACTTTGGGAAGAATTTTCAATTTATTGTTATTTGAATATTTCTTCTTTCACTTCCTATTGCAAGCTCACTCTTTTAAACAAATAGTGAGTTCAATTTATTTTACTGATTTATATATTTTTCCATCCTAATTTTAGGATATGTCGATTTTAGCTTTCTTTCTATACTTCGATGACATAATAAATTCCAGGAAGATTTTCATGAAAAAGACTTTAATTTGTCTTGCCTTAGCGGGGTTACTTACAGCATGTGGCGGTTCAGATAATGATCGTACAGAGGGTTCATCACCTGTTCCACCTACCGCTCCGGTCGGGACCGAAACTGGTGTACTGACAGATGGAATTATCTCAGGGGTAACATATATCACCAGCAGTGGTGCTGAAGGGGTTACTAATGAAAAAGGCGAATTTAAATTTAATGATGGAGAAAAGGTTAAATTCCTGATTGGTGACATACAACTGGGTCAAGAAATTGAAGCTAAAGAACGTGTTACGCCTTTAGATTTAGCACAAACTGAATATGCACGTACCAACCTGATGGTGCTTTTACAGTCTTTAGATACAGATAGTAATCATGACAATGGGATTAGCATCAGTACCGAAACTGCTAATGCCCTTCTTAATAAGAGTTTAGATTTTTCTAAGGCCCCTACAGCTTTTGCTACAGACATAGTATCAACAGGCGTAGTTACCACAGAAAAATTGATTACACCTGAAAAAGCTGCAGAGAACTTCCAGTCAACTTTCTATAAAGACATCGCCGGTACTTGGGAAATTGGCCGTAATGCAAACAGCGCTGTACTGATCCATATTTTAGAAGATGGCCGTTATGCCTTAGGTCAAGCAGAAGCTGCTGACGGTGATGGAACACCTGGCATTGAAACTGGAGAGTTAAACTGGAACGCAACTACAAGCGTGATTTCACCGCGCATTATTCAAGACAGTAATGGTGAATGGGGACTCTCACATCCTGCAGAAGGCAAACCTTATACCTTAAACTATGATGGAACGACCTTAATTCTGACAGAACCTGGGATCAATACCGAATACCGTTTAAGCCGCGTCAAACAGTCTGCTAATGGTCTGGTAGGTGCTTGGAGATTTAGTGACACCCATTTATTTGCCTTCTTTGACACAAACTATTATTTCTTCCTGGACACTGAAGGCGGAGATGATTGTGGCTGGCCTGGAATTGAATATGGCAAATTTACTCTTTCAGGTAATACACTCACAACCACTGAAGTTTTATTCGATACCAATGAATGTGGCGGATTACAAGACAGTTCCGATGGCAGCAAGACCATTGCAAACATCAATGTATCGGCTGAAACTCTGATATTGCATCCACAAGGTGAAGGTCCTGTAACATTACAGCGCGTTAGATAATGAGCACAGCCTACCTAAAGAATTATCTTTAGGTAGGTTTAATTAATATGTTCAAAATGAATCGTACATCCCATCAATAAGTGCATTAGCTCAATTTGTGAAGTGCAATCAGTTTTCTCATAAATATTCTTAAAATAAGTTCGTACTGAACTTAAAGTGATCCCACACTTTGTCGCAATTTCTTCTAATTTGTAGCCATTGATTAAAAGCTCACACAAATCAAATTCACGTTTCGACAGTTGATATGCTTGCTGCAAATAAGCTCTAGATAATGAATAATGCCGGTTTTTGTCTGTCATAAATACAGCAATCTGATGCTGAGCTTCAGAAAATTGCTGCATCTTTTTTAATCTTTTAAAAGGCACAACAGTGAGCATCAATTGCTGTCCTTTAGAATCCTGCAAAGCCAAGACTCCGCCTATTTCACTCGACATACTGGTATCTTCCAGCAAAGCACTGGATAGCAATCTTTCCAGACGTTCCTGATCACCTACCGGAGTTTTCAGGCGGTTATGCATATCCATTTCCAGACATGTTGAAGCTTCAATCATGCTTTGTGCGAGTGGATTTGAATAAGACAACTTGAGATCCTGATCCAGCAAAATAATACCGATTTTTAAACAGTCCAATACGGTATATAAGCTGATATTGTCTTGTTGTACTAAACTGATTTGCCGATGAATCTGTAAAGAGCGACGCAAATGTATACCGATCCGTTTGAGAAAATTCAGTTCAGTCGCTTCAAAACCTTGAGTATGCGGAGCACGATGTAGTCCCATGACTGCCCAGCGATAATTTCCTCTGTCCAGTAATACTCCCGCCATATACCCTATCCCTGTAGGCTTAAGGCATTTTTCATAAAAGATATACTGTTCTGTTCCAGGTTGATCTGCATAATGACGGCAGTCCTGATTAAGTGCCTTCCCCATATCAATTTCATTCCATAAAGGCATATGCAGCTTCATGTCAATGACCCGAATTCGTTCATCCTGATAAGCAGCCAGACTTTCTTCCGGAATATTGTAAGTATAAACAAAGTCATAGGCAGGATTGAATTGATCAAGACCGGTAAAAATAGCACTATGACTCTGGGTATATTGCACAATATCCTGGATGACCTCCAGCCATAAAGCAGGCAATAAAGCAGCATCATAAATTTTCGCGATGATATTATTTTCCTGTTCTGCTTTCATGACCGCTCTTTTTAATAATTATTTCTATCAAATCATAACCTTAAGGTTTATAAAATAAAACTAAAGAAAACCAATCGCTTATTTTGTATTTTAATTATCTTAGTTTCTCATCTACATATATTTAATCCGTTTCACTTAACGAATCAATTTTTAACAAGATCTCTCTGTATATTGATAGCTCATACTTCTAATGTAAACTCTAGAACAGAAGAACAAGAGGATGATCTTCAATGAAAAAAATACTATGGCCTGCTTTATTGGTAGTAACGGTTACTAGTTTAAGTGCATGTTCTAAACAGAATGACCGCGATATGGCCAGTGCAGATACTCAATCTAATACCACAAATGCTCCTGTTACTACAGAGACTACAAATAGTCAAAGCAACATGAGTACTGAGATGACCAGTAATGCTACTGTTAACTCAAACTGGGTAGGTGAATATGAAGGTGTTTTCCCGTGTGCTGACTGCGAAGGGATTAAAGTTGAACTAGATCTTAATCCTGACAAAACTTATGAATTAAGTGAGGAATATTTAGGTAAAACTGGAAATAATGAAACTGAAACCAAAGGTAGCTTCACTTTCGATCCTCAACAACCTTCTATTATCGTCCTAGATGGAAAAGCTGAAAACCGGAAGTTTTATGTAGGTGATAATTTCGTTGAAGCTCGTGATATAGAAACAGGTAAGGAAATACAGAGTAATCTGAATTATAAATTAGTTAAAAAATCCCCTTAATCATTTTGTAACTTAATAAAAAATCCCCGCAATTGCGGGGATTTTTTACATCATATGATCGAACGATGAATTACATCATACCGCCCATACCACCCATGCCGCCCATATCAGGCATAGCTGGTTTTTCTTCTGGAATTTCAGTAATCATACATTCTGTTGTTAACATCAAGCCAGCAACAGAAGCTGCATGCTCAAGTGCAGAACGAGTTACTTTAGCAGGGTCAAGAATACCCATTTCCAGCATGTCACCGTATTCGCCTGTCGCAGCGTTATAGCCATAGTTACCTTCACCGTTCTTCACAGCATTGATCACTACAGATGGCTCATCACCAGCATTGGCTACGATTTGACGAAGAGGAGCTTCGATTGCACGACGAAGAATGTTGATACCTACGTTTTGGTCATCGTTAGCACCAGTCAAACCATCAAGTGCAGATGCAGCACGTACCAGTGCAACACCACCACCTGCAACAACACCTTCTTCAACTGCAGCACGAGTTGCATGAAGTGCGTCGTCTACACGGTCTTTCTTTTCTTTCATTTCAACTTCAGTTGCAGCACCGATTTTGATGACTGCTACACCGCCTGCCAATTTAGCAACGCGTTCTTGAAGTTTTTCTTTGTCGTATTCAGAAGTAGATTCTTCGATTTGCGCACGGATTTGCTGTACACGTTCAGAAATCTGATTTGCATCACCAGCACCATCAACAATCACTGTATTTTCTTTAGATACAGTTACTTTGTGTGCAGTACCTAAGTGTTCAAGTGAAGTTTGATCTAACTGCATACCGATTTCTTCAGAAATCACAGTACCGCCAGTCAGGATCGCGATATCTTGAAGCATTGCTTTACGACGGTCACCGAAGCCAGGTGCTTTAACCGCACATACTTTGATAATGCCGCGCATGTTATTTACTACAAGTGTAGCCAACGCTTCGCCTTCAACATCTTCAGCGATGATAAGAAGAGGCTTACCAGTTTTCGCAACAGCTTCCAGAACAGTGATCAATTCACGGATGTTGCTAATTTTCTTGTCAACCAACAGGATGTATGGGTTTTCAAGTTCAGCAGTCAACGTGTCTTGTTTGTTTGCAAAGTATGGAGAGATATAACCACGGTCAAACTGCATACCTTCTACAACATCAAGCGAATCTTCAAAGCCTGAACCTTCTTCAACAGTGATTACGCCTTCTTTGCCCACTTTTTCCATTGCTTGTGCAATCAGAGAACCAACAGTGGTGTCAGAGTTTGCAGAGATCGAACCGACTTGTTCAATCGCTTTAGAATCAGAAGCTGGTTTTGCAGTTTGTTTAATATTTTCAACAACAGTTTTCACTGCAAGGTCGATACCGCGTTTCAGATCCATTGGGTTCATACCCGCTGTTACTGACTTGATCCCTTCGTTTAGGATTGCTTGAGCCAATACAGTTGCAGTTGTTGTACCGTCACCTGCGATATCATTGGTTTTTGAAGAAACTTCACGAACCAGTTGCGCACCCATGTTTTCAAATTTGTCTTTCAGGGTGATTTCTTTCGCAACAGATACACCATCTTTAGTGATGTGCGGTGCACCGAAAGAACGGTCGATTACAACATTACGGCCTTTAGGACCTAAAGTCACTTTCACCGCATCTGCAAGGATGTTCACACCAGCGATCATTTTTGAACGAGCTGAATCACCAAATTTTACGTCTTTAGCTGACATATTTGACTCCGAATATTGTTGTATCTTTACAAAATCTGAATTGGAATGAGTAAAACGATCTGGCGCAGATTAAGCTTCTAATACTGCCAGAATGTCAGACTCTTTCATGATTAAAAGTTCTTCGCCGTTTACTTTTACAGTTGTACCTGCATAAGTGCCGAACAATACTTTGTCGCCAACTTTTACGTCTAACGCGCGTACGCCATTGTCAGTGATTTGACCATTACCAACTGCAATGATTTCACCTTGTGCAGGTTTTTCAGCAGCAGAACCTGGAAGTAAAATGCCCCCAGCTGTTTTTGTTTCTTCTTCAACACGACGAATAACAACGCGGTCATGTAATGGACGAATGTTGCTCATAAATAACTCCATCAGACTAAGTCTTTTTTAGATCACCGATGACGACTTATTTATTCCATTGGTCATCATCAAAATTTTTTGATGTCCTTTTTATGGAGATGGAATAAAACGCTTCAAGGGCAAAAATGAAAAAAAATTGGTTTTTTTTTAATTTTTTGATGGATTGCGTATTTTTTGTCTATTTATTTATGGGATCAGGCTGTGGAACAAAGGTTTTTAACTGTTCATCAAAACAATATTGAATAATTTTTCCTGTTTCATCAATTGCATTAAAGCTATTCGGCTGATTCTTATGGAGTCGATGCGACGCAGAAGTCCCGGCATGGACGTCATTAACCGGATGATCTCCTCCCAATTCGAATATACGGTTCAAATCATAGACTGCGGTACGATGCAAATGCCCATGCAATACAGCAAACAGACCATGTTGCGACCAAGACTCCAATGCAATTTTGGCCATCAGGGGAATATCCTTAAAACCCCGCCTATTCTGAAATGGCACATAAAAAGGTTGATGACTGACAATAATCTTAATTTTGGAAGCAGGCGCCTGCTGTAGTTTCAGGTCAATCCTTTGAATCTGCTCAAGTGATAGATGACCTTTAGTATGATATCGACGTCTAATCGAATTTACCCCGATCAGATAAAAATGTTCGGTTTCTAAAACAGGCTCTAGTTCACCAAAAAATAATTGATAACGGGTAAATGGAGTAAATAACCGATTCCATAAATGATAAAGTGGAATGTCATGATTCCCTGGGATCACAAGATAAGGCGTATTCAACTGATCCAGAAACCGTTTACAGGCAAAAAACTGCCCCAAACGTGCTCGCTGGGTGAGATCGCCGCTGACTACCACCGCTTCCAATGGATGATCCCGACAAAATTGCTGGATGGCTTCCAAACATTCAGGTCTTTCTGTACCAAAATGCAGATCAGAGAGATGCAGAATCATGCGGCACCATTACACTTAAACTATTTTTTAAAACTGAAATATTTAAAGGTGGTGTCATTTCTACCGTTTCTCCATCTATAGCTACCATTAATTTCTTACGTTTAGACTCAATTCGCACCTGATCTGCAGCAAAACTATAAACATCTGAGGCTTGATCAATCTTGCCCCGAATTAACTGATATACCAGCTTGAATAACGTCAGCTTGTCACTTTTGGAAACTACAACCCCAGCTACCTTCCCTTGCTCAGCAGCTTGGGCAATCCGCATTTTCATGTCTGCCAGTTGAAGTGGATTATTGCCAAAGAAAATCAGTGGAGTTTTGACCGGATATTTCTTCTGATCTACCCAGATTTCCAGTTTTAATTCTTTACGGTCACGAATCAAAACATCGAGTGCTGAGGTATAGGCATGTAAAGGGAGACGGCCAAATATGCGATTATAGTCTTCACGTTTTTTAATAAATAAGGGATATAAGCCCAGACTAGCATTGTTCAGGTAGATTTCCTGATTAATGCGCGCTACATGGATACGTTTGGTTTGACCTGTTGCAATGACTTGTGCAGCTTCGACCAAATCTAAGGGAATATCCAGTAATCTTGCCGCATAATTAAAAGTACCTAAAGGCAATATTCCGACTGGAATATCAGTTTCAAGCAGGTGTTTGGCGATTGAATTGAGCGTTCCATCTCCTCCTGCTGCCACGACTACACCATGATCTGGCGATTGTTGATGCCGTTGTAGCACTTCAGCAATGACTTTTTTGAACTGTTCTGGATCATTGATTTCAAAGGCTTTAGTCTCAAAATCATGCGCTGCAAAAATATCTAGTAATTGCTCATATTTTTCTTGTTGGTCGAATAGACGGAAACCAGAATTATGATTATAAATAATGGATAAGGGTTTAGATTGATTAGACATTTTTTACACAGATTGATGCACACCTATTGGCATTTTGTTCAATTCATAAACAATTAATAGTTGCTTTATGTAAAATTCGAATGGCGACCATTTATTTAATCAATAACAAATATAACTGAACAATTTTATTTAAAGGTTTGATTTAAATAAAAATAATTAAAATAAATACCACACATAAAGCTAATAAATACATATTTAAGATTTTGAATTTATTTATATCCTATTGTTTTATATAAATTTAAACAGAAAATAGCATAATATTCCAAATAAAATCCAGCACTTCTTTAGTCTTATTTTTTTGATGATTTTATGCTTTAATACAGCCACTTTTTTTCATATTTCATCTGGCCAGTATTTTATTGACCAGATTGTACTTTGTACAAAATTTTGTACACATTTGAGATAGGCCTCACCATGACCCAAGTGAACGCACCAGAATTCGTTCGTCACCCTAAGCTTATTGCATGGGTGGAAGAAATTGCTAAATTAACAAAACCAGCAAAAATTGAATGGTGTGACGGTAGCGCAGAAGAATATCAACGTTATATCGACTTGATGATCGCTAACGGCACAATGCAAGCGCTTAACCAAGAGAAACATCCTGGTTCTTATCTTGCAAATTCTGATCCTTCTGACGTTGCTCGTGTTGAAGACCGTACTTTTATCTGTTCTGCAAATAAAGAAGATGCTGGCGCCACTAACAACTGGGAAGATCCAGCAGTTATGCGCGAAAAATTGAATGGTCTGTTTGATGGTTCAATGAAAGGTCGTACCCTATATGTGGTTCCATTCTCTATGGGTCCTTTGGGTTCACACATTGCGCACATCGGTATCGAATTAACTGACTCTCCTTATGTGGCAGTCAGCATGTCTAAAATGGCTCGTATGGGTAAAGCTGTTTATGACGTTCTAGGTACAGATGGTGAATTTGTTCCTTGCGTACACACTGTGGGTGCACCACTTGAAGAAGGTCAAAAAGATGTTGCTTGGCCTTGCAACAAAGAAAAATACATCGTGCACTACCCAGAAACTCGTGAAATCTGGTCATTTGGTTCTGGTTACGGTGGTAACGCATTGTTAGGTAAAAAATGCCTGGCTTTACGTATTGCATCTTATATGGGTCGTCAACAAGGCTGGTTAGCTGAACACATGCTGATTCTTGGCGTGACTAGCCCTAAAGGCGAAAAACACTACATCGCAGCTGCATTCCCATCTGCTTGTGGTAAAACAAACTTCGCGATGCTGATTCCACCAGCAGGTTATGAAGGCTGGAAAATTGAAACTGTAGGTGACGATATTGCCTGGATCAAACCAGGTGAAGATGGCCGCTTATATGCAATTAACCCTGAAGCTGGTTTCTTCGGTGTAGCGCCTGGTACAAATACCAAAACGAATCCGAACTGTATGGCAACGCTTCATAAAGACGTGATCTATACAAACGTTGCTGTAACTGACAACGGTGAAGTTTGGTGGGAAGGTCTGACTAAAGAAGCACCTGCGAATCTGACTAACTGGAAAGGCCAACCACATACTGGCGAAGAAAAAGCGGCTCATCCGAATGCTCGTTTCACAGTTTCTGCTGGTCAATGCCCTTCTATCGATGCTGATTGGGAAAATCCAGCGGGTGTTCCAATTTCAGCGTTCATCTTCGGTGGTCGCCGTGCAGACACAGTGCCTCTAATTTCAGAAGCATTTGACTGGGTTGATGGTGTTTATAAAGCTGCAACCATGGGTTCTGAAACGACTGCTGCTGCTGTTGGTCAACAAGGTATCGTTCGTCGCGACCCATTTGCGATGCTTCCATTTGCTGGCTACAACATGGCTGACTACTTCACTCACTGGTTAGAAATGGGTGAGAAAGTTGGCGAAAAAGCTGCTGCTGCTGGTAACAAACTTCCTGGGATCTACAACGTGAACTGGTTCCGTCGTGATGCTGAAGGTAACTTCGTATGGCCTGGTTTCGGTCAAAACATGCGTGTTCTTGAGTGGATCATCGATCGTTGTGAAGGTCGTGCTGATGCTGTTGAAACTCCAATCGGCCGTGTACCTACTTACGAACAGCTCAACTGGACTGGTTCTGATTTCACTAAAGAACAGTTTGACCTGGTAACTTCTCAAGACAAAGATCAATGGATCAAAGAACTTGAAAGCCACACTGAATTGTTCAACAAATTGGGTGATCGTCTGCCAGAAGCGTTGAAAAAACGCCAAGCTGAACTTCTTGAAGCGGTCAAATCTGCTTAATTGCTGATTTAATTTTAAAAAGGTCGCGTAAGCGGCCTTTTTTTATTATTTTAAGGCAAGGTTAAAGCCAATCTTTTAATCTGTTTTACATCTAAATAAAAACCACATTCACTGTTTATTAATCTCCTCAAAGAACATCATTTAACCAGTTAATCCAATATAAAAATCAAGCAATTACTCTAAACAAATGGTAAATTTATGTTTTATAAAAATATTTGAAAATTCCATTATTTATTAAGACTAAAGTCCTATAAAAAGAGAAAACTTGGAGGCGTATAAGTATATAAAATCTCCTCACTTTCTCTCTCACTAAAACATAACTTTTTAGATTTTATAGCAATGAAAATTTAAAAAAGATGTGTTTTACAGCATTCCTTTGGAGCAATGTTGTGAATCAGCCACTTCCTGAAGCTGCTACACCGCAGCTTGACCGTAAAACACGGGTTAAATCTATTCTCGGTGGTTCTGCAGGTAACCTGGTCGAATGGTACGACTGGTATGTTTATGCAGCCTTTACCTTATATTTCGCTTCACAGTTCTTCCCTGATGGTGACAATACCGTCAAGCTCCTTCAGGCTGCTGCTGTATTCGCACTTGGTTTCTTGATGCGTCCGATTGGCGCATGGATTATGGGGGTTTACGCTGACCGCAAGGGTCGTAAAGCCGGTTTAACACTTTCTGTATCTTTGATGTGTGTCGGTTCCCTGATTATCGCCTGTGCACCTACCTATGATTCAGTGGGTATGCTGGCCCCTGCGCTGCTGTTATTTGCACGGTTGTTACAAGGTTTGAGTGTGGGCGGTGAATACGGTTCAAGTGCCACTTACTTGACTGAAATGGCAGGTAAAAATCACCGTGGTTTTTACTCAAGCTTCCAGTATGTGACCCTGATTTCAGGTCAGCTATTAGCACTCTGTGTATTGATTTTCCTACAACGTACTTTGACTGAAGCACAACTCACTGAATGGGGCTGGCGTATTCCCTTCCTGATTGGTGCATTCTTAGCAATTGTAGTGTTCTGGATCCGTCGCGGTCTGGTAGAAACACAATCTTCAAAACAGGCTGTTGAACAGGCGAAAAAAGGTGGTCCTAAATCCGGTGCCTTAGCATTATTCACCAAATACCCTAAACAGGCGTTTACCGTGATCATGCTAACTGCAGGTGGTACTTTAGCTTTCAACACATTCACTACCTATTTGCAGAAATATCTGGTGAACACTTCAGGTTTTGAAAAGACTACAGCGACTGAAATTACCACCCTTGCGATCTTTGTATTCATGTTATTGCAACCAGTTGTGGGTGCACTTTCTGACAAAATTGGCCGCAAGCCAATCATGATTGCTTTTGGTGTGCTTGGTGTACTATTTACCATTCCCATCTTTAATGGCTTAGGCTCAACTACTAACCCAACCACTGCTTTCATGTTATGTATGAGTGGTATGGTGATTGTGACTGGCTATACAGCAATTAACGCAGTGGTAAAAGCTGAACTATTCCCTGCACACATTCGTGCCTTAGGCGTAGCTTTGCCTTATGCAATTGCTAACACCCTGTTTGGTGGTACAGCAGAACTGGTGGCTTTAAGCTTTAAAAATGCCGGCCATGAAAATTACTTCTTCTATTACATTACTTTCATGATTGGCCTGTCACTGCTGACTTATGTCTTTATGAAAGACACTAAAAAGCACAGCATGATTACTGATGACTAAGTAACTGTATTGCTTTAGGAGCTTTCCGGATGGAAACATTCGGAAAGCTTTTTTATTGGAATTTTATGTTTACTGCCATTCCGCTCTTTCATTGCTATGGCATACTTGTCTGATAAAAATACGGGAAATCATCATGATGAAAAAAACAGTTTTTTTACTCGGTTTAACTATCGGCACTTTGGGCCTGACAGCATGTCAGACGGCACCTCAACAGTTTAACGGTCAGACCGGTTATGAAATTCTGGAACGTTCAGAAAATTCTGCAACCTTAAGCTATACATTAGCTGGACGACCAAGTCAGGATGAGAACAGATTACAGGCTGCTTGCAGACAAGTCCTTGGAACCACTAAAAGCTATAATATCCAGATTATCAACAGTCAGGAAATAGTTAACCCAACTCCAGAACAGGTTCAGTATGGCCGTCAACTCGGGGATAGTCGTACCCAGATCAGCTTGAGTAATACACCTGATTTATATAACAGTGAAAATCCGGGTGCCCGAGAGGCATTAGAAGCCCGCCCTACCACTGTACGTGTGATTCGCTATACCTGCTCATAAAAACAGAGCATAAAAAAAGGGCTTGATGCCCTTTTTTCTTTTTCAATTCTTGTATGTTATTTAGTTCGATAGAAGCTGACATTGCGGAATTCTGGTGATTCATCCAGATCTGGCCAGGTGGTCGCACTGCGTTCATCCAGTTTAAGATATTGTGGATGACTAAAGTTTTTAACCCGGCTGTCTGCAACCCAGACCTCGGGTGCAAATTTCAGGAATTCATCCAGAAAGAAGCGGTTACACTGATCATAGAGCACATCAGCCGCTAGCAGTATATCCACCTGCTCTGCTTTATACAGATCATCCAGATATTCCAGCTCGACATTATTCAATTCAGCATTGGCACGACAGGCATCCAGACTGACCTGATCGATATCACAACAGATCACCCGCTTGGCTCCTGCCATTTTCGCAGCAATCGCAACTACACCCGAACCCGCACCAAAATCCAGTACCACTTTGTCTTTGACATGATGTGGCTCTGTCAGCAGCCATTGTGCCATGGCCAGTCCAGATGCCCAGCAGAAGATCCAGTACGGCGTATCATTCCAGATGCGGCGAATCACCTCATCATCCAGCTTGTCTGTTGGAAAGACTGGCGGTATCAGCCACAGTGAAATCGGTGTTTCCGGCAGTTGTTGTGCCGTTAGTTCACAATTAGGAATGACTTGGTGTAAGGCTTGAAGCAGATGCTTAGGGGCTTTAGGAAATTGGAAAGTACAGCTCATTGGATTTTTATTTTTGAATATTCAGAATTTTAGTTTCAAACACGAAACCCAAATTAATAAAGAAAGTTCCCTCTCCTTTATTAAAGGAGAGGGCTAGGGAGAGGATTAACTTTAAAAAAACCCTCACCCCAACCCTCTCCCATAGGGAGAGAGAGACAGCATTAACCCAAAGCTTTCTCAGCAGCTTCCACAGTTTGACGAATCAGTGTGGTGATTGTCATAGGACCTACACCACCCGGAACTGGGGTATAAGCAGAAGCAACTTCTTCGATACCAACTAATTGAATATCGCCTACACCGCCGCCATCACGTGGGTGGAAACCAGCATCTACAACAACAGCCCCTGGTTTGATCCAGTCTTTCTGGATCAGTTCAGCTTTACCCACCGCACCCACAATGATGTCAGCCTGTTTTACAAATTCAGGCAGGTTTTGGGTACGTGAATGGCAAATGGTCACAGTAGCATTCGCTTCAAGTAACATTGCTGCCATCGGTTTACCTAAAATCGCAGAACGACCAACCACTACCGCATGTTTACCTGCGATTTCGATATTGTTTTCTTTCAGGATGGTCATGATACCTGCAGGCGTTGCAGAACCATAAGCCGCTTCACCCATTGCCATACGACCATAACCCAGGCAAGTCACACCATCTACATCTTTTTCCAGTGAGATGGCATCAAAACAAGCACGTTCATCAATTTGTGCAGGAACCGGATGTTGTAACAGAATACCGTGAACATCTGGATTTGCATTCAATTTTTCAATTTCAGCAAGCAATTCTTCAGTAGTCGTTTCTTTTGGAAGCTCAACTTTTAATGAATCCATACCAACACGACGGCAAGCATTACCTTTCATACGTACATAAGTTGCAGATGCGCCATCGTCACCCACCAAAATAGTCGCAAGAATTGGAGTACGACCTGATTTTGCTTTTAGCGCTTCTACGCGAGTTAACAAGTCAGCTTCAATTTGCTTCGCCAATGCACGACCGTCTAGAACTAATGCCACGGCACTTCTCCCAAGTGTTGATATGAATCAATTTTGCACATTCTACATGATAATTCTGAATATTTTCCGTCATATGCTGTTTTTATGCGCATACAAATGAATATCCTATTGTTTTTTTTTCAGAGCTTGATAATATACGCATCAACAAGACGCGGCGGGGTGGCAGAGTGGTCATGCAGCGGACTGCAACTCCGTGGACGCCGGTTCGATTCCGACCTCCGCCTCCAATCTTGTTAAAGCCCGAGTGGTGAAATCGGTAGACACAGGGGATTTAAAATCCCCCGCCCACAAAGCGTGCCAGTTCGAGTCTGGCCTCGGGCACCATTCTTCTACTACTGAAGATGGTGTAAATAAAGAACCCAGCGAAAGCTGGTTTTTTTATGCCTGTAATTTGCTAAATCTAGTTCTCAATAGAATTTTATTAGCATTCGCCAACCTACTCTGCTTTCAAAATATCATCCAGCAGAGCGTAAATAACCTTCTAGATCCTGTTCCAGTTTTTCCTGAAAATGAATCGGCTCAATGATCTTTACATGTGGTAGCCAGTAACGTACCAGTGGCAGCAACTGCATTTCATGACGAATCTGACAACTAATCAACAATTCTCCAGACTCTGATTCCTGTTCGATCTGCTGTTCCGGAAATAAACGGCGCTCTTTAAAAAATACCGTGACTTCAGGTTGCACCTTCATCAAAACCTGCTGTTTTTGCTGGCCAAACCAGATGCTGTCTTCATCTGCCAGCATTTTCAAAACTTCAGGATCATGCTCAAAGCTTTCATTTTCAAAAACCAGTTTGACTTCCTGCAACTGACTTAAACGATAGGTTTTGAGCTCAGCTTCAGTGACACCGGCCAGATACCAGATGCCATGATGATGAATCAGTCGATATGGCTGGATGATCCGTGTTTGATCGGAATATTGCAGCTCAATCTCCTGCCGTTTATAGATCGCCCCTGCAAGCAGCTTGAAATGCTCGGCAAACTGTTTGGCATCTTCAAAATAATAGCCTTTTGCCGAAAATACCTGATTTGCCCGCTCATCCAGCAATTCACGAATAAAAGACATATCCAATGCCGGATACAAGTCACTGATTCCGGACAACTGTGCAAAATTCTGGATATCCTGTAACTTGAAACGCCCTAAATATGAAGGCTCAAGATAATAGCGTTTGGTATTTTCATCCTGTATGAGCGGTAAATACGCATTCAGACGAACAAAATCACGCTCAATGGTACGGGTGCTGACCTGAAATTCTCGTGCCAGCTCCTGTACACTCAACTGATGCCCTATATTAAGTTTGGTTAAAATATTTGCCAAACGGTCTGCGAGGCGCTCATGCGTTGACGCATTGCCCTTCATAAATACCCTCTTCGTGCCGCTTGTGCAGCACAATGAATCATCTGCTTAGAATTTTTAAATTATGGGAAAATTATACAGCCAAATAAAAACGAGATTAGAGTTATTCACTTCAACTTAAGGCTAATAGGCAAGGGGTTTTTTAAGATTTTTTACGACGTTTGTAGTGTGGTTTCGGTGCTGAGTGGCTCAGCCGTTCCATATAGCGTTCCAGATGCAACATGGCTTGATACAGCTTGTGTAAATCGGAACGAAGTAACTGATTACGGATAATTGCTTTATGCAAACGCTTCAATGCACGAAAGCCATGTTCATGCGTATAAGGGCTCGACACTATCTTCATAATATACTTCCTTTTAATACGTGACATTTCATCTAATACCAAACAATTTAGTCAGATTATATTTAAGCGCTAATTTACTCCTCGGTTTTGACAGGTTGTGTCGAATAATCGACACTTTTTACCGTTTTTTAAAATTTATATCCCTATTTCAATCAATTAATTTAAATTAGTTATCGTTTTTTATGCAAAATAAAAGCCAACAAAAGTTGGCTTTTATTATTTCTATTACAAGAATAATTAGATGATTTCCACCACAATCTTACCGATATGTTCACCTGTATCCATCGCTGCATGCGCATCCTGAATCTGGTCAAACTTGAAGGTTTGATAGATCATCGGTAAACATTCGCCTTTTGCCCAGAGTGGTGCCACATGCTCTTTCAGGCCTTGGGCAATTTCAGCTTTCTCAGCCGTATTGCGTGCACGCATGGTGGAACCAGTAACGGTCAAACGTTTCATCATGATTTGACCCAGTTTAACCTCCTTAGCCTTAGCACCGCCCAGGAATGCGATATACACCAGACGGCCATCACGACGCAGCAGATTCAGGTTTTTCTCCAGGTATGGCGCACCCACCATATCCAGAATCACATCTACACCAGCATTATCCGTAGCTTCATTGATGACCTGCTCAAAGTCTTGGGTCTTGTAATTGATTCCTGTGGTCAGATGTGAAATCGCCTGGATTTTTTCATCACTACCTGCTGTCGCAAAGGTTTTGATTCCTAATGATTTGCACAGCATTAAGGCCGTGGTCCCAATCCCGCTGGTACCACCATGAATCAGCACCGTTTCCCCTGCCTTAGCCTTACCCATCTGGAACACATTTGCCCATACAGTAAAGAAGGTTTCTGGAATCGCCGCAGCCTGTACAAAGCTCACACCTTCAGGAATGTTTAAAGTCTGACTCTCTGGCACAACGCAATATTCTGCATAACCACCACCATTGGTCAGGCCACAAACCTTATCACCCACTTTAAACTGACTTACTTCACTTCCGACTGCAACCACTTCACCGGCAACTTCCAGACCCGGTACCGGAGTCACACCCTTAGGCATTGGATACAAACCCTGACGCTGCAAGATATCCGGACGGTTAATCCCAAAAGCATGAACCTTAACCAGAACTTCATCTGCTTTTGCTTCTGGAATGGCAACGGTTTCATAAGCGAGTTTCTCTACACCACCCGGTTCTGTAATGATGACTTGTTGCATGCTGTGTTGCGTCATGGATTCTTTCCCTAATATTCACGTTTCGTATTTTTCGAACTTATTTGAACATAGAAATGCTATGGATTGAAGCAGCATGGACTTATGTATAATCAGCTGCCTATTTAGTAAATTGATATAAGACCATTGATGACAATAATTACAAAAGCGAAAACAGAGGATATCGACGCTATTCTTGAAATTTGGTTCAAGGCTTCTTTAAAGGCACATGATTTTATTCCTGCTAGTTATTGGGAAAAAAAGCTGCTTCAAATGCGAGATTTATATTTACCCTTAGCAGAAAACTATGTCCTTAAAGAAAATCATACGGTGCTTGGCTTTGTTTCATTATTAAAATCGGAAAATGTATTAGCTGCACTTTTCATTGATCCAGAGCAGCAAGGTGCGGGCTATGGCCGCCGTTTAGTTGATTTCTTAAAACAGCAATGTAATCAGCTGCATTTAAATGTCTATGCTGCAAACACATCAGCAGTTTATTTTTACCAAAAGCAGGGTTTTAAGATGATCAATCAAGGAATCGATGAGAATACCGGTCAAGCTGAACTCACTATGAGCTGGTTTAAATCTTAATTTTGAAATGATGAGAGCAAATTCATGTCAGCAGTCATCACCTACAATGAAGATAATTACAGTGACTTCGAATGGTTTGAAGGCCTTGCTGTGATCCGTTTCTATGCTGACTGGTGCAAGCCCTGTGTGCAGAATTTTCCGGTCTTTGAGGAACTGGCAACACATTATGCTGGGCATAAGCCAGAAATTAAATTTGGCAAGGTCAATGTCGATCAATCACCGATTTTAACCTTACGCTATAACGTTTATGGCCTGCCCTCTACCCTGATTTTTAAAAATGGGCAGATCATTCAGCGTATTGCCGGTGTTAAAAGCCTCACCGAGATGAAAGACATTTTGTCTCAAGTGCTAGATAACTTCTCTGGCTAATCCAACCAGACCAATCCACTATTTAGCAGATTGATCTGGCATCTGCACAAACTGCATCAGAAGTTTACGTACCAGCGGCAAGACAAGCAGAATCAGTGGAAATGCCACCAGCCACGACAGTCCCCAAGCATGTAACCATAACGAGATAAAGGCATCGCTCCAGCCTTTATTCAGCAACATATTAAAGCAGGAAATCGCACCGCTCATAATGCCGGAAAGAATCAAGGGCATTAACCAGTTCAGATGTTTTAGGTGAAATTTTGGGAGATTGTTTTTCATAAATGACCTTTAGAATACTTACTTTTCTTCACTTTGGGCTTTCACTATCTGTTTCAGGGATTTCATAAACTGGGCAAATTGCGGCATGAATTCCTTGAAGAGTGGCAACTCTTTATTTTCCAGCATGACTTCACTAAACAGTTTTAAGCCAACAGCAAATGCCTTGGTACTTTCCCCATCCAACAACTGACTGGCTTGAAGTTTTTCCAGTATTTTAAAGATGTCATCGTGATTACCCACCTGAAACTGTAGCGCCTCAGTATAGGTGGATGGATTACCTTGAGCATCAGCCAGATGTTGAACAGTCACTTCATATTGATGTTGTTTCATGTCCTGCTCCTACAGTTGACGGATATTAATTGCAGCCTGTTCAATCTGGGCAGCAATATCACTGATCTGCTCTGGACGAAGTTCATTTTGCAGTTTGAATCGCAGTGAAGCCTTCAGGCTTTCCATCGAATTATGGATATCGATATAGCGTTCATCTTCTTGAATACGGCGACGGGTTTCAAAACGGTTAAGCACTTTTTGTAGGGTTTCCTGACTATCTGTAAGATGCTCACGGCCTTTGTCTGTAATGTGGTATTGCTTACGTTCATCCACACTCATGATCACTTGGGTATATTGCTGTTCTTCAAGATAGTTAATCGTCGGGCAGATCGTGCCTGTACTCGGCTTATAGCTCCCACCAACCAAAGCAGCCACTTCTTTAATAATGTCATAGCTGTACTTGGGCGCTTGAGCAATAAAATGCAGCACAAGCAGTTTCATTTCGCCTACTTCAAAGAGGCGTTTGCGAGGTTTTGGAGAGTTTTCTCGCTCTTCTATTAATGCAAAATCAGAAGTTCTAGACATAGCAAAGATATATCTTAAATTTAATATAAGATATATCTTATCATAGATAATATTGAATTTATTTCAAGTGAAGCAATAAAAGTTAAATTTAAGAAGAAAAATAGGCACGAAATACTTGTGAAAAACATCCTTCCTTATAAAGCCATTTTCTCAGTTGAGATTACAACAATTAACTAGGAACCTTTTGTATAGTTACTGTCTTATCTAAATGTATAAAAATAGATGCTTTATAATCTTAGTCCCTCAACTTAAATTTTAACTTTTATATTCTCGCACCATCCGATCACTGACATCTTCCGGATAGCAAAGTGGCGCATAACCTCCAGCACGATTATAAGCACTTCGTTTACCGCAACGACTACCATTACGCGCTGTATTATATGGACAAGGACAATTTCCCGGATAGCTTTCAATTGACTGTTGAATAATCTTCCGTTTAATTGCTTCCGCACTTTGGCTGCTCTGCTTGGCTTCTGCTCCAAAAGCTACACACAAACCAGCTAGTAATAATAATTTTTTCATACATCCCCCACCTGCGGAGCATTGTATAAAGCTTCAACTAAATTGAAAGATCACATTTTCATTGATCGGATAATTTTCCATCAATCAAAATTCAGGCAATAAAAAACCCGCCTTACAGCGGGTTTTTTCAAAAATCAGTTCAGTCTTATAAACGAACTAATTCCACAATTTTCTCAGCAAGTTCTTCAACGGCTTCTTGTGCGTAAGTCACATCTGTACCTTCTGCAAGGTCAGTAATGACTACTACACCAGCTTCACGAACAAGTGCAACCTGTTCAGCAGTCAGACCCGCTTTCGCAATTGCAACTACACCTTGTTGAATCAACAGGCTTTCAAGTGCTTGAGCATTTTCCAGAGCTTTCGCAGTTACTGTCACCGCAGCAGGTTTTTGACCCAAACGTGCAGCACGTGCTTCAGCAGTCACAGGTTCATCATGCGCAGTCCATTCAATCGCTGCTTCAACCATACCCGCACCGACTGTCACATTGCTTAAACGGTCGATGAAGATGAAAGAACCGGTGTAACGGCTTTCTTGATAACGGTCAAATACTACTGGAGCATCAAATTCGATAGTCACGTCTGCAATCGCATTCAGTTCCAGCTGTTCAACTTCCAGTTTTTCCAATGTGTTGACATTGGTACGGTAGTGAATTTTTTCAACTTTTGCAGGAATCGTTTGTGTACCGAACTTAACGTTATACAGCTTACCCACTACAAGCGGCTGGTCATTCATCCAAACCACAGATGCACGGGCAGAACGTGAAATTAAAGGCTGCTGGCCTGCTTTAACCAGCACGTTACCACGTGAAATATCAATCTCGTCATTCAGGGTTATCGTAATCGCCTGACCTGCAATTGCATGATCCAGATTGCCATCAAAAGTGACGATTTCTTTCACTGTTGATTTCTTACCAGATGGCAGTGCAACAATTTCATCGCCAACTTTCACTTCACCCAGTGCGATGGTACCGCAGAAACCACGGAAGTCGAGGTTCGGACGGTTGACATATTGAACTGGAAAACGGAATTCGTGCTTGCTGGTATCGTGTGCAATTTCAACGTTTTCCAAAGTCTCCATTAAGGTTTCACCTTGGTACCAAGGTGTATTTGGAGATTTGTTGACAACGTTATCACCATTTAACGCAGAGATCGGCGTAAAGATGATGTTGGCAGGTTTACGGTCACCTAACTGGTCCACGAACTTGTTGTACTCAGCCTGAATTTCATTGAAGCGTGCTTCAGAGAATTCAACCAGGTCCATTTTGTTCACTGCAACCACGATATTACGAATACCTAACAGGCTCGCAATAAATGAGTGACGACGTGTTTGAGTCTGAACACCGTAACGCGCATCGATCAGGATGATGGCAAGATCCGCAGTAGACGCACCAGTTGCCATGTTACGGGTGTACTGTTCGTGTCCCGGAGTGTCGGCAATGATGAACTTACGTTTTTCAGTAGAGAAATAACGGTAAGCTACGTCAATGGTAATACCTTGCTCACGTTCAGCTTGCAGACCATCGACCAGCAGCGCCAAGTCAGGTGCATCGCCAGTGGTACCCACTTTTTTAGAGTCACGGGTAACGGCTTGCAGCTGATCTTCATAAATCAGTTTTGAATCGTAAAGCAGACGACCGATAAGAGTAGATTTACCATCATCCACGTTACCGCAAGTCAGGAAACGCAATAAGTCTTTATTTTCGTGCTGTTTCAAATAAGCCAAAATGTCTTGGCTAATAAGTTCTGATTGGTGAGACATTGCTCATAGCTCCACAAATACGTTGAAATCGGTTTCTTTTAATCCCCCTGTTTCCCCCTTTGTAAAAGGGGGATTATCTCCTCTCTTTCTTAAAGAGAGGTCGGGAGAGATTAAATTAGAAGTAACCTTCCTGCTTTTTCTTTTCCATCGAACCTGCTTCGTCATGGTCGATCATACGGCCTTGACGTTCAGATGTGGTCGCTAAAAGCATTTCCTGGATAATTTCCGGTAAAGTTGTTGCAGTTGATTCAACCGCACCCGTTAATGGGTAACAACCTAAAGTACGGAAACGAACCGATTTCATTTGTGGCACTTCGCCTGGATTCAGGCGCATACGCTCATCATCAACCATGATCAGCGTACCTTGACGCTCAACGACTGGACGTTCAGCAGCTAAGTACAATGGAACAAGTTTAATATTTTCAAGGTAGATATATTGCCAGATGTCTAGCTCAGTCCAGTTAGACAATGGGAATACACGAATACTTTCGCCTTTGTTCACTTTACCATTGTAAAGGTTCCAAAGTTCTGGACGCTGGTTTTTAGGATCCCAACGGTGTTTAGAGTCACGGAATGAATAAACACGTTCTTTGGCACGTGATTTTTCTTCGTCACGACGTGCACCACCGAAAGCAGCATCAAACTGATATTTATCCAGTGCCTGTTTCAGACCTTGGGTTTTCATAATGTCAGTATATTTAGAGCTACCATAGTCGAATGGGTTTACGTCCGCATCACGACCTTCTTTGTTCTGATGCACGATCAGATCAAAGCCATGTTCTTTGGCCATGTTATCACGGAACTTGATCATGTCTTTGAATTTCCAGCCGGTATCTACATGAAGTAGCGGGAATGGAAGTTTTGCAGGATAAAACGCTTTCAGTGCTAAATGCAGCATAACTGCTGAATCTTTACCGATTGAATAAAGCATAACCGGATTTTCAAACTCGGCAGCAACTTCGCGAATGATGTGAATACTCTCAGCTTCAAGCTGTTTAAGATGAGTAAGTCTTTCCTCATTTAATGACATGGACAACCTGCGTATTACACGTGTACTTATTACACTTTATAAAATTTATATTCATTATAGTGATTAACTTTTCATAACGATTGCTTGTTTTGTGATATTCATATATTAAAACGTCATATAAAAATTCACTAATATCAACTATCAGTTTTTATGAATCTGACAGTTCAGCTAAATAAAGACAATTGATTGTTTAGTAAAAGCACTCTGGAAGATTACTTTCAGCAATGAAATGATATATTAATCATCTAAATGCACAGTTCACATCTCGGCCAAAAAAAATTAGAGTAGGATTAGTTCCTCCAATTTAAAAACTATGTATGCCTTATAATGAATTTGATTTAGATACTTTAAAATCCCGTCTGAAACAGGCAAAACTTGCCGGTTTTATTTACCAGCACCAACAACATATTTTGGTTCTTCAGGAACCTTATACTGAAGATGGCAGTCCATTAAATATTTATATCCAGCATGAACTGACAGCGGATCAGATTGGCCTGCAGTTTGGCCTGCGTAAGCTGAATAATCAATGGGAATACCTGCTCGGTATGACTTATAGCAACCAGCAGGCAGGTTACGAAATAGGTGTCGGCAATCTGAGAGGCGATCAAAAAGCTTTTAACCTGCTTTATGCTTTCTATAACTATCCTAAAGCCTTCTTCTTGGTGGCCTTACCTTTGTCTGCAAATACTCAGGCATTGGAACAGGCTCTTGACGAACAACTATTTAATCAGCCTGAACTTAAATTTCTGGAGGCTGCAGTAAAAACCAATCCAATGGGCGAACAGGTGCAATGGATGAAAAACTATATTCTGCAACAAGCCCTAGAAATGAAAGTCCGTATCCAGACCGCCATCCTTTAATACTTTTATACATATAAATAGAGATAGAAAAGCAGACGTCCATCAATTGCTTTTCTATTCTTTAGAGGCTTTGTTGCACAAACCTATCTGTAAAGGCTTTTTCAGCGATATAATTTTCAAATGAAGAAGCCTACACATAAAATCTACCGCACAACCAATTGGCCCGCATATAACCGAGTACTCATGAGTCGCGGAAATATTGCCATTTGGTTTGATCCTGCTACGCAATGGTATGCTCCATCAAAAGGCAAACAAGGGCGAAATCAAACCTACTCCGACGCAGCTATCCAATGCTGCTTAATGATTAAATCCTTATTCCGTCTATCTTTACGTATGGTCACTGGCTTTGTGCAAAGTCTGATTGAACTTTGCGGATTAAATTGGACCGCACCAGATTACAGTACGCTTTGTAGAAGACAAAAGCATATTGATATTGCAATCAGCTACCAAAAAAGTAGCGAGGGGCTGCATCTACTTGTAGACTCTACAGGCATGAAGTTTCTAGGTGAGGGCGAATGGAAACGCAAGAAACATGGAGCTGAATATCGTCGCCAATGGCGTAAACTACATATTGGTATAGATGCCAAAACCCTACAAATACGCGCTATTCAGCTCACAACCAATAATGTCAGTGATTCACAGGTGCTTGGTGATTTACTTAATCAGATTCCACAAGATGAGCAGATTGACTCTGTTTATACCGATGGAGCTTATGACACCAAGCAATGCCGTCAGGTCATTGCAGATCGGCAAGCACATGCGGTGATTCCACCTAGAAAAAATGCGAAACCATGGAAAGATAGAAAGAGTAGCTCGCTAGAGCGAAATGAATTACTTCGAACAGTTAAACGTTTAGGCAGGACATTATGGAAAAAATGGTCAGGCTATCATCGCCGCAGTTTGGTGGAAACCAAGATGCATTGCATCAAATTATTAGGCGATAAATTAATGGCAAGAAGCTTTCCTAGTCAGGTGAATGAAATTCATGCACGTGTAGCAGTCCTCAACCGATTTACGGAATTAGGTCGACCACTTACCCCAATTACGCCTTAAATTTGGCTCAATTAGGGGCGCTTTGCATTTCAAATCTTTGTGCAACAAAGCCTTCTTTAGATAAAACCTCAGATTCGCCCTACCTATATAAATAGTCGACATTTATTTGTAGCTAAGAAAAGCTCATCACATATTGTTAAATTTTAGATTTTATCAAGCTATCCCAATAGGGAATTTTGTTGTTTTTTGCTTACAATTTTATTAATAACTGTTATCTTTAACAGGGTCATAAAATTTCTATAAAACCATAATTAGAGACAGAAACTCATGTGGGAACTGTTCACTCATCCTTCCAACATTGTATTTAGTATCAGTTTAAGTCTGATGCTGATGTTTGCTGCCTTGGAATGTGTCTTGCTGATGCTGGGAGGTGGCTCCCAGAATATGTTCGAACAATTTCTGCCTGAAGAACCGCTTCACCCGGAAGTAGGTGTTGATCAGCATACTGGCCTGTTCAATAAAGTATTCGACTGGCTTTATCTGGGTCGCCTGCCTCTCTTTATCTGGCTCATTATTTTCCTGACCAGTTATGGTCTGAGCGGACTATTGATCCAAGGCCTGTTCGAACGATTTACCAGTCAGCTTTTAAATGCATGGATTATTTCCCCTGCCTGTTTATTTTTATGCATGCCGATTGTACGTGGGCTGTCCGTGCTCGCTGCCAAGATTCTACCCCAAGATGAAACCATCGCGATCTATAGCGATGAACTGATCGGACGAACCGCCACGATTATTCTGGGAGATGCCAAAGCTAACTCCCCTGCTCAGGCCAAAGTTCAGGATCAGCATGGTAAGACCCATTATGTGCTGGTCGAACCTGAACGCAATGAAATATTTAATCAGGGTCAGACAGTAGTTCTGACTCAAAAAACTAAAAATGGCTTTCAGGCTATTGAACTTTAATTAAACCAATTTCCTATAAAAACTAAGCTTGCCCAAAGAGACTTTATAATAATGCTAAATTTTGATTTATATAATGTTTTGATTATTGCGGGGATTATATTCGTTGGCCTTGTCACCTTCGGATTAATCATTGCACGTTTATACCGTCGTTCCAGTAAAGAAATTTCTTTTGTGCGTACCGGTTGGGGTGGTGAAAAAGTGATTCTAGGCGGCGGAGCTTTGGTGCTACCGGTGCTACATGAAATCATTCCAGTGAATATGAATACTCTGCGTCTGGAAGTCCGTCGTGCCGATGATCAGGCGCTGATTACCCGTGATCGCATGCGTGTCGATGTAATGGCTGAATTCTATGTGCGCGTAAAGCCTACTGCAGATTCGATTGCCACTGCTGCACAAACGCTTGGTCAAAAGACCATGTCACCAAATGAACTGAAAAATCTTGTGGAAGGTAAATTTGTCGACTCTTTACGCGCCGTTGCCGCTGAAATGGCGATGGAAGAATTGCATGAGAAACGCGTCGACTTCGTACAAAAAGTACAGCAAGTGGTATCTGAAGATCTACATAAAAATGGTCTGGAGCTTGAAACTGTTTCTTTAACAGGTCTGGATCAAACCGGCTTTAAATACTTCAATCCGCAAAATGCGTTCGATGCTGAAGGTTTGACCAAACTCACTGAAACCATTGAAGATCGTCGCCGTAAGCGTAACCATATTGAACAGGATACAGATCTGGCCATTAAAGCCAAAAATCTGGAAGCTGAACAAGCACGTCTGCAAATTATCCGTGAAGAAGAATATGCCAAACTGCAACAGGAACGTGAAATTTCAATTCGCCGTGCTGAACAGTTAGCCGAAATTGCCGCTCAGGAAGCTGCAAAAAAGCGTGAGGCGGAAGAAGCCCGTATTGCTGCTGAACGTGAAGTAGAACTGAAACGTATTTTGGCGGCTCGTGATGTTGAAAATGAAAACATCCAGAAAGCCCAGCTCATTCAAAAAGCTCAAGTTGAACAGAAGAAAACCATTGAACTGGCTGAACAGGATCGTGCGATTGCGATTGCAGAAAAATCCCGTGCTGAATCTGAAGCCAAAGCTTTAGCTGATCAGGCACGTGCTCAAGCGGTTAAAGCGGAAGAAGAAGTCGTCACTGTCCGTCAGATCCAGCAGGCTGAACGTCAAAAAGCGGTTGAACTGGTTGCAGCTAAAGAACAGGCTGAGAAAGATGCGATTGCTATTACCGTCGCAGCAGAGGCTGGCAAACAGGCAGCAGCTGATGATGCGGAAGCAGTTCGTATTGCCGCTGAGGCCGAAGCTGAAAAAGTTCGCTTGAAAGCCAAAGGTGAAGCGGATGCAAAAGTCTTACTTGCTCAAGCGATGGAGAAACAGTATCAGGTCGATGCTGAAGGTACTCGCGCTGTGAATGAAGCAAATAATGTACTGTCATCTGAACAGGTGGAAATGCAAATCCGCCTAGCCATGCTGAAATACTTGCCTGAAATCATTCGTGAAAGTGTTAAGCCTATGGAAAACATTGATGACATCAAGATTTTGCAAGTCAATGGTTTACATGGCACACATGCGGGTTCTTGTCAGGCAGATGCCCATCATGAAGGCAGCAATGTTGCCCTCTCCGATCAGGTGGTGAATAGTGCTTTGCGTTATCGTAGCCAGGCACCTTTAATTGATAGTCTGATGAATGAATTAGGCATTCAGGGCGGTGACATCAATGGCATGACCCAAAGCCTGAAAGCTAAAGCTGGTGTAGATAACTAAATACTCAATTTTCGAGTTATCATCTAGTTAGATTTTAATTTTCTTTTGTAGCAATTATAAAAAAGCCCTCAATAATGAGGGCTTTTTATCAGCTCAACAAATTAAGCCAAACCTTTTTCTTTCAATACCTGGAGCATGGTTGAACCCAACTCTGCAGGACTACGTGTATACGCCATTCCCGCGCGTTCAAAAGCTGCAAATTTCTCTTCAGCAGTTCCTTTACCGCCAGAAATAATGGCACCTGCGTGACCCATACGCTTACCTTTCGGCGCTGTTACACCAGCGATATACCCTACCACTGGCTTGGTCACATGTGACTGAATATACTCAGCTGCTTCTTCTTCCGCAGTACCGCCAATTTCACCAATCATGATAATGGCTTCAGTTTGCGGATCTTCCTGGAACAGTTTCAAGCAATCAATCTGGTTCATGCCTGGAATCGGATCACCACCGATCCCGATACAGGTAGACTGACCTAAACCAAGTTTTGTGGTTTGTGCAACCGCTTCATAAGTCAAAGTACCTGAACGTGAGATAATACCGATCTTACCTGGCTGGTGAATATGACCCGGCATGATGCCGATCTTACATTCACCTGGCGTAATGATGCCCGGACAGTTTGGACCAATCAGACGCGTGCCATTACCATTGGTCTCCAGATAACGTTTGGCTTTCAGCATATCCAGTGTTGGTACGCCTTCAGTAATCACCACGATCAGTTCAATACCTGAGTCAACAGCTTCTACAATAGAATCGAGGACAAAAGGTGCAGGCACATAAATCACAGAAGCATCAGCTTGAGTTTCTTGCACCGCTTCACGCATGGTATTAAATACTGGCAAATCCAGATGTGATTGACCGCCTTTGCCCGGTGTTACTCCACCAACCACTTTAGTGCCATAGGCAATAGCCTGTTCAGAGTGAAATGTACCGTTCTTGCCTGTAAAGCCTTGGACTAAAACTTTGGTGTCTTTATTAATTAATACGCTCATTGTGATACTCCTTAAGCTTTTACTGCAGCAACAATTTTTTCTGCAGCATCGGCCAGGCCATTTGCAGAAATCAATTTCAAACCAGATTCATCCAGTAACTTGGCACCAAGCTCGGCATTGTTCCCTTCAAGGCGAACAACTACAGGCACAGTGACATTCACTTCCTGAACCGCTGCAATAATTGCCTCAGCAATCATGTCACAACGTACAATTCCACCAAAAATATTAATCAAGACACCTTGTACAGAAGAATCTGCCAAGATAATTTTAAACGCTTCAATTACACGCTCTTTGGTTGCACCACCGCCCACATCCAGGAAGTTGGCTGGCTGGCCACCATACAGTTTGATAATGTCCATAGTTGCCATCGCAAGACCGGCACCATTGACCATACAACCAATATTGCCCTCTAAAGCAACGTAGTTCAGGTCAAATTCAGATGCTTTCAGTTCACGCTCATTTTCTTGTGATTTATCACGTAAAGCAGCAACTTCAGGCAGGCGGTACAGTGCATTCGAATCAATACCGACTTTGGCATCGACACAGAGAATGTCACCATTTTCACGTACAGAGAGTGGGTTAATTTCAAATAAAGCAAAATCATTTTCAACAAAAGCTTGATAAGCAGCTGTCATGACTTTAACAAATTGATTGATCTGGCTATCTTTTAACTTAAGTGCAAATGCCACTTCACGTGCTTGGAATGGCAATAAACCCACCAAAGGATCAACTTCTACTTTAATGATTTTTTCAGGATTTTCTTCTGCAACTTTTTCAATTTCGACACCGCCTTCTGTGGATGCCATAAAGGTAATACGACGGCTAGAACGGTCAACCACCGCACCCAAATACAATTCACGCTCAACCGGATACACATCTTCAGACACCAGAATGCTATTGACTGGCTGACCGTTTGCATCGGTTTGATAGGTCACTAAACGTGAACCAATAATCTGATTGGCATATTCAGCTGCTTCTTCAGCCGACTTTACCACTTTTACCCCACCCGCTTTGCCACGACCACCTGCGTGAACCTGCGCTTTTAATACCGCAAACTTCCCACCAAGCTGCTCAAAAGCATGTACTGTTTCCTCAGCATTGGTAGCAAGAATACCTTCTTGTACAGGCATCCCATATTTTTTTAATAACGCTTTTGCTTGATACTCATGTAAATTCATTGATTAACCTTTTACTACTTATTTGACTTTGTTATTACACGTATTCCCAATATTTCTTGGTTCACATCAATCAATATTGGTATTTTTGGATCTTAAATTTTACTTATCTTTATTTTTAGATGATTATTCATTCAAAAACAACCACCAAATGTAAAAAGAGCGGCCGGAGCCGCTCTTCGAAGAATTACTTACGCTTACGTTGGATCGCGTGAATCGCACGACCATCAACTGCAAGAGCAGCTTCATGTACGACTTCAGAGAACGTTGGGTGACCGAAAGTCATCAACTGTAGGTCCTCTACTGAAGAAACAAATTCAAGAGCGATCATACCTTGGTGTACGATATCAGACGCAGCAGGTCCAATCACGTGCATACCCAGTAGACGGTCAGTTTTTGCATCAGCAACAAACTTCACGAAACCAGCATTTTCGCCCGCAGCCATTGCACGACCATTCGCAGCGAAACCGAATTGACCCGTTTTAACTTCGTGGCCTTTTTCTTTCGCCTGCTCTTCTGTTAAACCTACCCACGCCGCTTCTGGGTGTGTGTAAATTACAGAAATGATCGTATCGTAGTTGACTTGTGCAGCATGACCGTGAATACGTTCAACTGCCATTACACCTTCTTCCATTGCTTTATGGGCAAGCATTGGACCACGTACCAAGTCACCAATTGCGTATACGCCTTCAACAGAAGTTGCACACCAATCGTTTACTTCAACCAGACCACGTTCAGTGAGTTTAATGCCTGAATCTTCAGCCAATAGGCCTTCAGCATAAGCACGACGACCAACACAAACGATCAACTTGTCGAAAGTTTGAGTTTTGTCTTCACCACCTTGAGTGTACTGAACAGTAACTTCACGACCGTTCACTTCAGTACCAGATACTTTCGCACCAACGCGGATATCCAGACCTTGTTTAGTCAATACTTTTTGGTAGTCTTTCGCCAATGCCTTATCAGCCATTGGTAAGAATGCGTCCATTGCTTCAAATACAACAACTTCAGCACCAAGACGACGCCATACTGAACCAAGTTCAAGACCGATGACACCTGCACCGATGACACCAAGACGTTTAGGTACTTCCTGGAATTCAAGCGCGCCAGTAGAGTCAACAATGATGTCTTGATCTACAGGAGCAACAGGAATATTTACAGGTACAGAACCAGTCGCAAGAATCACGTATTTAGGTTCTAAAACTTGAGTTTCGCCTTCGTGTGAAACGAACTCAACTTTTTTACCAGCAAGCAATTTACCAGTACCTTTTAACCATTCAACGCCATTACCTTTCAGCAGGCCGTCGATACCCATGGTCAATTGGTTTACGATTTTGTCTTTACGTGCAAGAAGTTTTGCAAGATCAAACTTCACTTCACCCGTTGTAATACCGTGGTCATCTAAATGCTTAACAGTATCTTCATAACGGTGAGAAGAATCTAGAAGTGCTTTGGAAGGAATACAACCGACGTTTAGGCAAGTACCGCCTAAAGAAGGTTTACCTTTATGAATACGTTTTTCGATACACGCAACTTTGAAACCAAGTTGCGCAGCACGAATTGCAGCTTCGTAGCCACCTGGGCCACCACCAATTACAACTAAATCGAATTGTTGAGACATTATTCTCTCCAAAAATGGGCCTAGAGGATCACCCTAAGCCCATGGATTTATTCTTTAGAATTAAAGATCAAGGATCAGACGAGCTGGTTCTTCTAACAATTCTTTGATTGTTACAAGGAAACCTACAGCTTCTTTACCATCGATTAGACGGTGGTCATAAGAAAGCGCTAGGTACATCATTGGCAAGATTTCAACTTGACCATTCACTGCCATAGGACGTTCCTGAATTTTATGCATACCCAGAATCGCAGTTTGTGGAGTGTTCAAGATTGGAGTTGAAAGTAATGAACCGAAAGTACCACCGTTGGTAATTGTGAAAGTACCACCAGTCATGTCTTCGATTGCCAGTTTGCCTTCACGCGCTTTACCAGCATATGCACGGATGCCGTTTTCAACTTCAGCATAGTTCATGCGGTCTGTATCACGAAGAACAGGAACCACCAGACCACGGTCAGAAGAAACCGCTACACCGATGTCATAGTAACCATGGTAAACGATATCGTCGCCATCGATAGACGCATTCACTGCTGGATAGCGTTTCAGTGCTTCAGTCGCCGCTTTAACGAAGAATGACATGAAGCCTAGACGCGCACCATGACGTTTTTCAAACGCCTCTTTGTACTGGTTACGCATTTCCATGATCGGTTTCATGTTTACTTCGTTGAACGTCGTCAACATTGCTGTTTCTTGAGTTGCAGCAAGCAGACGTTCAGCAACACGTTTACGCAGACGAGTCATTGGAACGCGTTTTTCGATACGTTCACCGACTGCAACGCTAAGCGGTGCAGCAGCAGGCGCTGCAGGTTTAGATTGATGGTTCGCAACATCTTCTTTAGTGATGCGACCGCCACGACCTGTACCAGATACGTCAGCAGCATTGATACCAGATTCGGTTAATGCTTTACGTACTGCTGGAGCCTGGTCTTGAACCTGTTGACGCTCAACGATCGGTGCATTACCCGCTTCAGTTTTTGCAGCAGCTTGCTCTACTGATGCTTCAGTTTCAGATTGAACTGCTTGAGTTTGAGTTGCGCCAGATACGGCACCTTCTTCAAACTGTGCAATCACTTCAGCAGAAAGCACTGTATCGCCTTCATTTTTAACGATTGATGCAATTGTACCGTCTGCAGGAGCAACAACTTCTAAAACAACTTTATCAGTTTCAATATCACAGATCACTTCATCACGTGATACTGCTTCACCTGGTTGTTTGTGCCAAGTTGCGATCGTACCGTCCGCAACTGACTCTGGAAATACCGGTGCTTTAATTTCGGTTGCCATTATTTAGAATCTCCTGGATTATTCAGCATCGATCGCTAGAGCGTCGTTAACGAGCTGAGCTTGTTGTTTTGCATGCAAGTATGGTGAACCACACGCCGGTGCAGCTGAAGCTTCACGGCCTGCGTAACTAATACGGATTTGTTTGCCCGCTTTCATCACATCGTCATATAAACGAGGCGCGATGAACAACCAAGCACCTTGGTTTTTCGGTTCTTCTTGTGCCCAAACCAGTTCTTTCACGTTTGGATACTGAGCAAGAACTTCTGCAAGACGTGCTTCTGGGTACGGATACAATTGTTCAATACGTACAATTGCAGTGTTGTTCAATTCTTTTTCACGACGTTTTTCAACCAGATCGTAGTAAACCTTACCACCACACAGTACCAGACGGGTTACGTCTGCTTTGTTGATGTTATCTACTTCGTCGATCACAGTCTGGAATGTACCGTTTGCCAGTTCTTCCAGGTTAGACACCGCTAACTTGTGACGAAGCAATGATTTAGGTGACATAATGATCATTGGTTTACGGATCGGGCGGATTGCCTGACGACGTAACGCGTGGAAGATCTGTGCAGGTGTAGTTGGAGTCATCACTTGCATGTTGTCTTCAGCACATAGTTGCAAGAAACGTTCCAGACGTGCAGATGAGTGCTCAGGACCTTGACCTTCGAAACCGTGTGGTAGAAGCATAGTCAGACCACATACACGTTCCCATTTGGTTTCACCAGATGAGATGAACTGGTCGATCACCACCTGTGCACAGTTTGCAAAGTCACCGAACTGAGCTTCCCAGATGATCAGGCTCTTAGGAAGAGTCGTTGCATAACCGTATTCAAATGCCAGTACTGCCATTTCAGACAATAAAGAGTCATAGATCGCAACACGCGGTTGGTTCTCTTTGATATGGCAAAGCGGGATATAAGTTGAACCATCTACCTGGTTATGCAGTTTTGCATGACGGTGTGAGAATGTACCACGACCCACGTCTTCACCAGTTAAACGAACCAGATAACCATCATCTAGCAGTGATGCATAGGCTAGAGTTTCAGCAGCACCCCAGTTCAGTGGCATTTCACCAGTTTGCATTTTCAGACGGTCGTCAATCACTTTAGATACCTGACGCTGCATCACGAAGCCTTCTGGAAGCTCACGCATTTTGCGGCCAAGCTCTTTAAGACGTTCTAGATCACAAGTAGTATCCCACTCGTCTGTGTATTCATGACCCAGGTACGGTGTCCAGTCTACGAACATTTTCTTGTTCGGCTCTAGAACCAGTGCATTGGCTACATGTTTACCTGCTTCAAGATCAGAACGGTATTGTTCAACCATTTGATCTGCAGTAGCGCGATCAAGCACACCTTCTTGAACCAGTTTGTCAGCATAAAGCGTACGAGTTGTCGCTTTTTTGTTGATCACTTGGTACATCATTGGCTGAGTTGCAGCTGGTTCGTCCGCTTCGTTATGACCACGACGACGGTAACAGAACATATCAATCACAACGTCTTTACGGAAAGTATGACGGAAGTCATGTGCAAGCTGAGCAACAAACAACACAGCTTCAGGATCGTCACCATTTACATGGAAGATCGGTGCCTGAATCATTTTCGCGATATCAGTACAGTATTCTGTAGAACGTGCATCACGTGGATCAGATGTGGTGAAACCAACCTGGTTGTTCACTACGATATGAACTGTACCACCTACTGTGTAACCACGAGTCTGTGACATCTGGAAAGTTTCTTGGTTTACGCCCTGACCTGCAAATGCAGCATCACCGTGAACAATCACTGGTAACACGTCATCACCGCCAATGTCTTTACGACGTACTTGACGTGCACGTACAGAACCTTCAACTACAGGTCCAACGATTTCAAGGTGAGATGGGTTAAACGCCAATGCCAAGTGAACTTCACCACCTGGAGTCATTACGTTAGAAGAGAAACCTTGGTGATACTTAACGTCACCAGAACCTTTCTTGTGTAGTGATTTGCCTTCGAACTCACCAAACAGGTCAGCCGGGTTTTTACCCATGATGTTAACCAGAAGGTTCAGACGACCACGGTGTGGCATACCGATCACCACTTCTTTACAGCCTACAGAACCGGCACGCTGGATCAATTCATTCACCATAGGAATGAAAGACTCACCACCTTCAACACCAAAACGTTTTGCACCTACGAATTTATTACCGAGGTATTTTTCCAGACCTTCAGCCGCAGTTAAACGTTCAAGAACATGTTTTTTCTGATCAGCACTCAGGCCATATTGACCACGTGCGCTTTCAAGACGTTGCTGGATCCAGCGTTTTTCTTTGGTATCCACGATGTGCATGTATTCAGCACCGATAGAGCTACAGTAAGTCGCTTCCATCGCTTGGACCATTTCGCCCAAAGTCGCTGCTTCCTTACCAATCGCAAGGTTACCGGTATTGAATATAGTGTCCAGATCAGACTGAGTTAAACCGTGCGCAGAAAGATCAAGATCTGGCACAACTTCACGTTTAGCCAGACCTAATGGATCCAATTTTGCTTTTTGGTGGCCACGGTTACGGTACGCAGCAATCAGCTGTAAAACGCCAATTTGACGACGTTCATGCTCTGAACTTACTGTCGATTGGATAACAGGCTGAATACGGCTTGAATTGCGACCTAAAAGTAGGAATTGCTCACGTACATTGCTGTGTGGTTGATCACCTTTTGGGAATTTATCGAAGTACGCTCTCCAGTCAGCACCCACTGAGTCTGGAGCAGTGAGGTACTGCTCATAAAGTTCTTCAATATACGCTGCACTATCAGCGGAAAGTTCAGTGTCAAGACGCAGAGCGTCAGCAACTTCTTGCATTTGTGGACCCATTTCCTATTGCAAAAACATTTTCAGGATGCTTTTTAAGCAAAACCCAGGATTAGTAATGTCAAATTGATAATTCAACATTAGTCCCCCATAAGGCATAAGCCATGAGGCGTTATCACCACACCAAGAAAATTCTTGATATGTTTAATGAACAATAACGCCCCTCAGCGGCATCATCACTCATTGAATACCCGATCGTGACCGAGCAATTTTTTGCAAATCGACTTAGAAAAAACAAAGATTTAAACTATATTTTTTCTAAAGCGACTTTGACTTACATTTATATA
The DNA here is from genome assembly GCF_058599385.1 of Acinetobacter sp. CAU_H_60. Taxonomy (NCBI): domain Bacteria; kingdom Pseudomonadati; phylum Pseudomonadota; class Gammaproteobacteria; order Moraxellales; family Moraxellaceae; genus Acinetobacter; species Acinetobacter sp. CAU_H_60. Next base: position 888,858 of record NZ_CM178653.1, on the reverse strand, counting down.
CCAGTTTCTACTTTTTCCGTGTTTAAAAAATGTACATCGGCCCACACATTTTTTAAATATAGTCTTGTGCTAAATGCTATCACGATCTCGACTAATCAATTGATTTTTTTGACGAGGAACGCATGTTTTTTAGTCAAATACTTCCGTCAGAAATTACTCTAACATAGGGAGCTTTAAATGAAAAACACATTCAGCGTAGACTAAAGTCCTACATCTTTTTGATAAACAAAAAGAGAGTAAATCTTCCAATCCACTCCCTTTGCAACTTTGCGTTATATAATAACATTATTGAAAATCTTTTTCAGTCCAGAATTACATCTAAAAATCATAAATACCTCAAACAACATCATAATAGTGCATAAATCCGACCAGAATGCTCTGCAATGATTCATCACCCGATTTGATCACATGAGATACAGCCCCAATAACAGCAGTTTTCACTACCACTGTTCGTTTATGGAGCCCTATAAAGCAAAAAGCACACCAAGTGGTGTGCTTTTTGAAAAACTGTCTATTGCAGTCTAAATTAGCCAGCCATATCTAGAAGCATGTTACGGATGTGACCGATTGCTTTAGTAGGGTTCAAGCCTTTAGGACATACAGATACACAGTTCATAATACCTTTACAACGGAACAGAGAGAACGGATCGTCAAGACGAGCCAGACGCTCTTGAGTACCTGTATCACGCGAATCAATGATGAAACGGTATGCATTCAACAATGCTGAAGGACCCAAGAACTTGTCTGGGTTCCACCAGAATGATGGACATGAAGTTGAACAACATGCACAAAGAATACATTCATACAGACCGTTCAAGTGTTCACGTTCTTCAGGAGACTGCAGACGCTCTTTAGGAGGTGCAGGCTGGTTGTTGATCAAGAACGGATGAATCTTGTTGTACTGATCGTAGAACTGGTTCATGTCAACTACAAGGTCTTTGATTACTGGAAGACCAGGTAGTGGACGAATCGTGATTTCATTTGGTAAATCGTTCAGGTTCCAAAGACACGCCAAACCGTTTTTACCATTGATGTTCACACCATCAGAACCACAGATCCCTTCACGGCATGAACGACGGAATGTCAAAGATTCGTCCTGTACTTTTAATGCAAGAAGCGCATCAAGCAACATACGGTGCTTATCAGTCAGTTCAAGCTTAAAAGTTTGCATATACGGTGCTTTATCCTTATCAGGATCGTAGCGGTAGATATGAAATGTACGAGTACCTCTACTCATCTTTAATCTCCTGATTAGAATGTACGTGGTTTCGGTGGAATTGCATCAACCGAAAGCGGTTTGTAACGCACTGGCTTGTACTCAAGACGGTTGTCAGCAGAGAACCACAAAGTGTGCTTCATCCACTCATCGTCACGACGGCCATATGGATACTCTGGGTGATCTGGTGGTAATTCAAAATCTACCACAGTGTGAGCACCACGACATTCTTTACGTGCAGCAGCTGAAATCAAGGTCGCTTTAGCAACTTCATACAGGTTTTCAACTTCTAGAGCTTCAATACGTGCAGTATTGAATACTTTAGATTTGTCTTTCAAGTGAATGTTGCGAACACGCGGCTCAATTGCAAGAATTTGTTTTACACCTTCTTCAAGCAGCGCAGTTGTACGGAATACACCCGCGTGGTCTTGAACGATGTCACGGATTGCATCGGCAACTTCTTGAGCATTCTCACCAGTTGTTGATTCATCCAGCTTACGAACACGTTTAATTGTGTTTTCAAGCACAGTTGTAGGAAGCGGTTCATATTCATCACCGTGGTGTTTAGTCACGTAGTCGATGATGTGCTGACCAGCAGCCTTACCAAATACAACCAAATCAAGCAGTGAGTTTGTACCTAAACGGTTTGCACCGTGTACAGATACACATGAACATTCACCGATCGCATAGAAGCCTTTCACTGGTTTAGTGAAGTTGCGACCTTCTTGGTTAGTAGAATAGGTATCAGTATTCTTGTCGTAGTTCGTTACTAGAGCTTCAGATTCTGGAGACTCAGGAACAACTACCTGACCATGAATATTTGTAGGAATACCACCCATTTGGTAATGGATTGTAGGTACTACAGGAATTGGCTCTTTAGTAATGTCAACGTTCGCGAATTTCTTGCCAATCTCGAATACAGATGGCAGACGTTTCATGATGGTGTCAGCACCCAAGTGAGTCATATCAAGAAGGATATAATCACCTTTAGGACCACAACCACGACCTTCTTTGATTTCCTGGTCCATAGAACGTGATACGAAGTCACGAGGAGCCAAGTCTTTCAGAGTCGGTGCATAACGTTCCATGAATGGTTCGCCGTCTTTGTTACGAAGGATTGCGCCTTCACCACGACAACCTTCAGTTAACAATACGCCTGCGCCCGCAACACCTGTCGGGTGGAATTGCCAGAATTCCATATCTTGTAATGGAATACCCGCACGAGCAGCCATACCAAGACCGTCACCAGTGTTGATATATGCGTTAGTCGATGCACGGTAAACACGACCAGCACCACCTGTAGCGAACAATGTTGCTTTTGCTTGGAATACGGCAATTTTACCTGTTTCTTGGTCAATTGCTGTTACACCAAGGACATCGCCTGCTTCGTTACGAATAAGATCAAGTGCGATCCATTCTACGAAGAATTGAGTACCCATTTTCACGTTGCTTTGATAAAGCGTGTGAAGAAGTGCATGACCTGTACGGTCGGCAGCAGCACAAGCACGAGGAACAGCTTTTTCACCGTAGTTCGCAGAGTGACCACCGAATGGACGTTGGTAAATTGTACCGTCTGCGTTACGGTCGAATGGCATACCTAGGTGTTCAAGTTCGTAAACGACTTGTGGCGCTTCGCGAGTCATGAACTCGATCGCGTCTTGGTCACCTAACCAGTCAGAACCTTTCACTGTGTCATAAAAGTGGTAGTGCCAATTATCTTCTTGCATGTTACCAAGAGATGCACCAATACCACCCTGTGCAGCAACAGTGTGTGAACGTGTTGGGAATACTTTAGTCAGTACAGCAACTTTTAAACCAGCTTGAGCAAGTTGGTAAGATGCACGCATACCTGAACCACCACCACCAACGATGACAGCATCGAAAGTTTCGTGTGGAATATTTGTGTAATCTTCTTTAGGGTTAATTGCGCCCATGATCTCTTCCTATCAAGCCCAGAAAATCTGGATTGCCCAGATTGCGTATGCTAATACAGCGATAATCACTGCCGAAGTCAATACAATGCGTAAACCTGATGCTGATGGACCCATTTGACGAGTAGTCACATAGTCAGTGAATACTTGCCACATACCAATCCATGCATGTGCAACAAGAGAGAAAACTGCCAATAAAGACATAATCTTCATTGGAGTTGTCATCATAAAGCCATACCACTGTTCGAAGTTGAAACCACCATTACAAAGGATCCAACCAAAAACAACAACAGTATATACAGCCAATACAACTGCACTCACACGTTGAAGAAACCAATCGCGAGAACCTGAACCCGTTAAACCAGTAGCACTTTTCATTAGAGTACGATCCATACAAATGACGCAACGATACCGATTGCTGACAAGATTAATGCGATAGTAGCTGCAGTACGACCACTTTGCAGTTCTTCTGCTACACCAACGTCAGCAAGTAAATGCTTAACACCAGCGATGAAGTGGTAGATTAAACCAGCGACAAATACCCATACGATGAAGCGAACAATGAAACCATTCATGATTTCTTGCACTTGCGCAAAACCTTCTGGAGAAGACAATGACTTGTCCAAAATCCATAGAAGTACCGGTACGAGTAAAAATACGATGACACCTGAAAGACGGTGTAGAATTGATGCAATAGCCACGGGTGATTTTAAGTTTACTTCTAAAACTTGACCCATGGACAAATTGACAGGTCTGTTGCTTTTCACAGCGGGCATCCTGTAGTTAAAAACTCCATCCGGAGTTTGTTGGAATTAATTCGAAGGAAAGCTGGCATTATCAGGCAAATACATGCCTAAACATAAAACGACACTGAATTATAAAACGTGAACTATTAAAATACAAACAACTGTATTTGGCTTTTTAAATAAAAAACCTTTAAATAAGAATCATTAACAACAACTTTAACCCCCCCCTACTTGCTTTATCTTTATATTTTCATTCTAGATATTTGTTTTTTAATAATTAACTTGATTAATTTAGTCTGTTATCTAGCCAAGCTTCGACTAAGTAGATTTAGACTAAAGATGAACAGCAAAAATGTAATTTCGCCTCTAAGTCCTTATTAATTCCAAGTAAAATCATAAGGATATATTTCACAAATAAATAATGACTATTTATATAAAGGCATCTCAATTTAGAATTTTTATACTAAAACCTACTTATCTCTTTGTAGATCATAGTTTTTTTGATTTTTTTAGACATTTTATATTCAAAAAAACACTTATTTATTTTTGTTTAAGTTGTATTAAACAAAGTGAAGCAAATTTACGAGCTATTTTTTAGCCGATTAAACAGAGCCAAAAAGAAAATTTATTGCTTTTATTTATAATTCAAGTTTGAAGTAAAAACTTAAGGAAATCGATGTAAGTTACGAGATTTATATAATTTTAAGTTGCAGCCTTAGAATATTTTCTCAATTTCTCCTTTATTTTTTGCTAGGAAAAAACGCTTACAAATACGGCAAAGACCATATTTTTTTCTGCACCTTCTGTTCAATTTGACTTATTATAGAGGTTTGGTACTGTGATTTTATTAAACTTTTTATACCAAGATAAATGACTAAACCACTGTGAGAATGTCATTTTTCATCCATAAGTATAATTGACAAAATTTCAGTAGCCACTAATCTTATAGCAAATTTTTGATCCGTCCGTTTTGTGCATTAAAAGATTGATAGGCAACTCGGATATACATTCACCAGGACAGGAGATCTATTGAATGTCTGAAGCAACTGGCAAGAAAGCCGTTTTACAGCTTGATGGCAAAGAAATTGAATTACCAATTTACAGCGGCACATTGGGCCCAGATGTAATCGACGTTAAAGATGTGTTGGCTGCAGGTCACTTTACTTTTGATCCTGGTTTTATGGCAACAGCTGCATGCGAGTCTAAAATCACTTTCATCGATGGTAATAAAGGTGTTCTTTTACACCGTGGCTACCCAATTGACCAGTTAGCAACTAAAGCTGATTACCTAGAAACTTGCTACTTACTTCTTAATGGCGAGCTTCCAACAGCTGAGCAAAAAGAAGAATTCGACGCTAAAGTTCGTAACCACACTATGGTTCACGATCAAGTAAGCCGCTTCTATAACGGTTTCCGTCGTGATGCTCACCCTATGGCAATCATGGTTGGTGTTGTTGGTGCGTTGTCTGCATTCTATCACAACAATCTGGACATCGAAGATGTTAACCATCGTGAAATCACTGCGATTCGTTTAATCGCTAAGATTCCTACTTTGGCAGCTTGGAGCTACAAATACACTGTTGGTCAACCATTCGTTTACCCACGTAACGATTTGACTTACGCTGAAAACTTCCTGTACATGATGTTTGCTACTCCAGCAGACCGTGACTACAAAGTAGATCCAATTCTTGCGAAAGCAATGGACCGTATCTTCACACTTCACGCTGACCACGAACAAAATGCTTCTACGTCTACAGTACGTTTAGCTGGTTCTACTGGCGCTAACCCATATGCATGTATCGCTGCTGGTATCTCTGCACTTTGGGGTCCTGCTCACGGTGGTGCGAACGAAGCTGTTCTTAAGATGCTTGATGAAATCGGCACTGTAGAAAACGTTGCTGGCTTCATGGAAAAAGTGAAAACTAAAGAAGTTAAACTCATGGGCTTCGGTCACCGTGTGTACAAAAACTTCGATCCACGTGCGAAAGTAATGAAAGAAACTTGTGACGAAGTTCTTGGTGCTCTTGGCATCAACGATCCACAGCTTGCTCTTGCTATGGAACTTGAACGTATCGCGCTTTCTGACGAATACTTCATCAAACGTAACCTTTACCCTAACGTAGACTTCTACTCAGGCATCATCCTTAAAGCGATTGGTATCCCAACAGAAATGTTTACTGTGATCTTCGCGCTTGCACGTACAGTTGGTTGGATCAGCCACTGGTTAGAAATGCACAGCGGTCCTTATAAGATCGGTCGTCCTCGTCAGCTTTACACTGGCGAAGTTCAACGCGACATCAACCGTTAATTCGGTTAGCGTTGAAAGACGTAAAAACCACCCTTCTGGGTGGTTTTTTTATAACTGACAAAAACTAACACAATAAAGATGTGAAAAAATTAAAATAGCAAGCCTGAAGAATTTTCCATTTCTGCAAATTTCTAGAAAGTACTCTTATATCGTTAAGGATTGAGTTTTAATGCTGTTTTACCTGCTTCCTTTTATCCTGAGAATGGTTCGTTTTGATCAATTTAAAAGCCGGAATTTGACTTCAGGGGAAATCAAGCTTTGCCAGCAAGTCTTTGCTGACCTGATTGACTATTCAACAGTCCGCGTCATGAATCACCCTTTCCTGCCCTGGCAATCCAAGCATGTGATCATGGCACCAAGTGGTTATATTCATGTGCGTAACCTGAATTATCGGGCTGATTATTCTAAAGAAAGCCGTTCTTATCAGGCGCTTTTCATTCATGAAATGGCACATATTTATCAATATCAGCGAAATATTAATGTGTTGTTTAAGGGTGCTTTTTTGCAGGCCGCTTATTTTTTAACTATGGGAAAATATAATCCTTACAAATATCAATTTAATCCCAACAAATCCTTTTTAGACTATAACATTGAACAACAGGGAGATATTGCACGCGATATTTTTCTAAAAAAAATCCCCAATATTATTTTAAAAAATCAGTTAAGCAGATGATATTGAATATTTTTCACTCAAGTATTCTGTTGATTTATATTTTTGGAAAATAAACTCATTTAAATCCAATTGAGTATTTTTGTGCATTTACCAGAATAAAAAAGCACCATAATAAGTCATTTCTGATCATATCTTTGTGTATCTGTTTCAATTCTCCTGAAACAGCTCTAGCATCTGCCTCAAATTTCGATAAAATAAGCCAAGTATGATATTTTTAGCTCGCAAATCAAGATTTAATGATCATGCGGTCATGACTTTTTTAATTTTGGCCATTTGGCATTTTGTTCGTATCAAACTGCACTCAGCTGGATAATTAGAATTTTAAAAATCAGTGATTTAGTGTATTCACCTATAGGAATAGGACTTAATTGGAATGAAAAGTTTTAAAATTGCGATTGCTCAATTCTCTCCACATGTGGGCAATTTAGATGCAAATACGCAGACAATGATAGATTTGGCAAATCAGGCCAAAAAAGATAATGCTGATCTTATTATTTTCCCTGAACTTTCAACTTTAGGTTATCCGGCTGAAGATTTATTAATTCGTCCAAGTCTGGCTAAACGTACAAAACTGGCGTTTGAGAAACTGACTGAAGTAAAAGATATCGTCATGGTCTTCGGTTTTGTCAATCAGACTGAAGATGGTGAACGTTATAACTCAGCAGCCGTCATGAAAGATGGTGAAGTTTTAGGGGTTTATAATAAGCAGACTCTGCCAAACTATGGTGTATTTGATGAGAAACGCTATTTTGGTGAAGGACATCAGCATCTGGTCTTCGAATATCTGGGACACAAGTTTGGTGTTCTGATCTGTGAAGATGTCTGGTCATTATCTACGGTTCAACAGCTGGCTCAATTGAATATTGATACTGCACTGGTTCTGAATGCTTCTCCATATGAAGTCGGCAAACCGCAACACCGTATCTATGCCATGGCTGCGCTGGTCAAACAGTTGAATATCAATCTAGTGTACTGTAACCAGGTAGGTGGCCAAGATGATCTAATCTTTGATGGTACCAGCTTTGTACTCAATAAATCAGGCGAAGTGGCTCTGCAAGCACCTAGCTTTGAAAAAGGCCTGTATATCGCTGAATATGATGCAGAAAAATTAGAGTTCAGCAAAGGCACGATTACTCCAGCCCTAGAAACTATGGCCGAGATTTATCAAAGTCTGGTGATGGCAACCCGTGATTATGTACAGCGTTCAGGTTTCCCAGGTGTAATTCTGGGTCTGTCTGGTGGTATTGACTCTGCCCTGACTCTTGCCATCGCAGCAGATGCGATTGGCCCTGACAAAGTTCAAGCAGTGATGATGCCTTATACCTATACTGCTCAGATCAGTGTAGAAGATGCCACTGAACAGGCAAAAACCATGGGTGTAACTTTCGGTATTGCCGAGATTAACCCGATTGTAAATGGCTTCTTGCAAACCCTGTATCCCTTCTTTGGCAATGCCCCTGTAGATGCCACTGAAGAAAACCTGCAAGCACGTGCACGCGGTACGCTATTAATGGCGCTGTCTAACAAGTTCGGTAATCTGGTTCTGGCAACCGGTAATAAATCCGAACTTGCCGTTGGCTACTGTACGCTATACGGCGATATGGTCGGCGGCTTCGCGGTATTAAAAGATGTTTATAAAACCATTGTGTTTGAACTGGCAAAATACCGTAATAGCATCGCCGAAACTCCAGTGATTCCTGAGCGTGTAATTACCCGTCCACCATCTGCAGAACTTCGTCCAGATCAGGTCGATCAGGATTCATTACCAGCTTATGAAGTACTTGATGCGATTCTTTATGCTTATATTGAAGAAGATCTGAGTCAAGATGACATCATTGCCAAAGGCTTTGAAGCTGAAGTTGTGAAAAAAGTGATTCGTTTGGTGGATATTAACGAATACAAACGTCGTCAGGGTGCGATTGGTCCACGTATCAGCTCGCGTTCTTATGGTCGTGAACGTCGGTATCCGGTCGTTAATGGTTGGAAAGCAGGTATCTAAGTTTTAACAAAACTAGATTAGCTATAATGCCCAAGTAAATGCTTGGGCATTTTTTTATCTTTAAGCAATAAATAGAGTTAAGAAATTAAAAGAAGATTCAAAAATTTAAACAGACAGATATTTAGAAGAACTTTCTCTTAATTTTTTATTGATATTTTTATGGCACAAAAAAAGAGACCAAGCTGAGAGCTTGGTCTTTTAAAATGGTGGCTATGACGGGACTTGAACCTGTGACCCCCGCATTATGAGTGCGGTGCTCTAACCAACTGAGCTACATAGCCGTAAACTGTGTGCGCATTATCGTAATTTCAGGTTGTATCGTCAAGCATTTTAAACCACAAATGTTCAGTCTTTATGCAAATGAAGAATAAACTCTTAAACTTTAAACAATATTAGATTTTTTATTTGGTATTTCACATATTCTTATGAAGAACTTTAATGATTGGAGCTTTCACCGATGTACAAAATTAACATACTGATTCTTTTGCTTAGCACTTTAGCAATCACCGCCTGCCAGGTGATTTCTCCTATTTTTGTCAACTACAATGGAGTACGTCGCGATGTGGCACAGTGGATTAATCATCAACAATTCATGAGCATGCAACAGAAACGCACCTTGGCGCAATTAAGTCGGGCTCAACAGCAAATCAAGCGTTATCCGGAATATGATCAGACTCAACGACTGGCCATTGCCAAAGAAAATCAGATTGCATTCTATTGTGCACGTTTGCATGTGAACGAACATAAAATCCAGCAACTGCAACAACAAATTTTCGCACCTGAGACGCAGGCGATTTTAAATCAATATGAACAACTGGTACCACAAATCAAATTGGACCCGGCATCCATTCAATGTGATTGACAATCAGCTTGAATATTTCTGTAAATCCATATAATTCAATTATTTAAAATCAATAAACCATGAAACTTAAAACTCAGAAACCTGCGTTTAACTGTTTAATCTATTAGACATTATACCTATGTATTTACTTGGTTTTATTTTTATACAATACAGGCTATGATCAAAGTATAAACAACAATTCGTACACGATTTTAACGCGTCATATTTTTATAAAACTTATTTCCGATAAGGAGAATTCTAATGTCATTTGAACATATTTTAGTACCTGTTGACGGTTCAGAAACTTCCTACGCTGCAGTCGATAAAGCCGTCGAAATTGCCAAAGCATTTAACAGTAAAGTGACAGTGGTTCAGGTGCTGGCACTTGATCCCTATATCGCAGCTGAATACATCACAGCAGCTCAAACCAATGACCTGGTTGAACGTGCCCGTACTGCGATTCTGAAGACACTTGACGAAGCAAAAGCAAAATTTGCTGCGGCAGGTATTGATGCAGAGACTCAGCTACTCGAAGGTCAGGTGATTTATAGCGAAATTGTCAAGGCAGCTGAATCATTGAATACTGATCTGATTGTGATTGGTTCACATGGCCGTACTGGCTTCAAGAAACTGTTCTTGGGAAGTGTTGCGCAAAGCATCTTGGGACAGGCCAATGTTCCTGTAATGGTCATCCGTAAGTAATAAAAAAAATCCCCACTTCAATCAAGTGGGGATTTCTCTTTCAAACAAATCCATCCCATTGATACTGCTTTAAGCTGACCCGATTTCCAGCACATAGGATCCCTTCTGCGCCTAATTTTTGCTGTTGAATATTATGTCCATATTCATCCAGTTTATTGAGACTGATCTTACCTTGAGCGTTCAGGACACGATGCCAAGGCAAATCGGTTTCTGTATCAAGCTGACTTAAAACCCTACCCACCAGACGCGCATGTTTGGGTAAGCCAGCCAGTTTAGCGATCTGTCCATAGGTCGTTACCTTCGCATAAGGAATCTGACTGACCACACTCAGAATCATTTGTGCCATTTCCTGGCTTGCACTTGATGTCATAGGCTTTCAATCTTGATAGAAAAATCTAAAAATTAGAAATTCTCTGGATTTTCTAAACGTTTTACTTCCTGTACTTTGTCAGGATGATGCACCGTTGCTACACCATCTGCATCCTTCTTATCAATCAGCATTTCTGGCTGGAAGATGGTGATGGTTTCATTTCCATTTGCATCCTCTCCTACAATATACTGAAAACCGCGACGGTTCATCTTGTGGCACATCCGCTGATACCAGCCTTTAAAGCCTTGGGTTTCTTCATTCGGGTTGTAATAAAAGGCATTCATTACGGCTGGCAAACCTAGGCCACAAACCACCCCGGAAAGAAGTACCACAATGAAGGTATATCCAATCAGAATACTGCTATACGCTTCCAGTTGTGGAATATTGGCCACTGCCAGAATCAGGGCTAAGGAAATCCCGCCACGTACCCCACCCCAAGACAGAATGGTTAAACTGCCGTTATAACTCTTCTTGCGCATTCTAGGGAATAATGCAAAAGACAGATGATTGGCCAGGAATCGCGCCAAATGCAGAATTATGAAAGCAACAATTCCGCCTAGAACCAGACTGGTACTTAGATCAATAATGAACAGTTCCAGACCAATCAAGGTGAACAGGAAGGAATTGATAATCCCCTCTACCGTATGCCAGAAATGGTTTACATCACCGATGTCTGCATCAGCCAGAATTTCTTTCCATTTATTACCGACGATCAAGCCGCCAATTACACAGGCAATTGGTGCAGAAGCATGCGCCAGTAAAGCAATCAGATATGAACCACAAGCCAACAGTGCAGTAGTTAATATCAGTGATTCCATTTCATGTTTACCGCGCAGAATACGTAGAATCGCCAGACCAAAACCGATCCCGATCAAGACTGCCACGACAATTTCATAAAGCAATGTTTGCAGGACGGCGAGTACGGTAAAGTTTTCACCTTGCAGTACATTCAGTAAGGTCATAAATAATGCAATACACATCGCATCATTAAACAGCGACTCACCTTCCAGCTTCACGATCAAATGATGGGGTGCGCGTACCGAACTGAGTACACCTTTAATCCCAATTGGATCCGTTGCTCCGAGCGCAGCACCCAGCAATAGTAGGACCAATATATCGACGTGGTTACCAATCAGGAACTGATAACCGTATAGCGCAATACCAAAGAAAACTGCACAGAAAACTAATGCCAGACTGGCCAGAATACCAATCGGCCGCCAGTGATTGCGTAAATCTGAAACCTTAAACTTCAATGCGGATGATGTCAGAATGAAACAGATCACCCCATTAATCAGGAAGTCATAAAAATCGACATGGCGGACTGCTTTCTCAATATTATCAATATTGATGCTAAAAAATGGATTACCCTGTAGCAGACTTGCACACCATTGCAGGATAAAAACAAAAATAGCGGAAACAATCGGCACACCAATGGCTTGAGGAAAACTTAGAACACGTTTGTTGAACATGGTAGTGGCAATTGACAGAGCAAAGACCACTGTCAACAGTTGTAAAAAAAAGAAACTTCCCATTAGGTTTCCTAAGATTTGGCAATTTGCAGCCGTGAGCTGAAAGATTTACTTGAAATATAAATTTAAAAAAACAGTATATTTTAGCGGATCAAGTTTAGTCCCATTTTTTTTCGAATTAAGTTAAGTTTCTTTTCAATATTCACAACTGATGATTTAACATACAGCCTTAAAGCACTTTATTGCTCACCTCTTCTTTATATTTAGAAATTTTCTCCCATGCATCAAACTGTCAAAACCATATTCCGTCTGTGTCTCGCTGCTGTCATTTTTCTGGTCACACTCTCCTTGATATTTACCTGTGTTGCCAAAGTTCAGGAAATTCTGAAAGCAGATCAATATTATCAGCAAGCCGTGAGCATTCCTTTAAAAAGCAGTGCCAAAGCACAATATGTACTGGTGTCTAATAATCAACGTCCAGACAACGCAATGTTTATCCTGATTGCTGGAAATGGTTATGTAGCAAAAATCAGCTGTGAGCATTATGCAGCCCTATGTACTGATGACTATAATCAATCACATACCCGGCAGATTCAGAATGTTAATTTAGTAAAAGTGAGAAATTATTTTTATATTGAAAATATTCAGTTCCAAGATAGTCGAACTGGTCAGATCACTAAACTCAGCTATTCCAGAAATGAACTGAAGCAATTTTATAATAATGACATCAGCAATTTAAAATATATTCTCTTTGCGATTTCGCTATTTGCCTTGGCTGCCTTATTTGTCAGTATCAAGATTTTGAAAAACTTCCGTCGTTTTCTGGAAAAATAACTATTCAATCATTAGGGGAGCATTTGCTCCCCTTTTTTGATCTTTAGTTTTAGATATTTTGATTAAAAGTATCACAAGCAGACATTTGACCTGATTTCAGACCGGTATTAAACCATTTTACCCGCTGTGCACTGGTACCATGCGTAAAGCTGTCCGGCACGACATGGCCTTGTGCCTTTTTCTGCAGATAGTCATCACCGATCTTGTGTGCCGCATCCATAGCTTCTTGTACATCACCCTGCTCCAGGAACTGCGTACGCTCATGGTTATGATAAGCCCATACCCCAGCCAGACAATCCGCCTGTAGTTCTTGACGTACAGAAAGCTGATTGCCCTGAGCTTGAGTGGCTTGTTGACGTGCCTGCTGTACCTCTGAAGAAATACCTAAAATGGTCTGGATATGATGACCCACCTCATGTGCTACCACATAGGCTTGAGCAAAATCGCCTGCCTGATCATTGCGAGATAACTCGGTTGAGTTCTGTTCCCCGCTGATTCCCATTTGAGTACGCATATCTTTAAAGAATGCCGTATCAATATAAACTTTCTGGTCTGCCGGACAGTAGAAAGGTCCCATGGCCGATTGCGCTGTACCACAACCAGAATTTACTACCCCACTAAATAGAACCAGTTTAGGCGGAGTATATTGCTGGTTCAGCTGCTGCTGAAATACTTGAGACCAGGTATCTTCTGTATCGGCAAGGACAGTTCCTACAAAATCGATCGCTTCTTGCTGCTCTGGCGTTGGATTTTCCAGACCTCGTGTTTCTGCACTAGAAACACCTTGCGTGACCTGCTTGGTAGTTTGATAGGCTTGCTGTGGATCAACACCAAAAAATTTCCAGGCCACGAAAGCAATAATTAACCCGAGAATACTGATTCCACCGGCTTTGGCACCACCGCCACGACGGTCTTCTACATTGCTACTAACACGACGTCCTTTCCAGCGCATAGTGAGATTCCTTATAGTTTAAATTCAGCTTATTTTAACGAGCCTGATTTATGCTTGCTTTGGTTTCGATCTGATTTTTTGAATAAAGCCAATCAAGATAAATACAATTAACCCTGCCACAAAACCAATCATCAGATTAATCAGTGTAGGCGTAACAGCCCCTACAATACTTCCTAGGCTAGGAATATGCTCTACATACTCAACCGAATCTTCAGTAAAATGATGAAACCATGGAATGGTATGGGCAATAATCCCGCCACCGACCAGAAACATCGCAATCGTACCTACAATCGTCAGGGTTTTCATTAATTTAGGAGCAAAAGCCAGTAATCCACGGCCTATACTTTGCTTGAAGCTGGATGCCTGCTTAGTCAGGTACAAACCTAGATCATCAATTTTAACAATCATGGCAACGAAGCCGTACACCCCGACTGTCATTAATATGGCAATCCCTGCCAGTACGATGACCTTGGTGGTAAAAGCTGCGGCTGCCACGGTGCCCAAAGAAATCACTACAATTTCCGCTGACAGAATGAAATCAGTTCGGATCGCACCCTTAATTTTCTCTTTTTCAAATGTAGCCAAATCGGTTTCGATCGTAGTGAATTCAGCCTCAGCATCTTCTTCAGTCTTAGCTTTCTTATGCTTTAAGCTATGCAGGACTTTTTCTACGCCTTCATAACAGAGAAATAGACCACCAATCATCAGTAAAGGATTAATTAACCAGGGTGCAACCACACTAATAAGTAAAGCCAAAGGAACAAGAATCAGCTTATTAATAAAAGAACCTTTGGCTACTCCCCACACCACAGGAAGTTCACGTTCTGCCCGTACACCGCTGACTTGCTGGGCATTTAATGCCAAGTCATCCCCCAAGACACCTGCTGTCTTTTTTGCAGCCATCTTACTCATCACGGCAACATCGTCTAAAACAGTCGCAATATCATCCAATAATATTAATAAGCTGCTCGCCATTCTTGTTATCCTTATCACCTTTAGACATATTTTAATGAAAATATTAAAAAAATATTGTATTCACTTGTTTAATTAATAAGATTTTTTACTACGGCTTTTTTTTCTGGCTGACATTCAAAAACAGAATGCCGTACAATGTGGCCATTCGTTAAAATATTGATGTAGTACAGACTACTTTTTGGAATAGATAATGAGTAATCAAGATAATCGTCCAGTAATCTTGACTGGCGACCGTCCTACCGGACAGCTTCACCTTGGCCATTTTGTCGGTTCATTACGCTCTCGCGTAGGTTTACAAGATTCTCACCATCAACATTTGTTACTCGCTGATGCTCAAGCCTTGACAGATAATGCAGACAACTTTGAAAAAGTACGTCGCAATATTATTGAAGTAGCAACAGATTATCTGGCTGTCGGTATTGATCCAACCAAAACTACTATCTGTGTTCAGTCTTGCCTGCCAGCCTTAAACGAACTGACTATGCTCTATCTGAACTTTGTGACAGTTTCACGTCTAGAGCGCAACCCGACTATTAAATCAGAAATTCAGATGCGTGGTTTTGAGCGTGATATTCCTGCAGGTTTCTTATGCTATCCAGTGGCTCAAGCAGCAGATATCACAGCCTTTAAAGCAACTGTAGTTCCGGTGGGCGAAGATCAGATTCCAATGATCGAACAAACCAACGAAATCGTACGTCGCCTTAACCGTCAGATTGGCCGTGAATTACTGCCTGAATGTAAGGCGCTGCTTTCTAATGTGGGACGCTTACCAGGTTTTGACGGCAAAGCAAAAATGTCTAAATCTCTAGGCAATACCATTGTGTTGGATGCTTCTGATAAAGACATCAAAAAAGCTGTCAATGCGATGTATACCGATCCGAATCACCTGCGCATCGAAGATCCTGGCCAGGTTGAGGGCAATGTGGTATTTACTTACCTTGATGCATTCGACACCAATAAAGAAGAACTGGAAGAACTGAAAGCACATTATCGCCGTGGTGGTTTGGGTGATGGTACGGTGAAAAAACGTCTGGAAGGTATTCTGAAAGAGCTGATCGGTCCGATTCGTGAACGTCGTATGGAACTGGCCAAAGATCCAGATTACATCATGGATATTTTGAAAACGGGTACAGACAAATGCCGTGATATTACACAGGCCACTTTAGATGAAGTGAAAACAGGCTTAGGTGTTTTCCATTTCTAAGCTAGACAATATTTAAAAAAAAGCCCTTCATATGAAGGGCTTTTTTTATTTAAGGCCAAAATGCGCAAAAATAAGGCAAGTTTCCACACAGATTCTTCATAGTTTTAACCTTACTTAACATCTATTAACATGAATACTGATGAGTCACATGAGAATGAGTCCTACTATACTTACATACAGTAAGGAATCAAATTTAACTCTCTCCACAGTTAATCTTGATTTAGTTTTGAAAGAAACTTCCTTTTTCTACGCAATGACAACCCCAATCATTGCGTTTTTTTTGTCTGAAATTTTTGAAAAAATAAAAAATCCTGCCAGATGAGCAGGATTTTATTGTGTCTTGAATATTAATATTTGAACAAGCCTTTTTCTAATGGAATTTCAATTCCAATAGAGGCACCGCCATCCTGACCATTTACATCTGAGTCACTTATCCAGGCATTAATTTTAAGTGGCATTTCTGGTCGAATATAATGCGACCAGGTGACATCTAATGCTTTAATTTCATCATCAAAAGCAAAACCAGCATTATTTGCACTTGCACGTTCGGACTGATTCACTTCAGCAAACAATACCCGCCCAGATAAACGGTTCATCGGATCAAAACGGATATCACCACCTACTGAAACCATCTGTGCATCGCCACCTAAAGCATGTGCCAGCGGATAACCATGCTGATAAAAACCATAAGTGTAATTGGTATGGTTATAAGAAATACCTCGCACCTTGCCGTTAGTACGTGTATCTGCCCATTCTGTATAAAGTTGATATGGCATATTTCTTACAGTTGCAGAATAGTCTATCCCAGCCAGATACATTTTCTTCGCAGGCAGACCACCTGCTTCATCTTCACCGATATATTGTCCATAGAAGCCCATAGGCACCTGTGTCAAAGGAAACAGGTTCAGGCGTGCATCAAAACCCGCGATCTGGTTCGATGGGTCAGGTTTACCCGTACCACCGTTATCTTTATTCCCGACAAAAGCATCCCATAGTGAACTTAAGCTTTCAGGACGTCCTTCCCCACCCCATTGAATCGCACGAGAAGCACCTAGCTCCAGGTAAGATAAAGGTTGTGCTGTTACACGAAGACCAATAAGTTTGACATCTGGAACGGCAGTATAATCATCCAATTGGCCTGCAAAAGCCTGATATTGCCACGGTCCAATCCAGGACAGCCATTTAGTTTCAAAAGCTGTTTGTTCTGCACGCTGTGCCATAAAGCCATATACTGGGCGGCTAGCATCGCCACGAATCAAGCTGCCATCATGTCCTGGACCCCAATAGGTCGGAATTTGGCCGGCAATCAGCCATTGATTCCAGAGTTTCCCCTGCTAGATAAGATCCTTCCAGATTCACATCCTGATCATTCTCAATTTGTCGATCTTTTTCGGCATTAACCCGGAGCTTGGCATCCCAGTTTTCGCCACCTGCATTAAACTCTAAAGCTGCCTGAAATTGTGCCTTTTGCTGATCGCCAAAGGCTTGAGGAATATCTTTTGGATCACTTTCCGCAAATAAGCCTACTTTGAGCTGCTGATTGTCTGCTGTTAATTTTGCCAGAACTGAATCAATAACACGTTGTTGTACTTTGTTACTCACTTGTGCATTGGATAGAGCTCGTTGAATTTCATCACCACTGAGCGGCCAGGTCGAGGTACTGATCTGGATCACCCCTTGCTGGTTTAACCAGTTCAAGTCAGTACGAAGATTTGCATCATTCAGAACCAGCCCTTGAGCAAAAACAGGAAGTGAAAGTGTCGTAAGAAGTACACTTAATAATGGTTTTTTTAGAAACATGGGATCAATATTCTCAAGTTTATTTTTGCCTAACCATAGATATTTCAAAAACAATATTCAATGGCGAAACTGTATCAGTATAATATGAAACCCTAGATTTAATTGACTTTTAAAATAATAAATCGCTTCGAAAAATGAGATAGAAATACAAAAAATGAAATCACTAATATAAAAAAAATAGATCTAAATAGTGCTGGGTTTTAATTTTATTTAAGATAAATACTGAACACATAAAAAGGCAGTTTTAAAAACTGCCTTTTTTCGAATAAGTCATTAGTGTTTATGACGCATATGCGGGAATAAAATTACATCACGGATACTTGGTGCATTCGCAAAGATCATTACTAGGCGGTCAATACCAATCCCTTCACCTGCTGTAGGAGGCAGACCATATTCCAGGGCTTCAATAAAGTCAGCATCATAGTGCATTGCTTCATCATCACCCGCATCTTTCTCAGCGACCTGCGCCTGGAAGCGTTCAGCCTGATCAATCGGGTCATTTAATTCCGAGAATCCATTTGCCAGTTCACGACCACCGATAAAGAATTCAAAACGGTCTGTAATATGCGGGTTTTGATCATTACGACGTGCTAATGGGGAAGTTTCTGCTGGATATTCAGTCACGAATGTAGGCTGACGTAGTTGAGTTTCTACCGTTTCTTCAAACACGATCGTTTGCAGTTTACCCAGACCAAAACCTGGTTTTACCTGTTCTTTCAGTTCTTCCTGAATGAATTTCGCTAGGAACTCACGGTCATTGACATTTTCTGGAGTGAACTGTGGATTGTGCTCAAGAATGGCATCAAACATTGAGATCTTTTTGAATGGTCCTTTGAAGCTAAAGACTTCATCGCCATAAGGCACATCAGTGGTACCCAGAATATCAATTGCCAATTTTTCCAGCATTTGCTCAGTCAATTCCATCAGGTCTTTGTAATCTGCATACGCCTGGTAGAATTCAATCATGGTGAATTCAGGGTTATGACGAGTTGAAACACCTTCGTTACGGAAGTTACGGTTAATTTCGAACACACGTTCAAAACCACCCACAACCAGACGTTTCAAATAAAGCTCAGGTGCAATACGCAAGAACAATGGCATATCAAGCGCATTATGATGCGTTTCAAATGGACGCGCAGATGCTCCACCAGGAATTACGTGCATCATCGGGGTTTCAACTTCCATAAAACGTTTGTCGTTCAGGAAGCTACGAATACCGGCAACAACTTTGGCACGAACTTCAAAAGTTTTACGGGTTTCTTCATTTACGATCAGATCAAGATAACGTTTACGATACTTCACTTCAGTATCAGTTAAACCATGGAACTTGTCTGGAAGTGGACGTAATGATTTTGTCAGTAATTCAAAATGTTCGATATGAACATACAGGTCACCTTTACCAGAACGACCGATATAACCTTCAACTGCAATGATATCGCCCAGATCCAAGCCTTTGATCGTTGCAAGTACTTCTGGCTCAAGCTCTTTACGTGGAACATAAAGCTGAATACGACCGGTCATATCCTGAATCACGATGAATGAACCGCGGTTCAACATCACACGACCTGCTACTTTTACATGAACGTGTTCGCCAGCTTCAATTTCTTCTTTAGATTTATCAGCAAACTGGTCTTGTAAATCTTGCGCATAATGTTCACGTTTAAATGTGTTTGGCCATGGGCTAACACCAGTTTCTTTTGCGTGGTCTTGAATCTGCTTTAACTTGGCATGACGCTGTGCAATTAAATCGTTTTCGGAAATGATTTGTTCAGAAGTCGATTGAGCGTTATTTTGCGTCATCTCTGCCTCGGATAAGATTAGTTAAAAAATAGAAGTTGCATAGAATAGCAGAAATCTGCATCAAATCGTAGCGTAAAGACTTCCCACACGTGGCTTTTCTTGAGAAAAATTTCTGGATATATGAAATTCTTAAAGGCAAATGCTTTGCATTATTTTCAGTTTCGAATTTTATGATTGGTTTTTTAAAAATATTGCCAAACTTTTATTAGATGAAAGTCCAAGATCCCAACCTTCTGCACAAATTATGCCTTTATATCCAGTATCAGCTTAGACCAATAGCTAACTGCCTCCTCGAAATAGACGTTTTACAATAATGACCATATTAGAAGGTGGTGTCTTAACACCCTGACCACGACTTTGCCATGTCCGATAAAAATGAGTAAAAATATGTCTAAAATATTGTTTTTTCATGGCTTGGATTCGTCAAAACAGTCCACGAAATTTCATGCAATTGATGCAATGCATAAATATTGTATAGATGTGGATTATCGTAATCTGAGCTACCAGTCGGTAGCCGATTTCTACCACGAAATGGTTGAAACCATTAAACCGGATATTCTGGTCGGACACAGTCTGGGCGGTTATTGGGCGCTAAAAATGTCACAAGCTCATCAGATCCCTTGTGTGATCGCAAATCCTAGCTTGCAACCGAATTTCCGCGATGATTATCCTGCGATTTGTGACAGTGATTTGCAGCATGATATTCCGCAAATGGCCTACCTGGAATTAGGTGATGAAATTCTGGATATGCATGCGGCACAAGCTCAGCTTGAAGACTATATGCAAATTCATGCCATTGAAGGTGGACATCATCGTCTGGAACACCCCGAACAGATTAACGACCTGATTCAGGAAATTGAATATCATTTTATCCGGCAATAAAAAAGCCCCAATAGTTGGGGCTTTTTGATCATCCAGACTTAAGCAACTGCAGCTTCAGGCTGAGATTTATCATCAAGTACTGACCAGATATCTAAACCTAATTCACCGTGTAAATCTGGCAAGTCAAGGAAGATACTCGCACCTAGAACCTGATGCTGACATTTTTCAGCCAATTCATGAACTGCTTTCAATGTACCACCAGTTGCCAGTACATCATCCACAATAATCACTTTTTGTCCCTGAACTTCTGCAGACATTTCCAGACGGTCCAGACCATATTCAAGGCTATAACCTACCCCTACGACTGGAGGCGGCAATTTACCTGCTTTACGAACCAGTAATAAGCCTTTGCCAGTACGCTGCGCCAACAGGCTTGCCAGCACAAAACCACGTGCTTCCACTGCCACAAAGCTGTCTACTTCAGCAAGCTTTTCTTCAGGAATGCTGGCAATCAAAGCATCAGTTAATGGCCCCAGATTATTCATGAATAATGGAGTCAAATCGAAGAAACAAATGCCTGGTTTTGGAAAATTCTGGACAGTACGAATGTGAGACCACAGAGAAGTAGACAAATTGCTCATGGGAGATCTTTAAACAAGGAAAGGAATAGGTGAATTTTAAACTAAATTAACAATGTGTAACAACAGCGACTGTGCAATATTAAAGCAGAAAATAATAATAACCAATTGATTTAAATATATAAATTTATTTTAAAAAATATTTAATAAAGACTTTGCTAAGTCTAAGTTAACTGATTTTAATCATTTTTTCTGCCCGACTTTGGTCTACAACTTAAAATCTAAGCCAGAAGCGTATTTTATAAAACTAAAAATACAACTCTTTGCCTAACCTTAAATATATTTCTAGTAATGAAATATCTAGAGACTGACCTTTCTGCTGTTAATTTCACTGATTAAACTTTTATTCGCTTTACTTTATGAATAGAACTGCGTAAAAATTTAGCCAAATATGTTTACTATTAAAAGTCATATTCTTTAGGGTCTTGCCATTTGTGGATTTTAAGCTGACAGCTACAGTTGGTCAGTTTTGGAGAGTTATATGAAAAAATATCAATGCATCGTTTGTGGATGGATTTATGACGAGGCAGAAGGTTGGCCTCAGGACGGAATCGTTCCTGGAACCAAATGGGAAGATATTCCTGATGACTGGACTTGTCCGGATTGTGGTGTTTCTAAAGTCGATTTTGAAATGATTGAAATCTAATCATGTTCTTTTAAAGACCATATTGAATGGTCTTTTTTATGTCCTTTATACCTGAAAAAAACTAATTTAAAAAAGCATGGAGAATCGTATGCATCCTATCGTCATCATTGGTTCGGGCATGGCGGGTTATGCTGTTGCTCGTGAGTTTCGCAAACTCAACCCAGACCATGAACTTGTTATGATTTGTGCTGATGATGCGACTAATTATGCAAAACCTACGCTTTCTAATGCTTTAGCAGGAAACAAAGCACCAGAACACATCCCTTTGGGTGATGCAGAAAAAATGTCAGCGCAGCTGAAAATGCGCATCGAAAAAAATACCTGGGTCAAAACGATTCATCCTGAACAGCATCAGCTCACTTTAGAAAAAGATGGTGAGGAAAGCACACAGGATTATTCTAAATTGGTGTTGGCTGTGGGTGCCAATCCGGTCCGTCTTGCCATTGCTGGTGATGCGAGCGATGACATTCATATGGTCAATAACCTGACTGACTATAAAGCTTTCCGTCATAATCTGGCAGCCCGTGAAGATAAACGTGTGGTGATTCTAGGCGCAGGCCTGATCGGCTGTGAATTTGCCAATGACTTGCAGCATACCAATCATCAGGTCACCGTGATTGATCTGGCACCTCAACCGTTGGGTCGCTTATTACCAGCTCATGTCGCAGATGCTTTCCAGCAAAATCTTGAAGAGACAGGCATTCATTTTGTACTGAGGACAACAGTCGAAAAAGTCTCTAAAGTTGAAAATGGTGTTTATCTGGTCACACTTGCCAATGGCCAGTCGGTAGTGGCTGATGTGGTGCTGTCTGCTGTGGGCTTACAACCAAATATTTCTGTCGCAAAAGAAGCCGATATCCATACCAGTCGTGGGATTCTGACCAATACAAAACTAGAAACCAATCAACCAGACATTTATGCAGTAGGCGACTGTGCGGAAGTAAATGGCATGCTTTTGCCATATGTCATGCCAATCATGCAGCAGGCTCGCGCTCTGTCTAAAACATTAAATGGCGAACATACTGCAGTCCACTATCCAGCGATGCCTGTAGCGGTCAAAACCCCAGCTGCGCCATTGACTGTCCTTCCCGCTCCGGTTAATGTCGAAGTAACTTGGGAAAATGAAGAGTTTGATGACGGTATGCTGGCCAAAGCCTTTGATGCTAGCGGTACTTTACGTGGTTTTGTCTTACTCGGGGCCACTGCTGCCAAACAACGTCTGGCATTGACCAAGCAGGTTCCTGACTTGATTCCAGCTACAGTTTAGATGTTTAATACAAAGGACATTTTTTAAGCGAAATGTCCTTTAATCAGGAAATACATCATGCATAGTGCCCTGCAGTTCAATCATTCTCCGTATACCGCTTTCATGCGTGAAACCAAGGTCGATCTTGGCAATGGCATCGAATTGCACGTAGAAGTCGGCGGAAATCCTGAACACCCGACTATTCTGCTGATTATGGGGCTTGGGGCACAGATGCTGTACTGGCCGGACTTCTTCTGTAAATCACTCATTGATCAGGGCTATCATCTGGTGCGTTTTGATAACCGGGATATTGGTTTATCTTCCAAGATTCACCATAAAGGGCCTCGCTTAAACACCTTAAAAATGATGAGCCGTTTTGTACTGGGTTTAGGCAATCAGGGCGCGCCTTATACGCTGTACGATATGGCAGATGATGTACATCTTCTGATTGAAAAAATGGGATTAGGTCAGGTCTATGTGCTCGGTGCCTCTATGGGCGGCATGATTGCCCAGATTCTGGCCGCACGTTATCCTGACAAAGTTAAAAAAATGGGTTTACTGTTTACCAGTAATAACCAGCCACTGTTACCTCCGCCTTTTCCAAAGCAACTCTTTAGTTTAATTGACAAACCCGCTTCCACAGATGAAGATGGCATTGTCGATCATAGCTTGAAGCTGTTTAATATTATTGGCTCGCCGGGTTATGTGAATCATCTGGAAGCGATTCAGACCGCCCGTAAGTTATATAAGCGAAGTTACCATCCAGCGGGTGTACTTCAACAGTTTTTAGCAATATTATGTACGGGTTCATTGCTGCAACTGGACAAGCAAATCCAACAAGAGACCCTGGTGGTTCATGGTGCTCGTGACAGATTGCTGCCTCCTAGTCATGGTAAGGCTGTTGCAAAAGCAATTTCAGGGGCTAAATTTGAATTAATTGATGGAATGGGGCATGATATCCCTCCGCATTTTATTCCATATCTTAGCGAATTATTTGCTGATCATTTTAAATCATAAACATTAGGACACTATGGCTGCATTACCATCCCTAAGACAGCTGTCATACCTCGTAACACTGTCTGAGACGCTGCATTTTACAGAAGCTGCTCGCCGCTCATTTGTTACCCAGTCAACTTTGTCTGGCGGTATTATGGAGCTGGAGCGTTTACTCGGTGGCGTTCTTGTTGAACGCGATCGCCAGAATGTACGTTTAACGCCGCTTGGTGAACAAGTGGTTGCACGTGCCCGTGTTCTACTGGCTGATGCTCAGGACTTAATGCGTTTAAGTCGTGAAATGAGTGAACCATTAACCGGTGATCTGCATCTTGGCGTTATTCCAACCATTGCCCCTTTCATCCTGTTGCAATTTCTGGATGAAGTGCATCAGCAGCTACCGAAAATTCAGCTACATTTACATGAAGCTCAAAGTGAGAAAATTGTAGAGAAACTGGAGCATGGTAATCTGGATATGGTAGTGCTAGCACTGCCTTTCGATACCCGTAGCCTGAAAGTTGCTGAAATTGCTAAAGAGAATCTGTATCTGGTACATCACAAATCTGACCAGAATGCGGCTCAAGCCAAATCTCTGGAAGATCTGGATCTGTCTCGCCTGATGCTTCTGGAAGAAGGTCATTGCTTGCGTGATCATGCATTGAGTGCCTGTCCGATTGGTGAGCGCAAAAATGATCATCGCCTGAAAGCAAGTTCATTACCAACGTTGATCGAAATGGTGTCTGCTGATCTTGGTTTTACCCTGTTGCCAGAAATTGCACTGCATACCAATATGATTAAAGCCAATCCGGATCTACGTATTAATCCAATCAATGCTGCACCAAGCCGTACTCTGGCGCTGGTCACTCGTAAGAGCACACCGCTACAAAGCGAATTCGATGTGTTATTACAAATTTTGCAAAAAATTACTGCTCACGATGCATCTTAATTAAGCCCTAATAAAGAAGGAGCACTTAGATTGCTCCTTTTTTCTTGCCTGCGTCTTCTGATAAAGTAAATTTTTATAAATTCAGTCAATTAAAATGATCCAAAAACCAGTTTTTTAAACTTTAACTATTTATAATATATAAAAATTAAATCCATATTTCTGGGGATTGGCATTGAGAATAGTTTAAGCCAAAATACATCTGTATATTAATTACTCTCAGGATAAGATTTCTTTGGCCTCATTTTTGCCCGCACCCGTGTTATTGGTGCAACCTTATCCACCACCGCTCTCTTCCAATCCTGATCTTGCATTGCTACAGCTCGGTTATCAACCAGATATGCTGTCCTATACCGATCATCTGTCTGCTCGATTCCATATTGAACAGTATCTTCCCAATCTCGTGTTATATGAGATTCATGAGAAAGCACAACTTAAGAATCTTAATGTAATTCAAGCACGAATCCAGATTCCTCATCTGATTGCAGTTTTAGCTGACGATTCACCTGAAATGATCGATTTATTCTTGTCATCTGGCGTGGATCGATATCTGATTGCTTCGCATCCTGTTTCAAAAATAGTAGCAGGCTTGAAAATTATCCTACGTGGTGGTGCCGATTTACATCCTGAATTAGCCCGTTATTTAGTGAGGCAGGAAACAAAGATACATCTTTTAAATCAGACTGAAGTACAGATTTTAAAGTATTTTAGTCAAGACCTGACTTTGGCCGAAATTCAAAATAGATTAAGTCTGCACGATTACCAGATTTATGCTGCTATTCGCAGAATCTATCAAAAGCTCGTGAAGCCATTTATCCATTCTCAAAATTAACAAAATATAAAAAAGGCTGAATTATCAGCCTTTTTAGTTTGCATAGAGTTATTTAAAGGTTTCCAGCAAGGTACGCTGTGCATTATGCGGTTGTTCACCTTCTGCAACTTGGGCACGCACCCAGGTTCCATCTCCTTGTAACAACCAGGCCTGCTGATTGTCTTTCAGGTAATTTAATAAACCTTGCTGGTAAATGCGTTTCTTTAATGCTTCGTCTTCAATCGGGAAACAAGCTTCTACACGATTAAACAGGTTGCGGTCCATCCAGTCCGCGCTTGAGCAATAAATCCGAGAATTACCATTATTGCTAAAATAAAACACGCGTGTATGTTCAAGGAAACGGCCGACGATTGAACGTACCCGGATATTCTCTGAAAGTCCCGGTAAGCCTGGACGCAGACAGCAAATCGAGCGGATAATCAGATCAATCTGTACACCTGCTTGAGAAGCTTCATACAGTTTATTGATCAGTTGCAGCTCAGTTAAAGCATTGACCTTCACGATGATCTGGGCTTTCTTGTCCGCTTTGGCATTGGCTATTTCATTATCAATATAGTTGATGAGCTGGGCATGTAAGGTAAATGGTGCATGGAGCAGCTTTTTCAGCTTGGCCATTTTCCCCATTCCGGTCAATTCCTGAAAGATACGATGCACATCTTCACACAGATCCTTGTCCGTGGTTAAGAGACCATAGTCGGTATAAATTCGCGCATTGCCGGCATGATAATTCCCGGTTCCAAGATGTACATAACGCACCAGCTTGTTATTTTCTCGGCGTACCACCAGAATCATTTTGGCATGGGTTTTATAGCCGACAATGCCATAGACCACGACAGCCCCCGCCTCTTGCAGTACATTAGCAACTGCAATATTGGATTCTTCATCAAAACGAGCACGCAGCTCGATGACTGCAGTCACTTCCTTACCGTTACGGGCCGCTTCTGCCAGCACCTGCACGATCTCGGAATCTGGACCACTACGATACAATGTCTGCTTGATTGCCAGTACCTGAGGGTCACGTGCTGCTTCACGTAACAGCGTAATCACGGGTGCAAAAGATTCAAATGGATGATGTAGCAAAATATCCTGCTTCTGCATGGCACTGAAAACATTTTCAGATTTCTTCAGTACTTTAGGCAGAATTGGCGTATGTGAATCATAACGTAAATGTGGACGTTTGAAGTTGGACAGTAACCGCGCCAGATTAACCGGTCCTGCCACTTTATAGAGCTGTTCTTCATCCAGATCAAATTCTTCCAGCAGATATTCATAAATATGCTGCGGACAATTTTCAGTCACTTCCAGACGGACTGCACGACCAAAACGGCGCGAACTTAGCTCGCCTTTTAAGGCTTTGGCCAGGTCTTCAACATCTTCATTTAAGGCCAGATCGGCATTCCGGGTAACACGGAACTGATAGCAGCCAGTCGCGGTCATGCCCGGGAACAGGTCAGACACATGTTCATGAATGATGGCGGATAACATCACATGATGTTCTTTACCATCAGTCAGTTCATCCGGTAAACGCACAACACGTGGCAATGAACGTGGCGCAGGAACAACCGCAAGATCGATCTGACGGCCAAAGGCATCTTTCCCTTCGAGCGTCACAATAAAATTCAGGGATTTATTCACCAGACGTGGGAATGGATGGGCCGGATCAAGGCTAATAGGCGTAAGCACTGGAGCAACCTGTTCCTGAAAATATTTTTTCACCCAAGCCGATTGTGCCGGTGTTAGCTCTCCACGACGCAGAAAACAAATATCTTCCTCACGCAGTTTCGGCAAAATCTCTTCATTTAAAATACGGTACTGACGTTCAATGGCGGCATGCGCAGTTTCGGCAATCTGTTCTAATACTTGTTTTGGCGTCAAACCATCCGGACTGCGGCTTTCATTGCCCAAATCCAGTTGTTCCATGACGCCAGCCACACGAATTTCAAAAAACTCATCCAGATTACGTGAAAAGATCAGTAGAAAATTCATGCGTTCCAGCAAAGGATGCAATGGATCGACCGCCTGTTCCAGCACACGCAAATGGAAATCCAGAATAGACAGTTCACGATTAATGTAACGATCATTATAAGTATATTCGGTTGGTGCCGAAGTCGAACTGGCTGCCGTATTCATATCAAACCTACGCTATTTTCAAGTCTTGCTTATTGCTTTTAGTATGCTTCAAATTAATGACATTTTCATAAAAAAAGCCCAAATATTTGGGCTTTATCTTGATATTTTTATTTAAGGGATTTCAGCATAGCGCATATAACGTTGAATCATACGTTTACGTGCTTTTAGTGCGGATGCATTACGATGATCTTCAAAATATTTTGGATTGGTGAGAATCGCTGCCAGGAAGATGGCCTGATCACGGGTCAGGCTCTCTGCGGTCTTACCGAAATAATGTTTGGCTGCTGCTTCTGCTCCATAGATATTGTCTCCAAACTCAATCGAGTTAAGATACACTTCCAGAATACGCTCTTTAGACCACATGCGCTCCATCATCCAGGTCGCGACAGCTTCCTGACCTTTACGCAGGAATGAACGCTTGTTAACGAGGAACAGGTTTTTAGCCAGCTGCTGGGAAATGGTTGACCCCCCTGCCACGACACGACCTTCATTCTTGTTACGGCTGAGTGCAGTCTGAATACCATCCCAGTCAAAGCCATGATGGTGCATGAATTTTCCATCTTCTGCCGTAACAACTGCCCGTTTCAGATTGGTACTGATTTCATCATAAGGACGCCACTGATGTTGAATGGGCTTGGAGGGTTCAGTCCAGTAGTCAATTCGCATCATCATGGTGGTATTCACCGGATTGGTTCGCCACCAGGCTAAACTTGCAAAAATCCACAGTTGAACAAGTAGAATCACACTGACAATCACGAGAAGGGCGCGGGTCAGAAAGGCTTTCATGTCAGTGCGTTACTCCTGAAAATTCAATTTTTCGTGTTAAGCTTATTCGAAATATACAATCACAGCAAAAAATAGCATGCCTGAATATTCTCCCCCAACAACACATCGCAAACTTGAAATGCAGCTGTGGTGGATGACCGCACTCCTGATCTGTATCAATGTCGGCCTGTTTGGCTGGCAAGTGCTGAATGGAATGGACATCACACAGCCAAGTTCTCCAGATGCAATTCGCTGGGGAGCAGATTATGCACCTTTAACGTATTTAGCGGAACCCATACGCCTGTTTAGTAGCATGTTTTTTCATTTTGGCTTAATTCACCTGATGTTGAATATGTGGGCACTGTATATTTTTGGTAGTGTCGCTGAACAAATTTTTGGCCGGGTCTATTTTACAGGTCTTTATATTTGTGCAGGACTGATGGGTAGCCTGCTCAGTGGATATATGAGTATCCAGGACAGCTATGCCTTAATCGAAGGCGGTGTAGCCAATCCTGGCTTATTACCGGGTGTTAGTGCGGGTGCTTCAGGTGCAGTCATGGGTCTCGGTGCCTCACTGACTGTTCTGTCTTTACTGCCAATATTGCCTCGTCAGCCTTTTATTCTGGATAAAAAGACACTGGTAATGATCATGGGTCTTAACCTGGCGATGGGCTTTATGATTAGCGGAATTAATAATGCCGCACATATTGGTGGCATGATCATGGGGGCCGGACTAACAGCGCTCTGGTATCTCGGTCAGAAAATGCAGCGTGGCCTTTTGGTCAGCCTAGTTGCTTTACTGCTCGGCGTCGCTGCCTGTGTCGTGCTGTATCAACATAACCTGGCTCTACTTGAACCGATCCGCCCACTCTGGCAAGAGATTTTACAGATGCTAAAACAGCAGTTAGCGGATCAACCTGCGAAATGAATCTTATTGATTCATCTCACGCAGGCTTTGCAAGGGTGGAATCTCGGAAAGATAACTCAGACGATAGCGCCCAATCAAGGTACATAACACAGTCATAAACACAGGCAGGATAATCCAGATTTCCCAATGGGGCTGAATGATCAGATCCATCTTATAGCTGGCAATGGCGCTGATCACTTCTGCAAACAGACATGAAACAATACCTGCGAATAGTCCGATAAAACCGATTTCCAGACTCATCATGGTTTTCAGCTTCTGTTTGGAACTGCCAAAAGACCGAAGCAAAGCCACTTCACGTTTACGTTCATCCATAAGCAAGTTTAAGCAAGCCATCAGTACCAGAAAACCGGATACGCTGACCAGCACAGCCAGAATGGTAATGATCTGCACCAGTACATTCACAATTCGTTTGATTTCTTCCAGAATCAGGCTGACATCAATGAATACGGTATTGGAAAAACGCTGAACCAGATTCACCAGTTTATCTTTGTCTGTTTCCGGTACATAGAAACTGCCCAGATAACTGCCAGCATTAGCATCCATAGTATTCGGTGCAAAGATAAAGAAGAAGTTTGGACTAAAACTCTCCCACTCTACCGTTCTGAGATTCACCACTTTGGCTTCGAGTATGCCTTCAGGCAAGCTAAAACTGAGCTTATCCCCCAGTTTGATGCCCAGCTCTTGTGCAGTATTGGCTTCGACCGAAACTTCACCCGGCTGTTTCAATCCTGCCTCCCCCTGAACAATGACATTATCCTGAGGATAGCGATCCGATTGAGTCAGATTCAGTTCACGTCTTAAGGTATTACTCTGCTTGACCAGTTCAGCAGCAAAAGGATGATCATTTTTCGCCACCAGACGCCCGCGAATATTGGGATACAAGGGTGTACTTTTCCAGCCATTCTGTTCTAACTGAGCTTTTAAGTCAGGCATGTTAAAAGGCGGCAGACCATAGACAAACTGGTTGGGTGTCCCTTCCGGCAACTGTTGCTGCCAGCGATCAAGCAGGTCGGTACGTAGCACAGCCAGCACACTAATCAAGCTGAGTCCAAGGGCTAAAGCAGTAATTTGTAAAGCGGTCTGATACGGTGTCCGCACATACGCAGACAGGCTGAATTTCAGATTACGCAGCAGTTTTAAGATACTCCAGACCGTGAAATACAGTACGGCACAGAGCAGGATAATGGCCCCGATCACCCAAGCTGTCAGCACAATATTTTCCGTTAAAATCACACTGAAAAGAATCAGACTTAAGGTTCCGGTCAGTAACATCCACAACATCGAATGGACGGATTTTTCCTGCTGACGAATGACCCGAATCGGAGGGGTATTCAAGAGCTGAAACAGACTTGGCATGACAAAGCCCAATAACACCACAGCACTGGTCAGCATGGCAATTGGCAATGGTCCCAGCAGCATCGCCGTAGCAGAAAACTCAAGCTGCAAGTTTGGAATCAGCTGTAGCATGAGTTGCAGCAAGCCATAACCCAATGCTACACCTATTACGCTACCAATCAGCATGGCGATTAAAAGCACTAAACCTAGCAAAGCCAGATAAGCGGCTAGAATCTGATTTTTGGTCGCGCCAATACAGCGCATCAGGGCAATATGATCTTGGTTCTGCTGTACATAGCGTTGTGCGGTTAAAGCAATGGCAATCCCGCATAACAAAATGGTGAGAATATTGGCCAGTTGCAGAAAAGTATCCAGATTGGCAATTGGTTTCATTAAACGGGTATTGCCTTCGCTGGCATTACGCAAGCGTAGACTGCCCTGCTGTTCCAGTTCTTGTCCCTCAACCTCAGCATCTGCTTCATCTGAAGTCCCATTTTCAGATTTTATCTTCTGCTTGAACCAAGCTTCATATTGCCGGGTATCGGCTGGATTACCCGCCATTAATAAACGGTAATCGATCCGGCTACCGACCTGAATCGCATTGGTGCGCGCCACTTCTGACTGAGCAATAATCACAGTCGGTGAAAAGCCAGAAAAACCGAGCTCCTGATTCGAATCCTGCTCGATTTTTGCAGTAACCTTAAATTTGGCATCGGCGATATTGAGCTCATCACCCAGTTTGACCTTGAGTAGATCCATGGCCCGTGAACTCAGCCAGATTTCCCCCGCTTGGATTTTGTCTGCTGCAGGTTCAACCCGTAGCTCTCCTCGTAAAGGAAAGGATTGATCAATGGCCTTAACATTCACCATGACAAACTGATCATTGGTATAAGCCATCGTACTGAAAAATGTGACTTCAGATTGCTGTAAATCGAGCTGCCTGGCCTGATCACGCCATTCCTGTGCCAACGGTTCATTATCAGATAGCACCAGATCTCCAGCCAGCATTTCGGCTGCCTGTAAAGCAACGGCGTTCTGAATCTGTTCATTACTGAACTTGAGCGCCGTTGTGGCACTAATGGCTAAGGTCAGCGCGATGATTAGCAGATAAATCCCTGTCGTATTAAAACTTTGTCTGAGTAAAGGACGAAACAGATGCTGCATATCAGCCTCCACTCGCATGTTCAATCAGCTGACCATTGACCAGTTCAAAATGACGCTGGCATTGTCGGGCCAGATCAGGATCATGGGTAACCAGAACCAGTGTGGTGCCTAATTCGCGATTTAACTGAAAGAGCAGCTGTTCGATTTCTTGGGCAGTTTCCCCATCCAGATTACCTGTCGGTTCATCAGCAAAAATGATTTTAGGTTCACTGACCAGTGCACGGGCAATGGCGACACGTTGCTGCTCCCCACCCGACAGCACTTTCGGTGTTTGCTGAGCCTGACGGTCTAATCCGACTTTTTGTAGCAATGCCAGCGCCTTTTGTTCGGCATGGCTATACTTAAAATCTGGCTGTAAACGTAAAGGCAGCATGACATTTTCAAGCGCAGTAAGATGAGGCAAAAGCTGGAAAGACTGAAATACAAAGCCAATATTTTTTAGCCGGACTAAAGCACGCTGTTCTTCATTCAAGCTCGATACCAACTCCCCACAAACGGTTAACTGCCCGGAACTGGCCTGATCCAAAGTGGCCAAAATGCCCAGTAAAGTCGACTTTCCTGAACCGGAACGTCCGGTAATGGCGACCTGTTCTCCAGTCAAAATTTCCAGCGAAAGATCTTCAAAAATAGTCAGTTGTTTTTGTGAAAGTTGTATCTTTTGTGTCAATTTCTGGGCAGAAATAATCGCTTGTGGCATGATGGTCGAATCGTTGCTGCTTTGAATCATACGTGTCCTATATGAAAGATCTAAATCAGAAAAATCGTGTATTGCCTTGCCTGGTATTCTTTGGACTGTGCCTGATTCCTTTTAGTCTGTCGGCAAAGACCATTATGATTGTGGGTGACAGTATAAGTGCTGGTTATGGCATGCAACCACAGCAAGGTTGGGTACATTTATTACAAAAGCGTTTGGACCAACACTATCCGAAACAGCATAAAGTGGTCAATGCAAGTGTGAGCGGTGAAACCACCAGTGGTGCCTTGGCAAGGCTGCCGAAACTGCTACAGACGCACCGTCCAGATATTGTGGTGATTGAGCTTGGTGGGAATGATGGCCTGCGTGGACAGCCACCCCAAATGATTCAAAAAAATTTAGCTGCTCTGGTACAACAAAGCCAGAAAGCCAAAGCGAATGTGGTTGTTTTTGGAATGAAAATACCGCCAAATTATGGCCAGGCATATAGTAAGGCTTTTGAAAATAACTATAAGGTGGTCAGTCAACAGTATAAGGTCAAACTACTACCCTTCTTTATGCAAGGTGTCGCTGGCAATAAAAGTCTGATGCAACAGGATCAGATCCACCCTAATGCCAAAGCCCAGTCCATTTTATTAAATAATGCTTATTCTTATATTAAAGGCGCCCTCTAAGGCGCCTTTAACTAAATCAAATCTTGAAATTTACTTAGAAATCGAAGAAAGTTACTTCACCGGTTTCAAGTGAATATTCTGCACCAATCACCTGTAGCTTACCTTTAGCAATCAGGCTTTCCAGAACTGCAGAACCATGACGTAACTGGTTTACTGATGCAAATACATTTGAGCGCACTGCATGTTTAGACAGTTTATTCAGGTCATCTTTCAGTTCAGTCTGCATTAGAATTTCAACTGATGGACGTACACGGTTCACAATGGACATCAGATTTGCAGATGGCGGCGTTGCTGGATTGGTTAATGCTTCAATTGTTGAATGAATAGCGCCACAATGTGTATGACCCAAGACAATTACAATCGGACAGCCAAAGCTTTCTGCTGCGAATTCGACACTGCCGACTTGAGACGGTGCAACAATATTACCTGCTACCCGAATGACAAACAGATCACCCAGACCCTGGTCAAAAACCATTTCTGCGGGTACACGTGAATCTGAACATCCTAAAACAATAGCAAATGGTTCCTGACTTTCTGCCATCTCAGCACGTTGCTGATGCGATAATAATTTTAAATGCTGCGTTTCACCATTGACAAAGCGCTGGTTACCCTTTTTAAGACGATCTATAGCTTCCTGAGCTGTGAGCATTCTTTTTTACCATCGATGTTTTTAGTGGGAATATCTTACTGCTAGATTTTTTGAATGTCACTTGCAAAAAAAATTAGCTGTAAAATTTTTAGCGCTTTGATGATTTCTTGTTCTGGGAATTTTTTCTGTGAAGTTCATCACGTTTTTTGGGCAGTTTTTCTGCTCCAGCTAATAATTAACAGATGTACAATATTAAGGAATGCTTTAAAATAAGTGAAAGATTACGATTTGATTCATCTATAAATTGCAAATCGATAACACGGAAGTATTTTGAGCGTTTTTGCTCAGTTTTTTCAGGGGACAGTGCTAATGAAGAAAATAATAAAATTGCGCTCAAAAATTATCTATTCCACTTTAGTCGCTCTGGGTCTTAGCCTATCTAGCCTGAGCCATAGCCAATATCTGTTTACGCCGCCGAAAGCCAAGTCTGCCGAAGTTTTACAGCTTTATCTGAGCCAGCAACGCATTCAGGCGGGTCTACAATCTAAAACCTTAAAAGTTGGTGAGGTGACCTGGAGTTATAGTGAAGGCGGGGCAAAAAACAAACCCTCGATTATCCTGATTCATGGTCTGGCAGGCACACGCGACAACTGGAACCGCGTCGCCCAGTTTTTGACCCCGTATTATCATGTCATCATTCCAGATTTGCCGAGCAATGGCGATACCCGGATTCCAGCAGATTTTGACTTGTCTGTACCCAATGTCACTTCGCAATTACGTACCTTTGTCGAAACTCTGAAGATTGAAAAAAATCTGCATGTCGCTGGCCATTCTCTAGGCGGTTCAATTGCGACAGTTTATGCATCCCAATACCCTTTCGATACCCAAAGCCTGTTTTTGGTGAATAGTGCTGGCATCTATAAAATGGGCAATACGCCTTATACCAAAGACCCGCATGCACTCAAAGACCTGATTGTCAGTAAACCGGGCGATCTGGAAGATGTCTCCAAACAGCTGATGCAGAATCCACCAGCGTTGCCTTACCAGTTAAGACATGCACAAGAAAAATTGCTGATTGCCCGTTCTGAGCAAACCAGCAAATCGATTGATCAGGTGGTGATGCTTAACCGGCTGTATACGCCTGATACATTTGCCCGTCTGACTCGTACAGTGGAAGCACCTACCTTGATTCTATGGGGAAAACAGGATCGAATTATTAATGTCGAAGTGGTGAAAGAGCTCTATTCACTGCTGAAACGTGCCGAAACTCCGGTAATTTTAAATAATGTCGGTCATATGCCGATTCTGGAAGCAGAAAAACAGGTCGCCCAACATTATTTGCCTTTCCTGGCCAAGACACAGACCCTAAAAAATCCACTAGCTGATAAACTCATTCCTTTCAATTAAGTTTCAGAGAAGTTATGCAGAAACACCCGATGATTGAGCAGTTGATTGATGCTCAACTTGATTTTCTTGATCAGGTATTTTCTCAATCTGAAACCATTCAAAGCGAGTTTCATGAGTTTTATCTCTGGTTGCGCAAGCAGACGCTTAAAGATCTGTGGAGCTGTGAACTGATCAATCAGCTGCTACAAAAGCAGATTCTGGATACTGCTGCCAGTTCTTTTCTGATTGAGCAGATTGCCGAACATATCCGGTTCGCATTGGTTCATCCAGCCAATGATACAACCAAAATCGCCGATGTCATTCCGGTACTGACCATAGATAAAATTGCACAATATGTGGCCAGCAAAAGTGGTCATCGTCAGCGCCTGATCAAAGCGGTGGTGAATAATCCTGCTTTTTCAGCGATGATTACGCAACTGATCCAGCATTCAATTCAGGATTATCTGGACAATTCTGTAATAGCCAAGAGTGTGCCGGGCGTTTCCCGTTTTATGAAAATGGGAAAATCTGTTCTGGAAAATGTCACTGATACCAGTCTGGACAACACGGTCGCCCGTTATTTGCAAAAAAATATTTTAAAACTTAGCCAGATGAGTGAGCATGTGCTAAATCAGCACTTCGATGATGAAAAG
Organism: Acinetobacter sp. CAU_H_60; assembly: GCF_058599385.1. Lineage (NCBI taxonomy): Bacteria > Pseudomonadati > Pseudomonadota > Gammaproteobacteria > Moraxellales > Moraxellaceae > Acinetobacter > Acinetobacter sp. CAU_H_60. Next base: position 852,600 of record NZ_CM178653.1, on the reverse strand, counting down.
CTGTATCATTTTCAGGCCAATCTTTGGCATAAGATTAAAGACATGCCACTTTCCGTACTCAAGAACTATATTGAAACCCAGGATCTGAACCAGACGGTGAGTTTAGGGCACGAGATCTGGGATCATATGCGCCAGACGGAATATATGCAGCAGCAACTGCATGACGGGATTTATACCTGGTATGTACGCAATCAGGAACATACTTTTGATCAATTATTACGAGATCTGAATATTGATGAATCGCTGATCCAGACCGAACTGAATGAATTGCTGACACCGATTATTCAGCAGATGATTCATCAGGGCTATTTACGTGAACGTGCCCGTGCCTATCTGGAAAAATTCTATTATACTGAAAATACCTTAAAAATTTTAAAGATTGAAGACTAAAAAAAGCCGCTTGAAAGCGGCTTTTTTTATATTTTTAGAATTTAGCATTCAAGCTGATACCGTAACGACGGCCATCTAGGAGCTGATCGCCATCAATATCTTCAGCTTTTTCATCAAGAACGTTATATACGCCAAATTTACCTGTTAAATTCGGACTAAATTTATAGTTAAAACCCACATCTACAAACTGATAACCTGGATTTGGTTCAGCCATCGAAGTACGGCTCAGGTAAGCTGAGGTCTCAGAACGATAATGCAAACGGCTCCATACATTCAGTGCATCATTTAAATCATAATCCACGCCAATATTAAACATATGTTCTGGCATTTGGTTCAGTGGCTGACCTTTAAAATCACCTGATTTAAATTCTGAATCGGTATAGGTATAATTGACAGTTAAAGTCGTGTAATCATTTAGATCAGCTTCTACAGTTGCTTCTACACCGCGAATTTCCGCTTTATCGACGTTAATCCGCTCACTGATAAAGTAGAACGGAATATCCCCTTCGAAACAGCTCCAGCTCTGCCAGTTATTACGGTTTGTGGTTGTACCGTCAGTATCGGTTTCACAGGCACGAACTTCCGTAATCCGGTCTTCATATTTAGTGATAAAGCCCGTAAGCGACGTATTGATATAATCATTTTTCCAGTTAAAACCTAATTCAGTCGATACGCTTGATTCAGGTTCCAAGTCCGGATTGGCACGGATAATGCCACGACCTGTCGGTAATGGCGAACCGCCACCACCCGTCACGCTATAGAAGCCTTCAGTAGCTGCGCGAATATCAGGCTGTTTATAACCGGTTGCGACACCACCTTTTACAACGAAATTATCATTTACAGAATAGACGCCATAAAGTCGTGGTGATAAATGGCCGCTATAGTTTTCATCATGGTCGTAACGTAGACCAGCCGTTAAGTCGAAACGATCCGTCATACTCCAGGTATCTTCGAGGAAGGCTGCAGCAGACCAGCGTGTGAGCTCACTAAATTCAGGCGCATTTGGATTACGGTTCGTTGCTTTATCGACCAGTTTTTCATCCTTGAAATATCCTCCGAAGGACAAGGTATGATCGCCTAATAACCAGTTCCACTGACTGTTCGCCGTCCAGGTATCCAGCGTGATTCCTTTAGTCCCCAGCTCAGTATTGCCACGATCCGGGTTCTTTGAATTTTCATACTGAATATAGGATGAGCTGTCCAAATTATCGCTATAACGGCCATTATGTGTCACTGAATAAACATTACGGTAATTACGCGAGAAAGAGTCTTCTGCCCCTTGAGCTGGCTCTACCGTTTTTCCTACCGATGTCGTCGATTCCTGCTGAACAAAATTGGCTTCAAGCTGTACATCATGATCATCATTAATTGCATAGGTCAGACGTGAATTTAAGCTTTCACGTTCTGTTCCACGGAAACCACCCACATAATTATCTTCTGTACGTTCTTGTTTATTAACTGCCAGTTGCAAGCCAAGCTTATCTGCAATTAGAGGACCTGTCAGATAGGCAGAACCATTTTTGATGTCACCTGAACGGTTACTGTCCTGAATGATGGTTCCTAATTCAACATTCCCAGACCATTCATCCGATACTTTTTTGGTAATGATATTGACTACCCCACCCATTGCATCTGAACCGTAAAGGGTTGAAGCAGGGCCACGGATAATTTCAATACGCTCAATGGCAGCAATCGGTGGCAGAATATTTTTTTCAAAACCACCATCATCACCATTCGGGTTTACATCCTTGCCATATTGACGTTTACCATCAACCAGAAACAAGGTGTAGTTTGAGCTCATCCCACGGATACTAATGGTTTGTGCAGAACCTGCACCTGAAACAACTACCCCTGGGGCATTACGTAATACATCCGTAATATCGTTATATTCGCGTTTATCTAATTCTTCACGATCAATTACTGTAATGGATGCTGGCGCTTTAGCAAGATCCTGCTCATAGCCTGTTGCAGTCACCACAATCGTTTGCAGTTTTGTTGCTTCAGCTTGCGGAACAGCTGTTTCTTCTACTGCAAATGTATTACCCGTCATCGCTGTAAATACAGCAAAAGCTATAGTCGATTTTATGAATGGCTTAGTCATGCTTTATACGCCCCAAAGTCATTTTGATGAAGAAATCATGTTGAAATTGTCACGCATTGTATCAAATGTAACTATAAATACAATTAGTATTGATAATTATTATCATTATTAAATTTGAATAAAAAAATACCCCGATCATTCGAGGTATTTCTTACAAGCTAAATTTTATTAGAGACTTATTTGAAATAAGCACCTTCAGCTTGGGTATGGTCAGTCTGGTCAACGACACGTGCCAACTCAGGAATGTGCTGTTTCAAGGTCGTTTCAACGCCTTGTTTTAAAGTCACATCAATTGCTGAACAACCCTGGCAACCACCACCAAATTTAAGAACCGCAGTTAAGCCATGCTCAGGATCTTCAACCACTTCGACCAGTGCACAGTTACCACCATGACCTGCAAGACCCGGGTTAATTTCTGACTGAAGCACATAGGTAATACGTTCTTCTACAGAGGCATCAGGACCGACACGTGGCACTTTAGAGTTTGGTGCACGGAAAGTCAGCTGACCACCAAAACGGTCTTTATTGTAGTCAATAACTGCATCTAGCAAGTATGGAATTGACGGAGAGTCAATATAGGCCGGAAAATCTGGATATTCCTGCTTATAGTCTGTAGGTACAACCTCATCAGGTGCACTATAAGCCATGCAACATTCAGCGCGCGGTGTACCCGGATTTTCTACAAACACACGTACGCCAATACCTGGTGTATTCTGTTTGTCCAATAGATCCTTTAAATACTCTTGTGCTGTCGGTGTAATCAAAAGATTTGGAATTTCTTCTGCAACCGGAGTGTTGCTGTTCTCAGTCGACATAACAATAATTTCCTCAAGCTGAAGCTGCTATTTTAACTGAAGATGCGGGGTAATTATAAAAATTCAACCAAAATTGTCGGATTTATTATAAAAGTCGCACTTTAGATTTGTTTTAATGGCATGATCATTGTCAAATAGATAGAACCAGAATTACTTATATGCTTGATTTACCTTTTAATCATACCGTCACTATTATTCTGATCACCTGTATTGTTTCTTTTATTGCTTTTTCAAAAGAACAGGTCATGAATCGTCTGATTTTCTGGCCGCCTGCCATGCAACGTGGTCAATATGACCGTTTCATTACCCATGGTTTTATCCATGCAGATGGCACGCATTTACTGTTCAATATGATCACGCTGTTCTTTTTCGGCAGCATTATTGAAAGTTTTTATCGCCAGTATTTATATGATCTGGGCTTTATTCTGTTTTATCTCGGTGGTCTGGTTGCAGCGATTCTGCCAAGTTATCTGAAACATAAAAATGATGCGCGTTGGGCAAGCTTAGGTGCTTCCGGTGCAGTATCCGCGGTTCTGTTCGCTTATATTCTGTTTGAACCATGGAAGCTGATTTTCGTGTTCTTTATTCCAGTCCCTGCGATTATTTTTGCTGTTTTATATGTGGCTTATAGTATCTGGTCGGGCAAGCGCGGCAACAGCAATATCAATCACAGTGCCCATCTATGGGGTGCGGCTTATGGTGTGGTGATGACGATTATTCTGGAACCACGACTTATTCCGCATTTCCTAAATAAACTAACTCAAATTCCCTTCTAAAGTTTTGAATGATTAAGGGATAGCAAATATCCCTTTTTTAACAATTCACATATGAAAATAATTTTCATTTCTATAAATTATGCTAATCTTGTCGCGAATTTAGAGGAATAAATATGAAATTTAAGACTTTAGTACTTGCCACAATATTAGGACTGACAACTTCTTTTACAGTTTCTGCACAGGTCACTTTCGACTATAAAGACCAAAATATTCAACTCAAAAAAGCCCCGAAAAAGATCGCAGTATATGACCTATCTGCACTGGATACCTTGAATGCACTAGGGCTTGAAGCTCAACTGGTGCCTGCAGCAAACTTTGCAGGCAACTTAAGCAAATACCAGCAGGACAAATTCACCAAAGCTGGTTCACTGTTCGAACCGGATCTCAATGTACTAAAAACTGCAAAACCTGATCTGATTATTGTCGGTGGCCGTTCGGCTTCCAAAGCAGAGGCTGTTAAAGGTATTGCTCCGACTTTAGATCTTTCTCCAGATACTAGCCAATATATTGCCAATCTGACGGAACGTGCCCATGTCTTGGCTCGTGCATTTGGTAAAGAGAAAATTGCTACTGAAAAGCTCGGTAAAATCGCAACGCTGCAGCAACAACTGAAAAAGCAGACTGAAGGCAAAACTGCACTGATGCTGTTTGCAGTCGGTGAAAATTTTATGCCACATGCAGAAAATGACCGTTTTGGCTTTGTTTATGAATTAGCAGGTTTTAAACCGGTATTGGATCCATCTGAACAGTCTGATGCACCCCGTCCAGAAGTCGGCTCTCCAGAAGCATTGAAAGCAGCTGAGAAAAATGTTCAGCGTATTACAGCAGCCGTTGAGAAGAATCCGGATTACATCATTGTCCTGGATCGTGGTGCGGTGAATACCCAGAAATACACCGCTCAGGATAATATTCAAAAACACCCTACCCTGAAAAATGCCAAAGCCTTGGCTGAGAAAAAAGTCATCTATGTGAATGCCGATGCCTGGTACATCACTGGTGCGGGTTTGGACAATACCGCTTTCATGCTGGAAGAACTCATTAAAGGCACAGCGAATTAATTTTTAACCTATTGCTAGGGTCTGTTGACACTTACTGTTCATAATTAACCCTATAACGGTAGCCATAAAAATATACAGACTAAGGCAACAGAACTTTGATAATTTCTTTTGAGCTTGTCATATCGAGTAGCTATTCCTCTAAATTGCTTTAATCTACAAAACATATTTTCAACTAAATGCCTGATTTTATATAAATACCAGTCCATATGGTCATTGTTCGATTGGCTATTCGTTTTCTTTGGTATATTCGCTTTAGTCCCTGTTTTCCTGATCTGTTCACGCAGTGGTTCTGAATCATAGCCTTTATCTGCACATACCACTTTTGTCTCTTTTAAATCTAATGTTGATATTAAATCAGGCGCAACTTTAACATCATGTGTGGTTCCATCGGTAATCATGAAATCAATAGGATTGCCATGTGCATCAACAATCAAATGTATTTTTGAGGAGTTTCCTCCTACACTTTTAGAAATAGATTGATTCGCTATGCCGGCAGAATGTTGATGAGCACGTACATGAGAGCCATCAATAAAAATCCACTCCATATCGGGGCATGAGGCTAGTAATTTGAATAATCTAAGTAACTTACCGCTGCTTGACCAACGATTAAAACGTTTGAAAATAGAATTGGAATGACCAAAACAAGAAGGAATATCTCGCCACGGACAGCCTGTTCTAATTCTATAGAGAATAGCTTCAATAAAATTGCGTAAATTTGAGTTGTGGTGAATGGATAAATTACGCAGAATAACTTTCAACTTTTGCCAGTGTTGATCTGTCAGCATGGTACGAGGCATAGCGAATAGTAAAATTGGGTTTGGTGATTTGATTTTACTACTTCGCTATTTTTTTAAGCTAAAAGTGTCAACACACCCTAAAAAGGAAGCTTCAAGCTTCCTTTTTATTTGAAACATCTCGTAATAAATTAAGACCCAAGACTGGAATTTAATGCCAACCCAGGAAGCAACTTAGCAGCGATAATGTATACATCTGTATATTAATTGCTGTAAGTTGCGAGATATTTTGCATGTCCACTTCCCTAGACGGTCTTCAATTTCCCATTTCTGCTTCACAACAAAAACCAAGCACATCGAAAATCGGCCGTAACATTATTTCTGAAGCCTTAGGCGCAGTTGATCCTGTACATGCTACCGCAGCACAGCAGGAAAAGAACTGGCGTAAGCAATATCCAGTACACTTTAAACATCTGGTTGTAGATGGATTACGCTCCGCAGGTGCAGCACTGAGTATTGCCAAGCAAGGTCTGGAAACTGCACATGCCAGCTTTGAATTTGATCGTGATGGCCAGAAGCATCTACTAAAAGATGTGATGTCCTTGCCTGCGCAGAACCTGAATACCTTCCAGCTGAAAGGCCAGTCTGAAAAAGCCCCAGAATGGTATGTGCCTTATCATGGCAAAAAACTGCAAGGACAAACATTACTGGATCAAATCCAGTCTTGGGAAGAGCGTGGTATCGTCGAACCTAGTCATGCCAATGCACTGCGTGAATGTATTGCCCATCCGGAATGGTTTGACCTATCCGATCGTACCACTGTTCTATTTGGAGCCGCTTCTGAAGCAGGTCCACTGACTTGGCTATCCAAATGGAAAGCCAATATCGTAGCGATCGATCTGCCAAATACTCGTGTCTGGGGCAAGATTCTAGATACAGTGAGTCAAGGCAACGCCACTTTATATGCACCATCAGTTGAAGCGCTGCCAACTGATACTTCACTAGATATTTTAAAAGAAAAACTGGGGGCTAACCTGCTCACCCAGATTCCTGAAATTGCCCAATGGCTGATTCAGTTCAAACAGAATCTGGATCTCGCGGCAATTGCTTATCTGGACGGTGAAAAGCACGTACGTGTTTCCATGGCGATGGATGCCATCATGAAATATGTCAGCGAGCAGAAAGCTAATACTAGCCTGATGTATATGTGTACGCCAACGGATGTCTACGCAGTACCTGAAGAAGTGGTGCAGGCTTCACAAAGCAAATATCAGCAATTATCTAAGCTAGAAAGCACTTTAACTAAAGGGATTTCACTGATTTCACGCAAGCATTTTTTCCAGAAGAATGAGCAGGATCTGTTTAAGGTTGGCGACAAGTCCTATGGTGTTTGCGACTGTCTGGTCGTTGAGCAAGGTCCAAACTATGCACTGGCTAAACGGATCCAGCAATGGCGTGCGACGCTGGCACGTGCTAACGGGCAGCAAGTGAGCATCAATATCGCCCCTTCAACAACAACTTATTCAGTGACCAAGAATCCGTTATTAAAAGCTGCATTTAACGGTGCCAGCCTGTTTGATGTAGAAGCATTCGCTCCTGAAACCACCAATGCGATTATGGCTGCACTCTGGATTCATGACTTGCGTAATCCTGAGTCAGTCGCCAATCCTGATGTAAAACTCAATCATCCACTTGAGTTAATGATGTCTGGTGCGAATCATGGCGGTTTATGGCGTGTGGCTTATCTGGCACGTACAGCATTGCCGTTTGCTGCGTTGTATGGTTTTGCAACAGATAAACTACCGAAAGGATTATTAGGTAAGTTGAAGAAGTGATTTTTTCTGAAATAAAGATGAAATCAATTTTATTAGTCAGGCGACATGGATGTCGCCGTTAGGCTGTGATATAGGGACATATCATCAGCCTAACAAAAGATTTTTGTTACCTTGCGAAGTGCACTTCTCATCTTTCAAAAGTAAGACTAAGAAATACTCATTTTTTACATTTAGTTGAAATTAGCTATTAATCCTTCTATTGAAAATACTTTTAGCCTTCTGATTACCCTCCCCCCCTTGCGCAGCAATGCTACTCATCCCATAGAGAGAGCATCCCTTATAATTTTGAAAGTCATTAGATAACAAAAAGTCTCCTATTTCCAGAAAGCAAATCACTATTTCTTAAGGCTAAAACTTTTCTAGCACCCATAAAAAAACGCTGCATCAGCAGCGTTTTTTACATCGAATCTTCTTAGAAAACTTTCAGAAGAATCCAGTACAAACCACCAGATAAACAGATCGTTGCAGGTAGTGTAAACACCCAAGCCGATAGGATCGATTTCACCATCTTAAAGTTTAGGCCAGACTTGTTCGCCACCATGGTACCTGCAACTGCAGAGTTTAGAACGTGAGTCGTAGAGACTGGCATACCGAAACCATCCGCAGCGGCAATGGTCGACATCGCTACCAATTCAGCAGACATGCCCTGACCATAAGTCATATGTTCTTTACCGATCCGCTCACCCACAGTCACGACAATTCGTTTCCAGCCGACCATCGTTCCCAGACCAAGTGCCAAAGCTGTTGCCACTTTTACCCAGGTCGGAATGTATTGCAGGAATGAATCCAGATTGTCGCGATACTCATCAACGGTTTGTTCCTGAACCTCGCTCATTGCCGGTAAAGCTTGTGCTTTATCCAGACGTTTAAACGCTGTGGTGCTCAGGTACATGTCATTACGGAATTCTGAAACTTGTGCTTCTGGAACATCCTTGATGTTGCTGTAGCTACCAACTTTATCACCCAAATGATCGGTCAGACTTGCCAGTGCAGGAACAACCTCAGCATTCAATTCTTTGGTTTGAATGTATGTGGTAATGATGGCACGTGCTTTTTCGTCCGGAATATCTTCATGCTGCGGATAAATCGCATCAGCCGTTTGCGCAGACAACTGGCCAAAAGACTGGATATGCGCTGCATCCAGATTTTTGTTTAATGAATATGCTAAAGGTACACAGCCGATCAGGATCAGCATGATCAGGCCCATACCTTTTTGACCATCGTTTGAACCATGCGCGAAGCTTACACCAGTACAGGTAAAGATCAGAATGGCACGAATCAGCGGTGGTGGTGGCTTATTGCCTTCAGGTGGCTTAAACAGTTCAAGCTGCTTTCTGAAGATCTTTTTCACCAGCAGAAATAGTACCCCAGCAAAAGCAAAACCGATCAGAGGTGAAAACAGCAATGCTTTACCAACTTTCAGCACCTGTTCCATATCCACACCAGAAGCACCACCACCAGAATTCAGCAGGTAGTTCATGATACCTACCCCCAGAATCGAACCGATCAGGGTATGTGAACTTGAAGCGGGAATACCAAGGAACCAGGTACCCAGATTCCAGAGAATCGCAGCGATCAGCATGGCAAAGACCATAGCGAAACCGGCACCTGTGCCGACATTCATAATCAGCTCGACAGGCAATAATGCAATGATTCCGTATGCAACAGCACCACTGGCCACCATTACCCCGAGGAAATTACAAAAACCTGCCCACATGACTGCAACCGGTGCAGACAATGCATTGGTATAAATCACGGTCGCAACCGCATTGGCCGTGTCGTGGAAACCGTTGACGAATTCAAAGCCCAGCGCAATGAATAACGCCGTGCCTAAAAGAATCATTGAATACAGACCGATCGGTGGGACATGAGCTAAATCTGAAGTCAATTGGAAGCCGATATAGATCAGCGTGGAGATAATTAGAGTCAGAAACACCGGCATAAAAAATTTCGGTGTTGGCACATGAACATTGGCCGGCTTATCAGAAGGCGACTGTTGTGCTGAACCTAAGGGAGTTTGATTAGAATTCATGCAAGCAGGAATAGAGGATTCAAGAATCCCCATATTGTTCAGTTAAATTGTGACAATTATATGACAAAGTGCTGTCATATAAACCAGTTTTTTAGACTTTCTCGTTGCCGTTTATCCTGTAACCACATGCTCTAAATTTTAAAAATATACAAATATAATCAATTATTTATTAAAAGAAAAACACTTGAATCGCCCGGCTTTATTCATGTTTTGCAATATATCTGGTCATTCCTACCCGGCTGTCATATTTCCGAGCCTGTCATATTTGATTAAAGATTAGCTTTGTTATATGACACTCTGATGAAAGCTGCTTACATTTTATTTTCCAGTCGCACGCTTTTATCAAGAACTTTAATTTCCAGATTTCCATCTGTTTTCAGCTTTCTATACCGGCTTGAGTGTCTTTATCAAATTTTCAAATCAGGCATATCCAGCATTCTGTATAAGCGTTACAGAAAACTGCGCACTAATCTGTTAAGATTATTGCCGTTTTTGATGCTTACTGAGAAAGTTTGAATGTCCACACTTGCCACCCTAAAAGAACTTCTTGCCAAGAGAATTTTAATTATCGATGGTGCGATGGGTACCATGATCCAACGCCATAAATTGGAAGAAGCCGATTATCGTGGTGAGCGTTTTGCTGATTGGGCATACGACCTTAAAGGCAATAACGACTTACTTGTGCTGACTCAGCCACAGATTATTCAAGGCATTCATGAAGCGTATCTTGAAGCTGGTGCCGATATTATTGAAACCAATACCTTTAACGGCACCCGTGTTTCAATGTCTGATTATCACATGGAAGATCTGGTTCCGGAAATCAACCGTGAAGCAGCACGTCTGGCTAAAGAAGCCTGTGCAAAATATTCAACGCCTGAAAAACCACGTTTTGTGGCAGGTGTAATTGGTCCGACATCACGTACTACGTCGATTTCACCAAATGTAAATGACCCTGCCTTCCGTAATATCACTTTTGACGAATTGAAAGTGAATTACATCGAATCAACCAAGGCCTTGATTGAAGGCGGTGTCGATATCATCCTGATCGAAACCGTATTCGATACTTTAAACGCCAAAGCTGCGATCTTTGCAGTGAAGGAAGTATTTAAAGAACTAGGCACTGAATTGCCAATTATGATTTCTGGTACGATTACCGATGCGTCTGGTCGTACCCTGACTGGTCAAACTGCAGAAGCGTTCTGGAACTCAATGCGTCATGCAGAACCAATTTCGATTGGTTTTAACTGTGCCCTAGGTGCAGATGCCATGCGCCCACACGTAAAAACTGTATCTGACGTGGCTGATACTTTTGTGTCCGCCCATCCTAACGCAGGCTTACCAAATGCCTTCGGTGGTTATGATGAAACTCCGGAAGAGACCGCAGCATTCATTAAAGAATTTGCGGAAAGTGGTCTGATCAATATTACTGGTGGTTGTTGTGGTACGACGCCTGATCACATCCGTGCCATTGCTCAAGCAGTTGAAGGTATTGCCCCACGTCAAGTGCCAGAAATTGAGCCTGCATGTCGTTTAAGTGGTTTGGAACCATTTAACATTACCAAAGATTCATTGTTCGTGAACGTCGGTGAACGTACTAACGTTACCGGTTCGAAAAAATTCCTGCGTCTGATCAAAGAAGAAAACTTCGCCGAAGCGCTAGATGTTGCCCGTCAACAGGTTGAAGCCGGTGCACAGATCATCGACATTAACATGGATGAAGGCATGCTTGATTCGGAAGGCGCGATGGTGCACTTCCTGAATCTGGTGGCATCTGAACCTGATATTTCACGCGTGCCAATCATGATTGACTCATCAAAATGGGAAATCATTGAAGCTGGTCTGAAATGCGTCCAAGGTAAAGCGGTTGTTAACTCGATTTCCCTCAAAGAAGGTTATGACGAGTTTGTAGAACGTGCCCGCCTCTGCCGTCAGTACGGTGCAGCGGTGATTGTGATGGCATTCGATGAGAATGGTCAGGCCGATACTGCTGAACGTAAAAAACAAATTTGTAAGCGTTCTTATGACGTGTTGGTGAATGAAGTAGGCTTCCCGTCTGAAGACATCATCTTTGACCCGAACGTGTTCGCGGTAGCAACCGGTATCGAAGAACACAACAACTATGCTGTAGATTTCATTGAAGCTACTGGCTGGATTAAACAGAACCTGCCAAATGCGATGATCTCTGGTGGTATCTCGAACGTATCCTTCTCATTCCGTGGCAATGAACCGGTGCGTGAAGCGATCCATGCGGTATTCCTGTACTACGGTATCCAGCAAGGTTTAACCATGGGTATCGTGAATGCCGGTCAATTGGCGATTTATGATGACATCGACAAAGAGCTGAAAGATGCGGTTGAAGATGTGATTCTGAACCGTAACCAGGGTGAAAGTGGCAACGAAGCAACTGAAAAATTGCTTGAAATTGCTGAGAAATATCGTGGTCAAGGCGGCGCGCAAAAAGCTGAAGAAAACCTGGAATGGCGTAATGAACCGGTTGAAAAGCGTCTTGAATATGCGCTGGTTAAAGGTATCACCACTTATATCGATCAGGATACTGAAGAAGCTCGCCTGAAAGCCGTTCGTCCACTCGACGTAATCGAAGGTCCATTGATGGCCGGTATGAATGTGGTCGGTGACTTGTTCGGTGCCGGTAAAATGTTCCTGCCACAGGTGGTGAAATCTGCACGTGTGATGAAACAGGCCGTGGCCTGGTTGAACCCGTACATTGAAGCGGAAAAAACCCAAGGTGAAGCCAAAGGTAAAATCCTGATGGCCACCGTAAAAGGCGACGTACATGACATCGGTAAGAATATCGTTGGTGTGGTACTGGGCTGTAACGGTTATGACGTGGTCGATCTTGGTGTCATGGTGCCATGTGAAAAGATTCTGCAAACTGCGATTGATGAGAAAGTTGACATCATCGGTTTGTCTGGTCTGATCACCCCTTCTCTGGATGAAATGGTATTCGTTGCCAAAGAAATGCAGCGTAAAGGCTTTAACATTCCATTGATGATTGGTGGTGCGACGACTTCTAAGGCACATACGGCTGTGAAGATTGCCCCTCAATACCAGAATGATGGCGTGTACTACACAGCTGATGCCTCTCGTGCTGTAGGTGTAGCGACTCAATTGCTTTCTGCCGAGATGAAGCCAAAACTGGCAGCAGACTATGCAGCGGATTATGAAAAAATCCGTACCCGTCTTGCCAACAAACAGCCGAAAGCAGCGAAACTGTCTTATGCTGAATCGGTTGAAAATGGTTTCAAAATCGACTTCGACAAGAATGCGCCATTTAAACCAAACTTCATCGGTTCACAGACTTTCACCAACTATCCTTTAGAAACCTTGGTGGAATACTTTGACTGGACACCGTTCTTTATCTCTTGGAGCCTTGCGGGTAAATTCCCGAAAATCCTTGAAGATGAAGTCGTTGGTGAAGCAGCACGTGATCTGTATGCACAAGCACAAGCAATGTTGAAAGACATTATCGAAAATAAACGTTTCGATGCGCGTGCAACGTTCAGCATCTACCCTGCAAATCGTACCGGTTCAGATACGGTTGCAGTGACTGATGAAGCTGGTAACGTAACGCATACCTTCGAGCACTTACGTCAGCAATCTGACAAAGTAACCGGTAAAGCAAACTACTCATTGGCTGACTTTATTGCACCTAAAGATGTAGCTCAGGATTATCTGGGTGGCTTTACCGTTTCGATCTTCGGTGCGGAAGAATTATCTCAGGAATATAAAGCCAAAGGTGATGACTATAATGCGATTATGGTTCAAGCCTTGGGTGACCGTTTTGCCGAAGCTTTTGCTGAGCATCTGCACCAGAGGATCCGTAAAGAGTTCTGGGGCTATCAGGCAGACGAAACTCTAGACAATGATGAATTGATCAAAGAGAAATATGTCGGCATCCGTCCTGCGCCGGGCTACCCAGCTTGTCCTGAACATTCTGAAAAAGCGCCACTCTTTGACTGGTTAGGTACGACTGAGAAGATGGGTACTTACCTGACTTCTAGCTTTGCGATGTGGCCACCTTCATCAGTGAGCGGTTTCTACTATGCAAACCCTGAAACTGAATACTTTAACGTGGGCAAAATTTCTGGCGATCAGCTGGAAGATTATGCGAAGCGTAAAGGCTGGACACTGGATGAAGCGAAACGCTGGTTAGCGCCAAATCTGGATGATTCAGTGGTTTAATCCCCCCTCGATCCCCCTTTGATAAAGGGAGAAGAATCCATTCTTATCGAATATAAAAAATCCCCTCGAGTGAGGGGATTTTTTTGTTTTTAATCTCCCCTAACCCCTCTTTTTCAAAGAGGGGGATTTCACGTATCAAATTTATTACATGACAGCTCCTCCCTTTTTTAAAGGGAGGTTGGGAGGGATTAAATTGCTATAAATAAAATGAATATTTAGAATGCTTAAATCCATGAAAAATTTAAGATTGACAAATGGCAATAATAAAAAGTTTAGATCTTGGAAGCTTAGAAAGCATCTGTAAAACTTTAGGTGAAACTAATAATGGGCTTTCAGGAACAGAAATTACCAAGTATCTGGCTGAATGTAATATCAAAGATCTTCAATTAAATTCAACAAAATGGAAACGCTTATATGATGCTCTATACTCAAAACAAACTGAAGATCGCTGCTCCAATAATGTCTTAGCTTTTATTAAGTATGTTATGCGTCCTTCACGGCATATCCATAGAAAAGAATGGTTTGAAAATATACGAACTGAATTGAATTATATTTTGTCATTTGAAGGTTTTGAACTCACTGAAAGTGGCGAACTCAAGCAAGCAGACAAAGTTCAAACTTTTGATGAAGCTGAAGCACGAGCACAAAATTTAAGAAAAACTTTATTAGATAGAAAAATACATCCTGATGTCTTAGCCTTCTGTAGAGCAGAACTACTCGTAGATAATTATTTTCATGCGGTTTTTGAAGCTACTAAAAGTATTGCTGAAAAAATTAGAATTAAAACAAATTTAACTACTGATGGTGCAGAACTTGTTGATCAAGCCTTTTCTTATAAAGGTAAAATCCCTTATTTAGCATTAAATAAACTTACCACTGAAAGTGAGGAGAGCGAGCAGAAGGGTTTCATGAATTTACTTAAAGGTGTCTTTGGAAATTTTCGAAATACGACTGCTCATGCTCCCAAAATCACATGGAATATTGATGAACAAGATGCCTTAGATATTCTATCAACAGTATCATTAATTCATAGAAAATTAGATAAAGCCGCTGAAGCAAGAAAGATATATGAAAGTAGTTTTTAATCCCTCCTAACCTCCCTTTGAAAAAGGGAGGAACTACGTGATTCCATAACCGCCATCAAATTCGCATGAAGTCCCCCTTTATAAAAGGGGGATTTAGGGGGATTCTTTAGGAAGTTCATTCAAACAATATTTATAAATTACATTTGCCACATCATCAATCTGCCCCATCACCTGCCTATTATCAAATCTCAATACTTTTAAACCTAGCTGAGCCAAGGCTTTATCACGAACCCGATCTGCCTCTAAACCACCATCTGTAAAATGCTGACTACCATCACATTCAATGACCAAATTCGCTGCTGGGCAATAAAAGTCCACTATGTAATTTAAAATTGGTTTCTGTCTATAAAACTGCAAACCTAAAATTTGCTTATTCCGAAGTCGTGACCATAATAATTTTTCAGCATCGGTCAGGTTGTTACGTAAGTCACGCGAGGCTTGTTTTAAGTTTTTATTGTAAGGTTTCATTTTTATTCTCATTTTTTAGAATCTCCCTTAACCCCTATGTTCCAAAGAGGGGGACGCCATGTAAATAAATTACGTGACAGCTCCTCTCTTTTTCAAAGGGAGGTTGGGAGGGATTTAATTTATCAAATATGCGCCCCTTTTCTAACCCATCATTCCAAAATTGTCCGTTATTACATTTTTAAGTCTGCAAAAATCATCACTTTCATGAATAATAGACCAATAAATTTATCTCCCAAATCAATGACTATTGGTGTTCCAATGAAGAAACTCATGAACGGTGCTGAAAACATCGTTGTCGAAATGTGCAAAGGCTTTGTCCTGGCACATCCAGAACTGGCATTTAATGAATCTTATAAAATCATTTCCCGAAAGGAAAAACACCAAAATGTCGCGCTGATCAGTGGTGGGGGTAGCGGTCATGAACCTGCTCATGCCGGTTTTGTCGGTCAAGGCATGCTGGACGCTGCCGTATGTGGTGACGTGTTTGCCTCACCTTCACAGATTCAAGTTTATAAAGCCTTGCAGCAAGTGGCGACTGACAAAGGCGTGTTGATGATCATCAAAAACTATTCTGGCGATATGATGAATTTTCAAAATGCCGCTGTATTAGCAACTGAAGATGGCATCAAGGTTGATTACGTAAAAGTCGCAGATGACATCGCAGTAAAAGACAGCCTATATACAGTTGGTCGTCGCGGTGTTGCTGGTACAATCTTCGTGCATAAGATTGCCGGTGCTGCTGCCTCTAAAGGTTATGAACTTGCACGTGTGAAAGAACTGGCACAAAAAGCGGCAGACAATGTAATGAGCCTTGGTTTTGCCTTTACCTCTTGTACCGTTCCAGCCAAAGGCACACCAACGTTCATTTTAGCTGAAGATGAAATGGAATACGGCGTCGGTATCCACGGTGAACCGGGGATCCGTCGTGAAAAGATTCTGCCTTCTAAAGAACTAGCTCAGCGCATTGTCGATGACCTGTTCCTGGATCGTCCAAACCTGACTGAAGTTGCAGTTCTAGTAAATGGCTTTGGTACAACACCACTGCAAGAATTGTATGTGTTCAATAATGATGTATGTGAACATCTGGCAAGTAAAGGCATCAAAATTTACCGTACCTTTGTCGGCAACTACATGACCAGTATCGACATGGCAGGTGCATCAGTTTCGCTACTAGCTGTGGATGATGAACTGAAAACTTATCTGGATGCAGAAGCCAATACCCCCGCATTTAAAATGGATGGTTCACCTGCACTGCCATTTGAGTTTGCTGCCAAAGACCAAGCTGCTGTACGCACAGTAAATACAGATGTTGAAACACATCCTGAACATGCTGTGATTGCCAATGAACAATTCACCATTGAAAACATGCGCTATGTGGTGGATGTGATGAGTGCCTGTATCATTAAAAATGAAGTGCCTTTCTGTGAGCTGGATGCCCATGCCGGCGATGGTGACTTCGGTATGAGTGTGGCAAAAGGCTTTAAACAGCTGAAATGCCAATGGCATGAACTGGTTCAAGCTGAACAGATGGATGATTTCCTGCTGAACTGTTCCATGATTATCATGGAACATTGTGGCGGTGCATCTGGTCCAATCTGGGGTTCTGCTTTCCGTGCAGCCAGCAAATCGATTAAAGGTAAAACCACATTAACTGTTGCGGATTTTGCAGAGATGCTACAAGCTGCGGTAAAAGGTATTCAAACAACTGGTGAACGTTCATTTGGCCGTGGTGCCGTTGTAGGTGACAAAACCCTGATTGATGCTCTGGTTCCATGTGCCGATTCTTGGTCAGCCAATACCGACAAGACCTTCAAAGAGAACTTTGTTCTAGGTGCTCAAGCAGCGGTTCAAGGTGCAGAATCCACCAAAGACATCGTGGCACGTATGGGCCGGGCTGGAACTGTAGGTGACCGTAGCCTGGGTTATCCAGATGCTGGTGCACATGGTTTAGGTGTGATCTTTACTGATATTGCTGAGCATATTAAATAAGATTACAGGATGTGAAAAAGCCTCGACATTGTTCGGGGCTTTTTATTTATATTCTTACCTCAATCCTCTCTTGCGCTTCCTTTAAAGCAGTGCTTTAAACTCGCTCAGGGATAGGGAGTAACATGTGTTTATTTGCTTCAGTAATTTAAAAATGAAATTGCCTCTCCTTTTAGGAGATGAGCAGCACTGCTGCGCAAGGGAGAGGTCTCATTTAAACCTTTCCAAAAACTTCTCCAATTCCTCCGTCACCACCACTCTCTTTCTCCCCTTCAACTGATCTTTATCCAATAAACCTTCTGAGTCTACAACCAGCACTTTATGCCCATCCTGTTTTAAGCGATCCACGCCTTCAAACAGCATTCGGGCACCGACATCATGCATCAGAGTGAGATTGGTTAAATCGAGGATAATGGTACTTTTACCTTCCGGTTCATCCTGCAAGATCCGTAGCAGCATTTCAGACTCGGTAAACTGCAATACGCCACGCAATTCATAAACCACGACGTTATTCTTTTTCCCCACTGTGTAACGACTTTGCAGAATAGTCTGTGCTGACGGCGTACCTTCCATGAGATGCAGTCCCATATCGTGCGACAGATTTTCAAAGATTCTGACCCCACGTACACTATTACCATGCTCATCGATTTTCGGTGAAAAGACCGCAATC
Source organism: Acinetobacter sp. CAU_H_60 (assembly GCF_058599385.1). Lineage (NCBI taxonomy): Bacteria > Pseudomonadati > Pseudomonadota > Gammaproteobacteria > Moraxellales > Moraxellaceae > Acinetobacter > Acinetobacter sp. CAU_H_60. The sequence goes on along the minus strand of NZ_CM178653.1, from coordinate 834,447 downwards.
CCCACTTGCCCTGGCAGTACTCCAATAATGCCACCTGCCACACCACTCTTGGCCGGAATACCGACTGTAGTCAGCCAGTCACCTGCAGCATCGTACATACCGCAGGTTAGCATCACACTGAGTAATTGCCGGACTAAAGCCCGATCCAGCATGCGCTTACCCGTCTTAGGATGCACACCACCATTGGCCAATATACTGGTGATCACGGCTAGATCTTTGACGGTGACCTTAATCGCACACTGCTTGATATAGCCATGCACGATTTTTTTAGGATCTTCGTCCAGCACCCCAACAGTACGTAACATGTAGCCAATCGACATATTCCGAAAAGCCGTTTTAATCTCAGAGTTATACACCTGCTCATCAAAGGACAATTCACGTCCAGCCAGTCCACTTAAAAAACGGCGTAACTGTTCAGCACGTGATACTGTTTTCTTGGCAGGAATCAGAGAATGCGTGGTAATCGCACCAGAATTAATCATCGGGTTTTTTGGAATATTGCGTTCTTTTTCCAACGAAATCTGGTTAAAGGCCTCTCCCGAAGGTTCTACACCCACTTTTTCCAGTACCTGTTTTAGCCCTAGTTCCTTGATTGCTAGCGCATAGGCAAAAGGCTTGGAAAGAGACTGCATGGTAAATTCAACGTCATCATTCCCGGCAGAATAGATGGTTCCATCTACTGTCGATAGTGCAAGTCCGAGCTTGTCAGGATCAACCGCAGCAAGTTCAGGAATGTAATCTGCCAGCGCGCCTTTTTTATTATCATGGCAAGCAGAAAGCACATGATTCAAATAATCCGGTACTGGCGTTTTCATGGCAAATGCTCCCATCTCAATCTTTTATATCATTTTTATTAAAACTGAATACTGAAGACGGTTTTGCTACTTTTATGCAGTTTTATGTTGTGAAAATGGGAGATGGGTAAAAGAGATAAAATAAATAGATGACTTAATTGGACAAGATAAGAAATCTTAAAAATGAGAAATCATAAAGATGAGCACATTACTTTCAGATTACAGGTCTATTTCTATGAAGCAATAAACCTGTAACCGATGAGAACCAGCTTGATGTTCCAGGCAGATTATTTCACCTTAGTTTTGCGAATCATCTTATACAACACTTTTGGCGATAGACGTGAAACTAAAACACCCAGTTTTTCTTTAGAGCCACCCACCACGATATATTCTTCACCACGTTTCAACGCTTCTACAGTCTGACGGGCAAAATCAGCCGATTCCAGGCCATTTTCAATCGCTTCATCTTGCTTGGCCTGAGGTTTGCCTTCCCCATTTAAGGCATTAAAAGACACATTGGTTTTAATAAATCCCGGAAAAATCACGGATACCTGAATACCCTGATCTGCCATTTCAGCACGTAGGCTATTCGCCCACATATGAATCGCGCCTTTGGCTGCTGAATAAGACGCCCGATATTGAGTTCCAAGTAGACCGGCTACACTGGAAATAAAGGCAATCCGGCCAGATTTCTGTTTTAAAAACGTCGGTAAAACCGTTTTGGTCAAAAACACCTGAGAGAAATAATCGACTTCCATAATGGCGCGTTCAGTCTGCATGGTGGTTTCCTGAATCAGGGCACGCTGACTGAGTCCAGCATTATTGATCAGCCAGTCAATGCGGCCTTTCTCACTTAGCACCTGTTCATAAGCCGTGCGTACCTGACTTTCATCAGTAATATCGGCCACGACTGAGATGTGTTGATCAGGATTCACCAGTCCTGCACGGACTTTTTCCAGTTCTTCCAAACGTCGTGCAGTCAATACTATCTGTGCACCTTGGGCAGCACATTCTTCAGCCAGTGCCTTACCAATTCCTGAAGATGCTCCAGTAATCCAGACTACTTTTCCCTGTAAATTTTCTAGTTTTGCCATTAAATCCTGTCACCCTCTTTATACGAATGTGTTCCTGGCGGTATTTCATCTTCCAGAAATGCCAGCAACTGCTCAAAATAATAACTCATGGTATCCGCATCATAGAGGCTACCGAGTTTATCAAAACGTTTATAACCCAGTTGTGTGGTCAGGTGAATCACACCATTCAATGTTTTATCCACCACCACATTAAATTTCAGCATCTTTTTTGGTTCACGCACCAGATGCGTCACACCCTGATCCACCACCTGAATAAAAGCTTTCAATGCCGGTGAGACATACTGGTTATTGCCACTTTTCATCTGCTCCACGCAGCCCAGCAGTTCCGTGATCAGCATGCGTTCTACCGGATAGCGAACAAAGTATCCATCTTCATTTTCATGGGTCATCTTGTACAGATAGTTCACCATAGGAATCAGCCGATCATTACCAAAGAAAGAAACCGACCATGGCATATATTTGCGAGTCGTTTCTAAAATCTGTTGAATGACTTTTTCGGATTCCTGATCCGGGGAGCTGGAGAGCTGCACCACACGACCAAAAATCTGGTCAATAATCTCACAGGCAATATCGGCCAGATTTTCACCGAGCAGTTTGGCCAGACTTTCCTGCTCGCCAGCATTAAATCGGGAATGCAGGTCTTTAAAGCGTTGATGGGTATCGGGGTGAATCTTGAGAGAAATGCTATAGCTCATCTTGTTATCCTTTTTTTAATCGTCTGCGATGAGTCGCGTTTTATCAATCTATCATACGTTGAGTTCAGGCAACTGCCAATTGGCGAAAGTTTGCTTTTGGTTAAGCTGCCGCATGCCTTGATTTTTTTGCTACAATAGATGCAATTTTTTATCCACTTTTGATCTGTTTAGACTATGACTGATTCAGCGCAAAATATTGCTACGACCTACGATCCGACCGAGATCGAGAAAAAATGGTACCAAACCTGGGAAGAGCGCGGTTACTTCAAGCCGTCTCAAAAAGGTGAATCATTCTGTATCATGATTCCGCCGCCAAACGTCACTGGTAGCTTGCACATGGGTCATGGTTTTAACAATGCCATCATGGATGCGTTGACCCGTTATAACCGTATGTCAGGCAAAAATACCTTATGGCAGCCAGGTACTGACCATGCGGGGATCGCAACCCAGATGGTTGTTGAGCGTCAGTTAGGTGCTCAAGGCGTAAGCCGTCATGATCTGGGCCGTGAAAAGTTCATCGAAAAAGTCTGGGAATGGAAAGAGCAATCTGGCGGTAATATTACCCGTCAAATCCGTCGTTTGGGTTCTTCTGTAGACTGGTCACGTGAACGCTTCACCATGGATGAAGGTTTATCCAACGCCGTTAAAGAAGTATTCGTGAAACTGCATGAAGAAGGCCTGATTTACCGCGGCAAACGTCTGGTGAACTGGGATCCTAAACTGCAAACCGCCCTGTCTGACCTTGAAGTAGAATCTGATAAAGAAGAACAAAGCTCATTGTGGCACTTCAAATATTTCTTTGAAGATAAATCACTGCGCACTCAAGATGGTAAAGACCATATTGTCGTTGCAACCACTCGTCCAGAAACATTACTCGGTGATACTGCGGTTGCGGTCAACCCTGAAGATGAACGTTATGCGCATCTTGTCGGCAAAAATATTGTATTGCCAATTACTGGCCGTACCGTTGCCATCGTTGCTGATGAATATGTTGAAAAAGAATTCGGTACAGGCTGTGTGAAAATTACGCCTGCGCACGACTTTAATGACTATGAAGTGGGTAAACGCTGTGGTCTGGCACTGATCAACATTTTCAACAAAAATGCTGAAGTTCTGGCTGAGTTTGAATACATCGCGAAAGCCGGCGAACAGATTTCTAAAACCATCCCAGCACCAGCAGACTACATTGGCTTAGAACGTTTTGAAGCACGTAAAAAACTGGTTGAGCAAGCGGAAGCTGAAGGCTGGTTAGATCAGATCCAACCATACACTTTGAAACCACCTCGCGGTGACCGTTCAGGCGTAATCGTTGAGCCACTTCTAACAGACCAATGGTATGTGAAAATTGCACCACTGGCTGAACCTGCTATTGAAGCGGTAAAAGATGGCCGGATCAAGTTCGTTCCTGAGCAATACAGTAACATGTATATGTCATGGATGAACAACATTCAGGACTGGTGTATCTCGCGTCAATTGTGGTGGGGTCACCGTATTCCGGCTTGGTACGATGCTGAAGGCAATGTATTTGTCGGTCGTAACGAAGAAGAAGTTCGCGCGAAACACGGTATTGCACCTGAAGTTGAATTAAAACAGGACGAAGATGTACTGGATACCTGGTTCTCTTCTGGTTTGTGGACATTCTCAACATTAGGCTGGACTGGCGACGAAGCGAAAGATAAAGAAAACTATTTCTTGAATACTTTCCACCCAACTGATGTGCTTGTGACTGGTTTCGACATCATCTTCTTCTGGGTTGCCCGGATGATCATGATGACCATGCACTTCATGAAAAATGAAGATGGCACACCACAAGTACCATTCAAAACTGTGTATGTACACGGTCTGGTACGTGATGGCGAAGGTCAGAAAATGTCTAAATCTAAGGGTAACGTACTTGACCCATTAGACCTGATTGATGGTGTTGATCTGGAAACCTTGGTACAAAAACGTACTTTCGGTCTGATGAACCCTAAACAGGCGGCGAAGATCGAAAAATCTACCCGTAAAGAATTCCCTGAAGGTATTCAGGCTTACGGTACTGACGCGGTTCGTTTCACCTTCTGTGCATTAGCAAACACTGGCCGTGACATTAAGTTCGACATGAAACGTGTTGAAGGTTACCGTAACTTCGCCAACAAAATCTGGAACGGTACCCGTTTCGTGATGATGAATGTTGAAGGTCAAACGGTTGGTCAAACTGCACGTCCTGATCTTTGGGAATTGCCAGAACAATGGATCGTGAGCCGTTTGCAAAAAGCGGAACAAGCGGTTCAGCAAGCATTCGCAACTTACCGTCTAGACTTAGCTGCTCAAGCGATCTACGAGTTCATCTGGAATGAATACTGTGACTGGTATGTCGAGCTGACTAAACCGGTTCTGAATGATGAAAACGTATCTGAAGAGCGTAAAGCTGAAGTTCGTCGTGTGTTATTGGCGGTGATGGAAGCATCTTTACGTCTTGCGCATCCAATCATGCCGTACCTGACTGAAGAAATCTGGCAAACGCTTGCACCGAAATTGGGGATCTCTGGCGAAACCATCATGCTGGCTCAGTATCCTGTTGCAGATGAAGCGAAGATCAACGAACAAGCTGAAGCAGACATGCAATGGCTGCAAGGTCTGATCGGTGCAGTACGTAACATCCGTGGTGAAATGGGCCTAGGTAATGCGCGTCTGTTACCAGTTCTCCTTCAGAACACGACTGAAGCTGAAAAAGCGCAGATCACACGTATTGAAGCGCTATTTAAAGCATTGGCGAAAGTTGAAAGCATCACTTTCCTTTCTGATGGTGAACAACCACCATTGTCTTCATCGAGTGTTGTAGGTCACGTGTCTGTATTCGTTCCAATGAAAGGTCTGATTGATCCGAAAGCGGAATTAGGTCGTCTGCAAAAAGACTTAGACAAAGTTCAGAAACAGCATGACCAAATTGCCAACAAACTTTCGAATGAAGGTTTTGTGGCGAAAGCGCCTGCTGCTGTGGTTGAAGGCGAGAAAGTTAAACTTGCTGAGTTTGCTGATCAGTTAGCGAAGATTAAAGCGAATATGGAGCAAATTGCGGCGCTTTAATGTGTTGTTAGTTTGATCTAATTTGTAGTATAAAGGGCTGATTATTCAGCCCTTTATTTTTAAAGTTAAACTAATCTATATCCCCATGAGTATTTGATTATCTTATCTAAAAACCGATTATCATCATCAGATAATTTAAATTTGGCGCCAAATTTACTCTTAAATTCTTTTAAAAATTCTTGAGTTGTATCCATAAAAAATTTAGGTAATTCAAAATGGCTTAAATTTTTTAAGAAATCATCTTCACCATATAATTGATTCAACAATTTTCTTGCTTCTTCCAAAGTCTTTTGCTGTTTAAAAAATGCTTCATTATTTTCATCAATTGAATTTGGATCTGTCTCAACCAATGTAGTACCATGAGCCAAAATATTTCTGAGACTAAATAAAATTTTTATTTTTCTATAGGTGTCTTTATCAATTTCTTTACTAATATCAAATTTTAAAAAACCTGTATAAAACGAAAATAACTTTTCAATACCTCCCTCACTTTCTAAACGAATAAGGAAACTATCCAAAATATTTTCATACGATGATTTTCCTGTAGCTCCTTTTTTTGAATTTTCCCTAATATGCCTGCTAATCTCAGCTCTCAAATTTTGAGATAATACGTATCTTAACGCTCCCTCAATTATTGCTGCATTCATCGAAAGTAATGGGAAGTTATATACATAGTTATCTATTCTTTTTTCTTCCTTAGAAAATACTTTCAAGTAACTCTCACTAAATCCATCATCTGTCAATTTTGGGTTTTCTGGCTTATTTTTTCTATTGTGTAATATAGCTAATTCTTCATAACTGCGAAGTAATACTTGATGTGTAGCTAGATTCAAATAAGACATTATTTTCCCTATATAAAATTAACATTTAATATTCTTATTATACCCTCACCCCAGCCCTCTCCCATAGGGAGATGGAGCGTCATTTGAATTAATGCTTGCATGGATTTAGTAATGAAATTCCCTCTCCTTTTAGGAGAGGGTTAGGGAGAGGTGTTTTTACTTTTAAGCCCTAAACACACTTTCCATAAATCATCTAATACATCATCAGTTTCTAACAACACTTCATTATTCCAATACCTCACAACTCTCAAACCCAAAGACTCTAAAAACTTTGTGCGTTCAGCATCATATTCAAGTCCATCATCCGTTCCATGCTGACTGCCATCCAACTCAATCACTAAACCAATTTCATGACAGTAAAAATCTACAATAAAGGAAGCAATCACATGCTGACGGCGAAACTTGAGATTCATAAAACGCTTAGTACCTAGTATTTGCCACATCACTTGTTCTGCATCAGTAGCACTATGGTGCATAGATTTGGCGAAAATGAGTAGTTGAGGATCGAGCTTTTTGTTCATGGGATTTTGTTTTTATTATTTTATTGAGGATAACAGAAATTTTAAATGCCCTCACCCCGACCCTCTCCCAAAGGGAGAGGGAGAAAAACCTTAAAGCATCCCATGCCTTAAAAACATCTCTAATCCACTTAACTTTTTGATATACATCAGACGTTCTTTTTCTACTTTGATTTGCTGCTTGATAGTAGAAGTATCTTCATCAATCTGCTTATACAAGTCAGCAATTTGAACCTTACCTTTTGCCTTTTTGACTGCAATTCTGGTTTTTGATGACCAGACCAATCGATTGATCAATGCATCAATCTGCTCTTGTAACTTCTGGCTCTGCACATCCAAAGCCAGTTGATACAGCTTGACTTGCTCTGCACTTAAACTCTTTTGCGAAGGATCTCGATCTTGCTCAATCTGAAGCTGCATTTTTAGTAAAGCAAACAAATCCTGTTCTGCATAAGCCTCATTGGCACGTTGCAACAATTCAGTCTTTTTAATCTTCTTTACGTCATTTGCTTCACGATCCGGATGAATCGCTGCAGCAATCTTTAAATATACCGATTTCACTGATTGCTCTGCCATTGCGGCTGCCTGTTCCTGCTTTTCCTGCCGGCGTTTTAGTTTGGCCTGCTCGCGGACTTGCTGAAAATGATCAGAAGCCCATTCTTCAAATCCCTCAGCATCTGCCGGATCTGGGACATTTTCATTCTTAAAAAACCTTTCAAGTTCATTGGTCTTTTTTTGGCTTTTCCTGAATTGGGCATGTTCGGCACGCTGCTGATAATAGGTGAAGATTTCATTTACCTTATTGGCTTCTTGCGCTGACATCGCCTGAAAATCTTGCAGATAATCTGCCAGGTATTGAATCTTCTCATCCAGTACTACCAACTCGACCTTGGTAAAATCTGTTTCCTGCAAGTGCTTCCAGAGCTGTTCGAGCTGCTCAAACAGCACACCATGTAATTCATGATAGACCGGCATGAAAGTTTTATGCGTATATTGCTGTAGGTCTTCTTCAGCCTGTTGCCATTGTTTTAACTCCAGCTTCTGCTGTTCGATTTTATCAATCAGACGATCCAGCTTCTTCTGCTGTGGCGAAAGCGCTGTGAATGGCTGGATCATGGTTTTTAAGTCAAAGAGCATGGCAGCAGAAAGACCCAAGGAAATCTTATCTATATTAATTCTTTCAGCATTCGCTACAAAGTTCTTTTCACCTTAGGCTATTGAAATTTGTATCAGAATTAAAAAAAGCAGAACGAAGTCTGCTTTTTCCATGTGGTTCTTTATTATTCCAGTACCACACGGCCATTTAAGGACTGTACCGGACGGTTATTTGGATGGCCCATTAGCTTGGAAAATTCTGAAATCTGTGTCGCAGAGGCCTGCTGGATCTCTTTTAGAATTAACCAGCGCACACCTTCGGAACATGGAGGTGTCGTCAGCGAACCGCTAAAACGGTAATAATCCAGATTCTTAGGCAACATCTCATTTACAGGTTGCTGGGTCTTTAAGACAACTTTTTCACCTTGCTTTTTCGGCAAGCGGTTCCACATACGTTTAAGCATCGGATTTTCTGTACCCTGCTCAAACATCATCGCCACTACAGCCAGTTCACCTTGAGCATTGGCATGGACAAAATGAATCTCTAGAGGATAGCTCTTGCCTTTAATCAGGTTCTCACTTGGGCTATGCAGATGAAACTGTTTCAGCACAAAAGTTTCACCATCCAGCTGCAATTCTCCGCCTTGAGCAAAGTCTACCTGAACGGTATGACCTTTATTTTCAATCGCGTGAATCATGGTGTTATAGCTAAACTTGAGCGGTTCCAGTTCGGCTTTGACTGTTCGTTCAATATTGATCGGTGACTGGTTCAGCCCACTACAGGCTGAATATTTCTGGTTTAGAGTCGACCATTGTTCAGGCTGATTATAGTTCCAGTCTGCATCTGCAAATACTGCTGTACTTAAGCCCATAACCGTTAAAAGCGTGAATATCTTTTTCACAACACATCCTTTCTTGGAAGTCAAAATCAATATTTTTAATTTAAAAAACAGATTTTTAGCTTGATCTAATCGCTATATTTTTCAGGGCACAACATACAGAAATTTATAAGTTCCAAGTTATTTGATTACAAATCATTAAATAGTTCTTATTATTCCTAGGAAATTGCTCAGATTTTATCTTGATATATTTCAGCAGGATATTATTTGTACTGCTTAAAAGTTACACAGAGTAAAATGTGAACTGGTTCAAATTTAATTTATTGAATAATCAATCAATATTTACATGAAATATCTATCTTATTTTCTTAAAATCGCTATATCTTTCACTCATAGCAATCATATTCAAAAAACATAATTTATTTTTATTCAAAAACTTACATAATTACAGCAGCAAACTAACAGCCGAGATTGCTAGACTCGGAACAAAGAGTGATCTGGAATAATAACAATGGACTGGGCCACCATATTTATAAATGATACGACCTGGGAATTTGCCACAGAGATTTTGCTGCGCTGTGTAGTCATGTACGCGATGATTATCCTGTTTCTGCGGCTGACAGGTAAACGTGGGGTACGACAACTTTCGATCTTTGAAGTCACCATCATTCTTGCTTTAGGTTCTATTGCCGGCGATCCGATGTTTACAGAAGATCTTCCCCTGATTCAGGCGGCGCTGATCATGTCGGTGATCATTTTCCTGTATCGTCTGACTACTTGGCTCATGATGAAATTTCAATGGTTTGAAGACCTGCTCGAAGGCAAACCGATTCATATTGTGGAAGATGGTTTACTGGTCATTGATGAAATTAAAAAAGGCAAAATGTCTCATGATGAATTCTTTGCTGAGATGCGTCAGCAAGGCATTGAACACTTGGGTCAGGTGCGCTTGGGTTTACTGGAAACTGACGGTAAATTTAGTATTTTGTATTTCCATCCAGATGATGTTCAGCATGGGCTCCCGCTTTTCCCTAAATCCTGCTGCATTGTCAAAGAAGTCAGACCAGAAGAGCTTTATGCCTGTATTTATTGCGGTCAAGTCCAGCATTTAAAAGAAGCAAAACAAACTTGTCCACGCTGCCATTCTCACCAATGGGCAAAAGCCATGAATAGCCACCGGATTACTTAGAGCTGCTTAAGTCGTTGCAAATGGTCAAAGATTTCTGGCAGTTGCTGAATTTTGTATTGAATATGCCCGGCATCCGGATGGAAACCTTGCATCCATAAAGCATGCATACCCGCGGCTGTTGCGCCTTGAACATCATTAACAGGATGATCACCAATATAAAGACACTGCTTTGGTTGTACACCTAAACGCTCTGCGGTAATCTGGAAAATTTCCGGCTGCGGTTTATTAAAGCCGACCAATCCTGAACTGACAATCTCATCAAAATAATCTGCAATACCTAAACCGCGAAGGGTATTTAATCGGGTCTCATGTCCTCCATTGGATACAATGGCCAAGCGATAACCTTCAGTTTTAAGCCGTTTTAATACTTGTCCTGCTTGCGGCATCTCTACGGCAAAACGGCCAAACTGGTTGAACCAGAACTGCGCTAGCTCATCTAGAGCTGGTGGAGTTAACCAGGATAATTCCTGCAACAATGCATATGCGGCTGAAGCGCCAATACTGCCATGGGTGAGCAATTCCTTTTTCGGATAACCGCCATTATCAATGCGTCGTACAATCTCGATAATTTTCTCAAGTTCAACCTGTGCTAGTGCCGAAGCATAATATTCTGCCAGATAACGGCTATAAGCCTGTGTCGTCAGATCACGGTGTGTCAAGGTATTGTCGAGATCGAATAAAACTGCTTGAATGGTCATAATTTTCAAAACGAAATGCTGAAACTTTCAATCATGTTAACAGTCCGAAACTTGTTAGATCAGACATAAAATTACTAAGTTTTGTTGTTTTGAGCATAAAAAGTGATGCTGAAGTACCGATTTTTGATAGGAAAATAAAACTCTGGGTTAGAATTTGTATTTTAAGCATGTACAAAATCCCTATGCTTTAATTAAAAACAACCTTCTCCCAAGGTATTGATAAAAAAAATCCCACCAAGTGGTGGGATTTTTTTTATTTAGCTTCACATCATCAATTAGAAGCTATATTTACTCATTAAACCAATACGGTTATCTTTGAATTTTTCATTATTAAAGGTTTTACGCTCACCGTTGACATACTCAATACCAAACTCAAGCGGTTTAACTGGTGAATACACCAAGTTTAACCATGCTTGTTGTACCTCTTTGTTTGCAGCCCCATTGAGGTCTGCATAGTCTGAGTCTTTATCAGCAAATAATGCACCATAACCAAGTGAGGTTTTTAAGTTAGATAAAATGCTGTACGTTAAGCCCGTTTGTACCGCCCAAATTTCATTTTGTTCAATATTACGGTTACCTTCATCATCTACGAATGCAGCATTGGCATTGGTACCATACAAAATACCGTTTACACCTTTGGTATAGCTGACATCTAGCGTCGCTTTTAAAGGATCAAGTACTTGATACGTTGTACCTGCTGCTAGGCCCCAACCTGCTTTACGCTTGTTGACGTCTTCATCTTTATAAACTTCAACTAAAGCACGCGCAGACGCATTACCTTTTTTGTCATCAAAGTTGTGTGCCAATTTAGCAGTCAATGTTGGCACGCTTGATTTGATGTCTTCAGCACTTGAGTTTGGTTTTTCTGCCGCCAAGAACAATTGCGTTGCTGGCGTCAAATCAAAACCATAACGAACCATTGGTAGACGGGTAGTACCACCACCGACGTTGGTGCTGAAGTCAATCATAAACGGTGCATGATTTGACAAGAAGTTAGATTGGGTTTGACCAATCAACCAATTTTCATAGGTTAAATATGCTTGACGTATACGGAATGAATCGTTAGTACCTGCGAAATCACTTTCAAGTTTACCGCCAACCTCTGCACCGTTAACACTAGTTTTAAAATCTAAACCCAATCGTGTTGTTTTTGCTGTTGCGACTAACTTGTCTCTGGTTTGACCATTGGTTTTAGCAACGTCAGAGAAGTCTCCTGCTGAACCTTCAATGATATAGTTTGCATCACCACGAACGAAACCATATAGCTTCACTTCAGTATCTGATTTTGTACTTAGTGCTTTCGGTGCAGCTGCTGATGGTTGTGGTGCTGCTTTAACTTGTTCAATCTGCACGGCTTGATTTTGCTGAACTTGTTGCTGCTGTGTTACTAATGCTTTTAGTGCTTCAACTTCTTGACGCAGCTGCTTAATTTCTTTTTGCTCTTGTGTTTCAGCATGTGCAACCGTCCCCATCATCAAGGTTGTTACTGCGACTGCTAATCCCTTAACTAAAAACTTTCGTGTTAAAACTTGATTCATTAAATTCTCCATATTGAACAAACGTTCATTGGCTTTGAAAGCTCACTGATTCCCACTAAAATCTAAAGCGTGGGGAATATCTATAATTATAAATTGACTTATTTTATTATCTCGCGAGATCACTCACGAACAATATGCATAGTTAAAAACCATCCTTATCATGTTACATGATTTTACTGGATTTATGATTTTTTACTATACCTACATAATAAGCCGTATAAAAACATCAGAAATTTAACAATTTTAGACTCAGTTTGAAATCATTTTTATCTCATACTTTTAGCTAAAATATGTATTAACGACACTTTTAAAATAATTTGATTGTTTTTAATACGGCTTTAATTGATGCGTTGCAATGATCAGGAGTCTTGCTGTGTTCTACCCCAAAATACGATAGGCCATAATAAAAACACACTGATCCATACAATATATGTTAAATACTGTGCATACCCCCAATAATCCCCGAATATCCCACTCAGACTATATAACCCACCACTCACTGTGGCCATCAGCGCCACCTGAAAGGTAAAATCAGTACCGGCCAGATGCTTGCGACTGTATTGCATGACCAAGGTCAGCATGACCACCAAGAGCATGGCAGAGATCATATCTTCGGCGGCATTAATCAGATAAATGATCCAGTTTTCTACTTTATTTTGGATTTCATACTGGGCAGCCAGCCAGGCATAAGCCATTAAAGTCATGACTTTCAGAACAGAGAAAATCAGTAAACTCCGGCTACGTGACCAGTATTTCAGACACCAGCCAGCCAATCCGGCCCCAATCAGTGCCGCAAATGCACCTAACATGGTGACATAAAGGCCAATCTGGCTAAAGCTCAGCCCGAGATCTACCATTAACGGTTTTAATAAAGGCCCGGATAAACCATCGGCGATTTTAAAGGTCAGTAAAACCAGAAGCCACCTCGCCAAGGTTAAATCTGACCAAAAGTATTGAAAATAGGTTTTTATATTGCTGAGTGCAGGTCCTTTATCAGCTGGCGTGATAATTTTTGAATGCTGAGGTTCTCTAAAAAGTAAAATCGGTAAAGTATTAACAAAAACCAGCGCAGCCAGCAACAGAAAAGTACTTTGCCATTGCAGCAAATCGAGCAGCCATAATATGGCCCCGCCTCCGACAATGAATCCCAGACGCGAACCAATCACCTGAAAGGTATTGCCCCAGTGTTGCTGCTCATTTTTCAGAATATTGACTGCCAGTCCATCCGTAGCAATATCCTGAGTAGCACCGACCCCATTCATTACTAACAACGTGATAAAAAAGATCACCAGATACAGGGGCTGGTTTAAGGCTTGGATCGGCAAGAAGGACAGCCCAATCAGTACAGCGACAGAAAGCCATTGCAAAGGAATAATCCAGCTTCGATAATGACCTCTAGCTTTTGATCCATGTCGATCAACTAAAGGTGCCCAGAAGATTTTTATCGACCATGGCAGCATAAGTAGGCCAAAGCCACCAATATGTGCCAGAGATACGCCTTCAGCCCGCAGAATGACCGGCAAGGCATGGGTCATAAACCCGACCGGAAGCCCCTGTGCCCAATATAGGGAAAACAATAAAATATAAGTATTCCGCATATTCAGCGCAGGTCCTTAAGGTAAAAATGCTAAAAGCATCCATCATCGCTATACATTTTGCCAATGATCCGGATTTTACAACAGTCTAATATGATCAAAAATAAAGAAAAATACGTTTCAGGATGAGACATCGATGAGTACAACACGTTTTCCCAAACTCCCTCCATTGGATCCCTCCCGCGGAGGTAAACTGAGCCAAACCCTGTTTAAACAGCTATTTTTGGCTCAGGGCTGGCAGCTCAAAGGCGAATTCCCTAACCTGCCTAAAGCAGTGGCAATTATTTCCCCGCATACCTCGAATATCGATGCCTGGCTAGGTTTTAATGCTCTACTCGGTCTGGGTATTCAGATTACGATTTTTGGTAAAGACAGCCTGTTTCGTACTCCGCTTAAACCTATTCTGGAATGGATCGGTGTAGTTCCTGTAGTACGTGATACGCCGCAAGGTCAAACCAAACAGATTGTCGATGTGATTAACAAAACCAATCATATCTGGGTGGGGATGGCACCGGAAGGTTCTCGCAAGGCGCCAGAAAAAATCCGCAGTGGTTTTTATCATATTGCCAAGGCAGCCAATTTGCCGATTGTGATGTTTTCCTTTGACTATGACATCAAGACCATTCATATCCTCGGTGTATATCACCTGACAGGTGATTATGAATATGATCTGGAACAGATCTATAAGCATTATGAAGGTAAATTTTCGGCCAAAAATCCAGATTGGGTCGCCAAGCCGTTACAAAAGCTTTTGAAAAAAGACTAGGCAAAACTGGCTTTTTTTGATGTGATAGCCTGAATTTTGTTGATTTAATCGCCAGTTTTTTATAATGAAATTAGCTCGTTATGCTCTGATTGGCTGCATAGGTTTAAGCCTTGCAGCATGTGATAAAGCTACTAAAACACCGACTACACCTACTCCTCTCCAGGCTCGTGAACCTGTGGTGGCTATTGCGCTCGGTGGTGGTGGTGCCAAAGGCTTTGCCCATATCGGGGTACTCAAAGTTCTCGAATCGCATGGCATCAAACCGAAGATTGTTACTGGAACCAGTGCCGGAAGCTTCGTGGGTAGCCTGTATGCCAGCGGCAAATCTCCTTATCAGTTGCAGCAAATTGCCCTGAACTTTAAGGAATCTGATATTCGTGATTTAACCTTGAACCGTCAAGGGATTATTGCCGGACAGAAACTGCAGGATTTCGTCAATAAAAATGTGGCGAATAAACCGATTGAACAGTTCCCGATTCGCTTCGCAGCAGTTGCAACCCGCCTGGACAATGGCCGTAAAGCTGATTTTATCAAAGGCAATGCCGGACAAGCCGTGCGTGCCTCTTGCAGCATTCCGAATGTCTTTGTGCCCGCTGTAATTGGCGGCACAAAATATGTCGATGGCGGTCTGGTTAGCCCGATTCCGGTAAAAACGGCCAAAGATATGGGAGCTGATATTGTTATTGCCGTAGATATATCTGCACGTCCAGACAGCAATAAAGCGCTCAACATGTGGGGCGTACTGGACCAGACGATTAATATCATGGGTCAGCAAAGCATCAACAAAGAACTCAGTCAGGCCAATATCGTGATCCAGCCTAAAGTAGGCCATATTGGTACGCTGGATTTAAAAGCCAGCAATGAGACCATTCTTGAAGGTGAAAAAGCCGCGCAACTGAAAATCCGTTCAATTGAAAAAGCCATCAGTGATTTTAGGCAGTCTCCGGCTGCATTCAAGCCTGCACGACCGGCAAAATTTTAATCAGAAATTTTTTATATTCATCTGCTGCAGCATCTGCTACATTGGAAGTAAATCATATAAAGATGATGATTAATTAAATACTTAGCAATATAGGTCACGATATGGAATTAGTTCTTGAACCTTGGCACTGGTTTGTATTGGGAATACTTCTTATTCTGTCAGAATTACTCCTGCCCGCTTTTGCTGCCCTCTGGTTCGGGATTGGTGCCATTATGGTCGGCATTCTGTACTGGATGTTCCCGATGATGGGACTGACCACCCAGATCCTGACCTGGATCATCCTGTCTGTTCTTTGTACCTTGCTCTGGTTCAAGTTTATCAAGCCACTTTCTATCGACAAGACCAAAGCCGGCTTGTCGCGTGAAGCAACCATTGGCCAAATTGGCATGGTGATCCAGACCGATCTTGAACAGGATCAGATCCGGGTCCGTTTTCCGCTGCCCGTTCTAGGCTCGGATGAATGGGATTGCCGGGCTCTGGATAAAGTTCAGGTCGGAGATCGTGTCCGTGTTGTCGATATCTTGGGAAATGACCTAGTTGTACAGCCCCACAGCACTCAATATCAAAACGAAAAAGGTGAATAAATTATGTCTGCTGGCACTATCATTGTTATTGCGTTCTTGGCCTTTGTTGCGATTACCATTTTTAAAGGTGTACGAATTGTTCCACAAGGCTATAAATGGATCGTGCAACGTCTAGGTAAATACCACACCACACTTAATCCTGGCCTGAATTTTGTTATTCCTTATGTAGATGAGGTGGCTTATAAAGTCACCACTAAAGATATCGTTCTGGATATTCCTTCTCAGGAAGTGATTACCCGTGATAACGCTGTTCTGCTGATGAATGCGGTAGCTTATATCAACCTGACAACTCCTGAAAAAGCGGTATACGGGATTGAGAACTACTCATGGGCAATTCAGAACCTGGTACAAACTTCGCTACGTTCAATCGTGGGTGAAATGGATCTGGATGATGCATTATCTTCACGCGATCATATTAAAGCGCGTTTAAAGTCCAGCATTTCTGATGATATTTCAGACTGGGGTATCACCTTAAAGACGGTTGAAATTCAGGATATTAAACCTTCTGTAACCATGCAGACGGCGATGGAAGAACAGGCAGCGGCAGAGCGTCAACGTCGTGCAACCGTCACTAAAGCAGATGGTGAAAAACAGGCCGCCATTCTGGAAGCTGATGGTCGTCTGGAAGCTTCACGTCGTGATGCAGAAGCGCAAGTCGTACTGGCAGAATCTTCACAGCGTGCGATTGATATGGTGAGTCAGGCTATTGGCGATAAGGAAATTCCTGTGGCTTATCTGTTGGGTGAACAATATGTCAAAGCCATGCAGGATATGGCCAAGTCTCCAAATGCCAAGACTGTGGTCTTGCCTGCCGATGTGCTGAATACCATTCGCGGTGTGATGGGACGTCACTAAATTTCAGAGATACTTCACAATAGGCAGCCAATTGGTTGCCTATTTTCTTTCAAAATAAGAAAATCTCAGCAAAGATTGTGAATTTATGGTTAAATTTCGCGTTTATTTTTGAAATCCTCTGGATTCGATGTTGCCTGACTTTCGGATTAAAGTCTTTCGCATCTGTCATAATCCTTGTTTCGATCTACTGTCCAACTTAAAAATGGATACCGTATGAGCTCCCTAAATCCAACCTTAATTACCTTTCTTTTTTATATTGTCGGCATGGTCGTGATTGGCCTGATGGCATATCGCGCGACAAACAACTTTTCTGATTACATCTTAGGGGGCCGACGTTTAGGTAGTTTCGTAACTGCACTTTCTGCAGGGGCTTCCGACATGAGTGGCTGGCTGCTGATGGGCTTGCCGGGCGCAATTTATCTTTCAGGCCTGTCTGAAATGTGGATTGCGATTGGTCTGATTATCGGTGCCTGGCTGAACTGGCTGCTGGTTGCGGGCCGTTTACGGGTCCATACCGAAGTCCAGCACAATGCCCTGACCCTGCCGGATTATTTTTCGAACCGCTTTAACGATCAGAAAAAAGTACTGCGTGTAGTTTCTGCATTTGTCATTCTGATTTTCTTTGCAATTTATTGTGCTTCAGGCATGGTCGCAGGTGCGCGGCTGTTCGAAAGTATGTTCGACATGTCTTATAGTACAGCGCTCTGGATCAGTGCGATTGCAACCATCAGTTATGTGTTTATTGGCGGCTTCCTGGCAGTTAGCTGGACCGATACCATTCAGGCTACCCTGATGATCTTCGCCCTGCTCCTTACGCCAATCGTAACCATTCTGACTTTTTCAGATATGTCCCAAGTTACACTCGCTTTGGAAGCGGCACGTCCACAGGCCATGAACTTGGTCGGTGATCTGAGTACCATCGCAATCCTGTCCCTAATGGCATGGGGTTTGGGTTATTTTGGTCAGCCGCATATTTTAGTGCGTTTCATGGCAGCCGATTCAGTGAAGTCGATTCCGAATGCACGCCGTATCGGGATGACTTGGATGACCCTTTGTCTGGGTGGTGCAGTGGCCGCAGGTTTCTTTGGTATTGCCTATTTCCAGCAACATCCGGAACTCGCTGCTGTGGTGAATGCCAATCCTGAAACCGTATTTATGGAACTAACTAAAATCCTGTTTAACCCATGGATTGCTGGTGTGGTTCTGGCGGCAATTCTCGCTGCAGTGATGAGTACGCTTAGCTGTCAGTTACTGGTTTGTTCAAGTACCTTGACTGAAGACTTCTATAAATCATTCCTGCGTAAAAATGCCTCACAAAAAGAGCTGGTGTGGGTCGGTCGTTTGATGGTGCTTCTCATTGCTTTACTGGCAATCTGGATGGCTGGTAATCCTGAATCTAAAGTACTGGGTCTGGTGGCGTATGCCTGGGCAGGTTTTGGCGCTGCTTTTGGTCCATTGATTATTCTGTCTCTGTTCTGGAAACGTATGACTTTAAATGGTGCTTTGGCAGGTATGGTTGTCGGTGCATGCATGGTGATTCTGTGGAAAAATACTATTGGTGGAACAGGTCTTGGTTTTATTCCAGCCGGCATTTATGAAATTATTCCAGGCTTTATCTGTTCATGGATTGCGATTGTAGTTGTAAGTCTACTCGGCAAAGCGCCAACAGCTGAAATTACCACACGCTTTGAACAGGCAGAACGTCTGTATAATGAAAGCAAATAATTTAATATAAAAGAAAAGAGGACTTTAAGTCCCATTGCTGTCCCACAATTTTTCACAAGAGGAAGCTCAAATGAGCTTCCTCTTGTTTTATGGGTATTTTATCGGGTGAAAATAAAGCTTTTAAAGTTCTTCTTTCAAACAAATTCACTTGAATTATTCTGAGTAAACGTTGAACTGTCCAACCTGTTTTTCCTAAATGTTGAGCGAAACTCACCAATAAATAGGCGATCATCGCAATCCAGATTTGTGTCTGAATTGCGTTCCTGCTGCGGCCTAGAAACGCTTTTAATTTGAGATTCTGCTTAATCGCCTTAAAGAACAGCTCAACTTTCCAACGATCTTTATAAATCGCCGCAATGGTGGAGGCGGCTAAATGAAAGTTATTGCTGAGAAAGCTAAAGTGCTTGCCACTTTGCTGATCTCTATATTCAATTCTTCTTAACACTGGGGCTTTTCTTTTTAGGGCATGTGCGCTATTCAGCTGAATGGTTTCATCTTTTAGAATACCTTTGGATTCAAGCACTGGATGTTGCTGGATCACCTGATACACAGATTTAGGCCTAAAACGTGTGACAAATCCAATGTTTTGAGCAGTCAGATTTGCATACCATTGGTAATCGACATAGCCTTTATCAAAAACTACAATGCTGCCAGCAGGAAACTGGAATTTGCGGCCTTGTACCATGTCATTTTCTTTGCCATTTTCAACTGCAACAAACTCAGGAATATCATTGCTGTGATTCAATCCTATACTGAGTTTCATGCTGGCTTTTGAGTCGTGAACTTTGGCCCATTCACATAAGGAAAGCGACAGGTCAATATGACTGGCATCCAAGGAATACAAGGGATTCTTAAAGCGAAATTTATGAGCGACTTTTGAGTGTTCATAGTATTTAAGCAACTTGTAAAATAGCTGTTGATACAAGGCAGCAGGCTGCTGCTCATTGATTCGTGCCAGCGTGCTTCGGGGAATAGACTTTGCTCCGAGATGACTTAGCTTTTCCTGTTGGCACTCCAAATTGGATTGAATATCTCTCAGACTTTGCCTACAAGAGAATTGAGACATCAATATGGCAATAAACTGATCCCACCGGGAAGCTGCTCTAAATTTCTGTCCAACATGGTGTACTTTAGCAAGTTGTTCAAAATCCTGTCGCACAACAGGTTTAATTAGCTCATGAAATACGGTATTCTGATGTGACAAAACCTGAATCCTGGTCGTTAAAGTGTTTGTTTGCACTCATATTTTAACTGTTAGGACTCAGGTTTTTTTATTTAAAGTAAACTATGGGACAGCAGTGCTTTAAGTCCTCTTTTTTATGCTCGTTTTAAGCTAATTTCAGGAAGATTAATTTATTTAAATCAGCTCTTACGTGTTAGCAGGAACTGGGTAATCTGCATCAGGTCATCAGCTTGACCTTCAAAATGATTCAGTGCAGTCATCGCCTGATCATGTAACTGCTGTGCATAGTCTTGAGCTTTCTCTAAACCCATCAATGCAGGATAAGTTGACTTCTCCACTTGTTCATCCTTGCCCGCCGTTTTACCCAGCACTTCTGTATCAGAAATAATATCCAGAATATCGTCCTGTACCTGGAAAGCTAGACCAATCGCTTGCCCGAATTCACGCAGTTTTGGAATGGCCACATCAGCCCCTTCAAAGATCGTCACCGCTGCCATCATGATCGCTGCACTGATCAAGGCTCCGGTTTTATTTCGGTGAATGGTTTCCAATGCTTCCTGATCAATTTTTTTGCCTTCGGCCTGTAAATCCAGTACCTGACCATTGACCATTTTCGAGGAAGCAGTCGCCAGAATCTGCATCTGCTTCAAGACAATCGCTGGTTCTACTGCAGGCCCCTGATCAAATAGACGACTACCCAGAATTTCAAACGCCATAGATTGCAAAATATCACCTGCCAGAAGAGCCGTATCTTCACCAAAAGCAGCATGACAGGTTGGCTGACCACGACGTAACAAGTCATTGTCCATACATGGCAGGTCATCATGGGCTAGCGAATAGCAATGAATAAACTCGATCGCAACTGCGGCACGGCGTACCGCAGCATTATTCTGATTTGGTTTTAATGCGGCAGTGGCATAACAGAGTGCTGGACGTATCCGCTTTCCTCCTAGCATTACGGCATGATGTACTGCCGACTTTAACGGTTCCGGAATGGAAAAGGCTTCCAAAGCAGTCAGTAAATCGTGTTGAATCCGTTGTTGTGCTTGAGTTAGTGCATGGGTTGATACGTCAGTGATAGATGACACATTCGCCTCGAATACGTAGCCAGAATAATAAAATGACAGTTTATAAGTGCCTGTCTGTTATCAGGCATTGTACCTAGAATTGCTTTGAATTTTCAGTCTTAAATCCAAATGTTGTTTCATAATTCTGTATTGAGACTGAAAATTTGAGGTAGAAAATCTGCATCAATAAAAAACCACCAGAGAACTGATGGTTTTACTTAGGCTAATTTTCTCAAGTAATAATTTTAAGAGAAAACATCTTCAGGAACACGTACCCAACCTTCCATTAGCACACGAGCACTACGACTCATAATGGCTTTTTTCACTTTCCATTCCCCATTTTCCTGCACTGCTTGCGCACCCACTCTTAAGGTACCGGAAGGATGACCAAAGCGAACTGATTCACGCTCCCCGCCACCTGCAACACGATTGACCAAGGTTCCCGGAATCGCTGCCGCTGTCCCAATCGCTACAGCCGCTGTCCCCATCATGGCATGATGCAACTTACCCATCGATAAGGCACGGACCAGAATATCGCTATCTGCTTCAGTGACTTCCTTACCACTAGAGGATGTATAAGTCTTTGGCTGAGCCACAAAGGCGATCTTTGGCGTATGCTGACGTGTAACAGCTTCACTAATGTCCTGAATCAGACCCATCTGTTGAGCAGCATAGGCTCGGATAGTTTCAAACTTCACCAAGGCAGCTGCATCATTATTGATATGGTCCTGTAACTCGGTACCGTTATAGCCTAGATCTTCTGCCTTTAAGAAAACTGTCGGGATCCCGGCATTAATCATCGTCACTTCAAAGCTGCCAATATTCGGTACTTCCAGCGTATCGGTTAAATTTCCGGTCGGAAACATTGAACCGCCCTCGGCATCATCATCGGCAGGATCCAGAAATTCAATCTGTACTTCGGCTGCTGGGAAAGTTACGCCATCCAGCTCAAAATCGCCTAGTTCCTGAACCTGACCATTCTGCATCGGTACATGGGCAATAATGGTTTTCTGAATATTCGCCTGCCAGATTCGCACCGTACACAACCCATTTTCAGGAATACGTGCAGGATCGACCAGACCATTGGAAATCGCAAATGCCCCAACTGCAGCAGTCAGATTGCCACAATTACCACTCCAGTCTACAAAAGGTCGATCAATAGATACCTGTCCAAACAGATAATCCACATCATGATTTTCCTGCTGGCTTTTAGACAAAATCACGGTTTTGCTGGTACTTGAACTGGCACCGCCCATACCATCAATCTGTTTGCCATATGGATCCGGGCTGCCGATCACTCTTAATAATAGCTGATCCCGAATTCGACCTGCCTGCTGTGCAGCAACAGGTAAATCGTCCAGTTTAAAGAACACCCCCTTACTGGTACCTCCGCGCATGTAAGTGGCTGGGATTTTGATTTGGGCAGCGAAACTCATGAATACTTTCTTCCTCTGGCTTGTCTTTATTCTGATCAAAATTATTGAATATTTGTGAGACGAGTATAATCGGTTTAAAGCCAAGTAGCTGCCTTGCCCGACCTAAGTATAAAAAAACAGCATTTGTGTCGAGTTAAAAAAACAGCAAACTCATCAGTTACATTTTCAATAAAATTAATATATTGATTCACATATCTTTTATTCTATTTATTTTTATAATTTTTTTTTATAAATACGATAATAATATTTCATCCAGACGGGCGCTCTAGGCTTCTTATCTTTGTTCCATTACAATCTTTATACCTATTTCTTACATTGTCGGGCTGAACACTTTGAATAACGAGTCTTCACAACTTCAGCGTGGCTTAAAGAACCGTCATATTCAGTTGATCGCCATGGGCGGTGCAATTGGCACAGGCTTATTCTTAGGTTCCGCACAGGTGATCCAATCTGCGGGCCCTTCTATTATTCTTGGCTATGCCATTGGTGGCTTAATTGCATTCTTAATCATGCGTCAATTGGGTGAGATGATTGTTCATGAACCTGTAGCAGGTTCATTCAGCCATTTTGCTTATAAATATTGGGGTAAATTCCCTGGTTTCCTTGCGGGTTGGAACTACTGGATCTTATATATCCTGGTGGCTATGACCGAGCTCACCGCCGTTGCAAAATATATTAATTACTGGTGGCCTCATATTCCAGCCTGGACCTCAGTCCTGTTTTTCTTCATCGTAATTACGCTGGTCAATCTCGGCAATGTGAAATTCTACGGTGAATCAGAATTCTGGCTATCCATTGTGAAAGTGACTGCGGTCGTTTCCATGATTGTCTTTGGTCTCTATCTGATCCTGACTGCTGATGCCTCTTCAGGTGCTTCTTTCAGCAATCTTTGGACAGCAGGCGGTTTCTTCCCGAATGGCTTTGAAGGCTTATTCTATATGCTGGCTTTCCTGATGTTCGCCTTCGGTGGGATTGAATTGATCGGAATGGCAGCAGCAGAAGCTGAAAATCCAGAAAAAACCATTCCAAAAGCGATTAATCAGGTCGTATTCCGTATTCTGGTATTCTATGTAGGTGCATTGACGATTCTGTTGTCTTTAGTGCCTTGGAACCAGCTGGAACTGGGTGGTCTGGATAAAAGCCCGTTTGTGATGATCTTCAGCCAGCTGGGCATTGACTGGGCAGCACATCTGCTGAACTTCATCATCCTGACAGCAGCGCTCTCTGTTTATAACAGTGGTATGTATGCCAATAGCCGTATGCTTTATGGTCTGGCACAGCAAGGTAATGCCCCTAAAATCTTCAAGACTGTGAACAAGCAAGGGGTGCCAATTCCTGCAGTTCTGTTCTCTGCCCTGCTGATTTTCGGCTGTGTACTCCTAAACTACTTTGTTCCTGAAGATGCCTTAAGTCACCTGATTTATGTGGTGGTAGGTGCATTGGTACTGAACTGGGCCATGATTAGCTTGACCCACTTCAAGTTTATGCAAAGCATGAAGCAGTTAGGACAAAAGACCAGTTTCCCTGCATTGTGGTCACCTGCAAGTAATATTCTGGTTTTAGCTTTCATTGCAACCATTCTTTACATCATGTGGACACAAGGCTTTAAAGAATCAGTACTGATGCTTCCGATCTGGGTAGTGATCATGTTTATTCTGTTTAAGGCACTGCGCCCTAAGAATTAATCAAAAAATCTTTTAATCGATGATTTTTAAAGTTATTGCTTCGGCAATAACTTTTTTTTGCGTTTTTTACAGTACAATAGCCTTCTTTTCGCGCCCTTAGCTTAACTGGATAGAGCAGTTGCCTCCTAAGCGACCGACGTGGGTTCGAGTCCCGCAGGGCGCACCATCCTTTCAAAATGTGATCTATACTTCAAAAAATTAGCGTCAATCTTCATACTTTTAGAATATTTTTTATACAAAAAATCATTTTTTCTCCATTATTTTATTTCTTTTACTTTCAAATACTTATTTTAAAATACAGCTATTTTTTGGTGTAAAAACTCTATTTTGATGCTTTTTTAGACTAATTAGTTTTTTCTAGAGCATTTACTCTTATTTTAATTGTGCTATTTTTGTCACATGGAGTAACAAATGATTGCGGATAAATACCCGAAATCTCCAAGAATTTAATAAGTGCAAACAACAACGCTAGATATAAATTTGTACCTCAAGGAAAGACGTAAATGAAATTAAAAACATTAACTACTGCAATGATTCTTGCAACTGTGCCTATGACAGGTGCATTTGCTGCGGCAATGGACCGTTCAGGCCAATCTATCGCAGCGTTTTTACAACCAGGTAATTACTTTGAGGCAGGTATTTCTGTATTAGACCCTACTGTATCGGGTAAAGAGGCTGGAGAAGCTCCTGCTCGTCGTAATATCAATGATATGGCTGGCGATTATTATTTTCCAAGTGCTGCATTAAAACTTCAACCTACTAGCAAATTTTCATTTGGTATTTTGTATGACCAGCCATTTGGTGCTGAAGCAGAATATACAGGTAACAATGCATTTGTATCACAACCTACTGATACAATTTTACCTCAACCCCTTTTAGATGGTTTAGTAGCAAATCAAGTTGATGCAACTCTTGGTGACTTATCTAGTACAGAATTAGTAGGTTTAGCAGCTCAAGGTTTAGTGGCTCAGCAAGGTATTGCTCCAGATGATCCAACCTATGCTACGGCAGTTTCAAATACTATTACAGGAATCATCACTCAAGCAGGTGGAGATGTAGATGCAGCTGCAGAGGCTGTACTTCCTCAAGTACGAGAAGGTGCTCTTGCTCAAGGTCAGGCACAGTTAGCAGAAACTTTAGAAGGTATTCCATTAGGGACAGGCAATACTAAAGTTGATGTTCAAACACAAAATCTTACTTTCTTATTTGGCTTCCAACCTAATGAAAATTGGAACATTTATGCAGGTCCAGTTTATCAAACTGTGAAAGGCACAGTAAGTTTACGTGGTCAAGCTTACAGTATTTTTAATGGTTATGATGCCACGATGAAGGAAACTGGTGATCTTGGCTGGTTAGCGGGTGTTGCATTTCAAATTCCCGATATTGCGCTTAAAGCCTCAGTAACATACCGCTCTGAAATTGATCATGAAGCTGATACTACTGAGCAGCTTTCTGCAGCAGCAGGTTTTGGATTAGTTGGTGTTAATCCAGCAGATATTGTTGGAACTCAAGGTGTAACAAAAATTACTACTCCGCAATCTGTAAACTTGGATTTCCAAACAGGTGTAATGGCTAATACTGTAGCCTTTGCTAATGTACGTTGGGTAGATTGGTCAAACTTTGCTATTCGTCCATATCAATTCGGTTTAGCTTCAGAAGCAGTAGGACAATTACCAGCTGTTAATCGTCCAAATGGTTTTAATTTAGTTGAATACTCTGATGATCAAATTTCAGCTACTGTAGGTGTAGGCCGTAAATTTAATGATCTATGGGCTGGCAATCTATCAGTAGGCTGGGATTCTGGTGCAGGAAATCCTGTGTCGACACTTGGTCCTACAGAAGGTTATTGGAATGTCGGCCTAGGTCTTCAATATAGCCCAACACCAGCGACATTCATCGCAGGTGGTGTGAAATACTTCTGGTTAGGTGATGCGAAGTCACAAACTGCTGCACAAGTCGGCGAAGATAATCGTATTGTTGGTGATTTCCAAGATAACCATGCAATTGCTTATGGCTTAAAAATGGGCTATCGCTTCTAATTCGTGATAGATAATAAAGACTACCCTCGGGTGGTCTTTATTATCTCATTTATATTTTTATACACCTGTATACTATTTGGTGTTTTTATCAGCAATCAAATTTTACCTAAATTCAGTTTTGAATATATTTTAATAAAAATTATTATTTGTTTATTTTCATCAAGTTAATCAAAAAAATATAGTATAAATACTCTAAGCAATCATTTTTTATAACCGCCATAGTTCATTTCTTGGACGAAGTGGAGCATTTACTCTTTTTAAATTTGTGTTACTTTTCCACAACTTTTATTAATATTTATGCAACATTGTCAAGGATGAGCCATGAAGCTTAAGCCAATCTCTATCGCTATTCTTCTTTCTAGCCTGTCTACTTCTCTCGTGTTCGCTGCCGGTTTAGACCGTTCAGGCCAGTCTATTCAGGCTTTTTTACAACCTGGTAACTATGCAGAAGCAGGAATTTCTGTTCTTGATCCAACTGTGAAAGGGACATCTAAAGTATCTGCTTTTGAAGGTGAAAAAATTAACGACATGGGGGAAGATTACTATTTCCCCTCTGCTGCAATTAAAGTTCAAGCAACAGACAAAATTTCTTTAGGCTTGATCTATGATCAACCTTTTGGAGCAGATGCAACATACGCTGAAACTGCTGGTTCTTTTGGTAATGGTGTAGAAGGTACATCAGTTGATGTTGACACACATAATTTAACTGCCCTCATTGGTTATCAACCTACAGAAAACTGGAATTTCTATGCTGGTCCAGTGTGGCAAACTGTTGAGGCTGATATTAAATTACGGGGGGGTGCTTATTCTTTATTAAGTGGCTATAACATTCAGCTTAAACAAGAAGAAGCCTTTGGATGGCTTGCTGGATTTGCTTATCAAATTCCTGAAATTGCATTAAAAGCTTCTGTTACCTATCGTTCAGAAATTAAGCATAAAGCAAAATCTTCTGAACAGTCTGATTTAGCTCTTTTAGGACAACAACTTCCTGATGCAGGTCATCCTTTAAGTCCAGCAAAACCATTATTGGCGACTTTAGGTGAAAGAGAAAGCACTGTTGAGGCGGTTACACCTCAGTCGGTAAATATTGATCTACAGTCAGGTATCGCTCAAAATACTATTGCTTTTGCAAATCTTCGTTGGGTTCATTGGGACCAATTTGCTGTGACACCATCTTTACTCGCTCAAGCTTCAGCCTTGGCAAAAGGAAAAGCACAAAATCTGATCGATTACTCTAATGATCAATGGTCAGCAACAGTCGGTGTAGGTCGCAAATTCAATAATAAATGGTCAGGTTCAGCTTCTGTAGGTTATGACTCAGGTGCAGGCAACCCTGTAACGACTTTAGGTCCAACTGAAGGTTACTGGAATGTAGGCTTAGGTGCTCAATATAGCCCTGCTGAGAATTACTTTATTCAGGCTGGCGTAAAATATTTCTGGTTAGGCGATGCCCAAGCACAAACTGGTGGTACTATTGTAGGTGATTTTGAAGACAACCATGCCATGGGTTATGGCTTAAAAATCGGCTACCGTTTCTAAGCAATAAAGAGTTTTACTCTAATAAAAAAAGGCACCCTTTGGTGCCTTTTTTTAATTTCAAACTTAAAAATTAAGCTGGAATATTACGTACTGATGCATTACGAATTGCTTCTTTCAATGCGTCATAACCATGAATTGGCGGGAATTGCGGGAATTCTGCAATCACATTCTCTGGTGCGTCGAACAGGAAGCCATGATCTGCTTCACCCAGCATTGTGGTATCGTTATATGAATCACCGGCTGCAATCACACGGAAATTCAGACCGTGTAATGCTTTCACTGCCTGACGCTTCTGATCTGGCTGGCGAAGTTTATAAGCAGTGATCATGCCCTCTTCATCAGTTTCCAGCTTATGACAGAAAATCGTTGGCCAGCCTAGTTGCTTCATTAGAGGATGAGCAAATTCATAGAAAGTATCAGATAGAATAATCAGCTGAAAATGAGTACTTACCCATTCTACAAATTCCTTGGCGCCTTCAAATGGTCCCATATCCGCAATCACAGCCTGGATATCATTTAGACCCAAACCATGCTGTTTTAAAATATTCAAACGCTGGGTCATCAACACATCATAGTCAGGAATATCACGTGTCGTTGCTTCGAGCTCTTTAATACCTGTTTTTTTAGCAAAATTGATCCAGATTTCTGGAACCAAAACGCCCTCTAGATCTAGACATACGACTTCCATGAAGCATCCCCTCAGTTGTATTGAAAAAATTTTGCCCTATCATAGCTGAAGAAAAAGATTTTGCACTGTTCTTTTTTAAATCTGTTTTTTTCATAAGTATTTATTTTTTAGTGATAAGTAGCTTTGGGCATTTCTATTAAAATAGAATAAATCTGAAATAAATTCATATAGGCCACGTCATTTCCAAGCCTATGCCGCCAGGACTCATATGACCAAAATCCCCACTATTGCTATGGTAGATGCGCTTGCATCTGAATATGCAGATAAATCACCAAGTGAAATTTTAGCGCTTGCTCTCGAGCAGGAAGGCGAAATTGCCATTTCATTTTCTGGTGCAGAAGATGTTGTACTGATTGATATGGCATCTAATTTAGGTAAACCTTTCCGGGTATTTAGCCTGGATACAGGGCGTCTGCATGCTGAGACTTATCAATTTATTGAAAAAGTTCGCCAGCACTATAATATTGATATCGAAATCTGTTTCCCGGAAACAGATGCGATTCAACAACTGACGACTGAAAAAGGTTTGTTCAGTTTCTACCGTGACGGCCATCAGGAATGTTGCGGAATCCGCAAGGTGCAACCTTTACGCAAAAAACTGGCAACTTTAGATGGCTGGATTACCGGTCAGCGTAAAGACCAAAGCCCGGGAACACGTAATGACATTCCAGTGGTTCAATCTGATGAAGGTTTTTCTGGTCCAGGCAAACAGCTGATTAAATATAATCCCCTTGCCAACTGGTCTAGTGCAGATGTGTGGAATTATATCCGAATGATGGAAATTCCATACAACCCACTACATGAAAAAGGTTTTATCTCCATTGGCTGTGAACCTTGTACCCGTCCTGTGCTACCAAATCAGCATGAACGTGAAGGACGCTGGTGGTGGGAAGAAGCCACCCATAAAGAATGTGGCTTGCATGCTGGGAACTTGAAAAAATAATCTTAAAAAACCATCCGTTCGTCGGGTGGTTTTTTTGTGAACCAATCGGCTACAGAAAAATCAGTACCTTTATGCGACAAAATCGCTATACTTTGTAATGTGATACCAATAATTCTAACAAGGTTGCTTATACATGAGCAGCTGAAGAAAATGCAGTGAGGCAATCTACGCTATGCGTCCATTACATCCGATTGACTTTATTTTTTTGTCTTTAGAGAAACGACAGCAGCCTATGCATGTAGGCGGGTTATTTTTGTTTCAAATTCCTGACAATGCACCAGCCTCTTTTATCCGGGATCTGGTGACTGATATTCGCAATTCCAAATCCTCACCGATTCCTCCATTTAATAACTATTTAAACGGTTTATTTTGGGATGAAGATGAAGAGTTTGATTTAGATCATCATTTTCGTCATATTGCCTTACCGAAACCTGGGCGTATCCGCGAGCTGCTGACTTATATTTCCCAAGAACACAGCGCACTGATTGACCGCGCTAAACCTTTATGGACCTGTCATATTATTGAAGGCATTGAAGGCAACCGTTTTGCCATGTACTTCAAGATTCACCATGCGATGGTAGATGGTATTGCAGGCATGCGTCTGGTAGAAAAATCACTTTCCCATGATCCACATGCGAAAAGTATTGTGCCACCTTGGTGTGTAGAAGGTCCACGAGCAAAACGTCTGAAAGCGCCGAAAGTCAGCCGCATGAAGAATGTGTTACAGGCGATTAAAGGCCAGCTGGAATGTACGCCACGAGTGGCTTATGAATTATCACAAACCGTACTGAAAGATATGGGGCGTAATCCGGATTATGTGTCCAGCTTTCAAGCACCAAGTTCTATTTTAAATCAGCGTGTCAGTGCCTCACGTCGTTTCGCAGCCCAATCTTTTGAATTCTCACGTTTACGTCATATTTCTAAAGCTTTAGGTGTAACGATTAATGATATCGTGTTAGCGATCTGTTCAGGTGCCTTACGCGAATATTTACTCACACAAAATGCCTTGCCGAAAAAACCATTAATTGCAATGGTGCCCGCTTCTGTACGTAGCGATGACTCCGATGTTTCCAACCGTATTACCATGATTCTGGCGAATCTGGGCACGCATAAGGATGATCCTTTGGAGCGTCTTAAAACGGTACGTCGCAGTGTACTCAGTGCTAAAGAACGCTTTAAGCGCATGAATGCCAATCAAATTCTGAACTATAGTGCCTTTGTCTACGGCCTTGCAGGATTCAATATTGCATCTGGCTTAATGCCAAAACGTCAGGCATTTAACGTGATCATTTCCAATGTCCCTGGTCCTCAGGAACCTCTGTACTGGAATGGTGCGCGCTTGGAAGCCTTATATCCGGCTTCGATTGTACTGGATGGACAAGCATTGAATATCACCATGACCAGTTATATGGACAAACTTGAAGTAGGTCTTACCGCTTGCCGTAATGCTTTACCCAAAATGCAGAACCTGCTGACTCATCTTGAAGAAGAAATTCAACGCTTCGAACGGATTGTGAATGGTGAACCCGTCCCAAAGTTGAAAGCGGTCAGTTAGCCGCGGACGAATAAAATCTGGCAATGGACTGCTAAAAAGTGTGTGAGCACTTTTGCCAATCATTTAGTAAAAAATAAAGGGGCAATTTAAGCCCCTTGATTTTATTCTTTTTACAGTTTGAATGAAATTTACACAACTGCAATCTATTTTGGTTTAATTAACTTTTAATAGTACGACACTGTTTTAATAACTGATGGCAAACAGAGCGAATCATAGAAGCTGTAATCTGAACTTCATTCCCGCGTTCATCCACAATATACCCTGCATGCACAGCCTTTGGTTCTAATACGTGTTTCAAGCTTTTATTGATTACAACTTTACTCATACTCATCATAGACTCCTTTTGCTAAGCCT
Source organism: Acinetobacter sp. CAU_H_60 (assembly GCF_058599385.1). Taxonomy (NCBI): domain Bacteria; kingdom Pseudomonadati; phylum Pseudomonadota; class Gammaproteobacteria; order Moraxellales; family Moraxellaceae; genus Acinetobacter; species Acinetobacter sp. CAU_H_60. Next base: position 803,080 of record NZ_CM178653.1, on the reverse strand, counting down.
AGAACTGGGAGAAAGGCTTTGGCTAATTTGATGTTTCTAGTATTGTAAATATCAGTAGAGTTGTAAAATTTCAGATGTAACAAGTGTTTAACGATATTCTGTTACAATTTCAGCTGAGAATGATATCGTATTGCTCTTGCGTGTATAAATTTTCGACCTGGAATTTAATTACACGATTAATAAAGTGTTCCAGATCCGCCACAGCCGGGGCTTCTGCAGTCAACAGCCGATCAATCACTGCCGGATGGGCAACCACAGTAAAGCCACTTTGTGATTCATAAGCGCGAGCATAGCGCAAGATTTCCCGAAAGATTTCGTAACACACTGATTCTGCTGTTTTCACATATCCACGTCCCTGACAGGTCGGACAGGACTCGCATAACAAGTGTTCCAAAGACTCACGGGTACGCTTACGCGTCATCTCCACCAGCCCCAGTTCAGACACCTGGGTGATCTTGGTTTTGGCATGATCACGTTCCAACATTTTCACAAACTGGTTCATCACTTCTTCACGGTGCTGGGCTTCCTGCATGTCAATGAAGTCGATGATGATAATACCGCCCAGATTACGCAGACGCAGCTGACGTGCAATGACCTGTGTGGCTTCCATATTGGTTTTAAAAACCGTATCTTCTAGCGAGCGACCACCGACATAGGAGCCGGTATTGACGTCAATCGTAGTCATGGCTTCGGTCTGATCAATCATCAGATAACCACCGGACTTCAGTGCTACACGGGTTTGTAAAGCTTTTTGCAGATCTTCTTCGACATTGTACAAATCGAAAATTGGTCGCTCGCCCGGATAATGCAGTAAACGATCTTTCATATTCGGCACGAACTCATCCACAAACTCTTTCAACTTGCCGTGAATTTCGCGTGAATCGATATAGATCTTTTCGGTTTCTTCATTGGCAAGATCACGAATAACACGCTGTGGCAAAGGCAGCTCTTCAAAGATCAATGAAGGCACTGCGATGACTTTTTGTTTGCGCTGAATGTATTCCCAGAGTTTAGCCAGATAAGCCATATCCTGTGCAATCGCTTCTTCCTCAATGCCGTCAGCGGCAGTACGGACAATGACGGAACCTGGCAGCTTGTGTTCTGCCTGAATACGCTCAATGATCGAGCGTAAACGATTGCGTTCATCTTCGGATTCTATGCGCTGCGATACGCCAATATGATTGCCATATGGCATCAGAACTAAATAACGTGAAGGAATAGAAAGATCAGTAGACAGACGTGCGCCCTTGGTGCCGAGCATGTCTTTCATCACCTGAACGGTAAGAATCAGACCCGGCTGCAACAGCTCGAATACATTCGGTGTTGGCTGGTTACGTGGCCAGACCATGTCATTGATATGCAAAAATGCCGTTCTGGACAGGCCGATATCGACAAAAGCGGCCTGCATGCCCGGCAAGACCCGGACCACTTTACCTTTATAGATATTCCCGACCAATCCGCGCTTGGCCGTACGCTCGACAAACAGTTCATTCACCGTGCCGTTTTCAATCAACGCCACCCGACACTCCATCGGTGTGACGTTAATCAACAACTCGTCAGACATAACAACACTCAAAACATTATAAGAATTCTTTTTCAGCAGTTAATTTAGTGCCTTAACCGTCTGCAATAACTGTACTGTTTCATATAGTGGCAACCCCACTACATTAGAATAACTACCTTCTATTCTTGGAATATAACGCGCTGCAATTCCCTGTATTGCATAGGCGCCTGCTTTCCCAAGCGGCTCACCTGTTGCCCAGTAACTTTCCATATCATGGCTATTTAGTGGCTGAAATTCAACCTGTGTACGGACTACTATACTGTATTTTTCTTCTTTTGTGCGGACGCACACCCCAGTATACACATCATGCCATCTTCCTGAAATTTTTTCCCACATTTCAAAGGCATGCTGTTTGGATTCAGGTTTCCCCAAAATCTCATTATTAACCCCTAAACTGGTATCCGCAGCAATAATAATGGCATCCGGATACAGCCTGGCCACCGCTTCCGCTTTGACTTGCGCCAGACGTTCGACATAGGCTGCAATGGACTCATTTTCCAGTACAGATTCGTCTACATCTGGGCTACAGATCTCAAAGTTCAGCCCGAGTTGCTGCAAAAGTTCACGGCGTCGGGGTGAGCTGGAAGCGAGGATTAAATGCGCCATTTTCTCAAAAAGTAATAAAGCACTGGCCATATGATGACACTAGTCAGCATGGGAATCCAATGTCGTGCAAATGAGAATTGTACGCCGGTCGAAATCTGGGCAAAAAAGATAATCATCAAATGTGCCAGAATCGCAATTGTCGTGATGACCCATAAATTAGCAAAGGTCAGAATACGGCGCTCACGGGTCAGGAAGCGTGCCACAAAAGCAATGATGATAAAGCTGAGTGCATTGAGACCTAAGGGCGCATCAAGTAGTAAATCAATGAAGATCCCGGTGGCAAATGCAAACCAGATCCCGCACCAGGTCGGTTGACACAATACCCAGAACAGCATGACCATTAACATAAATAATGGACGCCATCCCGAGGTCTCGTAAGACAGTGGATAGACTGAGAGGACAGAAGCCACAATCACTGAAATGACAATAGCAAATAAAGGATCACGATGTGTTTTAGGTCGCATCTTAGCGATTGACATGCGGTTGCTCCATCGCTAATGAGTCAGAGAACAGCACGACGACATGATGACCACCCGCCAGTTGCGCAGCTGGTGTCACATCAATTTGGGCAAATTCCCCTGAATTATGCCGTTTCACGTTGGATACCGTTCCCACCAGATAACCTGCCGGAAAATGCTGTCCCAGACCTGAACTGTAAACTTTTTCACCAACTTTGATATTGGCGCTGGTCGGTACATATTCCATTTTCAAGCGTCCCAGATCCCCGGTTCCCGAGACAATGGCACGCATGCCGGTATGTTCCAGACGTACAGACAAGGAGTGTTCTTTATCAGAGAGCAGCATGACCCGGCTACTATGCGGATAGACATCAATAATCTGTCCCATAATCCCCATATCATCCAGCACGGTCTGACCGACTTTCAGCTTGTTATTGGAACCACGGTTGATCACGATGATATGGCGTAGCGGATCAGCATCGGTACCAATGACCTCAGCAATTTCCATACGTCCATCAAGAATCAGGGGGGTATCTAAAAGACCACGCAAACGGGTATTTTCTGCAGAAAGCTCTGCAATTTTTTGTAGGCGAACTTGCGCCTGCAATAACTCAGCCCGCATCGCGGTGTTCTCACGACGCAGTTGCGCTTCAGATTTGGTTTGTTGATTCAGCCATTCTCGCGACAGTACCGGATAGCTGGCCACGGCATAAATGGGATTATAGGCCGCGTACAAGACATCCCTTGCAGGTTGAACAACATGTGGCATGCGCCAGTCAAAGAATAGCACCACCAGACATGTTATCAGTGCAATGATAAAAGAGCGAAAAGATGGCGGTTGTCGAGAAAACAGATGTGCTTGCACCCGCCGAATCCTTGTCTTAGCCTACAAATAACATGTCATGATTTGGATTGTCGAAGAATTCGAGTACCTTACCACCACCACGAGTCACGCAAGACAGTGGATCTTCAGCAACCACCACAGGCAGACCTGTTTCTTTTGCAAGTAGCTTGTCCAGGTTACGCAGCAATGCACCACCACCGGTCAACACGATCCCGCGTTCAGCGATGTCAGAAGACAGTTCAGGAGGTGTTTGTTCCAGTGCAGATTTCACCGCAGACACGATGTTTTGTAGCGGATCAGAAATCGCTTGAGTGACTTCATCCGAGTTCACCACAATCGCGCGAGGCACACCTTCAGCCAGGTTACGGCCACGGACTTCAATTTCCAGCGGTTTTGCACCTTCATCTGGAAGTGCCATGCCGACTTCTTTTTTGATCACTTCAGCTGTGGTTTCACCGATCACGCAACCATGTGCCTTACGCACGTAGTTAATGATCTGTTCATCAAATACATCACCGCCAATACGCAGCGAGTCTGCATATACACAGCCCTGTAATGAAATTACTGCAATCTCAGTTGTACCGCCGCCCACATCAACAACCATCGAACCACACGCCTGCTCAACCGGCATGCCTGCACCAATTGCAGCTGCCATCGGTTCTTCAATCAGACGTACTTCACGTGCACCCGCATTATAAACTGCTTCACGGATCGCACGGCGTTCAACCAGTGTCGATTTACATGGCACGCAAACCACCACGCGTGGCGCTGGCGGGAATAAACGTTTTTCGTGTACCTTACCAATGAACTGATTTAACATGGTTTCGGTCACTTCAAAATCCGCAATCACACCGTCTTTCATCGGACGGATTGCAGAAATATTTGCTGGGGTACGACCAAGCATTTGTTTCGCGTCAAGACCTACGGCAGCAACAATTTTATGTGAACCACTGTGACGGATGGCTACAACCGTCGGTTCATTTAATATAATGCCTCGTCCTGGCGCATAAATAAGTGTATTTGCAGTACCTAAATCAATAGCGAGATCTGGCGAAAACAAGCCTATTAGTCGTTTTAGAATCACGGGGACGTTCTCAGTTAAACTTTATATGGACGCAAGGTGGCCACTTTAACTAAATGTGATGATTTGGACAAGTCAATCGCTTATCATAACGCATGATAATTTGAATTTTTTTAATACTGATTAGGTAATATTATGTCTACATCGGATGCACAGTCTTCTGCAGATTTAAATGCAGAAACAGTTTCAGCTATTGCCAACCTCGCAAGGTTATCTCTTAATGATACGCAATCTGCTGAATATGCTCAAAGTTTAAATAAAATTTTAGGCATGATGGAAACCCTGAAAGGCATCGATACTGACGGTGTTGAACCACTGAAAAGCCCTTTCGACCACCCACAGCCTTTACGTGAAGATGTCGTGTCGGAAAGCAATCATCGTGAGGAATACCAAGCAGTTGCACCTGCTGTACAGGACGGTTTGTATCTCGTCCCACGCGTGATTGAGTAATTACTACCCAGTTCATTCTTTTTATTAAATTAAACGTAAAGAATTATTTCTCATGACAGATTTACACCGCTTATCCATTCGTGAACTGACTGAAGGTTTGGCAAATGCTCAATTTTCATCCCGCGAATTGACTCAACACTATTTAAAACGTATCGAAAAAATTGATGCACAGGTCAAAGCTTATGTGACCGTGACTGCTGAACAGGCATTGGCTCAAGCTGATGCTGCTGATGCTGCAATCAAAGCCGGCAATGCGACTGCCCTGACTGGCGTGCCTATTGCGCATAAAGATATTTTCTGTACCCAAGGCATTAAAACCACAGCCGGTTCTAAAATGCTGGACAATTTTATCTCTCCTTACGACGCGACCGTTGTAGCGAAAGGTAAAGCTGCGGGCTTAGTCACACTTGGTAAAGTGAACATGGACGAGTTCGCCATGGGTTCAACTTCCGAGTCTTCTTATTTTGGCGCGACCAAAAACCCTTGGGCACTGGATCACGTTCCAGGCGGTTCTTCAGGTGGTTCTGCTGCGGTTGTCGCTGCGGATTTAGCACCATTTGCAACCGGTACTGATACCGGTGGTTCAATCCGTCAGCCGGCTTCTTTTTGTGGTCTGACTGGTCTAAAACCGACTTATGGCCGTGTATCACGTTTTGGTATGATCGCCTATGCATCATCACTGGATCAAGGCGGTCCGATGGCTCGTTCTGCAGAAGACTGTGCTTACCTGATGAACGTGATGGCAGGTCACGACGCGAAAGATTCAACTTCAATGGACAAAGACGTTGATGACTACGTTGCCAACCTGAACGGTACTTCTGTGAAAGGTTTACGCATCGGTATTCCAAAACAGTACTTCAATGTTGAAGGCCTGGATGCAGACGTGAAAGCACGCGTTGAAGAATCACTGAAAAAACTGGAAGAAATGGGTGCAATTCTGGTTGAGATTGATCTCAACATGACTGAAGCTTATGTTCCAACTTACTATCTGATCGCACCTGCGGAAGCATCTTCTAACCTGTCTCGTTATGACGGCGTACGTTATGGCTACCGTTGTGAAGAGCCAAAAGATCTTCTCGACCTTTACAAACGTTCCCGTTCAGAAGGGTTCGGTGCTGAAGTTCAGCGTCGTATCCTGATCGGTACTTATGCCCTGTCTGCTGGTTATTACGATGCTTATTATGTGAAAGCACAAAAAGTACGTCGTTTAATCCAGCAAGATTTTTTAAAAGCATTTGAATCTGTAGATGTCATCGCTGCACCTTCTGCACCGACTACTGCATACCGTATCGGTGCAAACCTGTCTCCGGTTGAAATGTACTTAGGTGACATCTACACCATCGCGGTCAACCTTGCAGGTCTTCCTGCGATTAACGCGCCTGTTGGTTTTGATAAAGACAACTTGCCAGTTGGCTTACAGTTGATTGGTAACTACTGGTCAGAATCTCAATTGTTGTCTGTGGTACACCAGTATCAACAAGCAATGGATTGGCATACAAAACGCGCTGCAATTGCTGAGGAGAATGCATAATGGCTAAAAACGCTGCTAAACCAAAATCTAACCTGATTGATGGTTGGGAAGTCGTTATTGGTATCGAGATTCACACTCAGCTTGCGACGAAATCAAAAATTTTCTCTGGCTCATCAACTGAATTTGGTAATGATCCAAACACTCAGGCAAGCCTTGTTGATTTGGCAATGCCGGGCGTGTTGCCAGTATTGAATAAAGAAGTGGTTGATCTTGCGATTCGCTTTGGTCTGGGGATCGATGCTTATATCGACCAGGCTTCTGTATTTGCACGTAAAAACTACTTCTACCCGGATTCTCCAAAAGGCTACCAGATCAGCCAGATGGATAACCCGATTGTAGGCTTGGGTCATATCGACATTCAGCTTGAAGATGGCACAGTTAAACGCATTGGCGTGACTCGTGCCCACCTTGAGGAAGATGCGGGTAAATCGATCCATGACCAGTTCGAAGGCATGTCAGGCATCGACTTGAACCGTGCCGGTACGCCGCTTCTAGAAATCGTATCTGAACCGGATATGCGTTCGGTTGAAGAAGCTGTTGCTTATATTAAAGCGATTCACACGTTAGTACGCTGGTTAGGCATTTCTGACGGTAACATGGCAGAAGGTTCGTTCCGTGCGGACTGTAACGTGTCTTTACGTCGTCCGGGTCAACCGTTCGGTACACGTTGTGAATTGAAAAACCTGAACTCATTCCGTTTCATTGAACAGGCGATCAATGTTGAAATTGAACGTCAAATGGAAATTCTGGAATGGGACGGCACTATTGATCAGGAAACCCGTCTGTTCGACCCTGTGAAGATGGAAACCCGTTCAATGCGTTCTAAAGAAGAAGCGAACGATTACCGCTACTTCCCTGATCCAGACTTGTTGCCTGTGGTGATTCCAGATGCGCAAATCGAAGCGATTAAAGCGCAAATGCCTGAGCTGCCTGCGGCACGTCGTGCGCGTTTCGTGGCTGACTTCGGTGTGACTGAGTATGATGCTCACGTACTGACCCTGACTCGTGAAATGTCAGAATTTTACGAAGAAGTCGTTAAGGCTGCTGGTGGTGCTGCACAAGGTAAGATTGCTGCGAACTGGGTAATGGGTGAATTCTCAGGCGCTTTAAACAAAGCTGGTCTAGACCTTGCTGATTCTCCTGTGTCGAGTGAGAAACTCGGTGGCATGATCGCACGTATTGTCGATAACACCATTAGCGGTAAGATCGCGAAACAGGTGTTCGGCTTTATGTGGGAAGAAGGCAAAACTGCGGACGAAATTATTGCTGAGAAAGGCTTGAAACAGGAAACTGATACAGGCGCAATTGAAGCAATTATTAAGGAAGTGCTGGCTGCCAACGAGAAGATGGTTGAAGAGTATAAATCTGGTAAAGAGAAAGCTTTCAACGGTCTTGTGGGTCAAGTGATGAAAGCGTCTAAGGGTAAAGCCAACCCTGCTCAAGTGAATGAATTGATGAAGAAATTGATTGGTTAATCTGATCAGTTTTGAAAAAGAAAACCCGCTTTAGAGCGGGTTTTCTTTTTATTTATCACTTATAATTAAGGGGCTTTAATTGCCCCTTAATTTTTGGACAAAAAGAATAATGTATAGATCTTTAAGATATATTTTTTGGATTATAAGTATTCTATTTTTCTTATTTTTTATTTATCAACTCTCAAAATACAATTTTAACCTAATTTGCTTTTTTGAAAAAAAATATCAATATATCGCCTATATATTTGGTGCTATTGGTGGACTTTTTGCCATCGAAAACTTTTATAGAAAAGAGGGACTTTCAATATTAGGTAATCTATCTACAACTCAATTTTTTGGTAATCTTGAAGATAATTTTGATACATCATTTATTGATTTAACTTTAATAAATAGAAAAGATAAGCCAGTAATTATATTTGATGTATATGTAAAAATTGGGTCAAATACATATATTCATTTAAAAAATGCAACCAAAGAAAAACCCATTATTATAAAGGGATATGAATATTATTATGAAAAATTTAACCCAGCTTATTTTTATTCAAATGGACCTAATGCATACTCATTAAAACTAAGTAAAATACTACATACTTTCTCTATCTTTCTTCATACATCTGAAGGTATGTATCGAGTTAAAACGTTAACTCCCCATAATCAATTTTATAGTTCTTATACTAGGTTATTGAAACCGGCTAGATTAGAATATGAGAACAAGAGTGTACCGATAGATACAGCTGTTATTCTTCAATTTTATGATTTAAAAGATAAAATACATACTATATTTATAAAAAGACATGCTACTTACTTAAAAATTGAAAAGTACAAAATAGAATGGTCTCATCCCTTAAATACTTTAGATTTAGAACAAAAAATAGATTTAGGTATACAATCAGGTCTGTTACCCATTAAAAATTTTAAAATCATTGATTTTAGAGTGGAATTAAGTCGGATGAAGAAAAAATTTATCCAATTTGATGAAGGCTATAATTTACTAAAAATACAAAATAAGATTGAAAAGGGCGATAGAAAGAAAATGGTATTTCTATATTTGAAAGATCGAGTTAGAAAAACCAATTCCAACCTTAAAAAGTATATTCAACTTTCAAAATCATTCTTTATACATGACTAGTACCCTCATCCCCCGCCTTCTCCCACTGGAAGAAGGAGCTTTCATTGCTAATTAAATACCGTAATAAATTTTGTAATGAATGTTCCCTCTCCTGAGCGAGTTTTAAAGCATTGCTTTTAAAACGAAGCGCAAGAAAGGATGAGGGCTAGGGAGAGGATTTAAAACATGCTATAAAATCAAAAACAAACCTAAGAAAAACAAAAACATACCAAATCACATTATCTTACTTAGCATTATCCTGATCATTCTTATATTCATCATTGGCGCATATCAGTCAAGACAATGCAAACCCATCAAACCACGGAGGCACACAGCCAGAGAAAGCAAACTTGCCAACCTTGCCGATGGTATCGAGCTAATTTTCACGCCCATTTTCTGGATCATTAAACTCATGATCGGGATATTCAAATCATAAAGCCGTTGTTAACGATTTTTTTGAATTTTCTCATAAAATCGTGTCTGTCCCATATTGAAAATCACTCAACAGGAATACAATCTGCACATTCTCCCATCCCGCCCTTACCATGTCGAAAAACCTCGCTACGCTGATTGGCTTAAGTGCCATTTTACAGTGGTCATCTATCGTGGGATTGCTCAAAAAGATCAGTTTTAGTATTGGACCTGACCTGGCTGTACTTATGATGTATAGCTTAAGTACCCTGCTCTTACTGGCTGTTTTTGGCGTTCCCAAACTCAAAACCATACCCAAATTTTATCTGCTCAGTGCAGCTGCATTATTTCTGGTATATGAAATCTGCTTTGCCTATGCCGTAGCACTCGCACAAACTGCACAGCAAGCCATTGAAATTAGTTTGGTGAATTATTTGTGGCCGAGTATGACCATCGCCATGCTCATTCTATTTCATGAACTAAAATTTCATAACTTAGTGGTGGTGGGGCTCAGTATTAGTCTGGCAGGTATTTTTTATATCCAGACGGGCAACGGCGATATTCATTTAGCAACCGTCATTCATAACATGCAAGCCAATCCAACCAGTTACATATTGGCATTTATTGGAGCGAGTTTATGGTCGCTGTATTGTGTATTTACCAAAAAATACAGCCAAGGACATAACCCGATCGTGTTCTTTTTCGCGATGGTAAGTGTGGTTCTCTGGAGCAAGACGCTGCTGTTAGATCACGAACAACTGCCACAACTTCTTAATATTGACTTGAATATTATGCTGTATATGTTGCTGGTTTCTGTCGTAACTGGCTTGGGTTATGCAGCGTGGAATATCGGAATTAACCAAGGTAATATTGCGATGCTGGTCGCGTTATCTTATTTTAGCCCGATCTTTTCGTCTATTATTTCGATGTGGGTACTGAATACCAGTCTATCCCACACCTTTTGGATCGGCACGATGATGGTCACCTTAGGTTCTTTTATTTGCTGGCTGTCGACCAACTGGGATGAAATTCGGGACCGACTGTTTCCAGGCAAGCTCTATAAAACTTAAACCACATTTTTGCGGTTTAAGTTTGGCTGCATCTGCAATCCATTAACGGGTGATGCCTAGTTTATTCCACACGTCAGGGGTCAAAAACGTCGTGACCAGTTTGCTCATATCGATATATTTGAGTACACCATTCAGCTGACTTTTGATTTCCGGATTTTTCAGTATTTCCTCACCTGTGACCTGCCCAAGCTCCTGGAAACTTTCACCCACTGCTTGTACCCCTTCAGCCTGAATGACCGCTTTGGTCTGGGTTGGGCATTGCTCAACCAGAATCCGCTGTAAAACTGTTGCCAAATTTCTGTCGAGCGTTTCCTTTTGAGTTGCAGTAACATTGCTAAAAGCTTTTAGATCGGGATGATTACCCAATGCCACAAAGGTCCATTGCAAGACTATGGTTTTATCGGTGGCTGTCGTCGATTTCATCAAACAGTCACTAAGCTGATCAACCGTTGGACCGGCTGTCGCAACTTGAGTTGCACATGATAATGCTATGGTCATGAAGACTGCCCGAAGACCCGATAAAGCTTTGAACCCCATATTCCTTTCCTTTTTCATCCGTTCAAACTGCTTGAACAATGCAGTTTCTTTGTAGCATGTAAAAGGCTGGAAAACCTGTAGAACTCTGTAACCTGAGAGATAAAAAAAAAATCCCGACATCAGTCAGGATTTTTGGAATCGAATGAGGAAATCAGACTTACCAGATTTTTACCCGTTTATCTTCTTCCAGATACATTGGATCTTCTTGCTTGACGCTAAAAGCTTCATAGAAAGGTTTCTGGTTAAGTAAGGTTGCACGGCCACGAATAGCCGCTGGTGAGTGTGGGTCTGTTTTTAATAGCTGCAATGCCAGTTCTGGACGAACTTTGGCACGCCATGCCTGCGTCCAGCCAATATAGAAACGCTGATCTCCAGTATAGCCATCAATCACCGGAGCAGGCTTTCCATTCAGTGACAGTTTATAAGCTTCATAAGCAATTGCCAGACCTGAGTTATCGGCAATATTTTCACCTAAGGTCAGTTCACCATTGACGTGATAGCCCGGTATCGCTTCATAGGCATTGTATTGTTCAACCAGAGCTTTGGTTTTTTCCTTGAATTTTTTATCGTCTTCTTCAGTCCACCAGTTTTTCATGTTGCCATCTGCATCAAAACGGCTGCCCTGATCATCAAAGCCATGACTGATTTCATGCCCAATTACTGCCCCGATTGCCCCATAGTTCACGGCATCATCAGCATTCATATCGAAGAACGGCGGCTGTAAAATCGCAGCAGGGAAAACAATTTCATTGCCCATCGGATTGTAGTAAGCATTTACCGTTTGCGGCAGCATATGCCATTCTTCACGATCAACCGGTTTACCCAGTTTATCCAGCGCGATGTCATAATTGAAACTGTTGGTACGACGCAGATTACCAATCAGGTCGCCATCTTTAATTTCCAGCTTGCTGTAGTCACGCCATTTATTCGGATAGCCGATTTTTACTCTAAAGCTTTTCAGCTTACGATGTGCCTGTGCTTTGGTTTGTGCGCCCATCCAGTCCAATTTTTCCAGATTCTGTTCAAATGCCAGCAACAGGTTTTCAACCAGTTTTTCCATACGCTGTTTCTGTTCAGGCTGAAAATGTTTTGCGACATAGACTTGTGCCAGACTTTCACCGAGTACAGCATTGGTCATATCAACCCCACGTTTCCAGCGTGCCCGTTGCTCGGTCACACCGCGTAAGGTTTTGCTGTACATTTCAAAGTTTGCATCAGCAAATTCCTGGCTTAAGTAAGGCGAAGCACCATCAATCAGATGGAATTTGAAATAGGTTTGCCATACCTCCAGTGGTGTGCTGTTTAAAATCTTGTTTAAATCTTCAAAATAACTTTTTTGCGCCACAATCACGGTTTTGGTTTTTTTGTCTAAACCCGTCGCTTTAAAATAGGTTTTCCAGTCAAATTCTGGCACCAGGCTTTTGACGTCTTTTAATGTATAGACGTTATACATTTTTTCGAGATTACGGTTCTGCACGTTATCCCACTGAATTTTGGCAATTTCAGTTTCTAAGTTCAGGATAGATTGTGCATGTGCAGCCGCTTCTGCTTCCGTTTCACCCGATAGCGTCAACAGCTTAGCAATATGTTTAACATAAGTTTCACGGGCACTTTTCAGTTTTTCATCGTCTTTTAAATAGTAGTCACGATCCGGTAAACCTAAACCACTTTGGCCCAAAAACACCGCCATTTGATCAGACTTTTTCAAGTCAGGAATCACGCCAAATTCAAAAGGTGTAGTGACACGGTTTTTTGCATAGTCTGCAAGCAACAAAGTGAAATCTTTCTTGCTTTTTATGGCCTCAATTTTGGCCAGATCTGCTTTGAGCGGCTGGATGCCTTTTGCATTTAAAGTTTCCGTATCCATAAAGCTGGCATATAAGCTTCCCACTTTCTGCTCATTGCTGCCATATTCCGATTTGGTTTTCGCCAGCTCTTCTACAATGTCATGTAATTGCTGGGTCGAGTTTTCACGCAAAATCGTGAATGCACCCCAGTTTGGCATATCAGCCGGGATTTCCTCATGCTCTAACCAGTGCCCATTTACATGCTGATAGAAGTCCTGTTGTGGTGCGATTTTTTTATCAAAATGTTGAAGATGAATCCCCGAGCCAAGTGCTGCAATAGCGGTTTGATCTGAAGCATAATTTGCAGAGGGAATGGCTAATAAAGCACTTACCAATGCGGTTTTTAGAAAAATTTTCAAAGCTTGCTATCCTCGCGCTTCACTGCGCAGTTGAATTTATCAATGCGTGTTGACCTAATAATCAAACACTTAAATCTTTATAAGCAGCATATATGCCAATTTTTAAACTGGTCTTGGCTCTGCATGTTAGTCGTTTAGATAAAAAAATAGGCCTGTCTCTTTTCAGATGAACAGACCTAGTTTTTTTAAATCCTGTTACCAGATGGAGATTCGTTTTTCAGGTGATAAATACATCTTGTCCCCTTCTTTAATCTCAAAAGCTTCAAAAAAACTTTGCTGATTGCGGACAGCACCATTGCCACGCACATGACCTGGTGCATGGCTGGCAAGGTTTAGACTATTTAACAGATATTCAGGATTACTTTTGCTACGCCAGACTTGTGCCCAACCCATATAAAAACGCTGATCTCCACTAAAGCCATCAATAACAGGTGCTGTCTGACCCTTGAGCGATAAGCGGTAAGCCATATGAGCGATCCCTAAGCCCAGGTTGTCAGAGATATTTTCACTTTTATTTAATTCTGCATTCACCTTATGCCCTGGCAGAGCTTCGTATTGTTTATATTGCTCGACTAAGGCTTTGGTACGTTCATTGAACTTTTTACGATCGTGCTCGTTCCAGGTTTCTTCACCCTTGCCTTTGGCATCGAAGCGGCTTCCTTTATCGTCAAAACCATGACTAATTTCATGTGCGATAACAGCCCCGATGGCACCATAATTCACTGCAGGATCATGACTATCATCATAATAAAATGGTGCCTGCCAGATGGCCGCAGGTAATACGATTTCATTCAGCTTGACATTATAGTAAGCATTGGCTGTTTGTGGCGACATGTGCCAGGCTTCTGGATCGATCGGTTCTCCCACCTTATCCAGTTCACGCTGGTAATTGAACAGCCGGGTCCGCTGGATATTCCCAATCAGATCATCCTTACGAATCTCTAGGGCTGAATAATCCCGCCATGTTTTCGGATAGCCGATTTTGATATTGATGCTATCCAGTTTATGCCGCACTTGTTTTTTAGTATCCGAACCCATCCAGTCTGCCTGATCCAGTTTCAGATGAAAGGCTTTACGGACATTTTCCACCATTTCCAGCATGGCCGGGCGCTGGCTTTCATTAAAGTGCTTTTCTACATAGAGCTTTCCAAGCACATTACCTAAAATACCGTTAGTTAGTTCCAGAGCGGACTCTTTCCGTGGAGAACGTGCTTGTACACCCTCTAGCGTTTTGTCATAAAATTCAAAATGATGATTTTGAAAAACTTCTGTTAAAAATGGCGAATAACTATTGATCAGGTTGAATTTCAAATAGGTTTGCCAGGTTTCAATTGGAACGACCTTCCATAACTGATCCAGCTGACGCAAATAATTAATCTGCGAGATCGCAACCTCTTTTCTTGCACCTTTTAAGCCCAGTTCTGAGAAATAATTCATCCAGTCAAAAGAAGGCATATAGTTAATAATATTTTTAGTTTCAACGAGATAGGTTCTCACCTCATCATTGCGCAGCTCCACAGCGGACCAGCTAATTTTTGCCAGTGCCTTTTCCAAAGCCAGGATAGTACGAGCATCTTCAATCGGCTTAGGCTGACCGGCAAAATTCAGGGTATTGGCGATATAAAGCAGATAAGTATTGCGAATTTCCTGTTGTCGAGGCTGCTCACTCAGGTAAAAATCACGGTCAGGCATCCCCAAGCCACCTTGCCCTACATACATCATCGCCTTGGAAGAAGCTTTACGGTCCTGATAAAAACGGGTAGAGAATGGCAAATTCAGATTGATTTTTTCCGCATAGGCAAAAAATTCTGCCAGATCTTTTTTGGTCTTGATTCTTTCAATCCGCTGCAGGTCTTGTTGCAATGCCTCAAGTCCGAGCTGTTCAAGCCGATTAGTATCCATATAACTGGCATAGAGATCTGCGACCTTTTGTTCATTGCTACCTTGCGGATGCTGTTTTTTGGCCAGCTCATTAAAAATGTCAAATAACTGCTGGGTTGATTTCATACTCACTTCAGCAAATGCACCCGACAATGCCTGATCTTCTGGAATCTTTGCGGTTTTTAGCCAGTTTCCATTCACGAATTGATAAAAATCCTGCTTTGGATCAACCGTCCGATCAATCGCATTCAGATCAATTGCCGATTTTAATGAAGTTGTACTCACTGCATGGCTCACAGGCGAATGTAGAAATGCACCCACAAGAATCAAATGACTTAAAATATGTTTTCTCAAGCGATAAATCTCATTATTGTGTATGTTAAAAATCAATTAGTTTTTCTTGCTCTGTCCATAAGCACAAAACTGATAATTTTTAAGCAAAAGATGTACCAATAATTTTTAAAATATGCCGTTGAATGGGCTTGTATTTAACAAGAGAGATAGAGGAGAAAATCTGAGATGGAGGTGGGAGATTTACTCTGAAATAAGGTTCGATTTGCAATCTAATAATAATTAATTTTTATTCCTATCAATAGGATAACTATTTATCTTCTATCATTGATCTTCAAAAGAAAAATATTATTTTTAAATTCTCCTATACTTAAGAAATACTATTTTCAATATCACTAATACTTAAAGTAGATGACTTTTCATGTGCATCTACTTTGCCAAATAAATGATCAAACTGAATGTGAAAATAATAGACTTATTTTAACTGTCTCAACTGATTCTTTGCCCCAGTATGGTTATAGTTGGTGGCCAGATTCTGCAGTACTCGTTTGGCCTGAACCTTGGAATTTGGAATACGGTTGGCATAGGCTGGAATACTGTTTAAACAGCGTGCCACTAACATGCCGGATTCGGTATAGACACGTGTTCCTTCTGTACCCTGTAATTTGCCATAGTTATAGGCACGCTGGGCATTATTACAGGCATTGTTCAGGTTCTTACCGCTATTGATATCACGGCGTGCAGCTACATACAATTTCATCTGTTGCTGTTGTGGCGTTTCGATACTAGTTGTCCGAGCGGCAGGAACAGCAACCACTGCCGGTTCAACAGCAGGTATTTTTAGCTCTTTCTTATCAGCTTCTTTTTTATCTAATTCCTTTTTCTCATCTTTGACTGAGGTTTTGGCTGCATTCTTTTCAGCAATTTTATTAGACTTAGTTGTAACCTTATGGCCCTGATAGAAATGACGCGCTTCAGCTGAGCTTTGAAGTTTGCTCAAGATCCGGACTACACGGGTAGTATTATTCTTATCTGGCTGACGTTCAGAAATCGGCTCAATAGAAACAATCCAATTTTGCCCTTGGGGCATCGTACATTGATAGGCACCAATACCCTGAGTGACATAACGGTTTTTGTTTAAACGGTTCTTCTGGGCAGAATCTTTTACTGAAGCCAATTGGCTCTTATACAGTAGAGAAAACTTGCCGCCCCGTTCATGACAGTACTGGCTTAAAGTGGTTCGTGGATAGAGGGATTGTGGCTCTAAATGCTGCTTGGATTTTTCCCATGAATAAACATATTCTTTTGCCGAACCGTCAGCCTGATTCAGGTTTCTTTTAACGATCAGTTCTTGAGGACTTGCATAAGGATGCTGCATATCTGATTTCATTTGCTGAATACTGTTACAGCCAGCCAGACTTGCTACACATATTGTTGGAATTATTAATTTTAGCTTCACTGCTTATCTCCCCCAGGCCTCTATAACATATAGCAAATGTGCTAAAACAACAATCTCAACAGATTGATAAATATAAAAATATAGCGAGACCTATCACTAAAAATAGGAAATAGAATGCCTAATCCATCTAGCTTATAGCCGGATAAATTGATCGAATTAACATTCTCCAAGCCAGTAAATACGCTGGATTATTCGCCAATTAGAAGATAGAGCAGTAGAAAAAAAGATATAAAAAAACCGAAGAAACAGATCAGTTCTCCGGTTACTCATTCAACAAAAATTAGAGATATTATTATCATGTATGATAACGGCAATTATGCTCTCTATCGCTGTCTGAATGAGATTATAATTTGAATAATTTCCTTTACGTACACTAATTTTTTTTATACGCCATATTATTGGAAATTAAACACCACCCTGGCTGGCTTTTAAAATTGTCGATGAATATAAGAAAAAATTAATCGAGATGGGATTCAAATGCTTTCAAACGTTTATAGATGGAGAGCAATTCAATAATCGTAGGCCAAGATAAAATCAAATACTGGAAAGATTCACGAACCTTACCGAAAACATTCAGGATCTGCATCATCAAACCGAGTGTAATCGCACCCGCGGCAATACTTGGAAACAAAATAAATAATCCGTAAATATTATCCAATTGCAAATACCAGATGCGGACCATATTGAAATAGGCATAGTGGAAATACAGCCGGAAATAATTCTTACGTACCCGGCTAAACAGTTCTTGCAAGGTAAGCGGGTGAGCACGATCGGCATAATCTTCACCATAAACCAGCTCTTTACGATAAGCCGCTTCTACTTTCTGATTATTGAATTCCAGTCCAGGGAGTTTCATCCCGACAATCATTAAAATCACGGTACCCAGAACTGCCCATCCGATCGACGCCCACATTAATGCATGCGGTATTTCACCGACAATCGGCAGTACTTTTACATGACTAGATAACTCATACAGAATTGGCAGGAATGCCATTAATAGCATCAGAGATTCGATGAGCGAGACACTGAGCTGTTCCGTAGTTTTGGCAAAGCGCATAGTATCTTCCTGAATACGCTGTGAAGCCCCTTCAATATGACGTAACTTTTCCCAATGCGCCGTATAGTAATTATTCATCGCCGTACGCCAGCGGAATACATAATGACTGACAAAGAACAGGTTAAATACCGCCAGCGTGACATAGACCATGGCAATATAAATAAAGGTCAATGCACCTTGATATAATAGGCTGACATCTCCGCCCCCTTGGGTGAGCATATTCTGGATCTGATCATAGAACGGGCTATACCATTCATTTAATACGACATTAACCTGCACCCCAAACCAGATATTGAACAGGATAAAAGCCGAGCCCCACACAGACCAGCGCTGCCAAGGATGTTTCGTTTTAAAGTACCAGAAGGTCGCGAATATCGCGGTACTCACAAAAAACCAGAGATAGAACCAGAGAAATTTTGGCGCCCAGAAGCGGCTGATTCCTATCGGCATTTTAAGATCATGATAACCTTCAGTCATACCCAAATAGACACCCCAGCCTGATCCACCACTATGCCAAAGGCCAAGATTGATCAGAAACCACAGTACCAGACTACTAAAGAACCACACTGGTTGTGGAAAAAATGACTTAAACATTGGGGCTTAATTCTCCTTATAGATGTACGGGTCATCCAAATGACGCACAGTTTATTCTTATTTTCAGACTTTCAACGAACTGCAGCATAAATTTGCAATTCAATGTAAAAAATTACATACAAACACAAAATCGCTAAAGCCGAATTAATATCAGATTATATGATTCTTGCTTTAATACTAGCGCATAACGTACGCAATATAATGGAGGAGATCATGACTGGCCTGTCAAAAAGTGACAAGTAGATTTTGCGTTAGATTGACTATTTGGTACCGTTTGTCTTTTTCTCTTCTTTTCGTCGGTAAATAGACTGAAAATATTCAAGTTTAAGAAACACAAATCGTTTGAAAATTAAATCTTAATCTTTAGCCCTTTAATTTACTGACTTAAGCGCTTTTTAAGAAAAATTGACCGACTTGTTGACTTATGTCTCGGTTTTTCAAAAATTAGTTAAATTTGCAAAAATCATGTTAAGATTAAAAAACAGCGAAGTATCAATATTTGGGAATAAAAATATGGAAAGTTCTGTGATTGAATTACTTAAGCCAGTGACCTTGGAAAAGGAAAACTGTCACCCGATTATTTTTGAAGCTGGTACTGTTTTAAAAGTTGTGATGCAAACGCCTACTAGTCTTTTGGTCAGTAATGATGATGACTTTAACTTTACTATTCCATTGAAAGATGAGAACGATGTCTGGAGAGAGCTATAAGCGATCTGCTCTCCTCTTTATGGGGTTATGTCTACCTAGTCTCTTCAATGATATAACCCTAACTCTTCTTTGTAGCACCAAGATTTTATAATTTATCCTTCCTTTCAAAATTGGCTCTAATAAAAAATTAATAGGCTGCGCTATATTCCTATTTTATATTAAATGTGTTTTTTAATATTTCTAATTTAATGCCTATTATTTAATAGAAAGCTGATAAATTAATTTTTAAAAAATATAAATCAAAACCATTTTTTACATTAAATAATCAAAATAATCTTATTTATAGCACTCAAAATTACTCAATCACTTAATATGCACAACCTTAAATATCATTATTAATATATTAAAAATCACTGAAAAATTATTTTACAAATATATAAAGAATATCAACCTTTTCTGCTGAATATTTCCAAATTTTACAAAGTAACTTTACATGTCAAAAGTGTTTCTTTTCTGCGCCTAAAGCCATTTAAAAAAATAGAATATGTTATAAAACCAATTAGATTAAAAATCACACAGTTTAACTCTAAATTTTAATCTATTTTATATCATGCACTTAGGTGGATTTATGTCAGGCATACATAGGGAACAAGATTTAGAAGATTCATCTAGCTCATCTTTTTATATATCGCCAAAGATGATTTTAAATGATTGCAACCTGAATATGGACACAGATCAGGTTGTTTTATTTCTTGATATTGACGGAACAATCTCTGAATTTCACCCAGATCCAGATAAAAGTATAATTCATCCTGAAATTATAAATATATTGGAAAATTTACAACAATATATTCAGCTGATATTAGTTACTGGTCGTTCTATTTTACAAGCTCAAAAACTTATTTACCCTTTGCAATGGAATATCGCTGGATCACATGGTCTGGAATTAATCTATCAAGCTGATTTAAAGACATTAATCTCTTTAAATCAGCCGCAGCTACAAGCCCTAAAACAGTATATTCAGGAACAGGCAGCTCAAATCCCTGATCTGCGTATTGAGGTCAAAGATTATTCTGTTGCGCTACATTTTCGTGAACATCCTCAACTAGAAGATCATGTGCATGCTTTTGCGCTGGAATGTCTCAACCATTTTTCCGACTTTGAGTTAAAAGCTGGCAAGTATGTTTTTGAGCTGGTGCCCAAAGGCGCTAATAAAGGTTCAGCGATTCAACAGATTATTCAGCAATACCATCTCACTGATCATTATCCCATGTTTATTGGCGATGACCTCACCGATGAAGCCGGATTCAAGGTCATTAATGCCCTGCACGGCTGCTCAATCAAAGTAGGTTCTGGCCAGACCTTAGCACGGTACAGACTGGAAAACGTCTCTCAAGTTCAGACCTTCATGAAAGAATTTTTAAATGTAATTGAAGTACAAGAACAAAAATGATTGGAGAAATCACATGTCTAAACTCATTGTGTTATCAAACCGTGTGAATCTACCTAACCCAGAAAGTACGAAGGCTGGTGGATTGGCTGTTGCATTGCAGGATGCATTGCAAGATATAGGCGGTATCTGGGTTGGATGGAATGGCTCCAGAGTTGACCAGAACAAGGAACAGAAATTTCAGATTCTGAAACATCAGAATGTGGAATATCATACCAGTGCACTAAGCGAAGCCCAGTACCAAGGTTATTATTGTGGTTTTTCTAATAATGCTCTATGGCCATTAATGCATGACCAGCATCAACGTGTTGAATATCAGCCGCAGGATTTTAAAACCTATAAAGATGTCAATTTGCGTTTTGCCAAACACCTGAAACAGGTGGCTTCACCGCATGACATCATCTGGATTCATGATTATCATTTTCTGAGTGTTGCGCATTACTGCCGTAAACTAGGCATGCGTAACCGGATTGGGTTCTTCTTGCATATTCCTTTCCCGGAACTGAAACTTTGGCAAACGCTACCTCCTTATCAGGAACTGGCTCGACATCTGGCAGATTTTGATGTCATCGGTCTGCAAACTCCACGCTATCAGGCCAATTGTATTGATTTCCTGGAACAGGTATTAAATATCCAGCATCGCAATGATGAAATCCTGAGTTATCAGTCTAAACGGATTTATGTGAAGGCTTATCCAATCGGTGTACACCCGGCGCAGATTCAGAAGCAGGCTGCTGAGAGTCAAGTCACTGACCTGCCCTTTGATCTGGATAAAGCACATGCTCATAAGACCATCATTTCGGTTGACCGGATTGATTACAGTAAAGGGCTACTGGAGAAAATTCATGCATTCCAGGAGTTGCTGGATGAACAACCTGAATTTAAAAATCAGTTCCAGCAATTGCAGATTGCCTGCCCATGCCGACTGGATGTTAACAGCTATAAAAAACTCTATGAACAGTTCCAGGCTGCAGTGCAGAATTTAAACCATCAGCATGGCAATGCAAACTGGCTGCCTTTTGACTGTAGCTATGACACTTTGGGCCATGAAGCCCTAATGCAGCTCTACCGTAAGGCGGATATTTGCTGGGTGAATTCAATCCGTGACGGGATGAATCTGGTCGCCAAAGAATATATTGCTGCGCAAGATCCATTAGATCCAGGGGTATTGATTCTATCTAAATATGCCGGGGCTGCCGAGCAAATGAAAGAAGCTTTGCTGGTCGATCCTTATGATCAGGACAGTATGGCCAAAGCCTTGAAAAGAGCCTTGCGTATGCCGAAGTCGGAACGTTTGGAACGTTATCGCTATTTACAGCAAGGCTTGAAGAATTTCGATATCATTCGCTGGCGTGATCAGTTCCTGTCGGACCTGAAAAAATCACAAAGCCTGCGAATTTATCGACCAGTGGCCAAAGGCATCTCAACCCAGTTCAATATGCATGCCTAAGATCTAGAAACCTATAAAAAAAACACCAGCTTTATGCTGGTGTTTTGTGGTCTAGGCCGGCAATAAGACCTTCTGCTTTTTCTGATTCTTTATGACCGGCAGTCAGATGGTTCAAGATTACAATACTCATTAAAGCACCTGCAATGACTGTAAACACTAAACGCAAGCCAATAATTTCACTACCGAAACCTACCAGCGCTGGTCCGATCAATGAACCGGTATAAGCAAATACCGATACATAGGATAATGCTACATGTGAAGCCATAGATTTTTGACGACCTGCACGAGAGAACATTAACGGAACGATGTTAGCACTACCTAGACCCAAGATCGCATAACCGGTTAAAACGACTTGCCATACTGGTGCAAAGATCACCATGAATAAGCCTGCTGCAGCCAGTAATGCACTTAATAAGATAGTGGTTTTTTCACCCAAGCTTTGAATGATCAGATGACCGCTAAAACGTCCAAGTACCATTAAGCCAGCAAAGAAACTATAAGCCAAACCGGTATGCGCTGCAGGTACGTTAAACTGAGTTGCCAGATAAATACCGCTCCAGTCCATCGCTGCACCTTCAGACAGGAAGGATACAAAGCAGATCAGGCCAATACCTAAAATTGCGAATGTTGGTAGCGCTTTTTTCGCAGGTTTTGCTGTAGTTGTATTAGTTTCTTCTGTAGTTGATGACTGACCACCTAAGCAGAATGGAATTGCCAGTATCGCAATCGCAAGCAACATCACACTTACGACCAGTGCGCCAGTTAAAGGTGCCAGACCAAATCCCATTAACGTGGTCATGCCCAATACACCAACCAGACCACCCAAGCTACATACGCCATGGAAACCCGACATCAAGCTTTTATCCATGAGTTTTTCAATCTGGGCAGCCTGAATATTTACGGTTACCCCCAAAGCACCAGCACTGGCGCCAAAGAAAAACAGGGTAATTGCCATCATCAAGCTGGTAGGACTAATCGCTAGCGCTGGCAAGATGAACAGAAAT
This sequence comes from Acinetobacter sp. CAU_H_60, assembly GCF_058599385.1. NCBI lineage: Bacteria > Pseudomonadati > Pseudomonadota > Gammaproteobacteria > Moraxellales > Moraxellaceae > Acinetobacter > Acinetobacter sp. CAU_H_60. Next base: position 779,905 of record NZ_CM178653.1, on the reverse strand, counting down.
GCAGCCAGAATAACAGCCAGTACTGCACGGCAGCCAAACTTGCTTGCCATACGACCTGCCAACGGCATAGCCAGCATTGAGCCAACTCCGGCACATAGCAAAAGCAAACCAAAGTCAGCATGGTTCAGCAATAAGCGCTGCTGCGCATAAGGAATTAATGGCGCCCAGGCAGCTGTACTAAAACCTAGACTAAAAAAACACAGTGCAGTGGCGATTTTCTGCCAGAGATACGGTGATGGAGACTGAAGACGAGAAATTAGCTGTGAATTTAACATTGTCATTCCAAAAGAAAGAGCTCAGGCATCCATTACCGATCATCCATAGAAAAACCCCGCGGACTTATAGCTGAAAAATATAAGTAGCAGGGCTTAATTTGTGTGAATTATAAACAGAATTTTTCTAAATGAAATAGCTTTTAGAGATGAATTTTTAAATTTTTTACAAGTAATTGATTGTATAAAATTTATAATTTTATAGTTTTATTTGTATACGCTGATCGGTTTTTTCATTGCTTCCTGTAACTCAAGCTTTTGTAAAAAACAGGCGAAACCTTCAGCAACTTTTGACCGTAGACGGCTACTGGTTGTTACCCTTAATTGATTGGACCAGGTAATGTTGACTCCTGCCTGTTGTAAACGGCGAACAAAGTCGACATCTTCATGACAATCTAACTGGTTAAATCCATCAAAATCATTATATATACTTGTTTTAAAACATAAATTTGCACCATGAATATGCCGATGACCCATTTTATCCTGATAGTGGCCTAAATATTTCAGTCGGGCTTCCAGACTTAAATTTTTCCATTCATCGACATCAACGACTCCACAAATTGCATCAGTGGGTTGGTGCTGCCACATGGCTTTGAACCAGTCCTCCTGAACACATGAATCCGCATCGGTACAACAGATCCAGTCGCATCCTTGTTTAATTACTTTTTGAATTCCTAAATGACGGGTCTTACCTACCGAACGAAAGTCACAACTGATGACTTCTACCCCCAGTTGCATCGCTTTGATCGCAGTTTGATCGGTACAACTGTCTAAGACAACTAAAATCTTAATCTCGGGAATATTTCCTGATGAACCAAGGTATTGATAAAATTCAAATTGTGCTTTTTTTAAGGCCAGCAGGCAGCGTTCTATATAAGCTTCTTCATTACAAGCAGGAATGACCACGCCAATTTTATTCATTTAAGGCCCTCTTGCTCTGCCACAGACTGTGGACTGTTCATCCAAACATCAATCAGAAAATCAGGTTCCTGGAGTTGTGAACATTTTTTATAAGGCAAGTGAGCATTTAGATGATCGTGAATATCATCACCAGTAAAACTAAAACCTGAAATCGGTGCCCGCCAGTGACAAGCCAGAATACAGCCATCTGTATCAAGAGCGTGCTGCAGCCAGTGGGTCAATTTCTCTAAAGCGGCTTGATCCAGATAATATAAAACTTCACTCAGCACAATTAGCTGGAATTTACGCTCTGGCAAGTCTTCCGGGACAACGCCCTGGACAAAACTTACATGAGAATAATCTTGCAGACGTTGTTGCGCCAACCGGATCGCTGTCGTATTAGCATCCAGACAGATGAGTTCTCCAGTATGTGGAGCTAGTTCCTGACTTAGCATGCCATTACTGCAACCGATTTCTATGGCAGATTCAAAATGCAGTTTGGGCAAGAGCGCTTTACAAATTTGACGTTTACGCTGTTCATACCAGCGCTGTTCATAATGCCATGGATCTCCTTGGTTCAGGGCATACAGAGCATCAAAATAGGCATGATCATAGGTTGATTTACTGTTCATACAGATAAACCTCCCATGGCTGTAAAACACGCTCTAATGCATGCTCAGGGACAATCGGTGCCTGTTCTGTCGTCGGATCATTCTCAATCTGACTTTTGAAACATCGTGCAGCTCGGGCTTTACATTTTAATTCTTCATCTGTCAGCCTGAGTTTGTGTGCAACCGTCCACGGAATTCGGGTATCTCCTGGTGTGGCCCAGTGCCACGCCCAGATTAAAACTTGAATATATGGTAACTGTAGCTCAGTGGCGAGTTGCTGGACGACCTGCCCGGTTATTTCATGATCTGGATGCCCATCATGAACAAAAGTCGTGACCAATACATCATTAGGCTGTAAATATGAATACAATTGCTGTTTGAGCAAATCTCGCTGCTCAGCCACTTTTCCATCCTGAATATCCAAAGCAATCCGAAGAACTGGCTGTTCTAAGGACAATTCTTCCAGAGCCTGACGCGTTTCTGCTGGACGAATCTGGTTCAATTCTTCTGGCGTATACAGGCTCGAACTGGGATGGCTGGCCGTACCATTAGTCACTGCAAACAGTACAATTTTATAGCCGAGTTTATCCAGGCGTTGCATCAATCCGCCACATCCCAGAATTTCATCATCCGGATGCGGTGCCACAATACAGACTCTGGCATCTGCAGAAATTACACTGGAAATATCAAATTCTGGCATCTGTTGCAGTATTTCACAGTTACGCCATTCATCCACCCGTGTCCCTTCCCCATGGATCACACGGTCTTCAACAATGTCATGTTTTAAAGTGCCCATAGTTCTTCCTCCTGTGCGCTTAGTTCTCCAATACGCTCAAGATCAAAAGCAGCATGGCTTTGACGGATAAATACCGGCAGATCTGCTGCGAGCTGGGCAAAATAAGAATTGGTACAATAAGGCGATGCGCCAAGCGCTTTTCCAACCTGGTTGAGCACATTTAATGCAGTAGCTTCAACCTGCGCACGCAAAGCCTGAATCTGAAGTTGATGAGGAAATTTAGGTTGCTGGTCAATCAATTCTGCAACCCGATAGAACAAAGCCTGAGTAGCTAAAAGATCACGGCTGATTTCACCCAGATACATGGCTTTATACATATGTGGTTTTCTTAACTGTTCCTGCTGCAGATATTCAGCAAGAGCTACTGTCGCACCATACCAGCAAGCAGCAACGCCTGCTGCTCCATGCCAGAATCCTACCCGATCCAGATAAGCATGTGGATCAGCGACTTTTTTGACAGGGACCTGATTAAATTCCAGTTGTGCTGTTGACGTATACTGCATCCCTACAGCTTGCCAGACAGTATGATCATGCTGAATACCGGTCAGCTGCATATCTACAATCAATAACTGAGAGCGATTTTGTTCATCCCGATACGTCAGTAAGCCTGACTCTACCCAGCTAGAAGCGGAACACCAGGTCTTGATGCCAGTCAGCTTGCCTTCATCCAGCTGCAATGGCTGAGGCCCACCTTCTGCTGCCCAGACTGCCCAGAGCTGATGAGGATTTGCCGGAATATTTAATTCATGCAGAATTGCGAGTGCATCCAGATGCGACTCAAATATTTTGCCCAGACTTAAATTGGTTGCCGAGATCTGGCTTAAAATTTGCCAGCGTTTTAAAGTTTCCCCTGATGCAGGAAAAGGAACCTGATCCGAAAGTTGCACCAGTTCCTTCAAAGTCGTTTGAATATTTTCTTTAGGTTCTAATGATGAATTTTTAAATCTTTCTAATATTGAACTGAGGTCCATAAAAGTGCTTCCTCAAAAATATCGATATTGTGGTCATTTGATGAAAGCCAGTTAAGGAAAAAGTCTTTTCATCTGTTTTAAACGGGTCATTAGTCCTAGTACCTTACGGCGTGCCATAATTTCTTCTTCACTAAAAGGTAATTGTTCTCTGAGTTGACTCATCGATAAATGGTTATGTTCGATCAGATAGATATCCTGCTCCCTGCTCCATTGCGCATTTTGCATCTGTGCCAGTAATTTTTTAGGATCTGGTCTCGCCATAAACTTTTTATCCCTTGAAATAGAGAATAGAAGCCGAAGCTTCTATTCTCATGGTATTTATGCAGGAATAGTTTCTGAGATCAATTCACGCGCCCAAACCCGGTGATTCATGATCAAGGTCTTGAAGCTATCTTGCACAGTATCGAATTGAGAATTTGCTAAAGTACCTTCATCACTGATCAGTTTTAGATCTTCAATCAGCTGACCTTTATCTCCCAGTAAGACAATCGGTTTCAGATGCTTATAAGCCTCAAGCAGATAGTGGGTCGCAATACCATCTTTCAGCACCATGTCATAGTTATCGCCATCGACAATGACTACAGCATCATAGGCAATCGAAGGTTCAGCCTTCTGCATACCATCAGATGGGATCACTGTACCTTGCTGGCTCAGAACTGGTCCTGGACGAGGTGTTAACACATCAGCCACAGCGCTTTCTGATTCAGCCCAAGCCTGTACAGCTTTGATACTGGCTTCATTGGCTTTATCATGTGCCAGAATCGCAATTTTACGTGCCTTAATATCGGCAGGTTTAAACGCTTCAAAAGACAGACGCTTAGAAATCAGAACATCAGGCAGTTTTGCAGCTTTTTTCTCAGCTGGGATTTCAATACCCAATTGATCCGCGACCTGTTGAGCCAGCGTCAAGTCAATATTGCACAGCACTTCGAGAACTTCACGTTCACGGATATTTTGGCGTTGTACTTTACTCAGTTCGAAGACATAGGCATCAATAATATGCTTCTGCTCATGCGGTGCCTGGCTTTGATAGAATAAACGGGCATGAGTGAAGTGATCATTAAAAGACTCACTACGCTGGCGGATTTTATGACCGTCAATACGCTCCTGATAACTTTCGAAACCACCTGCCTGAGTCGCACCTGGCGCTTCAGCCGGCCAGTTGTCATCAATCGAGTTTGGTTCGTAGTTGGCCTGTCCGGTGTGAATAAGACGTTGATGCAGACCATCACGCTGGTTGTTATGGAATGGGCAAACCGGCTTATTGATTGGAATCTGATGGAAGTTTGGACCACCCAAGCGGCTTAATTGAGTATCGGTATAAGAGAACAGTCGTGCCTGTAGTAGCGGGTCGTTGGTAAAGTCAATGCCTGGTACGACATGACCTGGACAAAAAGCAACCTGCTCAGTTTCACCGAAGAAATAATCAACATTACGGTTCAACACCATACGACCAATTGGAGTCACTGGAACCAGTTCTTCCGGAATGATTTTGGTTGCATCCAGCAAGTCAAAATCAAATTTCATCTCATCTTCTTCAGGAACGATCTGTACGCCTAATTCCCATTCCGGGTAATTACCGGAAGCAATCGCTTCATACAGGTCACGACGATGGAAATCCGGATCCTTACCTGCCAGTTTTTGCGCTTCATCCCATACCAGTTGTGTCAGACCTTGTTTAGGCGTCCAGTGGAACTTCACAAAGACAGCTTTATTTTCAGCATTAATCAAACGGAAAGTATGCACCCCAAAACCTTGAATCGAGCGTAAATTACGTGGAATAGCACGATCTGACATTGCCCACATCACCGCATGTGCAGATTCAGGCACAAGAGAAACAAAGTCCCAGAAAGTATCATGTGCTGATGCGCCTGATGGAATTTCGGTTTGTGGTTCAGGCTTTAACGCATGGACAAAATCAGGGAACTTGATGCCATCCTGAATAAAGAATACTGGCGCATCGTTGGCCACCAGGTCAAAGTTACCTTCATCCGTATAAAACTTGGTCGCAAAACCACGAATATCACGTACCGTATCTGCTGAACCGCGAGGACCTTGTACTGTAGAGAATCGAACAAAGACTGGAGTCTGGGCACCGGTATTGGTTAGAAACCCGGCTTTAGTCCATTTTTCATTGCCTGGATAAGCTTCAAAAAAACCATGTGCTCCAACACCGCGTGCATGCACAATTCGCTCTGGAATACGCTCATGGTCAAAATGGGTAATCTTTTCACGAAGAATAAAATCCTCCATTAAAGTTGCCCCACGAACGCCCGCTTTTAGACTGTTCTGGTTATCCGAAATCTTGACACCTTGGTTGGTAGTCAGTGTCTGTTCGGCTGAGTCGCTACGGTATACATCAAGCTGCTCACTTTTTTTATTGGTATTCTGCTTATCTAAACCATTTTTACCTGTGGCTGGACTGTTCGCCTTAATTTTCATGACATTTTCCTTGCTGATCTTGAGTTTAGTGAAGTCTTTTTTTACCTATCTCAAATTCGCTTGAGTTTTATTCAACATCTTGCCGTTTTTACAGAAAAATAAAGTTCCACTTTTATCTGTATATAGTGAGCTGTTGCTGAGTATGAAAATCTTTTTATTGATTTCGTCTGTATCCCTAACATAACGAGATTTGACGAATACATTGCTGAGTCTTTGTAGTGGCTTGTTTAATAAAGGCACAGTTCTGTTATTTTTCTTAACTACACAGTTTTTTTTACCGAGTAACGATCACAAAGTTCGAAAAATTTAAAGCTGATAGTTTTTACTAAAAGATAAAATCATGAAATAAAGGCTTAATCATCTAAAAATGAAAACAAGTTTTTAAAAAACTGATCCAGACATTTGAGTTTTATAAGGCAAAATTAATTTCTTTATACAGTTACAATCCTGTCACCAGGCTATACAGAACGCCTAAACTTATATCTTTGCCCGTCCTATAAACTATATAACTCAGAAGTACTTAAATTATTTCTACATCTAAATAGTGGCAAAAATCTATTTCATATAAAAGGTCATGCTGCCAAGATTTCCTATCTTTTCAGCCATGACTGGCAAACTTCTATTTTAAAAGATATCTCTCTACAAAATTGTTAAGGAGTAAAACATGGGCTCTTCAGAAAAAAATGCTAAAGCTATGAAAATTGATATTGGTATTTCTTACGAAGACCGTGCCAAAATCGTCGAAGGTCTATCTAAATTATTGGCAGACAGCTATACCCTCTATTTAATGACCCACAACTTTCACTGGAATGTCACCGGACCACAGTTCAATAGTCTGCACAGCATGTTTATGACCCAATATACCGAACAGTGGAATGCTCTTGATCTGATTGCAGAACGTATCCGGGCCTTAGGCTTTGCCGCACCCGGCACTTACCAGCAATTTGTTAAGCTGACTGCTATTAAAGAAGTAGAAGGTGTACCAGATGCCCAAGAAATGCTGCGTTTACTAGTAAATGCTCATGAAACAGTAGCGCGTACTGCGCGCAATCTTTTTGAAGTTGTTGATGAAGTCAATGATCAGCCGACTGCAGATTTAATCACGCAACGTCTTGATGTGCATGAAAAAACAGCCTGGATGTTAAGAAGTACTTTAGAGTAATTAATTTTTCTCATTGAGAAAACAACTGTAAAATCAGAAAATTAGCTTTTTCTAAAATAAATAAGTGCTCAAATTTAAGTCATATCCTTTTGAGCACTTATTTATTCCACCTTTCACTCTATGATTAAAGCTTTGAAGAATAAATATTTATCATTTTAAAAATCATTCTTGAATAAATAAATCTTTATTTACTCTCTATTTAATTATATTAGCTTAGATAGATAATTTGGCTTTTAAATAAAAATTTCTTATACTATAAAAATATAATTTTTACTGAATCAGTATTTCATTATTTTTTTTGATCTCAGTCTCTTATCCATATCTTTTAAATATATTCAATAAATGGACCAAACCATTTCTGCTTACAAAATAAGCAATAGATTAAGCTTCAAAAATGCTTACAAACTGAATCTTATTCATCTAAAATAGAGAACTACATCACACAATATAATTATTGAAATATATTGTATACATTTTGTATTTCTGAAAGATTCAGGGGATTAAGTTATGAGTGTTCAAAAGTTGCTCATTTCACTCAAACTTAATTTACGTAAATTGATTTTAATCCTTTTACTTGTAAGCCTGGTGATTCTTTTTTCAATTACATTGATTGTGAGCAATGTAATTCACCGACAACAACTGATTAATAATTCTCTTGCAACTAATTATGAGTATGCAGCTAAAGTTGCTTCTATTTCTGATTTATATTTTAAAAATATATTTAATGACCTAAGCCTCAGTACCAATATTATTAAGAATGACTTTCATAATGAGCAATTATTAAAATCTGAATTAAGCAGATTAATGCAACAGTCTAATTCTTTTAGCAGTGTTTTGATCAGCGATGCAGATGGCCATGTCATCGAGTATGCGCCTGAAACCTTGAAATTAGATAAAGTTGCGATTATCCGGTCTTTGGGCTTTAGCAAATCACTCGAATCAAAGAAGCCTTATATTTCCTCACCCTATTATTCATTAAAAGGTAATCTGGTCGTCCTGGTTAGTTTTCCCATCTTTGATCAGAATAATAAATACCAAGGCTTTATTGCAGGGTTTATCTATTTACATGAAGAATCCTTATTAAAGACACTTTTAAGCGAAAATTATGGTTATAAAAATAGCTACTTATATGTTTTTGATAAAGAACATAAAATTATTTATCATCCAGAAAGAGAGAGAATTGGAAAAATATTCCAACACAATACCGGTTTAGCTTATATGGAGTCTCATAGCTCAGGAAAAATAAAATTAAACAACGATATGGGAGTTAGCGAACTAGCAAGTTTTGCAAAAATTCCTACGACTAACTGGACCGTGGTGTTTCAGCAGCCTACAGAAGATTTATTCGCCCAAGCCCGTCTTCTTGCCTACAAAGTGATTGGCACAATTTTTGTTATCTATATTATTATCTTTTTAATCATCTGGCGTATTTCAAAATTTATTACCTCTCCATTAAATGATCTTGCCAAAATGGCAAGTCATTTGAATGATCCAGGTATCACTGAAAAGATTAATCATATTAAGCCTTGGTATTTTGAAGTTTTTAAATTCAAGAAGTCCCTATTATCTAGTGTAAACGTTTTTAATCAGGAGATTGAAGAACTTAAACAGGATACTTTAACCGATCCTTTAACCGGCTTTTATAATCGTCGTGGCTTTGAACTATTTTTAAATGATTTAATTAGCAATAAAACTTATTTTGCTGTGGTGGTTTTGGATATTGACTATTTCAAGAAAATCAATGATCGTCATGGGCATGATATGGGTGATGTGGTATTAACCAAAGTTGCCGGATTTATTCGGGAAAGTTTTCGCGAACAGGATATTTGCTGTCGCGTTGGTGGTGAAGAATTTATTATTCTTGCGCCAGTCAAAGAGATTTCACAAGCCTCTAAAGTTGCTGAAAGATTAAGACATAAACTGGCATCGACTTATTTACTTGAAGTTGGTGTAGTGACTGCCTCACTCGGTATTGCACACTGGCCTTTAACTTCTTCCGATATTAAAGAAGTTTTAAAACAAGCAGATACGAATTTATATCAAGCTAAACATTTAGGGAGAAATCGTGTGGTGACAGGTGAAAAAAGTGCCTAGTAATAATATTTTTATACAGTTATTAAGTAGATAATTTAAATATATTATTTTGTTATTGTGTTATGGGGTTTAGATCTTTTATTCAAAAAAACAGTATAATTTCTCTAATACTTCTAGGTTTATATAGAGGTTTATACTTAAGGATACAATATGACTTCTTTTTATAATGGAGGCACCAGCCAAGAGATTTTTAATCTGATTGGTCAAGCTGCTGCCTTAGAGGATATCATAGATGCGATTACCGCATGGTTAGGGGACAAAATCCCGGATGCACTGGTATCTGTCATGTTGTATTCGGAACAGGAACAAACGCTTAATTTAATAAAAGAACCAGCCTATTTTTCCAGAGAATATGTAGAAGCTTTAAAAGATCTAAAAATCGGCCCGAATGTTGGCGCTTGTGGTGCAGCTGCATATCATCGTCGTTTAGTGGTCTGTGAGGATTTACTCAATGATCCGAACTGGGTCGCATATAAAGATCTGGTTAAACAAAATGGTTTAAGAGCCTGCTGGTCGGTACCAATTGCCAACGGGAGTGGCAAACTTTTTGGCTCTTTTGGTACTTATTATCGTTCGATCAAGTCTCCTACTCCCAATGAAATTGACCTGCTGCAATATGCAGCTTCGCTGATCGCCTTAACTTTTGAGCTGTATGAAGAACGCAAAAAACGAAATCAGCTCAAAGATAAATATCAGTCATTTTTCTCTTTTCATCCCGATGCAATTTTTGAGCATAATCTGGATGGCAATATTGTAGATGCCAATCTGGCCACCAAATTTTTTAATGAGGTTGGTGTTAAATCGCATATCGGAACTAAAATTGACCATTTTATTGAACCAGAGCATCGCCCTCTTGCCTTAGAAGCCTTTGAGCAGGCCAAGCATGGTTTGACTGGACACCTTGAAGTTCAGGCACATAACTCGGCAGGACAGAAATACTGGCTCGATTTAACTTTTTTGCCAATTAAAGTGAATGGTGAAATTGTCGGTATTTTTAGCGTGGCACGCGATATTACTGAACGCTATCAAAACAATGAAATGCTGAGATTAATGAAACGTAGTGTCGATGCAAATCCGCATGGCATTATTTTAACCTCGGCAGAAAATGACCAGCCTATTGAATATGTTAATCCGGCCTTTGAGCAGATTACCGGTTATAGCCTGGAAGAACTCAAAGGGAAAAATTGCCGCATCTTGCAGGGACCCGATACTTCAGCGGAAAGCGTCCAGCAAATCAGCGAAGCCATTCAGAATAAATCTGAAATCAAGATTGTCCTGAAAAATTATCGTAAGGATGGACACTGGTTCTGGAACAAGCTGAATCTCGGCCCGGTCTTTGATGAAAATCATAAATGCACTCATTTTATTGCCATTCAACAGGATGTGAGTCAGCATGTTGCCCAGCAAGAACTAATCGCTTATCAGGAATCACATGACCATTTAACCGACTTTATTAACAATAAGCTGTTTGAAGAAGTGATACAGGAAAAACTGCATTTAGCTCAGACAGGTTCTGCAAATCTGGTGCTTTTATATCTGGATCTGGATGATTTTGAACCTTTGAATCAAAGCCTCGGTCATGATATTGGCGATAAAATTTTAAAACTGGTGGGCAATCGTCTGAGTCAAAATCTGCAGCCTGAAGATGTGATTTCCAGATTTTCAGGGGATGAGTTTGCAATTTTATTAACTCAAATGACTGATCTCAAGCAAGTTGCTATACGTGCCGAAGAAATCATCGCTGGATTATCTCAGCCTTTTCACGTAGATGGTTATGACATTCATCTGAGTGCCAGTATTGGTGTCGCTGATGCTGACCCGGATATTAAGTGTGTTAAGCAGTTTATCAATGCTGCTAAAGATGCAATGCGTGACGCCAATGCCGAAGGGGGTAATACCTGGCACTGGTATAATTTCACGAAAGAGCCTTTACCGAAGGTAGATTATGTACAGCTTCGTCATGAACTGATGGTCGCTCTGCATGAACAGCAGTTTAAACTGTTTTATCAGCCGATTCTGGACAGTGAAACAGGCAAGGTCAAATGTCTGGAAGCTTTGATTCGCTGGCAACATCCAGAAAAAGGCTTTATCTCTCCTGCCGATTTTATTCCTTTTGCAGAAAGGACCGGTCAAATCGTCTCGATTGGCGAATGGGTACTTAGACAGGCTTGTGAGGAAGTTAAAGCCTGGAATATGCAACATGAGACTCAAATTTCGGTTGCTGTCAATCTATCTCCTTTACAGTTTAAAAGAAGTGGGTTCCTGAGTGATCTGCAGCAACTCTTGGCGGAAATTGACTTCCCGCATGAGTTACTAAAACTCGAAGTGACTGAAAGCATGCTGATTGCCAGCGGTGATAAGTCGATTGATATCTTAAAAAATGTCCGGGTTTTGGGCATTAAAGTGTCGGTGGATGACTTTGGCACTGGTTATTCGAGTTTAAGTTATTTACGTAGTCTTCCGATCGATGAGATCAAACTGGATCGTAGCTTTGTCCAGCATTTACCCGGCAATCCACGAGATGAGGCCATTATTGAAGCCATGATTACCTTGGCGCATAAGCTGGATCTGGAAGTTGTTGCGGAAGGAATTGAAAATCCTGAACAGGCTGAGTGCTTAAAGTCACATCATTGTGATTATCTGCAAGGTTTTTACTATGCAAAACCTGCCCGACTCAATCAATTGGAGTTGATCAGTTCCTGATTAATATGCCCTGTTTGAGCAGTACAGTTTCAGCTTCTAAGTAAGCTAACTCTTCTAAATGATGGGTCACATAAATCATAGGTAGATTTAGCTCGTCTTTGATCCGTTTTAGGAAGGGTAAAATCTGTTGTTTTAACTGTTGATCCAGGCCTGTTAAAGGTTCATCTAGTAGCAACAGATTTGGTGAAGACAATAATGCTCGACCAATAGAGACACGCTGCGCTTCCCCACCTGAGAGTTGGTGTGCTTTGCGATAAATTAGAGGCTTTAATTCCAATAATTCTACGATGTCTTCAAACTGGAATTTTCGATCTGCTCTAGATACCAGTTTTTCTGCATAACATAGATTCTGCTGCACGTTCATATGTGGAAACAGCAAAGCATTCTGGAAAACTAATGCAATCTTGCGCTGATGCATTGGAATATTAATTTTCTTTTCTGTATTGATTAAATCCTGCTGATTAAACTGAATATATCCTTGGTCAGGTTTCAATAACCCGACAATATTTTTAAGCAAAGTACTTTTTCCACTTCCAGATGTACCCACGATTCCTAACAGTTGCTGCGACATTTCCAGTTTAATATTCAACCCGAAATCGGCTTGTTGATAATGAAAATTACATTTCAACATTTCAGCCTCCCAATTTCCGTTGATAGTTTTGCAAAATAAAATAATTGGCAATTAAAGCAATAAATGCCAAGAAAATAGATAAAGCCACCAGACGCATCGCCATTTCCTCACCATTCGGTTGTTGCAGTAAGGAATAAATTGCGATGGGGATAGTGCGGGTTTCATCCGGAATATTGCCCACAAAAGTAATGGTGGCGCCAAACTCACCCAGACTTCGGCTAAAACATAAGATGCTGCCAATCAGCATACCGGGAATTGACAGAGGTAAATTGATACTCCAAAACACTTTCCACGGTGCTGCGCCCAATGAACCTGCAATGTGTTCGAGTTGTTGATTCATGAGCTGAAATGATAAACGGATCGGTTGCACCATCAATGGGAATGCGACAATCATCGAGGCTAGTACTGCTCCTTTCCAGTTAAATGCCAGTTGCAGCCCGAGTGTATTGAGATATTGGCCAATCATGCCTTGATTGCCAAACAGCACCAGAAGCAGATAACCCAAGACCACAGGTGGCAGCACCATCGGCAATTGCAAACATGCTTCAACCACAAACTTAAGCCGAAATTCATATCTGGCCAAAACCCAAGCCAATGCTACTGCAAAAGGTAAGCAAAATAAGGTCGCAAAGCTGGCCACCTTGGCAGACAGGTAGAGCGCACTGAGTTCTTCTGGACTTAACATCTTGCAGTTATTTCTCCAGCCATTGTCTAGGGGTTCAGCCTAAATCCATATTTTTGAAAGATGGCTTTGGCCTGAGCACTTTCTCCTATAAATTGCTCAAATTGAACTGCTTCTTTATTCTGTGCGCCTTGCCGTGTCAAAGCTAAAGGATAGACAATCGGACTATGTGAATTTGCTGGGAAAGTACCGATGATTTTTACTTTTCGGCTGATCAAGGCATCAGTTTTATAGACAATCCCAACTTCACATTCACCTCGTTCGACGAAAGCCAAAGCCGAGCGCACATCATCCGTTCCAACAATTCGTCCTTTCAAGCCATTTAACCAGTTCAGTTTGGTCAGACTTTGCTTGGCATATTTCCCGGCAGGCACTGATTCCATTTGTCCGGTACATACATAACCTTTAAAGGACTGGGCAAAATTAAAATTAGACTGGGGTTTAAAATGAATAATCAGATGTTTCGGGCTGATCGCCACTAACTGATTTAACAGAATGGGATGAACTGAACTGGAATTTATGAGTTTCTTCTGTACCAGATAATTCATCCAGTCCTGATCAGCCGAGAAGAATAGATCGCTGCTGGCTCCTGCTTCGATCTGTTTGGCTAAAGCAGAAGATGCACCAAATACGGAAATAATTTTAGTTTGTGGATGTTGAGCTTGGTAAATCCTGGAAATTTCGGTCACAGCATTATTTAGACTTGCTGCGGCGTAAACTTTGACTGTTCCTGCATGGACTGAGGACAACATCGTGGCAATGCACATGGTTAAAAACAGAGATTTTTTCATGTGCATCTACCCTCATCAGTGAATAAATAAGCCTTGAACAATATCCCCTTCTTTCAGGCTTTTCCCTGCCGGAATTCGAACCAGACAATTGGCCTGCATGAGATTGCTCAGCATATGTGATTGCTGTTTGGACAGACTTTTAACTTGTAAAACCGATTGCTCAAAACTGGCGGACATTCTTAAAAAACGTTCTCTAGCATCCATTTTCAGATCATGGGTGAGTACAGCATTAAACCAGTTCGGCTGAGATTTGTGTCCTTGTAAGGCATTTAATAAAGTTGCAGTGTAGATCTGCATGCCGACATACACTGCTGCGGGATTGCCCGGCAAACCCAGCAGATAACAATGTGAACTATCATTGCGCTGTAACTGGGCAAAGAGCATCGGCTTGCCCGGCTTCTGTTTTACTTTCCAGAATATCTGGTCGAAACCTAAATTTAGTGCTACAGGCCGAATGAAATCATAATCTCCGACAGATACACCGCCTGTGGTTAAAATCAGGTCATGGCTTACAGATAATTCTTGAATAAGATTCCGTACTGCCGCCTCAGTATCTGCAACATGAAAAATTTCAACCTGCTGCCCGACTTGCTGAAACCAGGCTTCAATCAAGGGACCGTTGGCATCAAAGATTTTACCCGCTACAAAGTCTTCTATACTTTCAGCAACTTCATCACCTGTAATAACTACAGCCACTTTAGGATATTGAAAAACCTCAACAGTATTGATTCCCGCCATGCTTAAAGAAGCAATTGCACCGATTGACAGCTGCTGACCTTTATTGGCCAATAATTGCCCGACTGAAATTTCTTCGCCCACATCGCGAATATCGGCATGAACTTTAAGTTGTTCCGTAATTTTGATTCTGGATGAATCAATCACTTGAACAATTTCCTGACGTGCGACCGTAGTAGTCCCAAGCGGAATTTTAGCGCCAGTAAAAATCCTGAGTGCCTGACCATCCTGAAGTTGCAGTTCACCCTGTTGTCCTGCCCGAATTTCACCAATCAGTTGGAATTCGCGTTCTGGTTGAATTGCAGATTGGGTACATAACGCATAACCATCTACGGCACTTTGCGAAAATAACGGTAGATTAATCCCAGAATAAATATCCTCTGCCAGATAACGATTCAGGGCCTGATCTAACTTCAGTCGTTCAGTTGCTAACACTTGAGTATGCTGCAAAATTAATTCCAAAGCCTGATCTACTGTAATCAGACCATGTTCTGCTCCGCATCCAGACATTATTGATAACCGCCTTGATGTGGAATATTTTTTTGCACATCAAATAAATGTACCAACGCTGGTAGTACAGCAATTAAAGATTCTTTGGCGCCCTGTCGGCTGCCCGGTAAAGTCATTACCAAACTGTTATCAATATAGCCAGCAACGCCACGACTTAAAGCCGCATACGGCGTGCGTTTCTGTCCAAAACTGCGTGAAGCTTCCATGAGTCCAGGAATTTCCCGTTTCAGTAAAGGCTGTAAAGTTTCAACCGTTAGATCTTGAGGACCTAGGCCTGTTCCACCCACAGTTAAAATCAATGGATAATCATTTTTCTGTTGATGAACCAATGACAATAACTGTTCAGGCTCATCTGGAATTACCTGATAGGCAATATTTTCAAAATTGGCTTCTTGTAATATTTCTAGGACATTTTGCCCTGCTGTATCCGGTTTTTTACCGGCCGCGACTGTATCTGAAAGCACAATGATGGATGCTGGCAATGCTTCTTTTAAGACACGGGTAAAATGCGATTTACCACCTTTTTTCTTTTGCAATTTACATTGATCCAGACATAGATCTTCCGGTTCACAATGCGGTTTGAGCATGTCGTATAAGGTCAATCCTGCCAGACTGACGGCAGTCAAGGCTTCCATTTCCACACCAGTTGGACCAATAGTCTCTACTGTGGCAATAATTTCGACATGCGCATCAAACAGCTCATATTCCACGTCAGCACGATAAATTGGTAAGGGATGACACAGTGGAATCAGTTCATCAGTACGTTTGGCCCCTAAAATCCCGGCAATGCGAGCTGTCTTTAGTGCATCACCCTTTTCCGTGTTGCCATTTCGTAATAACTCAATGCAATGTGGCGGTGCATGTAGAATCCCTGTAGCTACTGCAGTCCGATAACTTTCTGCTTTCATCCCGACATTTTTCATTGCATGTTCCTATAGTTCATTTCTTCTTAAAACGTGTGTCTGTTCTGACTTATATCGGCCATTGATAGATGAATGGCGTATTCTCTTTGGCATGATGACAATGTTGATGCGTCTCATCTGAATGTTTTGGATGATGATGCATGTGAGCAGTTTCTACATCTTTACGGATACAACACCCCTCAACATATTGACTACTGCCATCCATATAAAACTCTTCTTTCCAGACTGGCACTTCATGTTTAACCCGCTCCACTGCTTCCTCACAAGCAGCAAAAGCTTCACGTCGATGTGCAGCATAAGCAATTGCAATAATGGCTTTTTCGCCAATATCTAGTGCCCCAATTCGATGAATTACCCGCACATAGGACACGCCGTATTTGGCCTGGATTTCCTGTTCAATCTGGCGAATCATTTTTTCTGCAACAGGTGCATAGGCCGTATATTTCAGTGCCTTGACTGCTTTACCTTCATGGTGATTGCGTACTGTTCCAATAAATACACCGACTCCACCACATTCAGGAAAAGACTGGATCGAATCAAAACTTTCCAGATCTAAAGCAGTATTCTGAATCCTAGAAAATTGCTTGAATTCGCTCATTTCAACCTCCTGCGACAGGTGACAACAGCACCAAAGTACTGTCAGCATGAAGAGATGTCTGACGTGAAATGATGTCTTCACCCATGGCACAGGCACAGCGTTCGATCATGGCAAAAGCTTCAGGATAATCTTGCCCCACCTGATTCAAAATCTCAGATACAGTACTTTGAGGTTTGCAGATAATTTCGAGATCTTGCGGTAACTGTCGTTCTACCGCACCGAAGGCTTCAATTCTGATTCTGATCTGTGACATCTTAGCCTCCTATCATATGCATACTAATTTTGCGGCTGCTTTGATTCATACTTTGATTTTTCAAGCGCTGCTCTATGGCATGAAAGCCCTGTTCTTTGTTCCAGATATATCGGGATAAAGCACCATACAAATTCAACTCACTTAGAGCTACAGATGAATTTAGTGATTTGATTTCCTTTTTAAGATTCAAGCCTTGAGGTGCAAACAGGCAGTTATAAAATTCACCTTGTGCAGTCAATCGCAAGCGGTCGCAGCTACCACAAAATGAATTGGTAATAGTTGAGATAATTCCAATCGGATGGCCATCAATCAGATACTGGCGTGCGGGTTCCGAAGCTGATTGGGCAGAATTATTAGTTTTTTGAGTGAGCGTAAATTCAGTCGCCAAAGTTTCTAAAATGTATTGTTCACTGACTACATGCTCAGTAGACCAATTGTGATCACCATCAAGTGGCATAAATTCGATAAAGCGCAGGACAATGTTTTGCTGAACTGACCAGCGCGCCAATGGCAGGATCTGATCGTCATTTATACCTTGCATCAATACGGTATTGATCTTAATCGGTAATTCAGCAACTTGTGCTGCCTGTATCCCTTCCAGCACAGGTGCTAAATCTTTTTGAGTGAGCTGCTTAAACTGATCAGCATCCAGACTGTCCAAACTAATATTCAGGTCATCTAGTCCCGCCTGCTTTAAGGCTTGTGCATATCGTTTTAAGTAATGCGCATTGGTGGTTATGGAAATGCGTTGTAGTCCCAGCTTTTTCAGCGCTTGCAGTTGTTCAACAAAATGCACCACGCCCTGACGCATTAAAGGCTCACCACCGGTAATGCGGATATACTGGATGCCATGACGCACCATAAAATCGCAAAATTGATACAGCTCTTCAAAACTGAGCAGATCGTGTTTTTTCATCCATTCCGGATGTTCAGGCATACAATAAACACATTTAAAATTGCAGCGATCAGTCACTGAAATCCTTAGCTTGCGCTTGCCACGACCGAACTGATCGACAAACAAGGCATCATTTTTAAGCTGTGTCATCATATTCATGTTGAACATCCATCTTCAGGCATTGGGTGGGTTGTTGCACACATGCAGTGCGCGAAACTCAAATCGCCCAATCTTGTAATAATTAGATTTGCAATAAGTGTTCCAACTTTGTGCCAAAAGTAAAATATTCAGTTTTTAGTGCAGAAATTTGAGCTGTTGATACTGTTGCAGTTCATCCAGCGAGTTAATACTGTGAAAAAATAGCGCACGATTTTTAAAACGTGCCACTTGTGCGTGCAAATCAGCAAAACAGTGTTTAAGGCTGCGCTGTTCCTGTTTAAGATGTAATTTCAGGGTTGCCAGACTGCTGCGTTTAACCAGACAAAATGGATAAAGTGGCTTGCCGTTAATTTCCACATAAGCCACTTCAGCCAGACTGTTTTTGGCTAGAGCCTGATGCAACTTGAGCAATACTCTGGAAGGAATATAAGTTAGGTCACAAGGGACAAACAGCACATAATCCGACTGCACATGCGACCAGGCACTTTTCATGCCCATTAACGGCCCCTGAAATCCCGGCTCATCATCTTGATAATAATGAACACTGGGAATAAGTTTCTGATAAATGGAATAGTCGCGATGGCTGTTAATCCAGACCTGTGCAACATTCGATTTCAGCTGTTGGTGAATTTTGATCAGCTGAATCTGGTCATCGAATTTCTGCAACAGTTTATTGATGCCATTCATGCGTCTTGCCTGTCCACCCGCCAGAATCACCAGATCGGTACGCGGATAGGCTGTTTTATTATTTTCTCTATCGGCTCCTTTTTTCATTCTACCGTCTCCAATTGACATGTTTTAATCAGGCCACGGATTTCAGGTAAACACGAACCACAATTCCCTCCGGCTTTTAAACATGCGGTCACCTGTTTTTCATCCGTAATATTTTTAGTTTTAATGGTTTCAATGATGCGGTTTTTACCGACTTTAAAACAGCTACACACCAGTGGACCTTCATTATTTGCCATCGACATCGGCTGTCCGGCAAGTAGAGCCTTACGGTGCATAGCGCTTAAACGTTCACGTTTAAACAGACTTGCTACCCAGTCGCGGTCCGGCAATAAAGCCTTCGGTGCAATATATAGGCTGGCAATCACATGACCATCCTGAAGTATCACGCTATGACTGATGTGGGCGGTCTGATCTTCGAGATTCAGCCATTCAAAACTTTCATCCTGAAATGGCAATAATTCTTTTAAATGCTCAGTGGTATAGCTAAATTTCTTCCGGTCTGCCAGTTCATAACGTATTGCCTTGCTGGTAGTGATTTTAGTCCACCACACGGTAGCTTCAATCGACGGCTGTACGATTTTTTCAAAGCCTTGACGCACATAAAATACGCCTTGCCACTGACTATAAAATGGATGGATGATGACCGGAGTATGCTTGAACTCAGGTTCACCCGAAATGGCATCCACTACCGGATTTACTACCTTGCCGATCCGGGCATCGGATGCGACCTGATCATTCCAGTGAATCGGGGCAAAGACCTGTCCACGGCGGATATTGTCACTGACAGTCGCACGCAAGACACAATTGCCCCATTGCGATTTGACTTCTACCAGCTCGTCATCTTTAATCCCGTATTTCAAAGCATCATGTGGATGAATCTCACAATAAGGTTCAGCACGATGTGTGCTGAGATTTGCAGATAAACCGGTACGGCTCATGGTATGCCACTGGTCACGGATTCGGCCGGTATTTAAAATTAAAGGATATTCACTGGAAACCAGATTTACCGGATCAATCGCTGTGGTAGCAATAAACTTGGCTTTGCCATCCGCATGACTGAACTGACCTTGAGCAAATAGCCGGGTGACAGATTTCGCATCTTGATGCTTATCCCAAACTGGCCACTGCACTGGATCCAGTTCGTCATATTCTTGTGCAGTTAAATTACTTAAGCCTTGCAAGTTGAAATAACGGAAATATGGCGTTTCAGATCGCTGACTTAAATCAGAGTTTTGCTCAGCAGATAATTGGGCATGCTCCAGAAAAATGTCATGGCTATTATTAAAATCAAAACCTGTGAAACCCATCTTCTGAGCCACTTGACTGATCGCCCACCAGTCAGCTTTGGCTTGCATCGGTGCATCTAAAAAAGCACGCTGTCTGGAAATACGACGTTCTGAATTGGTCACGGTGCCATCTTTTTCCCCCCAACCTAAAGCAGGTAACAAGACATCAGCATATTGTGTGGTATCCGTATCCTGACAGATATCAGACACTACCACGAATTCACATTTGTCCAGGGCGCGTTTGACCTGATCTGCATCTGGCAAGCTGACCACCGGATTGGTGGCCATAATCCAGATCGCCTTGATCTTGCCGCTTTCAACGGCCTGGAATAAATCGACTGCTTTGAGACCAACCTGCGTCGCGATGGTTGGGCTTTGCCAGAAGCTTTGTACCAGCTGCTGATGTCCCGGATTTTCTAAATCCAGATGTGCAGCCAGCATATTCGCCAGCCCACCCACTTCACGACCACCCATCGCATTTGGTTGACCGGTCATGGAAAATGGCGCTGCACCGAGTTTGCCGATTTTACCCGTGAGCAAATGACAGTTAATAATACTGTTGGCTTTATCGACGCCACGTGATGACTGGTTTACGCCCATGGAGAACAACGTTATTACTTTTTCGGTTTGGGCAAATTTTTCAAAGAATTGAGTGAGTTTAACTGCTGAAATACCGGTACGTGCAGCTACATCCTCAATCGAAGCTTCAGTAGAACTACTCGCTAAAGCCTGTTCCAACCCTTGGGTATGTGCGGCAACAAATGCATCATCGATGTAACCATGCTGATGCAAGTACTGTAATAAGCCATTAAACAGCGCCACATCCTGACCGGGCAGAATTGGCAAATGCAAATCTGCTGCTTCACAGGTGCTGGTAAAACGCGGATCTACCACAACCACAAACAGGTCACGTTGTTCCTTGGCTTTCATAATGCGCTGATACAACACTGGATGGCACCAAGCGGTATTGGAACCGACCAGTACCACCATATCGGTATGTTCAAAATCTTCGTAGCTGGCTGGAACCAGATCCTCGCCAAAAGCACGCTTATATGCTGCCACTGCTGAAGACATGCATAAACGTGAATTGGTATCGATGTTTGCAGTACCGAGATAGCCTTTGACGAATTTATTCACTATATAATAGTCTTCGGTCAGCAGCTGACCGGAAACATAAAAGGCAATACTGTCACGACCATACTGGTCGATGCATTGCTGGAATTTATTGGCAATGGACGAAACTGCAGTATCCCAACTCGTGACTTCACGCTGATCTTTACGACCCAGCATTGGATGTAGTAAACGAGTTTCAAGTCCTAAAGTATCTGACAGATTACTACCTTTGATGCATAACTTGCCGAAATTGGAACGATGATTCGCATCTCCTTCAACAGTCACTTTCGGACCTGATGTGGTCGGCGTTACATGTGCAGTCACACCACAACCCACGCCGCAATATGGACAGGTGGTTTGAGTCATCATCGTTTTTAATTCTGTGGAGCTATGCAGTTCCACCACTGGGATACTATTCATTGCTGCTGTGCTCCTAAATTATCTAAATTCACTTATCTCGCCAAATCTATAATGTCTAGCTTTTACAGGTTTGATTTAAATTTTTTCTTGGTCTCAAAACCTTTAATCCTCCCCAACCCTCCTTTGTTAAAGGAGGGAGGTTCCCCTCTTTTTAAAGAGGGGTTAGGGGAGATTTATGTGATGGATTACCCTGCTTTCTTTAATGCAAAATCCCGACCAAAAAGCAGCTTGTTACGAATCGTTGCAATTGGGGTTTGATCTGCAATCAGTTCGGCATACCAGGTACCGTCTTCCGTATCACCAAACAGCACCGCACCAATGACTTTATCCTTTTGAATAATAATGCGTTTATAGATCTGACGTTTCTCGTCATTCAGTACGATATCTTCAAAATCATCTTTTGGTTCGAAGTCACCTGCCGAGAATACATCACAACCACTCACTTTCAGTTGAGTCGGAACGGTTGGCGCTTTAAAGGTCAGGCTGCCATGCTCGGCCAGATGTGATGCACAAATGAACGCCTGGCCCCAAAGTGGTTCAACCAGACCAAAGGTTTGACCACGGTGCTCGATACATTCACCCACCGCATAAATACTTGGGTCAAAAGTCTGCATGGTGTCATTTACCAGCACACCACGGTTACAACGCAGACCGGCACTTTGTGCTAATGTGATATTTGGACGAATACCTACTGCGAAGACCACCAAATCAGCAGCCAGCACGGTGCCATCTTTTAGTTTCACTTGGGTCACATGACCTTCTTCACCAATTAAGCATTCGGTATTGGCTTCGGTCAGAATAGTGATACCTTTCTGCTCAATCGCTGTTTTCAGCATCTGGCTGGCTTTGCTGTCCAGCTGACGATCCATAATGCGATCCATCAGATGCAATACTGTGACATTCATGCCTTGCTGTTTCAGGCCATAAGCCGCCTCTAGACCCAGCAGACCGCCACCAATCACCACCGCATTTTTCTTGGTTTTGCAGTAGTCCAGCATGTTGTTCACGTCATAAATGTCGCGGAAGCTGAGTACGCCTTTTAAGTCGCTACCTGGAATTGGCGGAACGAATGGCTTGGAACCCGTCGCCAGAATCAGACGGTCATAACTGATCACTTCGCCTTTTTCGGTATAAACCTGCTTACGCGGACGGTCGATGCGAACCGCTGGATCACCTGCAATCAGACGGATACCTCTGTCGGCATACCAAGCATGTGGATGCAGCATAATATCATCAACGGTTTTTTCGCCAGAAAGCACGGGCGACAGCATGATGCGGTTGTAGTTGCCCCACGGCTCTTCACCAATCACGGTAATTTCATAACGGTCTGGTGCCATATCCAACAGGTCTTCCAGACAACGCATGCCTGCCAGACCATTACCAACCAGTACCAGTTTCATTTTTTCCGGTGAAACACCGTTGTTGGTGATATAGGTTTTTTGTGGCACTGGGCTAATGAATACCTTGCCATTTTCAATTTTGTTTGGAAATACCAGTAGTTTCTGGTCTTTATCTTCAAGGCAGCGGCCAGTCGCCAGACTGAAATGCTGCTTGTAAATTGGTGAAGCGACAACGCGCTCACCTTGCAGGTCACCAATGATACCGCGTGACATCACAAATGCTTTACTAAACGGATCCTGATTGCTCAGCGCATAAACACGTTTTTCTGAACCCACACGGAATATCGCAATTTGCTGATCTTCCACCAAGGCTGCAACGCCAGTATTAGGCGTGATGTCATCCAGTGCACACACTTCAACCCAATTCAGTTCATTCATATCTTTAAACATTGTCATATTCTTGCTCCTTTATTCTTTGAATTAGGCTTCAACTACCGGAATACGGCTGGCATTGCGTTCAGCTTCAGTTTTTGGACGGATCTGACCGCGCACTTCAGTAAATTGAACGTGCGGATCGTTTTGCTGTTCAGCCTTGGCATTAATAAAGGTTTTGAAACGTTTACGGACTTCTGGATCTTCAACTGCAGTACGCCATTCATCCTGATAAGTGCCCACCACATGCTCCATACGACGCTCTAATTCTGCTGCCAGACCCAGTGAGTCATTGACGATGACATCTTTCAGATAATCCAGGCCGCCTTCGAGGTTGTCGCGCCATACTGAAGTACGTTGCAGACGGTCTGCAGTCTGGATATAGAACATGAAGAAACGGTCGATATAGCGGACTAAAGTTTGTGTATCCAGATCTGATGCCAGTAGTTCCGCGTGGCGTGGTTTCATACCGCCGTTACCGCAGACATAGAGGTTCCAGCCTTTTTCAGTGGCAATCACACCGACGTCTTTGCTTTGTGCTTCGGCACATTCACGAGTACAGCCAGATACCGCCATTTTTAGTTTGTGTGGAGAACGCAGGCCTTTGTAGCGGTTTTCCAGATAGATCGCCAAGCCCACAGAATCATCTACACCATAACGACACCAGGTGCTACCAACACAAGATTTAACAGTACGCAGCGATTTACCGTAAGCATGCCCCGATTCAAAACCGGCATTGATCAGTTTTTCCCAGATTTCTGGTAATTGATGGAGTTGCGCACCAAACATATCGACACGCTGGCCCCCAGTCAGTTTGGTATACAGACCATATTCTTTAGCAATTTGACCAATGACGATCAGACCATCTGGTGTGACTTCACCGCCTGCCATACGAGGAACGACAGAGTAAGTACCATCTTTTTGAATGTTACCGAGGTAGTAATCGTTACTGTCTTGCAGGCCGGCATGGCTTGGTTTCAGGACAAAGTCGTTCCAGCAAGATGCCAGGATGTTTGCCACTGTTGGCTTACAGATATCGCAGCCCAGACCATGACCATGTTGCTGGATCAAGTCATCAAAGGTCTTGATTTCATTGACACGAACCAGGTGATACAGCTCTTGGCGTGAATAAGCAAAGTGTTCGCAGAGATGATTGTTTACGGTAACGCCTTGACGTTGTAACTCAGATTTCAGAACTTGTGTCACCAGCGGTGCACAGCCACCACAAGCAGTTGCGGCTTTGGTGCATTTTTTCAGGGCACCAAGAGAAGTAGAACCATCGGCAATCGCAGAACAGATATCCGCTTTAGAAACGTTGTTACATGAACAGATGGTTGCGCTATCTGGAAATAGATCTACCCCACTGCCACCCGTTTTCGCTGCTGCCTGATCAAAGCCTGGCATGATCAGGCTTTCTGGATTTTCCGGGATTTCCAGCCCATTCAGCATCATTTGTAGCAGGTCGTTATATTCTTTGGCACAACCGACCAACACTGCACCCAGTAGTTTGGTTTTTTCTGCATTGACCACAATTTTCTTATAGACTTGAGCCGCTTCATCGGCATAGAAGTAGCTTAGTGAACCTGGGGTCATGGCATGTGCATCGCCCACCGAAGCAACATCTACACCCATCAGTTTCAGCTTGGTGCTCATGTCTGCGCCAGTAAATGCGGCACATTCTTCTTGAAGTACATGTTTCGCAGCGATACGCGCCATGTCATAGCCTGGAGCCACCAGACCAAAAATCTTGTTATTCCATAGCGCACATTCACCAATCGCGTAAATATCTGGATGAGAAGTTTGACAGTAATCATTGATCACGATTCCGCCACGTTCACCAATGGCCAGTCCGCTTTGTCGAGCCAGTTCATCACGTGGACGAATACCGGCAGAGAACAGGATGATGTCAGTTTCCAGCTCGGCACCATCACCAAACTTCATCACATGTTTAGCATTTACGCCGTCTTCAATAAACGAGGTTGCTTTTTGGGTATGGACTTTAACACCCAGATCTTCGATTTTGGTGCGTAATACTTTACCGCCAAGATCATCAACCTGAACTGCCATCAGGCGTGGTGCGAATTCAACCACATGTGTTTCCAGATTCAGGTCACGCAGCGCTTTAGCTGCTTCCAGACCCAACAAACCACCACCAATCACGACACCGTTTTTGGCATTCAGACTCGCTGCACGGATTGCATCCAGATCTTCAATGGTACGGTAAACAAAGCAGTTTTCACGGTCGTTGCCTGGAATTGGTGGAACAAAAGCATAGGAGCCGGTAGCTAAAACCAGTTTGTCATAAGCAATCACATCGCCATGATTAGTGGTGACTGTTTTATTAACAGTATCGATTGCAGTCGCTTTGGTACTCAAACGCAGATCAATTCCATACGCATCTGCAAAGTCGTTACGGCAAAGGGTTAAATCCTTGGCTGATTTTCCAGTGAAATATTCAGTTAAATGCACACGGTCATAAGCCAGACGCGGCTCTTCTGCCAGAATCGTGATTTCAACGTCATCACCCGCATGCTCAAGCACAGACTCAATAAATTTGTGTCCTACCATGCCATGGCCAATCATTACCAGTTTCATATTCCTTCTCCTAAATTTTCTAAATCTTGTATCTTGTGTTTTAAGCCAGGTTGTTTCGTTCAAGGACAGCTTCTTCGTACAGCTTTTGCTCTTTGGCCTTATGCTCAACCGAGAAGCGAATCATCAGAACAAAACTTGCTGCAATCACGACCAGGCCGCCAAGCGCCATCAGGCAGGTTTGAATATCCAGCATGCCTTTAAGTAAGAATCCTGCTGCGACCGCCCCCACGTTACCGCCTGCACCGATAATGCCGGCCACACCGCCTAAAGCATCACGGTCAATAAATGGCACCAGCGCATACGTTGCACCACATGCCATGTGAGTAAATAATGCGAAAACAGTCATTGTGACGATGGCCAGCATGGCACTATTCATTTGCGAGAATAAAATCAGAAATAAGCCTTCCATCAAGATCATGGCAAACAGCACTTTAGTACGCCCGTCCAGGCCTTTTTTGATGGCAACTTTGTCTGAAACAATGCCACCCAGTGCACGGGCAAACAGTGCTAACAGACCGAAGATCCCGGCCGTCATGCCTGCTTCTTTTAAACCAAAGCTGAAGTTTTCTACGTAGTACATGGCTACGAT
This sequence comes from Acinetobacter sp. CAU_H_60, assembly GCF_058599385.1. Taxonomy (NCBI): domain Bacteria; kingdom Pseudomonadati; phylum Pseudomonadota; class Gammaproteobacteria; order Moraxellales; family Moraxellaceae; genus Acinetobacter; species Acinetobacter sp. CAU_H_60. The sequence goes on along the minus strand of NZ_CM178653.1, from coordinate 753,270 downwards.
GTTATGAATGAAGATTTCAATACCAAAGCAGGCCGCATAAGCGCCAAATAGAATCCAGACACGGTAGTTACGTGCAGCATGCATCAGAATTGCCATGCCACCTTTTTTCTCGCTACCTACCTGAATTCCTGCTGCACGCAGTTCTTTAAAGTTGCCTTGTGGACAGTCCTGAGTGAATTTCCAGTACAATGCACCGACGATCAGCATCATTAGGCCTGGAACGATCAGGGCAATTCTCCAGCCCATCGCCTGTTCAACACCGAACATCACCAGCGCAGCCAGAAGTAAAGGCATCAAGGCTTGAGTCGCACCACCACCGGCATTGCCCCAGCCTGCTGATGCCGCATTGGCTGTACCCACGACATTCGGCGCAAACATGATGCTGGTGTGATATTGGGTAATAACGAAACTGGCACCAATGGCACCAATCAGTAAGCGGAAAAACAGGAAAGATTCATAGCTATTCGCAGAGGCCACACCAAAGACCGGGATACTGCCGAGTACGAGTAAGGCGGTATAGGTTTTCCGTGGACCATATTTGTCACATAGGGGACCGACAATCAGTCGAACCAGAATGGTGATCGCGACTGCTGCAATATTGATATTGGCGATTTGATCTTTGGTTAAGCTGAATTCACCTGCGATCACAGGCATTAGCGGTGCACAGGCGAACCAGGCAAAGAAGCAGACAAAAAACGCGAGCCAACTCATATGGAAGGCTCTCATTGCTGCGCTGCTGAAATTCAAAAGACTTATTTTTGTTGCTTTCTTTTCATATAAATTTGAAGACATCACCATCTCCTTCCAGAACTGAACGTATAGGCTTATCTGCTATGCGAATCGCTGCACACCAGATGCGATCAGAACGGACGTCATTGGCCGTCTTACAAATTTCTTTAGAGTCGTCTTTGACTCAAATTCTATTAAGCACAAAGCGTGCCAACAAAATAACTTTATGAATAAGTATTTGTATTTATATTATTTATCGAGAGGTAATTTTATATTTTTTCTAAATTATAGGGACTGCAAATCAAGCTCTTTCTCATTTTCCTGAAAATATTCATATCCAAATTTTAAAATTGCCACTTCACTGCACCATTTGGCACAGCTTTAGTGCAAGGAAGAACATAATCAAACTAGATATTTTTAATTAAAGAAAAACTTATCGTTAAAAATTAATTTTTTTAAATGAGTTAGCTAATTAAGTATCTAAATGTGTCTAATACACTTAAGTTTGGAAATTTTAATTTCAGATTGTCTACTTCACTTGAATTTCGGACATATAGAGAAAAATATAAATTTATTCCATATTTTTTAAATGATTAGGTGGTAGCAACATTAAATAGAGAGCCAATCCAGAAACTGAATAGCATGGCAACGATGCCCCAAATCATGACACGCAGTGCGCCTTTCCACATGCCACCACCACCCGCATAACTGGCTAATGCTCCCATCATTCCCAGACTAAGTACTCCCACCAGCATCACGCCCTGATCTAGCAGGTGTGAAGGCAAAACTAAAATGGATACCAATGGAAATAAAGAACCCACCGTAAATGCTAATGCTGAAGAAAATGCCGCCGTAAAGGGCCGGGCAGCCGTCTGTTCCAGAATCCCAATTTCATCACGCGCATGCGCATCCAAGGCATTATGTGCAGTAAGCTGTTTTGCTACTTCTTCGGCCAGATCAGCTTCTAAACCTCGCTTGATATAAATGTTTTTCAGCTCTCTTAATTCATGTACGGGATGCAGATTTAATTCCCGCTCTTCCATGGCGAGATCATTTTTTTCAATATCCTGTTGCGACTTGACCGAGATATATTCCCCAGCTGCCATCGAAGCTGCACCAGAAATCAGGCCAGCAACACAAGCAATCAAAAGTGTTTGTGACGAAGCACCACTGGCTGCCATCCCGACAACCAGACTGGTCACGGAAATAATTCCATCATTGGCACCAAGCACGGCGGCACGTAACCAGCCAGAACGTTGTATGTAGTGTTTTTCATGATGATGGGAATGAGGCATGTTTTTCTCGTTCTTCTAGCGGATGAAATAAGATTTTAAATTTTAGTCACTTATTATTTTATCATCTTACTTTAAGCTAAATATTTCAAATATGAATGTTCACTTTCAGAGATATTTTCGAGTTTTATTTAGGGTCTGTTGACACTTACTGTTCATAATTAACCCTATAACGGTAGCCATAAAAATATACAGACTAAGGCAACAGAACTTTGATAATTTCTTTTGAGCTTGTCATATCGAGTAGCTATTCCTCTAAATTGCTTTAATCTACAAAACATATTTTCAACTAAATGCCTGATTTTATATAAATACCAGTCCATATGGTCATTGTTCGATTGGCTATTCGTTTTCTTTGGTATATTCGCTTTAGTCCCTGTTTTCCTGATCTGTTCACGCAGTGGTTCTGAATCATAGCCTTTATCTGCACATACCACTTTTGTCTCTTTTAAATCTAATGTTGATATTAAATCAGGCGCAACTTTAACATCATGTGTGGTTCCATCGGTAATCATGAAATCAATAGGATTGCCATGTGCATCAACAATCAAATGTATTTTTGAGGAGTTTCCTCCTACACTTTTAGAAATAGATTGATTCGCTATGCCGGCAGAATGTTGATGAGCACGTACATGAGAGCCATCAATAAAAATCCACTCCATATCGGGGCATGAGGCTAGTAATTTGAATAATCTAAGTAACTTACCGCTGCTTGACCAACGATTAAAACGTTTGAAAATAGAATTGGAATGACCAAAACAAGAAGGAATATCTCGCCACGGACAGCCTGTTCTAATTCTATAGAGAATAGCTTCAATAAAATTGCGTAAATTTGAGTTGTGGTGAATGGATAAATTACGCAGAATAACTTTCAACTTTTGCCAGTGTTGATCTGTCAGCATGGTACGAGGCATAGCGAATAGTAAAATTGGGTTTGGTGATTTGATTTTACTACTTCGCTATTTTTTTAAGCTAAAAGTGTCAACACACCCTACTTATTTTTAAAAAATAAAAATTATTTATAGAGAAAGCTTAAATAGATTTTAGCCAGCGGCCGCCATAAGCCACTCACTGGCTATACCTTAAAGGATGAACTTCTGATTATTATCAATGACCTCTCACTTTATATAAGTAATAAGGCCAAACGCTTAAACTAAATACATGGCATTAATCACTGATATCGAGACCATGCCTTAGCCTCGGATGGCAGCTTCAATTGCAGCGACATCAATTTTCTTCATGGTCATCATGGCATCAAAAGCTCTTTTAGCAACACCACGGTCTGAACTGTATGATGCTTCAAGCAAAGCTTTAGGGATGATTTGCCAAGATACCCCCATTTATCCTTACACCATCCGCATTCGCTTTCCTGACCGCCATTATTGACGATCGCATTCCAATAGCGGTCAGTTTCTTCCTGATCCTCTGTGGCAACTTGAAATGAGAAAGATTCATTATGTTGAAATACAGGCCCTCCATTTAAACCAATACATGGAATACCCAGTACGGTAAAGTCTACTGTGATGACATCACCTGCTTTACCAGAGGGATAATCTCCAGGTGCAAGAACGATGGCACCTATAGATGAATTTGGAAAAGTTTCTGCATAAAATCGTACAGCTTCTTCAGCATCATGATCGTACCAAAGACAGATGGTATTCTTTGCGATATTCATGATCTCACTTTTTCTTTCAGAATAGGTTTTAGAATACTTAAGAACTCTTAAATATCTCATCTATTAGTTGAGTCCTACTCTTCCCATCTTTCACCTAAAACGAGAATAAGCCTGTTTTAGAATTGTATATTTATTAATCTAATTGACTGAAAGCGTCATCAAAAAGAATAGTTTTAAAGAGTCGAGAAGAAATCTTTATCATCCCTTAATCATAATATGTGATTCTCTTTTTAGAGAATCGGTCAAGCTGCTTTAAAAATCCTTCGAAATAATCTTTTTGCTTTTCTTCAGTTCGATAACCTGCATATAAAGTTCGGCGCAGTCCATTCGGTGCTACACACTCCAAACGGCATGAAGTCACCCAGCCCTTTTGTTCATATTCATTCACTACCCAATCTGGCAAGGCTGCAATTCCCCGACCACTGGCAACCAGCTGAATCAACATTTGAGTTAAGTCGGTGGTTCGAATCTGTTTCGGTAAAATATTCGCTGGAATAAACAGATGTGACATGATGTCCAGACGGTGCTTATCCACTGGATAAGTAATCAATGTTTCTTCTGCCAATTCCTGGATGCTAATGTTTTGAGCACGCACTAAAGGATGGGTATTAGAAAGAACCAGACGCGATTCATATTCAAAAATCGGGAAATACTCTATGCCCTTTAGTTCAATCGGATCGGCGGTAATAAGTAGATCGAATTCCCCAGTTTGTAACAGTTCATGCGGATTGGCCTCAAAGCCAGAAGCGAAATCCAAATCTACATCTGGATATTGAATACGATATTGATTCAGTAAAGGCATCAACCAGTCGAAACAGCTATGGCATTCGGAAGAAAAAATGATCCGTCCAGTCTGCCCATGCACAATACGAGTAATATCACTCTGCGCAACATGGACTTGAGGCAAAATATCATCTGCCAGCTTCAGCAAGCGCTGCCCGACATTGGAAAAACTCACCGGGCGACTACGGCGATTAACGACTTCGACTCCGAACCATTGATCCAATTCACGAAGCTGATGGGACAAAGCTGAAGGCGTGAGACAAAGATCTCCTGCTGCTGCAACCAGTGAACCATGTTCCCGTAACGCGACTAAGGTTTTTAAATGACGAAGTTCTAACATGAATGACCTGAAACTATCTAATCTGATCCAATCTTAATTAAATAAGCTTACCCTATTTTGAACTTTAATATTATTAAATTTCATTTTAAAATTTATAGGATGAATTTTTCTCAACCAGTAAAATCTACCACTCTTATCGATACAAAATAAAAACCTCCGAAATTAGGAGGCTTTTACTTCAGTTAGAGTTTAAGAATCAACCTCTTTTCAAAAGAAGGAAATACCCTAGCTAAAAATCATGAGACATTTCCTTTTATTCAGGCTTAATAAACTTAACTGTTTTTTATGGCCTGAAAGACTTGATAGGCCGCCTTGATTCGCTCTGCATTGGGAATTTTTTTATTCATCAGCATGACCAGTCCAGAATTTTCTTCCGGAATAAATAGTACATAGGTGCCAAAGCCATTGGTTGAACCGGTTTTATGAAAAACTTGTGATTTTGCCTGAACAGTATTTTTGTCTACCCGATTGGGTTGCATCACGACTTTTTCAGAATTACTTTCCAGCAAAATATCGAGCGTCGTCGGATATGAAAAAGTCTCCCAACCGAGTGCTTGGGTCATTTTTCCAAGTTTAAAATACCCATGATGAGTTTCCAGAAGCGCTTGTTCAATATCAGGCTTGTTCTTTTTCAGATTCAGATTGGCATCTAATAATTTCAGCATATCGGGAAGTGTAGATTTCGCCCCATAAGCCTGAGCATCCAGAGCTCCCGGGTTTACCCGCACCGGATGATTATTCTGATCATAACCAAAAGCATAGTGAACCCTTTGTGCTTTCGGAACATTGAGATAGGTATTCTTTAAATTAAGTTTTGGAAAGATCGTCTGTTCCAGCAATACGCTAAAAGGAACATTCATTGATCTTGCACTTAACTCACCAAATAAGCCAATACTTGGATTTGAATATTGCCGATATTGGCCAGGCGGATGTTTAACCTGCCAATTTTGGAAATACTCTAAAACTTGCTGATCAGTCTTAACCTGATCCGGGAATTGCAAAGGTAAGTTTCCACTCGTATAAGTCGCTAATTCCAGCAAACTGACTTTGTTGATTTCTGAATTCTTTAAATCAGGCCAATACCTAGCTGGATGATCATTAAAAGAAAGCTTGCCCTGACTCTTGGCATAGCCCCCTGCAATGCCCGTAAAAATTTTACTTACAGAACCTAATTCAAAAATTGTTTGTCGATTTACAGTTTTATGGTCGATATGAGATTGCAGGGGCTTTGTTGCACAAAGATTTGAAATGCAAAGCGCCCCTAATTGAGCCAAATTTAAGGCGTAATTTGGGTAAGTGGTCGACCTAATTCCGTAAATCGGTTGAGGACTGCTACACGTGCATGAATTTCATTCACCTGACTAGGAAAGCTTCTTGCCATTAATTTATCGCCTAATAATTTGATGCAATGCATCTTGGTTTCCACCAAACTGCGGCGATGATAGCCTGACCATTTTTTCCATAATGTCCTGCCTAAACGTTTAACTGTTCGAAGTAATTCATTTCGCTCTAGCGAGCTACTCTTTCTATCTTTCCATGGTTTCGCATTTTTTCTAGGTGGAATCACCGCATGTGCTTGCCGATCTGCAATGACCTGACGGCATTGCTTGGTGTCATAAGCTCCATCGGTATAAACAGAGTCAATCTGCTCATCTTGTGGAATCTGATTAAGTAAATCACCAAGCACCTGTGAATCACTGACATTATTGGTTGTGAGCTGAATAGCGCGTATTTGTAGGGTTTTGGCATCTATACCAATATGTAGTTTACGCCATTGGCGACGATATTCAGCTCCATGTTTCTTGCGTTTCCATTCGCCCTCACCTAGAAACTTCATGCCTGTAGAGTCTACAAGTAGATGCAGCCCCTCGCTACTTTTTTGGTAGCTGATTGCAATATCAATATGCTTTTGTCTTCTACAAAGCGTACTGTAATCTGGTGCGGTCCAATTTAATCCGCAAAGTTCAATCAGACTTTGCACAAAGCCAGTGACCATACGTAAAGATAGACGGAATAAGGATTTAATCATTAAGCAGCATTGGATAGCTGCGTCGGAGTAGGTTTGATTTCGCCCTTGTTTGCCTTTTGATGGAGCATACCATTGCGTAGCAGGATCAAACCAAATGGCAATATTTCCGCGACTCATGAGTACTCGGTTATATGCGGGCCAATTGGTTGTGCGGTAGATTTTATGTGTAGGCTTCTTCATTTGAAAATTATATCGCTGAAAAAGCCTTTACAGATAGGTTTGTGCAACAAAGCCGTTCTTAATATAAAAAAATGTGTACATAAAAAAGCCACTTATATAAGTGGCTTTTTTATAACAAGAATTTTGGTGGAGATGGCGGGAGTTGAACCCGCTAAAGCTTAACTCTATCAAAATCTATCAAATATAATTGTTTGTATTTTCAATCATTTATATAATTTCATTTGATAGTTTTTGATAGGATTTAAAAAAAGTGTGGCAAAAAATGTGGCAATTATTTTTTACCCAATGTGAACCCAAATTTGATTTAGTGCATTGAATCATAAAACTATTATTGTCTAAATCCCCCCTAGGATAATGCAATGATAAAGACTCAGAGAACTAACTGTAGTAAGAGATTCTTTTCTTTGAGAATCGCTCAAGCTGCTTTAAGAAACCATCAAAGTAATCTTTGTCTTTTTCATCCGTTCTAAAACCAGCATATAAGGTACGACGTAAACCTTCAGGTGCAACACAATTAAGACGTCGTGAAGTGACCCAACCTTTTTGCTCATATTCATTCACCACCCAATCAGGCAATGCGGCAATACCACGACCGCTTGCAACCAACTGAATCAACATTTGGGTCAAGTCGGTGGTTCGAATATTTTTCGGCTGAATATTTGCAGGAATAAATAGCTTAGACATGATATCCAAACGATGTTTATCCACTGGATATGTAATAAGCGTTTCTTCAGCCAACTCTTGAACAGTAATGTGTTCTGCACGCACCAATGGATGTGTTGTCGATAAGACAAGTCGAGACTCATACTCAAACACTGGAAAGTATTCAACACCTTTCAAAGCAATCGGATCTGCAGTAATCAATAAATCAAATTCGCCATTTTGCAATAACTCATGTGGATTTGCTTCAAATCCTGATGCAAAATCCAAATCGACATCGGGATATTGAATACGGTATTGATTGAGTAAGGGCATGAGCCAATCGAAACAACTATGGCATTCGGAAGAAAAAGTAATCCGACCAGTTTGCCCATGAATAATACGTGTAATGTCGCTTTGTGTAATTTGAACTTGTGGCAATACTTCATCGGCCAATTTCAATAGACGTAAGCCAACATTAGAGAAACTGATAGGACGTGTACGACGATTGACAACTTCTACACCAAACCATTGATCTAGCTCACGTAGCTGATGAGATACCGCTGAAGGTGTAATGCAAAGATCGTTCGCTGCTGCGACTAAAGAACCATGTTCTCTTAAAGCTGAAAGCATTTTTAAGTGTTTTAATTCAATCATCTTGGGAGAAGCTCAAAGAATTATCCTTGTCAGGATATATTAAAATCTAGATTAAAAAGCCCACATAAAGCAGGCTATTTAACATTATGAATAATCAGTGCGTGATATCAAATGAATCCTTTCACAAGGAAGAAGCATCCTACAATGACCAGTAAAATCGCAAAGCATTTCTTGAGCATCGCTGGCGATAAAGCATGTGCAGCCTTAGCACCAAATTTTGCAGTGATGAAACTCATGATACTGATTCCAATGAAGGCATAAATATGAACATAACCAATGGTATTCGGCACATTGATTTCAGCATTCATGCCAAAAAGTATGAATCCTAATGCACCAGCAACAGCAATGGGTAGTCCACAGGCAGCAGATGTACCAACTGCTTTCTGCATGACCACCCCATAGCTATTGAGATATGGAACCGTCAGACTTCCACCACCAATTCCAAAGATCGCTGATGCAACTCCAATGACACTACCAGCAGCAATTTGTTGACCTGATGATGGCAACATTTTTGTTGGGTCAATTACCTTTTTGGCACCTGTAAACATGGTATATGCAACCCAAATCAGGAATAAGCCGACAATGATTTGTAGATGTAATCCTGATATCAAACCTGCAATACCCGCCCCAAAAAAACAACCAAGTGCCATAGATGGTGCTAGATTTTTAAAAATAGACCAAATCACAGCCCCATTTTTATGATGTGCCATCAATGAACTAATTGAAGTGACAACGATGGTCGCTAAAGATGTGCCTAATGCGAGGTGCATAATAACATCGGGGTCATAACCCATTTGGGTAAAGACAATAAAAAGCAGTGGCACAATAATCGTACCACCACCGACACCAAACAACCCTGCTGCAAAACCAGCAAAAGCACCGATGACTAAAAAGGTTATAAGTTCCACAATAGACTAACTTTAAAAAATGAAGGAATTAAGGCGTTGAGTTAAGCATGTTCCAACTGCCCCACTTGATGATAAGCACGGTTAAAATACACCAGGCTTTCTTCTTGATCGCTTTGTTGAACTTGAAGCACACGACACAAGAAAATACTGTGTGTACCCACTTGCTGAATATTCTCAATCTGACAGTCAAAACTGACCAAAGCATCTTCCAAAATCGGCGAGCCTGTCTCTAAATTGCCCCACTCACCCAGTTGAAAACGCTCTTCAGAACTGAATTTACTTGAAGCAAAAGCATTTGAAAGCTGTTCATGCTGAGTACTTAGTACGTTTACAGCCAAGACTTTATTTTCAACAAAATGGGCATGTGAACGGGAGGATTGATTCATACAGACTAATAACATTGGCGGTGTATCCGTCACGCTACATACGGCAGATGCAGTAAATCCATGCATACCTGTTTCACCCGAAGTCGTAATAACATTCACTGCTGTGGTGAGTAAAGACATTGCATTTCTAAAGTCTGTTGCTTCAATCATCTCTTTCATCTCAAATGTATAATCACGTGCTTTTGCTTAGAACAGGACAAATGATTCAGTCACCATTTACCCTGCTCAGCATCAAACTACGTTTGATTTAAGCCTCTAATTCTTTACGAACAATGGCAGCACCTGCACTTAACGCCTCAAGCTTGCCACGTGCAACATTACGAGATAAAGGTGTCATACCACAGTTGGTTGAAGGATACAGCTTGTCTGCATCAACAAATTGCAATGCTTTACGTAAGGTATTTGCGACTTCTTCTGCAGTTTCAACTTGATTGGTTGCTACATCAATTGCACCAACCATGACTTTTTTGCCACGAATCAGTTCAATTAAATCCATCGGTACACGTGAGTTTTGGCACTCTAACGAAATGATATCTAGCTTTGACTTTTGTAATTTAGGGAATGATTCTTCATACTGACGCCATTCATTACCCAATGTTTGTTTCCAATCCGTATTTGCCTTGATGCCGTAGCCATAGCAAATATGGACAGCTGTTTCACATTTGAGTCCTTCAAGCGCACGCTCTAATGTCGCAATACCCCAATCATTTACTTCATCAAAGAACACATTAAATGCAGGCTCATCAAACTGAATAATGTCGACACCTGCCGCTTCGAGCTCTAAAGCTTCTTGATTCAGAATTTTGGCAAATTCCCAAGCCAATTTTTCACGGCTCTTGTAGTGACCGTCAAAAAGTGTATCAATCATGGTCATCGGACCAGGCAACGCCCATTTAATCGGTTGATTGGTTTGGCTACGTAAGAATTTAGCATCGTCTACAAATACAGCTTTTTTACGTGATACTTCACCGACCACTGAAGGTACGCTTGCTTCATAACGGTTACGAATACGCATGGTTTCACGCTTTTCGAAATCCACACCTTCAAGATGTTCAATGAACGTGGTTACGAAGTGCTGACGGGTCTGCTCGCCATCACTGACAATATCAATACCCGCAGTCACTTGCTCATGAAGTGATAATTTTAAAGCATCACGTTTTGCTTCCAATAATTCTTCACCTTCAAGTTTCCAAGCAGACCATAATTTTTCCGGTTCTGCCAGCCAAGTGGGTTTCGGTAAGCTGCCTGCTGTTGATGTTGGGAGTAAAATAGCCATAGTCTTCTTTCTCTAAATTTGTATATCGTTAAATTGTGTCAGCTTAAGCAGCAGTATCTTGTTGTGCTGTTTCAACTTTAAAATTGGCTGCCCATTCATCAAGAATGTCTTTATAAGGCTTAATAAAGTTTTCTTCGGTCCATTTCCCTTGTTTCACTGCCAATTCGCCACGTTCTACACGGTCATAGACAACACGAGTCAAAGAATAATCGCCATAGCTGAGACTTGGTTGATATTCCACACCTGCAGGTGAATTGGTGTTGTAAATTTCAGGACGATAGATTTTTTGGAAACTTTCCATGGTCGCAATCGCACTGATCAATTCAAAATCAGTGTAATCACGTAATAAATCACCTGCGCAGTAGAATGCGAGCGGTGCATTGGCACCTTGAGGCTTAAAGTAACGAACACTTAAACCCATTTTGGCAAAATAGGCATCGGTACGTGAGTAATCGTCATTGGTATATTCAACCCCGAGTACTGGATGCACATTGGCTGTTTGGTAATAGGTTTTCGTGGTTGAGATACTTAAACAAATCACTGGGTTTTGCTTAAATTCTGCTTTAAATACGTCTGAATTCACCAAGTGTAAGTACAATTTCCCGTGTAGATCACCAAAGCCTTCAGGTTGCTCATTGAACTTACAACCATGTGCTGGCAGTACCACGCTGAAGTCATAATCACGCACAAAAGAAGAAAAACTGTTACCAATCATACCCTCAAGACGTTCACCGGTTTTATGGTCGATCACGGTGCTTTTTAAAGTTTCAATGAATGGGAAAGTTTGACCATTACCTTCAATATCAATCGCCGCTGAAATAATATCAATTTCAAGTGAATAGCGATCGCCTTTAGGATTATCTACAGTTGCAAGGCTATTGAAACGGTTATTGATCATCGCCAATGTACGGCGCAGATTTTCTTGGCGGCTTTCACCACGGGCCAAGTTAGCAAAATTCGTGGTTAAACGTGTATTGTTTGCTGGTTCATAGTTTTCATCGAAACGAATGCGTTTGATTGAACATGCAAATTTCTGACTCATGGAGATTGCCACCTAAAAAATTTTACAAAATCTAAATTTCTGAATGGCTTTATTTAAACGTGAATCATAAAATGAGTAAAACGATATAAATTCAGGATGAGATGAGTAAATCTCATGTTGGTGTTTTTTTAACATGCAATGGATGAGATCGCCTCATCAAATATCCATATTGAAAGATCAAGTGTTGGACACGTATTAAATAGAAATCGAATGCATCTGTATATCGATACAATGATGAACATTTAATGATGAGAAAACGAGTTGGGATAAGGTGTATCTGAGTTGTGGGCTTATTCATTTTAAAATATACGATTGAATAAGCCCGAAATTGAGCATCATGTGCAATAAAACAATCAGCTCATAATGTTTTCATTTTTTGTTTCACGAATACACATGAAAGCACATAGAGAAACACCTGCCGCGATAGATAAATAATATCCCACAGCATGCAAACCATAATTTTGAGCCAATTGAGTTGCAATCAAAGGGGCAAATGATGCGCCTAAAATACTACCAAAATTATAAGACAAGGCTGTTCCTGTATATCGAACTGAAACAGGGAAAATTTCAGACAAAATGGTCCCAAGTGGTCCATAAGTTAAGCCCATAATACTTAAACCAAGGCACAGGAACACCAATACTGATAATACGTTATCAGCAACAAAAAATGTTGAGAAGAACAATCCAAAGATCATGGTCAGAATACAAATGGCAATGGATGTTATTTTTCTACCAAACTTCTCAGCGGATAATGCAGAGATAGGAATACACAGACCAAAACACACTGTTGCAATCAGTTGGATTTTTAAAAAAGTATCTCGACTATACCCTAATGCGGTTGTCCCCCAATTCAATGCAAATATCGTCATCAAATAAAATACAACCAAGGTACATACTGTCGCCAACATACCCAATACCACTTTTCCAATATGTTTGGTGAGCACATCCTTCAAAGGTACTTTAACTGCTGATTGCTTGTTTAAAACATTTTGAAAAGCTGGAGATTCGTGTAGTTTTAATCGAATATATAAGCCAACGAATACTAGCAATGCACTTGCAATAAACGGAATTCGCCAGCCCCATTGCATAAAGGCTTCATCTGATAAAAATGCACCTAATAATAAAAATGAGCTTGCCGCAAGAATAAAACCAATTGGAGAACCGAGCTGTGGGAACATGCCATACCATGCACGTTTACCCTTTGGTGCATTTTCTGTGGCGAATAATACCGCACCACTCCACTCGCCACTCAAACCAAGCCCTTGCCCTAAACGACACAATGCTAACAAGATGGGTGCAGCCACACCAATTTGTGCATGGGTCGGTAATAGTCCGATGCAAACTGTAGAAATCCCCATTAATAGCAATGCAGAAACGAGTGTGGCTTTACGGCCAATTCGATCACCAAGATGTCCAAAAATAATAGCGCCAATTGGACGTGCGATAAATGCAATTGAAAAAGTGGCTAAAGATTGCAGTAATGCGGCACTACCACTACTTTCAGGGAAAAATAAATGCGGGAAAACCAGTACAGCAGCCGTGGCATAAATATAAAAGTCGAAAAATTCAATTGTTGTACCTACCAGACTCGCAAATAAAACACGTGTTTTAGAATTTGGATTGACCGTGGAGGTGTTGTGTTCTACATATTCCATGAAAGACCATCATCATTCGATAAAAAATCAAAAGATATAAATAAGTCGGCTCTCATTTATATTTGTACAAAAAAAATGATGACGGCTTAGATATACACTGAACAAAATATGTTTAGAACCCGATTCAATTTTTTTATGACTTTTAGCGAAATTTAAGTATTCAAATTAATGAGCTATTTTTAGCTTTTCCAAAGAAAAAATAGCTCAGCCTTCAATTTTAAAATTTGGCTTCATTCAATTGATTTGTTTAAGCTCTAATCATATTTCACCAGTGCAATTTATACCCACACCAATACATGAGTAAAACGATATTTCCTCACCAAAAGATGAATTTAATTCACAACTTACATCCTGAAGATCACTCATTTAAACATGAGCAAAAATCACCTTAACCATGAGATTAGATTGTTAAGATGTAGGGTTTAGATTTAAGCCCTATTTCCATGTCAAATAAACTTGAACGTCAAAAACTGACTCTCCCAGAAGGTCATGACAAACTCCTGCTTCACTCCTGCTGTGCGCCGTGCTCAGGTGAAGTGATGGAAACCTTGATTGAATCAGGTATCGACTTTTCAATCTTTTTCTATAACCCTAACATTCACCCGATAAAAGAATATGAAATTCGTAAGGAAGAAAATATTCGCTTTGCCGAAAAACATAATATCCCTTTTATCGACTGTGATTACGATACTGACAATTGGTTTGCACGTGCCAAAGGTATGGAAAATGAACCTGAGAAAGGCATCCGTTGTACCATGTGCTTTGATATGCGTTTTGAGCGTACAGCTTTATATGCAGCCGAAAATGGCTTCAGTCTAATAAGTAGCTCGCTTGGTATTTCCCGTTGGAAGAACATGCAGCAGATTAATGACTGTGGTCATCGTTCTGCTTCACATTACCCAGGCATTACCTATTGGGATTACAACTGGCGTAAAAATGGTGGTGCTGTTCGTATGCTCGAAATCAGCAAGAAGGAAGAGTTCTACCAACAAGAATATTGTGGCTGTGTCTATTCCTTGCGCGACACCAACCGTTGGCGTATGAGCCAAGGTCGTGAACGGATTAAATTAGGTGTGAAATTCTATTCGAATGCCATGGATGACGAGACTTAATACGCTAAAATAGCCAATCTATTTGGGTATCTCATCTTTGTAATTCAAAAGAGTTATACAGATCAAAACTCTCTAAGATTGGCTATTTAGCTTTCAATTTCATCATCAAATATACTGCGATCAAACGCCTTGAAACTTCATTTAATTACACTTTATCGCTTTATGATTGGCTTTGGTATTGGCTATCTATGCACTTATTTTTTTGCCCTCAATTTGATTCATTTATGCCAATCTTTTTTACCTAAAGCCGAATCTGTTTTGCTTGGCTCATTGGTCGCACTTATCTTTTATATCGCATTTGTCATTTTGATTTTTTGTATCAAGAACCTGAAATGGTTGTCTCTATTAAGCCTGATTGTACTCAGCATTTTATTTCTTACACACAAGTTTTTAGGATAATTCATGCTGAAATCGATTAGACAATCTACGGCAACTTTGCATTCTTGGCTAGGCTTAATTTTTGGTTGGTTGCTCTTTCTCATTTTTGTGATGGGATCATTGAGTTTGTATAAAACTGAAATCAATTACTGGATGCAACCTCAATTTGCAACTATGCAAACTAGCTCTAATGAGGCAGCTCAATCCGCTTTTGCCTATTTACAAACACATGCTCCCGATGCAAAAAGTTGGTTTATCCATGTTGCTCATGATAATGCACCTGTAAATCGTGTCTTTTGGCAAACGGCTGAAGGTGCTTTCGAAAATAGAATATTAAATGCTTCAACTGGCAGTGAATTACAGTTATTAAATACCCAAGGTGGTGATTTCTTTTATCGACTGCACTTTCAACTCTATGGCATGTCTTATATGACAGGACAGATCATCGTCACTTTTACTGCCTTTATTTTATTAATTTTATTGATTTCTGGTGTGATTACTCATAAAAAATTACTGATCGAATTTTTTACTTTACGTACTAATAAGGGACAACTCTCTTATCTTGACTATCATACTGTATCCGCTGTCACAGCGATGCCGTTTTTCTTTGTGACGGCATTTACAGGCTTGGCGATGTTCTTTTATGTACTCTTCCCTGCAAATTTAAAACTCAGCTATCCTGACAATCCTTTTCAGTATTTTGAAGAGATCCGTACAATACCTCAGCAGGATTTACTTTCAACTCCTGAAAAAGCAGAAATGCGCCCTATACAATACTTTTTAAAGCACACGACTCGACAATGGGGAGTTGCACCCTTAGATACAATTACAGTAAAAAGTCCAAATACATCATCGGCCCATATAACAATTAATAAAAAAGAAGATCGTACGATCACACGTAACCAAGATCAGTTTATTTTTAATGCACATACAGGTGAATTGCTTAAAAACAATCGAAATACAAGTGCATTAGCAACTTTGAATAATGGAATATATGGCTTACACATGGCACGTTATGCACAGCCGAGTTTACGATTCATCTTGTTTTTATCGGGCATACTCGGAGCAACAATGATTGCTTCAGGCTTATTTTTATGGAGCTTAAAAAGACAGATAAAAAATAAAAAACAAAGCTTTCATCTTGGTGCATATCTGGTCAACAGACTTAATATGACTGCAACTATAGGTCTTGGTATTGCCGTACTGAGTTATTTCTATATAAACCGCTTAGTGACAGCACCTTACAATTTACCCAATTATGAAATTACTACATTTTTCTCAGTGTGGTTCATTTGCTTTTTAATCGCTTGTTTAATGCCACAGCATCAACTTTGGAAAAGCTTACTCAAGGGCTTCATCATTCTCGCTCTTATACTACCTATCATAAACCTATGCTACTTATTCAATCATCATCTTATTTCTTCATTCTCATCGTATTGGATGTTCTTGAGAGTTGATCTACTCATTCTTCTGTTTGCTTTGTTGGCTATATTTTTACATCAAAAAATAGCACCAATTGCATCAAACCAAGTGACTCAAAATCAGTTTATAAACGGTATACGCTAAATGAAACTTATCATTGGTCTAGGCTTGATCATTTTAGCTATGCTGTTATTTTTTGCAGTGAGCTCAAAGCAGCGTATAAAAACACAACAAAGTCGCTTTGCTGTACTTAGTCAGTATCCCCAGATCTCTAGATTTCTAGGAATACTGCTTTTAGGATTATCCTTGTTTCCACTTTGCTCACATTATGGAAACAGTATTGGTTTTATTTCACTATATCTTTTGATCACGCCTATTCTTTTGATTTTGATATTCATTAAACGTAATTAATGTAATGAATTAAGCTTCTGTATACCAATTTTTCCAAGAACTAGTGCCACGTACTTCAAGTGGTACAGTTGGAATCAATTTT
Organism: Acinetobacter sp. CAU_H_60; assembly: GCF_058599385.1. Lineage (NCBI taxonomy): Bacteria > Pseudomonadati > Pseudomonadota > Gammaproteobacteria > Moraxellales > Moraxellaceae > Acinetobacter > Acinetobacter sp. CAU_H_60. Next base: position 736,274 of record NZ_CM178653.1, on the reverse strand, counting down.
TCTTTTAGAACGTCAGTCTGTCCCACGGCTTTGGCAAGCCGGGCTTTCACAGAATGAATGCATTCTCGATCTCCAAATTCACAGCGGTCTAAGGTAGTCCCCCCACAAGGACCATTCGCCAATCCTTTTGGACAGGTTTCAGGACAGATATATAAAGTATCTCCTAGCCTGCATTGACCACAGCTTTCACAGCCCACAACGCCATGCTTAGAGATAAATTCAGTTTTCAGTAATGCTTTTGCAGCAGGTGTATGCTCCCAAAATGAGGCTTTAAAAATAAAGCGTCCGATACCCTTGGCAATTTTGGACTCAAACAATGCCTCATGCATGAAATGTAGTTGCTGATATTTAATCAACTGACTGGATGTCGGCTGACGGGAGTAATAAGGCAATTCTGGCATGAACTCTTTTCCAGTCTTCACTTGCCATAATGAATTCCAGAGAGCTTCAAGTGCATTCAAATCCAGATGCCGATATTGTTCTATATAGCTTTCCAAAAGCATCTGCTCTTCAGGCTTGTAACAGGCTGAAAGGTGAACTCCGGCAAACCCAAGATGTTTACACATCAGGATCTGTAAAGCACAGCGTAAATGAACCCGATCACTCAACCCATCCTGTTTTTCCTGAGCCAACACCCCTAACATATAGGGTGTAATCACAATACCAGCGACTTTATTTTTCACCATAAAATTGGCACGAGCAAAACTCAGCGGCATAACACAAGCAAGTATTTTTTGTTGGTAATGATGACGATTTAAAAAAGCCTTTACTTGTTTTAAAGCATCCATGTCATACCCTAATTGGGTAATAATAAAATCTGCGCCTGCCTTCATCTTTTTGTGTAGTTTTAGATATTGTGCGTCACGCTCAGCTTCAGCATATTTGAACGGGTTAAAAGCCACACCTAGATGAAATCCACCACGGCGCTTGGCTACCATCACGGCATTCACCGATTCTAGATATCGGGTACGTCCAGATTCATCCCCCCCATAACTGTGCTCTTTGAGCTTATCGCCTGTCAGCAATAAAAGATTCTTAATATTGGCTGATTTGGCTTGATCTAAAAATAATTCAAAATCCTGAATATCTCGATCTTTCCCAGAAAAATGCAGAACTTTATCGCTCGATTTTGAATAATGCTGACTAGCCTCAAGCGGTGCCATATCATGGTCTGAATGGACACGGTCAGCAATTGCAATAAAAGCTGAGAAACCCGCAATATCTTGTGCTACATGTTGAGTTTTAGATGAAGTCAAATATTCAACTAAAATACAAAATTTATAATGTTCTAAGTGTTGAAAAAAATTAAGCATGTCCCTTGATTAACCAAATATCCTAAAGCTAAAACATTATTTAAAATTCAGGAAAGAACATGTCATTGTAGATAAATACAATTTGAATGTTCTCTCCTGTTCACATTCTTTATTTTCTTTTAGCTGAGCTGATTTTAATTTGACGCCTAAGCGTATTAATTTTTTGCTCAAGTAGCTGAATGATCAGATCAGAACCGCTTATCCAATTGTCATGATCCTGAAATTTCACATCATCTTTTAGAGCCGTTTCTGATTGAGCACCATTTGTATTTTTTCTAGATATCTCGAAACCTAGAATACTACTTTCCGTAGAACGTATTACCTTTAACACACTAAAATCAATTGGGTTATTGGTATTTGTCATTCGACATACTCGACCAATAAACTCTTTATCCTTTAACATCTTTACGGCTTTGTTGCATAAATATGTAAGCATCTGATTTAAATAAATTTAATTTTGGATCAAAAAATAATCAAAACTTTTAAAATCATATAGTTATGAAATCTTTGTGCAACAAAGCCGCTTAGAACTAATAAATCTTAAGTTTGCATAACCTTTTCATAGAAACAGACGTTCTTTCTTAGAAAAGTAGCTAATCCAATTTCTCCCAAAATTTTGACATGTCTTCTCATTCAATTTGAAGAGAAAAGGCTATTTTCCTAGAAAATAGCCTTTTTTATATGCTAATTTAGCTAAGTTAACATTTGATGTTAGTCAATAAAGCATACATAATTGAAATCTCAATACTTATTTATTTAAAATTTATAAGATATTTCAATAGCCTTAAACTCACCTAACAATCTGATTAATGATTAAATTTTACAAAACAATTTCACATTAAAACATATACTTAAGCCCTAATTGAGCTTGTATATCATCAGAATTTTTCGCATTTCCTGCTACATCACCAAACATATTCCATTTAGAGTTGTTTGTTAGATAGTTGAATGTAATGCCATACAAGAAGTAATCCTTGTCGTAAGCAGGTGCTTGGTAGCTCACACCAACAGCATTATCTACGTTTGATACCAAGTTAACATTTGGTAAAGAGCGATCTACCGCATTAGCATATTCACCATAACCACCTAGCGCCAAGTTTTTAGTAACTTGATAGTCGAATCGAACACCTACGTGCAGTTTATTTTCTTTAGCTGTTACATCATCAACAGTAACACCCATTTCACTAGATTCATTAACCTTGTCCAAAGTAACACTGTTAAAGCTTAGTGCAGCATATGGGGATACAGACCATTGATTGTTAATGAAGCTATAACCTACTTCACCGTATACACCATACTTATCTAAATCAGATTTAGCATTGCTTTGCTCTGAATCCACACCGTTTGTTACGCTACGTTTAAATTCAACATCACCAAAACCATATTGAGCATTAGCTGCGAAATACAAGTCTGATGCGGTATTCCATTTACCATAAACACCAAAGGTAGTCAGGTCAGTTTCACTTGTACCATTTGATTCTGAAAACTTAGAGTCATCTTTGTAAGTTGAAACATAAGCACCTAAAATCGCATTATCAGCCACTTGGAAATCTGAACCAGCGGTCAAAGTTGAGATTTCTGAATCAACCTTATCCCATCCTTTAGCTTTTGTAGAAGTCTCCTGATAAGCGCCATTTACCCACGCACCTGTTACACCTTGTTTAGATACTTGGAATGCACGTTGAGCGACTTGTGCATTGGTCATTGCATCGTTGTGCAATAATACAGATGGTGTTTCCGCAAATAACGCCCCCGCATTAGTATTCAAGACAGCTTGTGCTTGCTCAGCAGTCACCGCTTGCTGTACTTTCGCTACATAGCTGGTTAATTCAGTTGATTCACCATTCACAGCTTGCGCATTCGCTTTAGCCATAAGTTGGTTAACTAAATCACCAGAAGCATTAGACAGACCACCGTTCAAAGTACCTGCTACTTTAGCATCTTTTAACTGAACATCTACTGAATAAGTATTAGCATCCTTAGTGGTTTCACCGATTTGAAGGAATGCACTATTAGCAGCAACCGTATTAAAATCACCTGTAATAGAACCTGCTTTAATTACATCATGTTTACCAGCAGTAACCATTTTTTGATCTTGAGCAGTAACTTCTAACGCACCATCTAGATTAGCAGCACCAGTAACAGTTAAATAGTGTTCCAATCCATACACTAATTTTGCTTGTTCATACTGATTGTAGTCACCAGCAATAGTTAAGCGACCCTTTTCCGTTGAAACAGTACCACCATTATCAACAGCACCCACCTCACCAGCACCTGTTAATAAACCTGTGCTGTATACAGACGTTAATGGAGATTTAATACTACCATTCACACGTAATTCACCATCACTTACAACAGTATTACCAGAGAAAGTATTATTGCCACTTAGTACCAATGTACCCTTACCACCTTTTACTAACCCTGCATCACCAGTGATGTTGTTAGAGAAAATAGCTAGACCTGAATCAACTTCTGCATTAAAGGTTTCACCAAAAATTCGGCTGAACATTTCAGGGCCTTTCAAAGCTGAAGCTTGATTAAAATAACCCCAACCAAAAGTTTCATTAAATAATTTTTGGTCTGAACCATCATCAACATAATCAGCAGTAGTCAAAATAGTTTGACGCACTTGGTCGGCTGTCATCCAAGGATATTTAGACCAAATTTGAGCAGCCAATGCAGTAATTTGCGGTGCAGATGCAGATGTACCGACAAAAACAGCATTACCGTTTAAACTTTCGCTATAAACAGGAACTTCAAAGTCAGCAGCCACACACCAACGAGCAGCACCAGCACAAGCATTTGCACCCGTACCATCTTTTGCACGGTAAAGAGCTTTTTTAGTAGAATCCACACCAGTTACAGCTAAAAGCCCCTTCTCAATACCTTCACCCCCAACAAAAGTTGGAAGCAAAGCTTCAATATTAGGCGTAAAAGAACCATCGTTACCTGTTGAGAAAACAATCAATGAACCACCATCTACCAAATTCATTGCATATTTAGTAAGTGTCTTCTGGTATTCAGGTTCAGCAGAACGAGTCCCAAATGAACCATTAAATAATTTCACACCATGCTTATCATGCAGGTCTTGCATAGCAAGGAGAGCGCCTGATGTATAACCTAGACCACCATTTTCATCCGAAGTTCGTGCGCCATAGATTTCGGCAATATCTTTAGCAGCACCTTCAGGAATATATTTGTATTCTGGATCGCCATTTTTCTTAGCAGCAATAACACTTGCAACCAAAGTACCATGATTATTAATACTTAAATCCTGAATATCAATTCCTGCGTTTGTGAGATCGGTAACAGTGATCTCACCTGCTTCATAATCTTCAATATATTGATAAACTTTTTTAACTGCATGCTCTAAGACTTCATTTTTACGAACACCAGAGTCAATAACACCAACTTTTACTTTATTTGCAGATGTATTAGGTTCTACAACATTAAAGTTTTCTTTTTTATACACGTAACTCTGTTCAGGAGTTGGCTCTTTACCACCTGAACCAGTGCCTGTATCTGAACCAGTACCTGTATCTGAACCAATACCTGTATCTGAACCAATACCTGTATCTGAACCAGTACCTGTATCTGAACCAGTACCTGTATCTGAACCAGTACCTGTATCTGAACCAGTACCTGTATCTGGATTCTCAACCCCACCCACTGGTGGTGTGGTTACATTTGGACCATTTGATGCAGAATTACCTCCGCCACCACCACAACCAATTAAAATGGAGGTTATTGCTACTGATAAAACCGTTTTTGTAAAGAAATTATTGAACACTCAACACCCCTATTTTTCAATTAAAATAAATATATAATTCTTTAAAACAAATATATAATTCTTTAAAACAAATATATAATTTTAATTATAATTAAAAAAAATCTTAGAACAATTATTCAAAAGTAGAATAAACCTCTTGTGTTAGTCAAAATTTAATCAGTGATAAGCGTTGATTTTTAAATAAATATCAAAGTCTAAAATAGTCAAAAATGATACTTTCGCGAGAGGTCTAATATTCATATAATTTATTTATAAGAAATCATGAAACTATTTTTAAAATTTATAAATATTTTGAATGCATGGCAGAGTAAAACTTGAAGTGCGACATAAACCACCTAATTAATTTAAAGGGTTTATGGAGTATAGGACTTACGCATTGACGGATTCAAAAAAGTATTAAAATACTTTATAAAGTATCTGTGATCAGACGAATTAAAAATGCTTCTACAGCAACTTGTACTCTACCCATTTATATGGGCTTTCTCATGACAGAACCGAACTCTATTAGCTGCACACAACTTGCCGAGACTTATAACATCTCGCATGATAGTGTAAATCGCTTTCTGAAGCGTGAAGACTACACACCTCTCGACCTATATCAAGAAGCAACTCAACATATTGAAAAGTTTCAAGTAATAGGTGTGAAATTCTATTCGAATGCCATGGATAACGAAAACTAAGTTTCTGTCGCCAGATACCAATTTTTCCAAGAACTGGTTCTACGTACTTTAATTGGTACAGTTGGAATCAATTTTTCTTTTAGAACCTCCGTTTGTCCCACGGCTTTGGCAAGTCGAGCTTTCACAGAATGAATGCATTCCCGATCTCCAAATTCACAGCGGTTTAAGGTAGTTGAATAGCCACCAAAATTCTAGACACACATAACCATCTTTTGATGGGCCTTTTCATAATCTAATGGAGAACGTTGTCCATTGGAACCATGTCTTCGTTTTGAGTTATAAAACATTTCAATATATTCAAATATATCCGCTCGAGCATCTGATCTCGATACGTAAATTTTCTTCTTAATACGCTCCCGCTTCAGCAACTGAAAGAAGCTCTCAGCAACAGCATTATCATGACAGTTTCCTCTGCGACTCATACTACATTCCAGATTGTGTTGTTTAATGAATGCTTGCCATTCATGGCTGGTGTATTGGCTGCCTTGGTCAGAGTGGATCAGAACTTTATTCTGTGGTTTTCTCCGCCATAGTGCCATCAATAATGCATCTAAAACCAGATCTGTAGTCATTCTCGATTTCATTGTCAACGGCATTCTAAAATTGACCCCTTTTACCTTACAAATGGCAAAGTAAAATTGACCCCTTTGATCTCGTATTAAGTTTCAACCTGGGGCTGAATCCCAATTCTTTTTTTACCCTTCAAACGATAACTCTCACCCGATATTTGTACCACATGACAGTGATGTAATAGCCGATCTAACATCGCAGCGGTCAACGTGACATCATCCGCAAATGACTTAGACCATTGGCTAAAGGGTAAGTTACTCGTCAATATCGTACTGCCTTTTTCATAACGCTTGGCAATCACGTTAAAGAACAGATTCGCTTCTTCACGTCCAAAGGGCAAATAACCAATTTCATCGATAATCAGTAATTTTGGGGCGAGTATCACCCGTTGCATATAGGTTTTCAATTTACCTTGCTGATAGGCTGTACTCAGTTGCAGCATTAAATCCGCTGCGGTAATGAACTTGATCTTAATGTTGTTCATGATGGCCTTATAGCCTAATGCCATAGATAAGTGTGTTTTTCCTACTCCGCTAGCCCCCAGAAACACCACATTTTCTGCTCTAGCAATAAAGCTCAGATTGAACAGTTCAATCACCTGTGATTTAGGGGCCCCTAGGGCATAATTAAAATCATAGTCTTCCAGGGTTTTGACTTGAGGCAGGCCTGAGAGTTTCATCAGTACCTGCTGACTGCGCTGTTGCCTGGCAGCATATTCATGCGTCAAGATCGCTTCAACAAAGTCGGCATAACTTCCATCTTGACCTAATGTTTGTTGTGCATGATGTGACCATTGTGATGCGATGGCAGGCAGATTGAGCTTTTGGCAAAGCTGCTCTATACGGTCGTATTGCAGATTCATCAGGAAACTCCTAGCAACTGATCATATACCGATAAGGGATGCTGCAAACTCTCGTAGGGCATGACATGCTGTGCTGCTGCAACAGGTACAGTGCTAGAACCTGTATCTGATTGCGGTAATGGCGTAAATTTTTGCTGCTCCTGTTGCAGTCGAACAGCCGGTTTTTCTTGCGTGGTGGCATGAATCCGCTGATTGGCGGTTTCATGCAGCCACCGGCCAATGTGGGCATTGGCGACATCAACATCTAACAGTAAACCCGAAGTCTTCAGGCTTGCTTTCAATGGCACAATAAAGCTTGATTTGAGGTATCCATTAAAGCGTTCAACTTTGCCTTTGGTCTGTGCACGGTAGGGCTTACATACGCGAGGACGAAAGCTGTATTTCTTGGCGCAGTCGAGCAGTTTGGGATTCCATTTATGCTGCCCCTCCTGATAGGCATCCCGTTCAATCATGATCGTTTTAGCGTTATCAAACAGGATTTCCTGAGGTACTCCTGCAAAGAACTGAAATGCATTTTCCAGACCATCGATCCATGCATCGGTACGTTCATGATCATAAAATTTCACGAAAGTCGCTCTGGAATACCCTAATGTTGCGACAAAGGCTTTCAAAGTCGTGTTGTTGCGTCGAATCGTGGTGAAATCCACTTGCATTTGTTGGCCAGGTTGGGTTTCAAAACGAATGATCGGTTCCGGTTGAGCAACTGGTTTTAATGTTGCAAGATATTCCCTCAAGATCCTGATCTTTCCTGGATATCCCAACCCTAAAATTTCCTGGTAGAGCACGACAGCAGGAATCCATTCAGGATGAGCTGCGTTTACACGTTGGAGTAAATAAGGTTTATATGGGTCAAGGATACTTATTCTAGGCTGTATACGCTGATACTGAGGTGTGGTGTTTTGCCGTAAATATTTACGTACGGTATTTCTGGACACCCCCAGTTCACGACTAATGGCTTTAATAGATTTACCTTGTTGATGAAGTATTTGGATTGTCACTGCTTGCTCCAAAGTTAACATGTTGAGCAGTCCAAAATGACCGCTATATTAACCAAGGGGGTCAGTTTTTAAATGCCATTAGGGGGTCATTTTTACACTGCCGCTAACATCATAGACCAACCAACAACAAGACGTGAAAATAAATCAATTACCACAGCAAGATATAACCAACCTTCATGTGTGCGAATATAAGTAATATCAGTCACCCACCGCTGATTAGGCTGAGTTGGATTAAACTGTCGTTCTAAGGTGTTTGCGGAAACAATACTTGGCGTACCTGCATAAGCTCTAGGCTTGCGATAGCCGCGCTGTGATTTAAGCCCATCCGCTTTCATTAACCGATGTACCCGGTTGATACCGCAATTTTCGCCAGCGTCTTTCAAATCACAGTGAATCTTGCGATAGCCGTAGACTCCTCCAGATTCCAGCCAAAACTGTTTAATTAAGCCTGCAAGCAGTTGCCGTTTCTTTGTGGTTTTACTCGTGGGTTGCTTTAACCATGCGTAATAACCACTGTGATGAACATCTAAAGTCGAACATAAACGACGAATAGGCCATATGTGCTTATTGTCCTGAATAAAGGCATACCTCATTTGGACTGGCTTGCGAAGTACACCGCGGCTTTTTTTAATATGTCCCTTTCTTCGGTAACCCGTTGCAGCTCCTTTTTTAGCTTTGCCAATTCTGAAACTGCATCCCTAGAGTCTGTGATTTTAGGTTCCTGAGGATCATAACGCTTGATCCAGGCATACAGACTATGCGTGGTTGTACCTAAACGTGTGGCCACTTCAGATACACTATGACCTTTTTCAGTCACTTGCTTTACTGCTTCAATTTTGAATTCTTCAGGATATCGTTTGCTACTGCTCATAAACACCTCGTTAATTAGCCATTTTATCTAACTAAAAGGTGTCTACAAAATCGGTGGCTATTCAGTTTCTGCTTATTAATGAATTATATCTATTAAAATCTGAAGCTCAGTCAACTTAGCAAGAATGGTTGTCCAAGTAGTTATTATTTCTATATCTCAACTATAATTTATCTATTAATTTATTAATCCAACTTGGCTTTTTAACTCTCAAAAATGTCTGAAAATCCTCTTCACCCAACGCTTCTTTTAATTTGTTAATCATTTCCAAATCAACCACCTTAGGGCCAAGAAAATAAAGTGCTGATACACCCCAACCAACTCTTTCATGAGGATACTGAAATACATCATGACAACGAGTATGAATCAGTCTCACAGTATGGCCAAAGTAATGGAATTCACGAGATTTTTTATTGGTGTAGAAAACATCAATCACAGGTACTTGAGTACTTAACCCTAAACGATTCGCTGAAACTCCACCATGCTCCTGAAACTTCTCACCTGTACGTTTAGATAAAGCTTTTAGTGCAAGCTGTATATCAGGACTCAATATTCTTTTTGGAAAAAATTTGTTTATTTGTACTTTGTAATAAATGTTAGGAAAGACCATTAGGACTTCGCCTTTTTTGATAACGTTTCTTAATATCCATTGCAGCTTTTTATCACGTACATCGACACTGAAATCCAAAATTGAGAATAAAGTCCCTTCCTCAAATTTTGCATACTCTTCCAGTACAAGTGTCTCTTCTTTAGAAGACTTCACAAAGGCAAACTCACTTTTTTATATAATCAGATAATTAATATACTTACAAAGTACTATCCAAACTTTAGGTGATCACCAAAGCAACCACCTTTAATTGATAAAAAGCAGTTAGACAAATTTATTTGCCCTTCGATAATCATCCCATTTAAATTCTAGAACAGTAACCCTATCTTCATTAAGTCGTGACCATAACCTAAAACCTAAAGTATCGATAAGTTCATCTTCTTTTAGATTAGAAATAATAATCGTGGGTTTATTTAAATCATAACGCTTCAAAAGTACCTTATCGACATAATCCTTATGATGCTCTTTTTGATCATATAAACCATATTCATCTACGATAAGAAGATCATAACTTGATATCTTCTCGATTTCTTCAGTTTCAAAAAATTCTTCATTTCCCCAATTCTCAACAAATAAACACCCCAAATCAAAACTTTTCATGAATTTGACACTTATACCAGCTTCATTAAGTTCCTTTGCCATAGCACAAGCTAAATGTGTTTTACCTGTCCCTTCTTTGCCAATTAATACTAAATTTTGATAATTTCTTTCTTTAAAATTATTTGTTAGATCAACCATTGTATTTAATACTTCTTTTTGAGACCTATAGGTAAGATTATAATTATCAAAAGAAGCATTAATATGTCTTTTAGGAATACCGATATCCATAAATTCAACGTGTTTTCTCCTTCTTAAAAAATCTTCAGATGGTAGTGAATATTTAGGTCTTTCATTATTTTCTTTTTGAATACACTCTTTACAATAATGGATAGGCCCAAATTTACTCATAGGAATATGGTGAATATCACAATACGTATCAAGTGTTTTGATTAAAGTATTCATTTTCATCACTCCTACAACTTCTCAAGATTTTCATCTTTTTTCCAAGGGCTTTCCCCTTTTCGTTTTACTTCTTGCTTTTTATCATTTATTTTCTCCTTTTGATTTGTTATCCAAGAAATAAATTTCCCCATAAGTTCTGTACCATCAAGCTTTCCTTTAATAATTTGTAATCGATAATAAGCCAAAAATTCAGGTTTCCTTTTTTTAAAATCAGTATCTGTGATAGTTGGTAATCCTGATATTTGGAGATATTGATTTACCGTATCAATTGTTGGGTTCCATAATTTTAATAAATCTTCAACTGAACAAACTTCTAAATTTAATTTTTGGTTCTTGGATATTGGTTGCTGGATCTTGGATCTTGGATCTTGGTTAGGATCATCTGATGAACATCCGTTATTCTGTTGTTCATCAGATGACTGATGTTGACCTTTCCTTTTCGCAGCAGAAGCCTTTCCAGCTTTAGATAGATTAAATAGCTTTGCTCGATACTCCTCGAGTTCCTTGTCACACCTCCTGTTATGATAGTTACCATCTCGCAATTCAAAAAATTCATCAAGGATACTCATTGTAATATTTTTTTCTTCTTCACTTTTACATAGAATTTTTCGGAAAATTCTATCAAGCTCATCTGCAGAAATCGGTTTTTCAGTTTCATAATAAATATCTAATAAATCTCGATATATTGCTCTCTCGATAATACTTAGATGACGGGTTGAACTATTAAAATCACCAATGTGAAAATTGAAATAATTCATTTTTTCTCTTTAACCTGTTAAATAAATTCTCTCAATATTAATCCATCTAAGAAAACGAAGATTGATTTCATATAAAAAATCGAAAAATTGTTTTTTATACTGTAGGAATTAAGAACAAACGGTAAATGTGGTAAATGTGGTAAATGTGGTAAATGTGGTAAATGTGGTAAATGTAGTAAATGTGGTAAATGTGGTAAATGTGGTAAATGTGGTAAATGTGGTAAATGTGGTAAATGTGGTAAATGTGGTAAATGTGGTAAATGTGGTAAATGTGGCAATATTTAAAAATCCTGTCAATTTCTAAATATTAACCAAAAAAAACTATTTCACTTTTCAATGAATTTTAAATAAAAATAATTGGCAATACATAATTCTGTGTATTAAAATTCATCCAAATAGGTAAAAAAATGAAAAATATTGATATCAATAATTTAAACCGTATCGCTTTAAAAATAATTGAATTATTTATTGAAGATGATTTAGATGAATCCTATATAAATGGAAAAATAAAAGATTTTAAAAAGCAAAATAGATATGAAACATTTTATTGGGCTTTATATAATTTAGATTCAATAAAAACACCTGCTTTATTAAGATATTTAGGTATTGACCAACAAGAATATCTAAATGCAAAAGAATTATTTAGAAAGCTTTAATTTTTAGACCTCTTGCGAAAGTATCATTTTTGACTATTTTAGACTTTGATATTTATTTAAAAAATCAACGCTTATCACTGATTAAATTTTGACCAAAGCAAGAGATCTTTTGTTAGTAAATAATTTTTAAGGTTTATATAAATGCAAAGGTAATCCCCCCTAAAAATAATTGAGTTTAAAAGGGCTTTGTTGCACAAACCTATCTGTAAAGGCTTTTTCAGCGATATAATTTTCAAATGAAGAAGCCTACACATAAAATCTACCGCACAACCAATTGGCCCGCATATAACCGAGTACTCATGAGTCGCGGAAATATTGCCATTTGGTTTGATCCTGCTACGCAATGGTATGCTCCATCAAAAGGCAAACAAGGGCGAAATCAAACCTACTCCGACGCAGCTATCCAATGCTGCTTAATGATTAAATCCTTATTCCGTCTATCTTTACGTATGGTCACTGGCTTTGTGCAAAGTCTGATTGAACTTTGCGGATTAAATTGGACCGCACCAGATTACAGTACGCTTTGTAGAAGACAAAAGCATATTGATATTGCAATCAGCTACCAAAAAAGTAGCGAGGGGCTGCATCTACTTGTAGACTCTACAGGCATGAAGTTTCTAGGTGAGGGCGAATGGAAACGCAAGAAACATGGGGCTGAATATCGTCGCCAATGGCGTAAGCTTCACATTGCTATAGATGCTAAAACCCTGCAAATACGTGCAGTACAACTCACCACAAATAATGTCAGTGATTCTCAAGTACTCGAAGATTTACTTGCTCAAATTCCCTTGGATGAACCAATTGATTCTGTTTATACAGATGGTGCTTATGACACAAAGCACTGCCGACAAGTCATTTTAGATCGAGATGCACATGCGATCATTCCACCTAGAAAGAATGCAAAGCCTTGGAAGGATCAGCAGAACGAATTATTAAAGACAGTCAAACGGCTAGGCAGATCGCTTTGGAAAAAGTGGTCTGGTTATCACCGTCGAAGTTTGGTTGAAACCAAGATGCATTGCATCAAATTATTAGGCGATAAATTAACAGCGCGGAGTTTTCCAAGTCAGGTGAATGAGATCCATGCACGCATGGCAGTCTTGAATAAATTCACAGAATTAGGTCGCCCTCATACCCAAGTTGTCTCTTAAATTTGAGTAGCTTAAGGGAACTCAGCCTTTCAAACCTTTATGCAACAAAGCCTTTCATGAAATCTATATTGAGGTAGTTTTTACTTTCGCAAGAGGTCTAATATTTAGCTTTAAAAATACACATTTTATAGCTAGGATGATACTTTCTATTAAATGCTGATAAAACAAATTGAACTAAGGCTAGTTTGTAGTAACATATTGAAAAGTAAAAAATCTTTAAATCTTTATGTTTTTCAGTGAAAATATGCAATGAGGGGAATTTATGGCAAATTGGAAATACTTATCTGATGAAGAAAAGATAAATCATGAGTTATATAACAAAAGTTCCGCTTTTAAGTGGTTCTTGATTTACTTAATATTTCAGTGTTTTTTGGCTTTTGGCAGTGCGGCAGGTGCTTACGTTGATTATAGTTCCTCTTTGAGAGAAAACTATAGTCATCTAAACAGTTTGCCATCTGCAAATAGTTTTTTAGTCATGGTTATGATTCCAGTCTTAATTATGATTATTTTTTTATTATTGTTTCGCATATATGGAAAGAGTAAAATTACAGTAAAATTATTTGTTATATTTTTGATAGGTTATCCAATTTTTAATTTTATTTACAGTAATATTATGCTGAGTATTTTTAATATAACTTCGGGAGAAGTGATAATGAAAAGTTTGGCATTAATATTTTTATTTATTGTATATGGATTAATATTTTTAATATATACTTTTTTTTCAAAACCTTTTAATTTGCAGTATCTAAATAGAATCAAAGAATAATCTTATTTTAGCATTCTATATACATAATATTAAAAGAAGTGTAGATATTAAATTTACACTTCTTCCAAAATAAAATGGCTTTGTTGCACAAACCTATCTGTAAAGGCTTTTTCAGCGATATAATTTTCAAATGAAGAAGCCTACACACAAAATCTACCGCACAACCAATTGGCCCGCATATAACCGAGCACTCATGAGTCGCGGAAATATTGCCATTTGGTTTGATCCTGCTACGCAATGGTATGCGCCCCTTCTAAGCTAGGTTTGTGCAACAAAGCCTTACCTCAATTAAAATCCCACATAAAACTTCTCAATCAACTGCCGTGTCTTGACCAGCAAGTTAGTGAAGACATTATCCCGTTCAAAAAGTTTTACTTTATAGTTCGGTAAGTCCTTCAACTCTTCCTTACGTGGCAGCCGCTGAGTGAACTCATAATGTTCCAGCACATCTTTCATCACTTCAGGCTTTAGATTTTCCTGTTCACAAAGCTGCTGGTAAGCCTGTTCTTTTTCTATATCCCAAAATTGTGCAAAGGCATCCTGTACGCTTTGGCCGTTGATCATCTTCGGCATGTTTTCTTCAATGAATTTTTGAATCAGGCCTTGCTTATCGTGCAAGCTAATATCGCTACTGATTAAGTCATAAATTTGCGCTTGGTACTTCTGACGTTTGTCCTCTGAGTCTGTATCAACAACAAGCTGTAGCAGGTTGATGATATAACCAACATTAATGCGATCACTATGCAGTAAATCCAGTTGAAAATCGACATCATCCAGCACCGATACTTTTTCTTTCTTGGTGGTCTTTCTAACGGCACGGCATAGGTCAGCATACTTGGAAGCAAAGTTGGCAAAGTGCTGTTTATCTAATGCGGTTTGATCCTGGTCATATTCAATAAAAGTTTGTAATTGCGCGTTGTAGCGCATCACTTCACGGAAAGCTTTAATAAATTCCAATTGCTGTTCTTCAGTAACAAGATCATCGACTGATTGGTAATTGGGCGTTAAGGCAAACAGTTTGCTCACCGCTGCTTGATAATCCTGTTCAATTTCCGCATAGCTAGGAACAAGTACAATTTTGGTCGTTTCTTTATTGGAAAATAGCGCCAGCGCTTCATCTGTGGCGCGTTTCAGATTGCGGAAACAGATGATATTGCCAAATGGTTTTTTATCATTGTAGACACGATTGGTACGAGAGAATGCTTGAATCAAGCCATGATATTTTAGGTTTTTATCGACATACAAGGTATTTAACGGCTTAGAGTCAAAGCCCGTGAGGAACATATTGACCACGATTAGAATATCAATCTGTCTGTTTTTTACGCGCTGTGCAATGTCGCGGTAGTACGCATAAAATTGATCACCAGAATTGTAGTTGGTTTTAAACTGTCGATTGTAATTCGCAATGTAGCGATCCAGCTTATCCCGACTGGATGAATTGACCTGAGTTGGAATATCTGCGGCTTCTTCATGAATTAAGCCATTTAAGTCATCAGTCGGTACAGCCTCATTTGCCGCATAAGAAAAGATAGTGGCAATGGTCAACGGTTTAAATATCCGACCTTGTGCTTCATCTTCAATTTGCTTTTCAGCCTGCACCTTTTCAAAGAGGTCGTAATATTGGGTCAGTGTTTCGACCGAACTGACACAGAACATTGCGGTAAATTCACGATTACGGGTTTTGGTATCGTGGATATTGACAATGTAGCGGGCAATCATTTCTAGGCGTTGCGGGTTGTCATACAGTTCTTTGGTATCGATGCCTTCTACATCTTCCTCATAACTTTCATTCGTCGCCATGCCTTTGGCGGTGTATTTGCCACGATAATCAATCTGGAACTGCAAGACGTTACGATCACGGATGGCATCGACAATCACGTATTTATGCAAACACTCATTAAACAGGTAATCTGTGGTGAGTTTTAAACCTGCTTTGCTTTGGCTGTTCTTTTCAAAAATAGGCGTACCGGTAAAACCAAACATCTGTGCATTGCTGAAGAATTTTTTGATGTTCTGATGAGTCTCACCAAATTGACTGCGATGACATTCATCAAAAATAAAGATCACTTTTTTATTTTTAAGATAATCAATCGATTCTAAATAACGTTCAGTGCTGATGGCCCGATTGAGCTTTTGGATGGTGGTCACAATCAGTTTGTCATGACGTTGATCGAGCTGTTTTACCAAGGTCGATGTGTTATCGGTGCTGTCGACGCTGTCGGCTTTAAAAGCATTAAATTCGCGTGAGGTTTGTGTGTCGAGGTCGTTACGATCCACCACAAACAGGACTTTTTCCACATCAGGCATTTGCATGATGATCTGACTGGCTTTAAATGAGGTCAGGGTTTTGCCTGAACCTGTAGTGTGCCAAATATAGCCGTTCTGATCGGAGTTTTGCACATGCTGCACAATTTTCTGTACTGCATAAATCTGATAGGGACGCAGTACCATCAGGCTTTTGGTGGTTTCTAGCAGCACCATGTACTGGGTCAGCATTTGGGTTAGATGCTGCTGATTTAAAAAAGCTTCGGCAAAGTCGACAATTTCATTGATGTGTTTGTTGCTGACATCGGCCCAGGGAAAGGCAAACTCAATGCCTGTGGTGCCGTTGGAGTAATAACGGGTATTGGCACCATTACTAATGACAAACAGCTGAATAAAACCAAACAGCCCTTGCCCTGCCCAATAGGCTTCACGAATATAACGTTGGGTTTGATTGAAAGCTTCGGCAATTTCCATGCCGCGTTTTTTCAGCTCGATCTGTACCAAAGGCAAACCATTGACCAGTAAGGTCACATCAAAACGGCTGGTACGGCCATTATAGTCGCGGTGATCGATGGTGATTTGATTGGTGACCTGATAAATATTTTTGCTAGGATCATCAGACAGGAAAAAAAGGTGTTTACTGGTCCCATCATCAAATTTGACTGGGAACAGATCACGCAGATTCTTGGCGCGTTCAAACACGGTGCCCGTGTTCAAAAAACTGATGACCTGTTTCCATTCCGTTTCTGACAGTGGCGCAAGTCCATTGGCACGTTCGACTTGGTTTTTTAGGTTAGACAGTAGTTGGCTTTCGTCCTTGATGGTCACCGCAGCATATCCCAATTGCTTGAGCTGGCTAATCAGTTCATTTTCAAGTTGATATTCGCTTTGTACTGTCATTTCACCATCACTTTAAATCAATATTTAACAACAACTTAACCAATACAATAACTAAGCATAGTTTTAGCTATTTATCAAATTTTAGACTCTATTTAAACAAAATCTGTGCAACGCATATTTTTCATTAATCTCATTTAAAGACTTGATAAGAGGAATACCACATAGAAAACTTTTAAAGAATCAGTGCATTAATCTCAAAAACTGAGGATTATTCACCTTCATTTGCAAATTGTTTTTATATTCTTCAATTGTTCCTCGAGCACAGAAACGCTTACCTACCATGCCATCAATACGACCGAAGCGCTCTTCAAACCATTTGTAGTTATTGTCCCAAACTAAAAGCGTCAACGTTTGATTCGGATACATTCGATCAAGATTTAAATAATGCCGATTTTCTAAATGCTTAATCTCAGCTAACTGCCCACATGCCATCACGGTCTTACCAACATGGAATGGAGCTTTAATTGCCTCAATTTTAATTTCCTGCGAAAAAGCATTTAAGCTCGCCATAGACAACAAAGAAGTAATTAATATTTTTTTTAGCATAGGGAACACCTTAAGTATTTAATAGCTTGAAATCTGATTTTCAACAGAGCGAATCACAATTTGAGGAACACCTTTATAGCTTTCGATTAAGCCAGTGATACAAATATTGCTACCCTCTGATGTCGGCATGATGTTGTTTGACCAAATTACTGCACTGAATTTATGTTTTGGATATATACCTCCAAAATTTATATACGTTGCTTTTGATGTTTGTGAAATTTGACTCACTTCACCACACACAGTCGTACTTTCTCCAATATGTGCATCTGCTTCATATACTGAAATTTGACCAGATGTCGATAAATTTGTATCGTCTATATTGCCTTCAAATGGATTTAAAACAGCCTGTCTTGGCTCTTCAATTTTAGGTTGATCAATTGGTTTAGTAGTTGATGCTGTATCAGTTTCTATTTGTTGCTCATGCACATTCGATGGCGTAAATCTTTCTGGCAAGTCTTGATTTTGTTGACTGTCCACTGGCAATTGTCGTGTGGCATCTGCTATTTCTTCTGCGTTAAGAAGTATGTGATCTTCTCTAGCAACTGGAGATTCATTGTTTGAAAATAAAATATAGCCACCAATAAAAATTATCAAACCAATCAAGCTAACAATTACAGCCTTATATTGTTTATTCTTGCGAGTCTGTTCTTGGTATATAGGATCAAGACCTGCTTGCTTTCTAAACTCTAATTCTTGTTCAGCCTTCTTCCTCTGTGCTTCTAGCGCAAACTCATCTTGTTTTTTCTTTTGTTCAAGATCGTATCGCTCTTTTTCTTTCACCTTCTGATAGGTTTCTGAAAAGAAATTACAAATACTTAAAACAATCCCGATAGCAACTAAGCCAGCAAAAAAAATTATGAAAGCAATCATTAAATATCTCTTTACACGATTTGATCCAATGAGCCTAGAATCATCTGAGGTTTGCCTTTGTAATTCTCGATCATCCCTTTTACACAGAGTGTATTATTTTCTACATTTCGCAGTTGTTTGCTGATGTGAGAGTTATTATTCCAAATGACTACTGTAAATGTTGCTTTTGGATAAGGTTGATCAAAGTTCAAATACACCCCTTTTGAGAACTCTTTTAATTGGGCTACCTTACCGCATACTATTCGATTTTGACCAATATACATACTAGCTTGAATAGATTGAATATGATTAGTACTTGAAGTTGAATTTTGATCTGCCTGAACATCTGATGAAAGATAACTAGATGAAACTTGCTGTGTTATGGGTATATTTTCAGCAGATTGTGAGGTTGATTTTATATATAACACTGCGCCTAGCGCAATAGAGGCAACAAGACCTACTCCGATATAAATCTGTTTTTTGATTTCATTTTTAACTGAGCCAAGCTCTTGTGTTTGCCTTCCTTTCATCTCTGAAAGTTCTTTTTGTACATTTTGTAGTTCTTGTAAATGATTTTGTTTAAATGCATCTATACCTTTTCTGACATTGCTTAGCTCATTTGAAACATCTGAATGATTTAGTGAATTATTTGTAGTTTGCTGTTTTTCATAATTGGCTATTTTAGCTTCATATTCAGCGATCAGCACTTGAATCTGTTTTTGTTTAGATTGTTCAGTAATTTGATGGCTCACTTGAGCTTGTAATGCTTTACGAATCTCAAGGATCACTTGTTGCTGTTGTTGAAATGCTTTTTTATTGGTATAGCGTAAGACAATTCCAAATTGTTGAATTAAATCATTCTGACGCTCGAGAAAGTCGTTAAACTTTTCATACCCCTTATTATTGATTTTTGCGTAACCGTCCAACTCAATTGGCAATTGATAGCCTTTGCTTTTATTAACGATCATGAAATCAATATACCGATTACCAGATTTATTATCTTTAAATGGATACTGAGCGATAACATCATCGGGGGAGATTTCTGGCATTTGACTTAAAATTTCATCTACAAATTTTTCTTCATACCCAACAATATGCTTAATCTTGTCTCTATTTTCATATTTCCACTTTTGCCAGTCCAACATTCCACACCCATACAAAAAAATTAAAAAACTCTAAAGCTTAAAATTCACACAAACATCTGCTGCAACAAGCCTTTTTTCCAAGTTTTCGCTTGTTCAATTTGTTGTGCCACGACTTCAATTTTTTGATCAATGGCAGATAAGAAATTGGCGATTTTAGTTTGTTCCTCTAAGCAAGGTAATTTAATTTCCATTTTTGAAATCATATCCATACGAACAGAATCTACAGAATTTTTTGCCGATAATCTCTTCACTCGATCATAAAAATAATTAGAAAAATAAATATATAGATACCTACCTACAAGCCTTTCAGAAAACTCGTATAGACAATATACACGTTGATGAAAATCAAATTTACCATTGATGTAATGATAGTTTTTCCCAACGCCAACACCATCACCAGAAGTCAAAATTGCTTCACAATCCATACTGTATGAATTAATTTTTTCAACAGTTTGAGATCGCACAAAAAATGGATACAACCCATCATCTACTTTATTTTGTGTGTCTTTGTTTCCAGTAGTAATTTTGCACTCATTACCAATATATGAATTTACCCACTCCCCAAACTCACTACCATCATCCGCTTTAAAACGAAGCTGCTGGCTAAACAGCTTTTGCATCATGCCTTGTTTATATTGGCTCAACAGCTCATGTTTTTGCGTGAGTTGACTGATCTTTTCATCCACGTTCGATAGAAAAGAAGCGATTTTGGTTTGTTCTGCTTTTGCAGGAGTCATCAAACTTACATCACATAAAATTTTCTGAGAAATATTTGTCTGCGATTTTGCTAATCCTGAAGTTTTAGATTGAAGCTGATTTTGACATTTTACAGATGACAGGCTAATTCCTAAAAATTCAGGATTATTCTCATTATTTGCTTTCAATCTAATTAACTTATCGGAAATCATTAATTTCGAGCGTACATTATGTGGAACGACTGCCACTACACCTACACGTTCAGTTGGGCCAGCTCGAGTAACCAAAATATCGTTAGGCTTTACCTCAATCTCAAATCTAGCTTCTAAATTAGATGGAAGTTTTTTATTAAAATTAGCCTTAAAGCCATCCCAATCTACTGATGTGGTTTTTAAAACAGCCCACTCATTCTCATCAGCAGGATAACTTTCGCATTGAGGACTCCAACCTGAATCAATTGAATCTATACAATCTTTTAATTTTGATTCAGACCAATCCCCATCAAACTCTTTAAATCTTAACTTTGGCGTAGCCATTACTTCACCTCCGCAAAAGGTGAAACAATGCCTAGCTCTTTGCAGAAATCTGCAATGATGGCATCGGTCTTTTGACTGTCTTGTTCCAAAGCTTGAAGCTGTTTTGCAATCGCATCTAAATCAATCTCGGCTTCCGCTTCAAAAGTATCCACATAACGCGGAATATTCAGGTTGTAATCGTTATCTTTCACTTCTTGCAAAGTCGCCACATGCGCATATTTTTCAATATTTTCACGCTGTTCAAATGCCGCAACAATCTTATCCAAATGCTCAGGCAATAACTTGTTTTGGTTCTTCTGCTTTTCAAAATCATTGCTGGCATCAATAAACAGAATATTACCGCTCTGCTCACGATTTTTCTTCAACACCAAAATACAGGTCGGAATCGAGGTACCATAGAAAATATTGGCAGGCAGACCAATAATTGCATCCACCACGTTCAACTGTTCAATCAAATACTGACGAATCACGCCCTCACTGGAACCACGGAACAAGACGCCATGCGGTAACACCACCGCCATCGTGCCATTGTCATCCAGTTGATACAGCATATGCTGTACAAAAGCCATATCAGCTTTAGAACTTGGCGCCAGTTTGCCATACGCGGCAAAGCGTTCATCTTGTAAAAATAACGGATCGGCAGACCATTTTGCAGAAAATGGAGGATTCGCTACCACCGCATCAAACTTTTTATCTAAATGTTGCGGACGGGTTAAAGTATTTTCCTGCTTGATGTCGAACTTGGCAAAATGCACATCATGCAGAATCATGTTCATGCGTGCCAAGTTGTAGGTGGTACGGTTCATCTCCTGACCGTAAATCATGTCGACATCTTTCACTTCACGTTTTACCCGAAGCAATAACGAACCTGAACCGCAAGTCGGGTCATAGACTGAACGTAAACGGTCTTTGCCTTGGGTGACAATCTTTGCCAGTAAAGTCGATACCGTTTGCGGGGTATAGAATTCCCCCGCTTTTTTGCCCGCGCCTGAGGCAAATTCGCCAATCAGGTATTCGTAGGCATCGCCCAGTACATCGGCTTCGGTATTACTAATATCAAAATCAATATCATCTAAATGACTCAGGACTTTCGCCACCAGTGCATTACGGTCGCTGGCATTATTGCCAAGCTTGGTCGAGTTTAGATCTAAGTCTTCAAACAGGTTGGCAAAGTCATCGGCAGAGTCGGTGCCTAACGTGCTTTGTTCAATTGATTTTAAGGTCGCAGTTAAATCATCCAAAATGAATTCGCCCTGACGACCACGCTCGGCTAAGGTATGGAATAGCTGTTTGGGTGTAAGCGCATAACCCACTTCGGCAATGGCATTCTTTTTAATTTCTTCGATGTACGGCACATGCTCAGCATTATTTTCATCTAATTCTAAAAAGCTGACCTCCTCACCATCGAGCAATTCATTGGCAAAGTTCACCGATTTTTCTGATAAATATTTAAAGAAAATAAAACCCAGAATGTAATCACGGAATTCATCGGCGCCCATGGTGCCGCGCAAAGTATTGGCAATATTCCAGAGTTGTTTTTGTAGCTGTTGCAGTTGCACCTGGGTCATTGTTATAGAATTCCAAATAAGTAAATCATTAATCAAGTGATTTTACCTAAAATTCTAAATTATGCAGCAGTAAAAAGGTGGACAAGGACATGAATTGTCGTGGTCAAGCGATGTAATCTGTCAATTCAGGCGCTAGATAGAGACATAATCTAAACTATATAGCAGCCTACTCCAGTAATCTTCACTACAGAAAAACAGAGGTGGATCAGGAAATTTGAACAACAACTATAAGTGATATTTTGCTCCTCGAATGATGTTATAAGCATCGGTATAAGCAGTATTTTATGGCACGTAGACCAAGAAGAAATCATTCAAAGATTTTAAAGCTGCTGCTGAAAGTCTCCCGTGGTTGTATTACTATCCCCCAAAACCTGTGAGTGCATCAGATCTGAAGCTGATGCGCTGTATGGATCAATTACATATGCAATACCCTTTTGTAGGTAGCCGTATGATGCGCGATTTATTGAACCGTCAAGGACATCATATAGGACGACGTTATACACGTACTTTAATGAAGAAAATGGGCATTAATGCGTTATATCGTAAACCAAATCTAAGTAAGGCCAATCAAGCTCACCGTAAATATCCATATCTGCTCAAAGGATTGAATATTCAACTGATCGTACTTGACAGTTAGGCCAAATAATTAATTGTAAAGTCACATAGACATACCACAATCTGCATCATGATTTTTTACTTTTACTTTGTTGATTTCAGCTTTCATCGTATGCATACGCTGGAGTTCCAATTCGTATTCGTCTTTATATAATTCATATAAATTTTCTTGTCGGATGGTCTTCACTTTTTCAATTAAGGGCTTTATATCCAACTGATCAATCGGATCTGAACTATAAAGCTTCCAATGTGGGATTTGAGGCGTATCTTTAAGTTTCGTTCCAAATTTGGCATTGTAATCTTCATTAGACAGACAGGAAACTCGGTTAGGCACTTGAAGTTCAATATCGTATATACGAACTGTCTTCATCGGTGCATATAGTTCTAAAGACTCATTGATTAGTTTTTCGGTGAGTTGCCGCATGTGTCTAATTTGATGTCGTCCCAAACCCAACACATCAGCAGTAATCTTCTGTGCTCCGCCACGTTCAGGATTTTTAGGCCGGTATTGCCTAAAAAACAGCTCGGGTGGTCGTTCAAAATCATCAAGGGTTGTTCGTTCAGAATATTGTAAATGTAAATGAGGTTGATCATTCTCACCATCTAAAACCCCTTTGTGATTATGAATAGCACAGCTATATGGAAATTTAAATTCCTCACAAAAAGCATTTATTAAACTCTTTGATAATTCTATTCGCTGTTCAGAATTTAATTGCTTAGGTAAAGCAATAGTAATATGACTGGATGTACGACTATTATTTTTTTCATATTTATCAGCAGCAACCCAAAATCTATCCGGCTTATATTCTGCCCACTTAGGCATATTACCTGAGCAAACAAATTCAACTTCTTCATTTAACTCAATCTTGTTTAACTTAAAATGCTTAGTTCGAGTAATATAACAAAAGCCATTAAATGAACTTTTAGAACTCTGTTTACGATTATGTCTTAAATCAAAATAAAACATTTTTTATTAACTCTCTTATCAAAGAGTTAATATATTTTTAAATATTCTAATAATTTAATTTAAAAGAAAAAGTTCAGGAAAGTGGTTATATTTCTAAATAGGTTTTTCATGATTGATTCAGTAGCGATATGATCTTAATCAAGATCTGAAGATCAAAAAGTGATCTTCAATAATCAGAAATCGAACCTCTAGATGATTTTTATAGTGTAACGCCTATTTCTATCGTGTAACGCACATTTTTTATAGTGTAACGCACCATAAATTATAGTGTAACGCTTTACCCTTTATAGTGTAACGTACATACAGAAAGCATCCCCTTAAAATATATACATATATATCAAAATCTTAAAATTATATTAATTGGGCTTTTGGTCCCACAGGGCGAGTAGTAGTGTCTTTTTAGTACAACATTTGCAATGCAAATGATGGAATAAAAAGACACGGAGACGAGATAAGAATTTTTTGTGCGCAGCCCAAAAAATTCTTAAAAGCGCCAGCTTTATTAATCGGGTAACTAAGTGGAGAGCAGGATAGCTATTTTTTTGAGATTTTGCATGAAACTCATCATGCATTTTGGATTCCTGTTAAAGATAGAGCTTTCCTCTAACGTAATACAAGGAGCCTTAAAATGGCAGCAGGTAGACCTAAAAAAATTATCACAAAAAGTGATTTATATAATTTTCTTTATACACAAAAAGAAGAATTATTTATCACGCCTAAATATCCATGTGAAATAAATTTAATTAACATTCTCGAGAATACAGATTTAACAAAAATAGATTTAAAAAAATTTTCAGAAATTAATAAAACCCTAATCAATGCATGCCAATATAAAGAAAATCAAAGAAGCAAAAACTATCAAACATTAAAACATATAAAAACCATTCCATCTAAAAATTTAACAGATATTGAAAAAATTATTCTACAAAAAGAAAAAGAGTATTTAGATTTTAATCATCATGAATACTTTAATCTGCAAGAATTACTGAATAGTTATCGCATTAATAATAATGAAAAAATAAAACAATGTATTTCTAAAAATACTCTTTCTGAATATGAAAAACAGCTTCTAGCTGAAAAATTAAAACAAAGGAAAAAGAGAAATAGTGTAATATTTTTCTTTGGTGCATCTTTCAGTAAGATATATGAAGCATTTTTTGCTGTGTACGGTCGTCCCATAATAGATACCCTAATAGATATGATGTATGTTTATTTCATATATAAATCTAAGATTGAGCACCATCCAACTCTACGCGACATTTTTGATTTTGAAAAAAACAAGCATCTTCCTAACTTTTCAAAACTTGATGAAACACTGAAAGCGATTTCATCAGATCCTAGAAATCCATCACTTAAAAAAGATATTGATTAGAGTTAAACCAATGAATAGCTCTCAACATTTTGGCATTACCTTCTGATAACACACTTCAATTCAATCTTATTCGGCTCACCCAATGAGCCGAATACTGTTCTCTATTTAACTCACACTCAAATGTTCGATTGATCAAAAATTAAGAATAGGACTAAGTACATCTGCTTCTTATAAAAATATTTCTATAACTGGAAACTCACAAAGTGCCTTAAGTTGCAGTTAAGACCATACTGAAACTTACGATCATCTCAAACAGATCCGCTCCATTAGGTCAAATTGATCTGTTCTTCTTTATAAATAAAATAAGAAATAAAATAATTTAATATATTTAGCACATGTTAGCTATCACTCTACTTTTCATCTTTTTAAAAAATTTTATTTCAAGGCCTTGACCTATTTAGCATAGCGGGATAACCTAAATTCAACACAGCAAAATCTGTGTTCAGGAGTGGAAAACCTGTTGTTACTATCTAGGGGCAATAAATTGTCGCGCCTGCGGCTATTTTTTTGTCTACTGTTAAGCAGTCGTTATGGCGGTTTGACAGGGCAGCTTCGGCTGGCTGATCCTAGATTCAGTATTTCCACCCCTGTTATACCGCCACCATCTCAAGTGGAAAGTGAGAAGGTGGTAGGTCATCAAAACCTATCTAGGATTACTGCTATGAATCACAAATTCAATGGTGCACCCCCTTGCACGCCAAAAAAACTTGCCAAACAACTTCTTATTGAAAGCGCAAAACATCTATCTCACAAACAGCGTCAAGCTTTGTTGGATATTGTCCAGACTTTAGACCAAGTAGAAATAAACACTCCTAAAGACATTCCACTCCATGTTGAAACTGAGCAACCGTTTCAAACTGCTACTCCCAGCTATGAATTCCAAAATGAGTACAATCAGGAGTATTGGTCTGGTCAGCATTGCGATTCTTATAGTCAGGAGTATCCTGAAGATTGGCTACGCCGAACTCAGCAACGTCCACGCCCAAAATCCTCTAATACCACTTACTAGCCTTAAGTGAGTATTCTCATGACTAAAAAAACAAAGCTGTTAGTCCAAGGCGACTATCCTCTTATTGCATCTCCTACGCTTGCCCAAGCGTATGGAGTGCCATCAGCGATCTTCCTTCAAAAGCTTCATTACTGCCTGCAAAGTGGTGAAGCTCAAGTAATACAGCAACGAAAGTACTTTTATCACAGCTATGAGCAATGGGCTAAGACCTTAGGTACATACAGTCCCTCCACGATCAAACGTATAGTTTCCAAGCTAAAGAAAGTGGGCATTTTGGTTGTCAAAAAACTATCTCAAAATAAATGGATTCAAACCAACTTTTATAGCATTAATTACCGAAAAATCAGCGAGCTATTGAAAGAATCTACTGAACCTGCAAATGCTGAAACTGAAGATCACAATCAGGCTGAATCTCCAACTCTGCCATTATCAAAGTTAATGAAAAAAGGGCTAACCGTTAGCGGAGTGTCTGCTTCTTCTCAACAAGCAAAGACCAAGTCTTGTCAGGCTGAAGGTGGGTTGCTACATCCATTAGAGCCCATGGCTCCACCATCTATTCTAGAAGCCATGTCATCTGAAAAGCGTGGCTTATATAACCAGCTTTTACAACTGAAGATAGACATCCATTATGACGATGCGCGCCTGGATGAATGGCTGAAACAAAAAAAATATATCATCCGTAAAGCCGCTCATCTCAGAGACCAACTAGGACACTTAAAAATGCTTTGGCATTCACCTGAACAGATAGGTTTGAATTTAAGTTAATCAAATAAAGCAGGAAAGTTCAGTTCGCCATCCTCTTTAAATGATTCTGACTTAAATTTTGATGAATAAAAGAGTTGATATAAAACGCTAGACCATATGCTTAAACTTTTAATGAGATAAGAATAGTGAGTAAACGACCTTATAAAGCAGTAGCCTTTGATGTTTTTGGAACGCTAATTGAAATTAAAAATAGTCAATCACCTTATAAAAAAATGATGAAATGGCTTAAACAACAAGGGCGAAAACCACAACCAAATGATGCTGCGATGATCATGTCGCTAGATGGCAATTTTGAGACAATCGCTTCTTATTTCGGTTATCAACTACCCGCTCCCTTGTTAGCTGAAATGAACAACGATCTTCAAAATGATTTAAAGCATATGCATGCTTTTGAAGATTCAATTCCAACGCTCATTGAACTTAAAAATCTAGGATACAAATTGGCGATCTGCTCCAATGCAGCGACACCTTATGGTGAAAGAGCACAAAGCATACTTCCGCTTTTAGATGCCTATGCATGGAGTTTCAAGGTAGGCACCTATAAGCCTGATTCGATGATATACCAATACTTTTTAAATCAATTGCAATGCCACCCCAATGAAGTTCTGTTCATTGGTGATACTCAAATTGCTGATGTGGATGGGCCGCAAAAATTAGGCATGTCTGCAAAAATAATTGATCGTAAAAATGGTGAGAGTCTTTTAGATGTGCTCCAACCCTTGTTAAAAAAATAAATTATAAATCTTTTTTCGAGCTGATTTTTAAGATACCAAATCTGGTACTTAACTCATGATATTGAGGATTTAAGTACCAAATTTTGTACCTAACAAATGGGATTAAATCATTAATTCAGTAAGCATAAATATGATTTTTTTATTTCATAATTTTTTTGAATAACCATTTTTTTGAAGTTTTAAACGAAACGAGTTTTTAAAAAATGTCATGTGCTAAGTTTTCCACATGACGATTTATGACTAGGGAAATTTATGCCTAGCCGTGAATAATTTTTAGATCAGCTCAATTGGCTAAGTAATTTTATGCAAAACGAAATTTTAGATGTTCTTTTAGAACTAGGGCTTACAGCTATCGATTGGGTAGATGCTTCAGTGTTCTCAAAGCTTACAGGCATTGAAGAACAAAAACTTACACATCGGCGAAAAAATTGGCCACAAGATTTAGTTTGGACAAAACAAGATGGAAATATTTACTACTCACTTAGAGGTTATAACCAATGGTTGACAGAACAAACTCAAAAACGTTACCAACCGGCGTTAGAATTAGGGAGAATGCACTCGAAATCAACTTCACCTCTAAAAAGCAGCGCTACTACATTACACTCCCACACCCGCCGACTGCGGAAGGTATCCGTACAGCCGCTAAAATTAGAAGTGACCTCATAAATAAAGCCAAATGGGGGATTTTAACTGAGAATGATATAGCACAAGCAAAAGGCCTTGATGTTACAGAAACTGAATCAATGGATGGTCAGCAAGTCTTATTTCAAGAAGTTGCACAAAAATTTTTAAAGTTTTCGATTGCCAATAAAGATTCAAAAAATGGCTATCGCAAAATTTTAGAATGTCATTGGATGCCTTATTTTGCATTAACACCAATAGCCAATATCACGACTGAAGATATTGAGGAAGTCATTATCGATCGTGATTTTCAAACAGCGAAAACATTTAATAATTGCGCCACGCCTTTACGTGGAGTTTTCGAGTTGGCTGTTAAGCATAATCAGATTTCTGTAAACCCTATGAATAAAATTAAGAATCGTAAGGTTCAGGTGGAAACACCTGACCCCTTCACACGTAAGGAGATGGAAGCCTTACTAGCTTGGCTCGACAAAAGCTTACATGATGAGGACAAATTTTATCGGTGGTATTTTGAGTTTGCCTTCTGGACAGGCTGTAGACCTTCCGAAATGATTGCTCTTAGAGAAAGTGATATTGACTGGTTCAACGGTACATTCAAGGTCAGCAAAAGCCGTGTACGTGGTTTAGAAAAAAAGGTGACAAAAACACATACGTCTCGAGAAGTATATCTGAATGAACGATCAACTCTGGCTTTGAAAGCTTTGCTTCAATTTAAAAAGGATCAAGGCTACCAAACAGACTATGTGATGCTATGTCCTAAGACTAAGGAACCCTTCTTTAATGAAAAACCACCTAGAGAGCGTCTTGTAGAAGCGATGAAAGCGTGTTCTATACGTCACCGCCCTGCATACAATGCAAGGCATACTTATGCGACGATGTTGCTCATGGATGGCGTCAATCCAATGTTTGTAGCCGATCAACTTGGACATAGCCTACAAATGCTGATCAAACGCTATACAAAATGGTTGCACGGGGATAAAAATAAGCAAGAAATTGCGAAACTTAGCGTAGCACGTACAGCCTAAACTTTGAAATCAAAAGCTCTTGGAATAAAAAATGTGGCAAATATGTGGCAATAAAAAAGCCACTTAATATAAGTGGCTGATTTATAACAAGAATTTTGGTGGAGATGGCGGGAGTTGAACCCGCGTCCGCCAACATTACGCTCGAGAATACTACATGCTTAGATATCGTCTATTGTTTTAACACCAAGAGACCCGACGAACAGGGTTCAAGGTGCGATCCTCTAGATTTGGTATAAAGCCCCGAGGCTTGACTCTATACGGACTTGTGTGCGTTCGCTTCAGTCGGGATCTCTAACCACAAGTATTCAGAGATGCGGACAAGCAGCCCTTAGGCTGCTAGAGCGTAAGTTTCGTCGTTTGCGACTATTTAAATGCAAATTTTATTTACGAGAGAAAATGCGCTCTCGGCATGCATCTATGAGTTTCATCATCGGCGTCGAAGCCAAGAACATCCCCAAAGTACAAGCTCATCATAGCATAACTGGCAAAAAATACGATGCATTTTCTACACAAATACACTTTTGAATGCGCCTGATTACATAATTGCGCTAATATTTCATAATTCAAGTCAGCATTTAAAAAAATTATGAGCTATTTATTGGCACTCGATCAGGGAACGACGTCTAGCCGTGCAATCATCTTTAATGAACACGGACAGATTCAGGCAACAGCTCAACGCGAAACTCATATCCAGACCCCACATTCCGGCTGGGTTGAGCAGGATGCACAGGAAATCTGGAGCTCGCAAATTGCAGTGGTACAACAGGCGCTTGCTACTGCCCGGATTCTGGCCAAAGATATTAAAGCGATTGGCCTGACCAACCAGCGTGAAACGACTGTGGTATGGGATTGTCGTAATGGGAAGCCTCTTGCACCAGCGATTATCTGGCAGGATCGTCGTGCAGCCGACTGGTGTAATCAGCTGATTCAGCAGGGCTTGATGGATCAGGTACAACGAAAAACCGGATTACGGATTGATCCCTATTTTAGTGCCGGGAAACTGGTCTGGTTATTAGAAAATATTGATGGCTTACGTACACTCGCAGAGCAAGGTCATGTGGCTTTTGGCACCATTGATAGCTGGCTGATCTGGAACCTGACTCAAGGTGCTGAGCATATTATTGAAGCGAGTAATGCTTCCCGCACCATGTTGATGAATCTGCAAACTCAACGCTGGGATGACGAACTACTCGACCTGTTTAATATCCCCGCTTCAGTTTTGCCACGAATCATCAGTTCTGATTGTCATATTGCAGATACGGCACCGGGTTTATTAGGGGCTACGATTCCCATTACCGGTATTCTGGGTGATCAGCAATCTGCCTTATTTGGCCAGTCTTGCTTCGAACCCGGTATGGCAAAAAATACCTATGGCACCGGCTGTTTTATGCTGTTCAATACCGGTCATGATATTCAGCTCAGCCAGAACAAATTACTTTCTACCCTCGCCTGGCAGGCACAGGAACAGACCAGTTATGCCCTGGAAGGTAGCGTTTTTATGGCCGGTGCTGTGGTGCAGTGGCTGCGTGATGGGCTCGGCATCATTCAGAAAAGCAGTGATATAGAGAAGCTGGCCTGTAAAGTAGAAGATACTGACGGCGTGGTCTTAGTCCCCGCCTTTACTGGGCTCGGTGCACCGCATTGGGATAGTGAAGCGCGTGCCCTGCTTTGTGGCATGTCGCGAGGAACCAATAAAGCCCACATTGCCCGAGCTGCATTAGAGTCCATTGCTTTTCAGGTCTCCGATGTACTGACTGCAATGCAATCGGATATTGCCCACCCTTTAAAAGAGTTACGGGTTGATGGCGGTGCGAGCTGTAATGATATGCTGATGCAGTTCCAGGCTGATCTGCTCAATGTGCCTGTTTTACGTCCGAAGATGCTGGAATCCACGGCTTGGGGAGCAGCAGCCATGGCAGGTCTAAAGTCCGGGGTATTTTCTAACCTAAATGAAATTTCTCAATCCTGGCAGCTAGACCGGGCCTTTGAACCGAAAATGCAGTCCGATGAACGTGAAGCACATTTAGCCAAGTGGCAGAATGCTTTAAAACGAGCCAAATCAGATTTATAAGCCCCCAAAAAAAACCGCTGAATATTCAGCGGCTTTTTTGGAAAATATTAATGCGATGGCATTCCACCCACACCCGCTTTAGGCCGTGGCGCCAGCCAGACGATTAAAGCAGCAAAAACAAAGACCATTGCCAAAATCAAAAACAGGTGATTAGCAGACAGCGTTAATGCTTCTTTATCCACCAGACTGGAAATATAACCTAAGGCACTGTCCGAACTCATGCCCTGAGCTATTAGGGTATTTTGAGTTTCTTCGACATTCAGTTTACCGACCAGCTCACTGCGTGCCACTTTACTGTGATCATCCCAGATCGTGACTGCAATTGAAGCACCAATCGCTCCAGCCATAGTCCGCAGAAAGTTCATCAAACCTGCGGCTGATGCCATTTCTTGTGGCTGTACTGAGGCTAATGCCATATTGGAGAGTGGAATGAAGAAGAATGGTACCGCAAAACCTTGCAGAATCTGCGGCCAGGCCAATGCCATAAAATCCGCATTCGTAGTCCAGAATGCCCGCATTAAGGTCACCACGGCAAGCAAGGTCAAACCAAAACTGGCCAGAATGCGCTGGTCATATTTAGTCGCCATCTTCGCCACAATCGGTGACATCAATAGACTGCCAAAACCCATGGTCGCGGTTAAATAACCTGCCCAAGTGGCGGTATAGCCGAGATTGATCTGTACCCACTGTGGAATGAGAACAATACTGGAGAAGAAGGCACCGAAGGCAAAGGCCAGTGACAGTACGGCAAAAGTAAAACCGCGATATCGGAAGATCCGGATATCTACAATCGGATGCCGTTCGGTCAGTTCCCAAATGGTAAAGATGATTAAACCAACTATGGCAAGCACCGCCAATGTGCCGATAAAGGAGCTGCTAAACCAGTCATGTTCATGACCAAGATCCAGCATCAATTGCAGCGCACCAATCCACAGAATTAGCAGGAACAAACCACCTTTATCAATCTTCAAAGCATTGGTTTCAGTTTCGGCTGGTTTTAATAGCTTCAATGCAGCCAGACCACAGAACAGACCCACCGGGATATTAATAAAGAAAATCCAGTGCCAGGACAGGTTATCACTAATCGTACCGCCAAGAATTGGACCAAGAATTGGACCGACTACGGTGGTCATCGCCCACATACCCATCGCTTGGGATTGTTTTTCAGGTGGGAAGATGCGTAGCAATAGAGTCTGACTCAGCGGCATGATTGGACCGCCAAACAGCCCCTGCCCGATCCGGCAAAATACCAGCATTTCCAGACTGGTTGAAATCCCGCACAGAATTGAAAAAATGGTAAAACCCAGCAGGCAGACACCAAACAGGCGCACGCTACCAAAGCGACCCGCCAGCCATCCTGTCAAAGGTACACAGATCGCTTCTGCGACTGCATAAGACGTAATGACCCAGGTGCCTTGCGAGCTGGAAACTGCCAGACTACCGGTAATATGCGGCACCGAGACATTGGCAATGGTCATGTCCAGCACGACCATGAAATTGGCCAATGCCAGCACAAAGGCCGCCAGCATCAGCTTGCCGCCAGTCAGATTCCCATATGGAACATATTTATTCATCGGGAATTACTTCTTGAAGTGGATTTCAGCTTCCATCGACAGACCCACACGTAGCGGATGCTCAGCCAGCTCTTTCGGATCCAGCTGAATACGCACTGGCAAACGCTGTACCACTTTGATCCAGTTACCCGTTGCATTCTGAGCCGGAATCAGAGCAAAAGCTGAACCTGTACCGCCAGAGAAGCCAACCACAGTGCCGTGATATTTCACCGATTTACCATACAGATCAGACGTCAGTTCAGCTTTCTGCCCGACACGGACTTTTTCCAGCTGGCTTTCTTTGAAATTGGCATCAACATAGAGCTGATCTACTGGTACGACCATCATCAGCATTGTACCTGGCGCAACACGTTGACCCACCTGAATTGAACGGCGTGAAACCACCCCATCAAAAGGTGCTTTAATTACAGTACGTTCTAAGTCTAGCTCGGCCTGTTTCAGTCTGGCTTCAGCCACAAGTACATCAGGAGTCGAATTTTCATTCGCACCTTGAATCAAGGCTTCATTCGCCGCTAAATTGCTTTGTGCGGCTTTCTGGCTGGATCTTGCTTGTGCCAGACCCGCTTCAGCAGAAGCTACGCCAGCTTTGGCCGTATCCAATGCAGATTGTGCTGTACTGAGTTCTTCTTTAGACACTGCACCGCTCGCACTGAGTTTTTCACGACGCGTATATTCATCTTGTGCTTTATGTAAAGCTGCCTGAGCCTGAGCCAGCTGGGCTTCGGCACTGCGAATTGCATCATCACTAACCCCAATCTGTGAGCTTAAAGCCCCGCTATTGGCCGCAGTCTGTTTGTACTGGCGCTTGGCTTTGGTCAGTTCTGCACGTGCCTGAGCCACTGCAATTTTGGCATCACGGTCATCAATTTTGGCAAGGATATCGCCCTGTTTGACCGCTTGGGTATCATGAACCAATACTTCAGCGACCTGACCACTCACCATAGACGTAATAGAAGCCGTTTCAGCACCCACATAGGCATTTTCTGTACTGACTGAATTGTTCAGGAAGAATTTCCAAACCAGAAATAGCACCAGTGCAATCACTATAAGAATGGCAACAATACTCAGGGCCTTTTTACGTTTATTTTTTAAAGCTTGATCCGAAGTTGCATCAGATGCGTTTTCTGGCAGGGTGTCTTGTACATCTGTCATTGATTTTTTTCCTAAATCCAACAGACTTGGTCACGCAGCCACACTGACCAGCACTGACATGAATGTATAGATTCATATCCCGTTTATTGATCAATGGGTAAAATGAGAAAGCCGTATTAATTTAATTTTCATGCATTCTAATAATAAAAATTAGAAAATATGCAAAAAAATATTACTCGGAAGTTTAAAAAACTAAGCCCCTATTCCAGGAATAAGGGCTTAGTTCGGGCCCAGAGTGAGCCAAAATCGAGAAGATAAATTTAATTAATAGGCATATGAAGCAATCGCTGTGGCAATCGGCTTGTCATCATCGTTGACCATGGTCATGCGCATGGTGCAACCCTTACGCCCCAAACGTAAGGTTTCTGCACGGGCAATAAAATATTTGCCACGACCGGGCGCCAGATAATCCACGCGCATATCTACCGTCGCCAGACGTGATACCTTTTTAATCGTATCGGCAATGGTTTCCGGTTCGGCTTTCTTGTACAGTTCCCCCATCGCCACAATTCCGCCAATACTGTCGAGTATGGTGGCTGCAAGACCGCCATGCAGAATCTGAAAAGCCACATTGCCAATCATGAAATCCTGCATTTCAACATATGCTTCGATCTGACCATCAACCACCCGCATGGTCATGCCATTATGCTTAAAAAAAGGAGAGGTATTAAAAGCGTGTACCAACTGGTTTAAGACCACTTCAATATCCACTTTTGCACCTAAATGTATATTACCTGTCCAATTTCTTTCTGTCTTAGTCATAAGTCTGCCCGAAGCTACAACAATAAAAAACCGCTAATTTATGCCCAAAAAATTCAGATAGGGTTACAATAGGGGCCTAGTTTAATACTGATTACTGAGATTTTTATGACCTATACGTTCAATCGTCCCGCGTTTCCTGCAACTCGCATGCGTCGTATTCGTAAAAATGAGCATTTACGTTCTATGGTACGTGAAACCCATCTCAGTGCTGATCACTTGATTTATCCAGTATTTGTGCTGCCGGGACAAAACCAGACCCAAGACATTCCAAGTATGCCAAATGTGCAGCGCCTGTCTGCTGACTTGTTGTTAAAAAAATCAGAACGTTTATTGGAACTGGGTGTCAATAAACTGGCGCTGTTCCCGGTCACACCACAAGAAGATAAAAGTCTGACTGCAGAAGCGGCTTGGCATGAAGATGGTCTGGTACAGAAGACTGTTCGCCTGCTGAAAAAAGAATTACCGGAAATGGTGCTGATTACTGATGGCGCGTTAGACCCTTATACCACGCATGGCCAAGATGGCATCATTGATGAAACCGGTTATGTGCTGAATGATGAAACCGTTGAAGCACTGATCAAACAGACTTTAAGCCATGCTGAAGCTGGTGCCGATATTGTCGCGCCAAGTGACATGATGGATGGCCGCATCGGTGCAATTCGTCAGGCCTTTGAACAGAATGGCCATATCTATACCTCTATTATGGCTTATTCAGCCAAATATGCGTCTAGCTTCTACGGTCCATTCCGTGATGCGGTTGGTTCTGCCAGCAACCTGAAAGGCGGCAATAAATACAATTACCAAATGGATTTCGGTAACCGTGCCGAAGCACTGCATGAAATTGCCCTCGATATTCAGGAAGGTGCAGATATGGTCATCGTTAAACCGGGCATGCCTTATCTGGATGTGGTTCGTGAAGTCAAAGATACCTTCGGCATACCCACCTTTATTTATCAGGTTAGTGGTGAATATGCCATGCTGGCTGCTGCGATTCAGAATGGCTGGTTATCTGATAGCGTGATTCTTGAATCCTTGATGTGCTGCCGCCGTGCCGGTGCAGATGGTATCTGGACGTACTTCGCGGAAGAAGCTGCGCTCAAACTGAAAGACATGAAATAAAATAGAAGGACCTTGGCGCAATGCATATCGCCATTATCGGAGCAGGCATCACCGGCTTGATGTCAGCTCTGGAATTGCTTGAACAGGGATGTTCTATTACGATTTTTGATCAACACGCGGCTGGACAGGCAGCTTCTTGGGCCGGAGGTGGCATTCTCTCCCCGATGTATCCCTGGCGTTATCCCGATGCCGTCAATGCCCTCGCCCGCCATGCCAAACCCTTGTATCAAGCCTGGAACCAGAAACTGCAACCGATCACCGGGATTGATTTCCAGATTCATGAAACCGGTATGCTGATTTTTGATGAAACGGATTTTGAAATCGGACTGCGCTATGCCGAGCAATATCAGGATCCACAGCAACATGCCGAATATCTGAATCAGCCTCAAATCCAGCAGATTAATAGTAAAGTAGATCCAAAATTTAAACAGGCGATCTATTTTCCAGAACTTTCCAATATCCGCAATCCGCGACTATTACAGTCCATTATTGCTTACCTCAAGCAGCATCCGCGTGTCAGCTGGCAAGAGCATTGCAAAATCACTCAGCTAAGTATCCGGCAAGATCATGTGCACAGTGTTTCTACTGAAAATGGCCTGAGCTTTAAAGCAGATCAGTTCGTCATTGCCACCGGTGCATGGTCTGCACACTGGTCTGAACAGCTCGGTCTGGATATTCCAGTTCATCCGGTTCAAGGACAAATGCTACTGTTTAAAACACCAGAAAACTGGCTGCCAACCATGTGCATGAACAAGGTCATGTATCTGATTCCACGTCGTGATGGTCATGTACTGTGTGGTTCCAGCATGCGTCAGGTCGGTTTTGATACTTCGCCTTCTGCTGAAATCCGTCAGGATATTTTGGAAGCCTGCCTGGAAATGGTACCAGAATTGGCTGATTTCCCAATTGTGAAACAGTGGGCTGGTCTACGACCAAGCTCTCCTCATGGCATTCCCTATATCGGCAAAATTCCGCACCTAGACAATCTCTGGACCAATTTCGGCCAGTTCCGTAATGGCTTATGTATGGGCGCTGCTTCTGGAAAACTGCTGTCTCAGTTAATCCTGGAACAACCGACTATCGTAGATCCACAGCCTTATAGTCCGATACAGCGTTTACAGCTGCACTCTTTAACGGTTTAAAATTTCAATCAAGGCTTCTTTCAGGGTCGGATAGCTAAATTCAAATCCGGCTTCCTGCAAAGCTTTGGGCTGGACATATTGACCATTCAGAATCAGTTGTGACTGTTCACCTAGCATCATTTTCATACTGCAAGCTGGTAAGGGCAATAAAGGTTTTCTTTTCAGCACCTGTGCCGCGATCCGGGCAAACTGCGCCTGACTGACTTTTTCTGGAGCAACTACATTAAATACCTGTTGCTGGGTTGGCTGCTGCATCAGAAATTCAATCGCACGCATGACATCCTGTAGGTGCACCCAGGTCACCGGTTGGCGCCCATGGCCAATCCGGCCAAACATATTCAGCTTAATCGGCAATAACATCTGCGGAAGAATCCCGCCTCCTTGACCAAACACCACAGCAAAGCGAACAATTTTGGTGTCCTGCCCGGTATAGGACAAGGCCAGTTTTTCCCATTTCTCACACAGTTCTGACATAAAAATGGATTGTGGTGGACTTTGTTCAGTACACACCGTATCCCAGCGTTCTTGCGGATCGATTCCGTAGTAGCCAACCGCTGAAGTCGAAATAATACGTTTGGGCTTGATCTGATTTTTCTCTAGATAATCATATAACTGCTTGGTGGTATTTAATCGACTGTCCAGCAATTTCTTTTTGCGTGCGGCTGTCCAGCGACCCTGACCGATACTTTCACCAGCCAGATTCATCACATAGTCAATCTGATGATTTTTCAATTCTTCCAGATCATTAATCCAGTGAAAATCAGGATGTTCTTCTCGCAATTTTTTCTGTCGGGTCAGGCCGATCACTGCATAATCACGAGCCAGTAAAAATTTCACCAGATGGCTGCCAATAAAACCGCTGGCGCCTGTCATAAGGACTACAGGTTTATACATGGTTATTCTGAGCCATTATTATTGTATTGCCCAAATTATACGTCACTTATGAATCAGAATGTTGGATGAAATAGGCTGGATCGGTAAATGAGGAATTGTTATCAGGCTATACGGAAAACTTCTGATTTTCTATCAGCCTGATTTAGCATCTTGAATTTGATCTCAACGATTTTGATATAAAGCGTAGGAAATTTTAGCCAAACATTTTATCAGCCATACGCTGTGCCTGTTTGCCATAAAACCAGTAGGTCAGCAGATAAAGCGGAATCGCGATGAGCAGGAACATAATCACGACAATGCTCATAAATTGTGGCTGTTGCAGATATAGTAAAAAGTCCTGCCAGGCATTCGGATTGGAACGCGTCGCAATGGCAATCCCTAAAATTAAAAATGCCAGGTTATAGCCCCAATAAATCAGGCTAAATCCCAAGGTGAATTTTTTACGCTCTACCTGGGTGGGCGCCCGTTGTTCCTTTTTTAAAAACTTAAACAGTACCCAGATCATCGCCACCAGATAAGGCACAATGGTTAATACTGCGCCCATGCCAGTCGGCATCAACGCCGCCACAACCCCGCAAATGCAGGTAAAAATAAAGCATAGGAAGAAAAACCAGAGAAAATAGCGAGTTAGAGACACCATCAGCAGGACTCAAGGACGATTAATCAACTAGTATAAAAAAAATTAATTTTTTTTTCATTTTATTGTCAACCTAAAGCGAGATGCTGACGTTATATAGGGTACAAGGTTCGGAAATTTGGACTGGCATCCACAAATTTTCGTTCTCTTTGCTAAAGCAATAAGTCCAGTGTTTTAGAAAATTTTGAATAGCAGCCAAAATTTTCACTATACACAAATCTTTGACCGACGATTTCATCATCACTCGAATCGTCGGTTTTTATTTTTTGGACGAACCGTTTTTAGCAATTCGCCTGCAAATTTTTATCAGTTTCTTATGCAGCATAAAATAATGATCGGCTGCATTTTTTCAAGTCTGTTTTTAGCAATTTTTATAAAAAATATTGGTTCTGCGATTCAGATGTTATGAAATTGCCTGAAGTAAAATTTAAAATAAAAACGCTGTATTCAATACTTTATATATGAACATCACATTTTATTGATTTCACTAGTATTATTCTGATATTCAAAACTACGCTGAAAATAGTTTCAATGACGTGTAGCAATGAAATAGATCAAAATATTTTTTTCAAGTAGATTTTTAGCTGGGCTTTTTTCTATAGTAGGAAGGCAAAAATAAAGGTGGGTATACATGGCAGTTCATTTTCTACATACTTCTGATTGGCATTTGGGACAGTTTTTCCATAACCATGACCGTGAATTTGAACATGCACAATTCCTGAATTGGCTCCTTGAACAAATCAAGGAAAAACAGCCACATGCCCTACTGATTGCTGGTGATATTTTTGACGTCATCAATCCTGCTTCCAGTGCCCAAAGACAGCTATACCAGTTTCTTGCTGATGCCCATGAACTGGCACCGTATATGCAAACCCTGATGATTGCCGGCAACCATGATTCAGGTTATCGAATTGAACAGGTTCAGCCTTTATTGACCAAATTTAATGCCAAAGCGGTGGGTATTGTCGGCCGGACTGCGGACAATGCTCTTGATCTGGATCGTTTGCTGGTTCCGATTTATGACCAGCAGCAAGAGATTATTGCCTGGTGCCTAACCTTGCCTTATTTACGCAGTGCCGAAATTACCGGCATTAATGAACATACCCATAATAGCCAGAATGCCATCAGCTATCTGCACCAACAGTTGATTGCCGAAGCCAAAGCACGTAAGCAGCCACATCAGGCACTGATTCTCATGTCACATGCGCATATGCAAGGCGGTGAAACTTCCGATTCCGAACGCCCCATTATTGTCGGCAATGAAGAAGCTCTCTCAACGGCGTTATTTGATGAAGTCATTGACTATGTCGCTCTGGGACATCTGCACAAACCACAAAAAGTCGGTCAGCCGCATATCCGCTATAGTGGCTCCCCGATTCCCTTATCCTTTAGTGAGATCAACTATTCGCATCAGGTCGTTGAAGTCAGAATCGATCCTGAGCAAAATGCTGAACAGCGTTTTCAGTTTGAAGCGCTGAAAGTTCCTCGTACTGTCGAGCTGTTTAGAATCCGGGAAAATCTGGAAAATCTGCTCAGCAAAGTAAAAGCACTGCCGACTGGGGAAATTGAGCATCTGGCAGCACGACATTTTCTGGAAATTGAATACACTACCGATGCACCGCCACCGGTAGATTTACGTCAGCAGATTGAACAGGCACTGCCGCCAAATCGTTATCGTCTGCTACGCATCAGCCGAATTTATCAACGACAAGCAGAAGATCAGGCTGATAGCTCTAAAATTGACTTGGCACCTCCAACACCTGAATCACTGTTTTTCAATATCTGGGAAAAAATGGGCTATAGCCAGGATCATTCGGTGCAGCAGGATTTTCAGCAGTTACTGGTCGAAGCCCAACATGAACTTGCACAAAAACAACAAGCTTAGGATCAGCCATGAAAATTATCCGTCTGAGCCTAAATAACCTCGCCTCTCTCGCTGGTACACATCATATTGATTTTGAATCGAATCCACTGGCACATGCCGGACTGATTGCGATTACCGGAAAAACCGGTGCTGGTAAATCTACTCTGCTCGATGCCATGTGCCTGGCGCTGTATAACGAAATTCCACGTTTAAAAGGTGCCACAGGTAGTCTGAAAGATGCAGGTGGACAGGATGTCTCGATCAAGGATTCCAAAAATATTCTGCGCCGTGGTTGCGTACAGGGTTTTGCCGAGCTTGAGTTTATTGCCTTAGACCAAAAACGTTATACCGCACGTTGGGAAATTCGTCGTGCCCGGCAGAAAGTGGATGGTAATTTAAAGGTCGATCGTGCCATTACCTGTCTGGATGATCAACGGATTCTAAACCAGAAGATTTCTGAATGCACGCCGCTGATTGAAAAACTGGTCGGCTTGAGTTTCGAGCAGTTTACCCGTGCGGTTCTATTAGCACAGTCTGAGGTTGGTGCCTTTTTAAAAGCCAAAGATAATGAACGTGCCGATTTACTCGAATATCTGACCAATTCTCAGATTTTCAGTCTGGTCAGCCAGAAAGCATTTGAAAAACACAGTGAAGTGAAGCAGAAACGCGCTGACCTGGAAAAATTAATCGGTCATCTGGAACTATTATCTGAAGAAGATATTGCTGCCTTACAGCAGCAACACACTATTTTAAAACAGGCGGTTGAGCATCTAAACCAGAGCGAAAAGGTACTGGAAAATGACCTGAAATGGCATCGCCAACAGCATTATCTCTATACTGAAATTCAGGCCAAAAAAGAAATCTATACGGTTCAGCTGGATGCTGAACAGAAAATGGCACCGCAAAAACAGTTATTAGATCAACTGGACCAGTTTCAGCAGATTCGGGAACAGTTTGTCCAGCAACAGCAGTTTCAGAAGCAGCGTAGCCATTTACTGACTGAGCAACAAAACTTTGTTGCCGAATTCACGTCAGTGCAGCAGCAGCGTGATAGTGAACAGCACAAGTTGCACCACATTCAGCAACAGCAACAACAGCAGCAACAAGACTTTCAGAAGATCAAACCTTATCTGGATCAGGGACTCAAGCTGGATCATGAAATGCTGTCGATTGGCGAGCAGTATAAACAGCTTCTAGCTGAACAGCAGACCTATAGAACCCAGCAGATTCAGCCTGTTCAGAATCAACTGGTGCAGACTGAACAGCATTTACAACAGGTTCAGGCTCAGTACCATCAGATTCAAAAGCAACTGGAACATCAGAGCTTCTTAGCGGTTTTCGATGACGAACCGCAGGCGACTCTGCAACGCTTACAGGATTATCAAGAACTGCACCAGAAATTCATGTGGCAGCACCCGGCACTTTTCCAATCCAGCCGCACTGAACTGGAACAGCAGCAACAGGCTTTATCTGCCAGCTTGCAGGAACTCACTCAGCGTTATACTCATCTGGATCAGCTTGAACAGCAGATCCAACAGTTCCAGACCCAACAACAGCAACTCAGTACCCAGCATTCGAAGCTTGAAGCTTTAATGCGCACCGCACAGCAAATGGTTGGCTTAGAAGCTGAAAGCCTGCAATTGAACCGAGATTTAAAAAACCATCATGATCGCTTAAAGCAACTAGAAACTGAACTTGTTCAATTACAGCAACAACGCCAGGAAGCAGAACAAGCCTTTGAACAATTGCAACAAGTACTGGCTCAGCAACGTTTATTACAGGCACAAAGTGTGCAGGAATTACGTGCACAGCTGAAACCAAATAAACCTTGCATGGTCTGTGGCAGTCATGAGCATCCTTTTGTACAGCATCAGGAACTGCTAGAAAATGCTTTGCAACAGCTACATGATCAGCAGCTTCAGGAAGCTCAGAAAAAACTACAGCAACTGACTCAAGCATATCAGCAAGCACAAATCCAGCAATCTCAACTACAAACCCTAATTGAGCAACATCAGCAACGCAGCAGTCAACTCAATACGACCCTTGCACAGCAAAAGGCTCAACTGAGTCAGGATTTGCAACACTTCGGTTTACAGTTTGATCTAAGCCAGAGCACAGATCATTTGCAGCAACAGCTTGGCCAGCATGTGCTTCAACTTCAACAAGAACAACAGCAGCTAGCACAAACCCTGCAAAATCAGCAAAGTGACTGGAAACAATGGCGCCAGCAACAGCAACAGCTGGATCAGCTACGTTTTAGCATGCAGCAGCATTCACAGTTAGAACAAATGATTCAGCCGGTTGTTAATTTACTGCCTGAGTCCTTGCAGAAATCCTGGATTACTGATACCTCATCAAGTTGTCAGCAGTTATCTCAACAACTACAACAACGTCAGAAACAGTCTCAGGAATTCAAAACCCT
The DNA here is from genome assembly GCF_058599385.1 of Acinetobacter sp. CAU_H_60. NCBI lineage: Bacteria > Pseudomonadati > Pseudomonadota > Gammaproteobacteria > Moraxellales > Moraxellaceae > Acinetobacter > Acinetobacter sp. CAU_H_60. Next base: position 692,982 of record NZ_CM178653.1, on the reverse strand, counting down.
GGAGACTCATATGCAAAGCTTAAACCAGCAGATTGAAAAGGCACGTGATCAGCTCAGCCTGCATCAACAATATGATGCTCAGTTACAGCAAAAGATGAATACGGCGCTGAATATGGGCAAAGCACTACGTGAACAGCTCAACCATCTGACCCTCACCCATGCCGGACAGATTTATCCTAAAGCACAGGAATGGCGTGACCATTTGGAGCAACAACAACAGGCGTTGGATGAACAGTTACGGGCACAGAGTCTGGTTACCCAGCAGCATGATCAGCATTTACGACAGGCTGAGCTGAAAAAGCAGAGTTTCATCACCCAGATTCAGCAACTGGAACAACAGATCAAGCAATGCCAGCAATCTATTCAGGACTGGCAAAATACACATCCTACGTTTGATGCCGAACATATCCAGCATTGCCTGAATATTGACTTGCAACAGCATCAGCAAATTCGCCAGCAATTACAGGCACAACATCAGGCGGTTGAAAATGCCAAAACGGCTTGGGACATTCTGGAAGAACAATATCAGCATCATTTGAAGTCCAAGCCTGAACTTAGCTTTGAAGAAGTTGAACTGCGCTTAAGTAGTCTGGCACAGGAAAAAGCTGAACAGGAAAATGCCTGTAATGAAGTAGCCACCAAATTAAGAATACATGCCAATAACCAGTCGACCTTACAACGCTACCAGCATCAGATTGAACAGGTCAAAGCTGAAGAATATCGTTGGGGCCGGATCTATGATCTGATCGGCCATAAGGAAGGCACCAAATTCCAGAAAATCGCGCAGGAACATCATCTGGATATTCTGGTCGAATATGCCAATCAGCAACTACAGCCCCTGGCTCCGCGTTATCAGCTGTACCGGATTCCAGACAGTTTAAGTCTGGCGATTATCGATCTGGATATGAACAGCGAAGTGCGTCCTGTCCTGTCACTCTCTGGCGGTGAAACCTTCCTGGTCTCTCTGGCTCTGGCCTTGGCGATTGCCAATATGGCTTCCGGCTCAATGAAACTAGAATCGCTATTTATTGATGAAGGTTTTGGTACTTTAGACCCGGCTTCCTTACATATGGTCATGAATGCACTGGATCATTTGCAGAGTCAGGGCCGTAAAGTAGTGCTGATTTCACATGTGCAGGAGATGCATGAACGGATTCCGGTTCAGATTCAGGTTAAACCGGTTGGTGCCGGTGCCAGTACCATTCAGATTATAGGTTAAAGCATGAACTCCACCCCGAACAAGCTCTCGCCCCATTTCAGCTTACAGCTCGAGAGCTTGCGGGGGATCAGCGCCATTGTGGTGCTATTTAGTCATAGTTTTCAGGCCTTTATTGCACCTTTTGATCTGAGCTTATATTCCTGGGTACGTCTATTAGGCCAGGCTGCTGTGATGATCTTTTTTGTGCTTAGTGGCTATTTAATCGGGACTTCGGTCCAGAACAACATCCAAAAACATGAAAATTTTAATCTGCGGCAGTATATACGGCAGCGTTATCGCCGTATTTTACCGCCCTTTCTGTTTGCATCCGCTTTCAGTCTGATTCTATATGTACTAGCACCTACATTTTTTGCTTCACATAGCCATGAGTTCCAGAACAGTTTCGGCATGATGATGCGGACTGCCTATAACATTGATACTCAGGATTTTTTGGGTTCTTTATTCTTTCTAAACGGCTTTATTACACCGACGGTATCTGCCAATGCTCCGCTCTGGAGCCTGAGCTTTGAAGTCTGGTTTTATGTGCTGGCCGGATTTCTGCCTTTTTTAAAAGATTCTGGAATCGCTAAAATCGGCTTTTTTATCTTGCTTCTAGGGCTTTCCATACTGAACTTTCAGTTTCTGTTTTATTTTCTGCTCTGGCTGGTTGCCTTTGCCAGTTCATTCCGGCAGATCCAGCTGCGTTTTTTGAGTCGACTACAACCCGTTAAATTAGTGCTCTTTGGTTTGGCGTTTATGATTGCCTGTGCGGATGCTTACCAGTTTCATGTCATTGAACAGGCTGACTTATATCGTGTAAATTATTTTGTGCCGTTTAACCTGTGTATGGGACTCGCCTTTGTCTGCTGGATTGTGCAGCTGCAACATCAACAAAGCCAATTTCAACTAGTTTGGCCTCAGTCTGCAAATTTCTCCTATACACTCTATGTCACCCATTTCCCTTTACTGCTTTTTATTCTAGGCTGCTTTCCTGCAACGCTTGATCATGGTCTTGAAGGTGCCGTTTTATCCTTATTTATGAGCATGTGTAGCTTAATTTTCTTTGCCTGGCTCATGGCCCTATGGCTGGAACCCCAAAGAAAAAAAGCGTTATCAACTACTCTGCAATAACGCTTTTCCATAACTCAATTGTCTGTATACATCAGTCCGTTTTTTTAGGACGTGCGCCAAACAAGGCTGTTCCCACACGTACCATGGTAGAACCTGCTGCAATCGCCTCGGTCATGTCGGCAGACATCCCCATACTTAAAGTATCCCAGTCTTCAGGTTTTGCATGATGGCTTTTGACCTGTTCGAACAAGGCTTTGGCATCTGCAAAGGCCTGGGTATTTTCTGGCGCAGGAATGACCATCAGACCACGTAAGCGCAAATTCGGTAATTGACTGATCTGTGCGACCAGATCAGCTACTTCCTCAGGCTGACAACCGTCCTTGGTATCCTGCTCATCAATATTGACTTGCAGACAAATATTAAGCGCAGCTTGAGAATCACTACGCTGATTAGATAAACGTTCAGCAATAATCAGACGATCCACCCCATGCACCCAGGCAAAATTTTCTGCCAGATGTTTGGTCTTGTTGCGCTGCACATGCCCAATAAAATGCCATTCAATATTCAGATCTTTGAGTGCCGTGATTTTTTCCAGCGCTTCTTGTAAATAGTTTTCACCAAAAGCACGCTGACCAGCCTGATACATTTCTGCCAGCACAGGGCTAGGCTGAGTTTTGGAGACGGCCAGAAGTTGTACCGAATCCGGCTCACGTCCGGCCAGAGCGCAGGCAGACTGGATCTGAGCTAAAACCTGATTTCGTGACTGTTGCAGCATATTCATTGATGGGGTTCTCATTTCGTGCGGATTTTTTTCCCTTGCTCATCAACTAAGTGTTGGTTAAGCTGTGGGAAAGCCTTATTATTCTAGCAAAATAAATAACATTTTAATGAACTCGGGGACCTTATGGATATTACAGAACTGTTAGCCTTTTCTGCTAAAAATGGTGCGTCGGATTTACACTTATCAGCAGGCTTGCCACCCATGATTCGTGTGGACGGGGAAGTACGCCGCATCAACCTGCCTGCACTAGAACATAAAGAAGTACACAAACTGGTGTACGACATTATGAATGACAAGCAACGCCGTGATTATGAAGAAAATCTGGAAACTGACTTCTCTTTTGAAGTTCCAGGCGTGGCCCGTTTCCGTGTGAACGCATTTAACCAGAACCGCGGTGCAGGCGCAGTATTCCGTACCATTCCATCGAAAGTGCTGACCATTGAAGATCTAGGCATGGGCCAGATCTTTAAAGATATCTGCGAATATCCACGCGGTATTGTACTGGTAACAGGACCAACCGGTTCAGGTAAATCAACGACGCTTGCAGCGATGCTGGACTATATCAATGACAACCGCTATGACCATATCCTGACCGTCGAAGATCCAATCGAATTTGTACACCAGTCGAAAAAATGTCTGATCAACCAGCGTGAAGTGCATCGTGATACGCATGGATTTAATGAAGCATTACGTTCTGCATTACGTGAAGACCCGGATATTATTCTGGTCGGTGAGATGCGTGACCTTGAAACCATCCGTCTGGCATTGACTGCTGCGGAAACCGGTCACTTGGTCTTCGGTACCCTGCATACTACCTCAGCAGCAAAAACCATTGACCGTGTGATTGACGTATTCCCGGCCGAAGAAAAAGACATGGTCCGTGCCATGTTGTCAGAATCTCTACAAGCCGTTATTTCACAAACCCTATTGAAGAAAAATGGGGGTGGTCGTGTGGCTGCACACGAAATCATGATCGGTATTCCGGCGATCCGTAACCTGATCCGTGAAAACAAAGTGGCACAGATGTACTCTGCGATTCAAACAGGTGCCAACTATGGCATGACCACGCTGGATCAAAGCCTGAAAACGCTGGTATCGAAAGGCATTATCAGTCCGCAAGTCGCCCGTACTGCAGCAAAACAGCCTGAATCATTCTTATAAAAATAATTAATTTTTTGGGGTTTTATCATGGACTTTAACGGCTTACTCAACTACATGGTAGAGAAAAAGGCCTCGGATCTGTTCATCACAGCCGATGTTGAACCCTCTATCAAAATTAATGGTCAGATTGTACCGATTGGCTCGGTGAAATTACCGGGCGCGGCTGTGGGACAGCTACTTAACTCGATCATGACCGAGAAGCAGCGCAAGGAATTTGCTGACACACGCGAATGTAACTTCGCCATCAGCAACCCGGACAAATCAGCACGTTTCCGTGTCAGCGCTTTTCAGCAACGCGATCAGCCAGGCATGGTATTGCGCCGTATTGAAACCGTCATTCCGACTATGGATGAGCTGAAGTTACCGCCTATTCTAAAAGAACTGGCGATGACCAAACGCGGAATCATTATTTTTGTGGGTGCAACCGGTACAGGTAAATCGACTTCCCTCGCCTCTTTGATTGGTTACCGTAATGAAAATTCCAAAGGTCATATCATTACTATTGAAGACCCGATCGAATTTGTGCACCAGCATAAGGGTTGTATCATTACTCAGCGCGAAGTCGGTATTGATACCGACTCCTTTGAAGTGGCATTGAAAAATACCTTACGTCAGGCACCAGACGTGATTCTGATCGGTGAGATCCGTTCTCGCGAAACCATGGACTATGCGATTGCCTTTGCAGAAACTGGTCACCTGGTTTTTGCGACCCTGCACGCCAACAACGCCAACCAGGCCATCGACCGCATCATTCACTTCTTCGAAGCCGACCGTCACAGCCAGCTGTTTATGGATCTGTCCCTAAACATGAAAGCCATTGTGGCACAGCAGCTAATTCCAACTATCGATGGCAATGGCCGCCGTGCAGCGATTGAAATCCTGATCAATTCGCCATTGATTGCGGATCTGATCCGTAAAGGTGATGTGCATGAGATCAAGGATCTGATGAAGCGTTCACGCGAACTGGGCATGCAAACCTTCGACCAGGCGCTATATGACCTGTATAAGGCCAAGCAGATTAGCTATAAAGATGCACTAAAACATGCCGACTCACCAAACGACCTGCGTCTGCAAATCAAACTGTCAGAAGAAGGTGGCGAGCATTTATTACGTGCGCATTCCAATATCACTTTTGATGGTCAAACCTGATCATTTTCAAAGCATAAAAAAAACAGGCTTTTAATAAAGCCTGTTTTTATTTCAGCCTAAAGCTGAATTATTTCTTACGGTAAGCTTCCTGACATTCAGGCGCGTCACAATAACCGTAAAGATTAAGTGAATGACCAGTCAATGCAAAACCAAATTTCTTCGCAACCTCGTGCTGTTCATGTTCAATAACATCATTTGTAAATTCAACGACTTTGTTGCAATTTTGACAAACCAAGTGATCGTGATGATCTTCCTGCATAATTTCAAAAACTGAGTGATTATTTTCAAAATTATGACGCTCGATAATCCCTGCTGCCTCAAATTGTGTTAACACACGATACACAGTTGCAAGACCCACATCTTCCCCTTGTTCGAGTAAAGTCTTATAAATGTCTTCAGCGCTAAGGTGATGCCGTCTAGAGTTTTCTAATAGTTCTAATATTTTAATTCGTGGAAGGGTAACTTTCAGTCCAGCTTTTCGTAAATCTTGGTTTGAAATAGGCATGTAAAAAGGTCTCTCAACAAAATCAAAGTTGGAATAGGCAACAAAGTTTAGATGCAGTATGATCTATCCTTGGATCAAATGCATCATAATTAATTTGGGATAGTGTAGCAAAATGCAAAAAATCATGCTGACGTTATTCGTCACTTCATTGCTTGTCGGCTGTTCGACATTAGGTGTGTACAAAGTTGATATTCCTCAAGGAACACCTTTAACTCAAGCACAAGCCTCTAAAATTCAGGTAGGAATGAGCCACCAACAGGTGCGTTTCCTGCTCGGTAGTCCAACAGTATCTGATCCGCTCAATCCGCTACGCTGGGACTACATCTACAACTATACCCCAGGAACCTATGCTAAAAAAGCCAAGATCCCAGCAGCCCAAGGCCAGCATCTAAAAATTTACTTTAATCAGTCTGGTATCGTAGAGCGTATTGAAGGTCTGGAAACCATTCCAGAATCTCAGCCAGGTCTACCAGGTTCCAAAGAAGCGATCTTAAATGCCCCACCACTATAATCGGTTTTGCATAAAAAAACCCCTGTATGATCAGGGGTTTTTTTAATTAAATAGATTGATTTATCAAATAATCAGACCATCTGTTCAATAAAGCCACATTCCACTAATCTGAACGTTTATTTTGCTTGAAACGGTTACCTTTGGCATAACGACCCACCGGATTCTTTTCAGCGCGCTTACGGCGGATATCCTTGGGATTAATGGTTAAAGCACGATAAATCTCTACCCGATCTCCTGCTGCCAATGGCTGGGTATGATCCTGTAGCTTAACGCCAAAAATGCCCAGACTCAGAGGTTCAGGCAATTCTACCCGTGCACGGATGCCACTTTGCTCAATCGCATCCAATGCAGTCATGCCGGGCTGGAAAGGTACGGCAATATGAAACTGTTGTTCCGGGGTAGCATAGGCCACCCAGATCATTGCCTCAGTCATCAGAAAAATTGTCCTAGTACAGCAACAATCGCCAGAATAATTGATACTGGCAAGACAATACGAACCGCAATACGCCAGATGTTATATACCGCTTCTGAGCTGAAGTTCATCGATTTACGCAAATGACTAATCTTCATGATCCAGCCAGCAAACAAGGCATAAATCAGACTGATCACCAGCCCCCAAAGAATCAGCAGATTATTGAAAATTGGAGCAACATTTGGAATTAACCAGACTAAGGTGGCAGCGATCACAATTGCCCACTGAATGATGATATTCATTTGGCGTTGCTGTAACTGCTCACGTGCCATTTGCATAAGCAAAGCAGCGGCCGCGACAATGGCTGCGATTAAAGCAAATGCAGGGATTTCAGCTTTCACTGCAAAGAAACCAAAGGCGATGATCGCTAATAGCTGCGCGACCCAAATCGGTAAAGCAGTTTTAGTCGCAACATCCTGCTGTTTTACGATAGCCAGGCTTGATTGCCAATATAGCCCCATACCCAGACCACTTGCTACCAAAGCCAATACAGTGGCATTGCCCCACTCTACGAATTGGACGGGTGTTACCTGCCAAGCCGGTAATTCAGTTCCTATCACATTCGCCATAATCAAAGATGCAAGCACACCGATCGCAGTAATCCCGACCAGAATTAAACGTGGTACCAGCGATAAAACAAATGCAGCAATTGCCAGCACCGCAAAAATCACTGGCTGCTGAACATCAAGATTGGCAACTGCAATCACATTAGAAACATGATTGAGCATCGCACCCGCAAGGAACGGAATAAATACAACTGCCAGCCAGCCGACGATACGCCAGCGCTGAGAACTATCAGCTTCACGGGTAAGGCTCGACAATGCCTGTAATGCAGTGGTTTTTGAGCGTTTCGCCAGAGCAATTTCCAGATAACAGACTGGAAGAGCCAGTATTAGCATGGTCGCTAACCACAACATCCAGAAATCAAGCTGACGGTCAATCTGAATACCTGTTATCGGTGCGAGTGTCGCAATAATAAGAAAGGATAAACAGAAAGCCATCAGAGGCGATAACCATTTTGACATAGCATTGTCCTGCATGATGTATTCCTATAAAAATCTAGCGCTATTTTGCCTTGTGAGGCGATGAAAATCAAAAACAAAAAAGCAAACCACCATGCCCGTGATTTGCTGCGCAAATTTATTATTAAGCTTTATTTTTTATTTTCCCGATTTGTCTTTATTTTAAGAACAATCGAGTTATGAGAAGAAACGGGCAAACCAGTTTTTACCCTTTTTCTTTTCTTTATCTTTAATGATTCCCATCATATTTTCTTTTACCGCACCGACATAATCCGCGTCATCGTGCTGAATATGATTGATCAGCCATTTAGATAATACTTCATGTAATTCCGCTTCAATAGATTGGCCCAATTCAAAACGGTCACGATAAGATTCAATCTTTTTAATAAACAGGTCATGCACACGTTTATGCGGCACACGATATTTATAGCCCGCTTCTTCCTGGAGTGATTCTTCAAAGGTAAAATGCGACTGGGTATAATCAATAATATTTTCTAGAATCTGTTTAATACGAGCACGATCGGTATTGGCATCAATTCCATCAATCTCATTGATATAATCGAGAATTCGTTTGTGCTGATCGTCAATCACATCGATACCAGTATTATAATCTGGAACCCATTTCATTTTCATTACGACCACCTATTGATATTAATGATTTATCGCTTGAAAAAGATCATATATCTAATTGATTTAAATAAAAATGAAGTAAATCGGTTGGTTTTCAGTTTATTTTCTATTTAATTAATGTAAATCATTGTTTATCCAGTCAATTATATTTTAAACCCGACCACAAGAATAAAGTATTTTTTGATCGATTTTATATTTCATGGTTTATTTATTTTAATGATTTCACTATAAAATAAATATCAAATTCAAAAAAAAACAGGAGCGATATCCTGTTTTTTAATATCGAATTTTAACCAGATTTAATATAAATCTGCTTTAGTCACCCGTTTTAGCGAAGGATTCAGACGCTCTCGTTCCAGACGGGCGACATGGGTCAATTGGGAACGATATTTGGCCCCATCTCTGAACAAAATCATTTCACCCTCCTGAAAGGCTGTCCATTCTTCATTCTGCGTTAGCGGCTCTGTGGTAATCACAGCGACCCGATCTTCAGGCGTGGTGACCTGACTAAAATCCACTTCAACTTCGATATCAATCAGTTGAGCTGGCTTAAATGGATATTCACGAACCAGCCAATGCAGTTTAGTCGTTGCATAGGTAAATAATGCCTGACCATTGGACAGACAGAAATTAAAAGTGCCATGCTCTGCAATGGATGGAGAAATCTCAGCCAGCAAATCAAAGACCTGATCCAGCTTCGGTTCATCATAACCAAAACGTTTCACCAGCTGATCCAGCAAATAACAGAAAGCACGCTCACTATCAGTGTTACCGACTGGCGTAAAACGTCCCGAAAGTTCAGGTAAAAAATCTTTTAAATCACCATTATGAGCAAAGATCCATTGTCGTCCCCATAATTCACGGCTAAACGGATGCGAATTTTCCAGATTAATCTTGCCCTGTGTAGCCTTACGGATATGCGCAATTACATTACGGGATTTGATCGGATAATTACGCACCAATTCTGCAATCGGTGATTCAACAGCTGACTGATTATCAACAAATAATCGGCAGGCCTTATCCTCAAAGAAAGCAATTCCAAAACCATCAGAATGATCTGAGGTAATCCCCGCCCGCTGAGAAAAACCTCGAAATGAAAAGGTAATATCTGTTGGTGTCGCACAATTCATTCCCAGTAGCTGGCACATAATCTTCATTCAGGTCACAGAGTATTCTTAAGGTTATTGTGCATCACAGGCTGAACCTTTTCAAATCTCGATCATTGCAATGCTATGCGCTAAAAATGCTAATAAACTATTTTTTTATATTTAATTTAGCAAAAGGAGTTTCAGTTTTAAAGCTCAGCTTAAAAATGCATATCTTAAATTTAACTTTAATATTTATAGTGATCAAAATATTAAAATAAAAGAAATAAAAAAGAGCCTCAAGTGAGACTCTTTGATATTCAATTTATCTTTATGGACGATGTGGATTAGAACGATTGGTAATTAAAGTTCCCACACCATGATCAGTAAAGATTTCTAACAGGCTGGCATGTGGTACGCGACCATCCACGATATGTGCACTGATCACGCCGCCTTTTACTGCGTCAAGCGCACAGCCGACTTTAGGAATCATGCCGCCATAGATCACACCTGTTTCGATCAGACGATCAACCTCCTGAGTCGTTAAACCGGTCAGCAGATTTTTATTTTCGTCGAGCACACCGGTAATATTCGTCAGAAGAATCAGTTTTTCTGCCCCTAATGCTTCTGCCACTTTACCCGCGACTAGATCGGCATTGATATTGTAGGTATTGCCTTCTTCATCGACACCGAGTGGTGCAATCACTGGAATGAAGTCACTGTTGGTAAACATTTCCAGTACGTCAGTTTTTACACCCACCACTTCACCGACCATACCCAGGTCTACTTTCTGGATTGAACCGTCTTCAGCCGTCTTTTCCATTAATAGCTTTTTGGCACGCAGCAAGTTGCCATCTTTACCAGTTAGACCAATTGCACGACCACCATGTTTGTTGATCAGGTTCACAATTGATTTGTTTACGCTACCGCCTAGAACCATCTCAACCACTTCCATGGTTGCCGGATCTGTCACACGCATACCGTCAATACGGTCAGATTCACGACCTAGCTGTTTCAGCATAGAATCTACTTGTGGACCACCGCCGTGTACCACAATCGGGTTCAAACCCACGGTTTTTAATAAAACGATATCACGTGCAAAAGAGCTTTCCAGCTCAGGATCCGTCATCGCGTTGCCACCGTATTTTACCACCAGGGTTTTACCCGCAAAGCGTTGGATATACGGCAAAGCTTCAGTCAAAATTTGTGCTTTGTCGATGCCTGTATGCTGATTTGGCATTCGCCTCTCCTTATTGAGCATCTAAAATGTCTTGAGCGATCTGTGGATAACGGTCACGCAACATGGATACAAACAGATGTCGAATTTCATTCAGGCCCTGTGCATCATTGGCATCAAAGCGCACCGTGAAATATTCACCTGTATTGGATGCTCGAATGATGCCAAAACCATCATCAAAATCAAGACGTATCCCGTCAATTTTACTGATTTGTGCATTTAATTGCGTAGATTGCTGCTCAACAAAGTTTAAAAGCTCAGCAGGCTGCACCTGATGAGTGGAAATATATAAGTCTTCTGTTCCATGACGTTTTGGATAAGCACGCAAGGCTTCACTTAAAGTTACACCTTTCTGGTCCAGATATTCCATGACCCGAAGCGCCGCATAAAGACCGTCATCATAGCCCCAGCCACGTCCGTCATTAAAAACATAATGCCCCGCATATTCACCACCAAAAATGGCCTGATGCTGGGACTGTGCCAGATATTTTCGCAGGAATGAGCTGCCAGTACGAATCATCACCGGTTTTCCGCCCAGGCGTTGAACTGTATCGCGAATCAGGGTTGAACATTTAACGTCATAAACAAACTGACATGCTTCTGTGCCAGTCATACAAATTTCTGCGAATAAACAGAGAAGCTGATCAGCACTAATAATGACACCCTGCTCATCCACCAATACCAACCGGTCCCCATCACCATCTAGGGCAATACCCAGATCCGCCTGCTGTTGCATGACAACCTGACGCAAGGTTTGTAAATGTGCTTCCTGAGAAGGATCAGGCGCATGATCAGGAAAATGCCCATTGGCTTCACAACGTAAGGCGGTAACTTCACAACCTAGTTTTTGCAGTACCAAGTTGGCACAGCGTCCTGCTGAACCGTTCAGACCATCCAGCACCACTTTAAAAGGACGCTTCAGCTGAATATCTTCAAGCATTTCCTGCTGATATTGCAGACAAAATTCGGGAATAATTTGGTGAGGCAAATCATTCAAACACGATAAAGAACTATTTACATGAAGTTTTGCTTTTTGTGCGACCTGCTGAATCATCTCGGGACAAGGCGGCTCCCCTGCAATAATCCATTTAATTCCATTATCTTCTTTAGGATTATGGCTGGCCGTGACCATCACACCATTACCATCAAACTGACGCGCTGTGTAGTACAGCATCGGACTGGAACAACAGCCGATAATGGCGGCTTCAATAGCATAGTCCTGAAAAATACAGCGTATGGTTTCAGCAAAAGCCGGACTGCTGATTCGGGCATCATAGCCAATCGCAACCCGAGTCTGTCCCGCAGCTTGATATTGCTGAGCCAGACCATGCGCAATAGCATCAATCACACCTGTACTGAGTAAACTGACTTTACCCCGGATATCGTAGGCACGAAAAATGTGAGCCGGAAAGGGTTGATTCATGGATCCCATAAACTGTTCTTTTCACTATTGAATATAAGGAGATAAAATAATGATTAAGCAATCATCATGACTTTAAACATTTGTTTTTGTTTTAAGACTCTGTATTTTTATATGAATTGAATGTGACAATCAATTATAAAAGTATAATTATTAATCTTTTATGTATTTAATTTGTATAACTAGTAAAATAAATAAACCCAACTAAAAATGATTTCTTGCATTATTTATCACCTATTTTCTTAAATTCTAAATGATTTTATTTTTCTATTTAAATGATACTAAAAATTTATTTAAATATTTTTCATTAAAATTAAATTCAAGAATAAAGTTTATTAAATAGCTCTGTCATTTTTTTATTATTTTTATGATTAAAACGGCTTTGTTGCACAAACCTATCTGTAAAGGCTTTTTCAGCGATATAATTTTCAAATGAAGAAGCCTACACATAAAATCTACCGCACAACCAATTGGCCCGCATATAACCGAGTACTCATGAGTCGCGGAAATATTGCCATTTGGTTTGATCCTGCTACGCAATGGTATGCTCCATCAAAAGGCAAACAAGGGCGAAATCAAACCTACTCCGACGCAGCTATCCAATGCTGCTTAATGATTAAATCCTTATTCCGTCTATCTTTACGTATGGTCACTGGCTTTGTGCAAAGTCTGATTGAACTTTGCGGATTAAATTGGACCGCACCAGATTACAGTACGCTTTGTAGAAGACAAAAGCATATTGATATTGCAATCAGCTACCAAAAAAGTAGCGAGGGGCTGCATCTACTTGTAGACTCTACAGGCATGAAGTTTCTAGGTGAGGGCGAATGGAAACGCAAGAAACATGGAGCTGAATATCGTCGCCAATGGCGTAAACTACATATTGGTATAGATGCCAAAACCCTACAAATACGCGCTATTCAGCTCACAACCAATAATGTCAGTGATTCACAGGTGCTTGGTGATTTACTTAATCAGATTCCACAAGATGAGCAGATTGACTCTGTTTATACCGATGGAGCTTATGACACCAAGCAATGCCGTCAGGTCATTGCAGATCGGCAAGCACATGCGGTGATTCCACCTAGAAAAAATGCGAAACCATGGAAAGATAGAAAGAGTAGCTCGCTAGAGCGAAATGAATTACTTCGAACAGTTAAACGTTTAGGCAGGACATTATGGAAAAAATGGTCAGGCTATCATCGCCGCAGTTTGGTGGAAACCAAGATGCATTGCATCAAATTATTAGGCGATAAATTAATGGCAAGAAGCTTTCCTAGTCAGGTGAATGAAATTCATGCACGTGTAGCAGTCCTCAACCGATTTACGGAATTAGGTCGACCACTTACCCAAATTACGCCTTAAATTTGGCTCAATTAGGGGCGCTTTGCATTTCAAATCTTTGTGCAACAAAGCCGATTAAAACTACAAAAAAATGACTTAACCCAGAACATCTAAGTTAAGTCATCCTTTAATTTTAGTTTTTACCAGTATGACCGAAACCGCCCGCGCCACGCTCGGTTGCTTCAAACTCATTCACCAGATCAAACTCAGCCTGTACCACAGGGACTAATACATATTGGGCTAAACGCTCACCAGGTTCCAGGCTAAATGCAGTCTGACTGCGGTTCCATACAGAAACCATCAGTTCGCCTTGGTAATCTGAATCGATCAAGCCAACCAAGTTACCTAAAACGATACCATGTTTATGACCCAAACCAGAACGTGGCAAGATCAAGCCAGCAAATGCTGGATCTTCAATATAAATCGCCAAGCCAGTTTTCACTAAAATCGTTTGCCCTGGTTCAATCACAGTCGTTTCGTTGACACATGCACGAAGATCGAGTCCTGCTGAGCCAGTCGTTGCATAAGTCGGCAATGGCCATTCCTGACCCAGACGTGAATCAAGGACTTTCACCTGAACTTTCATGTATTTATTCCTGTTGTTTAATATCAAAAAATTTAAAGAATCAAAATCGTAGCGTTCTGTTACTTTTACCGTTTAATCAAGGCACGTAAATTATCCAGATAATGCTGAGCCTGCTGTTTTGGGTCGATATTACCAGCCAGTTTTTTCTTGCGGCCTAACCATTCCAGTTCATCTTCTGGAAGCTCATCCAGAAAGCGGCTTGGGGTCATCTGTTTCATCTGACCACCCGCCTTACGTTGCTCAGCCAAGGTAATAGTCAAGCCCTGACGCGCACGGGTAATTCCCACGTACATTAGACGGCGTTCTTCCTCGACTGTTTCCGCAGCAATCGAGTTTTTATGCGGCAGAATTTCTTCTTCCAGTCCAATTAAGTAGACATAAGGAAATTCCAGACCCTTGGATGCATGCAAAGTCAGCAAGTTTACCTTATCGGTATCTTCCTCTTCCTGCTGCTGTTCCAGCATATCGAGAAGCACCATCTTACGAATAACACTTTCGATATTTTTTTCATCAACATCTTCTGCACGATTAATCAGGCTCTGAATACTGCTATACAGCACTTCAATATTATCAAGCTTGGTTTTTTCCTGTGCCGGAGTCGCTGCGGATTCCTTGATATAGTCAATATAGCCTGCTTCAACCATCATCTGACGGATTATTGGTACGGGTTCATCATCTTCCAGCAAGTTACGGGTAAAGTTATTAATAAAATCTGAAAATTCTGCCAGTTGTGTGGTTGCTTTCTTTGGAATCGCCATCGTCAGCCGCTGATCGCCTGCCGCTGACAGTAGAGACAGATTATTTTCCTGGGCAAACAGACCGAGTTTTTCCAGCGTCACCGGGCCAATGGCACGTTTCGGCGTATTAATAATCCGCAGGAAGGCACTGTCATCTTCCGGGTTAATGATCAGACGCAGGTAACTCATGATGTCCTTGATCTCTGCACGCGCAAAGAAAGACTGGCCACCTGAAAGTTTGTAAGGAATCTGCATCTGGCGCAACTGGGTTTCCAGAATACGCGCCTGGAAATTACCTCGGTACAAAATCGCGTAATCTTTCCAGTTTTTACCATTCATCAGCTTATGCGTGATCAGGTCTTTTACCACGCGTTCTGCTTCATCGTCGTCATTACGGCAGGTGATGACACGGATCACTTCACCATGACCTTTGTCCGACCAGAGTTTTTTATCGAAGATATGTGGGTTGTTGCCAATCACCGTATTCGCTGCTTTTAGAATCCGGCTGGTTGAGCGATAGTTTTGTTCCAGTTTGATCACTTTCAGATTTGGGAAATCCTGCTGTAACAACGCCATGTTTTCCGGCTTGGCTCCACGCCAGGCGTAAATCGACTGGTCATCATCACCTACTGCAGTAAACTGGCCCATCACACCAACCAGTAGTTTTACCAAAATATACTGAGCGGTGTTGGTATCCTGATATTCGTCCACTAATAAGTAACGCACACGGTTCTGCCATTTATCGCGCACTTCCGCATTTTCTTGCAACAGGCGCGTTGGCATCACAATCAGGTCATCAAAGTCGACAGCGTTATAGGCACGCAGGTTACGCTCATACAGCTGATAGAGATGTGCAAACTGAACATCTTCAGGGGTTTCACAGGTGGTATGGGCTTGCTCTGGCGGAATCAGATCGTTTTTCCAATCTGAAATCATCTTCATCGCTTTGGCGATTAATTCCTTACTTTCTGCACCCGACAAGTTATCGCGGTGCATCAGGTCCATCAGAATACGTTTGCAGTCATCTGCATCCAGAATCGAGAAATTATTTTTTAGCGGTGTATGTTTCAGCTCTAGACGTAATAAATTCAGACCAAAAGTATGGAAGGTCGATACTGATAACCCCTTACCTTCTTCACGTGTAAGTAATTTACCCACACGCTCTTTCATTTCACGCGCAGCTTTATTAGTAAAGGTCATGGCAGTAATACGATGTGCCGGGATGCCACAATGCTTAACCAAGTAGGCGATTTTTCTTGTGATTACTGAAGTCTTACCCGAACCCGCACCGGCAAGCACTAACAAGGGTCCTTGAGTGTATTTCATGGCTTCAAGTTGCTTGTCATTTAACTGACTGGCGAGTGACATAGTGCTTCCTCTTCTAGATTCGGCTCCGATTATAGTCGGCTCAAGCTCACTTGCCTAATTGAAAATTCATTTTCCTGCGTCATATTTCAGACATAAAAAAACCACCCGAAGGTGGTCTTTTTCGCAATTCAGATCTTACTGAACAGCATATACCGCGATTTCTACACGACGGTTTTGTTCTTTACCAGCAGCAGTTGTGTTGTCTGCGATTGGGTTAGCTGAACCAAGACCTTGTGCATTGATACGAGTACGTGCAATGCCTTGACCAGCAAGGTAGTTTGCAACAGATTGCGCACGTGCTTGAGACAATGGAATGTTGATTGAGTCATTACCAGTGCTATCTGTATAACCAGTTACCAAAATACCGCTTTGGCTGTCTTCAGTCAGAACTTGAGCAACTTTGTTCAATGTTGCATAGAAGTTTGGTTTGATGTTTGACTTGTTAGTGTCAAATGTAATCGCACCAGGCATTACCAGGTTGATTGAACCATCTGGATTACGGTTAACGTCTACGCCTGTACCCGCAGTAGCCTGACGTAATTTTTTCTCTTTATTGTCAAGATAAACACCAGCAGCACCACCTACAATTGCACCAATTGCAGCTGCACGGTTGTTTTGACGGCTAGTATTGGCATTACTTTTAGAAATACCATAACCTGCAGCAGCACCAATTACTGTACCCAAAGCTGTTTTGTCGTACTCAACACCACCCAGGTTATTGCCAGTAGTTTGACAACCTGTAAGTGCTACTGCCCCTGCTACAGCTGCTGAAATTAATAGTGCACGCATTGCATGCCTCCTTTGTAGTGTAATTTGTATCTTAGATCAGATAATGATTTAAAAATAATGGGATAACCATTGAATTTTTGTTAATAATAAATCTTTTAGTAATATTTTGTAATGTTTATGTGTAACCAATTTCCTGAATTTCATCATAGTTTCTTCATAGTTTAACGATCAGACTTTCCTATTCGCTCAACTCCCTCTATATTGTTCAAAATGTGATGAAATTTAGACGATTATTCTCTGGGACTGTTTTTATATGTCATCTAAAAGCAAGCAACAAACGACTTTAAAAAAACTTACCCGTGGCCTCACGGTGACATCCGTCATGACTGGCAGTACTTTTTTCCATGGGCCACCCGTACTGGCTTTGGGGCTGACCAAACTTTTTAAGAAATCTTCTAAGATTGATGAAACCAATATCAAGATTACCAATAGCTGGTTAAGCGTAAATAACTGGCTGATTGACAATGTCCTGAAAAATACCAAATGGCAAATCAGCATTGACGAATCTCTGGATCTGAACATGCAGGGTCGTTATTTAATGACCTGTAATCATCAGAGCTGGGTGGATACCACGGTAAATCAGTATTTCGGTTTAACGCGTATGCCTCTCACCCGCTTCTTTACAAAATGGGAACTAATTTTTATTCCATTTGTAGGTCAAGCCTTTAAAATTCTGGGCTTCCCGATGATGAAACGGCATAGCAAGGAACAGATTGCCAAAAACCCTGCCCTGAAATACCGGGATATGGAAGAAGCACGCAAGGCATGTGAACAACTGGTTAGCCAGCCATTTACCTTGCTGAACTATTTGGAAGGCACGCGCTTTACCTCCGAAAAGCATGAACAGCAAAAATCGCCTTATAAGCATTTGTTGAAGCCTAAGGCAGGCGGTCTTGCGCTGGCACTGAACATCCTGGGGGACAAAATTGATGCACTGGTGGATATGACTATTGTTTATCCTGACGGTGTGCCAGGTTATGGGGAATTCTGGTTAGGCGAAGTTCCGCGTATTGCCGTGAACTTAAGAAAAATTGACATTCCGGACTGGGTACTCGGCGGCAATTATGAAGATGATGCAGATTACCGTGCACGTTTCCAGCAATGGGTAGACCAGATCTGGACTGAAAAAGACCAATTAATTGAGCAAATGCAGCAGAATCTGATTTCCGCTTCTGCCTGACATTTGCCAGAGAGACTATGAAGAACGACAACCCGGACCTCGTGTCCAGCTCATTTAAGTTTATTCGCAAAGGTACCTGGGGCTGGAAAATTGCACTGATTTACGACATTTTCATGATGGTTGTCATCATCATCAATTTGTTCTGTCTCTGTGCCAATGCCATTCTGATGAGCGATTTTGGGCACTGGTTGTTTGATTTCATTCGTCTGCCTGATGTCCTGCAGTTTTATAAAAGTGAATTACGTCCCTGGGTAGTGATTACCGAGGGATGGTTTACCACCTTCCTGATTATTGAACTCATCGTTCGCTGGTTCATTGCCATTATTATGCGCCACCATGCCCGCTGGTGGTTCTTTCCCTTTGTGCACTGGTATGAAATTTTATCCATCATCCCCCAGCTACGTTTTTTGCGTTTGTTACGTGCAGTCGCGATTGGCTACAACCTACATAGCCATGGATACAAAGTCATACCCGCAAGCTGGTACAGACGGGGCAATTTCTACTATAACCTGCTGATGGAAGAACTTTCGAGCCGTGTAGTATTGACGGTACTGGATGGCATTAAACGTGAACTCAGCACCAGCACATCACATAAACAATTAATTGATGATTTGGTGGAACATCACCGTAAATTACTGGCTGTTGCTTTGGCAGATATCTTGCAAGAGTCTTTGGGCAAGGAATTACAGGCACAGCGCTTCATGATTTCAAAAAATGTCGGGCAAGTCGTCAATCAGGCCATTGAAGATACACCTGAACTCACCCAGCTTCTGCGTCTGATTCCCATTGTAGGCGGGCGGCTGGAACGTCAGATCCAGAGTATTGGTCAACGTCTGGGAGAAAATATCACCCAAGGTCTGATCGATCCTTTTACACATAACGGATCACAAGAAAACCCGACTTTTGCCATGATTTCAGATAAGATTAGCCAGATTCAGATTGAACATAATCCACATATTGATAAATTGGTCGAATCGGCTGTTTTTGAGACACTTGAAGCCATTCAAAAACAGGTCAAAGTGAAACAGTGGCAACAGATTTTAGAAGAACACGAACAAAATCAGGGCTCAATCGATAGATAAGTTTTCATTTGTGGAATCGGCTAAGATAAGTGGATTCTATTCGTATAAAAAAATAACTTGGATCGCTAGAGAATTAACGAAATTTGTTCTAGGATTTGCACTATTTACAACATTGCTTCGACATAAAACAGCAAGTCAGAAGTATTAAGGAAAAATTATGGCTGACATACGGATAAAAGGCAGAATGGTCAATGCGCTACGCATTAGCCTCGATACCAATGATCATGATGCAATCCGCCAGCAACTGAAACCAAAATTACAAGCGGCTTTTCCGCCAGGCACATTGGCGGTGATTGAAAGTTCAGTCGACCAGGAACTGATTGCCCTGATCCAGTTACTGATTGATCTCGAAGTTCAGCCTATGGCAGTGACTGAAGGGATTCTGGGTGATCAGGCTCGTGCGATTCAGTTCCCTGTTCTGCCACCCGACCGTCAGTTGCAAGAAATTAAGGCGACCAAAGAACAGGTCGTGGAAGTCAAACCCGAATCTGCTGCTGACGATGAAAAAGCTGATGCAGCACCGATTGTTGCGCATGTGACTTCTTATCACGATGAAATTCTGCGCACCGGCCAATGCATTGTGCAGAATCAGGGTGACATTATTATTACGGCTGGAATAAACAGTGGTTCAGAAGTGATTGCTTCAGGCAATATCCATATTTATGGCAGCGCGCGTGGCCGTGTAATTGCAGGCGCAGGTGGCAATACTGCAGCGCGTATTTTCTGCCATGCGCTGGAAGCAGAACTGATTTCTATTGCAGGTACTTACTGTGTGGCCGACGACATTCCACCGAATGTTGTGAAAAAACCCGTGCATATTTACTTGAATGATCAACAAGAGCTTGTATTTGAAGCTCTACAATTTTAATGTATAAATAAACACCAAAAACCCCATTTTATAGGGGATTTGAACCATAACAGGAGTGGATTCGGTGGCGAAAATTGTTGTCGTAACATCAGGCAAAGGTGGCGTAGGTAAGACTACAACAAGTGCATCTTTTGCAACAGGTTTAGCCCTACGTGGCCACAAAACTGTGGTAATCGATTTTGATGTAGGCTTGCGTAACCTTGATTTGATTATGGGCTGTGAACGCCGTGTAGTATATGATTTTGTAAATGTTCTCAATAACGAAGCACGATTACAACAAGCACTGATTCGCGATAAAGATATTGAAAATTTATATATTTTACCTGCTTCACAAACACGTGATAAAGATGCTTTAACTGATGAAGGCGTAGAACGTGTAATGGATGAGCTTTCACAGGAATTTGATTATATCGTGTGTGACTCACCTGCAGGTATTGAACGTGGTGCCATTTTAGCCATGTACCATGCAGATGAAGCCATCATTGTGACTAACCCTGAAATTTCTTCAGTACGTGACTCTGACCGCATCATTGGCATGTTAGATAGTAAAACTAAAAAAGTAGAACAAAACGAAGGTCGCATCCGTAAACACCTGTGCATTACCCGTTTCAATCCGGAACGTGCCGATAAACAGGAAATGTTAACGATTGACGATATTTCTAAAGATATTTTACGTGTTCCAACCTTAGGTGTTATTCCTGAGTGTCCAAGCGTTCTACAGGCATCGAATGAAGGTAAACCAGTGATTCACTTTACCGAATCTGCCGCGGGTCAGGCTTATGATGACCTTGTAGCACGTTTCCTGGGTGAAGAGCGTCCTTACCGTCATATCGAAGTAAAACCTAAGGGCTGGTTAGCACGATTATTTGGAGCGTAAACATGGCTGGATTCTGGAGTAAACTTTTTAGTAGCGAGGATAAACCATCAAGCGCACAAACCGCGAAAGACCGTTTGAAAGTCATTGTTGCTTCTGAACAGGGTTTGGGGCGCCGTTTGAGTCAGGATAAAATTGACCAGATGAAGACAGAAATCATGCAAGTGGTAAATCGCTACGTCCGCGGGGTTGATGAACAGCACATTCAGATGCAGGTACGTTCTGAAGCAAATATTGAAATGCTTGAAATGAATATCAATTTACCTGAAGAGCGATAATCTGAATTTTGATTAGTCAAGTAAATTGATTCAAGGCAAAATATGAGCCTCAACAAAGCGCCGCTTTGTTGAGACGCAAGACAAGAAGCTTGGCTTCGCGTAGGCTTGATAGTAATTACTATTTTACCTAGTCTCAAAACGTGAAGTGATCCTTCGAATGGCCAAAGTGCATGATAAGACTTTGCCTCTTGCGAACTCATATTTTGCCTTTTTTCATGCCGAAGAATTACATCAAGGAGATTGCGATGGCATTATCTCAACCAGCGACCTTTAACGAAGAATGGTCAGATGAGCGTGTATATGCCTACCTGAATCAGCTTCCTCCTGCAGGCGTCAATGCAGATTTCCATGTGCTTTATCATGCATTCAAGCATATGCGCCCTTTTGACTATGAGCGCCTGCTAACCAAATTTGTCGCAGACGGTCGCGATCTTAACGCCACCAATCCGGAAGGACAGCGCATTCATGACGTGATTGCCACTTATCCGCGTCAAAGTGCCGAGTTCCTGGCAGTATTAGAAAAATTTGCATAAGTCAAAATGCATAAAAAAGCCTGCTTAAAGCAGGCTCTTTTTAATCGCTAGAGATTCTGGATTTAAACCAGGATCTCACGCTTACCATTGGCACCCATCGAGCTGACAATGCCATTTTCTTCCATCTGGTCAATGATTCGTGCAGCACGGTTATAACCTAGACTGAACTTACGCTGTAAAGATGAAGTTGATGCTTTGCGGGTTTCCAAAACAAAAGCCACACACTGATCATACAGCGCATCTCGATCTGATCCACCATCTCCACCATCCTCAAAGCCGCGACTAGACGGTTCTTCATCAAATGGGGTCAGGATCTCATCCACATAGTTTGGTGCACCACGTTCACGCCATGCATCACAGATCCGGTTCACTTCATCATCGGCAATAAAGGCACCGTGTACACGCTCCGGCTCAATTTTACCCGGGCCAAGGAATAGCATGTCACCATGACCAAGCAGGTCTTCTGCACCACCTGCATCGAGAATGGTACGTGAGTCAATTTTCGAGTTCACACGAAGTGCGACACGTGTTGGAATATTGGCTTTGATCAGACCGGTGATCACATCTACCGATGGACGTTGAGTCGCCAGTAACAGGTGAATACCGGCAGCACGGGATTTCTGTGCCAGACGGGTAATCATTTCTTCGGCTTTTTTACCGACCTGCATGATCATATCCGCAAACTCATCCGCCACAATTACAATCGATGGTAATGGCGTTAAGCGTGGTGCGCGTTCACCTGCGACTGATTCACTCGCTTTCCAGGTTGGATCAAATAGCTCTTCACCATTGGCAAGCGCCTCTTCTACCTTACGGTTATAGTCGCTGAGCTTACGGATTTTCAGGAAAGACATCAGTTTGTAACGACGTTCCATTTCATTGACACACCAGTTCAAGGCACTGACCGCATCTTTCATATCGGTCACAACTGGGGTTAACAGGTGTGGAATATCGTTATAGTTGGCCAATTCAAGCTGTTTTGGATCGATCAGGATTAGGCGTAACTGGTCTGGTGTGTACTTCAATAACATCGATAGAATCATTGAGTTAACCGCTACCGATTTACCAGAACCTGTAGTCCCTGCCACCAGCATATGCGGTGCTTTGCCTAGTTCAGTAATTACCGGATTGCCCGAAATATCCTTACCCATGGCCATCGACAAAATGCCATCGGGATCATTGAATTTTGGAATCTGTACCAGTTCAATCAAACGCACCATTTCACGGCTGCTGTTCGGAACCTCAATCCCGATATAAGGCTTACCTGGAATGACTTCGACTACACGTACTGAAGCCATTGACATCGAACGGGCCAAGTCACGTGAAATATTAGTGACTTTGGAAGCTTTCACACCAGGCGCAAGGTCCAGTTCAAAACGTGTCACGACTGGGCCTGGTTGAGCCTCGACCACTTTGGCTTTAACGTTAAATTCCTGAAGTTTGATTTCCAGAAGTTCTGATAAACGGGATAATTGCTCTTCAGTGAAATTCACTTTTTTGTTCGGATCAACTTTATCCAGCAATTCCAGACCCGGCAATGGTGACAGGTCTTTACGGCGCTCAGCGACCTGCATGGCGCGCGACATTGGACGTCCAGCGGCATCCGTCAATGGCGCATCGAAATCAAACTCGTCTTCATCCTGAGGCTTACCGGCAGTTTCATGCCAAGCTTCAATAAATTCTTCTTTGGACAATGCTTCCCGAACTGCTGCATTAGTCGCTGCGGTTTGAGCTGTTGTCTCTACACGCTGAATCGGTGCCTGAACAAAAGCAGAAGACTGGGCATAGCTTGACGCACGTACAGGTGCGGGTTTTGGCTCATCGGCTTCAACAAGCAAGTCGTCCAGATCATCAAAATCTGCTTCCAGGCTGGTATTTTTAATCGCATGTGCAGCCATGAGCGGAACAGCAGCAGTGGAACTGACCGTTCCAGCATTTTCTACAATTCGAAGGGATTTTTCAGCTGCTGCTGAATTAAACGGACTATGCACATCCGTTGCTGTTTTACCTTGCGGAACTGCGGCCAATAACTCATCAAAAATTTCATCATCATCCCAATCCAGATTATTCTTAGCTGTAGCGGATGATGTCACTTCATGAGCACTATGATTCGTTGGTGCAGCTGCAAATGCGTCAGGAGAAAAGTCAGCTTGCTCTTCTTCTGCAGCTTTAAGTAAGGCATCGATATCCTGCTTGTGACGCTGGTCTTCATTGGAATGTAACGCACGCCACACCTCCCCTGTTGCCACCACACGATCCGGCTCTGCTGTTCGCGGTGCTTGTTCCTGAACAGGTTCTGCAACTGATGTCTGTACAGTTTCAGAAATATCTTCTTCATAGTGGTGAGGCTGGTGCGATTCTTTATCTGCAAAATCCTCAAACAGGCGTTCAGCGACATGATCACGAACCACAGGATCGACTTCTACCAGATCATGTTCAGGTGCGGCAGTGACCGGTACTGTCACTTTTTTGGCAGCTGCTTTTACCGCTTCTTTTTTCATTACAGGCGCAGTACGGTCAAAATCCGACATACCTTCTGGCACATTACGGTAGAACAGATCTTGCAGATAAGCAGGCGTTGCCTTGAGACTGCTCCAGGTCTTGTTCCATTTCACACCAAATGCCAAGGTAAACAGAACTACCCAAAGCACCAGCAAGAAAAAAGCTGCACCATAGACAGTTAGTAATTGTTCAAGACTTTGGCCCAGCTCATAGCCAATAATGCCGCCTGAAGAATTATCCAGCGTATCGGCTGGAACTTGCCAGAACAGAAACAGCAACGCCGATGTAGTCAATAACAGGAAGAATTGGGCAGCATAACGGAATGGGCGGTTCAGGAAGCTGCGCGGCCACCAGACCTGGATTGCTTCCATAAACAGATACACAGGGATCAGCAGGCTTGCCCAACCGAGAAAACCAAATAACAGGTCTGAAATCCAGGCCCCCGCAACCCCACTCGCATTTGAAACTGTCTGCGTATCACTAGAGATATGCATCCACCCCGGATCAAATGGTGTATAGGTCACTGTTGCAAGAAACAGATAAATCCCAAATGAGACTAAAAATAATGTCATTACTAAGCGCTGTGCATAGGCACTCGACACCGCTGTCATATACTGTCCTGTAACCAATTCTTCATGAATATTCTTTTGCTGGTATGCTTCAAAAAAAGCGTCGCAATAAAATGCATATTATGCACCTGTTGCATCAAAAAAGATGCATTATTGTGTACTTCTTCTATATAGCCCAAATCGATTTCGATGATCAATAATATCGACTTTAATCTCACACCACTGTTATACAGTTTCACGTATAATTCAATAAATTTCTAAATAAAAAAGGATACAGCGAATGAGCGCACGTCACTCACGACTGATTATTTTAGGTTCTGGCCCTGCTGGCTATAGCGCAGCAGTCTATGCAGCGCGTGCAAACTTAAAACCGACCCTGATTGCAGGTCTGCAACTGGGTGGTCAATTAACCACAACGACTGAAGTAGATAACTGGCCTGGCGATCCTGAAGGTCTGACTGGTCCAGCTTTAATGGAACGTATGCAGGCTCATGCAGAACGTTTTGGTACTGAAATTGTTTATGATCATATCAATGAAGTTGACCTTAACGTTCGTCCATTCCTCCTGAAAGGCGATATGGAAGAGTTCACTTGTGATGCCCTGATCATTTGTACTGGTGCAACTGCGCAATACCTGGGTCTGGAATCAGAAGCTGCATTTATGGGTCAAGGCGTGAGCGCATGTGCAACCTGTGACGGTTTCTTCTATAAAGAGCAAAAAGTCATGGTTGTGGGCGGTGGTAATACTGCTGTTGAAGAAGCGTTATATCTCTCTAACATCGCTTCTCATGTGACTCTGGTTCATCGTCGTGACACGTTGCGTTCTGAAAAAATCCTGCAAAACCATCTTTTTGAAAAAGAAAAAGAAGGCAAAATCAGCATTATCTGGAATCATCAGGTAGAAGAAGTGTTGGGTGATACCACTGGCGTCACTGCGGTACGTTTAAAATCAACTCAAGATGATTCAACTCAGGATGTTGAAGTTTCAGGTCTGTTTGTTGCTATTGGTCATAAACCAAATAGCACCATGTTCGAAGGCCAGCTAGAACTGCGTGATGGCTATATTCAGGTACAAAGCGGTACAGCGGGTAATGCCACTCAGACCTCTATCCCGGGTGTATTTGCTGCAGGCGATATCGCAGACAGCATCTACCGTCAGGCGATTACCTCTGCAGGTTCAGGCTGTATGGCGGCATTGGATGCAGAAAAATATCTCGACGCAATGGGTAAATTAGACTAAGCATCGAAAATAAAAAGACCGTCCATCATGGGCGGTTTTTTTATGTATGATAAAAACAGTCTATTACAAGATCAGGGTTCTGCATGCATCTTCTTCCTCCTTCACAGTACATTTTCCCCAATCCTGAAGAAGCGGATCTTGAGGGCGAAGGCCTGATTTGTATCGGTGCAGACCTCTCCCTTTCTACTTTGTATGAGGCCTATACCCATGGTCTCTTCCCTTGGTTTTCTGAAGGTGATCCGATCTGCTGGTGGAGTCCGGAACCACGCTGCATTATTCGACCAGAGGATTATCATCCCAGCAAATCCCTGCTTCGCAGTATGAAAAAACGGGATTATAAAATTACGGTGAATCATGCTTTTGAAAGAGTCATCCGTTCCTGCTCATTGCCTCGCGCTTACGCAGATGAGACCTGGATTAGTGAAGAGATCATTCAAGGTTATTGCGATCTGTTTGATGCAGGTTATGGTTATAGCATTGAGGTTTGGGATGAAAATCGCGTAGTAGGTGGACTTTACGGGGTGACCATTGGTAAAGGCTGTTTCGGTGAATCCATGTTCAGTACCCAAACCGATGTTTCTAAAATGGCTTTTTATACCCTGATGCTGATTGGCAGAGAAAATCAGTTGCCCTGGATTGACTGTCAATTGGTGAATGATCACTTGATGAGTCTAGGTGCCTGTACAATTTCTCGCCATACATATCTTAAATCGTTACAAGATGTGATAAAACAGCCTGCGATCAATTGGAAAAAGTATCAAGACGGTGTATTTTCAAGTAAAACAATAGCGCAGTCTGCGCGATTAAGTGAATGAAAATAACAGAGGGCACTTGTTATGAACTCTTATCAACCACAGTCCCTACTGAACGATTTACAGTATTATATTACGCCGCCGCATGACTGTAGCTATCTGCTCAACAAGTCCGCGCGCATGGTTTTTCTTGATCCAGCGCACCGTATTGATGTAGTGACGCTGTCCGAGCTTTCTCGTACCGGTTTCCGTCGTAGTGGTGATTTTGTCTATCGGCCTGAATGCCACCTGTGCCGTCAATGTTTATCTTCACGTATTCCTGTTCATGAATTCCAAATGAACAGCTCGCAAAAAAAAGCCTGGAAACGTAATCAGGATTTGACGGTTAAAATTACCCATCCTGAACAGGCCACAGATATACATTACGCCCTCTACGAACGTTATATTAATGAACGCCATGCAGATGGTGATATGTACCCACCTAGCCGTGACCAGTTCGAAAAGTTTTTACTACAAAGCTGTACCGATAGTTTCTTTCTGGAATTATGGAAAGATGACCGTCTGATCAGCGTATCGACTTGTGACCTGCTCGATGATGGCGTTTCAGCAGTGTATACTTTCTTTGATCCTGATGAGAACCGCCGTTCCCTGGGTGCCTTTGCGATTCTGAAACAGATTGAGCACACTCAAAAACTTGGTTTGCAGTTTGTGTATCTGGGCTACTGGGTTCCACATTCAGCCAAAATGAACTACAAGTCTCAATACCTGCCACTTGAATTATTAATTGACGGGCAGTGGCGCCGATTAAACCGCCCCCTTACTCCGGTGGAGATTGAACATCTGGGAAACTCCTTGATGACGACCTTGCCTAGCGGATGGAATAATCCCATCATCAAGTAAGTTAGTCGTCAAATAAGAGCTGGAATATTATTTAAACAGGCTGGCAAAATCATCAGTACAGGACTTCACCATAATAATGGCATGTTCCCGAGTGCCATTCGAATTCGGATAATAGTTCTTGCGCAGATCAATCTGATGAAAACCGGTTTTTTCATACAGTTTAATTGCAGCAGTATTGCTTTCCCGTACTTCCAGAAAGATTTGTACTGGACTATTTTTCAATAATGCAATTGAGGCATCTAGCAACTGATAACCTAAACCTTTGCCCTGTTGCGCAGGATCAATTGCCATCAGTAATAAATTGGCTTCATCCAACACCGGCTGTAAAATGCAGAACCCTACGACTTGCCCTGCTTGTTCAATCACAGTGCTTTGATAAGCAGTAACAGCATCTTCAAATTGTTTAAAGGTCCAGGGATGGGATTGTACTTTGGTTTCAATCTTGGCAACGGCTGGTACATCCGCAGCTTGCATCAAACGAATCATCTTCGTTCATCTTATCTAGAATTAACCTCCGCATTATAGAAACTTTATTTAAAAAATCGAGCAAAAAAAAAGAGCAACTTAGGTTGCTCTTCAGTCTTTTAATCTAGTTTTAAATTAAAGGCCCAGTTTTTGTTTCCAGCTTTGTAATAAGCTATGGGTGTCATGATCATTTGGATGAAAACCAGGTTTAAAGTACATCAGCATTTCTTTACCCATACCGGTAATAATTCCTTTAGATGGGCTATAACCATAAGTATAAATTTCTTTTAAAGCTCCAAGACTTAACTGACGGTCTTCTTTCAATAAACGCAATACAAAGTAGCTTTGTACAAAGAATAGGGTGACCATTGCAGCGACTAATGAAGTGGTACGCAGCAGATAAGATTTTAAGCCTTTACCGAAAACACCTTCGAATACATCATAGGCCACGGCCTTATGTTCATTCTCTTCAATTGCATGCCAGAGCCACATAGTTTTCATGGTGTCATCTTTCATCAGTTCCTGAATATGATGATTGGTCAGTAACTGAGATGCAATGGTCGCAGTAAAATGTTCTAGAGCAGTCGTCGCAGTGAGGTCCACCATTTCCTGGGTAATACCGACTGGTTTACCGACTGCCGCAAAGATTTTGCGTGCAGTTTGAATGACTCGGTCAGTATAACGATCTAGCGTATCAACATCATGACCATGACGTTGCGCTGAAGCATTAAAACCCACATGTTCCTGGGTATGCATGGCTTCCTGACCAATAAAGGCAGAAATTTCCTTTTGCAACGCCTCATTATCTTTAATGGCTGGATGCTGACGTACAGCACGAACAGAATCAATAAAGAATTTTTCGCCTGCCGGGAATAGTGCAGAGAGTGCAGTCATAAAGTGAGTCAGTCCTGCTGAACCATTCATCCAGTATTCTGACACTTGATCAAAATCAAAACTCATACGACGTACCGGAAAACTTGCGCCTGCACGATTGGTAATTTTCACTTGAGCATTCATACACTTACTCCCCTCAGTTCTATATAGAGCTGAAATCTAATTATTAAAATTCTTATAGTTATATTACTGCGTTGAATTTTTCACATAAGTGCAGATAAGGTCAGTGAAATATCACTTAAGGACAGCTTATAAATATATTGTTAGACAATTTAAATATGCTTGAAAATGAGTAAGTTGAATTTACAGATATAAAAAAAGCGTCCCAAAGGGACGCTTTTTTCACACAATCAGCGATTATGCAGTTACTTTAGCAACTACACCAGCACCAACTGTACGACCACCTTCACGGATCGCAAAACGTAGACCTGGGTCCATTGCGATTGGGTGGATCAGTTCTACTGACATTTCTACGTTGTCACCAGGCATAACCATTTCAACGCCTTCTTTCAAAGAAATCGCGCCAGTTACGTCAGTTGTACGGAAGTAGAACTGTGGACGGTAACCGTTAAGGAATGGAGTGTGACGACCACCTTCGTCTTTAGAAAGTACGTATACTTCTGCATCGAATTTAGTGTGCGGTTTGATAGAACCTGGTTTAGCAAGTACTTGACCACGTTGTACGTCTTCACGTTTAGTACCACGAAGCAAGATACCACAGTTCTCACCAGCACGGCCTTCGTCAAGAAGTTTACGGAACATTTCAACGCCAGTTACAGTAGTCTTAACTGTGTCTTTGATACCCACGATTTCAACTTCTTCACCAACTTTGATGACACCAGTTTCAACACGGCCAGTTACAACTGTACCACGACCAGAAATTGAGAATACGTCTTCGATTGGCATCAAGAATGCTTGGTCGATTGCACGTTCTGGTTCTGGGATGTAAGAGTCAAGCGCTTCAACAAGTGCTACTACAGCTGGTTCGCCGTATTGACCTTGGTCACCGTTAAGAGCTGCAAGAGCAGAACCACGGATGATTGGAGTGTCATCACCTGGGAAGTCGTAAGTAGAAAGAAGTTCACGAACTTCCATTTCAACCAGTTCAAGAAGCTCTTCGTCGTCTACAAGGTCGCATTTGTTCAAGAATACAACGATGTAAGGTACACCTACCTGACGAGAAAGCAGGATGTGTTCACGAGTTTGTGGCATTGGACCGTCAGTCGCAGCACATACAAGGATCGCGCCGTCCATCTGAGCAGCACCAGTAATCATGTTTTTAACATAATCGGCGTGGCCCGGGCAGTCTACGTGAGCGTAGTGACGAGTTGGAGAATCGTATTCTACGTGTGAAGTATTAATTGTAATACCACGTGCTTTTTCTTCTGGTGCAGAGTCGATTGCAGCGTAGTCTTTCGCTTCACCACCGAATGTTTTAGCACATACAGTTGCAATCGCAGCTGTTAAAGTTGTTTTACCATGGTCAACGTGACCGATTGTGCCCACGTTAACGTGTGGCTTATTACGTTCGAACTTAGCCTTAGCCATGAGATCTTCCTTTTTAAACTGCCTGTAGGGGGTGAGCCCTACAAGCGATTTTGGTTTTTAACTATGAATTAGTTTGGGCTTATAGTAATCGAAAGATTACTCGTCGTCACCTTTTTTACCGCCAGACTGGAATTTAGCGATAATGCCTTCAGCCACGTTACGTGGAGTTTCAGCGTACTTAGCGAACTCCATAGAGTAAGTCGCACGACCTTGAGACATAGAACGCATATGAGTTGCGTAACCAAACATCTCAGAAAGTGGAACTTCTGCACGAATCGCTTTAGTACCGCCAGGTAAATCGTCCATACCTTGAACAAGACCACGACGACGGTTTAAGTCACCCATGATATCGCCCATGTAGTCTTCTGGAGTTTCTACTTCAACTTTCATGATAGGCTCAAGCAAGATAGGATCTGCTTTCATGAAACCATCACGGAAGGCATAAGAACCTGCCATTTTGAACGATAATTCGTCAGAGTCGACATCATGGTAAGAACCGTCGAACAATGTCGCTTTGATGCCAACTACTGGATAACCAGCAAGGACACCATTCTTCATACGTTCTTGGATACCTTTGTCAACCGCACCGAAGAATTCTTTAGGTACTACACCACCAACAACTTCTTCAGCGAACTCGTAGTCTTTACCAGTTTCAGGGTCAAGCGGCTCTAAACGTACGTATACGTGACCGAATTTACCTTTACCACCAGTTTGACGAACGAATTTACCTTCTTGCTCAACAGATTTCTTGATCGTTTCGCGGTAAGCAACCATTGGTTTACCAATGTTCGCTTCAACGTTGAACTCACGCTTCATACGGTCAACGATGATGTCAAGGTGAAGCTCACCCATACCAGCAATAATTGTTTGACCAGATTCTTCGTCAGTACGTACACGGAACGATGGATCTTCTTTCGCCAAACGACCTAAAGCAACTGACATTTTTTCTTGGTCAGCTTTAGTTTTAGGTTCAACTGCAAGTGCAATTACTGGCTCTGGGAATTCCATACGCTCAAGTGTAATGATGTTGTTTTCATCACAAAGCGTATCACCAGTTGTCGTATCTTTAAGACCTACACACGCTGCGATGTCACCTGCACGAATTTCTTCGATGTCATGACGGTCATTTGCGTGCATCTGTACGATACGGCCAACACGTTCACGTTTCATTTTTACTGGGTTATAACACGGGCTACCCGCTTTAAGAACACCAGAGTAAACACGTACGAATGTCAAGTTACCTACGAATTTGTCGTTCATGATTTTGAACGCAAGCGCAGAGAACGGAGCATCGTCAGACGCTTCACGAGAACCTTCAGTTTCGTCTTTGTCGTCTAAGATACCTTTAATTGCTTCAACGTCAGTTGGCGCTGGCAAGAACTCAATAACAGCATCCAACATA
Organism: Acinetobacter sp. CAU_H_60; assembly: GCF_058599385.1. NCBI lineage: Bacteria > Pseudomonadati > Pseudomonadota > Gammaproteobacteria > Moraxellales > Moraxellaceae > Acinetobacter > Acinetobacter sp. CAU_H_60. The sequence goes on along the minus strand of NZ_CM178653.1, from coordinate 660,829 downwards.
CGTTGAACACCTTTGTTTTTGAACGCTGAACCACAAAGCATTGGTTGAATTTCATTCAACAATGTACGTGCACGCAGACCAGAAACGATTTCTTCTTTAGTCAACTCGCCTTCTTCAAGGTACTTGTCCATGAGTTCTTCTGATGCTTCCGCAGCAGCTTCAACCATGTTAGTACGCCATTCGTTAGCTAGCTCAACTAAGTCAGCAGGGATTTCACCATATTCGAACTTCATACCTTGAGACGCTTCGTCCCAGATAATCGATTTCATTTCGATTAGGTCAACAACACCTTGGAAGTTTTCTTCAGCGCCAACTGGAATCACGATTGGCACAGGGTTACCGCCAAGACGTGTTTTTACTTGTTCCACAGCACGGAAGAAGTTCGCGCCAGTACGGTCCATTTTGTTTACGAACGCAATACGAGGCACTTTATATTTGTTTGCTTGACGCCATACAGTTTCAGACTGAGGTTGTACACCACCTACAGCACAGTAAACCATACATGCACCGTCAAGAACACGCATAGAACGCTCAACTTCGATCGTGAAGTCAACGTGTCCCGGGGTGTCAATAACGTTAATACGGTGTTGGTCGAACTGGTTAGCCATACCTTTCCAGAAGCATGTTACTGCTGCTGAAGTAATGGTAATACCACGTTCTTGCTCTTGTTCCATCCAGTCAGTTGTTGCTGAACCTTCGTGAGTTTCACCTAGTTTATGGCTCTCACCTGTGTAGAACAAAATACGTTCAGAAGTCGTTGTTTTACCAGCATCGATGTGCGCGGAAATACCGATGTTACGGTAACGAGAAATTGGGGTTTGACGTGCCATGATTTCTAGCATTCCTAAATTTTGTTGTTTAAAACAGGACGCTTTAAGTTGCTAGCAACTTAAAGCGTTTTGATGACGATTGGATGAAACCCATATCATCACCGTCCTGATAAGGGCCTGTTTTATGTGCTTAGAAACGGTAGTGAGAGAAGGCTTTGTTGGCTTCAGCCATACGGTGCACATCTTCACGTTTTTTAACCGCTGCGCCTTTACCTTCAGCTGCATCAAGCAACTCGCCAGCAAGACGTAAAGCCATAGTTTTTTCAGAACGCTTAGCAGCAGCATCTACTAACCAACGCATAGCTAGGGCAGTACGACGGGATGGGCGTACTTCCATAGGTACCTGGTATGTAGCACCACCAACACGGCGTGCTTTTACTTCGACCATTGGACGAACTTTTTCAAGAGTAGCCTCAAAAAATTCAACTGGGTCTACTTTAGATTTTTCTTGAACGCGGTCCAAAGCACCGTAAACGATACTTTCAGCAATAGATTTTTTACCATCTTGCATTACGTGGTTCATGAATTTAGCGATTGTTTGGCTGCTGAACTTAGGATCCGGAAGGATTTCACGAGCAGCGACTACGCGACGTCTTGGCATTTTAAAACTACCTATAAATATGACACTTCAGGTTTATCCAGCATGAGTACAAAGTGTCATGTACATTCGCTGGCCTTACTACACGTCGCTTGAATTTCACAAAATAAATGCAGAAATCAGACAAGCGAGACGATAAAGGATTGCAGTTCTACGAACTAAGAAATTAATCTCGAAAGATCAATTATTTCTTAGGACGTTTAGTACCGTATTTAGAACGAGACTGGTTACGATCTTTAACACCAGCACAGTCTAAAGAACCACGAACGGTATGGTAACGTACACCTGGTAAATCTTTAACACGACCACCACGGATAAGAACAACACTGTGCTCTTGTAGGTTATGGCCTTCACCACCGATGTAGCTTGATACTTCAAAACCAGAAGTTAAGCGAACACGGCAAACTTTACGCATTGCTGAGTTAGGTTTTTTAGGTGTAGTTGTGTAAACACGTGTACAAACACCACGACGTTGTGGACAAGCCTTCAACGCAGGAACTTTAGATTTTTCAACTAAAGTCGTACGACCCTTACGGATCAACTGATTTGTTGTTGCCATGTGGCAATTCTCCCGTTAATAAAAAGCCCCAAAAAAATACTACTTTTTGAGGGCATGCAATTGTATGTCAAGATGCAAAATCGGTCAATATGCCTGAGTCAGGCAAAACACGATCGCATCTCGACTTTAAGCGTTTATTTTATGGTGAAAATCATTCATTTTTTCGATTTCGTGGCAGCATTTTTTGTAACATCTTCCGTAGTTTCCTCAGCTTGCGTTTGTTTGTCTGCAGTCTCGGAGTTTTCTGGATTGTTTGTATCCGTCTCTTCTTCAGCGGCTGCCTGTAACATTTCTGTGTCATTTTCCTGCAAGCCGAGCTCTTCTTCTAGGGCTGCATCTGCATCAAAAGAATCTTTTGGAATAGCCGGTTTTTGTTCCTGTCTAGCGTCAGCATGTTCAACCAGTTTATCGGTCAATTCATCCAGACCTTCGCTGACCTTTTCATCTTTTTTCACTTCAGCTTCTTCCGGACTCAAGCTTTCCTGATCTTTCTTGACCAGTTTGACCTGCTTGATGGTTTGATTGCCTTCAATTGGGATTTCTTTATCCAGAATTGGCTTATCTTTATCAGCGGCTGAATGGTCAAGATTTTCCATCAGCTTCGGTGCCGCCTGCTGGAGCAGATCAACTGCTTTTTCATAGGCAGCATATGGTGACAAGCCTAGGTCTTGATGTTGTTGCAGATACTGACGGGCATGCGAGAATACTTCTTGAGCTTTCTGGTTCACGTCATTCACAAAGCGATGACTATAGACTGCGCCAATCCCTGCACTCGCCAATGGAGTCAGTTTGGTTAACTGCTCTAATAAAGACAGTTTCGGGAAATGGTTCATCCATTCCCACTTCATGCTACCATCCTGATTGCTGAGCCATTTTTTCAGTGTTTCCACATCATTGCTTGATCCAAGCATAGTCTGCAACTGGGAAAGGTCATGTGTTTTCAAAGTACTGCTCAGCGCTTTAAGCCCCATCAACAGCGCCTGTTTTTCTGCAATCAGACTGAGATCAATCTGTCTAAAGATATGCTGTACAATTTCCTGATCGTCTTCCTTGCTCAGGTCAAAACCATAAGAACGTCCCACTTGATAGATGGTACGCAGTGCCATCAGTAAAGAAGCTGGAATATCAATCGCAGTTCCCAATACCCCAGTGACACCACTTACAGCGCCTTGTACCGTCGCCATCCATTTATTTTGTTCAGCAAATGCCTGAGAAATGCGTTGAGAACGCGTAGTGTCCTGGGTTAATTCTTCCAGATCCTTCGCCCCTGCTTCATTCAGGATGGCATCAACCGAACTCATCTGGTTACTGAATTGATTCAGGTGATTATAAAAGTAGTCAGATACTTTGTCGGCCAGCTGGGGAGAAACAAAATGCGCGACATTATTCACGGTATTAAAACGACGGCCCAGCAGCTGACGGGAAACATTGGGAAGATGTTCGCGTAGCATGTCCTTGGGATTTTCATATTTTTTTGAAGCAAAAGGGCTTTTGACTTTTGCCGAGCCATCAACAGCATGATCGGTATTGAAGGTTTTAGTCACAGAATCTGGTGCAACATGATTTAACAGTTCCAAACCTGTTGAACTGAACTTTTTCGCCACTCCAAAGGCATTCGAAATCAGACCATTAGATTGTTTATTATTAGCATTTACCATTTTTTACCTCAGCATGCACGTGCTTGTATTTGGTATAAATACTAGGTGTAGTCAGCATTTATCTCAACCTTATTCTGTTTCATTTAGTAAAAGCTCTACACAGTACTTTATAAACTCAACCTACTGTCACACGGCATAACATTTGCCATAAGATTTCAAAAATCTTTCTGCTATGATGTTCTGCATTGTGAAATAGGGGTCAGCGCTATATTTTGCTGTCTTATCAACGTCAAATATCTCCCGCTGCCCCAGAGATAAACTATAAGGATCTGTAGATGAAACGTGTTGTCATCACTGGTATGGGTATTAACTCGTGCATTGGTAATACATTAGAGGATGTGAATCACTCTTTACAAAACGGGATTTCAGGAACACGTTTTAATCCAACTTATGCTGAATTGAATTTCAAGAGCCATGTTAGCGCTGCTGCTGAACAGGATTTTGATGGCATTGACCGTAAGCTGAAACGCTTTATGGGCGTTTGTGCGATGTATGCCTACAATGCTGCTGTGGCTGCCGTTGAGCATGCAGGTTTAAAACAGGAAGATCTGGCGAATAATCCACGTTATGGTATTGCGGGCGGTTCAGGTGGCAACTCGACAGCTTCTGTAGTAGAAATGACAAAATTACTGGAAGAAAAAGGCGCACGCAAAGTCGGTCCATTCTTCGTTCCACGTAACATGTCAAATACCATTACAGCAAACGTCGGTGTCGCATTCAAATTACAAGGGATTGCACACTCGATTACTAGCGCCTGCGCAACTTCTGCTGATGCAATTGGTTATGCTTACAACCTGATCCAACTGGGTAAACAGGATTTAATGCTTGCCGGTGGTGGTGAAGAAGATCACTGGTCTCAAAGCCTGTTGTTTGATGCGATGGGTGCACTGTGCTCTAAATACAACGACACACCTGAAACAGCTTCTCGTCCATATTCAGCAGATCGTGATGGTTTCGTGATTGCTGGTGGTGGCGGTTTCGTGGTGCTTGAGTCACTGGAACATGCTCAGGCACGTGGTGCGAATATTCTGGCTGAAGTTGTGGCTTATGCAGCTAACTCTGATGGTGCTGACATGGTTGCTCCATCTGGCGAAGGGGCAACACGTTGTATCCTGATGGCTCTAGAAGAAGCCAAACAGCATGGTGTAGATAAAATTGACTATGTGAATACACATGGTACTTCTACTCCAGCAGGTGATGTTACTGAACTTAAAGCTATGGCACGTGCCTTCGGTGAAGGTCAGGTTCCCCCACTCAGCTCGACTAAATCTATGACAGGTCACAGCCTGGGTGCTGCAGGTGTTCAGGAAGCGATCTACTCTATTCTGATGATGCAAAATGACTTTATTGCACCAAACATCAATGTGACTGAACTGGATGAAGGCGCAAAACCATTTGATATCGTACTTGAAAAACGTGACGCAAAATTGAATACTGTGATGAGTAACAGTTTCGGTTTCGGCGGCGTAAATGCTTGTCTCGTTTTCAAAAAATGGGAAGGCTAAGCCGCCCATTTTAGGGTGACTTGATGGATGCTCCTTCTGATGCTTTCTTGTGGGTAAAAGCATTACATATTATTGCTGTGGTTTGCTGGTTTGCTGCATTGTTCTATCTGCCACGGCTTTATGTCTACCATGCCATGAGCGAAGATGTCGTAAGTCATCAACGCTTTGAAATTATGGAACGCAAGCTGTATCGCGGGATTATGTGGCCAGCCATGGTCGCCACGCTGATCACAGCACACTTTCTGGTCGATTGGGGTGATGCAACGCGTCATTACCATGAAGCCTTATGGTTCTATCTGAAAGTCGGCTTGGTTGGCTTGCTAGTCATTTACCATTTGGTATGTGGTTATTATCGTAAGAAACTGATGGAAAATGCCCATTACAAGTCACACAAGTTCTGGCGCTTCTTTAATGAAATGCCAACGCTGATTTTATTTGCTGTGGTGATTTTAGTGGTGGTAAAACCTACTTTCTAAAATTCCCTAAAATAAAAAATCCCCGATTGATCGGGGATTTTTTATGTCTGCACTTTATTCTCCGGAGAGAATTTGCTGACGTTTACGAAGACGTGGTTTATACAAAGTATGATAGGTAGTAAACAGAATCACCAACCACAGCGGACTAATCATCAGTGCCTTCATGGTATCTGCTTCCAGACTTAAAATAACTAAGGCAAAGAACAAGAAGATCAACACCAGATAGGACATCCAGATTCCGCCCGGCATCTTGAAGGTCGAAGTGGCATGTTTTTCAGGTTGCTGTTTACGGTAACGGATATAACACACCATAATCAGCCCCCAGATACTGATAAATAGAATCACACAGAGTGAGCTGGCTAGCGTAAAGGCTTCCATCGTATTCGGCACAAAATACTGGAAAGCTGCACCCGCCATGATAAAAGCACAAGAAAATAACAGACCTTTAGCCGGAACTGCACGACTTGAAAGCTCAGCCAAAGCCTGAGGTGCCTGACCATCACGTGCCAGACCAAACAGCATCCGACTGGTAGAAAACACGCCACTATTCATGGAGGACATCACAGAAGACAGTACCACCAGATTCATGATAATGGCTGACACCGGAATACCCGCATGCAGAAACAGTGTTACAAAAGGACTTTGATCAGCAGGAATTTCTACCCACGGTGTTACAGACATAATGACTAGCAGAGACAACACATAGAACAGGATGATCCGTGTAGGAATCGCATTCACTGCTTTAGGCAAGTTCTTTTCCGGATCCTTGGTTTCAGCCGCCATCGTACCCAGCAGTTCTACACCGACGAAAGCAAACATCGCAATCTGGAAGCCAGCCAGAAAGCCCATTGTGCCCTTAGGGAACATACCATCATAGGCCCAGACATTGGTCAGGCTGGCAGCCGATCCTCCTGGTGCCTGGAAGTCGCTGAAGATCATATATCCGCCAATCGCAATCAGGCCTAAAATCGCCAGAATTTTAATCAGTGCAAACCAGAACTCGATTTCACCAAACAGCTTCACGGTCAACAGGTTAATTCCCAGTACCAGCAGTACACAGCCAGCACTGATCATGGCCTGCCCCATGGGTGTAAAAGCCATATCAGGTGGCAGCCAGAAATTCAGATAATTGATAATTGCCGCTAAGTCGGCAATACCGACCAGAATCCAGCCCAGCCAGTACGACCAGCCAATATAATAGCCAGCCCCCGGACCAATCAGGTCATGCGCCATATCAATGAAGGATTTGTAGTGCAGATTGGACAGTAAAATTTCCCCTAATGCACGCATTAGGAAAAAGAACATGGCTCCAATAATCATGTAGATAAATAAGATTGAAGGCCCTGCCAGTGCAATCGTTTTACCAGAACCCATAAACAGGCCTGTACCAATGGCACCACCAATGGCAATTAACTGCAAATGGCGGTTAGAGAGCTTACGCTGTAATTCATGGGGAGATGATGATGCATCATCTTTGGAGGAGGCTGTATTCATATTCGGTTCCTTTTTCCCATCAGGCCCTCGCTCATCTGATCGGATTTCTTCCTGAAATCCTGATTGCAGATACAGTTTCATTTAATGAATTAAATGATCAGGCCTGATGTGCTTACAAAATCAAGTTGGGAGATATAAAAATCTGAAGCAACTTAAGGGAGGGCTGCAATCACTGCAATTTCAATTAACCAGGCGGGATTTACCAGATCCGCCTGAATGGTTGCGCGTGCTGGTGTGCCATATCCCTCGAGCCATTCAATCCAGAGTGCATTGACGGTTTGAAAGTCTTCCAGGTTTTTAACAAAGAGCTGTGCAGATAACAGACGGCTTTTGTCTGTACCTGCCAGTTTAAGGAGTTGATCAATCTTCAAGAGCACTTCACGCGTTTGACCACGAATATCCAGACTGGTGCTGTCTGGCACCTGCCCTGATAAATACACGGTTTGATTATGAATGGTGACAGCACTCATGACCTGATTGCTGTTCAAACGCTGAATATCTGCATGTTCCGTCATAATTTTATCCTCTCTTATTTCTAATATTTGTTTAATCTTTAGCTTTCAATGTGCATAGGCACACGTTGGGTGATGGCACACATCAGCTCATAGCCAACCGTACCCGAACCCGCGGCCACTTCATCAATCGGCAATACTGTGCCGTGTATGGATTGTCCCCACAGCACAACTTCGCTACCAATCTGCGCATCCGGGACAGAATCCAGATCAACCGCCAGCATATCCATACTGATGCGACCAATCGTTTGGGTTCGAATCCCATTTACCAAAACTGGTGTTCCAGTTTGTGTGATTCGCTGATAACCGTCTGCATAACCACAGGCCACTATTCCAATCTGCATATCCTGCTCAACTATAAAAGTAGAGCCATAACCGATGCTGTCTCCTGCCCGAACCTGCTGAATTGCGATCAGCTCGCTACGCAGACTCATGGTCGGCTTTAAGTTCCAGTGATCAATCGTATGGGCAGGATAGTCAGGTGAACTGCCGTAAAGCATGATGCCGCTACGTACAATGTCTGACTGTATATACTGATGATGGCGCAGAATGGTAGCACTATTGCTGAGTGAGGTTTTGCCCGGCAGATTTTGAATGGTTTCGGTAAAGACCAGCTGTTGATGTTCAATACCTTCCTGTCCAAGGCGCATACCATCTGCATCGGAAAAATGTGTCATATGACTGATGGAGCGTACTTGCTCAATGCTCTTTAATTCCTGAAAAGCGACACGATACTGCTCAGGTAAAAAACCGAGCCGGTTCATTCCGCTATTCATTTTTAAAAAGACATCAAACTGTACGTCTGGTTGTAATTGGACAAAGGTTTTTAACCATTCCAGTTGATGCTGGGCATGAATTGCAAAACTCATCTCATACTTGGCGCAGTCGAATAAATCTTCAAGGCCAAAAATGCCTTCCAGCAACAATAAGGGTTTGTCACAGCCTAAGGCACGCAAACGCTTTCCTTCAATAAGATCCAGAAAGGCAAAACCATCGGCACTTTTTAATGCGGCATAAACCCGCTCAATACCATGCCCATAAGCATCAGCTTTGACGATTGCAAAGACCTGGCTTTGAGGTGCGCAGGAACGTGCAACTTGCAGGTTATGTTGCAATGCCTGTTGATGAATCACCGCGTGTATTGGACGTGGCATAAATTTCTTCCCTGAAACTGATAATCCTTAAAAGCTTAAGCAACCTGCTGATAACGATTCAGTGATAAACCTTCAGTACTAATCTCAGGTGCTTGACCCAGTACCAGATCACTGATCAGCTTTCCTGAACCACAGGCCATAGTCCAGCCTAAGGTACCGTGCCCAGTATTCAGGAACAGATTGTTAAAGCGTGTCGGTCCAATAATTGGTGTGCTATCCGGAGTCATTGGACGTAAGCCGGTCCAGAAACTGGCCTGCGCCATATCGCCGCCCGGAAACAGGTCACGAGTGACCATTTCCAAGGTTGCACGGCGATCTTCGTTCAAGCCCAAATTAAAGCCTGTCAACTCTGCCATACCACCGACACGGATCCGCTGATCAAAACGAGTCAATGCAATCTTGTAAGTTTCATCCAGCACAGTCGATTGTGGTGCATGAGTCTGATCCACAATTGGAATGGTCAATGAATAACCTTTGACTGGATACACCGGCAGATCCAGATGTAGCGGCTTCAGGAAATCACGGGAATAGCTGCCAAAAGCCAGCACATATTTATCTGCGGTCAATACCTGACCATTAACCAGTACACCTTTGATCTGGTCACCTTCAAACAATAGTTTTTCAACATGCTGGTTAAACTTGAATTGCACTCCCATGCCTTTGGCATAGTTGGCCAGTGCATTGGTGAACAGATAACAGTCGCCGGTTTCATCATTTGGCAGATGCAAACCACCCACCAGTTTATCTTTAGCTTCAGCCAGTGCCGGTTCAACTTTGGCTAGCTGTTCACGATCCAGCAATTCAAAATCCACGCCGGTTTCTTTCAGCACTTCGATATCACGTTGTACTGCATCGAGCTGTGCTTCCTTACGGAAAATCTGCAAGGTTCCTTTAGAACGGTTTTCATAAGAGATGCCGATATCACGACGTAGATTACGTAAACAGTCACGGCTATATTCGGCGACCCGCACCATACGTTCTTTATTCACTGCATAATGTTGGGCATTACAGTTTTTCAGCATTTGGGCCATCCACTGTAACTGCCACAGACTACCATCAACATTAATCGCCAATGGTGCATGGTGCTGGAACATCCATTTCACTGCTTTAAATGGAATGCCAGGTGCTGCCCATGGTGTCGAATAACCAGGAGAAATTTGGCCCGCATTACCAAAACTGGTTTCTTCAGCTGGACCTGCCTGACGGTCAAGGACAGTCACTTCTGCTCCCTGCTGCGCAAGATAGTAGGCACTTGTTACACCAATGACACCACCACCCAATACAATTACGCGCATGACATTACCCTCAATGACATTTATAGTTTATTTCACCAGTATATTTTTGGATCGATAGTGAATTTCACTGTTTTAAACTGATATATTCAGTAAATTCACTAGATTTTTCGCGTCATTTTTAAAAATTAAGGGAATAATAGATGCGTAAATTAGACCGCATTGATCGCATGATTTTAGATATCCTGCAGCGCGATGGACGCATTGCAATCAGTGAACTCGCTTCCCGGGTCAACCTATCTACCACGCCTTGTTCCGAGCGGGTCAAGCGGCTGGAACGGGATGGAATCATCATGGGTTATCATGCCCGACTCAATCCAGAAAAGCTGGAAAAGAACCTGCTGGTGTTTCTGGAAATTAAACTTTCCGCCAAATCAGGTGATGTGTTTGAACAGGTCGCGCGTGACTTAAGCGAAATTCCTGAAGTGCTGGAATGTCATCTGATCTCGGGAGATTTTGATTACCTGGTGAAAGCACGCCTAAAGGAAATGAGTGCTTACCGGCGTCTGCTTGGGGATTTATTAAAAAAGCTCCCCTCTTCTGCTTCCTCACATAGTTATGTGGTTATGGAAGAAGTAAAGGAAAGTTCATATCTGGATGTAAGAATCTAATTCTGACAAGGGTTCAAGTGGTAGATACAACAAAACCCCATAAGGGGCTTTGTTGTGAACCGTTTATCTGAATTAGATAAGTTTAAAATAAAATTTTATTAATTTATATTGATGATTATCTAAAACTAGGCAGGAATACGTAGTACCTGACCCGGGAAAATATCATCCGCATTTTTCAGTAAAGGGCGATTTGCCTCGAAAATCTTGTTGTACTGGTTGGCATCACCATAAAATTCTTTCGAAATTTTAGATAAGGTATCACCCGATTTAACCGTATAGAACTTACTTTCCGGTTCCGGATTCGCTACAGTCAGCTGGTCATCTACTTTAGCAACATGATCAACATTTCCTACTGCTAAAATAATCTTTTCACGATCCGCCTGACTTTGTACCTGTCCGCGTACGGTTGCCAGATCTGAGGTTGAGTTATAGCTGATCGACAATCCTGTAATTGGCAGTCCTAGGCTTTTAACATGGCCTAATAATTTGTTCGCTATTTCCTGTGCAGAAGGTTCAGCCGATGCTGCTTTAGGTGCAGCGGCAGGTGCCTGTTGAGTTGCTGCCGGTGTTTGTTGTGGCTCCGCAGCTGCAGTGTTCTTTTTACCAATGCCTTTTACAAAATCAAAAAGACCCATAGTGGACTCCATTCTTGTTATTCATCAGATCATTCTTATTTGTACAAGGAAAGCAGCAGATACAAAGTTAGTCATTGGTAAGCAAAAGGTTATCGATTGTAAAATCACCCTATATCTATTCTACAGGCACAAAAAAACCACCTTGCGGTGGTCTTTAGGTTCAGCAAAGCTGAAAATCAGCATTAACCAAGTTTTTTAGTAACATAGTCAATAGCAGATTGAACAGTTGTGATTTCGTTAGAATCTTCATCAGGAATAGTGATGTCGAAGTCATTTTCGAAAGACATAACAAGTTCAACCAGGTCTAGAGAGTCAGCACCTAAGTCATCCATGAAAGATGCTTCGTTTTTAATCTCTTCGACTTTGATACCAAGTTGTTCTGCAACCGCTTGTTTAACGCGTTGTTCGATATCGCTCACAGGAATTCTCCTCATTGCTTGTGGCGTTTTTAATGCCGTTAGTTTAATTGAATCTATAAAATTTGGAAAGTTAATACATGTGCCGTTTAGCTCATGTATAAACCACCATTAACGTGAATGACTGTACCTGTAATGTAACTGGCTTTGTCCGATGCCAGGAAACTTACGGCATTCGCGATATCTTGTGGGTCACCTAAACGGTTTAAAGCCACTTGATCACTCATTTTCTTGCGAATTTCTTCACTTAACTGTTCAGTCATTTCAGTCGCGATAAAGCCTGGTGCAACAGCATTGACTGTAATCTGACGACTACCCATTTCTTTAGCCAGACTGCGACCAAACGCCTCAATACCTGCTTTGGCAGCTGAATAGTTCGCCTGACCTGGGTTAGCAAAATGCGCCACCACAGAACTGATATTGATGATACGGCCGAAACGTGCCTTAGTCATACCTTTCAGCACACGTTTAGATAAACGATAAACGGCTTTCAGATGGATGTTTAAAATATCATCCCAGTCGTCTTCCGACATGCGTAATAACAGGTTGTCTTTGGTAATACCGGCATTATTCACCAGTACCAGCACAGGACCATAGTTTTGCTCAATATCGCTGACCAGTGCATCAATCGCAGCACCATCACGTACATCTAGAACTTTACCGACACCATTTTCAGCAAATTGTGCATTAAGTTTCTCTGCACCCGCTTCAGAAGTCGCAGTACCTACGACAAAATAACCGTCTTGAATTAATTGTTGTGCAATTGCAGCACCAATGCCGCGGCTTGCACCTGTCACCAAGGCAACTTTACGTTCCTGTGTCATGCAATTTTCCCTTCTGCCACCAATACGGTGTTCAACGCATCTTCCAGACGAGATTGAGTATCTAATGGAAGTGCTTTTTCGATATTCGGTAAACGTTTTGCCATATTGGCCAGTACATTACCTGGGCCACATTCTACAATGTACTCAACGCCTTCATCTTGAAGGAATTGTAGTGTTTTAGTCCATTGTACTGACTCATACAGCTGCTCAGTCAAAGCCTGACGAAGTTCAGTCACGTCCGCAGCTGCTTTTGCGCCTACATTTTGTAATACAGGTATGCGTGGCATCTCAATGGCAGTTTGTTCCAAAGCTGTTGCGAACTGCTCAGCGGCAGGTTTCATCAGTGAACAATGTGAAGGAACTGAAACTGGTAGTGCAATCGCTTTACCGCCATTTTCTTTCGCCAGTGCCATCACGGCTTCTACACGTTCTTTATTACCAGCAACTACGACTTGCCCCTGAGCATTATAGTTGGCTGCTTCAACTGAACCTTCGCCTGCTGCTGTTGCTTGTGCACAAAGCTCGATCACTTTGGCATCATCCAGACCCAGAATCGCCGCCATTGCACCTACGCCTTGAGGTACAGCAGTTTGCATCAACTTACCACGCAGGTTCACCAGCTTGACTGCATCACCCAGACTTAAAGCACCCGCTGCAACTAACGCGCTGTATTCACCGAGTGAATGGCCCGCCATATATTTTGGTGCTACTCCACCCAGCTCTAACCATACACGCCATAAAGCGATTGATGCTGTTAATAGTACCGGTTGAGTAAATTCGGTTTGATCCAGACCTTCACCCGTCTGTGCAATCTGCCACAGATCAAAACCCACCGCTTCAGATGCTTCAGCAAATGTATCGCGGATACCACTAAACTGTTCTGCAAGTTCAGCGAGCATGCCGACTTTTTGTGAACCCTGACCTGGGAACACAAATGCAGTTTTAGTTGCTTGAGCTGCTTGTTCGAGTTGTTTAGCAGACATAAATAAAATCCTTTCATTCAAGAGGTGCGAATCTTTTCTTAGACCTAAAAGTTGGCCGATCAGATCACCTTACCCATTGTGGAGCGCAATTTAACACGTAATTTTGGCTTGGGTAATTGCCAAATACAACAAAAACCGCGACTTCACATGATGACCGCAAAACCTATGTATAAAATCAAGCATAAAAAAAGGGAGCTTAACGCTCCCATTTTTTCTACTAAGCTTTAACGCTTAATACATCATCAATTATTCAGCAGATGCTTTAGCGAATAATTGACGACCACGGTAGATACCATCTTTAGATACGTGGTGACGACGATGAGTTTCACCAGTAGTTTGGTCTACAGTTAATGCATTCTCAGTTAAAGCGTCATGTGAACGGCGCATGTCACGGCGAGAGCGACTTTTACGGTTTTGCTGAACGGCCATGATGGCTCCTTACAAATATCGAAAAAATGGATCAGAACAAATTCGATTGTCTTATACGCATGAGTATAACACAAAAATTAGTTAAGTTTACCCTTCAAAGCTGCCAAAACTTCAAACGGATTATCCCGTTTTTCTTCAACAACTTCTTCTGCGGCAGGTTGATGCTTATGCTCACAAACATCATGCTTAGGAGACAGCGGCATCAACAATAACAATTCATCTTCTATCAGTGCGAGCAAGTCAGCGGTGGCAGGTGCATCATATGAACCTTTCGTCGTTGCTTCACTTTCACCTAAGACGATGAAATCAGCATCCTCATCCAAGCGCTCTATCAGTGACTCATCATCCACAAGAGCTAGATGAAAATCTGAAACGAGTTCGATTTCAACAGTCTCCAGACAACGCTGGCATTCCATTGGAACTTTCGTTTCAACATGACCATCCAACCATGCAATGCGATGATAGGCATCCATTGATAGCTTACAGTCTATGTTAATCAATTGATCATCAATTGATCCAACAGCTTCACGAGCAATACGAACAAAGCGAGATAATGGCAGGTTTCCTGACCATACAAAGCCCTGTTCAGCCCATTTAAACGGCTCAATCTGTGCCGGAAAGGTATTTGCTGACATAATTAAGGCGGCAATTCTACAAATTCATCAGAACTCTGTCAAAGATTAAGATACAATTTTGTACTTATTTTTAGACAGACCAATTGGGTAATTTCAGTCATGCATCTGTTGCAGCCGCAAACAGAAGTGAATGTTTCATCACTCGTTAGCACACTTTCAACCTCCGATTCTGACAGCTCACTACAGCAAGTGCAACGCTTACCGTGGGCGAATTTATCCTCAGAAGCGGAACAGGTTGATTGGCTCATCTTACACTTTAATCACTGGTTTTCCCACCTAAATGTCACTTTAGTCCGTGGTGAGTTTGAACCGGAGTATTTCCCGGCAACAAAAGATAGCCCTGCCCGGATCCAGTTTGCGCATGGCTTCTTTAATAGTGCTCTGCATGAAATCAGTCACTGGACTATTGCCGGTGACAAGCGCCGTCTGCTGCCAGATCTGGGCTACTGGTATGCGCCAGATGGCCGCACCAAGGAACAGCAGGCATTATTTGAGCAGGTCGAAATCAAGCCACAAGCGATTGAATGGATGTTCTCCAAAGCATTTGGCCGTAAGTTCCGTGTGTCTCTGGATAATTTAACCGGTGATGGTGGCGATGGTTCCAGCTTTAAAGATAATGTCTATACCCAGGTGCAACGCTATTTTAGTGGTGAAGCCAAACTGCCACGTGATGCCAAACGCTTCATTGATTGTATCTGTGTCTGCATCCGTGCGGGCAAAAGTTTACAATCTGATGAATTTCAACGTGAAATGCTTGATTAAATTACACAAATCTACCTGTTTGTTATTGTTACTTTATACAAAGGCATTTCATAATAAGTTTAAGGCAGGTTGGGAGGAATATTTATGCTGCATTTACGTGTACACCCGGATAATCCGCAAGCTCGTCTGATCAGTCAGGCGGTAGAACGTATTCGTGCCGGTGATGTTGTGGTTTATCCGACCGATGCAGCCTATGCGATTGGCTGCCAGATTGGTAATAAACATGCGATGGAGCGAATCGCGCAGATTCGTGGTCTAGGACCTAAGCACCAATATGCCATTATCTGCTGTGACTTATCCGATCTTGCGACTTATGCCAAAGTCGACAATGCCGTCTATCGTTTGCTGAAAAATAATACACCTGCTGTGACCACGTTTATTCTTCCGGCAACCAGCGAAGTGCCTAAACGTTTAATGCATCCGAAGAAAAAAACCATTGGTTTGCGTATCCCTACCAATCCTGTGTGTCAGATGCTGCTGAAAGAACTCGGTGAACCGTTACTAACGTCAACACTCATCCTACCAGATCAGACGGATCCTTTAGATGATCCTTATGACATTGAGATGCAACTCGGTAAGCGTATTGATGTGTTTATCGACAGTGGACTGGGCACATTAAGTACGACTTCTATTGTGGATTTATCAGGAGATCAGCCTGAAGTGATTCGTCGTGGTGTCGGTGATGTCAGTGCTTTTGAATAAATAAAGTCGCTTCTAATGAAGTCTCAGAAGAAAATAAAATGGATTTGTTTTATATCCTCCTGAATCTGAATGAATTTCCTGCCGATCATCTAATCTATGCCGAATTGCCTTGGACACTGGAATCCAAGGCAACGTCTATCGATAAAAATTCCAAACCAGAATTAAATCTGAATATCAACAATATTGAATACGCATACTTTCTTGAGATCGCGATGGCAAGAAAACTTCTACAAGTTTATTCAACAAACAATGTTTGTCTGGCAGATACCTGTCAGCGTGTCATCGAATATGTATTGCAAGAGCAAAATTAAAATAACCTTATCACGCATGCCAAGATTTAATAGCTCGCTGCACGATCCTGGGTAGATGTACTGACCGCTGGTGCAACCGAAGGAACCTGATTATTCAAACTTGGCTTTGGGGGTAACGGATCACCTTCTTTATAATGTTTTAACTGCAAGAAGTTTGGACATTCCGACAGTTTTTGCTGATGAGTTGCCAGTTCAGCACCAAACCTGTTTTTGACTGAAACATGAAAAGTGATTTGATCCTCTTCAAGCACATTCAATAACGCAGTCCGGGCTTTGGATTCCATAGTCCTAAAAGAATCAATGGAATTACAGCTCATGGTTTTGACCATTGCAGTAACACCGTCGGGTAAATCTTTGCCCGTATAAAGCGTATTACGCATATAGAAACGAATATGGGGATACTGATCCAGTACGCTAAAATCCAGTTTCATGGCCTGCATCATTGGTTTGGCCTGCTCGACAAAGCTGGAAAAACCGCCAGACTTCAGATTGGTACGCATTTCATTTTCAAGCTGCATAAGCTGATATTGAGGATAGCCCCAGAATACCCCTAAGCCGATGACGCCGATTAATACAAGTATGATTGGCATTTTTATAATTAACCTGATCTATGGTTGTTATTTATCAATATTTTTTTGGCTATATTAGTTTATTTTTTAGTCGATAGATAACTGTTTTTTCTTATTTTTATCACATATCTCCTGATGAGCTTTCACTGAGTCATTATTTAATAGGTGCTGAGAATCTTGTAAAAATTTTCTATATGAAGTTACAGTTTCTTAAGCCACCTAGACTATATTGCATTTAATTTTAGCTAATATGCTGTTTAATATCAGACTTGTGCGTTTTACCCAATTAAAAAAATAAAATTTCTCCTAAAATAAATATGGTTTTTTTGCATTTGAATGCATATCTATTTTATTTAACGACAATTTTCCAGTACAATGCCAACTACTAAATTATGTGCTTTTTCTCCTGACAACAGCTCGGGGAATAAGCCATTTCATGCCTTTGAAAATTCGCGTGGCTTATAATTGTAATGACTCAAATGCCCCATAACGCTATGGAATCTGCTCCAAACATCCGGGTTCTGGATGAATGGCAAAATACGATTCCAGAGGATCTGTATATTCCTCCAGCAGCGTTTGAAATTCTGTTAGAACATTTTGAAGGCCCCCTCGACTTTTTAATCTACCTGATCCAGAAAAATGGTTTTGACCTGTTACAGGTTGATATCGCGCCGATTGCCTCCCAATATCTGTCCTATATGGATGCGATGAAATCCCTGAATATTGAACTAACCGCGGATTATATGGTGATGGCTGCTTTACTGGCCGATCTCAAATCCCGTTTATTACTGCCTAAACCGAAAAGCATGGCTGTGGTTGAACAGGATCCAAAACAGGACCTGATTGAGCGTCTGGAAAATTATTTAAGGATCAAGCAGGCTGCAGAACGTTTGGGTCAGATGACGATTCTGGAACGTGATACCTTTCAGACCAATGTTCATTTAGGCGAGTTTATCCAGCCGAATGAAGGTCATAGTGCCGATCTGCTGCGTGATGCCTTACTTTGTGTCTTTAACCGCCCTGAACCGGTCATTCATCAAGTACAACAGGAACCGGTATTACTGGAAGAACGGATTGCCTATATTGAAAGCCGTCTGGAATCTGGTGAAGTCTTGTCTTTTGATAACTTACTCAAGCCAAGTCAGGGACGCATGGGTGTAGTCGTGACCTTTATGGCTGTACTAGAACTTACCCGCCAGCAAAAAATTCAAATTATTGCCTCAGGCATTGAGGCACCGCTCGCAATTCAAGGAGCACACGCATGAACACAGAACATAATATCTCCTTGTCTGCGGAAGATAATCTGCATGAAATGCTGATGCAGCTGGAAGCGATTATTTTTGCCAGTGATTCCCCAGTTTCCTTAGCTCGACTGAAAGAAGCATTTCAGGATCGCTATAGCAAGCAGGAGCTGCGCCAGTATTTACAGCAGCTTTCTATGCTAATGCATGGCCGTTCTATTGAACTGGTTGAAACTGTGCAAGGTTACCGTTTTCAAGTGCGTGTAAAATATCGTAATATTATTGCACAGACCTGGCCTGAGCGACCGACACGCCTGTCACCTTCATTACTGGAGATGCTTGCGGTGATTGCTTATCATCAGCCAGTGACCCGAGCTGATATTGAACAAATTCGTGGTGTCACGAATAACAGTCAGATTTTGCGTACGCTATTTGACTGGAACTGGATTAAAGAATCCGGCTTTCGTGAACTCCCTGGAAGACCTGCGTTGTTAGTGACAACGCCACAATTTTTAAATGCGTTTGGCTTAAATTCTTTAGGCCAATTGCCTCCCCTGCAGGATGCCAAGGAAGCTTTTATGGCGCTCGATGCGAATGCACCGAAGTCATAAATAGGTGAACTGTTGAATAATTATTTCTAAGGTTATGCTGTCATGAGTGAAAAGTTGCAAAAGGTGCTTGCACGTGTTGGTTTGGGTTCTCGCCGTTATATGGAAGAAGTCATTGCCGCAGGTCGTGTGAGTGTAAATGGGCAGATTGCCCAAGTGGGTGAACGAATCGAACCAGGTGATGAGCTTCGCATCGATGGTCGTAAAGTGCAGTTCCAGATCGAAGACGAAATCCGTCGTCGTGTACTGATTTACTATAAGCCAGAAGGCGAAATCTGTTCACGTAACGATCCTGAACAGCGTCCAACAGTATTTGACAACCTGCCATCAATTCAAGGCGATCGCTGGGTAATGGTCGGCCGTCTGGATATTAACTCGACCGGTCTGTTACTGTTCACAAATGACGGTGAACTGGCAAATCGTTTAATGCACCCATCCAATGAAATCGAACGTGAATATGCGGTTCGTGTCATGGGTGAAGTGACTCCACAACTGAAAAACAACATGCTGAAAGGCGTGGTGCTAGATGATGGTCCTGCGAAGTTTGAATCATTCTCTGAACTGGGTGGTGACGGGATCAACCGTTGGTATCAAGTTGTCGTGAAAGAAGGTCGTAACCGTGAGGTTCGTCGTATCTTTGAATCACAAGGCCTGAAAGTCAGCCGCTTGCTACGTACCCGTTACGGTACCGTGATTCTGCCACGTGAACTTCGTACAGGTCGCTGGATTGAACTGGATAAACAGGATATCGACAACCTGACCAAATCAGTTGAGCTGAAACCGCGTCAAGGTACCGGCTTATTTGGTATGGCGAAACGTCGTAATGAACGTATGCAGGAAAAACCGATGGCAGCGCGCCGTGGTGGTTACCTGCGTCAGCAACGCCGTGATACCGATGAGCAGCAGCCGCAATACAACAATCGTGAACGTCGCGATGATCAGGGCTTTGGTCGTCGTGAAAACCAGAATGGCACCCAGTTTGCACGTCGTGACAACCGTGAAGACAACCAGTTTGGTCGCCGCGAAAATCGTGAAGGCAATGCACCACGCGGTTTATATGGTGCGAATAAAGGCTTTAAAAAGTTCTAAGCTTTGAATAAGAGAGAGTCACTTCGGTGGCTCTTTTTTTTTGCAAGAACAATAGGGTCTGTTGACACTTACTGTTCATAATTAACCCTATAACGGTAGCCATAAAAATATACAGACTAAGGCAACAGAACTTTGATAATTTCTTTTGAGCTTGTCATATCGAGTAGCTATTCCTCTAAATTGCTTTAATCTACAAAACATATTTTCAACTAAATGCCTGATTTTATATAAATACCAGTCCATATGGTCATTGTTCGATTGGCTATTCGTTTTCTTTGGTATATTCGCTTTAGTCCCTGTTTTCCTGATCTGTTCACGCAGTGGTTCTGAATCATAGCCTTTATCTGCACATACCACTTTTGTCTCTTTTAAATCTAATGTTGATATTAAATCAGGCGCAACTTTAACATCATGTGTGGTTCCATCGGTAATCATGAAATCAATAGGATTGCCATGTGCATCAACAATCAAATGTATTTTTGAGGAGTTTCCTCCTACACTTTTAGAAATAGATTGATTCGCTATGCCGGCAGAATGTTGATGAGCACGTACATGAGAGCCATCAATAAAAATCCACTCCATATCGGGGCATGAGGCTAGTAATTTGAATAATCTAAGTAACTTACCGCTGCTTGACCAACGATTAAAACGTTTGAAAATAGAATTGGAATGACCAAAACAAGAAGGAATATCTCGCCACGGACAGCCTGTTCTAATTCTATAGAGAATAGCTTCAATAAAATTGCGTAAATTTGAGTTGTGGTGAATGGATAAATTACGCAGAATAACTTTCAACTTTTGCCAGTGTTGATCTGTCAGCATGGTACGAGGCATAGCGAATAGTAAAATTGGGTTTGGTGATTTGATTTTACTACTTCGCTATTTTTTTAAGCTAAAAGTGTCAACACACCCTAATAATGACTCAATTTTATCTATCCCTGGTCTTCTCAATAGAACCCGATATAAAAGACGGGTATCTTCCTCCTGCTTCATAAAAATAGATTCCAATCATAAAAAAATGCCCAGCAATGTGGGCATTTTTTATTTCGTACTTTAGCAAGTTACTGCGGAATACCCTGAGGAATCGCACTTAACAGACGCTTGGTATAGTCGTGTTGCGGAGATTGATACAGATCATCAGAGTTGGCAATTTCCACCAGATCACCATGATTTAGCACCATGATCTGATCAGAAATATATTTCACCACTGACAAATCATGCGAAATAAAGATATAACTCAGACCAAATTCATCCTGCAAATCCTGCAATAGATTCAACACCTGTGCCTGTACGGATACATCCAGTGCTGACACCGATTCATCACAGATCAGAATCTCAGGCTTTAAAGTTAGACAACGTGCAATCGCGATCCGCTGACGCTGACCACCTGAAAACTCATGTGGATAACGATAGAAGGCCTGAGCCGGTAAGCTGACCCTTTCCAGTAAATCGAGTGCCATCTGTTTACGTTCTGCGTCATCTTTACCGATATGATGAATCTGCATCGGCTCCATCAGGATTTGTCCCACGGTAAAACGCGGATTCAGCGAAGCATACGGATTCTGGAAAATGATCTGGATTTTACGTTGATAGGCCGTAAACTCTTTTTCCGTCATCGACAAGATATCTTTGCCCTGAAACAGCGCCTTGCCGCCTGTGGCTTGCTGTAGACGCATCAAAAGCAAACCAATCGTGGTTTTACCAGAACCTGATTCCCCAACCAGCCCTAAGGTTTTGCCTTTAGCCAGCTGAAAAGACACCCCTTTCACGGCCTGAAATTCATCTTTGCCAAATAGGCCTTTACGGCTATAGAAGGATTTTTTCAGATCACGTACATCGAGAATGATCTCTTCATTACCTTTTAGACCACGAGAACGTTCCTTTTGTGGCGGAGCATTCGCATGCAGGTCATGCGCCAGACTATCCTGTTTCATAAAGTCGCTAATCACCGGCAAACGCAAAGGACGGTGCGACAGCTGTGGACGGCAATGCAACAAGGCTTGGGTATAAATATCCTGAGGATTGTTCAGGACTTCTGTCACCGAACCTTGCTCACGAATCTCGCCATAACGCATTACAATGACCTGATCCGCAATTTCACCAACTACCGCTAGGTCATGACTGATGAATAACATCGACATTTGACGGCGCTGACGCAAGGATTCAAGCAGGTCCAGAATCTGTTTCTGGATAGTCACGTCTAATGCTGTAGTAGGTTCATCGGCAATCAAGAGCTTCGGTTCACAGGCAATTGCCATGGCAATCATGACCCGTTGCTGCTGTCCACCAGACAACTGACTCGGATAAGCATCAATCTTGGTTTCTGGAGAAGGAATGCCAACTTCCTGCAACAGTTCCAGTGTTCTTTGACGGGCCTGCTTTTTATTCATACCCAAATGCAGACGTAGAATTTCCGAAATCTGCATCCCCACGGTAAATACTGGATTCAATGAAGACATTGGCTCCTGGAAGATCATGGCAATTTCTTTGCCACAGATCTGACGCATTTCACTCGACTTGAGTTTTAGCAAATCACGCCCTTCAAACAGAATCTGACTGTCTTCAGCGACCTTCGAGTTCTCAGGTGCTAATAGTCCCATCACTGCTAATGAAGTCACAGATTTACCACTTCCGGATTCGCCAACTAACGCCACTGTGGTATTGGCCGGAATTTCAAATGAAATTCCTTTGACCGTTTCCACATACTGTTTATTTTCACCTTTAAAACTGACGCGTAGGTTGTCTACGCGAAGTAACGCGGGTGCTGTACTTGGATTCATTTCAGACATCGCTGCGCTCCTATTTCAGTTTTGGATCTAATGCATCACGTAATGCATCAGTAAACATTGAGAAAGCTGTCACCAGTACCGCCATCGCCACCGATGCCGCAGTCAACTGCCACCATTTACCTAAAATCAGCTCGCTTTGTGCTTCATTCAGCATACTACCCCATGACACTACCCCAATCGGTACGCCAAAGCCTAAGAAGCTCAGAATCACTTCGGACTTGATAAAGGCCACTGCAAGAATGGACATTTGAACCAAAGCGATATGGCTGACATTCGGGAAAATATGCACGAAGATACGGCGCATATTGCTTACCCCAATGGCTTTAGCCGCCAGTACATATTCACGCGCAGTATGCTTCATATATTCAGCACGAACCAAACGGAACACCCCGGTCCAGCCAGTCAGACCCAAAATCAGGATAATCGATAAAATCCCTTTTTGTTGCAGTACTGCTGCAATCGCTAACACCAGCAACAGATAAGGAATCGAAGTAAAAATATTATAGAACCAGTTCAGCACATCATCGACCCAGCCACCGAAATAGCCAGCAATCGCACCCAGTACAGTACCAATCACCACTGCAACCAGCGCAGCAATCAAGCCAACCAAGATCGAAGTTTCTGCACCTTTAATGGTTTTCAGTAATACATCCTGACCCCATTTATCTGCGCCAAAGAATAGGCTCTGTTTAAGCTCACTACTCTGATCCAGTAACTGACCCCCTAATTCCTGATCAATGGCTTTCATATCTTCAGCCAGTGGATCGACTACACCATAATAATCAATCACACCTGCGCCCTGTTCAGCAGCAATTTCTGCTTCCAGTTCTGCAATCACATCTTTTAAAGGATCAACTGGATTAACTGGCACTACGGCAGATTCAGTACTTTGATCTTCACCTGCAGCTCCAGGTACAGACGGTGTATAAATAAAACTTGGGGGTGCATAACTCACCGCCACTTCCTTATTCCACTCCTTGGCAATCATACCGGTCATGGAAAGCAGCAACATCAGCAGATAAAACAGCACCACAAATAGGGAGAACATCGCAATACGGTCACGTTTCAGACGACGCAACGCCAGCTGCCATAATCCGGTTGAAGCAGACTCAGGCACTGCTGAAGCATGTTGCTCTTTTTTAAATATCGCACTCAGCATAATTCACCTACTTCAACTGTACACGTGGATCGACCCATTTATAGATCAGATCGGCAATCAAGTTAAATAACATGGTCGCAGCCGCAACATAGACCGTAATCGCTTTAATTACCGGAAAGTCAGAACGTTCAACTGCGATAATCACTTCACGGCCAATGCCAGGAATACCGAAGAAACGTTCAATCAGGAAAGCACCGATCAGTAAAGCCGGAAGTCCCGCCATGACATCAGTAATGATTGGAATCGAAGCATTGCGCAGTACGTGCACGCCCAGAATGCGGCTTTCGCCCAGACCTTTGGCACGTGCGGTACGGACATAATCCTGATTGACTTCATCCAGAACAAAACTGCGGTAGAGACGTAAAGTCGGTGCAATACTCACCACCAGCATGATTAATACTGGCAATAGTGCATATTTGAATAAATTTTCAGTAAAGTTATCGCTCCAGCCCTGTACCGGGAACCAGCTCAGTTCATAAGCCAAGACGTACTGGAATACGATGATATAGACCAGAATACTGATCGACATACCGATGGTACACAGCATCATGATCATGCGGTCAGTCAGCGAACCACGCACTGAAGCCACCCCGAGCGCCAGAATGATTGAAACAATCGTTTGCAGAATCGTGAGTGGAATCAAAATGGTCAGTGACGGCCCCAAACGCGTGGTAATAATCTGGGATACCGACTCACCGGTACTCCAGCTCACGCCATAATCAAAGGTCAAAATCTGCTGGATAAAAATCCACAGTTGTACGTAATAGGGCTGATCGACCCCGAGCTGCTGACGGATGTTTTCAATCTGCTCAGCATTGGCCATTTTACCGGCCAGGATATAGGCCGGATCTCCCCCGACCCAGTTAAATAACAGGAAAATCAGCAGAATCACCCCCAGCATGGTGGGGATCATTTGCCAAATCCTTCGAATAATATATGCCAGCATCACTTTCCTTCCTTGACTTAATGTCCTGAAATTTCATTAAAGAAAGCTTTGCTGTCCGGTTCGCGGCCCAGAAAATCTTTAACCATCTGATCGCCCGGTTTTTGTCCGCCTTGTGCCAGTACAGTCTCACGATAATGCATGCCGACTTTCGGATCCATCAGATGATCACCATAAGCAGACAACATATCGAGTGCCAGCACTTCAGACCACATATAGCTGTAATAACCCGCCTGATAGCCACCCATCAAATGTCCGAACTGACCCGGGAATTGCTGACCTGGAACAGAACCCAACGCAGTTTTACTTTCCATATCCTGCCAGAGTTTTAATGGATCAATACTTTTCGCATCTTTACCGTGCAGGGCCATGTCGTACTGAGCATATAAAGTCTGACGGGCATAATGCAGGCCGCGACCATAATTTTTCACATTCTTTAAGCGCTCGGTCATGGCTTCATCGACACGAGGACAAGCAGGTTCACAGTAATCCGCTACTTTAGATAAAGTCTCGAAACGGCGCGCCCACTCTTCATACATTTGCGAAGGTGCTTCAACAAAGTCACGCTCTACCGATGTGCCTGACTGCTCGGTATAACGGGTTTTCGATAAAATTCCGTGTAGCGCATGACCCATTTCATGTACAAAAGTTTCCAGTTCATTACTGTTCAGACCTTTACGGTTGAAGTTAGTCACCAAAACAGAGACCGGACGGCGATGATTTAAACGGCTGCCACCATAAACGCCCCAGACTGCAGCATGGCCATATTTACCTTCACGTGGGTATTTATCAACATATAGTCCGCCCATAAACTCACCAGTAGCTTTGTCATGCACGGCATAGTATTCAACTTCATCGTGCCAGGCTTTGACTTTTACCGGCTTGAATTCAATTCCATATAAATCGGAAGATACGGCAAATAACCATTTTTGAGCCGCTTCAGTCGGGAAATAATCACGCAGTTTTTCCTGATCCACTTTGTATTTAGCCTGACGCAGTTTTTCACTCCAGTAGCCTTGGCTCCAGCGCTCAATCTCTGCTTTTTCCAGCGGAATTTTTAAGGTTTCTGCCTTGAACTGACGTAATTCTTCAACATCCTGCTTTTCTAATGGTGCAACTTTGGCATAAACCTCATCCAGAAAACTATTGACTGCTTCTGGGGTTTTGGCCATGCGATCTTTTAAGGCAACATAAGCATAGCTGTCTTTATCGAATAGCTGGGCCAGTTCATAACGCAGATCAATGGCCTTTTTCATGTATTCGAGATTTTTCTCGGTACCACGACGGGTATAGGCAGTCTGATAGCGTTTACGTGCTTCATCACTCTCTGCCAGCTCCATAAATGGCTGATATTCCGGATAGTCGAAGCCGAGCAGATAATTGCCCTTTTCATTTTTCTTTAAACCGGCGATATAGCTCGCAGGTAAACCTTTCAGCTCTGCAGCAGTGAATTCAACTTTTTCAGGGTTATCACGTACATTCTTGGAATAGTCCTGCCCCAGTTTGGTACTTTCTTCAATAATTTCCTTCAGACGCTTCTGTTTCTCTGCGCTGAGTTGTACCCCCGTTTTTTCAAACTGATTCAGAATATCTTTCAGGAATTTTTCATCGACCGGATCTGTGGCTTTCAGCTTCTTGAACTGGGCATACAGTTTTGGACTCTGATACATGGAAGTCAGGTATTTACTGATTTTCAGTTCACAGTCATCTGCCGCCTGACGCAAGGCCGGATCAGGATCGACATTACTATATAAACCGATTGGCGAAACAAAATCACCGATCGATGCCTGCAATGTATCCCAAGCTGCCAGATAAGGACGGGCTTCAGCCTTGTTTTTAATTTTCTGGCTTTCAAATTTCTGGATATCTTTTTGCATTTTATCCAGATTGGCATCGCACAATGCCGGAATTTCTGCAGCCTTGAATAAAGGCAAAAGCTGGGTTTGGGTCTCTGCCATGACGGTTTGAGATCCCCCGATCATCGCCAGACAGAGTGTGGTAAATTTCAAGTGTTTTAATGTCATCATCATCTCCAGCTTTTTCTTACTTTTTTGTATCAATATCGATATACATCCATTCTGTAGACAGAATCGGATGGGACTTGTGTCCAACAACATGAGGTTGCGCTAATGCATTACGGTAGGTGCTATACAGCATCATGGTTGGCATATTGACCTCTAGAATACGGGTCATTTTGCGATAAACCAGATCCCGTTCAGGACCCGGTGGCATGCTCTGACTCTGTTCATATAAACGGTCATATTCCGCATGCTTGAAACAGGCATTATTGGTGACATTGACGTTTTTGCCATAGAACAGCTGCATGAAGTTGTCAGCATCCGGATAATCGGCAATCCATGCAGAGCTTTTAAACATGGTTTTACATTGCTTTTCCAGCTTAATGCCTTCAGCAAATGGCATGGCCTTACTGGTCAGTTTGATATGAATATTATCTAGGGTCTTTTTCCAGAATTCGCCCTGTTGCTGACCACGACTGGTATTGGCCGTAATCAGTTCAATCACCAGAGGTTTGCCTTCAGGAGTTCTCCGCCAGCCATCCGCACCGATCTTGTAGTTATAGCGATCCAGCAACATGTTGGCTGCCTTGACCGAATATGGCGTACTGGTTTTATAAGCGGGTGAATAGCCTGCAACTCCTGGCGGAATAGGCATGTGCAGTTTTGCGCCATCTCCTTTTAGTAATACGCTAATCATGTTTTCAACAGAAAAAGCCATTGCCATCGCACGACGTAAGGCTATTTTTTCTGGTGTAAAACCACCCACCACCGGGTCTTGCATATTCCAGTAATGGTAGTTAATCGATGGCTCCAACATGCGCGACAGCTTGATGCCTTGCTTGACCAGCTCAGGTTTTAACTTGTCACCATCCAATGCCTGCACGACCAGATCGCCGTCGATTTCCACCAGATCCAGTTCATTTTTCTTAAATGACAACATCCGTGATTGGGCTTCTTCAATGACACGCACATCAATGGTGCCGATTTGAGGCATTTTTTTGCCCTGCATCGCACTGACAATCGCCTGGTCTCCTGCACTATTGGCTTTATAATTCCATACAAAACCACGGTAAGCCGGATTTGGCTTTAAGATAATGCGTGATCCCGGTGTCCAGCGACTAAGTACATAAGGCCCTGTACCGACCGGCTTACTCATCACCCAGCCAGCTTTGTCTTTATACTTTTCAATGACTTCGCGTGCGACTGCGGCAGCTGGACCGTGGGCCAGCAACATCGGAAAATTCTGATCCGGATTATTCAGCTTGAGTACCAAGGTATAGCGATCTGGAGTCTGAATGCCTTCAAATGGATTTTCATAGACTTTGCCATTCTTTTTGGCCATGGCTGTCCATGCTTCCAGCCCTTTGATCCGACCATCCAGCAGCCAGCTATTTGGTGAATTAAGCTTTGGATCTAAGAGACGCTTTAGAGAATAGGCATAGTCATAGGCGGTCAGTTCACGTTTTTTACCGCCAAAGACCGGATCATCTGCAAAGTAAATGCCCTTTTTAACTTTAATGGTATAAGTCAAACCGTCTGCACTGACTTGAGGCATATCTACCGCAGTCAATGGCACCAGTTTCGCTGGGGAGGCCAGATAATCATAGGTATATAAGGTTTCGAAAATCGCCGAGTTAATCTTGGCAGAATAACGGTCATGGATATAACCGGGATCAAAACCGGTTTCAGCCGCGGGAAAGACCGTTTTTAAGACTTTATTCGGATTGGCGGGATTGGCAGCCCATGTGGGTGCAGCACCTGCCATCATTAAACTGGCTATTAAAACCCCACTGGCCAGCTTTTTTAAAGCGTTTGTATTCACATTCATACTGGTTCTTAATCTTCTCAAGTTATTTTTTAACAGGTTCAATATCCAGATATTGCCAAACTGCTCTAGTCACCGGATGTGCCTTAAAGCCCTGTACCTGTGGGTGAATCAGCCAGTTACGTACCCGGGTATTGTGTAGAATCCACGGATTATCGGCCTCCATCTGGCGGTTCATCTGCTCATAATATGGAGTACGTTGCTGAGGTGGCAGCTTCATTGCGGTTTGATACAGTGCGTCATAAGCTTTAGAGGTATAGCAGCTCAGGTTACCTTGCTGGGCATTTGGGCCATACAGCAACTGGGCAAAGTTTTCCCCTTCCGGATAATCCGCAATCCAGGCACCACCCCACATCATGTGTTTGCACTGGGTGGCTTCTTTTAAATTGTCGGCAAAATTACTGACTTTAAATTCAACTTTTACCCCGATTGCATCCAGGTTCTTTTTCCATAGCTCCGCAGAAATGACGGAAGAACTTGAGCTAGTCGAGTTCATTTTCAAAACCAATGGTTTGCCATCAGGCAAAGTGCGGTAACCGTCGGCGCCTTTCTTGTAGCCAAAGCGATCGAGCAGTTTATTGGCAAGCAAAGGGTTGTAGGCAATGCTACTTCTATAATTCGGGTTATATCCGCCCACGCCTTCAGGAAGAATCATTTCAGCTTTAACGGCATGCCCCTTGTATAATTGCTGGATGGCTTCTTTCTGGTTATAGGACAAAGCAATAGCACGGCGTAGTGCAATTTTTTCCAGGGAGTCCCCACCAATCACCGGATCACGCATATTCATGATGGTATAGGTGATTTCCGGTTCTTTATTCGGATAATGCAGGATGCCTTTTTTCTTGTATTCACTTTTCAGCTGCTTATTTTCCAGTGCCTGTTCAGAACCGCTTGCAGTCAGTTTGTCATAGTCTAATTGTCCAGATTTTAAAGCCAGCCAGCGCGACTGTTCTTCTTCAATGATGCTGATTTTAACCTTACCAATTTGTGGCATCTGCTTGCCTTGCATGGCTTTGACAATCCGTTGATCCCACTCTGAACCATCTCCCTTAAAGTTCCAGACAAAACCGCGATAATTTGGATTGGCAGTTAACTCAATGCGACTACGCGGCACATATTTGTGCAACTGGTATGCCCCTGTTCCAACTGGATGCTGACCAACACGATCGCCATAATGTTCGATGACTTCACGTGCAGTACCAGCAAAAGCGACATAGGCCAGAATGTAAGGAAAGTTCAGGTCTGAACGGGTCAGGGTAATTTGTAAGGTATATTTATCTAGGGCTTTTAAACCGGCAATCGGAGCATCATAGTTAAATTTGCCCGTTTTTTTGGCCTGCTGAATGACTTGATCTGCGCCAAGAATTTTGCCTTCGATAAAGGAAAAAGAAGGCGAATGGTTTTTCGGATCCATCACCCTTTGCATGGAATAAATATAATCCCGGGCAACCAGTTCACGCTTCTTGCCCTGAAAGGCTGGATCCGGACTGAAATAAATTCCTGGCTTGATTTTAAAGGTATAAATTTTGCCATCCTGTTCAACCACGGGTAAAGACTCGGCGGTATTCGGAGCCAAAATTGCAGGCCGGGCCAGATAGTCATAACGCAACAAAGGCTCGAAAATGGCCTCAGCAACGCTACCACTATAAAAATTATAGGTTTTGACCATATCAAAACCATCATCAGGTGCTTCGAAAGCCAGGTTTAAGACTTTATCCGGATGTGCAGATGATTTTGCCCAGGCAGTTTGCCCCGAGCTCATAGCCAAGGCCAAAATCGTCATGCTAAAAAGTGCTGATTTCAAATTTGTACCTATTCTTTATCTTGAAGTTTTATTGCTATAGGAAGTTTTAAATACATCATCCCATATTTGCTTCAATGGATGGGTCAAAGCTGGACAGATGGAATAAACTGAACAAAGCGAATTTCATGCCATCCTTGCAAAAAATAGGGATTTCTTCCTGTTTTTAACTGAAAAAAGTTTATTTTTATTAATTATTTAAAACATTATGAATAACATAATATTTTCCATGAATCATTAATTAAATTTTTATCCTCAAAATTCTTACTGAAGTTCATTTCGCACAAAAATAACTCAACCCTGTTTCATCTTATTGCACTATTGTATACCTTTAGGTAAACAATAAATAAACACAAGTAATTGTATTATAAATAATTTATTTTAAAAAAATATTGTATATTTTATGTAAAAATTATGCACCATGATTAAACTTTATTCAATTTCCCTCTCATTTTTGGACTACTTTCTTATTCATTAAATATTTATTTATTGCTTTGACAGGGGTCTCACTTCCTTCTTTCTTCAGATTCGATACACAGACTTCTTAATTTTTCTTCAGTATCGCTCGATAAATTTAAACCTCATTCAATTAAATCAATATTTTTCAATAAGTTAAAAATATAAAAATATAAAATTTTATAAGTTGGCATCCGCCTTGCTTAGATCAACCCAGCACTACTTCACATAACAAAAGGGTGAAATTTACGATGAAAAAAAATAAATTGGTCGGATCTATGGGGGCTCCAACCGTCAGCAAAAGACTACTCAAGTTAAGCGCACTCAGCTTAAGTATGATGTGTCTGCCGCTGGCCCATGCCGAAGAAGCTGCATCTGCTGAACAGCCAACTAAAGTTCAGAAAGTGACAGTGACGGGTTCATCAATCAAGGGGGTTGCTGCACAAAGTTCTTCACCAATCACCGTCATTAAAGGTGAAGATCTTGCGAACCAGGGTGTAACTACTGTTGAAGAAGCTTTAGTAAAAGTCAGCGCGAACCAGGCTGGTTTCTCTACTGCTCAAAACGTAGGTGCAAGTAATACTTCAGGTTCGACAGCCAACTTACGTGGTCTAGGCTCAGACAAAACGCTTGTGCTTTTAAATGGCCGCCGTCTTGCCTATAGTGCATTCAGTACAGATAGTACCAACTTAAACATTATCCCTATGGCGATGATTGACCGTATTGAGATTTTACGTGATGGTGCTTCTGCAGTTTATGGTGCAGATGCGATTGCGGGGGTAATCAACTTCATCACCAAATCTGAATACAATGGCTTAGGCGTTACCGGAGCCTTGCATGAAACTGAACATTCAGGTGGTGAGAAACAACAGGCTGCGATCTTCGGGGGTTTTGGTGACCTGGATGAAAATGGCTTTAACGTCATGGGTGTCTTGGACTACCGTAAATCTAACCAGATCCATGCTCAACAGCGTAAAGTCAGCCGCCGTGGTGGTGTAATTCCTGAATTAGGCATTGATGCAGGCTCTGCAAGTGGTTTCCCGGCAAACATCTATGATCCAACAAGTGGTTATTTAGGTAACCCATATCCAGATGACTGTAACAATATTCCTTGGTCTTCTCCAGATGACGGCTTCTGTTATCTGAATACGCAGGCTTTGATTGCCATCAAACCACAGGTTGAAACCCTGTCTGCATTAGGTAAAGGGACATTCAAACTTAATGATTCATTAAATGCGATTGGTGAATACGTGTTTACACGTTCTGAAGTATCCACTTCAATTGCACCAGACGTTTATGGCCGTACTGTGACTTTACCTTCAAGCAGCCAATACTATCCAGGTAATGGAATTACTCCGGCTATTACAGATGGAGATTTGAGCGGTGACCCACTTGAACTTTACCTCCGTTCTCAGGCAGGTAACCGTCAAAGTATGTCAACCAATGATTCACACCGCTTCTTTGCCGGTATTGAAGGTGAGGCATTAGGCTGGGATATCAACGCAGGCGTGTCATACGCGAAAAGCGAAGCAACTGATGAATTTACAGGTGGTTACTTACACCGTAGCAACCTGCAAACTGCATTGAATGAAGGTCGTATTAACCCATTCGGTCCAGCACGTCCAGGCGATACCCCTTGGGAATCATTTGTAATTAATGGCGAAACTAACATCGCCTCTTTAGAATCTACAACTGCAGACTTTACGATTAGCCGTCCAATTTTTGAATTACCTGCAGGTGATGTTGGCTTTGCCTTCGGTGGTAGCTTCACGACTCAGGACTGGGAAGCAAAAGTAAACTCTGAAATTGTGGCTCAAGTACCAGGTTCTGGTATTGATCCGAGCAAACCAATCAGTAAGGGTGACCGTGACATCACAGCATTCTTTACTGAATTCCAGATCCCAATCTTGCCAAGTCTGGAAGCTCAAATTGCTGCCCGTTATGATGACTACAGCGACTTCGGTGATACCTTCAACCCGAAAGTTGGTCTTCGTTGGGAACCAATGAAGGAAATCATGTTCCGTGCATCTTATAGCACCGGTTTCCGTGCACCAAGCTTGTACGAAATCAACGCGCCTATCAGTGAAACCTGGACAGGTGCGAAATACAATGACCCTGTGTTATGTCCAGGTGGCACGCCAGTTGAACCTAAATACCAGGTTGAATGTAATACCCAGTTCAAGCGTACCCAAGGTGGTTCACCTGATCTGCAACCAGAAGAATCTACATCGTTCACTGCTGGTTTAGTATTTGAACCAATCAAAAACCTGGTCTTCACTGCTGACTACTTCAATATCGAGATCGATGGTCTGGTAGGTACAGTGGGTGAATCATCAATCTTTGGTGATCCAGACCTTTATGCTGACCGTTTCGTACGTGATAGCGAAGGCCGTATCCAGCACATCCGTACTACCCTGATGAACTCTGGCGGTTTAAAAACTTCAGGTGTAGACCTGAGCCTGAACTACCTGACACCTAAAACTTCTACTGGTCGTTTCGGTTTCGGTATTGATGGTACTTACGTGATCAATCTGGACTACCAAAGTGAACCAGGCGGTGAATGGTCTGGTCTGGTAGGCAAATATGAAGACCCGGCAGTAGTTCGCTGGAAACATGTTGCCAACCTGAACTGGTCTTATGAAGACTGGAAAATGATCTTTGAACAACAGTTCACTCGTGGTTATGAAGACTACTCTGGCGAACGTGATGTGGGTGACTACACACTTTATAACTTCGCAACAACTTATAAAGGCTTCAAAAACCTAGAGTTGACTGGCGGTATCCTCAACATCTTTGATGAAGAGCCCGCTGCATCTGATGTTCTGGATAACTTCCAATACGGTTATGACCCTCGTTACTCAGATCCTACAGGTCGTACTTACTACATCCGTGGTACTTACAAATTCTAAGACAAGCTTTCTGCAAATACAGCGTCATGCTGTATTTGCAGTATTCATATCATTTTAGCCAAACAAAAAATAATGCAGCTACCTCACCTTTGAAATAAACCGTTATTTCTTGTTTGTCTTAAATTCCAGGAGTCATGATGAGCACAACGTTTGAAGACATAGAAAAAAGCTCCGCCAAAAAGTTGACTGGAATTGGTGTCGTGATTTTCTTGCATATCCTGGTGGGCCTGGTGCTAATGGCAGGTATGGCAAAAGACATCATCAAACCGTCAGAAGAACCGGTTGAATTGATGATTATTCAGGATATTAAACCACCAGAACCAGAGCCACCTAAGGAAACCCCACCTGAGCCGCCAAAAATGGTAGAAAAAGTGGCACAGGTTCCTGAGGTTAAACCGGTAGAAAAAGTGGTTCCGGTACAGAAAACACAGCCTACACCAACAGTCACTCAACCGGTTGCAGAACCAACACCTGTAGCTGCAGCAACACCATCCCCAAGTCCGGTGGCTGCACCAGCCCCAGTTGTTGCAGCAGCACCTGCTGCTCCACCGCAACCAACTGGCGTTACACGCGGCGTATCTCAAGGCGAAGCTGGCTGTAAGAGTCCAGAATATCCACGTGATGCACTAATGAATGAAGAGCAAGGTGAAGTGCTGATCTCTGTATATGTAAATACTGCTGGCAAGGTCCAGGATGCAAAGGTGAAAAAGTCGAGCGGAAGCCGTGCATTGGATCGTGCCGCATCGAAAGCCTTCAGTTTATGTACCTTCAAGCCGGCAATGAAAAATGGCGAACCGCAAGAATCTTGGTATGACATTCCATATGAATTTGTCCTTGACTAACAGATACAACAGATAAAGAAAAAAATCAGGAGATCTATGATGAAAAAATCACTAAAACCTTTAAAAAATATGACTGCTGCAAGTGTCATTGCGGCAAGTATTTTACTCCCTTTGCAAACCGTATTTGCTGAAGAATCCCCTACACCTGCCACGACAGTGACTGAAACTGCAGAAACCACACCAGCGACTGTCGCAGAACCTACACCGCCAGCACCTGCTGCAGCTGAAAAACCTGCCAGTAATCCTTATGGTCTGGAAGCCATGTGGAAAGAAGGCGACATGGTGTCTAAAGTGACCCTGTTCATTCTGGTGATCATGTCGATCGGTACATGGTACATCATGATCACTAAGTGCTTGCAACAAGGCAAGATTCGCAAACAGGCCAAAGAAGCAGAACATCAGTTCTGGGAATCTTCTTCACTGGATAATGCAGCGCAAAATCTGGATGAAGCCAGCGTATATCGTTTTATCGCTGAAAAAGGCATCAAGTCAACCAAAAATCATGGCGGTACTTTACTTGAGCGTATCGACTTTAATACCTGGGTCACGATTTCTATTTCACGCGCAGTCGACAAGATTCAAAGCCATCTGAGTGGTGGTCTGGCATTCCTTGCAACCGTAGGTTCTACTGCACCTTTCGTAGGTCTGTTTGGTACCGTTTGGGGCATTTACCATGCCTTGACTGCAATTGGTATTTCCGGTCAGGCATCAATCGATAAAGTTGCTGGTCCGGTCGGTGAAGCACTGATCATGACTGCAATCGGTCTGGCAGTGGCAGTTCCTGCAGTACTTGGCTACAACTGGTTAACTCGCCGTAATAAAGCGGTGATGGAAGAAGTCCGTACCTTCGGTTCTGACCTGCATGCTGTACTGCTGAGCGGCGAAATCAGCTCAAATAATCCTGTTCACCGCGACACAAAATAAAAATGGGGGTCAACCATGGGAATGATGGTCAATTCAAACGACAGCGATGATGAGGTCATTGGTACCATTAATACCACGCCTCTGGTTGATGTGATGCTGGTACTGCTGATTATTTTTCTGATTACAGTACCGGTTGCAATTCATACCGTACCGGTCAATCTGCCTGAAGAACGTAATGTCCCGTATGAAACCAAGCCGGAAAATATCCAGCTGGCAGTCAATAAAAATGGCGATATTTTCTGGAATGAATCCTATATTCCGGACAAGGCAATTTTATTGACCCGTTTACAGGCAGAAGCCCAGAAACGTCCTCAGCCTGAAGTGCATATTCGTGGTGATCAAAGAACAGCTTTTGAAGCGATTGATCAGGTCATCAGTACTACCCAGCAAGCAGGTATTGGCAAGATTGCATTTGTCACGACCCCGCCCGCTTCACCTTAAGATTGAGAGAGAATCCAGTTATGGGAATGAATGTTGGCTCAAATCAGGATGATGATGTAATGCTGGACGTCAACATGACACCATTGATTGATGTCATGCTGGTCTTGCTGATTATGTTTATTATCACTATTCCATTGCCGAATAATTCGATTAATATCAACCTGCCGAATGGTACACCTCCACCGACTGAGGAAAAACCGCCAGAGATTGTGAATTTGCGTCTCGATGCTCAAGGCCAGATCTTCTGGAATGATCAGCCGGTGGCGAATGCCCAAGCGCTAGAAGCCTTATTCAAGACCGTGGCGCAAAAAGCGGATCAGGATCAGATTAAAATCAAGGCTGATCGCGCAACTGAATATAAGCATATCGCCATGGTGATGGCTGCGGCTCAGCGTCTGGAAGTGAAAAAAATCGGGATTGTCAGCAACAACAATTCTTGAATCTACAGAATCAAAAAACCCAGCATGTGCTGGGTTTTTTATTATTCAATATCTTACATTTGCGACTGGATATAGTTTTGCAGGCCAATCAGCTCGATTAAACGTAACTGTTTTTCTAACCAGTAAGTATGATCTTCTTCCGTATCTGACATTTGCTGGCGCAGCATGTCACGGGTCACATAATCGCCCTTCTCTTCACAAAGTTTTACCCCTTGAGCCAGCTTTTCACGGACATGATACTCAAGCTTCAGGTCAGCTTTCAGGCAGGTCACCACATCTTCACCAACTTCGATGTCATCACGCTGCATATTTGGCGTACCTTCAAGGAACAGGACACGACGAATCAGGGCATCTGCATGCTGTGCTTCTTCCTGCATTTCATGGTCGATGCGTTCAAAGATTTTCGTCAGACCCCAATCTTCATACATACGAGAGTGAATCAGGTATTGATCACGAGCAGCCAGTTCGCCACCGATCAGCATATTTAAATAATCTACGACTTCTGGATTACCGCGCATTTGAATTACTCCCTGCTTTTATCATCTTATTATGGAGAAAAGATGTTTGTTTTGCAAAAACAAAATTATGGTAAATGTCTGATTTTTATATAATTAAAATGAGAAGCACTTGCATTTACGCTCTCTGTTCGACCAAATCCCATTTATAAAACAATATCTTGCATTTTTCATTCCGTTTTTATTCAATCCAGCAAGCTGGAATATTCAAACGTTAATTTTTGTAAATATTAATAAGCACTTATCTTGTTGCTTATTTTTATCTTGGACTCACCTGTTTGGCCTGGTTCATGCATAATTGTGCCTACGATGAAAGAAGTCAAAACAACAACGGTTTAAATATGACATTACAACATAGCACAGCACCTGTTCTGGTCACCGGCGCATCTGGCTATATCGCCAGCTGGGTCATCCAGAAACTTTTGAAACAAGGTTATACCGTACATGCCACTGTACGTGACCTGAATAAAACCCAGAGTTATACGCACCTTGAACAAATTGCAGACAGCAGCCCGGGGACCTTAAAGCTGTTTGAAGCCAACCTGCTCAAGCCCGGTTCTTTTGATGCGGCCATGCAAGGCTGTGAAATTGTCTTTCATATGGCCTCGCCTTTTGTAGTCACCAATTATAAAGATGCGCTCAAAGACATTATTGAACCTGCAATTCTGGGTACGCAAAATGTGCTGAATAGTGTCAATAAAACAGAATCTGTCAAACGTGTGATTGTCACCTCAAGTATTGCCTCAACATATGGCGATGCGATTGATATTTTGCAAACCGAGCACACCAGTTTTGATGAATCTCACTGGAATACCACCAGTTCAGAAACCCATCAGCCTTATCCGTATTCCAAAGTCATGGCAGAACGCAAAGCTTGGGAAATGGCGGAAGCACAGGATCGCTGGGACCTGATCTGTATCAATCCGGCACTGGTCTTTGGGGAATCCTTAACACCGAATACTCAATCAGGCAGTGTGGAAGTTCTGCAACAGTTTGCCAATGGCATGACCTTGCTGGGTGTTCCACCGATGTGGAATGGTGTGGTCGATGTTCAGGATGTTGCTGAAGCACATATCCGTGCTGCATTTAACCCGGAAGCGCATGGTCGCTATATTATCTGCAGTGAGACTTTGAGTTTACTGGAAATGGGAAAAATCCTGCGCGAAGCGTTTGGTCCAAAATTCCCGTTTCCACGCAACCAGTTACCTAAAACGGCTTTCAAGATTTTTGGTCCTCTGGCAGGCTTTAGCCGTAAATTTGTTGAACTCAATATGGGTTATCCAATTTTCTTTAATGCACAAAAAAGTAAGGATGAACTCGGTCTGGAATATCGTCCGGTGAAAGAAAGTCTGGTCGAACATTTCCAGCAATTACTGGATGATGGTCTGGTAAAAAAATATATTCCTTAATCGTACTCGCTCAAACCTGATCTGACAGTGACCGATTTTTTATTGTATCTGTCAGATTAAGTTTGAGCTTATGCATCAAGTCATTTATCGGCAAGCTTATGACGACTGCTTAAAAATCTACTTAAGCAGAAGTCCAACGCGCATTTTTCCACGCTTGCTGTTGCTTTGCATCTAGAAAAGTCCAAGCCACAAAACGACTTTCTTTTTGTCCCTGCGTCATTTTAATAGTTTTTACATCCACTGCACCGCACTTACGCAAGGTATTTAACAGCATAGGCAATGTGGTTTTCTTAGAAACCAGTGTACTAAACCACAGACATTGCTCAGCAAACTGTGTGCTCTCTTGTACCATCTGGCAAACAAAGCGTTCTTCTCCACCGTCACACCACAGCTCATTCTTTTGTCCGCCAAAGTTTAACACCACTTTAGACCGATCAACCGGCTTGCCAAGTTTGCATAATTTTTGCGTTGCTGTGGCATTTGCTTCATCTTGCGAAGCATGAAATGGTGGGTTACACAGGGTCAAATCAAAACGATCTGAAGGTTTAATCACACCTTTGAAAATATTGCTCGGTGTCTTTTGCAATCGAATCTGAATCCCCTTCCTGAGATTTGGATTTGCCTCCACGATAAATTGAGCACTTTTAACCGATGCCGAATGAATGTCTGAGCCGACAAATTTCCAACCATAACTACGATGACCAATAATCGGATAAATACAGTTCGCACCAACCCCAATATCCAACACTTGAACTGTGCGTCCTGTTGGAATTTGACCGTTATTATTGAGACTTAACAGGTCAGCCAAATAGTGAATATAGTCCGCTCTACCCGGAATCGGTGGGCAAAGATAATCTTGAGGAATATCCCAATATTGAATACCATAAAAATGCTTGAGCAATGCTTTATTGAGCATTTTCACAGCTTGAGGATCAGAAAAGTTGACTGAAAGATCGTTGTATTGATTCGGGCTGACAAAAGGTGCTAGTTCCGGACAACTCTTGATTAGCTGAGGAAAATCGTAACGACTGCGATGCAGATTTCGTGCATGTAATTGCGATTTTTGTTGCGGAAAAGATTTCTTTGCTTGCGCCATGTGTATGCCAATCATCAACAGGAGAACAGAATCAATAAGGCAGGATCTATGCCTGCAAATGAATCAATATTGTACGTGAATTCAACTTACATTGCCGAACCCGTCCTTGTATTTGTCTATCCTCCCCCTCTCATTCACCTATAGTTTTGAACTAGCAATAAAAAAGACACCTCAAGATTCATCATCCTGGGTGTCATTTTTATTTGAATCATTGTTTAGAACTGATTATTCTTCGATTTGCCCATGCTCTTTCATCAAAGCAATAAACTGTTCTTCATTGATCACAGGCACACCGAGTTTTTCTGCTTTATCGAGCTTAGAACCCGCTTTTTCACCCGCCACCACACATTTGGTTTTACTCGATACACTGCCACTGACCCGTGCACCTAAGGCTTGCAACAGTTGTGTTGCTTCATCACGTCCCATAGAGCTTAAAGTTCCAGTCACTACCCAGCTTTCACCATTCAGTGGTTGGCGTGTTGGTGCAATTGGCGCATCCCAGTAAATACCGGCAGCCAACAAGTGATCCAACACTTCCAGATTATGCGGTGCCTGGAAGAAATCAACAATCCACTCTGCGGTAATATCACCGACGTCTGGTGTTTTCTTTAAAGCGTCTACATCAGCACTGCGTAAAGCATCGAGAGTTTGGAAAGTATTGGCCAGCATACGGGCTGTCGTTTCACCGACACCACGAATACCTAGTGCATAGATGAAAGCAGCCAGTGTGGTTTTCTTACTGTTCTCAATCGAATCAATGAGATTCTGAACGGACTTTTCACCCATTTTTTCGATTTGCAGTAATTGCTCACGATGCTCATGCAAGTGATAAATATCCGAGACATCTTTTAAAAGATTGAGATGTAACAGTGACTCCACCCAGCGATCGCCAAGACCTTCAATGTCCATGGCCTTACGTGATACAAAGTGGCGGATGGTTTCGATGCGCTGCGCCGCACAATACAGCTCACCTGAACAGCGTGCCAATGCCTCACCCTCCGGCATCACCACGGGTGAATCACAGACTGGACAGTTCTCAGGTAAATGCACTTCTACCGCATTGGCAGGACGAAATTCTGGCCAGACTTTTTCAACCTTAGGAATTACGTCACCACTACGATAGACACTGACGGTATCCCCGATTCTTACATCCAGTCGGTGAATTTCACCAATATTATGCAGCGTTACATTGGAAACGGTTACACCACCCACGGCAACCGGATTCAACCGTGCTACAGGCGTTAGAGTCCCGGTACGACCTACTTGCCAGTCAATATTTTCAACGGTGGTCAATGCAGCCACTGCAGGGAATTTATAAGCCGTTGCCCAGCGTGGTTCACGGCTCAAGAAACCCAGTTTCTGCTGTTGTTTCAGGTCATTGACCTTAATGACCATACCATCAATTTCGACACTAAGCTTTGAACGTTCTTCAATGATCTGCTCGTAAACCTTTTGCACTTCCTGGATGCTACTGCAGATAAAATGCCGCTCACCTACAGCAAAGCCAAACTGCTGTAGCCATTCCAGACTGGCTGACATCGTGGTTTGACCATGATGCGGTACACACTGGGCAATCCCATAGGCATAGAAAGCCAAAGGTCGAGAAGCTGCAATATTTGGATCAAGCTGGCGTAAACTGCCGGCCGCGGCATTACGCGGATTAGCAAAGGTTTTTTCGCCTTTTGCTGCATTGGCCGCATTCAGGCGTTCAAAGCCGGATTTCGGCATCAGCACTTCGCCACGCACTTCCAGTAATTCTGGAATCACGCCATTCACTGGAGACAGGAATTTCGGCAGGTTACGGATGGTTTTGACATTCTGGGTAATATCTTCTCCAGTTTCCCCATCACCACGGGTGACACCGCGAACCAGTACACCATGTTCATACCAGAGGGAAATTGCCAGACCATCAAATTTCAGCTCAACATCGTATTCAATCTTTTGATTGGGTAAGCGCTCTTCAATACGGCGTGCGAAAGCAAACAGATCGTCCTGATTAAACACGTTGCCCAAAGACAGCATTGGCACCGCATGCGTTACGGTCAGAAATTTGGAAAGTGCCTGACCGCCTACTTTAACTGTCGGTGTGTCTGGCTGTTGTAAATGTGGATATTGTTCTTCTAAAGCTTTGAGCTGATGAAAGAGCTGATCATATTCACTGTCTTCAATCGTAGGTTGATCCATCACATAATAAGCATGATTATGCTTGGCAAGCAGTTGAATCAATTGACGCATTTGCGCAATGACAGTGGCATCTTGGGTCATAATTTCACCATAAAAAAGGGCGGAAAATCCGCCCTATACAATATTCAGCTTTTCGCTATTATAAAAATCGGATTCTGCAGATTCAATATTGGAATATTAAACTTCTGCAGTCTGTCCAGCACGATAATCAATCGCCTGATGACGCCAGAATTCACGTAATTGTGGGGTCATTTCCTGCTGGTTCTGATCATAGACCAGACCATCCACTTCACGCGCAATCAGACGTGAAATGCTGTCCATAGTATCGAAGGCATTCTGTACATCGCTATGCGGTAAAGCCAGGAAGAACGCCAAACCTTTGACTTCTTCAGTCGACAGAGTTTCTAAGTCAAAACCTTCCATACCGGTATCTGCCATACGCAATACCGAAAATAGCAATTTCGAGCCATCTTCACTATAACGATGGAAACATGCCAGCTCACCATAACGCAGGCCATATTTCAGTAAAACTTTTAGAGTTTTTTCGCCTGAAAGAGCACGGCCCTGTGGATAAACATGCAATGAAATAATCGTTTCAGCATTAGCCAGCGAACATTCTTCATCCACAATTTTTTGCTCATGTAGATGTGCATCCAGAATACTACTTTCATCATTGAAGTCAGAAATTTCAGCTTTCTCGATATTGCTATTCAGGCTAAATTCAGCTGCTTTAGGTTCTTTTTCTGCTTCTGCTACGTCTACTATTTCAGGCTTGTTTTCTTGTTCAGCAGATGTTGCGGTTTCTTCAGCTTTGGTTACTTCCGGTTCTGCTTCCTCTGCAACCACCGGTGTATCGAGTGGACTTGCTGCTTTGCTTTCTGGCTGGGCGGTTTCAGCCAAAGTTGGCTCTACTTTGGCTGCTTCTTGTTGTTCTTCCGCAGGTGCAATGTTGTCTACCGCTTCTTCATTCAGACTTGGTTCAACGCGTGCAGCTGCCGGACTTTCGGTTTTAGACAGTTGAGATCGTACATGCCTTGGAATAACCGGAGTCTGGCTGTCAGGATCAATATGCAGATCCGCATCCAGTGACGGTACAGCCTCCGCAGGTTTTTTCAAGATCAGTCTTATGCCGAATAGCATAATCACAATTGCAATAACAATCCCGATAATTGTGGTGATTTCCATGTTATACCTCCGCAGCTAAGCCGTATTCTTTTGCCTGTTCCAAATTTACTGTCACTAATTTTGAGGTTCCCGGTTCAGGCATGGTTACACCTAAAAGATCAGTCGCCATCATCATTGCAAGTTTGTTATGGGTAATATAAATAAATTGCACTTGTTCAGAAAGCTCTTTGACTAAATTACAAAAACGTCCCACATTGGCATCATCCAGCGGCGCATCCACTTCGTCCAATACACAGAATGGCGCCGGATTTAGGCGGAAAATTGCAAAGACCAGTGCTAATGCGGTTAAAGCCTTTTCACCACCAGAAAGCAATGCCAGTGAGCTGTTGCGCTTGCCCGGTGGGCGAGCCATCAGTTTTACACCCGATTGCCATCCATCTTCAAGACTTAAACTCGCTTCACCGCCCTCAAATACTTTCGGGAACAGGTTTTGCAGCTCGGCATTGACCTGATCGAAGGTATTCATAAACAGCTTACGGGTTTCCTGATCAATACTTTTCATTGCTGCCTGCAGCTGTTCAACGGTATTTTCCAGGTCCTGAATCTGATGGTTGAGTTCGTCATAGCGTTTCGAAACTTCTTCATACTCTTCAGAAGCTGCCAGATTCACTGCACCCAGTTTATCGAATTGAGCTTGTGCTTTTTCCAGTTTGGTCTGATGTGCTTTTACATCAATATTCAGCCCTGAAATTACTTCACTATTCAATTCTTTCAGCTGTTCTGAATAATGCTGTAAATCAGATTTGGCTGCCTGCCAAGCCAGACGTTTGGCTTCAAGTTCAGTACGCAGTTGTTCATCCTGCTGCTGGAAAGTATGGCGCTGCTCAGTCAGGTGCTGCTGCTTGCTCTGGATCTGATTCAGCTCGATCTGCCAGTCTGCCCAGGTTTTTTGCAGTTTTTCCGTGATCAGTGCCTGTTCATTAAACTGGCTCTGTAAAGCAGGTAATTCCAGTTGTACCGGATCGACAAACTTTTTGGCCTGTTCTATTTGCGCAATAATCTGTTGATATTGCTCTTTTAAAAACAGCTGATCTTTTTCCAGCAGTTCAGCCTGTTGCTGACTTTGTACCGTTTGCCTGCGTAGTAATTCTAATTCCTGCTGTGCCTGTTGAGTGACTTGCTGTGAGTCTTCCAGCTGGGCATTAAGTTCTTCCAGCTGGAATTGCAAGGTCTTGTAATTCGGCAGTGCCTGTTCCAGTTTCAAATTCAGTGCATGCAGATCAATTTCCAGATCGTCTTTCTGCATCGCATCTTCTTCCAGCTGCTCATCCAGTTGCTGTAACTGGTTTTGCAATTGCTGTTTCTGTACCGCAAAGGCCTGCGTCGCGCTCTGAACTTTGGCAATGTTCAGATCAAGCTGTTGCAACTGCTTTTGTGCCTGCTTCTGCTGCTCATTGATGCTTTGAATCTGGCTTTGCAAAGCTTTTACTTGAGCAGTGAGTTCAGGAAGCTGTTGCTCTAGATCAGCAAATTTCGGTTCAAGCTGAGTCAGTTGCTGCTCAATTTCATCCAGACGAATACGATGA
Source organism: Acinetobacter sp. CAU_H_60 (assembly GCF_058599385.1). NCBI lineage: Bacteria > Pseudomonadati > Pseudomonadota > Gammaproteobacteria > Moraxellales > Moraxellaceae > Acinetobacter > Acinetobacter sp. CAU_H_60. Next base: position 616,474 of record NZ_CM178653.1, on the reverse strand, counting down.
CTCAGTGCCCCTTGTCCCGCCTGACTGGCTTCATCATAGTCCAGTGCAATCATCCAGTCGGGTCCGACATGATAGCCATCCAGACTTAAGATCGACTGGCCTGCTCTCAGCTGAGTTTGTAAACCAAGTGCTTGTTTAAAGTTCTCAGCTACGGCCACCTGTTGCCAGAGTGAGTATTGAGGCGCTTCAATCCAGTCTGCTAAACAAGGGAGTTCAGCGATCTGAATATTATCTTGTGACATCTGAGCTTTGAGTTGGCGTGCACTATTCTCTAAAAAATGCTCAGTTTCTTCTAATACTTGTGCAGAAAGCCATTTCGCCAGGAACTTTTCAATCAAGCTGGCATGAGCTTTGGCCTGTGGATTCAGCTTCAACACCTGCATTAACTGCACCGCATCCGCTTTAGCATTTGGATTGGCTTTGGTCAATAACTGGCTCAGGTTTTTGCGTTCTGATTGCAGCACCTGAATTTCCGATTTCAGCTGCATCAGCAATTGCTGCTGACTTGCCTGTTCTGCTTGTAGCTGCTCAAGCTCAGTTTTCAGTGTTTTGAGTTGAGTCTCAAAGCCACTGATTTGCTGTTCAGTTTCAGCTTTATCAGCCTGATACTGTTCCAGCTCTTCTTGCTGCGCCTGCTGCTGAATTTGTGCTGCCTGTTGTTGCAAGGTTTCTTTTTGCTGTTCAATCCGGACAATATTTTTAACCAGCTGTTCACTTTGCGCCAGCATTTGCTGTTTACGTTGTTGCTGTTGCTCAACCTGGGTTTTAATTTGAGCAAACTGGGCAGCAATTGTGCCTTGCTGGGATTTCAGATCAGTCAGATCCTGGTTTTGTTCCTGACTTTGACCTTCCTGCTGCTGCAATTGTGCAGTCTGATCTTCGAGTTGCTGATGCAGGGTGTCCAACTGTAATTCAATCAGCTGTAAACGTTCTTTGGTCTGCGCTTTCTGTTCTTCGAGCTTCACCAGACTGGTCGAGTTCTGCTGCAATAAGGACTGCTTTTGCTGCAAAGTCATTTCCAGTTCGCTGAGCTTTTTCTCAGCCTGTTGCCATTCAGTTTGTAATGGCGTGGACTGTTGAATCAGGCGCTGGAACAGTTCACTGGTGGCTCCCAGATCATGTTCAACGGTGGTCAATTCAGAACGTACCAGCTTAAAATTCTCGCCCAGCGTATTCATCTGTACGGTATATTCTTCTTGCAGACGCTGGCTCTGTTCACACTGGAACGACAGGATTTCAATCTTGATGGTACGGATCTGGCCTTCCAGCTCCTTATATTGAATGGCAGTTTCTGACTGGCGTTTTAAGGTTTTAAGCTGAGACTTGAGTTCAGAGGCAATATCTTCCAGTCGCGACAGGTTCTGCGTAGTGTGATCCAGATGCAGCATGGTCTCGCGGCGACGTGCCTGATAACGGGAAACACCGGCAGCTTCTTCAATAAAAACCCGCATTTCTTCCGGCTTGGCATCCACCAGACGGTTGATCATGCCCTGTTCAATGATCGCATAAGAACGCGGCCCCAGCCCCGTTCCCAAGAAAATATCGGTAATATCACGACGTCGGCATTTGGTGCCATTCAGGAAATATTCAGACTTGCCATCACGGTTAACCTGACGGCGTACTGCCAGCTCATTATAGGCATTATACGCACCGCCCAGCTTGCCATAGGTATTATCAAAGCGCAGTTCTACACTGGCGATGCCCACCGGTTTGCGCTTGGCTGTTCCGGTAAAAATCACATCCTGCATGCTGCCACCACGTAGTTGGCGCGCACTGGACTCACCCATCACCCAGCGTATGGCATCAATCACATTTGATTTACCACAACCATTGGGTCCCACCACTGCAGTCCGGTTATCCTTGAAGTGTAAGGTGGTACTGTCAGCAAAAGATTTGAAGCCTGAAAGTTTTAAACTGCTTAAACGCATAGTGTCCTGATTTAACGTCGTGAGCGTCTGGCCCACGCGAGTTCAATTTGTTTCATCCGTGTCAGAGATTCCAACACAAGGTTGCGCAAGTGTCGACAAAAATCTTCCATAAATAACGTCGCCTGATGGGATTTACGAATTAAAATCGCTTCCGTCACCAGTTTAAATAATTCAAAAGATTCCTGTAGCTCACGTCTTGAAATATTCAGGGTCAGAAAATAGCTACGGCGTAAAGATGGCAATAGTTCCTGATAATAACGCATCAGGTAAAGATTACCGACCATCTCCTGTTGCTGGGCCATTCCCTGAAAGATCAAATCATAAAACTTTTCGGTATGGCCTTGGCGGGTTTCGGCTTCCAATTGTTCTAATAATAGCTGAATGCGCTCTGCCTCATGACTGCGCCAGGTCTCTGCCATGCGATGTACCATCTGCCCCAGCAATAAAGAGGTCAGGTCAAACAGGGCACGAACCTGCATGGCCGACATTTCCGAGACAATAGCACCGCGACGCGGGAAGATTTCAATCAACTGGGTACGTTCAAGCAAGAGCAAGGCTTCTCGGACTGATCCCCGACTGACGTCAAGCTCCGATGCAATTCTGAGTTCCTGGATGCGTTCGCCTTCAACCAGCTCACCCCGGATAATCTGTTCACTGATATGCTTGGCAATCTGTTCAGACAAACTGTGTGCTTCTTGTTGTTGCATACTGTTCCTGTCTTATTTTTATTGATGCAAGTGCAGTCATTCTGGATGACTTTTCAGTTATTAAACGGCTTTTTTGCAGAAAATACTTTGACATTGTCAGACAATCTTGTGTCTATACAGCCAACCCAGTCAAAGAAAAAGGAGAATAGTGACCTATTCTCCTCAAAAATTTAGCTGATAAAAAATGAGTAGTTCAGGCAGTAAAGCCTTGATAGATAAAATACAGACCAACTGTAGTCAATAAGGCTGCAAAACATTTTTTTAATAGAACTGGTGATAATAAATGCGCCACTTTTGCACCAAATTTTGCAGTGATAAAACTCATCACACTAATACCAATAAACGCATAAATATGAATATAACCAATCGTATTTGGCACTTCGACTTCAGCTTTCTGACCAAACCAGATGAAACCTAAGGCACCGGCCACTGCAATCGGCAAACCGCAGGCAGCAGAAGTGGCTACTGCTTTCTGGATTACGACACCACAACGATTCAGGAAAGGCACAGTCAAACTACCGCCACCAATCCCGAATATGGCCGATGCCACGCCAATGCCACCACCCGCTGCCAGCTGTAATGCGGCTGAAGGCAATTTCTGGTTCGGATCAACCTGATAATGTGCACCTCTAAACATTCTGAATGCAATCCAGACTGCAAAGAAGCCAATCAGCAATTGCAGGCCCTGACCCGATAAATAATCTGCAATTCCAGCTCCTAAGAATGAGCCAATGACCAGGCCAGGTGCCAGATTACGCACTACATCCCATAACACTGCTCCTCTTTGATGATGTGCCATCACCGAACTGATTGAGGTCACAATAATCGTAGCTAGAGAAGTTCCGACTGCCATATGCATAATCACGCTTGGATCGTACTGGAGCTGGGTAAAAACAATGTACAGGATTGGCACGATAATCAGGCCACCACCCACGCCAAACAGGCCTGCGGCAAATCCTGCAATTGCACCAATTAATAAATATATGATTAACTCCATAACGACATTTACCACGTTTAGATTCAAATGGATGTAGAAACTCGCGAACTGCAGCAACGTTTAAGTCAAGCAGGCCAGCTTCCTGAAGTGTTGCTGATCAAGCCCATTACCACATCGACCAATGACGATGTCCGGGAACTGGCAACCAAAGGGGTACAACAGGTACTGGTGTGTAGCCGCGTGCAAACCCAGGGACGTGGACAGCGTCAACGTCAGTGGATTTCTCCTGAGGGGAACATCTATTTAAGCACATTGCTGCATACACAAAAAGCAATCGATGGTCGTCTGGCGCTGGAAATTGCATTAAATATCCTGCAAATGCCAAGTCTAAAAGGCCTGGACTTGCAGGTAAAATGGCCCAATGACCTGTACAGCCTGCAAGGGAAATGGGGCGGCATTCTGATTGAACCGATTTCGACTCAACAGGTCGTAGTCGGTGTCGGGATCAATGTCAGCCCACTCACGGAAAGCATTCCAGACCAGCAGGTAACTTCTCTGACTGAATTGGGACTACAGCATGCTTCACGTGTAGATCTGATTGCCGAGTTGTATCTGGCTATTCAACAAGCGGGTGAATGGTTTAATTATGGCAGTCAGAATCTGCCGGCACGGTTTAACCAATATGCTGCATTTTTCCAGCAAACAGTTGAATTTACCGATATTCAAGGCCAATATTCCGGAACTTTCCTCGGCATTCAGGACGATGGTGCGGTCATTATCGAAACGGATGCAGGTACGCAGACATTTTATCAGGGGCAACTCCGTCTCAAAAACGGCGGCTGAACAGGCATCATTCAATGAAAAAACTATGGTTGGATATCGGCAATACACGACTCAAGTACTGGATTACGGAGCAGAACCAGATCATTGAACATGCTGCGGAAATGCATTTGCAATCCCCTGCCGACTTACTTCTTGGCTTGATTCAGCACTTTAAGAGTTTGGGCCTGCATCAGGTCGGAATTTCTTCAGTGCTGGACAAAGCAAATAATGTCCGTATTCAATCGATTCTGACCTGCCTGAACATTCCTATAGTTTTTGCCACGGTACAGGCACGCTATGCCGGTCTGATCTGTGGCTATGATGATCCTTCCCAGCTTGGGATTGACCGCTGGTTGCAAGTGCTGGCCGTTGCCAAGTCAGCCGACCAAAATTACTGTGTCATCAGCTGTGGGACTGCCCTGACCATTGATCTAGCCCAAGGTCAAAAACATCTCGGCGGTTATATCCTGCCGAATCTGTATTTACAGCGCGATTCCCTGATCCAGAACACCAAAGGCATTAAAATCCCGGATGCGGCTTTCGAGGAACTCAGTCCTGGACGCAATACCATTGATGCCGTGCATCATGGCATTTTATTCGGTCTGCTCAGCACCATTGAAAAAGTACTGCAAGATTTTCCGGCACAGTTGATCCTGACTGGTGGAGATGCTGCGCTGTTTGCACAGCATCTCGAACGGTTTCAGCCCGTGATTGAGCCAGATTTATTGCTTAAAGGCCTGCAGCATTTTGCAGATCATTTGCCAGACACAGTTTAAGTAGTTCGAGCAACTTTGAAAAATCTGCATAGCCATCTAGCTTGTGAAAATGCCCTGCATTTTTGATTTCAAAAATCTGTGCATTCAGGCTATGGCCCAAACGCAACGAAATCGGTGCAGGAACATAAGGATCATTGCTGGAAAGCAGCATTACAAAGCGTTTGGCAGCATGTGATAGATTGTTCATATCTAACTTTACTGCCTGCACCATTTTGTTCAGTTCCGACCAGGCCACCAGTGGTGTATCAAAAGCTGCGACTAACATGAGTCCGCCAATTTTCAATTGCGTACGGCTATAATGTTCTTCAAGAAACTTTAGAGCACTTAAGCCACCCAAGCCGTGCGCAACAATGAAACTATGCTCATCCAGATGCGGAATCTGCAGTTTCAGGTTGTGCTGCCATTCTTCCAGATCAGGTTGAAAAGGATTGGTCAGCATGATCCGTTTGGCCTCGAACCCGGTGTCTTTGATCTTCCGGCTCAACCATGGATACCAGTGGTCATTTGAGGTCGCCTGATAATCAGGCACGATATAGACTTTCTTCGTTATATTTTTCATAGCATTGTACTTATTATATTTAGAGCAAAATGCTCCGACAAAAGTTAAGTTTTTAATTATTAGCGGATGAAATTCAATATTCCCTATTTAATTTCATCCTGTCATCATTGAACCAATCTGTTCATCATCCTCCCTATTCAGTGGAAGATTGGATCAGATAAGGCTGAATCACTCGCCAGACTTCCGGCAGTTCAGTACAGCCCTGCGAATTAATAAAATGCCCTTGGTGCTCGGCACAGACTACGATTGCATCCAGACTTTCCGCCTGCGCCAAGCTAAAGTCAGGCTGAACCCGATCATCACCTTCCGAATAAATCACTACACGTTCATCAATCTGACGTTTCAGTAAATCAAAATCTACTTCAGCCGCATCAATGAACGGATTAACTTCTTCCAGACGTCCCAGTCTGCCATTGAAACCGGCCACTAATACCAGTTGTTTGATTCTCTGATTTTTTAATTCGCGACTTAAATAATGTAATGCAGCCAGACAACCCAGACTATGCGCAATAAAAATGCTATTTTCGTCAATCCCCTCAATCTGTTCACGCATTTGCTGTTCCCAGACTTCTAATTTTGGCGTAGTTGACGGGTCAAGTCTGAGTACTTTCAAGCTGACATGTTCCTGTTGGGCTTTTTCCTGAATCCATGGAAACCAGTTTTCTTCAGGACTTGCGGTATAGCCATGCACCACAATCACTTGAGTCATTAGATACATCCTTCTGTATTATTTTATTTCGAATGTTTTCGAGTCTGCCTGATTTTTCTGGAAATTTGGGTAAGCAAATGTTGTTTTGTTTAAACCAGATATAAAAGAAAATACAGACAATAAAAAAGGCGCTATATGCGCCTTTTTTATTTAAAACATTTATTTTTTGTCGTTACCGCCGAACAGTGGACCCATACCACCGCCACCACCAAACTGTTTTTGCAGACCGCTCAGTGATTTCATCATTTTTGCCATACCCGACGGATTGGCAAATTTCTTCATCATCTTCGCCATTTGCGCATGCTGCTTGATCAGCTTGTTGACTTCTGACACTTCCATACCACAACCTGCTGCAATACGCTTTTTACGGCTTGGATTCATCAGGTCAGGATTACGACGTTCCTTAATGGTCATCGACTGGATAATCGCTTCCATTTTCTTCACTTGCTTTTCAGGATTCGCCTGCGCAATCGCATCTTGAATACCAGAATTGCTCATGCCTGGAAGTTTGTCCAGGAAGCCCATCATGCCGCCCATCTTGTTCATCTGCTCGAATTGCATCAGCATATCTTCAAAGTTGAAGCTACCGCCTTTCTGCAATTTCTTCGCCATTTTCTCGGCTTTTTCTTTGTCGATTTTGCGTTCAACTTCTTCGACCAAAGAAAGCACGTCACCCATGCCCAGAATACGCTGTGCCACACGTTCCGGATGGAATGGCTCAAGGGCATCCAGTTTTTCGCCCATACCGAGGAACTTGATTGGCTTGCCAGTAATCGCACGAACAGACAGTGCTGCACCACCACGCGCATCACCATCAGTTTTAGTCAGGATCACACCCGTCAAAGGAAGCGCATCGTTAAATGCTTTGGCTGTATTTGCCGCATCCTGACCGGTCATGGCATCGACTACAAACAGGGTTTCAGTCGGATTAATCGCTGCATGCAGCTCTTTAATCTCTTCCATCATATTGTCATCGATATGCAGACGACCTGCAGTATCGACAATCAACACATCGGCAAACTGGATTTTTGCCTGTTCAATTGCACGATTGACGATGCTGATTGGCTTTTCAGTAGCACTCGATTCAAGGAAAATCGCGCCAACTTCGCCAGCCACCGTCTGTAGCTGCTTGATCGCAGCCGGACGATAAATGTCGGCAGACACCATGGCTACTTTTTTCTTTTGACGTTCTTGCAGGAAGCGTGCAAGTTTGGCTGCAGTCGTGGTTTTACCCGCACCCTGCAAACCGGCAAGCAGTACCACCACCGGTGGTTTTGCTGCAAGGTCGAGGCTCTCATTGGCCTCGCCCATCATTTTGGTCAATTCGTCATAGACGATTTTGACGAAAGCTTGCCCTGGTGATAACTGAGTCATCACTTCCTGGCCTAATGCTTCTTCCTTAACTTTCGCGATAAATTCACGAGTTACAGGTAACGCAACGTCGGCTTCAAGAAGTGCCATACGTACTTCACGTAACGTATCTTTAATATTGTCTTCGGTTAGCTGCCCTGAGCCAGTAACATTTCTTAAACTCTGCGTGAGTCGTTCTGTTAAGGTATCAAACATTGCAAAATCCGCTTAAAATAGCCAGTAGCAAAAAATTGTTTCTTAAAATAGAAAATTTATGCATAGAATGCTATAGGATACTGTAGTTCGCACTGAATTTATATAAATGAATATTCATCACCCTTAAAAAGGTTTGACATGCTTAGCCTACCCTTGGTTTACACGATCTTAGCATTAATCGCTTATACCTCCTCTTTTTGGTATCTGTTCATTCATTTAATGACTAAACGTACTCCAAATCAATGGTTTGTCGGCTTAACAGCTTTAGTTGGACTGGTACTGCATGCTTTGGTTTTATCAGGTGACATGTATACCCCGATGGGGATGAATTATGATGTATTTGCCTTACTTTCCTTTACGTCAGGGCTAATGCTGCTGCTAAGTATCATTTACAGTACCTATCGGCCGATTATTGCTTTAAACCTGATTGGTATTCCCGTCGCTGCAACCGGCCTAATTCTCGGTTTCAGTTTCACCCAGCCAGCGAAAGTCATTGCACAGAATTCCCTGGGTCTGGATATTCATATTATCTTGTCCCTATCTGCTTACGCTGTGTTATTGATGGCGACGATTCAGGCCGTGATTTTGCGGTTTCAGGACCGTGAACTGAAGAAGAAACAGAAACGTCGGGTTTGGGTGAATCTGTTGCCATCCTATCAAGATATGGAATCTTTATTGTTCGATATGCTGATGACCGGTTTCATTTTACTGACACTGGCATTGGGTTTCGGCTTCTTTACCATCGATAATTTCTTTGCCCAGCATCTGGCCCATAAGACTGCCTTTAGTATTGTGTCCTGGCTGGTTTATGGTGCATTACTGATTGGACACTGGAAATTTGGCTGGCGTGGCCAGAAAGCAGTTCGTTTTACCTTGCTTGGGTTTGGCCTGCTGGCGCTTGGTTTTATCGGTTCCAAGTTTGTGCTGGAAATGCTATTAAACAAATAAAGTGATTGATCCTCGATCGATATTACAAAAGCTCAGCTAAGACTGGGCTTTTTATTTAATTATCCTTTTCTTTATCTGGATTCACTTTCCCTACCCGTACAGATAGGGGCCAGCTCACCACCCGGGGCAATTCTGGGTCTTCCCATTCTGGCAATAAGGCATCTGCCAGTACATTCAGCGGATTATGTCCGAGTGCCGTGGTGGCTGCTTTTACGGCTGACCAGGTACTCATATAGCCTATCAGTTGGTAAAAGTTCCACTCGACTTGTAATACCGGCGGCTGTACAGAAATTTCCTGAAATGGAAATGGCAGATTTTTGTATCCTTCATCGACATGGCGGCGTTCTGCTGCCCAATAGGGCGCAATAGTCACTTCATAAAAATGTCTGAAATAATGATTCAGATGTTCTTCATCAATGCTGAATACCCCATAACTAATAAGAGCCAGAATGGCATTGGGTTTTGCAATACGGTGAACTTCCGCATAGAATTTGTCCAGATCCAGCCAGTGGGCAGCTTGTGCGACTGAAATCAGGTCAGTGCTTTGATCAGCTAAGGGTATATTTTCAGCTAGGGCATGAAGGTATTGAATTTTCGGATGAGGTTTGGCCTGTGCGATTTGTTCTTTACTCGCATCAATAGCAATCACCTGATCAAAATAATGCGCCAAAACCTCTGAAAACTGTCCTGAGCCACAGCCAACATCTAAAGCTACTTTCGTACTCGGTGCTAGCTCTGCCAGTATCTTCCCCAAAGTGTCCGGATAATGCGGGCGAAACAAGGCATAATCTTGGGACTGCTGGGAGAAATGGTCTTTAAATTCCCGCCTTTCCATCTGCACTTTCCTGACCTGTTTTCTAACAGCTTAACTCGATCCGGAAAGGCGACAATAGGAATTTGGTTTCATTTCCAATAATTTTTAAAACTAAAAAATTAGCGTATTTTAATTATCTAAAATTTTTAAAAATCAGCTAGTTTAACTATTTTGCTTGATTTGATAATCCGCTTTAAAGTTCTGATAACTACGTCGCTCTGCGGAATTTTCGGTTAAAGCTTTTACTTCCTGCATGGTATTCAGGCAACGTGTAGTGAGCTGGATATATTGCTCGGTGCCATGGCTTTTCCAGGCAATTTCTTTTTCTTCTAAAGGACGGATGACTTTTGCCGGACTGCCAAGTACCAGATTATTTGCTGGCACTTTGAATTTAGCCTTAACTGTACTGTTGGCCCCAACAATGACATTCTCCCCGATTTCGGCCTCATCCAGAATTACACTGTTCATACCGATCAGGGCATTTTTTCGTACCACGCAGCCATGCAAAATGGCACCATGACCAACATGGCCATATTCTTCAACCAAGGTCACACTGTCCGGAAATCCATGAATGGTACAGGAATCCTGTACATTGGCATTTTTCTGGATATGAATCCGGCCAAAATCGGCACGCAACGAAGCGAACGGACCAATATAAACTCCGGCTTCAATGATCACATCACCGATCAGCACAGCCGTAGGATGGACATAAGCTTCAGGGCTGACGACAGGAATAACCCCATCAATCGCATAACATGGCATAGACTCCTCCTTGAGCTATTACATTCATGATTTTTTTAATATTAAAAGGTCAATTCCGGCTGCTTTAAGCCACCAAAACGTTTATAAAATTGTGGATGTGCAGGTGGCATAAGGCCTTCCGCTGTCCGGGCAGTCTCCAGGAAAAACTCATCTCCTGCTGCAAATACTGCCTGATATAGATTGGTACTCAGGTTGCGCGCAATCAGTGACAACCAGTCTGTTGGCAACAGTTCAAATGGCAGATTCGGGTCTTTCAGTAAAATACGGCGATATTGATGGATCAGCAGGATACGAATCTGAAAGGCTTGTACTGGATCCAGTTCCTCTTCATTTTCCACCAGATAGAAAAACTCGCGGAAATCACTAATAAATTTTTCATAACGCTGATGCAGTTCCGGGATTGGCCAATTGGTTTCAACCATCCGTTTAATGGTTGGATAAGATTCCTGCCAAAGCTGCAAGGTTTCTGCACGGAATACTACCACCTGATCAGTCATCTTGTTATTCAGTAACAAGTTTTGCAGTTTCTGCTGATCACACCCCGGATAGGCCATGACATTGGTCGCGATATTGGCAAAGCCTAACCATTCCAGTTCTTTTTTCAGTGTCTGTTTATTTTCCAGTTCAACTGAACTGAGCAGAACCAGATCCCATTTCTGATCCCATTCATTATGCTGGAAGCTATAAATTTTCTGGTCTGCGGTAATAAAACGCTGACGGCTGCTTTCGGTAATACGGTAATAACTGGTGCGGCCAATCTTTTCTGAACTCAGCCAGCCATTTTGTACCAGACGGAATACGGCGGTACGCACAGAACGCTCATTGAAGCCAAATACATCCATCAGCTGAATCAGGCTGGCAAGACTAATGACTCCCCCACGGTGATAAATGCTGTCACCAAAAATCGTCATTACCAATGAGGTTCCACTGAGGGTCTCATTCTGAATGAAATCATCAATTACTTGTTTTAATTTCGGATTCATTACGTTCAATTTACCTTGTCAAAGCCGGATGACAGACCTGAGCCTGTCATCCAGACGTATTTAAGCGGACTTTCGGATATCAAACACCCGCTGAGCCTTACCTTCAGAACGTGGCAAGCTACCTTCCGGTAAAACTTCCACACTGACACTAATCCCGACCATGGTCTTGATTTGTACTTTCAGCTGATTTGCCAATTGGTGTGTCATATTTATAGCATTATCTTTACGCATTTCGGTACGAATATGCAATGTATCCAGGTGACCCTGTTTACAAATCTGAATCTGATAATTTGGAATAAGCTGCGGAATATGCAGGATTTGCTCTTCAATTTGTGATGGAAACACATTCACGCCACGAATAATCATCATGTCATCACTGCGACCGACAATCTTGTCCATACGACGCATGCTACGTGCAGTACCTGGCAATAAGCGTGTCAGATCACGGGTACGATAACGAATCACCGGCATACCTTCTTTGGTGATGGTGGTAAATACCAGTTCACCCAACTCACCATCTGGTAATACTTCGCCGGTTTCCGGATGGATAATTTCAGGATAGAAGTGATCTTCCCAAATCGTTGGACCATCTTTGGATTCCAGACATTCCATCGCCACACCCGGTCCCATGACTTCGGACAGGCCGTAAATATCCAGCGCATCAATGCCTAGACGTTCTTCAATTTCACGGCGCATTTCATTGGTCCATGGCTCTGCACCAAAGATGCCAGTCTTGATTGAACAATCCTTAGCAGTTCCGAATTTTTTCTCCAGACACTCAATAATATTCAGACAATAAGATGGAGTGACCATTAAAGCCGTTGGCTTGAAATCATGAATCAGCTGGGCTTGCTTATCAGTTTGACCACCTGACATTGGGATTACGGTGGCACCCAGACGTTCTACCCCATAATGTGCACCCAGCCCGCCAGTAAACAGGCCGTAACCATAAGATACCTGAATCGTATCTTTACTGCTGAGTCCGGCTGCACGTAACGAGCGTGCCACCACATCTGACCAGGTATTAATGTCATTCTGGGTATAACCAACTACAGTCGGCTGACCTGTAGTACCTGAAGAAGCATGTACACGGACAATCTGCTCCTGAGGCACAGCAAACATGCCAAATGGATAGTTTTCGCGCAGATCCTGCTTGGTGGTAAACGGGAATTTTGCCAGATCGTCCAGTGATTTCAGATCATCCGGATGGACACCGGCTTCATCAAACTTTTTCTTGTAAACCGTACTGTTCTGATAAGCATGCTGTAGTGTTTTTTTCATACGTTCCAATTGCAGGCCACGTAATTCATCTACTGAAGCGGTTTCAATTTGTTCCATTGCATTGTTATTCATATTCTTGCTCCTGCTGCAGTCATCCTGACTGCTGATGATTTCTCTTTTGATTCAGTCCTTAAGCCACATTTTCCAGAATCAGTGCGACACCCTGTCCAACACCGACACACATGGTACAAAGGGCATATTTTCCTTGCTTACGTTGTAATTCTTTCATGGCGGTAATCACTAGTCGCGTACCGCTCATTCCGAGTGGATGGCCAAGGGCAATAGCACCACCGTTTGGATTGACTCGTGGATCATCATCCTGAAGGCCCAGCTCACGTAGCACTGCAAGCGCCTGTGCGGCAAAGGCTTCATTTAGTTCGATCACATCCATCTGTTCTAGACTTAAGTTTGTCTGTTTTAATACTTTCTGCACTGCGGGCACTGGACCGATACCCATATAACGTGGTTCTACTCCTGCACTGGCGATTCCTACCACCCGTGCTAGCGGTTTCAGCCCATATTGTTCTGCGAAATATTTATTACCCAGTAGCACACAAGCTGCACCGTCATTGACACCAGACGCATTACCCGCAGTTACCGAACCACCTTCCTTGCGAAATGGTGCTTTTAAAGAAGATAACTTTTCTAAAGTAGTATCGGCACGTGGATGCTCATCTTCAGCAATCACCTGAGTAGAACCTTTAGCACCTTTGATTTCTACTGGCAGGATTTCTGCCTGAAAAATACCATTCTGCTGTGCCTGTTCAGTTTTTTGCTGACTGCGATAAGCAAACAGATCCTGATCTTCACGATTAATCTGATATTTTTCAGCTACGTTTTCTGCCGTTTCCGGCATACTATCTACGCCAAAACCTACCTTGAATTTTGGATTGATAAAACGCCAGCCAATGGTGGTGTCATAAATTTCAGGAGTACGGCTAAATGCTGTGGTGGGCTTGGATTGCACAAAGGGCGCACGGCTCATAGACTCTACACCACCGGCCACTACAAATTGCGCTTCACCCGATTTAATTGCACGTGCTGCCAGGCCGACTGCATCCAGACCGGAAGCACAGAGACGATTTACAGTAATCGCGGGTACGCTTTCCGGCAGGCCCGCTAAAAGTGCTGCCATACGCGCGACATTACGATTATCTTCACCGGCCTGATTGGCACAGCCTAAAATTACCTCATCTACGTCTGCCCACGGCAGATTAGGATGCTGCTGTTTTAAATACTGGATCGGTAAAGCGGCTAGATCATCGGCACGAATACTGCTCAAACCACCTGCGTAACGACCAATTGGGGTACGAATACCGTCAAAAATATAAACATGTTCCATCGTTCTTGTTCCTTAGCCCGCCACACGTTTGTCTGTTGGCGATACTTGTTGCGCCTGTCCTAGCGCTGTCTGCTTAGTTCAATATATACCAGGTTGTATCACTCTTCACCAAGAATACGATACATATTTTTTAAGATTTGTAAATTTCTGTCATATTAAATTCCATTTACTCATCCAAATCATTTTTCTGAATAAATAAAATAAAATACAAGTTAAAAATCAATAACTTGATTATAAAAATAGTGCATAAATCTATTTTTTAATATCTCATTTACTATCAGGGTAATACTACATATAACATAGGACCTAGCTAACCATCAGACCAAATAGGTATCATATTCATACCTGTCAGGAATAATTCAACTCGACCAAGTTGCTAAACGATAACTGTAAGGAAAGATCGTCACAACTTTGAGCCGAGTCAAATCCATCTCCGGCAGATTTAGCAGCCCTTATATTGTGGTGTTCGTTTTTGCATAAAGGCCTGAACGCCCTCACGATAATCACTGGAACGGCCTGCCAGACGTTGCAGATCCCGCTCCAGAATCAGTTGCTCATCCAGATTATTGTCTGCGGCGGCATGAATCGCTTTCTTGATCAGGGATAGACCATAAGTCGGCTGAGTCGCCAGATGTTCAGCCATTTTTTCAGCTTCTGCTTTTAACTGGTCATCTTCAACTACCTGCCAGATCATGCCGAGTTGCAGTGCACGTTCAGCCGAGATTTTGTCACCCAGCATCGCCAGACCCATCGCTTGGGCACGGCCAACCAGACGCGGCAGGAACCAGGTACCCCCTGAATCTGGCACCAGACCGAGACGGCAGAAGGCCTGAATAAATGAAGCAGATTTCGCTGCTACCACGATGTCACAAGCCAGAGCAATATTGGCACCTGCACCCGCTGCTACACCATTTACGGCACAGATCACCGGTTTTGGCATTTCAGTAATCAGTTTAATCAGCGGGTTGTAGTATTTTTCAATGGATAGACCTAAATCTGGCGCATCAGCATTTGGATCAACCACACGATCGTTCAGGTCCTGACCGGCACAGAAACCACGACCTTCTGCAGAAATCACTACAGCGCGAATTGCTGAATCTTGCGCCCAGCGTTTTACGACAGAAGATACTTCCTGATGCATGGTTTCATTAAAACTGTTGAGCTGTTTGGGACGGTTAAAAGTCAGGTAGCCCACTGCATTTTTTTCTTCGACAATAATTGTTTGGTAATCCATTACACACCTTTTAAGTTTCTATTGCGTTCATGCATTTATCTGCATGGTGCTTAATTTAAAATCTTTACTCATCGAAACTGAGACGAACATTTTGAGTGGTTGGACGCGCCTGACAGCTCAGCACATAACCTTTCTGGATTTCTTCTTCTTCCAGGCTATAGTTGATTGCCATTTCCACTTCACCCTGTAACACCTTGCATTTACAGGTTGCACATACCCCGCCCTTGCAGGCATACGGCAGATCCGCACCAGCGCGTAAAGCCGCATCCAGAATGCTGTCATCCTGTTTGGACACCTCAATGATCAGCTCACGACCATCCAGAACGATGTTAACCTTTTCCTCAGTACGGCTTTCGATCTGCTGTGCAGAGGCTTTAGGTGCAGTACCGGTATTGAAGCGTTCGGTGTGAATCTTGTTACGTTCAATCCCGACGGTTGGCAATACGGTTTCTACCGCATTCATCATTTCTTCAGGACCGCAGGCGAAGCAGTGATCAGTTTCTGCTGGAATCAGGCCCGCCTGGAATAGCTGCTGTAGTTTTTCTGCATCAATACGACCATTGAAAATCTCGCTGTCATTCAGTTCACGCGAGAAAATATTGATCAGTTGTAGGCGTTCCTTAAAACGGTCTTTCAGGTCCATGATCTGTTCAGAGAACATGGTCTGTTTCCAGGAACGGTTGCCATAAACTAGAGTAAAAGTGGCATCTTGCTGACGGTTCAAAACTGATTTGACAATAGACAGAATTGGCGTAATGCCACTACCTGCAGCAAAACCCAGATAGTGTTTACCACCAACCTTGGCCGCTTTCTGGAAAAACACACCTTGTGGTGGCATTACTTCCAGTACATCACCCACTTTCAGGTTTTGATTAGCCCAGGTCGAGAACTGACCCTGATTAATTTTCTTGATCGCAATACTCATGTCTTCATCACTATCGCTACAGATCGAATAGCAACGGCGCAATTCTTCCTGTTCTGTTAGATGACGGATTGTTAGGTGTTGGCCCGGCTGATACTGAAAGCTCTCGGCATGTTCTGGACTCAGTTCAAAAGCAATGCAAATTGCCTGTTCAGTCTGAGGCTGAATAGATTTAATGGTTAACGGAATAAACTGGCTCATTTCAAAATCCTTCTTAAGCTGTGGCGATCTCACGCTTTATTGTTATGGCTTGTGCGCTTAAGCCCTTAAATACATTTAAAATAGTCAAACGGCTCCAGGCATTCCTGACATTTGTACAGCGCCTTGCAAGCGGTTGAACTGAATTCACTGAGTAGTCGGGTGTGATGGCTATGGCAATGTGGACACTGGATACCATCACTGAGTGCAACATGAGTGCCGCAGCTATTCGATTCACCTTTAGGTGGAGCAATACCATATTGCTGCAGCTTCTGTTTGCCTTGCTCACTCATCCAGTCAGTGGTCCAGGCTTCTGACAGATCGACCACCACTTTGACTGGCGTCAGCTCGTGCGCTTCAAATGCCTGGGTGATCTCGGCCTTGAGCAGATCAGTTGCCGGACAGCCACTATAGGTAGGGGTCAATCGGACGATGATTTCATCCTGCGGGTTGATCTCGACCCCGCGAATCATGCCCAGGTCGAGGACTGACAAGACCGGGATTTCCGGATCGGAAACCTGGGCCAGGACCTCCCAGCATTGATCTTCTACATGTCTAATCAAGTTCATGCCACTCACTCCCTGTGATGTGCTGGATTTACCAGTTCATGCCTGGATAGCTGCGCTGCATATATTGCAGTTCCGCCAGTACATAACCCAGATGTTCGGTATGTAGTCCCTGCTTGGCGCCACTACGGTAAGCACCACTTTCTGGCAAGCTCAGTTCAAAACGTTGCAACTCAGCAGATATGGTTTCCAACCATTTCGGTTTCAGCAGTTCCAGATCCGGAATCAGGTGAGCATCAACCAGCTGACGTTCATCTGCACTCAGGCTGAACAACTCTTCGGTAAAACGCCATAGCTGATTCAGACCATTCTGGATTTTTTCATGAGCTTCTGCTGTACCTAAGCTCAGGCGTTCCATCCATGAGGTTGAAAAACGCAAATGGTATTTCACTTCTTTCAGTGATTTGATGGCGAATGAGGAAATCTCTTCATTCCTGCTATTGCTCAGTGCTGCAAACAGCAAAGCATGGTAATGATCCATCAACCACTGACGTACGATAGTTTGACCGAAGTCATTATTTGGCTGTTCGCATAGCAGTAAGTTACGGTATTCACGCTCGGTACGGAAATAGGCCAGTTTATCTTCATCACGACCTTGCCCTTCAATTTCACCGGCTAGGCTCAATGCGGTACGTGCCTGACCTAACAGGTCCAAACCGATATTTGCCAATGCAATATCCAGCTCTAGCTCCGGTGCATGACCGCACCACTCTGCCAGACGGTGTGAAAGGATGAGCTGGCTGTCGCCAACATGCAGTAAAAATTGTGCCAATACCTGATTTGTCATTATTCTTTCCTCTACCTTACATGTGCTCGATGCCATCTGGAATGTGATAGAAAGTCGGATGACGGTAGACCTTGTTCAATGAGGGATCAAAAAACTCTGATTTTTCATCTGGTTGAGATGAGGTAATCAGTTCAGATTTCACAACCCAGATACTTACACCTTCATTGCGGCGGGTATAGACATCACGGGCATTTTGCAGGGCAATTTCATCATCAGGGGCGCGCAGGCTGCCGACATGGCGGTGGCTCAGACCCTGTTTGCTGCGAATAAATACTTCGTATAAAGACCAGTTATTCTTGTTCATTTGCATATCCTTGTGCTATTCCGTTGCCTTAAGCGATTTTTCTATTGTCTGACTGCTGCTGTTGCTTGCTGGCATAAACTGCTGCTGATTCACGTACCCATTTGCCGTCTTCCCAAGCCTTACGACGTGCTTCAATACGCTCGTGGTTGCATGGGCCTTTACCTGCCAGCACGTCAAAGAACTCATCCCAGTTCACTTCGCCAAATTCATAGTGGCCTGTTTCTTCATTAAACTTCAGATCTGGGTCCGGCACAGTCAGGCCAAGCTGCAATACTTGCGGTACGGTGTTGTCGACGAATTTCTGACGCAATGCATCATTACTGAATAATTTGATTTTCCACTGCATGCTTTGTGCACTGTTTGGAGAATTGTCATCACTTGGACCAAACATCATCAGTGCCGGCCACCAGAAACGGTTCACTGCATCTTGTGCCATCTGTTTCTGTTCTGGTGTACCTTGTGCCAGTTGCATCATGGCTTCAAAACCTTGACGCTGATGGAAACTTTCTTCTTTACAGATACGCACCATGGCACGTGCATAAGGACCATAGGATGTACGACACAACGCCACCTGGTTGACGATTGCCGCCCCATCTACCAGCCAGCCAATCGCCGCTACATCTGCCCAGGTTAGGGTTGGATAGTTAAAAATGGATGAGTATTTCATGCGGCCAGCAATCAGCTTTTCCATCATGTCATCACGGTCTGCACCAAGCGTTTCTGCTGCACTGTACAGGTATAGGCCATGTCCTGCTTCATCTTGTACTTTAGCCAGCAATACCGCTTTACGTTTTAAAGTTGGTGCGCGGGTAATCCAGTTACCTTCTGGCAGCATACCAATGACTTCTGAATGTCCATGCTGGCCAATCTGGCGGATCAGGGTCTTTCTATAGGCATCCGGCATCCAGTCCTTCGCTTCAATAGAAATATCCTGCTCTATCTTCTGATCGAATGTTTGTTGTTGCTTATTCATATTTGTCTCACTTATCCCAAGTGCTGATACACTCAAATTAAAACGATACAAATATAAAATCAATACTATTTTTTAAGTATCATATATTTTTTAAAAGTATTTTTTATTAAGTTATTGTTTTTATTATTTTTAATTTTTTAATTAGATGAAAGTTACTTTTTTGTTAGCGGATTATGATTGACATTTAAGCTTTTTGATTGCAATTTATGAAACATCAAAAGTAAAAACAAACTCAACAACGTATCATAAATGGAGTTATACAATGTTGGAACTGGACAGCACGACCCAGAGCACGGATCTTCAGGACAACACACAGGCGCATTACTCAGCTAAAGTTAAAGTATTGAGTTCACTAGTTTTAGGTGGTGAACATAGCGCACAAAATGACTTGCGTACGGTCTATCACGCCATTAGCGGTGAAGCAATTTATCAGGTCAGCAGCCACGGCATCGACATGCATAACGTAGTGCAATATGCCAAACAGAAAGGTGCTGTCATTGCCCACTGGACTTTCCACCAGCGTGCTAATGCTCTGAAACAGGTGGCGCAATATTTACTGGAACGTAAGGAAGATTATTACCGCCTAGCAGCCGCAACTGGCTGTACCCGCAAAGATGCCTGGATTGATATTGAAGGTGGGATCGGCACCCTGTTTGCCTATTCAAGTCTGGTTCGCCGTGAACTTAGCGATGAAACGGCGCTGGTAGAAGATGCCTGGATTCCACTGTCCAAACAGGGCAGCTTTGGTGCCAAACATATTCTGAGCCCGAAAGCCGGTGTAGCAGTGCATATCAATGCATTTAACTTCCCAATCTGGGGCATGTTGGAAAAAATTGCACCGACTTTACTAGCCGGTGTGCCGTGTATTGTGAAGCCGGCAACAGAAGGCGCAGAACTGACACATGCAGTCGTTAAAGATATTTTAGCCAGTAATTTACTGCCAGAAGGTACTTTGCAGCTGATCTGCGGACAGACTTATGACCTGTTTGATCACCTGAATGCACAGGATACGGTAACCTTCACAGGTTCGGCTGCTACCGGTCAGAAACTGCGTGCTCATCCACACCTAAATGCCCACTCTATTCCATTCAGCATGGAAGCCGACTCGGTGAACAGCGCCATCCTGACCCAGCAAGCCAATGATGAAACCATTGACCTGTTTGTGCGTGAAGTCTTCCGTGAAATGACGACCAAGGCCGGACAAAAATGTACTGCAATTCGTCGTGCCTTTGTGCCAGCAGAATTACTCGATACCGTACAGCAACGCCTGACTGAAAAACTGCAGAAAGTGGTCATCGGTGATCCCGCACAGGATGGTGTGACCATGGGAGCTCTGGCCAGCGTCAAACAGAAGCATGATGTTGCTGCTAAGGTAGAACAACTGGCACAGGAAGCTGAAATCATCATGGGTAGCCACCTACGCCAGGATTTTAGCATCCAGGTCGCACACCCAGAAAAATCTGCTTTCTATCCGCCAACAGTGCTGTTATGTAAAGATCCAGTTCAGGCCCAGCAGATTCACAATATCGAAGCCTTTGGCCCAGTGGTTACACTGATGCCGTATAGTGACCTGCCACAACTGGCAACATTAGTAGCTCGTGGTGAAGGCAGTCTGGTTGCTTCAATTGTGCGTAACCATGATGAAAATATTGAACAGCTACTCAGCAAGATCGCGCCTTGGCATGGTCGTGTGCATATTCTGGACCGTGAAAGCGCCAAGGAAAGTACCGGTCATGGTTCACCACTGCCATTGTTAGTGCATGGTGGTCCGGGGCGTGCTGGCGGTGGTGAGGAACTCGGTGGCCTGCGTGCAGTGAAACACTATATGCAGCGTACTGCTATTCAAGGCTCACCAAATGCGCTGACTCAGGTCGGTCATAGCTGGACCGCAGGTGCTGAGGTATTTGAAGACCGCGTACACCCATTCAAGAAATCTTTTGATGAATTGCGTATCGGTGAGCGCCTGCTGACTGCACGCCGTACCATTACTGAAGCTGATATTGTCAACTTTGGTGGTTTAAGTGGTGATTACTTCTATGCCCATATGGACAAGATTGCGGCTGCAGAATCCCTGTTCGGTGAACGCGTCGCACATGGCTACTTCATTGTTTCTGCCGCTGCTGGCCTGTTTGTTGATGCTGCTCCAGGTCCGGTTATTGCCAACTACGGTATGGATAACCTGCGCTTCGTAGAACCGGTGAAAATTGGTGATACTATTCAGGTAGAACTGACCTGCAAGCAGAAAACACCAAAGCCACTGCGTGATGAGCAAAAACCGCATGGTGTCGTGGTTTGGGACATCAAGGTGAAAAACCAGCGCAATGAACTGGTCGCGACCTATGACATCCTGACGCTAGTAGAAAAAGCTGCTTAACAAATATTTTCAGACACTTAAAGTAAGAAGGGAATCTATTTGATTCCCTTTTTTATTCTTTTAAAAATAATTGTATCTTTTTAATCCAGACATATTGACGGCTGTGCAAATTACTCCTAGATTAGATTAATTGATACATTTAAAAATAAAAATAATTAAAATTGTATCAAATAAGCCAATCACTATAACTTGCACAGGATGTTGCATGATGAATGAAAAAACATTGGTCATAGACAAGGTTGACAATGACGTCCAACCACTCGATTCTCATCTAAAAATTACTACGCCTATCCCCGAACAGGTAGCTACAGAAATTCCACCAGCAGCTCCAGAACGTAGCAGCTATCAATGGTATGTGGTGATCATCTGTATGGTGGCTTACATTCTGTCTTTTGTAGACCGCCAGATTTTATCTTTGATGATTGAGCCGATTAAGGCCGACCTAATGCTGAGTGATACCCAGTTCAGCCTGTTACAGGGTCTGGCCTTTTCCCTGTTTTATGCCTTTATGGGCGTACCAATTGCCGCACTGGCCGACAAGAAATCCCGTGTGAAAATTATTTCAGTCGGGATTGCCTTCTGGAGTCTGGCAACTGCAGCCTGTGGTCTCAGCAAAAACTTTATCCAGATGTTCCTGGCTCGCCTCAGTGTCGGTGCAGGTGAAGCAGCACTTTCCCCTGCCTTTTATTCCATTGTGGCGGATCTATTCCCGAAACATAAACTGGGCCGTGCGCTGGGTGTTTATGCCATTGGTGCCTTTATCGGTTCGGGACTGGCGTTCCTGATTGGGGGTTATGTCATTGGTCTGCTCAAGGATGTCAGCTTCATTACTTTACCGGTAATTGGTGAGATCAAGACCTGGCAGCTGACCTTTATGATTGTCGGTTTACCGGGTGTATTGCTGGCATTGCTGATGATTCTGACCGTACGTGAACCAGAACGTAAAGGTCTCAAAATGGATGCGAATGGTGTCGCAGTGAAAGCATCTTTTAAGAATTCGATTGGTTTTATCAAAACCCATAAAAAAACTTTCTTCTGTCATTTTATTGGCTTCTCTTTCTACACCATGATGCTGTATTCCCTGCTCGGCTGGGCACCGGCCTACTACATGCGTCACTTTGGCCTGGATGCAAGCCAGACCGGATATATCCTTGGAAGTATTATTCTTGTCGCAAATACTTCAGGCGCCCTATTCTGTGGCTGGCTCATCGACTTCTTTTCTAAACGTGGCTATAGCGATGCAGCGATCCGTGCCGGTGCAATTGGCTGTGCTGCCCTGATCATTCCAAGTGTGCTATTTACTCAGGTCGACAATATGCAGTTTTCATTCGCATTGATCTTTGTCGCGATGTTCTTTTCCACCTTCCCGATTCCGGCATCAGCCGCTGCTACCCAGATGCTGACACCAAACCAGCTGCGCTCCCAAGTATCAGCCAAATTCCTTTTAATTTCCAACCTGATTGCACTCGGTGTGGGTACAACTGCGGTGGCGCTGATTACTGACCGTTATTATGAAAATACCTTAATGGTGGGTAACTCGATTTCTATCGTCAATGCTGTAGCTGGTGTAATCGGTGTATTCCTACTGTATAAAGGCTGTCAGTATTATCGTGAAAGTATGAAAGTCGAAAAACTGATCGATTAAGACAATATTAGGTTTTTAAGATTTAAATCCAAACCTTAAATCAGCCGATTTAAGGTTTTTTTATTTAGATCACAAAAGACCAATAAGTACTCATTCAGGATTAATCTTTTTATGCAATTCATATGAAAATTAAACTGCCTGGACTTTCCCGCCAAAAAGCCGTATAACACCGTTTTTCGAATTAACAGGTGTTGACCGTTGAAACTTGTTCTTGCACCCATGGAAGGCTTAACAGACCCGATTATGCGTGATGTACTGACATCCGTCGGGAGCTTCGACTGGTGTGTAACCGAGTTTATTCGTGTCACGGATTCGGTGCTGCCGGATCATATCTATCACACCTATTGCCCTGAACTGTTAAATGGCGGCAAAACTGCTGCCGGTACGCCGGTGCATGTACAGTTTCTGGGAAATAACCCGGAAATGCTGGCAGCCAATGCAGTGAAAGTCGCTAACATGGGCGCCCCTGCGATTGATATGAATTTTGGTTGTCCAGCCAAAACCGTAAACCGTCATCGTGGTGGTTCAGTGCTGTTAGATGAACCTGAAGTCGTCTATGAACTGGTCAAAGCTGTTCGTGATGCAGTGCCCGCGCATATTCCAGTTTCGGCGAAAATGCGTCTGGGTTATATGGATCGCAACTTCATGATGGAAAATGCGCATGCCATTGAAGATGCTGGGGCGGCCTGGGTCACTGTCCATGCACGGACCAAGGCCGATGGCTATACTCCGCCAGCCTTCTGGGACCAACTGCAACCAATTCGTGAAGCCTTAAAGATCAATGTCATTGCCAATGGTGAAATCTGGACCAATGCCGATGCCAAGCAATGTCAGCTAGAATCGGGCTGTGAAGACCTGATGATTGGCCGTGGTGCTGTCACTACACCTGATCTGACCCAATGTATTCGCCAGAATTCTGATGAGCCGCTCATCACCTGGAATGAACTACTGAAACTGCAAATCCGTTTCCTGAATGGTTCCTATAAAAAGGAAATGAATATGGTCGGCCGTTATAAGCAATGGCTGGGTATGATGTCCAAGCATTATCCTGAGGCCAAAACACTTTGGGATGAGGTCAAACGGATTAAACAGCTGGTTGAAATTACTGAAAAGCTAAAAGCCTCGAAAAATTAAGAAAAAGCCTTTGAATGATTCAAAGGCTTTTTTGTTCGGATTCTCGCCTGTTTAAATTTGCGACATGTTCACGGTTGGTTTTCCAGGATTTTTCTAGTACTTCCTTCTCCAAGCGAATCTGGATACGTTTAATCTTGGTGTCAGAAATAACTCGCTGATTAAAGCTTTTTACATAATCTGTCCAACCTGCACCTCGGAATACATAATTCGGCATTGGGGTTTTGAATTCCGCATCTGGCATAAATACAATCACAGAATGCAGCTGGTCTGGCTCAATAATATCAGCCAGTAACTGCTCCAGAACTTTGATGTGCTTATAATTCTGATGAATCGGATTTTGAAATTTATAGCTATTTTTATAAAGTTTTTGCGTCCAGGTCTTTTGTCGCTCGCCACCAAAGATCCAGCCTTTATAGTTTTTGGTTTCAATCACAAACAGGCCATAAGGACTTAATAAGAGATGATCAATTTGTGTGGTGCTCCCTTCTCCATCAGGAAGAGTCAAATCGTTTAATAATCGATACTCAGGGTCTTTCAGATAAAGTTTGACATGCGTGGCAACAGCGAATTCTCCCAGCTTTCCTTTTAAAAATGGTTTAAATAACTTAAAAACGATCAAACCAATAAAAAGTAGAAGAACCCACCATAAACTCGACCAGAGTTGGCCTAAGATTTGTGTTGCGAACTGATCCATATTTTAATTTTCATTAATTTTATGATTTTGATCTTAATGGGTTCGCTCAATATTTAACAGAATTTCTTTTTTATCCAGACCGCCTGCAAAGCCTACCAGCTTACCGCTACTGCCAATCACCCGGTGACAAGGTGCAATAATCGAGATCGGGTTTTTACCATTAGCAGCACCCACGGCGCGTACTGCTTTAACATTACCGACCTGTTCAGCGATTTCCCGGTAACTTCGGGTCTCTCCATAAGGAATATTCAGCAAGGCCTGCCAGACTTTTTTCTGAAAATCAGTACCGGCAAAATCTAAAGGGAGCTCAAAAGTACTGCGTTGACCGGCAAAATATTCCTGAAGCTGACGCTGAGCTTCTATCAACACGGGATGCTGTGGATCTTCTACCAGAGTTGCCAATCTAACCCGATTCGGTTTCTCACAATCCCAGAGTACAGCCACCAGTGCCGTTTCATTGGCGACCAATTGCAACTGTCCTACAGGCGAGTCCATATAAATATAACTGAGTTGCATGGCCCTACTCCTACAGAATCAAGCTTGCCAGTTTTTATTTTACTCGAAATCAGAACTGCTCAACAGCTCTTAGGAGGAGGATAATTTCATCAAAACAAGTCCGGAAATAATCAGCACCGCAGCCAGCATACGCATAGCAGAAGCAGGTTCACCTAAAACTATAACACCGACCAGAAATGAGCCAACTGCGCCAATGCCCGTCCAGATGGTATAGGCAGTCCCTAAAGGCAAAGTACGCATGGCATAGGCCAACAATACAAAACTGAGCACCATAAAAACAATCGTAAAAATACTCGGCGTGAGTTTGGTAAAACCCTCTGAGAGCTTCATGGAATAGGCCCAGACAATCTCAAATAGCCCAGCAAATACAAGTATAATCCAGGCCATATTGCCTTCCTCCTAATTAACAGAGTCAGGCCGTCCTGACGATTTTTCTTGTTGAATATTATAAATTTAATCAACAAGGGAGGTCGTTCCTCCTAAAAAAATAAATATCTTATAAAACAGACGACAAAACCAAACTGCCGTTTACAAAATTTGACTGAATGAGAATTAACTTAACCATGTCTTACTCAAATGCTCAGGACAACTTGAAGATTTCAGCCTATCTTAAGGAACGCCAACACAGGACATCGTGTTATGGCATTACAGAGACTTGAGTAAGAAAAACAAACAAGGAATAAGTCCATATTATTAAGTTATGCACATGAATTAAATTTAAAAAAAGCGTGGAGATCTTACACAATGAAACATAAAACTAAGACCTATTGATCACTTTTTGTTTGGCTTGATTATTAACCTTTGATGAATAAACGATCACTAAAATCAAGGGCTGGCATATATAAAAAGAACTCCAATTGAGTTCTTTTTATACAAATTTTGTCTAAGATGCAATCAATCAGGCTACAAACGATTACAAAATATGCAACATATCCATATGGTTATCAACATAGATATCTACACACTTATCCATAAAGTTATCCACAGATTTATGCACCTTAAACATTTTAGAGATTAAAGCTGGATTTGACCGACTTTAGCCAGCTCACTACGCATTTCATCAATCACAGCTTTATAATCCGGCTTGCCAAAAATCGCTGAACCGGCCACAAACATATCTGCACCAGCTTCTGCAATTTCACGAATATTTGCTGGTCCCACACCGCCATCTACTTCTAAACGGATATCACGACCTGAAGCATCAATGATCTTGCGCGCCTGACGTAATTTATCCAAAGTCATTGGAATGAATTTCTGTCCGCCAAAGCCAGGGTTCACACTCATTAGAAGTACCTGATCTACCTTATCCAGTACATAATCCAGATAATGCAATGGTGTTGCTGGATTAAATACCAGACCGGCTTTAGCACCACCCGATTTGATCAACTGTAAAGAACGGTCAATATGATCAGATGCTTCCGGATGGAACGTAATAATGTCAGCCCCTGCTTCCAGGAAGTCACCAATCATGCGATCTACAGGTTTCACCATGAGATGTACATCAATAGGTGCCTGAATACCATATTTTTTCAATGCCTTACATACACCTGCGCCAAAGGTTAAATTGGGTACATAGTGATTATCCATAACATCGAAATGCACAACGTCTGCACCGGCCTGAAGTACATTTTCAACTTCTTCACCTAAACGGGCAAAGTCGGCAGACAAAATAGAAGGTGCAATTAAATAAGGCTTGGACATGAAAGGACCTGGCTAACTGAAATTGGATTTTTCTCATTATATCAAATCCAGTCCTGCTACTGTGACTTGGATGTTATGTGAATACAATGCTATGTAACGCTGGACAGCTTCTGTGCCCAATATTTCTTGGCCTGGATAAAAATGAAGATAATTGATGGACTCAGGAAAACTCGCATCTCCATCAACAAAAAATCGAGGCTAAGCACGCCTCGATCATCAGAATATAGAGATATGAGTTGTTGCACTCAATATCAGGGCTAAACAGGTTGACTCATTTTTTCTTCAAATGCATGAATACGTTTAATTCTTTCGCCCAGTTTGGGATGTGATTCGAGATATTTTTTGAATTTTCCAATTAAACGCAACCATTTCAGCTCAGACTCTGTGATTTGCCGTTCTTTTCCATCAATATTCAGGGTAAAGTTTTTCATTTTTATCGTTTTATTCTGCTCTGCCAGGATTCTAGCGTTTTCAACCCGCTGCAAAAAGTTCGACAAATGAATACTGGAGATCTGCTGTTGATGCAAATGTTGCATGGCATAATCATCCGCAGCAAGTTCAAGCGTCTGTGAATATCCCGCATCGGCGAGTACCGCTATAGATGCCGCCACCACATCACTTAAATCTCCTGTTACCAAGGCAAATAGTCCTGCTGCACCCAGGTTGGAAATCACTTTTTGCATGCTATGTTTTTGTACCAGATGTCCTTGTTCATGCGCCAGTACTGCAAGGACTTCTTCATCTACACCGCTGAGCTTGACCAGTTCATCGGTAACGATAATGGTATTGTTCGGAATTGCAGCTGCATTAAGCCCCATGGTTTCTCCGCCTTGACGGAAAATAATCTTTGCAGGTTGCCCTATCGCGATTTTTTGTTCGTACAATTTTTTTAGACGTGCTTGATGCTTTGCGGAGAGCTTGGATGGCTCAGTTTGCTCAATTAATTTCTGCTCAGTTTGATTTCCTACCTCGATCAAGGTCTGTTCGGGAAGTAATTGAGCGAGCTGCTGGGCGGTATAAGGAATTCCCCATTTAAGGATAAAAATTACCGCACATATCACGATAATCATCGAGAAGAAAATCAGGAGTGGAGAACGTTCAAATTTCCATATGGCATGATAGATTTCTTTGGATTTAATCTTCAGCCAATGCGGCGCTTTGGTTAAAAATTCAATCCGGCGATCTTCAGGCAGTTCGATAATCGGTTTACGTCCCCCGACCCCGCCAATATATGCCATATCGGGATAAGTAAAATAAAAGTCAGCCTCGCTCACTTGCTTGGGTGTTTCTTCACTGAGTTTCAAGGCAATCCCGCGTTGCTGATCAGGGACAATCCATGCACGCTGAGCTTCAGCCAAAATCCCGTCATAAAATCTGACTTCAACAGGTCGCTTCATCCTACTTGCCCCCTATAACGATGCATCGAAATCAAAGATATCCAGTACTTCATCGGCTATAGCACTTGGATCACGCTGCAAGATATTTTTTAGATTAGTTTCGTCCTCTGCCAGATAAAGCTCCAGGTTAGCCAGTTGATATTCATATAAACGAATGCTCGCCCAAGGGGTCATGAGTCCCAAACTGAGTGCACGCACAATCCAGTTACTCAGTACAATCCAGCTATAACGCCATGTCGTTACCCGGGTTTTAAAGTAGCTTTGACCAAGCTCTACATGATTCCAGGTATACATATATAAGCGTGCAGATATCATCGGCCAGACCAAGGCCAGACAAAACAGATAGCTCAATACAATACCCAAGGTAAACAGGTTTGTACCGATCAAATCGACCCAGTAAACGATTGCTGCGCTCCATGCGATACCAATCAGCAGACACAGACATAAGGGGATATAGACTGCCGACATAAATTTAGGCCACTGAATCCCCAGCCTGAACTGAAGTTGTCCGATCGATAAATGATTAAAGCAGTAACGTTTGTATAGCCAAATCACCACTGGGCTGAAAAGAAACAGGGTAAAAATATTGACCAATATCGCAAGCCATAAGATTCTATAGGCTTCCCGATTGCTTCCACTAAAATGAAACCGGACATTACCATATTTACTATTCCGGGCCTTAAATTTCAGAGTCATCCGAATTAACCAGGGTAGACAGATCGCAGCAATCAGAAATAATGAACTGGTGGCCAAGATGGAATAATTGCTCAAGATCACTGCCACCACATACAGCTCTAATGCCAATAGACGACCTAGCAGAATTCGGCTTGGCATGGCGATGAAGTCAAAGCGATGTTTTAACAATTGGGTATTACCGTAGAAATAACGGATACGGCGTGCCTTTGCCCACGGGCTATACAAAGTAAGCGTAATGATAGTTAACATCAGATTCACCATCCAGATTCCAAAATATTCCGTGGCACTGCCATGAAATCGGAAGCTGTGTTTTTCTAGTGAAGTTGATGACTGGTCAATCTCTGGTTCAGGCTTATTGTGCATCGTGTTCTTAACTGCAACTGGTTCTACCTGATTTCTGAATAGCAACTTATATGCCATTTTTATTATATTTATTTGATATTCATATAAAAAAACTCCAAAAATATGACCTATTTTTGAAGTTTCATTATACTTTTAAATTTGCTTCGCTTTTGCTGCTTGGCTTATGGATTTAATTGCACGGCATGGAATTGTAGGTGGTCATCTACAAAGCTTTGAATAAAATAGTAACCATGATCATAACCCTGATGTTCACGTAAGGTTAATTTCTGGTTCACGGCATCACAAGCTTGCTGAAATAAAGCCGGATTCAGCTGGCTATAGAACTGGTCAGAAAAGCCCTGATCAATCAGGATATCGCTAAACAGTGCACCTTTTTCCTGAACCAGCGCAGTTGCATCATGCTTCAACCATTCTTCGCGGTTTTCACCCAGATAATTCGAGAATGCCTTTTCACCCCATGGACATTGGCTTGGTGCACAAATCGGTGCGAATGCCGAAACTGAACAGAACTTTTCCGGATATTTAAAAGCCAAAGTTAAAGCGCCATGTCCACCCATGGAATGACCGAAAATCCCGATCTTATCCGCCTGAACTACGAACTCTTCACACACCAGTTCATACAACTCATCGACGATAAAGCTTTCCATCTGATAATGTTCAGCCCACGGTGCTTGAGTGGCATTGATATAGAATCCGGCACCTTGCCCGATATCCCAGTGATCACCTTTGGCAACATCATCTCCACGTGGTGAAGTGTCAGGTGTAATCAGAATCAGGCCAAGCTGGGCCGCCAGACGCTGGGCATGTGCCTTGATCGCAAAAGTCTCTTCCGTACAGGTCAGGCCAGCTAAATAGAACAAAGCTGGACAATTCTGCCCTTCCAGAGCTTGTGGTGGCAGGAAGATTCCAAATCTGGTTGGCTTTTTTAATATTTTAGACTCAAAGCTATAAATCCGCTGTTCACCCTCAAAGCTTCGATTATTCTGTACCAGTTCCATCATCATTCCTTTTTCTATTTTCTAAAGTTGTAGATTGGTTTATGGAGTCAAAGCGACAGACGGAGATGCTGAAGTGGTCGTCGCTGGAGGGAAAAGACGCTGTTCCAGTTGTGGCAACATCAATTCCATGTTTTTGCCAATTACCCATTGTGGTTCTGAAGGTTCAAATCCTTGAGCTGCTTCCCATTTAGCCACTGTAGTCTTGGCCTGCTCAAAAGAGGCTTTCAGGCTGTTATTTTCACGCATGGCCTCATCAAAGAAAGCACGGCCGAAATAAGTATAGTCAGCTTCGTTCGAACAACCGAATGACTGACGGTCAGCAGCAGAAGCAGTAATGATCAAGGTATTATCATTCTGCAGAGCCGAAGCAAAGCTTCCTGAAAAACAGGCGGAAATAACAATCACTCGCCAACGCACACCTGAGGCATCCAGAGTATCACGTAACCATTTTGGATCGACTGATGCCAGGTCTAGCGGTGCATTTTCCATTTCAAATTCATTTGGCAAGCCATGTGAGGTCATGTACAGGAACAGCACATCACTTTCCCGGTTCATCTGCTGACCAATACGGCGCAAGGCCAATTCCATGCTGGTTTTAGAAGCTAGTGGAATTTCAGTCCGTGTTGCCGGATGATTGACTAGCATAATCGAACGGCCAAAAGTCCCAAAACGGGTATCAAACTGTTTCTTAATCCGTTCGATTTCTGAATAGAACACATCCTGATAACTCGCACCAGCCACACCCATAAAGTACCAGTGCGACTGTGCAAATTCACCATATTCAATTGCATCTAGTGCCTTGTTCAGCAAGATCGGCTGAGCATAAAATGCATCTTCAGCAAAACTTGGTGGAATTTCTTCAACTTTCCAGATGGGCTGATCTTTCACTGAAATCTGCCACACCACTAAGGTAAACAGGGTGGCCAGCATAATCAGTGCCCGTTCCCACCACGGCCATTTTAATTCACGTGAAATCACCCAGACCACAGCCAGACTTTGCCAGACAAACAGCATGACAAACAGGGTCGGAATATAGGCGTAGAAAATATAGGGTAAATAATCCAGATCACCCAGATACTGGATCAGGCTCTGGAACAGCATGATATGCGTATCCAGTACCAGCCAGAGCAGTGCTGGCACCAGCATTAGCCGAGGATTATTCACCCGCTGGGACAAGAAAATCCCGACAATCAAGGCAATAAAGGGCCAAAGCGCATAACTAATCAGGCCTTGAGAGTTGAAATCTCCCATACGGCCGGAACTGAGCCAGCTAAACAGACTGTTAGCACAGCCGCCCAAAATGCCCCAGAATACCAGTTGCAGAATAGAGGGACGCACCAGTTGCAGCGAACGCCGAGATCCCAGAAATAACCACATCCCGGCAATTTGGTTGCTTTTAAAATCGTGCCAAAAATTGATGGAGGGTTTAAAGTCGATCATATGATTTCAGGGAGATGAGTGGCTCGCTAATGTGCCCAATAAGTTTATGCTTGATATAAGTTTTATCAATGCCAATTTTTAAATATATAACAAATCCTTGATCTATTTTGAAGCAATTCTCATATTAAGTAACCAGTTCATGCTGAAAATAGGCATCAAAACGGCAAGCATCACCAGACCATTGATGATTTGGTTCTTTTCCAGCTAAAAATACAGCCAGACGAGGACGTTTCACTACCACCCGCTTGCCAATTTTTTGTGCCAATTCTAAGAGATTATCTCCCAGATCCATTTCACCATCTTCCGGTAAAAGCAGATGTAATAATTGCATTTGTTTTTTCACCTGTGCCTGCTTTTTCGGTGCCTGCTGATTCTGGTCGCGTTGTGGAAACATCGGGTCCAGATAAACTACATCGACGACTGCATTCTGCTCAGCTTGTAATTTTAGATAATCCGCAGAATCGGAAAAAACCAGGTGAATCCGGTTAACCACCGAACTTAGAAAAGCATCCTTTTGCGCTCGGTGATGACTGTCTTCAAGCAAGGTAAATAAAATAGGATGTCGTTCTACCAAGGTCACCTGAGCACCCAAATGTGCCATCAACAGACTGTCATGACCTAGACCAGCTGTCGCATCGATAAGAGTCGGCTTTTCTCCGAGGTTACAAGCACGAGCAATCATTTCCGATTTTAAAGAGGCACGTTTTAAGCGCCCTACTTCTGCTTGCCAATCTGGTTGCATTTTCATGCCATTGGCACAGAGCCATAGGCCATCAGCGTCAACACACAGTGCCAGTTCGGGATGTAAACGCAAGAAACGTGCATTCAGCTTTTCAATAACCTCAATACTAACCTCTACACCACGAGAAGAAAGCACAGCCTCGAAGTGCTGTGCTTTCTCTTGATACTCAGATTCGGTATATAAGCGAATCGTGCTTACCATAATCTCCAACCTGTAAAGGCAAATAATAAAATCAGTAAACCTGAGGCGATGCGATACCAGGCAAAAACCATGAAATCACGTTTTGCCACATAGGCTACCAAGGCACGGATTAATAAGAGTGCCGAGATAAACGATACGATGATACCGACTGCCAGAACCGTCCAGTCTTCTGTGGTACTGTAAACATCATAACTCTGATACAGATCGAGCAGGCCTGCCCCGATAATGACCGGAATCCCCAAGAAGAATGAAAATTCAGTTGCAGCCTTACGTGATACTCCAAGGAACATTGCCCCGATAATGGTCGCGCCTGAACGTGAAGTTCCCGGTATTAGGGATAAGACCTGAATCAGACCAATCCAGATCGCATCTTTTACGGTTAGATCTTCAACTTCCTGGGCACGTACCTTGGGTGGATTCTTTTCAATCCAGATAATAATCAAACCACCAACGATCAAGCCAATGGCAATTGCAATATTATTGAATAGCAGCTCCTTTACGGTTTGCCCTAGAGTCAGGCCAATCAGCACAATGGGAATAGAGGCCAGAATCAGGCCAATCCCTAAACGGCGTCCTTGCGGCTCACCACTTACGATCCCGGTTGCTGCACCCCAAAGCCGTGCCCAATATTCATAAATAACCGCGGCAATTGCCCCCATCTGAATTGCGACGACGAAAACATCGCTTTTTTCTTTGGTCCAGAAATTCATTAATTCTGAAGCTAAAATCAGATGCCCAGTACTGGAAATAGGCAAAAACTCGGTAATACCTTCAACAATACCCATAATTGCTGCTTTCAGCAGCAGTAAAAGATCCATGCTTAATCCTGATTAATTATGCTTTGCCTTGTTCTGGAATTTTTTTCCATGCGTTATCACGTAAATATACCGGAAGTGCCAATTCTGCACTGACCCAATTTTCTGTTTTTGCTGCTGCACGCGCAATCACGGCAATATCCTGCGCTGTTGCACTGACATTTTTATATTCAGATGCTGTTTCTTGAACTAGATTGGCACCTGAACCCACCACAGTAAATTTTACTACTTCAGCACCTTGTTCATAACTCAAAAGCTGTTCTTCATCAACAGACTGCATAATCCCTTGAGCATCTAACTGATAACTGGCGACATAGACTTCATTCATCCGTGCATCCAGTACTGCAGTTACTGCAGTTAGACCATGCAAACGATATGCCGCTTGCGCCAAAGCCTGTAAAGTGGATACCGGGATTACAGGCAGATCATTTGACCAAGCCAAAGCTTGAGTCACAGCCGCATTGATACGAACACCACTAAACGATCCCGGGCCACGACTAAAGGCAATCGCTGTCAGATCAGATACAGCCAAGCCCAGATCATTGAGACCTTGTTCAATCATTGGGAGAATGGTTTGCGTTTGTGCCTTGGCGCGCGCATCAAGCTGAAAAAATAGTTCTTGAGTATCATCGATCACAGAAACGGAACACTGCTCATTGGCAGTCTCCAATGCCAGCACTTTCATGCACAACCTTAATTCAGAGAATATAAAAAACGTCGAATATAATACTCCACTCATATCTTCTAGGCGAGATTTTCCCAAGCCAGATACAAAAATTCCTAGAAAATTCTAGGCTTAACTGAGGACTTTATTCAGATAACAGCCTAAAGCTGTACTTCTTCCAGGTCCTGAAATTTCTGGAAATGTTCGGCATAGTGCATGGCACTCATTTTCAGTTTTTGAATACTGGCTTCATCTAAAGTTTTCACGACTTTGCCTGGTGAGCCCATCACCACCGAATTATCAGGAATCACCTTCCCTTCTGGAATCAGGGCATTGGCACCAATAATACAATTCTTACCAATCACGGCATGATTCAAAATCACCACTTGAATCCCAATCAGGCTATTATCGCCAATAGTACAGCCATGCAGCATGGCCTGATGGCCAATAGTCACATAATTCCCGATATTCATTTCAATCCCAGCATCGGTATGTAGCACGGAATTCTCCTGAACATTGGTGAAGTCACCTAAACGGATTTTGCTGTTATCTGCACGAACGACGGCGCCAAACCAGACACTCACCTGCTTGCCTAATTCAACCTGTCCAATGACCGTCGCTGTAGGTGCCACCCACCCATCCCATGGCTGATGCGTTGCTTTTGGTGTATGTCCCTGAAACTGATATAACATGGCTGAAATCCTGTTCAACGGTTAAAAAATTTTGAGCGTTTAAACGCAGGTGAATTAAGTAAAAATGGCCAGTCTTTTTTATAGTCAAGCCCGTACTGAAATAGTGAGATCAGCATACGTGCGGTCAGTCCCCAGACAATCTCATTTTCCACCCGCATACTTGGAAAATATAAAGACTGTTGGGCAAACCGTACTTCATAAGGCATCGGCTGGGCTTCCAACAAATGCTGTAAGGAAGCAAAGAAAATCCGGTCAATTTCCGTCGGCTGAGGAATGAGTTGAATGGTAGGCGGAATTATACCTACCACAGGTTTGACCAGCATTCCATTACGTGCCTTTTGCATCGGCAGATCCCCGATCAGATGCACATCAAATGGATTAAGCGCCGTTTCCTCATACGCCTCTCTCAAAGCCACTACAATATTACTGGTATCTTGCGGATCGCGTTTACCACCTGGAAAAGAGACTTCTCCTGCATGATTATTCATATAAGCTGAACGGCGTGTCAGCAAAACTTTGGGATCAGCTTCATCTGTGATCGCAATTAATACAGCAGCCTGTGCAGTTTGAATCCGTTTGGAAAATCGTAAATGTTTCTGCAAGCGTTGTATTAATCCCAGCTCATCCATTCATTCAGCTCCCTATGCGACTATAATTTCATCATAGCTGATTTTTGATTTGGCGGGATAGAAATGATGCCAAATTTTGATTTTTCAGTTATCCTGACCTTACTGTTATCATTGATGATGAATATGAACTTCTGTGTGAACTGTGGACATAAAACAACAGAGAAAATTCCTTTAGGCGATCAGAAGGTTCGCAAGGTTTGTACTACATGCGGATATATTCATTACATTAATCCAAAAGTGATTTGCGGTGCATTGGTGCTCTGGGAAGATAAAGTCCTGCTCTGCCGCCGTGCAATTGAACCACGTTATGGACTGTGGACTTTACCTGCCGGTTATATGGAACTGTTTGAAACCATGGAACAGGGCGCGGCACGTGAAACCCGTGAAGAAGCCGAAGCTGAAGTGGATATTGAACAGCTGTACTGCCTGTACAATATTCCGCGGATTGGCCAGATTTATGTCCTGTTCAAATCTCAACTGATTGATGGAAAATTTGGTGCAGGTGAAGAAACCATTGAAGCACGTTTATTTAACGAAGATGAAATTCCCTGGAGTGAACTGGCTTTCCCGAGTGTAGAGCATACGCTTCGTCATTATTTTGAAGACCGTAAAACCAATAACTTCCCGATGCACCTAGAGACCTTGGGAACCCGTTTGGATCACACAGGTTAAAATGTCTTTTTATAAAAAAGCCCATCATTTGATGGGCTTTTTTTTATTATTTGGTTTTGATGCTATAACAATCCGCTAATTTAAACGAAACACTTCCGCCACTTAGCTTGGCCAGATTGGTCTCCTCCGTCGTTTCATCAGTATTATTGTTGTTATAGATTTTCTGGAAGCTGGCATAAGTATTCGCCCAACCTACGCTTTCTCCAGCTGAGTTGGTAAAGCCCACACGACTGGTTCCATTCAGTACATTAGATAAATTGAGTAATGCTCCACCAATCACAATCTTATCATCTGTATTGGTTGAAGCCTGAATAGTGGAGTTCATACCTACCAAGGCACCATTTAATGAACCAAATACAGGATCAGCGAAGACCAGTCGCATAGATACTGTTTTTTCATCTATAAATGCACGGCCTAATGTACCCAGACGATATTGTTGAACGCCGTTATTGTCTTTAAGTCCAGCCGGTAAGATATCTCCCTGGCAACCATTAATACTATCAGTTGTAAGATTGCTCGCGGACTGCATATTGGTACGCACATCACCATTACTATCAATCACAACACCCACTGTAACAGGGCTAATTGAGTTTTCGCTAAATTTAAACTCCATGTTGCCATACATTGGGAAAATATATTCTTCACCTGGCTCTACATTTTCAGCTGTTCTAAAGACTTGACGATCCAGATAGCTAATCGGGAAAATTTTATAAAGATCAATTGAGCCACTATAGTTGTCATCATCGGCATTAAAACGCCATAAGCCAAGACTGGCACGATCAGCATCGCTGAGTTCAGTTTTACCTGTGGCCATCTTATAAAATGCTTCTTTACCAGCAATCACATAATCGCTCAGCAAACGGCCTTGGTAAATTTCTAATGGATTGCTGTTGTTAGCCACATTCATTTTATATGGTGCATTTGATGAAAGCATTCTCGTGGCAGGGCTAATCCAGCTGGTTTGCGGTACTGCAGTAATTTGCTGTGGTTTGACCTTACGGATCAATTCCGCATTAATGCCACCCAAAGATCCCAGATTATTGAAGCCCAGTTTTAGCTGAGTATCACGCCACTGTAGTCCACTACCGAAGGTATAACCTTGGCGGTCTGTAATCAGGATAAAATGTCCAAATAAATATTTAGTCGTTTTATCTTTAATGTCACATACAGATTTATTACAACCCGCCAGACCATCGGAACCAGTCAAGTTACTGCTAATAATGCCTGAGGTTGAGAACAGAGAAAATTCTGGTTGATATACTGCTGCACTGGCAATATTGGCCAGTTTTTTTACGACTTCAAAGGCCTGATCATCACTAATCTGGCTAATATCAATAAAAGGTTTAAGGGTTTCTGCTAAATTTGCATCTGTCAGGCTGATATCTTTATTAATTTTGCCCAGATTCTTTCGCATATCCTCTGTGATATACAAGGGCTGTACATCTGTCGGATTATAGATACGACCTTTTTCCAGTGCCAAGGTCTGCCAGATTTTGACCAGTTTCATCGCCACCTGTACGGTTGGATCTGTCTGTTCGATTCTGGCAATGTTACGACCAGTAATCCCCTTGGCAATATCAAGTACACTGAGTCGGGGTAATTGGCTCGATGTACTGAGGTTCATATATTCTGAAAGCTTTACAGTACCCAATTTGATTTTGGTATCACTAAAACTTTTTAGATAAAATTCAATACTATCTGCTTTTTGACAAGTACCTGACGCCACCCCATCATTTTGGTCAAATAAAGTAATAAAGGTATTTTCTTTATCACCACTACAATTAAAGTTAAGACCATCAATTGGATATTCAAGTCCCCATTCCAGACAATTCGTTGCAGTAGCAGAGCAGGAACCATTCGTGGTGGCTTCATCATTTTGTTCTGGTATGACATTCGCACTTTCACCTCCGCATCCACTGAGGGCAGCAAATAAAGCAGTGAAAGCAAATGGATATAATATTTTATTTTTCATCTTATTCTACTCAAATCGTCCTTATCGAATGGCGACTAGTTTTAGTTGTCCATAATTTGTCAGCATCTTGTCTTCAACATCTATGGCTGAAGCGAGTGGGGTCATTAATACATATTGGCTTTGCGCAGGAATCTGAATAATTCCCTGTATCTTCTCATGTTGAATAATATTGGCTTGTTCTTCCTGATTTTTGAAACCGCCTGCCCCTTCTAAAACACAGCCTCGTTCATCCAGAAATACAACAAATGGCCAGTAATAGGCAGGATTGTTCTGACGCGAAGCATAAGATTGAATCTGAATATTTTTAATTTCAGATTTTAGCTTCACAATTTCATAATCAAACTCATCTGATTTCAGCGGTGCCCGAGGCCACAGATTAATGGATTTACCTGCACTAATCTCTTTTGCATTCTTAACTTTTTTATCTTTGAAACACTGCTTACCTAAGCTTTCTACAGATTCAGGCTGAGAAATACGGTAGTAGGTTTGGGCCAGTACGACTGGACCAGAATCCACGACAGGTTGTTGAAACAAGGACTTTATAATCGACTGCCCTACTCCTTTTTCACGCTCAATTGTCTGTACACGTGTTGATCCAATATTTTTATCAACTATCCCTTCAGGCATGCTATAGAAACGTTTTTTACCTTCCAGATTAAATTCTTTATTTTCCAGATATTCACTATCCACATATTCCACCCCTTCAATCTGGCTAAAACCCTGCTTTGGAACAGTTTTAGGTACTACCTGAATTTCAGGTTCAGAGGTTTGAAGCTGTGTCACTGATGGTAATTGTTGCTGTAATCTAGACTCAATGTGCCTAGCTGGTTGTACTGGTTGTACTGGTTGTACAACCATATTATTTTTTTGCTGAACTGTTTTCACACTTTTTTCTACCACCTTTGGCTCGGATTTTTTCAGATCCTGTGCAGTAGATGTAACGGGTGTAGCTAATTTTTTCGGAGTAGGGGTCGCTTGGTTTTTTGTTGTATCTTTCTGCTCATTATTTTGACGTGGTACGACTAATGGTCGCCCATCTGGTCCAATGATCGTAATAAACTCTCTGGCATCTGTATAAAAAGACCATGGTACCAGACTTAATGCCAGTACCATTTTTATCCCTAGGTTCCCTGTTCTGATCATTTCTTCCTTACCAACGCGTGCGATAGTTCAAGCCTAAAATTGTGATCTTGGTATCTGTTTTGACATTCAAGCCTGCATATGGATTCAGTAAAAGGTTATTCACCCCGGTCTGGTTCGCCAAACTACTGGTATTTGC
This sequence comes from Acinetobacter sp. CAU_H_60, assembly GCF_058599385.1. NCBI lineage: Bacteria > Pseudomonadati > Pseudomonadota > Gammaproteobacteria > Moraxellales > Moraxellaceae > Acinetobacter > Acinetobacter sp. CAU_H_60. The sequence goes on along the minus strand of NZ_CM178653.1, from coordinate 576,732 downwards.
TGGAATATTATCTTTACTACGTAAAAAACCAATAGATAGATCCAGATCCGTATCTGCGTCAAAACGGTAGCCCACTCCTAAACCAAATAGCTGTGCACCATTAATCGGTACCATAGTATTGCGTTTATCTTTTGGAATGGCACTGGTACGTGGTTCATAGCCAGCACGAAGTTTCAGTCGGTCAGTTGCTGAATACTCTACTCCGATCCCAAAGTTCCATGGCGACTCAAACCCAAGTGGTAATGCAAGTGAAGAATCCGTTACATTAGCAGATAATAGTTTGGCAATCTTCAAGGCAGAAAGGGTGCGGTCGAACTCAAACTTGAATTGGTCCCAAGCAGCATAATCTGTCCAGCCAATATCAAAATTGACCTGTAAATCTGGCATCACCTTATATTTGATCCCCGCCTGAAAGTGAGCCGGGTATTCGAAATCCATAGAGATCAGACCCGATTCACTTGAAGGGATATAATTTGGAAAACCAAGAATTGCAGCTAAAATCTGGCCAGTTGGAGAGGTCATCAGACCTTTAATCATTTCCTGTGGTGCTTTGGCATTATCGATATGATATTTACCTTTTAAGCGCATTTTGGCCGCACTCTGGTAAACCATACCAAAACTGAAATCTTCAGTAGGCTCCCATAGAACACCCAGGTTATAGCTTGGACTTAAATTTTGTTCTAATGAAAGTTGCATTTGGCCAAATTTGCCAAATGGGTTCATTCCTTCATCAGCATTACAGATCCCGAGCAACAAAATATCAGTAATGATGTCAGAATTTTCTTTAAATGGTGTACATACGACTTCATCAATCATACGCAACATGCCAATCAGCTCATTGGGAAAACGTAAATCTGTTTTCATAGCAATGGCTTGATAAGACATCCCGATTGAAGCACCAATCGAAAGCTGGTCGTTGACTTCATAACCAATTGATGGAGATAAATATGTAATCCGCTCTAAAGCAACCTGTTGTCCCATAAAATTGGCAGGATTACCATCCTCATGACCAAAACCTGCCACTAGTGGTGCATAGACTGCAGTTGCATAAGTTGCTTTAGAGCCTGGTGGTTTATAAGAGACCCCCATAGTAGGTGCTGCCATCGGAAGGCCTTCACCCAAATCCACCATTTTTTTCAGAATAGGTACGTAGAGGCTGACATACTCTACATCACCCTTCACTGGACCTTTAAAATCTGTACATAAATCAGAAGATACTTCAGGCCCATCATTACAGACCATTGGATCATCTGAATAACCAAAAACGTTATATCCAGCAGGAACAGTAAATTCACGCTGAATATCAAAGTTCGCAACAATAATTTGCTGTTCGGTTTGTAAGCCTTCAATTTTAGCCAATGCAGCCGGGTTAAAGTGAATTGCATTCACTCCTGGCGGATCTGCAGTAACTGCGTTCCCCATAGACAATGCACGCAGGTCAACAGAAAGGTTGGTCCCTAATTGTGCAAAGGTATAACTTGAACAGCCCGCAAGAATAATTCCTGTTAATAACGGGCTAAGTCGAATGTTTTTCATACGACACCCCTATTAACTGAATTTCTTACCGAAACCTAAAATATCAAGTGGGAATGAAAGTCCCAGTGAAACATCTGGTGCATCTTCGGTCAGCCCCAATCCGACCGTACCATTTACAATGGTTTCTGGGGATACACGCACCCCTAAAGAAATCGCAAAAGTAGAACTAGTCTGATCAGCGGCTGAATAGCTTTCACCCGTGTGATACTTAAATTCTGCACCAGTGTTAAAGCTTTGCTGATAAGACATGGTCATGGAAACATCATAGTTAAATGAATAAGCGAAACCGAAAGCAAAACCACCACTAATCCCTGGTTCAAACTCTTCAATAATTCGTGTACCGCGACGCTGATCTAAGCCAGATTCCTTAAACCCATAATTTGCAGAAACAGAGGCAAATAGTACCACTGGATCAATATATTTACGTGTACTCGCCCCTACACCCGCTGAGTAATACCCCTTACCTGCAGCCAGATCTTTTGCTGCATTAATTTCATATGGGCTATCACCTGTTTTAGTCGACAAATTGGCAAATAAAATAAGTGGTAAACGACCTGCTTTTAAAGGGAATGGCTCCCAACGTGCACCTAGACTAATATCCCCTAATCCTGCTGTAGAGGTATCTTTTAATAAATCTGTTTTAGCCACCAAAGGTAAGGAAGCTGTTAAGGTCAGGTTATCTTTCACCCCGTACTGAAAAGTGAAAGTATTGGTCAGGCTATGTGTTGCATTTTCCTGAACACGGAGCTGATACAACTGGCCCTGTGCCATTTCCATATCGAGTTGTGTATCTCGATAATAGGTATAATCAATATCATAATAGGATGAAATTTCGCCTTGTTTAATAAGTGAGTATTGACGCTCATTTGAAGTAAATACTTCTTCTAGACTTGCTTCCTGAGTAGCATCTCCTTCTTTTTTCTGTAAGGCTTGAGATGCATCTACTGCTTGAGTGGCTGGAGCTTCAGCAGGTGCAGCTGTTTCAACAACAGCTTCTTCCTGAACAGTTTCATATCCTCCCAGTTCAGGCTCTGCTACAGCTTCCTCCTGAACTGTTTCATACCCCCCAAGTTCAGGTTCTTCTACAGCTTGAGTTGCTGCTGGTTCAGGCTGAATATCAACGGATGCAGCAGTCTCGACTACTTCTTCCTCAACCGTTTCATACTCACCCAGTTCAGGCTCATCCGCAGCCCATGCCACTCCCATGACCATCTGAATGCTGAGCGCCAAGAATGTCTTGTTCATCCATTTACTGTTCATATCCATTTCACCATTTTTAATTTTTCTATAGCCATCTTTTCGTTTTATTTATTCTTGTAATAAAGTCTGAGAAAATTATATTGATATTCCCCAAATTTTTCTGAATCTACATTACGGTTACGATCCATGCGGATGGTCGATGCTTTATCGGCAATTTTATCCATATAGAACTGTGGATACTGCATATCAACTAAAGCATAACGGTTAATGGTTGCATCTTCGACATGACGCATATCCGAATCTTTTAATGCCAAAAAGTTTTTTCGATATTGTTCAGGGACATTAATTAAATATAAAGTATTGTTTTCCCAAATTTCCTTAAATCGCTGTTCATCAAAACTGATATTACCTAGTGCTGGATCGGCAACATACACCCGCCCATTTTTATAAGCTTTGTACACGACAAAATGTTTAAATCCTGCATAGGAAATAGGAACAATGGCGGGTTGTCCCTGTTTAACCAGATCTTCAAATTCCCCGCGATAGCCACCACTTTCCAGGCCTAAGGCAGCAACAAAACGCTTCATATCAAGAAGGGAAAAGCTACGACGTTCGATGATTTTATCCGTTTCACCAAATTTCATTAGGCCATTCATGACTTGCTGTTCACCCAGTTGGGTCCCCACATAGCCATTTAATAACGTCGTAAGTGCAGCTGAACCACAACTATAATCATAAGCCTGACGCACAATTCCCTGAAACTGGTCTAACAGTGCAGGTTTGACTTCCACATGTTCGCGGTGCATACGTACGAAAGAATCATTTCTTGAATCAAGAACTTCAGTATAGTGAACAGCGCCTGGAGGCTGTTTTTTAATATCCAGAGCTTCTTTGGCAGCGTAATACATCAATGCCGAGCCCAATGCAATCTCTAACATATTCTTTTACTTTTCTTATCATTGGCATGATGTGCCTAATTTTTCTTTTTATAGAGTTTTCACTCTACTTCCCTGTAACTAGAAAGATACCTTCTTTTTCAAAAAAATACAGTCTTTTTTTATTTTTTTAGATAGATGTTGTAGTCATAAAAAAAAGCGCGTGTAAACACGCGCTTTTTTAAGGTAAAAATTAGTGACCAGAAATGGTAATAATTGCACCTTTTGCATATTGGCCAGTTGCCGGGCTAAAGTAAGTTTGCAGACCTTGAATTTCCATATCACCAATTGATGCTGCATTTTGGCTACCTAGGTGAATACCTTTCACATAGTTATCATGTGCACCACTTGAGCTCACAATACGAATGAAACCATCGTTTGCAGTTGATTCGCCAAATACACTGATGCTTTGGTTCAATGTCAAATCTTTAGTACCAGCATCGGTTAACTTGATGCTTTCAATGAAGATTTCACCTGGGCCAGAAGTAGTTACACCGTCAGCAACTTGTTGACCAGCTGTTGAGTTATCGAGAATACCCAAATCTGTAATTGTTAAGCCGCCAATCATTGTTGCATTCAGTTTAATCATTGCGCCCTGTGGAGCAGCACCCAATTGAATATTGGCAGACATTGGACCTGTTTTAAGTGATAGGCCAGATAAAATCGCATTTTCCTTACCAGCACCACCACGGCGAATACTAGTAGCTGAAGCTAAACCATTTTCATAATCCGTAAGAGATGAAGCTGATCCCACAACCCCAATTTCACCGATGTTAATATCTAAGCCAGATACTTCTGCTGCAATGTTGATGAATGGATTACCAGCACCAGCATCTGAGTCAATGGTTAAATCTGCAAGGTTACGTGAAGCTAGTAAATAATCACCATTGTCATCGTAGTTTGCACCAATCACGATACCATTAGCTGTTGTTCTTCCTTTACCATTTGCTTTAATATAGATTGCACCTGCTTCACCAGTACCACCCACAATACCATTAGCAGCCTCTCCAGGGCGAAGAACAACTCCATCATTATTATAAATTTCAATAACACCCGCTGTTGCAGTAGAATCTTCAGCTAAACCATCATTATCATGGATAAATAGTTTTTCAATTTCAATTTTTGAAATACCGATACCGATTTTCAAACCGTCCTGACCTGTAGTCGCGCTTAGAGATGCATCGTCCAGTGATTGCATCGCCATTGCGTTTGCACTAAAAGCAACTGAAGCAGCTAAAGCCAATTTTGTGAATTTTTTCATTGTTTACTCTCCCAAGAGTACTATTTTTTTTGGTTGTGAATCACTCAGTGCTGACGTTGTGTTTTTTATTTTCTGACAACGCAAAGCATCTTTCCTTGAGTAATTTTGCTCGCCCACTTAACTTAACGTCGAGTCATATTTTGATCAACTGTTGTTGGTCGCAATATTGAGCTTACCGACAAACGGTATTTGATGATTTAGAAATATTTTTTCCTATTCTTGATATAAAATACCGGGTCATATCGGAATATGCGCTACTGAATGAACGAAGCTCCTTACCATTGTCCTTTAAGTTTTGCATCTCTTCAGCTTAAAGATCTATTGCATGCATTAAGCCCCTTAGATCACCTGATATATTTAAATAACAATGGGCAGCCTTTTATTGCCTGCTGTGCACAGAAATATTTTATGGTGCAGGATGGACAAATTCAGTCATTTAAGAGAGTGGATATCGAGCAATATCAGGCTGATATAGCTGAACTCAGCTTAGAGCTTGAGCAAACTCCAGATATTAAAGCAAATGAATTTTCTGGAGGTTATGTTGGGTTTATTGGCTATGATTACGCTGCTCAACAGCACACCCAATACCCGGTGCGAGCTCAACCTAGCCTATTTATTGGTCAGTTTGATTCTTATATTAAGTTTGAAGCTGGTCAATGGGTATTCTATAGTCATGATCCGCAAGCAGAAGATATTTTCAATCATCTTCAAAATCTATTAAATCAAGCCTCTATACCATCACAATTTCAATTAAAAACCCTTTGCAGCCCACGTTGGGACAAATCTCGCTATGCACAGGCATTTCAGGATATTCAGGATTATATTCTAGCCGGTGATTGTTACCAGATTAACTTGACCCAGGAATTTACAGCACTGGCTGAAGGTTCATTATTAGAAACTGCACATGCTTTCTGGACATTAACCAATGCACCATATGCGGGCTATCTTCGTATTGGTAATTTTGAATTATTGAGCTGTTCACCTGAACTGTTTATTGATTTTGAAGCACATCAAAAAATTGTCACCAAACCGATTAAAGGTACCATGCCACGTTTTGCCGATCCGGTGCTTGATGAACAATCAAAACAACGATTAAAAGACTCAAGGAAGGATCAGGCTGAAAATGTCATGATTGTAGATTTGTTACGCAATGACCTCAGTGTTTATGCAGAAACAGGTTCAGTCAAGACACCTAAGTTATTCAATATCGAGTCATTTAACCAAGTACATCATATGGTCAGCGAAGTCGAAGCAACTTTAAAAGAAGATGTGAATCCTTTTGATGTATTACTGTCTGCGCTTCCCGGTGGATCAATTACCGGTGCACCAAAGATTCGCGCCATGCAAATTATTGAAGAGTTAGAAGATGCTCCACGTGGAGCATATTGTGGTTCATTAGGTTATTTTAATTTTGATGGAACAGGAAGCTGGAATATTCTGATTCGCTCCATTCAGAAATATCAGGATGAGGTTTCACTTTGGGCGGGTGGCGGAATTACGATTTCGTCTGACTGTGATGCGGAATATCAGGAATGTTTTGATAAGGTTGAAGCAATGCTGGATTTAATCAACACCTGGTATAAACCCGAATAAATAAAAAAGCGGCTCCATAGAGTCTTGAATCTCCCCTAACCCCTCTTTAACAAAGAGGGGGATTCTCTCTCTTTAAAAAGAAAAAGGTTCCCTCCTTTATCAAAGGAGGGTTAGGGTGGATTTAACTAAGCTAAAATATCATTTTTCAATGTGTCTACCAAACGCTGATTTTGCTCATCTGTACCAATGGTAATACGTAAAAATTGATTGATACGAGGTTTATTAAAGTAACGTACGATAATGCCACGTTCCCGTAATTCAGCCGCTAACTCACCTGCATCTTTTGATGGTAGTGAAGCAAAAATAAAGTTCGCACTTGATGGCAAGACTTTGAAACCGAGCTCATTCAACTGATTAACCAGTTTTTCACGACTGGCAATGACTTTGGCATTTTGTGCTTCAAAGTATTCCTGATCTTCGAATGAAGCGACCGCAGCCGCAATCGCAAAACGATCCATTGGATAAGAGTTAAAGCTGTTTTTTACCGCTTCAAGTGCTGCAATTAAATGCGATTGGGCAATCGCAAAACCGACACGTAAGCCTGCTAAAGAGCGGGATTTTGAAGTCGTCTGACAGACTACTAGATTCTCGTATTTATCAATCAAACTCACTGCTGATTCAGCACCAAAATCTACATAGGCTTCATCAATGACGACTACTGAATCTGGATTCGCTTGCAGGATTTCTTCAATGCCAGACAAACCAAGTGCAATACTGGTTGGCGCATTTGGATTAGTGATGATAATACCGCCATTTGGCTGTTTATAATCATCTACTACAATTTCAAAATTTTCATTGAGTGGCAAGATTTTGGTTTTGACACCAAAGAACTGACTATAAACCGGATAGAAGCTATAGGTAATATCTGGATAAAGCAGTGGCTGTTCCTGAATAAAGAAGGCTTTAAAAATATGTGCCAAGACTTCATCAGAACCATTTCCTACAAAGACATTTTCAACAGTAACATTTTGCTGTCTAGCTATGGCATGTTTCAATTCAGATGCATCTGGATCTGGATAAAGACGTAAAACATCTGCGCCATTGGCTAAAACTTTTTGCACCGCTTCCACGACTTTCGGTGATGGTGGATACGGATTTTCATTGGTATTTAATTTTAAAAGGTTTTGAATTTTGGGCTGTTCGCCTGGAACGTAAGGCTCTAGCTCACGGACTTCAGGGCTCCAAAAACGCATTTGCTCTATGGTGATATTCGACATTTTCTATTCTCAAATTCCCTCTCCTTTTAGGAGAGGGTTAGGGAGAGGTCAAATAATTCCCCTTACCTAACCTCTCCCGAAGGGAAAGAAATATCTTTTATTCAATATAAGTATTTAATTACTGATAACGGTAGCGTGCTGAACGGGCATGCGCATCCAGATTTTCCTGCTGTGCCAGAACATCTGCAGTTTTCGCAAGGGTTTTCACACCATCTTCAGAACACATAATCAGGCTTGAACGTTTCTGGAAATCATACACACCCAGTGGTGATGAGAAACGTGCTGTACCCGATGTCGGTAATACATGGTTTGGACCTGCACAATAGTCACCAATCGCTTCAGGGGTGTAACGACCCATGAAAATCGCGCCTGCATGGCGAATATCTTCTGCCATCTCTTGTGCTTCATCTAAACATAGCATGAGATGTTCTGGCGCCACTTGGTTAATCAGCTCAGCACCTTCAGCACGGTCTTTTACCAATACCAAAGCACCGCGGTTCTCAATTGAAGTACGTGCAATATCTGCTTTCGGTAATGCTTCTAAGTGTTTTTCAATCCACTTTTCAACAGCATCTAAAAGTGCTTCATCAGGTGTAATGAAAACGGCTTGTGCCACAGTGTCATGTTCAGCCTGTGACAATAAGTCCATCGCCAACCATTCAGCGTTATTCTCGCCTTCGGCATAGACCAGAATCTCAGAAGGGCCTGCAATCATATCGATACCGACCTGACCAAACACCGCACGTTTTGCTGCAGCCACAAACCGGTTACCTGGACCAGTAATTTTATCGACAGGTGGTACGGTTTCTGTACCATATGCGAGTGCTGCAACGGCTTGTGCACCACCAATCGTAAAGACACGTGTTACGCCAGCCAAATATGCAGCAGCCAATACCAATGGATTGAGTTCACCATTCGGGGCAGGCACCACCATAATAATTTCAGGGACACCCGCCACATGTGCAGGCACTGCATTCATCAGTACTGAGGATGGATAAGATGCCAGACCACCCGGCACATAAATCCCGACACGATCCAGTGGAGTCACTTTCTGACCCAAGGTATTACCTAGAGCATCGACATACGTCCAACCATCCTGTTTTTGTGCCTGATGGAATTCGCGAATACGGTTTGCAGCCAATTCTAAAGCTTCACGCACTTCAGTCGTTAAGCCTTCGAAAGCTGCTTTAAGTTGCTCTTGAGTCAGTTCTAAATCTGAAAATTGATGCGCCGGATGTCGATCGAACTGTTGAGTGAGTTTAAGAACATGTGCATCACCATGCTGACGAACATCAGCAATAATTTGATCTACAGTTTTTAAAAGTTCAGGATCATTCACAGTCTCAAAAGCCAACAAGTCAGCAAATGCTTGCTTGAAGTTTTGATCTTGGGTCGATAAACGTCGCATCAATTTACCCATCAGGTTTGAATTCGAAGGCTTTAGTTTACCTGTTTTCTAGGCTTTTGTCGGCAGACATAGTGCTCTAGCTCTATGAGTTTTATTGAAAATAGCTTTGGGTAAAATTGATGAAAGGATTTAAATAGAATCTGATATATAGAGAAATAAGAAACCGCCCGGATTGGGCGGTTTCTTAAGCAATCAATTTTAAGCCTGTTTTGCCTTTTCGCGTTCTTCGACTGCTTTTTCAAGCTGAGCCAGAATCGGATTTAACAAGGCTTGCTTACGTTTGAAGCTGGCTTTATTGACGATTAAACGTGAAGAGACTTTACAGATTTCTTCAAGTGGCTCTAAACCATTGGCACGTAAGGTATTACCAGTATCGACCACATCGACAATGTAATCGCCCAGACCGACCAATGGTGCAAGTTCCATCGAACCGTAGAGCTTGATCACATCAACCTGCTCACCGAGGCTCGCGTAGTATTGACGGGTCAGATTCACGTATTTAGTCGCAATTTTTAAACGGCCTTTCGGACGCTCCATGCCGACTTTACCTGCTGTCATCAATTTGCAGTTGGCAATTTTAAGATCTAATGGTTCATAGACATTTTGCGCGCCATGTTCCATCAACACATCTTTACCTGCAACACCGATATCTGCCGCGCCATTTTCAACATAAGTCGGCACATCAGAAGCACGTAAAATCAGGATACGCACCTGTTTATGCGTGGTTGGAAAAATCAGCTTACGTGATTTATCCGGATCTTCCAGCAGGTTAATCCCTGCTGTTTCAAGCAGAGGTAAAGTTTCTTTTAAGATACGGCCCTTGCTTAATGCTAACGTTAAACCATGATCAAAATTGCCCATTACGTCAAAGTTTGGATCATCGTTTCTCATATCACTCATTAACTTACTCGCTTAATTTGGGCACCTAAACCTTGTAACTTTGCTTCGACATCTTCATAACCGCGGTCAATATGATAAATACGGTCAATCAATGTTTCTCCTTCGGCTGCAAGTGCTGCAAGAACTAAAGAGAATGAAGCACGTAAATCTGTTGCCATCACAGGTGCTGCAGAAAGTTTTTCTACACCCGTTACGACAGCATCATTACCTTCGACCTGAATATTGGCTCCCATACGGGCCAATTCAGGAACATGCATAAAACGGTTTTCAAAAATCGTTTCAGAAATTGTGGCAAATCCACGACCAATAGCATTGACTGCCATCAATTGGGCTTGCATATCTGTTGGGAAATCTGGATGTGGCAAGGTACGGAAGCTCACCGCTTTCGGACGTTTGCCCATCATATCCAGTTCAATCCAGTCATCACCACGAGTGACTTCTGCACCCATTTCTTCAAACTTATCCAGTACAGCTTCCATTAAAGCTGGATCTGTATGTGTGGTTTTAACACGACCACCTGTAATAGCTGCAGCAGCCAGATAAGAACCAGTTTCAATACGGTCGGCCACTACTGCATATTCACAGCCATGCAGGCTTTCTACACCGGTAACCACTAGGGTATCGGTATCTAGACCTTCAATTTTCGCACCCATCTTAATCAGCATTTGAGCAAGATCAGTAATTTCAGGTTCGCGCGCCGCATTACGAATCGTGGTCACACCATCCGCCAATACTGCAGCCATCAGAATATTTTCAGTACCACCCACAGTCACCATATCAAAGACAACTTCACCGCCTTTCAGACGACCATCGACTTTAGCATGGACATAGCCGGCCTCAACCTCAATCTCGGCACCTAAAGCTTCTAGTGCTTTCAAATGCTGATCGACTGGACGAGAACCAATCGCACATCCACCTGGTAAAGATACTTTTGCACTACCGTAGCGCGCCAAGAGAGGGCCAAGCACCAAAATAGAAGCACGCATGGTTTTTACGAGTTCATAAGGTGCAAACTGGTTATCCAAGGTAGAGGTATCTGCAATAACTGTATCGCCTTCATAGCTAATTGTGATCCCAAGACCTGCGATCAGCTTCACCAAGGTATTTACATCTTTTAGATTTGGAACATTTCTAAGTGTGATTGGCGTATCAGCAAGAATCATTGCTGCTAATAATGGAAGCGCTGCATTTTTTGCACCAGAAATACGCACTTCACCGTCGAGCTTAATACCGCCCTGAATTAAGAATTTATCCATTAATTGATTAAGCTCCAAATAAGCTTGCTTTACGCCATTCTTCTTTGGTCAATGCACGAATGGTCACAGCATGCACTGCACCACTGGCAATATGGGAATTGAGAGGAGCATAAACAGCTTGTTGACGTGCAACCGGACGTTTACCTTCAAACTGATCATCCACAATACGGAGATCGAATTTTCCGCCCTGACCACTCACAGCAACATCCGCCTCAGGAAAAGCGGCTTTTAAAATTTCAGCGAGCTGTTCATTATTCATCACAAGACCTCTTATAGGACTAAGGGTGTAAAACGAGTCATTTTACTATAAATGTAAAAAATAATTCATTAGTCACATACATTATATATATAAAAAAAGAGGCTTTTAAAAACCTCTTTTTCCCCATTTGGTCGCTTAAATGGCTAAACTCTGATGATTCAGCTGCATTTCGCGATATCGGTCAATCTGTTTTTTTAATTTTTCCGTCAAAATTTTAATTGAGGTATACATGTCATCAGCATTGGCATGAGCAAAAAACTCAATACCCGGTAAACGGACAATCGCTTCTGCGATATGGTTACTACTGCCTCTTTTTGAGCGCTTATCAATCTGATGATCTTTGGAAAGCTTAACCTGCATGCTGTTCACCTGATCCAGATGTTTGGTCATCTGTGAAAATTTCGTTTTTATAGTTTCTTCAATCGCTGGCGTAATTGATAAATGATGTCCACGAATTGTTATTTGCATAGTTCTATCCCTCACCTTCGTTAGGATCAGAAGAGTCACAGTTAAAAATGAAAAGAATACAATAACTTGCTCAAGCAAAATCGTGATTTAAAGTATTTATTCAGATCATTTTCACCATTCCTCAAAAGAAAAAAAGATTCATTACGATGTCATAATGAATCTCTAGAATAATCAAATTTCAAAAACTAGATCAAGACTTTTCGCTCAGAAGATGAAGGAATATGTAACGATTCACGATATTTCGCGACCGTGCGTCGTGCCACATCAATCCCCTCTTCTTTCAAAAGATTGGCAATTGCATTGTCAGATAAAGGCTTACGTGCATTTTCTTCAGCAATCATTTTCTTAATTTTGGCACGGATCGCAGTAGATGAAGCCTCACCACCTGAAGTCGTTCCCACATGACTCGAGAAGAAGTATTTCAGTTCAAATAAACCACGTGGGGTCAGCATATATTTGTTAGTCGTTACACGAGATACGGTTGATTCATGTAATTCGACTTCTTCAGCAATATCACGTAAAACCAGAGGCTTCATACCTTCAGGGCCAATTTCTAAAAAACTTTTCTGATGTTCAACAATACAGGTAGCTACTTTCAATAAAGTTTTATGACGTTCGTCGATGCTTTTAATAAAGTTTTTTGCTTCTAGCATCTGATTACGCAGATATTGATTATCTTCACTTTGATCAGCACGACGAATCATGTTGGTATAAAAAGAATTTAGTCTTAACTTTGGCATCACATCAGGATTCAACGTCACCTGCCAGCAGTCATTCTTTTTCATTACCACGACATCCGGGATCTGATAATCAGATTCCTTACTTTCAAACTCTAGTCCAGGATATGGCTTAAGAGTTTTCAGTAAATCAACGGCACAGCGTAATTGTTCCTGATTTAAGCCAGTTTGCTTAATGAGTTTTGGTAATTCATTGGTAATCAGCAGCTCGTAATGTTGCAGCAATTTAACCGCATCATTACGACAAGGGGTATTAACTGGCAAGCTATCCAACTGAATCAATAAACACTCAGCTAGGTTTCTGGAACCCACTCCAATCGGATCAAGACGCTGAATATGCTTGAGAACAACGAGTACTTCATCCTCTTCGATTTCTTCCTCATAATCCATGGAAGATAAAAGATGCTGTACTGATGCAGTAATTTCAGAAATTTCTGCATCCAGAAAACCCTTTTCATCTAGGGAATCAATAATGCAGTATGCAATCAGCTGATCAATGCGAGAAAAGTGCAGCAGATTAATCTGCTCGAGCATATATTCTTGTAGGCTTTGCTGGCTTTGACGGTTATCTTCGCGCTCTTCGAACTCTGCTGCACCCAGACTTGTAGGTTGATGAGTATAGACATCATCCCAGTCGGTATCTACAGGTAGATCGTCCGGAAGATGGTCTGCATTGAGTTCATTGGTTAAATCCTTTTGACTCGCATCAACAGTCGAAAGACTTTCAACACTGATTTGCTCTTCAACTTTTTCTAACAAAGGATTACTATCAAGTTGTAGCTGGATTTCTTGCTCTAGTTCTAGACTGGATAATTGTAATAAGCGGATTGCTTGTTGTAACTGTGGAGTTAATGACAGCGAGTTGGCAATTCGTAATCCCACTGATAATTTCATATGACCCCCTAATAAAAATCTCGTTTTATAAGCAATTTTCATGCCGTTTTAACTTTTATAACATAGTTTGATAAAAAAACACACAAAACTATAGTGATTTCATGAACTCTACCGTCATTTTTATATAATTTTTTAAGCATTATTAATCACTTATTTTTATTAAACAGTAATTAACCAATTTGTAAATTAATATAATTTGATTTAATTTTTTAAATCCCACGCATAAAAAAAGCCCCCTGCTTCTGCAGAGGGCTTTTTAGGAATAATGAGCTGGCGATGACTTACTCTCACATGGGAGACCCCACACTACCATCAGCGCTAAGAGGTTTCACTTCTGAGTTCGGGAAGGGATCAGGTGGTTCACTCTTGCTATGGTCGCCAGCACAACTGGTATGCTTACTCGCTATGGTCTTATCTACGTTGCTTGCGCTTCGTTTGCCTAGCTTTCTTCAAATAGAGTTCATTAACAGATGTATCTGAGTTCTTGCGAGTAGAACTAAGCAGTGCTTAATTATACTCTCATTTGTTCGATTAGCTTAACTAAATCAAGGCTTCGTCTGATCGTTAGATCAATATGAAATCAATTGATGCTTTATATACAACTGCTTGGGTGTTGTATAGTCAAGCCTCACGAGCAATTAGTATTGGTCAGCTTCATGCATCACTGCACTTCCACATCCAACCTATCAACGTCGTAGTCTTCAACGGCTCTTTAGAGGACATAAAGTCCTAGGGAAATCTTATCTTGAGGTAGGCTTCCCGCTTAGATGCTTTCAGCGGTTATCCCTTCCGAACATAGCTACCCGGCGATGCGACTGGCGTCACAACCGGTACACCAGAGGTTCGTCCACTCTGGTCCTCTCGTACTAGGAGCAGATCCTCTCAAATTTCCAGCGCCCACGGTAGATAGGGACCGAACTGTCTCACGACGTTCTAAACCCAGCTCGCGTACCTCTTTAAATGGCGAACAGCCATACCCTTGGGACCTGCTTCAGCCCCAGGATGAGATGAGCCGACATCGAGGTGCCAAACACCGCCGTCGATATGAACTCTTGGGCGGTATCAGCCTGTTATCCCCAGAGTACCTTTTATCCGTTGAGCGATGGCCCTTCCATACAGAACCACCGGATCACTAAGACCTACTTTCGTACCTGCTCGACTTGTGGGTCTCGCAGTTAAGCGCGCTTTTGCCTTTATACTCTACGCGTGATTTCCGACCACGCTGAGCGCACCTTCGTACTCCTCCGTTACTCTTTAGGAGGAGACCGCCCCAGTCAAACTACCCACCAGACATGGTCCTCGCTCCCGATCAGGGAGCAGAGTTAGAACCTCAATATTACCAGGGTGGTATTTCAAGGACGGCTCCATGGCAACTAGCGTCACCACTTCAAAGCCTCCCACCTATCCTACACAAGTAAGATCAAAGTTCAATGTCAAGCTGCAGTAAAGGTTCACGGGGTCTTTCCGTCTAGCCGCGGGTACACCGCATCTTCACGGCGAATTCGATTTCACTGAGCCTCTGCTGGAGACAGCGCCGCCATCATTATGCCATTCGTGCAGGTCGGAACTTACCCGACAAGGAATTTCGCTACCTTAGGACCGTTATAGTTACGGCCGCCGTTTACTGGGGCTTCGATCAAGAGCTTCGCTTACGCTAACCCCATCAATTAACCTTCCAGCACCGGGCAGGCATCACACCCTATACGTCCACTTTCGTGTTTGCAGAGTGCTATGTTTTTAATAAACAGTTGCAGCGGCCTGGTTTCTGAGGCTGTCAACAGCTCAAGGAGCAAGTCCCATCACCATCAACAGCGTACCTTCTCCCGAAGTTACGGTACCATTTTGCCTAGTTCCTTCAGCAGAGTTCTCTCAAGCGCTTTGGTCTACTCGACCTGACCACCTGTGTCGGTTTCGGGTACGATTCCAGTGTAACTGAAGCTTAGAGACTTTTCCTGGAAGTATGGTATCAGCCACTTCACCAGTAAACTGGCTTGCTATCAACTCTCAGCATAGAGCACCCCGGATTTGCCTAAGATGCATGCCTACTGTCTTCCACCTGGACAACCAACGCCAGGCTGACTTAACCTTCTCCGTCCTCTCATCGCATTACACTGAAGTATTGGAATATTAACCAATTTCCCATCGACTACGCCTCTCGGCCTCGCCTTAGGGGTCGACTCACCCAGCCCCGATTAACGTTGGACTGGAACCCTTGGTCTTTCAGCGAACGGGTTTTTCACCCGTTTTGTCGTTACTCACGTCAGCATTCGCACTTCTGATACCTCCAGCATGCTTCTCAACACACCTTCATCGGCTTACAGAACGCTCCCCTACCACTTGCAATAAATTGCAAATCCGCAGCTTCGGTACATAGTTTTAGCCCCGTTACATCTTCCGCGCAGGCCGACTCGACTAGTGAGCTATTACGCTTTCTTTAAAGGGTGGCTGCTTCTAAGCCAACCTCCTAGCTGTCTATGCCTTCCCACATCGTTTCCCACTTAACTATGATTTAGGGACCTTAGCTGGCGGTCTGGATTGTTTTCCTCTTGACTACGGACGTTAGCACCCGCAGTCTGTCTCCCGGATAGTACTCATTGGTATTCGGAGTTTGCATCGGTTTGGTAAGTCGGGATGACCCCCTAGCCGAAACAGTGCTCTACCCCCAATGGTATTCGTCCGAGGCGCTACCTAAATAGCTTTCGGGGAGAACCAGCTATCACCGAGTTTGATTAGCCTTTCACCCCTATCCACAAGTCATCCCCTGGCTTTTCAACGACAGTGGGTTCGGTCCTCCAGTTAGTGTTACCCAACCTTCAACCTGCTCATGGATAGATCACCCGGTTTCGGGTCTATACCCAGCAACTAAACGCCCTATTAAGACTCGATTTCTCTACGGCTCCCCTATTCGGTTAACCTCGCTACTGAATATAAGTCGCTGACCCATTATACAAAAGGTACGCAGTCACCACACAAAGTGGCTCCCACTGCTTGTATGCATGCGGTTTCAGGATCTATTTCACTCCCCTCACAGGGGTTCTTTTCGCCTTTCCCTCACGGTACTGGTTCACTATCGGTCAGTCAGGAGTATTTAGCCTTAGAGGATGGTCCCCCTATATTCAGACAAGGTTTCACGTGCCTCGCCCTACTCGACATCATCATATCAGCCCTTTCGTGTACAGGACTATCACCCACTATGGTTGCACTTCCCAGAGCATTCCACTAAAACTGATATGACTTAATGGGCTGTTCCCCTTTCGCTCGCCGCTACTGAGGGAATCTCAATTGATTTCTTTTCCTACGGATACTGAGATGTTTCACTTCTCCGCGTTCGCCTCATAAACCTATGTATTCAGTTTATGATACCGACCTTATAGCCGGTGGGTTTCCCCATTCAGACATCTCCGGATCACAGGATATTTGCCGCCTCCCCGGAGCTTTTCGCAGGCTATCACGTCTTTCTTCGCCTCTGACTGCCAAGGCATCCACCACATGCACTTAATTACTTGACTATACAACCCCAAACAGTCGTTCATCCCTACAAGTAGGATAAACAACATAATCAACCGATCACTCAGTTAATTACACAGTTAGAGTCTCGTGAACTTAATCACTGTACAGCTTCAATTAGATTCATATACCAAAACGCTTGATTCAGTTAATTTCGCTAGTTCTCATTCAATCACTTCAACTTCACAACCGAAGTCGTGTCGTTTCCGCTCTTGTATGAGTATGAACAAATTATTTCAACTCAAATATATTCTGTTAATGATTTAATGCATCCTCGTCGGACTGCATTACTGTGATAAATCACAGAGGTTAATAACAATGCCGCGCATTATACGCCGCTTTCTTACTAAGCTCTATAAGCTATCAAACCGTTTGCTTATTACGTATTCGAACGAATACGTGGTGGAGACTAGGAGAGTCGAACTCCTGACCTCCTGCGTGCAAAGCAGGCGCTCTACCAACTAAGCTAAGTCCCCAGCTTATCAATAAGTCAATGTATCGTTCCGTTTCTGTTCGCTCTGCAATTAACGCTTCGTCAGTAGTGGTGGGTCTGACAAGACTTGAACTTGTGACCCCACGCTTATCAAGCGTGTGCTCTAACCAACTGAGCTACAGACCCTCAGATACATCGTCATGAAGAACAACTTGTTGTGGATTCTTACCAATCGTCAATCTTTCGTTAAGGAGGTGATCCAGCCGCAGGTTCCCCTACGGCTACCTTGTTACGACTTCACCCCAGTCATCGGCCACACCGTGGTAAGCGTCCTCCCTAAGGTTAGACTACCTACTTCTGGTGCAACAAACTCCCATGGTGTGACGGGCGGTGTGTACAAGGCCCGGGAACGTATTCACCGCGGCATTCTGATCCGCGATTACTAGCGATTCCGACTTCACGCAGTCGAGTTGCAGACTGCGATCCGGACTACGATCGGCTTTTTGAGATTAGCATCTGCTCGCGCAGTAGCAACCCTTTGTACCGACCATTGTAGCACGTGTGTAGCCCTGGCCGTAAGGGCCATGATGACTTGACGTCGTCCCCGCCTTCCTCCAGTTTGTCACTGGCAGTATCCTTAAAGTTCCCACCCGAAGTGCTGGCAAATAAGGAAAAGGGTTGCGCTCGTTGCGGGACTTAACCCAACATCTCACGACACGAGCTGACGACAGCCATGCAGCACCTGTATCAGAGTTCCCGAAGGCACCAATCCATCTCTGGAAAGTTCTCTGTATGTCAAGGCCAGGTAAGGTTCTTCGCGTTGCATCGAATTAAACCACATGCTCCACCGCTTGTGCGGGCCCCCGTCAATTCATTTGAGTTTTAGTCTTGCGACCGTACTCCCCAGGCGGTCTACTTATCGCGTTAGCTGCGCCACTAAAGCCTCAAGGGCCCCAACGGCTAGTAGACATCGTTTACGGCATGGACTACCAGGGTATCTAATCCTGTTTGCTCCCCATGCTTTCGCACCTCAGTGTCAGTATTAGGCCAGATGGCTGCCTTCGCCATCGGTATTCCTCCAGATCTCTACGCATTTCACCGCTACACCTGGAATTCTACCATCCTCTCCCATACTCTAGCTAACCAGTATCGAATGCAATTCCCAAGTTAAGCTCGGGGATTTCACATTTGACTTAATTAGCCACCTACGCGCGCTTTACGCCCAGTAAATCCGATTAACGCTTGCACCCTCTGTATTACCGCGGCTGCTGGCACAGAGTTAGCCGGTGCTTATTCTGCGAGTAACGTCCACTTATCCCAGGTATTAACCAGGTAAGCCTCCTCCTCGCTTAAAGTGCTTTACAACCAAAAGGCCTTCTTCACACACGCGGCATGGCTGGATCAGGGTTGCCCCCATTGTCCAATATTCCCCACTGCTGCCTCCCGTAGGAGTCTGGGCCGTGTCTCAGTCCCAGTGTGGCGGATCATCCTCTCAGACCCGCTACAGATCGTCGCCTTGGTAGGCCTTTACCCCACCAACTAGCTAATCCGACTTAGGCTCATCTATTAGCGCAAGGTCCGAAGATCCCCTGCTTTCTCCCGTAGGACGTATGCGGTATTAGCGTCCCTTTCGGAACGTTGTCCCCCACTAATAGGCAGATTCCTAAGCATTACTCACCCGTCCGCCGCTAGGAATCAGGTGCAAGCACCCTATCCCCGCTCGACTTGCATGTGTTAAGCCTGCCGCCAGCGTTCAATCTGAGCCATGATCAAACTCTTCAGTTAAAATCATTTCGAGTTTTATAAGTAAAACTCTTAAACTTGGCTCATCAATTTTCTGACAAATATTTCTCAAATAAACTTCGAGTAATTTCTACCATTCAATCAATGAAAATAATTTCGATCAATCAACCAGTAAAAATCCACACAAGTTGTTCTTCATAATCTCTTAATGATCTTCTTGCTACTTCGTCAGTAGCAAGCTAGGTCGGCTATATTACTCTCTATCTCTAGAAAGTCAACCAGTAATGAAAATTATTTTTAAACTTCCTTTCTAAAACTCAACTCAACCATTTCATGCTAAGTTACTGTTTTATCAGAAGTTTTAATCTTCATCACCGCCGATGGATGTGCATTATAGACCAATCCCAAACAAGCGCAACCCCTATTTTTAAGAAAATACTTCAGTTGATTATTATTTCTACAAAATAACCCCATATGCATATTCTTTAATCTAAAAACCCTATTTTTTAGATATCTTTTTACTATTTCCATTTTTTAATTTAAAAAACAGGGACTATTTCGTTTCAGCTTAATAAAGTGCAATTTAGTTTTTTATTCCTATAACTACTCTTGCTTAAAATATTCTTCCAACTCACTCGAATAAATATTTTTCTTATTTTCACAATCCCTATGGACCTCCCAATAAATGCGACTCACCCATAAAAAGATCTAGGTACATTTAGCTCGACTTATTAAAAACATAATTCTGGAATGAAGAATGAAGAATGAAGAATGAAGAATGAAGAATGAAGAATGAAGAATGAAGAATGAAGAATGAAGAATGAAGAATGAAGAATGAAGAATGAAGAATGAAGAATGAAGAATGAAGAATGAACTTAATAAATAACCAGTTTTTAATCTATTTTTATTTTGATTGCTAAATTTAGTTCGTACTTAAATTTTAGACATAAAAAAACCGCCTAATGCGGTATCCATATAATTAATCATTTTTATAGATGGTCGGAGCAGTAGGATTCGAACCTACGACCCCCTGGTCCCAAACCAGGTGCACTACCAGGCTGTGCTATGCTCCGATGTTCAACTCAAAAAAGTTGGGGTGAATGATGGGATTCGAACCCACGACAACCGGAATCACAATCCGGGGCTCTACCAACTGAGCTACATCCACCATCACGGTGTCTTCATTATTTAGACATAAAAAAACCGCTTGACGCGGTATTATTAATCCTAACCACCATGAAGAAGATGGTCGGAGCAGTAGGATTCGAACCTACGACCCCCTGGTCCCAAACCAGGTGCACTACCAGGCTGTGCTATGCTCCGATGTTCAACTCAAAGAGTTGGGGTGAATGATGGGATTCGAACCCACGACAACCGGAATCACAATCCGGGGCTCTACCAACTGAGCTACATCCACCATTGCCTTGGTTCTTAAATATCAAGCCACCAAAAATGGCGCGCCTGACAGGATTCGAACCTGTGACCATCCGCTTAGAAGGCGGATGCTCTATCCAACTGAGCTACAAGCGCTTTACTGATGATTTTCACCATCCGCCTTGAAGAATTGGTCGGAGCAGTAGGATTCGAACCTACGACCCCCTGGTCCCAAACCAGGTGCACTACCAGGCTGTGCTATGCTCCGATTCATCTCAGCTTTCGTATCAAGCTTATCGCTTGGTACGGTGTGCATTCTAGGCGTGACGCCATAAGACGTCAACACCTATATTTAAAAAAAATCAAAAAAACACTTCAAGCGTTTATTTATCAAGCATTTCAGACATTTTTTATACAAAATTTTAGCGTTTCAAGCTGGCACTAAAATCCAGCATACGATCTAAAGGCAGTTTGGCTCGTTGAGCTAATGCGGGGTCAACATGAATCTCCTGATCACGATGTTGTAGAACATGCAAGATTCCATCTAGCTCGTTCATGGCCATCCAAGGACAGTGTGCACATGAACGACAGGTTGCTCCTTCTCCAGCGGTTGGAGCTTCAATCAGAATCTTATCTGGTACAGCCTGCTGCATTTTATAGAAAATACCGCGATCCGTTGCCACGATCAAACGCTGATGTGGCAAGGTTTGAGCTGCCTTGATTAACTGAGAAGTACTTCCAACTGCATCAGCAATTTCTACCACAGACATCGGTGATTCTGGATGAACCAGCACTGCCGCATCAGGATATAAGGCTTTCATATTGGCAATTCCGCGCGAACGGAATTCTTCATGAACAATACAAGCACCATCCCAAAGCAGCATGTCAGCACCAGTTTTATTCTGAATATAACGCCCCAGATGCTGATCCGGTGCCCAGATAATTTTCTCGCCCAAACTATCGAGGTGTTCAATAATCTCAACTGCACAACTTGAAGTCACGACCCAGTCAGCGCGGGCTTTAACCGCAGCCGAAGTATTGGCATAAACGACTACAGTATGATCAGGATGCGCATCACAGAATTTGGTAAATTCCTCTACCGGACAGCCCAAATCCAGTGAACAGGTTGCTTCAAGAGTTGGCATCAGGACGGTTTTTTCTGGTGAAAGTATTTTTGAGGTTTCACCCATGAACTTAACCCCGGCCACCACCAAGGTCGACGCAGGATGGTCACGCCCAAAACGTGCCATTTCCAATGAATCGGAGACACAGCCACCAGTCAGTTCCGCTAGTTCTTGTACTTCAGGATCACAATAATAATGCGCAACTAGCACTGCATTCTGCTTTTCCAGTTCAGCTTGAATCTGTGCGAATTTTTCCTGTTTGGCCTGTGCACTGATCTGATGCTCTTTGGGTTCTCCTAAACGATCTAAATGCGCCTGTACAATCGATTTGGCTTCATTGGCTATTAATTTGGTCGCATCATTCATAACAACTCTTACTCTACCCTCATGGCTCACTATTCAACGAACCTTTCACCCTACATCCCGGTCATCTCCAGCAAAATGCTTTTTGACCAGTCATTAAAAATCATAAGATATAAAAAAAGCCCCACAACGGAGGCTTAAGAAACAATCTGAATTATGAACGATAATCAGCATTGATCTTCACATAATCATAGGACAGGTCACAGGTATAGACTGTATCTTTTGCTTCACCCCGTCCAAGATCAACACGAATCGTCATTTCAGCTTGTGCCATCACACGTGCACCTGCCTCTTCGGTATAATCTGCTGCTGCACCACCATCCTTGCAGATTTGTACATCATCTAACCAAACCTGAATTTTTGCAACGTCTAAATTCGCCACACCTGCATAACCGATTGCAGCCAGAATACGCCCCCAGTTTGGATCAGAAGCAAAGATCGCAGTTTTCACCAATGGAGAATGCGCAATACTATAGGCCACGTCACAGCATTCCTGAGTATTGGCACCACCTTCTACGGCCACAGTAATAAACTTGGTTGCGCCTTCACCATCACGCACAATCAGTTGTGCAAGACGCTTCATGGTACGCATTAATACTTCAAGCACAGCAGCATAACGCGGATCTTCAACTGATGAAATTTCTGTTCCACCGGCCTGACCTGTGGCAATGAAAATACAAGAGTCATTGGTAGAGGTATCACCATCAATGGTAATACGGTTGAATGACTGATTCACTGTCTCGGATAAAAGCTGTTGAACCAGTTCGCGGCTGATTGGCACATCAGTCGCCACATAGCCCAGCATAGTGGCCATATTTGGACGAATCATGCCGGCGCCTTTGGAAATCCCGGTCATGGTATAGGTGATACCATCCAGCTCAAACTGTTCAGATGCACCTTTTGGTGTAGTGTCTGTGGTCATGATGCCGGTTGCCGCATCGATCCAGGCATCATCACGCAATGACTCTAATGCAGGCTGCAAACCATTCAGAAGACGTTCCATTGGTAATTGTTCGCCAATCACCCCTGTTGAAAATGGCAATACTTCTTCAGCTTTCACGCCTGCAAGTTCAGCCAGTTTGGCACAAGTGGCTTCAGCATTTGCCATACCTGTAGCACCTGTACCCGCATTGGCATTTCCGGTATTAATCACTAAATAACGTGGATTACCTACCGCCAGATGTGCTTTAGAAACATGTACAGGAGCAGCACAAAAAGCATTCTGGGTGAATACACCTGCAACATTGGAGCCTTCAGCCAGTTCAAATATCACCAGGTCACGTCGGTTCTGATAGCGTACATACGCTTCTGCCGAACCAATTCTCACCCCTTTTACCACATGCATCTGTGGCATAGATACGTCACCAACTGCCATTTTTAAATGTCCAATATTGAAATTTCAGAAAAATACAGCTTAGTTGATCTTCATTAAAAAATCGAGCCAAAGCCAGATGAACACTCGCTTTTCTTATAGTTTTTCACAATAAAAAACCAGTCATAGTGACTGGTTTTATTAAACTGGATCAAACTTAGTTTTTAGCCAGCTGGGTTGATTCGCTCAATAAAGCCTGTTTCGCCTGTTGCTGACTTGCCGCAGAAAGCGCAGGATTAGAAGCTACAATACGGTCAGCATTGGCTGCATTGGCTGCTGCAATCGCTGCAGTTTGCAAAACGATTGGGCGGTTTGAATTATTAAAGGTATAGCGAATGCCAGTACGCGGACTTGCAATAGTCACCTGACCATCTATACCTGTCTGAACCTGAGCCGTAGTTGGACCAATGGCCTGCTGAACTTTAGCAGGTGTCGTTGTTGCTGTTTCTGCAAAACTTAAAGCCGGGATTGCCAAAGCAGCAACCATCATCGTTTTTAATACTTTTGTCATTGTTTCTTCCACTTTGCGGTGTTCAATCTGCCATTAAATACCATTTAATCCGGCACAGTGCAAACAGTATTCACCAGCTGAAAAGCCCATATACATAAAAAGATCAGGGCTATTTGGCCCTGATCTTTTTATAGTTTAGAAACTTAGCAGAAATTAGATCTTGCCATGACACTGTTTGTATTTCAGACCTGAACCACATGGACAAGGTGCATTACGGCTTGCCGGTGCTTCAAAGACTGGTGCAACCGGATTGGCCTGCGCATTCTGTTCAGTGGTGATTTCATCTTCTTCAGCCAGTAATCCATCAAATTCCTGATGAGATAACTGCAAACGCATCGCTTCAGCCTGTGCCTGCTGCTGTGCTTCCATTTCAGCCAGCTCTTCAGGTGTTGGCACATGGATACGTGACAGATCAGTAATGACGTCAGATTTAATCACGCCCAGCATGTTTACAAACAGGTTGTAGGCTTCTTTTTTGTATTCCTGCTCTGGATTTTTCTGTGCATAACCGCGTAAATGAATACCCTGACGCAGGTAATCCATCGCAGCCAGATGCTCTTTCCAGTGACGATCCAGAGAGTTCAACATGAAATGACGTTCGAGTGATGCTGCAGATTCAGCACCCATTTGCTCACGACGTGAACGGTAACGATTTACCACTTCTTCAGTAATTCGTTCAACCAGTGCTTCTTCATCTAAACGACGATCCTGCTCTAACCATTGTGCGACTGGTAGATCAATCGACAAATCTTCACGTAGTGCAAGTTCCAGACCTTCAATATCCCACTGGTCATGAATCGACTCAGGTGGAATGTAGTTCGCGATCATGCCCTGCATCACTTCACGGATCATCTCTTCGATATAATCCTGCAATGAGCTTTCAGCCAGAATCTCATCACGCTGACTATAGATAATTTTACGCTGCTCGTTATTCACGTCATCGTATTTCAACAGGTTCTTACGAATGTCGAAGTTACGTGCTTCTACTTTACGCTGTGCATTTTCGATTGAGCGTGACACCATTTTGTGTTCAATCGCTTCATCTTCTTTTAAGCCCATTGCACGCATCATGGCAACCACACGGTCACCCGCAAAGATACGCATCAAGTCATCTTCAAGAGACAGGTAGAAACGCGATACACCCGGGTCACCCTGACGGCCCGCACGACCACGCAACTGGTTATCGATACGGCGAGATTCATGACGCTCAGAACCGATAATATGCAAACCACCAGAAGCAAGAACTGCTTCATGATTCGCTTCCCATTCTGCTTTCAGGCGTGCTTCATCTTCAGGGGTTGGGTTTTCAATTTTGGCCAGTAGCGCTTTCCAGTTACCACCCAGCAAAATATCGGTACCACGACCGGCCATGTTAGTTGCAATCGTTACAGCACGCGGTGCACCCGCTTGGGCAATAATATCTGCTTCACGCTCATGCTGTTTGGCATTCAGGACTTCATGTTCAATACCAGCTTCTTTAAGCTTGTCAGAAAGAATTTCCGACGCTTCAATAGTGGCCGTACCAATTAGGATTGGTGCAACACCAGCTTCATGAACACGCTGGATTTCCTGAATAATCGCGTTGTATTTGCCTTCACGATTCAGGTAGATCAAATCGTTCTGGTCATTACGGATCATTGGACGGTGGGTTGGAATGATTACCACATCCAGACCGTAAATTTCTTTCATTTCCGCAGCTTCAGTATCTGCAGTACCGGTCATACCGGATAATTTTTTATACAGACGGAAATAGTTCTGGAATGTAGTAGTTGCAAGGGTCTGGTTTTCCGGCTGGATTTCCAGACCTTCTTTTGCTTCAACTGCCTGGTGCAGACCTTCAGACCAGCGACGACCTGGCATGGTACGACCGGTGTTCTCATCGACGATGATCACTTCACCTTCATGGATGATGTAATGCACGTTACGTTGATACAGATAGTGCGCACGAATCGCAGCAGTCACATGATGCAGCAAATTCAAATTAGAAGCTGAATACAGGCTTTCACCTTCAGCCAGCAAGCCCATTGCAATCAATTCACTTTCAATGGTTTCAAAACCGGTTTCAGTAATTTCAACAGAACGCTGTTTTTCATCAATCCAGAAATGACCGCCATCCGGTACTTTTTCTTCTTTCTGTGCTTTTAACTTCGGTGGAATGCTGTTGATCGCTGCATAAAGCTGGGAGGAGTCTTCACTTTGACCAGAGATAATCAGTGGTGTACGCGCTTCATCGATCAGGATCGAATCGACCTCATCGATAATAGCATAGGTCAGACCACGCTGTTTTTTCTCAGCCAGCGAGAACACCATGTTGTCACGAAGATAATCGAAACCGAATTCGTTATTGGTACCGTAAGTGATATCTGCTTTATAGGCTTCAGATTTTTCTATCGGATTCTGCATGGAATAGATAATCCCAATGCTTAAACCCAAGAATTCGAACAATGGACGGTTTAACTCAGCATCACGTTGTGCCAAATAGTCATTCACCGTGATGACATGGACACCCTGTCCGCTCAAAGCATTAAGATAACAGGCCAGCGTCCCCATCAGGGTTTTACCTTCACCGGTACGCATCTCGGCAATCTTGCCTTCATGCAGGGTAATACCACCAATCAACTGTACGTCGTAGTGACGCATTCCCATAACACGTTTTGCAGCTTCACGACAGACTGCGAATGCTTCAGGAAGTAACTTATCTAGGCTTTCACCCTTATTATATCGTTGTTTGAATTCTTCAGTTTTTGCAGATAAGTCTGCATCGCTTAGGGCTGATATCGTCGGCTCGAGCGCATTAATCTTGTCTACGATTTTACGCATGCGTTTGAGTTCGCGCTCATTTTTGGTACCGAAGATTCCTCCGATCAGACTTGCCAACATGAATAGACTCTCTAAATCTTGCTTGTCAAATAAATATGTTCTTAGTCGTTATTATGGTGCTAGAAATTTGAACTACAAGGGTTTTGCCAGAAAACCAATGAAAAAAACTCATCCTTCGTCCTAGCCCTGAGACCTAAGGCAAAGTAATGTAGCAAATTTTACCCATGCAATATAGTTAATTAGACGACTGATTTGTCTGATTCTGAATCAATATCCTACTTCTTTATTCGGTTTATTCATAAGAAATTCTAAAAACACTATTTTTAATCATAAAAAAATTGGTTCATATTTATTCTCATCGACACATTACAAGATCAATTGAGGCAAGAAAATGAGTTTACGTTTAGGCGATACCGCACCGAATTTTGAACAGCAATCTAGCGAAGGCTTAATTAACTTTTATGACTTTCTAGGCGATAGCTGGGGCATTTTATTTTCACATCCAGCAGATTATACCCCTGTATGCACCACTGAACTGGGATTTACCGCAAAGCTGAAAGATGAGTTTGAAAAGCGTGACGTGAAAGCAATTGCCCTTTCTGTGGATGATGTTGAATCGCATCATGGCTGGATCAAAGACATTAATGAAACTCAAGATACCACCGTTAACTTCCCGATCATTGCAGATCAGGACCGTAAAGTATCTGAGCTGTATGATTTTATTCACCCGAACGCGAGTGAAACCTTGACTGTACGTTCTCTGGTAATCATTGATCCAAACAAGAAAGTGCGTCTGATCATTACCTACCCTGCATCAACAGGGCGTAACTTCCATGAAGTACTACGTGTAGTCGACTCTCTACAATTAACTGACAACCATAAAGTCGCAACCCCGGCTAACTGGCAACATGGCGATGATGTAGTGATTGTGCCTTCATTAAAAGATGAGGAAGAAATCAAACAACGCTTCCCTAAAGGTTATAAAGCAGTAACTCCTTATTTACGTCTTACGCCACAGCCTGAGCGAGGATAAGCGAAGCACTGCTTCGCCCGAGCGCAAGAGCCATAGCTATGCTATGGCTGGTAAGGAATTAAAAGGACTCCTTTTTAATTTTGCGCAAAGCAAACGAAGTGCGCAGTATTGCACTGCTTTAATTTGTGACAAGACAAGCGCAGCGCGTAGCTTCCAAAACACCGCTTTGCTTGAATGCAAGACGAGAAGCTATGCTTCGAGTGATAATTTGAAAGCACTGCTTTAGTTATTCGTAAGACAAGCGAAACGCGTAGTCTCTAAAAGGTGGTACTTTTTCGCTCAAGAACCTCAGCTATGCTAAAGTTATACGGATAAGCAAAGTTACTGCTCTTTAACCATGACACCGAAAATTTAGAAAAAATTCTCCACCATGAAAATGAAGATCATCATGCATCAACCCTCATTTTCATGTTTTGTTTGATACCCACCGACGAGCCGGGTTTTCGAACTTTTCCCATCAAGCCTGTCTTCGGACAGGCTTTTTTTTGAAAAAGCCGATATGCTGTTGAAGAGAATGATTAAAAAGGTGAGTTAGGTTGCAATGAAAAATAATTATGTACTTCTTCTGGTTTCTACGCTTGTTTTATCTGGCTGTACTCCAGCGCTGCCTGAACAGGAACGCCCAATGCATTGGGGACAGGAACTGCATGAAGAACATAATTTTTATCAGATTAGCAATGAACTTTACCGAAGTGAACAGCCAAGCGATGAACTGACGCCCTTATTAAAACAATATGCCATTAATGTGGTGATCAACCTGCGTTCACGCGATAAAGATACGGATATTTTGTCAAATGAAGACCTCAAGCTTAAACATGTTCCCATTCATACCTGGGCTATGAATCGCGAGGATTTACTGAATGTGATGCAGTTAATCCAGCAGGCACGACAAAATAATGAAAAAATACTTTTACACTGTTATCACGGTTCAGACCGTACCGGTGCCAGTGTGGCCATGTACCGGATTATTTTTCAGAACTGGCGCATTGAAGATGCAGTACAGGAAATGAAGCATGGTGGTTATGGCTTTCATTCCATTTGGCGCAATATTGAAAAATTATTTACCCCTGAAAATGTAAAATGGATTCGCGAGCAACTCACGAATCCATCTACAGAAACTTCGATTAAGTAAGAAAATTAACGCTTATCTAGCGGCACCCAATCATTCACCCAAGCTGATTTCATATTCAAGCTGGCATCAGACGCGATTTTCTTACGCAGTGCATCTGCTGTTTCACGGTCTTTGGATGGACCCACCATGATACGCACACCTTTAGATGTCTGGCTCTTGGTGACCTTGTAGCCTTTGGCCCGCAGTTTGGCCGCAATGGCATCAGCATTGGCTTCATTGGCAGCCAATGCCACCTGCACCATCCACTGTTTATCACTTTCACCTTCAAGAAGTTTACGGGCTTTTTCAGCTTCAGCCTTTTTCTTGGCCTCTTCTGCTTTATGCTTCTCTTCAGCTTTGCGCTTTTCTTCTGCCTTACGTTTTTCTTCAGCAGCTTTATGCTCAGCTTCTTTTTTCTTTTCAGCCGCTTTATGCTCTTCCTCGGCCTTACGTTTTGCTTCAGCTGCCTTATGCGCTTCTTCAGCTTTACGTTTCTCTTCTAGCTTACGTTTTTCTTCTGCAGCCTTCTGCTCTGCCTGTTTCTTGGCAGTATCAGCTGAAGTTTGGGCTTTTTGCTGCTCAAGCTTCTGCTGTTCTAACTTTTTTTGTGCAGCAGCCTTGTCTTCAGCCAGACGTTTTTGCTTCGTCTGTTCATCTTCTGCCAGCTCAGGCGGAATATTGTCTGAACTTTGCTGTCCCATACGATGGGCATTCAAAGCGGCATATTCTTCAGCCGCACGACGTGCCGCATCTGCCTCAGCCTGCTGTTGCATGGCTAAAAATTCAGCTGCACGGGCTTCCTGTTCAGCCACTGCTTTTTCGCGGTCACGACGCTGCTGTTCCAGCAGACGTTTTTCTGTTTCCACATCAACTGTTAAAGAACCTAATGAATTATTGACTGTATCTTTTGATTCTACTTCTGCAGCCAATGCCGGGTTTTGCTGACGATCCTGATGAATTTCATTTTGGCCTTTCAGGAGTAATGCTGCCAATAAAACACCACCACCTAGTAAAACAACGCCACCCATCCAGCGTTGTTTGTTATTCATTGACATTCTTCCAAATACTCCCATACCGCTTCTAAGGTATGAAATGATCCACATACCAAAATCAGCTGATTATTCTCTGTTTCATCCAGCGCTGATTTAAAAGCTAATTTTACATTGTCAAATTGTTCTATCAATTCACCCTGCAATGCATCAGTCAAAAGTGTGACCTCTGCCGCACGTGGCACAGATAATGGTGCAATTTTCCACAAATGAACAGTGTCTTTCAACAACTTGACGACAGAATTTATATCTTTATCTGCCAGCATGGAAAATACACAAATGACTTCTTTGTATTTCTTGTTGTAATTTAAATAATTGCGTAATTGTTTTAACAGGAACTCTACCCCATGCGGGTTATGTCCGGCATCAAAAATTACGGTCTTATTCTGAATTTCTCGGACTTCAAAACGACCCGGCAATTTAGCTGCCTGAATTCCTTCCGCAATCGCTGTCTGGTTAACTTCCAGACCACTCAGCAAGATCGCTGCAACCGCTGTCGAAATATTATCCAGCGCCAGTGAACCTGTCGGCAATTTTAAAGTCGTACCTGACGATGCAAAAGCCCAGGTTTTACTATCTTCGAAAGCTTCATAGAAATAATCACGGTTGACCGCATATAACGGCGCATTGCATTCAGCAGCTTTATCCAGAATGGCTTGCGGAATATCTTGCTGACCGCCAAAAATCACGGGAATATTCGGACGGATAATACCAGCTTTTTCAAAAGCAATTTTTTCAATGGTATCACCGAGCCAGTCGGTATGATCCAGTCCGATATTGGTGATGACCGCAACATCCGGATTAACCACGTTGACCACATCCAGACGACCGCCCAATCCGACTTCCAGCACCCACACATCACACAGTTCATGTTTAAAAATCACAAATGCAGCAAGTGTGGTCGCTTCAAAGAATGACAGGCTTAAATCGCATTCGCGACGTGCCCGATCGACTTCAACAAACGCATCAATCAGTAACTGATCTTCGACTTCAACCCCGCGTAATTTCACCCGTTCATTGAAGCGATATACATGAGGAGACTGATACAGTCCGACTTTAAATCCCTGAGCATTAAGAATGGCAGCCAGAGTCGTGGTCGTTGAACCTTTACCATTGGTTCCGGCAACCGTCAGGACTTTAGCCTCCGGATTGATCACCCCCAGCTTTTCAGCCACAGGAATGACACGTTCCAGACCTAAATCAATCCCCGTAACGTGAACATGGCTCCAATAATCGAGCCATGTATCAAGTGAATCAGTTGCTAATGGTGCTGTGTTCAAGGCAGGTTCATCAATTTCGTGATAATACGATAAACTGTATCACGTAATGCATGACGGTGAACAATCTGATCGATTACACCATGATCAAGCAAATATTCAGCGCGCTGGAACGGTTCGTCCAGTTTTTCACGTACAGTTTGTTCGATGACACGTTTACCCGCGAAGCCGATCATCGCTTTTGGTTCAGCCAGATGCACATCACCCAGCATGGCTAAAGATGCAGTTACACCGCCGTAGACTGGGTGGGTCAATACCACCACATAAGGCAGACCTGCTTCTTTCAAACGCTGAATCGCTGCTGAAGTACGTGCCATTTGCATCAAAGACAGCATGCCTTCCTGCATACGCGCGCCACCAGAAGCTGCAAAACAGATCAAAGGCTGATGTGTTTCAATCGCACGCTCTGCTGCCTGCACAAAACGGTCACCCACTACGGTACCCATAGAGCCGCCCATGAAGTCGAATTCAAATGCGGTTGCAATCATTGGCACGCCTTTCAGCAGACCTTGCATCACAATCAGTGCTTCAGTTTCACCTGTTTTCTTTTGCGCTTCCGACATACGCTCTGGATAAGCTTTGCTGTCGACAAATTTCAGTGGATCTTTAGCAGTAAATTCCTGACCCATTTCAGTCTGTACCTGATCAAAGAACCAGTTCAGACGGTCACGTGCTTTCATTTTCAGATGTTCATCGCATTGTGGACAAACATAAGCATTAAATGACATTGCAGTACGTGTCACCAAAGCATGACATTCAGGGCACTCAATCGTTGGCTCTGTGAATGTCGCTTTTAGGGTGGTTTGCTCATCAGGTACATGAATGCCCGGAACAATACGCTCCGTCCATGGGGTCGATGGGCTCAGAATTTTGCCTGATTTCACTTGTTGACTCATACTATAACTCATCGAGCGCTGCTCGAAGCTCCTTGACTTTATTCACCGTCGCAATAACGGCTTGTTCTGGCGCGAGGGTTGCAAACTGTTTTACAAACGCACTTCCCACAATAACTGCATCGGCAGCAACACCCATCGCTTTCGCAGATGCAGCATCACTGATACCAAAACCAACGCCTACAGGAACATCTGTCTCTGCCTTAATTTTCTGAATACGTGCAGCTGCTTCAGATACATCTAATGTTGCAGCACCCGTCACACCTTTCAACGACACATAGTAAATAAAGCCACTGGCCTGTTTTACTACATGCTGAATACGCTCATCAGTTGAGGTCGGAGCCAACAGGAAAATCTGATCCATTTCATATTTTTCCAGTACTTGACCCAGATCTTGAGCTTCTTCAGGAGGAAGATCGACCAGAAGCACGCCGTCGACACCGCATTCATAGGCATAAGCCACAAACTTTTCATAGCCAATGACTTCAACCGGATTGAGGTAACCCATTAACACTACTGGTGTTTCGCGGTCTTTCAAGCGAAATTCTTTCACCATGTGCAGTGCATCTAGGGTATTAGTGCCACCGGCCAGCGCGCGTTCAGCGGCCAGAGCAATCACCGGACCATCTGCCATTGGATCTGAGAAAGGAAGACCCAGTTCAATCACGTCGACGCCAGCGTCCACCATCTGGTGCAGCAAAGGTACGGTTACCTCTGGATGCGGGTCACCAGCCATAACATAAGAAACTAAAGCTTTACGCTGTTGAGATTTAAGTTGTCCAAATCGTGTGGCTAAACGTGACATAGGGCTGAGCTTTCCTTAAGGTGTTTCAAACTTGAGACATTGACTATGTAGAAATACAAGACATCGCATTGTAACGCTATTTTTTGTACATTGAACAGTGTGCAACATCGACCTCTGGCATTTCATTTCCTGTGCGAGGATTTCAGAACAACCCGAAGGGATCTATTTACGATTATTTTGATTTTTTTCTCAATGATCAAAGATGCCTAATTTTGGCATTCCCTAAAATGTTGAATATTTAGATAAACTTATTTTTATCATGGAAAAATTAATAAAAATGCAGGTGTTAGCGCATTCATTTAAAGTTTTCTGAAATTGCAAAACCTGTTTTATACTAGCCCCATTCTCTTATTTTTTTATCTCCTATGCAGACTGACTCTGAAGGTACAGTGCAGGCACGCGCCATTGCACTGCTGCCGCTTATTGTATTTTTAACCATCTTTTTAGGTAGCGGGATCTATCATTCTCTTATCGGAACTGAATTTGCGTTTTATCAGATTAAAGCACCTGTTGCCGCCCTGCCCGCGATTATCTTGGCTGCATTAGTGTATCGCGGCAAACTCAACCAGGGTATTGAAGAATTTCTGAAAGGTGCCAGCCATCCCAACCTGATTCTGATGTTCATGGTGTTTATGCTAGCCGGTGCTTTTGCTAGTGTTAGCAGTGCCATTGGCAGTGTTGATGCCACCGTACAAATGGGCCTGTCTGTCATTCCTCCAAGCTTTGTGTTACCAATGCTGTTTGTGATCTCGGCATTTATTGCGACGGCGATGGGTACCTCTATGGGAACCATTGCCGCCTGTGCACCGATTGCCTTTGGCTTTGTACAAGTGACCGAGATTCCGGTAGTTTATGCAATTGGCGCCGTGGTCGGTGGAGCGATGTTCGGTGATAACCTGTCCATGATTTCCGACACCACCATTGCCGCAACCAGCAGCCAGAAAGTTCAGTTACGTGACAAATTCAGCGTCAATGTCTGGATTGCTGTGCCGGCTTCCATCGTCACGATTTTGATCTATATCTTCAATGCTGGCAGTTCCAGTCCAGTAGAATACAAGGACTTTAACTGGATCCTGGTCCTGCCTTATATTGCGGTCTTTTTACTGGCTTTTAGCCGCCTGCATGTTCTGGCGGTTTTAACCATCGGTGTCGTGTTATCGGGTTTATTTGGGCTATTTGCAACGCCAGACTTCAATATCCTCAAGCTGAACACTTCCATTTATGACGGCTTTGTCGGCATGTTTGAAGTGGCGTTGTTATCCATGTTCTTGGGTGGCCTGTCTGCGATCATGCAACGTGAAGGTGGCCTACGCTGGCTGATCGAACGCATCTACGTGCTGACTTGCTTATTTAAAGTGGGCCGTCAACGTGCCGGTGAAATCGGGATCAGTTTCTTGGTCGTATTTTCCAACCTGTTTGTGGCAAATAATACTGTCGCGATTATTCTGGCCGGGGACATGGCCCGTGAAGTGGCGAAAGAATACGAGGTTGATCCAAAACGTGCCGCCGCCCTGATGGATATTTTCTCCTGTGTGGTACAGGGCCTGATTCCTTATGGCGCGCAATTATTACTTGCCTGTTCAATTGCCAAGCTTTCTCCAGTCGAGCTAATCGGGGGCGTGTATTATTGCTGGATTCTGGCAATATTTGCAGTGATCGCAATTACTTTCCGGTACCCTAAATTAAAAACAGCTTAAATTAAGTCATAAGATAAAGCGGCCAATGACGGCCGTTTTTTTATGCCTGATCCTGTTTTAATTGTTTTCTATATTGCAATAAAGTCCGGCCTGTTGCCGCCTTATAGGCTCGGGCCAAAGCCGACTGGTCAGAATAATCCAGTTGCTGAGCGATCTCGGTCAGGCTTAGGGGCTGATGCAATAAACTTTCACAGCGCTTGATCCTTTCCTGTTCCAACAGTTTTTTAAAAGAAATACCCTGTTCATTTAATTGACGTTGCAAAGTGCGGGTCGATACAAACAGTTGCTCGGCCAGCTGTTCAATTTTAATGGCCTGCTGTCTGCTTCTTAGATGCTCCGCAACCACTTTTTGGGCTTGGCTCAAAATACTTTCCACAGGCGGTTTGGCTGCAATCGCTTCTTCAGCCTGACGAATCAATAACTGTAATAGCATTGGATCGGCCTGTTCCGATTTCAGGTTCAGTCCCTGTATATCCAGTTCAAAGCCATAATCCTGCTGTGAAAACTGCACTTCTGCAGCATAGAATTTTTGATAATAAATTTGGGCAATTTTCGGAGCATGGGCAAAACGCACCCGACGCAAGAGCAAAGGATGATCCTGCAAAATAAAACGTCCCAATTGCACCATGGCTGCGATGGTCAGCTCATTCAGCAGGTTATAACGCTCATCCTGATAGACCCAATATAACTCAATACTCTGTGCATGCTGTCTCAGTTGCAATGGGACAAATTCACTCCCATCAATGACCAGTCGCTGAAAACGCATGATGTAGCCAATGATCTCAGGAATACTGCTGCTTTTAGATACCATATAGCCCAACACACCAAAATGTTCTGGCCGAATACATTGCACAATTTCAAAAATTAACTGGGGGCATGCTAACTGTTTTTGGGTTCTTAACAAGATGTTATTGAGAAAATCCAGCGGAACTTGCGCATCAAAAGGCTGATCAATCAGTCCAATGAGCTGAGGTCGTAGATCTGCAAGAAACTCTGCAGTTAAAGGTTCTATATTTAAGCTACGCAAATAGGTGGCCCATAGCTGGATATAGCCATTGGAGATTTTGATGTCCTGCATGAGCGCGTCCCTGTCTCCGCTGCGAATGTATATTTTATTTTTCTCTGGCGTAAAATGTATAAAAATTGGCCATATCTGTCAAAACAATTTGTGCAATTCTGAACATACTGTCAGCATCTTCAGAAAAAGAATGAAAGCAGATGAACGCACCTTTAAAATCTTCCATACAGCCTGTGGTACGTAGTAATCTTGATTTTAAGCTGAGTGAAATTCCGCGTTACTGGTTTGGTGGCGATCCATTCCTGACCCGTATGTTTGATGCGCTCAGCCTGACTTTTCCGGATGGTGAACGTTATTTCATTCAGAGTGTGCGTCTGTTCCGCGACCAGATCAAAGATCCAGATTTACAGAAACGGGTAGCGGATTTTATCCGTCAAGAAGCCCAGCATGGCATTGCCCATGACAAGATGAATAACCTGATGCGGGAACAAGGCATGCCGGTCGATCAGTTTATTCAGCGCTTAAACAAGATGTTTAAATTTGAACTGGAAAGACGTTCACCTCAATATAACATTGCCATGACCGCTGCGGCTGAGCATATGACGGCCCTCATGGCAGAAACTTTCTATTCTTATAAAGACACCTTGAGAGAAGCGCATCCTTATGTACGCGCCCTATTCGCCTGGCATGCGATTGAGGAAATGGAACATCGTGATGTGGCCTTTGATGTCATGCAACAGGTCGGGGATGTACCAGAAAATCTGCGTAAATTTACCCTGGCGTGGACCAGTGCATTGATGATCGGCTTTACCATTTATCGTGCCAATGTGATGTTAAAGCATGACGGATTTACACCTCGCCAACGTCTACAGATGAATATCCGTGGCCTGCCATGGTTCTTTGGCAAAAAAGGCACGCTGACCCGTATGAGTAAACAGTATCGTGACTGGTTTAAAAAAGACTTTCATCCAAGCCAGCATCCGGTGATTGCGCAATATGATATCTGGATAAAGACGCTGGCTGAAACCGGTGATCCCATTCAGGCTGGAGAAGCACTCTGGCAAGCTGCAGAAGATTGAATATAGAAATCAAAAAGCCTTCAGAATCGAAGGCTTTTTTAGATTTAGAAGTTGGAAAAATGAATTACCATTTAGCATAGTGCTGTTCTAAAAGTCCATATTCATTGACCAGTACAATATCTTGGCCATCTTGCCGGATAGTACCAGATACTTTCGCTTGCCACTGGCTAAACTGACTGCCGACCAGACGCAGATTCAGATTTTCATAACGGCGCCAGCCTGTGTGTACATTCAGGTTCAAACAGCCATCTAATGACTGGATGTTCCAGCGTTCGTCAGATTCCTGCTGAAACAATACATCCGCCACAGGATAAATTTTGCCATTTACCCACAAACAGTTTTCATTGCCAAAGCTTTCATTGACGCCGGAAGCGAGATTGATCCCGATACGGTTACGATTGGTATCCCAGAAATTACAAGATAGCCAGAACCAGGCAGTTTCAGGACGCAAAAAGCCGCAGGTATCATCCAAAGAGGCGAAGGTGCGCTCATTAAACTGGATGGTTTCACCCTGCTTATTTACGAAATAACCTTCACAACCCAAAGTGGTCAATTTCTGGGTATAGGTCCAGCCATTGATTCCGGTCGGACTGCACATACTCAGCGGATCTGTACCTGCACAGAAAATTCGGGCACTAAGCTTGATTTCACCATATTTGGTCACATGGATATAACGCACCCCATTGGCATGCTGGATATCAATCTGAAAGGGAGATTTATGAAAATAACTATGATTAAACAATGGCTGTTCATCTAGCACCGTATTGCGCGAGAAGAAATTGATCGCATTCCATTCCTGTACTTCATTGGTGCTATGATTATAGATATAGAAAAAACTGTGCCCGGCCCAAGCGATATCCGCAATTGCAAGGCCAATCGTATAATGCTCGTGTTGAATACTACAGAATTTAAATTTTTTATATTTTAGTTGCTTACGCCATCCCTTGAGTACATCACCATAGGGATTTTTGTACTGGTACGCATTGTAATCAATACTTTTTGGAATTTCCTTGAAACGTCCGTAACGTGGTTGTCCATTTTCCTGAATTAAATCCATTAAGACATTCCATCTCAATCAAAAACTATTTTTACTTGAAGCTATTATGCCGATTATTGAGATTTGATAAAGAATTTTTTAAAACCGTTCGTCAGCTCTTCCGGCCAATTCTGCTTAAAATAACTATTTTAATTTTCTGAATGAGAAACTGATTTTTTGCTGTTTTATCCAGAACTTGAATAGTTTTTATCCCATTTTTAGCCAGATTGCTTCTTGCTCTTCATCTTTAAAAATTTTCTTATCTATAAAAATAAAAAAATCGTACTGAATAGCTTCAATACGATTTTTCTTAATCCACCCTACCCTCCTTTTAGAAAGGAGGGCTTTCTTTCCTCTTTGAAAAAGAGGGGGCCGGGGGAGATTTTACATCTCAACCATTTCCACGCCATCAATACGGGCAACAGTCATTAAGTCTTTATCACCACGACCAGAAACGGTGGCAATAATGATTTGATCCTTGTCCATAGTTGGTGCAAGTTTAGTGACATAAGCCATGGCATGTGAACTTTCAAGCGCAGGAATGATCCCTTCGATCTTGGTCAGGTCACGGAAACCTTGTAACGCTTCCTGGTCATTGATTGGCACGTAGTTCACGCGTTCCATATCTTTCAGGAAGCTGTGTTCCGGACCTACACCCGGATAATCCAGACCGGCAGAAATTGAATGCGTTTCAATGATCTGTCCTTCTTTATCAGACATCAGATACGTACGGTTACCATGCAGTACACCGACGTGACCCGCATTCAGTGGTGCAGAGTGCTTGCCAGTTTCGATCCCTAAACCTGCCGCTTCAACACCATACATTTTCACATCCTGATCGTTCAGGAAAGGATAGAACAAGCCCATTGCATTCGAACCACCACCGACACAAGCAACCAATGCATCTGGAAGACGACCTGCCTGTTCCTGAATCTGACGGCGTGCTTCACGGCCAATAATAGACTGGAAGTCACGAACCAATTGTGGATATGGGTGTGGACCAGCCACCGTACCAATCACATAATAAGTTGAGTCAACGTTAGTAACCCAGTCACGCATCGCTTCGTTCATGGCATCTTTTAATGTTTTAGAGCCACTTTCTACAGGAACAACTGTTGCACCCAGCAGACGCATACGGTAAACGTTCATCGCCTGACGTTTCACGTCTTCGGCACCCATGAACACCACACATTCAAGGCCTAAACGTGCTGCGATGGTTGCCGTTGCAACACCATGCTGGCCTGCACCTGTTTCTGCAATAATACGTTTTTTGCCTGAAAGTTTAGCCAGTAAAGCCTGACCAATCGTGTTATTTACTTTATGCGAGCCAGTATGGTTCAGATCTTCACGCTTCAAGTAAATTTGTGCGCCACCCAACTCTTTTGACCATCGTTCAGCATGATATAAAGGACTAGGACGACCTACATAGTAGGCTAGATCACGGTCGAATTCTGCCAGAAACTGTTCATCATCTTTCATGCGGAAATAAAGCTTTTCCAGATCTTGTAAAGCCGCCATCAGAGTTTCTGACACAAAACGCCCGCCATGGATACCGAAATGTCCACGCTCATCCGGGAATTGGGTATAGTCAATCACGGGCTTGTTGTGATTAGTACTTTGCTGATCCACGATGGACTCCTTGCATAAAGCGTTCTATGAGTTGTTGGTCTTTTATACCTTTTGCGGATTCGACACCACCACTAACATCAACAGCATAAGCCTGTGTGGTGTGAATTGCCTGCTCGATATTGTCCGGGTTTAAGCCCCCAGCCAGGATCAAGGGAATATCTAATTGAGGAAAGGTGCTCCAGTCAAAGCTGTGTCCGGTGCCACCTTTTAAATCAGGATGCCAAGCGTCTAACAGTACTGCGCTGGCCCCTGCTGTCTGATAACGTTGAATTTCAGCAACTACGTCCAGATCAGGTTTGACCTGAATCGCTTTATACCAGCGACGCCCAACCTGCTTTGCGATAACCTGACATTGTTCCGGGCTTTCATCACCATGAAACTGCAGAATATCCAGCGGAACAGTTTTTAAAATATCCTGGATTTTATCTGCCGTACTATTAACAAATAAGCCAACCACTTGAATATAAGCTGGTACTGCTTTGACCAGCACTTCAGCCTGTGCCTGAGTCACGCTACGTGGACTCGGTGGATAGAACACAAATCCAATGGCATCACAGCCGGCATCAGCAACAGCTTGGACATCTTCAACTCGGGTGATTCCACAGATTTTGGCACGGGTTCGCATATAGTGTTGGCTCTGATTTACCAAGATATCAAGTAATCTATAAGATTGGGGTGAATCATTGTAATGCAAATCATCGATCTTGCGTAAAGTTCATACGGATTATTCTTGATCTTGATTGTTTAAGTCATAAGCAAACCTTATACTTGCTACAATTTGCAACGAGTCAAGGCCTTAAGGCTTTAGGGAAGTTGGTGCAAATCCAACACTGCCCCCGCAACGGTAAAAAATGAAAAGCTTGTCTTTATAAATCTTCAGGATTTACATCACTGCATCAATTATGTGGGAAGGTGGATAAGTAAGTATGAGTTTCAATACTGCATTTAAGTCCGGATACCTGCTTGTTGTGTTCTTTAACTCAATCATTCACGGGGAGTGAATGTATGGAGCACATCTCATGTCTATTCCATTTCAACCTACTGCCTTGGTAGGTGCGATCGCACTTGCGTTGGGTTTTACTTCATCTGTTCATGCCGCCGAGCAAAAAGTTGCAAAAGCCTCTTTAGATACCATTGTAGTCACGGCAACTCGCTCTGCAGAAAACATTGAAAATGTACCTGCGCGAATTTCAGTGATTGAACCTGCGACTCTTGAGCAATCCTCTATTGCTTCATTGCCAAACTTATTGAAAAAAGAGGCTGCTTTAAACGTCGCTCAACTAGGCGGTTATGGACAACAATCCTCTATTTTTATGCGAGGCACAAGCTCGTCACATACACTCGTTCTGCGTGATGGCATGCGATTGAATACTGCTTTAAGCAGTTCAGCTTCTCTCCCTTTTATTGATACTACCGATATCAAGCAAATTGAAATTCTGAAGGGTCCAGCATCAGTTTTATATGGTACAGATGCCATTGGCGGCGTCATTCATATGATTTCTAAAACACCTGAACAATCAGGTGCATTTATAACAGGTGAAATTGGCGAGAATAAAACTTACAAATCACTCGTGGGTGCCGATTTAGCTGAAGATGGTTTTTATGCCCAAATCCGTGGTCAACGCCTGGAAACTGACGGAAAATCTGTTCTAGATGATGAAGATGAAAATTACTCCTTTGATCAAAAAGGTTTCAGCACAAAATTTGGCGTCCACAAAGACCAATATGGCTTATCTCTCGATTACAGCCAAAATAAAGGCACAAGTGATTACAATGCAGGTAGCCTCACTTCACAAGATTTTGAAAATGAAATGGTTAACCTGAGAGGACGAATTAACCTAGGCTCACAATTAGAACTCAATGCTCGCTTATCCCAGTTTGACGATCAATTAGATCAAAATGCTACGAATTATCTAGGTCAGGTCGATTATTCATATAGCACTACTCAAGAAGCAGAATTGTATGCCAAACTCAATCTAAATGATCAGCATCATATTTTACTAGGGACAACGCATAGCAATCTTGATGGTGATGTTCTTTCTTATGGAGTTGCCTACAAAGGTGATGTTTCCTCTCAAGGATATTACACACAGCATCAATATCAATCAGATAAACTCAATACACAACTCGGCATCCGTGTTGAAGACAACGAAAAATATGGCTCTCATACTGTAGGGCAAGCTGCTGCACGTTATGCAATATCACCTCAACTCAGCGTCTATACGAATATTGGTTCAGCTTTTCGTTCACCAAACTTAAACGAGCTGTACAGTGGTGAATCTGCAAATCCAAATTTAAAAGCCGAAGAAAGTCTGTCTTATGAAATTGGCTTAGACCAGGCCCTCACTCAAAACTCATCTGTTTCATTTTCCGTGTATCAAAACGAAGTGGATAACATGATCCAAAAAGTTGATGGCAAGTTAAATAATATCAGCGAAGCAACGCTTCGTGGTGGCGAGCTGGCATGGAACTGGAAACAAGACGATTGGTTCATCGATACTGCTTTTGCGTATGTACAAGCTAAAGATAGCAAAACGAATATTGAGTTAGCTAAACGACCACGTCAAACCCTCACTCTGACCACAGGTTTGGAAAATGAAATTTATGGGATGAGTGCTTCTCTTATTGCCCGTTCCAAGTCAAAAAGCTGGAGTGATTCAGACCATAATCCGGGCTATGCGACCGTCGATTTAAATGCTTACTGGAATATCAACCCACATGTCAAAGTATTTACCAACATAGAAAATGTCGGTGATGTGCGTCATAAGATCGAATACAACTGGAATAATTATTATGTTGATGAAGGCCGCCTCGCTTCTGCCGGCGTGACTTTTAAATATTAAGCTCATTCCAATCCAAGCAAATACTTTTGAGAATCATGTCATGCCTGTGGCATGATTCTTTTTATTTACAGCATGCAATAATTTAAGGAACTCTCATGGGTCACCGTTTAAGTAAAATTTACACGCGCACAGGCGATTCGGGCACTACCGGACTGGGTGATGGTTCACGTGTAGCCAAAGATGATTTGCGTATCATAGCGCTGGGTGATGTCGACGAACTGAATGCCGTGATTGGCGTATTACGTGCACAAATTTCAGCAAGCACAATTGAAGATCAAGCCGCTTGGGATAAATCTTTAAGCCTGATCCAGCACTGGTTATTTGATCTGGGCGGTGAAGTGTGTATTCCAGGTTTTAACTTAGTTCAACCAGTCTCGATTGATTTTCTGGAAAATGACATCGACCGTATGAATGAAGCTTTGCCGATGCTGAAAGATTTTATTTTGCCTGCGGGTACTTTAGTTTGCAGTTTCGCCCATCAGGCTCGTGCTGTATGTCGTCGTGCAGAGCGCAGCGTGATGTCGGTTCACTCACGCGACCAGAATATTCAGGCGACTTCCCTGCAGCTATTAAATCGCCTATCTGACTGGCTGTTTGTGGCTTCACGCACCTTGCAACGTGTTGAAGGTGGTTCTGAGGTGTTATGGCAAAAAAATATCAACGAAACCATTGATCAATAAATCCGCTAAAATGTATTAAATTGCACGGAAAATTCTGCGCCAACAGTATTTGCAACAAAGTGTTTCAGGCGCAGAATATTGCAATACTCCTGTCACAACTCTTCATCATTATGTTTTCATCTTCACTTCTTCAGGTTATCGCAGCATGCGCATAATCGGACATCGCGGTGCGCGTGGGGAAGCGCCTGAAAATACACTAGGCGGTTTTCAATATATTCAGGATATCGGGATTCGTGCGGTTGAATTTGACGTACG
The DNA here is from genome assembly GCF_058599385.1 of Acinetobacter sp. CAU_H_60. Taxonomy (NCBI): domain Bacteria; kingdom Pseudomonadati; phylum Pseudomonadota; class Gammaproteobacteria; order Moraxellales; family Moraxellaceae; genus Acinetobacter; species Acinetobacter sp. CAU_H_60. The sequence goes on along the minus strand of NZ_CM178653.1, from coordinate 533,416 downwards.
CCAGCTTAAAGACAATGCCCTCATCATCATGCATGATGATAACTTTGTACGAACTACCGGTTTGCAGAAACCCCTCTACGAATGTAGCCGTCAGGATCTCAGTCAATATAACCACGCAGTGAAATGGTCAGAATGGAATAAGGTCGAAGCGACCCCCATGCTGGATCAGACCTTAACTGTGATTCACAACTTTGACCATATTGAAGTCGAAGTCAAAAGTGTAGCGAGCCAAGCCGATGCCGAAAAAATCACGCTTGAGCTTGAACAGCAGTTACAGGGTTATGAGCAGTCAGTTGTGATCACTAGCTTTGATCCTAAAATCCATCAGGCCTTGCAGCAGCAAAATTCCAGTTTAAAGCGTGGCCTTCTGATTGAAACAGATGTGAAATATCAGGCGATTGATCAAGCCTTGGAACTTGGCTGTTGTCAGATTGGCTGGATGAATGAACTAGCCAGCAAAGATATTATTCAAGCCACACAAGCTGCCGAACTTACCATCAGCGTCTGGACCGTAAATGATGTTAATCGTGCCAAAGAATTGCGTGACTGGGGTATTCAGGGTCTCATTACCGATTACCCGAAGTTAATGATGCAACATCTTTAAGTAACCCAAAATACAAGATTCTATACATAGATTATTTTTCTTTAAGCCTTGAAAAATAATTTAAAGAAGAATGCCTGTCTGTAATCTTGTTTAACTTTGGGTTACGGGTTTGCTTACAAATTTATTTCTCTGCAATCTAGTAGAAAAAATGAACATTCATTTGACTCATTTTAAGAAAATAAATTTGATTAAAAGCTTCAAAAATCTCAGTGATTTACTCGGAAATCAGAGCCTGTCTAGCCCGCGAAAATGGTAGTTTTCATCCTACTTATTCTGTTACCGATAAGTACAATACAACCGTACAATAATGCTAGTGATGCCCTAGGGGGCGTGCTAATATGAATGACTTAACCGCTGTTAAAATAAACAATAGCGGCCTCTGCTTTTTGTTATACCTTCCCAGGTTCCAGGAGTGCTGTTGGAGATGAATGCTCCCCTACCTCAAGCCCCAATTAACTGGGTCGCTGTGTTTGCTCTGGTAGTTTTACCCATTGTAGCTGTTATCGCGATTCCGTTATATGCGTATCACCATGATTTTAGCCTTGCCGCTTGGATCAGTATGTTTGTTTTGCTCGGCGTTAGTAGCCTGGGGATTACAGCGGGCTATCATCGTCTTTGGGCACATCGTGCTTATGAAGCGACTTTACCTTTAAAAATCATTTTAATGATCATGGGTACCTTTGCGGTGCAGAACAGTATTCTGTACTGGGGTTCAGGTCACCGTACCCATCACCGTCATGTCGATGACGTGGAAAAAGACCCATATTCAATTAATAACGGCTTCTGGTATGCGCACTTGGGCTGGATGCTGCGTGACTACCCTGCTGCAGAGCCAAACTACAAGAATGCACCAGACCTGCAAAACGACAAAGTCGTTATGTTCCAGCACAAATACTATGTGCCTCTAGTCATTGCAGTACATGCTGCGATTCTATTGCCAATTGGCTGGGCTGTAGGCGATGTCTGGGGTGTATTATTATTGGGTGGTCTGGTTCGTTTGATCCTGAGCCATCACGTGACCTTCTTCATCAACTCACTCTGCCATATGTGGGGTTCACGTCCTTATACGGATGAAAACACTGCACGTGACAACTTCTGGTTAGCGATTGCGACTTGGGGTGAGGGTTATCATAACTATCATCACATCTTCCAGTACGATTATCGTAATGGCGTAAAATGGTGGCAATATGACCCAACTAAATGGTTAATCTGGACTTGCTCTAAACTGGGTCTGGCTAAAAATCTGCGCCGTATTCCAAGCTTTAATATCAAAAAAGCTGAACTGGCAATGAAGTTTAAATATGCTGAGCAGGATCTGGCGGTATATGGTCATAATGTCAATGAAGACATTATCAATGTAAAAAGTAAGATTGCTCAGGAATATGAAGCCTTTACTCAAACATTGAATGACTGGGCCAAACTGAAAGAACAGGAAATTCAGGTGAAAAAGGCTGCTGTGGCAGAAAAGATTCACCAGATGGATGATAAACTTAAAGTTGAATTCCAGCTGGTTGAACAGCGTCTTTCCCATCATCGTGAAACACTGAATCTGTTAGTACGTAATTTGAAAAAAGCGCCTGTCTCTCAATAAGATTTAGATTCTCAAAAAAGCTCCTGAAATCAGGGGCTTTTTTTATTTCTACTCGTCTTACTTATACTTTCCTTTTACAACAGTTTTAAACAAAGATCTTTGTTATATTGCTTCTATTGCCTAAGTATTTTAACTGCCATGTATTTTAATTCCCGATATCAAACTCTCCCTTCTCGCCTTTATCATCATCAGCCCCCACTGCCTTTAAAAGGTGCTAAAGCGGGACATTTTAATGCTGCACTTGCTGAGCAACTGCAATGGTCTGAAGAAGATAAAGCACAATGGGTCGAAATCTGTAGTGGTCAAAAAACCTTTACTGAGTTTGAACCTTTGGCCATGGTTTATGCTGGCCATCAGTTTGGTCAATGGGCGGGTCAATTGGGTGATGGACGTGGTCTACTGATCGCCCAGATTCTGGATAAAGATAACCAGACCATTGACCTGCATTTAAAAGGTGCTGGTGCAACGCCTTATTCACGGATGGGAGATGGTCGTGCAGTCTTACGCTCGGTAATTCGGGAATATCTGGCCGGACATGCCTTAAATGCGCTAGGTGTAGAATCCAGTAATGCGGTTGGTTTTACCTCTTCCGCTCAAGGTGTACAGCGTGAAAAACTGGAACCGGGCGCGATGCTATTACGGACGTCTGACTGTCATATCCGGTTTGGACATTTTGAATGGATCAATCAGTATCAGCCAGACTTGCTGCCTGTATTCACACAAAAATGCATGGAATGGCATTATCCGCAATGTCTGCAAGCAGAACAGCCTATTCTGGCATTTGCTACCCAAGTGATTCAGCGCACGGCAGTGATGATTGCCAAATGGCAACTGGTCGGATTTGCGCATGGTGTCATGAACACCGATAACCTGAATATTACCGGTTCAACGCTAGACTTTGGCCCGTATGGGTTTATGGAGCGGTTCCGTCCCAACTGGATTAATAACCACTCGGATTATCAGGGTCGCTATACTTATCAGCAGCAACCAAGCATCGGCCACTGGAACTTGTGGATGTGGCTGAATAACCTGATTCCATTATGTCCTGAAAACTATGATGAAGAACAATGGAAACAGGATCTGGCCCAATGTCTGGAACATTATGAACCAACCTTCCTGGAACATTATAAGCATGGCCTAAACCAGAAAATGGGCTTACCGAGTTTTCACAAAGACAGCTTTGACTGCGCCATGGCTTTTCTCAGAATCTTGCAAAGCGAGCAACTCGACTATACGCAAAGCTTTATTCGCCTGCAGAATCATGAATATGAAGCAATCAAGGATGATTGTTTGGATCGCCGTCAGTTTGAAGCATTCCTGACTCAATATGAAGCGATCCGCGAACATCAGGATATTGAAGAATTAGATGCCGCCATGCAACTCGTCAATCCACACTATATCCTGCGCAATCACATGGCACAGAAAGCAATTGAACTGGCTGAGCGGGATGACTTTTCCGAAGTCGATCGCCTGTTTAAATTATTGAGTCAGCCTTATTTAAAACAGCCGGATCTGGAACACCCTGAAGATCTAGGGCCATTGCCGAGTGATGTACCTGAAGTCATGGTAAGTTGTTCATCTTAATTTATTCACAAGACGACTAAAAACTGTGGATAATTTAAGCATTATCCACAGTTTTATTTCGGTTTATTCATAACTTATGACCTTACATCAAATCTCAGCACAGATAGCGATAAGTTTACCTGAAGTCACTGTGACTCAGCCTTTCGGTGAAGGTTGTGATGTATTCAAAGTGCTAGATAAAGTCTTTATGCTTCAGTTCTATCTTCAAGGCAAAGCTGTCATTAATTTAAAAGTAGCGCCTGATCATGCTGCTATGCTGCGAGATATTTATTCTTATATCCATGCTGGCTGGCATATGAATAAACAACACTGGATTTCAGTGTATGAAGATAATCAACTGGATGAATCTCTGGTTGAGGACCTAGTACAGAATTCTTATGAATTAGTAATATCGAAATTAAAGAAAGCAGAAAAAGTACGAATTGAATTATTACGAACATTAGAAAAATAAGTGCAGATACTGATGATCAAGATCAAGCCAATAACATTAAGGACAAAGCGTTTAATTCTCCGCTCCTACCACTGTGGTGATGAAATCAATTTATTTCAAAACTATTTCAGCGATCTAGCAGCTTCAAAATATTTGCAAAGACATCCACATCAGAACCAAACTCAAACTCGACAAACTATAGAAAACTGGGCAAGGTAAAAGTGGGAAAACTCAGATCCTGAGTTTATGTGGATTATTGCAGATCATTTAACTCAGCAACCCATAGGTATTTTGATCTTTATACAAAGGCATGACATTGGGGAAATTCACTTCGGGCTTGGAACTTCTTATCAGAGACAAGGTTTTATGTGTGAAGCGATGACTTCGGTAATCCAATTTCTAAAACAGACTAAAAAACTCAATAAAATTGAAACCTTTTGTGCTACTGAACATTTAGCGTCAAGACAAGTATTAGAAAAAACAGGTTTTCATAAACAGCAACTGCTTCGTGCTTGGACCATCTTTCCTTTATTGGGAAATGACCTTAAAGACTGTATTCAGTATATTCTGCCACTAAGATCAAAATAAACCTTAACTCATCTAAAAGCTTTAGATATTGCGACAATATGAAAAAAGCCCAATCATTTCTGGTCGGGCTTCTTCTGATTGGAGATTTTAGGCTTAAGCATTCCTTTTATTCAGAAACTTAAACACGCCAAACAACACCGCAATCCACACCGGCAACATCAACACTGACAACATAAAGCCTTGCGTCCACATGATGTATAGAATCATCAGCATAAAAGCTAAAACAAAATAGTTGCTAAACGGCGCAAAGATCGCTGGGAATCCGGTTTGAATCCCCTTTCGTTTGATGGCTTGTCTAAATTTCAAATGAATCAAACTGATCATCATCCAGTTCAATACCGCAGCTGCTACCACAATATAAATCAGGTAACTCAACGCTTTTTCAGGCACAAAGTAATTCAGAATCACACAGCCAAAGATCAAAAATGCTGAGAACAATACCGCAGCCACAGGCACACCATGTTTATTTACGCTCTTAAATAATTGTGGTGCATTCCCTTGTTGAGCCAGCCCCATCAACATACGGCTATTGGCATACATGCCACTATTACAGACTGAAAGTGAAGCAGTTAAAATAATGAAATTCAGTAAATGTGCAGCCCATTCAATCCCCATCTGGCTGAAAATCATTACAAATGGACTATGATCTAAATCGCCTAAATTCAGCTGATTCCATGGTACGAGTGAAAGTAATACGGCAAGCGAGCAGATATAAAATAAAAATACCCGAATCACAGTTTGATTCACAGCACGTGGAATGTTCTTGTCAGGATTTTCGGTTTCTGCCGCTGCCATACTAATCAGCTCAATACCACCAAAAGCAAACATCATAAAAGCGAGCATATAAAACAGCCCATCAAAGCCATTCGGAAAAAAGCCACCATAAATCCATAAATTGCTGATCGAAGCGGTTGAGGTTGCATCAGCAGTGAGGAGCAAATATATACCAAAGATAATCATTGCAATGATGGCAAAGACTTTAATCATCGATAGCCAGAACTCAGATTCACCATAAATTTTGACATTGGCCAGGTTGGCAAGGGTTACTGCCAAAAAGAAAATAAGTACAGACACCCAAGCTGGGATATGTGGCCACCAGTAATTGATATATTTGCCAATGGCGGTCAGCTCTGTCATTGCGACCAGAATATATAAAATCCAGTAATTCCAGCCGGTTAAAAAGCCTGGAAATTTACCCCAGTATTCAAATGCAAAATAACTGAATGAACCAGTCACAGGCTCATGCACAATCATTTCGCCCAACTGGCGCATAATTAGAAATGCAATCAAACCACCAATCAAATAGCCCAGAATAATAGAAGGTCCTGCGGACTGAATAATCTGTGCAGACCCCAAGAATAATCCGGTTCCAATGGCCCCGCCCATAGCAATCAGCTGGATATGACGGTTCTTTAAACGGCGCTGTAATTGCGGTGTTTCACTCTCCAAGACACGCTCTCATGATGAATAAAAAACCGAATTGTAACGGGTATCCAACTAATCAACTAATACATAAATTTAAGTTATTAATTATTAAACTTTTATTTTTTGTATTTACTAAGATCAAAAGAAATATAAATAATTGATTTCATAATACATGCTAGTTAAAAACTATTTAACATTTTAAAACTCCCTAACTTCTAAATAGAAATAGCTCTTTTTGATGAATTATTGCGTCGCATTAAACGCCTCATGGTAAACCACTTCCCCATGAGGAATAGATCCATTAAATGCAATGACTTGAAAGTATTCTGGTGGAACATCCTTGAGGTAAAGTTCTGGAAAAACCTTAAACCCGAAACGACCATAATATTGAGGATCACCGAGCACTACACATCCTTGAGCACCTAACTGTTGCAGACGATCTAAAGCTGCCTGCATAAGTAAAGTGCCGATTCCCTGTCCTTGTTTTGCAGGTAATACCGAAATTGGGCCAAGACCGTACCAGCCAGTTTCACCTGAAGAGATAGTAACAGGTGAAATAGCCACGTGGCCAACCAGCTGGTTATTTTCAAATGCAACTAGAGAAATAGTCAGTTGATCTTGCTTGCGCAAAGCATTGACAATAAATTGTTCAGTATGACTTGAATGGGCAGCATTTTGAAAAGCTGCTTGAGTCAATGCAGCAATGGCTGGAATATCTTCTAACTGTTCATCCCGAATGATAATTTTCATTATTTTGGCTCTCTTATATTGATCATTTTCAGAAATAAAAAAAGCGAACAAACCAAGAAGTCTATCCACTTTTCTTTAACGAATTCGAATATCAGTCTTCAGGATATTCAAAACGATAACCTACCCCATAGACGGCCTGAATCCATTCATGACGGTTTCCGGTTTCTGCCGCATCTGAAATTTTACGACGCAGGTTTTTGATATGACTATCAATCACACGGTCTGCCACATCAAAACTGTCCGGATTGATATGATCAAGTAGCTGCGCACGTGAATACACTTGGCCGACATGCTCCAAGAACAACTCTAGTAAACGGAATTCAGTCGGGGTCAGGTTCAAGGCTTTTTGCTGGTACCAGATACGCTGTTGTGATTTATCCATACGGAACAAATCATTGCTTTCCGGCTCAGCTTTACGGTCTAAACGGCGTAATACGGCCTGTACACGGGCAACCAGTTCTTTTGGACTAAATGGCTTACAGATATAGTCATCCGCGCCCATATTCAGGCCCAGTACACGGTCAATTTCTTCAGTACGCGCAGTCACCATAATGATCGGCAAGTCTGACTGTTCACGTACTTTACGGCAAATGGTCAGACCATCCATACGTGGCACCATCAGATCCAGAATCATCAGGCTCGGTTTACGCTGGGTAAAACTGTTATATGCTTCTTGCCCATCATGAAACACGCTGACTTCAAAACCAGCAGCCTCTAGATAATCTCGCACCAACAGGGCAAGTTCGACTTCGTCTTCAACCAGCATGATATGTTTCATGAATATATTTTCCTTTATGGTTTCATTTGTTTAGGAAAGCTTAGTTTGCATCGTAAACCACCTAATGGTGAATGTGCAAAGCTTAAGCTACCACCCATAGCCTGAGTAATTTTACAAGATAAGGCCAGACCCAAGCCTGTCCCACCGGTGGCACGGGTACGCGAATCATCGACACGATAGAAACGTTCACCAATGCGAGCCAGCTGCTCATCGGTCAGACCGAATGGACTGTCATCGACATATAAGGTCCATTCTTTCTCATTCTGTTCGGTATGGATATGTACCTGGCCACCGGCTTCTGTATAACGAATACTGTTGCTGAGCAGGTTGGCTACAATCTGCTTGAAACGGTCCAGATCCAGATCAACTTCAGCACCATCACCTTCAACAGTCACTTTCAGATCAGCCTGTTCAAATTTAGGCTGGAAGTTCATCAATTCCTGCTGCACCACATCCCACGGATTGACAGTTGCATAATAGAACTGTAATTGCTGGGCATCAGCCTGCGCTAGAGCTGCCAAGTCCTGAGTCAGTTTTTTCAGGCTGGTTACCTGTGCCAACATCGACGCAAAATGCTCTGGTGTCGGTTTACGGATTCCATCCTGCATCGCTTCAATCTGTGCCTGCAAGACTGCCAGCGGAGTTTTCAGTTCATGTGAAGTATCGGCCACCCACTGACGGCGTGAAGTTTCATGCTGGTTTAGAATCACTGCCAGTTGATTTAACTCATTAGACAGATCACCCAGCTCATCATTACGTTTCACTTTCACCTGATGCTGATAATTACCGCAAGTCAATTCACGTGTTCCGTTCAACAAACGCTGAATCGGTTTTTTAAAATAAGTTGCCAGTAATAATGCAGCAATCAGACTGGCTAGAATACTTAAACCATAAACTAAAAATAGGTAACGTTTCTGATTACTAAAGAAATTAATACTTAAAGCATCATCTTGGTCTAAAACCGGTTTTAAGCCCAGATAACCGACTACCTGGTTTTCAACCATAATTGGACGATAGGAAATCTGCTCATCAGATGCTTCGCCTACTACAAAACGACGTTTGGCATCATAGAGTGACAGGCGTGAACTCAGACCCAGACGGTCTGGCATCTGGATAAACTGCTTCTTGCCAGTGGGCTGCTGAACCGGCTGTTGACCGCCATTATTGTCTTTACGGTCAGTTCTAAACAGGTTCTGATTGGAGCTAAGTGGAAATCTTAAACCTTCAAAGGGCTGGAATTGTGAAGGCAGGTTAGATGCCAGAATACGCAATTCTTCTTCATTGACTGAACGTGGTGTCAAATTTGGTTCAACCATACTTGAAGGCGCTACTGTAGCTAAGGTCTGCTCCTGAAAATAACGCTGCTGCAAGGCAATATCATACTGACGGCGCAACCACCAGCGCGATAAACGGTCATAATCATCCGGTGCGGCTTCACCTTCGATTTGCAGAATTTGTGCCTGAATGGCGTTACCCCAGTCTTCATATACCGTATAGACATCAGCCAGATTTTCGATCACATGATCCAGCTTCTGCATTTCTACATCTGCGACATAGCGGGTAAAGTTGCGCTGCATATTCAGATGCAATACGCCCAGACTCACCGTGGTAATTACCAGAGTGGTCAATAAAACAGTCAAAAACAGACGTAATGCAATCGGAATACGGCGAATCTTCAAAGTAAAAATCTCAGTTTTTCTTCTCTATATTCATTATTGTAGCGAACACAGACTTAAAAAACTCTCCATTGTTTCTTCATCTTTATTATTTAATCTTTACTCATCAAAAAGAATCAGTTCTTGAATGGGGTAAAAACATGAAAGCAATGACAAAAATCGCCTTAATCAGTGCCAGCGTTTTATCGATGGGTGCATTAACTGCCTGTCAATCTACGAGCAACGTGAATGAGCAGAAAGATCATTCTCGTATGATGAAACATCATGAAGGTCAAAAACAGCATCGTCTCACTCCAGAGCAACGCGAACAATTCAAAGCCGCTCGTGCAGAACGCATGCAATTGCATAAACAGATTCAACAGGCCTGTGACGGTAAAGCTGTAGGTAGTGCAGTCCAAATCAAGGCGGGCGATAAAACCATTGATGGTCAATGCAAGGTTTCTTTCAAACCTGACCATAAAGGCATGAAAGGTCAACGTGGTGAATTCCGTGGTATGCGCGGTGAACATCGTCCAATGCGTGGTGAATTCCGAGGTGGTATGAACCGTGGAGAAGCATTAACTGATAGTCAACGTGCAGAAATGGTTAAACAGTATGATCAGCGTTTATCAGAACGTCAGGCTTTACAAACTGCATTTGCCAACGCTTGTAAAGGTCAAACCCATGGCAAGGCAGTTCAAGTGAAATCGGGTACTCAAACCATTGATGGTCAATGTATCGTCCATTTCCAGCCGAATGCACCCATCAAGATGACTAAAGCTGCATCTTAATCTTTTCTACGTTTCTTATTCCTTCAAATTCAGGCACCTTCGGGTGCCTTTTTTTATGGCTGACTCCTCAGTCCTCTTTTGACCATTCATGTTCTGCTAATTTCTACAAAAGTCTTTGCAGTCAATATGTTTACTGTTCTGTGCAGATTAATCTTTGACTTTATAGTCACCAAGAAAGCCGCGTGAAAGCTTGTATGGCCGGGCAAGATGTTGCACGATTAGATTCATAGCAATACGTGTCACTGAAGGCACGTTTCAATTAATTTAGGATGATAACGCTGGTCTAAACCAGTATTGAGGAAACCGATATGCCACAATACAAAGCGCCCTTACGTGACATGCAATTCGTTCTACACGAATTATTAAATGCTGAAGAACATTACGCAAAACTTCCTGCGTTTCAAGAAAACGTAAGCCGTGAGTTGGTTGATCAGTACCTAGAAGCTGCAGCTGACTTCTGTGAAAATGAATTATCTCCTCTAAATCAAGTAGGCGACCGTGAAGGTTGTACCTGGAATGACGGCGTTGTAACAACACCGACTGGCTTTAAAGAAGCGTACCAAAAATACATCGAGCTAGGCTTCCCTTCTCTTTCTGCTGAAGAGCAATACGGCGGTCAAGGCTTACCAAATTCTTTAGGTATCACTATTTCTGAAATGGTGGGTACTGCGAACTGGGCTTGGGGCATGTACCCTGGTCTGTCTCATGGTGCAGTTCGTACTTTAGAACACCACGGTTCTCAAGAACAAAAAGACGCTTATCTGCCTAAACTGGTTTCAGGTGAATGGACAGGTACCATGTGTCTAACTGAATCTCATGCAGGTTCTGACCTCGGTATTATCCGTACTAAAGCTGAACCACAAGCAGACGGTAGCTATGCAATCTCTGGCGAGAAAATCTTTATCTCTGCTGGTGAACACGACATGGCAGAGAACATTATCCATATTGTACTTGCTCGTCTTCCTGGCGCGCCTAAAGGTACTAAAGGTATTTCTCTGTTCATCGTACCAAAATTCAATCTGAATGCTGACGGTTCAATCGGTGAGCGTAACGGCGTACGTTGTGGTTCAATCGAACACAAAATGGGGATCCATGGCAACGCAACTTGTGTCATCAACTTCGATAACGCAAAAGGCTTCCTGATTGGTCCTGAAAACCGTGGTCTGAACTGTATGTTCACGTTCATGAACACTGCACGTATCGGTACTGCTGTACAAGGTCTGTCTGCATCTGAAGCAGCGTTCCAAGGCGCTTTAACTTATGCTAAAGACCGTCTGGCAATGCGTTCTCTTTCTGGTCCTAAGGCACCTGAAAAAGAAGCAGATCCAATTATTGTTCACCCAGCTGTACGTAACATGCTTTTAACTCAAAAAGCATTTGCTGAAGGTGGTCGTGCACTGGTTTACCTGTTGGCTCAATATGCTGATGTGGTTGAACAAGGTACTTCTGAAGAAGAGCGCAAGTTCGCTGACAATATCCTGTCACTCTTAACTCCAATTGCAAAAGCATTCCTGACTGAAACCGGTTCAGAAGCTGCGAAACATGGTGTTCAAGTCTTCGGTGGTCACGGCTTTATCTCTGAGCATGGCATGGAACAAATCGTACGTGATACACGTATTGCCTGCCTGTACGAAGGTACGACTGAGATTCAAGCACTGGATCTGTTAGGCCGGAAAGTACTGGGTACTCAAGGTGCGATGTTGAAAGACTTCACCAAGATCATCCACAAATTTGCGGAAGCGAACAAAGACAATTCTGCAATGAAAGAATTTGTTGAACCGCTTGCGGCATTGAACAAAGAATGGGGCGACCTGACCATGCAGATTGGTATGCGTGCGATGCAAAACCCTGAAGAAGTGGGCGCAGCTGCAGTAGATTACCTGTACTTCTCTGGTTATGTAACACTGGCTTACCTGTGGGCTCGTATGGCACTGGTTGCTCAAGAAACTCTTGCTGCAGGTACCACTGATGCAGACTTCTACAATGCCAAATTGACGACTGCACGCTTCTACTTCAAGAAAATCCTGCCACGTGTTCGTTCTCACGTTGACGTGATTGCAACTGGTGTAGAACCGCTTATGTCTTTAGATGCTGAACATTTCGCATTCTAAGCTGATGCAGTTTTAAATGCATAATAAGAAAAAGGACGGTCATCTTCAGGCAGTCCTTTTTCTTTATAAAGAGTTACAGAATTAACCTTTAGTCGTCTAACATTCAGATTTTTAATGCTTTAGACTGAGCCAAAACAATCCAATTAAACAATAAAACAGGTGACATACTATGCCAATTTATAACGCGCCACTTGCTGACATGAAATTCATCCTGAATGATGTTTTCAATGCAGAACAGTTCTGGCAGGCGAATGAAAATCTTGCCCACTTGGATACTGCCACAGCAGAAGCCATTCTTGAAGAAATGGCGAAGTTTGCGCAAAACGTTATGCTTCCTCTGAACCGTACCGGCGATGAAGAAGGCGCAAAATATGAAAATGGCAATGTCACCACACCAGCAGGTTTTAAAGAAGCATTTAAACAATATGCTGAAGGCGGCTGGATCGGTCTGGGTGCCGATGCAGAATGGGGCGGCCAGGAAATGCCGAAAATGCTAACCGTACTTTCTGATGAAATGCTGTTTGCAACCAATCCATCTTTCATGCTCTACCCGCTTCTTTCTGTGGGTGCAGGTATGGCTTTAAACAGTTATGCATCTCAAGAACAAAAAGAAACCTATCTTCCTAAAATCTATTCTGGCGAATGGTCAGGCACCATGTGCTTAACTGAACCACATGCCGGTACTGATCTGGGTATTATCAAAACCAAAGCTGAACGTAATGAAGATGGTACGTATAGCATTACCGGTACCAAAATCTTTATCACCGGTGGTGACCACGATCTCGCTGAAAACATCATTCACCTGGTGCTGGCAAAAACGCCTGATGCGCCTGCCGGCTCTCGCGGTATTTCCCTGTTCATCGTACCGAAGTTCCTGGTCAATGAAGATGGTTCAATTGGCGAACGTAACCCGGTTGGCCCAGGTTCAATCGAACACAAAATGGGAATCAAGGCATCTGCAACATGCGTTATGAACTTTGACGGTGCCAAAGGTTACCTGGTGGGTAAAGAAAACGAAGGTCTGGCAGCCATGTTCGTGATGATGAACTACGAACGTCTGTCTATGGGCATCCAAGGCCTAGGCGCTTCAGAATTTGCTTATCAAAATGCTGCACAGTATGCGACAGATCGTTTACAGGGTCGTAGTGCACTTGGTGCTCAATCACCGGCTAAACCGGCAGACAGCATTTTGGTACATGGTGATGTACGTCGTATGTTGCTGAATGTTCGTGCAAACAACGAAGCATCTCGTGCATTTGCAGTCTATGTAGGTCAACAACTGGACATCACCAAGTTCTCGACTGATCCTGAAGCCGTGAAAAAAGCCAATGACCGTGTGGCACTGTTGACACCAATTGCAAAAGCTTACCTGACGGATACTGCATTCCAAGCAACCCTAGATGCACAAATGGTCTTTGGTGGACATGGTTATATCCGTGAATGGGGTATGGAACAGTGTATCCGTGACCTGCGTATCTCACAGATTTACGAAGGAACCAACGGCGTTCAGTCGCAAGATTTAATCGGCCGTAAAACCATTAAATGTGGCGGTGCGTACATCGGTGAATACATCGAAGAAATCCGTGACTTTGCAAACCAGTTAGATGCAGACCTGAACTTCATTAAAGATGCAACTTTAGATGCAGCTACTGAAGTCGAATCATTGACTCAGTTCGTACTTGAAGCTGCTGGCGAAAATGCAGAATTCCCGAATGCTGCAGCGGTTGATTATCTACACGCAGTAGGCCTATTGAGCTTCTCTTATATGTTTGCACGTATTGCTAATGCTGCAAAAGACAAAGATGGTGAGTTCTACCAAAACAAACTGGCACTGGCGCGTTATTTCACGCAACGCATCTTGCCTGAACTAGCACTGCGTATCACTAAAGTGAAAGCTGGTTGCGAAGTAGTAATGAATTTCTCTGAAGATTACTTCACGACTCAAGCTTAATCTTGACGTAAATCCATATAAAAAGCCCTGCATCTGCAGGGCTTTTTATACATTATACTTTTTCAATCAAGATCGTATCTGGTTGCGTCGTTATTTTAGGATTGAAATGCTTATTTACTATTTTAATTCCCCCTTGCGACTCTAGAGATTCACACAGTTCAAGTACCTTCTGCATCTCTTCAGCTTTGATCCCCGTGCCCAGGATTAATTTTTTTCCTGCTTCTAATTGACTAATTTTTGTTTGAATTTTGTCCAACATTTTTTTCTCCTATTTATTCAATGTAGTTCTCATACAATATAACAAGTTAGTGCAAAAAAAGTGCAAAAGTTCGAATAATTTCACTTTTATTTTATTTTTCTCTTTTTGTGCATGATCTTTGCTAGTTCTTTCCTGTTCATATGTTATTTCACATGAAAAATCTGGAGGAGAACATGAGTAAATCTGAGTCTAAAGTAAAAAGAATAGAAACTCTCCTCGACCGTTTTGGCAACCTTGCCGTTGAAAGTTTCCATTATCTTGCGCTGTTTATTATTGGCTGTATGGTGATCTGGTCCGCAGGTCATACCGTATTTGACATTTTAACCGTCAAACAGTTTGCCACCATTGACGATATTCTTTTGCTGTTTATCTATCTGGAACTTGGTGCCATGGTCGGCATTTATTTCAAGACCAATCATATGCCGGTTCGGTTCTTGATTTATATTGCGATTACTGCCCTGACCCGTTTACTGATTTCTGATATTCAGCATACGCACAAAGCCAGCATGGATCAGGTTATTATTACCGGTTCGATTCTGATTTTGGCTTTTGCCATTCTGGTGGTCCGTTATGCATCCTGGACCTATCCATCTGTCATTCGTGACAAGCATAGCGAAAAGCCATTACCAGAAGGTAAAACTCCACGTCCTGAAGATGATGAGTTGGCATAGTCATAGAAAAGTCCCCCTTTGCAAAAGGTGAGAAGCACTGCTTCGCAAGAGGGTAATTAATCACCTCTCCTAACAAGAGAGGGAATTTCTTTTAACGGTTATTCATCAACACATAACGTCCATTTTCATAAATCCAGTAACTTCCGCGTGGTGGTGCCGGTAATCCCAAACGCTGCCAGTCAGTAATCACTGTATATCTCGAACTTTCAATGTGGGCTACATTCGGATCACCATTGACCCAACTATAGCTATTGGAATTCTGGTAAATCGTGGTCGGTGCCTGATACTGGATATTGAACCCGCTTTGACTCTGCGCAGGAGGATAATATCCGCCATGGGACGGACGTTGCGGATAATAAGGCCGCTGCGAATGAGGCGGCTGTGGTGCATAATGAGGACGCGATGGAGGACGATGTTGAGGTTTAGAACGATCAACACCTGTATAGCCTACCCAGGCATTATCCGCCCAAGCGGGCACCGCAATACCGAACAGAAATGAAGCCAGCAATGCACCTGAAGCTAATTTTTTCATAAGTGCGTCCTCCAAAGATTTCTGACCATATTTTAACCAAAACCCATGCAGAAAATATGGATAAATTCCCTGCTGCTGCAAAGTTTTGTAATTGATTCCATGACTTTAACAGGCTTGCGTGATGAGCGCTGAAGTGCGTATGCTAATATCACTTTTTTAATGCTTTGAGTTGCATACTGTGTCTGATTTAAATTTCGATCGTTTATATGAATATTTTTGCAAGGTACCCAGTGTTCAAAAAGGACTGATTGATAGCTATGGCTCGGATGGGAAACAGGCCTGGTGGTTTAAATTTCAGATTAATGTTGATCATCCTTTAGCATGGCAAACTGTGCAGGAATTGGGTCATGTCCTGAACTATATTTCTAAAAATGAGCGCCTGCCGACTCAGTTTCTGCCAGTTTCTCCACCGCCTTATATGAATGGTGTAGCCAAAGATTTCTTATCTTGGGTCATCCAGTGCAATCATGCCGACTTTCCACCAGATGTGGTATGTGACTGGCTAGAAGCACGTTTACCAAATCCGGTGGATGATGAAGCACAATGGAAAATCAAGACTGATATTTCTGAACTGGATGAGTTGACAGATAAAGAACTGGATCAACTGGTTCCGCCGAATCCGGAACCGAAAAGCTAATACTAGAAATCTCCCTAAATCCCCCTTTGATAAAGAGGGACTTTCCTCCCTTTTTTAAAGGGAGGTTAGGAGGGATTTAAAATCAAAACGTCGACCAGCCACTCCATTCCATAAAACGATAGAGCCAGTATTTCCAGAATGACTCTTCAGCATATTGAGCATAGTCCACGCTCATGGAACGGCCATTCAAATTAGACCAGGCCGTATTGAAATACTGCTGCGCATCGCTAAAGACTTCTGCCTGAGGCTGACCCACCACACGCAGATTGGTTTCCAGATTATAATTTTTCAGATTACGTGCCGTGAAATTGGCGGAACCTAAAATCATTTCAGCTTGCTGGGCACCGGATTTCATCAGAATTTTGTTGTGACATTGCTCGCCTTGAGTATTACACCAGCGTACCGGAATACCAGCTTTATGCAGTTCTGAAGCCACCTGCCGGTTAGGAATGCCATTTTTTTCACGACCAAATGCATCTTTATTTGGATCAAGTAAAACCCGAAGTTTCACTCCGCGCTCATGCGCTGCAATCAACCCTTTCACAATCTTACGTTCTGACAGATAGAACATGGCCAGATCAATCTGCTCATCTGCTTTCGCCGTTTCAAGCAGCTTTAGAACTCCCTCATAAATGGCTTTTTCAGTTAGCACCTGAACTTGAGGCTGTTTTTTTTCTGCTTCAAACTCACCTGCAATCACAGCCGGCATATTGGCTTGAGACATGATCCCGACCGCCTGTTCTGTCGCAAGAATATCAATCGCTGTTCTGCCCCAAACCAGTAGACCGATATTGGAATGCCGTGAACTGCCATCATGGGGGTTCATTGAAGTGACCAGTGCTTTCCAGCCCTGATCTGTATCGACGACCAGTGTTTTACGATGATTGGCTTTGAAATTAAACAAATCGAAATAACTGCGTAAGGTCACTTTTTCTGGACCAAACGGATTCGGCAACCAGCCTTTTTCCGGATTATTGCCAATCCCCTGACAGCACAGATACCAGAAACCTGACCAGCTTGGATTAGAAGCACGCAGCGGTGTCAGATTGGTTTCGATTACATCCACCCCTGCCTGACGCAGTTCACGATAATGCTGTGCTGTAATTCCACCGTAGACAGAATTAATCGGATCGGTAATAAATTTGATTTCCACTTCAGGCTGCATTAATCGCTTGTTAAGTAAGGCCTCTGTGAGCTGTTTGCTGAGTGCCTGATGTTCCTGTTTAGAGGCACCGGTTTGCTGATTAAACAGGAACATATCCAGCACGATCAGGGATTTTGCTTCCTCAACCATCTTCAGCATTTCATTAAAAATCTGATGATCCAGTTGTTGCTTGCCCTGTGCATCCAGATAAGTCTGATCGACCAGAAATTTCACCTGTGCGTGGCGCAGCTTACCCGTGTAATTCAGCCCTTCAGGTAACGGTTTATAAGTATGATAAATTGCTGAAGCCAGATAACTGGCCATCAGCACACCAATGATCAAGGCCGCATAACGGCGGTTTGACCAGTTCAGTTTATTGTGAATTCGTTGAAAGATACGCATAAGAAAAAACCTAACCCAATATGCTCAGGCTAGGTTTAATCTGATGATTTTTCAAGTCTATTTCAGTGACAGTACTTGGATTCAGTCAGTTATTTCATCTGAATCCTAGAAATCATATTGTACGCCGACTGTGAAATTACGTCCGACTTGCGGAATATTCGACAGGAATGAGCTATGCGAATAGACCTGATCATCGAGCAGATTATTGGCTTTAAAATAAACCCGATAGGCATTTTTATCAGCAATGCTATTGGCATAGCTTAGACCGACATTGACCATGTTATAGCCTTGGGTTTCATCTTCATAACTGGCCGTTTTGTCCTGATTAAAGACATGATAATACTCTGCCATTCCTGACCAGCCATCGGCAAAGTCTGCTTCAACCTTGGTTCCTAAGCGGCCTGCTGGAATACGGGGTGCATTTTCACCCTCAATTTTGCCGCGCACGTAATCACCGAATACACCAAGCTTGTATGTGTCATTTAATGCATAAGTAGCTTCTGCTTCAGCCCCATAGAAACGGGCTTTGTCTTGGGTATATTCTACCCCACGCAAATTTCCATTTCTCGCCGTAGTCGCGCCGTAGATATAGTCATCAAACCAGTTATGGTAAATATGCGCATGATAATCCAGCTTATCACCTTCATATTCGAAACCCAGCTCCAGGTTATTCGAGCTTTCTTTATCCAGATCAGGATTACCAACTTCATAGGTATTGGTGGCAAAATGCAGGCCATTGGCATATAGCTCTTGAGCCAGTGGTAAACGTTGCTGATGTGAACCTACAATGGATAACTTATAGTTCGGGGCAAATTCCCAATTCGCCGCGGCAGAAGCAGAGACGCCTGTGCCTGAATAATTTTTCTGTTCAGATTCAACTTGTACTTTTTGATGATCGATACGTGCACCCAGTTCGACATGCACATCACCGAGTTGTTTATGCTCTAGGGCAAACAGACTGTATTTTTCAGTTTTGGTATCTGGCATGACCACACTTGAACCATGGACATGATGTTCTTCATCATCCTCGTCACCATCTTCATGATGATCATGTTCTGTAGCAGCCAGATTGATTTTCTGCTGGCTATATTGGGTGCCAATTACTCCTTCCCAACCAGCAACCGGAATATGGACTAGTTCTAAACGACCATCGTAGCCTTTGCTTTTGAAATTACTAATGACTTCATTTTCTTCCAGCTCATCATGCTCATAATCAGTAAAACTGGCATGGGCACGTAACTTGTCAAAACCGGCAAAAGGCTGTTCCAGTTCAGTACGTACTTCATAACGTTCAGATTTCAGATCTACCCATGGTCCGCCATGCTCTTCTTCATGCTCTGCGGTAGCCCCCGGCTCTGGACAGCCATGGAAATGATCACCATGCAATACACAGCCATGATATTCATGACTATGCCCCGGCAAACCATATTCATCCTGACGGTTACTATAAGATAGCCCCACAAAACCACGATCATGAATCCATGATCCACCAATATTCACGGTCTGGCCTTCAGCAAAGGTATTACCTACACGACGTTCTTTTTCTAATTCATCACCATGCTCATGAACATAATCCGGAGCAATATAGTCATTGGCCTTATGTTTAGTACCTTCGACACGCAGGGCAAAATTTTCACCGACTGCAGCAGTCACGCCTGCACTTGCCAGTTTTTCATCACTACCCGAGTTGTAACGCAGGCCGACTGTTCCTTCCAGACCATCTTCCGGCATTTGAGTGTGGATTTTCTGGTCAGTGACATTGACCAGACCACCGACGGTTCCCGCGCTATAAAGCAAAGTTGATGGGCCACGAATCACTTCGACCTGTTTGGCCAGAATCGGATCAACCGTCACCGCATGGTCAGGAGATAGAGTAGATACATCAGCCGTTTCGGAAGCATGCTGCAAAACTTTGACACGTGGACCATCTTGTCCTCGAATTACCGGTCGGCTCGCTCCGGTTCCATACTGATTTGAATACACCCCAAGTTCATCAGCCAGCGCATCACCAATAGTCGTTGCACGTTCAGACAAAGCTTTCTGGTCCACCATCAGATCAGCAACTGCAAAATCTGCCGCAGTCTGTACTAATGGATGAGCTTGTACCTGAATGGTATCCATAGTTTGTACAGGAATAGAAGAAGATGATTGTTCTGCAAATACCGTAGGTGTAACTACAGCAAAAATTGAGAGTGTTATTAGATTCTTAGAAAAGGACATGACCCAAGCTCAAATTCAGCAATTTCGAATAGTGTTATAATATAACATTTCATTGCTTTTGCAATCCTTTACGATAATCAATGAGATATTTTATTAGAATGTCGTTTGAATATTTTTCACTGTAGTAAAACACTATTTTTTATGCCCTTTACTTTATCACATGCTGTACTCGCACCGCCTATTTCATATTTGACCGGCAACCGGCTTCCTGTTGCTGCGCTAGCAATTGGCAGTATGGTTCCAGACCTATACCGGCTTTTCACCCATAAAAATTCTAATATCACCCATTTATGGTCTTCGCTGATTCACCCCGATTTATGGATTGGTCTTATTTTTTGTGCGGTCTGGTACCTGATTTACCGGCCAGTGATTTATCGTTTCATTGGCATACAGCATGATTTAAACATTCATAATCTATTTTCAGCGTTCAGATTTATTTGCGCTATGTGTATTGCAGTGGTGATTGGGACAGCCACCCATATTATTTGGGATGGTCTCACCCATGCGGATTTTCGAACCTTTGCCTTTTATGACATTCTCAGCCAGCAGTATCAAATTTTAGGACGAACTTATCCCCTACACCGGATTTTACAGATCGGCACTTCTGCTCTTGCGCTACCTTTTATTCTGTGGATGAGTCTGCATTACTATAAAACTCATCGGCAATATCTAAGCGTCAGTCACAAGATCCTCATCTTTTGCTGGGGTCTATTCGGTCTATCTACGCTCACAGGTTTATTTTCGACATGGGACTATATACGCTATATTCCGGATGATGCTTGGCGTTCTAATCTGTATTATTTTACCGGCCGCTCTATCAATGAATTTAGCCAAGGCTTTTTAATCACTTTTAGTCTGGGCTGTCTGCTATTTTTATTTCTGGATCGTGATCGGCGTATGGGCTAGGAAAATCTCCTACTTCCTGCTTATTCACTTTAAAATGATACTGTTTTTGCCTCAAGTTCTTGTGACAACATGCCCAAAGAGGCATAATCCTACCTTTGCTAAAGGCGGTACGCTGTTTACGTATACGCTTCCTTAACCCATATAGTTGGATTTTTAACGCTATGATGCGAACTCATTACTGCGGTTCTTTAACCGAAGCTCAAATTGACCAGACCGTAACATTATGCGGTTGGGTACACCGTCGCCGTGACCACGGTGGTGTCATCTTCCTTGACATGCGTGACCGTGACGGTCTTGTTCAAGTGGTTATCGACCCAGATACACCTGAAGCGTTTGCAACAGCAGACAAAGCACGTTCTGAATACGTATTAAAAATTACAGGCCGTGTACGTCGCCGTTATGCGGGTACTGAAAATGCCAACATGGTGAGTGGTCAAATCGAAGTATTGGGTAAAGAAATCGAAGTTCTTGCTCAATCCGAAACTCCTCCATTCCCATTAAATGACGAAAACACAAGCATTTCTGAAGAAATCCGTTTGAAATATCGTTTCTTGGACATCCGTCGTCCTGAAATGATCGATCGTTTACGTTTCCGTTCTAAAGTGACCAACCTGATCCGTAACTATTTAGACGATCACGGTTTCCTGGACGTTGAAACTCCGATCTTGACTCGTGCGACTCCTGAAGGTGCGCGTGACTACTTAGTTCCAAGCCGTGTATCTAATGGTAGCTTCTATGCTCTTCCACAATCACCACAGCTGTTCAAACAGTTGTTAATGGTAGGTGGTGTAGACCGTTACTATCAGATCGCTAAATGTTTCCGTGACGAAGACTTACGTGCAGATCGTCAGCCTGAATTCACTCAAATCGACATCGAAACATCGTTCATGAGCGATGACGATATTATGGATTTGATGGAAGGCATGACTGTTAAGATGTTCGACGAACTTCTTGGCATCAAATTCGACAAATTCCAACGCATGCCTTATTCAGAAGCAATGCGTGACTATGCTTCTGACAAACCAGACTTACGTATTCCTTTGAAACTTGTCGATGTTGCAGACTTGATGCAAGACGTCGAGTTCAAAGTATTCGCAGGTCCTGCGAAAGATCCTAAAGGGCGTATTGTTGCGCTTCGTGTACCAGGTGCGGGCTCACTGCCACGTAGTGCAATCGATGAATATACTAAATTCGTTGGTATCTATGGTGCGAAAGGTCTGGCTTACATCAAAGTCAACGAACTTGAAAAAGGTATCGAAGGTCTTCAATCACCTATCGTTAAATTCATCGAGCCTATCGTGCTGGATCTATTGAAACGTGTTGGTGCTGAAAATGGCGATATCGTCTTCTTCGGTGCAGACAAAGCTAAAGTTGTGAATGATGCAATGGGCGCACTTCGTGTGAAAATTGGTCATGACATGAACCTTGCAACTTGCGAATGGGCTCCGCTTTGGGTGGTTGACTTCCCAATGTTCGAAGAAACTGATGATGGCAAATGGACTTCTGTTCACCATCCGTTCACGCTTCCTAAATCAAGCGTTGAAGATGTGAAGAATAATCCAGGTGAGGCATTGTCTGTTGCTTATGACATGGTATTGAACGGTACTGAAATCGGTGGTGGTTCACTGCGTATTTATACTTTGGAAATGCAAAAAGCGATCTTTGAAGCGCTGGGTATTTCTGAAGAAGAAGCAGAAGAGAAATTCAGCTTCCTGTTAAATGCATTGAAATTCGGTGCGCCTCCTCACGGTGGTTTGGCATTCGGTCTTGACCGTCTAGTCATGTTGATGACTGGTGCATCTTCAATCCGTGACGTGATTGCATTCCCGAAAACCAAAACTGCTGAATGTCCATTGACTCAAGCACCTGCACCAGTTGAATCAACTCAACTACGTGATTTGGGTATTCGCCTACGTGAAAAACCAAAAGCTGAATCTCAAGAATAATTTCTTGATGATTTAAGTAAAAAAGCCCTGTTCTAGCAGGGCTTTTTTATTGCATTGAGAAGCCTGCACGACAGTGGCATAATAGCTTCAGTTTCTATTTTTAGGTGATTTGGCAATGGCGATGCGTCCTGCTGTTCGTAACCGTGGCATCATGCTGATCGTGTTTTCAGTCGTACAATGGCTGTTCATGCGCTATATCCTTGCAAACAACCTGTTTAATCTGGACACCAATGACCGTATTGTGTACTTCTGCCTGAGCAGTATTTTAGGTGCACTCGTCATTTTTGTAGGTTTAATTTATATGGTGCTTAAAGGCAATCCTGATCAAGAATCTTAATCAGGCAAGCTACCCACCATGTACGCATTACTCAAGAACTTCTCCAAACTCCCATTAAGATTCATTCAAAATTTGGCGAAAAGTGTTGGATCACTTCTCTATATTACAAATTCATCGATTCGCCGTACTACAGAAATTAACTTAGGAATTGCCTATCCTGAACTGTCAGCATCGGAACGTACACAACTAGCAAAACGAAGTGTCCAAAACCAATGTATGACCTATGCCGAGTCAGTCAAAATTTGGGGCTCTGAACCTGAGTTCGCATTAAAACAAATCCGGAATATTCATCATCCAGAGATTTTCACTGATGCACTAAAAAATCCGAATGGAACTTTGGCAGTCGTTCCTCATTTTGGCACTTGGGAGCTACTTAATGCCTGGGTGAATCAACACACTAGTCCAGTCATCATGTATAAACCGAGCAAAAATCCTGATGTGGATCGGTTTATGCTCGAAGCACGGCAGCGTTTAAATGCTACCCTTGTCCCAACTGATGAAACGGGAGTACGGGCTTTATTCAAGCATCTAAAACAAGGGGGATTCGCTGCCATTCTTCCTGACCATGTACCCAAAGAAAGTGGTGGTATTTACTCACCTTTTTATGGACAGAATGCTCTATCTTCTACCCTACTGTCTAAGTTAGCTGCAAAAACCCAATGCTCTGTGATTGGCTTAAGCTGTTTACGTCATGATGATCTAAACGGCTTTGATATTCATGTAACTGAGTTATCAACAGATATTCTCTCTAAAGACTTACAGCTTTCTGTAGATACCTTAAACAAGGAAATGGAGCGAATGATTAACATTGCTCCAGAGCAGTATTTGTGGGGTTATAAAAGGTTTAGGAAATTAGAACAATCAAAGAATTTATATAAATAAGGTTAGAATATTAGGTTTCCAATGCAAGATAAAGCAAAAATTCTTTTTATTGTTGATCACCTACAAGGCGGTGGTGCAGAAAAAATTCTTCTTGATGTTGCAATCAATTTAAAAAACCTTGAGCATGATGTAACTATTATGCCATTGAATCCTCATGATATTAAAATGCCTATACCAGAGAATATTAATTTCCTGCAAAGACATTTTGACAAAACAGCATACTCTGGAAAATTATTAAGAAAGCGAAATTTATTAAAGTCTGATATTGAAATCATTAATCAGATTATTTTTGAAACACAGCCAAATTTAATTATTTTGTCACACGCATTTGCATTTTGCATTTCAAATTATATAAAGGGAAATATATGGTTATGGATGCATGGGGAAATTTTTAAATCTTCTAAAGCTAAAACCAACAATCCATTCAGATGGTATAAAGAATATCGTCGATACTACTTAGAAAAAAAATACTTTATTAAACTTTTTAATGGAAAAAACATTATTACAGTCAATCAAGATTTAGAAAAAAACTATAAAAACTTATTACCAGATGCAAAAATTTTAACAATTTATAATGGGATTGATGCTACAAGTATTGATCAAAAAAAATTATTAAAATATCAAAAAATTTGGGATTGTATTTTTGTAGGTCGTTTAACTTACGAAAAACAAGCAGAACATACAATTAAAGCATTTGCTAAATCTAAAAAGGCTAAAAGTCTTTTAATTGTAGGGGATGGCGCTCTTAAACAAACTTTGCAAGAACTATGTAAACAGCTAAATATTGAGAACCGTGTTGAGTTTATTGGCTGGGCAGAAAACCCTTACCCATACATTCAACAAAGTAAATTATTGATTTTAAGTTCTGCTAGTGAAGGTTATGGACTAGTGATATCTGAGGCTCTTTATCTGGATGTTCCTGTGGTAGCTTATAATGTCAGTGAAGCTATTTCTCATCAGTTAACTATTGCTAACCTACAAAACAATTTAGTCACACCTCAAGATATTGATGAATTGGCAGCAAAAATAGATCAAAATCTTAGCCAAGAGTACCTTCCAAACTTTGGAAAAAAATTACTTACTAATGAACAAATGGTTGAAAGCTTTTTAAAGCTTATTAATAAGGATAATAACTTCTAAAATGTTTAAATTGACCATAATAGTTCCAATCTATAATGTAGAAAAATATATCCTTGACTGTATTCAAAGTATCATTAAGCAAATAGATGATAGTATTGAAGTAATATGTATTGACGATGGTTCTACAGATGACTCCATTAAACTATTGAAAACCTATCTTGATCAAATACCAAAATCTATTTCAAAAAATATTAAAATATTACAACAGGAAAATTTGGGTGTAAGTTCTGCTAGAAACTTAGGAATTGCTCATGCAAAAGGTATGTACATTACTTTTCTTGACTCTGATGATATTCTTTTAAATTCTTACTCTAAAGAAATAAAGCCAGCTCTTTTAAGTAATGCAGATATTATTACCTTTGGATATCAAAATCTTTCCGAAAATCTGAAACCCACTGCTCAATATTTTATTCCAAACCTATTTGATAATAATGAAAATTATCAAGCAAGTAATCAAAATATTCTTATACAACTTTTCAATTATAACCGTTGGTTTTCCGGAATCCGCTTATATAAAGCAAATTTATTTAAAGAGATTAATTTCCCCGATCTTACTCACTATGAAGATGCCGCTACTATTCCCTGTATGATTATAAAAGCAAAATCTTTTTATAATATTAATAAACCTTTATATGGATATCGTATACGCTCGAGTAGTGCCACAAATTCAAAAAAATCCTACAATATTGATAGATCTTTAAATTGTCTAGAACAATTACTCCCTACCTTTATTGAACAAGCTAAGATATATCCTATTTTTATTATTCCACTCATGCATTTTTTTTATATTTACTTGTACCAAAGTACTCGATTTAAAAATAAGAAGATTGCAAAAACTAATTGGAAAAAATTTTCATTTAAGATTCAAGAAATGGCTAATTTAGCCCCATTAATTAAAAATGAACATAATCGAACTTTGTATCATTGCTTAAAATTCGGTTTTTACGGTTTTTACCTGTCTAAATTTATTAGTCGACTCTTACGTTCAGCAAAAAAACGCTTAGGACAACCCTACCACCAATAATGTTTAGGTGATTAAACTTAAATATTTTTTTACCGCATACTCAGGTAAAAACTTGTTATTCAAAACAGTTTTATAATTTTTTGAATCTTGTAGAGCTTTATTAATTTTATCTGATAATACTTGGCTATCATTAATCATGGTCAAACAATATGTAGGTAAAATTTCGTTCGGCCCCGAAGGACAATCAGTGCTAATTACAGGCGTACCTAAGGCTAGGGATTCTAAAATTACTAATCCTAACCCTTCAAAATCCGATGATAACACCATTAATTTTGCATATTTGATGTATGGATATGGGTTCTTTTTAAAACCTGTAAAAATTACTTTATCTTCAATTTTTAAATCTTTGACTAATTGCTTAGAAGATTCTAACAACTCGCCCGTACCGACTAAGACTAGCTTTTCTTTAATATTTGCTTGGGCATAAGCTTTAATTAAAATGTCATGTCGTTTTTGCTGCTTAAACTTTCCTACATTTACAATATATGGTTCATCAATATCTGGCAGATATTCATTGGCTGTTGAAACTACTTGCTCAATATCAATCGGATTATAAATAGTAGTAATTCGACTTTCAGAACCAAAAACCTCCCGAAAATCTTTCTCAACCCCCTGACTAACAGCTACACACGGTTTCGATAGATAAACTTGGGCAAGTTGATTTTTTAACTTTTTCAGTCTCTCCCCATATTCGAGACTAGTAGTATTATGAATCACTAAATGAATATTCGGGAGTCGACTTTTTGACAATATAAAATCGACAGGAAATAAATTTGAAAGCACAAGATCTGGTGTACCAATATTTTTTAAGACAAATCGATCAAATGCTTTGGCCGCCCATTTTGGCCGTAAACTTTTTGGAATTAGGCGATATTTCTGATAGTCAAAAAAATGCAGATTAACCCCTTCAGGTATAGGTAAATCAATTATATTTTTAAAGTGTACGATATGAGCTTCATGCCCAGCATCTATTAAACCTTTTGCCAAGGTTAAAGCAAAACGTTCAGCGCCATTCCCTTGTAAAGTAAAAATAGCTAAAACAACTTTCTTCTTCATTTCTTACAATCTTATATAAAATCTTTTTTATCTAACTTAATAAATCGCTTTTCAGCTTTAGCTATTACTTGGATATATCTAAATGCCATTGCAATTTGCCCAGCTAAACGTCGCTGCTTAAATTTAAACTTTTCATTAAAGGAGGCGTATTCAGGTTTAAAATGCTCTGAGCGACCGATGATAGAATCAAATTGAGCTGCAGGGACCAAACCATATGGCACCATTTGATCTTCCTGAATAATCGCTGCTGGTTCTGCTTGTAAGCTTTTTAATCCATAATGACTAAAGATAAATCCATCCGCAATTGCAGGTGCCGATATAGCGAGCCGATCTAAAAGTTTCTGTGCACCTGATGGATAAAGAATATAGCCAGCTGCTCCTGTACGATCCTGATAGAGTTCAAATAACTTGGTTTTGCTATCCTGAAAACCATGAAATACCGCTTTGGAAATGATCTTTTTCCGACTACGGACTTCTAGATTAATTAGATCGATATCCTGAAAATCAGCATTCTCAATATCTTTAAGTAACTTAGGTACACGTTTTGCTAAAACAGCATCATCTTCTAAAATTAAACAGGGCTTTTGCTTTTTTAAAACTGTTTCCCACGCTTTTTGATGACTTAAAAAACAAGCAACTTCAACTTTACGCAAGGGACGTTGCCAACCAAAGCCTAAAGACTGATAGCTTTCCTCACTTATGTCACTTACTGAACATGCCTCTACAATTTCAAAAGCTAAATTTAGCTGTTTAAATTGTCCTTTTTGAAAATCTAAACGCTCTGTCGCAGTATTTAAATGAATAATTAAAATATCCATATTTACCACCACCTGGTTTTTTCACGTGTATGACGCTGCTTAAAACGGGAATAGACATTATTATTTTGCTCTAGCTGAAGCCGATCAAAAATGTCCAGTACAATTTGCCCAAGTGGATGAATATCGCAGATCTGTTCCAAACGCCAGCGCATATTTCGCAAAGTATCATCTGTACCTACCGCAAATGCAGATGTACCGTCAAATAGTGCATAACGCTGGTTTTGTAATAAATGCTGATGTTGCTGATTTACTACTAAAGACTGATCACATAAAAAACGCTCAGTTTCCTGTAGTTTTAAAGTATTAATAAGGACCACAGCATTCATAAGAATCGCTTTTAAAGTAATATCTTCATCAAAATCAATAAAAGTATCACATGCCGAAATTAGCCAGCGGATATTTAGCGACTGTATAAGAAAATCCCGTTCAGTCATCCATAATGCTTTAAATTTCGCATAATTATTTTGAGTATCAACCTCACGGCGAATCAAGACAATCAGACTGGCATGGTAATAATTTAATTTAGGCTGCCCAATAAATTCTGATTGCAGCTGTTCGATATGTTCATTGAGATCTTTGGCTGAACCATGCGTATAATTCGGAGTATCGCCAGCGATCATTTCAGTTTTTAATTGCTCAATATCAATATCATCGAATTGGGCATAAACCTTGTCAGCACCAAAGCGACGCTGATGTCGGCTAAATGAAAACCATTGTTCAAACTTACTTTTCTTTCTTACGGGCATGTTTAAACCATTTAATTTGAATTACTGCCAAGCATCTTTAATCCATTTCGAAGGCAGTACATACCGGTACCATTTACCTCCACCACCATTAATCGCATCAGGTGGGTTAATTTCACCGTGGAAAATAATAATTTTTGCACCTTCAGGTTTTACCGGCGGCTTAAAGAATGCCATCGGAATTTTTTGTAGGCAGTGATATTTATAACTTTTACACCAACTATCAGGCCAATACGTCTGCTTACCTTCTTTATCTACATACCAAGATAAATAGGCTTGTTCATTACGGAATTTATTACGAATTTCGTCAAAATTCTCACGGAAATATGGCAATAGACCTGGGAAAGCACCAAGTTTAAAACGATAAACCGAACTATTACCTGTAATACGCCAAGGACGTTTCCAATCATGAATGATGAGAAAATCTCCAGGGTATGTGAAGAACTCGTCGATGTTATCTACGATAACAACGTCTAAATCCAAAAATAATGCATTACCCTTTAAGCCATACAAATCTGGCTCAAACGTTGAAAGTTTATTCCAGCCACGTTCTGGTGCACCTTCTGGCAAAGCCAACGGTGGAATAGGAAAGCATTGCACATTTGGATCAATCCCTTCGGTACGGTCAGTTAAACACACCATTTGAAAATCAACGGTTGTGTGTCGCTTCACCATATTGTAAAGGCGATTGACATATTCAGACCCATATTTTGTGCCCCATTTCATACAGATCACAATATTTTGCTCAGGTGATTGTTCACCCTGAGTCTTAAGGTCATTTTGCTTTGCGTTCATGCACCCATCATCCACCTATGCAATATTAGTATCATACCATTACTGGTACTGACTGAGCCTATTGCTTTTCATTTCTGCACAGTTTACCGCAAATCTCATGAAGAAATATAATCTTCATTTTTTCATCACAAGAATTGAATATTTTTCCAGCAACTTATATCAAAATAAAGTTCATATTTGAATGATACATATAGAGCAACACTAATTTTAGTTGTTCGTTACG
The DNA here is from genome assembly GCF_058599385.1 of Acinetobacter sp. CAU_H_60. Classification (NCBI taxonomy): domain Bacteria; kingdom Pseudomonadati; phylum Pseudomonadota; class Gammaproteobacteria; order Moraxellales; family Moraxellaceae; genus Acinetobacter; species Acinetobacter sp. CAU_H_60. The sequence goes on along the minus strand of NZ_CM178653.1, from coordinate 503,423 downwards.
CTTATTCGTTTATTTTTATAGTGAATATATAACTTTCCATAATATGAGAGTCGTCATTTTTTCTGCAATTTATTGGCTTCTCTACCTAACAACCTAATAGTTTAATATTTTGAGAAAGAGTCACTAAAATAAAAAAAGGACTCAAATGAGTCCCTTTTTCATAGATTTAACTTATTTTACATAAGTTAACCAGTGTGCATATTTAGGGTCTTTACCCTGAACTGCATCAAAATAAGCTTTCTGGATTTGAGTTGTGATTGGACCACGTACCCCTTCACCAATTTGACGGTCATCATATTCACGGATTGGCGTTACTTCAGCAGCAGTACCAGTGAAGAAAGCTTCATCTGCAATATAAAACTCGTCACGAGTAATACGGCGCTCTACCACTTCATAACCAAGGTCTTTAGCAATGGTAATAATCGATTGACGAGTGATACCGTCTAATGCACCACCAGCGATGTCTGGAGTGTGAATGACGCCATCACGTACCAGGAATACGTTCTCGCCTGAACCTTGGCATACATAGCCTTGCGGATCAAGCAGCATTGCTTCGTCATAACCAGAATGTGCCACTTCTTGGTGAGCAAGAATCGACAATGTGTAGTTACCAGATGCTTTGGCTTTACACATCGTCACGTTTGGATGATGGTGTGTGAATGATGAAGTTTTTACACGAATACCTTTCGCCATCGCATCATCACCAAGGTAAGCCCCCCAGCTCCACGCTGCGACTACAGCATGAATTGTATTGTCAGTTGCGGCAATACCCAATTTTTCAGAGCCAATAAAAATAATTGGACGTAAATAGCAAGATGCCAATTTATTTTCACGAACCACATCAATTTGAGCTTGTTCTAAAGCTGCGTGATCAAATGGAACTTTCATTTGATAGATTTTTGCAGAATTGAGCAAACGTTTGGTGTGTTCTTTCAGACGGAAAATAGCCGTTCCATTCGGGGTTTCATAAGCACGGACACCTTCAAACACGCCCATGCTGTAATGCAAGGTATGTGTTAATACGTGAGTTTTCGCCTCACGCCAGTCTACTAGTTGTCCATCTTGCCAAATGAAACCATCACGATCAGCCAAATTCATGCCACAAACTCCAATTTTTCACAATTATTCACTATCCAGTGCAAATACTGCACTTGGATCAATCAGTCTTTGCCATAACTTGCAAACGGTCTTTCGGGTATCGTGCCAGTCGCTTGCAGACACTTGCATGGATTGATTTGCAAGGGCTAAGCGGTGGCTCTCGGCGCGTTCACGGAGATAAGCTTGAATCAGAGCAGTCGCATCGTCGCTGGATAAGCAACCTGATTTTGCGGCATCCTCAAGGATTCTTACATTGTCGGAGTAATGGGCGAGATCTTTATTCGTCCCACTCCAAGCTAACACCGCATACTGTGCCATAAATTCGATATCAACGATACCACCTGCATCTTGTTTTAAATGAAAAATCCCATCTTTTTTTTGCTCTTTGGAAGAACCCAGATGATCTTTCATTTTCTGACGCATTTTCAGAACTTCACTACGTACATGACAGATATCGCGTTTCTGGGTGAGAATCTTACAACGTAGTGCTTCAAATGTCTCTCTCAGGCTATCTTCCCCAGCAATGGAGCGTGCACGCACCAAGGCCTGATGTTCCCACAGCCATGCATTTTTCAATTGATATTGCTCAAATGCTTTCAGGCTAGTGACCAGCAGCCCCGCTTCTCCAGAAGGACGTAGACGAGTATCGACTTCATAGACACGTCCATCCAGTGTTTGTGTAGTCATCAGTGACATAAACTTCTGTGCTACGCGCATAGCGAACTCAAAACCGCTAATTGGCTTGAGACCGTCCGTATCAGCCTGCTCACCCATATAGTGAATGAAGACCAGATCCAGATCCGAACCATAGCCCAATTCAATGCCGCCAACTTTGCCATAACCAATGACGGCAAAAGCTGTATGTTCTATCGAGCAGCGCTGCCCTTCTGCATCCAGCGGAAAACCATGTCTTTTGGCCACAATCTGATAAGCCAGATGCAGCGCAGCATTCACTGAGACCTCTGCAATATCTGTTAAGGCATCCGAGACTTTCATTAAAGGACTTTCCGCCAGCACATCACTGGCAGCTACCGCAAGTACATTGGATTTTTTAAACAGGCGTAGCACCCGCATCTGATCTTCGACCTGATCAATTTCGATTCTGAGCAATTGCTGACGTAAGCTATCTTCCAGATCCTGACGTTTAGGCAATTCAAAATCCATCGACAGGAACTCATCCAGTAACACCGGATAATGGGTAAGTTCCTCACAGATCCAGGGGCTGACAGTCGCCATTTTTACCAAACGCTGTAAAGCACCCTTGCTTTCAATCAGCATCACCAGATACACCGTACGACGCATGACTGATTCAACCAATGGCATCAGACGGACCAGTGCAACTTGCGGTTTATCTGATTCAAGAATCGCTTCAATCAGGTAGGGCCAAAATGTTTTTAAACGTTGAATAGCTTTGGCTGGCAGTTTTTTTAAGGCATGCCCATGCCAGAATTCATGCACCAGATTTTTCGCATGATCATCTAAAACTTCATTCAGCTGTTGTTCCAGCTGAGAAAAACTTTTGCCTTGGGGCTCTGGTCCATTTTCCTTGATCAAGTGCTCAAACTGATAAATCACTTTAGCGCGTTTTTGATCCAGCACCTCCATAAAGGCGGACCAGTCTGCAAAGCCTAAAGTATCTACAATACGTTGACGTAAATCTGGCTCTGTCGGCAAACATTGGGTTTGTTGATCATGCAGCGCTTGAATAGCATGTTCTACCCGGCGGAGGAATAAATAGGCATCTTCAAGGTCAGTCACTGCCTGCTCATCCAGCAGTTCAGCCTCATCCAGATGATTCAGGCTGACCAGACATTGCCGATCCTGCAGCTCTAACTTGGCTCCGCCATAAATCAGCTGAAAAACCTGCACAATAAATTCAACTTCACGGATCCCGCCAGCCCCAAGCTTGATATCGTCTTCAATATTGCGGCGCTGTACTTCACGCTCAATCATTGCTTTCATTTCACGCATCGCTTCGAAAGCGCTGTAATCGACATATTTACGAAATACGAAAGGACGGGTCATGTCCAGCAGTTCATCACCTTCTGGACTCGGATTGACGATGCGGGCTTTGATCCAGGCATAGCGTTCCCATTCGCGGCCATGCTGGCTGAGATATTTTTCTAGTGCGGCATGACTGATAGCCAGAGCAGAACCATCACCCCATGGTCGCAGACGCATATCAACACGGAACACAAAACCTTCAGCAGTGATATGGTCTAGTAGATAGATTAACTTTTGCCCCCACAGAATACAGAACTGCTGAACGTCAATGCATTTACGTCCATCCGTTTCACCCTGTTCATCAAAGGCAAAAATCAGGTCAATATCACTGGAAAGGTTGAGTTCCTGAGCGCCCAGCTTACCCATCGCAATAATAATAAGATCTTGAACTTTACCGTTATAGCCAATTGGCTGGCCATATTTAGCGATTAAAGGAATACGGGCAAATTCTTTAGCAGCACAGATACAGGCATCAGCAAAATCAGACAGCTCGCGAGTCAGTGTGATGACATTGGTAAGTTGATTGGCATCCTGCCAGATCCAGCGAAACATCAGACGGGCACGCAGAATACGTAAGCTACGCATCCACATGGTTTCATCGCTGATATTTAATAGATTGGAATAGATTAAGTTTTGAATCTGTTCAGTGCCGAGTGATCCCTGAAACTGATCAATTGCATAATCCTGATTCAATAGATCTTGATGATTGGCCAATACCTGTTCTGCATACTGACTGGCTCTTAAGGTTTTCTGCAATTGTACCGCGTCCATCACTCGGTGATTCCCTCAAAACTTTTATTTAGTTATAGCAGGAGTTCACGTCGAGTGGGAACGGTTTTAAAAGAAATTTATGACTTTCAGGACTTTTCAGTATGCAGACCTTCAAGTACCAATGCCTGATGATCATTGGTCACTTTTGGTAAATGCACAGTAAAGGTGGTTCCAGCGCCTTCTTTAGAATCTACGGCAATCTGTCCATGATTCAGGTCCACAAAACGCTTACACAGTACCAGACCCAGACCTGCGCCTTTCTCATTGTCTGTGCCTTTTAAGCTCACTGTGAGATTGGGTCTAAACAGATTTTCCATCTGTTCTTCAGTCATACCGAGACCAGTATCCTGAACAGTAATCTTGACTTGCTCACCTTCCATTTCAGCAGCCAGAATCACCTGCCCACCCTGATCCACTGGAGTAAATTTCAGCGCATTCGATACCAGGTTCTGCAAGACCGAAGTAATCATGTTGATATCAGCATGTACCTTGATATCTTCAGGAACCTGGTCAATCAGCTCAATATTCTTTTTCAGCGCCAGACTTTTCAGTACATCACAGACAATTTTAGTAGACTGTTTTAATTCATAATTAATTGGATGATAAACGAAACGCCCACCCTCGGCCATCGCCCAGGTCAACAGACTTTCTAACAGGTTATACGTCGATTGAGCCGTATCATATAAGTAATCAGAAATACTCTGGATACTGGATTCATCCAGAGTGTCACGTTCCTGTGCCAGCACTTCCGAGAAGCCTAACAGGCCATGGAAAGGTGCACGCAGGTCATGAGCAATAATCTGGAAGAATTTGGTTTTACTGAAGTTTTGTGCACACTGCTGTTCGTATAACTCTTTCAGCTGTGTATGTTCCTCATTCAGTTTGACTCGCTTGACTAAAGTTTCAGCAAATTGCTGGACGATAATAATAGCTTCCTGATCAAATACTTCAGTCTGATCATCAAAGAAAACCACCTGCCCCAAAGACTGGCCTTGGGCTGATTTTAAATTGAATGCCACCAGCCGCTGATGGGCTACGCCAAGGCTGTTCACATGATCTGATAGTTCTGCATATGCAGGATGATTTTGATCGATCACATCTGTTTCTTGCAGATATTTAGGTATGCCCACATTCTGTGGTACGTGCAAACCGCGAAAACCGAGCGGACAGCTGTACCAGATATAGGGTTCCGTATGGAATCCAATGATACAGGTCTTGGCGCCGAGCACTTTACGCGCGACCTTACAGAAGGTGTCTAATAAATTGTCAGAGGTATAGACACCTAAAATGAGAGATATACGGCATGAGCTTAACTGCTCCGTATTCTGACCGATCTCTAGCAGTTTTAGTTCCATGTCTGCCTCTCTGGATGTTATGGAATATAGGATAAAAATTACAACCGACTAAATTGATACAATCAATAACAAAGATTCTATATTTACTCAACATTAAAATCTCATTTATCGACCAAAGGATTTGTTAACTTATTTCTCTAAAGATACATTGATAGCTTTAATACCTTGATATTTAAATATTAAGAATTACTTGAAAAAATATTCCTCTTATAAAAAATTACATATAATTATTTGAAATTCCTGAATTCATTTCAAATTGTTTCAATATCATCTGAGTTCTGAAATCTAAGGAAGATAAAAACAGCTCATTTTTCTCCTGATCTTTAGGTAAATAAAAGCTTTTGAATTTTCAAATATATAGAAAATACTTATTGTCACTTTTTGAAAAAATAGATCGCTAATAATATTAACTTTGACCTAAATTTATTTCTATCTTTTAAATATTCTTAATAATCATAAAATATTGAGTGATTTAAATAGTTTATTTATGCACTAAAACCAATTTCTTACGTAATCAAAAATATTAAAAGTTTACATTTTTTTACAGTTAACAATGACTTATAGGAACATTCTTGAATTTTCATGGAAAATAAAAATTAATTATAGTGAATAAAAAAGCGACAAAATGTCGCTTTTCTTTAATTCAGATTACAATCAGTTATCTGAAATCAGGGCAACTTGCTGCACATAGTTAAACAGCTTTTGCTTTGAGGCTGCCACTTCTTCTTCCGGTGCCTGATTTTTTAGATCACGATGCACACGTAAATAATGCTGACGTAAGGTATGACGCTCTGTCGCATTATAGGTTTTGGTAAATTCATTAATTGCAGGATCACCATCTTTCACGATACGATCAACCCAACGCTGCAATTGTGCTGTCTTTTTTAAGCCCTGTTTCGGAGTCAGATAAGACAGAATCACGGTTTCATTTTCATTACGAAGTAATTTACCAATACGTGAAAATTGACGACGACGTGCTTCATGTGAACTGATTTGCTGGACATCCAGCAAAGCTTCAATCAGACGTTCTTCAACGGGTAAATTTTTAATTTGTTTCGCACTCAGTTCTGCCAACTGTGCGCCTAAAGCAGCCATACGCTGAACTGCTTTTTTCTGTTCGGTTTTACTTGCGCGTCCCTCTAAAGATTCAAAGTCTTCTTCAGTTAAACTGCTCGGTCGACGTGCCACGATTAATCTGCCTCATAAAATTTTGCCGCAAACAGTGCCTGAATTTCAGATAAGGCCTTTTCCTCATCTGCACCTTCAATCACTAAGCGTAAAGTTGTTCCTTTGCCCGCACCAAGCATCAGCAAGGACATAATATTTTTGGCATCAACCAATTTGTCCGACTTGCCAATCTGGATACTGGAACGAAATTTGGTGGTAACTTCAATGAGTTTACCTGATGCACGCGCATGTAAACCTAGTTTATTAATTACGTCAACAGTCGTATCAATCATGACCAGTGCTTCATTTCTCGGTGGAGGACTTGAATAGACCATTTTGCCTCAAGCGCTTTTTTTAGTCTATCCACAATATAAACAGAACGATGCTGGCCGCCAGTACAACCAATCGAGATGGTCATATAATGACGATGACCCTCAGCAAAGGTCGGCAGCCATTTGTCTAAAAAGTGATAAATATCCTGGAACATGTCTTCGACCTGATCACTTTTCTCCAGGAATTCCTGTACCGGCTGATCAAGACCCGAATATTTGCGCAGTTCAAGTTCCCAATGCGGATTCGGCAAATGACGGACGTCAAAAACATAATCAGCATCTAAAGGAATGCCATGCTTATAGCCAAAAGATTGCAGAATCACAATCAGGTTATCAGTCTGTCCTAGCTTATACAGCAAGGTATGTTTTAGATCATGTACGCTTTTATCGGTGGTATCGATATGCACTGTAGAACGCAGCTGGATTGGCATCAGCAGGACTTTTTCTTCCTGAATACACTGATGCAGGCTCTTGAAACGGGCAGCCAAAGGATGCGGACGGCGTGACGCACTAAAACGGGCAATCAGCTCCTGATCCTGCGTGGTCAGATAGATGACATCCACCGTACCATGCTGTTGCAGCTGTTCAAACACATGGTCGAATTCCTGCAAATCTGCACGGGTACTACGAACATCCACCCCAAGCGCTAACTGTTCCAGATTATTTTCACAATCCAGCTTCGCCACAATTTCAGGAAGTAAGGCCAAAGGCAGATTATCAATACAGTAATAACCCAAGTCTTCAAGTACCTGCAATGCAGAAGATTTACCTGAGCCAGATTGTCCTGTCACAATTAAAATGCGCTTCATGCCTTACGATCCTTTTACTTATCCAGCTGCGTATTTGATCTGCAGATTATCAATCAGACGAGTTTTTCCTAATTTCGCCGCGATCAGAATCACGACATCCTGATTAAATTCATCAATTTTCTGCAATTCCGGTGTACGAGCTTCTACATAGTCCACTACCAGACCTGCATCTGTCAAAGTTTGACGGATACCTGCCAGTGCTTCCTCCAAAGTTTTACCTGCATGTAACTGCTGTTCAGCAGTTTTCAGACTCTGGAAAATAACTGGTGCTGTTGCACGTTCCTGCTCGCTTAGATAGCCATTGCGCGAACTGAGTGCCAGACCATCTTCAGCACGGGCAATTGGCACACCAATCACTTCCAGCGGAATATTCAAGTCTTGAACAAACTGACGAATCACAGCCAGTTGCTGATAGTCTTTCTGACCGAAGAAGGCATAGTTGGGCTGAACAATATTAAATAATTTGGTCACCACGACCGCTACACCATCAAAATGACCTGGACGCTGTAAGCCACATAGATCATTAGTAATACCAGACACACTGATATTGGTCAGACGTGGCTTGTTACCATACATCTGCTCTACCGTTGGGGCAAAGACAATGTCACAACCTACATCTGCCAGTAACTGCTGATCCTGCTCTAAAGTACGTGGATAATTATCAAAATCTTCATTTGGTCCGAACTGGATCGGATTAACGAAAATACTCACAACAACGACATCACACAGTTTACGCGCCTCACGCACCAGATTCAGATGCCCCTGATGCAGGTTGCCCATGGTCGGGACAAAACCAATAATTTTACGCGCAGAACGTGCAGGATTGAGCGAAGCAGATAATCCTTGGATGGTTGTTTCTGTTTTCATGTTACAACTCGACTTGGAATGTTTGTTCAGGTGCTGGGAATGAACCATCTAAAACAGCCGCATGATAGGCTTTAAATGCATCCAGAATTGCAGTCGCACCAGACTGTTCTTTCATAAAGTTACGTACAAATTTCGCGGTATGGCCAAAGGTTAGACCAAGCATGTCTTGAACGACCAATACCTGGCCATCAGTGGCTGCCCCTGCTCCAATACCAATCACTGGAATATGTGGGAAAAGTTCAGTAATTTCCTGACCCAATTGTGCAGGCACGCATTCCAGCAACAGCACTGCTGCACCGGCTTCAACCACTGCCTTACAGTCAGCAATCAGTTGATCGGCCGCTTCACGGGTACGGGCCTGTAGCTTATAGCCACCAAAGACATGCACCGACTGCGGTGTGAGACCCAAGTGAACACAGACTGGGATCCCGTTACGGGTTAGAACCTGAACGGTTTCCGCCAACCAGGCACCACCTTCCATCTTGACCATTTGTGCACCGGCCTGCATCACCGTTTTTGAGCTTTGTAATGCATCATTCAGAGTGGCATAACTCATAAATGGCAGATCAGTCATAATCAGTGCATGCTGATTGCCACGGCGTACCGCTGCGGTATGGTAAGCCATATCTTCTACAGTCACAGGTAAAGTTGAATCACGTCCCTGAATCGACATACCCAAAGAGTCGCCTATCAGAATACTGTCAACTTCAGCAATTTCCATGGCTTTGGCCATACTGGCGTCATAGCAAGTCAGGCAAGAAAATTTGCGTCCTTCCGCTTTATATCGTCTTAAATCACTGAGACTGATCATGAAGATGTTCCTCTATTATTGAAGTTCTCTCGAACATGCCAATAATTAAAAATTAAATATTTGCCCAATTCGTGCGGTCAAAAACCGTTAAGGTTGATTGCTTGACGATGTCTAGGTCTTTTAATGTGTTTCCATTCATCTGCAAGTTGGCATCAATATCCAGTAATGGCACCAATACAAAATCACGTTCCAGCACGCCCACATGCGGCACGGTTAAACGTTCATTTTGAATTTGTTCATCACCGTAGATCAGCAGATCCAGATCCAAGGTACGTTCACCCCAATGACGTAGACGTACACGCCCAGCTTCCTGTTCGAAGGCTTGCAGACGATCCAGCAGATCCAGCGGTGCCAAATCCGTAATTAGCTGTACGACAGCATTAAAATAATTCGGCTGATCTTGTGGCCCCATAGGTGGGCTTTGATACAGATGCGAGGTTTTGACCTGCCCCAGACTTGCCAGCTTTTGCACGGCTTCAGCCAGAATCTGGCGTGAATCGCCCAGGTTACTTCCTAAACCGATATAGGTCACTGTCATTGTGTAGGCCCAAAAATAACCTGGCTTAAATCACGCTGCACCCGTTTACGCTTGGTAATTGGATGGTCTGCCCCAATGTCACCGCTGGCACTGGCCGCCACATGAGAAACCGGTTTGCTACGCTCATTCTCAAATTTGGCTTTACGTGCACGACGGCTACGTGGTTCCGGCTCATTCACCAGAGGTTCAATCTCAGTTGCTACATCTTGTGCAGCCAGACGCTGTTCCAGATGTTCTTCCTGAGAAGCCTTACGACGGCTCTTGGCACGCTGACGGTTATATTGGGCAATGGCACGCTCTTTTTCATCGCTGCCCATTTGCTGATAGGCTTCCCACCAGCTTCCCATACCCTGTGCAGTTTCATCGCCTGATTTTTCACGCAGCAACAAAAAGTCAAAGCCGGCACGGAAACGTGCATGACCTGATAATGCTTCAATCTGTTGCGGTTTTGGATTGAGCAAGCGGGTTTGCATTTCCCAGACTTCACGAATGAAAGTTTCCGCAAAGCGTGGAATCACAGTACGGGTAGCCTGACGTTTCAGTACATCCAGTCCTGCCTGCGCACGTGCTTCCGCAGGTACCACACCTTTGGACAGATAGAAATCACAGCGCTCCAGGAACGGTTGCCACAACAATACCGCATAGAAGAAAGCCGGGTTGATGGTCTTGCCAATTGAAATACGCTGATCGGTATTTTTTGCTGCCAGTTCAATAAATGCAGTAATGTCTGGCTTGATATCGGCAAACAGCTGACGCCAGATGCCAAAATCGATCAGCATTGGCATCACACGATTCAGATGTCCCATAGTGAATAGCTTTTGCGATTCATCATAGAGACGGTGTGGAGACACATCACGTAGAAGCTGGGTCATTTCCGGAGTGAAAATATCCAGAATGGCTTCATCAATACTGAAATTGAGTTTGGCTGCAAAACGTAAAGTTCGCAGCATCCGGACTGGATCTTCTTCAAATCTTAAAGTCGGATCACCCAGTAAACGCAGGGTTTTATGTTTAATATCATCTACTGCATTACAAAAATCCAGCACGATACCTTTGCGTGGCTGGTAATACATGGCATTGATTGAAAAATCTCGACGAGCAAAATCCTGCTCAATGGTGCCCCAGTTATTATCGCGCAGAATCATCCCTGCTGCAGAGGTCACTGCTTTTTTAGGAGGCGCACGGAAAGTTGCCACTTCAACCAGTTCACGGCCCGAATAGACATGCGCCAGCTCGAAACGTCGTCCGATAATCCGGCAACGCCGTCCGAACACTTCTTTAACCTGAGCTGGTGTAGCATTGGTCACTGCATCGAAATCTTTGGGATTTAAACCCAGCATCAGATCCCGGACACCACCACCTACGATATAAGCTTCATAGCCTGCCTTGGTTAAGGCATCAATCACATCGAGAATATAAGAAGGTAATTGAGCGGTTGATAAACCACATTTTGACGCGCGCAAAGTTTGCAAAAGACGCTGTCTCCTACGTCTGAACGTAAAATTCTAAGATGACGCTAATCATATCGCTTACACCGCTAAAGGGCAATTTGATTATGTCATTCTCATGGTTCAGATGGATGGCTTATTTACAATAAATTCAGCAGGGTTACAAAGCCAGTTTATCCTTGTTTTTGGCAAATAAGGCCGGCCCAATTCCTTTGACCTGTTGAATATCTTCAATTGTTTTAAATTTACCGTTTTTCCGCCGGTATTCAATGATCGCTTCCGCTTTCTTCTGTCCGATGCCATTTAACTGCTGTAACTGCTCAATACCGGCCTGATTCAGATTAATTTTATCAGCAGCTGAAGAGGCGGATAATGCAGGTTTAGCCAGATAATGATTGTTTTCAGAAGGTGGTGTAGCAGCAACTTTCTTCTTCAGGCGTGCATCATGTTGCTGCTGACGTACTTTCCATTCTGCATAATCAGTTGCAGTTGCGTGTACTGTGCCAATTGAAGTATAGGCCAGCCAAATGCCTAGCAGGACAGTATTAATCCATACTGGACCTATGCGATGTTGTACTTTGTTCATGAGCGGCTCTTTGTTTTAATTCTAATTTGGCCTGTTCCCAGAGCTGATCCAATTCAGCCAATGACAGGCTTTCCAGATTGAGTTGCTGTTGTTCTGCCCGATCTTCCATCAGGGCAAAGCGGGTCCGGAATTTATGGATCGTGCCCAATAATGCCATCTCGCTTGAGACACCAAGTTTACGACCAACATTCACCAGTGAAAATAAGCAGTCTCCAAATTCTTCGAGTATTTCATCGGAATTTTGTCCAGCAACGGCTTCCTTGAGTTCAGCCAGTTCTTCTTCCAGCTTGCCATAGGCACCTGCGACATCTGGAAAATCAAAGCCGATTTTGGCGACATTTTTCTGGATCTCATCCGCCTGTTGCAGTGCGGGCGCATGCTTAACCTCATCCAAACGTGAACGTGGCTTACCCTGTTTTTCTTTCTGCTTGATTTCTTTCCAGAGCACCGAGACATCTTCAGGGCTCAGCTGTGCAAACTGTTCAGCCTGAAATACATGCGGATGGCGTCGGATCAGTTTATCGGTAATCGCCTGTACCACATCCTGAAAATCAAAAGCGCCCTGCTCGCTATACATTTGTGACTGAAACACGACCTGTAAGAGCAGATCACCCAGCTCATCCCGCACCTCATCAGCTTGGCCAGAGCGCACCGCCGCTTCTACTTCATAGGCTTCCTCAATCGCATATTTGGTCAGAGATTCGGGAGTCTGCTGCTGATCCCATGGACATTTTTCACGTAACTCACGCATGACTTGGAGTAATTGTTCCACCGTAAAACCTCTTCTTTACCAAATAGCCGCATTATTTTGCCTGTTTCTTGCTATGCTCAAGAAAAAAAGACAATAAGGAGATCAAGCACATGCACAGTATATTGATTAGTGGTGCTGCACAAGGAATCGGTGCCGCGACAGCCAAGCTATTTTATCAGCAAGGGTATAAAGTCGGAATTTATGATATTAATCTTGAACAGGCAGAACAATTGGCCCAGCAACTCGGTGAGCATGCCAAAGCCGGTTTTCTGGATGTGACCGATTATGCTTCTTGGGAAACCGCTCTATCTGAATTCGCACCCTGGGCCGGTGAAATCAATATTCTGGTAAATAATGCCGGGATTTTATATTCCGGTCCTTTTGAAGAAACGAATATTACAGACCACTATCGCACCCTTGACGTGAATATCAAAGGCGTTCTGAATGGCTGTCATGCTGCTTTGCCCTATTTAAAGCAGGCTTCCTTTGCTCGGGTCATTAACCTGTCTTCAGCCTCAGCGATTTATGGCCAAGCGGATCTGGCTTCCTATGCAACCAGCAAATTTGCGGTTCGTGGTTTGACTGAAGGCTTAGATATTGAATGGCAAAAATATGGGATTCGGGTATTCGATGTGATGCCCCTTTTTGTTAGCACTGCAATGGTGAAAGATATGCAGGCTAAAAGTATCAAAAAAATGGGTGTGCATTTGAAAGCTGAGGATGTTGCACAAGATATTTTCAAATTGGCACAATTAAAGGACTCCATCTGGCAAGTGACGCATCATCCGGTCGGATTCAAGAGTAAATTTTTATTCCATTTATCTCGAATGAGCCCACAGTTCGTTAACCGGCTGAGTAATTTAATGATTGCCAAACAATAAGAAATATTTTGGGCTTACTCTACTTTCAAACAGCTTGATGAATCTGAATCATTGGAAATCTTAGACCTTTACAGGAATGCTCGCTTTGCCAGGCCACAGTGAGCATGCAGCCCGCTAAAATATAATTTTGATAGGCATAAATTCCAATTTCTGGATGTTCACAACGCCCCCCATCCTGATGTGGATGGATTTGGGTATTCAGTTCATTCAGGTTCATCCGGATTCCGAGTCCTGACGCTTTTAGGACCGCCTCTTTGGTGGTCCAGACTTTAAACCAGTATTCAGGATCGTAATCTAATGCCTGCCACTGTTTCAGCTCTTCAGGATGAAAAGCGTGTTGGGCTAGGGCTTCAAAACGTACATTTCGATTCAGCTCTTCAATGTCGATTCCCAAATTCTGAATATGTTTGCTTGTTGCTAATCCATAAAAGTTTTGGCTATGCGTATGATTAAAACCAAAGTCTGGATGGGCTGGAAGATAGGATTTGCCGTATTCGGTTGTAGTAAAGTCCTGCTGGTCAATAACACAACCTAAATGTGCAGCTAGCAACTGATTACGATAGCTATAAATTAATTGTTTACGCTGCTGAATATAGGTTTTTCGATCTAAGTCTTGTAAATGCCTAAGTCGTGGTGCCAGCGCGACCCAATCAATATGAATAATAGACTTCAAAAATAGTCGCCCTTATAAAAAATGTTACTTTTAGGGCCTTCAGTATAAATCAACCTGATTGCCTTTCTAACAAACTATAGGTAATATCTTAAAATATATTTTAATAAAACTTAAATAAAACAATAAAATATACTGTAAATCAAAATAAATAATTGAGCTTTCAAGCTATTTTTAATCGAATAAAAAATAGTTACAATCCAACTACAATTTTATACATAGAAAAACAGAGGGTCATATGTTTAAGCGAATCATACTCAGTACGACAATTGCTGTACTATCATTTTCAACACAAGCTGGCTCCTGGCTAGAAGCTGCTACTGCAGTGATGGGAGCTAGAAACGGCGCAATCATGGATCAGGCTGAAGCAAATATGGAACGTAGCCGCGCACAGGCGAATGCTGCTGTTGCACGTGCAGATCGTGCTTATGCTTCCAATTATAATAATGCTTCAAATCAAAATAATGGTGTCTACTCAACAACGTACTTAAAAGGTTTAGATTGTACAGATTTGGCAGTAGAGGCGCGCAGTTTTGAACGTACCTTAGAAGCAAGTCAAAATGCACTCAACCAAGCGAATGCTCAAGCCAATAATCCTGTTTCTAAATTGGCAGGCATTGCAAGTGGTGCACTATCTGCTTTTGCAGGTCAATCACAAACAGTTGCGCGCGCAACTGAAATCACCAATGCTTTTACTGGTAATAATAATCAAAATAATATTGCTGCTTCTCAAGCCGATGCTGACGTAGCTTTAGCTAATCTTGAAAATATCCGTATTTATCAAAAAGCAAAAAAATGCTCAATCTAAAATATTGTCTTGTCCTGAAATAGATTGACAGTATTCCACTTCAAACCGAGTTAAGCAATTAGCTCGGTTTTAGTTTGCTCATACGTCTGATTCGGGGTGTTCATATTTAAACTTAAATGTGGTCTATAGCAATTATAAATCATAATAGATTCCGCAATTAAGTGATCTAACTCCTTCATGGTTTGACATCGTGTAATTAAAAACTCCTGCTTTAATATTCCATTAATCCGCTCTGCTAATGCATTCTGGTAACAGTCTCCTCCATCTGTCATAGAAGGACATACCCCATAATGGCGTAATGCCGATTGATATAGTTCAGAGCAATACTGAGAGCCTCTGTCTGAATGATGAATCATCCTTGTCGCTCGATCCGTCACATGCTGCATCGCCATATGTAGAGCCTGCACAACATTCTCCGCATGCATATCATTCGATAACTTATAACCTTTAATCTGACGGGTATAAGCATCTGTCACTAAGGATAAATAATGTACGCCTTCAGCACTCTCAACATAAGTAATATCACTAACAAAGACTTCGTTGGCTTGCACTGCTGAATAATCCTTTAATAAATTTGGATGCTTCTTCATCCAATGCTTGCTATCCGTAGTTTTTGTATAGCGACGCTTGGGGCGAATCAATAAATTATGCTCTTTCAATATTTTAAATAACTGATCCCGTCCACACTTTAAACCACGCTGCAACAATTTGCCTTTAATAAGCCAATACAGCTTACGTGTTCCGATACTTGGCATGAGACAACGATATTCCATAACCAACTCAAGTATTTGTTCAGTTGCTTGTGCAGCCATTTGAGCACGTTTTTCTGCTTGATAATAAGCTTGTCGGGTGATTCCCAACCACTGACAATAACGTGAAACGCTTAGTCTTCTTTGGCTTTGCCAATCTTTGAAACGTGCTCGGTATACTTTTTTCCAAGATCAGTCCCACATTCTTTATCAATGTGATAAATCACATCCTGAATAAATTCAGTTTTAAGCTTTTCTGCGGCTAACTGCTTTTCTAATTGGCGGATTCGTTGTTGGGGGGTTAATTGGCGTTTAGAAGAAGTCGGCATATTCGAAGTCCAGTCCTGTTGTCCGTGCTTGCGTAACCATACCAGCACAGTTGATCTTCCTTGAATACCATATTTTGCCTGAGCTTGTTTATAAGTAATTTGCCCTTTTTCTACTTCATGTACAACCATCATTTTAAAGGCGAAGCTATAATCACGTTGTGTGCGTTTAACTCGTTGTTCTTGTGCATGTTCCATAAAATAAGTCTCTTAAGGTGTAAACTTATTTCAGGACGGGACATATGAATAAATAAAAAAGCCTGCTTTCGCAGGCTTTTTTATTTAAATATGACAATTAACCACGTTTAAATTTTTTCTCAGCTTTCTTGAATTTCTGTACATAACGACGGCGACGCGCAGCAGTACGTTCGTCCAGTTGTGACTTGCGACCTTCAAACGGGTTCTCTGAAGTTTTAAATTCAATTTTTACCGGTGTACCTTCAAGTTTGTACACTTTACGGAATACGTTTTCCAGGTAACGGCGATAATCTGCAGGTGTCTTATCTACCTTATTACCATGAACCACGATAGTCGGTGGATTCTGTCCGCCCATATGCGCATAACGCATCTTGATACGACGACCTTGTACAGTAGGCGGTTGGTGTGCTTCAGTGGCATCATTCAGGATCTGGGTCAACTTCGCTGGTGATACTTTCAGATGTGAAGAATCATAAGCACGGTGAATCGATGGATACATCTCACCGACACCTGTACCGTGTAGCGCAGAAATCAAATGGATTTTCGCCCAAGGAATAAAGTCAAAACGACGCTCCACATCGAGCTTACATTGTTTACGATCATATTCGGACATGTTGTCCCATTTATTGATCGCAATCACCATGGCACGGCCAGCTTCCAATGCATAACCGATCAGGTGCAAATCCTGCTCTACAATGCCTTCACGGGCATCCACCACGATCACCACTACGTGCGCATCTTTCATCGCCTGCAAGGTTTTCACGATTGAGAATTTCTCAATCATTTCATCAACCTTACCTTTACGGCGTACCCCAGCGGTATCAATCAGGGTGTATTGACGACCATCACGCTCAAAAGGAATATAGATTGAGTCACGCGTCGTTCCTGGCTGGTCAAACGCTACAACACGCTCTTCACCCAATAGACGGTTTACTAGTGTCGATTTACCTACGTTTGGACGACCAATAATTGCAAGACGTAGACCAGTATTCTTGTCATGTTCTTCCGGACTTTCATCTTCAGGCACATCTTCAAGTACTTCTTCCAGCATTTGCTGTACACCACGGCCGTGGCTGGCAGCCACTTGCATCGGCTCGCCCATACCGAGTTTATAAAACTCGACTAGAGCAGCTTCAGCATGTACGCCATCAACTTTGTTAGCTACAAGGAAAACTTTCTTGCCCAAAGTACGCAGTTCACGAGCGATCTGTTCATCAGATGCCAGAAGTCCTGCACGTGCATCGACCACAAAAATAATCATGTCGGCTTCATGGATCGCAGTTTTAGACTGCTCAGCCATGTAGGAGTCAATGCCGCCTTCATTTTCACCGATACCACCAGTATCCACGACAATGAAAGATTTGTTTTGATAGATCGCATCACCATATTTACGGTCGCGTGTCAGACCTGCAAAGTCTGCTACCAATGCGTCACGGCTCTTGGTTATCTGGTTAAACAGAGTTGATTTTCCGACGTTCGGACGACCAATGAGCGCAATTACGGGTTTCATAGATTAACCTTTATTCAATATCAGGCTGTCTAAAAATGGCCTGAACATCAGAAAGTTTTGGAAGAAAAAGGGAATAGGATTAAAGCCTAAAATAAATAAAAACACGGGGCATTGAACATTCAATCACCCCGCGTAAAAAATACGGTTGGCTTATTTTAGCATAAGCCAAACAAAAATTAACGATTCTGCCAGATGCTTAATGCACCCTTGCGTGTAGAAACATAGAGCTGGTTGTCAATTACGCGTAAATGACGCACTTCACCAGAGGTTTTGGCACGGCCAATAATCTGCCCTGTCGATGGATCTAATAGGTGCAATACTCCGTCCAGATCACCTACGACAAGCTCAGTTCCGAGCATTACCGGATTGCTCAGCTGACGATTCAACAACTGATCATTTTCCCATAAAGGCTGGCCAGTGGTAATTTCATAAGCACTGATTTTACCATCGGTTTGGGCAACGAAGACGCCATTGCCAACCACTTCCGGACGCTGGATACTGCTGGCATCTTCACTCCAGATCACCTGTTGTGAAGCCAGATCAAATACAGTCACCTGACCTTGATAGCTGGTGGTCACAATAAACTGACCCGCTACTACTGGATCACCATCAATATCGATCAAACGCTGAATGTCCGAACGGCCATCCGAGATCGCAACACGGCGCTGCAATTTAGGCACACCACTTAAGGCATCAATTGCATAGATATAAGCATTTGAAGTCGCAATCAATACATTACGTGCATCTAAAGGCACCGGAGCCGCCATGCCACGCAGACTAAACTGGACATTCGGTAAATCGTAAGTCCAGACCTGAGCGCCTGAAGCCACTTCGTGGGCATATACAGTACCGTCATTAGTGACAGTAATTACGCGACCTGCATGAATCAGTGAAGGCGCCAAGATGGCACCAGTCAATTGTGCAGTCCAGCGTTGTTCGCCAGTCTGCTGATCCAGTGCGATCAGTTGACCTTTGTTGCTGCCAACCACCACGATCCCATCAGCGGCTTCAACGCCAGAGCTTAACGTATCTTTGCTGACTTTTTTCTGCCACAGGCGCTGCTTGCCATTAAAAGCAGTGACTTCACCCTTAGGGTCGATCGCAAATACGACTCCGTTATCCGCATCCAGACGTAAACGTAGCGGATCAGCCTTCTCTGTTGAAGAAACACTGGTCGAAAATACAGGAACAAGTGTTTTAGTCTGACTGATTTTTGGAAGTGGATTCGGTTTTACTTCTGGTACTTTATTGGTCTTACCCGCACAGCCAGCGAGTGCAAGAGTTAAAACAGTTAAAGCACAGGTGATTTTATATGTTCTGTTCATTCAGCTTCTTCCACTTGTGTTTCTATAATTGGGCGTTCGATTTCCGGGTCATCGACCAACACGCCTACGCTTTCGAGCTTAATTTGTAAAATTTGACGTTCTTCTTTACGTTCAATCAAAGCATCCCATGCACTTTGATATACTTTTTTGGCATTTTCAATATCATTTTTGGCAACATAGATATCGCCACGTGCTTCATCAGCAGTTGCTTTAAATGCAGGTTCAGTCACTGCATCCAAAGTTTTCAGGGCTGCATCATATTTTTTCTGTGCTAATTGTGCATAAGCCAGACGCAATTTAACGACCTGAACCAGGCCTTTATCATCAACTTTAGAGTTTTCAACTTTTTGTAATGCTTTCTCAGCGGCAGCGTAATCCTGCTTGTCATAAGCCAGTTTCGCCATGACCAACTGGGTTTGAATCGCTTGAGCTGAATCTGGCGCTTCTTTGACAATCTTGTCTGCAGTTTCAGATAGCTTGGCAAAAGCATCACCATCTGCAGCCTGTGCTTCATCCATCAGTTGCTGAACCTTGGCAGTCTGCATTTGCGATTCCGCCAGGTTTTTCTTCTGCCAATATTCCCATCCGAAAAAGGCAATCAGCGCAACTAGAATCCCGATAATGATCGAAGAACCATACTTCTTCGTGAAGGATTTTAAACTTTCAAGTTGTTCATCATCAGTCATTGCGCTCATGCGATTACCTTTTTCCTAATGTTTTATCGATTATTTTGAAGAAATTTTAGTACTGAAAAATGCGACAAAGTCAGCAAATGGCACAGTAGATTGCTCTGCAGTCGCCAGCTCTTTCACCGTAAAGCTTTGTGCTTCAAGTTCACGCTCACCGATAATGGCTGCATATAAAGCACCGGCCTGATCGGCTTTTTTCATTTGCGATTTCATTGAACCTTGAGAGCCGACTTTCAAACGAATGTTACTGCCTGCAGCTTCCAATTGATCACGAATCTGTTCGGCCAATACCAGCGCTTTACCTTGAGAAGCAGGATCGGCAACCAGGAATACTTCGCAATCACGTACTGGCGTATTGTCTTCAACCTGTTCCAGTAGAAGCAATAAACGCTCCATCCCCATCGCGAAACCAACTGCAGGCACAGATTGATCCGCTTTGCCTTTCAATTGACCGACCAAGCCGTCGTAACGACCACCGGCACACACAGTACCTTGTGAACCCAAGTGAGTCGTGGTCCATTCAAATACAGTTTTGTTGTAATAATCCAGACCACGTACCAGTTTCTGATTGATGACAAAGCTGATACCGGCATCTGATAAATACTGTTGCAACTGGTTAAAGTGTGCCAGTGTTTCTTCACCCATAAAGTCGTGAAGTTTTGGCGCATTTTCTAGGATACTTTGAGTTTTGGCATCTTTAGAATCCAGAATACGCAGTGGATTAGTCGTCAGACGGCGTTGTGAGTCTTCATCCAGATCAGCCTTATGCGCCTGCAGGAACTCTACCAGTGCCGCACGGTAATTCGCACGTTCGTCAGACTCGCCCAATGTATTCAGTTCGAGTTGAACTTTGTCAGCAACGCCCATACGTTTCCAAAGACGTGCTGTCATCAGAATCAATTCTGCATCCTGATCAGGCGTTGCCACACCAAAGGTTTCTACACCAAACTGGTGGAACTGACGATAACGGCCTTTTTGCGGTTTTTCATAACGGAACATCGGTCCGATATACCACACTTTCGGTGTTGCACCACGAAGCAGGTTATGTTCCAGCATCGCACGTACACAGCCTGCTGTTCCTTCAGGACGTAAAGTCAGAGACTCAGGCGGATTACCTTTGTCCAGAAAGGTGTACATTTCTTTTTCAACGATATCTGTGGCATCACCGATCGAACGTTTAAACAGATTGGTCTGTTCAACCATCGGCAAACGGATTTGTTGATAGCCATAGGCATCCATCAGACCTGACAGATGCTGTTCAAGACGTCTCCAAGCTGGGGTTTGCGTTGGGAGAATGTCATTAAAACCTTTGATTGCGACGATTGAACTCATGATCTACTCAGAAAAACTTGTGCGAATAATTTCTTTTGATTTGGCTTCTTCAAGCTCGGAAACACGTTGACGAACCATTGATTCGATTTCATCAACCAGTTGATTGGTATCGATTAAATGGCTCTTTTCACCATTACGATACACCAGTGAGCGCGGACTTGCACCTACTACACCAATATCGGCTTCTTTGGCTTCGCCCGGACCATTCACTTTACAGCCAATCACAGACACATCCATCGGAACACGGACATCTTCCAAACGTTCTTCAAGGGTCTGCATTACTTTAATCACGTTAAATTCCTGACGTGAACAGCTTGGGCAGGCAATAAAGTTAATTCCGTTAGAACGAAGGCCCAGCGATTTCAGGATATCAAAACCAATCTTGATTTCTTCTTCAGGCTCAGCTGCCAGAGAAATACGCATGGTATCGCCAATACCTTCCATCAGCAGACCACCCAAAGCAATCGCTGATTTCACTGAACCGGTACGATATACACCCGCTTCCGTCACACCCAAGTGCAATGGATTATCAATCTGTTTAGACAGCAGACGATAAGCATCCATAGTCAAAAACACGTTTGATGCTTTGACCGATACTTTAAATTCATGGAAATTCAGACGATCCAGAATGTCGATATGACGCATCGCAGATTCCAGCAATGCTTCACCTGTTGGCTCGCCATATTTTTTCTGGATATCTTTTTCCAGTGAACCGGCATTCACGCCAATACGCATAGAAATGTCGTTGTGACGTGCCGCTGCCACTACTTCACGAATCTTGGCTTCTGAGCCGATATTCCCCGGGTTAATACGCAGACAGTCTGCACCCAGATCAGCAACAGCCAGCGCAATCTTATAGTCGAAGTGAATATCTGCAACCAGTGGTACATCGACTTGCTTACGAATTTCACCGAAAGCCGCTGCTGCTTCCATACTTGGGACAGAGACACGCATGATGTCTGCGCCTGCATCCACACAACGCTGAATTTGTGCAACAGTTGCTGCGACATCACAGGTTTCAGTATTGGTCATTGACTGAACAGTGATCGGTGCATCACCACCGACATAGACAGAACCGACACGGATTTTACGTGTTGGACGGCGCTGAATTGGATTTACGATCATGATTTCGCCCTATCTGCTCACCATTAACGTGATAAACGGAAATCTGCTTTTCCGTTAACCGTATAAGGTGACAATGCAATACTTTCATTATTTAAACTGAGTGATACTGCGGTCGCATCATCCAGTCGGATCTGGAATGGCGCTTCACCGTTCAGCTCTAAAGTAGACGCCTGACGGCCAGTGGCCAGCACGTTACCACCTGCATCTACAATATGCACAGAGGTCGGACGGCTAAAATCAAGCTTAAGCTGATCACCGGACATGGCAGCACCGGCATCCAGATTTAAAATTTCGACATCAGAAGAGGTGTCCGCAACTTCGGCACTATTCTCGCTGCTCTCTGACCAGTTCTGGATCATTGCGACCAGTGCACCCAAAATCAGTACTATAACCAGTGCAATCAGGCCACGCTTTAACCATTTGCGGTTACGATCACGCTTTGATCCTGGCAATTTACCCATGATCTTGATTGGAGAATCTTTCAGGGCATGCGTTGCGACCATACCGGTATCACTGGCATAAATTTCATCAAAACGCTGAATCAGGCTAGAAGCATCGACACCGAGATATTTGGCATAGGTGCGGTAATAGCCCTTGATAAAGGTTGCTTCAGGCAAGGATTTATAATCATCCTTTTCCAAGGCATTCAGGGTCTTTACCGGAATATTGAGTTCTTTGGCAACGTCTTCAAGCTCACGTTGCTGATTAATACGAATCTTGCGTAAGTACTCACCTGGACGCTGAACATTTCCTAACGCGTTTGGAGCTACGCTCGAATTATTCGAATCTGAATTAGGATTTACTTCCATACGGCCTCAGTACTGTACTGTAATTGCAAATAACGTTGGTATTCCGGGCTTTCAGGGAACAATGCACGTAATTGATTCACCAATACCTGCATGCCTAACTGATCGCCACTGGCACGCGCAGTGCGAATGCCAATCCAGAGCGCACGGGCACTCTGGTTTTTCTGCCCCACACCACGCACAAACTGTTCATACATTTGAGTCGCGGCCGGGAACTGCTGGTTCAGATAAAAAATTTCTGCCAACTCTAACATTGATATATACGAAGCGCGATTAGCCTGTAGTGCCTGTTTGAATGATTTTTCAGCATTCGCCAGATCACCCTGTTTCAGGTAAATTCGCCCCATATTTTCAAGGGCACGAAATCGCTGGTCATAACCTAAAGTTGCGCCGGCAATTTCGAACTGCTCGATCGCATCTTTATAGCGCTCAAGCTGATATAAATAGGTGCCATAGTTATTTCGTGCCTGGGCATTTTTGGGATCTGCCGAAATTGCACGCTTGAAATAACCTTCGGCTTTTTCAAGATTAGGTTTGCTGCCTTCCTGCTGAAGCAGCACGCCCATCATCATATTGGCTTGCGAATCACGCGGATTGGTTTCCAGTGCCTGATCCAGCGCACGTTTGGCTGAATCCAGATCACCGTTTTTAAGATATTCAACCGCCAACTGAGTACGAACCTTGGTGGCTTTTTCCGGATCCTTCTGACCCAGATCTGGTGTTTGACACGCAGTTAAAACCAAAGACCCACATACTACTGAAACCAAAGCAAGTTTAGATGTCAGATTACTCAATTGGCGACCTCTTGTTATCCTTGTGAGCGCATAATCTCATTGGACTGCGCAATTTTCTTTTTCCACTGTTCCGCACGACGGGTACGGTCAGCAACTTGTCCTACCAGTTGTCCACACGCAGCGTCGATATCATCACCACGTGTCTGACGAATCGTACACACAAAACCGGCATCAGACAAAGTTTTTTGGAAAGAAATAATCCGGTTACGGCTTGAACGGCCATATGGCGCATGCGGGAACGGGTTAAATGGAATCAGGTTAATCTTGCTTGGCAGATCTTTGAGCAGCTTGATCATCTGTTGGGCATGTTCAGGTTTGTCATTTACGCCATCCAGCATCACGTATTCGATGGTCACGTGCTTACGCGCACTTTCATTACCATCTTTAGTAATGTAACGCTGGCAGGCTGCAATAAGCTGCTCTAATGGATATTTTTTGTTGATTGGTACCAGCTCATTACGCAGCTCGTCATTGGTTGCGTGTAATGAAATCGCCAAAGCCACATCAATATCTTGGGCCAACTGGTCAATTTTCGGCACGACACCAGACGTTGAAAGCGTTACGCGGCGTTTAGACATGCCATAAGCAAAATCATCCAGCATAATGCGCATAGAATTTAATACAGCGTCATAGTTCAGGAGTGGCTCACCCATGCCCATCATCACCACGTTGGTCACTGAACGCTCACGCTCAGCCACAGGCACTTCTTCCATATAGGAATAGTTGGCCATCCACAACTGACCAATGATTTCAGCTTGAGTCAAGTCACGCTGGAAACCTTGCTTACCGGTTGAACAGAATGAACAGTCCAGAGCACAGCCCACTTGTGAAGAAATACACAGGGTCTTACGTGAGCCGGTTTTGTCTTCTGCCGGAATCAACACGGTTTCAACCAAAGAGCCATCACCATCACCGACACGGAACACCCATTTACGGGTACCGTCTTTGGAATAGTTTTTATGCACCACTTCTGGTGCTTTAATTTCACAAATCTTTTCCAGTTTTTCACGCAGCTTGCCTGAGATATTGGTCATCTCGGCAAAATCAGTCACGAAATACTGATGAATCCATTTCATCACCTGACCGGCACGGAACTTCTTCTCGCCCATATCTTCGAAGAATTTTTCCATTTGCGGACGTGACATGCCTAGTAAGTTCACTTTTTCCACAGAATTTTGCTGTGCAGGAGTGGACGGAGATTGTTGCTGTGCATCAGAAACTGCTGATGTAGCGACCACTTCAGTACTCATGTGTATACCTAAACCATGTCTAAAGATGAAAGGAGAAGCTCAATATCTGAGCAAAGAATTATTCAGAGAATAAAAAAACCAGATAAGTATAATAACACTTATCTGGTTTGAATACTGCGTATTAACGAGTACGTGGAGCAATCTCAGTTTGCGCGAAGAAGTAGTTAATTTCGCGGTCAGCAGATGCTACAGAGTCAGAACCGTGAGCAGCGTTTTCATCGATGCTTACAGCGAAGTCTGCACGGATTGTACCGGGAGCAGCTTCTTTAGGGTTAGTCGCGCCAAGGATGTCACGGTGAGCAAGAACAGCGTTTTCGCCTTCAAGAACTGAAACAACAACTGGACCAGAAGTCATGAATGCAACTAGGTCACCGAAGAAACCACGTTCTTTGTGCTCAGCGTAGAAGCCTTCAGCTTCAGCTTGAGTCAGGTGTTTCATTTTAGTCGCAACGATTTTAAGACCTGCTTTTTCGAAACGAGCAAAGATGTCACCGATGTGGTTTTTAGCAACTGCGTCTGGTTTTACGATAGATAATGTACGTTCAATAGCCATGATTGGCTCCTTAAGTCAATTGTTGACATGAAAATTTGCCGCATTATACCGAATAATGGACTTTTTTCTGCCTTTAAACTGTAAAAAAATTGCTTTTTTCAATTGGCAATTAACGTGCTTCGTCAATCCATGCCATTTGAATGGCTTCCAGAAGCCCTTCGGTTGATTTGGTTGGATCGTCTTCAAAATCAGGAAGTGCACATACCCAGGCATGCAGGTCGGTAAAGCGAACCCATTGCGGATCCACGTCTGGATGCGCTTCATACAATTCAATCGCGATATCGAGGGTATCTGTCCAACGTAAACCCATGTCTATTCCTAAGCCTATTTACTGTGATGTAGTACTTTAGCAAATCTGCAAAATTCTGCGAGTCTTTGCCGGATCATCTCGTGATTTTTTACAACATGATATTAAAAAAAGGTGCCGTAAATACAATCATGGTGGCCACCAGTGCGCCCAATATGGCTCCTACCGCCACATCACTTGGATAATGCAAGCCTAAAACCATTCGGGAGATCGCGACTAGAATGGCAAATGGCAGCATCAAAAATAGTAAAAAAGGCACAATATAACCCAGCACAATGGTTACCATCACTGCATGCAAGGTATGTCCCGAAGGAAAACTAAAATGATCCAGCGGATGCTCACAGAGCCGAATCACCTGATGCACCTGATAAGGACGTGGACGTACTGTTTTGGTTTTTAGAAGTTTATAAATCAGGGTTCCGACCATACTGCCAAACACCAGATAAACAATCTGCAAGGTATACATCAGGCCCTGAATCAGCCAGACGGCAATGAGCATCAAATACCAGAATACGCCATTGCCCAACCGGCTAATGATTTTGAAAAAAGCTGCAATGCGTTCTGAATGTGAAAAATGATTAAGATAAATACAGCCTTTTAAATCAATTTCTAAAAATTTTAGTTTTGCATTCTGAAATTTCATTGTAGAGCTCTTATTGTTTTATGCCCTGTATTTCAGGTTTTGCACGACTGAAAAATAGAGCTTGTTCAAATTGACACATGAGATAATCGCTATTCACCTTTTTAGTTTGTTAATGTCCGCATCCTTCTGTAATCGTTATAAATCGCTTAATTCAGACATCTAACAGATGAATTCTTGCCACTATCTCAACCTACTCAGCCAACCTGTCCAATCATGTTGCACCTGTAAATCAGTACGTCCATGATCATTAGCGATCACTGCTCCACCGCTGGCCATCGCCTCCTGCACTATATTTTTAACCTTTCAATCCGACCTATCCTTGAACTGTTAATAGATGATTTATTTGTACTGGTATTTATTGAAATAAGTCTGAACAAAACCTGAGAAGGATCGAATGTGCTTCGAGTATAGTGCAGTTATAGCGCCCAAGACTTTGGTGAAAATGTATCTGGAAGCCGCTTCTTGCCTTGCTCTTACTCAAAATTTGGTTATTTCAAAGCATTTAAAAGTTAATGAGATATAACTATCCATACTTTTGATTAAGTATGGGGTTCAAGTGTGACTGTTTTATGAATTGATTTATGGGAGCTTAGCATTTCTTACATTATCAAACTTGCTGATGCTTTATGTCTGTTCCATCTACCTTTTCAATTTCTTTACTATACTTATGCTCAACTAATAACCGATTAAATACCTGATCCATGCCAATGAATTCAACTTGTAAAATAGTTGCCATTTTTGAATATGATTTATTTTTTGAGATAACCTTTTATCTTCAAATCCCCAGTCAACCAACAAAGCTGCTCTAAGCAATAAAATTAAAATTAAGACAGCTAACCACAAACTTAATGAAAGCCAACTACCCCACAATACATCACGATAAATAATTGTTTGGATTTGCTGCCATGAAGTTTTGGTATTTTTTAATTCGAATGCATATTGCTCAAACTCTTGATCACCTACTCCTACTTCAGTCCAAGCATAGATATGATTTTCTATATTAAAAATTCAGTTCGATCTTTCATCTTATCTTTTTATATTTATTTAAATTATTATTCGACTATATAAAAAAACCCACTCTAGTGAGTGGGTTTTCGCATTCAAATCAAATGATTCAAGAAATTAGTTTTTCTCTTTATCAACGATTTTGTTTGCTTGAATCCATGGCATCATCGCACGCAGTTTAGCACCAGTTTGTTCAATACCGTGTGCAGCGTTTTGACGACGACGAGCAGTCATAGATGGGTAGTTCAACGCACCTTCCTGGATGAACATCTTCGCGTATTCACCAGATTGGATACGTTTAAGCGCATTACGCATTGCTTCACGAGACTGTTCGTTGATTACTTCAACGCCAGTTACGTATTCGCCGTATTCAGCATTGTTAGATACTGAGTAGTTCATGTCAGCAATACCGCCTTCGAACATCAAGTCAACGATCAGTTTAAGTTCGTGTAAACATTCGAAGTAAGCCATTTCAGGTGCATAACCAGCTTCAACCAGAGTTTCAAAGCCCATTTTAACCAGTTCAACAGCACCACCACAAAGAACCGCTTGTTCACCGAACAGGTCAGTTTCAGTTTCTTCACGGAAAGAAGTTTCGATGATACCAGTACGGCCGCCACCTACACCTGAAGCGTAAGAAAGCGCAACATTACGTGCGTTACCAGAAGCATCTTGGTGGATCGCGATTAAGTCAGGAACACCTGAACCACGTTGGTATTCAGAACGTACAGTGTGACCAGGAGCTTTAGGCGCAACCATGATTACGTCTAGGTCTTTACGTGGAACAACTTGGTTATAAAGAACAGAGAAACCGTGAGCAAATGCAAGAGTCGCGCCTTCTTTGATGTTTGGCTCGATCACGTCGCGATAAAGTTGAGCTTGGAACTCATCTGGAGTCAAGATCATGACTACGTCAGCTTGAGCTACAGCAGCAGGAACTTCAGCAACTTTAAGACCAGCGTTTTCAGCTTTTTTCCAAGAAGTAGAATTCGCGCGTAGACCAACAGTTACGTCAACACCAGAATCTTTAAGGTTAAGCGCGTGTGCGTGACCTTGTGAACCATAACCAATGATTGCTACTTTCTTAGATTGGATAATAGATAAGTCGCAGTCTTTATCGTAAAAAATTTGCATTGCTGTCTCCGCTTAAATGCTTGTGTGTCCGTTTCATCAGGCAATGATCCTTGATCACATTGCCTGAAGCCCCCTTCTTATTAGAATGAGGAAATAATTTAAAAAATTTAGATGGTTAGTACTTTTTCGCCGCGTGCGATACCTGATACGCCTGAACGCACCACTTCCAGAATCGTGTTTTCTGCTAATGCATCAATAAAACCGTCGATTTTTTCAGTCGTACCCGCGATTTGAATCGTGTAGGTTGTTGGCGTTACGTCAACCACCTGACCACGGAAAATATCGGTCGTACGTTTGATTTCATCACGGGTTGCACCTAAAGCTTTCACTTTGATCAGCATCAACTCACGTTCAATGTGCGCACCTTCAGACAGATCCACTACTTTAACCACTTCTACCAGCTTGTTCAGCTGTTTGGTGATCTGTTCGATCTTGTGATCATCACCATACGTGGTCAAAGTCAGACGTGAAAGTGTTGGGTCTTCAGTTGGCGCAACGTTCAATGTTTCAATGTTGTAGCCGCGTTGTGAGAATAAACCCACCAAGCGAGAAAGCGCGCCTGCTTCGTTTTCTACGAGTACAGAGATAATATGTCTCATTTCGTGCGCTCCCCTTTTGCTAACCACATATCCTGCATCGATTGACCCGCAACCAGCATTGGATATACGTGTTCTGTACGGTCAACCATTACGTTAATAAATACGCACTTATCATTGATTGCCATCGCTTCTTCAAGCTTAGACTCAAGCTCGTCCGCATGGTCAATCTGAATACCTACATGACCATAAGCTTCCATCAATTTTGCAAAGTCAGGTAAAGACTCTACATAAGAGCTAGAGTGACGGCCTTCGTAGTTCATGTCCTGCCACTGTTTCACCATACCTAGGGCACGGTTGTTCAGGCACAGGATTTTAACGTTCAAGCCGTATTGCTTACAGGTAGAAAGTTCCTGGATACACATCTGAATAGACGCTTCACCAGTAATACAAACCACTTGCTGATCCGGGAATGCAAGCTTAGCCGCCATTGCATATGGCAGACCTACACCCATCGTACCTAGACCACCAGAGTTGATCCATTGACGAGGACGTTTGTAGCGATAGTGCAACGCGCCGAACATCTGGTGCTGACCAACGTCAGACGTGATGATCGCTTCGCCATTGGTGACTTTATCTAGAGCACGAACCACTTGCTGTGGCTTCATAGAACCATCAGTCGGTACATCGAACTTCAAGCCATGAACCTGACGCCATTCATCAATCTGTTTCCACCATGCCGCAATCGCTTCAGGATTTGGCTTGGACACATTCATTTGCTTCAACTGGTTCAGCATTTCGTTCAGCACAGGTTCTACTGCACCCACGATTGGAATGTGCGCCATGATAGTCTTAGAAATGGTCGCCGGATCGATGTCAATGTGAATGACTTTGGCATTCGGACAGAATTTCGCAGGATTATTGGTTACACGGTCATCGAAACGCGCGCCTACACACAGAATCACGTCTGCATTGTGCATGGTCATGTTTGCTTCGTAAGTTCCGTGCATACCCAACATGCCGATGAACTGTGGATCATCGCCCGGGAATGCGCCAAGACCCATCAAGGTATTGGTAACTGGGTAACCCAATAGATGTGCAAGCTCAGTTAATTGTGCTGAAGCATTGCCCTGAACCACGCCGCCGCCTGAGTAAATCACTGGGCGTTTCGCATGAATCAGTTCATCAATCGCTTTACGGATTTGACCTGAGTGACCACGGTATGGTGGTTGATACGAACGCATCTTCACTTTTTCAGGATATTCGTAAGCAAATTTCTCTGCTGGATTGGTTGCATCTTTAGGAATATCAACAACCACCGGACCTGGACGGCCAGATGACGCGATATAGAATGCTTTTTTGATAATTGAAGGAATTTCGCTGGCATGGCGAACCTGGAAGCTGTGCTTCACGATTGGGCGAGAAATACCGACCATATCAGTTTCTTGGAACGCATCCTCACCGATCAAATGGCTTGCGACCTGACCAGACAGGATCACCATTGGAATGGAATCCATATAAGCCGTTGCAATTGGAGTAACGGTATTGGTCGCGCCAGGGCCAGAAGTGACCAGCACAACACCAGTTTTACCTGTTACGCGTGAGTAAGCATCCGCCATATGACCGGCAGCTTGTTCGTGACGTACGAGGTAATGATTAATTTTGTCTTGTTGAAATAGCGCATCATAAATATGCAGTACTGCGCCGCCTGGATATCCAAAAACATGTTCAACGCCTTCATCCGCTAATGCGCGAACGAGCATTTCACCACCAGATAGAAGTTCCAACGTGATTCACCCTATATTATTCACTGCACAAATGGGAGGCATTTGCAGTGTTCATTCATTAACTGTCTGCACTGTTATAGCACACAAATTTCATAGTTTTCAAAGCAATAGGAATAAAAAATCCGATCTACCTGCTGTTCGAGCAATACAAGATCTAAAACATGTTGGGGTAAACATATTTTGTTCGCTTTGTTCAATTTTTCGGCTAGAAAAATTGCCCATTGCATGACATGACACTTATTCGAAGGGTGATCGATCTAAGGCATATAAAACTATTGCTGCATTCTTGTGTTTTCAGCCTTTAAAGTCAAGTTTAAAAAACAGGCTATTATTGTTTATACGTCTAAAATTTGCTGCTTTTACAGGCAATTTCGACTTTAACTCTGGTTTTTAGCTTTAAAATTCTAATTTAAATTAATAAATTTCATATACTTAAAACTTTAATTTTATAAATTTTTAATATGTCTTATATAAAAAAATTGAATGAATTTTTAAGAAATTCAATGCAACTGTTTATAAATAAATTTCTTTTTATATAAAATTACTCTTTTTAGGTATCAGCTCAAAACATTAAGATCACTACTGATCACAAAATTAATTGAATTAAAAATCATCTTATGGCAAAAAATTCTCTACAATAACAACCCTATTTAACCGCTTGAAATTTTCAGGACTTTTACTCATGAAAAGATCTTTCCTGACCGCATTAAGTTTTGCCACTACGTTTGTTTTAGGTGTAGCAAGCAGCTCTGCTTTAGCGATTGAATATTATAAATGGGTCGATGCCAAAGGCGTGACTCACTACACTAAAACCCCGCCTCCTAAAAATGCCAAGCACAAAAGCAAAGTAGAAACCTATGGCTGGAACAATTCCGCGCCTACCCCAGCAAGAACAACCGAAAATGAGAACCAGACCGAAACGGGTAACTCAAACTCATCTGCACCTGTGCCTGTCGTTTCTAAAAATGAGCAGCAACAGCGTGAAGCCAATGAAGCTTTACAACGTGGTCAGTCTGAGCGTGTAGCCTTCTAATCATACTCGTCTGCCAATTTAGATTTTTCCTGCAGAATCCCGTATGCAAAATTCACTTTTAGGTGCGTTTTGCGCTATGCTGTGCCTTATATTTTTTTAACCGTTCTCTTGTATTACGTATATGACTACTCACATTGACTCAGAATATCAAGCCAGTGCGATTGAGCCTCAAGTCCAACAGGACTGGGAATCTCGCAAAGCCTTTAAAGTTGCCGACACTGTAGAAGGTCCACGTCGTTATATCCTCTCGATGTTCCCTTACCCAAGTGGCAAACTGCATATGGGTCATGTGCGTAACTATACGATTGGTGACGTGATCAGCCGCTTTCACCGTCTAAAAGGCGAAACTGTATTACAACCAATGGGTTGGGATGCTTTCGGTCTTCCTGCGGAAAACGCTGCCATTGCACACCAGGTCGCTCCTGCAAAATGGACCTTTGAAAACATTGATTACATGCGTAATCAGTTGAAAAAACTTGGCCTGTCTGTAGATTGGGATCGTGAATTCGCAACCTGCACACCAGAATACTATCGCTGGGAACAATGGCTATTCGTTCAGCTTTATAAAAAAGGCCTGATCTACCGTAAACTTTCAACAGTCAACTGGGATCCAGTGGATCAAACCGTTCTTGCCAATGAACAGGTTGAAAATGGTCGCGGCTGGCGTTCAGGCGCATTGGTTGAGAAACGTGATATCCCAATGTACTACTTCCGCATCACAGATTATGCGCAAGAATTACTGGACGATCTTGAAACACTGAAAGACGGCTGGCCACAACAAGTCTTGACCATGCAACGCAACTGGATTGGTCGCTCACAAGGTATGGAAATCACCTTCCCTTCAGCGAATCCAGACGTGTATGCAAACGGCTTAACAGTATTCACAACACGTGCCGACACTTTAATGGGTGTGACTTATGTTGCAGTGGCAGCAGAACATCCAATGGCGCTAAAAGCAGCTGAGAACAATCCTGAGCTTCAAGCATTCATCGAAGAATGCCGTATGGGTTCTGTGGCAGAAGCAGATCTTGCGACTGCTGAGAAGAAAGGCATGGCAACAGGTCTTTCTGTAAAACATCCTGTGACAGGTGAAGAAGTTCCTGTCTGGATCGCAAACTACGTTCTTATGTCTTATGGTTCAGGTGCGGTGATGGCAGTACCTTCACACGATGAACGTGACTTCGAATTTGCCAATAAATATGGCTTAACCATCAAGCAAGTCATTGATGCTAAAGGCGCAGAAGATGCAGACTTTGATGCAACACAATGGCAAGAATGGTACGGCTCTAAAGAAGGCAAATTGATCAATTCAGGCGAATTTGACGGTTTAGACTTCCAAGGCGCATTTGATGCATTCCTTGCAAAATTAGAACCACAAGGTCTTGCGAATGTAAAAGTTCAATTCCGTCTACGTGACTGGGGTGTATCTCGTCAGCGTTACTGGGGTTGCCCAATTCCAATGATCAACTGTGACAAGTGCGGTCAAGTGCCGGTACCTGAAGATCAACTTCCTGTTGTTCTTCCAACTGACGTGGTTCCAGATGGTTCAGGTAACCCGTTAAACAAAATGCCTGAATTTTATGAAACCAAGTGTCCTTGCTGTGGTGGCGATGCACGTCGTGAAACAGATACGCTAGATACATTCGTAGAATCATCTTGGTACTATGCACGTTATGCATCTCCAGACTTTACTGATGGCATGGTGAAACCAGAAGCAGGTCAAACTTGGCTTCCAGTAAACCAATACATCGGTGGTGTTGAACACGCGATTCTGCACTTGCTCTATGCACGTTTCTTCCACAAATTGATGCGTGACGAAGGCGTGGTACAAGGTAACGAGCCGTTCACTAACTTGCTCACTCAAGGTATGGTGCTTGCGGATACTTATTACCGCGAATCTGAATCAGGCAAGAAAACCTGGTTCAACCCTGCCGACATCGAACTTGAACGCGATGAAAAAGGTCGTATTCTTTCTGCCAAATACAAAGGTGATGGTCAAGAAGTCACTGTTGGCGGTCAGGAAAAAATGTCGAAATCGAAAAACAACGGTATCGACCCGCAAGCGATTATTGACCAATACGGTGCAGACACTGCACGTGTATTCATGATGTTCGCAGCCCCACCTGATCAATCACTTGAATGGTCTGATGCCGGTGTTGAAGGTGCAAACCGCTTCCTGAAACGTGTATGGCGTTTGGCAACAGGTTTCCTTGAAAAAGATAATACTGCGACTGAATTCGATAAAGCGAAACTTTCTACAGCTGCGCAAGATTTACGCCGCAAGACTCACGAAACCATCCAGAAAGTGGGTGATGACATTGAACGTCGTCATGCATTTAACACTGCCATTGCAGCGATGATGGAACTGTTAAATGCGAACAACAAGTTTGAAGCGAAAGATGATAATGACGTTGCTGTAGCACGTGAATCAATCACTACGCTTCTTACTTTATTGGCACCATTTGCACCGCACTTAAGCCAGACTTTATTGGCTCAGTTTGGGATTGAGTTAACTCAAGCGCAATTCCCACAAGTGGATGAATCTGCATTGACTCGTAATACACAAACCATCGTGGTTCAGGTGAACGGTAAACTTCGTGGCAAACTTGAAGTGTCTGTAGATGCATCTAAAGATGACATTCTTGCTCAAGCCAAAGCCTTGCCTGAAGTTCAGCAATTCTTGACGGGTCCAACCAAGAAAGAAATTGTGGTGCCGAATAAGTTAGTGAACTTGGTGGTTTAATTTAATCCCCCTAAATCCCCCTTTACAAAAGGGGGACTTCCCACTTCAAATAAAAAAATGAAGTCTCCTCCCTTTTTTAAAGGGAGGTCGGGAGGGATTAAATTAACCTCTACCTAACCCTCTCCTTGTAGGAGAGGGAAATTTCTTCTCCCTTTGGGAGAAGGTTAGGATGAGAGAAAGGATTTCACAATTCCAAACAAAGCCCGTTGCCAGCCAACGGGCTTTGACTTTACAATCCGGTTCAGGATTTCAAATATTTCCCCAAGGGAAAAGAGGATACTCATGCATTTAGGCAAACGTTTAGCAGCAATTGTTTTAACTTGTGGTCTAAGTGCAGGCCTCGTCGGCTGTGGCTTTCATTTAAAAGGAACCAATCCGAGTTCCGCACCTGTAGCTTACTCAGTCATGAGTCTGGCCCTCCCTGACAATACTGAAGATCTTCAGGAAAAACTGGCTGTTTACCTGGGTGCTGCTGGAGTACAGCTGAGTAATGCACCTGATGCTTATGTCTTACGTGTCCTAGATTACACCCCTCGCCGTTTAGAATTGAATGGCAAACTGGTGGAAACCTTATTGCGTCTGAATGTGACTTTCCGAATCGAAGATGCACAAGGCAATCCGGTGACTGAACCTCGTACTGTAATCGCGACCCGTACCTATCAATATGATATTGAAACCGTGAATACGGATGACCAGGAACAAAAATTCTTAAATCAGGTCCTGATTGATGATGTGGCCCAGCAGATTGCCCGTCAAATTTCATCGAATCGTTTGCCATTGGCAAAACCAGAAACTTCGACTCAACCAGCCCAATAAGACGACCCAATGAAACTTGACTACCTCCAGGCATTAAAACGTGTCAATGAAGCTCGCGGTGCCTGGGTGTTACATGGTCAGGAGCCTTTGCTGGAACAGAATCTGGTAGATGCCTTTCGTAGCAGCTGGCAAAGTCGTGAAGTTGAACGCCAGCGTTATGATATTAGCTCTGCCTCTGACTGGAAAAATGTCTTTAATGCTTTAAACAGCCTGTCATTATTTTCTAGCCAACTGGCAATTGAAGTGCATGGCAATATCAAACCGGATGCCAGTGGTCTCAAACTGTTAAAAAACTATCTGCAACAGGACAGTGATAACCTGCTATTGGTAGTTATGCCGAAGCAGGATGCCAGCAGCCTGAAATCCAGCTTTTTCCAGACCATTGATGCCAATGGCGTAAATGTATCGCTAGTGGCCAACTACCCAAAAGATCGTCAACAGATCCTCGGAATTGAAGCGGAAAAACTAGGAATTAAGCTGGCCAATGACGCCTGGCAATGGCTAGAGCAGCATCATGAGCACAATTTGCTGGCAGCCAAAAATAGCCTGATGCGCGTAGCAGATACCTTTGCTGAAGTAGATATTATCCAGATTGACCATCTATATGCCTGCTTGCAGGATCAGTCCCGTTACAGCACCTATGATCTGAGTGATGCCTTGCTGAATGGGAATTTGGCACAATCAATTAAGATCTTTCATTATCTGATTGCCTCAGGTGAACCGATGAGCCTGATTTTGTGGAGTATCAGCAAAGAAATGCGTCTATTGATGCAATTATTTGAACAGCCACAAAATGCCTTACAAATCGGTATCTGGAAGACTAAAGTGAGCTTATATCAGCAAGCCTTGCGTCGTTTAAGTCCACAGCGCTTTTTAAGCTGGCCTCAGCTTTTGATCCGGATCGATGCTGCAATCAAAGGGATGTCCAGAGAGAACCCTGAACATCTGATCTTGCAGGCCATTGCTGAAATGTGCGGTCAAAGCTTGTTTGCATCTCCGAGTGCCTAACTAAAGAAACGCGCAAACCAGCCTTTGCCTTTTTTCTTCTCCTGCGTTCGCAGGTAGCTCAGCATATTGTCCCGTACTGCTTCTACATAATCCTGATCATCGTGCTGAATATGGTTGATGAGCCATTTGGACAGAAGACGATATAAA
Source organism: Acinetobacter sp. CAU_H_60 (assembly GCF_058599385.1). NCBI lineage: Bacteria > Pseudomonadati > Pseudomonadota > Gammaproteobacteria > Moraxellales > Moraxellaceae > Acinetobacter > Acinetobacter sp. CAU_H_60. Next base: position 466,711 of record NZ_CM178653.1, on the reverse strand, counting down.
TCTTTTTCAATGGACTGACCTTGCTCAAACTTCAGACGATAATCATTTAATTTTTTGACAAATAATTCATGTATGCCGCGATGTGAAGGCAAATATTGAAACTCACCTGTTCCAGCAGGTTTTCTTCAAAGCTGAAATGTGACTGGGTATAGTCGATCAAATCATCTAAACTTCCCGGATTTTATCGCGATCTCCGGTACTTTTGACCTGCTCTAAAGCATTTATATAGTCCAGAATCTGGCGATGTTGATGATCAATCACCTCAATTCCAATATTGTAACTTTCATTCCATTTCATCTATGAACCTCATCAATTTTCTTAGTAAAGTCGCATTATTTTCCGCTCATTAAATGAGCATATTCTCTTAATGAATAAACCCATATTTTTTTTATGGAATTAAAAATTATAAACTTTATTCGCTTAAATCTATATGTAAAACATAGATTTTTTAAATTTTAGTAGAACACATCGTTCGAAAAATTAGATTAAAAATGAAAGAGGTTGGCTTTAGCGCAGAATTATTTTTACAACAAATATCATTAAAAACTTCCATGATATTCAGCAGCATTATGGCGTATTTTTACCAGCAGTTTAGTGGCCAGGTTTTTGCATGCAGTATGTCTGAGAAGTACTTTATACTCCCATGAAGTTTTAATTAATTCATCATATGATCAATATTTTTTAGATAGCTAAATCGTATAAAATTTCACCTAAAAAAGATAACTCTAATAGGAGTAGTTCAATGAATCCCTTATATAAAATCAGGTTTTATCTTATATGCTTTTTTAAACCAGGCAGTGGAAAATAGTTCTCATTTTAAATAAAAAAAATTCACGTTTTATCCTAATTTCGCTTTTATAATCAACTGTTATCCTACGACCCGAATCTGAATCCATATGCCAAAAATAAAACCTACGAAACTCATTATGGCGATTGTAATTGCCATCCTGGTGGCAGTCACTGCCTGGTATTTTCTGAAACCAAAAGAGCAGCAGCCACAATACATTACAGCTGAAGTGACCCAAGGGGATATTGAAAATTCGGTACTGGCAACTGGTGTACTTGAAGCCACCAAAATGGTCAGTGTCGGTGCCCAGGTTTCGGGTCAGGTTAAAAAAATGTATGTGCAACTCGGCGATCAGGTCAAACAAGGCCAGTTAATTGCCCGAATTGACTCTGTTCGTCAGGAAAATGATTTAAAGACTGCTGAAGCCAGCATTAAAAACCAGATGGCACAGCTTGCCGTGAAACAGGCCAACCTCGCTAAGGTGGAAGCCGAGTATAAGCGTCAGCAAGCCATGTATGCCCAAGATGCAACCTCGCGTTCAGAACTGGAATCTGCATTAGCCAGCTACAAAACGGCTCAGGCAGATATCACTGCGATTAATGCACAGATCGAACAATCACGTTTAACCTTGGCAACCGCGAAAGAAGATCTGGGTTATACCCAAATTGTGGCGCCAATGGATGGAACTATCGTAGCGATCGTGACTGAAGAAGGTCAGACTGTAAACGCCAATCAAAGTGCACCAACGATTGTGAAACTGGCGCAGCTGGATACCATGACCATTAAGGCTGAAATTTCCGAAGCCGATGTGATGAAAGTTCAGGAAGGCCAGACAGTGTACTTCACTACTTTGGGGAATACTGACAAGAAAATTTACGCCAAACTTCGTCAGGTCGAACCTGCACCAAATTCAATTAATACCGAAACCAATACTTCAAGCTCGACTTCAGGCTCTGCAGTGTATTACAACGCCCTGTTTGATGTCCCGAATGAAGATGGCAAGCTGCGTATTGATATGACGGCACAAGTTTATATCGTGCTGGATGAAGCACGAAATGTACTGACTGTTCCGGCAGCTGCCATTCAAGGTTCTAACCGCCCACAACGTCCGAATCGTGGTGAAGGCTCTCGCGGTGCTGGTGACCCATCTGGACGTGGCGAAGGTCAGGATCAAGCCCGTGGCGATAGTAAACGTCCAGAAGGTGACCGCCCTCCTCGCTTAGAACTTTCTGATGCGGAACGTGCCCTGATTGAACAAGGTAAAGCTCAGCGTGCCATGGTTCGTGTATTGCAGGCAGACGGTACAGCAAAACCAACTCCTGTCCTGATTGGCCTGAATAACCGTGTAACCGCACAAGTGATCAAAGGCTTGAAACGTGGTGATCAGGTTGTGATTGCAGATGGCTCTGATACTTCTAATGACGGTGCTAAACGTGGCGGCAGTGGCCGTGGTCCTGGTGGCGCCGGCCCAATGAGAATGTAAGCATGAATCAACAACAGCAACCTCTACTCGAGGTCAAAAATCTGGTTCGTGAATTCCCTGCGGGTGAAAGCACGGTCCAGATTCTCAAAGGGGTCAATCTGGAGATCTATCCGGGGGAACTGGTCGCTATTGTCGGTCAGTCCGGTTCGGGTAAGTCTACCCTGATGAATATTCTGGGCTGTCTGGATAAGCCGACCAAGGGCAGCTATAAAGTTAAAGGCCGTGAAACCCGCGAACTTGAAGCCGATGAACTGGCGCAATTACGTCGTGAATATTTCGGCTTTATTTTCCAGCGTTATCATCTGCTCGGTGATTTAAGTGCGGCAGGTAACGTTGAAGTTCCTGCAATTTATGCTGGCGCAGATTCAGATGCCCGTCATGAACGTGCTGTCAAGTTACTGACTGATTTGGGCTTGGGTGAAAAAACCCAGAACCGTCCGAGTCAATTGTCTGGTGGTCAGCAGCAGCGTGTTTCGATTGCCCGTGCCTTGATGAACGGCGGTGACGTGATTCTTGCCGATGAACCGACCGGTGCACTCGACAAGAATAGCGGTATTGAAGTGATGCGGATTCTGCGTGAGCTGAATGCCAAAGGTCATACTATTATTCTGGTCACACACGATCATAACGTGGCAAAAAATGCGACGCGCATTATCGAGATTTCAGACGGGAATATCATTTCAGATAAACCGAATGTGCCTGAAGTTGATGATGGTTTCGAGAAAGAAAATCTGGTCCGAAATGAACAGAAGAAAATCTCAAGCTGGCGTTCCGCGGTAGACCGTCTCGGTGAAGCTTTCCGTATGGCTCTATTGGCCATGAATGCACACCGGATGCGAACCTTCCTGACCATGCTCGGGATCATTATCGGGATCGCGTCGGTGGTTTCAGTCGTTGCGCTCGGTAACGGTTCACAAAAGCAGATTCTGGAAAATATCAGCAGTCTCGGGACCAATACCATTACCGTGTTCCAGGGCCGGGGCTTCGGGGATAACTCACGTTCCTCCCAATCCAAGACCCTGATTCCCGCTGATGCCGATGCACTGGCAGAACAGCCTTATGTGGATGGGGTCAGTCCATCGGTCAACAGTAGTGTCACCGGACGCTTCAAAGAGATCGAAGCATCGACTACTGTCAACGGCGTCAGTGAAGACTTCTTCTATGTCAAAGGTATGACCTTTAAATCAGGTCAGCCATTTGATAAAGAAAGTATTACTGAGCAGGCGCAGGATGTGGTAATTGATACCAACACCCAAAATACTTTCTTTGCAGATGGCACCAATCCTGTCGGTCAGGTGCTGCTCTTAGGCAGTGTACCGAGCCGGGTGATTGGCGTCATTGATGCGCAAAAAGGCATGATGGGCAATAATGATAGCCTGAATGTCTATCTGCCCTACTCTACTGTTATGAGCCGTATGCTGGGTCAGCCCAATGTGCGTCAGATTATTGTGCGTATTAAGGATGAATATCCAAGTGCAGCCGCTGAAAATGCCATTTTAAATCTACTGGTCCAACGTCACGGTGCGCAGGATGTGTTTACACAAAATGCAGACAGTATCCGTGAAACGATTCAGCAAACGACTCAAACCATGACCTTGCTGATCTCTGCAATTGCAGTGATTTCACTGGTCGTCGGTGGGATCGGGGTAATGAATATTATGCTGGTTTCCGTGACTGAACGTACTCAGGAAATCGGGGTACGGATGGCGGTCGGTGCGCGCCAAAGCGACATTCTGCAGCAATTCCTGATTGAAGCTGTTCTGGTTTGTATTCTGGGCGGCATCTTAGGCGTATTGCTGTCACTCGGTATCGGTCAACTGATTACCCATTTTGCTGGAGGAACCTTCCAGATGGCATACTCGACCACATCGATTATCGCAGCCTTTGTCTGCTCAAGCCTAATCGGTATTGTGTTCGGCTTTATCCCGGCACGTAACGCAGCCCGTTTGAATCCGGTCGATGCACTTTCTCGAGAATAAGGAATCTGATATGCATACTCTTACCAAACTTGCCAGTGCCCTACTCCTCGGGAGTTCACTGGTCGGCTGTGCGGCCGTGGTGAAAACACCGTATGAACAACCTGCTGTACAGGTGCCTAACAACTTTCAAAACAGTAAAGCTGTAAGCCAGCAAATTCATGCTGATATTCTGGCAGACCAATGGTGGACTCTATTTAAAGATCCCCAATTGAATAGTCTGGTGAATGACGTACTGGCAGCCAATAGTGATCTGGCCGTGGCCGGGATCAATTTACAGCAAGCTCGTATTCAGGCCAGACAGACACAAAGCCAGCAAGGTGTACGTATCAGTGATGCTGGATTAACCACGCGTAGAAGCTTTGATCTGGAAGATGGCAGCAGTTCATCCGGTTTTGGTGTCAATTTCCCTGGCTTAAGCTATGAACTGGATCTGTTCGGTAAACTGGCCAATCAGACTGAAGCAGCACGCTGGGAAGCTCTGGCATCTGAAGAGGACTTGCAGGCGACTGCACAAAGTCTGATTGGCACAACTGCGCAATTGTACTGGCAGCTGGGTTATCTAAATGAACGTTATAGTGTGGTTCAACAAAACCTGGCAACCGCACAGCGTACTTATGATCTGGTCAATGTTCAATATCGCGCCGGTGCTGTCTCTGGTTTGGATTTAACCCAAGCTGAACAGGCCATCCAAAGCCAGCAAGCGACCTTAAGTCAGATTGAGCAGCAGCGTGTGGAAACACGTACAGCGCTGGCAGTACTCATGAATATGCCTGTGCAACAGCTTTCGATTCATGAACCTAAACGTTTGCCGAATATTGCTTTACCGTCGATTGAAGCTGGGTTGCCTGCTAGCCTTCTCTCCCGTCGTCCTGACTTGAGAGCCACTGAACTGCGTTTGCGTAAAGCCTTGGCCAACAAGGATGCCAACAAGGCCAGTTATTATCCTTCGATCAGCCTGACTGGCAGCCTAAGTACTGGCGTGGGCACCAGTTCATCATTGTCAGATGCACTTAAAAATCCGGTGGCAACCTTAGGTGCAGGACTCAGCCTGCCATTCCTGCAATGGAATGACATGAAACGTGATTTACAGGTGAATGAGCTGGAATATGAAAAGGCAATTATCCAGTATCGTCAGACCATGTACGAAGCTTTTGCCGATGTAGAGAATGCCCTGTCTAATCGTACTGAACTCACCAAACAGGTTGCGTTACAACAACGTAATGTTGAACTGGCTGAACGTACTGAACGTCTGACCGAAGTACGTTATCGTAATGGTGCAGTAGCATTGAAAAATCTGCTGGATGCACAGGAAACCACGCGGAATGCCCGTCTGTCTTTGGTGCAAACCCGACAAAGCCAATACAATGCTTATGTGACCCTGATGCAAGCTTTGGGTGGTAGTCCGATCAAGCAACTGCCTTAAGCAACATGTTTGACTCAATAAAAAACCGCTGTTAGTCAGCGGTTTTTTTTGAAGTTTACATATGCAGATAAGCATTTACATTGTTGAGCTGTTCAATAGAAGGTTCATGTCCCAACAAGCTGCCTTTTTCCAGCCATTCACGGGCAATTGCAATATCACGCTCTACACCAATGCCTTTGGTATATAAGCGCCCCAGATGACTATAGGCATCGGCATTGACCTGCGCAGCCGCTTTACGATAGCACTGGATTGCCTGCTCCAAATTGGCTTCAGTACCAATTCCTTGTTCCAAAGCCTCACCTAAAGCATTTAGTGCGAGACCATTATGCTGGCTCAAAGCCTGTTGCAGATATTTCAGTCCTAAAGCCGTATCTTGCTCCACCTTCTTGCCCTTTAAATACATCAAGCCTAATTCGGCCTGTGCTTGTGCATCTTCCAATTGAGCTGCCTGATGCAGATAACGTTTGGCCTGTTCCTCATTCACTTCAAAGACTGGATAAAGACCACTATAAGCCTGATACAAATACCAGGCAGCCTTACTTGATCCTTTCGCCACCGCCTGATTCAAATATTGAATTGCCTTTTCTCGGGTCGACAGCGGATATTCAGGCAAGCCATAAAAACGTCCCACTATATAAATCAGATCAGCTTCAGACTTTGCTACAAGTTGCTCTTGCTGTGCAACTGCCTGAATCATTTGGGTGGCTTTAGCCGTATCTTTGGCTACACCTACTCCGTTTAAATAGCAGAGTGCCAGACCCATCTGACTAAAGCCATGATCAGGATCACTTTGCAAGGCATGTTGATAGAGTTCAAATGCTTTCTCCGGTTCATGTGCGACCAGATAGGATTCAAAATATAGTGCGGCAATCAGACTCAAGGCCTGAGGATGCTGAGTTTGTGCTGCTTCAGACCAGTAGCGAAATGCCATGGTTTCATTTTTTTGTACATACCAGCCATGAAAATAGGCCAGACCGATCAGGGTTTTGGCCTGTGCATCTTTATACTCTTTGGACTGCTGTAATAGATGCCGAAACACCCGTTGGCGTTGATCAGGATCAATAGTGCCGAGTAACACGCCGGCATAGTAATCATATAAACCGCTCTGATCACCCAGATGAATACAGCGTTTAATGAAATTCAAAGCCTGCTGTTGATCTTTGGGCAAGACTTTGCCATTTGCATAGGCTTCGGCAATATCCTGATTGGCCGCCAAGTGATCCTGCTGTGCTGCCAGAAACAGATAGTGGATCCCCAAACTTAAATCTTGCGCTGCACCATCTGCCAAATAATATTGGGCTAACTGATACTGTGAATTGGCATGTCCCTGCTCGGCATTTTGAATTAACAGTTGCAGACGTTGCTGTTCTGCAGTGTCATGATCAGATTCAGCTAGTTCAGTGATGCGGTACTGCGCATCCAGATGACCGCGCGCGACCGCATGCCGATACCAGTACAAGGCTTTTTCAGGGTCATTTAATTGGTATTGATGACAATCATAGATCTGGCCTAAATGATAGGCCGCATCCTCACCACCTAAACTATAAGCTTTTTCAAGAAAGCTAATGGCTTTTTCCGTGCTCTGCTCACGACCCTGTCCGTTTAAATGCATTAGAGCCATGCCCACATAAGCCTGTGGCAAGTCCTGCTGCTGGGCTAACCCGTGATAAATTTGATAGGCACGTTCATAATCCGGATGATGTGGATCCGTACTTAGACGCGCCGCATACTTCAATTGAGCATCAATCTGCTCAATCCATAGATCATGATGCACGGCTTTGGCCTGATCACGTTTCACCGGATCAGGACGTTTCCACATCCAGATTGCTAAAGCCCCAATCCCCAAAACCAGCACTAGCAAAAACCACATAGCTGCTCCAAAACCAAAAGATTGTTTTTGTTATATGTATAAAAATTCATTTTAAACTTAGCATAAAAAAAAGCACAGATCGTGTGCTTTTTTTGACTCAATCAGGCTTTAAGTCTTTTGCTATCAAGCTTTTTCAATACTTCCGATACCGCAACCATAGCGAAGCTAGAGGTCACTACCACTGCAGACCCATAACCACCACAGCGTAAGCCTGCGCTTGCACAAACATCCGCACTGGAAAATGGGTTATCGATAGAATAGACACAAGTGATACCAAATTTTTCTTTTGGCTTTTTACAGATGCCTTTAGCACGTAATTGCGCACGTAATTTTGCCAGCATTGGATCCTGTTCGGTTCTGGATAAATCAGCTACCCGGATTTTTAAAGGATCCAGTTTACCGCCTGCCCCACCTGACACAATCAAAGGAATCTTGTTAAAACGGCAATGCAGCATCAAGGCAAACTTTGCTTTGACGTCATCGATACAATCCAGAATGATGTCAGGCTTTCCTGACAGAATTTCTTTCACATTTTCTGGTGTCAGATAATCGTCAATCAGATTGATCTTGATTCGGGGATTAATCAAACGGCAGCGTTCCGCCATGATTTCGATTTTTTCACATCCTAGCGTCGCCGTCATGGCTGGTAACTGACGGTTAATGTTCGATGCTGCCACCACATCCATGTCAACCAGTGTGAGCTCGCCAATCCCGGTACGTGCCAGTGCTTCGACTGCCCATGAACCAACACCGCCAATTCCGATCACCATCACATGACTGTTTTCATAATGATGAAAGCTATCGTCACCATAAATTTTGGCTACACCCGCAAAACGGCGGTCATACTCATCATCTTGAAGCAGATCAGTCATAGGTCATCAATAGCAAGAAAAACACCAGAGCATTTTAGCAAAATCATGGGCACTTTACTGCCACTAAAATTCAGATACAAAATCAGTCAAAAAAGCTTTCTTGTGCCATCGCTGAAATACGTAAAATTGATCAAATTACAACCATCATAAACTTCACAATATTTGAATTATTATTGTCTTAAAGAGAGTCAGATCAGCATGCTATTTAACGCCCTTTTTGCCCTGATGGTTTTACTGTTCGTGCTGTATCTTTATGTTTTAGCCTTTAAAAAGCAGAAAAATTATTATCTCAGTATCATGATCCGTATCCTGACTTTGGGATTATTTGCTTTGATTATCTTGGATCAATATGAAACCCAGACTCATCTTGCTCTGGTGCTTCTGACCTGGGTGCTGTTTGAGAGTAGTGAAAACTTTTATCGTAAGAGAATTTCAGCAAGCAAATAAAAAAAGAGGCTTTCGCCTCTTTTTCACTGTTCGGATTATTTATTCATAATGAAGAAATATTCACGATAATATTTCAGTTCGGCAATCGAATCACGAATGTCATCCATGGCTAGATGCGAAGCATTTTTCTTCAGGCCACTCATGATTTCAGGGCGCCAGCGTTTTGCCAACTCTTTTACTGAAGATACGTCCAGATTACGGTAATGGAAATATTGTTCCAGTTCAGGCATTAAACGGTGCAGAAAACGACGGTCCTGACAGATCGAGTTACCACACATCGGCGATACTTTTGGATTGACCCATTTTTTCAGGAATTCAATGGTTTCACGTTCTGCATCCTGAGCAGTCAATTTACTGCGGCGCACACGCTCAATCAGGCCAGACTGACCATGCTGGCGAGTATTCCACTCGTCCATCGCATTCAGGATACGGTCAGATTGATGCACAGCTAACACGGGCCCTTCGGCAAGAATATTCAGGTTATCGTCCGTTACAATCGTGGCAACTTCAATAATCTGGTCATTGTCTGTATCCAGACCTGTCATTTCCAGGTCAATCCAAATCAGGCGGCTATCCGGGGTGCTGCTCATAAATGTGCAATCTTATTAGGCTATAAAACATTTATAGTAGCAAATTTATTACGTCGATGCTGTAACTGACACCCCGCTTCATGCTATTTTTGCCATCTCGCTCCCATGGTTTTTTAGGATTTGAATGGCTTTAATACGTAAACGTCGTTTAACTGAACAACAACAACGTCGTATTCAAAAACAGCACAAAACGCGTCAGGAAGAGATCGATACCTCTCAAGACCTGGAAGGGCTGGTCGTGCAGCATTATGGCCGCCAGCTTGAGGTCCAGGCCTTGTCCGTACCTGAACAGCATCCTGAAAAACCGGTCGTGGCTGAAGGCGAACCTGAGCCATTCTGGAAGCCGATTGAACTGGGTAGTGTCTGGCGCTGCCATACTCGAACCAACCTGGAATTGCTGGTAACAGGCGACCGAGTCAAATGGCAGGCTGATCCCAATACTGGACTCGGCATTATTACGGCGATTCATCCGCGTACCTCTTTGCTGACCCGTCCTGACCGTTACCACAAGGTTAAACCGGTTGCCGCCAATATTTCCCTGATTGTGATTGTGTTTGCACCATTGCCTGAGCCAGCCCCGGGTTTGATTGACCGTTATCTGGTGGCTTGTGCAGATGCAGAGATTCCAGCACTTTTAGTGCTCAATAAATCAGATTTGCTTAAGGAAAATGATCCGATTCTGGATTTGCTTAAAGAATATAAAGATTTGGGTTATGAAGTCATGCAAACCCAGTCCGATGGCGATCTGACAGAACTGTCCGCTCGTCTAAATGAAGAAACTGTAGCGTTTGTCGGTCAGTCTGGTGTGGGTAAAAGTACGCTGATTAATGCGATCGTTCCGAATGCTGCACAGAAAACCAATGTCATTTCTGAAAACTCAGCACTGGGTCAGCATACGACGACCTCCACACGTCTGATTTCCTTTGGCGATGGCGCTGCTCTCATCGACTCACCGGGAATCCGTGAATTTGGTCTCTGGCATCTGCCTTTAGACAAAGTTCAAAGTGGTTTTCCGGAAATTGAAAATCTGCTCGGTCACTGTCAGTTCCGTAACTGCACACATAAACATGAAAAACAGTGTGCCTTACGTCAGGCAGCATCAACAGGGGAAATTTTGCCGCGCCGACTGGATAGCTATTTACGTTTAATTGACGAAATTAACGAAGCGCAGCAAAAAAATTAATTTTCTTAAGGCTTAGCCCTTGAAGCGGTGATTTTGATCACCATATTTATGAGCTATACTCTTGGCAATTTTAAAATTGTAATTAGGTGAATTGTGGAACGTTGGTTCGAGTTTATGGGGAATCACCCCTTCTTGTTTGGAACACTCGCGGTACTCGTGGTTGTCTTCTTCATTATCGAAGGTCAACGTAATGGTCGCAAAATCTCTCCGCAATCGCTGGGAATTTTAGTTAAAGCAAAAAATGCCATGCTGATTGATTTACGTGATGCCAAAGACTTCCGTGAAGGTCACATCAGTGGTAGCCGTAACATTCCATATAGCCAAATTACAAAACACGTTGATGAGTTAAAAGCATCTGATCGCCCGTTGGTGTTCATTTGTAATCTTGGGCAAGTTGCAGGTTCTGCACTTCAACAGGTAGGTCATGCAGATACCTACCGTCTGGATGGTGGCATTACAAACTGGAAAGCTCAAGGTTTACCTTTGGTGAAAAGCAAATAATCTGCGAACAGGAGATTGATCATGGCTGAAGTTACTATCTATTCGACGACAGTATGTCCGTATTGTATCCGTGCAAAACAGCTCCTTGAGCGCAAAGGTGTTGCATTTAAAGAAATTAATTTATCGAATGAAGCCCCTGAAGTACGTCTTGAATTGATGCAACGTACCAATCATCGTACCGTGCCACAGATTTTTATTAATGAACAATTCATCGGCGGTTTTGATCAACTTTATGCCCTAGAGCGTGAAGGCAAACTAGACGAATTACTGGCTTAATCTACTAAAACCTACCTCATATCAAGGATTAAAGAATGAGTGAAGAACAACAAGCTCAACCACAATTGGCATTAGAGCGTATTTACACTAAAGATATTTCTTTTGAAGTTCCTGGGGCACAAGTTTTTACCAAGCAATGGCAACCTGAGTTAAACATCAACCTTTCTTCTTCTGCAGAAAAAATTGATCCGACTCATTTTGAAGTGGCTTTAAAAGTTGTGGTTCAAGCAACCAATGAAGGTGATACAGCGTTTATCGTTGACGTGACTCAAGCGGGGATCTTCCTGATTGATGGCGTGGAAGAAGAGCGTCTGCCATACATTCTTGGTGCTTACTGCCCGAACATCCTGTTCCCGTTCCTTCGTGAAGCGGTGAATGATATGGTGACTAAAGGTAGCTTCCCGCAATTGCTGCTTACACCAATCAACTTCGATGCTGAATTTGAAGCGAACATGCAACGTGCGCAAGCTGCTGCTGTTGAAGGTCAAGCTTAATCACTTGATCTTGAAGTTAAAAAAGACCGCAATTGCGGTCTTTTTTATGGCTTATTTAAAGGCTTGATGCCCCTGCTTCTTAATCTGATTCATTTTCACCGTGAGGGTTTGAGCTTTGGCTAACTGATCTCCTGCAACAAGCTGTTCAGCTTGTTTAATCTCTTTCAATAAGTCAGTTAACAATCCCTGATACGCTGTGATTTTTGCATCTTTAGATTTTAGTTTTTGCAGACCTGAAGGTAAATTTTTCTGGCAGACTTCCACAGATTTTTGCATGCCTTGCAATGCTGCCCGCGCCTCTTTACTATCTTTGGCAGATTTGAAATTTTTTAAATGATGGTCAAGTTCATGCATATTGTCATGATAGTGATTGTCTGCTGCCATGCTCGACGTGGTGATCCCCACAGTTCCCATCACAAAAATCATGCTGATTAAAAAATTTTTAAACATCCTTAATTGTCCTGTATTGTTTTTATATTAAGCATCTTAGTGGGAAAGCCTTGAAAGATAAATTATTTTGATCCAAATTCTTGTATCCCTTGTCATTAGATTTACATCATTGACGATTAGAATTAAAAATAAAAAACCCTCAAAAACTTGAGGGTTTTTCTCTGCTGAGAATTAATCTTTTAAAGAGGCTTATTCTGCATCCAGCATCAGTTCAGCGCTCATGCCTACTGTGTTATAACCCGCATCAACATACATGATTTCACCAGTAATCCCGTTCGCCCATGGTGAGCACAGGAACAATGCTGCATTACCGACATCTTCAATGGTCACATTGCGTTTTAGTGGAGCCACTTTTTCATTCAGATCCAGCATTTTACGGAATGATTTAATACCAGACGCCGCCAATGTACGGATTGGACCGGCTGAGATCGCATTGACACGGATACCTTCTGCACCCAGGCTAGATGCCAGATAACGTACACCTGCTTCCAAAGAGGCTTTCGCCAGACCCATCACGTTATAGTTCGGCATCACGCGTTCAGAACCTTGATAAGTCAGCGTTAACAGGCAGCCTTGGCGTGCAGCCAGTAATGGCTTCGCAGCACGTGCCATCGCGATAAAGCTGTAAGCACTGATGTCATGGGCAATCTTAAAGCCTTCACGATCCGTCACATCAGTAAAATCACCATCTAAAGTATGTGCTGGTGCGAAACCGATTGAATGTACGACACCATCCAGACCATCCCAGTGTTTTGCCAGTTCTGCAAATGCATTGTCAATTTCTGCATCTACAGCCACATCACAAGGAAAAACCAATTCCGAACCGAATTGTGCAGCAAAATCATCTACACGTTTTTTCAGCTTTTCATTTGGATAAGTAAAAGCGAGTTCTGCACCTTCACGATGTAATGCCTGAGCAATACCAAAAGCAATTGATAATTTACTTGCAATACCTGCGATCAAGAAGCGCTTACCCGCCAATAGTCCTTGTGCCATGTGAATCTCACTTAAAATAATTTATATGCATGATGCCAAGTCTAAAGCATTTTAGAAATTGCATAATGCGCCTTTTTTTCATTGGATCATACATTGAAATGCGCTTTCCGACCGATGTAGGGTTTTATCTTAGATCGTCAGATGTAAAGCCTGATGGGTATTTTTCCAGAGCTGCTGTGCCAGTTCATCCTGATTCATATGCAGACCCTTGGCCAAGCCTTGCAAGACATAAGGCAGATTGGCAGGTGTATTGCGAGTTCGCTGTTCAGTAGAATGCTGACAACATAAGGGCGTCATGTCCGGACAATCGGTTTCAAGCACCAGATGTTCCGGTCCTACCTGTTCTACCACCTGATGCAGTTTTTTGGCATTCGGATTGGTGATTTGTCCTGTTATCCCAAGCTTAAAGCCCAGTTTAATAAAGGCTTTTGCCTCTTCAATCCCACCACCAAAAGCATGGGCAATACCGCCTTGTTTAAACTGATGCTGTTTTAGAATCTGTAAAACATCGGCATGAGATTTACGGATATGCAATAACACAGGTTTATCAAACTGCTGCGCCAGTTCCAGCTGTGCAGCAAAAAAATCCTTCTGTTTCTGAAAAAGTTCCGGCTGTTTATGCCGTTTATCGAAGGTATCCAAGCCAATTTCACCAATGGCTATGCAAGGCTCTGTGTTTAATAACTGCTCCAGATCCTGTAAATACTCAGGTTGATGCTGCTCAATATAGAATGGATGCAGGCCAGGTGCCAGATGGCTTTGTGGTGCATTGTCTAACTGATTTATAAAATGATGCGTCTGCAATAAATCCTTAAACCGGCTCTGTAAAAAACCAATTAAGACCAGATGCTCCACCCCTGCTGCTTTGGATGCATAAGCCAGCTGTTCCCGATCATGATCAAAATCGGGAACATCAAAATGGGTATGGGTATCAAATAACGAAACCATCAGCGTGCTTTGGCAGGAGTTGCAGGCTCGGCTTCTGAAGCAGCGTTCTCTGTTTGAGGCAGATATTCAGGTTTCAGAATGCCATTCAGCTGTTCATAAGGAATGACCAGACGTGGTAAACCGACCACATAAGGACCAATCTCATATTCGGCATATTGCAGCGCTAATCCCTGTTTAGACAGATAGAAATTATCCGTCAGTTTGAATTTCCAGGCCTGTTCATATTCAGCTACATCATTGGCCAGTTTGGATTCCATCACCCAGGCTTTAAAAGCCTCATAAGCTTTGGCTTCAAGTTGAGCCTTTTGTTTAGGCAAAATGATATCGTCCAGCTTAATCAGCTTTTTCTGCTCAAGGTCAAAATTGTAGTAGGTTTGAGCAGAAGCGCCATGTGCACCACCGAGATAATGGGTGCTATTTAAGACCACAGTCGCGAGTGGATCGCCAGACTGCAGAATTCTAGGCTTGATCATCAGGCTAATACTATGACTGGCACTGAGTGCTTTCAGTTCCTTGTCCAGATTCAGAAAAATCTGCATATGCGGCTGAATCTGCTGTTCAAGCTGCTGTTTTGGAGTTTTGACATTGGCTAATGCAGTTTCTGGTTCGGAAGCAGCGGCTTCAGCTTTACTGGCAGCCGATGCTTTCGCCGGTTCGATTGCATCAATAGACAAAATACCCTGTAGCTGCTGCAGAATCTGCTGATCTATCCATTCATCAATAAATGGCTGATTGCTTTTCAATCGCTCAATAGAAATCTCAGGACAGTTTTTTCCTTCACATTCAGGCAAGGCCAGTTTCAGCTTCTCAGTATCACCACTCAGCTTCAGCACTTCAGGCTGAGCCTGTACCACTTCAGGTGCAGCAGGCTCTTTCGGCTCTTTTTCTTTAGGCTGACAGGCACTCAGCAAAACCGCTGATGCCAATACTGACAGACATAAAACATTCTTATAATTTGACATGTATTAACCTTTGTTCAACATCATCATTTATCCTTGCAGGACCTACCTGTTAGAACATATTCTGATAAATATCCACTTTCAAGACTTGTTGTGTTTGTTCTTTGGTTAAATAGATGTCCAGTTGTTTGGCATCTTTGCTAATTTCCTGACTACGATAATGTAGACCAATTCCTTCCTGATCAAAGAACCAGTCCGCCTGTCCCCAATACAGTTTTTTTGGAGCTTTCTGCTGGACTTCCGCATTATTGTCTTTTAACCATTTCTGATAAGCTTGCTGCACAATTTGATCCATCTGCAACTGCTGCTCAGGATTGATAATATCCAGAGGACTGAGTATTTTTTGCTGCAGCCGGTCAGCCACAAAGAAATAATAGCGTTCATTGACGCGGATATTTTCCTGAGTGCTATCTACCCCAATTTGCACTAACACAAATTGATTGCGCTGATAAGGAATACGAGTATATAGCGATAACTCATAGGCCTTATTCAGTTTGAGCTGGGCTTGCCAAGCATCTGATTTTTTTACATAGGCATTAACCGCCTGCTGCAGACTCATATCCTGCTTTAAGCCAATCTGATCCTGAATGACTTTTGCCTGCTGCTTTTCAATAGACTGGTTTAGCCAGGCATCGGCTGTCTTTAAGGTTTGAATATCCAGATTAATACAGTTTTTAGTTTCACAAAATGGCAAGGCAATATCGGCCGATTTCTCCTGAATATTCAGGTAAGGCAAAACTTTGGCTTTTTCTTCAGGGGTGACTGCTGCAGATTCTTTCTGTTCTACTGACGGCTGTTCATTTTCATTTTTATCACATGCTCCAAGCAACAAACTACAGCCAATGACTGAACCGAGCAGGATTTCCTTACTAAACTTCATGATTTTTTAGAGATATAAGTAATAAGTCGTCTAAATGTAGCACAAAATAAAACAGCTTCCGGAGAAGCTGTTTAACATTTTCCAAGCCTGAAGGCTTAGTGTTCGCGTGTGTTACGGAATACGATATCTGGATAACGTTCCTGCATCAGCTGTAAGTTCACTCGGCTTGGTGCAAGATAAGTCAAATGACCCCCACCATCAACAGATAACTGGTCATGGGCTTTTTTCTTGAATTCGTTGAATTTTTTCTCATCTTCACAAGATACCCAACGTACTGTATTGATGCTCACCGGCTCATAAATACAGTCCACCTTGTACTCTTCTTTCAGACGATAAGCTACCACTTCGAACTGCAGCACACCCACAGCACCAACAATCAGGTCATTGCTGTTTTGTGGCATGAAGACCTGAGTTGCACCTTCTTCAGAAAGCTCTTTCAGACCTTTTTGCAGCTGTTTTGACTTCAATGGATCTCTGAGGCGGACACGGCGGAACATTTCCGGTGCAAAGTGCGGAATACCGGTAAATTGCAGTTTTTCACCTGAAGTGAAGGTATCACCGATCTGGATGGTACCGTGGTTATGCAGCCCAATAATATCGCCCGGCCATGCTTCTTCCAGATGCTGACGGTCACCGGCCAGGAAGGTCAAGGCATCGCTAATGCGGATATCTTTATCGATACGCACATGCTTCATTTTCATGCCTTTTTCATACTTACCTGAACAGATTCGCATGAAAGCGATACGGTCACGGTGTTTCGGGTCCATATTGGCCTGAATCTTGAAGATAAAACCTGTAAAACCTTCTTCATCTGCCTCTACTTTACGGTCTTGAGTTGGATGCGCTTTGGGAGGCGGTGCATATTCGCTAAATGTATCCAGAACATGGTCGACACCGAAGTTACCTAAAGCTGTACCGAACAGCACTGGAGTTTGACGGCCTGCCAGGAATTCTTCACGATCTAATGGCTCATTGGCCATTTGTACCAGTTCCAATGATTCTTCAAATGCCGCCCAAGCCAGCTCACCGACTTTTTCACGTAAATCAGCATGGTCATAGCCATCACGAACTTCGATATCGGTAATTACTGAACCAAAACCGGCTTTATAGACATAGAACTTTTCTTCAAGCAGGTTATAGACACCTGCAAAGTCACGCCCTGTACCCAGTGGCCAGGTAATCGGGACACATTTAATTTTCAGGACATTTTCAATTTCATCCAGTAGCTCTAAAGGCTCACGGATTTCACGGTCCATTTTGTTGACGAAAGAAATGATCGGTGTGTCACGCATACGACACACTTCCATCAATTTAATGGTACGTTCCTCGACACCTTTTGCACCATCAATCACCATCAACGCTGAGTCTACCGCGGTTAGGGTACGGTAAGTATCTTCCGAGAAATCTTCATGCCCCGGTGTATCGAGCAGGTTAATCATCTTGTCCTTGAACGGGAACTGCATGACAGACGTGGTGATCGAAATCCCACGTTCTTTTTCCATTTCCATCCAGTCAGAAGTGGCTGCACGATCCGATTTACGGCTTTTCACCATACCTGCAACCTGAATGGCCTGACCCCATAACAGCAGTTTTTCTGTCATGGTGGTTTTACCGGCATCGGGGTGGGAAATAATGGCGAATGTACGTCGCTGAGCGACCTGCGCCGCTAACTCATCTTTAAAACTCATGGAAAATACCTACTGCAGAACCGCAGTGCTCAAGATCAAATACGATCAATATGAAAAATTGACGATATTGTAGCAGATTTCTGAAGCCAATAAGCAGCTCTATAAATTGGAGAAATCGTAGTTTCCCATTCTCTTTTCAGGTTGAACTGATATTTTTTTGGCTCGTCTATTTAGCAGATTTAATTTACTACTCAACCTAGAAATTATAAATCAATAATCACATAAATTTTATAATTTACAATTGATTAGCTTAATCATAAAAATTTCTAAATAGTGATTTACTGAGTTCAAGAAACCAAGGCCCTAGCTTCAAGTTGCTCGACATCCATCGGTTTACCCAGCAGATAGCCCTGCATCTGCTGACAGCCCAAACGGGTCAAAATTTCCGCTTGCTGTACAGTTTCAATGCCTTCAGCTGTCACTTTTAAACCGAGTTTAATGGCCAGCTGGATAATACTTTCCAGAATCATTTCTTCCTTGGAACCTGCACTCAGACCCTGAATAAATTCCTTGTCAATTTTCAGCTCATCGACAGGTAGGTTTTTTAAATACAGAAAGCTGGAATGCCCGGTACCAAAATCATCAATCGCCAGCTGGATGCCCATCTGACGCAACTGCTGCAAAGTCCGGATACTCGAGTCAATATGATGCATGGCAGTCGATTCGGTAATCTCGATCATCAAATGTTGAGGATCAATTTTATATTGACTGAGTAGCTGCTCCAGCGTACTAATCAGATGCTTATGCTCAAACTGAACCGCAGATAAATTGACGCCGATCGGGAAAAAATCAGCATAATCAGCTTCCCAGAGCTGAATCTGTTTACAGGCCTGCTCCAAAGCCCAGTAGCCCATCGGAATAATCAGACCGGTTTTTTCTGCCCCCGGAATAAACATATTTGGACCCAGCAAACCATGCAATGGGTGCTTCCAGCGGATTAGCGCTTCTACACCACAGATCTGCTCATCATGGGTAAATTTTGGCTGATAAACCAAGATAAATTGCTGTTCTTCTACTGCCTTATACAGATCATTGATCAGTTTGCTCTGGCTCTTGCTTTCATGCTGATCAGTCGAGAAATTAAAAACCGAATAGGTATTTCGTCCCTGATACTTGGAAGTCAACATGGCGGCATCTGCATTGATCAGCAGATCTTGCAGATTCTGACCATGCTTCGGATACATCGCGATCCCGATACTGCCCGAGATATTGATAGTCTTGCCACTGATCTGGAAACTTTCCTGAATCAGTTCCAGAATCCTTTCCGATATTTTCGAGGCCTGCTCTACTGAAGTATTTTCCAGCACCAGCAGAAATTCATCGCCACCGATGCGTAGCAGTTTGGAATCATCTCCCAGAATTTGATGAATACGATAAGCCAGCTGAATCAGTAGCTGATCCCCAACGTGATGGCCAAACACATCATTCACGGCTTTAAAACGGTCTAGGTCAATATATAAAAAAGCGATTTCATGCTGGGTATCTTGCTGCCGGCCAGAAAATAGCAATTGTGCATATTTGACCAGATATAAACGGTTTGGCAGTTTGGTGAGATTATCCTGAATCGCCTGATTCGCCAGTTCTTTATTGGCCAGCATCAGCTGACGGTTACGTGATTCAAAGCGTAACTCCAGCATGGCTACGCCAAATGCAGTCACCAGTACCAGACAACTAATCAGGATGACTGAAAATAGCAAGTCATAGTGGGAATGACTGATCTGGCTCAGTGGGTGGACATCTTCATAAAAACTAAGTGCCGCCATACCCGTATAATGCATCCCGACAATGGTCAACGTGAGCATACTCGCG
This sequence comes from Acinetobacter sp. CAU_H_60, assembly GCF_058599385.1. NCBI lineage: Bacteria > Pseudomonadati > Pseudomonadota > Gammaproteobacteria > Moraxellales > Moraxellaceae > Acinetobacter > Acinetobacter sp. CAU_H_60. Next base: position 447,076 of record NZ_CM178653.1, on the reverse strand, counting down.
ACCACGAGCTTCATCCGGATTGTACTTTGCACTGCCTGTCGATATTTGAAGGCCACCCAAAAACTGAGTCCCGCTCCACTCGTTGCAATCAGGATCGAACAAATCATTAATAAAGGATGATAGGCAGTCACATGATTTTTAACATTCAGGCCCAGCATGCCCACATAGTGCATTCCTGACATGCCCAGCCCCATCAGAACAGCACCTAGAATCAAGCGGGCACAAGGCAAGGTTTTACGGGTAGTGAGCCAGATGGCAAAGGTTGCTCCCACAAAGCCAATCACATAAGAACTTAATGTGAGTGCAGTATCGATATCATAAGCATCAGGAAAATGAGCTGCCGTCATGCCGACATAATGCATTCCCCAGATCGCCAGTCCCAGCAAGCCACCGCTGAACAGTAAAATAAGGGTTTTCAACCTTAGCGACACATTACGAAATAGCATCTGCTCAAGCGTAAGCGTCAAATAGCAGGCAATAAATGCCACAGCCATCGATCCAATGAGCAGACTGACATCATGATGAGCATGAATCATATAAAATGTTCCATCTGGGCGATCATTTTTATTTTATTGCACAGCTGTATTCGCACGATTCCCCGCTAAATTTACGCCCTATAAAAAATAAAATACTCTTTTCAGAGTTCATCCCGACTGCTTCAAACTTGAAGCCATATACAAAATTTATTGCAATATTTTTATCTCTTCAGTAGCTGGAGTGGAGTTTAAAATTGCCCTGAATCGATAAAATAAAAAATTAAGCTTATATATTAGAAGTCTTTGAGATTTTATCAATTGATTAAATTTAATATTCCAGCTTTTTTATTCGACATAAATCACAAATTTTTCTTTTTTATTTAGTTACATAGCACTTTATATTTAATTGATATTGCATTCTATTTGCACAAAAAAACAGCCTATCGAGATAGGCTGTTTTAGAAACTGTATTACTTTATGTGAAAGTTACTGTTTTGACTGTGCTTGAGCATAGTCAGCCAAGACATGCGCGGCTTCCAGTACAAAAGCTTCTTCTTCCGGTAATGCCGGACGCTCTTTGGCTTTCATTTTCGCTCGAGCTTCAACCATGGCATCCAGAGAAGCCTGATAACTTTCCCAGTTCGGATAAGGTTTCAGGCCGGTTGCCGCACGGCGGGCATTTTCAGCTTCTAAAGCTTTACGCTCGATATCCAGCAACTCAGCTTTACGCTGTTCCAGATCCAGAACTACACGTTTTTGGTCTTCGACTTTTTTCATAGCCGCTGTACGCTGTTCCAGATACTTGAATTGAGGGTTCTGAGCGACACGCTGTTGAGATAACTTGGCCAGTTCCGGTACATATTTCTGTACCACACCTTCACGTTTAAATGGCGCAGTTGGAATCGTATCCCACTCTAGGGCATTTTTAGCCTTACGTTCACCAAACTCTTCATTATAGATGTCGACCAGCTTGATATCCGGAATCACGCCCTTGTTTTGGGTACTACCACCGGTCACACGATAGAACTTACGCTGGGTCAGCGTTGCCTGACCATGTGCCAAGCTATCCAGCTGAACCTGTGCAGTTCCTTTACCCGTTGTGGTACTACCGATCACGATGCCGCGTTCATAATCCTGAATCGCCGCCGAATAAATTTCACTTGCAGATGCAGAAGCCAGGTTCACCATTACTGCCAATGGGCCAGCATAGGTTTGCGCACCGCCATCATCATCTTCAAAGACGCTAACATTACCGTTACCATCACGAATCTGAACCACAGGACCCGACTTGATCACCTGTCCTAGCATGCGTGCCACTTCTTCAAGTGAACCACCCGGGTTATTACGCAAGTCTACAATAATACCGGCAACATTCTTCGCAGCCAGCTCTTTCAGGGCCTTATTGGTATCTTCTGATACAGAACGGTAGTCAGTACCTGCACGACGGGCACGATAGTTCAGATAGAAAGATGGAATTTCAATCACACCGTACTGATATTTTTTACCATCACGCTGGATTTCAACGGTACGGGTTCTAACCCCGGCATCTTCTTCCTGAATCACATCACGTACAAGACTGACATTACGCGCCTGTCCCATGGTCGCACCCGGGCCTAATAACTTCAGCGTTACTTTGGTGCCACGCTTACCACGAATCAGGCCAACAATTTCATTGCTCGGCCAGCCGACCACATCAACCATCTGTTCGCCGTCTTGAGCAACGCCAACAATACGGTCACCTGATTTTACCTGTCCTGATTTGCTGGCAGGCCCACCTTCTACAATGGTTTCAATCTTGGTGTAATCTTCATTACCACGTTCCGGACGAATCGACACCCCAATCCCTTCCAGCTGTAAGGTGGTCTGACGGTTCAGCTCCATCGCATCTACAGGCGGGAAATAATTACTGTGTGGATCGTAAGTCAGCATCATCGCATTCAGGGTTTTGTCCAGCACATCATCGCTCTTGATCCGGCTGAGACGTTCTAACTGACGGGTATAACGTTTGGTCAGAGTTTGAGCAGGCGTTAAATCTTCCGGCCCAGTCAGGTCCTGACCATTCGCCAGTTCAGGGTTGGCTTTGAGTGCATTCTGCTTGGCCTGCTCTTCTTCCTTACTAATAGTCAGATTGATGAGCTGAGAAACCAGCATTTTTGACCAGTGAGCACGCTGTTCAGCCTGAGTTTTAAAGAACGGTGCTTTTTCGCGATCCGTTTCGATATATACATTCTTCTGGTTCAGGTTTTGCGGCTTTTTCAGTTCTTCCAGCATAAAGGTATAGAACTGGGCTAAACGCTCACGATACTGCGCATGAATTTCATAAGGGCCAGACAAATTACCGGCTTTCAGATTGGCACCAAAAGTAGCACCATAGCGTTTTTTATAATCTTCTATTTCAGATGCCAGAAAAAGACTGTGATCTGCATCCAGACTATCAATATAAAAATCAAAGATACGCTGTGAAGTCTGAGCATCCAGACGCATATTCAAATAATGTTGGCGATCAACGAGAGTTGCCAGTTGTCGGGATACCAATGCCTGTTCTTGAGAAGGTTGAAGCACTGCTTTGCTGACTACTTCTTTACCATCAGCTGCAATTGCATCATTCACCACATGGGTAAAAAATAATCCGCCTGTCGCAATCGCAACTGCACAAGCTATTGTTTGAAATTTCATAAATAATTCGTACTTCCTTGGCCTCAAGACCAATTTGACCGTGTTGCTTTTCGAGCAGAACTTAAAGTATTCAGCATCTTAAACAACTTAATATGTTTATGTCGTGTAGTTTTATCATATTCTGTGCTGACAAAGTGTAGCAAATCATTGCAGAATTCAGGTATTGTTTTCCCCGAAAATTCTAAAATGGATTCCGCATATGATTGGCGCATTGATGCTCGACATCGCAGGCACTACCCTTACTCAAGAAGATATTGAACTCTTGGGTGCACCACAAGTCGGTGGTGTAATTTTATTCGGTCGCAATATTGAATCTCCTGCCCAAGTCCGCACTTTGACTGATCATATGCGTCAGGTCCGTCCAGATATTCTGATTGCGGTGGATCAGGAAGGTGGCCGTGTACAGCGCCTCAAACAAGGTTTTACTCTGCTACCTGCTATGGGTAAATTTGGTGAGCTTTACCAGACCGATCGTGAAAAAGCGCTGGAACTGGCCGAGAAATGTGGCTGGTTGATGGCCACCGAAGTACTGGCTGTCGGAATTGATTTTAGTTTTGCGCCTGTGCTGGATTTAAATGATATTAGCGATGTGATTGGTGACCGCAGCTTTGCCAAAAATATTCAGGATATTATTCCACTAGCTGGTGCTTTCCTGAAAGGTATGAAACGTGCTGGCATGGCTTCAACTGGTAAGCATTTCCCGGGACATGGTTCGGTTAAAGCAGATTCGCATGTAGCCGCTGCCATTGATATGCGCAGCTATGAAGAAATCCAGCAAAAAGATATGCAGACTTTTATCCAGTTACAATCACAACTGGATGCGCTTATGCCTGCCCATGTCATCTATAGTCAGGTAGATCCAAATCCAGCCGGTTTCTCAGAATTCTGGATTCAGAAAGTGTTACGCCAAGAACTTGGCTTCGACGGCGTACTGTTCTCGGATGATTTAAGCATGCAGGCTGCCTGTGTGGCTGGCGGTGCCGATGCTCGTATTCAGGCGGCATTGAAAGCAGGTTGTGATATGGGATTGGTCTGCAATGATCGCGCAGCACAATGTATTGCGCTTGAGGGCATTCAGGAGCTACCGCTGCCAAATCAGCAGCGTCTGGAACGTATGCGTGGAAAAATTCCAGAGATTCAGATCGGCACTGAACTGGATCTTGGAGATGAATGGCGCCAGATCCGTGATGAAATCAGCCAGTTTAAAGATCTGGTTCTGTAATTTTTTAATGATCTGAATACGACAAAGGAACACGACAAGGTGTTCCTTTTTTATTATCATGTTGAAAAGACTGCTATATTAATGAGCAGCATTGAATTAAAACAACAATAAGGTCAGGACGACATGACAGAATCTCTTTCACAACATCGCCATATTTCTTTTACTGCACATTATACCGGCTATATCTGGTACAAAATGGGGATTTCACATCCGGTATTTGCCACCTCTAAAGGCAAATTCCTTGCCAAACTGGTTCATCCGCTGGAGTCATGGGCTGAGCGTCATGTAGGTGGTAGTATGCGCACTACCCTGAAACAGCGTCATCAAATGATTGATGAACACCTAAGCCAGTTAATTAGTAAATATCCTCAGTTACAGGTACTGGAAATTGCCAGTGGTCTTTCTCCACGCAGCTGGAATTTTAGACAGAAGTTTCCCGGGATTAATTATCGGGAGCTGGATCTGCCCGATATGGCCAGGATCAAAACCAATGCTTTGCAGCAGATTGATCAGGATGCCCCGGAAGTATTGAGTGCCGATATTTTTAGTGCAGAACTGGCGAATATTTTTAAAGTCTTTGACCCACAACAGCCTCTAGTGATTATTAGTGAAGGCCTGATCAATTACTTTGATCAAAAGATGCTGTTTACTTTACTCAAAGGCATTACCGAATATGGTCAAGGCTTTAGTGAAGTGCATTATCTCAGTGATATTTATCCTGAACCGGTCAAAAATAAACTGGCAAGCTTTATCTGGACCTGCAGCCGTCTGCTAAAATTCATGTCACGCAGTGCATTTACCTTTCATTTTAAATCACCCCAAGAACTACAGCAGTTTTTTCAGCAAACTGGGTTTATGCAAGTGGAGGTCGAACAGCCACAACGTTATTTTGCAGAACCTCGACAGCAGAATCCTCATTATGAACAGGATGAACATTTGGGCGATTTAGTCTGGATGATTCATGCAGTGAAAAAAAACAGCGTTTAATTACGCTGTTTTTTTTATGAATTTTATTGATTAGATGACTGCATCGAATACTTCAGCCTGTTGAAGGGCTTTCTCTTTCTGGACAAAGCGTAATAAACGCTCTGCTACATCAAAACTGCCATGCTTGAACAAAGCACGTAACTGAGTGCCATCATGCTCGAAGATTAAACATTCGATCTTAAACTCGCCTTCTTCATCTTCCAAATGTAAAGCCAAATCACGTGGATACGCGGCTGCTTGATCAGTTAATCCAGGTTCCAATTCCAGTAACACCCCAAAGAAATTCATATCAACAATTTCTGCCTTGAGTACCAGATCAGAATGGCGATGACTTAAATAACGCTGTGGATCCTGAACCGTAATCCGCTCTTCACCGCGCCGTTCGATCTGCTGCATCTGTTCACGGGTGAACGGAATAATACCTTCGAGCTGATCAACCGGCTCATCACGCAAGAAAGTTGCAAATAGATGCATGGTTTCTTTACGGCGCTGTAACTGAGGTACATGATCTGCAGAAGCAATCTGCACATACTGCATGTTTGGACATTGCAGGGCAAAATTGGCATTTTCATGTGGCAAGGTAAAGCTGTCATATTGCCCGCATGCGACTAGAACCTTACATTGAGGAATCGGTACATTGGTCAGTCTTAAAAGACGATTACAATTAATGTCATAGCGGTCCTGTTCTGTCGCTGTAAATTCTGACATCTGCTTAAAGAACAGCCGTTTTGCTGTTGGCGACATGCGGGTTTCCTTTAAACGCGCATGATTGACCAGATACAGAATCACCGCTTGGCCGAATTCATCCATGCGTTGTTCTTTCATTAAATGCAGAGATTCTTCCAGCAGCATGCGCCAGCTTTTGCGGGTCTTTTGCATCACACCCATCAAAATCATACGGTCTACCAGTTCAGGACGCTGGTCTGCCAGACAGGAAGCAACCACTGAACCTAAAGACATCCCTAGAATAGCCACCTTAGGCAGTTGCATCTGCTCCAGCCATTGACCTAGCATCGCTGCCAGATCTTCGAGTTCAAGTGTTCCCGCAGATAAGCCGGTATCGACGTTAGTAATTTGCTGGTTGGCCCCCATGGAAGGTAAATCAATTAAAATAATAGGTCCCGCATCAAATAACTGCTCTACACAATATTTGTAAGAATTAAAGTTCTGAAAAGCTCCCCCAATAATCACCATTGGGCGCATATGCAAAGTATCAGGACGCGCAATGGCCATATACTCGATTTTCCAGCCATCGATCCATGTCGTACGTGCTGGTTGCTTGAAACTGTGCTTATCATAAAGATCAAAAAAACCGTAATGGCTATGTTGGTCCAATGTCTGGGCATCCATCTGGATAATGGAATTCATATTCCTTTCCTCCGTCCTTGCCTTATTTTTATTGTGCAAGTCATTATTTACAGATCTTATGCTTCAGGATTATTCCGATTATCCTGAACACGCATCCTGCGCTGTAGTAATTATATCAATGACATCTATGTCGCTACATTTCATTCTATACAGAGCGGCTTTTCACAAGCAACTGATTCGACAACCACTTATCTGCTTTTAAAGATAAAACAATTTCAAAATGTTTAGAAACAGTGAAAAGCTTATGATTTTTAAGTGTTGGGCTTCATTGTCCGGCATCAGACTGTTAATATCAAAGTGAAATTTCTAAGTGATTGAACCGCTATGCAAGAGTCTATTGAACAATACATGCAAACGGTAGGACAGCAGGCACGCCAGGCTTCTCGCATTTTGGCTCGTGCGTCTACCCAAACTAAAAACAGCACATTGTCAGCAATTTATACCGCTTTAGAAAACAGTCAGGCCGCTATTCTGGCTGCCAATCAGATTGATATGAATAAAGCTCACCAGAACAATCTGGATAGTGCCCTGCTTGATCGCTTAGAACTCAACCCCGCACGCTTTAAAGGTATGTTACAGGGCCTGAAAGATGTGATCAGCTTGAAAGATCCAATTGGTGAAATCACCGATATGGCTTACCGTCCTACCGGCATTCAGCTTGGCAAGATGCGTGTGCCTTTGGGCGTAGTGGGCATGATTTATGAATCACGTCCCAATGTAACCTTGGAAGCTGCTTCATTGGCATTGAAATCCGGAAATGCGATTATTCTGCGTGGTGGTTCAGAAGCTCTGGAATCTAACCAGGCCATTGCAACTGCCATCCAGCATGGCTTAAAAGTGGCAGGCTTACCTGAAGCGTCAGTTCAGGTGATTAATACGACTGACCGTGCTGCAGTTGGCCAGCTGATTACCCTGACTGAATATGTCGATGTGATCGTACCGCGTGGTGGTAAAGGCTTAATTGAACGCATTACTGAAGAAGCACGTGTACCTGTGATTAAACATCTGGACGGGAATTGTCATGTCTATGTCGAAGCACAGGCCGATCTGCTCAAAGCACTGCCCATTGCTTTAAATGCCAAAACCCATCGTTATGGTGTATGTAATGCCATGGAAACTTTGCTGGTTGATGAAAAAGTGGCTGAAGATTTCCTACCTCGAATTGCTGAATTGTATCAGGAAAAACAGGTAGAGCTTCGCGGTTGTCGTGAAACCCAGCGTATCTTGGGCAATCAGGTAGTTGCCGCAACAGAAGAAGACTGGTACACCGAGTATCTGGGTCCGATTCTGGCAGTTAAAATCGTATCGGGTGTTGAGGAAGCCATTGAACATATCAATAAATATGGCTCACATCATACCGATTCAATCATCACTGAGAATTACAGCATCGCTCGTGAATTTTTAGCAGGTGTAGATTCGAGTTCAGTCATGATCAATGCCTCTACCCGCTTTGCTGACGGCTTCGAATATGGCCTGGGTGCGGAAATCGGTATTTCGACGGATAAGATTCATGCCCGTGGCCCGGTTGGTCTGGAAGGTTTGACTTCCCAGAAATGGGTAGTCTTTGGTGATGGTCAGATTCGTCAGTAAATAGATAATAAAATCAGCCTTGTTCGCAAGGCTGATTTTTATGCAGTGAGTTGATAAAAGACATGTTCAAGTAAATACAAAGCCTTTATAAAATTGTATATAATTTCTTCATATCCATACTTAAAAGATAGAATAAATAAACATTCTTTTTAAGAAATATAAGTTACAGTTTAATAGATCATTTTTTAACAGTATTTTATTTATAAATGAAAACTATGAACTGATAAATTTTAATTATTATTGTCGCTGAGGTCGATAATGCTTAAGTCTAATCGGCTAAAGTCTATCTAGGACAGTAAAAAAACCCATGTTAAAACATGATCACAGACCTATCTTGTGTCGCTTTTGCCAACAGACAGGTCAACGAAATGGATGAGAATTTTAATTAGAATCGGGTAAACAATCGTGTCTAAATCAGTATTAGTTATTAATTGTGGCTCTTCTTCAATCAAGTTTGCCCTATTGCTTGAAGAACAGAATTTCCGTATTCACGGCTTAGCTGAGAACTTAGGCACAGAAAATGCCCGTATTAAAGGTGTGACTGTCGGCAATGAACCCGTCGATATTCATATTCCTTTTGCAGATCATAAAAAAGCATTAGAAGTAGGTTTAGAGCGTTTGGCGAACTACAAGCCGGATGCCATTGGTCACCGCGTGGTACATGGCGGCAGTCTGACCAAAGCTGAACTGATTACTGACGAAATTATTGAAAAAATTCGCGAAGCAACTCCACTTGCGCCTTTACACAATCCGGCTCACCTGATCGGGATCGAAGCGACTAAACGTTTATTCCCAGATTTGCCACAAGTCGCAGTATTCGACACAGCTTTCCATCAAACCATGCCGGCACATGCTTACCGTTATGCCCTGCCTAAATTCCTTTATACCGAATATGGCGTACGTCGTTATGGTTTCCATGGTACCAGCCATGCTTATGTCTCCGATCGCGGTTCTGAACTGGCTGGCAGCTTTAAGCAAGGTGGCTGGTTAACAGCACATCTCGGTAATGGTAGTTCGACCTGTGCGGTGTGGAATGGCCAAAGTGTAGATACCTCAATGGGTCTGACGCCACTTGAAGGTGTGGTGATGGGGACCCGTAGTGGTGATGTCGATCCAAGTTTGCATAGCTTCCTGGCTGCAAACCTAGGCTGGGATGTATATAAAATTGACAAGATGCTGAATAAAGAAAGTGGCTTGCTTGGTTTGTCTGACAACCTGTCTAATGACATGCGTACTCTGATTGAAGCCTCAGAACAAGGCAATGAAGATGCGACACTTGCGATTGAAGTATTCTGCTACCGTCTGGCGAAATCTTTAGCTGCTTTAAGCTGTGGTCTGCCACGTATTGATGGTCTGTTCTTTACCGGTGGTATTGGTGAAAACTCGGCTTATATCCGTGAAAAAACTATGGCTTATTTACCACATTTCGGTTTCAACCTGGATAAAGATGCTAATAGCAGTTTGAAGCGCGGTACTGAAGGCCGGATCGATAACGGTACAGGCCCACAAATCTGGGTAGTTCCAACTGATGAAGAAGGCCGAATCGCGAAAGAAACTCATTATGTGGTAGAGCATGAAGTGGAGCAAGCCACTGCAAAAAAGTCTGAACCTGAAGCTGCGCTTGCATAAGCAAGCCCGGTTCCCTTTTACCTAATTTCTATTATTGCGCGACTGATATTACTTATGAAAACGATTTTATTGGTGCCGACCGGGGAAGGCGTCGGCTTAACTTCAGCCTGTTTAGGTTTGGTATATGCTTTAGAATGCCAAGGGGTAAAAGCAGGTTTTGTGAAACCTTTTTCACAGGAAAAAAGTCAGGAAACAGATCGCACTACAACACTCTATCGTCATTTATCCCAAAGTGAAACTGTTGAACCGATTGCTTATGAAAGTCTGATTCAGCGCTTTAATCTTGGTGAAACAGATGAATTGCTTGAAGATGCAGTACGCCTGCATCGTGAGATTGCCAAAAATCACGACCTGATTATTGTTGAAGGTTTGGTACCCAATAGCCGTGATACCTTTGCGCCAAGCTTTAATGCAGCCTTGGCACAGGCACTAGATGCCAAAGTCATTATTGTCAGCAATGCTGATATCAACCAGCCTGAAGTGGCAGCTGAAAAAGTTGAAAGCCAATTACGTTATTTGGGTGGGTCCTCTTCTACCCGTATGGCTGGCGTATTGTTTATGCGCACCAAAGGCTTACCGGAAGATTCTGCCCAGATCCCGGTGACCATTGATCCTGGTTTACGTCTGATTAGTGATACCAACAAATTTATAGCTGATATTCAAAAAACCCATGCCCATATTGGTTCTGAAAAGCTTCCAGTGATTGGTCTGGTTCCATTCAGCAATACTTTAAGTGTGCCACGTATTTCTGACCTGGCAGCGCATATTTCAGCAGACTGGGTGAACTTGGGTGAAGCAAAGCAGCGCCGTGTCTTACACAGCAGTTTAATTGCGTCCAACATTGAACATGAGTTGCATAAATTCGTGGCTGGCGAGCTGATTATCAGTGCATCAGACCGCATTGATGTCCTGCTGGCAAGTAGCCTGGCGAGCAGCAATGGCATTCCATTGGCAGGTCTAGTGCTGACTGAACATTATGAGCCAAATTCGGCAGTACTGGAGTTCTGCCAGACAGCAATCAAACATGGCCTGCCTATTCTGCATACGCCACTCAGCACTTTTGAAACTGCCCAAAGTCTGGCCAATTTAAGCAATGAAATTCCATGTGATGATACTGAACGTGCTGAACAGGTGACCCGTTTTGTATCCAGTCACTTAAATGAAGAATGGATTGCACAGCTAATCAATGGTTCTTACAAACCACGTCTGTCGCCTTCTGCATTCCGTCATGAACTGGTACAAAAATCGATTGCTGCGAAAAAGCGTATTGTGCTTCCGGAAGGTGATGAGCCGCGTACCATTCAGGCAGCTGCAATCTGTCAATCTCGCGGGATTGCACACTGTATCTTATTGGCAAAACCGGAAGAAGTGGTTGAAGTTGCCAAAGCACGCAATATTGAATTACCGCACGATCTTGAAATTATTGATCCCGACCTGATTCGCGAGAATTATGTCGAAAAAATGGTTGAACTGCGTAAAGGCAAAATCAATGAATTACAGGCGCGTGAACAGTTACAGGATACTGTGGTACTCGGCACTATGATGCTGGCACTTGATCAGGTGGATGGTCTGGTTTCTGGTGCAGTACATACGACTGCCAATACCGTTCGTCCTGCTTTCCAGTTGATCAAGACAGCGCCTGAATATTCACTGGTTTCCTCAGTATTCTTTATGCTGCTGCCAGATGAGGTCTATGTTTATGGTGACTGTGCGATTAATCCAGATCCGGATGCTGAACAACTGGCGGAAATTGCGATTCAGTCTGCTGACTCTGCAAAAGCCTTTGGCATTGATCCACGTATTGCCATGATTTCTTACTCTACCGGCACTTCGGGTACAGGTGCAGACGTAGAAAAAGTGGCGAAAGCGACTGAGATTGCCAAACAGCGTCGTCCTGATCTGTTGATTGATGGTCCACTGCAATACGATGCCGCTTCAGTTGAAAGTGTGGGTCGTCAGAAAGCACCAGATTCACAAGTGGCTGGTCGTGCCAATGTATTTATCTTCCCTGACCTAAATACCGGCAACACTACTTATAAAGCGGTACAACGTGCAGCAAATGTCGTGAGTGTCGGTCCAATGCTGCAAGGCTTGAACAAGCCGGTGAATGACCTGTCACGTGGTGCGCTGGTCGATGACATCGTATTTACTATAGCCTTAACTGCGATTCAGGCAGATCAGCAAGCTAGTTAATTTTCTTTAACACTCCACAACCATCCGATCAAAAGATCGGGTGGTTTTTTTATTGATCTATTTTATAAGTTTTCTCAGTAATCATTAGGCGTTCTATCATCTACAGATTATCTAGCTCAAAAAATTATGCAGGTTCTTAATCCGCTCTATGAGTAAATAAAACTAAAATGAAAAGATTTATGACACAAAAGAAATGCCAGCCGAACAGGCTGGCATTTACCACTTTAACAGATCAGACTTGCCTATTTAAAACTTACATCCAGTTTGACTATTTAAGCCAAACCGGAATAAGTCAGGCAACGATCATGCTTATACCGTGGTCCATTCTTTGTGCACATCTTCTGCTGTTTTATTCAAGATCACACTGTCATCTTTCACTTCGCTTACCCAGCTGATCGGAATCAGATGATGCTCATTATTCTCGTCATCACTTCTTGTCAATTTAATCTTGTCCTGACCTTCTAAATGATCCACTTTACCAACTTGAGTACCATCTGAAGCAATTACTGAAGCATGTTCTTTGATGTCATTTGTATTAAAGTTACTCATTCCAATTGCCCTATTTATAGAAGTTGAGAGACCTCAGTCTAAGCCCTAAAAAATTGGCTGTGTGTAAGGGTTTTCAGGCTTTGGGTTTTTCTGGGTTAATAATGTAATGAAGAAAAATAACTATGTCACAGGCGTGTTGTGGCAAGGCCAAGATGATTGAAATATTGTTTTTTTATTAAGGTAATTTGAAGATTTGAAGATTTGAAGATTTGAAGATTTGAAGATTTGAAGATTTGAAGATTTGAAGATTTGAAGATTTGAAGATTTGAAGATTTGAAGATTTGAAGATTTGAAGATAGGCTAATTTTTTGCTCTTAAAATGTAAAAAAGAAGATAAAGCTTAAGCTTGATCTTCTTTCTGGCCGTAGAACCAAGTAGCAGCGATATAAAGACTAAAAGCAATTACCATCAATACACTAGTCAGGGTCATAAAGAAAACTCATCATTCATTTGATAAGCGCATTATGTAAAAGTTTTATGACAGTTATATGACAATGATGAAATTTTCATAATTTTAATTAATTAATAAAAATCATATACTTATAATACATTTAATTATATTAAAATAAACTTTAAGCTGAAATATGACAGTAAATATGACAAAAACCTGTCATTTTTAACCAATCTTTCAGCCAAAGTAATATGCCTTATTGCTTAAACTATAAACTTTTGGCCAATGTTCCTGCAAAACACCCACAACCGGATTCATTTGCCTTATAATTTAGCCCGCTAGCTAACAGCCCGCTCAAGAGATATTTGTATGACAACTATTATCAAGCAAGATGACTTGATCACATCGGTTAAAGATGCGCTTCAGTTCATTTCTTACTATCATCCACAAGACTTCATCCAAGCGATGAGCCGTGCGTACGACCGTGAAGAGAACAAAGCTGCGAAAGATGCGATCGCGCAAATCTTAATTAACTCACGCATGTGTGCAGAAGGCCACCGCCCTATCTGCCAGGATACTGGTATCGTCAACGTATTTGTTGAAGTGGGCATGGACGTTAAATTTGATTTAACCATGAGCCTGGACGATGCGATCAACGAAGGTGTACGTCAAGGTTATCTTGAAAACTCTAACGTACTTCGTGCATCTGTACTGGCTGACCCTGCTTTTGGCCGTAAGAACACCAAAGACAACACGCCTGCTGTGATCTATCACAAACTTGTTCCAGGTGACAAAGTAGACATCACTGTTGCTGCCAAGGGTGGCGGTTCAGAAAACAAGTCTAAACTGGCAATGTTGAACCCATCTGATTCAATCGTGGACTGGGTATTAAAAACTGTTCCAACTATGGGTGCAGGCTGGTGTCCTCCTGGTATGCTGGGTATCGGTATTGGTGGTACTGCTGAAAAAGCCATGATGCTTGCAAAAGAAGCATTGATGGAAGAGATCAACATGGACGAATTGCTTCGTCGTGGTCCACAAAACAAACTTGAAGAACTTCGTATCGAAATCTTTGAGAAAGTAAACGCATTGGGCATTGGTGCTCAAGGTCTTGGCGGTTTAACCACTGTTCTAGACATCAAGATCAAAGATTACCCTTGTCACGCTGCGGGCAAACCAGTCGGCATGATCCCGAACTGTGCTGCAACCCGTCACGCACATTTCACACTTGATGGTTCAGGTGTTGCACATATTCAAGCACCAAGCCTTGAAGACTACCCATCAGTTACTTGGGATTCTTCATCTTCTAAACGTGTTGACTTAGACAACATCACTCAAGAAGAAATGAACTCTTGGAAACCAGGTGATACGCTGCTTCTAAACGGTACAATCTATACTGGCCGTGATGCTGCACACAAACGTATGGTAGACATGCTGAATAACGGTGAAGAACTTCCTGTTGATCTGAAAGGCAAATTTATCTACTACGTCGGTCCTGTTGATCCAGTAGGTGATGAAGTTGTAGGTCCTGCAGGTCCAACAACTGCAACTCGTATGGATAAATTCACTCGCCAAGTATTAGAAGCAACTGGTCTTTATGGCATGATCGGTAAAGCGGACCGTGGTCCTGCTGCTGTTGAAGCAATTAAAGACAATAAAGCGACTTACCTTATGGCGGTTGGTGGGGCTGCATACCTCGTATCTAAAGCAATTCGTGAAGCTGAAGTAGTTGCATTTGCTGATTTGGGTATGGAAGCGATCTACAAGTTTGTAGTGAAAGATATGCCTGTTTCTGTTGCAGTTGATGTAAATGGTACATCTGTACACGCGACTGCACCAAAAATCTGGCAAGCGAAGATTGGCAAAATTCCAGTAGTTGACGCTGCTGCAGGCTAATTTAAGCTGCATGAAAAAAAGCACCCAGATGGGTGCTTTTTTATTGGCGTTTTAAAATTAATTACCAGGTTCTTGGATCCCAGAGTTTAAATGGCGTCGTCAACTGTACATCTGTAGATGGATCATATTCAGTCGCTTTAATTTTCTGGGCTTTCTTACGGATTTTCCCAGTTTCCTGATCCTGTGCAAAAAAGTTAAAACTGTCCGATTTTAACTGGGTAAAAGCAATTTCATTAAGGCCCACACTGCTCGGCATCAGCATCAGAGGACCCGGAACACTACGACGGGTGCTTAGATTTTCTTCATCATACTTAATAAAATAGGATTGCCCCGCTTCTACCGTAAAGTCCAGATACTTAGGTTTCTGGAAGTGCAACGCACCTAAAGGACGACTGGTACTCAAGCGATAAGTGCCTGCAGGTAGCTCAATCCAGTAATGATGATTATGTAATAAACTCGGAATACGATGCTGATTGATAAATAGGCTGGCAGCAACAATTTCCTGACGGTTCCATTTTGAATCCGGGCGGTATAAATAAACGATCGCAGCGTCCTCATGCTGAGGTTTAACTGCCTGAAAATGATTGCCCTGTTTCTGGTTGACCCAGCCACCAATCGTAAACATCCCCACCCGATGCTGTTCGACGAAGCCCGGTTTCTTTTCAAGATCAATATTTTTTAAAGTGCTGAGTGGCTGTGTAGGCTCAACTACGGCTTTTTTACCGTGACAACCCATCAGCGCCAAACTGCCGATGAGCATCATTGCGACTCCACGCATGCTTATCCCTCACTGCGTCTTTATTCTTGTATGCAAGTGCTTTGCGATATATTTTTATAGCTTTCGGCGTCCACGCCTAGATGTTGAGATTAGCATCTGCTTTTATCTTTTGGAAATAAAAAACGTGCGAAAACACGGGGTTTTCGCACGTTTCTGACGAATAGCAATCAAGCAGATTTGCTATTCACCACCTTTAAATCAACTTTTGCCGCTGTTTCTGGCTCGTCATGTGGTTGACGTTCAGCACGAAATTCTGGTGCAGCTTCGCCATTAATGACCGCTTCATTCACCACCACGGTGCCTACATCGCTACGACTCGGCAGGTCATACATGGTTTCTAGCAATGAATTTTCCAGAATCGAACGCAGGCCACGCGCACCAGTATTACGTTCCAGTGCTTTTTTCGCAACCGCACGTAGTGCTGAATCTTCAAAGACCAAGTCCACATTTTCCATCTCAAACAAATGTTTATATTGACGGGTTAATGCATTCTTCGGCTCAGTCAGAATCTGCATTAAAGCTTCTTCATCCAGCTCATCCAGAGTTGCAATCACGGGTAACCGACCAATGAATTCTGGAATCAGACCAAATTTCACCAAGTCAGTCGCTTCGACCTGACGGAACAATTCAGACAGCTTTTTGCTTTCGTCTTTATTACGGACTTCTGCAGTAAAGCCAATACCACCTTTCTCCTGACGCTGCTGTACGATCTTCTCAAGACCTGAGAATGCACCGCCACAGATAAACAGGATATTCGAGGTATCAATCTGGATAAATTCCTGCTGCGGATGCTTACGGCCACCTTGTGGTGGGATTGAAGCAACCGTACCTTCGATCATTTTCAGCAAGGCTTGCTGTACGCCTTCACCTGATACATCACGGGTAATCGATGGATTCTCAGATTTACGGGTAATCTTGTCGATTTCATCGATATAGATAATGCCCTTTTGCGCTTTTTCGACATCGTAATCAGCTTTTTGCAAAAGCTTTTGTACAATGTTTTCAACATCTTCACCCACATAACCCGCTTCAGTCAGGGTTGTTGCATCTGCCATGGCAAATGGAACGTCCAGAAGACGGGCAAGGGTTTGTGCCAGTAAAGTTTTACCTGAACCGGTCGGGCCGACCAGCAGGATATTACTTTTGGCGATTTCAACGGAATCATCTGCTTTCTTACCATTGGTCTGTACTTTCAGACGTTTGTAATGGTTGTATACGGCCACAGATAATGTCTTTTTCGCTACGTCCTGACCAATCACATATTGATCGAGCGCCGCACGGATTTCATGCGGTTTCGGTAAAGGACGGTTCGCCCAGTCATTGGTTTCGACCTGTTGACTGGTTTGAACCAAATCTAAGCATACGTCCACACATTCATTACAAATGTATGCGTCCTCGCCTGCAATCAGCTTTCCGACTTCAGACTGCGTTTTACCGCAAAATGAACAATGCTTTTGTCCTTGAGGATGTTCGGACATATTTACTCCAATATCTCAATCTCTAAAACTTATGGACGTTTCGTTAGAACTTCATCCACAAGACCGTATTCTTTCGCTTGCTGAGCAGTCATGAAGTTGTCACGGTCTGTATCGCGTGCCACTTTTTCATAGTCCTGACCGCTATGTTCAGCCATTAAACGGTTTAAACGTTCTTTAATGAACAGAATTTCACGTGCGTGAATTTCAATATCTGATGCCTGGCCTTTGAAACCACCCAAAGGCTGGTGAATCATGACACGCGCATTTTCAAGGCAGTAACGTTTGCCTTTAGTCCCTGCATTGAGCAAGAATGCGCCCATTGATGCTGCCTGACCCATACAGTAAGTCACAACATCCGGTTTAATAAACTGCATGGTATCGTAGATCGCCATGCCAGCAGTCACCGAACCACCCGGTGAGTTGATATATAAATGAATATCTTTATCTGGGTTCTCAGCTTCTAAAAACAACATTTGCGCAACGATCAGGTTGGCCATATTGTCTTCAACTTCACCTGTCAGAAAAATTACCCGCTCACGTAAAAGGCGTGAATAAATATCAAAAGAACGCTCACCACGAGAGGATTGTTCTACCACCATTGGCACTAAAGCGTTTTCAATCGTTGGAACATACATAGGTTTATTTATTCCTAAATTTTTGTGACTTAATCCATAATCACAATATGAGGGATAATCAATGAAATTGCAAAATAATCGCGAATAATTCCATCATATTTTTTGCATTAGTTTTGTGAAAATCAGATATGTCAAGAAATTACTAATATGAAAAAAGGCGCACGAAGCGCCTTTTTATGGAAAGCTTGAATTAGCCTTGTTGACGAGCTTGTTGCTCTTTCAATAAGTCTTCATAGCTTACAGTCGCATCAGTCACTTTAGCAGATGCTAGGATGTGATCAACAACTTGGTCTTCAAGTACAACTGCTTCGATTTGAGCACGTTGTTGCTTGTCGTTTTTGAAGTATTCGATCACTTCGTTTGGATCTTCGTAAGAAGAAGCCATATCTTCGATATAAGCTTCAACGCGCGCTTGATCTACTTCGATTTTCGCATCAGCAAGAATACGGCTTACCAATACGCCAAGTTTAACTGATTTCTCAGCTTGTTCTTTGAACAGGTCATCTGGAAGCATGCTTGAATCAAATGCTTTCGCGCCTTGAGCACCGAACTGTTGAGTGAACTGCTGGATCATTTGTTGACGTTGACGGTCAATTTCTTGAGCAACCATTGCAGATGGAAGTTCAACTTCGTTTGCAGCTACAAGTGCATCGAAAGTTGCGCCTTTAACCTGGTTACGCAGGCCGTTTTTCACTTCACGTTCCATGTTTTTACGAACGTCAGCTTTCAGTTTTTCAACGCCATCTTCTTCAGAAATACCGAAGATTTTCAGGAATTCAGCATCAATTTCTGGAAGTTTTTGTTTTTCAACAAGTTTTACATTAATTTTGAATTGAGCTTGTTTACCAGCAAGGTTTTCAGCCTGGTAATCTTCAGGGAAAGTAACATCGATCACTTTCTCTTCGCCTTTCTTCATACCGATGATGCCATCTTCGAAGCCAGGGATCATACGACCAGAACCTAAAACAAGTTTAAAGTCTTGCGCAGCGCCGCCTTCAAATTTTTCGCCATCAACAGTACCTTCGAAGTCGAAAGTTACTTGCATGTCTTTTTTAGCCATGCCTTTAGTTTCAGCCCAAGAAGCGCGTTGTTTTTGAAGATTTTCAATCATCTTCTCAACGTCTTTGTCATTTACTTCAGACGCTTTACGTTCAACTTCCAGACCTTCGAATTTCACTTCAACTTCTGGATAAACTTCAACAGTCGCTTCATAAACTAAAGCGTCATCTTTCATTTCAGTTTTTTCGATGTTTGGCATACCAACAGCGTTGATTTTTTCTTGTTGGATTGCTTCGAATACTGTGTCACGAATGATGTCGTTGACAACTTCTTGGTAGATACCAGCGCCGTATTCACGACGAACTACGTTTACAGGTACTTTACCTGGACGGAAGCCGTTGATCTTCGCAGTTTTAGCAGTGCGTTTTAAACGAGCTTCAAATTGCTCATTAATACGGCTCGTCGGTACAGAAACATTTAAACGACGGGCAACGCCCGAAACCGCTTCAGAAGTTACTTGCATGGCTTCCTCTATATATTTGGTAATAACAGGTTTATAAAAATGTGCCACATTATATGACAACATTTGCAGATATACAAAACACAATACTTGAATCGTCTTTATTGATGCTGTAATAATCAAATTTATTCAGTTAAATTCAGTTTTCTTTGATTAAATATCCCTTCTCTCAAATAAGAGTAGATATATTGATTACTCAAACTGGACAGATCATCCCATTCATCTGCATTTATGGATTTTTATAGGGCTTTTAGTAAACTTTCTTGTATTTTTTCTTCAAAATTTTTAGACTCTAATAATCTCAATAAAAGTAACGATAATAATCTATTAATCAGATTTAGTTTAAATACATTAGCTTAGAAACATTTTGATACACTATCACATTGATCAAACCAATTAATATAAATACTAAAATCGCCATTTCCTATCGACAAGTAATTCTTAATTTAAATAAGAATTATTATTATTCGCATACATAAATTTTATGCTTTTTTCGGGTTCCCACATGTCGTTTATCAAATCACGTAAAAAACTCGTTTCATCGGCGATTGCCTCTTCCCTCTCGATTGTAACCGTAAATGCTGTGGCTGATGAAAATGTGGTCAAGCTCGAAACTATTCATCAAGAAGTTAAAGCTGAACAGGCACCAAGTTTAAAAGTAGATAATTCCGCAAATAAGAAATTTGTTGCGCCTTTACTGGATACACCTAAATCTGTATCAGTCATTTCTAAGCAACTGATTGAAGACACTCAAGTCACTACACTTTCTGATGCTTTACGTACTGTACCGGGTATTACTTTGGGTGCGGGTGAAGGCGGCAACCCGAATGGCGACCGTCCATTTATTCGTGGTTATAACTCTGAAAGCTCAATGTATGTGGATGGTGTTCGTAGTGCGACTTCACAAAACCGTGAAATGTTCGCAGTCGAACAGGTTGAAGTGACCAAAGGCTCTTCTTCTGCAATGGGCGGTGCCGGTACGACTGGCGGTAGCATCAACATGATCTCTAAGGTTGCTAAAGCTGGTGATTCTTTAGAAGGTTCCATTGCACAAGGTACCGATAATTACCAGCGCATCACTTTAGATGGCAACAAAGATTTCGGTAATGGCATTGCAGCGCGTGTTGCTGTGATGGGTCATCAAAATGAAAAAGCTGGTCAGAAAGACGGTGCTGAATATAAACGTGTAGGTATTGCACCAAGTATCAGTTTTGGTCTGGATACCCCTACCCGTGGGACTTTAAGCTATTACTACTTAAAATCTGATGATACGCCTGACTCAGGCGTACCTTATTGGAACTCTAAAGATAACACTACAACTGGTAAGCCACTTGATGCTAAACAAGGCATTTACTACGGCTGGAAGGATCGTGATTTCCAGAAACAGGAAAATCAAATCGGCACTTTAAAATTAGAGCACGATTTAACGGATAACCTGACCATTAGCAATACAGCTGTTTATGGTAAATCTAAAAACGATTATATCTGGACACAACCGGATGATTCGAAATCAAATATTGCTAATGGACAAGTAGTTCGTCGTGCGAATACACGTATTACTGATACTGAAACCTTTAGTGATCAACTTTCATTAACTGGTAAATTTAATACAGGCACACTAAAACATAGCTTTAATGTGGGCGCTGAATATTCAAAACAGGAATCTGATAAAGGAAATTATTTACTTACAGATTTGGGCCAAGCACCAAGCTCTACCCTTCCAGCCATTATTAGTGGAAACAAGGCATGTAGTACCTTTACAAGTGCTACTTCAAATAATTGGTGTACCAGTGCCTATAATCCCAATTCAAAAGATCCTTGGTTAGGTTCAATCACTGCTGCACCAAAAGCGAGTACGACCGACACAGAAAGTACTGGTATCTACTTATTAGACAATATTGAATTAAATCCACAGTGGTTATTAGATTTAGGTGTTCGTTGGGATAAATTTGAAACTGAACAAAATATTCACGCTTCAAATACCAGATACGCAAATGACAGTGATTTCTTTAATTACCAAGCGGGCGTAACCTACAAGCCATTAGAAAATGGTTCTATCTATGCAAGTTATGCTACTTCCGCAAATCCGGTTGGGGTAGATGCGGCTGATGGATCAGAAGGACTTTCTGTTCCTGGACGTAATACGACTGAAGCACAAGCTGAGGCTATGAACAACCTTAAACCAGAGGAAGTTCGTACTATGGAACTTGGTACAAAGTGGGATTTATTTAATGATAAATTAAATCTAACCGCTGCCATTTTCCGTACTGAGAAAACCAATACACGCTCTACTGACGTGGATGGTTTCACACGCAATATTGGTGAAACCCGTGTAGATGGTATTGAGCTAGGTGCAAGCGGTAATCTTACTGATAAATGGGCAGTTTCAGCTGGTTATACTTATTTAGATAGCGAAATTGTAGATGCCGGTTTCTATAATGCAGGTACTTCTGACGTTCCTGATTACCAGCCAAGTTTAAATAATGGCAACCAGGTTCAAAACGTAGCTAAAAACTCTGCCACACTTTGGACGACTTACGATCTCACTCCTGCTTTAACAATCGGTGCGGGTGCAGTTGCTATGGATAAAGTTTATGGTAATGCCGATAACACCAAATATGTTCCAGGTTATGTACGTTACGATGCAATGGCGCGTTATAACGTAAATCAAAACGTTGACCTGCAGTTAAATGTAAATAACTTATCTGATGAACGTTATTTCACTAAAGCATACTCATCACATTATGCAACTGAAGCAGAAGGCCGTAACGCAGTTCTTTCTCTGAACTTTAAATACTAAGTTTTAGCTTCTTCCCTCATCAAAAAATAGCCTCATTCGTGAGGCTATTTTTATTTTCTGAAAGATATAAAACTTTAAATCTAGATTTAGTTGTATTTATAAACCTTTTGATAAAAAGCTTTAAATAGAAAATAATTACATTTTTTAATCTTAGGTAAAAAACTGAAAAATAAGTTTATTTTGAAATTTTTCTTAATAGAAATCCCAGATTAAAGTTTGAATATTAAACAGTAATTTCATCCATAAATTCATAAGAATGACTTAATTGAATATTGTTAATGATAATTATTATCACTACAATTCGCAAAATTGTTAAAGGCCATAACAATAACTCCATAATTGCTGCTATTTGATGAACTCGAGCATATCAAGGTGGTAAGGGAAATATTATTCACTTCAGGAATTCTGTCACATGGCGCATATCAAAAGCCGGAAACATCATTACAAGACTTCATTGGTCGCACTTGCTGCAACTTTGCCACTGATCACTCATGCAGATAACATCACCAATGAAGGCGTTATTCAGCTTCCAGAAATTACAGTTAAGAATAAAACTGCAAATGAATATAAAGTGGATCAATTGAGTTCCGCTAAATCTAGCCAAGCTTTAGTAGATACGCCTCAAACCGTTTCGATTATCAACAAGAACTTATTAAAAGAACAAGGTGCAACCACCCTGGTTGAAGCCTTGCGCAATACGCCAGGAATTACCTTACAACTTGGTGAGAATGGGAATACCAGTGCTGGCGATGCCTTCCAGATGCGCGGCTTCTCAACTCAAAGCTCCACCTATCTGGATGGCATTCGTGACCTCGGCGCTGTGAGTCGTGATGTGTTTAACCTGGAACAGGTGGAAGTCGTAAAAGGCCCTGCTGGTGCCGAAGGTGGACGTGGTACGGCGTCTGGTTATGTGAATCTGGTCAGCAAATTGCCTCATTTAGAAAACAGTCGTGAAGTCTCTGCCACCTACAATACGGCTGAACATACGCGTCTTGCCACTGACATCAATCAGGCAATCAATGACAGCATTGCTGTCCGTTTAAATGCGATGGGTCAAGATGGCGGTGTAGAAGGCCGCGACTTTATCGAGAATCAAGGCTGGGCTGTTGCCCCTTCTATCGCCTTTGGTCTGGATAGTGATACTCGCCTGTATCTTTATTCCCAGCATATCCGCCAACGTAACATTCCGGATGGCGGTATTCCGACGATTGGCATGAAAGGATTTTGGAATGCAGACCCGCTGATCGCCAGCGCACCTAAAGTAGACCGTGAAAATTATTATGGCCATGCAGATGACCATGAAGATGTTGATGCTGACATGTATACAGCCAAAATCGAAAGTGACTGGGCTGAAAATCTGAAATTTACCAATATTACCCGTTTGGGCAATACCCATATGCAGCGTACTTTGACGGGGATTAATAGCCTTTCAAGAAATGACTCTACCGATCCTCAAGACTGGACAGTAAGCCGTTCACGCCAGGGTGTTGATCAGGAAAATAAAATTCTGGCTAATCAGAGCACGGTGAACTGGAATATCAAAACCGGTTCAGTGGAGCATGATGTGGTCGCTGGTGTAGAACTATTAAAAGAGCAGCAACATTCCAGAACACTGGCTACACAAATGCCAGGGCAGCCTACTAACAGTACGCCACCCGCGAATCTATACCATCCTGATCGTCACCAGAATCTACCTGATCCTATGTATACGGGCGCTTATTCAGATGGTGAAACCCAGACGGCGGCGGCTTATCTTTTTGATACGCTCAAGTTTGGTGAACGTTTTCAACTCAATGGTGGCGTCCGTGTCGATTATTACGATACTAATTACGATGCACTGGGTTACTCAACCGATAGTACGACACTAGCAGTAACTGAAACCAAAACAGATTTAAAAGCCCATGACACTTTATTCAGCTGGAAGCTCGGTGGTTTATATAAGCCAACCGCCTACAGCAGTGTCTATGCATCTTATGCCAAATCCCTGACACCGCCGGGTAGCAGCAACTTTAGCCTTTCAACCACAGGAATAAACAGCTCAGCCGCAGACCCTCAAGAAACTCATCATTATGAAATTGGCACCAAATGGGACCTGCTGGATGACGATCTGGCTTTAAATGCTGCTGCATACTACACCGAAAATGAAAACCAGTTTACCCAAGATCCGATTACTCGCGAGTCTGTTCAGGAAGGTAAAACTACAGTTAAAGGAATCGAATTGAGCGCTGTCGGTAAAATTACCGATGCCTGGAATATTTCAGCAGGTATTGCCCATATGAAAACCGAGCAAAAAGACCAGTTCAGTGTCAATTCCAACACGGGTGTAGTGACCCAGACCAATAGTGTACGCTGGTCACCTGAATGGACCGCTTCTTTATGGACAACCTATAACATTGCCGGTTTAAAACTAGGTTTGGGGGCACGTTATGTGGATGAGCAAAAACGTGTGATTACCGACAGTACTGCAGCAGCGAATATGCCAAGCATTCCAAGCTATGTGGTGTTTGATGCCATGGCCGGTTATACCTTTAATGACCAGACTTCTTTAAACCTGAATGTTTATAATCTGGCAGACAAAGAGTACATCAGCACGCTGAATAATGGAGGTGGCCGTGTGATCTTGGGTCAACCACGTTCAGCAGCTTTAACCCTGAACTATAAATTTTAATTCAGCTTTTATCTCTATCTATCAATATCGTGTATTCTCTTGAATGCACGATATTTTCAATTGCAGGAATGCTTTTAAAATGATGTTACATATCCCGGCAGTATTAAGCAAAGCACAAGTTGCCGAACTGAGACAACAACTGGATCGTTCAGAACACTGGATGAATGGGCAACTCAGTGCCGGGAGTCAGGCACAGAAAATCAAAAAGAATCTGCAGCTGGATTCTTCTTCTGTCCTGTATCAGCAGATTAGCCCTATCATTTTACAGGCGCTTAAAAGTCATCATTTAATTACCTCTGCTGCCCTGCCGAAACATATCCTGCCGCCCCTGTTTAACTGTTATCAGGATTCAGGTACCTATGGCAATCATGTGGATAATGCCATTCATTATTCTCCCCTACTTGGACAGCCCATTCGTACTGATGTGTCACTGACTTTATTTTTATCTGAAATCGATGAATATGAAGGTGGCGAGCTGGTCGTTGAAGACCAGTATGGCTGCCATGAAGTGAAACTGGACGCTGGTGATGTGATTGTTTATCCATCGACCAGCCTGCATCGGGTTGAACCGGTGACTCAAGGTAAACGTATTGCGGCTGTGACCTGGATTCAGAGTATGGTTCGTGAAGATGCCAAACGCAGCATGCTGTTTGATCTGGACATGACGATTATTAAACTACGCCAACAGATTGGCGATACCGAAGAAGTCCTACAACTCACCCATCATTATCACAACCTGATTCGTCAGTGGGGTGATTTATAATGTTACGTGAACCAATGGCGCCATTAACCCAGATCCCGGCCTACCTACAAACCATCGCTGATTATGAGGTCGAAGCAGAAAAACATCTCTCCAGTATGGTCTGGAACTATCTGCAAGGTGGCTCCATGGATGAAGTCAGTGTCCGGGACAACCTGCAGCAGTTTCAGGATATTCAGCTTCTGCCGCGTATGCTGAAAGATCTGACCCAAGGCAACACTGAAATCGAAATATTCGGACAAAAATTTCCGTATCCAATTTTTTTGGCACCGATTGGACATCAGCAGCAGTTTCATCCTGAAGCAGAAGCCGCGTCTGCCCTCGCAGCAGAAGTGATGGGCAGCAATATGATTCTCAGTACTTTTACTAATACTGATATGCGTGCATTAAAGCAGGACAATCCACGCAAATGGTTTCAGCTGTATTGGCAGGGGGATCGGGAAAAATCTTTAGCATTGGTGAAAATGGCTGAAGCACACAATTATATGGCGCTGGTAATTACCGTGGATTCACCACACACCGGCATCCGCGATCGTGAACGTCGTGCCTTTTTCCATTTACCGGAAGGCATGCAACATCCACATACACCTACCCATATTCCCCTTCCGGAATTAAAGGAAGGTGATCATCCAGTTTTTAATGGACTGATGAAAATTGCCCTGACTTGGGAAGATGTTGCCTGGATGGTACAGCAGACCCATTTACCCGTAATTCTAAAAGGAATCGTGCACCCACAAGATGCCCAGCTGGCGATTCAGCATGGGGTAAAAGGCCTGATTATTTCCAATCATGGCGGTCGTGTGCTGGATACCTGCATTTCTCCTCTCATTGCCTTGCAATTGATTAAAAAGGTAGTGCCAGCAGATTTTCCTCTGCTCTATGATGGTGGTATCCGCCGTGGATCGGACGTATTCAAGGCAATTGCCTTAGGTGCTTCAGCGGTGCTGATTGGTCGTCCTTATATTTATGGTCTGGCAACTGCTGGAGCACTTGGGGTCGCGCATGTGATCAAAATCCTGAAAGAAGAATTTGAAATTACCATGGCCTTAATGGGAACAGCGACTGTGGCAGATATTCAACCGGACTGTCTGTTTAGTGGAATTGATTAATTGGGATTTAATTGAAAATAAAAGTGAAAAATCAATGAGTTAAATTTTCATCCTTAACTTCTTGAGGTGTTTTGAAGGGCAATTCAACATAGCTTTCTATATCAATAGCTATTATCAATAAAAACTAAATAAAGCCTGTCTTTAATCAATCTATATTAAAAACATAGTTTTAATGCTCTCTGCTCACTATAATTTATCTATTTTTTAAATTGATTAAATTTTGTTCATCACCAATATCAATGCAAGAAGGATAGCAACGATAACAATAATAATTATTATTTGCGAATCCAAACTTAAAAATAAAAAAGAATGATTATGAGCTATATAAAATCTCGTAAAAAAATAGTTTCTTCAGCCATCGTTTCTTCCCTTTCTTTTGCATCTGCACACGCGATTGCACAGGAAAATGTGGTACAGCTTGAGACCATTCATCAGGAAGTACAAGCTGAACCCGTGCCGGGTCTAAAAGTCGATCAGTCAGCAAATAGCAAGTTTGTTGCTCCACTCCTCGACACGCCAAAATCTGTGGTCGTGATTCCTCAACAACTGATTGAAGATACGCAGGTCAATACGCTGGCTGATGCTTTGCGTACTGTACCGGGGATTACTTTAGGCGCAGGTGAAGGTGGCAATCCGAATGGGGACCGGCCTTTTATCCGAGGTTATAATTCGGAAAGTTCAATGTATGTCGATGGCGTGCGGAATTCAACTTCACAAAACCGGGAAATGTTTGCCATTGAGCAGGTCGAAGTCACCAAAGGTTCTGCTTCTGCCATGGGTGGTGCCGGAACCACGGGTGGCAGCATTAATATGATTTCCAAAGTGGCGAAAAAAGGAGATGCACTGGAAGGCTCTGTTGCGGGTGGTACAGATATGTATGCCCGTATCACTTTGGATGCTAACAAGGACTTCGGCAATGGTATGGCGGCTCGTGTCGCGGTCATGGGCCATCAAAATGAAAAGGCCGGTCAACATGACGGTGCTGAATATAAACGTGCTGGTATTGCACCCAGCTTCAGTTTCGGCCTGGACAGCGCAACGCGTGGTACTTTCAGTTATTACTATCTAAGAACTGATGATATTCCAGACTCTGGCATTCCCTATAACAATCCATTTGCAGCGACCAATGCCAATGTCGCTTTAAATGGCAATGGGAAACCAATTGATGTGAAAGCAAGTCAATACTATGGCTGGAAAGATCGTGATTTCCAGAAACAGGAAAACCAGATTGGTACTTTAAAATTAGAACATGACCTGAATGACAATCTAACCCTGAGTAATACGGCAGTATTTAACCGTTCCAAAAATGACTATCTTTGGACCAACCCCGATGATTCACGCGGGAACTTCATTTTGAATGACAATGTCTGGGCGCGGGCCAATTCACGTATCGCAGATACCGATACCTTTACTGACCTACTGGCTTTAACAGGCAAATTTAATACTGGTGCTATTCAGCACAGCTTTAACCTAGGTGCAGAATATTCAGATCAGGATACCGAGCGTACCCAATATATTATTAATGGTCTGAATGCTACTGGAAGCTCTTTTGCGGCCTGTGGTACCCCTGCCAATGTGGCCTTAGGCTGGTGTACCTCAGTAGACAATCCAGACCGGGGTGCGTGGACAGGGACTATTAGTACGGATGGTGCAGACCGTTATAATATTGAGACCAAATCAAAGTCGATCTACTTACTGGACAGTATCGAATTGCATCCGCAATGGATTCTGGATCTGGGTGTACGTTGGGATGATTATAAAACCCAGCAAACCTTGACCTATGGACGATTCAATAATGCGGTGACAGGCGCAAACAATACCCCGATTACCGCCGTCCTAGGTGATCAGCTGACCCTCGAAAATGAAGAAGACTTTTTTAACTATCAGGCTGGTCTGGTCTTTAAGCCAAGAGAAAATGGCAGTGTTTATATCAGCTATGCCACTTCCTCTAATCCGGTCGGTGTCGATGGCGGTGATGGCTCTGAAAGTATTAGCGCAGCTATCGAAAATCTAAAAGCTGAAAAAGTCCGCACCATGGAACTGGGAACTAAATGGGGCCTTCTGGAAGATAAACTGAATCTGACGGCCGCCATTTTCCGTACTGAAAAGACCAATACCCGCTCCACCGATGCTGATGGCACCACCCGTAATATTGGTGAGACCCGTGTCGATGGGATTGAGCTGGGTATCAATGGAAATGTTACCGAGAAATGGGCAATTTCCGCAGGCTATACCTATTTGGATAGTGAACTGATTGATGGTGGCTTTGAAAATATTGGAACCACGGCAGAACCGGTTTATGCTCCAAGCACAAACAATGGCAATCAGGTTCAGAACGTAGCAGAAAACAGTGCAACCTTATGGATGACCTATCAGGTATTACCTCAACTAACATTAGGTGCCGGTGCTGTGGCAATGGATAAAGTCTATGGCAATGCCGCCAATACCAAATTTGTTCCCGGTTATGTGCGTTACGATGCCATGGCACGTTATCAGGTGAACCCCAATGTGGATCTGCAGTTAAATATTAATAACCTGTCCGATACGCGTTATTTTACCAAAGCCTATTCTTCCCACTATGCCACTGAAGCAGAAGGCATCAGTGCCGTTTTAGGGCTGCATTTTAAATACTGATCTGAGCAATCTTCATGCTATTAAAGGCTAGTCTGGATCCATCAGGCTAGCCTTTATTTTTTGATATGAAAGATTTCATGTACGCATTGCTTAAGAACTTCCAACAAAGCTATCATATAAAGAAATATTTTAGCCTTATCGCTTAACTACAGGAAAATCCAACTAGATTAAAATAGATCAAAGAAATATTTTTCCAATTAACAACTTTATAAGAAAATCTTTATTGAGATACGACTAAAATCCATAGAAAAAGCAAAAACTTTTCACGTTTTCTGGACTAAAATTTAATTATAGGTTCACCATGCAGGTGTCTGGTTGATCCTGATGATCAAAACTTAAAAAATACAGGATTGATCTAATTTATCCTCACCTGCATGTACACGAATATATAGACAAAATCTATGCTGTAGACCGAGCAACTGCTACACCAAGCGAGTATGCCAGGCTACCTAAGGAGCTCTCTCATGATGTTGGCTGATCCAAGTAAAAAATACCGTCGCATGTATCAACGTGTGGACTTACCAGACCGTCAATGGCCGAACAATGAAATCACTAAAGCGCCAATCTGGATGAGTACTGATCTGCGTGATGGTAACCAGGCGATCTTCGAGCCAATGAACATCGAGCAGAAGTTCAAAATGTTCCAGATGTTGGTAAAAATCGGTTTCAAACATATTGAAATCGGCTTTCCATCTGCATCGCAAATTGATTTCGACTTCACTCGTAAATTGATCGAAGAAGGTCATATTCCGGATGACGTTTACATCGAAGTTTTGGTACAGGCACGTGACCATTTGATCGCACGTACCTTTGAATCATTACAAGGTGCAAAACGTGCCATCGTGCATATCTATAACTCTAACTCTCCAACATTCCGTCAAAAAGTCTTGAACGTCGATGTTGAAGGTGCAAAACAGTTAGCGATGAATGCAGCGCAAAAAGTGAAAGAATACGCAGCGAAACAGCCTGAAACTGAATTTGTTTTCCAGTACAGTCCTGAATGTTTCTCTGCAACTGAATTGGAAGTGGCGAAAGACGTTTGCGACGCTGTGACTGAAATCTGGGAAGCTTCACCAGAAAATAAAGTGATCTTGAACTTGCCGGCAACTGTCGAAGTGTCTACACCAAATGTGTATGCCGACCAGGTTGAATGGATGCACCGTAACATCGAGCGTCGTGACGGCGTGATCATTTCAGTTCACTGTCATAATGACCGTGGCTGTGGGATCGCAGCATCTGAATTGGCAATTATGGCCGGCGCTGACCGTGTTGAAGGTTGTGTATTCGGTAATGGTGAGCGTACCGGTAACGTGGACGTAGCGGCAATTGCCTTGAACATGTATACCCAGGGTGTTGCACCAGACTTGGATTTCTCGAATATCAACGAAATCATTGCGACTGTTGAAGAATGTACTGGCTTGCCTGTACATCCACGTCATCCATATGCGGGTGACTTGGTGTTCACTGCATTCTCTGGTTCACACCAGGATGCGATCAAAAAAGGTTTCGAATTCCAGAAAAACGAAGAAATCTGGGATATGCCGTACTTGCCGATCGATCCAAAAGACTTGGGCCGTGACTATGACGCTGTCATTCGCGTGAACTCACAGTCTGGTAAAGGCGGTATCGCTTACTTGTTAGAATCGAACTACAACGTGACCTTGCCACGTCGTTTACAGATTGAATTCTCGCAAATCGTGCAGCAAAAAACTGATGAAGATGGTACTGAGATTTCAGCACAAGCGATCTGGAGCTTGTTCAAAGAGACATATGTTGCCGCGAAAGATGCCCATTATTCTGCGAAAAACTACAAATTGTCAGATGAAAATGGCAATCAGGTGATTGAGCTGGATATTGAAGTCAATGGTGAAACCCAGCACTTGCGTGGTGAAGGTAACGGTCCGATCTCTGCGATCTTGGATGCCTTACAATTGCCAATTGATGTCTTGAACTATGAAGAACGTAGCATCAGCTCAGGTGCACATGCCAAAGCCTTGGCATTGGTTGAACTTCAAGTAAAAGGTACAGGTAAATCTGCCTTTGGTGCTGGCGTACATGACAACATCGTGACCTCTTCAATTGAAGCGATTATTGCATGTACCAACCGCCTGATCGACCAGGATGTGCTAAGCACTGAACAGGTGATTGCTGCTGCCGTTTAAACCCGGTATTTGAATTAGCAATAATTCATAGCATTAAAAAGACTTTAGAAGGATACCTGCAAATGGTATCCTTTTATTTATTCATACTAAAGATTTAAGGCGAATCATTCCCGTGTCTTTTCCAGCTGACTCAGTGGGCCTTGTTATCCCACAAAAGTTCCAATTCGAACAGCCGTTAGAGCTTGAATGCGGTCGCATCCTCCCACGTTTTGAACTGATGGTAGAAACTTATGGCGAACTGAATGCCGATAAGTCCAATGCCATTTTGATCTGTCATGCCCTGTCTGGCCATCACCATGCAGCCGGTTATCATCATGAAGATGATAAAAAACCAGGTTGGTGGGATGCCTGTATTGGCCCGGGTAAGGCAATCGATACCAATAAATTCTTTGTGGTGGCGCTGAATAATATCGGCGGTTGTAATGGTTCTACTGGTCCTACCTCTCCTAATCCCGAAAATGATAACCGTCCATATGGTCCAGACTTTCCACTGGTCACTGTGCGTGACTGGGTAAAAACTCAGGCGATGCTGTCTGACCGTCTGGGAATTGATGTGTGGTATTCCATCATTGGCGGCTCACTCGGGGGCATGCAGGCCTTGCAATGGTCGGTAGATTATCCGGACCGTCTGCAAAAATGCGTGATTATTGCCAGTGCACCGAAACTGTCTGCACAAAATATTGCCTTTAATGAAGTCGCGCGTCAGTCCATTCTGTCTGATCCAGACTTCCATCATGGCCGTTATCTGGAAAATGACAGCTATCCAAAACGTGGTCTGATTCTGGCGCGTATGGTTGGTCATATTACTTATCTATCTGAAGAAGCCATGAAGCAGAAATTTGGCCGTGATTTAAAATCTGGCAAATTCATGTATGGCTTCGATGTGGAATTCCAGGTGGAAAGTTATTTGCGTTATCAGGGTGAACAGTTTAGTCGTAACTTTGATGCCAACACTTACCTGATCATGACCAAGGCACTGGATTATTTTGATCCTTCACGTGAATATCAGCAGTCACTGGTCAAAGCGATGGCGCAAACCAAATGTAAGTTCCTGGTAGTTTCTTTCACGACTGACTGGCGTTTCTCGCCTTCACGTTCTGTTGAAATCGTGGATGCCCTCATTACCAATCATAAGCCTGTCAGCTATGTCGATATTGATGCCGAACAAGGCCATGACTCCTTCCTGTTCCCGATTCCCCTGTATGTAAAATCCTTGCGCGCCTTCCTGGGCGGTGAAGAACATCTGCGATCAACACCGAAGGAGGCTGTGTAATGCGTATTGACCAACAACTTGCTGAGAAATGGATCAAGCCCGGTTCACGTATCCTCGACCTCGGTTGTGGTGATGGCGAACTGCTGGCCCATATGAGCAAAAAGCACAATATTCGTGCATATGGATTAGAAATTGATCAAGAAAAGATTGCAATTGCGATCAGTCGCGGGTTAAATATCATCCAGCAGGACTTAAACCTCGGTTTAAGCCGTTTTGCTGACCAGTCTTTTGACTATGTGGTGATGGCACAAGCTTTGCAAGCTGTAGATGCACCAGACGTATTATTGCGTGACATGGTGCGTGTAGGGAAACAGGCCATTATTACCTTTCCAAACTTTGCGCACTGGAAGACTCGTTCTTTCTTGGCATTAAAAGGGAAAATGCCGGTTTCGGAAGCCTTACCCTATATGTGGTATAACACCCCGAACATTCACCTATGTACCTTCCGTGACTTTGAAGCATTATGCGCGGAAAACAACATAAAAATTATTAATCGACTCGCTGTAAATGGGAATCAAGAAGATAGTTTGCTCAGCAAACATCTCCCAAATCTGTTTGGTGAAGTCGCAATTTATCGAGTGAGCGCTCTATGAAAAAATTATTATTAAGTACGACGCTACTGGCTGGACTTTTTGGCATGCAGGCCCATGCCGATTACGTTGCACCAACGCCTTCTGTGGCCAGCCAAGCAGCGCAATATTCAGTAATGGACATTCATAGTCTGACTAAAGCAGCTAAAGCGGGTCAGCCTGGTGCACAATTTTATTTAGCAACCAAATATCAATATGGCAAAGACGTCCAGAAAGATGAACGTCAGGCCTTTGCATGGTACAAAGCTGCTGCTGACCAAGGTCTGGCAGTGGCTCAGCTGAATGTTGGCCGTATGCTGGCAGATGGTATTGGTACCAAAAAAGATGAAACACTGGCTCGTCAATACTTTGAAAAAGCAGCCAGCCGCGGTGATAACCGTGCCAGCTTCAATCTGGCCATGATGGAAGAGAAGAAGAAAAACTACATGGGTGCTTACCAGTGGTATGAACTCTCTACCCGCGATGGCATGCTGGACAATAAAGTGATTACTTTATCTGAAGGCAAGAAAACTGCACTGGCAGCCAACTTAACCCAAGAGCAGATCCGTCAGGCACGTGACCGTGCAGACAAATGGATTCAGGCACAATAAGTTAAAATCATTCAAGAGCACCTTCGGGTGCTTTTTTATGGTCTGAAAACTGTAGCAAGTTGCTACACTATGTATATATGTAATTTGAAAGATGAGTAATTAATATGACTTCAACTGACTGGCTCTCCCAAGGCACTCTGGTACTGGCAAGTAATAACAAAGGCAAGATTGCGGAATTCGAAAAGATGTTTGCTGAGCTTAATCTACCGGTTGAAGTAATTCCTCAAGGTCAGCTAAATATCGAAGATGCGATTGAAGATGGTTTAAGCTTTGTGGAAAATGCCATTATTAAGGCACGTCATGCTTCACGTATTTCGGGTAAACCAGCCATTGCCGATGACTCAGGAATTTGTGTGCCTGTGCTCGGTGGTATGCCAGGAATTTATTCAGCCCGTTTTGCCGGTGAACATGGTAATGATGCAGCCAATAATGAAAAGCTTTTAAACAGACTAAAACCGTTACGCAAAGATGGTGAAGCGATTGAAGGCATGTTTGTGTGTGTACTGGCCTTAGTCCAGCATGCTGAAGATCCACTGCCACAAATTTTCCAGGGCATCTGGAAAGGTGAAATTCTGGAAGCAGCACGCGGTGAAAATGGCTTTGGTTATGATCCATTGTTCTGGCTACCTGAACTAGGAATTTCCAGCGCTGAAATGAGCAAGGAAGAAAAAAATAAAATCAGCCATCGTGGTCAGGCGATGAAACTGTTTAAGGCAAGTTTGGAGAAGTAACCCATTTTCAGCCCCTCCCTTTTTCAAAGGGAGGTTGGGAGGGATTTAAATTTACCTATTATCAAAAATCCCCCCTAAATCCCCCTTTATAAAAGGGGGGACTTGCTATAAACCCGGCACCACCGTATGCATCACCACCCCATACACCCCAATCAAAATTGCACTCGCAATCGTTCCTGAAGCAATATATTTGGCTGAATAGCCTGTGCCCTGATAATGGGTTTCCAGTGCCACAATATTGGCTGCGGGTGGAAGCAGGAAATACATCATCATCACAGCATAGGTCAGGACCTGATGCGGAATCGGCAACAACACATAAGTCCCTGCTGCCAGACCTAGAGCCAGCACAAAACGACCACTAATCAAGATCAAACTGCGTTTTAAATCACTCAGTTGAATCCTGACTTTACTCAGCCACATCCCCAGAATACACATCCCGGCAAAGGTCACCAGAAACTTGTTGGCTGCATAGCCCCATTGAATCAGCGGATGCGATTCATAGGCACTGAAATCCCAGAAGGACAAAATCGCTGCAATAGAAAGCGCAATCACTGGCGGGGATTTCAGCATATTTTTAATAATGAATTGGGGAGCCTGTTTTTCAGCACTGACTGCCACCACTGCACTGACATTGCCAAATAAGGAACCGCCAATATAAAGAGCAACAATAGTATTTAAAGCATCCGGACCAAATACAGCTAAGGCAAAAGGAAAGCCAAGCCAGACCCCATTTAAATAACTAAAACATAATGCCCTCAACTTATCTTTGGAGAAAAGAAAGAACAGGCCAAACAGAAACAGTGAGCTAAAGATACTAAAACCGATCAGCCACAGACTGCCCGGCTTATAAAACACCATGTTGTAAATGACAATCAAGGGAATCAAAAGACGTGCCAGCAAGGCCGCCATGAATGGACGGATCGACTTTAAATAATGAACGCCCCAGAATCCAATCAGAAATGAAATAAGCGGAAGGAGCAGTGCCATAGGAGAGCTGAAAATTGCATAGATAGATGGGCTTTATCCTAGCACACCTATCTACTCTCAGAGTTCACTGTTTAAACTGATCTTTTTATCAAGATCATCATGAATACTATTATTTATACAATGATCTGAATGACTTTTTCTACGATCTGTCCTGCACTATCTCCCTGCTGGGACTTTTCCAGCCATTGCCAATGCTGCTGATGCAATCTTAGAAAATTGGAACAACGTGTGCCGTAGACCGGACTTTGAATAAATGTAGATGATAGGAGTTCTTCCATCTCCTCGTTAATTCCGGTTTTGGGCAATAGTGCCGGAATCACTTTACGCTCATCTTCTAGAATATCCCAGGCAGCATGATATATATCCGCTTGTGGGATGCTGTGCTGTTGAAGCATCGGCAGAAACTCCTGAGTAAAGCGCTTGTGCAAATGCCGGGTCTTTTGCCAGTCTTCGCTCATCAGGCTATTCGAAACCACATATACCCCATGTGCCAGTACTTGTGGCGCCTCACCACGATTACTCATATAGACGGCCTGATCACGATCACCGACAAACAGGTTAAAGCCAGCATAATCACATTGACGTTTTTCCAACTCTTGAGCAAACCGGATAGGTTTCAATTCAGATTCCAGAAATTCCTGAATAATATGTCCACGTGAAGTTGGGTAGTTATTCTTGTCATTACCATCCCTGAAATTGGTAATCACTGCCCATCGTCCTGAAGTAGTTATACCCATCCAAGTACCACCAGACTGCAGATCCTGCCCGGCAATAATCGGACTGTTCTCCCATTCATATAATGCCTGGGTTGGACGTTGATAGAACTCATCACGATTTGAAATCAGACATAAAGGCGTTTCATCCAGAACTCGCCAAGCCAGTGCCACAATACACATAATTGATGCTCTCGATCTTTACACATTGAATGTACAACATTTTTCTTCGCTTTCAGCTAAAATCTGTGCAAAACAGAATCACAAGGAACAGGAATGCTCACCTATCCAAACATAGATCCCGTTGCAATTTCGCTCGGGCCTTTACAAGTCCACTGGTATGGACTGATGTATCTCTTGGCTTTTTTATTTGCCTGGGGACTGGCAACTTATCGCGCTAAACAACGCGGCTGGACACCAGATATGGTCTCGGATCTGATTTTCTTTGGGGCTTTGGGTGTGATTATCGGTGGCCGGGTCGGTTACGTTTTATTCTACGGTTTTTCTCAGTTTTTGGAAAATCCACTCTGGCTGTTCCAGATCTGGACCGGTGGCATGAGTTTCCACGGCGGCTTCCTCGGCGTAATTTTAGCGATGTTATGGTGGTGCAAGAAATATAAAATGGCCTGGTTCCAGACGCTGGACTTTATTGCCCCCTGCGTTCCGACAGGCCTGATGTTTGGCCGGATCGGTAACTTTATTGGTGGTGAACTCTATGGCCGTCAAGTGACTGATCCAAATTTTGCCTTGGGCATGATTTTCCCAACCGATCCGCTGCAACTGGTACGTCATCCCTCACAACTGTATCAGGCGCTCTGTGAAGGCCTGATTCTGTTTATCGTACTGTGGTGGTTTAGTAGCAAGCCACGTCCACGTATGGCAGTTTCTGCGGTATTCCTGACCGGCTATGGTCTAGCCCGTTTTATCGTCGAGTTCTTCCGTGAACCGGATAATGGTCAGCTATTTATTGGCTGGATGAGTAAAGGACAATTCCTGAGCCTGCCAATGATCCTGGTTGGTCTGTGGATGCTTTGGTATGCCTATCAGAAGAAAGTTTATGACTGGGGTCCACAGAAAAATAACGGATAATTTTCCTAAATATTGCGAGGCATCTGCCTCGCTTTTTTATATTTAAAATATGCTAAAGTGCTTTTTATCTTTTCTGTTCATACATCATCATGCTTGAGTTCTGGTTCAATCCGCAGGTGTCGCTCCTGAAAAAACTGCTGTTCTTTGTTGTGATTGCTGCAATTGCCGTAGGTCTGTACTGGATGGAACCTTTGCCTTTAGATGCCATCCTGATGTTTGCTGGTACTGGAATTATTTTCCTGATTTGTCGTTACTGCAAAATTCATTTCGCAGCAAAAAATCCGACTGGCCTGTTCTATCGTGTCCTGACCTGGATTCCGATTGCCTTATTAATCAGCCTGATTTTTATGAACATGAAACAGGGTGAAATTCTGCTACCGGGCGCTCAGGGAATTGCCTTTATGGCTTTGGCGATCTGCCTGTTTTCGCCTCTGTCTTTGCTTAATCAGAACAAGTCGGATTCAGGTTCCCCACATGCTTGAGTTCTGGTACTCCGAACGCTGCAACCGTCAGCTCAAGCTCATCATTATTATTGCGGTATGTATCGTAATTTACATAGCATCGACTGTAGCGAAACTGGGTCCGATATTTGTTGGAATAAGTCTGGCGATTGGAATGCTGATGCACGTCTTGCGTGAATTTAGATTAAAGCTTTCTCCTGAAAATCCTTATACCGAAGGTTTTCGTGCTTTAACGATGGCGATTCCGATTGTGGCAGTAATTAGCCTGATCGGTTATTTACCTAAAACGGGTGAGATCGGGGAAACTATAGCGCTAGGTCTACAATGCTTGGGTTTTGTGGCGATTGGACTGTTTATCGTGTCGATTTATAATCAACGTGCGAAACGCTTCGAAGATTGAACCATTTCGCGACTTTCATTTTTACGTTCTAAAATTTTCAGCGTCTGATTTAAAGATATGAATCCAGACGGTAATACGTGTATTTCACATCGGAATTACGATAGACCGCATAGCCATTCTGTTTAAAATCAGAAACCCAGGCCGAACCAGAATACGCTGCAATATGACCATACTGATGCTGTGAAGTCCGGTCAATAATATAGATATCACCTTTTTTCGGACGGTCAAAAGACAGGTTGATTTTTCGATAGCCCAATTGCTGCAGAGTATTGCCCCAGTCAGCTGCGGCAACAGGATGATTCACAATTTTTGCGCCTGAAGACTGCAAACCGACACGAATACTGCGTGCACATTTTTGTGTACTGGTACTGCGGGTAATGCCTTGCAGATAGCTGGTGAATTTTTCAATATCGAAACGCTGGCCGTTCATTGCACCGAAAGTCTTGCGAGATTCAGAGTTTTTGCTACGAGCTGACGCAGAGGTATAGCGCTGAGGCTGACGTTTGGAATTTTGTCCCGATTGGGAACGAATTATGACGTTCGCTTGAACAGGAGCATGCACTTCGCTCATATTCACTTGATGATCATAAATCATATTGGACCAAGTACTCCTCGCCTGTAAGTTTGGCTTTCAAATCTTCAACACGCGGTGAATACTAGACGGTTAAATGTTACTTTTCACGTTAAAAATGTAAATATATTTTTCCATATTTATTTAATTTTACTTAACTTGTTATTTCTTTTAGATTTATAAAATTTACAATTTTCACAAAAAAGTTATAAATTCACAACTTTTCAAATCTACTACCGATCCTGCTCAGACTATTTCTAAATCAATATTTGAGCGCCTTTCTGACTAAATCTGTAATTTTACTCACGATAATAAAGTCAACATTTCACTACAGGATTACATCATTCTGGCCAGTAGCTCTCGTATTAGACTGATTTAGTAAATTTAAATTGAGATGATGAGGAAGAAAAAAAATATAAGTCATGATGTAAAGACTATTTCAAATTTCAATTTAGAACAATATTTAGGGATCTGGTACGAAATTGCCCGTCTGCCCATGAAACACCAGCCTGAAGACAGTACTGATATTTCCGCAGTCTATAGCCTGAATGAAAACGGCACAGTCCGTGTCCAGAACCGTTGTCTGGATGGTGCGGGTAAACTGGATGAATCGATTGGGGAAGCCACCATTGTGGATGCAGAACATGGCAAACTGGAAGTCAGTTTCTTGCCTGAAGGTTTGCGCTGGGTACCTTTTACCAAAGGGGATTACTGGATTCTCAAACTGGATGACAAGTATGAAACTGCATTGGTTGGTGAGCCAAACATGAAATATCTATGGCTCCTGCATCGTAAGCCGACACTAGATGAAGCAACCAAACAGGAATATCTGGCCTATGCTGAATCTCTGGGTTATGACCTGTCCGATCTGATCCATACGGTACACACCGGTAAGCCAACAGCTTAAAAAAAGATGATAAAAAAGCATCCATCATGGGTGCTTTTTTATACCCTTTTCTCTCATGTTTAATCATTTTCACTGCTATGCGGAAGTACTCAAAAAAATGTTATGATGAGCGCAATTTTAAATTGCCCAATTCAAAGAAAAGCAATTTGCAACAGATTTTAAGAGAGACCTATGCGCCAATATCTTGACCTTTTACAACATATCCTCGACAACGGCGGCGATAAAGGCGACCGTACCGGCACAGGTACACGCTCGGTATTTGGTCATCAGATGCGCTTTGATCTTTCCAAGGGCTTCCCTTTACTTACCACTAAAAAAGTTCATTTCCGTTCGATCGTGATTGAACTGCTGTGGTTCCTGAAAGGCGATACCCATGTAAAGTATCTTCAGGATAATAAAGTGACCATCTGGGATGAATGGGCAACTGCGGAACAAACCGCACGTTTTGGTCGCCCAGAAGGTGAACTTGGTCCAGTATATGGCCATCAATGGCGTAATTTTGGTGCCACTCAAAATGCAGATGGTAGCTACAATCAGGATGGTTTTGACCAGATCAAATGGTTGATCAATGAAATTAAGACCAATCCGAACTCACGCCGTCTGATTGTATCGGGCTGGAATCCAAATGAAGCGAGTCAGGTGGCTTTACCGCCTTGCCATACCCTGTTCCAGTTCTTTGTCCATAATGGCAAATTGTCTTGCCAGCTTTATCAACGTAGTGCTGACGTTTTCCTTGGCGTTCCATTTAATATTGCCAGCTATGCCCTGCTGACTCATATGATTGCGCAGGTGTGTGATCTGGATGTAGGCGATTTTGTCTGGACGGGCGGTGATACACATTTATATGCCAATCATTTTGAACAAGCCAAACTTCAACTCAGTCGTGAGCCTTTAGGCCTATGCCAGTTGAAACTGAATCCTGAAGTTAAAGACCTGTTTGATTTCAAATTTGAAGATATTGAAATTGTCGGTTATGAATCGCATCCAGGAATCAAGGCACCCGTTGCAGTTTAATTTCGGTTAAACCTCGGAAAATATTCAAATCCCACTTTGCTTAAAGTGGGATTTTGCATTTTAATAGCAATAATTTTTATCTGTTTTTGAGTATGGGTATGGCATTTCAGGATTTAGAAGTCGTTCATGTCGTGGCAATGGATCAGCAGCGCTGTATTGGTAAGGACAATGACTTGCCTTGGCATATCTCAGCAGATCTCAAGCACTTTAAGGAAATCACTCAAGGTGGTGTGATTGTGATGGGCCGTAAAACGCTTGAATCAATGGGCCGTGCGCTGCCTAAACGTGTGAACTGGGTCATTACCCGGGA
Source organism: Acinetobacter sp. CAU_H_60 (assembly GCF_058599385.1). NCBI lineage: Bacteria > Pseudomonadati > Pseudomonadota > Gammaproteobacteria > Moraxellales > Moraxellaceae > Acinetobacter > Acinetobacter sp. CAU_H_60. Next base: position 405,920 of record NZ_CM178653.1, on the reverse strand, counting down.
TCCTGACTGGTCTTTTGAAGGCGTCAAAGTCGCGCATACGATTGAAGATGCCCTGACTCAAGCCGTGGCCGATGTGCAGACTTCAGAAAAACCGACTGCTATTTTTATCATTGGTGGTGGTGAAATCTTTAAACAGACTCTGGATATCGCTGATCGTCTGGAACTGACCCATGTTGAACTAGATGTACAAGGTCATGCCTACTATCCGGAAATTCCGGTCGAGTTCAAAAAAGTTGCATCAGAACAACATATCGATGACAAAACCGGTATTGCATTTGAGTTCGCAACATACAGAAAATAAAGCCTATTTTCTATAAAAGATTGAACATGCAAGGACAAGACAATTCAGAAAAGCATTGGAGCCTGTGGTTATTAGGGAGTCTATTTAGTTTATTTGTCCTGTGTTCAAGTCTCTGGCTAAGCCTGATGCTCTGGGTGCAACAACCCTCGGGCAAAATTGGCAGCATCATTCTGATCGGTCTCTGGCTTCTGTTTGCCTGTGTGGTCTTGGGCATTTACTTCACCAAGCATCTGATTTCCCGACAGGTGGATACGGTGCTTTATCTGCTGGCCTTTCTGGTCAGCTTACTCGCTTATTTGAGCATGGAGCCTCGTCAGGATCGGGACTGGAATCCTGAGGTTTCCCGGCTACTCTCCTATGAGCAGCAAGGCAATCAAGTCACCTTGCACAATATCCGTAATTTTGACTGGCAAGCAGAGGGTCAGTATATCGAACGCTGGGAAAGCCGCAGTTTTGATCTAAACGACATTACCGGGGTAAACATTATTACCTCCTACTGGATGGGACCTAAAATTGCCCATACGCTGGTCAGTTTTGATTTTGCCAATCAGAAACCGCTCGCCTTCTCGATCGAAATTCGCAAAGAAAAGGATGAGAAATTTTCTGCTATTGGTGGCTTCTTCCGAAAATATGAACTAAGTCTGGTCGCCTCAGATGAGAAAGATATTGTATATACGCGTAGCAATATTCGTGGTGAACAGGTTTACTTTTTTCCGGTAAAAATGCCACAAGCAGAAGCTCAGGCCCTATTTAAAGAATATCTGCGTAAGGCTGATGAACTGGCCAAAGAGCCTAAATGGTATAACACCCTGAGCAGTAACTGCACGACGCTGGTCTTTGATATGGCTCAGGCAGTATCTCAGCAACAGCTTCCTTCAGATTACCGCTTGCTGGCTTCTGGGTATTTGCCCGATTATTTATATGATTTAAAAGCGCTAGATCAGCGCTGGGATATACAAACCTGGTATCAGCGTGCACACGTTAATCCACGAGTTAGAGATACCGGTCAGATCTCCAGTCAGGAGTATTCACAACGCCTGCGTCAAGGATTACCTGAGTCGGATTCCAGATAATTGTATAAAATATACAACTTAAAGAAAGATACAAAATCAACTGGCATATATTGCATTTTTTTGTTTATATACAAATAGCTAACTCACTATTAGAGTCTCTCTCATGCTAAAAAAATTAACGGCAATCATGATTTTAGGTTCAATCTTTGCTATGTCAGGTTGTGAAACCGTACCGAGTACCTCGTCAGTCAAAACTGAAAATAATTTACAGCTCCTGCAAAATCGCACCTGGATTGTGAACCAGATTGGTAATACCGAAATTACTACAGCACCGACAGTACGCAATATTCCAAGTCTGCAATTCGATGCAGCGACTCAACGCGTGTCTGGCGCAGATGGCTGTAACCGTATCATGGGCAGTTACACTGCCGGCAAAGACACCCTTAACTTAAGCCAGATGGCGAGTACCGAAATGGCTTGTCTGGATAATGCAGGTCTGGATCAGAAATTTAAGGAGGCACTGAGCAAAGTGACTCATTACCAGCTCTATGGTAAAACCCTGAAATTAATGGACCGTCATGGCAATTTACTCATCCAGTTAGAAAGTGCAGTACAGCCTCGCTAAGTTCTGACTACAAAAAGCCTGTGTCGTGCAGGCTTTATATCTTTCATACTCATATGAACATTCAATAATCAGCACTCTACAATGATGAGGACTTAACCATGCAACAAGCACTATTTGGTGGTGGATGCTTTTGGTGTACCGAAGCAGTATTTTTACAGCTTCAGGGCGTACAGAAGGTCGTCAGCGGCTATGCGGGTGGACAAAATCCTAATCCGACCTATGAACAAGTCTGTGGCGGTGATACCAATCATGCCGAAGTGATCCTGATTGATTTTGATGAAAATCAGATTACGTATAGTCAATTGCTCGAAGTCTTTTTCGCAACCCATGATCCAACGACATTAAACCGTCAGGGCAATGATGTCGGCACGCAATATCGTTCTGTGATTTATTATTTTAATGATGAGCAAAAAGAAACTGCACAGCTCACAATAGATTCATTGAAAGCTGAAGGGCTGAATATTGTGACTGAACTTAGCCCTGCACCGACTTTCTACCCTGCCGAAGAATATCATCAGAATTTCTTTGCCAAGAATCCGAATCAGGGCTACTGTAATTTTGCGATTCCACCTAAGTTGAACAAATTACAACACAAGTTTATGACGCTGCTTAAAACTCATTAAACTGGATTCTGCTTGATCAAATGCCCTATTAAATTAAGGCAATAAAAAAGCGACTGAGATCAGTCGCTTTTTTCATTGAGAGCAAAAAATTAATTATCGGTTGCAAAAGCAATATCGCTGAGTCCGGCTCCACTCGCGCGTGACATCACTTGAGCAACGGTGTCATAACGTGATTCTTTATCTGCTTTCAATACGATGGTCGGTTGACGCTCTGCCTGGCTCGCCTCATTGAAACGGGTTTCAAGCTGTTCCAGAGTCAGCACATCGCCGTTCCATGCTACATCACCTTTTGCATTGATGCTAATGGTGACATTTTCCGGTGGCAGGTCAATAATTTCTGCAGTGGTTTGCGGTAAGGTTAATGGAATTGATGGGTTCGCAACGGTCGCTGTCACCAGAAAGATGATCATCAATACCAACATAATGTCGATCAGGGGAATAAGATTCATCTCATTCATGCCTGTATCGTTGTCTTCACCCAATTGAAAAGCCATTAAGCTTGACCTCCAACTAAACTGTCTTGTGTTACTTTTGCATCAGCCTTCTTTGCAGAAGAATCCTGTTGCAACATGGTGTCAATCAATAAGCTATGCGCATGGTCTTGCAGTTCATTGCTTAAAGTGCGGTTAACACGTACACAGATGTTATATGCAAGTACCGCAGGAATCGCCACAGCCAGGCCCAGACCGGTCATGATCAGCGCTTCACCCACTGGAGTGGCTACTTGTGCCAGACCTGCCTGACCACTCTTACCCACAGCAACCAGTGCGTGGAAGATTCCCCATACTGTACCGAACAGACCGACAAAGGGTGAAATTGAAGCGATAGTACCCAGGACGGATACACCTTTTTCTGCATTGCCTTTTTCTAATGCGATCTGACGCAGTAAAGCCTGTTCAGCTACAGCTTTACGTTGTTCAAATGCCAAAGGAGTCATTTTATTTTTCAATTGCCCTAATGCGTTAGATAACTGAGCATAGGCAATCTGTTTAAGTTGGCGAGTGCCCATCAAACGCAGCACAAAAATGGTCCATGTCGCAATCGACATTGCCAATAACACGAAATACAGTGTTTTACTGACTGCATCAGCGTGTTGCCAATAAACTGAAAAGTTCATATTCGAACTCCTAATGGGTTAGCCGTTATTTGGTAATCTGAAAATCGAAAGGCTGTTCCACTCGGGTTGGATAAGCCACACCATTTTCAACATATTTGGTCAGTTGTGCACGACGTACTGCTGATTCAACTTTGCGCGTAACGGCCGGACTACAACTCGAATTTCGTGCGGTCGCAGAGACCACTTTCCCCTGCTCATTTGCAGATACATCTACCACTAGCGAACAGGCGGATTTTAACTCTCCTGCCGAGAGCGACACTTTTGGTGCACGCTGCCAGGATACGCCGCCGCCAATTGCAACACTTTTCGGTGCTGGCGGTGCAGGTGGAGCCGGCAGTGCGACAGGTGCTGGTGGCGCAACCGGTGCAGGTGCCACTTTTTTAGTTTCAGTCACGACCGCAGGAACCACGGGGCTTGGTGCCGGTTTGGCTTCAACTGGCGGTGCAGTAACAGGTTTAGGCGTTTCTGCTTTTTTCACCTGCTCAATTTTTTCTACTTTTTTGGGCGGTGGTGGCAGCGGTTTTTCTGCAATTTTAACTTCTTTCGGCTTTGGTGGCTCTTGTTTAGGCTCTGGCGGCTTTGGCTTCGGTGGTAAAGGTTTTGGGGCTTCCTGAAGTTTGACGAAACGAACCTTTAAAGGTTCTTTATCGACTTGTTTCAGTTCAGGTGCTTCCATCTGGCTGACTGCCCATAAAAGACCCACGTGTCCAACCAGAACCGCCGCCAGAATAGAAACGACTTTCTTTTTCATCTGATTTGACGGTGGTGGTGTCATGGGAGCAGCAACTTGACTCATTAAATCTATTTACCTCGAAGAGATGATGTGAAACAAACTATCAAGCTCATCGGTTAGCACAATTAAAGTACGCCAATAATAAATGAGAAGTGTTTTCATTTGCAACTACTAATCCCACTTTTCTCCATTATTTTTGTTTCAAACAAAAAAGACATACTTAAAGTATGCCTTTTTTAAACAGAGGTGCAAGCGCTTATTGGAACACGACAGTTTTATTGCCGTCGACAATGACACGGTCTTCCAGATGCCATCTCACTGCACGTGCCAGTACATTACGTTCAACGTCCTGACCCAGTTCACGCAGCTGTTCCACAGTAAAGTCATGGTTCACACGCTCCACATCCTGCTCAATGATTGGACCCTGATCCAGATCAGCTGTCACATAGTGTGCAGTTGCACCGATCAGTTTTACACCTTTGTCATAAGCCTGTTTGTACGGATTAGCCCCTACGAATGCTGGCAAGAATGAATGATGAATATTGATCACTTTCATTTCCCATTTACTTACGAATTCTTCATCCAGAATCTGCATATAACGGGCTAATACCAGCAGATCGTTACCCTGCATCAGTTCATCAATCTGTGCATAGGCCTCACGTTTGTTCTCTTTGGTCACCGGAACCACTTCAAACGGAATACCAAAGTTTTCTACTGATTCACGTAGAGTCTCATGGTTAGATACCACTTTAGTAATTTCACATGGCAGACCGCCGCGTGCATGACGCCATAGCAGCTCAAGCAACGCATGGTCGACTTTAGACACCAGAATACCGACCTTTTTCACATCACTGACCAGTGCCAGACGCCAGTGCATGCCATAGCGCTCTGCAACATTGGCAGCAAAAGTCTGCAACAGGCTTTCTTTACGGCTTTGCAGATTGTCCAGTTCAAACTCAACACGCATGAAGTAACGTCCGCCCTGCGCTGCTGTCGCGTATTGATCAAGCGCCGTAATGTTGGCACCCTGATGATACAAGAAGCTTGAAACAGCCTGCACGATGCCCGGCTTGTCTTCACAAGTAATCAATAAACGTGCGGTATTAGCAGTCGTCATATTCATGTTGGTTAAGGTCACTAATTAGTTAAATTAAAAAAATAAGCCGAGTATTCTAACGCGTTTCTTAGATATTCTGAATAGTTTGTTCAGATTCAGGCGGTTTAGGCGACGATAGACTGGCAAACAGCTCTGAAGAACCAAACGAATTGAGCAGGCTCTCATACGTTTGACGGCTTTCACCACGCAGGTAAGCACCTTCCAGAAACACCATCTGACGCAGTGCTTGCCAGACCCATTTTTCTTCCAGAGTGTTGGAATCGGTAATATGCCCCGACATATACAGGAAGTTGGTCCAGTTGGTCAGTACAATCCAGAGGTTAATGATCAGCGCTTCAATTTCTGAATCGGTCATTTCCATCAAGCCGGCATTTACGAAGGCTTTATAAATTTTTTGTCCCTGCTGCATGACCTGTCCAGCAAAGCGTGGATAAAGCTTGCGGAAATCTTCGTTATTTTCGACCAGATGATAAACATCACGATGCAGAAAACGATAAGCCCAAAGCTGACTGCTCAGTACCTGAAAATAATGAATCTTATCATTGGCATCCAGAGCACGATCTTCCGGAAGTGCCAGCATTTCCAGCGTCTGATGCTGATACTGCTCCATCAGTTCCTTGATAATTTCATTTTTATTACGGAAATGGTAATACAGATTACCCGGACTCATGCCGAGTTCAGCAGCAATATGGTTGGTGGTTACAGATCGTTCGCCACGTTCATTAAACAACTGCAAGCTGAGCTGTAAGATACGCTCTTTGGTTTTTAACGTTTTGGTTTGGGACATCCTAAAATAACCATTCAGTTCATGCATTAGTAAGGCTAACACACAAAGTAACTTGACTAATTAGAGTATTTGCTCTAAAAATTAATTAATCGATTTTGAATAATGGTAGTGCGGCATGAACAGTCACACAAAAACAACTTCAATGACACCACATTTTCTTGATAGCCAGCACCTCAATGAAATTCTGGCTCAACAAAAACACGCCTACTTACGCTACCCACTGCCGACGGCAAAGGAACGTATCGATCGTTTAGCTCGGCTTAAGCGTATCTTAGTTAAGTATCAAGATCAATTTGCCGATGCAATTAATCAGGACTATGGTAACCGCTCTGTCGGGGAAACCAAAATTGGCGAGTTACTGACTTGTCTTGAACATATTAAATATTACAGCAAAAACCTGACCGGCTGGATGAAACCGTCCAAGCGTCATGTCGGTATTATTCACCAGCCGGCAAAAGCCTGGGTGCAATACCAGCCTCTAGGCGTGATCGGCATCATCGCACCGTGGAACTATCCTTTATTATTATCTATCGGTCCTCTGATCTGTGCGTTGGCTGCGGGCAACCATGCCATGATCAAGATTTCAAGTTCATCGGCTGCTTTCGGTAAGGTACTGGAAAAAGCCTTAGCTGAAGCCTTTCCTAAAGAACTGGTTGCCGTGGTGAATGGTGGCGGTACGGTATCTGATGCCTTCTGCCGACTGGCTTTTGACAAGATGATTTTTACTGGTTCAACGGCTGTCGGTAAGACCGTGATGGCAGCAGCTGCAGAAAATCTGGTACCGGTAATCCTGGAACTGGGTGGCAAATCCCCTGTACTGGTGCATCCATCGATTGACCTGCGTGATGTGGCTCAGCGTATCGCTGTGGGCAAGCTCTGGAATGCTGGTCAGACCTGCGTAGCACCGGATTATATGTTCCTGCCACGTGGCAAGACTGCCGAGTTTATCGATCATTTTAAAGCCTGTGTTGAAAGCATGTATCCGGACATCAGCCATAATCAGGATTACACCTCGATTATCAATGACAAGCAGTACAATCGTTTGCAAGGTTATCTGGATGATGCCCGTGAGCAAGGCGCGCAGATTATTGAAATCAATCCACGTAATGAATCGCCAGCAGACCTGCGTAAAATTGCACCGACTATTGTGACCAATGTCATGCCAAGCATGCAAATCATGCAGCATGAAATCTTTGGGCCGCTCTTGCCGATCATGGAATATGATCAAATTGACGACGTTATCGACTTTATTAATAGCCGTCCGCGTCCACTTGCATTATACTATTTCGACTTTGATCAGGCGCGTGCTGATTATGTCGCACAGCGTACCCATTCAGGGCATTTCGGGCAAAATACTGTATTAACCCATGTCGCACAGGATGACCTGCCATTTGGTGGTGTCGGTGCTTCCGGTATGGGTAAATATCATGGGCCAGAAGGCTTCTTCAGTTTGTCGCATGAACGGTCAGTAATGTCGAATCCTAAGCTGTATAGCTTGAAATACATTCTGCCTCCGTTTAATAAGCCGATCCATAAGCTGATTTCGAAGACACTTCTTCGATAAATGATCAAGGCATGAGCTATCACACGGGCTCATGCTTCGTTTTAGACAAAATCGCTTGTCTTTTAAGCGCATTTTTGATATAAAACGCCCCTTGAATGAATTCAATCCGTTTATTTTTGACTGGCCATACAGATTTGCTGTTGGCTAAATCAATGGAGTTACACCATGTCTAAGGTTTGCCAAGTTACCGGCAAGCGTCCAGTCGTTGGTAACAACGTCTCACACGCCAACAACAAAACTAAGCGCCGGTTCGAGCCGAACCTGCACCACCACCGTTTCTGGTTAGAAAGCGAAAAACGTTTTGTACGTCTTCGTTTAACCACTAAAGGTATGCGTATTATCGACAAATTGGGCATTGAAAAGGTTGTTGCTGACCTTCGTGCTCAAGGTCAAAAGATCTAAGTAAGGAGTCAGGACAATGCGTGATAAGATTCGCTTAGTTTCTTCAGCTGGTACAGGTTATTTCTATACCACTACTAAGAACAAACGTACTATGCCGGAAAAAATGGAAATCAAAAAATTTGATCCAAAAATCCGTCAACACGTAATCTTCAAAGAAGCTAAAATCAAATAATTTTAGTTTTTTGAAAAAAGCGACCTTCCCGGTCGTTTTTTTTTGCATTTTTTTTATACGACTTGATAAACTTTCTGTTTCTTCTGGCATTTTCTGTGCTTATTTCCCATAAAAAACTGAAATTTCATAAAATTTATTTTAAAGGAGTGTTTAGTGCCACATGACGTAGAGCTCATTATTCTGTTAGCTGTCGGTTTTGGCTTGGCCTTGGTTTTTGGCTATATCGCTGCACGTCTACGCCTTCCCCCACTGATTGGTTATCTGGTTGCCGGGATTCTGATTAGCCCGAACACCCCAGGCGTGGTCGGAGATGTGCATCTGGCGAACCAGCTGGCCGAACTTGGCGTCATGTTCCTGATGTTTGGTGTCGGAATGCACTTTTCTCTGAATGACCTGATGCAGGTCAGACGTATTGCCTTGCCGGGTGCGGTCTTGCAGATTGCAGTCGCGACACTGCTCGGAGTCGGAGTCTCTATGCTCTGGGGCTGGAATTTCGGCTCTGCCCTGATCTTTGGTTTAAGCCTGTCTTGTGCCAGTACTGTTGTACTTCTCAAAGCCTTGGGCGATCGTGGCCTGCTTGAATCCATTAACGGGAAAATTGCAGTCGGCTGGCTTCTGGTTGAAGACCTTGTCATGGTTCTGGCATTGGTATTGCTACCTGCAACCGCAGTATTGCTCGGTGGTCAGGCACTGGAAGGTAGTAGTAGCGATCAGAATGTCTGGATCACCTTAGGCATTACCTTGCTCAAAGTAGCCGGCTTTATTGCTTTCATGCTGATTATTGGTAAACGTTTAGTGCCAATGATCATGCAGGTGGTGGCACGTTTAGGCTCACGTGAGCTGTTTACCTTAACCGTCGTAGCTGCAGCCGTATCGATTGCCTTTGGGGCTTATAAGGTCTTTGGCGTATCCATGGCACTCGGTGCGTTCTTTGCCGGGATGGTAGTGAAAGAGTCTGACTTCAGCCACCGTGCCGAAGAAGAAACCTTACCGCTGCGTGAAATCTTCTCGATTCTGTTCTTTGTGTCCGTCGGTATGCTGTTTGATCCGCGTATTCTGATGGATCAGCCGCTTCATGTATTGGCTGTACTCGGCATTATCATGATTGGTAAAACCATCGCAGCGATGGCACTGGTGCTGTTCTTCCGCTACCCAATCAATACGGCACTCACCGTCGGTGCATCTCTGGCACAAATCGGTGAATTCTCTTTTATTCTGGCCGCACTTGGTGTATCGCTAAATCTATTGTCACTCGATGGACAAAACCTGATTCTGGCGGGTGCCCTGATTTCGATTACCCTGAACTCGTTTATTTTCTCGGCAGTAGAACCGGTACAAAAATGGATCCGCGAACGTTCGTCTCTGGCGCGCTTATTGGAGCGTAGTGGTGACCCGCTCGCCATGCTACCGGATGAAGTCTCACAGGACTATCTGCGCGATCAGGTGGTGATTGTCGGGCATGGTGAAGTCGGTCGTCGGATTACCCTGTCACTGATGGAACAAAACATCAAGGTCGTGATTGCCGAAGAAAACCGTGAGATCGTAGAGAACTTGCGTAAAAAAGGCATTGCTGCGGTTTCTGGTGTTGCAACTGAACCTGGTGTGCTGATTCAAGCCCATATTCAGCATGCACGTCTGCTGGTAATCTCACCGATGGATATTATTGATATCCACAAAATCGTGGACATTGCCAAGACCCTAAACCCTGCTATTCAGATTCTGCTGTGTGCAGAAAGCAAGGAAGAAGCTGAAGTGATTCGCCGTGACAATATTGGCGAGGTGTACTATGCCAAAGAGGAAATGGCGAGAAATATGAGCAATCATATTTTGAACCAGATCGAGATTGCGCATAACCATCCACCTACGCATTATTCAGGCTGATTTCTTAAAGAAGTTGTCAAAATTGGCAACTTCTTTTTTATTGATTGGACTGAAATTTATCAGATCGCTAAACCATAAAATTTCAGATTACTTTTCTGTTTAATAGACTTAATTTTTTCTCTTATTCTCTATTTTTTTCATTTTATAAACACAAAAAAAGCACACTTCAAGTGTGCTTTCCTGCTCGCCAGGGTAGGCAATTTAACTCATATATTTGGGCTCTTCATCCACAACTTCAGCTTGCCATTCATTGACCTGCTGTTCCAGCAAACCATATAAAGCGGCCTGAATCATGTGTTGTGCAATCACAGGCGTTTGATCACCCAACAGGGCTTTCACCTCGTCATTAAACTGAATCATGACTAATGGCTGTTTTTTTGAGCCCGCATTTCGTAATGCCAACGCGCCACCTTCAAGTTGAACGAGTTCCAAAATCGCGTCTTGATTACCAAATAAATCTTTCAACTGTTCTATAGACATATATCCTCCATGTTCAACATGGTGGCAAAGAGCGATTGCACTTTGCATCATTAGAGTAATTGATATAGGGTTAATAATCGCAATTTCAAGCACAGCTGATCAGATTAAAATTCAACCATCTCATTACGAAAACCATCAATAAGCTGCGTCAGGTCACGATGCCATTCTCGTAATATAGCAGTATCAGGTAACCAGGCTTGTGGTGTCTGTGTGACTTTAATGATGAGATTTGAAGAAGTTTCGTCTTCGGGTTGTGGCGAACTTGGCTCTGGCGCATATTGGCAGAGACGGTAAGCACGTTTCAGTTCAGCCAAAAAACCATCTTTGGATAAATGCTGTAATACGGTCACTTCAGGTGACACCTGACCCTTAGCCGCCATGAGCTCTTCAATCGATTTCAGCGTCGGGTTCAGGTCATTCAGACGGTAATAACGTACCAGTTCCTGTAAAAAGGCCAGCAGTGCCCCATGCAGATGGAATACAGCAGCTTCACGATAAGCTTGTGCCTGCTGCACATGATCAGTCTGTTCAGCCTGCTGACAGGCCAGACGGGCGAAATAAAGTTTTTGATTGGTACGGTCAGCATGATAGCGAGCAACTCGTGTCATCGAGATTTCCTAAGCATTAAAACAAATTTTGGCTCTTATAAAGTAAAACGTCCGCTCGTATTACGCAATGCAAGATTGTCTACGCTGCCGCTCTATTCTGCATGATCTTGATACTTCAGACTGCTGATATTTACCCTTCAGTAAAAAATCCAAGCCTTTTTAAAGGCAAAAAAAAGAGCATCACACATGCTCTTTTTATCAGCTGTTATTTAAGCCTGTGGCTTTTCTTCAGCTTGCTTCACACGAATCCCCTGACCATGCAGGCGCAGTGTATTTAAACCTTTAATTGCTTTAACAGCTTCACGGCCATGTGGCATTTTTACGAAAGCAAAACCTTTAGACTTGCCTGTTTCTGCATCCATGACTAGCGCACAAGATTCAACAGTACCGTACTGTTGGAACAGGGTCAGCAATTCAGCTTCTGTTACTGTACGTGCCAAGTTACGAACTAAAATTTTCATCGGATAACCTTAAGAAGATAGGCAAAAATAATCAAAAAGCACGTGCCTACCCTACTTTTTGCGTCAAACCCAGAAGGGATAGTTTAATCGAGATCAATCCCAAAATCTAAATTAATCGACTGGCGCTCAATTAAAGCACTTTTCACAGTCTGTTGACGGGTTTTGTAATGGGTTTCTGTGACACATAAATTGCGGGTCAAATCATTGAGAAAATAGCTTTCAATTTTACGCCCCTGCTCATCCACCGTTTCACGTGCCCAGTGATTCAGGTTTTGCTTGGTCAGAATCAGTTCATTCTGTGCACGGGTCAAAGCTACATATAGCACACGACGCTCTTCCTCGACATCATCGAAATCCCCTTGCGCCCGTGCATGCGGATATTGTCCCGGCGTGACATTGGCCACATAACAGACTTTCTGTTCCGTACCCTTGGCCGAGTGAATGGTAATGAGGGTCACCACATCTGTATCCGACTGGCGTTCAATTTCGGAAATAGAGACCGGATCGAGCACATACTCTTCCAGAAATTCACTCACTTGTGCATGCTTGGAAGCCAGCTGTTTTACCAATTCGAAATCCCCCTGACGGCGGCTCCAGTCTTTCTTATAGTTCTCGGCCAGTTGTGCTTCAATCGCCTGTACCGCCAAACCAACACAAGCCTGTACTTCGGTTTTGAGTACCGCCATTTGTTTCATGATCAGAATGGTTTCTAGCGGAATCTTGCCGAATTTTTCTAGCTTGTCGGCAATCTTTTCCATCTCTGGCTCAGCTAAAAGTTGTTGAGACAGTTTGCTGGCACCCACATCACCGACGCCATTCCACAACGTTAAAAAACGCATCCAGGCAATATCGTCCAGCGGATTGGCAACCACACGCAACAGGCTGAGCAGATCTTTTACATGTGCAGTTTCTAACAGTTTCATCCCGCCGATGAATCGATACGGAACATTGGCCGCGATACAGGCTGCTTCAATATGTCGCGCTGCATAACTGGAACGTACCAGCACCATATGATCGGACCATTTGCTGCCTTGCAGATAGTGGCGCTCTTTAATATCAATCGCGATCCATTTGGCTTCATCAAACTCATTCGGGAAAATATGCATCTTTGGCTTGATGCCTTCACCGCGATGCGCATCCAGACGCTTATCATATTTGATTTCGGATTGATCCAGCAGCCAGTTGGACAAGTCCAGAATTTCCTGGGTTGAACGATAATTCTTTTCTAATTTAAAAATCTGGGCATCAGGGATACGCTCTTTGAAATGATGAATATTTTCAAAATCGGCACCACGGAAACCATAAATTGACTGCGCATCATCTCCAACACAGAACAGGCTAATATGTTCTTTGAGAGGTTCGAGTAATGCCCATTGCAGTGGGTTAGTATCCTGCATTTCATCCACCAGCATATGCCGACAGATCGAAGCCACATAGTCCACCAGACCTTCAGACTGTGCCAAAGCAGTCGCCACCACAGCGAGGATATCGTCATAATCCAGAAAACTACGCGCACGCTTACGCGCTTCATATTCTTTCATGATGTCGGCAATCTGGTCTTTCAGCGCCAGATATTCCGGCATCTGTTTCTCCAAAGCCAGACTCAGTTTTTGCCGGGTATTCCGCGCAAAGGAATATAGGTCACAGAGTTCCTGTGGCTTCGGCAGATAATTCGGATTTTTCTTGTCATCACGCCCGCGAATCAGGCGGAACATCATCAGCTGATCATCACGGTCAATAATTGAAAACTGTTCCAGACCAAAAGCCTTTGGAATCCGGCGCAGCAGATACATACAGAAGGTATGAAACGTAGATGCACGTAAGCCTTTGGCCTGTTCACCGAGTGCCAGTTCCACCCGTGCCACGATTTCACTCGCCGCACGACGAGTAAAGGTCAGAATCTGAATCTGATTCGCTGGTACGCCTTGATCAATCAGATAAGCTGCACGTGCCACGATAGTTTTGGTCTTGCCACAGCCTGCCCCAGCCAAAACCAAACTGTGCTTTGCTTCTGTCGTCGCAGCTTGCTTTTGTTGCGGATTCAGTTCATCAATCAGGGAGGCTAAACTCATGGTCACTCATCAATTTGTGGATAGGTGTAGTTTAACAGATCACTCTTATTATAGCTTTGAGCTGCTCTGAAACAGACCGAACTTTTATTCTTAATTAGCTATAGGGTTGACGGCATGGATGCCGTCTACTGGATTGGGGGTATAGGGATATACTCTCAACCTAGCCAAGGATTTTTGTTACCTTGCGAACTCAAAATATATTTTGAGGATGCTCATCCCTGAAAAGTAAAATCTGCTTACGCGTATATATTTATCTTTTTATAAAGTTTTTGCGGCAATGACCATCTTACTCAAACACCCTGTTCCTGAATATTTTGAACAGCTTGAACAACCGCTTTTTCCAGATTGATTTCTGCATTCTTTAAGGCTTCTTCCAATAAACAATCTGGTGGATTAATCCCCACAATCTGGCTAAATCCAGTCTGATACAGTGACTCAATCCTCTCACCGACCAGACCGGCAAACGCAATTACCGGTTTATTCAATTGATGGGCGACCTGCGCCACGCCAAATGGAGTTTTTCCTAAAGCGGTCTGATGATCAATCTTGCCCTCGCCAGTGAAAACATAATCTGCATCTGCAATTTTTTCCGCTAGCCTATTTTGTTCCATCATTAACGCCACACCGGATTGCAACTTTGCTCCTGCAAACGCCATCAACCCAAAACCTAACCCACCGGCTGCCCCTGCGCCGGTAAAGTTTTTAAAAGAAATATCTAAGCTCTTTTCAACCAGATCAGCGAAATGACTCAGGTTCCGATCCAGTTGTTGCACCATTTCCGATGTTGCTCCCTTCTGCGGCCCAAAGATCATTGAAGCACCATTCAGCCCACAGAGTGGATTATTCACATCTGAAGCGATCAGGATTTCTGTATTGTTTAAACGGGCATCAAGCTGGGAAAAATCAATTTGATCAATCTGATCCAGATTACCACCGCAGACCTGAATTGATTCTCCTGCAGTATTTAAGAATCGGACTCTTAAAGCTTGTGCCATCCCGGCACCACCGTCATTGGTAACACTACCACCAAGTCCGATAATGATTTTCTTTACGCCAAGATCCAGAGCCTGTTTGATCATTTCCCCTGTGCCATGAGTAGAAGTCAACATAGGATTACGCCGAGCAGGTTCGAGCAGATGAATCCCATTGGCTTTCGCCATTTCAATCACTGCGGTCTGACCAGCATCAACCAAGCCAAAGTAAGTTTCGATCGACTGACTGGCTAATGGCCCGGTGACTTGGCACTTTACTCGTTCACCCTTTAGGCTTGAAATTAATGCATCTACAGTTCCCTCACCACCATCTGCCATTGGTACAGTGATACAATTTGCATCCGGAAAGACCTGCAAAATACCACGCTGCATCGCCTGACAAGCCTGCTCGGCAGTCATACTTTCCTTAAAAGAATCTGGAGCTAGAACAAAGGTTTTCATGAATATGATCGGCCGCGTGATAGGTTTTATACTAATTTGAAATGCATACCCATCTTACAGGCAAAGCTGAATATGCCAATAAAAAAAGAGCGCTGATTCGCGCTCTTTTTTATACTGGTCTTACTTAAAGATCTGCGGAGCTTTTTGGCACACGATGCTTGATATAGGAAGCCAAAGTCAGATAGTTAATTCCTTGGAACAAAATATCGATTGCCAGAAAAGCACCTAGAACCCAGAACGGTGCATTCGGTGACAATAGAATCAGGATACCTGTAACTAAAGTCAAAATTCCGGAAAATAAAGTCCAGCCCCAGCCGCGGAATGCTTTAAAGATAAAAGCATTGAAGACGCGAATTATTCCCGCCACAATCAAAGCAATCGCAAGCAGATGGGTCAGTACAATCGCAGTTTTCGCTGGCGTGCTAAAGGCATAATAGCCCGCAATAAAATAGATGATACCGAATAGCAGCCAGAGCCAGCGAAATGCCCCATCGAAGATTTTAATCCCGGCGATCAGATGAACTACTCCACCTATCATCATCAGGACCCCAAACAGGAATACTACGGATAAGGTGGCAAAAGGCAGTGATGCTAACAGTACGATTCCAAATAACACTAATAAGGCACCCAGGCCTAAATACCATTTACGGTTTTCATGCAATTGATGCCGAACCAGATCATTTCCAACAGTCTTCATATTCTTCTCAAGTCATTGGCTATAACTTTGATTATGCTCTTAAATCATGGAGAAATTTGTTAGAAACTCACTGAGTTTATCTATAAAAATAGTAAGTTATGCCAGTTTATTCAGCACTTTGTTAATTATTTTTTCCAGCCAAGTTCAATTGCCGTGATTTCATTAATCAGGGTCTGATTTAAAGATTCCGGCATTTTACTGGTGCTTTGCGATACTGGAATGTGCCCTGCCATCAGCTCAGCTTTGGTTTGGGGAAATAAAGGCTGCTGATTCGGATTGGCATAACCCACGGGATATATCGGCTGGCCTGTGGCGAGATCATATTTATCTGAAGCACCAAAGGCATGCAGTAATTCATGTACCAGAACAATTTTATTCTGGTCAGACTGTCTGCTTGAAGCAAATAGATTAACTGAACCAATCCGGCCTTTTTGCAGAGCTGTTGAATGCTTTAACTGCTGGGTGTGTACAGGATCATAATAATTTAAAAAGAGAGTAACGTTCGAGGAAGGATCTGAACCTTGCTGCTGTTGCCAGGCATAGAAACGGAATTTTAGACTCCATAAAATGGTGCCAAGTAAGGAGGCCTGCTCCGGCACTTTAGGCGGCAATTCTTTGAGTTCACGTCCCAGATTAAAATAAAAATAAGTAGGCTGTCCACGGTACTGCTGGGCCGCTTTTTCCAGATATTCTTGTGTCCCTTTTAGATCCTGAGCAGATAATTGCTGGATATATTGCTGTGTGGTTGCCAATCCATCTGCATTGATCGGATGCAACAGAACAAAGATTGGTTTGTTCCAGTCCTGATTCTGATCCCGATAAGCGTTAATTGCCACCACAAATAAAATCATCAATAAAATCAGGATTCGGATTTTTTTCCACATATGAACATGCCAATAGAGAGTTTATTTAAAAGTTATTTTTGTTTCGTTTTTTGATCTTCAGAGCGTAGATATAAAACACAGCTCAAAGTAACCAGCGACATAATAATCACCAAAATAATCATCATTCCCCGATCCATAGGAATACCCATTTCATTAATCTTTCCAAGCATGAAATAGAGGATAGATCCTAATCCGATACTTAAGAACAGGAATTTATCTAGCCAAGTCATGGATGATTCCTATTTTAATCTTTTATTATTTAACGCCTAGAATATCCTAGAACTGTGTTGATCAAAAATACTTAGTCATAAAAAAATGCCGACTTTCGTCAGCATTTTCTTGATGTCTTATAGCTTAGGCTTCAACCCATTTGCCATCCTGATAGACCAGCGACCATTTGGTTTGTTTGCCTTCAGGGGTTTCTGAACCAATGTATTGAGACTGGTTCTTACGGCTGAATTTCACCAAGGTTGGATTTCCTTCAGGATCCACATCTGGCGCCTGCAAAATAAACTGATATTTTGGATCCAACTGATCCGCCACAGTACGCAGTTCTGCGACCTTCGGTGCGCGCGTTTCACGGACTTTCGGGAACTTGCTCGCGGCCAGGAACAGACCGGCTGCGCCATCACGCAGAACAAAGAAATCGTCATGCTTGGTTGAACGCAAGTGTTCCATCTTGATCGGATCAACACGCGGAGGCGCAGGCTGACCATTCTTCAGGACTTTACGGGTGTTTTCACAGCTGGTGCAGGCAAAATATGGACCAAAACGACCGGTTTTCAGCTGCATTTCACCATCACATTTGTCACATGGAATGGTTGGGCCATCATAACCCTTGATCTTGAACTCGCCTTCTTCCAGCTCATAACCAGCGCAGTCCGGGTTATTCCCACAGATATGCAGCTTACGGCCACCATCAATCACATAGCTGTCCATCGCAGTGCCACAGACTGGACAACGTTTTTTCGACATCAGATCCGCAGTTTCTGCTGCATCATCATCAGATAATGCTGCCAGAGATTCAACCGGAGTCAGGTTCAATGTACCTTTACAACGTTCTTTCGGTGGCAGGTTATAACCCGAACAGCCCAGGAATACACCCGTTGTGCCGGTACGGATCTGCATCGGACGGTCACATTCTTTACAATGGACTGCTTCAACTTCTACAGGCTGATTACGGCGCATGCCGTTTTCACCCTGAGCATTGGTCAGACGTTTCTTGAAATCACCATAGAAGCTGTCTAACAGATCTTTCCAGTTGCGTTCACCATCTGCCACTTTATCCAGCTGACCTTCAAGGTCTGCAGTAAAGTCGTAGTTCATCAGGTTATTGAAACTTTCATCCAGACGATCAGTGACGATCTCACCCATCTTCTCGGCAAAGAGACGACGGTTCTCCAGTTTTACGTAACCACGATCCTGAATGGTCGAGATAATGGCAGCATAAGTCGAAGGACGACCGATACCTTTTTTCTCAAGCTCTTTGACCAATGATGCTTCAGTAAAACGTGCCGGTGGCTTGGTAAAATGTTGAGATGGATCAAGTTTTTCCAGTTTCAGTACTTCGCCCACTTTCACTGCCGGCAACAGTACATCATCATCAGATTTGTTCTGGCCACGAACTTTGGTGAAACCATCAAATACTAGGGTACGACCTTTGGCTTTCAGTTCAACACCATTCGCATCCACTAAAATAGTCGATGATAGGTATTCTGCTGGTGTCATCTGACAGGCTACAAACTGACGCCAGATCAGGTCATACAGACGCTGTGCATCACGTTCCACTCCAGCCAGACTGTCGCCTTTCAGCGCGACATTAGATGGACGAATGGCTTCGTGGGCTTCCTGCGCACCAGCTTTATTACCATAACGGTTCGGCTTGGCTGGCAGATATTTCTCGCCATATTCTGACTCAATATGACCGCGCACCATGTTGACTGCATCATCACTCAGGAAGGTGGAGTCAGTACGCATATAGGTAATGAAACCAGCTTCATACAGGCGCTGTGCCAGCATCATGGTTTTCTTCACCGAGAAACCTAGACGGGTACTTGCGGCCTGTTGCAAGGTGGACGTGATATACGGCGCGCTTGGATTGACCTTGGTCGGTTTATCTTCACGGCTAATAACTTTATATTCGGCGTCTTTGATCAGATTCAGTAAAGCATCTGTTTCAGCTTTATTATGCAGCTTTAAAGTCTTGCCATTTTGCTTGACCGCTTCCAGACGAATATCATCTTTCTTGGATTTGGTATCTGCAAAAACCTGCCAGTATTCTTCAGGAATGAACTTACGAATTTCACGTTCGCGTTCCACGACCAGCTTTACAGCCACAGACTGTACACGCCCCGCAGACAGACCACGGGCAATTTTTTCCCATAGCAGTGGCGAAATCATGAAGCCAACGACACGGTCAAGGAAACGGCGCGCCTGCTGGGCATTGACCTTATTGGTATCTAGACGTGAGGGCTGTTTAAACGCTTCCTGAATGGCATTTTTGGTAATTTCGTTAAAGACCACACGCTGATAGCGTGAATCATCACCGCCGATCACTTCTTTTAAATGCCAGGCAATCGCTTCCCCTTCACGGTCCAAATCCGTTGCGAGATAGACTTCATCGACTTGCGATGCCAGTTTTTTCAGTTCAGCGACTACGCCTTCCTTGCCCGGAAGGACTTCATATTTGGCTTTCCAGTCATGTTCTGGATCGACACCCATCCGGTTAATCAACGCCTGCTGTGATTTTTCCGCTTTTTCTGCTTCAGTCAGCTTGGTTCGGGTCACCGGTTTTTTCTCTGCAGTTTTCGCAGAACCACCCGTCGGCAAGTCACGCACATGACCCACCGAGGATTTCACGATGTAGTTTGAACCGAGATATTTGTTGATTGTTTTCGCTTTTGCAGGCGACTCCACAATCACCAAGGCACGTTTACTTCCAGCGTCGGAAGACTTCGCCGTGCTGCTTTTTGATGTGGACCGAGGAGCGTTCGCCATATTAACCGTTTAATCCTGTTTATTTCTAAAATTAAAGTTCAGCCAAAGAATGTAATAGAGCCTTGATGTCATCAAGTTGTGTGGCTCTAAGATCAGATTCTTCATCCCAATAGAGTCCTACACAGTTTGCCTGCATATCAATAGCATAAATGCCCTTTAATGCAATGGGAAAATCTTTAAATTTGTCATCCCCATGCACCAGTTCAAGTTTGTTATCAACCACGCGGGCACGCATCAGCGGTAAACGGGCATCTGGAAGCAGCACACTATAATAGGCCACCATACTGGCACGACTTTCAGTCGCCTTGGGAATGTTGGTCCAGTCCGGTGCAACCACCAGACGTGGATGTAAGCCCATCTTGCGGGCTTTATCACGCATGAGTCCTAATGCCTTTTCTCTAGGACTCACACGCAGACCAAAAATAGACCCCAGTACGAAAACGATGATGACAACTGCCACCCAGATTCCGGTATTTTCCATAGTTCAACCTTTATGTTCTTATATTAGATTTGCATAAGCCCACTATAAAAGGCAAGCACCGCTTGCGAAATACTATTTTATTCTCTGTACTTATTACTTTTACGTCTTTGTTTTAAGATAAGATTTCAGTGTTTGGCTGATTGATGATATGCGGTTGTATCGCCATTTGAATCAGGCAGGACTCATCCAGATTAGCCCAAGCCTGTATGAGCTGGCTGTTATAAATCAGTTTGCTATTGTCCTGTTTGAGAATATCCTGCTTCTTTAAAATCTGAATGAAATCTTGCGCTGCTTGCTGGTGTTCTAAGCCTAAGATTGAGCGTACTGAATTTAATAAACTTGCTGTTTTGGCCGGACGGCTACTTCCACTCTTCGCCAGATAATCACTATAGATTTTGACCCGCTGTAAATGAGGTTTTAACTGAATATCAGCAATACTTGGTAAAGTAATGGCTACTGGTTTCGATTGTTTGAGCGCTTCCAGTTTTAACAGTTCGCGCATCCGGTTTAGCTCATAACTTACTTTTTGATCCTGAATCCGAATCAGCTGATAATTTTTTAACTGGCCAATGACCTGCTTGATAGTGGCAGAAGTGCCTTTTAGCCAGGACTTTAAGGCATTGTTGAGAGAGTTAAATTGTTTGGGCTGATTTTTCACTAACAGTTTAACCGCAGCGAAAAGCAGTTTGAATTCAGCTTTTTCTGGATGAATGTGCTCTAAAGATAATTTAGTGGAACATGTGGACTGAATTTCTTTTTTCTTCTGTTGTGCCTGAAACCCCATGACTTTGAGTAAATCGACAATATATTCAAATTTCTTATCATTCGACATGACATCAAATTCAGCTTCAGATGCCTGCATTTGTACAGATAACTGCCCGGCTACAAATGCCAAGCCAAAATCAGCAGCATCAGGTCCGGTTTTTGGCATTTTAATTAAAACCAGACGTTTTTGAACTACATGATCAGACAAATTTTGCAATCCATCCAGACTCAAGGCTACAGGTGATTTTGCATAAACCAGATAAACGAGGGCATAAGATTTGAGTAGGCTGAGTAACTCATTTTCTGTTTTAGGCTGATTTTCAATATCCAGTAACAGTATTTTTTTCATATGCCCTCATGAGATTATTCTAATTCAGAAACATCTCATGACTATATAACACTTCGTGACCATTCCAATAAATATATCCTTTTTCAATCAATTCTTTAAGTAAAAGACGGACATCTGACTTTGGAAATAACTGCTCAAGTAAATCACGTAATTCATAAATATCTTTAGGCTTATTTCCCTGTAATTCGCGCAGCTTGCGTGCAACTTCGAGCTGTACCGGATCAATTTTATTAAAGTTTTTGAACAGATCTTGCTGGGCAGACTGAATTGGAGATTGAACAGGTGCAACAACAGCCTCTTCAGGATTAAGCTTCGAGATCACCTGATTCAAAGCCGGTTTTTCAGCGGGTTGGTTGTCATTGAGATCCAGCTGCACCCACTGTTTCAGCACTTTTTTACGGAAACTGATCTGCTCATCATAGCGTTTGACTATTTTCAGATTAATTAACATGCCAACTACATGCTGGGCTTTGCCTGGTAAAACTTGCAGAATATTGGTGACAGAATTTTTTAAGGTTTCGAGCGTGGTCGGTTTGCCACTCATCTTGCCGAGCGCATCACAGTACTTTTTCACCAGCTGCAAAGCCGGTTTAGCTTTAATGGCTTCAATACTTGGCAACTGGATTTTAGGTTTATCTTGAGTCTCTGTGGATGCATTCTCTGGCAACACCTGAATCAGGCTGCAATCAATATCTGAAGCCTGTAGCATCTGCATTAGCATTTCACTGCTATCCATCGCAGAGATCAGCTCGACATGAGTATCTGCTTCCAGCAAAGCCATCAGCTGACCCACAATCACGGCATATTCATATTCCTTATGCTCTGCTTCCGGGACATCCAGAATAATAATTTGTCCGCTGCTGATCCAGCTGGCCAACTCAGTCAGTTCTTCTAAAGCAAACTCGAATTTTCCGGCACAGTTAAACAGATACAAAGTCGGATAATGTTCAACGATGTCACGTAACAGCTTGGCTGTAGGAAAGTTATTTTCGAGATCAAGAAGGACAACTTTTTGGCGCATAAGGCAAGATTAAAAACTGAGCTAGAAAATACTATTAGAGTAGGAAGTGTGTGAAAGGTCAAATAGTTTCCATCTTCCATGACGATATTTAGATTTTAAAGATCATCTTGGACGGAATAAAAATGGTGACTTGGTTTAGGTTTATCGAGCTTCACCAGCTTAAAAGAAAACCCTCGCGCCTGGAGGGCTTTTTTTGCTTTCTTTTTTAAAATTATTTGTAAATTAATAATGCGGTGGACGGTTGGTGACCGGATCAAAAGCATCAATTCCTTCGGACAAATCTGCAGACTCAACACGTTGATATAACAACTGCATTTGTTTTTTTAAATCGGCAATTTCCAGATTCTGGCGAGTGACCTGTTGATTCAACTGTTCAACTAAATCATCTAAAAATGCAATTCGCACTTGCAAATCTTCAATGGGTGCGGAAAATGACGCCTGATCATTTAGATTTTGTTGTTTAGTCATTTTAAGTCCTCATTTGGGATTTCAGGAAACATTAACATTATGGCCTATATTACTTTAAGGGATGTCCAACTGGCATTTGGCGGACCTGCCTTGCTCGACGGCGCCAACTTTAATTTGGAACGCGGTGAACGAGTATGTTTGATTGGCCGTAATGGTGAGGGTAAGTCTACCTTACTTAAACTGATTGAAGGAAGTTTACTCCCGGATAGTGGTGAAGTTTCGTTACAAAATGGCATCACCATTTCCATGCTGGCCCAAGACGTGCCGATGGATTCTGGCAAGGTTGCAGATATTGTTGCCGACGGCGCTGGTGAAGCTTCAGAAGTATTGCGTGCCTATCATGAAGCCAGTGAAGCTTGCGTGCTCGGTGATATGGAAGCCTGCGACCGTATGGGACATTTGCAGCATCAGATGGACCAGCTGGATGGCTGGGCGTTAGAAACCAAAGTCAACTCAATCCTAAGTAAGATGGGACTAGATCCGGAAGCGGATCTGGCTGATTTATCCGGTGGTCGTAAACGCCGTGTTCTGTTGGCACGTGCCCTGCTCACCCAACCTGATGTGCTGTTACTCGACGAACCGACCAACCATCTGGATGTCGAAAGCATCGAATGGCTGGAAAAATTCCTGCTAGAACAGAACAACCTGACCTTACTGTTTATTTCGCATGACCGTGCCTTTGTGGACAGTATTGCGACCCGGATTGTCGAGCTGGACCGTGGTATTTTGCGGAGCTATGAAGGCAATTATTCCCGTTACCTCGACCTAAAAGCTCAGCAGCTGGAAGCAGAAGAAAAGCAAAATGCCCTGTTCGAGAAAAAACTGGCTGAAGAAGAAGCCTGGATTCGTCAAGGCATTAAAGCGCGCCGTACCCGTAACGAAGGTCGTGTCCGTGCTCTAAAAGAATTGCGTGAAGAGTCTAAAGCACGCCGCTTCCAGCAGGGTAAAGTCAACATGTCGACTCAGGAGGCCCAACGTTCAGGCAAAGTGGTGTTCGAGATTGAACATCTCAGCGTGAAGTTTGGTGACAATGCACCGATCATTAATGATTTCTCGGCGCTGGTAATGCGTGGCGATCGGATCGGTCTGGTGGGTGATAATGGTGTCGGTAAAACTACACTGATCAAAGCCATTCTGGGAGAAATCGAGCATGGCGGTACAGTCAAAACCGGAACCCAGCTGGAAATTGCTTATTTCGACCAGTTGCGTAATGTGCTGGATCTGGAAAAATCAGTTAAAGATAACGTTTCGGAGGGTTCGGATCATGTCGATGTAAATGGTCAACGTCGTCATATCTATAGCTATTTACAGGACTTCCTGTTCTCGCCAGAACGTGCGCGTACGCCAGTTAAAGCTCTATCTGGCGGTGAACGTAACCGTATTCTGCTCGCCAAACTATTACTGAAACCATCAAACCTGATCGTGATGGATGAACCGACCAACGATCTGGATATGGTGACGCTGGAACTGCTAGAAGAAATGCTGGCTGAATACAAAGGCACCCTGCTACTCATCTCGCATGACCGTGCCTTCATGGACAACGTCGTCACATCGACTTGGGTCTTTGATGGCAAAGGCAATATTGATGAATATGTCGGTGGCTATCAGGATTATCTGGAACAACGTCCAGATCAGACTGTGGTTGACCAGAAAATGGCAGTCAAAAAAGCTCAGGCCAAAGCCGAAGCAGCGGTTACACCTGCAGCACCGGCTCCGAAGAAAAAACTCAGCTATAAAGATCAGCGTGAACTGGAAATGTTACCGGCTGAAATTGAAGCACTGGAAAAAGAACAAGCTGAACTTTCCGATAAACTGGCGGATGGTTCCTGGTTTGTCACAGATGCCGCAGCAGCGACTAAAGCATCTGAACGTTTAGGCGAAATTGATGAGATTTTGCTGGAAAAAATGGAACGTTGGGACGAACTGGAAAATATGACCAAGGGTTAATCTTTCAATCGCCTAGTCACTAAGCATCTGTATTCGTACAGGTGCTTTTTTAATTTGCAGTTTTTTATTTCAAAAAGCTCTTCTGCTACACTGCTGACATCTTTGATTTCAAATATTGAATTTATGAGTCGAACGCCAGAATACCAACCCGGTGAATTTCAATGGTCATTCCTGTTACCGCAATACTGGGGTATCTGGGTGGGTATTGTATTTCTGATGATTCTGGCCATCTTACCTTGGGCGATTCAGCATCGTCTGGCAGATTTACTCGGCCAGATGGCATTTAAATATTTGAAATCTCGCCGTGAAACCACGCTTCGCAATCTGGAAGTCTGTTTCCCGGAATGGTCAGCTCAAGAAGTTCAGGACAATACCCGTATGGTCTTTATTGACCAGATGCTCGGTGTATTTGAGACCTTGAATGCCTGGTATTGCCCAAAATGGTTTAAAGGCCGGGTACAAATTGAAGGGCTGGAACATATCCAGCAGGCTCAGGCAGAAGGTAAAGGGGCTTTATTGCTCGGCACCCACTCGACTTTGCTAGATGCCGGCGGTTATTTATGTGCACAGTATTTTGAGCCAGATGTGGTGTATCGACCACAAAATAATCCCCTGCTTGATATGCTGATTTACCGTTGCCGTGCCACCATTTATGCCAACCAGATTGACCATGATGATATGCGTGGTCTGGTGCGTAACCTGAAAAATGGCCATGCCATCTGGTACAGTCCAGATCAGGATTTTGGTTTAAAACAGGGTGTAATGGCGCCCTTTTTTGGGGTACCTGCAGCCACAGTCACTGCACATCGTCGCTTATTGAAAATGACCAAGGCCGCTGCCATTCCACTCTATTTTTACCGGACTGGCGATATTAAAGATCCACGTTACTGTGTGTTGATCGAGCCTGCGGTAGAGAACTTGCCAAGTGCGGATGAAGTCGACGATGCAACCCGGGTAAATCTGATTATTGAACGCCAGTTGCGCATTGCACCAACGCAATATATGTGGTTCCACCGTCGCTTTAAGACCCGTCCTGAAGGCTATGATAAAATCTATTAAAAACTAGAAAAAATATGAACGGTATTATTGGCAAGACAACTCAATGATCCGTTCCCTGATAAATCCACATTGCTTCTGTATGCCCTGCACGCTCAAAACCTAGAGCTTTATAAAATTCAGTGACATGCTGATCAGCCACCAGAATTTTCTGATGAAATCCTGAATAACGTTGCAGCATTTCTTGCATGATCAGACGACCAATACCCTGTCGCTGCACCTCCGGGTGAACCAATAAATGTGGGAAATACACCACCAGATAACCATCTGAAATCGCATTTCCCAAGCCGACCAGCCGACCATTGATACGTGCCGTCACCAGACTATGAGAATGCTGCAAAGCCTGTAAAAGCAATTGAGGTTTTTCTGCAGCTGACCATTGATTGACAAGATAGAGCTGTAGCACTTCGGATTCATTGACTGAATCATGATCGGAAATCATAACTTCCATTCAGGTAATATCCATTTTTTAATTTAAATTTTATTTTAATAATCGAATAATTATAATGAAAAAATAAGCCAAAAATAATTTAACCCGGGTTCTACATCCTGTAAAACCCGGGCTAATGAGGTTGTGCTTTCATATGTTATAATTGCTTCTTCGTTGTTGTGATTTCCCTTTCAGCATCATTTCCATGATGTTTTCATTCAGCTTCGTCTTCCTTATGAGAATATCCTTTCTCGACTCCCTGTGCTGATAAACCTAGAATACCCAGATTCCCAACCCCTGCCCATTCGCAAGAAGCGGAAACTGTTGTAAGCAATATCGTACACTTTTCTTCTAAAAAGCTAAGAGATTTTGCCCCCTTCTTTATATGCCAGAGCAACTTCATCAGTGACTATTTTTTCCTCTTTCTCTGCTTTCTGAATACCTTCTTCAATAGCTTTTTGTGCTTCCTGCTCATCTTCATCAGTTTGTTCTAATTCTTCCTGAATATGCTCGAATATCCGACCGGTTTGCAAAACCAGAAAGACCGGAAAATGGTCAGAACCCACATGCGGTAAACGCTCCATGTGTACCAAGGCAAAATCGGTACTGTGAAAGACGTGATCAAGCGACCAGCGAAAAAAAGGATAATCTGCGTGAAAAGTATTCACATAATGACGCCCTACCCGCGGATCCAGCAGCCCACTAATGCGTTGAAACAGGCGTGTGGTACGTGACCAGGCCACGTCATTCAGATCGCCCATCACGATACAGCTTTCATCCAGATCTTTAATCTGATCACCCACAATTAACAGTTCAGCATCACGTAAGGTGGAATCCTTGGCCTCGGTCGGGCTAGGTGGTTTGGGATGCAGACAGTAGAGCTGTACCGGTTGTCCTGAGCGTAAGATCACCGTGGTATGAATGGAGGGAATTTCA
Organism: Acinetobacter sp. CAU_H_60; assembly: GCF_058599385.1. Classification (NCBI taxonomy): domain Bacteria; kingdom Pseudomonadati; phylum Pseudomonadota; class Gammaproteobacteria; order Moraxellales; family Moraxellaceae; genus Acinetobacter; species Acinetobacter sp. CAU_H_60. Next base: position 378,500 of record NZ_CM178653.1, on the reverse strand, counting down.
TCACTCAGAATAAATTTAACCTCGGTTTCACTCAGTTCAAGCTTGCTATATAGATGCATGCCATACAGATTATCCAAAGGCACAGGTACCCGATAGGGATAATCTGGCTCAATGACAGCCAATGCATCCTGCCATGCCTGATCGGTTTCCAACGTTAAGACCAAGTCTGGCTGATGGGTCTGGATCTGTTCAATCAGTAAATGATATTTAGTATTGGTCGTAAGGACATTAGAGACAATCAGGGAAATCTGACGATCCGGATCCAGCTGATCCTGCTTGACCTGCTTGACCTGTTTTTTCCAAACAAAGGTATAAGGCAAGACCATTTTCAGCTGATACGCCAAAGCAGCGATCAGACCAACAAAAAGCAGCTGATTAAAGGCTGTCCACGGGTGATCGACCAGGAGAAAAAGAACAAAGGCAATGAAGCCCAAAACCAGAATCTGTAAACGTGGAAAATCTGCACCACGAATCCACCATTCATCTCGGGGAATCAGCGACCAGAAACTTAACCAGATGACCACGATTGCCATGATCTGGATAAACCCTACCATAAGATACACTCTTTACTAAGTTATTATTTTTTCTAAAAGAAAAACTGCTTTATCAATTTTGTATGTATCATAAAGCAGATATTTCGCTCAAGAATATTGATGTTTTGATTGTGTAGCTCTTGCAGTCACGTCCCTTTTTGATACACTCGAATCCCTTTTGATTTTTTAACGCACCGAGGCAAAGTGACATGAAAGTAGGTCTGGTCGGTTGGCGCGGGATGGTGGGTTCCGTCCTTATGCAACGTATGGTTGAAGAGAATGATTTTGCTCATTTTGAGCCATTCTATTTTTCTACCAGTAATGCAGGTGGTGAAGCTCCTGCATTTGGTGGTAAGACTGCCCCAGCACTTATGGATGCAACAGACATTAACAGTCTGAAGCAAATGGATGTCATTATTACCTGTCAAGGTGGCGATTACACCACTGAAGTTTTCCCGAAAATGAAAGCTGAAGGCTGGGATGGCTACTGGATTGATGCAGCATCTACCCTGCGTATGGATGATGAAGCAATCATCGTACTTGATCCGGTGAACATGCATGTGATCAAAGACGGTCTGGTCAAAGGTACCAAAACTTTCGTGGGCGGTAACTGTACCGTTTCTCTGATGTTGATGGGCTTAGGCGGTCTGTTCCAGAACAATCTGGTGGAATGGGCAACTTCCATGACTTATCAGGCAGCTTCGGGTGCTGGCGCGCAAAACATGCGTGAGCTGATTACTGGCATGGGTTATTTATATAACAATACCAAAGACTTGCTAGATGATCCACGTTCTCCAATTCTGGACATTGATTCTAAAATTGCTGAATTGCAACGTGGCGAAGGCTTCCCGTCTGCAAACTTCGGTGTGCCTTTAGCGGGTTCTCTGATTCCATACATCGACAAGCAGCTGGAAAGCGGCCAGTCTAAAGAAGAATGGAAAGGTCAGGCTGAAACCAACAAGATCTTGGGTAACCAGCAGATTGTACCGATTGATGGCCACTGTGTACGTATCGGCGCAATGCGTTGTCACTCTCAGGCATTAACGCTGAAACTTCGCAAAGACGTTCCACTGGATGAGATCGAAGATATCATTGCAAATGCAAATGACTGGTCTAAAGTTGTGCCAAACACTCGTGAAGCATCAATGACTGACCTGACTCCTGTTGCAGTCACTGGTACATTAACTGTACCTGTTGGTCGTCTGCGTAAACTGAACATGGGTAAAGAATACCTAGGTGCATTCACAGTAGGTGACCAGTTACTTTGGGGTGCTGCAGAACCTTTACGCCGTATGCTGCGCATCTTGATTGACTATAAAAACTCTTAAGTTTCCGTCAAGAAATAAAGCACAAAGCCGATCTTTATTGATCGGCTTTTTTGTGTAACTATTGCGTAAGTATTTTACAAAAAACAAACATCCCGTTAATCTATAATTTTCGCTATGCGATAATGACTGAGCTCACAGATGACTGTATATAACAAATTAAAGCTTGCCATTTTAGCCATTGTTGCTTCACAAAATATTTATGCGATTAATGTAGATCCGGTACAAATCCAGTCTGCACCTGGGGAATTGCTTTATGCGGAAATGAATTTCCGTCAATCAGATATTAACTTGCCAATTGAGGTAAGTTTAGCCTCGCCAGAAGACCTGATTTCTATGGGTGCATCGCATCAGCCACCGGGTCATTTGAATTTTTTCACCCGTCGCAACAGTAATGGTACTGGGGTTATTACCATTACCTCGTCGCGCCCGGTCACTGATCGTGAATTAAATATCATTGTAAAAATCAAGGAAGGCAATGCAGCACGCCTACAGCATATCCGTACTGCATTAAGACCTAAAACTGATTTGTTACAGGCCAGCCTGAAACAGACTGAACAGCCCCTCGCGCCTGTCGTAGTCGTGAGTGAAAAAGATATTGCTCTGAACTTACCGGTGAGTACGCACTATACCAATGCCCCATCCAAACCAGCCACCTCGTTTGTGGCAGAAAAACCGTTAGCCTTACAAAACACAGCACCTCCTGCATTATCAGCCAGCTCGATTCCTAAAACAGCGATAGCTGCTGTGACCCATGAGCCGACATCGAGTATTGCAGCTCAAGTCGCAAGCCCAACAAAACTTAATACCGAAACTGCGGTAGCAGCGACAAGTCATAGTTCACAGCAGGCTAGTACTGTAAACACTACGCCAGTAAATACTCCATCCAAAGCAGTCAACACAGCGGTGACTCAAGCAGATGCAACGCCCAACTTACAGGCTGCAGCGACAAAAGTTCAGGCTGAAACAAAACCAGCTGAAGTTGCAGTAGATCCAACAAATAAAAATGCAGCCTCAGCGCAAGTTTCTGCACCGACAAGCACTGAAAATCAGATGGTGTCCAGTGATCCACTTGTCAAAAAATATGCAGAACAACAGGCACGCAAGCAGGCGGCATCCACTACTGCACAGGACAAACCAAATTTAGCAGCTATAACTCAAGCACAGCCGGCAGCCATCAAACAAAGCACCTCAACCCAGGTCAAACCGACCTATGTAGTACAGTCAAATGAGTCGCTTTGGGGCATTGCCTCCAGGATTGCCAATGAACAGCAGCGTCCAGTGAGTGAGGTCATGCAGCAAATCAAACGTGAGAATGAACATGCTTTTATTGGAGGCGATGCCAACCGCTTGCGTAAAGGTGCAGCGCTTAATTTAGCGACCATTCATACTGCGAAAACTCCGATCCAGGCCGCAGCGATTAAGTCCACTCAAGTACCCTCCAAACCTGCTGCAAAAACCAAATATCGCCTGAATGAGGCTGAAATGAGCCTGGTTGCCGAGAATCAGCGTGATTCCGGCCAGGTTTCTGCCAACTCAAACACAAAAGAAAATCGAACTTCGAAAGAGTTGTCATTAAAAGTTATGACAGCCCGTGAAAAAACCGTTAAATTACAGAGAAACGTAACTGAACTAGAATTGGCACTCAATCAGAAGGATCACAGAATTCAATTATTAAATGCTCGTCTTGCCCAGCTGCAACAACAGCTTAAAGCACAACAGGCAGATAAAAAGCCAATTAATTAAAAAGTTACACATGACGATTTATTGGGATAGGCGAACTTAATGACTCTATCCCCAAGGGGTAAAACATGCTGATTTATGTGATTCCATTAGTGATATTGATCATCGTATTAATTGTCATAAAAAAACGACAAGATGCTCAAGAATCAGATAAAGCAAAAACTAAAACTGTAAAAGCGAAAAAACCTGGCGCTGCGTCAAAATCCACTTCCCAAAGAACCAAAGTGGTCGAGCCAGCCGGAGTCGTTAAAAAATCAGCAACGCCTCTATCAGCAGAGACACGCAAGAAAATTGAAGGTCTGATTCAGGAACGTAATTTCTTTGCAGCCGAAGCGCAAATCAATCAGGCACTGAATCGCGATAATTCTCAACATGAGTTGTATTTACTGCTACTCGACATTCATATCCTGCAAAAAGATGAATTTGCGATTTCACAGCTGATTAACCATGTTCGCTCTCTGGAACTGGAAGATATTCTGGCTCAGGCTGAGGTCAAAAAGCGTGAGTTCGAAAACTCTTCGGTCGCTGTTCAGGATACTATTGATTTCCCAAGTGCTCAGCCACAAACCCCTCCTGTACAGGAAAGCAAACCTTCTACAGATGCCTTTGCAGACCTGGTTGCCACCCCTGCTTCAAACGAACAGGCATTTGATGCATTACAACAGGAACTGCAACCGAGCAAACCAGCTGCTGTAGCGGAACCAGTACCAGATATCCAACCCTTAGAGTTCAACTTTGAACCGAAGATTCCAGCGGCTGAGCCAGTAAAAACGGAAGAAGCTTCGCCTGTATCAGATAATTCAGTTGAATTTGATCTTCAGATGAATACTACTGAAACCCAGACTGCTCCAACAGCAGCAACTGAGTCAGCACCGGTTCTGGATTTTAAACTTGAGCTTGAGCCATCTGTATCCTTAGAAACAGAATCAGCACCTGCAACAACAGAAGAAATCCAGCCTTTAGATTTCTCTTTCTCTCTAGACACTCCAACACCTGCAGCGGAAAAAACAGCCGAACCTGCGACTGAGTTTGACCTGTCTAGCCTCGATATTGCAACGCCTGCAACTGAAACGCCTGCTGCGACTGAAACATCTGGACTAGATTTTAAACTTGATAATGTCGAAGCTGTAAAAGAGACTCCTGTTTCTACAGGGGTGAATTTTGAGATTCCGACAGCGCCTGTGACTTCAACAACCGATCAACATGATCCATTGGTGCAGTCCTTCCCGGAACTGATGGAAGTTAATGAAGCGGACCTTAACCTGGAGCTGGCACAGCAATATATCCAGTTAGGCGCTTATGCAGCTGCCCGTGAAGTCATAGCTGAACGTGAAGCTGAATATACAGCAGCACAACGTCAGCAAGCCGATCAGTTGCTGAATCAAATCGCATCTTAATCAATTTCCCTTTACACTAAAGCAGTCACATTTGGCTGCTTTTTTTATGATGAAAGATATTGCACTGATTTATATGGGCGGCACCTTTGGCTGTGTCGGTGATCCGCTCGCCCCTATGTCTGCCGATTTATTTATTCCAAAACTGGAACAGCTACTTACAGATCAACCGTTCATTCAGTATTACTGCGCTCCTGTGATTAAGGACAGTAGTGCCTGTACTGCTACAGACTGGTTAGAACTGGTGCAATTTATCCAAAATCTGCAATCTGTACAGCAGATACAACATTTTGTGATTATTCACGGGACAGATACCCTGAGCTATGCCAGCGCAGTATTGGCACATTTTATGGGGAATTCGGCTCATATTGTGCTGACTGGCAGCCAGTATCCCCTCCTGAATGCTGAAGGCGATGCGCAACGCGAATTTAGCGATGCCATGGACAATCTGAGCTTTGCGCTCGCTTCAGTAACTCAGTGTAATGCAGGTGTTTATCTGGCTTTTCATCAGCAACTGATTCATGCTCAAACTGCCTTAAAGCAACATACCACTGAGCTGAATGCCTTTACTGGTCTGGATGCGCATATCGCTATTCAGGCCAACCAGCAAAGTCATCAGGTTACAGCAGACGATATTGCCAAAGCTCTGGATTTTAACTGTATGAGCTTGATGATGCAGCCGATCGATTTAGTTCAACAGTTCAATAATCTGAAAAATATTTTGGCCTATCCTCCGCATTTTCTATTCCTGCAAGGCTTTGGAACCGGCAATCTGGCCGTCAATCCAGAGATCGTAGATTTTATCAATCAGCTCTATGCCAAAGGCTGTATCTTGGTCTTAACTACTCAAGTGCCTTTCGGTGCCACCGATCAGCGTTATGCCATTGCTGAATGGGTGCATGATTGCAAAATTCTACTCAATGAAAGTTATGGCCATGCTGATCTTTATGCAAAAGCCCTAAAAATGTATTTACAATATGACACGGTAGAGCAATGGCATGCCCATTGGTACAATTAGTCAGGTTTTGAGGTCATTATGCAGCGTTTTGCGGTGGGAATTGAGTTTTGTGGAACGAATTATCGAGGTTGGCAGACTCAACAACCGGGCGTAATCAGTGTTCAGGAAACCATCGAGAAGGTACTCAGTAAAATTGCCGATGAACCGATTATTCTACATGGTGCAGGCCGAACCGATGCCGGCGTGCATGCGACCAATATGGTCGCACATTTTGATACCCATGCCTTGCGTTCTGAACGGGGCTGGTTAATGGGCTCAAATAGCCAGTTACCTAAAGATATCTCGATCCAATGGATTAAGGAGATGGATGACGGCTTCCATGCACGCTTTAAAGCACAGGCACGCCGTTATCGTTATATTGTCTATAACCATCCGGTACGCCCTGCCTTGCTGCATAAACAGGTCACGCACATTTACTACCCACTTGATGTCAAAAAAATGATTGAGGCAGCTGCAAAATTTGAAGGCACGCATAACTTTGAGAGTTTCCGTGCAGCGGCCTGCCAGTCCAATCAACCGGTACGTCATGTCCGTCATTGCCGCCTGATCCCGCATGGGCCTTATCTGATTCTAGATATTCAGGCGGATGGCTTTCTGCATCATATGGTACGCAATATCATGGGCTGTTTGCTGGAAATCGGCCAAGGTATGTATGGGGTTGACCATATTGACCATATTTTTGCAGCAGAAGATCGTAAAGCAGCCGGTGTTACCGCACCACCGGACGGTCTGTATTTTATCCAGGCTGAATATCCAGAGTATTTTGACCTACCCAAAGTACCTTTGGGTCCATACTGGTTAAATATGCCGGAATAAGCTAATTATTTTTAATTTTTAAATCCCTCCTAACCTCCCTTTGAAAAAGGGAGGAACTCTCCTCCTGAGCAAAGCTTAAGCACTGCTTTAAGCTGAAGCGCAAGAAAGGAGGGACTTAAGATAGTAATTAACGCTGCTTGCGCTTCCGATATTCCACCGGCGTTTCATTGGTCCAGCGTTTAAAAGCACGGTAGAAGGTACTTGGCTCCGAGAATCCAGTCAGATAAACGATACGTTCTACACTTTCATTGGTACTCGCCAATAAACGTTTAGCCAGACGACAGCGATAATCGGACAGAATCTGCTGGAAACTGGTATTAGCCTCACTGAGCTGGGTACGTAAACGGCGTGGGGTAATATTCAGTTGAGCGGCTACAGTTTCCAAAGTCGTTTCACCACTTTCTAAAGTAGAACCGATTGCACGACGTACTTCCCCGACTAAATCGTAACGAGCCAGTTCCTGTAATTTTTCAATTGCCAGCTGTTCATGTAGCTGCAACAGTTCCGGTTCTGCCTGCCAAAGCGGGAAATCAAGAATGCTTGGATCAAAATACAAACGGGTTTCTTTCTGCCCCAGACTTACCGGGCATTCATAGACCCGGAAATATTCTTCATCTGCCGCGCCTTTGGAAAAATTGAAATCGATATAGATCGGTTCAAAGCGACCTTCAGTAATAAATTTAAAGAAACGCAACACACCCGACATCGCACATTCGGTAAAGTGACGATTGACCAGACTTTCAGCGAAAGGCTGCTCACCATTGGTCAGATAGCAGCGATCATCTTCGACCACCAGCTTGGCATGAAAAGCATCACTGATCAGACGCTGATAAGCCAGCGCACGTTTCAAGCCTTCACCAAAATTCTCTGATGAAATAAACAGATGCTCGATCACCTGTCCGCGATAGAGCGGCAAATGTTCACCCAGATGCAATCCGATATCTGGGTCCTTACTGACCTCTTCTGCGGCAACCCAGAAGGCATACTGAGCACTGAGTGGAGTACGGTCATTGGTCTCCACCTGATTTAAAGCGACTCCTGCTTTTGTCAGAAGTTCTTCTGTTGGCAAACCTGCACGACGAATCGCCTGATAGCCTAAACGCAATACGACTGATGCATCCGTTAGCTGACTCACTCAAAAACCTTCCTTGTATGTACTTCATTTATACTTAAAAAGATTGAAATTAGATTAACTGTGATTGACCAAACTGACAACAGATACCACACGCTTTTTAGTTAAAAAGTTTAAACTCATACTTCGCTTATTTTACTGACAGATGATCAGTCTAACGCCCGTTACACCTTGTGTTTTGCGAAAAAATTGACTATAATTTGCGCCTTTCCAATTTATTCATTCAGGTAGGCTATGGCCAATAAAGAGGAACTCATCGAGTTCGAAGGCGTTGTCACCGAGACGCTTCCTAATACTATGTTCCGTGTACGTTTAGAAAACGGTCACGAAGTAATTGCCCATATTTCTGGTAAAATGCGTAAACACTATATTCGTATTTTGACTGGCGATAGCGTGAAGGTCGAAATGACACCTTATGATTTAACTAAGGGTCGTATCACATACCGTGCGCGCTAAGTTTTAGCGGAAGCAAAAGCCACTCATCCAGTGGCTTTTTTATTGCCTTTTCTTTTATATCAATTCCCCCTGCACATTCCCTATACTTCATCCGAAGATAATAATTTCTATTTTTCCTCTAATAAAAACAGCGAATCATTCATGCAAAAAATCTTGTTTTCTTTGATCCTAGGAATCAGCCTGACTGCCTGCGCCACTACCAATTCGACAAAATCACGACAACTAGATCAGCAACTACAGCAATATATCGGCCAATCTGCAGAGTCAATTCGTAAGGATCTGGATTTAACTGCACTCGGTTTTAAGACCTCAAAAGTACCTGTACAAACGGAAAAACGTCTGAGTTATACCGTACTTCCTACCATTGAACTTCCGCTGGGAATACCGGCCATTCAGCAAAGTGTCAGTATAGGCGCCCCTGTACGACTCGCAACTGCACCCGGCCCGGGTTATCAGGCTGAAATGCCTTGTCAGATTCATTTTCAGCTAGAACAAGGGATTGCCCAATCCGTGCAATATAGCGGACGTGCCTGTTAAGACTTATTTTGGCGTTTTATTCATTTTAAAGTGGACTTAAAAACGTTCTAAGTTGTCTTGAATTTGACAGCTAAAGCTAACATCTAACTGCCTGATTATTCCTGTCTTGCCTAATAATAAATTACAACAGTTCCTCTCACACTTTGCGACTACACTGTTTTTAAGCGTTCCTTGAGTAGGAGTGATGTGATGTTGTTAAGCAAAGGTACTTCTCTGGTATTGGGCTTGAGCATCCTGTTGCTCGGTCTGTCAGGGTGTGCACAGACACCCACGATCAGCCAGACCGACCGTGAAGCTTATTTACAGCAATTTATTGGTCAGAGCAGCCAGTATATTGATCGCAATTTAGATTTGAAACGTTTGGGTTATCAGCAAATCAGTGAACCTGAGCTCAGCTCCCAACAGCTCAGCTATGTCGTAGAACGTCCTGTGACCGTTCCCTTACCAATTGCTCAGTTTCCGGCAGCAGGTACTGGCACAGTTCCGGTTCCAGTCACTGTGAGCCCTGCATCAGGTTATGATGTGAATTTGCAATGCAAGATTACCTTTTTGCTTAAAGACAATATTGCAACTTCTGTCAGCCTTTCGGGTCGAACCTGTTAATCAAAATCAGTCATAAAAAAACGCAGCTCAAGGCTGCGTTTTTTTACATGGAACTAATGAGTAACTTAGTTCAATGCAGTCACAACTGCCTGACCCATTTCTACCGTACCCACTTTAGTCATGCCTTCAGACATGATGTCAGCAGTACGTAGACCTTGGTCTAGAACATTCCCTACTGCATCTTCAATTGCTTTTGCGGCTGCTTCTTCACGGAAGGTATAACGCAGCATCATGGCTACAGACAGAATGGTTGCCAATGGGTTTGCCAGGTTTTGACCTGCGATGTCTGGTGCAGAACCATGGCAAGGTTCGTACATGCCTTTACCATTTTCATCTAATGATGCTGATGGCAACATACCGATTGAACCAGTCAGCATTGCAGCTTCATCAGATAGAATGTCACCGAACAGGTTTGAAGTCACAATCACATCAAACTGTTTAGGCGCACGTACTAATTGCATCGCAGCATTGTCTACATACATATGAGACAGGTTAATGTCTGGATATTGCTCTTCTTTCAGTGCAGTCACGGTTTGTTTCCAAAGCTCAGTCACTTCAAGCACGTTGGCTTTATCAACTGAACATACTTTACCGCCACGCAGACCAGCAAGTTCGAACGCAACCTTGGCAATACGTTTGATTTCAGACTCTGCATAAACGTCAGTGTTGAAACCTTGTTTTTCGCCATTTTCCAGTTCACGGATCCCGCGTGGTTGACCGAAGTAAATACCACCAGTCAATTCACGTACAATCAGGATATCCAGACCTGAGACAATTTCCGGTTTCAAGCTAGAGGCATCAGCCAATTGCGGATAAAGAATTGCTGGACGCAAGTTCGCAAACAGATTCAATTCACTACGTAGTTTTAACAGGCCACGTTCTGGACGGATTGAACGCTCAATGGTATCCCATTTTGGACCGCCTACAGCACCGAGCAGAATTGCATCTGCTTTTTTCGCCTGTTCAGAGGTTACCTCTGGATAAGGTGAACCATGTGCATCAATCGCAGCACCGCCTAAAAGACCTTGTTCCCATGTTAAACCCAGATTGAATTTTTCATTAACTCGTGTAAGCACCTGTTCTGCGGCTTTTACAATCTCAGGACCAATACCGTCACCAGCTAAAATCAAAATTTGTTTAGACATGAGCTTTTCCATTTATAAGGTCAGGCATCCACCTGACTAGGTTAAATTTTTTTTTCTACAAACTCTGCAATGCCATTGATGACATTATAGGGTTTGCAAAAACGACGAATCACTTTCTGCTCTTGCAACAGGTCCACACACAATGGATCAGGTGCAGAGGCATTTAATAAACTGGTGCTACGTGCATTTCGGTCACGGAACATTTTCAGGGTATAGCGTTTATTCGCCTTAAACTGCTGGAACAGATGCAAGGTCTCAGCCTTATCCTTGCTAATCGGATAGAAACGCACCACCAGTTCATGCTGCCCTTCCGGCACAGATAAATAAATCGGATTATCCTGTTTCAGGTTTTTGGCCTGCAAACGAACCAGACGCTGATCCAGCGCTTCTGGGCTGATTCGCTTGGTGGACTCATCCACAATCATGGTCCGATCTAAACGTTCAAACTGACAATCCGGTGTGCCTGCACAATAAATCAAGGCATTGGATTTGCTTTCTGCATCTTCTTTGGCGTGTTTAAGTTTGAAGGTATCAATGCTTTGACACGCGGTCATCAGCACTGATACTGCACTTAGAGCAAGCCACTGTTTCCAATACGTTGCCATGATGTCTGTATTAACCTATCAAAAAAAATTAATAATCTTCTGATATTAGCAAGGCCTTCGCAGTCATGCCATGACAATTTTTGCTGTTTTATGAATGAATTTCAGCAAATACCCATGGGCGTGATTGTTTGGTTTTTTCTTCGTAGGCACGAATATCATCTGCTGCCTGCAAAGTTAAGCCAATATCATCCAAACCATTTAACAAACAATGCTTACGGAATGGGTCCACTTCAAACTTGAAGCTTTCGCCATTTGGTGTACGAACTTCCTGCGCTTCCAGATCAATCGTTAACTGATAGCCTTCAGCTGCTGCACATTCCTTGAATAACTGATCAACCGTTTCTTCCGGCAAGATCACCGGCAACATGCCATTTTTAAAACAGTTATTAAAGAAAATATCAGCAAAGCTTGGCGCAATCACAGTACGGAAACCGTATTCATTCAATGCCCACGGCGCATGCTCACGACTTGAACCGCAACCGAAGTTAGCACGTGAAATTAAAATCGATGCACCTTGATAACGTGGCTGGTTTAACACGAAGTCCGGGTTAATCGGACGAACCGAGTTATCCTGACCCGGATAACCTTCATCCAAATAACGCAACTCATCAAACAGGTTTTCACCGAAACCGGTACGTTTGATCGATTTCAAAAACTGTTTTGGAATAATTAAATCTGTATCGACATTGGCACGGTCTAAAGGTGCAACAATACCTTGTTCAACGGTATAAGCTTTCATATTTCTGCTCCTGCGTACCAATTAAAATGAACGGACATCAACAAAGTGACCGGCAATCGCTGCCGCCGCCGCCATGGCTGGACTCACCAAGTGGGTACGACCGCCATTACCCTGACGACCTTCAAAGTTACGGTTTGAAGTTGAGGCGCAATGTTCGCCTGGCTGCAATTTGTCAGCATTCATTGCCAAACACATAGAACAGCCTGGTTCACGCCATTCAAAACCAGCTTCGATAAAGACTTTATCCAGACCTTCAGATTCTGCCTGCTGTTTCACCAAACCAGAACCCGGAACCACCATTGCCTGTTTAATGCTAGAAGCCACTTTACGACCTTTGATCACTTCAGCCGCAGCACGAATATCTTCGATACGTGAGTTGGTGCAAGAACCGATGAATACACGGTCTAACTGAATATCTGCTAAAGCCTGACCTGCGGTTAAGCCCATATATTGATAAGCACGGTTCCAGTCATTGCGCTGTACATCATCTTTGGCCTGTTCCAAAGTTGGAACCGCGTGAGACACCGGAATCACCATCTCAGGAGAAGTCCCCCAAGAGACTTGTGGTTCAATCTCTTCACCTTGCAACACCACGACTGTATCGAAGTGCGCGCCTTCATCAGAATGCAAGGTATTCCAGTACGCAACCGCCTGATCCCATTGCTCGCCTTTCGGTGCATATGGACGGTCTTTGACATACTCAATGGTTTTTTCGTCGACTGCAACCATACCGACACGTGCGCCCGCTTCGATTGCCATGTTACACACGGTCATACGGCCTTCGATCGACATGTCACGGAACACCTGACCACCAAATTCAATTGCGTGACCTGTACCGCCAGCAGTTCCAATTTTACCGATAATGGCTAAAACAACGTCTTTCGGTGTTACGCCCTGACCTAATTTACCGTCAACGCGCACCAACATATTTTTCATTTTCTTTTGAACAAGACATTGGGTCGCCAATACATGTTCAACTTCTGATGTTCCAATCCCGTGTGCCAAGCAGCCAAATGCACCATGTGTTGCAGTATGTGAGTCACCACATACAACGGTCATACCTGGTAAGGTTAGGCCCTGCTCAGGACCTACCACGTGCGCGATCCCTTGACGAATATCGTTAATATCAAATTCAACAATATTGAACGTCTTACAATTGTCATCCAGGGTTTGTACCTGGATACGTGAAGTATCATCTTCAATCCCAGCCACACCCTGCTCACGCTCTTTTTTAGAGGTCGGTACGTTATGGTCAGGTGTTGCGATGTTGGCACTTAAACGCCATGGCTTACGGCCAGCAAGTTGCAAGCCTTCAAAGGCTTGTGGTGAAGTCACTTCATGCAATAAATGACGGTCGATATAAAGTAGAGCTGAACCATCATCTCGTTGTTTTACTAAATGGTCATCCCATAACTTATCGTATAATGTTTTTGCTGTTTGGGTCTCGCCTGCCATGTCGATGTGCTCCACTGGACTGGGTAAATTCTTTCGCTAATTTTGATTATATCGCTGCATTCACATAAATCTAATTTATCATTTTTATTAGTTAAAAAACTTTTTGGAATCTTTTAAAACTTAAATTAAATCATGGTTTAGCTCTCTTTTCAAAAATCTAATTTTCCGATTAATTTATCAAGAATATTCGTTTTTACAAATTAAATGAGAATTATTATTATTTCCTCATCGGCACAGATCATTTGTTTTGAGGAAGATCAACATGGCACATATTCAACGTTTCGTAGACAACAATCAGCGCATGTTCAAAAAGACATTTAGCTATTACATCATGCACATCACTGTCGCGATGTTAGTGGGCTATTTTGTCACAGGCAGTTTAACCATGGCGATTGCCTTGAGTTTATTAGAACCGACTGTACAGGCGGTTGCTTTCTTCTTCCACGAGAAAATCTGGGAAGCAAAAAGCCAGCAACAGGATGAGGAAATCACCGCATAAATTTTTGTCGATCTTCCTCTTTTAGCCACCTACCCTCGGTGGCTTTTTTTATGACATAAAATAAAACATTTAAAAATGTGTATTAATTCAACATTAAACCAATAGTTCTATATTTTTACTTTGATTTATTCTTAAATTATTACAATAATAAACTTAAGCATAAAAAAACTTTATAGGTGATCAAGATGAATCTCGCAGCTTTTGAAGCCTTTGTAAAAGTCATGGAAACAGGTTCGATTTCTTTGGCTGCAGATCAGCTTTTTATTACCCAACCAGCTGTGACCAAACGTATTCACAGTCTGGAAGAATATTTCGGGGTGAAATTATTTGAATCTGCGGGCCGTGGTGTACAGGCCACTCATGCAGCACATTCCCTGCTGCCTAAAGTAAAAAACTGGCTGAACGAGCTGGGTGATATTCACTATACCCTGAGTCATGAACAAGGTCAGGTACAAGGCAAACTGAAAATTGGCACCAGCCATCATATTGGTCTGCATCATTTACCGAGCCATCTGCGTGAATATGTACAGCAATATCCGAATGTGACCCTGGATGTACATTTTGTAGATTCTGAACAGGCACATGAACAGGTCATTGCCGGTGATCTGGAACTGGCTTTTCTGACGCTACCGCCGCATGGGGATGAGCGCCTGAAATATGTCACTATCTGGAATGATCCTCTGGTTTTTGTGGTAGCACCGTTCCATCCGTTGGCTCAGCAAAAAAACCTGTCTCTTGAAGATCTGGTGAATTACCCAAGCCTGCTGCCTTCTGCGCAGACCTATACCACGCAGATTACGATGGCTGAGTTTGAAAAACAGGGTATCAAGCCGAAAACGACCATGAGTAATAATCCGCTTGAATCGATCCGGATGCTGGTTTCGATTGGTTTAGGCTGGTCAGTCTTGCCCAAAACCCTGGTCAATCATGACCTGCAAGAACTGGATCTGAATCTGGAAATGAACCGTCAGCTCGGGATGGTCTGGCATCCGGGTCGTACTCAATCGAAGGCGGCTGAAGCATTGGTTCAACTGATGCAAGGCCCGTCAATTTAAAATTAATTTTCACATTTCTCTGCTGCATCAATATCGATGCAGCATTTTGTTACCTAAATACATCGCATCAGTTGCTTCCTTTCAAGTACTTTTAAAAGTATCAAATTCATTTTCCTGAAGATGAAAAATTAAAACGTATTCAAGGAAGCGTAGAATGCAGATCAAATCTTCTGACTCCAAAACTTTATTATCTTCTTCTCATGACCTGCTCGAAGAAATGGGTTTATGGAAACCGCTTAAACCAACGCTACACCCGACTCCCAACCTTGATTTTGAAGATGAACCGACAGCGCGTGCCGTATTACGTGATTATTTCCTAAATACCTTTGACACCTATGAGCAACTGTTTGACTGCCTGAAAAATGAAGAAGCCTTTTATGTCAAACCGATTGCCTTACGTCATCCGCTGATCTTTTATTTTGGTCATACTGCCACTTTTTTTATCAATAAGCTGTTGCTGGCTCAACTGATCCCGGAACGTTTGAATCCGCATCTGGAAAGTATCTTCGCGATTGGTGTAGATGAAATGAGCTGGGATGATCTGGATGAACAGAACTATCACTGGCCTAGCATTCAGGCGGTACGTGATTACCGGCATCAGGTACGTGCCCTGGTCTTGAAAGTGATAGAACATGCGCCGCTACAACTTCCACTAAACTGGCACAATCCCTGGTGGACCATCATCATGGGCATTGAGCATGAACGGATTCATCTGGAAACGTCTTCGGTTTTAATCCGCCAGCATCAGTTACGTTATGTACAAAATCATCCGCAGTGGCGTGCCAATGTCATTACCGGTATTGCACCTGAAAATAGTCTGGTAAAGGTACCGGCAGGTCAGGTCAATTTACATAAAAATTTTGAACATGCTTTTTATGGCTGGGACAATGAATACGGCCACCATCATGCCGAAATTGCAGAATTCGAAGCCTCCAAATATCTGGTATCCAATCAGGAGTTTTTAGCCTTTGTAGAAGCAGAAGGTTATCAGACAGCTGACTACTGGACTGAAGAAGGCCAGCAATGGTTGGCATTTTCTCAAGCCACACATCCTACCTTCTGGGTCAAAACGGAACTGGGTTGGTCATTAAGATTGATGCTGGAAGAAGTTCCGATGCCTTGGGACTGGCCAGTCGAAGTGAATTATCATGAAGCCAAGGCTTTCTGTAACTGGAAATCAGCACAGACCGGAGAATCCATTCGTCTGCCAACTGAAGATGAATGGTATCGACTATATGCAGTTTCAGGACTGGATCCCAAATTGCCAAGTCCTGAGCAAGCCAATATTGAATTAAAATATGGCCCTAGCTCTTGTCCGGTGGATCATTTTCAGCATGGCGATTTTTATGATGTTCAGGGCAATGTCTGGCAATGGACCGAGACCCCGATTTATCCTTTCGAAGGCTTTCAGGTCCATCCCTTCTACGATGATTTTAGTACCCCTACTTTTGATGGCCAACATCATCTAATTAAAGGCGGTTCCTGGATTTCAGCCGGTAATGAAGCCCTGCACAGTTCACGCTATGCATTCCGGCGACATTTTTTCCAGCATGCCGGTTTTCGCTATGTTGCCGCGGAAGAGACATCACCGCAGTTTCACTCGCAATATGAAAGTGATCAGCTGATTTCCCAATATCTGGAATTCCAGTATGGAGCAGAATATTTTGCTGTTCCAAACTTTGCCCAAAGCCTGATTCAATTAGCTCGTCCTTATTTTCAAAACATTCCGTGTCATAAAGCGCTGGATATCGGGTGTGCAACCGGACGCGCCAGCTTTGAACTGGCCCAAGATTTTGATCAGGTCACCGGTCTAGATTTTTCAGCCCGTTTTATTCAGCAAGGTGTGGTGCTGGCGCAAGGAGAGACCCTGCGCTATAGCATTCCTGTTGAAGGTGAACTGGTGGAATATAAATCCTGCTCACTGGCAGAACTTGGACTTGAACAGGTTGCCAATAAGGTCGAGTTTTATCAGGGCGATGCCTGCAACCTGAAACCGCAGCTTAAAGATTATGATTTTATTCTGGCAGCTAACCTGATTGATCGTCTGCATCATCCTAAAGCTTTTCTGAGTGAGATTCATAATCGCCTGAATATAGGCGGCATTTTGATGCTGGCCTCGCCTTATACCTGGCTGGAAGAACATACAGCACGCAGTGAATGGATCGGCGGATTTAAGCAGGCGGGAGAAAACCTGAGTACCTTAGAGGGCATCAAAGCTTTACTCAGCCCACATTTTGAAATGCTGGACGAACCTGTGGATATGCCTTTTGTGATCCGGGAAACAGCGCGTAAATATCAACATACCCTGTCCCAAGTAACTTTATGGAAACGGATACAGTAATGCCCCAAATGAAAAAAGCCAATCAGTTGATTGGCTTTTTGTTCACTACTCAATTCCGCTAGTGGCATCCTCATGCAGAGATTCATTGAGCTGATCCACCACAATGGCCCATTCTCCATCTGAAGCAATTTTTTCAGCCAAGAACTGGCGCTGCGCATCTGACCAGTACGGCGCCTCCATCAGGTTCACATCTTTGGGTAATTGATGCTCATGAATAAATTGGGCAATCCCTTCTGCACTTGAATCCAGACCTAACTGTGCAAATAAATGAGTCATACGCGGTCTAACTTGGGTCATTTTCATTACCTCAGCGCTTGCTATCGTTATTGTCGACTTGCTTTATTTGTTCTAAGCATAGCATGTTTATTCAGCAACGGGCATGTCAAAAAGTACCCTCTTCTGCTTATAAAAAAGCACAACCGAAGTTGTGCCTGATTAAATCGAACGAACTGCTTAAATCGACCAGTCCTGAATTTCCCAGCCCTGTTCTTTGGCCAGTGCTTCCAGACGATCATCCGGATTCACAGCAATGGCATGATCTGCATGTTCCAGCAGAAAACGGTCATTGATTGAATCTGAATATGCCCAAGACTCGGTCACGTCACGACCTGCCAGCCATTGTTCCAGACGGGTCAGTTTACCTTGCTGATAGCAGGCAATATTGGTCACCTTACCCGTATATTTACCGTCAATGACTTCAGCATTGGTGGCAATAATTTCAGTAATGCCAAACTCACGGAAGATCGGTGCGGTAATAAAGTCCGAGGTTGCAGTAATGCCGACAATGTCATGTCCCGCATCTTTATGGCGCTGAATCGCTTTAAAACCTTCCGGACGCATCTGTGGGCGAATGACTTTTTGCATGAACAGTTGATGTAATTCGGTCAGATAATCATGGTCATGTTGGGTCAAAAACTGGAACACAAATTCATTATAGGCATAGGGATCCAGTTGACCCTTTTTATAGTCCTCATAGAACTTGTCATTCATGGCGCGGTGATGAACGGGATCCACCAGACCTTCATTGACCAGGAATTCCCCCCAGGAATGATCCGAATCGGTGTTTAACAGGGTGTGATCGAGATCAAATAGCGCCAATTTCATGAAAATACTCGTAAAAACTGAAATTTAAGAAAAAAATTGTAAATCTATCTCCGCTAGTCGATAGAAATTCGTTAAGATCATAGCAATTTTAACATTTTTAAACTTTGCTTTTTTTCGAGTTGGATAAAGAAATAATATTCCCCGAAAGCAAAGGCATAAATTAAACAATTTTAGGTAGCCAAATGATCGACTCAGAAGGTTTCCGACCGAATGTCGGGATCATTTTGGCAAACGATGCTGGACAGGTTTTATGGGCAAAACGCATTGGTCATAATGCATGGCAATTTCCACAAGGAGGTATCCAATATGGAGAAACCCCTGAGCAGGCACTTTATCGTGAGCTGAGAGAAGAAGTTGGCTTACTGCCTGAACACGTCCAGATTATCGCGCAGACCAAAGGATGGTTGCGTTATCGTTTGCCGTATCGATACATTCGCACGGATTCAGATCCGGTATGTATCGGTCAAAAACAGAAGTGGTTTTTACTCAAACTGACGGCGCCCGTACAGAACATTCAACTTGATCTGTCCGATCCGCCCGAATTTGATCAATGGCAATGGGTCAGTTACTGGTATCCATTAGGCCAAGTGGTGAATTTTAAACGCGATGTTTATCGCAAGGCCATGATTGAACTCTGTCAGCAATTACCACAACAAAAACCTTAAAAAAAATCGCGTGCATGTGCAGATTTTTTGCTCGGCTATTGTTATAAATAAACTAAATTACCGGACTTCTAAAAAAATACGGAGCAGCTCCTATGTCGAATATGCAACTGGATACCCTGAGACGCATTGTCCAAGAGATTAATGCGTCTACCAGTTTGCATGAATCACTCGATATTATGGTCAATCAGGTCGCTGAGGCCATGCATGTGGATGTTTGCTCCATTTATCTGCTCGATGAACGCAACCAGCGTTATCTGTTAATGGCATCTAAAGGCCTGAAGCCTGAAGCTGTCGGTCATGTTTCTCTACATACCGGTGAAGGCCTGGTTGGTCTGGTGGGTCAACGAGAGGAAATCGTTAACCTCGACAATGCCCCTAAGCATGATCGTTTTCTGTATTTACCGGAAACGGGCGAAGAAATTTATAATTCCTTTCTGGGCGTTCCGGTCATGTATCGCCGTAAGGTCATGGGCGTACTGGTTGTCCAAAATAAAGAATCCCAAGATTTTAGTGAAGCGGCTGAATCGTTCCTGGTTACGCTATGTGCCCAGCTTTCGGGCGTAATCGCTCACGCCCATGCAGTCGGCAATATTGATGTATTCCGCAAGCCAAATAATTTACCGGCATATAAAACCTTCCAGGGTGTATCCGGTTCTGGCGGTATCGCACTCGGCCGCGCCATTGTGCTTTATCCACCTGCAGATCTGGGTGCCGTTCCGGATCGTGAAGCAGATGATATTAGCGAAGAACTGGCTTTACTGGATAATGCCTTAAATTCGGTACGTGAAGAAATTCAGTTCCTGGATGACAAAATGCAGGATGCGCTGATGGCCGAAGAACGCGCCTTGTTCAGTGTGTTCCTGCGTATGCTGGATGAAAATGCTTTGCCATCGGAAATTAAAGCCTTGATTCGTGATGGTCACTGGGCGCAAGGTGCAGTTCGCATCGTGATTGATAACCATGTCGCGCAGTTTGCGCAGATGGAAGATGATTACCTGCGTGAACGTGTCGCTGATCTGAAAGATCTAGGGCGCCGTATTCTGGCCAAATTACAGGAAGCTGATGAAAGCCATCGCGAACTGACGGATGAAAGCATCCTGATTGGTGAAGAAATTTCAACAGCTGCGCTGGTGGAATTACCTGTCGATAAGATTGCAGCAATTGTCACCACTGAAGGTGCCATGAATTCACACATGGTGATTGTGGCACGCGCGCTGGGTATTCCGACTGTCGTGGGTGTGACCGAACTGCCAATCAACACCTTGGATGACGTCGAGATGATTGTCGATGCACATCAGGGCCGCATCTTTATTAATCCACCACGCCGTTTGCGTACCCGTTATAAAGAGATTCAGAAAGAAGAAGAACAGATTGCCAAAGATCTACGTCAATACGAGACCAAAGATGCAATTACACCGGATGGGACTGCTGTACGTCTGTTTGTAAATACCGGCTTGATGATTGACGTGGTTCGTGGTGTACAGCGTGGTGCCAAAGGTGTTGGCCTGTACCGTTCTGAAATTCCCTTCATGTTGCGTGACCGCTTCCCGGGTGAAGAGGAACAACGTGCCATTTACCGGCAGCAGCTCAGTCACTTTGCCAATAAACCGGTGGTGATGCGAACACTGGATATTGGTGCAGACAAAGACCTGCCATATTTCTCGATTGAGGAAGAAAATTCAGCATTGGGCTGGCGCGGTATCCGTTTCACGCTGGATCATCCTGAAATCTTCTCTTCTCAGATTCGTGCCATGCTAAAAGCCAGTATCGGCCTGAATAATCTGCATATCCTGTTGCCAATGGTCACCAGCGTCAGTGAAGTTGAAGAAGCACTGTATCTGTTAGAACGTGATCATCATGCCGTTCAGGAAGAAGAACAGGTCAAAATTACCAAGCCGCAAATCGGGATTATGGTGGAAGTACCAAGCGTACTGCATCAGATTGATGAGTTTTCTGAACTGGTCGATTTCTTTTCGGTCGGTTCTAACGATTTGACTCAATATTTACTTGCCGTAGACCGGAATAATCCGCGTGTGGCCAACGTTTATTCACATTTGCACCCAGCCATTCTGCGCGCCCTGACCCGCTTGGTAGAAGACTGTCACCGTAATAACAAACCGATCAGTATCTGTGGTGAAATGGCTGGTGATCCTCTATCGGCCGTACTATTAATGGCCATGGGATTCAATACCCTGTCCATGAGTTCCAGTAATATATTGAGAGTCCGAAAAACGATCTGTCATGTACCGATGCCTGATGCACAGGAATTACTCAAACATGTACTAAAACTGGACAATCCACTCATGGTAAAAAGCTGGATGGAGCATTATTTTAGAACACATGGTTTAGGAGATATGGTGAAATCCACCACCCGTATGGTCAGCGCTTAAGGAGGAACTTTTCCAGGTTCCTCTGCATCAGTCGAGGTACTTATGGAATTTGTGCTTATCCTGCTTATGCTAGCTGCAGCGTTTTATTTTATTATTGTTGCACCAGCCTTACGTTCACAAAAATCCAGATATACATCTTCTCGTGATCGTAATAATGTCAGCTCGAGTCACCAGTATATCCGTGAAACTGAACGTCCTAAAGCCTGTCCCTTATGGGGAATTGAAATTTCTCGTACCCAGCAATGGCGTTTAGGCAAGAATGATCCATCGGTCATTGCGGCGAAACTGTATCGGCAACAGCTAGGAGAATTTGCCAGTTTTCAGCAGACCCGGCCTATGGCTGATGCTGATCCAAATAGATCTTCGAGTTCTGCGACCCTGCCCCGTTTTTTTCAAAATATGTTTCCCGAAGAAGCTTCTTCAACTACCCGACAAAACTCACCGCATTCTTCGAAAAGAAATTCATCTTTTAACTATACTCCACAGAATCCCTTAAAATCAGCTCCCGTCCAGAACAGATCCACTTCTTCCTGGCCGCCCTAAGCTGCCCATAAAAAAGGGCGATCATCTTGTTGATATCGCCCTTGTTTGTGCTTGGTATAACCACGTTTTGCATTTTTCTTCCGATCTACAAAAACCTGGCTTTTATTGACTTCATGCATATGTTTGGCCACGAAGTTTGGCATGACTGCCTCTACAGCTTTTTTCTTTGCCATCTTGCTCTCTGTTTAATTTGGGCTAAGGAAATGATCCGCTCGGGATGTGAAATGATTATAAGGGCGACTGGCCAATTTTCAAGCAGATCAGCACTTAAATATTTTCCAGAAAATAGATAATTTGGTAGATATTCTTGCTGTAAAAATCAGAAAATTGTGAGCAAGAGAATGCTGATTTAACTACCTGTTTAATCTTTATATTTTAATCTTAAATCTAGCTACTTTAAAAATATTTATATAATTAATAACTTACTCAACAATTTATAAAAAATAAAAGAAATATTGAAGCATTTTTCTGACTTAGAGAAGACATCTTAAATTCTGATTTTCTTATTTAATCATTTTAAACTGAGTGAAAAATTTGCATATTTTAACATTGTCACATTTCTAGAAATATCTTATGTTCAAATTAGATTATTTATTTTCAATGACTTAATTTTTATTCATTTAGGCAGTATTTTCTGAAGTTACAGAAAAACCAAACTTATTGCCAAAACACCCAATTCAACAACTCACTTAATTAAAAATCTGTTGGAAATAAAGCCCCTAATGTTATTCCTGCGCTTATAGATGATTTTTTTGAATGCTGGAATAACGAATAAAATTCTCAACGCTTGGAGAGAAATATGAGCCAAGATATGAAAAAGTGCCCTGTCACCCATCTGACTACTGAAGCTGGCGCACCTGTAGTCGACAACCAGAACAGTATGACGGCAGGTAGCCGCGGCCCATTGCTGGCCCAAGACTTATGGCTGAATGAAAAACTGGCTAACTTTGTTCGCGAAGTGATTCCTGAGCGCCGTATGCACGCAAAAGGTTCAGGTGCATTTGGTACCTTTACCGTAACCAATGACATTACCGAATATACCCGTGCAAAAATTTTCTCGGAAGTCGGTAAAAAAACTGAACTCTTTGCCCGTTTCTCAACCGTCGCTGGTGAACGCGGTGCAGCTGATGCAGAACGTGATATTCGTGGTTTTGCCCTGAAGTTCTATACTGAAGAAGGTAACTGGGACCTAGTCGGTAACAATACACCGGTATTCTTCCTGCGTGATCCACGTAAATTTCCTGACTTAAACAAAGCAGTAAAACGTGATCCGAAAACCAATAAACGTAGCGCCACCAATAACTGGGATTTCTGGACTTTATTGCCGGAAGCACTACATCAAGTTACCATCGTAATGTCGGATCGTGGGATTCCAGCCGGCTATCGTCATATGCACGGTTTCGGCAGTCATACCTACAGTTTTATCAATGCCCAAAATGAACGCTTCTGGGTAAAATTCCACATGCGTACCCAGCAAGGTATCAAGAATCTGACTGATGCTGAGGCAGCAGAGCTAATCGCTAAAGACCGTGAAAGCAGCCAGACTGACCTATTTGATGCAATCGAACGTGGCGACTATCCAAAATGGAAAATGTACGTTCAGATCATGCCTGAAACCGATGCCGAGAAAGTGCCTTATCACCCGTTTGACCTGACCAAAGTCTGGCCGAAAGGTGATTATCCACTGATTGAAGTAGGTGAATTTGAGCTGAACCGTAATCCGGAAAACTATTTCCAGGACGTAGAACAGGCTGCTTTTGCTCCAAGTAATCTGGTGCCAGGTATTAGTTACTCACCGGATCGTATGCTACAGGCACGCTTAGTCAACTATGCTGATGCTGCTCGTTATCGCGTGGGCGTGAATCATGCCCAGATTCCGGTCAATGCCGCACGTTGCCCAGTACATTCAAATCACCGTGATGGTTTAGGGCGTATGGATGGTAACTATGGTTCATTGCCGCATTATGAACCGAACAGTTTCAGCCAGTGGCAGGAACAGCCAGAATTCAGAGAGCCACCACTCAAAATCACGGGTGATGCAGATTTCTGGGATTATCGCAAAGATGATAATGACTACTTCAGTCAGCCACGTGCCCTGTTCAACCTGATGAATGATGAGCAGAAACAGGCTCTATTTAATAATACCGCAGCCGCAATGGGTGATGCGCTTGATTTCATTAAGTACCGTCATATCCGTAACTGTTATGCCTGTGATCCAGCCTATGGTGAAGGTGTTGCCCAAGCTCTTGGGATGAGCGTAGCTGATGCCCAGATGGCTCGCGCAACTGATCCAGCCAAAGGCTTACCAAGCTTTCTCTAAGTTTTTCGGCTTGATTTGAGCAAATAAAAAAACCACCCGAGGGTGGTTTTTTATGGATATTAAATTAAAGCATCAGGAATATGAATGGCATTTCAATTTAAGCGGCTTCACGTTGATGTTTAACATCATAACGGTCAGCGTTCATGACTTTGGTCCAGGCTTTGATAAAGTCACGTACAAATTTTTCCTTATTGTCATCCTGAGCATAAACTTCAGAATAGGCACGTAAAATTGAGTTGGAACCAAAGACCAGATCGACACGGGTTGCAGTCCATTTCAGGTCATGTGTTTGACGGTCACGGATTTCATAAAGGTTTTCTTCTACCGGCACCCAGACATTATTCATATCCATCAGGTTCACAAAGAAATCATTGCTCAATACACCGACCCGATCAGTCAGTACGCCATGCTTGCTTCCACCATGATTGGCACCTGTACCCTTCAGCATAGGATTTAATCCCATAGAAATGAGAGTTCCTCTCTATGCTAGCTAACGACTCAATCGTTATACAGGAATGACCTGAAGCCCTTAGACAATAATCCGCTTGCCTTCACGAATACAGTAAAACGGGTTAATCAGCTTGGAGGAATGCTGGATAATATGCTGCAATTCATTTTCAGGCTGGTCACGTGCTTCATCGGTGAGCTGGAACGTTCGATAATGAATTGCCATTGAACACCGTGCCATTAAGTCCTGATGGGCATGGAAAGCATCTTCCGGATTCATATGAATATTGCGCATCAATTCACGTGGTTCATAGGCACCGATCGGTAACAGCGCAATTCGTGGTGGCCCGAGGCGTTTTCGAATTTCCTTGAAATGCGGCGCATAGCCGCTATCCCCGGCAAAATAGCAATGATCCTTGCCATTCAATAAAGAAAAACCACCCCATAATGCACAGTTCTGATCACGCATTCCGCGCCCTGAAGCGTGCTGTGCTGGCGAATAGACAATCTGAATATCTTCAAAAAATGCGTTTTCCCACCAGTCCATTTCAATGACATTATAGTCTTTAGGCAGGTACCAGCCATTGCCCAGACCGGTATAGATCGGCATTTGATAGGTCTGATGCAACCAGGCCAAGGTCGCCAGATCCATATGATCATAATGGTTATGGCTGAGCAATACGGCATCAATATGCGGCAGCTCATCCAGGGCAATGCCAGCAGGAATAACGCGCTGTGGCCCTCGGGATGCAGAAGGACTGGCATATTCACACCAGACCGGATCAGTCAGAAAATTATACGGCCCGATCTGGATCAGGGCGGTGGCATGCCCAATAAACCAGATTTGCCAGTCATCTAAAGTGGCTTCTGGCCGATTTTGTGGCAAGGCACGCGGACGTGAAAAAAACTCGGCACGTTCCTGTTCCAGATTCACTTCCCAGGTGCTGGATTTTCTGGTGAATAACCATTTATACAAGTCAAAGCGACTCTGCTCGAGCGAATGATGCTCCAGATTCTTAAACCGCTCACCATCAAAATGATCGGAATGTAGATAATCAAATACCGGCTTGGACCAGAGATGTTTCCAACTGGACTCAGTCTCAAGCTGAAATTTTTTAGTCTTGAAAAGATCTTGCATAAATATCCACTATTTATTATTTGTTATATGCAAGACAGCATCCACCTGGAATTTTCAAACGGAGCATCTCTTTAAATCGCATACAAACTTATATACTTCGGTATTCCAGCATAGTATGAAATACGTGCCTAAGATTCATTTATGTTTTTGTTATTTTTAGCAAAACATCGAGCCCATGGAAAGACTAAAACCGATGAAAAGCTTCTAAAAAAATGAATACTCGAGATCAAGTTTGTGCCCATTCTGCTTTCTAAAAAGACTGGAGAATGATCGATATTCATCCGATAATTCCCACTCCATACCTGACTGTACATGACTTCATGACCTAAATTTTTATCCCGTATTCATGTAATCACGCTTGATGCCCTTCTGACTATCCGACGAAAGTTATCTACTGAAATCTTCACTTCCTTAAATACGACCTTGAGTCCGTTCCAGCCATACCGCTTTGGTTTGAGGTTTCACAAACAGGGTAATAATTTCCGGGTGTAGCTGTTTGATCTGTGCTTCAATCCGGTTAACGCACGCTTCGATTTCATCGGAAGTCAGGTCATCTTTGAATTCCAGACTTAAGGAGGCAATCACCTGATGCGCGCCCATTTGCTCGGTTAATACACCATTGGCGCTATAGACCGCAGCATCCTGCTGGGCAATGTTAAGTACATTTTCACGCAGTCTAGGATCTGCTGTTTCACCCAGCAATAGACCTTTGGTTTCACGTGCCAGTAACCAGGCCGATACCGCCAACACGACACCAATCAAAATAGAGGCAGCACCATCCAGCTCAGGGATATTCAGTTGATGAGCCAGGAAAATCCCGATCAGGGCAATAAAAAGCCCCACTAGCGCAGCAGTATCTTCAAATAATACGGTAAAGGTAGTCGGATCTTTACTGCGTCTAAAAGCTTCGAAATAGCCCATCTTCCCTTTCATTTTACGGAAGGTTCTTAAAGCCACTGTCCAGGAGAATCCTTCACACAGAATCGCAATACCCAGCACGATATAGTTGATCATCGGATCCTGCATTTCTTCAGGATGAATGATGTGCAGGATACCTTGATAGATGGATACAATCGCACCCAGTGCAAAGACCATCAAGGCCACAATAAAGGCCCAGAAATACAGTTCACGGCCATAGCCAAAAGGATGGTGGGCATCTGGACGCTGCTCTGCCTTTTTCATGCCGTACAGCAACAGAATTTCATTCAGGGTATCGACCACCGAGTGAATCGCTTCACTCAGCATCGCAGAACTATTGGTAATATAGGCTGCGACGAATTTAACCAGCGCAATAGCCAAGTTACCAAATAACGCTGCATAGACCACAATTTTATTAGATTCAGATGACATTCAAAGTTGTCCTAGTTTTTCCTCAAACAGATGGATCTATTTGATTTTTCATTTTATCTGTTTGCATCTTAATAAACTGCTGCGATAAATTGTTTATTGTTTTGTTGTTCTCATTTTTAATCGGAATCTTCATGCCTGTGATTGTCCCTACTTCTGCCGATCAGCATCCTCAGCTCCTAGAATTGTGGGAGAAGTCCGTCCGGGCTTCTCATCATTTCCTGAATGACGAGAAAATCCTGAAGATTCGCCAGCAGATTATTCAGCATAGTTATTTTGATCAGGTGCAACTGTTCCATGTGGAACATCAGCAGCAGGTTCTGGGCTTTATGGGCATTGCCGGCCATAAACTGGAAATGCTGTTTATCTCCTCTGATGCTTTCCGGCAAGGCATTGGCAGTCAGTTATTGCAATATGCACTTGAGCTGGGTGTGACTGAAGTGGAGGTGAATGAGCAGAACCCTGATGCGACTGCTTTCTATTTAAAACATGGTTTTGAGATCATCAGACGCTCAGAAACCGATAGCGAAGGTAATCCCTACCCGATTCTGCATCTACAATTGAAAAACTAGAAAGGAAGCCAAAGCTTCCTTTTAGGTCTAAATTTAACTCGAACAATCTATTTTAAGATTTAGAAAAATACTGCTCGCGCCATTCTTTCCAGAAGTACATCACGATCCCGAACATCACCACGGCAATTCCGGCAAAGGCATGACTGCTGATCACTTCGTTATTCAGGGTTGCACCGAGAATCAGGGCAATGATTGGCGTCATCACATTGCTGAGGGATACGGTGGATGCGGCCAGACGGCGAATCAGCCAGAAATAGCACAGCATCGCCACAATCGAAGACAGGATCATGGTAAAACCAAAGCCGAACAGTGCCTGCATACTTGGCATTTGTGTTGGGAAAGATTGCCGGATAAAAGGAATGATTAGTAATGATCCCAATGAGGAAACAATCAAAGAACCGGTGGCTTGGGACATCGGTTTTAAAGGAGCATTGATCTGCTTCACCCAGAAAATCGAGCTAATATAAGACACCATGCTAATCAGCATCAGTACTACACCCCACGGATTCACCTTACTATCTGCTGACTCCGCAAAGACAAAACTTAAACCACCGACTGCCACAGCCATACCAGCCCATTGCAGCCAAATCAGACGATTGGTTTTCAGGATGACATGCCCGATCAGACCTGCAACTAGTGGTGAGAAACCAAAAATTAAAGCCATTAAACCTGAAGTTAAATAGTTCGCAGCCAGATAGATAAATAACTGCGCACCAATGAGGTTCAGACTACCTGCTACATAGCTCATCATGGAGGTTCGATCAAATGGCAATGGATTACGCATGGCAGCCAAGATCACCAAAGCCAGCACAGAAGCACCGAAATAACGAATGATCAGCACCCACATCGGATGAACTTCTGCAACGCTCCAGACAATCGCCAGTGGCGTCGCTGCCCAGATCAGCACCAGCAAGGCATAAATACTTGCCGTCACCAGCATGGGAGATGAATTTGAATTCATAAAAGACTCAATTAAATTTTAATCAGAAAGAATTGAACTAACTTCTCGCTCAAATCCACAATCAACAATACTGATGGCGGCAGGGATGCCGCCGCTAAACTGGGATATAGGGATATATCCTTAAATCATCAAAAGATTTTTGTTTTGCGAAGTCATACTTCTCATCACCTTTGAAAAGTAAGAATCACTTACTCAAAAAATACCCATTCATAATGTAATTAGCGACAGTAATTTTACTAAAACAATAGCCATAAAAAAGCAGACCCAAGTTGCCTAAGGTCTGCCCTTTTGTAAACTTATCAATAAAGCAAATTATTTCACAAGTTTACGAAGATCCTGGCTTAGATCTAAATATTTATCTGCTTCAAACGCTGCATTCTTGCTGATCAGCTTTTTCAGGTGACGCATTTCTTTTGCCGCATTTACAGTAATACCGCCAACAATAACGCCATCAGTCACCCCAAACATCACGAATGATGAGTCAGCGCGAAGCTCTGGATTGATTTCACCACGAACTTGCCATTCAGCAGCCGCCATATCACCTACGAACTGGTAATTGATATCCAACTGATCTGTCCAGAACCAAGCTGGATTTGGAGTCGGATGTTCAACGCCCATCACATGGCGCGCAAAGATCCCTGCTTGCAGATTGGCATTTTCCCAGGTTTCGACACGACGATGGTTACCACATTTACGAAGTTGAGTTGCTACATCACCCGCTGCATAAATATCTGCATTTGAAGTCTGGCAGTTTTCATTCACTTTAATCGCGAAATCAACATCAAGACCTGCTTCAACTGCCAATTGTGCATTTGGCACGATACCAATACCATAAACTACAGCATCAGCGCGAAGCTCTTCACCACCTTCAAGGGTAATCACAACTTCTTCACCGTCAAGTTTGCAATCTACAATCTTGGTTTCCAGGCGAACGTCGATACCAGCCAAACGTTGTTGTTCAAGCAGGAACTCGCTCAGAATACGTGGCGAACAGCGACCCATGACCATAGGACCCATTTCGATCACAGTTACCTGACACTCTTTGAAACGTGCAGAAGAAGCCAGTTCCAGACCAATCACACCACCGCCGATCAAGACAATACGACGGCCTGATTGCAATACAGGCACCAGTGCCTGTGAATCTTCCAGGTTACGCAGCGTATAAACGTGTTTGCCCAACGCATCGAAGTTTGGCAGACGACGTGCTGCGCCGCCTGTAGCAAGCAACAGTTTGTCATAAGCAACAACGTCACCATTTTGAAGTTCAACCGTTTTCGCTTCAGCGTTGATTTTTTTCACGCCATTGCCACGAATGGTTTCTACACCAAGTTCCGCCAGTTTTTCTTCTGACAAAATTTCAATCTTGGTTTCTTCAGGTTTTAGAATCACGTCTTTAGACAGTGGTGGACGCTCATAAGGAAGATGCGTTTCATCACCGATCAGAATGATTTTACCTTCGTATTTGTTGCCACGAAGTTCTAAAATCGCGCTTGCACCTGCCTGGCCAGCACCTACAATTACGATGGTTTCGATGTTGCTCATGTCTTTAACCTTTTAACTCTGCAGATACGATGCCGAAGCCCGCAATCCATTCACTGATTTCTTCATAACAGTGCGTTGTCATTTCGTACTCGCCCATTTCGCTTAAAGCAGCAAATGCCGCCATCCACGAACGAACTTCCTGACCACCACGGCCACCATCACGGCGGATTTCAGCTTCAGTCATGGCTTCCAGTGCAGCGAAGTCAGCATTCTTGAATTTTTCAAGCAATGTGATATCCCATTCAGCATTCAGAGGAACTGCAACAGAGGTGTCGCCTGCTGCCAGTCTCTGGCCCACAGCAATGATTTTTGACTGACGCGCGTTACGTGCTTCAGGTGTCGGGTTACGACCTGCAATCAGGAACTCTTCCACTTCTGGAGGTACAGAACCCATTTGTGGAGTTGGTGGATCGTGTGACAGACCACCTGTACCCAGAACAAGTACACGCTCATTTTCAAGGTTCAGAGATTTGATGAACTGACCTACAGCACGGCCTAAAGCGATGGTACGCTTGGTGGTTGGCATCGGTGCTGCAGCGCCATTAATGAAAATTGGAATCGTTGGATAACGATCAAGTTTGCCGTCGCACAGGAAGTGCAATGGCTGAGTCACACCATGGTCAGCTTGCATACGGTAAGAATACGCAACGTCCACACCTTCATCGAGTACACGACGGACCAAGCCCAGTGCTTTGTCTTCTGGTACATCAATGTGTGCATTGTCTTTACCATAGTCCCAGTCACCTGCAGCAGTCGCGCGAATGCCCACACAGAAGCTTGGCATCAGGTCATAGAAAAAACCATTGAAATGGTCAGGACCAAAGGTAATGATCAGGGTTGGGTCGTAAGCTTTTACTTCAGCAGACAGTTTTTCAAACGCTTCGCGAACGGCCTGTTCTTTGCGTTTTTCCTGCGGCGAAGCAAATTCCATTAAAGGACTGTGCGATGCACAAATAAGTTTAACGGCCATGAGAGACTCCTTAAAAGGAAGGCAGCCAAGAACAGGCTGCCGAAAAGTCCATTTCAGACTAGATTTTTATTCGTCAAAGAAACCGGCACGTGGCTGACGTAAGCCGCGAATACCCAGACCGCATTCTGCATTGATCAGAACACCAGTCAAAGGACGGTTATTTTGACGAGATGCCAAGAGCACATATGAACCTGTCATATCTTCTGGCTCAGGTAAGAAATTCAGTGGCATGCCACGTGCGATTTTCTCAGGATCACGTGCATCGAGCAGGCCAAGATTTTCTTGACCTAAAGATGCAGCACCTTTGATGTTCACATTCATACCTGATGGCGCAACGGCATTGACTCGTACTTTAGGTGCAAGTTCGTAAGCCAGTTCTTTCATAATGCCTACACCGGCATGTTTCGATGCAGTGTAAACCGGACCGCCACCTGCAGAATACAATGCAGAATTTGACAGTGTGAAAATGATCGAACCTTCAGATTTTACCAACTCATCAAGTGCAGCTTTCGCACCTAAGATCAGAGATTTGGTGTTAATCCCCATAATCTCATCAAAGGCTTTTTCCAGCTGCTCACCTGAAGTATTGACGATATCTGCATAGTGATCCCAGATACCGGCATTACCCACGAAACAGTCGAGTTTACCGTAACGCTCTACAGTCGCTTTAACAGCACGGACGTTGTCTTCATAGCTGGCCACATCACCTGCGATTGCCAGCACGCGGTCACCAAAATGTGCGTTCAGTGCATCGACTTTAGACTGTGAACGTTGAAGAACGGCCACTTGTGCGCCCTCTTCCAGGAAACGTTCTACCAGTGCCCAACCGAGGCCTGAACCACCACCAGTGATCAGTGCAACTTCGCCTTGTAGCCAACCCATGATTACTCTCCTGCCATCTCTACGTATAACGCACCATCTTCAAGTACAACCGGGAATGTTTGAATTGGGTCAGTTGCTGGTAAGCAAAGTGCCTGACCTGTTTTCAAACAGAAACGAGCTGCATGAAGTGGACATTCCACTGTACCGTCGTCTTCAAGGTAGCCTTCAGACATAGAAGCATTACCGTGTGAACAGCGGTCGTTCATTGCGAAGAATTCGCCACCGTTGTTGAATACTGCAAGCGCTTCGATACCGTTTACGCCGCAATCCACTTTTAACGCTTCGCCTTCGTCTAATTCGTCAACTTGGCAAACAAAAATCTTATTCATTAGAAGAACACACTCAGGTTATGTGAGTTATAGGTAACTTGGTCAAGCGTGATCTTACGGTTGAAGATCTGGAAGCCCAGGCCGCCTTCAACTTTGCGGATCTTGTCATGACGTTTACCACAATAAATCGTAACGTCTTTCTCTTTCTGGGTACGGTACAGAAGGTATGTCACGTACACATCGTATTCGCCTTCAACTTCAGTCGGCTCAACAATCACGTTGCTCACCATGTGAGTGGTACGTGATGGAGGCTCTTCAGCCCAAGCCATACCTGTTTCCAGACGAGCAACACGACGTTCCAGAAGATCTTTCGTATCGTTGAATACCCAAGTTGTAGGTGGTTCAACTGAACGACGACGGTCACGCGTTTGAGCGTTTGGTGTAGTACGTAGCGTGTAAGAAATATCTTCAGCCAGCGTGTCTAACCATTCGCGGAATTTCCAGTCATCAAGAAGCTTGGCTTCTTGATATAGGAACTGACTAATTTGGTGATGAAGTTCTAAACTGATTTGACTCATTTCATAAGCTCCTTCTCGTATTCGTCAGCCGCAGCTTCAACGTCTTCCCATTTTTCATGAATCAATAAATCTGCCCAACGGCGGTACATACCACGTGCTGCAGTTTCAGAGAAAATATAGTTAGTGATACCCGGGATACCATCTTCACGTACTTTCTCGTTGCCTTTACCCATTTCCATAATGAGTTTGTTTTGACGTGCTTTGTAACCACGTAAAACTTTTTGGATTTCGATCCAGTTTTCAGAGTCATCTTGCTCTAGGAAACCAGCAGGACCGAAGGCACGAGTTGCAGAACGTTCAAATGCTGCTTGTACATCTTCTGGCGCGTCCGCATCACAGATACAGAATGCCCAAACTTCAGTTTTGTTTGGACCACGTGGGTGCCATACGCGAAGTGTTGCAGTACCGTTCAACCAAGACAATGTAGGGAACATGGTGTTATGACCAGCTAGACGCAGTGCACGAGTTTCACCTAGGCGTTCTTTCACTTCTTCGTAAGTTTCGCGGAAGTAGTTTGCAACTTCACCATCAACCCATACGTTTGCATCTGGTTTCTCTGTGAAGAAGAAGCCTGAACCGTGACCGCGTGAACCGTATTGGATCGCGTCTTTGGCAGTTTCCCAAACTGGACGAGCAGTTTGTGCAGCACCTAATTTCTTAGAAGATTCGTCGTCTGGTTTCGCACCAAGCACCTGAATTGCAGATGCGTGAGAGAACAACGCGTGATATTGGTCAGATGCGAACTGTTCAGCTGCAAATTTCCAGTTACACTCGATTTCCCATTTGTGTACACCACCCACGATCACAGTACCGCCTTCACGACGATCTACTACACCGTCCAGGTACCAAGCGATATCGCCCATGTATTCTTCTAGATCTGGCGTAGTTTCATCCCAGCATCCGAAGATCAGGCCTTTGTATGATTTAACGCGGTTAACTTCTACCAGACCCCATTGCTCTTTACATGCACCATGTGGGTAAGCACGATCTTCAAGCGGAATGTCTTTTAGAGAACCATCAATACCGTATGACCAGCCGTGGTATGGGCAAGTGAACGCACGTGTATTACCACAGTCTGCGAAGCTTACGCGCATAGAACGGTGACGGCATTGGTTTAAGAATGCTTTGATTGAGCCATCTTTTTGGCGTGCCACGATGATTGGATCTTCACCCATGTAGGTATTGAAGAAATCGCCAGCCTTAGGAATTTGGCTTTCATGGCAAAGGAATAACCATGTACGACCGAAGACACGTTCAAGTTCTAATTCGTAAATGTCAGGATCTGTATAGATAGATGGCGTGATACGTCCATTTTGTGCATCGACTAAAGCGTCGATTTCGCGCACATCAATTTTTCCACTCATGAAAAGCTCTCCTGTGACCAGTTATGGCACAAAGTAATAGACTCAACTTTTCAACGATGATGGATTTTAGGGCGGTTTTGGGGAAATATTTTTTTTGTTTCAATTAATAGTTTTAAGCAATTATTCTAGGCGTGTATTTTTATATTAAAACACTAATCGCTCCCTCCAAGGCATTTACTTTCTAAATGACAAAATAATCTTCACGACATAGTTGTTTATAGATTATACTCTTCTGAAATTATAGTAAGACATTTTTTGGATTACTCGACGGGCTGATGATATGGAATTACGACACCTCCGCTACTTCATTACTGTGGCTGAAGAACTCAACTTCAGTAAGGCAGCACTCAAACTTTACACGGCTCAGCCATCACTCAGTCAGCAAATCAAAGATTTGGAAGAAGATGTCGGTGTCAAACTGTTACACCGTACCAAGCGTAAAGTCGAACTGACCGAAGAAGGTGCTGTATTCCTAGAACAGGCCCGCCTGACGCTGGCACAAGCTGACAAGGCGATTGCCATGGCCCGTCAGGTCTCACAAGCCAAGCAGCAGATGCTGCGCATCGGTTTCGTCCCTGTCGCGGAAATGAAAATCTTCCCGTATATCCTGCCGAATCTGCGCGTGCAAAACCCTGATTTAAAAATTGAATTGCTCAGTCTGAACAATAATGAGCAAATGCGATTATTGAAGAAAGGCGAACTGGATCTAACCTTTACCCGTCACAATTTCCATAGTGATGAAATTGAAAGCCAGTTTGTGATTCGTGAGCCATTGATCTTCATTTTGCCGAAGGATCATCCTTTAGCAAAATACGACCGAATTCCAGTTAAATTACTGAATGGCATAGATTTTATTATTCCATCTGCAGAACAGTCACAGACTCTGCATCATACTATTCTGGATTTTGCCAAAGCCAACGGTATTGAATTTAATATTGTCCAAAAGGCCGATAATATCCTGTTCAATATCAACTCGATTGGTATGGGCTTGGGCTGTACCATCCTGCCGGGCTATATCGCGCCATTAACCATGAACAATACCGTGATCCGCCCGCTGGATGTAGAACTTCCCTTTTTAGATCTGTATGTTAGCTATCGCAAGGATACTAATTCAGTCGCAGTGAAGAAGTTCCTGGAACTCCTGACTCGCGTATTCTACCTAGACATTAACCGCGACGAACCACATTAATTTTCTATTTTTATAGCAGCACACGTAATTTCCTCTGAGAATACGTGTGCTTTTTTGTTTTTATTTTTTCTGATCAAAATTTCATTTTATATTCATTTTTCCTATGACAGGCCATATCTAGCTTGGCTTCCAACATCTCCGACCATGGCTTATTAGGTTTAATTTTTGCTCAACTTAGGCTTCTTTTACAACTTAAGTCTAATAAGAAGTCTAAGGCCCATTTTAATTTTTGAAATTCTGATTAATAGCTAAAAAGCATTAAAAATGTTTAAAAAATTTACTGAAGGAAATGGTGTTCATTTGGCAGCTGTAAATTAAATATTTTAGAAAGAAAAAAAGGATGACCGAAGCCATCCTTTTTTTAAACTGAGTACGACTTATTTTACGCCGTGTACAGCCAGGTAGTTTTTGATCACAGTATTGAACTCATCTGATTTTTCAACTTGAGACCAGTGACCACATTGGCTGAAGATGTGTGCATCAGCATTTGGCACAATGTTCAGGATATCCCAAGTACGAGAAACCGGAATTACCACGTCTTGAGTACCGTGAATCAATAATACAGGCACAGTGATGTCTTTCATTTTTTCGAAGTCTAACGGGAATTCGAAACGGTCACGGTCACGTGCGCCCACTACATCCATCAAACGGTTTGATGCATAGTCATTGGCAGCAGAAGCAAAACGTACTTTCACCAGTTCGTCAGTGATCAGGTCTTTATTCACGACAAACATAGAAAGAGTTTTCTTGATACCTTCTTCAGTTAATACTGGGTTTGCGTGTGCTTTCAGCGCAGCAGTCTGTTTTGCACCACCAGTACCCATAGATACGATACCTAATACACGTTCAGGATAATCAAGTGCCATCTGGAATGCCAACCAGCCACCCAGAGAGTTACCCACTAACCAGGTTTTTTCGATACCTAATGCATCTAGAGTACGTACAGCGTGATCGACCCATGCACGGATACCATAAGCAGTACCTGGTGCAACCACAGTTTGACCATAACCAATGGTATCGATTGCGATACAACGTGCTTGTTCACCAATTGAAGGCAGGTTTAACCACCAGTTTGCAGCAGCAGATACACCCGTACCTGAACCGTGCAGGAACAGAATAGGCGTACCTTCACCAATTTCATGGTAGTGAGTCAACTCACCTTCTGCAGTTTCAATCCATTTGTCTTCTAAGCCGAAGAAAGGATCTGTTTTATAATCAGGGATTTGAACAGTGCTCATCATGATTCCTCTTACAGTTTCTTGCTTGCGTGTTCCTCGATGACGAGAATTCGACGTCAAGTTGACTCATTAAAAATGATCTTTTTACCGTCTTATATTAACCGCTCTACTGTCTTCAACTGATATAAAATTACGATTGCATACTACAAAAAATATATTATTTAAGTATTTGTTTTAATTAATTATTTTAAATTTAAAACCCTGTTTAATTTAAGGCTTTGATTAAGTTCTTAACTCAAAAAAAAGCAGTCAGAATACTGACTGCCCTTAAAATGCGCTTAACTTAGAATTTATGGGTATAAGTCGTCGCTACGCGGTATTCTTGAAGATCTGGTTTAGTAGGATTAGCAAAATTCACATCGATATACATCGCTTGAATGCCTAATCCTTTTAACTTACCCTCTGGAACAGTGTAATTCGCAATCAGATTTAACTCATCAGTATTAAAGTTTTGATCACCTGATTGAGCATCATAACCTTTGAAATAAACCGCAGTTGCGTTTAATCCTTTGGCACCCATTTCAGAGAAGTCATAGCCATAAGAAACATTCCATGACTTTTCTTCTGGTGCAGTAAAGGTTGCAACGCCCCAGTTCACCAGATAAGGCTGCGGCACCCAGCCACCGAGTGTTGGAAATGCAGTATCACCAAACATTTGCTGATAACCCAGACCTACGGTATGCGCACCATGATTAACTTTTGCCCCTACTGACAATGCCTGATTATCAATATCACCATACAGTTTGTCACCTGAATCTGAGTTATCAAAATAACGCACATGGCTATCTAATTTGGTTTTTTCACCTAGCGCAGTTTTGTAATTCACACCCAAGTAATGCTGTTGGTAGATGTCTTGAACATCTGCATACCAGTAGCTACCACCAATTTCAGGCGTGAACTGGTGATCTACACCGGCAATCCACATACCATCAGATTCAGGACCTAAGTCATAATGACCTTGTGTACCATCAGGTAAAGTTCTACCAGGAGAAAATAAAGCTAAATCACGGAACTGATTGTCGTAACGGTTATTAATTTTATCAATATAAGCCAAAGTCAGTTTGGTATCTTTGATCTCTTTAGATTCTAACCATGCACCGCTATAAGTAGTGATGAGCTGACGGGATGGATCAAATACCAGCACTGGAGATACCGGCAATAATTCACCTACTTTCAGCTCAGTCTCAGAAACTTTAGCTTTTAAGGTTGCGCCAACTTTACCAAAATGATCTTTAGATTCTTTACCATCGTGAGGCAACACCCAATCCGGATTTTGATCACGGCCTTTGAGTTTAACTGCATGTTGAACCAAAACATCTGCACCAACCTGCACCCCACCACCGATATCGTGATAGCCTGACTTCGCATCCAAAGTCACACCTTGTGACCAAGAACCCCAATTACGTGAAGAAAAATCATCTTGATACTGACGATCTAGATAAAAGTTTTTAAATTTAAGCTGGACATTACTATCGTCAATAAAATCTGCATTCGCTGCAGTTGTTCCTAAACTTGCTGTTGCAGCAAGCATTGCTATCCATAAGTTTTGACGACGCATGGCTTATTCCTAGTAATCAAATTAAGCTATGCCGCTATCATGCTCAACTCTAGTTTTTTTAAAAATCCGACTACAGTATTAAATTTTTTCTATTAATCTCTATAGATAGAATAAGTATGCTGAAATTTGAAAAAGACTTATATTTATAAACAATTAACTAAAATAAAAAATTAACCAGATAATCAATATAAATCCATGTTTTCTCTTACATAAACAGCCATTATTTTTTTATAATTTAAAAATAACTTTTTATTTATCGTTTTTATGTTTAAGGAAATGTGTTTGATTATTTTCGTAAAATAAATAGTAATAATTAAAATATCTTACTCCATCGTTTTAATATCTTATTCATTTTATTCAAATAAATAAAAAAGCGCCCTTTCGGACGCTTTTTTTAAAATTTAGCTTTTAACTATTAAGCTTGAAGCTCTTTCGCTTTAGACATAGTCAATGCTAAATCTTCAATCATATCTTCCTGACCACCAACGGTACCACGACGACCAAGCTCAAGCAGA
This sequence comes from Acinetobacter sp. CAU_H_60, assembly GCF_058599385.1. Taxonomy (NCBI): domain Bacteria; kingdom Pseudomonadati; phylum Pseudomonadota; class Gammaproteobacteria; order Moraxellales; family Moraxellaceae; genus Acinetobacter; species Acinetobacter sp. CAU_H_60. The sequence continues at coordinate 339,512 of NZ_CM178653.1, read as the reverse complement.
ATTTCACGAGCAGATACGCCATATTTCGCTTCAGCACGTTTAGCGAACAGCAGGAATGAAGAGTAAACGCCAGCATAACCTAGAGTTGCAGCGTCACGGTCTGCACGGATCTGGTGTGTCATCATTGGGATGATCAGATCTTCTGCAACGTCTTGTACTTTAAACAGGTCAACGCCAGTTTCCATTTGCATACGGTTTGCAACCGCAACAAACAGTTCAAGTGGCGTATTACCTGCACCAGCACCCAGACCGGCAGATGCCAAGTCAACACGTGTTGCACCCGCTTGTACAGCAGAAACAGAGTTAGCAACACCCATACCCAAGTTATGGTGACCATGGAAACCGATTTCGATATCTGAACCTAAGTTAGCACGTAAGATACCTACACGGTCAGTCACGTCTTGCGGAAGCATATAACCAGCAGAGTCAGTCACATAGATACAGTTAGCACCGTATGACACCATTTTTTGTGCTTCTTCAAGCAATTTTTCAGGTGTTGCCATGTGAGCCATCATCAGGAAGCCCACAGTGTCCATACCCAGTTTACGAGCAGCAGTAATGTGCTGTTCAGAAACATCTGCTTCAGTAGAGTGAGTCGCTACACGAATAGTTGCTACACCTACATCATGCGCCATTTTCAGGTGATCAACCGTACCAATACCAGGAAGTAAAAGTGCAGACACTTTTGCTTGTTTCAGGTTTGGAATCACTGCTTTCAGGTATTCTTCATCAGTTGCAGCCGCGAAACCGTAGTTCACAGAGTTACCGCCAAGGCCGTCACCGTGTGTTACCTCGATTAAAGGTACACCTGCATCATCCAGAGCAGTTGCAATCGCAACCATTTGCTCAGGTGTAGTTTGATGGCGCATTGGATGCATACCATCACGTAAAGTCATATCATTAATAATAATCTTAGACATGAAGGTGCTCCTTAAGCTTCAACTGCATTTAAAACACGTTCTGCGAACATTTCTGCGGTACGTGCAGCTGCTGCAGTCATAATGTCGAGGTTACCTGCATATTTAGGCAGGAAGTCACCCAGACCTTCAACTTCAAGGAAGATCGATACGCGGTTGCCATCAAATACTGGACCATTCACCAGTTTGTAACCTGGTACGTATTTTTGAACCTCAAGGATCATCGCATGTACAGATTCAGTGATCGCTGCCTGATCTGGCTCACCTTCTACTAGACAGTGAACAGTGTCACGCATCATCAGTGGTGGCTCAGCAGGGTTAATAATGATGATCGCTTTACCTTGTTTCGCGCCACCCACTTTCTCAATCGCACCAGCAGTAGTACGGGTGAATTCGTCGATGTTTTTACGTGTACCAGGACCGACTGATTTAGTCGATACAGTCGCGATAATTTCGCCATAGTTCACAGGCTGAACGCGAGAAATCGCAGCAACCATAGGAATAGTTGCCTGACCGCCACAAGTCACCATGTTAACGTTTGGCACTTCGCCTTGTTCAAGCAATGCTTCAAGGTTCACTGGTGGTACGCAGTAAGGACCGATTGCAGCAGGTGTTAAGTCAATCATTAACACGCCAAGTTCGTTCAGCTTGCGGCTGTTTTCAGCATGCACATAAGCAGAAGTTGCATCGAAGGCGATTTTGATGTCATCTTCAACTACGTGAGGCAGCAAACCGTCTACGCCTTCAGCAGTGGTTTTTAAACCCATTTTTGCTGCACGTGCTAGACCTTCAGAAGTTGGGTCAATCCCCACCATCCATACTGGTTCTAACCATTCGCTGCGTTGCAGTTTATAAAGCAAATCAGTACCAATATTACCTGGACCGATCAATGCACATTTAATCTTTTTCATGAATGTACTCTCTTGTATTCCCTTATTCAGCAGCAAAAGCAGCTGTTACTGAACCAAAGCCTTCAATTTCAACTTTGAATTCATCGCCCGGCTGAGCCACGACCATTGGACCCAAAGCACCAGTCAAAATAATGTCGCCTTTCAGCAATGGACGGCCACGGCGTACCATTTCGTCAGCTAGCCATACAGCAGCGTTTAATGGGTTCGCCAGACATGCTTTACCCACGCCTTGAGAAACCACTTCTTCACCGCGGGTCATGACCATCTTGCAGTTCACAAGATCAAGGTTTTCCAGTTTGACAGGCTTAGAACCCAGAACGAATGCAGCAGAAGATGCGTTATCCGCCACGGTATCAATCAGGCTGATTTTCCAGTTTTCGATACGGCTATCGACCACTTCGACTGCAGGCAATGCATAATCCGTTGCACTAATGATGTCTGCATAGGTGTGTTTTGCTTTGGTTAAATCTTCTTTGATCACCAATGCAATTTCTGCTTCAACTTTCGGTTGAATCAATAGACCTGCAGGAATCGCTTCACCGTCACCATAAGCCATGTCGGCAAACAACATACCGAAGTCAGGTTGGTCTACACCCAGTTGTGCTTGAACAACTTTAGATGTCAAACCGATTTTACGACCCACCAAACGGCGACCTTCAGACAATGCACGCTCTGTATTTACTTCCTGAACGGCGTATGCGATATCCACGTCAGCACTTTCACCACCAAGTTGTGGACGGATCGGTGCGATCGCAGTTTTTGAGAGTTCAGCGCTACGTAATGCTTGTGCAACTGATTCAACAACAGCAGAATTCGACATCAATGTTTCCTTAAACTGCAAAAATGAGGCTTATGCTGAAATCCAGAAATAGACCTCAACAAACCGCGATACGAGTATCTGCAATTTGGAAAATAGGCCTATCCTGAAAAGAGCATAAAAATAAACAGTCTAAGAATCTGAAAATTAGGAAGCGAATGCCAATAGTTATTTTATTTTTTGCAATAGCTATTATCTATAAATTAAATTTATAAAAATTAATTAAAAACATAATCTTATAATTATGAATTAAGTTATATCCAACTAAATAACTCAACAATCATGACAGAACAAAACCACTGTAATCACAACTTTAGACTAAAAGATAAGACCAGTTGTTTAAATCTACAGCATTGATCCGCATCTTCCTTTTCAGAAAATGCCAGATCTTGAATAATGACTAAGATACTGAATTAAATGGCTTCTTTCCATTGGACTTTAGCCAATAAAAAGTCATGCAAACTGCTGACGTCATTCACAATCGACAGTGGATTAAACTGTGCCAAAGTTTCCGGTGTATGTACGCCATAAGTCACGCCTACACTTGGCATGGCAATATTCATCGCCATTTCCAGGTCATAAGATGTATCCCCCACCATAATCGCTTCATGCGCATTAACACCAGTTTCAGTCAGAATTTCAGCCAGCATTAAAGGATCAGGTTTGGAGCGGGTTTCACTGGCAGCACGAGTGGCATGGAATAGTTCCAGACTATTCGTTTGTTTGAGTACCCGGTCTAAACCTTTACGACTTTTACCGGTAGCGACTGCTAATTTAATGCCTTCATCCTTTAATGCATAAAGCATTTCAGACACGCCATCGAACCAGGCATCATTCACTGAATTCGCCACATAATGATCTGAATAGGCCTGCAAAATATCGGCATGTAATTCTGTTACAGTTGGGAACAGGCGCTGCGCTACTTCCGGTAGACCCAGCCCGATAATGCTTTTCGCATCTGCATCAGTCAGCGGTTGCTGAAACTGCTGCGCGGCAAACTGCAGGCTCGACACGATCTGACCTACTGAATCAAATAAAGTGCCATCCCAATCAAAAATGACCAGTTTTACAGATGAATTCATATAAGGTTCCTAGTATTTGATTCAGTGGAGGAAGATTCGTTACTTCTCGCATGGAATTTCAAAACATGAATAAGCTTTCTTAATATCCCCTCTCCTTCTAGGAGAGGTTAAATTAATTCATAACCTCGATCAGCTTCAATGACGAACTGTTTTCGTATAGGTATTATCTACTTTTCAAGGATGAAAAGTAGCAAAAATCCTTTGTTACGCTGATGGTACGTCTCTATACCACAGCGCAACGGCGACATCCATGCCGCCTTTCATTTATTTAACAATTGGCTTGAATTCCCTAACCCTCCTTAATAAAAAGAGGAATTCCCCCACTCAAGTAAAGCAAGATAAGACTCATTAAAAAGCTAAAAATTACTCGTCATCTTCTACAGGCGTTACCACCTTATCTGCCTTTTGTGCACGAAGCTGAGCCACAAGACTCTGCATATCTTCAGGCAAAGGTGCTTCAATCGTTGGATAACCCGGAATTTCCAGACGCATCGCATGCAGACATAAACGACGTGGTTTTGGTCCACGATATTCAGTCTCGTGACCATATTTCTCATCACCCACTAACGGATGACCAATACTTAAACCATGTACACGAATCTGATGGGTACGACCAGACAATGGAGAAGCATACACCAGTGTCGCATGCATAAAACGCTCTGCCACATTCCACTGAGTTTTAGACTCTTTGCCTTCTTTAGAGACACGTACACGACGCTCACCATTAGAAAGTTCATAACGGTGTAAAGGTGCATCAATGAGTTGCTTATCCAGCGTTACCTGTCCTTTCACGACAGCGGCATAAGTTTTTTTAATCTTATGTTCACGTAATAAATCTTGTAGCGTTTTTAAGGTACTACGCTTTTTCGAGATCATCACCAGACCAGAGGTGTCACGGTCAATACGGTGAATCAGTTCCAGGTATTTTTTCCCCGTTGCAGCACGCAAACCTTCAATCAGGCCATACGCCACACCGCTACCGCCATGCACGGCAATACCCGATGGTTTATTGACGACCATTAGGCCTTCATCTTCATATACCACACGGGACAGAAGACCTTGAGCCACCTTGTCCGAAATCGGCGCTTCTGACTCATCTTTTTGTTCATAACGAATCGGTGCCACACGAATCTGGTCACCAATCGCCAGTTTGGTTTCGGCCTTAATGCGTTTTTTATTGACGCGAACCTGTCCTTCACGAATCAGACGATAAATCCGACTTTTAGGCACCCCTTTCAGACGACTGAACAGGAAATTATCGATTCGCTGTCCATCTTGATGTTCATCCACTTCAAACCAAGTGACGCTTTGCCATTGTTGTGTAGAATTCATACAGTTACTATGACCCAAAAATTACTAAAATTGATTAAAAACTGATCACTTAGGTTATGCTTTACACAAGAAACATAAGCTTAGCCCATAGGCAGATGATGCAAGGTTTGATATAGTCAGCGCACGGAAACCATCGTTTGTGAGTAAAAGTTGAAGCATTTCAGATTTCTCTGAACTTGATTATTCAATTAAAGACTCACATGATACGGGAAGGTCCCAAAAGAATTATGCCGACGCCGAAGGCTTATTATATCGGCAAACAAAGCAAACTGTTGCGTTTAATTGTACCTCAGGTACATAAATCAGTTTGTCTGAAAAAATATGTCGCCAACCTAGTTGGTTTTTAAACGTAAACTGATACACATCAGATTAGTCGCACCCTGAAGACGACTTCAGGCTACAGCGTTTGATGCATTGGATCTGCACAGTTTGTAAAGATACGACGACAATTCCGTATCAAGACACTTTCTATAAAGAAGGGATGATCTTCGAGCAATGTGACAGTGAAAGTTACTCACATCTAATGCACCGCTTGTCCGCCAGTGAAACGTTCAGGTGACTTTAATCGTTTAAAGATTGAAGCCGTATTGCCATCATCAATACGTGAATCAAAATACCGAAGCTGATCTATATTCAAGTAGACGCTGGGAATAAAAGACTCAGACCACAATGAAACTCATTGGAGATCTGGGCCATTGATCCGTGATGTGTGATGTTCGCTACGTGAATAGCGATTTTTTGCTGTGTATCACTATAAGGTGTTACACCCATGAAACGTATGTTGATTAATGCAACACATGCCGAAGAAATTCGCGTTGCACTTGTCACTGGTCAGCGTCTTTACGATTTCGATTTAGAGAATCGTACCCGTGAACAAAAAAAATCTAATATCTATAAAGGTCACGTGACTCGCGTTGAACCTTCTTTAGAAGCTGTATTCGTTGAATACGGCGCAGGTCGCCAAGGCTTCCTGTCTATGCGTGAAATCGCAAACTCTTATTACAAAGCCGATCCTCGCCAAACTTCAAATATTCGTGAACTGATTACTGAAGGAACTGAACTTCTGGTTCAGGTGGAAAAAGAAGAGCGCGGCAATAAAGGCGCTGCCCTTTCAACTTTCATCTCTTTAGCTGGTCGTTATCTGGTTCTGATGCCAAACAACCCGAAAGGTGGCGGTATCAGCCGTCAGATTTCCGGTTCAGTACGTGAAGAACTGAAAGAAATGCTTGCATCTTTAAATGTGCCACGTGGTATGAGCGTCATTGTTCGTACAGCAGGCATTGGCCGTTCTCAAGAAGAATTACAGCTTGATCTGCAACATTTGCTAGACCTTTGGGCACAAATCCAAAGCACTGCAAATTCAGGCCCGTCACCTATGCTGGTCCATCAGGAAGCAGGTGTGGTAACTCGTGCGATCCGTGATTACCTGCGTGATGATGTAGCAGAAATCCTGATTGACTCTGAGCAGGCCTATAACGAAGCCTATAACTTCGTTAAAGCAGTAATGCCGCTTCAGTTAGACAAACTAAAAACTTATACATTGAATGAGCCTTTGTTTGCGCATTTCGGTATCGAAAGCCAAATCCAAACTGCTTATGAACGCGAAGTAAAACTGCCTTCAGGCGGTTCGATCGTGATCGACCAAACTGAAGCTTTAGTTTCAATCGACATCAACTCGGCAAAATCAACTCGTGGTCAGGACGTTGAAGATACAGCGTTAAATACCAACCTTGAAGCCGCTGAAGAAATTGCTCGCCAATTACGTTTACGTGATATCGGTGGTTTAGTTGTCATCGATTTCATCGACATGACCAAAGACCGTAACCAGCGTATGGTAGAAGCAAAACTGCGTGAAGCAACACAAAGCGACCGTGCACGTATCCAGTTTGGCCAACTGTCTCGTTTCGGCCTGATGGAAATGAGCCGTCAACGTCTGCGTCCTTCACTAGAAGAAGCAACTGGTTATGTCTGCCCACGCTGTCATGGTACGGGTATGGTCCGTGACCTGCGCTCTCTTTCACTTTCAATCATGCGTAAAGTGGAAGAAATCGCCCTTCGTGAACGTCATGGTGAAGTTCAGGTTGAAGTACCAGTAGAAATTGCAGCATTCATGCTGAATGAAAAACGTCATAGTCTGGTATATCTGGAACAAACTTCAAATACACGCGTAACTGTACTTCCACATCCACACTTGGAAACACCTCATTACGAAATTTCGTATAATCCTGAAGGTTTCGCACCGACAAGTTACGAGCGTACTGAAGCAACCCGTTCAAGCGAAAAAGAACTGGGTTATGAGTCTTCTGAGTGGCATTTAGAAGAAGAACATACGCATACCGCTGCACCAGCACCTGCACAGCAGCAAAACAACGGCAAAAACAATAAACGCCGCAATAACCAGAATCAGCAAAACGTACAGCAAGCACCTGTTGCACAACAGGCACCTGCTCAAGTTGCAGCACCTGCAGCAAGCCCATGTGCATGGTTAGAAAACCTGTTCGTACAAAAACAGGCAACTACTGTTGATCAATCTCGCACGGCGAATAATGCAGCTGCTGCCATCGAACAGATGGTGAATGGCGGTGCAGTGAGTCGTGGTCAGTTCGGCCAGGTTGCTCCTGTAACACCAGCAGTATCTGCACAGCCAGCAACTATTGCAGCACCGGTAACTACCGGTAATGCTTATCTAGCGCCTTCGACCGTAGCTCATAAACCAGAGCGTGATCAGTCTGAAAAAGCTGAACGTGAAGAGAAATCACAGCGTCATAACAAGAAAGCACGTAGCAACAAGCACAAAGAGCCACGTGAACAGGCACAGTCTGATAATGCATCACAACATCAGGTGCATGAAGAAGTGGTTCAGGTTTCTCGTCAGGAACAACGTCAGGAAGCGCGTGAAAACAAACGCAACTCTCGCCGTCAGCACCACAACGAGTCTGCACAGCAAAACGAAGCTCACGGCAATGAGCAACAGCAAAACGTGCCACGTCGTGACCGTCGCAACCAGCAACGTCCAGAACGTCCAAATCGCCACCGCGATCCAAGTGTTCTGAATGAACAAGCTGCACCTCAAGCACCTGCTGCCGTTGAAGCGCCAGCAGTCAATGAAAAGCAAGTTCGTGTGGAACTGGTCGATGCTCCTCGTAAAGAAGTGATGCCAACAGCAATGGTGGTAAATATTGACGAGGCGAAAAGCGAAATTGTGGCATTGAATGACACTGCTCCAGTCGCAAAACCTGCTGTTGAAGTGACTGCCCCTGCCGATGCTCCTGTAGAAGCACCAGCTGCGGAAGAGTTCCTGGCTGAAGTGACTGCATCTGCTCCTGCAGAGAAAACGCCTGAAGCTCAGTCATCATCAAAACAGCGTGCCAGCAATGACCCACGTCAACGTCGTCGCGACCGCCGTGCTGCACAAGGCCAACAGGCAAAAACTCAGCAATTGACACCATCACAGGTACCAACACTTGGCCAATACACCATTGGCAGCCTGATTCGCCATGTTTATGGTGAAGACTGTTCAGTCCTGATTGAACAGTTTGGTCTGTTACCAACCTTCAACCGTGCATTGCAAAAGTTCACGCAGGAATATAATGCGACTTTAGCAACGGTTTCGACTGCGACTACAGAGAAAAAACCTGTAACTCGCGATGTAGAAGTCAGCAAAGCACAACCTGAAGCAGAACCTGCACCTGTGCTGGATTTAACTCCGCCTGCACCGGTTTCAGAGAAACGTGTGGCGAATGATCCACGTGAGCGTCGCCGTCTCGCTAAACTGGCTGCCGAGCAAGCGTTACAGCAGGCTAAACAGCAAGCACAAGCTGAAGCAGAATCTACTGCGGCTGAACCTGCTGCAGAAGCAACAGCTCCAGCGGAAGAAGCGAAAGTTGAAAGTGCTGAAGCTGCACCTGCTGAAGCTCCAGTAGCCGCAGTGGAAAGTGCTGATACAACTGAAGCCACTCAAACTCCTGAACCAGCTGCTGAAGCGCCTGTAGAAACTGCGAAAGCTGAACAGGCTCCAGCTGAAGAAGTCACTGAAACGACTACAGCTGAAGCAACTCCAGCAGAAAACGAAGCTGCACCTACCGAAACTCCGGAAGCCGATAAAGCTGAAGAAACTGTAGCAAAAGCTGAAAAACCAGCTGCCCGCCCACGTCGTCCACGTGGCCGTCCACCGAAAAAAACCAATACTGCAACTGAGTCATAATTCGCCCAATTGCAGTTAACTAAAAAAACCTAGTCATTTCGGTGGCTAGGTTTTTTTTGCTAGATTTTGTCAGAATAGGTTGATTACTCTAGTTTCAACACGCTAAAAGATGGCTATCATCCGTTTATTGCATATAAATTAAACGCATTGGATACGAAAAATAATAGGACGCCCATGACCCAGACGAACCAACCCGATCTTATTGGCATTGCAGATGTCGCAGCCAAAATCCCTGCCTTCATCAGTAAGGTCCCTAATCTGCTGAACGGACTGCGACAGGCTTATTTACGTACTCCCAATACGCCCGCAGGCCTGGGTTTAGCTTTTGAAAAAGCAACACAGCGTAATCCTGAAGGTATTGCATTACGTTTTGAGGATCAGTCCTATACCTATGCTCACCTAAATGGCTGGGCGAACCAGATCGCACATTTCTACCTCTCTCTCGGTGCACAGAAAGGTGATGTGGTGGCCGTGATGGTCGAGAACCGTCCGGAGTTTATTGCCAGCGTGATTGGTCTAGCCAAGCTGGGCATCACGATTGCGCTGGTGAATACTTCTCAGGTCGGCAAAGTCCTGACACATAGTATTAATCTGGTGAAACCGATTGCGGTCATTGTCGGTGAAGAGTGCCGGGCTGCGGTTGATGAAATCCGTCATGATCTCAATATTGCTGCTGACCGTTTCCACTGGTTTGCCGATCAGAATACACAAGAAAATGCCGGACAGGCACCTGAAGGTTTTATTAACCTGGCAGAACAGATTGACCAGTTCCCGAAATTCAATACACCGACTACGCATTTAGTACAAGGCAAAGACGGCCTGTTCTATATCTATACTTCAGGTACCACCGGCTTACCTAAAGCGGTGGTCTTTACCAATAGCCGCTGGACACTCGCCTATGGCACCTATGGCCACGTCCTGAACCTGAATAAAGATGATGTGATGTACTGCACCCTGCCGCTTTATCATGCGACAGGCATTGTGGTGTGCTGGTGTGGAGTCATTGCCGGAAGCAGTACTTTTGCCATCCGCCGTAAATTCTCTACCTCTTCCTTCTGGAAAGATGTCAAAAAGTTCGATGCTTCTGCGATTGGTTATGTCGGTGAACTTTGCCGCTACCTGATGGATGCGCCACCGTCTGAACTGGAAAAAGGCCATCGCGTTACCAAGATGATTGGTAATGGCATGCGCCCGAATATCTGGGATAAATTCAAATCCCGTTTTGGCATCAAGGAAGTACTGGAACTGTATGCCTCAAGTGAAGGTAATGTCGGTTTCAGCAATGTCTTTAACTTTGACAATACTGTTGGTTTTTCACCAACACCTTATGCCATTATCGAATTTGATAAAGATAAAAATGAGCCTGTGCGTGATGCCAAAGGTCGCTGCAAACGGGTGAAAAAAGGTGAAACCGGTTTATTGATTGGTAAAATTACCCGCCGCTCCCCTTTCGATGGCTATACCGATCCGGAAAAGAACAAGGCAGTCATCATGCATGACGTGTTCAGCAAAGGCGATTCCTACTTCAATACCGGCGATCTGGTACGTAATATCGGTTTCCGTCATGCCCAGTTTGTTGATCGTCTCGGTGATACCTTCCGCTGGAAAGGTGAAAATGTTTCAACGACTGAAGTCGAAAACATGCTGACCGAGTATGACAAAATTATCGAAGCTGTGGTTTATGGCGTAGAAATTCCGAATACCAATGGCCGTGCCGGCATGGCTGCGATTACCCTGCAACCGGGAAGCACCTTGGATGAGCAAGACCTGAAAAATATGGTCAGCACCTTTAAACGCTGTCTGCCTGCATATGCAGTTCCGGTTTTTTTACGCATTCAAAAGCAGGTAGAAACGACCGGTACCTTCAAGTATCAGAAAAACAAACTGAAAGAACAGGCTTTTGACCCAAACAAGACCGATGAACGCCTGCTGGTTTTATTGCCAGGGAGCGATGCATATTGTGAACTGACTCAAGAAATTTTTGAGAACATTCAAGCCTATCAATATCGTTTCTAAGTGCTGAAGTTGCCTATTTTTTGTTTAGATAAAGCAGAATTGTTGTATTTATAATCAAACATAGGCAACTTTGTTATTTTTTACTTGCGCTGCAATGAGATCTTGCTACAATACGCTCCATCAAACAAAGTGGTGCTTTCAGAACTTTTTAGTTTCTCTTGCACTGCACGATTAAGCCTTGCTTAATTGTTGGTTCAGGGCCGTTAGCTCAGTTGGTAGAGCAGTGGACTTTTAATCCATTGGTCCCGCGTTCGAGTCGCGGACGGCCCACCATTAAATTTGATATCCCCTGATGGGCCGTTAGCTCAGTTGGTAGAGCAGTGGACTTTTAATCCATTGGTCCCGCGTTCGAGTCGCGGACGGCCCACCATCATTTCTAAAATCTCTTTTTAGAAACTTCAATCAAAGCTACTTTGATTACCCGAATGGGCCGTTAGCTCAGTTGGTAGAGCAGTGGACTTTTAATCCATTGGTCCCGCGTTCGAGTCGCGGACGGCCCACCATTCTCCCCTCTATATTTATTTTCTTCTTTCAATATTCTTATAATATTTCCTATATTATTCAGTTCATTCTTTTTATTTAAGCGCAGTTCATCCTGACAATTTTAAAATCGCCATTTTCATTTATGCTGTTTTTAAATTCTTTAGAGACTTTATCGCTTTTATTCAGTGATTTTAAATTCAGAATCTTTGACCAGCTCATACGCTTTAGAAGGCGCAGGATAACCCTGATCAAATAATTGCTGGTTTGCCCGTTCTTTTTCGTCATAAATTTTTTCCAGATTCATGACCAGATGGGTTGGGCTTTTAATCATATAGTAGAACTTTGCTCCTTCTTTACGGTCCACGATCAGTTCAGTTTGTTCCGGATTAATCGTCCAGCGATCCTTACGATAGGTCACATTGCTTTCGGTCTGAACCCGTCTGGAATTATTCACAAAGACTTTGCCATAATGCACGATACTGCGATGCACTGTACCATCTGGCAATAAAGTCAAAATAAACACCGACTTCCCTTCCGTACAAGGTGCAAACCGCCCGTCACAATCAATCTGGGTAAGATAACGCCCGACATAGCTTTTGGCATAATCCGGTAAAGGTTTAGGATCGACATTTGGTTCTACAGGCAATGCATTATAGGTTGCAGTCTGGGTGAGCGATTTAGCATTACGGGTATCATAACTTTCGTTGGCAGCGGAGATGACTACGCCATCTTGTGCCAAAGTTTTCGTAGTATCAGGTAAGGGTTTGCTTTGATGGTCATCACAGGCAATCAGTCCTGCAACACTTCCCAACACAAATCCAAGCCGGCACAAACCACTTAAATGATGCGATACATTCGATTTCATTTTAAAAACATACCTGAAGGGGTGCACATCTATATAGGCAGACGACTCACTGAAAAATTATAAATTTTAATAATGAATTCAATGGAATTTTTATGATCTTAGTGATTTTTTAAGGATTATTTAATCTCCCGTAACATTACTTAACGAATTTATTTTCAATAGATACTTTAAAAATTCAGATAAAACTCCATTCTTATAAATACGAGTCATTTTTTAGACTCAACCTTATTTTTTCTATCAGGAGACTTGGATGGCCAATGTTGGTTTATATCGCTCTAACCGCTCAAACATGATTGCAGGTGTAATGGGTGGTATTGCTGAACGTTTTGGTTGGAACGCAAATTTATTACGCTTGATCTTCGTGATTATTTCGGTCATGAGTGCTGCTTTCCCGGGTATCTTAGTTTATCTGGTTCTATGGTTAGTGATGCCAAAAAAGAATTCTATGCCTGATTATGCCGCGAGTAGAACTGATTATGAACATCCTGTGCGCACAGTAAATCAGGATAAAGACTACCGATAAAATCGTTTCCTCTTTCACCTAAATATTCATATGGTGAAATTTTTATGCCACGGTCCTTCCCCCAAAAGATCGTGGTTTTTTTTGCCTGATTTTTAGGTTTTGGTCTTATTACCATTTTATGCTTTACCCTGCTCGCCTATTCAGGATAAGTTGATGCTTTATTCTTGAAATGGATTTCAGATGACGCAGGCAGAATGGATTGTGCTTTGGCTGTGTGCGATCGCGGCATTACTGCATGGGGTCAGTGGCTTTGGCTTTCCTATGCTGAGTACGGCTGCCTTATCCAGTGAATATGCCTTAAGTACAGCAGTCACCCTGGTGATTCTCCCCTGCCTGTTATTGAATCTTTGGATGCTCAATAGTGATCCAAAACATAGCCTGTTGCAGAGCATTCGCTATTATGCCTCACGCTATTGGCCACTCATGCTCAGCAGTCTGGTCGGTAGCGTGATAGGGGTTAAACTACTCATCTGGATCAATGAAGGCTATCTTAAATTATTGCTGGGTCTGGTGATTATTTTCTATGTATTGGATCAGTTACGTTCTACTCCGCTTCGGGTCAGTAGCAGCCAGCTCAGTATGCTGGGATTCGGTTTACTGGCTGGCATGATCGGAGGCGCAACCAACGCCATGGCCCCCTTCCTGATGATGTATCTGCTTAGCTGTCAGCTCTCCAAAACCGATATTGTGATTATCAGTAATCTCAACTTTATTGCCAGCAAGCTGGTTCAGCTGACCTTACTTTTCCCGATCCTCATTTCTTTGCAAACCCATCAGCGACATATCCTGCTCGGAATCACATTATTTGCACTCATCGGCGTCTGGTTAGGGGGAAAAATACGGCATCGACTTTCCCAGCAACATTTCAAATATCTAGTGCTGTTTTTTCTATTTGGACTGGGGATTTACGCACTTTGGCAAAGTGTGGGATTATTACAACACTCTACTATACTGTTTAAATAATATCTTTTTTAATCAAACCACATATTTACTTTTATAAGAATTTCAAAAACGCTTTTTAAATAAAAAAGTTGAGCAAGGAGGTTGTATGAACGACCCTTTACGCACCCCGACTGATGCCATGCCAAAAGGAATTCGCAAAGGCTGGATTTTAATTGTGATCGCTGCAGTGATCTCTTATGGCTTGTATCATATTTTGCCTTATGACGAAAATGCCAATAAGGGATTGGCCTTACTGACCTTTATCGCCATTTTATGGCTGACCGAAGCGATTCACATCACCATTACTGCCCTGTTGGTACCCATACTGGCAGTCGTCCTCGCCATGCCCATGGCCAAAGGCGATGAACTGGAACCAATTACCACACAAGCAGCACTGACTACTTTTGCAGACCCCACTATCTTCCTGTTTTTTGGTGGTTTTGCCCTAGCCTCGGCGCTACATATCCAGAAACTGGATAAGAAAATTGCCACATGGATTATCTCGCTTTCCGGTGGACATCTTGGTGCTTCGGTACTGGCCATATTTTTAGTGACTGCTGCACTGTCGATGTGGATTTCCAATACCGCCACCGCAGCCATGATGTTGCCCCTAGCGCTGGGTTTACTTTCGCATCTGGATGTTGAAAAAGATCGTAAAACCTTTGTGTTTATTCTGCTCGGGATTGCCTATTCGGCCAGTATTGGTGGCTTGGGCACTATCGTTGGTTCTCCACCAAATGCGATTGCAGCCAAAGCCCTCGGTTATGACTTCGCTGACTGGATGAAAGTCGGCCTGCCAATGATGTTCATTATCCTGCCGGCAATGTTAGTAAGCCTGTATCTGGTGCTACGTCCAAAACTGAATCATAAGGTGAATTTTGTCACTGAAAATATTCCCTGGACCACGACCCGTATTGCCACCATGATTTTATTCCTTTGTACCGCGACTGCCTGGATTTTCAGTAAAAAATTGACTGAAAATTTCGGCATTTCACAGCCCGATACCTGGATCGCGATTCTGGCGGCCTGTATGGTAGTGATTCTGGGTACGGCTACATGGAAACAGGTTGCTGAAAATACCGATTGGGGTGTGCTCTACCTGTTTGGTGGCGGCTTGACCTTAAGTGCTGTCTTGAAGGATTCAGGCAGTTCTCTGGTTTTAGGTCAAACACTGGCAAATGCTTTTGGTGATGCCTCGCCTTTAATGATTATCTTTGTGGTGGCAACCTTCATCATCTTCCTGACCGAACTGACCAGTAATACTGCCTCGGCTGCCTTACTGGTTCCGGTCTTTGCGGCCATTGCCGACCAGATGGGTATGCCTAAAGAAATTCTGGTAATTGTGATCGGGATCGGTGCTTCTTGTGCCTTCATGTTGCCTGTAGCCACCCCACCGAATGCGATTGTATTCGGTAGCGGCCATATTCCTCAAAGAGAGATGATGAAAGTCGGCTTTGTCCTGAATGTGATGTGTGTGGTGCTGGTTTCCCTGTTTATTTACTGGTTCTTTATCTAAGTTGAGATAAATCCAGATTCCAAATAAAAAAGCACCCGAGGGTGCTTTTTTTAGGACAATCCCAAACAGTTTTAAGCTCTCATTTTAAAATGGTTCAGTTCCTGATTCAGGGCAGCGATAATATCTGCGCGGCTAATAATTCCGACCAGACGCTGCTCGCTCACTACCGGAATATAGTTAAAGGAACGCTCCACAAAATAGGGCACCAGATCCTGAATCGGCTGCAATGGCTGCACAGTGACCACTTTACGGGTCATAATATGTTTGACCTGATGTTCCCAGCTGCTGCGCACATCTGCAGCACGTTTAAACCATTCTACCACCTGATACATGGCCAGCGTTCCTACCAGCTTACCTTCCGCATTAACCACTGGCAGGCTCATCAGATTCATCTCTTTAAATTTATCCAGTGCATGCTGAATGTCATCATTGGCATGCAGGGTCACCACATCTTTGGTCATAATGTCCTGACAGGTGAACTGGTTGACCGCACGGGCATTGGCTCGGTCCTGCGCTTCTAGAATAATCTTTTGCAGGTCATATTCACTGATGTCCAGCAGCTCGGTTTGCTGATCCAGTACTTCCTGAATATCCTGTGGCTGGATGGTGACTTTCTGGGTCGGGGTCGGATCTTTGGAACGGGTATTTAATTGCGCCTGCTGCGGATAACGCTTGCCAATCATTCGGTTAAAGACAATCGCAATCACCATCAATAAAATTGAATTTAGCAGCACCGGATAGAAAACGAAAGCATAGCCGAGTTCATGGACCGCATTGCCGCCGAGTACCGCGGTAATGGCCACAGCACCACTGGGTGGATGTAGGGAATCTGTGGTCATCATCAGGATAATGGCCAAGGCCACCGCCAGACTAAAAGCTTCAGTTGGACTGGCAATAAACAAGGCGCAGGTTACACCGACTACAGCCGCAATAGTATTACCTACCAGAATATTCCAGGGCTGTGCCAAAGGACTGGCCGGAACTGCAAACAGCAGCACAGACGAGGCCCCCATCGGCGCGATATACCAGGCTTCAAAATCACCCAGAATCCATAAACTCAGTAATGACGATACCGTGAGACCCAGTAGTGCCCCAATACCGCAGAGTAAACGGTCTTTGAGTGGAAGAACTTTAAAATTTGGTTTTAAGGTATTGAGCCAGTCGAGATTGGAATGGAACACGGCGCGCCTGATTTTAATGTTTACAGATTTTGCGCATTATAAAACTAGTCGCTTTAAAGATGTATTCATTTTATATCTTTTAATCAAACTTAAATGGATGCTGTTTAAAAAGCCAAGTCTCTCTCCAGGCGACAGTCATCCATCTAGTCCTATTTTACTGTTCAATCTCTATAGAGGATTTTCAATAAGATAATTCATGTCAGGTGATTTTAGTCTCAACGCGACTATCGCATTCCGGTTTAATCAGAGGTTCGATTTTGAGCAGCTCGACCTGTCCATAATAGGTTGAGAAAGCCACATCTCCGGCATCTACCCCGGTGCCAATGCGAATCAGCTCGTCGACCGGAGCTAAACGGGTCGGATCAAACTGCACCCATCCTCCTTCCAGATAGGCTTCAAAAATGGCATGAAAATCAGGTAAAAACTTTTCAATTTCCACATAACCGACCACCATGCGTGCCGGAATGCCCAAAGCACGGCACAGCGCAATGCCTAAATGGGCAAAGTCACGGCATACCCCCGCCCGGTGGACCAGCACATCTGTCGCAGTCGTAAACTGGTCAGAACAGCCAGAGACATAAGAAATATTGTTATAAATCCACTGTTCAATGGCTTTTACACGCGTATAGCCGGGCGTCATCCAGCCAAATGAACGTTTTGCCATTTCTAGTAATAAATCTGAATTGCAATAGCGACTGGCCAGCAAATAAGGTAGGACTTCATCCGGCAGGTCTGGAATTTTGACTTCACTCAAGTTTTGCCTCAGATCATTCGGAATGCTCGGCTGACGGGTAACTGTCGCGCTATAATTCAGTTCAAATGCTTTACAAGGTTCGAGTTGCAACCGGATATGGCGGTTTTGATGCTGAGCATCCCGAAATTCATGCCACTTGACCGGCATATTTATGGTGAGCTGTTCTTCTAAAATATTTTGATCGGGATGATGGGCGACCTGAACCATAAAAATAAATTCGGTAGGTTGCACAATCTTGTATTTTAAATGGCACTGAATTTGGTAAGTGGTCATGAAGTTCCTTATTATTAGGCATTATTATATTGTGTGAAGATTAAACTAATTCTAAGACCGCAATCGTATGAGATCAGTTTAACTTTATCGCGCTTCAGTGAACAGGATGCTATACATCTGATTTATTCCTGATTTTTGGATCTCATCCCATTGCTAATCCAGCATAAAATTGCAGCAAAGCCGCGCAAAATCTGGCATGAATAAAGACTATTTTAATTTTTTCCAAAATATTTTCAGCGTATTAACCCTTTGCCACTCCCCTGTAAAATCCTTATAATCAAGCACAATTTTTCTCTAATTTTAAGTGGATGACCATGAGTCGCGCCATATCGCATATTGATACCTTCCAAGGCTTAATTCTTGCCTTACAAAACTACTGGGCGGAGCAAGGCTGCGTCGTGTTACAGCCTTACGACATGGAAATGGGTGCAGGGACATTCCACACTGCAACTTTCCTTCGTGCGCTAGGTCCTGAAACCTGGAATGCTGCTTATGTTCAGCCATCACGCCGTCCGAAAGATGGCCGTTATGGTGAGAACCCGAACCGTCTGCAACATTATTACCAGTTCCAGGTTGTGCTTAAGCCAAACCCGGACAATATCCAGCAGCTTTACCTGGATTCTTTAAAAGCGATCGGTATTGATCCTTTAGTTCACGACATCCGTTTCGTGGAAGATAACTGGGAATCTCCAACACTGGGCGCTTGGGGCTTAGGTTGGGAAGTTTGGCTAAACGGTATGGAAGTGACTCAGTTCACTTACTTCCAGCAAGTTGGTGGTGTTGAATGCTACCCAGTTACTGGCGAAATCACTTACGGTCTTGAACGTCTGGCGATGTACCTACAAGGTGTAGACTCAGTTTACGATCTGGTTTGGACCAAAGGTCAGTTTGGTACTGTGACTTATGGCGATGTGTTCCATCAAAACGAAGTAGAACAATCGACTTATAACTTCGAATATGCACCAGTAGAAAAAATGTTCGAACTGTTCGATTTCTACGAAGCTGAAGCAACGCGTTTAATCGAAGCTGAACTGCCACTGCCAGCTTATGAGCAAGTAATTAAAGCATCACACAGCTTTAACCTGCTGGATGCGCGTGGCGCGATTTCCGTGACTGAACGTCAGCGTTATATCCTGCGTGTGCGTACTCTGGCACGTTCAATTGCGACCAGCTATGTGGCTGCACGTGCGAAACTTGGTTTCCCAATGGCAGAACCTCACCTACGTGACGAAGTCCTGGCTCAGCTTAAAGCTCAAGTAGAAGCAGAAGCGGCTCAAGCAGAAAAATCAGCGGAGAACAAATAATGTCTAAACATACAGTTTTATTTGAACTTGGCTGTGAAGAACTTCCACCAAAAAGCCTGAAAAAATTACGTGACGCTTTAAAAGCTGAAACTGAAAAAGGCTTAAAAGATGCGGGTCTGGCTTTCGACGCAATCGAAGCTTATGCCGCGCCACGTCGTCTGGCACTTAAAATCGTAAATGTTGATGCAGCTCAGGCCGATACGCAAAAACGTTTTGACGGCCCTGCTGTTCAAGCGGCTTATGATGCTGAAGGCAAACCGACCAAAGCGCTTGAAGGCTTTATGCGCGGTCAAGGCATTACGGTTGATCAGGTTTCTACTTTCCAGGCCGGTAAAGTTGAAAAAGTCTGCTACCTGAAAGACGTGAAAGGCCAAAGTCTGGACGTTTTACTGCCACAAATTCTGCAACATGCTCTGGATCAATTGCCAATCGCAAAACGTATGCGTTCTGCTGCTAGCCGTACTGAATTTGTTCGTCCGGTGAAATGGGTGGTGTTGTTAAAAGATAGCAATGTGATTGATGCAACCATTCAGGATCACAAAGCAGGCAACGTGACTTATGGTCACCGTTTCCATGCGCCTGAAGCGATTATCCTAGCCAATGCAGATGTTTATCTGGATGCCCTTCGCGCTGCGAAAGTAATTGCTTCTTTTGAAGAACGTCAGGCGATCATCGACCAGCAAGTCAAAGCACTGGCTGATGAAGTGAATGCGATTGCCATTGTTCCTGCTGATCTGCGTGACGAAGTAACGGCTCTTGTTGAATGGCCTGTAGCTTTACGTGCCAGCTTCGAAGAACGCTTCCTTGCCGTTCCTCAAGAAGCGCTGATCACTACGATGCAGGACAACCAGA
This sequence comes from Acinetobacter sp. CAU_H_60, assembly GCF_058599385.1. Taxonomy (NCBI): domain Bacteria; kingdom Pseudomonadati; phylum Pseudomonadota; class Gammaproteobacteria; order Moraxellales; family Moraxellaceae; genus Acinetobacter; species Acinetobacter sp. CAU_H_60. Next base: position 319,540 of record NZ_CM178653.1, on the reverse strand, counting down.
AGTATTTCTGTCTGGTAAATGCTGAAAACAAATTACAGCCTTACTTCATTACCGTTTCAAATATTGAGTCTAAAGATCCGACTCAAATTATTGAAGGTAACGAGAAAGTGGTTCGTCCGCGTCTGTCAGATGCTGAGTTCTTCTTCCTGCAAGATCAGAAACAGCCACTGGCTTCTCGTAAAGAGAAACTGGCAAACATGGTATTCCAGGCACAACTGGGTACTTTGTGGAACAAGTCTGAACGTATTGCCAAACTGGCTGTCGCACTTGCTCCGATTACAGGTGCCAAAGCTGAAGATGCTGAAAAAGCTGCCCTGCTTGCAAAATGCGACTTAACTTCAGAGCTGGTGGGTGAATTCCCAGAACTTCAAGGGATCGCGGGTACTTACTACGCACGTCTTGAAGGTGAAAATGATGAAGTGGCTGAATCTTTAGGTGAGCAATACTTACCTAAGTTCGCGGGTGATGTTCTACCTAAGACTAAAACTGGTACAACGATTGCGCTTGCTGACCGTCTAGATACTTTAACTGGTATTTTCGGTATTGGTCAGGCACCTACAGGTTCTAAAGACCCATTTGCGCTACGTCGTTCTGCCATTGGTATCCTGCGTCTGGTGACTGAAAATGAGCTTGATGTTTCAATCGAAGACCTGATCAAGCTGGCTTTAGCTGCTTATGGCGATGTATTAAAAGACCACGACAAGACTTTGGCAGATGCAGTTGCATTCCTTGAAGGACGTTACCGTGCGAAATACGAAGACCAAGGCGTTGATGTTGACGTGATCCAGGCTGTTCAAGCGTTGTCACCAAAATCTCCGCTTGATTTTGACAAGCGTGTAAATGCGGTAAATCACTTCCGTGCATTGCCTGAAGCTGCTGCACTGGCTGCTGCGAACAAGCGTGTGGCGAATATTCTGGCTAAAGAAGCTGCGCCTGAAGGTGCTGTGGTTGAAGCAAATCTGGTGGAAGATGCTGAGAAAGCATTATTTGCTGAACTTGCGAAAATCACACCAGTGGTTGAGCCGTTATTCGCTTCTAAAGATTACACTGCTGCGTTGTCTTCATTGGCAGCCCTGCGTGCGCCAGTCGATGCGTTCTTTGACGGCGTAATGGTGATGGCGGATGATGCTGAACTAAAAGCAAACCGTTTACGTCTGCTTGCTCAGCTACGTGACCTGTTCACTAAAGTTGCAGATATTTCAGTGCTTCAGCACTAAGCCTTAATTAGTTGTAAAGTATATAAAACCCCGCTATAAATTAGTGGGGTTTTTCTATATATAAATACGATGCAAAAACTAGAAATATTTCTCATTAATTTATTCATGGTGGGAGAAGAATGCTCTGATTCAGTAAATGGACGAAGCGTATTAGATACTACTTTTATTAAATGTGGCGGTTATACTTTTGAATTCAAACAAATTGATATTCACTTTAACCAATATAAATTTCTAAACCAGCAAAAAATCACAACAGTAGTAAAAATACTGAATGTTCAATCCACGGAAATTGAATCTATATTACAAATTATTGATGATCTTTGTTGGTTACTTTCATTTTGTCAGCAATCATATGTTTGCAGAGCTGGTTATAAATACGATAGCGGAGAACATTGGCATAGCACTTTAGGTACTATAAATAATAAAAACAATATCATAGAAAATAGAGGTCAAGACATTAGATACTTCATTGAGCAAGTTTATCCAACATTTAAAAAACTAAAATCGAAAAGACAATTAACAGTAATCTTTGGCTATATTTGTGAGGCATATCGCCCATCATTAGCTTATGAGATTTCTCTAATTTCTCACTACGTTGCTATAGAAAATTTGAAGCAGACATTTGCCTTAGATAAAGGATATAAATACTCTAGAGGATATTTTTCACATAAAGATTATCCTGCTTTAGATGTTGCACCTAAAGACTTAGAAAATTATTTCCCGCCTACCAGAAAAACGAAACAATATATACATAAAAAATTCGGGCAAGTTGGTTCAGCAGAAATGACTAGGCGCATGTTTGAAGACATTGGAATATCTAGAGACAACCCTATGGTTAAGTTTTCCCTTAAAAATCGAAACGATCTGATACATGAGGGCTTAGTATTTCCATTTGGACATGAGAATTACTTTGAAAAAGCTGAAAATGATTTCCATAATGTAAGTAATCTATTAAGAAAATATATTTTAACCTTACTAAATTACAAAGGTGAATATTACTTAAGTGAAGATCGAATCGGTCCTTCAGGCTTGATTACTTAAGGTCAAAGGTCAAATTAGCTGATCTTTACATCTCCCATAAGATCACAATAAAACTATGAAAAATAGAAAATCCCTTTCAATACCTCAATATTTGATGATTGGTATTATCCCCCCAATCATCACTGAAATTTTAGTATTTGCAGGGATTCAACGTACTTTTTGGCTACATTTTTTTAGCTTTATTATGATCACCGTTTTGGTGATCCTATATAACTATGCACGAAAAAAAACAGACCATACACCTTAGCCCTTAAGCTCAAAAACTATAGGCATATCCCTATATATTTCATATACTCATCTCAACAACACTCAACAAGAAAGAAGCGCATGAAATTTCAAACACTCATTATGACGACTCTTGCGGGTATCGCACTTACAGCATGTACATCTCAACCCACCATTCCACAACTGGAACTAGGTGTATTACAGGAAGTACAAAATCTCGAAGTTATTCCAGAAACCACCAACAATAAGGCGAAACTGACCAAATTCCTCGACAAATGCGTGATTGAATTTACTGGCGACATCGGCAACAACCGTTCAGTTGAGCAATGGTCATTTAAAGGCCTGACCCTGATTGATGCCGGCTCTGCGACTTTCCAGCGCGACGGAACCAGCACAGCACAAAAATTTGACCTGCATGATGCGGCGGTACAAAAGAACTTTGTGACCCTGCGCAATCATTTTGCTAAAGATGCCCTGACTCAATGTGACTAAATAAATTGCCCTGTTTTTATGATGAAAATGGGGCTATTTATTTTAATGAATAGAAATTTAATCTTTCTTCTGATTTGATCTGCTCTTTCTTCCTCTTAAAAATTATAAAATCCTCGCATCAAACTACGCTGAACCTATACTCTCTTCACAGCTTATTCATTGTTTTTGGCTGATTATCCGTTACACTGAAAGCCAAACTCAGACCGCTCTTTGACGAATTCGAGGTCGATCCATAATGAATATCAAAACCCCAATTATTTTAACGACAGCTTTAATGTTCTGCGCACCTGCATTTGCACAGACCGAAACTACTCAGACCACTAAACCGATTGCGCCTTATGGTGAAAATCCGAACCTGCTGCATGTGTTTGCCTATAAAGCACAGGAAGGTGTTATCAATACCGCTGAAAAAGTAGGTGAAGTCACTGAAAAAGGCATTGCCAAAATCAAACCGGGTGTAGATCGTGCCTGGGGCAATACCAAGTCTGCGGCATCAGATACCATCCAGAAAGTAGATGAGGGTGCGACTCAGGCAGCACAGCAAACGGGTCAGAAAATTCAGCAGACCCGAGAAGTCTGGCGTGGCAATTCACAACAGGCACCGATCGTGCAGCAGCCTTTGAGCCAACCATCTACCACAACTCAAAATTCATCGGTATCACAACCCCAGTCAGGTTCCGGTACAGCGACCAGTTATGCAGTAGATGATCTTTAAATCATCGCATTGAAAAAAGCCCATTACGGGCTTTTTCTTTTAAGCATTGAAGATAGTTGAGTCTTTCTTTAGACTGAACTCAAATAAAATCATGAGAAGATAATAAAAATGAAAAAAATTCTCCTCAGCTTTATCGCCGGCATTCTGTGTGGCGTAGCCATTCTATACATCACTTTACTGGTTTCAGGTGAAACCGTGACCTCAATTGCTGCGATTGATGATGAATTATCCTCCATCCCGAGCTTGTCTAGTGCGAATCCTTATAACCATAAAACCGAAGGCGAAAAAATCCAGCATATTCAAAACCTCGATGAAGCTGAATTTAGACCCGCCTCTGGCAATAATGCCGACCTGTATCAGATCAAGGATATGTGTAAATTAAGAATCGGGGCTCAGGGAGATGACATTTATAGCTATCGAACGGCTTATTTCTCGCAGAATCATCTGATTTATATGTTTGAAACCCATTATCGAACATCTTATGACAAGCGTCCTGATGAACGGGTACCCGAATTTAAGCGCGTCTATCAGGAGATTATATTTAACCCTAGGTCTGCACTGGTTCAGAGTGAATTTTTAAAACTATTAGATAAATACATTACGCCAGAAAATCGAAAAAAATGCTGATCGAATTTGATCAGCATTTAGTTTTTATTTGGCAGTTTTTAATTTACCTGACGGATAGGCCGGCTTTGCTTAAAGGCTGCTACATTTTCTACCATCTGATCCACAATGCGTTGACGGGCATCAACGCTGCCCCAGGCATTGTGCGGTGTGACAATCAGGTTGGGAATTGAGGCATCGAGCAATACATTGCCTTCTTTTGGTGGCTCCACGGTAAGTACATCCGTCGCAGCACCGGCAATTTTGCCTTCGCATAAGGCCTGAGCCAATGCCTGTTCATCAACGATTCCGCCACGTGCACAGTTAATTAAAAATGCACTTGGTTTCATCGCATCCAGCTCGGCATGGCTGATCAGGTCACGCGTATCTTCAGTCAATGGACAATGCAGACTCAGGAAATCAACCTGTGGCAATAGCTCAGCAAATGGGACACGTGAGGTATCACCCGGACGGTTCGGCAATGATCCGATAATGACGTTCATGCCAAAAGCTTCAGCCAGTTTCGCCACAGCTTTACCCAGTTCGCCATAACCGAGAATACCGAGGGTCTTGCCAGACAGTTCTACAATTGGTGCATCCAGCAGGCAGAATTGAGTCGCTTTTTGCCATTCGCCTTGTTGTACTTTCTGCTGATATTGCAGGAAAGAAGTCGCTAGATTCAGCATTAACATGAGGGTATGTTGAGCAACGGCGGAAGTGCCATAAGCCTGACAGTTACATACGACAATATCGCGCGCTTTGGCGGCTGCCAGATCGACATTATTGGTACCTGTTGCAGAGATTAAAATCAGTTTCAGTTGAGGGCATTGCTGAATGGTTTCGGCATTCACCATGACTTTGTTGGTAATGATGACATGGGCATCCTGGACACGTGCCAAAAGCTCAGCCGCAGAAGTTGCAGGATATAACTTTAACTCGTCAAATACGCCATGCAGCACCTGAAAGTCGAGATCCTGTTGATCCAGAGAAGCATAATCCAAATATACGGCTTTCACGGCCTGACCCTCAATTTTGTTAGACAATTATTCTGCCATTTAAAACAAGTCCTGCAGGGTTTTCAAGCAACTTACTGTCAGAAGTGGTTAATCTACAGGCTTATCAATATGGTTACGCAGAGAACGGCGCACCTTATAAATCACATATACACTCAGAAAGATCAGAAAAATAAGAGAAGAACTGAGCAAGATCACTGCAGGATGCACACTTTCCGCGTGTGCAAAATTAGGCAGCATCAGTCCAAGAATAAAACAAATACTTGAAACTTGTATGGATTGCATATATTTACTCCCTTGTCATATAAACAACCGGGAGCGGTGTGACTATTTTTCATACCGCCTAAGACCATATTAGGCCTTAGCAAATATAAGTCAAGTATTTGTTTTTTAGATAAATTTCTAGGTTAGTTCATTTCACTTCGTGTCACAAACTGTGTATTTTTGTCACTTACGTCAACGAAACCGGAGGCGCCGTATTCATCTGTATGCAAATTCAGATGTTTATAGCTGAACATATAAAAATCAGCATAGCGTTTCATGATAATCGGATGCATGCCTACATTTAATTCATCCTGCTCCTTGACCAGTTTCATGATATGCCGGTCATTCATTACCACCAGATAGCGCTCATCATTCAGATTGATGGTCAGCAAGCCATTACCTTTGGCATAAATTGGAATCAGGAATTTATGGTTCAGTGCAATCGCATCACCGGTATAGCTTTCGATCTTGTTGCTGATGACGTTAAAGACCAGTGCATGTCCATAGGCATCCAGCAATAACTGACGCTTTTCCTGCGGCAAATTAACGTGAATCCCAAGCTTGAGCAGATCCTGCTGATCCACCTGTTTATTACTCAGCAATTCACGCAAAATCACCTGTTTTTGCGCCGCATCGAAAAATTGAGTATCCAGCAATAGGTCATTATTTTTCAGGATACGTCCTAAAGCAAAACGATGCCTCGGCAAGATATTCTCAATCACCTTGCGATAGTAGAACTTGCTGTTTTTCTTGACCCGACGCATTTTCTGGTAGAAATAACTTTCATCATATTCATGCAATAAAAAGTCATACAGCAGCTCGGAACTGGCCAGAACGGCGATGGCATCATGGCCGGTAAATGGCAGATGCAGTACATGATGCTGCGGAAGTACGGCTTCCAGTTTCAGGTAATGTGCCCGGTCTTCGGTACAATACGGGTCATAAACCAGAATATATTCCCGTTCCGGACTGACATCTTCTGCCTCAATCCGCATGCCTTCATTCAGCTCGGGCTGGTAGAACATGTTGTAGCGGGCATCTTCGACATCTTCCGGATCAATCGAATATTGCGGCACCATCGCGACCACTCGCTGAACATTCAGCAAATTGGAATATTTAATCGCAGCATAGCCACCCATAGAACCACCATAGGCAATGCGCTGCTGAAACGGCGCAATCAGCTCGGCAATGGCTTGCAACATGTTCCACATGGAACTTTTTGGAAACCAGGATTTATGTTTGGGCATGATTCCCAAAACATTAAATTCAAATTTCGCTAATGATTTTTCGGCATTGATGCTCAAGCCCTTGGCACGGGTAATCAAATCTCCAAATGAAAAAATCAATTCTGAAGATGACCCCGGCATAAAAATTGCGCGTATATGCTCATCTTCAAAAACAATCTGCTTATCCATAACTTTCCCGTGCTGGTGAATCTAACTTTTCGGCAACAATTCACTCAATGAATATGGCCGAAAAAGTGAATATGCTATTTTATATCGATGAAAAAGATTAAAAAGCGCAAAATATGACACAATCACTGCATCCTGCAGCTCAACAGGGGTTTAGTGCAGCGGCTGAGCTTTATCAGCAGGTACGCCCTGACTATCCGGCAGATCTTAGCCCATGGCTTGCCGAGACACTGTCATTGCCTGTAGATGCAGATCTTGTTGATTTGGGAACAGGAACAGGTAAATTTATTCCCTATTTGCTTCCACTCAGCAGCCACATCACCGCCATTGATCCTGTTCCTGAGATGCTGGCCCAGTTAAAACTGGCACATCCGGATATTCATATCCTCGAAGGGATGAGCCACCAGCTTCCCCTGCCCGATCATAGCGTGAATGCCGTGTTTTGTGCACAGTCATTTCACTGGTTTTCCAATCTTGAGACCTTAAAGGAGCTGGATCGGGTACTTAAACCTCAAGGCTTTCTGGTACTGGTCTGGAACCAACGAGATATTACAGTCGACTGGGTCAAAGCCCTGGCAGATTGCATTGCACCACTGGAAGGTGATACGCCACGCTATCATAGTGGTGCCTGGCGTGAGGTATTTGAAGAACAGAATCTCTTTCAGCCTTATGCTGAAACGCAAATGTGCCAGCTACAGCATGGCCCTGTCGAACAGGTGGTTTCCAAACGCTTATTGTCGACCAGCTTTATTGCCGCACTACCAAAAGAACAGCAACAGCAGCTCAAGCAGCAATTCGAACAAATTATCAAAAACTATACGGACAAGGGTGCAGAAGATATGATTAATTTCCCTTATATCACCTATGTTTATGTATTCAAGAAAAATAATTAGGAACAGGATTCAATCATGCACACGATTCAATTGATGTCACGAACTGCACTTTTCACTGCCGCCATGTTTTTGATGGCCTGTGACCAGAAAAGTTCACAATCTGTAGAACAGCAGACAACAGAAGACTCTGCATCAGAGGAAATCATGCAGGAATTGAAAACTGGACCCGTGAAAAACTTCCCTAAAACGGAAGATGATCCCCATGATATTGCTGTCTTGAATGACTATGAAGAACGTTTTCAGGAAATGAGCGCGGATCTGGAAGCTGAACTCAATGGCATGCGCAATGATGACAATCTGACTCCGGAATTTGTCCAGCAACGTCAACGCGATCATGTCCAGTCTTCGCTAAATATGCTCAAAGATCTGGAGCTTAAAACTGAACAAGGCCGTTATATTCAGGGTCTGATGTATCAATACTGGGAACATCAGGAAAAACTGGTGAATAGTCCGAAATCTCAGGCCACTACCGTAAATGAAGCCAGTGAAAATGTAAAAGGTCTGGGCAAATATCTACATGCCCAAGAGCAACTGGAACGCTGGCGTTCGCAATATCCAGAGATGATCACTGCAAATAAAGCCCCAGCACAATAAATAATACATTTCAGGAAGCAGATGCTTCCTGAAATTTTATATGCAGTCCTGAGATTTAACTTTCACTTTCTGAAGAATGCGTATTATTGAGCTTGAGCCAGATAGTGCTGCACCCCTTCTGCGGCTGCACGTCCAGTGGCAAAACAGGCTGTCAGCAAATAACCACCCGTAGGCGCATCCCAGTCCAGCATTTCACCACATAAGAACACATGTGGATTGGATTTAAGCTGAAGCTGCTCTGACAGAACCTCGCGTTTAACGCCACCTGCACAGCTAATCGCTTCCTGTATAGGACGGAAACCGGTTAAAGGAATTTTCAATTGCTTAATCTGCTGTGCTAATTCAGGAGCATTTTGCCAAAGCGGTTTTGGTACCAGTTCACGCACCAGAGCAGCTTTTGCACCATCCAGACCTGCTTTCCGCCAGATATTATTTAAAGATTGCTTTTTACTTGGCTGTAATTTTTTAGCTAATTGTTCTACGGTTTGATCCGGAAAAAGATCCAGATTCAGCTGCATCGGCTGGCCCTGTTTCAGCTGTTGACGCAGTCCCCGACCCTGTTTATAGATCAGACCACTTTCCAGACCATAGTGACTGATCACAATATCACCCTTAGTCTTGTCGCCACCCTCACCCCAAGCTTCGACCCGTTTTAAGGGCTGGCCAAAGATCGGCTGCATAAACTTGGACCATGGATATTCCACACCCGCATTACTGGCTTGGAAAGGTTCAATCTCGCTGCAATCAAGCCATGCTTGCCATTTCCCATCACTGCCGAGTTTTGACCACGACACTGCACCACAAGCCAAAACAATCGCATCAAAGTTTTCTGTGAATGCGCAATCATTTTTTAAATCATGAATCTGTAGCTGATGATTTTTTAGATCTAGAATTTGATGGCGATAATGAAATTGGATGCCATGCTCGATCAGACGTTTTAGCCAGGCACGCAATAGTGGAGCGGCCTTCATTTCTGTAGGAAAGACCCGACCTGATGAACCGATATAAGGCTCAATGCCGAGGTCTCTCATCCAGTTTTGAATCCATATCGCATCCCAGCGTTTGATCCAAGGTTCTAACCAGTTCACCTGATCATAACGCTGCACAAACTGCTCGACTGGCTCAGCATGAGAAATATTTAGACCGGTTTTACCAGCCATCAGAAATTTGCGTGCAGCCGAAGGCTTCTGTTCAAAAACATGCACCTCATAATCAGACTGGCTCAGAACTTCTGCAGCCATCAAGCCTGCCGGGCCAGCACCTACAATTGCAACGCGCTTCGTCATGGCTTATTCCGCTGAACTCACATTCTGCCCTTGTAGCGGCTGAAACTCATCAAAACGTGTTGTATAGCCTTCCGGTTTACTAATAATCAATTGCTGGCACAACTCACCACGCTCTAGATATTTAATTTCAAAATGAGTTCTTGCCGAGTCTTGGCCAATGATTTCTTTAACAAAAGGCAGCTTCCACAAGTTTTGAACCTGCTGTTCTGCTTCCTCAATATATTCAGGAATATTGCTGGCTAAAGTAATCGTGCCACCAGTTTTTAAACGCGATAATAAAAACTCAAAAAATGGCATATTCAGCCAGCGCTGTGCCGGGTTATGCGGCTCAGGGTTCGGATATAAAATAAAAAACTGTTCGACTTGCGCTGGATAGAGAGCATGCACAATCCACGGCAAGGCATCGGCATGAACCGTTTGTAAATTCGGTTGTCCTTCCAGCACATGCTGTTTTTGCATAGCTAAAAATTTTTCTCGAGTTCGCTCGATCGCAATCAGCTTGCTGTTCGGATTGGTCTGAGTAAAGAGCAAAGCATGTTTACCTTTGCCCGCACCGATTTCCACACAAACCGGTTCAGAACTGATACTTTGGAAATCACGAGGCGCATGCATACGCTGTGCTTGAAATTGACGAATCGACATAATCAGATCAAACTAATAAAAACTGTATAAGTCTAACAAGTGCAGTTATATTTGCCTAATCGAAGCTTTATTTTTCTAGGGAGTGCGCTGATGTCGACCACTTTAAAATGTCCACGCTGTGGCAAACTGACCACTTGGGAAAATAATGAATTTCGTCCTTTCTGCTCGGAGCGCTGCAAAATGCTTGATCTAGGCGCTTGGGCCAGTGAGGAATATAAATTGCCGACCCAAGATGCTCCAGCGGCTGAATCTTCTGAAGAAGACTGAACCTTTTAAAATATCCTATCGCCTTAAGCATATCCTAAATAATCACATGATTTTTATAAAAGGCCTGTAGAAAACCAACACAAGTTAACAGTACATATGCCAGTTTAATACTATGTTCTTACGCAGAAATATCACATTATTTTAGAGCAAGAATATGGGCTACATTATTCTAAAGATCATTTTAATTGGGGTAGGAATACTTGCGATATTTTCATTAGGAATAGGAATTTTCCAGCAGGATGGCTTATTTATTGTCGTTGGAGTTCTGCTTGCCATTATGACCTGGCTGATCTATACACAAACCCGTCAGTCTTTGAATAATCCTTTTAGCAAATAAAAAGACCAGCTAGGCTGATCTTTTTACCTACTTTAACCCGCTTTTCCCGCAACGAAAGGGTTATGCTGCTTTTCAAAACCAATATTGCTGATCGGACCATGTCCTGAAATAAACCGGGTTTCATCCGGCAGACTGAAACATTCGCGCTGGATCGAATCGAGTAGCTGTTGGTGATCTCCACGTGGGAAATCTGTCCGTCCAATTGAGCCTTTAAACAGTACATCCCCTGTCCATAACAAAGCATGGTTCCTGTTATAGAACATTACATGACCTGGGGTATGACCCGGAGCAAAACGTACTTCAAACTCTTCATCACCCAGTTTGAGAACCTCTCCACCTTCCAGCCATTGCGTGACTTCTACTTTTTCCGGAATCGGAAAACCGTAACGGGCAGACACTTCCTGAATCATATCTAACCAGAATGCATCTTCTTTATGCGGACCAATCACCGGCACACCCCAAGCTTTTTTTAAAGCACCAACTGCTCCAGCATGATCGAGATGACCATGAGTCAGCCATAAAGCCTTGACCGTTAAGCCCAGTGCTTCTACTTCCGTTTTTAATTTTTCAGGTTCGCCCCCTGCATCAATCAAAACAGCCTCTTTACTGTCACTATCCCAAAGAATCGAGCAATTTTGCTGAAATGCAGTCACAGGAACAATTTTGACTTGTAACATAGGATAAGAAACCTCAAAAAATTAATAGGCAAGCGTCTGGTTCAATGCTTCAAGATTAGCCTGTAACAGCGTATTGAGCAATTGCACATGATCCTCACGATTGTTCAAAGCCGGAATATAACTGTAACTTTCCCCGCCATTGGCCTTGAAGGTCTCCCCATTTTCCATCGCCAGCTCTTCCAGTGTTTCCAGACAGTCAGCCGAAAAAGCCGGACTCATCACCTGAATTGATTTCACGCCTTGTTTGCCCCACTCTTCAATTAAGGCATCCGTATAAGGCTTAACCCACTCCTGTTTACCAAACCGGGACTGGAAACTAATTGCATATTGATCTTCAGATAGACCTAAAGCTTCTGCAACCAATTTGCCTGTGATTCGGCAACGATCTGCATAGGGGTCACCTTTATCGGCATAGGGCTGTGGAATACCATGAAATGACATCAACAGTTTTTCCGGCTGCCCATGAATCGCCTGATAATCCCGAACACTTTGCGCCAGTGACTGAATAAATAAAGGGTGTTGATAATAATCGCGGATAATCGACAAACCAGGTAAATTGCGCTGTTTCAGCACCCATTTTGCGACTGCATCATACAGAGGCGCGGTAGAGGTCGCTGAATACTGGGGAAATAATGGAAACAGAATAATGTGATCTTGGGGTTGAGCCGAAATCTGATCAAGGACAGCCTGAATATTGGGATTGCCATAGGTCATGGCAGGCACCACATTCAGTTCAAATTGCGGATATTGTTCAATGAGCTTGGCCTTTACTTGACTCACCTGCTGCAGCAGAATCTCACGCATCGGTGAATCCTGACCCCAGACCTGTGCATAGGCACGGGAAACCCGCTTGGGACGGAACGGTAAAATAAATAAACGCAGGATGAGTTGCCAGATCGGCTTGGGAATTTCAATGACACGCTGATCAGATAAAAACTGCTTCAGGAAATCGCGTACTGCCGGCACAGTCGGTGCATCAGGTGTGCCTAAATTTGCCAATATAATCGTAACTTTCGGTTTAGCTGTAGAAAACATGCAGTACGCCCGTCGTGGTATCAACCCGCTTACTTTAACAGCTTTTTACTTATTCTCTATATGGATTAATACACTGACTTATATTGAAAAGTACGATCTTTATCCAGCAAGTTACTGTCCAGCAGTTTCTGTGCCTTAGATGTAATCTGCCAAAGCAGACGCTGGCGGTCATCACGGCCCGACGGTACAATCCAGTCGTTCTGGCGCATTTGCAATTTCAGGCTATGTAGGGCACGGATATTAATCTGGGCACGGGCTACAGCATGTGCACGCGGCATTTCCGCTCGTGCATCTTCCAGACCGGTTTCATTCAAATACTCATTCATACGCTTGGAGAAAAATTCCTCCGGCGTTGGATTAATGAAGGTAGAGCCAAGAATAGCCAGCAATTGTGCCCAGGTCAGTCTCTTCTGAACTTTCAGCTCTTTAAAGTTACCATCCTGATAAGCATGCATACGGTATTCGAAAGAGAAAACTTCATGCATAGACACTTTCGGTAAGCTCAGGAAAGGGTCTACTTCACGCGTACCGCCATCTCGTTCCAGTTGGGCCACTTTGGCTTTGAGCTGGTCAATCTCGTCATGCAAGGCTTGAGTATTCTGCGGACGTACCCAGCCACTTACCGGATAACGTTCCAGCATTTGCGGCATGTTCAAACGCACCGCCATTTCCAGATCGCGCAGGGTGCGATAGCAAAAGACCTGATCAGCTTCCTGCTGCAATAACTGACGAAATTCTTTAAATTTTTCCTGTAATTCAGGTTTGGTATCGTGCAATGAAGAATCACGTGAGGCCGGATCTTCATGCATAAACACAATAATCGGTTTCTGCTTGGTCACAGCGTAAATGTATTCCAGGTGCATATAACCCACACCGGAAACCGACTGCTCACCATACTGGCTTCCCAGCAGAATCACCACATAATCACAGTCATCAATCTGGCGACGCGCAAATGCAGTATTTAAAGGAGTGCGTTGTTCCAGCCCCCAGGAAAAGAAACCCATGCCGACCAAAGTCTGTGACAAGATGATCCGCTCTGGCTGCATTTCTGCACCAGAGGTGGAGATAAACACCTGATAACGTTTATCGAGCATTGATTATCCTCTTTTACTGCACATTGATCTGGCCGGCTAAACCCTGCCCTGACACAATATGACGACCCCAGTATAAAAATATATCTTTGAAAATTATAAGATGAGTGACGGTCGCCTAGCTGACTTCTGTCTCCATATTACTGACCTGCCATTTAATATCGGCTGGAATCAGATGCCCTAAAATCGGCTGGAGCTGTTCAGCATTTTGACCACTAACCACAAGTCGGATTTTTAGACTGTCCTTGCACTCATGCTCAAATAATAACCCATTTTTGATCAAAATTCGGGCCGTTTGTCTCGCAACCGCGAATCCTGAGTCAATTAATGTCAGCTTTTGACCAAAAATATACTGAATTGACGATTTTAGGAAGGGGTAATGTGTACATCCTAGCACTAAATAATCAGCCCCCTGATCAACAACCGGTTGTAAAATCTGAGTTAATGTCGCCAGACACTCAGGACTCATCTGCTGACCGGCTTCTACAAAAGGCACCAGATCCAGACAGGTCACTGGAATCACTTTGACCTGTGCCGGCTCGGCAAAACGGGTCATGACATCCTTAATTAGCTGGCCACGAAAGGTTGCAGGTGTGGCCAGGACGGCCACCGTTTTGGATTGGGTATTGAGGACTGCAGGTTTAAGCGCTGGCACCAGTCCAATGATCGGAAAGTTTTCGCCGTAATGCTCACGTAAATAATCCAGACTAAATGCAGAGGCGGTATTACAGGCGACGACTGCAACTTTACAGCCTTCACGATACAGCCATTCAATCGCTCGCGCAGTCAGGTCACGGATTTCCTGATCTTTACGGGGCCCATAAGGTACGTAAGCCGTGTCGGCATAATAGACAAAGCGTTCATTGGGCAAATACCGGGCAATTTCCAAAGCAACCGATAATCCTCCCACACCAGAATCAAAAATCCCGATAGGTGCATCAGCACTGGCTTTAGGCATGGGATCTACTAAGGGATAAATCGGTTGGATAGCGCTCATAACGTTGCTAGTTGCTTGTTTCAAATGACCTTGCAACAAAGCTTAAACCTCAGGTGCTTAAATGCAAGTCTAAATCACCACTTTTCAAGCTTAAAATCGTCTCTCCAGCAGCATTTTCACCAAGCTCGCCCATTCCCACCAGATGCAAAAAAGCAGACCGTTGAATCAGCGCATTGATTCCAAACCGAACATGCACATAAGGCCGCAATTCATCCTGATACTGACGCATAAAGATAGGATGCTCACTATCGACAATAATGAGGTCCTGGGTCGTGGTGGTCAGTTGCAGGTAAGTCTTGCCTTCGATCTCGACCTGATCGACCTGATTCACAAACAGAGGTTCATCTTCAACTTCGATTTCAATCATTTCAACTGGCGTCTTTAGGTAGAATTTTCCTTCTTCTTTCCAGAGTACCGTTGAAAACAGGTCTATCATCGGCTGACGCTTGATCAATTGACCTTCGTGCCACCATTCTCCATTGGCCAAAACCTTGAGATCCATTGCCCCACAATGCTTTGGATGCCATTGATCCAAAGGCGGGATTGACCTTTTGTGACTGCTCTGTGCATCTTTTAAGTATTGTGCGATATCCATTAAATTTTTATCATCGCTAGAAGCTACTTTTTTCGTCGGATTTTTCTCGGGTGCTGACTTATTCATATAAAGAAGACCTTAATGACGGAAAAATAATATGTTTCAGCCAATTGGCTTAACCTGGGTTTAAAACTATACTAGCCCAGATGCTTAAAGACACTACTATTTTTGTGTCTAGGAATTCAGAACACTCATGGCAGCACCCAATCATCTGATTATGGTTGCCACCGAATAGAAATATGAGGAGTCCTACATGGAACACATCGAACGTGAATCGATGGAGTTTGACGTTGTGATCGTAGGTGCGGGTCCTGCCGGCCTGTCTGCTGCAATCAAGATCCGTCAACTTGCAATTGAAAACAATTTAAATGATCTGTCCGTTTGTGTCGTAGAAAAAGGCTCCGAAGTCGGTGCACATATTCTTTCAGGTGCTGTGCTTGAACCACGTGCCATGAACGAACTGTTCCCGAACTGGAAAGAAGAAGGTGCGCCTTTAAATGTGCCAGTCACAGAAGACAAAACTTTCTTCCTTCTTTCAGATGAAAAATCACAAGAAGCACCGCACTGGATGGTGCCTAAAACTATGCATAACGATGGTAACTACGTGATCTCACTGGGTAACGTGGTGCGCTGGTTAGGCCAGAAAGCCGAAGAGCTGGAAGTATCGATCTTCCCGGGCTTTGCTGCTTCTGAAATTCTGTATCATGAAGATGGTACGGTGAAAGGTATCCAAACCGGTGACATGGGGATTGGCAAAGATGGCGAACCGACGCATAACTTTGCGCCGGGTTATGAGCTGCATGCCAAATACACCATCTTTGCTGAAGGCTGCCGCGGTCATTTAGGTAAACGCCTGATCCAAAAATTCAATCTGGATAAAGATGCTGATCCGCAGCACTACGGGATCGGCATTAAAGAACTCTGGGAAATCGATCCTGCCAAGCATAAACCAGGCCTGGTGATGCATGGTGCCGGCTGGCCATTGTCTGAAACTGGTTCTTCAGGTGGCTGGTGGTTATACCACGCTGAAAACAATCAGGTAACCCTAGGCATGATCGTGGACCTTTCTTATGAAAATCCACATATGTATCCATTCATGGAAATGCAGCGCTGGAAAACCCATCCACTGATCAAACAGTATCTGGAAGGCGGTAAACGTATTTCTTATGGTGCGCGTGCCGTAACCAAAGGTGGTTTTAACTCTCTACCTAAATTCACCTTCCCGGGTGGTTCTTTAATCGGTGATGATGCCGGCTTCCTGAACTTTGCCAAGATCAAAGGCTCACATACTGCCATGAAATCCGGCATGCTTTGCGGTGAAGCGGTATTTGAAGCGATTGCTGCCGGTGTAGAAAAAGGCGGTGATCTGGCGATTGCCCGTGTGACTGAAGGCGAAGACTTCTTCGTGAAAGAACTCACGTCTTATACAGATAAGTTCAACAACAGCTGGTTGAAAGAAGAGCTGTACAGCGCGCGTAACTTTGGCCCGGCAATGCACAAGTTCGGTCAATGGATGGGGGGTGCGTTCAACTTCATCGACCAGAATGTATTTAAAGTACCGTTCACGCTCCATGACCTGGTGCCTGACTTTAAGACATTAAAAACTGTCGATGCAGTGAACTTCAAGCCGAACTATCCAAAACCGGATGGCAAGCTGACGTTTGACCGTCTGTCTTCTGTGTTTGTATCGAATACAGTCCATGAAGAAAACCAGCCAGCGCACTTAAAGTTAACTGATGCTTCGATTCCGGTAGATGTCAACCTGCCGAAATGGGATGAGCCAGCTCAGCGCTACTGCCCGGCGGGTGTATACGAAATTATGGAAAATGATGACAGTTCGAAACGCTTCCAGATCAATGCAGCGAACTGTGTGCACTGCAAGACCTGTGACATCAAAGATCCATCTCAGAATATCACCTGGGTAACACCGGAAGGTGGCGGTGGTCCGAACTACCCGAATATGTAATGCTTAATTAGCTTGCATAAGCCTCTAAAATAATTACTTATTTTAGAGGCTTTTTTTATATTTATAAGATTATGAAGTATGCATCATTAAATTTTTTTAGTATTGAATGGCTTTGTTGCATAAATATGTAAGCATCTGATTTAAATAAATTTAATTTTGAATCAAAAAATAATCAAAACTTTTAAAATCATATAGTTATGAAATCTTTGTGCAACAAAGCCGCTTTCTTTTAATTTTAATCTTTCAAAAATATGGGCAAATAAATCACTCATCTGCCCAAAAAATCTTTTAACCGCCTTTTTTCACCAGATAGTGGAACTCTTTATTGCCATTTTCATCCAGACGTTCTTCTTGGAGCAGCAGTTCATGTCCTAAATGCATACAGAATTTTGGAATATCCCAAGAGGTTGAATTATCCGTAGCAAAAACTTCAACTACATCACCAGCTTTAGACTTACGGATGGCTTGATGCAACATCATCACTGGCTCAGGGCAGCGTAATCCACGGGTATTCAATTGCAGGCTTGGCGTAATTTCGGCTTCAGACATCGACAGACTCAGGAATTCAAGATCAGCCTTATTTTAGCATAAAGCGGCTATCGCATTGCAGCCTGCGCTTTGAGCCAATTCACAAAACCAGACTGACCCGCGCGATCAAGTCTGCGCAGCATAATTACAATAGACAAGCGTATTTTCTGCGGTATGATAAAATCACGTTTTTTTAGATATTAAGAGTCTTTAGGAAAGATCATGCACGAGGAATCAGGCCCGTCGTGGGGTATGCGCGGCTTACGTAAATGGCTGGGAACTGCACCCGAAACTCGCGACGAACTGCTAAAATTAGTACAAGATTCACGTCGATTTTTAGAACCCGATACTGTTGCAATGCTGGAAGGCGTACTGGATCTGCCAGCTACCAAAATTCGTGAAGTCATGACGCCAAGAACGTCTATGATTAGCTTGCAGGAAGATGACCAACTTCTGGAAATTCTGCATGTTTTAGTTGAATCTGCACATTCGCGATTCCCTGTGTTCTCATCGGATCAACCGGATAATGTAGTTGGTATTTTGCTGGCCAAAGATCTGCTTCCTTTCCTGACCGAGCCTTCTTCCAAAGTCGATATTCGTGCCTTGATGCGTCAGCCATTGTTTGTGCCTGAAAGTGCGCGTTCCGACCAAGTTCTGCGTATGCTGAAAAATACCCAGACTCATATTGCGGTAGTGATTGATGAGTACGGTACAACTTCAGGCCTGGTGACCCTAGAAGATATTCTCGAAGAAATTGTGGGTGAAATTGAAGACGAACATGATATTGCGGATGAAGAAGCACAATATATTGTTCCGGATCAAGACCCGAAGACAGCAAATACCTGGGTAGTACAAGCGCTGACGCCAATCGAGCATTTTAACAATATGCTGGATGCCAACTTCTCCGACGATGAAGTTGAAACCATGGGTGGTTTATTATTGCAGGAAATTGGTCTGGTAAATGATCTGGAAGGTCAGACGATTGAACTGGAAAACTGGCAATTTACCATTCTTGAGGCAGATTCACGTTCTATTCGTTTAATTCGAGCTGTGCGCCAATGAGAGCATATTTCGATAAGCTATTAAATCCAGCCCAGCAGCAAAAGCAGTTAGCCCTGATTTATCCTGTACTGATTGCCTTATTTGCCGGCGCTATTTTTAGCCTGGCACTAGCACCTTATCATTACTGGTGGCTGGCGATTCTCTCTCCTGCCTTACTGTATGCTTGCGTCCGTGGTCGTAGTGCGAAACAGGCTTTTGGTATTGGCTGGGCTTATGGGATTGGATTGTGGTTTGTGGGTGCATTCTGGCTCTATACCTCTATTCATGTGTATGGCGATACCAGTTCTTTCCTGAGCATAATCATGATCTTGATCATGGCGATCGTCATGGGACTGTTTACTGCGCTTCAAACTTTCATTTATCGTCGATTTTTCCCAGAAACACCTCTTACCTTCGCACCACTTTGGGTGATCTTTGAATGGGCCAAAACCTGGGTATTTACCGGTTTCCCATGGTTATTTGCAGGTTATGCTTTTACTGAGCTCTATCTGGATGCCTATGCGCCTTTATTTGGTGTATTTGGGGTGTCCTTTGTAGTGATTGTTCTGGCCTGTGCGCTGGTTGAAATCTTAAGTAAACGGGTCTTCTGGATCGTGCCTTCTGCACTCTTATTATTGGGTGCCTGGGGTGCTGCACAACTGACTTTCGTACAAGAAAAAAATGAAAAGCCGCTCACCGTTTCTCTGATTCAGGGCAATATCCCTCAGGATCTGAAATGGTTAACTGAATATCAGGTAAAAACCCTGCTGATCTATGCCAATCTGAGCAAGACTGAATGGGGACGTGACCTGATTGTCTGGCCAGAATCTTCGATTCCGATGTTCCAGACCGACATCGAGCATTTCTTGGAGGCCATGAAAGTTCAGGCAGAAAAATCTGGAACAGCTTGGGTCACAGGTATTCCATTCTGGGATCTAGCTGAGTCACAGGAAGCAGGCACGCCAAAATATTACAATAGCATCATGGCGACCGGTGATGAGTCGAGTGGACTTTATAAGAAGCAGCGTCTGGTGCCTTTTGGGGAATATATTCCACTCTCTGGCGCACTCAGTTGGGTACTTCCAGCTCTGCAAAACGACCCTTCGGTGAGTGGTTTCTCGCGTGGTGCGGATACCCAGAAACCATTAAATGTGAAAAACCATCCTTTAGGTGCAGCGATTTGCTATGAAGTGGCTTATCCAAACCTGACTCGTCGTAATGCCAGCCAAAGCGATTTTCTGGTGACCGTATCTAATGATGCCTGGTTTACTGGCACTGCCGGTCCACAGCAACATTTACAGATGGTACAAATGCGGGCCAAGGAAAATGGTCGCTGGTTTATTCGTGCTACCAATACTGGGGTAACTGCGTTCATCGACCACAATGGCCATATTGTGAAACGTGCACCTATGGATAAAGAAGCTATACTCCGCGGTGAGTTACCCGCCATGCAGGGTGAAACGCTTTACATGAAACTCAGCGACTGGCCAGTACTGATTTTCTCCGTATTGTTATTATTACTGGGTTGGCGCTTCCGCCCACGTAAGGTGGATATCAGCTTTAAGTCTAGAAGGTAAGTATTTATTCCCTCTCCTTTTAGGAGAGGGTTAGGGAGAGGTCATTATGTGTTTCATCCTCTCCTTAATCCTTTCCCACATGGAGAGAAGGTATTAAGTATAAAAAAACCGAGGTTCATGCCTCGGTTTTTTATCTATATGTTATTAAAACTGGATCACCAGATAAGATAACATGCTCGCCAGTGACAGCATTGGAATATAGCGATAGACCTGTACAATTCCGTTTTCAAATGCAGAAGCCTGTTCCTGTTCAAACTGTACGACAGACGCTTTTAATGCTGACCAGAAGCATAGTACGAATAAGGTACTCATCATGCTAATGGCAAAGAAACCCACCATAATCTGGCTGCTGCCTTCAGTGGTCTGCCATAAATGCAAAATTCCCTGACTGGCTGGAAGAATGCTTAAAACCAAAAGAACAGATTTCAGCATCGACCAATGAAACTGGTTTATTTCATCCGACAATATTAATGCTTTCATACCATTCTCCTTTGGCTAAAAAAGGGCCATTAAGAATATTATGAGCTATTTTTTGTAAATAGAAAGTCTATATTTATTCACATTTTACGATAATTGTAATAGATAAATATGGGAATAATTCTTATTATAACTATCAAATCACTAATATTATAATAATATTATTAAATTCAATTGCTTATATTATATTTTATGATTGAGAGTTATTATCACTTCACCTAATATTGAAACAACCAATCAAGTGAAGTGATATATTCAATAACTCACTAATTTATAATAATTATCAATTAAGGTTGGTAATAAATATCAGCATCAGTTCCTTCGCCTCCTGCCTGCCCATCGGCACCAAAAGAATACAAGTCAAAAGCACGACCATTGGTTCCCGGAATCACGTATTGCAGGTCATTATCCCAGCTGTCTTTTGGATAACCCCCTTTCACATAGCCACCTGGCAACCAGTTCTTCGCTGTTGCTGGCTGATTTACCAGCGCATCCAGACCACCTTCCTGCATGCTTGGATATTTGCCATTATCCAGCTTATATTGATCCAGTGAACCCGCAATACTTTGCAACTTAATGACTGTGGTATCCACTTTAGCCTTTTCACCGCGTCCCATTACATTTGGAACAATCAGCGCTGCAAGTACGCCAAGAATAACAATAACCACCATTACTTCAATCAGGGTAAAACCTGAGGCACGATGGGCACGTAACTGGCTCACACGTACGGTAGGTTCAACAGCTGTAGTTGAAGGGTCTATGGCTTGATTTGGATTCCTTTTCATTCAATATCTCTCATTCATCTTTAGAAAGTTCAGGCACTTTCAATTCTTCGTAGACGTTACACATGTTATTTAAATCATATTATTCATATTCACGATTGGCAGCATCACCGCGATCACAATTACCAGCACAATACTGGCCATAAGTACTAGCATCAGCGGCTCCAGAAGCGCGAGTAATGTCGAAATCAGCGTGGTCACTTCACGGTCCTGCATGGTCGATGCCCGTTCCAGCATACGATCCAGCTCCCCCGAGGCTTCGCCACTTTTGATCATTTGTACCATCATCGGGGGGAAATAACCACTACGTTCCAGCTGGGTAGCCAGGTTCCCCCCTTCAGTGACTTTTTCAGCAGCCAGATTAACCGAATCCCGGATCACCCAGTTATTACTTACCGCTGCTCCGATGCGTAAGGCATCTACCAAAGGTACACCGGACTGGGTCAGAATCGATAGAGTACTGGCAAAACGGGCAGCATTAATACCGCGTGATAATTTTCCGAATAAAGGTAGTTTCAGAGTTAGACGATCAAAAGCATAATGCCCAGCCGTTGTTCTTAAAAACCGTACCAGCAGAAAAATACCTACCGCACTCCCTATCAATAAAAATGGCCACGCGATCCGGATAAAATCGCTGGCTTTCATTAAAGTCACTGTAATCCACGGCAAGGCATCTTTGCTTTGATCAAAGGTCTTAACAATATCCGGTACCACATAGGTCATCAGGCCCATCACAATTGCAAAAGACATCAAGAGCAAAATAATCGGATAGATCATCGCCCCTTGAATCTTTTTCTGCATGGCGAAGCGGTTTTCGGTATAGTCGGCTAACTGATCCAAAATCAAATCCAAGTGACCAGAACGTTCGCCGGCCGCAATGGTGGCAATATATAGTTCTGGAAAACGTCCAGACTGTTGTAGCGCCTGAGCTAAGCTATGCCCTTCCAGCACTTTAGAACGTACTGACATCAGCAGATTTTGCACATGAACTTTTTCGCTCTGCTTGCCGACGGCGCGAATGGCTTCTTCCAGCGGAATTGCGGCAGCGACCAGTACCGAGAGTTGTCGGGTCATAAGGGCCAGATCATAAGCAGTAATGCTTTTTTCAAACCATTTGCGACGGTAATACTGGTCTTTTTTCTCAACCGGATCTACGGACACCGGAATCAGCGCCTGATCCCGAAGCTGTTGCCGGATTTGTCGTGCTGAATCCCCCTCAAGCACGCCTTTTTGCTGCTTCCCTGAAGCGTCAAGCGCAGTAAACTGATATGCAGGCATTGTAATGCTCTAATTTTCCAAAATTTTGCTTAACGCTGTTGCGTCAGACCATCAAAATCATTCATATTCTTCAATATAAATTATCTGCTCACTCTAACATAACTGAACTTTGAGCACGACGAAATTTCATCAGGACCCACTCTGTTACTATGCCAAATTCTGTTCCCGTTACTGCCCCTGTTTATCGTGTTCGTGTTGCAGTGCCGGTGCATCTGTTTGACTGTTTTGACTATAGCTTGAGTCAGGAACAATATCAGCAGGCAGAAGTGGGTGCCCGAGTCGCGGTTTCTTTTGGCCGGCAAAATCTGGTCGGCGTGATTACTGAAAAATTACCGCTAGATGCTCCGATTGATCCGAGCTTCAAACTGAAAGCCATCACCGAGCTCTTAGATGACCGTGCCATTATCAATTCCCAGGTTTTAAGTGTATTGACCTGGTCAGCACAGTATTACCAGTTTCCTATCGGGGAAGTGATCCAGACTGCTTTGCCGACCTTATTGCGTCAGGGCAAACCTTATAACCTGCTGGCCCGAAACTGGAAATTGCTGGATCATGAGGCTGAAGCCAAGGTTCGCCGTTCCGAGAGGCAACAGGAAGCCTATCGGATTCTAAAACTGCATCCGGTGGGAACAACTGAGAATCTCTTAAATCTGGCCGGAATAGAAACAGCGACTTTAAAAGCGCTCGAAAAAAAAGGGATTTGCGAATGTGTCCTGGAAGCACAGGATTTTAGCCCGCAACCTGTACAACTGGCCCAGATGCCATTAACGGCCAATCCGGAACAAAAACATGCGATTCAGCAAGTGCTGAAATACCGCAAGCAATATCAGGCCTTTTTACTCGATGGCCTGACTGGCAGCGGTAAAACTGAAGTCTATCTTCAGATCATGGAACAGGTACTGAAACAGGGCAAGCAGGTACTGGTACTGGTGCCTGAAATCGGACTGACGCCACAAACGATTAGCCGCTTTCAGTCCCGTTTCCATTGTCATATTGCCTTGCTTCACTCTGGCCTGAATGACAGTAAACGCTTACAAGCCTGGCAAGCCGCTGAAACCGGTAAAGCCTCCATTGTGCTTGGCACCCGTTCTGCGATTTATACACCGATGCCGAATCTGGGATTGATCATTCTGGATGAAGAGCATGACCTGTCTTTTAAACAGCAGGAAGGCTTTCGCTATCATGCCCGTGATGTGGCATTGTACCGGGGACATTTACAGCAATGTCCAGTACTCTTGGGTTCAGCAACACCCAGCATTGACAGCTATGCGCTGGTGCAGCAAGGCAAAATGCAGGTGCTGGAACTGAATCAACGCGCGGGTACAGCGCTAATGCCGAAAATCCATATTCTGGATTTAAAAGTAGCACCAAAGCAGCATGGCATCAGCCTGCATCTGATTGAAGAAATCAAAAAGCGCCTGGCCAAAAAAGAACAGGTGCTCATTTTCCTGAACCGTCGTGGTTATGCGCCCGTACTGATTTGTGGCAGTTGTGGTTGGCAGGCGCAGTGTCCGAACTGTGATGCCAATTTCACTGTGCACCGGCAACCTTATCAGCATCTGCATTGTCATCACTGCGGCACCATTCATCGTATGCCTGAACAGTGTCCGCAATGCCAGCATCAGGAGCTGGCAACTTTAGGCATGGGCACTGGAAAAGTTGAAGAACATCTGAATGAGCTTTTTCCAGATTTTGAAGTGATCCGGGTCGATCGCGACTCAACCAGCCGGGTCGGTAGTTGGCAAAAGATCTATGACAAGATTCAGAAAAGTGAGCCTGCGATTCTGCTCGGCACCCAGATGCTGGCCAAAGGCCATCATTTTCCTTATGTCACGCTGGTTGCAATTTTGGATATCGATTCTGGTCTTCTTAGCGTCGATTTCCGGGCCACAGAACGTACAGCACAATTGATCGTACAGGTCGCAGGTCGTGCAGGACGTGGGGAACATAAAGGGGATGTATATTTACAGACCCTAAGACCTGATCATGCGCTGCTGAATACCTTAGTCACTGAAAATTACCGCGCTTTTGCCAAGCAGACCTTGACCGAACGGCAAATCGCCCAGATGCCTCCTTTTCGTTATGCCGTGCTGATTCGCTGTGAATCCAAAGATCAGGCACAAAATACTGAATTCTTACAGAAACATGCTGCTCTGCTCAGGCAATATCCCGATCTGGTGCTGGATATCTGGGGTCCCATTCCTGCCCCGATGGAACGTAAGGCCGGACGCTATCAATCCCATATGGTGCTATTGTCCGCAGACCGTGCCCGTTTGCATTATTATGTCCGTAGCTGGTGGCAAAACCTGTTACAGGATAAGCCATCCAATATGAAGCTGACACTGGATATTGATCCACAAGAACTCAGCTAAAAATATTGAGCCCATCTTCATTTGATAAAGGCTCAACTTTAAGACTGGATGAAAATAAAATTTAAGGCGGAAAAATGTCGATACTGTTACAAATAGCGCTGGTTCTGGCGATTGCACTGTTCATGGTGCCACTAAGCCATAAACTCGGACTGCCAACAGTGCTGGGCTATTTACTGACAGGTTTAATCATTGGGCCGAGTGCCTTAGCGCTGATCTCTGCGCCTGAGGTGATCCAGACTTTTATTCAAATCAGCCTGTTAGCCCTGATGTTCTGGATTGGTCTGCAACTCAGACCACAACGAATTCTTCAGCTTGGGCAACCCCTGTGGTTTATGGCCATTTTACAGGTACTGAGCACGACCCTGATTTTTGGCCTGCTGGCCTGGTTCTTTCTCGATCAGAATCTGGTTTCCAGCATTGTCATCGGACTGGCAGGCAGCCTTTCTGCCATGACATTAGTCACCCAGTTCCTGAACAATCAGCAACAATTGGCGACCAGTTATGGTCAATCCGCTTATGCCAACACCCTGATTCATGCACTGATAGCAATTCCCATCATTGCAGCGATTCCGCTCTTTGCAGGCGTCAGTTCAACAGAACATGGCATAGCTTATTTTGCTGCCATGATGGCTACCTTTACCGGTTTATTCCTCTGTAATCGCTATTTCATGCAACCGCTTTATCGCTGGATTGCCAAAAGTGGGCGTCATGAATTGCATAGCATTGTTGCCATTGTCATTTTCCTGGGCTTACTAGTCCTGATGGATACGCTGGGGCTGAATCTGTACCTCGCAGCATTATTTGCTGGCATGTTACTGGCAGATTCTGATTTCCGGATTTCGGTCGAAAAGGGTCTCCAGCCTTTTAGCGGCTTATTGATTGGGTTGGCTTTTATCAGTCTGGGCATGTCATTGCAGTTTGCCGATGTACTGACTCAACCCGTATTGATTATTGCCGGAACACTTTCGCTGATCCTGATTAAATTTGTGATTACCTTAGGATTGGCACGTTATTATCAGCATAGCTGGCGCAACAGTACGCTACTGGCCGCCAGTGTGGCACAAAGTGGTGAGTTCGCTTTTCTGGCACTCATCATTGCACTTTCGCAGCAGATCATTACTCCACCCCTGCTCTCCCCATTGATGTGGATGGCAAGTTTATCCATGCTACTTACACCGGCATTTTACTGGTTATTGCATAACCAGATTCTGCCACGACTGGATCGGCAAAATCATTTGGCAGCGACCTTTGACATTGAAAGCCTTCCACCCAATACTGCACCGATTCTAGTAATTGGTTTTGGCCGTTTTGGCCAGATTATTGCCCGTATCTTGCTGCAACAGCAGCAAAAATTCAGTGTCATGGACAGCAATATCGAAGCAACTGAATTGCTGACCTCTTACGGTATTACCTTCTATCAGGCCAATGCGACTGAGCCAGAGGCTTTAGCTCAGGCACATCTGGATACGGTTCAGCATGTGATTGTCGCCATTGATGATATTGAAGATTCACTGCTGACCGTCCGACATCTGCGATTAAATTATCCTGATATGTCTTTATGGGTACGGGCACGTGACCGGCATCATGTCCATTTACTTCAGGAGCTGGGCGTGGAACAAATCTGGCGAGAAACCTATGCTTCTGCACTAGAACTCAGTCAGTGTCTGTTAGGTCAGTTGAGCGGACTGTCTGAAGAGCAGGCGCAACAAAAGATCCATGAGTTTCATACTCACGATGAAAACCTGCTCAATCGTCAATTTCAACCAGATACGGAGAGCCCGTTTAATTCCGCAGGCTCAAGGAATACACTGGCAGAACTGGAGCATCTTTTTGCTCAGGATCAGCTAAAAAAAATATCGGAACAGGATACGGACACGCAACAGGACAACAACGCTTCAGGAATTGATGCCATAAGAGATGATCTGGCATAACTTGTGTTTTACAATAATGCCACCATTAAAGCAGGGTTATGGAGAATTTTATGTCTGATTTACGCCAACGCTTTTTTATTGAAGATAGCCCTGTTCGTGGTGAAGTGGTGCATCTTGAAGAAGCTTTACAAACAATTTTGGCCCAGCGTGACTATGCGCCTGCAGTAAAAATCCTGTTAGGTGAAATGCTGAGTGCCACTGCACTATTGGCCAGTACCCTGAAAATTAAAGGGCGTATCAGCCTGCAAATTCAGGCTTCAGGCACATTTAAATGGGCAATGGCTGAATGTAACCATCGCGGTGAAGTACGTGCACTGGCGGATTACGAAGAAGATCCGCATTTTCAGGCAGCAGAAGATAGCAGCACAGTTTTAAAATCACTGACTAATCCAGTGCTGTTTATCAATATCGAGCCTGAATTTGGTGAACGTTATCAAGGTATTGTTCCGCTTGATCAGGAAAATCTGGCTGGCTGTCTGATGCAATATTATGACCTGTCTGCCCAGATTCCGACACGTATCGTGCTGGCCAGTGATAACAATCGTGCAGGTGGTTTGCTGATTCAACTGCTACCGCGTAACAGTGAAGAAGAACAACGCCGTGTCGATGAAGACTTATGGCCACGTCTGACCATGCTGACTGAAACATTAAAAACAGAAGAACTGGTCACTCTGGATGCCAATGAAATTCTCTATCGTTTATATAACGAAGAAGAAGTGCGCTTACCAGAAGTAGAACATTTGCAGTTTGGCTGTACCTGTTCTAAAGAACGTTGTGCGATTGCCTTACAGCAGATTGGTGTAGAATCGGTTCGTGAAACTTTAGAATTCCAGAATCCAATTGAGATGGACTGTCAGTTCTGTAATAGCCGTTATATCTTTACGGCTGAAGAAGCTCTGAGCTTGTTTGGCGAACACCTCAGTTAATAACAGCCCCTGTTCGACTCGAAAAAGCACTCAATATTGAGTGCTTTTTTCATTTTATATTTTCATAAAATATTGACCAAAATTTCTCATAAAAAAAAGACAAGTGTACTTAATTTCAAGCTTGCCACATGATTAAAATTTGCACACCGATAGAATCAGAAGATCAACGGTATTTTCAAAGTAAAAAAATCAAAAAATAAGTGGAAGATTTTAAATGAAATTTCGATATTTAATGGGTGTGATGTTATGTACTGTGCAGAGCTTCAGCTATGCAGCCGAAATCACGGGGACATGGAAAGCCATTGATGACAAAACAGGCTATGCACGTGCTGATGTTGAAATCAGTAAACTCAATGATGGTACTTATCAGGGTAAAGTTGTTCGTATCCATGCCATTCCAAATCGTCCTGCACATACCCATTGCTCTAAATGCAAGGGGGCACTGAAAGACGTACCTATTCTGGGACTATCTGTCTTATCAGGTCTAAAACCAAATCCAGAAAAGAAAAATGAATTCGTTAATGGATCAATTCTCGATCCACTAACCGGCAATATCTATAAAAGCAAGGCAACTCTGAATTCCCGAGGCAATGTGCTGACGCTTCGTGGCTATGTAGGTACACCCATGCTCGGACGTACAGTATCCTGGGTGAAAGTCGAATAAATCTCATTTTTTATAAATTCTCATCTGCAAGCTGTCTGGCCAGATCAAAGGCTTGGACAGCTTAAAATCATTATCTTTCTCCCATTCCTTATCACGGAAATAATTACTCATTCTCATCAGGATGAATGAACGTAATTTTTAACTCATATTCATTTTTCTTAATTTAATATGATTATTGACTAGTATTTAGTGTATTTTTCACGCTATATTAATCCCATAATTTTTTTATGCCTTTAAGAAATTAAATATATTTCCAATAGCATGGGGTAATGTGGCAATGAGATTCAAACTGCTTTGTTCTATCATTCTTACAGCAGCAAGCGCCATCAGTCTATCTGCTTTCGCCAACAGTGACCCATTACTTGGCCACTGGAAAACCATTGATGACCGTACCGGTTATTCCCTGGCAGATGTGGTGATTAGTAAGGATGCTCAGAACCGCTATATTGCCAAAATTGTGCATGTCCGTGAGATTCCAGGGGCAGCTCGACAGCAGACTTGCACTCTATGTAAAGGTGCATTGAAAGATCAGCCGCTCATCGGACTCACAATGCTTAAGGGACTGAGCAGTCATCCCGACCATAGCAATGAATTTATCAACGGCACTCTGCTCGACCCGGTTTCTGGACAGCTTTATCAGGCCCGTGCCCGCCTGAAAAATAATGGCAGGCATCTCGCCATTCATAGCCGTGCTGAAGGTGCACCGGTCGGACGCAATATGACCTGGATTAAAAACTAGTTTCGAATTCAGATGATTAAGAAAAGCTCCTTAGGAGCTTTTTTATTTTTACGTCATGTGATATTTCACATGAATTCATTAATCTTATGCCAATCTCATCACATTTTATACTATTGATTTTGTTACATTTTATGAATAAATTAGAGTAATAAATCTAATACGAATAATCATTGATCAACAGGCATGTTATGAAGAAAATTTTAAATCGCTTAATGATGGGGATCACATTGGCAACAGCAGCAGGTTTAAGCTTTGCTTCTGAAGATCCACTACTGGGGAAATGGAAGACTATCGATGATCAATCCGGTTATTCTCGTGCTGATGTCGAAATCCGTAAAAAACCAGATGGCAGCTATGAGGGAATTATCGTAGAAACCCGTAGCCTGCCAGGTGCAGAAAAACTGGGAATCTGTAGCAAATGTCCAGGACAGCTTAAGAATAAACCATTTATTGGCTTACCATTTATCTGGGATTTTAAGGCAGACCCCAAAAAACCTCGCGAATTCCATGATGGCAAGATACTTGATCCAATCAGCGGTAAAGTTTACAAAGGTAAAGCACGTTTAAGCGCCAATGGCAAACGCCTGACCCTGCGTGGTTATGTAGGCGTTTCGGTTATCGGACGCAGTGTTACCTGGATAAAATACTAATTTTTGTCAGTTTTCCATGCCCCTGTTTCAGGGGCTTTTTTAATGGTTATGATTTGAAACAATTAAGTACAAATAAAAACTGTTTCCCTTAGCCCAAACTCATAATAATGAATTGAAGACGGTTATTTTTTATTCACACAATGATCTATCTTCAGCTGCAATCCAATCTGCTAAGGACTCTGAAACGGAGTATTCATGCGACATGTATTCCTCAATTGATAGGCATGGGTAAATGTGTGTTGCAAACAGCGGATGGTTTGCAAATGACAGATAAAACTATAAAAACAGATGCCCGCCTAGATCTTTGTTTCCCTGCTCAGACTGAGCTGTTCAGGTTCAAGCAGGATTTCCATAGGATAGGAGTTCCTCTTCTAGGCAGGATGCTGGTTCAACTAGCATTCCATACCGTTAGGGCACAGCGCAGCGGCCATAAAATATTATGGCATTC
This sequence comes from Acinetobacter sp. CAU_H_60, assembly GCF_058599385.1. Classification (NCBI taxonomy): domain Bacteria; kingdom Pseudomonadati; phylum Pseudomonadota; class Gammaproteobacteria; order Moraxellales; family Moraxellaceae; genus Acinetobacter; species Acinetobacter sp. CAU_H_60. Next base: position 288,765 of record NZ_CM178653.1, on the reverse strand, counting down.
CCCTACTTCAGGACGACCTTCCTTTCTGAATGTCTCAAGCCTGGCTGTTTAAGGAGTAGAGCTATGACTACAATTCAATATAGAGAAAACTTTTCCAACGGTTATATCCCCTCTGAAATCATGGATGATCGTACCTTTGATTTGTTCCACTTTTCTGAAGCATGTGGCCAAAGTCCGGAATGGGTGATGCAACTCATTGAACATGGAATTTTGCCGAACCGTTCTAAAACGCATCCAGGTACCTTCCTTGGGGAAGATATTACTCGAGCACAACGCGCTTACCGTTTGCAGCGTGATTTTGATGCTTCCTTTAGTGCCGTTGCCATGATGCTGGATCTCATTGATGAAGTGCAGGAATTACGTCGTGAGGTGAAACATCTGCATTTCAAGTAATGCCCTTTAATGTCCGGTCTGCATGAGTTAGATCAATGCGGACTAGGGCATATTTTGCTTTTTTCTTTTATTTTTTGAGTGATAAATATCCCTATGAAAACCAAAGACTGCAATAAAAAGATCAAATATATGTTCCCAGAATACCGTGATTTAATTGTGCAATTACGCGAGGAAAATCCGTACTTTGCCCGACTATTTGAGGAACATAGTGAATTGGACAAACAGATTAGCCAGCTGGAACTCGATCCAGTCAATCATATCAATGATGATATCGATGCGATTAAACGCAAAAAACTAAAACTCAAAGACGAGATTTATCGCATGCTGAAAAACTCTGAAGCCGATCCGCTTACCTGAATGAGAGCAGCTTTCTCAACCAAGAGTGTTTCAATACAAGGCTTAATCATCCGTTTTACTTAAAATGTGATTATTAAATGATTTCGGTTCTTAAATAAAGAATCTGTCCAAATAAAAAAGCCCGCATGATGCGGGCTTTTTCAGACTTAAAGAGTCATCGAATTATACTTGTTCGATGTCTTTCATGGTCAATTTAATACGACCACGGTTGTCAACGTCAGCAACTTGTACTTTTACTTCCTGACCTTCTTTCAATACGTCAGCCACGTTGGCAATACGTTCGTTAGAGATTTGAGAAATGTGAAGCAGACCGTCAGTACCTGGCAGGATGTTCACGAATGCACCAAATTCAACGATACGAATTACTTTACCTGTGTAGATGGTACCTGGCTCAACTTCAGCAGTCAGCGCCTGGATTTTTGCAATCGCAGCCTGTGCAGCAGCTTTAGTTTCACCAAATACGCGTACTGTACCGTTATCCTCGATGTCAATCGCAGCTTTAGTTTCTTCAGTGATTTGACGAATCGTTGCACCCCCCTTACCAATCACATCACGGATCTTGTCAGGGTTGATGTTGATCACTTGGAATGTTGGTGCGTGCATAGAGATTTCTGGACGAGCACGTGAAATCACTTGATTCATCGCGTTCAGGATGTGCATACGACCTGCATAAGCCTGGTTCAATGCAACTTCCATGATCTCTTCGGTAATACCCTCGATCTTGATATCCATTTGCAGCGCAGTAATACCGTTAGCAGAACCCGCCACTTTAAAGTCCATATCACCAAGATGGTCTTCATCACCCAGGATGTCAGAAAGAACTGCGAAACGTTCGCCTTCTTTCACCAGACCCATTGCGATACCCGCAACTGGTGCTTTAAGTGGAACACCGGCATCCATCAATGATAGAGAAGCACCACATACAGACGCCATTGAAGATGAACCATTAGATTCAGTGATGTCAGATACGATACGGATCACGTACGGGAAGCGGTCAGCTGCTGGAAGCACGGCTTGAACACCACGACGAGCCAGACGACCATGACCAATTTCACGACGTTTAGGACCAGACTCACGACCTGTTTCACCTACAGAATATGCAGGGAAGTTGTAGTGAAGCATGAAGTTGTCAGTTTTAGTACCAGCAAGGGTATCCACCATCAACGCATCACGAGTATTACCCAGAGTGGTAGTTACCAATGCCTGAGTTTCACCACGTGTGAATAATGCAGAACCGTGAGCACGGTCTAGTACACCAACCTGTACATCAAGGGCACGAACAGTTTTGGTATCACGACCGTCAATACGTGGTTTACCAGACAGGATGTTGTCACGTACGGTACGGTATTTAAGCTCTTCAAATAATTCGTTTACGTCATCAGCAAGACCAGTTTCGTCGCCTTCTGGAACGAATTGAGCAATTGCTTCTGCTTGAATTGCATCAAGTGCAGCATAACGGTCTTGTTTCACCGCAATGGTATATGCTTCAGAGATTTTTGCTTCAAATGCTTCTTTCAGTTTTGCACTAAGTTCTTCATTTTTCTCAGGAGCCACCCAAGTTGATTCTTTCGCACCAGCTGCAGCAGCAAATTCTTTAATTGCTTGAATCGCAATTTGCATTTCGTCATGACCGAACAATACTGCGCCCAGCATTTGGTCTTCTGAAAGTTCTTTCGCTTCAGATTCAACCATCAATACCGCAGATTCAGTACCCGCAACAACTAGGTCAAGATCAGACTCTTTTAATTGTTCATGGTTCGGGTTAAGAACGTATTCACCGTTGATCAAACCCACACGTGCGCCACCGATTGGACCACGGAATGGTGTACCTGCAATCGCAAGTGCTGCAGAAGTACCCAGCATTGCTGCAATGTCAGCTTCCATAGTCTTGTCAGAAGATACAACAGTCGCAGTGACCTGGATTTCGTTATAGTAACCTTCTGGGAACAATGGACGGATTGGACGGTCGATCAGACGTGAAATCAGAGTTTCAGCTTCAGATGCACGGCCTTCACGTTTACCGTAACCACCAGGAATACGGCCAGCTGCGTATTGTTTTTCTTGATAGTTAACAGTCAGTGGGAAAAAGTCTTGACCTGCTTTAGCAGTTGGCTGAGCAACAACAGCAACTAATACAGTTACGCCGCCCATGGTAATCAATACAGTATTGGCTTGACGCGCAACACGACCTGTTTCTAGGACAACCTGATGTTGGCCAAATTGGAATTCTTTACGAACAATATTAAACATCGACATGTTTTATTTTTTCCTGATTTTATTCTAGTGGAGACCCCTAAGGTTTGGCATTCACATCCAAATGGACGGGTAAATGACAAAGCTTAGAAGCCGACCTCACCAGAAATAAACACTATTTTTAAACACAAAGAAGGAGCGAACATTCGCCCCTTCCCCTGATCTAGCCAAAGGCTAAACCGACTTTAGTTTTCAGTAATAAAGCACAAGGCATGCAATAAACCCGAAAATAAAGTTTAAATCGAATTAACGACGTAAACCTAAAGCACCGATCAATGCAACATAACGACCGTGGTCTTTACCATTTAGGTAGTCAAGAAGCTTACGACGTTGGTTAACCATACGGATCAGACCGCGACGGCTATGGTGGTCGTGTTTGTGCTCTTTGAAGTGACCTTGTAAGTCATTGATTTGAGCAGTTAAAAGAGCTACTTGAACTTCTGGTGAACCAGTGTCGTTTTCAGCGCGAGCGAATTTAGCAATGATCTCTGCGCGATCTGCGTTTGTTAAAGCCATTCGATTTCTCCGAGATGCTTATATATCTTGATAAAAATCAAAGTAATGAGAATTCAATACATTGACTGCCGTGCATCACTACAGCAAGTTGCATATTTTAAGGGAAATTGCGTCAGATTGCAAAAATAGATCATGAATTTTGATGGTGTCGGCTGCCAGATGTCTTTGGTTATTTGCTGATATGAAGAAATCCCATATGGTTCAATTTACACATAATTTCAGGAATTGGACCTGATCTGGCTTACGAGTAGCTATTTAGATAACTGCAGAAATTAACTGATCTTTTTATATTTAAAATATTTCTGGTAGAGCTTAGAAATAAATGATAAAAAAAAGCCCGAGTAAACTCGGGCTTTTTCGCGCTGTAGTTTCTTCTATTATCATTTTTTATTTATTGTTTTTTTAGTGCGTTTTACGCTTTATTATTTTCAAATCTTCCTGACTAAAAATAACTTCCTTGTGTGGTAGATTTTGCCATATTGTCGAAATGCTCATAGAGGCATTTATCCTCACTCGCTGTAAGCCATTGCGTACAAAATTGTCATGGAAATTTGCAAAATATTACACTTATACATCTTTTGATTACGCTATTTACTTAAATTTACTTATTCTGCCAAATTTATCGCTCTATAAGATTACGGCAAAATTCCATTAACGGCAGATATAAAAAAGCCTTGCAGTCTCTCCCAAAACTACAAGGCTTAGCGGCTGTAAGTTTCCTCTTTCACTTACTTCACTGTAAGTTCGCTGTCTGGTGACATTCTTGTTCTTATTATGCGATTTATACCCAACTTTCCGTGTTGAGTTCTTTTGTGTGACCAATCTTCTCAAAAACCGAGTAAAAGCTCCATGCGCCAATTTCCTGAATCCATGTAAGCATTTACCTACAAAAGTTATTTATTTTTTGCCAATAAATTGTTGCAATGTTCAAGTATTTTTCCGCTTAAGCCACTCTTTCGTGTGGTTCTGACACATAGTGCTTGTGTAAACGCGTCGCGATCTACCAGCAAGCTCACAACTTTTTTGGCCCGAGTAATCGCTGTATAAATCAGTTCCTTACTCAGCAAATTTTTAGCCTGTTGATCAAGTACTACAGCCGTATGAGTAAATTCTGAACCTTGCGATTTATGAATGGTTAATGCAAAAGCTGTTTCGATACTTTTTGGCAGGCGGGTCGCCAGCACCCATTTTTCCAGACTCGGGAAATACACTTCAAATTGTGACTGTCCTTGTTGTTCTCTCCAGAAACAGATCCCGATATCACCATTGGACAAACCCAGCTGATAATCGTTATAAGTCATCATCACTGGCCGGCCGGTATACCAGTCGCCCTGTTTTAACTTGCCTACACTAGCTAGAAAACGCTGTTCAATCTGCTGATTGATTTTATTCAAACCCAGATCACCATGCCGGATTGCGGTGAGAATCCGGTAATGATCAAAGTGCTGAATTGCCTGCTGCACATATTGCTCGAAATCAGTCTGATCCTGAGCCTGCTTGATCGCGTCCGCATAAGCCTGATAGCCATACATCAGTTGATCATAATATTGATCTAACTGTAGACCTGTAGTTGGGTTTAGTTCTGGCAGGTATTGCAGTTGCAGCTGGTCAATTTCCACCTGGTCCAGTGCAATCGCTTGCAGCTCACTCGCAGCAACCACTTGCTGTTCAAACTGGTTTAAAACTGATGCTGGAACATGCTCCTGCTGGATAAAGTGTGCCATTGCACCAATCCGGGCGCCTGAAGCAAAACGGCGCGTCGTGATTAAATTGACCCGGTTATCCGCCAGAACAGAAGTCTGCTGCAAGTCTGCCAATACATTGCCAACATCCACCGAGGCCAGTTGGTCTGCATCGCCTAACAGAATTAAGCGGGCTGAATCTGGCACTGCAGCAAGGAGCATCTGTGACAGGCTTAAGTCCAGCATGGATGCTTCATCGACCACGATCACATCATAGGGCAAAGGCTGCTTGGCATGAAACCGTGGGCGTCCCAACCGGCCCAAGCCCAGTAAGCGGTGCAAAGTAACGGGTTGAACCTGCTTTAAAGCCTCCAGTTCAAAAGCGTGTAACTTTTCACTATGTAGAGCTTTTTGCAAGGCCTCTTGCATCCGCTGCGCCGCTTTACCCGTCGGAGCAGCCATCGCAATCCGGATATTGGGTAGGGCTTCATGTAGCACCGCAATCATATGTGCCAAGGTGTAGGTTTTACCGGTTCCTGGCCCACCGGTAATAATATTCAGCCCCTGCTTGGCGACCATTTCCAGCGCTTGCTTTTGCTGTGGATCTGTCAGGAGGTTACGATCACGCTCACTTAAATTTACTGGCGTGATGGCTTGTGACTTGATCCGGGCGATCTGGGTGGCGACCGCTTGTTCCAGCTGCCAGTAGCGGTATAAATACAATTGCTGGTTTTCAAAAATAAAGGGCGCAATACCCTGAGCCTGCTGACTCCGATCCAGCACCAAATGATGCAATAGAGCGGTTTGCTCGGCACTGGCCGGAATACAACTATTGCCCTCCTGCATCGCTTCAAGGAGCTGCTGAATCAGCATTTTTGCGGCAGCATCAAAAGTCGCCGAACTGAATGGTGGCTGACATAGATAATCAATCCAGGCCATTAAATGGGCTGATTGCTGAGACACGTGAATTTGCTCATTTTCCACACAGTTATCCTCAAAGTTATCCACAGGATAATCTTCTGTTTAAACTCTTAAAATTTTATAAATCATCAAAATTATGCTGTTTTTTTCTGCTCAAAATAGCCCAGAATTTCATCCAGTTTCAGAATAAATTCCAGACTGGGCTGCCAGTGATAAGCACCTTGTTCAGCCTGACCATTCATACCGCGCAAATACAGATAAGTCGCCCCACCCAGATGCTGCTGTATGTGATACCCCTGCATGTTCACGCTTAAATAACGATGCAATGCCACCAGATATAAGGCCGCTTGCAGCCAGTAACTGGAGTGAGTCATATTCTGCTGGATGGCCTCAGCCGTGTAATGCTGCTGATCCGGTCCGAGAAAATTGCTTTTATAATCGGCAATATGATAGCGCTGGCCATCAAAATAAACCAAATCAATAGACCCGGTCAGATAGCGTGCTGATTTTGCCTCATTAAAATCAGGCATGAGGATATCATGCTCGGCAAACAGTTGCTGGATCTGACGAATCTGTAAGGGCGCATCGGTTAAAGACAGGTAAAACGGGAATTCGGACAGATAAGCGCCTTGCTGCAACTGCTCCAAGCTGAACTCTGCCTGTAGGGGTGCAGCCAGAATTTCTTTGAGCCAGTCATGAACCCGATTGAGCAGAAGATCTTCAATCATCTCATCAATGAAATGATCGAATGCCTGCTGAAAAACGGCTTCTACATCCAGTTGCGCTGCTGTCTCAGCAGGCGTCATCTGCGCCATTTCCTGTTCGAAAAACTGGATAAAAGGTTCATCATCCAGTTCTGTAAAATAGCGCTGAAACTGTCCTAAGAAGTTCAACCATTCAGAGTGATCGAATGTTTGAGCTGAACGGAAAAACTGCTGCCATTCCTGACGATAAGCTTCACTCTGATCATGCAGGCGAATTCCAGTCAGGATTTTATAATTCAGGCTGGAGAGTACTTTTTGCATACTCTGCTGCAATTTCTCCGGCTGCATTTGACCTTGACGAGCCATCTGCCTGAACAGGGTCTGTAAATTCACACAGGCTGTCTGATAGCCCGGAGTAAATGCCTGCTGTAACAATGGACGAACATGAAAGGCCTGATGAAATTTCTCCTTTAGTTCCTGCCAGATTTGTGGCGCCGTATTTTTAAAACGGCGACGGATTTCCAGATTCCAGTAACTGCGATCCTGAAAATCGATATGCTCAAAAATACTGTGCAGGAAAGTTCCGGCCACCGTGCCTTTAGGAAAATTCAGCTTGATCCAGTCCAGTGGCTGACTGGCTGATTGCTGTTCCAGTTCCAGCAGATTCATTTCATCTGCGGCACTGTCCAGACGTTCAGAAGCGATGACCAGATCATCCTGCAATATCGCTTGATGCGGGAGATGCTGTGATAGTGCAGTAAAACTGGTTTTAGTCCGCGGATAGAACTGGCGCTCCGGTAAAGGATGAGCCTGCATCTGTAACGGTGCGTCTGTCTGTTGTGCCACAATTCTAGGCGGCTCAGAAGCCAGAGGTGGTTCCAGCAGACTTAAGGCATGCTGAAAGACCGCCTCACCTTGTCCACGCCAGAATGCCAAGCCTGAATCCACCTGTCCGCTCTGATCTTGCAGCATGGCATAAACCCGGTGACTGGCCCGGGTCAGTGCCACATACCAAAGCCGGTGATTTTCTGCGGCATTCCGGGCTGCATTTTGCAAAATTGCCTGCTCATGCAAGTCCTTATGATTAACTGCAATCACCCGGGATTGTTCCAGTACATTTTCCGCAGCTGACAGGGAAAAGTTCAGATTCCCCTTATTTACATCAAAAGGTACATCGGCACCCAACAGGAATACGACTTTGAATTCCAGTCCCTTGGAAGCATGGATGGTTAAGAGCTGTACCCCATGATCGCCAGAGAGTTTGCGTTCTTTTTCGTTGTCCTTGCCGGAAGGTGATTGCAATTGACGCAGATACCAGTGATACAGCTTTTGAGCACCCTGATAATATTCACTTTGCTGGCACAGAATTTCGGTCAGATGACGTAAATTCACCACTACCCGTTCATTGTCCAGGCTCTGGCTCGCAACCAGATTGGTCCAGACCTGAAACAGGTTTAAAGCATAATTCCAGGCCGTCAGAAACCCTTTTTCAAACCACATTTCCCGGATGGCATCAAAATCAGCAATATAACGGCTCAGACCTTCACTCTGCTCTTGCAGTTCGATTAGCTTTTTCAGGTTAAAGCCCAATAAACGGGTCAATAAGGCACGTTTAACTTTGGCTTCATTAAAAGGTTCCATAATCGCAGTCAGAACAGCTGCAACATCCTGAGCCACCGGGCTGGCAAAGACGCTCTGCTTGGATTCCTTATAACAGGGAATACCCATGCGTTGCAGACGCTGTTTAACCTGTTCCAGCGCATAATGGCCAAAACTGAGGACTGCAATATCATCCGCTTTTAAGTGCTGAACGTTGTCACCCTGCTGGAAATACAGTTGCTGCTGTTCAGACTGATTCAATAACTGGCGGATTTTCCAGACTACCTGATCGGCTTCAACATCCTGTTCACCGAGCTGAATCCAGCGTAATGGATGCGGATTATTCAGCGTTTTATCGATTAAATCCGGATGTAGCCGGCTTCCCGCCTGAATCAGGGTGTAATGCACCTGCTCACCAAAATCCATCTGGCGTTGAAACAGCGCGTCTACCACCTCGACCAGAGGTTTTATCGAGCGATGGTTTTGGATCAAGGTGTATTCACGACCCTGCTTTTGCCGCACGTCGGCACGCGCCTTGTTATAGGTCAGCATGTCGCCACCACGGAAACCGTAAATCGCCTGTTTCGGATCGCCCACCATGATCATACAGCCGGCTTTGACCCGATTCGGATCACGCCAGATTTTAGCCAGCAGATCATCCTGATCCTGGTTGGTATCCTGAAATTCATCGACCAGAATTAGTGGATAGCGGGCCTGTACAAACTGGGCAAAACGCTGACCTTGCTGTCCCTGTAAAGCTTCAGCCAGGGTACGAATTTGTTGGGAAAATGTAGTTTCACCCTGTTTTTGCAGGGTTTGTGGCAGACGGTTCTGCACACTGCGAATAATATGATATTCAAGATAGGTCATCAGCTGCTTCAACTGGGCATCCATCTTCTCTTTGACTTCACACAATCCATCAATGGCCTGAATCAGATTATTTTGTAGAATCTGCTGCTGCTCTGCTTCCGGACAGCTTTTGTTAAACACTTGTGTCGTCGGCTGAAAATCGGTTTTTTTACGGCGCAAATAACACAGATTCAATAAGATCGTATGCAGTTCTGGATCAAAAAAGCTCATCACACCTTTGGTTTTCAGTGCCGCCATCCAGGTCATAAAGTTTTCACAGACATCGCTTAATCTGGTGAAAAAACTTTTATGAAAATACTTCGGAGAATTCTGACAATACTCCCGAATGATCTCAATTTCATGTTCATGTACATTGAACAGGCGCTGGATGCAGTGCTCTAGTTCAGCCAGATCCCATTCGACTTTTTCTACCTTCTGAAAGTATTGCACACGGAAATTTAAAGCATCGCGGACCAGCCCGGTATAGTGTTCTACTGGTTTCAACAGGTTCTGCAGATACAGGTGATTGACCATATATTGCGGCTGCTGCTGGATCCATTCTCGTAGTACATCATGAATCAGCTGCTGGATATACAGGTCCTGATCTTCAGTCAGTTCCGCCCGTTCAATCTTGCCGCTTTCAAAGGCAAATTCACGCAATAATTTCTGGCTAAAGCTGTCCAGTGTCCCGACAAACAGCTCATCTAGTTGGTTCAGTACCAGACGCAGACGGCGCCGGGCATAATCCATGCGTGAGCCATAATCTTTTAATACCTGCTGAAATAGTGGATCCGATTCAGTCTGGATTTTGGCGGTGATTTCGACCGAATTCAGCTCCTGATGACGCTGAATAAAGGCCAAGGTTTCTTCAATTCTGAGACGCACCCGGTTTTTCAGTTCAGCTGTGGCTTTGCGAGTAAAAGTCGTCGCAATGACCTGATGCGGATAATACTGATCCAGAAAAATCCGTACCATCAGGCTGGATAAGGTATAGGTTTTACCGGTTCCCGCCGAAGCTTCAATCCAGTGCAGGCCGCTAAAGCGCATGTCCTGAATCGGATTGGTTGAAATCTTTTTGTTCTGGTTGGGTAACATGGTCATTATTCTTTTATCCATTCCAGATGTTCATGAATCGGTGCATATAACGCATGGGCAAAATCATGGCAACAGCGTTGCAAGGCCAGATCCGGGTCCTGATCCTGCAAAATAAACTGCCAGTCCTGATGCAACTGGCTGGATTCATCGCTGGCCAAAGGCTTGGCACTTTCATAGCTGTTGTTCCAGGCCTTTAGCAGTTCCTGCATCTCGGCAATAGTGATTTGTCCCTGTTCATTTTCGGTCCATTCCCAGGCCTTTTTCATCAGCAATTCGGCTGGCAGTACTAGCGGCTGGGTCTGTCCGACTTCCCAGGCTTGCAGCCAGGCCTGTAAATGATGACGTGCCTGACTAGAACGCAGTCCGGAAAATTTCAGGGTTTTATTACTGAAAATGACAATTCGTTCCAGCTGTGGAGACAATTCATCATTATTCAGATAGGCCAACCAGAGCAGATATTCTAGCCAGACCTGTGCCCGACGTTTTTCTGAAGCGGAGGAAGACTGCATGCTGAGCCAGTAACTGCTGTGCGGTACTTGTGGCAAGGTAATATGAATCAGCAGCTCAGGATTATATTGCCAAGTTTGCTGAGTAACAGGCGTCAGCTCTTTATTCAGCTGCAATAAACGTTCTTTTAGCGATTGCCGTTCCTGCTGACTGCTGAGCCAGGTCGCTTCCTGAGTTTTTCCCACCGGCAAGCGGTCCAGCATCAGCTGTGGCTCAATCTCTTGATCCTGTTGCAGCAGAAAATCACGAACCTGATACTGTTCCAGTTTATTCAGCAATAACGGTTCTCGGGAACTTGGCAGATCGGCATATCTCACACTGGAAATACCGACACTTTTCAGGAACAAACGTGCCGGGAAAATCATGTCACGAATCCACTCATCCCCTTTCAGCACCCGGATTTCTTTCTGCATCAGTGCTGGATAATGGGCATTGATCCAGCTGCTGCGCTTGCCCTCTGCACTGCGAATATATTCGGCCACAGCAAACCACTGGGTCTGATAACGTGGGGTATGAGACTCTACATAACCGATCGGGTCAAAAGGCTGTAATGGATGTACATGATAGAGTTGACGGATATGCTTGGCGACACTCAAACTATTCATCTCAACCGTTTCATCGACTTCAGCATCGGGCTGATCTGACTGGCAAATCAAGGCAATATGCTGGATTAATTCCTGCAATGAAGTGGATGGATCACGCGCTTCCCCGTCATCAACATCAAAGCCATTATAGAACAGCCATAAATTGTCCTGCGCCAGTAGCAATGCATCCAGAAAAGCGCCTTGGTCATCATCCAGACGGGAACGATCCCCTAGTTGCGGCTTCAGACTGCCCATCAGGTCAAATGGCACCTGCTGATTCCGGCTCGGAAATTTACCGGTATCCAGATTCAGCATCACCACCAGTTTATATGGCAACGGACGGATCTGTCCGATCTGACTAAAGGTAATCTGTCCGGTCGGTTCAGCCTGATCGAGTTGCATCTCCAGTGTATTCTGAATTTCTTCCAGTACATAAGGCAATGGCAGACTTAAGGCGACCAGCTCCTGGCTGGCCTGCGGATCATCCTGATCGTGATAATCGGCCAGCGTCAGCATCCGCATCTGCTTGTCGATAATCTCTGCAACCGTCTTTAAGGACTCAACCCCGGCTTCACGGAATTCATTCAGATCTTCACGCAGATATTCTAGCCAGGTTTTTACCGGGGTACATTGGCCCTGTTCATGCAAAATCAGCCAGTCACGGCGCTGCACCAGATCCTGATAAATCTGAATTAAAGTCGAGATGAGAGGGAAATCACTACTCAAGACCTGAGCATAACTTAAGGTGTCCTGAAACAGGACATGTTCTGGCACTGCGAGTCCGAGTGCCAGTCGATCCAATGCAAATTTAAAACTGAAGCGGTAGTCTTCATCACCGGCAGTCAGGCTTTGCTGTAAATGCTGCTGATCCAGACCGCGTTTAAAGCCCGCTTCACCCAATAACTGTAACATGCGCTCAACTTGGGTATAGTCCAGCGCATAAAGTTGCTGGGTGGCATTCAGGCTGAGCCAGTCGGCAAAATCCTCAATACTGAAACGTCGATGCACCAGCTGAATCCGGCCCAGTACCGCGCGCCAGGCATTGCTGACATCGAGTCGGGACACCCCGGCAATCTGAATCGGTAAATATAGATTATCTTTTTGCAGACGCTGGCTATTGCCTTCCCGTTCTCGTGGGGGGGGTGCAAAGACACTCCGAATCGCCGGCTCCAGCTCTTTCAGGTTCGGGGCCAGCACCAGAATATCGCTCGGCTGACGTGGGACATCTTCGGTACCTTGAGCCAGCCAGTGAATCATCTGTTCTTTTAAAACTTCCAGCTGGCGCAGTGAAGAATGGCAGACATGAATCTGCACCGAATCATCGTCTGGTTTGAGCGGATATTGGTGTTTTTCCGGTTCCAGCAGGTACAGAATATCCGACTGGATTTTGGCCAGTAACTTATCCTGATATTCATCGACGAAAGCATCGGCCCAGAGACCTTCTTCACCTGAAGACAGTTTAGACAATAACGAGAAATGATCACGTGCCTGCTTGCCAAAGCGCGTCAACAGTGGATGCCGCGATTCCCGGTCTTCGGCATTAAAGTTCAGCTGAAAGGCTGTAAAGAAATGCTGGATTTCGATATCAGTCGGCAAACGTCCCTGAGATTTTTCAAATTTCTTGATGAAACGTTCCTGCACGCCAAGGTCATAACGTGCTTTCCAGTCCGGATCGACACTATCGGCCCAGTATTCCTGTGATGGGTTAAAGTGGAAAATATAAATATCGATGTATTGACCGAGACGGCGCAAGAAATCCAGTTGACTCGGTGGCAATTCTAGCAAGGTAAAGACCACGACCTGTTGTGGTAAGCGTTTTAAAGCCTGTGCCTGGGTATCTTCATTCTCTAGACGTTCCCAGTACATCTGTTCGATGTCCAGAATCTTGGCATAATCATCCTGAAAGACATGCTGCCACAGCCAGCGCTGCCAGGCTTCCAGTTCACGTGCCTGAATCTTGACGAAGTCCGCCACCGGAATTTCATGGCCATTTTCATCTTTAGGAATATAGATCATCTGCTCAAGATCGAGCGCAATATCCTGCCCCCAGGACGCCAGCCAGTTGGTCGGACAACGACATTCCTGTGGTGGGCAATTCCGCGCGCAATAGCCACGGTAATCCATATAGTGGCTAAACAGGCGCGAGACCTGTTCGGATACCCAATACAGCATGCTTTGTTTTTTCAGCTGCTTCTCTGTGCCCTGTTCCAGACGATCTGCGCTGTCATAAATCCGTTTGATAATCGAATACAGCGGATGATCGACCTCTAATGGAATCTGCTCAGGCAAAATACATTTACGTAATGCCTGAAATACCCGCCATTTAATAATAATTCGGGGAATATTGGCTTCACGGATCTGTTCAACTTCTTTGGGGTTATTCAGCACCCACTGATAGGAAGTCCACTGAAAGGCACGGATCCGGTGATGAAACTGGGTATTGGCACTGATGCCCTTTTTCTCGGCAATTTTTTGGGTCAGCCAGGCCTCGACTGCAGGAGACGGTACAATAAAATGCCGCGGCTGTAACACGGCCAAGGGATTTTTTGCGCTCTGGTTGACGATACGCAGCATACTATCCAAAAGCACATCAATGCGTTGACTCTGAATAACATGAATTGCCATCGTTTCCCCTGAAAAATGAGATGGAGCAGTACTACAAAATGATAAAGATTATTTACTATACTTACTGAACTGTCTATGTCACTTTAAAACTCATACTTCAGTCAAAAAAGTTCTTTGAAAAAAGCATCTTATTGATGTTTGAACAGAAAAAAACAACATCTAGCTTTAGGTAATGCCCATGAAATTAGACAAAATTCCAGATCGTATCGATCCAAGTTTAGATTTAGACAGAATTCGCAACGAGTGCTTAGAGCTAACCAAAAAACGTGCCTATTATTCTGCCGGAGCAGCTGTGATTCCGGTGCCATTTCTGGACGTGGTCATTGATGTCGGCATTCTGTCGCAACTGATTCCGGAGATCAATGCCCGCTTTGGTCTGGCCCCTGAACAGATCAGTGTGTTTGATCCTGCAACCAAACAGGTGCACTGGAATGAACTGCGTAAACGCGGAATCGAGTTTTCCGGTCTGGTGGTGGCACGTACAGCAGTCAAAAAATCTTTGAACAATGTTGCAGCGAAAGTGATCACAAAGCAAGTCACAAAATTCATTCCACTCGGTGGTCAACTGGTAGCTGCGAGCCTCGGTTATTTTGTCATGAAAAAAATTGCTGAAGCACATGTTGAAGATTGCTATCGTACTGCAAAAAATATTCAGCAAAAACAGATTGCTCAAAGCAAATAAATTTCCCGCCCCATTTTTTATCCCCAAACTTTTCAAAATTCAGGCAGATTAATCTGCCTGAAGCTGCTTTAAAATTGTTTTTAAAATTTCAACCCGAGCGGTGTTTTTATCATCAGTGGCGATAATGTGCCATGGCGCCTGTTCTGTCGATGTACGTTCAAACATGTCGGCTGCCGCTTTTAAATAATCATCCCAACGTTCCCGGTTACGCCAGTCTTCATCGGTGATTTTAAAGCGCTTATGCGGGGTGTCTTCACGCGCCTTGAAACGAGCGGCCTGTTCTTCCTGGGAAATCGCCAGCCAGAATTTAATAATCACGGTTTGATGGTTAATCAAGCTCTGTTCAAATCGGTTAATTTCATCATAGGCCCGCTGCCATTCTGCCGGGCTGGCAAAACCCTCTACCCGTTCTACCAGCACCCGGCCATACCAGGAGCGGTCAAAGATACAGATATCATCATCGGTTTGCAGCTTGTTCCAGAAACGCCATAAATAAGGACGATTCAGTTCATATTTTTCCGGTGCCCCGATGGTCTGAATTTCATATTCACGGGGATCCAGCTTTTTCACAATCCGCTTGATCGCTCCACCCTTGCCCGCTGCATCCATCCCTTCAAACAGCAAAATCACATTGCGTGGGTCTGAGCGCAGCGCCTTGGCCACCTGAGGAGACAGTTTTTTCAGTTCCGCCTTATAGTCCTCTGTCTTGGCAAGCTCTTGCGAAGGATGCTGCAATAATTCTGGAATTTTGGCCTGTTTCCATCGTCCCTTGGCCCGGACCGGATGATTCGGACAATGTTTTAAAGCTTGCAAAATATGCTGTGCAAACTGCTGGTCACGCTGTTTTTCATCTTCCCCGTCAATGATCAGCCAGTCTTCGTCTTTAGTAAACCGCTCTCGCAAACGCTGCACGGTGTCGTACTTTTTTTTGTCGCGCCAGTCCAGGCCATGCAGTTTGTGCCATTGCATTTCACTCGGATCAATCTGATCCAGGCGTTTTTGTAGCACTTTCCAGGACAAGTCGAACCAGACCTTGACCACATCAACATAGTTATTTTTTAGATCCTGCTCAAAGACACGCATATCTTCCAGATAGGCATCAAACTGGGCATCATCAATGGCACCAGTCTGTATGGTGGTTCTGAGCAGATCGCTGTACCAGTTGCCAAATAGAACCATGATTTGGCCTTGGGCCGGAATAAACCGTGTATAGGGTTGCCAGAAGGTCTGTTTCTCTCCTAATACTTGCGGCTGATCGGCCTTCACCTGCAAATAACGGGGATCTACCCACTCACGTAACTGTTTGACTGCTTCGCCCTTACCCGCCAGCTCAATTCCATTGACCAGAACAATCAGGCTTTTGCCATTTTTCTGACCTTGGGTTTTCCTTAGATCATACTGGGCATTGATCAGCGCAAGGGATAGCTTGTCTTCATCCATTAACTGGAAACTTTGTTCTTCTGTACGCATGGAGATCCCTCATCTTTTATTCTTGTGGGCAGTATAGCGAGGAGTTTGAAGGCAAAAATAGCGTTAGCAACGTTTTTCACACGATTAGATTGTCTGTTTAAACAGCAAATTGACATTCAAATAAGGAATCATTGATCAATTTGTCATAGCGAGATTGCGCCACACCCTCTAAGATTCTGAGATCGAAAAATCATATTTGAAAATACATGTCCAAACTTGCCCGATTAGATGAACTCTTAGAACAGTATTATCAGCTGAAGTATCACACTCAGCCTGAAATTTTAAGCCGTTTACAGGATGTGCAGGCATGGCAAAAGGCACGGATGCAGCGCAGCCATCATCAGCATTTTTCTGAAAAAAATAACCAGCTGATGGCCGAATATTTCCTGAATCGGCTCTATGGCGGCCCAGACTTTGACGCACTGGCCGAACAGATTGCCCGACTGATGAAATATGCGCACAAGGCAGAAAAAATGATTCCGGAAAATGCCCTGAAAACCGGAACCTCAGGCGTAGAACTGGCGATCTTGGCCGTGCAACTGGATGAACAGGTCGCAATCCAGCTTTTAGAGGATTATCCTGCCAACACACCACTGACCGATGAAATGATGCGCGTGACCTATCTGAAACTGGATCAGGGTGAGGTGCGCTTGAAACAGCTGGCATTGCTGGATCAGCTAGGTGTTAGCCTGGATAAATATATGCGTTCCTTTGTGGTTTATACCGCTTTCAAGATGTGTAAAGGTGCAGCCAATAAATATCATTTTCAGGTGATGTATGAGTTTATGCAGGACGGTTTCCAGGCCATGAAACCGTTAAAATCGGCAGAAAAATTCGTGCATGACTTTACTGCGATTGAACGTGGCATTATTGATAAGGTGCATTCAGGCGATCCTGCACCATTCCAATAATAGATTCCTTTCCCATCTATGATGAGTAAGGCTTGCGGTCCTGCCTGATCCTGATATTTTCAGGTTTTTAGGCAGGCCATCGCCAGTGATAAATCATATGAATTATTCGATCACTGGCAGTGAAGATTTCCGCCCATATTCCTATTTTTCTGTATATTATTCATAACAATTGCATCATGATTGCTGAATAACATCCAAGAATCTGTCATTATGCAGGCAATGCAAGATTAACCCGATTGATATGTTAGGAGTGACTCCAATGTCGAATGAAAATCAAACGCCTACCCCTACACCCGAGTCGGCACAACAGACAGACAAAGTGAGCCCATTCTTAACCACCCCACTTCCGCAAGGCGCTCCACAAGGTCAGCAACAATCTCTAGAACAACGCCTGACCGATACGCCTGTAACTGGAACTGTCCCTAAATATAACCTGCCACGCGGTGCCAATACCGGTAACGTCGGTCCAACCACGCACTTCGGCTACAAGACCGTAAGTAGTGACGAAAAAGCCCAAAAAGTGGCTGAAGTATTCCATTCGGTGGCCAGCAAATACGACATCATGAATGACCTGATGTCATTCGGTATTCACCGTCTATGGAAACGTTTTGCGATTAATATGTCAGGCGTACGCCGTGGCCAGCATGTGCTGGATATTGCAGGCGGCACAGGTGACTTGGCCAAAGTATTTAGCCGTGAAGTGGGCCCTACCGGTCATGTAGTACTGTCTGATATTAACGAATCCATGCTGAATGTTGGCCGTGACCGTCTGATTGATGCCGGCTGTACCAATGTCGATTTCGTTCTGGCGAATGCAGAAACTCTAGAACCATTTGCTGACAACAGCTTTGATCTGGTGACCATTTCGTTTGGTCTGCGTAACGTTACTGATAAAGATGCAGCATTGGCTGCGATGTATCGCGTGCTTAAGCCAGGCGGTCGTTTACTGATTCTGGAATTCTCTAAACCAGTCTTTGAGCCATTCTCAAAACTGTATGACCTGTATTCATTCACCGCTTTACCAATCATGGGTAAAATCGTGGCGAATGATTCAGAAAGTTATAAATACCTGGCTGAATCAATCCGTATGCATCCAGACCAGCGTACTTTAAAAGGCATGATGGAAAATGCTGGCTTCCAGAACTGTGATTACCACAACCTGACCGGCGGTATCGTTGCCGTTCACCGTGGCTTCAAGCTTTAAGGGTCGTACCCGATATGTGGTCACTTCTTGCACTCGGTGCCGTTGAACGCCTGATTCATCATATGATTGATCTGGATGCGATTACCCGCATTCAGCTCAATGCTTTGGCCGGCAAAATGCTGCGGGTGGTCATTGCCTCACCGCAGCTGTCCATCGATGTCTTCTTTGATGAGGGCAAGGTTCGTCTGGAACCAACGCCAACCGGCCATACTGAAGACTCTTCGATTTTTGAACAGCGCCCTTATGAAGCCAATAATGCTCAAACTCCTGAAGCAACGGCGACGCTACAGGTGAGCAATGTCGTAGAGCTGCTCAAGCTGCTGCTTGCTAATGAAGTCGGTAATATTCCGCTGCAAGGCGACTACAAACTTCTGCAAGAAATCCAGCGCATCATGCAGCAGGCTGAATTTGATCTGGCGGCGCATTTAAGTCCCTGGATTGGCCCTGCTCTGGCACATGAAATTGGCAAGTTGCAGCTGGCTCCAAAGCATTTAAAACGCACTTTACAAAGTCAATTATTTTTCGCTGAAGATGCCCTGAAAGAAGATAGTGGTCTCTTTGCCCCGCGCTGGCAAATGGATGACCTGAATCAGGATACCCGTATCCTGAACCAGAATTTAGATCGCGTCGAAGCCAAAATCCGTCAGCTTCAGGCACAGATTGAATCTGACGATTCTACTGATCAGCCATTTACTCCTGCTACACCTCATATTCCTTCTCAATACTAGGTACACCGCTTTATGATTCCGCATGTTTCACGTTTACTCGAACTTTGGCGCATCGCCGCGCACTATAGACTCGACACGTTGTTTCCTGCGGAAGAACTTCCTGAGAAAGCCCGACATATTTTATCTTTGATCCGTATGCATCCGGCAGCCTGGTCCAGCCGTGAGCGTAAAAACCCGCTCAAGCTGAAACTGGCACTGGAAGAAATGGGACCTCTGGCAATCAAGCTGGGTCAGTTGCTTTCGACCCGTCGTGACCTGATTCCGCCTGAAGTGCTGCAACAACTGGTCCTGTTACAGGATCAGGTTAAGCCTTTTGATAATGATGTCGCCAAGATGCGTATTCAGGAATCATTAAAAGCCGATGTAAATACCCTGTTCGCCCGATTTGATGTTCAGCCACTGGCAGCCGCTTCGATTGCACAGGTGCATACTGCAGCCCTGCATGATGGCCGTGAAGTAGTGGTCAAAGTGACCCGCCCCAATATTCGTCAACAGATCTTGCAGGATTTTGAGATTCTAAGCTGGCTGGGTGATTTTCTGGAAAAGCGTCTGGAAGCAGCGCGTGCTTTACACTTGTCTGAAATTATTCAGGACTATCGCCAGATCATTCTGAATGAGCTGGACCTGACGCTGGAAGCAGACAATACCCGCCGTATGCGTCATTACTTCACTGGCTCCAGCATGATGTATGTTCCTGAAGTTTATATGGACAGTAAGGACGTGCTGGTAGCAGAACGGATTACCGGTGTTCCGATTTCGGATATTGCCACCTTTGATGAACTGGGTATGGACCGTGCGGATCTGGCACGTAAAGGTCTGACGATTTTCTTTACTCAGGTCTTCCGTGACAACTTCTTCCATGCGGACATGCATCCAGGCAATGTCTTTGTCGAAACTATCAATCCGGCCAATCCGCGCTTTATTGCGCTGGACTGTGCGATTATGGGAGAGCTGTCTAAGCATGACCAGATGACCGTAGCACGTATGCTGCTGGCGGTCATGAACAGCGACTTCATGCAGCTGATTCAGATTGTGCATCAGGCCGGCTGGATTCCACCGGGTACCGATCAGGACGCGCTAGCACGCGAAATGCGTCGTACCGTGGGTCCAATGGTCTCCAAGCCGATGCATGAGCTGGATTTTGCCGGGATTCTGATTCAGGTCATGGACATCGCCCGTCGTTTCCATCTGGAGATCCCGCCACAACTGATGTTGTTACTGAAAACATTGGTACATGTGGAAGGTCTGGGAACAGACTTGTATCCTGAGCTGGATATCTGGAGCCTGGCTAAACCAATCCTCACCGATTGGGTCAAAGCCCAGATGAATCCGCAAAAGAATATTAAAGAACTGGGACAAAAAATCCCGGATCTGCTTTTGGGTGCGCAGGATTTACCGACCCTGATGATCGACAGCCTGAATGGTCTGAAAAACCAGTCCGCCTGGCATGCCAAACAGCTCAATGAATTACAAAGCATGCGCCTGCAAATGGAACATCAGCAAAAACGTAGCTGGATTTTTGGCAGCATCATGGCCATTCTGCTTTCGATTGCGATTATTTCACCATGGTTTGTGTCAGTGATTCTGATTGTGCTGGCAAGCATACTTGCTGTCTGGCGGATTGCGAAATAATTTTTAAAGAGCCTGATTCGTCAGGCTTTTTTATGCTTAAATTATTGAAAAAATAAAACAAGAATATCCAAATGAAATATAGCTTTTTATGGGCTATTTATCGCGAAAAATCTTTGTCGGCCTTTTTGTATAGTTTGCTTTATAGTTTCTTACCCCTCTTAGACTTGATAACTTATCTCAACTATAGATTTCGATGGCTAACTGAGATACCCACTACCGACTCAATATCATTCCGCATGATCAATAGCCCATCCTTTTGGCTGATGACGCTATTCAATTTCATGCCCCTCTTCTGCTTATTTCTCATAAAGCAGCAAAAACTCATAGTAGTTTTGGCAGTATGGATTTTTTGTGGGTTTAGTTTTTATTTGATCAATAACTATACTGTTGCAAATTACCCGATGTCGACCTTAATTCTTGTGAGCTCAAGTCTTGCTCTAATACGCTCACGTAATAAAAAACTTATGCTGACTTATATTAACCCGATGCCATGACTCTTAAGTCACCTTAGGGTACATCTTGCCATTGGGCTCTGTGACCAAATGCTTAAAATATGTCCTCATTGGCCAAATATGGGTTGAACCTTTATGCAGATTTTACAAAAACATGCGCCTGCTCTGAAAATCCGCGCTGGGCATCAGGCTCGTGAGCTGATTTTGAAAGAAGGTTTGCAACCCGAACAGATTGATATCGTGCCAGGTGCCGCAGGTGGACCCAAAGGTATTGGTATTCAGGGACTGGATCAGGCTATTTTTGGCGAGTTTTTCCCACGTGCTCCTCAGCGTAGAACCTTAGTCGGTTCATCCATTGGTAGCTGGCGTTTTGCCAGTGTCGCGGCGTGGGGAGCCAAAGCAGGCACTGAACGTCTTGCCGACTTGTATACCCATCTGTACTTTCACAAGAAAATGACTCGCCAAGAAGTCAGTGACGTCTGTCGTGGTATGCTGCTGGATCTGGTACAAGGCAAAGAAACCGATCTGGTGAATCATCCGGATTATCATTTGACGGTACTATCGATTAAAGCCCAGCACATTTTCCAGAGTGACAAGGCGCTCCCCCTACTCGCCTCTGTAGCTGGCATTGTGGGAACTACCGCTGTAGCGCGTAAACATAGCCGCCATTTTATGCAACGTGTGATCAGCCAGCCGAATACAGGTGAACAGTTTAAAATTGCCGATGATGGATTTACCACACATTATCATGCCTTGACTGAGCAAAGTGTTTTGTCCTGGCTGATGGCCTCTGCTTCTATTCCAGGCGTGATGGCAGCGGTCAATAATATTCCAGATGCACCACAAGGTTATTATCGTGATGGTGGCTTGATTGACTATCATATTGACCTGCCGTTTCAGAGCAAAGGCATCGTGCTGTATCCGCATTTTACTGACAGCATTACTCCCGGCTGGTTCGATAAACTGTTTAAACGCACGGCAAGCCCGGAAAATCAGGCACGAACTTTGCTAATTTCACCCTCTCAGGAATATCTGCAAAGTTTGCCTTTGGGTCGTTTACCAGATCGTAAGGACTTCACTTTGAAGGGTTTAGATCAAGCCCAGCGGATTCAGCTCTGGAAGCAATGTATTGCAGAAAGTCAGCGCTTGGGAGATGAATTTCTGGAACTAGTCGAGAAGCAGAATTTTGCCGATGTGATGCAAAGTCTGTAATGGGCGCAGTCTGTCCGAATTGTTTGTATAATTGCCTTAATTTTTTGAACTGTTGAGATTTATGCAGAAATTTTTAGTGATCCTGCAATATGCATGTATAGCCTTTGGACTTTATCTGATTTATAGCGTTACCATGTCGCTGTATACACAGCAATTTGAGCTGATGGAACTGGTGGCAGATATTGGCACCATTCTGATCTGTCTGGATTTGGGTGTGTTTTTATATACCAGTAAAGGCAAACAAGGCATCACCATGGAAGAGTATGCCAAACAGCTGGAACAACCACCGTCTAAACTGGTTTATGTGACACGTAAACTGGGACATCTGGGTATTTTATTGATTATTACCAGCTGGATTGTTCCGATTATTAATAGTTAATCCAAAATAAAAAACCTCCCGATTGGGAGGCTTTTTTTAAATTTCTTTGAGATGACAGGCTTTTAAAAATTGATATGTTGAATCATACAATTCACTCGGTCTGGTCCAATCATTATCATCTACATTCGGTAGGTAAATCACCATTCCTTGACGCGCACGAGTCAACAAAACACGATAAGTATTCAGTAGATATTTTTGCTTTTCCATCTGATTGATGTTCTGCCATTTTGTTCCTTTAAATGCTTGATAACACCAACCATCCTTAAAGTAAAAATTAATATCCCACGCAACACAGCAGTAATCTAATTCTAATCCCTGAACATCAAATTCTGTGGCGACATCTTCTAAGTAATATGAAGAACGTACATCAATTGTAGAATTCAAAAACCAATCAGATGGTGTGATTTTATTTTTAACATCAATCCCCTCTGCTTTGAGTCTTCTTGCGCCTGAGCTCGCAATCATGCCGTAACGCTCTGTCCCTTTGGCTTGTTGTTTTAGCCATGACTTAGCTTGTTCCAAATTCCTTGTTATAACAATTGGATAGGATTCTACAACTTGGCTATAAACATGCTGTGCTTTCATCGCATCACCATCTAAAATTGCTTGGACAAGTTCAGCAACTCTTTCACTTCTAAACGACCTTACTGATACCGCCAAATGTAAATCAGGTTCTTTATTGCCATGCTGAATTAAATGATGCTTTTGGCTTTGATCTTGTATATAGACACGATCCTCTAAAATTTTCTCAGAATAATAAATCTGCCATTCAGGATAATGCTGTTGTAAAGCATCTAACCATTCGATAACCCCTGCTTCTCCAGTGTTAATCTCTTGACCGCCACCAATCAAACAAATAATCACACACCAATCCGTGTGCCGATCCATTACCTCAATCAAAAATTGTGGTTCAGATTTATCAAAGTTCTGAATTCCCTTTTTTTGCTTCATAAAGTTAGAAACTTGTTCTTTGCGCCAAGCTCTTTGTGCCTCATCAAATACCACCACCTTTTCAATAGGAGCTTCTAATGACCTTAAGTACTCATCTCGAAAGTGATGGATATTTTGAATAAAAGCTTTTGCTTTTCTTTCAGCACTTGATCTGGTTTCAAGTTGACCTTCAGTTTTTGCTGTTTCAACTGTTTGTCGAATCAGTGCTTCCTTTAGCACATCAACAAGTGGGCCATTGCCCGAGAGAAAAACTGAATGTTCTGATTCGTCTTTTTTTAGTCGCTGGTTAGCAATATTCAGCCCTGCTAATGTTTTTCCAGCACCCGGTACTCCTGTAAGAAAACAAATTGCCTTATGTCGTTTTTCTTTTGTTGTTTCAATAATATGTTCAATACGTGCTGAAGTTATTTTTAAATTAATCGCCCCTGCATCACTTCTGGAAATATCTTCAACTTGATGTCCTTGATAAAGTGCTTTCGCTGCTTCAATGATTGTGGGTGTCGGCCTATAGCTGGCTTGATTCCACTCTTGGATATTAATGTCCATACCCACATCATAATGCGCAAGAACCTGTAGAATCATTTGGTTTAAATTGTACTGATGACAACAAATGGGCGCTCCAAGATCATCTACATCCTCCCAAATGATCTCTTCTGTATCCGCTTCAGTAGCTACAAGAATTGGAATAATTTTTTTATCATGACTTTGTGAATGAAAATTCTTTAAATCCAAGCAATAATCAATCACCTGATTTTTTGCAGTTGCAGAATAAAAACTTTCCCCAACCTTAAACTCAATAACAAAGATTAAATTACGAATAATCAAAATATTATCAGCACGCTTCCCCATTCGAGGAATGCTGTACTCAAAGTAAAGACGACCCTTTGCTATACCAACTAAAGTTGCTTTTAAAATATCTATTTGTGCTAACCAAGCATTTTTCTGTAAATCTTCAAGTGCAAATTCATGATGCTGTGCCAAATTACCTAAGATTAAGTCATTTGAGCTAGATAAAAAATCTTGGATGGAACTTTGATAATAACTTCTTAGCATTTTTAGATTCTTTGAGATTTTTTAAATGTTTTTAATAAGAAAAACCTCCCAAAAGGGAGGTTTTTCGTTTAGAGCCTAAAGATTATTTCGAACCTTTAATCCCTGCTTGCAATAACAATGCCCCTAAACCGCCAATTTTATTTTCTTGTGGTTTAGCCGCTTGAGGTTTCTTGCCATGTGGGCGATCACCTTGCGGACGCGCATGCTGTGGACGTTTGCCTTGTGGCTTGCGCTCACCGCGTTGCTCATTGTCACGACGTGGTTGACGTGGTGCTTTCGCTGGCGCTTCCGAACCTTCAGGACGCATCGACAGATTGACACGGTTACGTTCCACATCAACGTTCAGTACACGAACTTGTACGATTTGACCTGGTTTTACCACTTTATGCGGATCAGCCACAAATTCATTGGCTAATTCAGAAATATGGACCAAACCATCCTGATGTACACCAACATCCACGAAAGCACCGAAGTTAGTCACATTGGTGACTACGCCTTCCAGCTGCATGCCTTCAGTCAATTGAGCCACTTCAGTAATATCATCACGGAATTTTGCGGTACGGAATTCTGGACGCGGGTCACGGCCAGGTTTTTCCAGTTCAGCCAAAACGTCCTGAACGGTTGGCAGCCCGAATTTATCATCGACAAACTCTTCAGCATTGACCTGGCGAATGATTTCAGTATTGCCAATGATGTCTTTAACAGTCGTTGCTTTCGCTTCAACAATTTTAGATACCAATGGATAAGATTCAGGGTGAACTGCAGAGGCATCTAGCGGTTCTGAACCTTGCTGGATACGCAAGAAACCCGCTGCCTGTTCAAAAGTACGCTCGCCTAGACGTGGCACTTTTTTCAGGTCCTGACGGTTGTCAAAACGGCCATTTTCCTTACGGAAGTCCACGATTTGCTGTGCAATTGATTTGTTCAGACCTGCGATATAACCCAGGATTGCAGCAGATGCAGTATTTACATCCACACCGACCGAGTTCACACAGTCTTCAACCACTGCTTCAAGGGTTTTTGCCAGACCGGTCTGGTTCACATCATGCTGGTACTGACCTACACCAATGGATTTAGGATCGATTTTCACCAGTTCTGCTAATGGATCTTGCAGACGGCGTGCAATTGATACTGCACCACGGATCGATACATCCAGTTCAGGCAATTCCTGAGAAGCCAGTTCAGATGCTGAGTAAACAGAAGCACCCGCTTCTGAAACAGAAACACGAGTCAATTTCAGGTCGCCATTTGCAGCCATCATTTCAGCAACCAATGCTTCAGTTTCACGGCTTGCCGTACCATTACCGATTGCAATCAGGTCAACATTGAATTCGCGGCAAAGACGTGCTAATTCAGCCAGTGAACCTTCTTTATCATCTTTTGGTGCAAATGGGTAAATGGTGCTATGTGCCAATACATCGCCAGACTCATTCACCACTGCCAGTTTAACGCCAGTACGGATGCCAGGGTCTACACCCAGAGTTGTACGGGCACCTGCAGGCGCAGAAAGCAGTAAATGACGCAGGTTTTCAGCAAAGACCTGCATTGCTTCAGCTTCAGCAGCCAGACGTTTTTCAGTCAATAATGAATGTTCGATCGTTGGACGAACTTTACCAAGCCAGAACAGTTTCGCAGTTTGCTTTAAGAAATCCTGACGAGATTGCGGCTGAATGGTATCCAGGTTGTATTCAGTTTCAATACGTGCCAATGGTGCATCATCTTCACCATCTACTTTAAGGCCCAGTACATTTTCCTGACGGCCACGTAGCATTGCCAATAAGCGGTGTGAAGGTACCTTGTTCAGATTTTCAGAGAAATCGAAGTAATCACGGAATTTTTTACCAACTTCTTTTTTCTCTTCACTAGCGACCAGACTTTTCAACACAGCCGTTTTAGCAAACATTGCTTTAAGCTCAGTGGTCAACGCAATATTCTGTGCCCAGTCATCAATCAGGATGTGCTGGATTGCATCAAGCTGGCTTTCCTGATCTGGATAATCTTCATGGCTAAAGCCCGCTAATGCTTCTGCTGGATCCACGGCTTCAGTAAAGATTTTTTCTGCAATCGGACCTAAACCGGCTTCTTTGGCTTTAAACGATTTGCTGGTACGTTTTGGACGGTATGGTGCGTAAATTTCTTCTAGGGCATTTTTAGTTTCTGCCGCGTTCACCCGTGCCAATAAATCATCAGATAATTTATTTTGTTCTTTTAGTGATTCGATCACCTTTTCACGGCGTTCATACAAATCACGCAAATACGATAAACGTGTATCGAGCTGGCGTAGTTGCGTATCGTCTAAGCCCTGCGTTACTTCTTTACGGTAACGTGCAATGAAAGGAACGCTGGCACCCTCATCAATCAGTTTGATGGCAGCTTCTACTTGATTTGGACGTACGGCAAGTTCTTTTGCCAACTGCTGAACTAAGTCAGTCATCGTGTTTGATCCCACAAGGATAAGTACTAAATGGCATGATTATAAAGACCAGGTCTATAAAATCCACCATTGTTTTTATTAATTTATATAAGCTTCAGATAACCGTATACGATCGTTTTCCAGTTTTTCCACTAAAGTTTGCATGAACTTTGCATTTTATTCTTGTTCCGAGACGATTTTTTTCGCATATAGATGTATATATTTGGTATCTATGTCTTGATTTTAACTGCAATATTTGATGCTTTAGAGCATAGTCAATTAATAGTAATGAATCGTATACTCAAAGCATATTTCATTTTTTGTTTATGACGACAATAAAGAATAAAGGAGCACCTCATGAGTTTAGTGGTACCTGCTGAAAAACCCGATGCTGTACATACCGAAACCGACCGGGTCGAGCGCATCCTGGTTGTCGATGATGATGTGCGTCTGCGTACCCTGTTACAACGTTTCCTTGAAGATAAAGGCTTCGTCGTTAAAACTGCGCATGATGCTACCCAGATGGATCGACTATTACAGCGGGAACTGTTTTCTCTGATTGTGCTCGATTTTATGCTGCCTGTAGAAGACGGCCTCAGCATCTGTCGTCGCCTACGCCAGTCGAATATTGATATTCCAATTATTATGCTCACTGCACGTGGTAGCGATTCGGATCGTATTGCGGGTCTGGAAGCCGGTGCCGATGATTACCTGCCTAAGCCATTTAATCCAAATGAATTGCTGGCACGTATCCGTGCAGTTTTGCGTCGTCAAGTTCGTGAAGTGCCAGGCGCTCCTAGCCAGCAAATGGAAGTGGTGTCGTTCGGCCCATGGTCACTGGATCTGTCCACTCGTACTCTGACTCGTGAGGGCCAGGTAGTGACCCTGACCACTGGTGAATTTGCGGTATTGAAAGCGCTGGTTCAGCATCCACGTGAACCTTTAACGCGTGACAAACTGATGAATCTGGCACGTGGCCGTGAATGGGGTGCGATGGAACGTTCAATTGACGTTCAGGTATCACGCTTACGTCGACTGATTGAAGAAAACCCTGCCCGTGCGCGTTATATTCAAACCGTTTGGGGTGTCGGTTATGTGTTTGTTCCAGATGGTGCTGAATAATTTTCTTATTAGAAGAAAGTAAAATAGTCGTCCATCTATAAATCTAGTTTTGAATTATGTGACAAATTCATTCGCAACTGTTTGAGGCAGGAGGTATTCATCTCTAATGTTTCTGCGATAAATTGATTACTTGCCCCAATTTGACGAGTTTTGCGATGAGGAGCACTGCTCTGCAAGATGGTTTTGCCTACTTTTGCCGAAACAAAAGTAGGTCGAACCGAAGGTTTTAACCTATATCTAAATTACAGATGGTTTGACTCCGGTATGATAAGGCCTTTTAATCAACTCATAATAATTTGCTGAAGTCATAGCACAGGATTGCTCAGTGAAACTCGACCCCATCGACCCACAAAAATTTACCGATTTTGTCACCTACTCAGAAAAAAAACGTACCCCTTGGGAACGCTTTCTGGACAAAATCAAACCGCGCTCCGCAGCGATGCGAACCACTGTACTGGTGGTCTTTGTGGTCTGTTTCAGCCTGTTCATGTCAATCTGGTTTTTCTGGCGTACGCTTTATTTACCTGAAATTCAGCAACACGCGCGTTATCTGGCCATGGAGCTGGAGATTCTCAACAATCCGGACCTGCGTCTTTATCATAAAGAACAGGAAGTCGATATTGATACCTGGCTCAAAAACCGGATCGGAATCGAATATGTCACCAATCCAGCTGAATACCCCAATGTAAAAGACAAGGTTATTGCCGAATTCTTTACCAACCAGATTGAAACCAAACTGGCCAAAGAATTAAGAATCGAACAGGCGACCGTTTATTTCCAGTTCAAGCCAAGTCCACGCATCTGGATTCAAACCCCTGAAATGAACGGCAACTGGGTACGTGAACCTCTTAAAACCTATGCCAACTATAGTCCTGAACTGATTCTAGGCTGGCTACTGGGTACGCCACTCATTGCCGGCATTATTATTCTGACCTTGGTTCGTCAGCTGAACCGTCCTTTACGCCGCTTGCAGAATGCAGCAAACAGCTATAGTAAAAATGGTTCCGCTCCTTATCTGGATACTAATCATGGTCCGCTGGAAATCCGTCAGGTGAATCATGCCTTTAACCAGATGATTTATACCTTAGATCAAACCGAACGTGATCGTCGAATCATGCTCGCGGGGATTTCACATGACCTGCGTACACCGTTGACCCGTATTCGTCTTAGCGCAGAAATGATGCCGGATGAAGACTTTCTCAAGGAAGGTCTGATTTATGACGTGGAGGATATGGATGCCATTCTGAACCAGTTCATTTCCTATATGCGGGATGGCTCCGATGAAGAGCTGCAAGAAACCAATGTCAATGTGCTGTTGCAGGAACTGGTCAAGCAGTTTAAGCCACTTGATATCCGCTTTACACCTCAAGAGATACCACTGGTTGAGGTACGCAGCATGTCGCTGAAACGCCTGATTGGCAACCTGATCAATAACTCGAAACGTTATGGTGCTGAACCGATCGAGCTTGCTGCCTATGTACAAGATCATAAACTGATGATCAGTGTGGCCGATCATGGTGAAGGGATTCCGGAAGACCAGATTGAAGCGCTGATGCAACCCTTTGTTCGTGGAAATTCCGCACGTACCGTACAAG
Source organism: Acinetobacter sp. CAU_H_60 (assembly GCF_058599385.1). Classification (NCBI taxonomy): domain Bacteria; kingdom Pseudomonadati; phylum Pseudomonadota; class Gammaproteobacteria; order Moraxellales; family Moraxellaceae; genus Acinetobacter; species Acinetobacter sp. CAU_H_60. The sequence goes on along the minus strand of NZ_CM178653.1, from coordinate 258,876 downwards.
GCAGTGGTCTGGGTCTGGCCATTGTCAAACGTATTGTTGATATTCACTCAGGTGAGCTGCATATCCAGAATCGGCCTGAAGGCGGTCTGGAAGCCATTATCGCCTTACCCCTGAAAACAGCAGATTCAGAGGCACCTGCTACCCCAACCACCTTGGATAAAATTCGTCAAACGCTCACTGATCACTTCTAGTAAGTGATCATAAAAGCAACAAACGACTTTTTAGTATTTCTATATAATTCATTTTAATTTTCAATAATTCAACCACTTAAAAAACATCATTTTTCATTATACCTACATTTAGCTAAAAAATTAGACCTTAGCCTAACACCTATGCAAAATACATTTTTTGATCGGTACAATCCGTATCATTATTTAAGAATTTATGAGAGTTGAAATGTCTTTAGATCGTATCCGTTTAGCCTCCCTACACAACAAAGTCATCAGCCCTGAACAAGCTGCTGAATTCATCGAAGATGGTATGACTGTGGGTATGAGTGGCTTTACTCGCGCTGGTGAAGCGAAGGCGGTTCCTTTAGCTTTGGTACAACGCGCAAAAGCAAATCCACTGAAAATCACGTTGATCACAGGTGCATCACTCGGTAACGATTTGGACAAGCAACTCACTGAAGCAGGCGTATTGGCACGTCGTTTACCATTCCAGGTAGATAGCACTTTACGTAAAGCGATCAACAAAGGCGAAGTGATGTTCATCGATCAGCATTTGTCTGAAACAGTTGAACAGATGCGTAACCAGCAGTTGAAAAAACCTGATGTAGCGGTAATTGAAGCAGTTGCGATCACTGAAGATGGCGGCATCATTCCAACAACTTCTGTAGGTAACTCAGCAAGCTTTGCAATTTTTGCTGAAAAAGTAATTGTTGAAATCAACACGAATTTAAGTCCTGCATTTGAAGGCTTGCACGACATCTATATCCCGACTTACCGTCCAACACGTCAAGCAATTCCATTGACTCAAGTGGATGAGCGTATCGGTACACATGCAATCAATATCGATCCTTCAAAAATCGTGGGTATCGTATTCAACAATGAATTGCATGACTCTCCATCAACTGTAACTGCACCAGATGATGAGACTCAAAGCATTGCTAACCATTTGATCGCTTTCTTTGAAAAAGAAGTAGCTGAAGAGCGTTTACCGAAAAACCTTGGCCCTCTTCAAGCAGGGATCGGTTCCATTGCAAACGCCGTATTGACGGGTCTGAAAGATTCAAACTTCGAAGACTTGATCATGTACTCAGAAGTACTACAAGACTGTACCTTTGAATTGATCGATGCCGGTAAAATGAAGTTTGCTTCAGGTTCTTCAATTACACTTTCTGCAAAATACGGCGAGAAAGTATTTAACAACCTTGAGCACTACAAAGACAAACTTGTATTACGTCCACAAGAAATCTCTAATCACCCTGAACTGGTACGTCGTTTAGGTATTATCGGTATCAACACTGCGCTTGAATTCGATATTTACGGTAACGTGAACTCAACTCACGTTTGTGGTACCAAAATGATGAACGGTATCGGTGGTTCAGGTGACTTCGCTCGTAATGCACACCTGGCAATCTTCGTGACCAAATCAATCGCGAAAGGTGGCGACATCTCTTCAGTAGTTCCATTCGCGTCTCACGTAGACCATGCTGAACACGATGTTGACATCCTGGTAACAGAACAAGGTCTGGCAGATCTTCGTGGTCTGGCTCCGCGTGAGCGTGCACGTGCAGTAATTGATAACTGTGCGCACCCAATGTACCGCGATGCGTTGAATGATTACTTTGACCGTGCATGTGCAAAAGGCGGCCATACTCCTCACCTGCTTCGTGAAGCGCTGTCTTGGCATTCTAACTTTGAAGAAAATGGCCACATGCTTGCAGCAGAAGCTGCGGTAAAAACTGCATAATTGACCGTTTCAGAAAACGCCCTACGGGGCGTTTTTTTATAGGTGAATGTGGGATCAATGACCGTGATCATCTGCATAAGATCCCCTCAGTCCAAACTTGTTAAATATTTTGAATGATTAAACTGCGCTTAGTCTGAACGCAGGGCTTTAAATTCCGATTCTTCACCCTCATACTTGCAACAAGACTAAGATTAGAGACATAACATGCGCGTAGATATTTGGTCAGATGTGGTCTGCCCCTTCTGCTATATTGGTAAAAAACGTCTGGAAGCCGCTGCACAAGAAGCAGGGATTGAGCTTGAAGTACATTGGCATAGTTTTCAGTTAGATCCTGAAGCACCAGTACGTCAGGAAATTTCCAATTCTGAGCGCTTGGCACAAAAATACGGCCGTTCAGTCGCAGAAGTTGAAGACATGCAGCGCAATATTGCTGAAATGGCCAAAGCTGAAGGGATTGAATTTAACTGGGAAGGTGCCAACTCAGGTAACACCTTGAATGCGCACCGCATCATCCACCTCGCGCAAAGCAAAGGCTTGGGCAACGAAGCACAGGAAGCTTTTTTCTATAGCTACATGACCCAAGGTCTGGCGATTGGCGAACGTGAAACGCTGGAAGATGTCGCGGCCCGTATCGGCCTGAATCCGGTGGAAGTGGATGATGTACTGGACTCAGAAGAATTTGCCGACTTTGTTAAATTTGACCAGGAAGTAGCACGTGACCAGCTCAAAGTTACCGGTGTTCCGTTCTTTGTATTTGATCAACGCATTGCTTTGGCAGGTGCTCAGCCGAAGGAAGTTTTCTTGCAAGTCCTTGAAAAAGCATTAGAGGAGCCAGAGCAACAGCCAGCAGCTGATCAGTGTTCTACAGATGCTTGTGATGTTCCGACCCAGCCTGAATAAACATTGAAATTGAAGAAAATGAAAAAATCCCCATTCGAGATGGGGATTTTTTTATAGATGATTGGATTAGTCAACCAAGAAGCTGATCTTTAGATTGACACGATATTCGGTAATTTTATTGTCATTAATCACGACTTTCTGTTCATTGATCCAGGCACCTTGAACGTTTTTAATCGTTTCTGTGACTTTCGCGATGCCACTTTGAATTGCATCCTCAAAGCTTTTACTACTGCTTGAATTGACTTCTACCACTTTTGCAATTGCCATGATTCAACACTCACTCTGTGAAGATAGAAGCATTTATCTTAGTTGATTTAAATTTCTCTACAGCTCGTAGTAAACAAGCAATAGCAAAAACTTACAGGGAATGAACAAATACTAATCTGCCCTTACTGCTTTAAAAAATTTAAATCGAGACCTTTAGCTTTAAATAATCGCAAAAGAAATATTCACCCAGAATCTTCTAAAGCATCTAAAAAATGTATAAAAAACAATCCAAAACCATCTAGAGCAAATATTCTAATATATTGTTTTATAGAGTATTTTATCTAGAATTAGTTGCTTTTCTTGCCGATTTGATCATTTTTTATTAATTGCCATTTGATATTATTTTCACGTGATTTAGGACTAACTTTTTTCTTGTTCAAGCTCTTGAACACCCAGATATCAAAAGGTCATGTTATGAAAACTGTTAAATTTTTATGCGCAGCAACTGTGATGGCTTTTTCTCTACAAGCTTCAGCACAAATGGCTCAAGTGGTTTATCTTCCAGATTTCCCTGTGAGCAAAGCACCAGTTGAAACTGTAGCAACAGATACTGCGACTGCAGAAACTGAAAAAGCGGCTTAAGTCTTTAAGCGAAATCTCCCAGCAGGCTGAATTATTCAGCCTGTTTTTATTTCCGGATTTTAAAAATCTAACTTGCTCTTCTGTTTAGCGAGCATTAAAAACCTCATTATTTTTTATTTTATTTTGATTTCGTTCACTTTTTATTCAAAAACAACTACCAAATTCGCTTAAAAAATACTCAAAATAATCAAGTATTTTGTCAATCAGATGCTTATAATCAGAACCTGATCTTTTATGGATTTCAGACTTTCTTGTTATGAACCAGCTTCAAGCATTAATACAGGGAAAAATTTCTCCGCAGGCGGTTTCTGTGGATTTTTTGATTGAAATGGCTGAGCGTTATCCAGATCCCAACTCTACCGAATACAAACTGGTAGAACTTGCGGTCAATATGATCATGGCCAAAACACTGGATAAAGCACTCAAATATATCTAGAGAGCTAAAATGAATGCTTTAGAAAAAGCAAAATTAATTAAAGAATTAAACGAATTGGGGCAGCAATTAGAACATAAATCCCTCAGTTTATATGAAGCCGCCCGAACCAAAAAACGACTCCAGGATATTTTTCATCTCTGTGATGAACCTGTTTTTAAAAATCAGATTTTAAGTTTTAAATCCCGTGTTCAGCCTGAGCTGACAGCACATCAGTTTGCAGCAAGCACTCAGTTTCATCATTGTTATCGCGGTTATTTTAAGGATCCTGTCCAGCTGCAACAGGCACTGATTGCACATAGAGAAACAGGCTGGGCCTTTTTGCATCAGCCACAACAAGGCTGGCAAATCTGGCTGGGTCCTGTAGAGCAATCTGATTTTTTACATGGTGAATGGGATGAATTAGCAAATTGCCATCACTGGCTTTTGCAGCAACAGCAACAAGGCGCATATTTTCCTCTCGATCCTCAACTGGATATTCCGGCCTTATCTGTTCAGGATGCCGAATTCGATACGCTTACCCTAGAAATCGCGTGCTATCATCAGGGCAGTTTGCAGATCCGGACCAAGATCACTGCACCTCAACTGTCTAAAACAATCGAACCTGATTTAGACAGAGCAACCAGCGAAATAGAAGTTAAAACAGCTGAACTGTCTATAGAAATAAACAATACGGATAATTCATCCTCTAGTCCGGTGCTAGATGAACACATTACTTTCCCTGAATCTATACAGCTAGGTGAATTCTCTGCCCTGCTGCACCCCTTAGAACATACTGGAGCGACTATACGGCGTCTCTGCGCCCTGGAATTACAACCGGCTGCTTCCCAACCGGCTGATCTGGAAATAGCACTATATTATGCTGAGGAAGACCACTGGCAGACACGTCCTGTTTATATTGTCATGCAGACCGATCAGCAAGGGCAAGGTCTGAAATATCTGATGCTCTTGGGCGCACCGAGTCTCTTGCAGGCCAATTCCTGTATCCAGTACTGGGGCACGCAGCGTGGACGGCGTTGTATAGAGATAAAATCCATATCATGGGCAGCTTTAGGTGCCTGTCTTGACCAGATAGATCTTTTCAGTGAAATGTATCTGCAACAAGCCGAAACGGTCTGGATACCTGAAGAAAGCTATGCCTATATTCCGGCTCGGTGTATTCATCAAAAGAAATTTATCATTTTTGAAGAAGCGTCCGCTGATTTTTCTACTCCAATTTTATTACTACAGGAACATCAGAAAATTCGGGTGATTCATGGGGAACGCCGCTTAGCATTGTCCGATCAGGAAATCGCTTATCCTTATTTAATGCTCAAACGAGATAAGGATTTGAATTGGCAAAAAATTCATCAAATTGTTTTAGGATTGTCACAGCCGGTACGGGTTTTAGATCTTTATATGGCAATTCAGGCACAAATCATTAAATAATTGATGTAGTTATGTAGTTTATCCTTGCTTTTTTTCCTTATTTTTTAGAAAACTAGCGCAGTAAATAAAATACGATAAGAGCAAGAATCAACTCATGCGAATAAACCAAATTACTCGAATCTTATTGCTATCATTTGGCGTGGGATTAAGTAGTAGCCCAGTTTGGGCAGAAGTATCTCCTATAGAAACAGAACAGCCTACAGGTACAGGTACAGGTACAGGTACAGGTACAGGTACAGGTACAGGTATTTTAGATCAGATTCCACGCTTGATCGATGCCACGCCCACGATTTTACCTGAACAGTCAGACGAAGCGATGGTGCCCACCACTGAGGAAACAGAAGATAAATCTTGGGCTGACAAAAAGCAGAAAAGAATCCGTGAATGGGCAGACCGCACCGCACATAAGATTGATAACTGGTTTGGCCAGACCAACCCGGATGAGCCAGCAACTGCGACTTTGCGAATCATCCTGGATAATAGCTGGGACAAATATGAAAACTATGAAATCAAGCCGAGGATTCGAGGAAAAATCAAGCTTCCAACCTTGGAACAAAGGTTAAGTCTGGTCTTTGGTGATGACAGTCTGGATAACGAACTGGACACCAATGTCGCAATTACCAATGAAAATCCTGGCAATGCCCGGGATAAAAATCTGGATATTCGCCGTACCCGTGAAAATAACAGCTCGTTTGCACTACGCTGGTCAGAATTTTCAAATGGCCTACCTTTCGATAGCGATCTGGATCTGGGGGTACGTTCTGGGGATGATATTTATGTACGGGCCAAAATCAGTAAAGACTGGGCGATGCAGAATGACTTCTCTTTTCATGCTGAACAGATTTATCGTTATGGATTGCAGAGTGAAAACTATTTGCGAACCAACCTGGAACTGATTCATGCCCGTCCCAATGAGGCCTTTTTTTCCAATCAGTTAAGTCTGACCTATGCAGATGAGCAAGAAGACGATCTGACTTGGGATAACTATACTTTCAGGCAGCATCAATTTTTCCAGGGCAACCGCTTTAACTATGGTATTTATACGGGCGGCTATCTGGATGATAAAGACTTACGCTTAAATCGCTGGGGACCTTATGTGTCCTGGAGGCAACCTTTTTTACGTGAATGGTTCTTTGTCCAGGGCGACCTAAATTACCTGAATGATGACCGACTGGACCGCAGCCATTATCTGGGTGCGATGGTACGTCTTGAGGCTATTTTCTAAATTTGAATAAATCCGAAACTATAAAAGCCTATAAAATATGGGCTTTTTAATGTCTGAATCCAATGAGTTTTTATTGGCGGTGCTCAACCGTCGTAAAGGTAATTCGATCACTACGAATCACACGTTTTTGCTGCAAAGAAGGCTGTTCCATCTGTGGCATATTCCATACTGCGCGGTCTGTACGCTGCATTCGTTTTACCTTTGGCGCTTCTTTTTTCATGGGTGCCTGAAAACTAATATGATCACTACGAGTCACTTTTTTGGACTCAGTATCGGCCATTGTGGCTGCGCTCATTGATACCAGAATGATTGTACTCAGACTCATCATCAGTGATTTTTTCATGGGAGAATTCTCTTAACTTAATAATCGTTATTATAAATTAATATTTTAATTATTATCTATTTTTTAGATTCAAAACCTAAAGGTATTTTTTTATTCTGGCTATCGCTTTTTTAAATCATTAAAGGGGGAATTCAAGTTTTAAACGCTAAATTCAGAACATAAAAAATCCCTCCGTAGAGGGATTTTTGAAATATAAAAATTAACCCAATAATAGGCTGTTAATACGTTTTACATACTCAGCCGGATTTTCTGGTAGTCCACCTTCTGCAATCATTGCCTGATCAAAGATCACATTGGCCAGATCATCAAACTGGGCAGAACCTTCCAGTTTTTTCACCAGTGGATGTTCCGGGTTAATCTCCAGAATCGGCTTCACATCCGGTACAGGCTGACCTGCATCTTTCAGCATACGAATCAGTTGTGGAGAAAGCTCCCCTTCTCCTGTAACCAGGCAGGCTGGAGAGTCGACTAGACGAGTTGTTACACGTACTTCTTTGGTTTTGTCTTTCAAAGAATCTGTTAGCTTTTCAACCACAGGTTTAAACTGTTCAGCAGCCGCTTCAAGTGCTTTTTTCTCTTCCGCATCTTGCAGATCACCTAGATCCACTGCACCCTTAGAGACATTTTGCAATGGTGTACCATCGAACTCATGCACAAAGTTCATTGCCCATTCATCGACACGCTCTGACATCAGCAATACTTCAATGCCTTTTTTCTTGAACACTTCCAGTTGTGGCGAGTTTTTCGCAGCATTCAGGCTTTCAGCGGTAATGTAGTAAATCGCTTTCTGGCCTTCTTTCATGCGTGCTTTATAGTCCGCCAATGAAGTGCTTACTTCATCATTGGTTGAAGTCGCATAGCGCAGCAGTTTCAAGATGCGTTCGCGGTTACCGAAATCTTCACCTAAACCTTCTTTCAGCACCGCACCAAATTCGCGGTAGAAAGTTTTGAAGTTTTCCTGATCTTTTTCATCTTCAGATTTTGCCAGATTATCCAAAGTGGTCAGAATACGGCGGGTATTGCCTTCACGGATGGTTTTCACATCACGGCTTTCCTGCAGCAATTCACGGCTCACGTTCAATGGCAGATCGGCACTGTCTACCACGCCCTGTACAAAGCGCAGATAGTTTGGAATCAGGTTATCCGCATCATCCATAATGAAGACACGTTTCACATACAGCTTGATGCCAGCTTTGGCTTCACGGGTAAAAATATCCTGTGGTGCCTTGCTTGGGATATAAAGCAGTTGGGTGTATTCAGTACTACCTTCAACACGGTTATGCGCCCAAGCCAATGGTGCAGCAAAATCATGAGTCAGGTTTTTATAGAATTCGGTATATTGCTCTTCAGTAATCTCAGATTTATTCCGAGTCCACAATGCGCTGGCCGAGTTAATCGCTTCCCACTCATCGGTCTTCACATATTGACCGCCTTTTGGTGTTTCCCCTTCAGCAGCTTCTTCTTCCTGCCAGACTTCTTTTTGCATCTGGATTGGCAGGCTGATGTGATCTGAGTATTTATTGATGATCTGTTTGACTTTATAGCTTTGCAGATAATCCAATGCATCTTCACGCAGATGCAGAATAATATCGGTACCACGGCCTTCTTTGGTGATCTGTTCAACTTCGAATTCACCGGTACCACCGCTAATCCAGCGCACCCCTTCTGAGGCATCCGTACCGGCACGGCGTGATTCTACGGTAATCTTGTCAGCCACAATAAAGCCTGAGTAGAAGCCGACACCAAACTGGCCAATCAGCTGCGCATCAGCTTTCTGATCCCCCGTCAGTTTTGACATAAAGTCTTTGGTCCCTGATTTGGCAATTGTCCCCAGATTTTCAATGGCTTCTTGCTGGCTTAAACCGATCCCGTTATCTGAAATGGTAATAGTTTTATTTTCTGGATCAAGGCTGACACGAACGCGGAGATCAGGATCATTTTCATAATATTCAGGATGGTTGATCCCTTCAAAACGTAATTTGTCACACGCATCTGAAGCATTAGAAATCAATTCACGCAGGAAAATTTCAGGATTTGAATAAAGCGAATGGGTCACGAGGTGCAGTAACTGCGCTACCTCAGCCTGGAAACTGTGTTTTTGTACGCTTAAATCGCTCATGAATCACTCCTATTATTTTAGATACAGATGTTAACTGTTGCCTATATGAATGGAGTGAGTTCAATAATTTTCAATAGCTTCAAAATAATTTTTTCGCAAAAAATATTTTTATGGCTTTCATTTTTATCAGTTTAATTGATGGGATGGACAAGACTTAATAAGGCCCCATTTTATAGATACGATCAAAATGCAGATCAAGCTGCTGCTGACGCATGTTATAAACCTGGCTCAAGCAGGATACGGATTCCTGGCAGCGGTCACGGAACTGCAGCCATTTCACCTGATCACGTTGAATCACCGAACGTGTTCCCATCGGCACCATACGGCGCAAGATGTTATAGCTGGTACTCATTTTGACATCCGCATCATTCAGCAAACGATGTTCACAAATTGTTTTCTCAGTCGCGGTTGTCGCTTTCTGACAATTAAAACTGGCAGCATAACTCTGTGAAATAAACAGCGTGCTGAAGATCAAAAGGCTCTTCGACAAAAAACTCATGCTTTGATCTTCCTTATTATTAAGTCGTATTCAATTAATATTTACTTTATTCGTTTTAATATATTTGAGTATTGCCAATCTGCTCAATTTCAATACGTTATAAATCGTTGTTATTTTGAAAAAAAGCCCCATTCTTGATGAGGCTTTTGGAAAAAGTAAACCAAAAAATTAGAGCTTAGAATTTATAGCTATAACCGATCGTATAAACCCAAGGATCGATTCCAAATTCACCCAAATTAATTTTTGTACCATCAGCAGTCTTTGCTTCCAGATCTGTATCTAAGTCTGCATAACGTGCATCAACAAATACACCCCAGTTTTTTGCATCCGCTGGCTGGAAGTTAAAGCCGACTTGGCCAGCTACACCATAAGCAACATCTGCATCAAGCTTTGATACACCTAATGCGTCTTTTGCAGTTTGGCTAAATTCTTCATCCCATGGAATGAATACTGTAGCACCTACGCCGATATAGGGAGTAAAGCGGCTTGAATTTTTAAAATTATATTTGGCTGTGATCGTTGGTGGTAGATGTTTTAATGATGCAATTTTCACATCACCCGCCATCTCAACATCATGTTTAAACGGGGTAGCCAATAATAATTCGGCTGAAATATTGTCATTGAAGAAATATTCGACTGAAGGAGTAAAATTGAGTTCGCTACTTGCTTTAGCATCTTCAACCACACCAGGAATCAGGTCAGTTTCCTGAGTAGGTGCTAATACAGAAGCCCCCACTTTCACTTGCCATTGCCCTGCCATCGCAGATGCTGAAAGACCCATTAATGCAATTAGAGCTACTTGCTTTAACATTTTAAAATACCCCCAAGGGAAGAATAATTATTAAGAAAATATTTCTTAATTAATAATAAACACGGCTTAAATTAATATGCAATAGATATTATAAAACTAAATTTCATTTATTATTTAAATACATGTAATTATTATATATTTATTTTAAATTGACTATATTGGTTGGTTTTAAATACCCAGTAAATTAATCAGATTAAAATAATAATATTCAGAGCAAAATAATCAGGTTTATATTAATTTTTTATTTAAACATATATTTTAAATACATCTTATAATTTATTTTAAATCGGCTTTGTTGCACAAACCTAGCATCAAAAGCTTATTCAGCAATATAATTTCAAAATGAATAAGCCTGCCTCTAAAATCTACCGTACAACCAATTGGTCATCCTATAACCGAGCCTTAATTAACCGAGGTAATATTTCCATTTGGTTTGATCCAAAGACTCAGTGGTATGCACAATCACAAGGCAAGCAAGGTCGAAATCAAACCTACTCCGATACAGCGATTCAATGCTGCTTAATGATCAAATTACTATTCCGACTCTCTTTACGTATGGTCACAGGTTTTGTTCAAAGTCTGATTAAACTCTCTGGATTAGATTGGACAGCTCCGGATTATTCCACCCTTTGTCGTAGACAAAAGCATATTGATATTGCGATTAGCTATCAAAAAAGTAGTGATGGACTGCATCTACTCGTAGACTCTACTGGTTTGAAGTTTCTTGGTGAAGGTGAATGGAAACGCAAGAAACATGGGGCTGAATATCGTCGCCAATGGCGTAAGCTTCACATTGCTATAGATGCTAAAACCCTGCAAATACGTGCAGTACAACTCACCACAAATAATGTCAGTGATTCTCAAGTACTCGAAGATTTACTTGCTCAAATTCCCTTGGATGAACCAATTGATTCTGTTTATACAGATGGTGCTTATGACACAAAGCACTGCCGACAAGTCATTTTAGATCGAGATGCACATGCGATCATTCCACCTAGAAAGAATGCAAAGCCTTGGAAGGATCAGCAAGCGAGGTCTATAGAGCGGAACGAATTATTAAAGACAGTCAAACGGCTAGGCAGATCGCTTTGGAAAAAGTGGTCTGGTTATCACCGTCGAAGTTTGGTTGAAACCAAGATGCATTGCATCAAATTATTAGGCGATAAATTAACAGCGCGGAGTTTTCCAAGTCAGGTGAATGAGATCCATGCACGCATGGCAGTCTTGAATAAATTCACAGAATTAGGTCGCCCTCATACCCAAGTTGTCTCTTAAATTTGAGTAGCTTAAGGGAACTCAGCCTTTCAAACCTTTATGCAACAAAGCCTTTTAAATCTAGGCAAATCTGCTCCGATTTATATCAGAGCAGATTATAAAAAGGACTTACAGAACCATGGCTGCAATCCAGCCAAAAATGATAAGCGGAATATTAAAATGAATGAAGGTTGGAACCACACTATCCTTCATATGGTCATGCTGACCATCCATATTCAGACCGGATGTTGGACCTAGAGTTGAATCTGATGCTGGAGAGCCAGCATCGCCCAAAGCAGCCGCAGTCCCGATGATCGCAATAGTTGCTGCAGGACTAAAACCAAATTGAATACAGAGCGGTACATAAATAATCGCCAGAATCGGAATGGTAGAGAATGATGAACCGATACCCAGAGTAATCAGCAGACCAATCAACAACATTAAAAAGGCGGCAAGTGCCTGGCTATTACCAATCCAGTCAACCGACGCTTCAACCAGCGCAGGAACCTGTCCTGTTGCCTCAATCACGGCAGCAAAACCTTGCGCGGCAATCATGATAAAGCCAACCAGAGCCATCATACGCATACCGGTGATGATCACATCATCTGCTTCTTTCCATTTAAAGATTCCGGCACAACTCAAGATTGCGACACCGACCAGACCGGCAAGAATCATCGAATCTGAATAAAGCTGTACCACAAGGGTTGCAATCACCGCGATCGCTGCCATCCAGATGGTCAGTTTGGCAATTTGCGGTTTCGCTGATTTTTGTTCTACACCCAGTTCAGCAGAGATACTTTGCTGCTGTTCCACATGGATATCTTTATAAAGACGTGGCTTACGGTAGCTGATAAACATGGCTACCAGCAAACCCACGAACATACCTGAGACCGGAATTGCCATCGCAGCGGGAATCTGGTCATAAGTAATCTCAAATCCGTAGGGTTTACCAAAGGTATTGATGTTATGGCCCAGAATATCATTCAGGAAGATGGCACCAAAACCAACTGGAACCAGCATATATGTTCCCACCAGACCAAAGGTCAGCAGACAGGCCACCAAACGGCGATCCAGCTTCAGATGGTTAAATACCAGCAATAACGGTGGAATCAGAACCGGAATAAAGGCGATGTGCACTGGAATCACGTTTTGCGAGAAAACGGCAGCCAATGCGACTGTACAAAAGATCAGATATTTAACCTTATTCTGTGCCTTTTCTGATGCCTCACCTTTTAAGGTAGTGATCATTTTATAGGCCAGCAAGTCAGGCAAACCGGAACGTGCCAAGGCCAAAGCAAAGGCACCCAAGATGCCATAAGCCAAGGCAATTTTAGCGCCACCGCCCAGACCATTGTTAAATGCGTCTAAAGTTCCCTGGAGGCCAAGACCTGCCAGCAAACCACCCGTAACAGCACCAATGACCAGGGCGAAAACCACAGGTACACGTGCCAATGAGAGTCCAAACATGACTCCAATAGCAGCAAGAATTGCGAACATAATGAATTGGGAATGAGAGAAAACGGCTATTTTATCAGAAAATCCGGATAAAAATTCTTCCACTTATCCCTTGCCGAGTCACGTTCCCAATCTCCGTATTAAGTGGTCGCTGTTAATTTCTGCTGAATAAAATTATGGATTAGATGAGCCACCTGTTCCGGCTGGCTCAAAATCGCCCAGTGATTGGCATTTAATTCTACCCGGGAAAAATCTTTTACCCATTTTGGCATTTCATCAATCAGATCTGGGCCAACAAACTGGTCCTTCTTGAGCACAATTGCCTGTACCGGACAGACTGCAAAACGCTGTCTAGGTCGAGATAAACGCGGTAAAAAGTTCGCCCGATACAGATTAACGCCATATTTTCCGTCTTTGACAATATTCTGGTTTAGCGGCAGATTTTCCTGCTGTTCCAGCTGACTGATCATTTTGCCCCAACGTTCTGCATTAAAGAAATTCCATGCGGTAGGCGCTATAAAAGGCAACTGGAATACCGCGATATACCAGGACCTGGTCATCTGTTTAAAGAACTTGGGCTTATGCTGTTTAAACTGTTCACGCATCCAGAAAGCAGCATGATCCAGACATGGACCTGACATGGTGCTAAAAGACAAAATCCGGCCTTTAAATTTAGGTTCGGTGACCGCTTCCCAAGCCTGGATTGAACCCCAGTCATGAGCCGCAAGGTGGAAAGCTCGTCCTGGCAAGACCTGATCGACCACTTGCTCTAAATCTGTACACAGACGTTCCAGACGATAATCCCGAATTTTCTTGGGAACGCTGGAGTCTCCTGCTCCGCGCACATCATAGGTCACCACAAAATAATCCTGAACAAGGTGAGAAATCACCGCTTCCCAGACATCCTGATGGTCAGGATAACCATGAACCAGCATTAAAGCCGGTTGTTCAGGCTCGCCCCAGGTTTTCACATAGAGACGTTGATGATCGCTGGTATCTACCCACTGGCTATGTCTTTGCATAGATGTATCCTTATTCGCTGATTGACTCTTTTATTGTTGAAATAGGCACGATTTATCAATGCCAGCTTATTTTTGTTGTTCTAGTATGCATACAAGACCAGAAAAAAGAATATCCGCATGAGCCTATTACGAAAAATTCAGCAACTGCCCTTGTTATCCAAATTTATCCTGAATCGCTATGCCCCTTATCGTGGAGCAGGCATTGTCATTGATGAAATGGATTTTGCCAATTATCACGTTCGCGTGAAAATGCCACTGACTCGCAAAAATCAGAATATTGTCGGAGTACATTTTGGTGGCAGCCTGTATTCCATGGTCGATCCTTTTTATATGTTATTGCTGATGCACCATCTGGGTCCGAAATACATTGTCTGGGATAAAAGCTCTACCATTCAGTTTCTAGCGCCAGGACGTGGAACGGTCTATGCGGACATCCGGATTTCCAGGCAGGAAATACAAACAGTAAAAGAACTGGCAGCTGACCATAGTCCGGTTTATCGCCAGTATCAGCTCAATATTTATGATGATTCCGGTGTGCGTATCGCTGAGGTACAAAAGACCGTTTATATCCGCCTTAAACAGAGCAAAGGCAAGCTTCGAGAAGCTAAATAACGAAATTGAATAAACTAAAAGCGCCATGGAGGCGCTTTTAAATCTATCTGGAGGATAGTTCTGTCGATTAACGACGACGGTTATTCTGTTCGATCGCTGCACCAGCACCACCACCGATGGCACCACCAATTGCAGCCCCACCTGTACCGCCAAAGATGCTTTTACCCACTGCAGAACCTACAGCACCACCGACACCACTATAGGTCGCATTACGGTTTGAACCACCTTGAGCTTTACTACCGACTGCTGCACCGGCACCACCGCCAACTGCTGCACCAACACCACCACCTACTCTGTTACCTACACCACCGCCCACTGCACCACCGAGCGCAGCTGCGCCAATACGCTGATCTTTAGCAGACATATTTTCACAGCCTGCCAACATAAAAGTGGAGATAGTTGCAACAGCCATTACGCTCATTAACTTTTTCATGATCTTGGCCTTCCTTCGTGCTTTGACTTAAGATTAACCTGATTTTAAGGAGCGATTCATAACAAGATGTTAAATCTTGAAACCTTCATGATTTATTTTGTAAAGAGCGCATGAAAGATCATGTTTTATTGATGATTTCTCCATATTTAGGACAAGTAACTACCAGATAATCTGATCTTTTCTAGCAATATAAATATATATAATTTGAGAAATAAAAAAGCCACCCGAAGGTGGCTTTTTTAAAATGATTTAGCGGCTAATTACAGACCGTTAAATTCATCGCTGAATGCTTGGCTCAACGCTTGGTCTACATCAGAGAAGTCATTGTGCAGTTCAAATTCTGCAGCTTCTGCTTCTTGACGACGACGCTCTAAGTGGTAAGCCAGACCTGTACCCGCTGGGATCAGACGACCTACAACTACGTTTTCTTTCAGACCGCGTAGATCATCTTCTTTACCTGTTACAGCAGCTTCAGTTAACACACGAGTGGTTTCCTGGAACGATGCAGCAGAGATGAACGAGTCAGTAGAAAGCGACGCTTTGGTAATACCCATCAATTGACGTTCAAATTTCGCAGGGAACTTGTTTTGCGCAAGAACAGCTTGGTTCTCTTGCATCACACGGATGTAATCCACTTGTTCGCCTTTGATGAAGCTTGTATCGCCACCGTCAGTGATGTCCACTTTACGCAGCATTTGACGTACGATCACTTCGATGTGTTTATCGTTGATTTTTACACCTTGCAGACGGTAAACGTCCTGAACTTCGTTCACGATGTAGTTGGTCAACGCCACTTCACCTTTCAGACGTAAGATGTCATGCGGGTTCTGTGGACCATCAGAAATGGTTTCACCACGGTTCACATGTTCGCCTTCGAACACGTTAATGGTACGCCATTTCGGAATCAGCTCTTCGTAGATCTCAGAACCATCATCCGGAGTAATCACCAGACGGTTTTTACCTTTGGTCTCTTTACCGAAGCTTACAACACCTGACACTTCTGCAAGGATTGCGTGTTCTTTCGGTTTACGCGCTTCGAACAAGTCAGCAACACGTGGCAGACCACCGGTAATATCACGAGTACGTGAAGATTCTTGTGGTACACGACCAATTACGTCACCCACACCAATTGTTTCGCCATCACGGACAGAAAGAATAGTGTTTTGTGGTAAGAAGTAGAACTGTTCGCCGCCGTCTACTGTGTCAAGCACAACAGCTGGACGTAAATCTTTACCAGACGCAGGACGAGCTGTTACAGGCAAGATTTCAACAGTGGTCATACCAGTTGCATCATCAGTTTTCGATGTTGCAGTTACACCATCAGCGATTTGGCTGAAGCGAACTTTACCGGCAACTTCTGTAACCAGTGGATGTGTATGCGGATCCCAAGTTGCTACGATACCGCCTGCTTCTACAGCTTCGCCATCTTTCAGCAAGATAAACGCACCGTATGGCAGTTTGTAACGTTCACGTTCACGGCCTAAGTCATCTGCAATACCGATTTCACCTGAACGTGAAGTTGATACCAAGTGACCTTTGGCATGTTGTACAGTTTTCACATTGTGGAAACGTACAGTACCTTTGTTACGAACTTGTACGCTGTTTGCAGCAGAAGTTCGGCTCGCAGCACCACCTACGTGGAATGTACGCATGGTTAACTGTGTACCCGGCTCACCAATCGACTGAGCAGCCATAACACCCACAGATTCACCTGGGTTTACCAAGTGACCGCGTGCAAGGTCACGACCGTAACATTTCGCACAAACACCGAAAGTAGATTCACAAGATACGACTGAACGTACTTTAACTTCATCGACACCTTGCTCTTCCAGGTAGTTTGCAAGTTTTTCGTCGATCAATGTGTTACGCGGCAGAATAACTTCTTCAGTACCTGCACGTTTCACATCTTCAGCAACTACACGACCCAGTACTCGAGTACCCAGGTTCTCGATCACGTCACCGCCTTGAATGAACGGAGTCATGACAAGACCAGACAACGTACCACAATCCGGCTCAGTGATGACCAAGTCTTGCGCAACGTCTACCAGACGACGAGTAAGGTAACCAGAGTTCGCTGTTTTCAGTGCTGTATCGGCCAAACCTTTACGTGCACCGTGTGTTGAAATGAAGTACTGAAGTACTGTCAGACCTTCACGGAAGTTCGCTTTAATAGGCGTTTCAATGATCGAACCATCCGGTTTCGCCATCAGACCACGCATACCAGCCAACTGACGAATCTGAGCTGCGGAACCACGGGCACCAGAGTCAGACATCATGTAGATGCTGTTGAATGATTTCTGTTTCTCGTCTTCACCCTGTTTGTTCTTAACAGTCGTGAATGACAAGTTGTCCATCATCGCTTTTGCTACCTGGTCGTTTGTACGCGCCCAGATATCGACAACTTTGTTATAACGTTCGCCGGCAGTTACGAAACCTTGTTCGAACTGTTGTTCGATTTCACGAACTTCAGCTTCAGCTTTCCCGATAATCGCTTGTTTTTGTGGTGGAATGACCATGTCTTCCATACCAACAGAAACACCAGAACGAGTCGCTTGACGGAAACCAAGGTACATCAATTGGTCAGCGAAGATAACAGTGTCTTTCAGACCCAGTTTACGGTAGCAAGAGTTGATTAACTTAGAGATGTTCTTTTTGGTCATCTCAACGTTAATTTGCTGGAAGTCCATACCTTCAGGCACAACTTCCCAAAGCAGACAGCGACCAGGAGTCGTATCTACGATAATCGTTTGCTGTTCACGTTCGCCGTTTTCGTTGATCACGGTTTGGTGTACACGTGCTTTCACGCGAGCGTGCATATCCACCTGACCAGTCGCAAGCGCACGGTTTACTTCGTCAGTGTCCGCGAACACCATGCCTTCACCTTTGGCATTTACCGCATCACGAGTGATGTAGTAAAGACCCAAGACAACGTCCTGAGACGGTACGATGATTGGCTCACCGTTCGCTGGAGACAGAATGTTGTTGGTCGACATCATTAACGCACGAGCTTCTAATTGAGCTTCAAGTGTTAATGGAACGTGTACCGCCATTTGGTCACCATCGAAGTCGGCGTTGAACGCAGCACATACGAGTGGGTGAAGACGGATCGCTTTACCTTCAATCAGAATAGGTTCAAATGCTTGAAGACCTAGACGGTGAAGTGTCGGCGCACGGTTCAACATCACTGGATGTTGACGGATGACAGAGGCAAGAACGTCCCAAACTTCTGGAGTTTCGCGCTCAACCATTTTCTTCGCAGCTTTAATGGTTGTTGCTTGACCAGATGCTTGCAGTTTCGCAAAGATGAATGGCTTGAACAGTTCAAGCGCCATTTTCTTAGGAAGACCGCATTGGTGTAAACGAAGGCTTGGACCTACGGTAATTACCGAACGACCAGAGTAATCGACACGTTTACCCAACAAGTTCTGACGGAAACGACCTTGTTTACCTTTGATCATATCTGCCAAAGATTTAAGAGGACGTTTGTTAGAACCAGTAATCGCACGACCACGACGACCGTTATCCAGCAATGCATCTACAGATTCTTGCAACATACGTTTTTCGTTACGTACGATGATGTCTGGAGCTGCAAGGTCAAGAAGACGTTTTAAACGGTTGTTACGGTTGATCACACGACGGTAAAGGTCGTTCAAATCAGAAGTCGCGAAACGACCACCTTCAAGTGGTACAAGCGGACGAAGATCTGGTGGAAGTACAGGAAGTACGTTCATCACCATCCATTCTGGCTTGTTGTTCGAATCGTTGAATGCTTCCATCAATTTCAGACGCTTAGAGGCTTTTTTAAGCTTAGTTTCTGAAGTTGTATTTGGAATTTCTTCACGAAGACGCGCAATTTCAGCTTCAAGATCGATATCTTTAAGCAAGTCTTGAACCGCTTCTGCACCCATTTTCGCAGTGAATTCATCACCGTGTTCTTCTAACGCATTGAAGTATTCTTCATCGTTAAGAAGTTGGTATTTCTCAAATGGAGTCATACCTGGGTCAGTGACAACATAAGATTCGAAATACAATACGCGTTCGATATCACGTAGCGTCATGTCTAATAAAAGACCGATACGGCTAGGAAGTGATTTCAAGAACCAGATGTGTGCAACTGGAGAAGCCAATTCGATGTGACCCATACGCTCACGACGAACTTTCGCAGTTGTTACTTCAACGCCACATTTTTCACAAATGACGCCTTTGTATTTCATGCGCTTGTATTTACCACACAAGCATTCGTAATCTTTTACTGGACCAAAGATTTTGGCACAGAATAAACCGTCACGTTCTGGTTTGAAGGTACGGTAGTTAATGGTTTCTGGCTTTTTAACTTCACCATGAGACCACGACTTAATCATTTCTGGTGACGCAAGACCAATACGGATGCGATCAAACTCTACTGGAGCATGACCGTCGGAATCCGTCTTTTTGCGCATGATATCGAGCAAGTCTTTCAATTTTTTTCTCCGTGTGTCGAGGAGATTTTCACTTCCCGACTGGGTCACAAATATTGTTTTTTACTGAAATTCGGGAATCTCAAGAATCCCCCTAAATCCCCCTTTATAAAGGGGGACTTTCTCCCCTCTTTCTTAAAGAGGGGTCGGGGGAGATTTCTTAGTCACCATTTTTCAGTTCAATGTTGATACCTAAAGAACGGATCTCTTTGGTCAATACGTTGAACGATTCAGGCATACCTGGGTCCATATAATGGTTACCATCTACAATGTTCTTATAGATACGGGTACGACCTTCAACGTCATCCGACTTCACAGTAAGCATTTCTTGAAGCGTATATGCTGCACCGTATGCTTCCAGTGCCCAGACTTCCATCTCACCGAAACGCTGACCACCGAATTGTGCTTTACCACCCAGCGGCTGTTGCGTTACTAGAGAGTAAGAACCAGTAGAACGCGCATGCATCTTGTCGTCAACCAAGTGGTTCAGTTTCAGCATGTACATGTAACCTACAGTTACAGGACGGTCGAAACGTTCACCAGTGCGGCCATCGTACAATACAGTTTGACCCGTACGTGACAAGCTAGCAAGCTCAAGTAATTCTTTGATCTGACCTTCTTCAGCACCATCAAATACTGGAGTTGCCAGAGGAACACCTTTACGCAGGTTACCAGACAGTTTCAAGATTTCTTCATCAGTCAGGCTGTCAAGATCTTCTTGCTGACCGCCAACCTTATTATAAATCTTGTCTAGGAAATCACGCAGTTCAAGAACTGTACGCTGTTCTTTCAGCATCTTGTCGATTTGATCGCCAAGACCTTTAGCAGCCATACCCAAGTGAGTTTCCAGAATCTGACCCACGTTCATACGTGATGGTACACCGAGCGGGTTCAGTACGATATCTACTGGTACACCATTGGCATCGTGCGGCATGTCTTCAACAGGCAGGATGTTAGAAACTACACCCTTGTTACCGTGACGACCTGCCATCTTATCACCAGGCTGGATACGACGTTTAACGGCCAGGTAAACCTTAACAACTTTCAATACGCCAGTTGTCAGTTCGTCACCTGTAGAAAGTTTGCGTTTTTTCTCAGCAAATTTCTCATCAATTTCAAGGCTCTTCTCTTTCAGGAACACTTGAATTTGAGTTAAACGTTCAGCAATTGCTTCATCACTTGGTTGGATATCAAGCAGATCAACCAGCTCTAAACCAGATAACAATTCTTCAGACAGTTTGTCACCGCGTTTAGTAGTACCGCCACCGTTAGATTCCTGACCTTTCAACAGACGTACAATACGTTCACGTGCTGCTTCTTCGAAGATTTTGTATTCTTCTTTCAAGTCTTTACGGTAAGCATCCAGCTGAGCTTTTTCAATTGCCTGAGCACGTTCGTCTTTCTCAAGACCGTCACGTGTAAACACTTGAACGTCGATCACAGTACCTTTAGTACCCGATGGAACACGTAAAGAAGAATCTTTTACATCAGCCGCTTTTTCACCGAAGATTGCACGAAGCAGTTTTTCTTCAGGAGTTAACTGAGTTTCACCTTTAGGCGTTACTTTACCTACCAGGATGTCACCCGCAGTCACTTCAGCACCGATGTAAACGATACCTGACTCGTCCAGTTTAGAAAGCGCTGCTTCACCCACGTTCGGAATATCGGCAGTAATTTCTTCAGCACCCAATTTGGTATCACGTGCAACACATGAAAGTTCTTGGATGTGAATAGACGTTAAACGGTCTTCTTGAAGAACACGCTCAGATAACAAGATCGAGTCTTCGTAGTTGTAACCATTCCAGGTCATGAACGCTACACGCATGTTTTGACCAAGCGCAAGCTCACCGCCATCAGTTGATGGACCGTCAGCCAGAACGTCACCACGACCTACTTTATCGCCCAGGTTCACAAGAACTTTCTGGTTGATACAAGTGTTTTGGTTAGAACGTGTGTATTTGATCAGGTTATAGATATCTACACCTGCTTCGCCTGCAACCATTTCGTCTTCGTTGACACGAATCACGACACGCGAAGCGTCAACAAATTCAATACGACCACCACGTTTCGCGATTACACATACACCAGAGTCATGTGCTACGTTCGCTTCCATACCGGTACCAACCAGTGGTTTATCAGCAATTAACGTAGGAACAGCCTGACGTTGCATGTTCGAACCCATCAATGCACGGTTGGCGTCATCGTGCTCAAGGAACGGAATCAGTGATGCTGCTACAGATACAACCTGTTGTGCAGATACGTCCATATGCGTCACTTTTTCAGGAGGCATACGTACGAATTCACCTTGGTGACGTACAGAAACGAATTCTTCAGACAGGTTGCCATCTTTATCTACTGCAGAGTCGGCCTGTGCAATCACAGTACCTACTTCTTCAATCGCAGATAGGTATTCAACGTCATCAGTTACGCGACCATCAACCACTTTACGGTATGGAGTTTCCAGGAAACCGAAGTTGTTACATTTTGCGTAAACAGATAGCGAGTTGATCAAACCAATGTTTGGACCCTCAGGAGTCTCAATTGGACATACACGACCATAGTGAGTTTGATGTACGTCACGTACTTCGAAGCCCGCACGTTCACGAGTCAAACCACCAGGCCCAAGTGCTGATACACGACGTTTGTGTGTAATTTCAGACAACGGGTTGTTTTGGTCCATGAACTGAGACAACTGACTTGAACCAAAGAATTCTTTGATTGCAGCAGCCACTGGCTTCGCATTGATCAGGTCTTGCGGAGACAGATTATCAGTTTCAGCTTGAGACAGACGTTCTTTAACAGCACGCTCTACACGAACCAGACCTACACGGAATTGGTTCTCGGTCATTTCACCCACAGAACGAACACGACGGTTACCCAAGTGATCGATATCGTCGACTTCACCTTTACCGTTACGGATTTCTACTAATGTTTTTAATACATCAGTGATATCTTCATTCGAGAGAATGCCTTCAACTTCGCGTGACTTCTGATCAGTACCCACTTCGTAAGGACGACCCAAACGACGGTTGAACTTCATACGACCCACTGGAGACAGATCATAACGCTCAGAAGAGAAGAACAGGTTATTGAACAGGTTCTCAGCAGCTTCTTTTGTTGGTGGCTCACCTGGACGCATGACTTTGTAGATTTCTACAAGCGCTTCATCACGGCTTACTGTGGTATCAGCACGTAATGTATCCGCAATAAACGGACCACGGTCGATATCGTTAGTAAACAGGATATTGAACTGTTTCACGCCGCCTTCTGCAATTTTCACCATGATTTCATGGCTCAGAACAGTATTGGCTGCAATCACATCACCATCTTTCAGTGGGATGTCTTCAGCAGTGATACGTTCGTACAGGTACTCATCAGGAACAGAAAGCTTCTCAAGACCAGATGCTTCCATTTGACGTACATGACGTGCGTTAATACGTTTACCTTGTTCAACAATGACTTTGCCGTCTTTGTCAGCAATGTCGAACTGTGCCATTTCGCCGCGCAGGCGCTCTGGAACAAGGTCAATCTGGTAGCTACCCATGTCCAGATACACAGGTACTTTCTCGTAGAACATGTCGAGAATTTGTTCGTTGGCATAACCCAGCGCACGAAGCACCACAGTCGCAAGCAATTTACGACGACGGTCAATACGTACGTAGACCAGGTCTTTGGCATCGAATTCAAAGTCTAACCATGAACCACGGTAAGGAATGATACGTGCTGAATAAAGGACTTTACCGCTTGAGTGAGTCTTGCCTTTATCGTGGTCAAAGAATACGCCCGGTGAACGGTGCAATTGCGATACGATTACACGCTCGGTACCGTTAATTACGAAAGTACCGTTGTCTGTCATAAGCGGCATTTCGCCCATGTAGACTTCTTGTTCACGTACGTCTTTGATTGATTTAGTTTCGCGATCTTTCAGGATCAAACGAATTTTTACGCGCATTGGTGCTGCATAAGTTGAGCCACGAAGGATACATTCGCGTACATCAAACTCAGGCTTACCAAGACTATACTCAACGAATTCTAAAGCAGCATTGCCAGAATAACTTTCAATAGGAAAAACTGAACGAAATGCGGCTTGGAGACCGATATCTTCGCGGTTTTTTGGTGATTTGCCATCTTGTAAGAATGTTCTGTACGAGTCGACTTGAATCGCGAGCAGGTACGGAGCATCCATGACGCTAGGCAATTTACCAAAATTCTTACGGATCCGTTTCTTTTCGGTATATGAGTATGCCATCTGGAGTCCTCGGAAAGTGTAAACCAAGCCCGCCTGCAGAACGGGCTCAGAAGGAATTACGCTGGCCGATATGGCCACCACTCTTTACAAATGCTGCAATTTTTAGTGGTATTAAAACGCTTAACAATATTTTTTTAATGAAAAATATTGGTAAGCGTTTGTTCATTATGTTTATTTTTAATTTGTATGAATTTTATATCATGCAAACAAAAATCGAGCCGATTATTGTAACGCAAAAAGGCTGATGACCCAAGAGCCATCAGCCAATTTTTGGAGCCGATTATAAAAAAACCGGCTCCTTTAAGAAATTACTTAAGAGTAACTGTAGCACCAGCTTCTTCAAGTTTTTTCTTAAGCTCTTCGCCTTCTTCTTTAGAAACGCCTTCTTTAAGAACTGTAGGTGCGCCTTCAACCATGTCTTTAGCTTCTTTCAAGCCAAGACCAGTAGCTTCACGAACTGCTTTAATTACAGCAACTTTGTTACCACCGAAAGAAGTCAACTCAACGTTGAATTCTGATTGTTCTTCAGCAGCAGCAGCAGCGCCAGGAGCAGCAGCAACAGCAACAGCAGCAGCAGATACGTTGAATTTCTCTTCGAAAGCAGAGATTAGTTCAACAAGTTCAAGAACAGTTTTTTCTGCAACTGCGTTTAGGATTTCTTCGTTAGTTAAAGCCATGAGAATAACTCCAAATGGAAATTGAATGGTGTGGAAATAAATTTAAGCTTATGCAGCTTCTGACTCGTTTTTCTCTTTGAGCGCAGTAATAAGGCGACCCAATTTCGAAATAGGAGCTTGAAGAACGTTTGCAAGCATAGTAAGCGCTTTTTCTTGGTTCGGAAGGTTCGCGATTACGCTAACTTCAGCACCTTCGTAAACTTTGCCATCAAATGCAGCAGCTTTAAGTTCGAATGCTTTGTTAGTTTTTGCGAATTCTTCGAACAAGCGTGCAGCTGCACCCATGTCGTCTTCAGAAGTCGAGAAAGCTAAGATTGTTGGGCCAACAAGGCTGTCGTTCAAGATATTGAATTGAGTATCTTGAAGAGCGCGTTTAGCCAGAGTGTTACGCACGATACGTGTTTTAACACCTAGTTTACGAGCTTCAACACGAAGAGCAGTTAATTGCTCAACTGTTAAACCTTGGTAGTCAGCAACAACAGCGGCAAATGCAGTAGAAGCAATTTCACTTACTTCAGCTACGATCTGTTTTTTGCCTTCAATAAGAAGAGCCATTGTAAAACCTCCTAACGGTGATTTATGTGCCTGATCACAAGCACACTCCCAATTCGTGAATTCATCTCTGAAATCACACGCGGAGGATGAACAAATCACACCACCGCGTCTACGCAGGCTGGAGTATTAAGAGAAAAGCATAAAACTCCCCTCGCCTGAGGTCTTTGACGCTGATAAATTTACATTTATCAATTCAAAGTCTGCCTAAGTCCGCAAGCAGTCCGAAAACGGTTTCTTCTTGCGTAAGTTTTAAAGCAGTGCTTTAAAACTTACTCAGGGCTTTAAAATTCTGTATAAGTTTAAAACTTATTTAGAAACGTTTGCTACATCAACGATCAGACCAGGACCCATAGTAGAGCTTAGAGTGATTTTTTGGATGTAAACACCTTTAGAAGTAGCAGGTTTTGCTTTCTTAAGGTCAGCTACAAGAGCTTCAACGTTTTGACGAACAGCTTCAGCAGAGAAACCTACTTGACCGATCGCAGCGTGGATAATACCTGCTTTGTCTACACGGTAACGCGCTTGACCAGCTTTTGCATTTTTAACTGCAGTCGCAACGTCAGGAGTTACAGTACCCACTTTAGGGTTTGGCATTAAGCCACGTGGACCAAGAATCGTACCCAGTTTACCAACAACGCGCATTGCATCAGGAGCAGCAATCACTACGTCGAAGTCAAGGTTTCCGCCTTGGATACTTTCAGCAAGATCGTCGAAACCAACAACGTCTGCACCAGCTTCTTTCGCAGCTTCGGCAGCAGCGCCTTGAGCAAATACAGCTACGCGTACAGTTTTACCAGTACCTGCAGGAAGAGTAGTCGCGCCACGAACAACCTGATCAGATTTACGAGGGTCAACACCCAGGTTTACAGCGATGTCCAAAGATTCTTTGAATTTCGCAGCTGGAAGGCTAGTAAGAACTTCTACAGCTTCTTCTAAAGTGTAAACTTTCTGTGCTTCTACAGCAGCAGCAATGGCTTTTTGACGTTTAGTTAACTTTGCCATGTCTTATAGCTCCACTTCCAAGCCCATAGAACGTGCAGAACCAGCGATGGTACGTACACGCGCGTCTAAATCAGCACCAGTTAAGTCTGGTTCTTTAGTAGTCGCGATTTCTTCCAATTGAGCACGAGTCAACTTACCAACTTTAGTTTTGTTAGGTACAGAAGAACCCTTTTGGATACCAGCAGCTTTCTTAAGAAGAACAGCAGCAGGTGGAGTTTTCATGATGAATGTGAACGACTTGTCGTTGTACACAGTGATCACGACTGGAATTGGCAGACCAGCTTCAACTTTTTGTGTAGCAGCATTGAATTCTTTACAGAATGCCATGATGTTAACACCACGTTGACCTAGTGCAGGACCAATCGGTGGAGATGGATTCGCTTTACCAGCTGGAACTTGCAGCTTGATATAGCCGTCAATCTTCTTAGCCATTTCAAATTACCTCTGGGTGCAAACGCCGCTAGGCTCCCCAATGATTTCAAGTAACGATACCGTTACAACAACAATGCCTGATTTGCACGCAAATCAGGCGTTTTCAACCCGAACAAATTAAACTGTTTTTTCGACTTGACGAAATTCCAGTTCAACCTGAGTTGGTCGGTTAAATACGTTAATGGTCAGCGTTAAGCGTGACTTGTCGTAAAGTACTTCTTCCACCACACCTTTAAAGTCAGTGAATGGACCGTCAATTACGAGTAATTCTTCGCCTGGTTCAAACATGGTCTTAGGACGCGGTGCTTCACCAGTATTGCGTACACGTGCAAGGATTGCATCAGCTTCTTTTTGCGTAATTGGAGCCGGTTTTTCAGCCGTACCACCAATAAAACCAAGCACTTTTGGACACTCTTTCACGATGTGCCAAGTGTCATCGTTCATTTCCATTTCGACTAATACATAGCCAGGAAAGAACTTACGCTCTGATTTACGCTTCTTACCATCCTTCATTTCTACCACTTCTTCGGTAGGAACAAGGACTTCACCAAAGCTATCGGCAACAGCGCTACGCTGGATTCGATCATTAAGCGAACGCATCACTTGTTTTTCATAACCTGAATAGGCATGAATAATGTACCAACGTTTCATAGCTCTCTTACCCGATAATAAACTTCATTAACCAGCCTAAAACATAGTCAAAGCACCATAGAACAATGGCTGCAATCACTACAACAGCAAGGACTTGCCAAGATGTGGTCATAGTCTCTTGTTTGGTAGGCCAGGTCACTCGACGTAACTCGATTCGTGCATCTTTAAGAAGACGAACAAAGCCTTTGCCTTGATGGGTGGCGTATAATAAACCGAATGCCACAACGATACAAGCCAAAATTACCCCAATGCGCACCCAAATATCATTCGCAGGCGCCCAGTATGCAGGTAAATATTGGTTTACCATCATAGCACCGACCAATAAAATCAAGGCGATAACCCATAGAACAATGTCTAATGGAGAACCAGAACTTACATCTACAGCAGGATTATTTCTTTGAGGAATTGCCGCTTCGCTTAATGCGTCGCGTGATTTATCATTCGACATTTTTGTACTCGTCGTAGGTTTCGCGACTTATTATATGACCAGTTTTGCCGACATCAAGCGTCTTTTGAAAAAAACTTGGCAGGCCAGGAGGGACTCGAACCCCCAACATTCGGTTTTGGAGACCGACGCTCTACCAATTGAACTACTGGCCTGTAGATAAACTGGAGCCGAAACTCCAGCTTATTTTCTATTCTATGATTATGCAGTTACTTTAGCAACTACACCAGCACCAACTGTACGACCACCTTCACGGATCGCAAAACGTAGACCTGGGTCCATTGCGATTGGGTGGATTAGTTCTACTGACATTTCTACGTTGTCACCAGGCATAACCATTTCAACGCCTTCTTTCAAAGAAATCGCGCCAGTTACGTCAGTTGTACGGAAGTAGAACTGTGGACGGTAACCGTTAAGGAATGGAGTGTGACGACCACCTTCGTCTTTAGAAAGTACGTATACTTCTGCATCGAATTTAGTGTGCGGTTTGATAGAACCTGGTTTAGCAAGTACTTGACCACGTTGTACGTCTTCACGTTTAGTACCACGAAGCAAGATACCACAGTTCTCACCAGCACGGCCTTCGTCAAGAAGTTTACGGAACATTTCAACGCCAGTTACAGTAGTCTTAACTGTGTCTTTGATACCCACGATTTCAACTTCTTCACCAACTTTGATGACACCAGTTTCAACACGGCCAGTTACAACTGTACCACGACCAGAAATTGAGAATACGTCTTCGATTGGCATCAAGAATGCTTGGTCGATTGCACGTTCTGGTTCTGGGATGTAAGAGTCAAGCGCTTCAACAAGTGCTACTACAGCTGGTTCGCCGTATTGACCTTGGTCACCGTTAAGAGCTGCAAGAGCAGAACCACGGATGATTGGAGTGTCATCACCTGGGAAGTCGTAAGTAGAAAGAAGTTCACGAACTTCCATTTCAACCAGTTCAAGAAGCTCTTCGTCGTCTACAAGGTCGCATTTGTTCAAGAATACAACGATGTAAGGTACACCTACCTGACGAGAAAGCAGGATGTGTTCACGAGTTTGTGGCATTGGACCGTCAGTCGCAGCACATACAAGGATCGCGCCGTCCATCTGAGCAGCACCAGTAATCATGTTTTTAACATAATCGGCGTGGCCCGGGCAGTCTACGTGAGCGTAGTGACGAGTTGGAGAATCGTATTCTACGTGTGAAGTATTAATTGTAATACCACGTGCTTTTTCTTCTGGTGCAGAGTCGATTGCAGCGTAGTCTTTCGCTTCACCACCGAATGTTTTAGCACATACAGTTGCAATCGCAGCTGTTAAAGTTGTTTTACCATGGTCAACGTGACCGATTGTGCCCACGTTAACGTGTGGCTTATTACGTTCAAACTTAGCCTTAGCCATGTTAATCTTCCTCGTTTACGTCGAACACAATTCTGAGTAAAACCCAGCTCCGACATATCGTTTAAAAAAAACCAAACACCAAATACTTGAAAAGCAGACTAAATAGCCTGCTTTTGAAATATTTTTGCAACCACGTTGCCAAACTGTAATCTGGAGCTCTTATCGAGATTTGAACTCGAGACCTCTCCCTTACCAAGGGAGTGCTCTACCACTGAGCTATAAGAGCAAATATTAGCACTTCAAACAATGGAGCGGGAGACGAGGATCGAACTCGCGACATGCAGCTTGGAAGGCTGCCGCTCTACCAACTGAGCTACTCCCGCACGATGTTGGTACTTACCACTTTGAAGTCTTAAAATTGGTGGTGAGGGAAGGATTCGAACCTTCGAAACTTTCGTAGCGGAGTTACAGTCCGCCCCCTTTGACCGCTCGGGAACCTCACCATTTTTACACTTACATCAGTGTCGTTCTTTACTTCGCACCCCAAACTCTCTAAGATGGTGCCGGCACACGGATTCGAACTGTGGACCTACTGATTACAAGTCAGTTGCTCTACCAACTGAGCTATGCCGGCGTTTCTTAGTGTTTCGTACGTTTCGTATCGGAACGGTGTGCAGTTTAGCAAAACTCAGAATCCATGCAAGTGTTTTTTTCAAAAAAAACGCCAAAAACTCACAAAATCAATCCGTTTGATGATAATTCAACCGCTTTGATCACTGCGCGAGCTTTTATTTGGGTTTCATTCCATTCTGACTCAGGATTTGAGTCCGCAACCAGCCCTGCTCCCGCCTGAACATAGACCTTATTTTCACGAATCACGCAGGTACGAATGGCAATCGACATGTCCATTTCACCATGCCAGCCTAAATAACCAACAGCGCCGCCAAAAATTCCGCGTTTTACTGGCTCAACTTCGTCAATAATTTCCATGGCACGAATTTTTGGCGCACCAGAAAGTGTTCCCGCAGGGAAAGTTGCCTTAAAAACATCCAGTGCATCGACATCATCCCGCACTTCACCTTGTACATTCGACACAATGTGCATCACATGCGAGTAACGTTCGATCACCATTTGATCAGTGACTTGCACTTTACCGATTTTGGATACTCGACCGACATCATTTCGGCCTAAGTCAATCAGCATTAAGTGCTCGGCAATTTCTTTTTCATCAGACAGTAAATCTTTTTCCAGTGCTAGATCTTCTTCCTTGGTCTTGCCACGTGGACGCGTACCCGCCAGTGGACGAACAGTCGCAATGCCATTTTCCAGACGAGAAAGAATTTCCGGTGAAGAACCCACAATATGGAACGGCGTATTATTTTCTAGGGTCTGCCCTTGCACGAGGAACAGGTAAGGTGATGGATTAAGATGACGTAATGCGCGATAGACCTGTAAAGGCTCACCATCGAAATCAGAAACCATACGATGACCCGGCACGACCTGCATCACATCTCCGGCACGAATGTACTCTTTTACCTTTTCAATAGAGGCAATAAAGTTGTCATGTCCAGTTAAAGACTCAAAGTGCGGTGCTGTATGTTTTTCTGCTTTCAGGCTCACTGGTGTTGCCAGAATATTTTCCAGCTCATCCAGCTGCTGCTGCGCTTTCTCATAAGCTGCCTGATCCGCTGCATCGGCATGGACAATCAGGAACAGGGTATCTTTCAGATTATCGAATACGATGACGGTTTTGGACAGCATCATCCAGATATCTGGCAAGCCTACCGGATCAGCTTCAGGCACATTTTTTAGCTTAGGTTCGATATAACGTACTGAGTCATAACCAAAGTAACCGACAAGACCACCGGTAAAGCTTGGTAAGGCTGGAAGTTCTGCCTGAGTCGGTACTTTAAACTGTGCCTGAAAGTCTCGGATATACTGGAATGGATCGGCACAGTGCTGTTTTTCAATAGAGCCATCTGGATGCTGAACAGTCAGTTCACCCGCATTACAGGAGAATACAGTCGATTCACCCAGACCGATAATTGAATAGCGCGCCCAGTTTTCTCCCCCTTCCACAGATTCGAACAGATAAGCCTGTTGGTGCTGTTTTAGACGGGCAAAGATAGATAAAGGAGTATCGGTATCAGCCAGACGCTGGCGGTATACAGGAATCAGGTTGTAGCCTTGAGATGCAAGTTGCTGGAATTGAGCTGAAGTTGTCATTCGGTTTTTCTCTTTAAATTGGGGTTACTCAGTATGAAAATGGAATTGAACTGAGCGACGCCATCGAAAAACCTTATAACTATTCATCTTATTTCCTTCGTACCCTATTTAAGCAAGCAACTCACGTAGATCATCGACAATTTCTTGAGGATCACAGTCTGCTATATTTTCACCATGATTATAGCCATAGCTGACTACAATACAATCTATACCCGCACGGCGTGCAGCTTCAATGTCATTGACCGAGTCTCCGATCATCAGTACCTGCTCTTTGGTCACGCCATAATACTCCACACAATGCAACAACTGACGCGGATCTGGCTTACGCTCGGCAAAGCGATCACCACCAATGGTGTCATCAAAGTATTTCGCCATTTCCAGAATATCCAGAATACTGCGTGCCGGTTCTTCTGGTTTATTGGTCACACAGATCAGTTTTTTGTCGTTAGCCTTACTCCATTCCAGAAACTCGATAATTCCGTCAAATGGCTTGGTATCCACACAAGGATCGGCATTATAAATTTCCAGGAATGTCGTAAGTAATTCCTGATGTTGGGCAGGTAATACCTCACCCACCAGATGCTGGAGTACGCTTTCACAGAACTTGGACGTTCCTTTACCAATCCAGACCCGTACCTGCTCCTCAGTGACCAGGGGTAGCTGCAAGACATTCAGGCTCATATTCATGGCCCGATACAGATCATGGGCTGAATCCACCAAGGTGCCATCCAGATCGAATAAAATCAGCTTACGTTGTTCCAGTTGTGCAATTGACATCCTGACCCTCATTTTCTTTATTTGCAGCCATAAAAAAGGCATGCGTGATGCATGCCTCGATTGTAACCAATCATGGGCTTATTTAAACAACACCCAAGCGATAATCGCCAAAATAATCAGAACGATTAGTGAAATCAGTCCAATAGATGCATTTTTCTGTGCTTCTTTTTCCTGCTCTACACGAGAAACAGGCTGTTCCACCGGAATTGGTGCGGGTTCTGGCTTAACCGAGCTCAGGTCTACCCCTTCAGCAATAGGCGCAGGTTTTGGAATACCAACATTGGTCGGCATACCATCACGGGTCAAGTTGACTGAAGCATCACGCTCTCTCAATTCTGGAATGCCCTGATCATTCATTTGCTGTGCAGGTGTAGGCTCAGCTACTTCAACCTGTTCCACGACTTTTTCTGCCGTTGCTTCAATTTCTGCTGGAACCTCGACTGCACCCACAGGCGCCAGTACTGAAAATTTCAAGCTGGCAAACTGAACAATGTCATCCTGCTTTAATAAGGTTTCCTGCGCAATCTGCACATCATTGACGAAAGTGCCATTCGATGAACCCAAATCCTGTACCCAGAGCGCATCATCCTTCAGTAAAAATGTCGCATGTTTACGGGAAATTTCCGCAGCCTGCAACACGATATCCGCAGCCTGATGACGCCCCACCAGCATGTCACGGTCAATGCTAATTTCCTGTCCTGTTAAGTCGCCTGTAATCGCGTGTATTTTCCAAGTCATGAAAGTTACTTCTCTGTTCTCTTTGACATTATCATAACATGCTGTCTGCAAATGCGAATGACCTAGCTTTTGGGTCTAAGTGTGGTTGTTGTAACGGTATTTTTACTTTTTTCCACCTGCTGGACGGGTTCTACCATTTGTCGCTGAATCACCGGCTCTATTGCTACTGGCGTGACGACTACATTGGCTGGTTGCGCCTGAACCGGTGCGGTCGGCACAGTTTGATAAGTCGAGTTTTGCAATGGCGTTCTGGATACCGGAATTCGCTGTTGATATACATCTTCAACACTTTCCGGTAACTTGGCAAAATTACCGTCTGAATCAAGTGCCAATTGCAGGCTATAGAGTTGACCATAGCGTTGTTGGGCCAGTTTACGCACTTCATTTTTATCACCCACAATTGTTGGATGAATGAATATTAACAAGTTACGTTTTTGATTAGATTTACCTTCAGCGCGGAATAAGCGTCCTATGCCTGGAATCGCTCCCAGACCTGGAACAGCTTGACGTCCATACGTAGTATTATCCGAGATTAAGCCACCGAGTACGACGGTTTGCCCATGTTCAGCCAGAATCGAAGTTTTAATTGCACGCTTGCTGGTCACCAAATCCTGCGCTTGTCCACGATCTCGATTGACCGCAGAGACTTCCTGTTCAACTTCCAGACGTACCGTACCATCTTCACCAATGTGCGGTACGACTTTTAAGGTCACCCCAACATCTTTACGCTCAATGGTGGTATAAGGATTAGCCACGCCTGAGCCACTGGTCGAAACCGAACCGGTCACAAAGGGCACATTCTCACCCACGACAATATAGGCTTCTTCATTATCCATGGTCACAATCGACGGCGTAGATAACAGGTTAGACTTAGTGGTTTCTTTTAAGGCCTGAATCATCGCACCATACAGGCGACGTGAACCATCACTGCCTTCCTGAAAATCTCCAATCACAATGGAACTACCCGCACCCACAGTACTTGCAGCACCTAAGCCACCACCTGCGAGATAGCCCGCCGCAATATTTCTCAGACTAGTACCAAACTTATCGAAGTTAATTAAGCCAATTCCGCTGCTGATATCCCCCAAAGCCCATTGCACACCTAGCTGGTCCGCATCTGTCCCTTCTACTTCAATAATTGCAGCTTCAATCAGAACCTGTTGACGGCGCACATCCAACTGATCAATCGCAGATTCAATTTCACGCATCAGTTGCGGGTCAGCCTTGACCACCAATGAATTTTGCGTGGCATCTGCAATGATGCTGACGCCATTGGCATTAAAGCTGCTGATCCCGCCTTGCTCGGTTTTCATGCCAGTATTGAGCTGAATATTGGATGCGGTTGAGCTGTTTGAGTTAGTAGTACTGTTGTTATTCAGGTTATTAGTCGGATTATACGAAGACGAGCTGGAAGAAGAATTATCCAAACCCGTATTGACTGCCTGCCCTGTCACTAACCCCTGCAAGATTTCCGAAAGATTCTTGGCGCTGGCATATTTTAAACGAAAGACTTTTAAGCCACCCAGACGGTCTGCTGCAGGCACATCCAGCGTTTCAATAATCTGACGAATGCGCTTGCGTGTTGCCGGATCACCCTTAATCAAAATCCGGTTGGTACGCACATCTGCCATGACCCGTACCCGTGAACCACGCAGATCTTTAGCTGCACCTGTCGCTGCCATTGAATCAATCAGCTCGATCATTTCTTCGGCCTGACTGGATTGCAGGCTAATGGCTTCAATATCATTCTGGCCCGTGCCATCCAGATTACGGATGATGGTTTCCAGCTGATAGATATTGGTCGCCCGGTCCGACACAATCAGTGCATTAGTGCCCGGAACGGCAGCCAAATGGGCAAACTGTGGCATCAACGGACGCAGGGCTGGAATCAGGTCATTCGGATTGGTATTTTCCAGCCAGATCACGCGAGTGACAATCTGGTCACCAGTCGCACGATGACGTGCATCATAGGGAATCCCGGAGCTTTTGACATTGCTGTCTGGAACCAGCTTGATGGTATTTCCTGAAGGAATGGCCACCACACCATTGACATTCAAGACCCCTAAAAACAGGTCATAGACTTCATTTTTATTCAGTGGCTTGTTGGAAATGACCGTGACATTGCCTCGAACCCGGGGATCTACCGCAAAATTTTTACCGGTAATATCCGCCACTTCATTAATGAATGCGGTTAAGTCTGCATCCCGGAGATTGATTTTCCAGGTTTGCGCATAACTTGCCGTACTGACCATAGCAACCAATGGTGCGGCCACACAGAATGCCCATGCTGATCGATTATTATTAAATAAAGCCATAAACTTTTGTGTTTCCTAACCCTATGCGTGATGACACATCACTTCAAATCCTGTTGTATGGTCATCACCTGATCACCACGTTTTATTTCGAGTTTGACCTGACCTTCACGTCGAGCCTGTTCCAGTAACTGTGCTTCGGTTTGTCCCTGCGACAGGGTCTGACCATTCAAAGACAAAATCCGGTCTCCCGGTCTTAATCCCAAGCGATTACGCAGTGCAGCCGGTGTTCGTGAAGTGACTTCATAACCACCATCTGCTGCACTTACCCCCATATTCTGTAAGTACTGGTCCTTATTTTCCTGCATCTGCTGGATGGCCCGATTGATTTCACTCTGTGGTGAAGGTTGTTCAGGCATACCACTTTCCGTATGCAGCGGAGGCATTGAATTTGAAGATGCTGCTGAGATATCCGGCACAATCGGCTGGTTTAAACCATTTTCCAGCCCTTTAAACAGGATTTCTTGGGTAGCACCGCTTGATTTACGCAAAATCACCCGGTCCCAATACACTTCAGCCAGCGTAAAACCGCTATTCCCCAATACCTCTCCGACCCGATAACGGTCAGACTGGTCATTAATTTTCAAGACTGCTGAAGAGTTATAGCTTGGGCTCGCCACCACAACCCCCTGCAAGACAATATTGGCAGTTTCAGCAGTGTTCGCTGCGTAAGTATTTTCCTGAAATAGTGAAAAGGCACTTATATTTGGCACTTGAGCCTGTTGTGACCCCAGTTCTACCTGATCAATCTGCATCGCTTGTGGCGGAGCCACCAGAAGCCAGAATAAGGCGGCCAATTTCCAGCATAAATACAGAATCAGCAGGAACAATAAAATCGGAGCAACACGCTCTGTCTGTTTCAGATCAATATTTTTAAAATAATCGAGTGGGCTTGCCATCAGTTGAAGCCCCCCATTAAAGGCTGACGGGTACTAATCACATAAGTATCCAGCCCAGCTTTACCGGTATAAGAAGGGGCATTAAGTAAAAAGCGCTGTGTCAGCTGAATATCCAGCATCAAGCTTGGATCCAGTTTAATATTCAACATACGTTGATCGCGATTGTCACGTACATCCAGCAGCAGCTGTCCATTCTCATCGGATAACTGACCACTCAGAACCGGTACATTCATACGCTCCTGACGCTGGGCAAACGTGTAAATCAGCTCACCACCGCTCCACTGCATCTGGCCATCTACATGGCTAAAGCCTTGCTCTTTTTTATATTTAAAATCGAGTTCTTTAAACTGAATCGGGTTGGTAGGCCATTGCCAGTCAGCAATCTTCTTTAAAGTTTCAGGTGCAAGCTGTCCCTCAAGGTTTTTGACGGTTAAAGTTTTATTCAGACCATAGCCCATTACACCCGAAAACTGGGTATTACCGCTATGCAGATCAATATTTGCCCCTAATCTCAGCAACAACAGGTCCAAAGGACGAACCTGCCAGTTCAGACTTCCCCGAAGATTACCTTTTTTCCAGTCCGCACTTCCCTGCCAGATATTCCCGCTTACATTATGTAAAACCTGATTATTTTTATAAAATTTTGAAATTAACCAAGCTGCAGGAACTTGCAGAATCACAAAGACAAAAAAGGCTAGAATTGCAAATATCAACCATTTTAATGTTTTCGGCTTATTGCTCATCCCGCCACGACCAACCTATCCAATCGAAACCCCTAAATTTATAGTTTTGTCATTTTATAATCACATTATGCACACTTTTTCTCTGACGCCAATTCATAGGCATAAAAAAACCAAGCAGGATGTGCTTGGCTGATCAATCACAGGCCGTATGCATAACAGCCTGATGATGAATAATGCGGCAGAAGGATTAGATCACGAAATCTTCCAGTTTTGCGCCTTTCTCTAATTCAGCAACTAACCAGCGTGGCTGTTTACCACGACCAGTCCATGTGTCTTCCGGATTGCTTTTACTGCGATAACGTGGCTCTACAGACTTACGTGCAGTTTTTTTACGTTTAGAAGCACCAAATTCAAGTAGCTGTTCAATCGTTAAGCCTACTTTGTCGGCAATATCCAATACCTGATGATAAGCATCTTCAATTTCCTGATCTTTTTTCAAAGCAATTAAAGACTCAGCTTCTGCTTGTAAACGTTTTAACTCTTCAACTGATAAATTTGTAATGTCTGGCATCATGTTCTCCAATAAATAGCATTATTTCTTTTAATAAATAACGAACCCATCATATTTATATTAAGTGTAATATTCAATATAAAATTTTAAATGTATAACAATAAACTTAAGGGCCATTACAAAATTAATCATTAAATTAGAGATGAAACTCAATATTAAATTTCATGTTGTACAGTTAATTCCAGCGATTTTATTTTTTCTCGAATATGTTCAGGTATTTCAGTTTTCTGCATATTTTTATTTAAACATACAATTACTGCTTCTGAAGTGGCTACGATACTTTGCTGCTGTTCACTCCATAATAAATAATGCATTCTGACTGCACTATTCCGAATTTCATCAATTCGTGCCGCCACTTTTAATTGATCTGGATAAACCACAGGTTTTAAATAACGGCATTGATTTGAAGCCACCACTGTTAAAATATCTTCATCAAAAATATTTAATTTACCCAAATAAGCCAAACGGGCACTTTCTATATAACGGTAATACATCGCATTATTAACATGCCCAAACGCATCCATGTCTCCCCATGCAACAGTTTGCGAATAAATCACCGGATATTGTTGTAATTCTGACATTATTTCCTCAAATTCTGATTTCGATAAAATTAACATTCGATTCAAATACGGCATTTAACTGCTGTATTAAATCATCTCTTCCCTGCAATACAGATTTAATTCTCAAATAGCTCATGCGGATGTCATCTGGATAGAGATCCAGCAATTGCTGGGCTTCTTCTACCCGGCCAGTTGCCTGTAGAATATGCCATTTGGCAAAACTTAATATTGGCAGTGCAGTATATTTTGCATCCCAAATTGAGATCTGCTGCTCAATATCTGCATAATCTGGAAACTGCTTTAATAACTGCTGCTGGAACCATAAATAAAATACATCCTGATTAAATTGGAGTTCCAGTAAATGTTTAGCAAGGCTTTCATGCTCAACACTCATTTCCGGCATTCTAAATAACAGTTTCAACCATAATAGCTTGACTTCATAGTCACGGTTAAATATGTCCTGTTTTAAATCCAGATAACGTTGTTTTAAATATTCCAAATCGTCTTCAGTAGCCTGGTCATAAGCTATTAATAATTGCTGCAGCCATATTTTTTTTACTTCTTGGTCTAAATGTCCATATTTGGTTGAACGTAAATATAACCAGGGAAACTGTAAGGCGAATTGCCCCCATAAAGCATTTAAACGCTGCTCATAAGCGGTTTTGACCCGTCTTAACCAAGGAGATAACTCATGCTGATTTAAAAATTCTAGGTGAGTTAATGCCTGCTGACCATCCTGCTGCGATAAATAGATTTCAATCCGCTGTAATTCTGCCAGTTCAAATGCCATGGGATTGGACTGATTTAAACTACTTAATGCTTCGCTATATTGTTGCTGTCCCCAGGATAATCGGGCATCAATAATATACTTGAGCAATCCCGACTGATTAAAAGACTGCTGGATAAAATCCCGTTGATCTTGTGCAGCATTTAATAACCAAACTACGGCTAACTGCTCATAAGGATGCAAGCGGGCAAAGCTGAATACCGTTTCATGTTTACGCTGTTTAAAGCTGAGATAACGCTTGGTCGCATACCACAGCATATGCATCAGAAAGCTGATTACGATAAGCAAGCCCACCAGGAACCAGAAAGTGGTCTGGATTTGTAGTCCGCGCCAATACAGATAGACATAGCCCGCACCATAACCATAGCTCAGTACGCTCAAGATCGCTAAGCCCAGCAAACCAACCAGTAAATAAGCAAGTAAAATCTGTTTCATAAGCAATTAACCGATCAGGGTACGCGTATTGAGCTGAGGAGTAGGCGTCTGAGGTGCTATCTTAATTTGCTCCAGTCGCTGAATCCATTGTTTGCTTTGCGCATCCGGAAGTTGAGCCAATACCTCGATCACACTTTTCAGGGCTTGCTGGAAAGCTACCTGCTGTCCTTGCTGCACACTATTTTCTGCAATCAGTAAACGCAGCTGAGCTTCTTTTAAGACCAGATTACGCTGCATTAAGACTGCACTCGGTTTCTCGACTGATTCAATCTGAATCCAGCGCTGCCAAAATGAGCTTTGGGCTGTAGCGCGGTGCTGATGCTGCACCTGGATTTCCTTTTCCATCTCAATATCAATCTGTTGCAGTAATTCTTTTAATTTATTCTGTTGTACTAAACGATTGTTGATGAACTGCTTAAGGACTTCCCGATCCTTGTCAATCGCCTGATTCAGGCTACCCAGAAGAGCAGGTGCCAGTTCTAGATGTTCAAGCTGATTGGATAATTGATTCAACTTTTCCATAGCCATTGCATATTGTTGCTGCTGCAAGGCAAACTCAACCAGATCCAGATATTGCTCGACCAAAGGCAGATCATCCTGCAAATCAGCCCTAGGAGTATCCTGAACTGTCCCCTTGTTCGGTGTTTCAGGGCTTAACGCTTGGCCCGTAGCAACCTGACGTTTTAAGGCCACCATCTGATCATTCAGATTGGCATTCTGCTGTTGCAGTTGCTTCAAATTCTGGGTCAATTCAGTCTGTGCTGAATTTAAGCCAAACAGGTCATAGCTCAGCTTGGCAATCCACGCCAAGCTCAAGATGAAAAAAACAATAAATAATTTTTTCATGCGTTTCCTAGTACATCAGTAGCTGCTGCAAAATCGTCGATCCGCTTAAGTCCTCTAACTGAGCGAATTGAAAACCAGCCTGATGTTGCTGTTGATATTCCCCAAGCATGGCAGCCAAACGCGGCCCCAAAACCAAATACAATGCCCGATTAATGAGATGCGGATACGGCTGCATCAAGGCTAGCCAGTTAAGCCAGCTCGCTTCACTGCTGACCAAGACTGCATAATGGGGATTAGCTTCAAGGCTCGTCAAATGTTTAGCTAATATCTCGGAAGTCACTGGCGGACACTGACGATCATATAAAATGAAATTCAATATATGAATTTGCTGATCCTTTAAATGCTGCATCATAAATTGACGCCCACCTTCACCTCGCCAAAAGGCGACAGTTGATCCGGTAGCTAACTGCTGTAGCACAGGCAATTGCAGCATCCCTTCCGAAGTCTCCACATCAGGCACATAACTCTGGATACCGTAGCTTGCTAAAGCCTGCTCGGTAGCTTTACCTACAGCGACCCACTGGATACTTCCAAGATCATGCAATGATAGACCTGCCTGCTGCAAATATTGCATGCCAATCTGGGCAGCGGTCGGACTCACTACGACAATCAGTTTTGCTTGGGGTAGCTGCCTAAATAAACTGGCCAGCTCATCCGTATAAGGCTGCTGTACCAGTTCTAGCAAGGGCAACTCTATCACCGGAATCTGCGCTGTCTGTAGGGCTTGCGTTAAATTTGCAGCACGATCACTCGGACGGGTATTAATGAACAACATTATTTTGAATAAAGGGCTTTCAATAACTCGCCTGCGCCCTGATCTAGCAAATCTTTGGCCAGTTGAACACCCAATTGTTCTGCATCTGCCATGGTTCCACTTTGCTGTGCGCGTAGCAAAGTTGCGCCATCTATACTACCGACCCGGCCTTCAATCGAAATGACACCTTCATTTAAAGTAGCATAGCCTGCGATTGGCACCTGACAGCCACCTTCCAGATAGGCATTAAAGGCACGTTCGGCACGGACACACGCATCAGTTTCTACATGTAATAGAGGCTGGATTAAATCTAATACCGCTTGATCTCCACTCCGGCATTCTAGGCCCAATGCACCCTGTCCTACTGCGGGTAAACTTACTTCAGGCACAATACTATGACGAATACGATCTGCAAGGCCCAAGCGTTTTAAACCGGCACTGGCCAGGATGATTGCATCATACTGACCTGCATCCAGTTTGGATAAGCGTGTACCCACATTACCGCGTAAATCGATAATCTCAAGGTCCGGACGCTGTTTTAAAATCTGGGTTTTACGGCGCAAGCTGGAAGTTCCGACTTTGGCACCTTGAGGCAATTCGTCAAAACTGGCATAAGTATTTGAGACGAAAGCATCCAGTGGATCTTCACGTTCACAGATGACTGCCAAAGATAAGCCTTCAGGCAAGGCCATCGGTACATCTTTCATTGAATGAACTGCCAGATCGGCACGACCATCTAGTAAGGCTGCTTCTAATTCTTTTACGAATAAGCCCTTACCACCAATTTTTGCCAATGGCGTATCAAGAATTTTATCGCCCTGTGTAACAAAAGTGACTAACTCGACCTGAAGTCCAGCATGCAAGTCCTGTAAGCGTGCACGGATATGTTCAGCCTGCCAGAGCGCAAGCGGACTTTGTCGAGTAGCAATTTTTAGGGTCTTCATAAATTTCAATAAACAGTCAATGAGAACAATAGTCTAAACTTAACCTGCTCACTTGAAAATGCAAGCGAATTTATGCAAGTTTCAATACTGGTCCAGACGAACTCATTGATCCGTTTAGAGTTTCTGAATCCGTTCCCGCAAGAATGGCAAATGACGCCGACTGACCGCCAGACGCTCTTCCAGTTCACGACAACGCACCTGATACTGGCCGGAACTCACCACTTCCAACCCCTCTAGATAATGAACCGAAACCAGTGCATTACGGTGAATCCTGATGAACTGATGTCCAAACTCCTGTTCCAACTCCTTCAGGGTTTCATCAATCAGGACACTGCCGTTTTT
Source organism: Acinetobacter sp. CAU_H_60 (assembly GCF_058599385.1). Classification (NCBI taxonomy): domain Bacteria; kingdom Pseudomonadati; phylum Pseudomonadota; class Gammaproteobacteria; order Moraxellales; family Moraxellaceae; genus Acinetobacter; species Acinetobacter sp. CAU_H_60. Next base: position 216,905 of record NZ_CM178653.1, on the reverse strand, counting down.
ATGGCGTACGGTCACATATTTTTGATCCGCCAGAAAATAATAGATATTTTCAACTGGCACCAATTCGACCCCGCGATAGGTCTTTGCCGCAATTTGATGGCGGCTGATATTGATTTCTTCCATATTTTCTTTTTGTTTTAGTTGGCTCATTTGAGCTTGGGTAAGTTTAATTAGATGCTCTAAAACCTGTGCCAATTCCTGTTGCATCACCGGTTTAAGCAGGTAGCCGTCTGCATTAGACTTGAATGCATCCAGCGCGTGTTGGTCATAGGCCGTACAAAAGACAATAGCCGGCATCGGGTCGAGCTGACGCAAATGCTGCGCACAGGTCAAACCATCCATTTCAGGCATTTGAATATCTAATAAGATGACATCAGGTTCATGCTGGTGAGCCAGATCAATTGCTTGACGACCATGCGTAGCTGTTGCAACCACATCATGCCCCAGTTGAGAGACTAAACGTGATAGTCGCTCGACAGCCAAAGGCTCATCGTCACAAATCAGGACGTCCATTTCTCCTCCTTAATCCAGTCAACATTATTCATTTGATTATAAGTTAACTGTGATTTCCTTGATTTCTTTTTATTTATAGCGATATTGCACAACCGTGGTAAACACCCCTCCACCGGCGAAAGTCTGAAACGTCATCGTAGGTCCGTAATAGGCTTCCAGACGCTGTCTGACATTTTCAATTGCAATACCATGTCCCTTTTTTAATGTTTTATTATCCTGCGTATAGGGGTTTGTTATGATGATATTAATTTGATTTTGCAAGATTTCAATCAATATGCTTATGGTACTCTTTGTCAAAATTTTTTCAACTCCATGGAAAATACTATTTTCCACTAGGGGTTGTAAAGTCAATAATGGAATTTGGACTTGTGAGTATAAGTCTTTGTTTTCTAATTTCCATTCGACCTGCAAACGCCCTCCTAGGCGAATCTGTTCAATCTCCAGATAGCGCTGGCACAGTTCAATTTCTTCCTGCAACTTGACCAGCTTCAATTCCTGAAAACTGGCCCGAAATAAACGGGACAAATTCAGCAACATTTGTTCGGCTTTGTCCGGGTCAATACTGATCAGGCTGATCACGCTATTCAAACTATTAAACAGAAAATGCGGATGAATCCTGGCTTGCATGGCCTGAATCCGTGCATTTAATTCGCTGTGCTGCTGCTGCGCCCATTGTTCACGCAAATACAGATAGCGAAAACAGAACATGCCTAACAGGATACCAAAACTCAGATGTAGGCCGACCTGATCCAGTGCGATCGCCAGACTCAGTCCCTGAAAATTCAAATTGCTGCCAAAATAAGTCAGTACATTCAGGCTGGTGGTGGTCACCAAAACAATGGCCTGTAATAGCAGAAATCCGCAGATTAATGCCAGCTTAATCCCTATACGCTGAAAATGCTGATGAAAAAGCTCGACTAACGCTGCAAAACATAACAGTATCCAGTTGATATACAGCATATATTGAAGCAGATCTGCCAGATTAAGCGCCTGCCAGGACTGTGCTTTTGCCAAGGCCAAGACCATGGCCAGCACATTACCGCCAATAAACATTTCCAGCAAATAGTGCAGCTTGCCAATCTGGCTAAAAAAATAGGAGCTTTGCGCTGATCTAGTCGGAGATGTAAAAGATTGATCGACTTGGACTTCGGCAACGGGCTTTGAATTTGTTATACTCTTTTTCGTTCTACTGCTTTTAATCTGATTGAGCCGACATGACCACATCTTCTAATTCCTCAAATCCATCACAAGCCCAGACTTCGGGTATGTGGGGCGGTCGTTTCTCTGAAGCGACTGATGCTTTTGTTGCTGAATTTACAGCATCTGTTCAATTTGACCAACGTTTTTATAAACAAGACATTGCAGGCTCGATTGCACATGCAACCATGCTGGCAAAAGTTGGCGTACTGACCGAACAGGAACGTGATGACATTATCGAAGGTCTGACTGCGATTAAAGCAGATATTGAAGCAGGTAACTTCGAATGGCGCATTGACCTTGAAGATGTGCATATGAACATTGAGTCGCGCCTGACTCAGCGTATCGGCATCACTGGTAAAAAACTGCATACAGGCCGTAGCCGTAATGACCAGGTTGCGACAGATATCCGCCTGTATGTCCGTGATGAAATCGATGCCATCCTGGAATTACTGGAAAAATTACAAAAAGGCATCCTGGGTCTGGCAGCTAAAAATACCAATACCATCATGCCAGGTTTTACCCATCTGCAAACTGCACAGCCAGTGACTTTTGGTCATCACTTAATGGCTTGGTTTGAAATGCTGGTCCGTGACTCTGAGCGTCTGATTGATTGCCGTAAACGTGTTAACCGTATGCCACTCGGTTCTGCTGCTCTGGCAGGTACGACGTACCCGATTGACCGGGCTTATACTGCTGAGCTTCTAGGTTTTGAAGCTGTTGCTGAAAACTCTTTAGATGCTGTTTCTGACCGTGACTTTGGTATCGAATTCAATGCTGCGGCATCTTTAATTATGATGCATCTGTCACGTATGTCTGAGGAAATGATCCTGTGGACATCTGCTCAGTTCAAGTTCGTAAACATTCCAGACCGTTTCTGTACTGGTTCTTCGATCATGCCACAGAAGAAAAACCCAGATGTGCCTGAACTGATCCGTGGTAAAACCGGCCGTGTATATGGTGATCTGATGAGCCTGTTGACCCTAATGAAAGGTCAACCGCTTGCTTACAACAAAGATAACCAGGAAGACAAAGAACCATTATTTGATGCGATCGATACCGTTCGTGGTTCATTAATGGCATTTGCGGATATGATTCCTGCTCTAGTACCAAATATTGAAATCATGCGTGAAGCAGCGCTTCGTGGCTTCTCAACGGCCACTGACCTGGCAGATTATCTGGTAAAAAATGGCGTGGCTTTCCGTGATGCTCATGAAATTGTGGGTAAAGCGGTAGCTTTAGGCGTGCAGGAAGGTAAAGACTTATCTGAATTAACACTTGAGCAACTGCAACAGTTCTCTGATCTGATTCAGGCAGATGTATTTGAAAAAGCCCTGACTTTAGAAGCATCTGTGAATGCACGTAATCACATCGGTGGTACTGCACCTGCACAGGTTGAAGCTGCGATCGAACGTGCGCATGCTCGCCTAGAGAAACTTTACGCTTAATTGCTTTCGCTTTAAATTGGAGTATTGATATGTCTCGACAAGTTTTTTGCCGTAAGTATCAACAAGAAATGGAAGGTTTAGACTTTGCACCATTCCCGGGTGCAAAGGGTCAGGAACTGTTTGATACGATATCTAAACAGGCTTGGCAAGAATGGCTGAAACACCAGACCACGCTGATCAATGAAAAGCGTTTAAACGTGTTTGAACCGGATGCGAAAAAGTTCCTTGAAGAACAACGCGAGAAGTTCTTTAACAATGATGAATCATTGGAAAAAGCTGAAGGTCTAAAGCCTGAGTAAAAAAGAAAGCACTGCTTTTCTTTTTTACGCAAGACAAGGACGAAGTCCGCGTAGGCAAGCATTTAAAAAGAGTCTCTTTTGAGGCTCTTTTTATTGGAAAGAGTACTGCTCTGCCCTTGCGCAAGACGAGAAGCTATGCTTCAAGTGAAAAAACTAAGACACTGCCTTATTTTTCTGCAAGGCAAGCGAAGCGCGTAGTTTTACCTGTCAAAAAGGAAATCCATGAAAGATTCCCTTTTTAATTTAAAGCCCTGCTTTTTTTGTTTTTTACACAAGACAAGCAGCTATGAGTTCATAGAATAAAAAAACTCCTTATATGGAAATTTTTTATCTAAGCTCAAGCTTTTCTCTTACGTAAATTAAGCGAAACATATAACTTCGAATGCTATAAAAAATAATCCATAAAAAGAATTCTCTTTTTAATTTGAAAAGTATTTCTTCATCAGATCATGAGTTAAATACCCGGCAAGAGACTCCTCGAATATTCTTTTTCTATAGATATTCTATTTTTCTTAAAAGCACTCCAAAAACTATTTTAATTTTCATGAGATCGAAAATTATTGACCTAAAAAACAGGCTCAAAACCTGTCATTTTCTTACCGTGTTTTTTAAATTTAAGCAGCCATTATCGTACTGAAAAGCAATCAGATTTGTATCAAAATAATCAATTGTAAATTCTGTATACATTGCTCTCACAAAACACAACATTCAGCTACAAGAAACCACATGATTTTGTGGAAGGTGCTCCCTATAATGACCAACAAGAAGATGAGATATCTTTGAATAACTATAATAATAACTGAGAAATACCCCCGATTTCATCCCAGTTCTTCCCCCAAAGGCTGGGTATTTTTTTGCCTGCTATTTTTATATTTTCTATTTTTAGCTATAAAAAAAAGCTCCTTTAAGGAGCTTTTATTGATTAAGGCTGTTTCAGATATGGCCAGGCTGCTTTTAGGTAAATAAACATTGACCATAAGGTCAGCACCACGGCTGTATATAGCAATGCATAAGCCAGCATTTCTAGCGGTGGCCAGTTCAGCAGGAAAACCGTAATTGCGATCATCTGAAATGCAGTTTTATATTTACCCACTGTAGACACCGCCACACTGGTACGCGCACCGAGTTCAGCCATCCATTCACGTAAAGCTGAAACTGTAATTTCTCGTGAAATAATCACAATCGCTGCAAAAGCCATCGAGATCGAAGGTTGCCATTGCACTAAGACAATAAGCGCAGCAGCGACCATCAGCTTGTCTGCAACCGGATCTAAAAAGCGACCAAAAGCAGAGGTCTGATTCAGAGTACGCGCCAGATAACCATCAAACCAGTCAGTGACTGCAGCCACTACAAAAATTGTCGTTAAGATAATATGCCGCGTCACATCAGGACTGGTTTCATTAAATCCCATTGCCGGTGGCCAATATGCGACCAATAAAAAAACCGGAATCAGGATAATACGAGCCAAGGTCAAGATATTTGGAATATTCAGGATACGACCTGTAGTCATAGACACCGCCAATTGTTCCCCTCATGTACGATGAAAATGCACACTTTTTTCGAGGTTTAATCCATCATTAATACGCTTCACTTTATACGAATTGACTTCAAGTGTCACTAGGCAAACACCGTCACTGTCTGTCTGGCCATCGCAATCAGCCGATTTTCTGCATCCCACAGATAGGCATGTTCTGTTGAATAACCGTCAGCCGCATGGTCGGTAATCACTTTATATTTAAACCAATCATGTAGCTGATGCTGCACTGGATGCACATAGGTTACAGTCCAGGTCAGGCTGCTCGCTGGGGCCAGTGTCTGAAACATCGGCAACACCCCAGGTGGCCAGATGTCAAAAATGGCCATCAGGTCAGCTAACTGAAATTCACGGTCAGAATGTTGATCTGGATGGAAGCGGCACCAGCCTTCAAAATCAGGACGTACACTTGAACTGCACGGCAGATTCAAATCCGCCCATCTGAGTTCGAAATGATCAAAACACTTTGGAAGTTTGAACTGTGCAGGAATTCGGAACAGGGTCTCAGGAGGAGCATAATCTGGGGCCTGCATTTCCTGATGTACCTGAATGCTAGAATCGCGCGCTACGCCGAAACTGGCAATCAGAATGCTCTGAACAGCCTCATCCTGCCATAGACGTACTTCGATGGTAGTGACCGATTTGCCTTCACGCAGAATTTCCGCAGTTAGGCGTGCTTTGCCTTCCTGTACCGGGCCAACAAAAGTCACACTGGTACTCAGCAAACGTTTAGCAGGATCATTGATTATTACCACGGCTTTTTGCATCATGACTGCAGCTGCAAGTCCTCCGTAGATGGTTCTCCCTTGCCCCCAGCCTGTCGGCATTTCAATCCATTCTTGCTGCGCAATTTGTGCGTACAGTGCTTGCAACGACATATCGATCCTTCAACTTTGTCTGATGAACCGATATATTGCTGGAAAAATCTATGAATAGAAATGACCTTTGACTCGAAGGTCAATGTGCATTTTTGCACTTGTAATTGATATAAAACGATTACTCATGCAGAACTTTATAAATCATCCGAGCCATCACAGAACCCAGACCGGGTACCAGTTGCAGGTCTTTTTCTGAAGCTTTAAGCACACCCTGAATCCCGCCAAAATGGGTTAATAAATCACGACGGCGCTTCGGTCCTAATCCTGGGATCACTTCCAATACGGATGAACCCCGTTTTTTATCGCGTTTGGCCCGATGGCGGGTAATGGCAAAACGGTGAGCTTCATCACGTACCTGCTGGATCAGATGCAGGGCCTTATGATCTTCTGGAAGCTGAATCTTGCTGCCATCGGTAAAATGCAGGGTTTCCAGACCCGGCTTACGCCCTTCGCCTTTAGACACACCGACCATAAAGGCATCCAGTCCAAGTTCTTGCATGACTTCCATCGCCATATGCAATTGCCCTTTACCACCGTCAATCAGCAGCAGATCTGGCAACATGGCTTTTTTATAACGACGGGTTAAGGCCTGACGCATCGCGGCATAGTCATCACCCGCCTGAATATCATTGATAGAAAACTGGCGATAATCACGTTTGCGCGCACCTCCACTGTCAAAGACTACACAGGAGGCAACCGTATCTTCACCCATGGTATGCGAGATATCGAAACACTCAATCCGATCTACCGGCCGTCCCACGACTTCTTCTAACTGATGGAAACGTTCATTCAATTCAAAGTGATTAGCCAGCTTGCCCTGAATAGCATGTTGTACATTCATCTGTGCCAGTTCCAGCCATTCGGCACGGGTTTCCCGAACTTTGGACTTGATCTGAATCTTCTTGCCAAAATGTTGAGAAAGTGCGGCTTCCAGCTCCTTCCGGTCTGGCATTTCAATATTCACGATCAGTTCAGACGGAATTTCATCGGCAACCTGAAAATAGAAATTGGCAATAAAATCTGAGAGCATTTGCCCCAGATCATCACTTAGCATATCCGGGAAATAGCCTTTACCGCCCAGCATCTTGCCATTACGCACATGCATGATCTGCACACAAGTCACCCCTGCCTGATAGGCAATCGCCAGAATATCTGCCTCACCTTTGACTTTATAAATCGCTTGCTGGGCCTGTACATCACGCAGTAACGCCATCCGGTCACGATAAAATACCGCTTTTTCAAATTCCAGATTTTCTGCAGCTGCTTCCATCTTGGCAATCAGTTCCTGATTCAGCTCTTTGGTATCGCCTTGCAGGAAACGGATCGAATTATTGACATCTTCCTGATAATCCTCAGGCGAAATCAGGCCGACACAAGGGCCGGAACAACGCTTGATCTGATATTGCAAACAAGGTCGAGTACGATTGGCAAAGAAACCATTCTCACAGGAACGTACATTGAACAGTTTTTGCAGAATAACCAAAGTATCGCGGGCATTATAGGCACTCGGATAAGGTCCAAAAAACTTGCCGACCTGATGCTTGCCCTTGCCACGACCGCTGGCAATTCGCGGATAAGGTTTGTCTGCAGAAACAAAAATATAGACATAGGATTTGTCATCACGCAGCATGATGTTATACGGCGGACGATGCAGCTTGATCAGGTTTTGCTCTAGTAATAAAGCTTCAGTTTCTGAACGCACCACCAAGGTTTGAATGTCATAAATCCGTGCCACCAAAGCTTGAGTCTTGGGATGATCAAGGGTTTTGACAAAATAACTGGACACCCGATTTTTCAGGTTTTTGGCTTTTCCCACATATAAGAGTTCGCCATCTTTGCCATACATCCGGTAGACCCCGGGTAAGGTGGTCATATTGGCCAAGATTTTTTCAATATGAGGGCGTGCGTTCTCGTTCACCTAAAACCTATTTTTCACCTGCAATATGCAGATATATGTGATGTTTAATGTATCATTTTCAAGCGATGACACAAAATTCATCCGAACTGTCATCCAAAGTGAAACAGGTTATGCCCAGACTGCCGTATTTATAGGCAACCCAATATGGTCTGATTGCTAAAAGCTATAAGTCGCCTGAACTAACTTTGCTATGCTCGACAGGTTCAATCTCGAGATGATCCAAGATGACAAGTTCCCAATCCGGTATTCATGTTGTGCAACCTGCCACCTCTAGCCATAGTCAGTCTGAGCGTGACCGTTTGATTGGGAAACCGCGTTTTCATTTTGAACCTCAGGCTGTAATGCAGTTGCTACGGGAACGGATCATCGGTCAGGATACCGCCTTAAATGAAATTGAAAAAATGCTGCATGTAGTCAAGGCTGACTTTTCCAGTCCAGAACGTCCGCTTTCGGTTACCTTAATGCTTGGCCCGACCGGTGTCGGCAAGACTGAGACTGTACGTCTGATTGCCGAAGCAATTTATGGTCGCCCTGATGCTTTCTGCCGGATTGATATGAATACTTTAGCGCAGGAACATTATGCAGCTGCCCTGACTGGCGCCCCTCCGGGTTATGTGGGCTCTAAAGAAGGCCATAGCCTGTTTGATGAAACCGCTATTGCCGGAAGCCATACCCGTCCCGGCATCATGCTGTTTGATGAACTGGAAAAAGCCAGTACTGAAGTGATTCGTGGCCTGATGAATGTACTGGATACCGGCCGACTGACGTTGACTGCTGGTACCAAAACTATTGATTTTCGTAACTGCATGATTTTTATGACCAGTAATGTCGGTGCACAAGCCGCACAGCAATATCTGGAAAAACTCAGCTATCTACCACAAAAAGTGCAGCAACTATGTCTGAAAAAAGTACCGACCCAGCAGATCATTGAAAAAGTCATGCGGCGCAAGTTCGATCCTGAATTTTTAAACCGGATTGACCGTACATTGCACTATCAGGCTGTCCAAAATGATGCCCTGCCACGACTGGTTGAGATTGAGCTGGATAAATTAAATCAACGTCTGCAACACCAGAAACGACAGATTCACCTCACTGATGCAGCCAAGGCCCATTTTTATCAGGGTCATGACATCCGTTATGGCGCCCGTCATTTGGGTCGAAAAATACGGACCGAACTGGAACCAATTTTAGCGATTTATTTCCTGAATCACCCAGAACAGCTACAACTCCATCTGGACTGCATTAATGGACAATTGCTAGTTCAGCCTCAAGCATCCGATTCCAATTAAACTGTTTGATGCGCTTGAATCGCCTGAATCAATGCATTCGGGTCTTTAGGTGAAATCAGGACATATTTTTGCTGATCTGCCAGTATATAGTTGACTTTTAAACGCTTAAAAGACAAGGCTGGTGCAATTTCTGAATGATCTGTAGGCTGGATATTTTGAATCGAACTAAGTGGAATTTGCCAGGTTAGCCATAGGCTTTTAATGGTCAACTGCCCATCCTGCACGATATAACGGGTGCTCCAAACCGGCCACCACACCAAGAGGATTGTGAGTATATAAACTGCGGTATGCACCGGATATTGAGCCATCGTCCCTTTGGCCTGCATGGTCAGTAATAATTGCAATAACAAACCACTCATACAGATCAAGAATGCCAGCAACCACCAGTCTTTTTTGGAACGAAATACACGCATCATCTTCCCCCCTATTTTGTTTTATCTTACACAAAATCAGGATGATGTGCCGAATCTCTGCAAACAATAAAAAACGCCCATGTGGGCGTTTTATTTTTTATGTTGCAGCTTAGGCAAACAGATAAGGACGAACAAAGATCAGGAAGAAAATACCCAGCATCAAGAACCATTTCAGGAAATAGTACAACTGGCGGTTCTGTGCTTTTAAAGCTTTAGCCTTGACCCGGATTTGATAGACATAACCAAAGGCCTTGTTTAAGCCACCGGTCTGATCTCCGACTTCATTCGGTGAGCTGGCTGCCGTCATCACTTTTTTGCCAAACCAGTGATTGAAGCGCTCCATCCAGCGGGTTTTTAAAGGCCGCTCAACATCTGCAAAGAAAATGATCCGGTTCTGGTCAGTCTTGTTTTCGGCATAATGAATATAGGTTTCATCAAACACTACGCTCTCACCGTCGCGCCAGGAATAACGCTGGCCATCGACATCGATAAAGCAGCGGTCATCATTCGGGGTCATTAAGCCCAAGTGATAACGCAATGAACCGGCATACGGGTCACGATGGCGGACCAAACGACTATCCGGTGCCAGCTCGGTAAACATAGCCGCCTTAATGGTTGGCAAGGTTTTGAGCAAAGCGGTAGTTTTTGGGCAGAGTTCTGCTGCAGAGGGATGCGCCGAGTCATACCATTTTAAATAGAAGCGTTTCCAGCCGGTCTTAAAAAATGAGTTAAACCCCAGGTCATCATATTTGCTCGAAGCCTTGATCCCGCCTTTCTGATAGAGTGCCTGTGCTTCGTCACGAATCATTTCCCAGTTTTCATCCAGCACTTTTAGGTCTTTAAAATGCTGCGTATCGATATAAGGCCGATTCGGTACGCGTGAAAAGACGTACATCAGAAAATTGATCGGTGCAAACAGGGTCGAATGGTCAAAAAACTGGCGATAAAAAGAATGCCGAACTGTGCCACGTCGCTGAATATATAACGCTGAGATGACAAAGATGGCCAAAATAATCCACTTAAGCATATCAATACCCAAAAAATCCTAGCCCCAAAAAAGAACGGGGAAAAATAAAAAAGTCACATCTGGGCCGCATTATAACAAAGCTGCTTTTGCTCTCCCTACCCGCTTGTAGAACACAGCGTTGCATACATTTTCTTACATCCGTATCGAATGATTTGAATCTCAATTGACTATTTTGACCAAAACACCACACAGCAAACATTCCCTATCTGGTCAATTTACGTTATAAAAACAGCGCGACAGCAATAAAAAAGTGAAATTGAAACAATAACTTCATTACACTGCGATAACGGTTCACTGTATTCCGGACATGACAACGCCTTGATTGAGCGATGAAAATTGATGACCCTTGCGTCACGGCTTGATACAACTTGTGTTGTTCTTTTTGGATATAGTTATCGTAAGATTAGCGAAGTAAAAAAGTGCGCGGGAAATGCGCGCTTGCTTCACAACATCAACTTAGAAGTCCTCCAAAATAAAGGAGATCAGGGCATGATCCACGCTGGCAATGCCATTACCGTCCAAATGCTTGAGGACGGAATTGCAGAATTCCGCTTTGACTTACAAGGTGAGTCGGTTAACAAATTCAACCGTGCAACGATTGAAGATTTCAAGGCTGCGATTGACGCAGTTTCCGCTGCTGAAATTCAGGGTTTAATCGTAACTTCAGGCAAGTCTACATTTATTGTAGGTGCTGACATTACTGAATTCGGCGATAACTTTGCTCAAGGCGAACAGGCAATTGTTGACTGGGCACTACCAGTTCATGAAATTTTTAACAGCTTCGAAGACCTGGACATTCCTAAAGTTGCCGCGATTAACGGTATGGCACTGGGTGGTGGTTTCGAGATGTGCTTAGTCTGTGACTACCGTGTGATGTCAGAACAGGCGCAAGTCGGCCTGCCTGAAATCAAGCTTGGTATCTTCCCTGGTTTCGGTGGTACGGTTCGTTTAAGCCGTCTGATCGGTATCGACAATGCAGTTGAATGGATGGCCATGGCTACTCCGAAAAAACCGGCTGCTGCACTGAAAGATGGTGCGGTTGATGCGGTTGTGGCTGCAGACAAACTGAAAGATGCTGCAATTGACCTGGTGAAACAGGCGATTCACGGCCGTTTAGACTGGCAGGCAAAACGCCAGGAAAAACTGGACCCAATCAAGCTGAACATGCTTGAGCAAATGATGGCATTCAATACGGCGAAAGGTGCGGTTCTTGCAAAAGCAAACCCTGCTCAATACCCGGCGCCAAAACTATTGCTTGATTCTCTTCAGGCAGGTGCAAGCTTACACCGCGATGAAGCGTTAAAAGTTGAAGCTCAAGGCTTTGCAAAAGCTGCGGTAACTCCACAAGCGGGTGCGTTAATCGGTCTGTTCCTGAACGACCAGGTGGTGAAGAAAACTTCTAAGAAATATGAACAAGGTGCACATCCAGTGAACCAGGCTGCCGTTCTAGGCGCAGGGATCATGGGTGGTGGTATTGCTTACCAGGCGGCAAGCAAAGGCACTCCGATCATCATGAAAGACATCGGTAACCAGCAACTTGCACTGGGTATGTCTGAAGCAAATAAACTGCTGACCAAGCAGGTTGAACGCAAGAAGATGAAACCGGCGCAAATGGGTGAAACCCTTGCTCGCATCCGTCCTACTTTAAGCTATGACGAGTTTAAAGAAGTGGATATCGTGATCGAAGCGGTAACCGAAAACCCGAAAGTGAAAGGCATCGTACTGAAAGAAACTGAATCTAAAGTACGTGAAAACACGATCATTGCGTCAAACACCTCTACGATTTCAATCACGCGTCTGGCTGAAAATCTGGAACGTCCAGAGAACTTCGTGGGTATGCACTTCTTTAACCCGGTACACATGATGCCATTGGTGGAAGTGATTCGTGGTGAGAAGACTTCTGCTGAAGCGATTGCAACGACTGTTGTTCTTGCTCAGAAAATGGGTAAAACACCAATCGTAGTGAATGACTGCCCGGGCTTCCTGGTAAACCGCGTACTGTTCCCTTACTTCGGTGCATTTGACCTGTTACTGAAAGATGGTGCTGACTTCCAGCAAATCGACAAAGTGATGGAAAAATTCGGCTGGCCTATGGGCCCTGCTTACCTGATGGACGTGGTCGGTATCGATACTGGCGTTCACGGTGCAGAAGTCATGGCTGAAGGCTTCCCGGATCGTATGAAACCTGATTTCAAAGGTTCAATCCAAGTGATGTACGAAAACAACCGTCTGGGTCAAAAGAATGATGTTGGTTTCTACAAATACGAACTTGACCGTAAAGGCAAAAAAGCCAAAGTGGTTGATCCAACTGCATACGAGCTTGTGGCATCTGTTGCAACTGCTGAAAAACGTGAATTTGATCCTCAAGAGATCATTGACCGTATGATGCTAGCTTTCTGTAACGAAACTGTTCGTTGCCTGGAAGACAACATTGTTGCAACTCCGGCTGAAGCAGATATGGCGATGATCATGGGTGTAGGCTTCCCTCCATTCCGTGGCGGTCCATGCCGTTATATCGACCAGACTGGTGTAGCTGAGTATGTTGCGCTTTGCGACAAATACGCGCACTTAGGTAAGGCTTATGAAGCGCCGCAATCATTGCGCGACATGGCTGCTAACAACAAAAAATTCTACGGTTAAGGAGTGACGTGAATGGCTACTTTAAATCCACGTGACGTTGTGATTGTTGATGGCGTACGTACTGCCATGGGCAAATCGAAAAACGGTATGTTCCGCAATGTACGTGCCGACAGCATGTCAGCTGAACTTATCCGTGCGTTGATGGTTCGTAATGAATTCGATCCGAATGAAGTTGAAGATGTGATCTGGGGCTGTGTGAACCAGACTCTGGAACAAGGGATGAACATTGCGCGTAACATCGCATTGTTAGCTGACCTTCCTAAGACTGTTGCAGGTCAAACGGTTAACCGTCTGTGTGGTTCTTCTATGCAGGCAATCCACACTGCGGCTGCACAGATTGCGACTAACCAGGGTGATATTTTCATCATCGGCGGTGTAGAGCACATGGGCCACGTAGGCATGATGCACGGCATCGACCTGAACCCTGCTGCATCTAAACACTATGCTAAAGCGTCTAACATGATGGGCCTGACTGCTGAAATGCTGGGTCGCATGAACGGTATTACTCGTGAAGAACAGGATGCGTTTGGTGTTGAATCTCACCGCCGTGCCTGGGCTGCAACTGAAAATGGTCTGTTCCAGAACGAGATCGTAGGCATCGAAGGTCATAATGCTGACGGTTATAAAGTTTTGTGCGATATCGATGAAGTCATCCGTCCGGATGCTAACATCGAAACTTTCCGTGCTTTGCGTCCAGTATTCGATCCTAAAGGCGGTACAGTAACTGCTGCAACATCTTCAGCATTGTCTGACGGTGCATCTGCAATGCTGTTAATGTCTGCTGAACGTGCTCAAGCGCTCGGTTTGAAACCACGTGCTGTGATTCGCTCTATGGCGGTTGCAGGTTGTGATGCTGCGATTATGGGTTATGGCCCTGTTCCAGCAACTCAAAAAGCATTAAAACGTGCTGGTCTGACGATTGAAGATATTCAAACTGTTGAGTTGAACGAAGCCTTTGCTGCGCAAGGTCTGTCTGTACTTAAAGGCTTAGGGCTGTACGAGAAACAGAATATCGTGAACCTGAATGGTGGTGCGATTGCATTAGGTCACCCGTTGGGCTGTTCTGGCGCGCGTATTACCACTTCTCTCCTAAACATCATGGAACAGCAAGATACTCAAATCGGTCTTGCAACGATGTGTATCGGTCTAGGTCAAGGTATTGCAACGATTATCGAACGTGTTTAATTCTTAAATACTTCGAGACAGAAAACCCCGCTTATTGCGGGGTTTCTTTATTGCGAACTATTCATTCAAAGTTTTGTAAAATACACATAGCCTTATTTATGATAAAGTTAAATATTAAATACAAATTTAAAATAATTATGAAAAAATATTTAGCATTTACAGTTCTGAGTCTGAGCTTGGTAGGATGTGCCAGCACACCAAAAGCACCACAATCTGATTACTTTGCAAGAATTCAAAAAGAATTTAAAACCCAACCTGTGGCTATCTTGACAGATGCCTGCCTACTACGTAAAGAACTTGGTGACAGTCATATTTTACTGGATCAATCTAATCGTACTGCCGAAGCAATATCTCAATCATTGGTAAAACAGTTAAACCAGAATGCGGTTCAAGTGACCAAAACCTTCCAGCCAACACATTGCGGTTTCTTTGAAAAGCGTACCATTCAGACTTATAAAAAACGTAATACTTTAGAGTCGCAACCTGAATATTTAGGCACTTATCCTGTTTTGGCAGCCAACCAACCTGCAATTACTGATCTGGATGGTGCAAGTATCCAACTGCTGCTTCAAAAGAGTTTTAAAGCCAGCCATGGGCGTTATGCGTTAAGCAATAACTATCAACCTGTAGATATTGATATTACAGATCGCCTAACTGACCATCTCAAGCCTGTGTTAGGCACATCTAAGGTTCTGGTCATCCAGGTCTTAGGACAACAGCCTTCTTTAGGAAAACGGATTGGTAATATTGCCGGCACAGCTGCTTTCGCAGTTTTGACAATGGGTGTAGTTGTAGCAGATGATCCAGTACCTACAGAAGGCCAATACTATGTACTTTCTTATGTTGATTTGGATAAGAAACAAATTTTATGGTCTAAGCATCAAAAATTCGATGGAAAACTTTATCAGACCGGCCCAGTTAGCGTAACGACACCAAATATGCTAAAACCTTTGGGTCTTTAAAATAGAAATAAATAAAAAACCCTGTTTAATAACAGGGTTTTTTTATTTAAAAGAATGTTATCCCTTTGTAAATTTAGTTGAATATTCAACCAATAAAAACTTATCCATCAGCCACTTATATTTGGCAGGCGTATCATAGTCCCACATTTATCTCCTTTATTTATGGGGTTACGCATGAAAATGCTTAAAACACTTCTAGCAACTGCAATCGTTGCAACTTCAGCTTCTGCTATGGCTTCTGCAACTGTTTCTCCTGTTGCTGCAATGAAAGAACAAGCAAAAACTGTTGCTGCTCAAACTGCTCAACAAGCAACCGCGCCTGCACAAGCAAAAGTAGCGACTGCGACTGTTAAAGCACAAGACTCTGCTGCCAAAGCTACTGCTGAGAAACAAGCGGCTGTCGCTAAAGTAGAAGCAACTCAACAACAAGCTGCTCAAACTAAAGAAGCAGCGAACGCTAAAGTGGTAGCAACAAAAACTGTAGCGGATACTAAAGTAGAAGCTGTCAAAACTGATGCAGCTGTAAAAACTGCTGAAGTAAAAGAAGCCACTGTAGCCAAAGCTGAAGAAGTAAAAGCTGCAGCAGCTCAACCAGTAGAAGCAGTAAAAGCAGCACCTGCTGAAGCAGCTGTAAAAGCCGAGAAAAAAGGCTGGTTCTCTTGGTTTAAAAAATCTGCTTAAAATATTTTAAATCCATCAAAAAAAAAGATGTCCGAGTGACATCTTTTTTTATTTTTAGCTCTCTCTGTTTTAAAGTCAAAAATCTAAAGACCGTATAAATCTCTTATTCGACCTTTTGGGCTAACATAGTCGCAAAATGCTGCTTGATCCGGTTGCCCTGTTCATCTACACGGTGTAATTCACCTACATTTTCATTATATTTCACCAGATTCCAACCTTCATAATAGGTACTGAGCTGCCCCGGCTTAAAACTAAACGGAAAGTCTGACTGTACCGGAATATCATCGGTATCCATCGCACAGACAATCAGGTTATAACCGCCCGGCACTGTCGCCTGCTGCATCTGTGCAATAAGAGGTGGAATGGTATCGGCCTGTAGGAACATCATCACTACCGTACAGCAGATAAAGTCATATTGGCCCTGAATACTGGGGTCAAGATTTAAATCCCGTTGCTGAACCTGAATATTCTCGATTTTTTCGGCCTGAATGATCTGTCTCAAGGTTTGCAGACTATTTTCATTCACATCCCAGGCACCAACTTCAAAACCGTTCTGACTCAAATACAGCGAATTGCGGCCTGAACCACAACCGACATCCAGCGCACGACCACCCTTTAAATACGGCATAGCTGCCAAAATTTCTGAATGGGTCGGGCTTAGCTGATATTTCTTAGTGAAGTAATCCTCAGGTTTGCAGTAAAAACGTAGCTGACATTCTGCATCTTCATTGGCAGAAATAATCTTATGCCATACCTGTGGCTCAATGAACGGTGGTTGCTGCTCTGGCGTAAATACATGTTCAGACTGTATATGACCTGACTGATCCAGCATGGCAAAATGCAGCTCACCTTTAAGAACGGTCAGCTTTGCCCAAGTGCCTGCTTTGGTATTGTGTGGCTGCTTGAACCCTTGTGGGATAGCTTGCTGCGTCCAGACCGGAAATTCTTTATAACATTTCAATTGTTGCATAAAAGATTGTGCTCCCTCTTCTCGCTTTCCGTCTGCAAGCATGCTTCTGGATATTCATTTTTCTCAAGCATAGCTGGTTCTATTACAGATGAGAACTGGTACATCTTTGATGTAAGCAATGCAGTAAGACTGATTCTGACAGGAAAACATCATACAATTTAGGGCATAAGAAGCCATAAGATCTTTATGCTTAGAGTTTGTTCTCTGCTTCTTTAAGTGCCTGCTGATCGACTTGAGTCATTTGCTGGTTGAGCTGCACTATTTCCTGATACAGCTTATTGAATTGCTTTAAGGGTGCATCTTCATAGAACATAAAGGTCTGATTTTTCTTTTCCCATTTATTGTTTTTCAGCACCAGAAATAACTGGTCTGCTTTGGCCAGACTCTGTTTTTCAATTTCAAAAATTGCATGGGCATTATCCTGCTGCTGATTGGCTTTCAGATTATCTGCCAGCTGCTGACGATAGCGATTTTTAATATCCAGCTGTTTCACCTGCTCTAACTGCTGGGTTGCCCGCTGCTGAATTGTCTGTTCATAGCTATCGACAATTTCATGCACGCGCTTCAGCATGGCTTTAGTTTCTTTATAGTCTTGAGCCTGATCTTTGGCTAAGCGGTCAATGTCCAGAAAACGATCCCAGTTCGCTGCTTTGAGGTCACGTAAATACTGATTACGAGCCTCGGCACGATCACGCATCTGACCCAGAATAAACTGGGCCATTACGGCATAATCTCCATCCAAACGATCATCTTCCAGATCAATCTGAATCGGTTTAGACCAATCCTGTGCCTGTTGCAAAATAGATCCGGTTTTTTCTTCCAGTACCGTTTCATATTCTTGCAAATCGGCCTGCTGTTTCTGCTCTACAGAATTTTGATAAAATAACCAGATCAAAATTGCCAGTACCACTCCAGCGATAATCATAAAAACACGGGGCATCTACACGCTCCAGGTCTGTCATCCAGATCTTGTTGATTTTTTACACTATGCTTATTTTTCCAGCATAATTCAAGACATAGAGCTTTTCACATTTGTGAACGTGCTTCCTCAATACTGAAAAAATGAACCCAGTAAAAAGTCTGAAGAAAGGAAATAAGTTTTCAGACTTCCTTTCTTCATGTCGTGACCTGGCTATACCGAAACTGACTGACCTGATCAGCCTGACCCATCGGATTGTGTGCTAGCGCGAACCAAAAGGCAGACTGAGCTCAAGCCGATTCGGATCAAACTGTTCCAGGACGATCTGTACATTGGTGGCATTCCGGTCAATACCGAAAGGTTGCAGAATTACATAGATTCCATTTCTTGGATCTGAGGACTGCAAGCCTTGTGCTACTGCCAGTACATATTCCCGGAATACAGTAGGCAGACTGTCCAGATCTGGATTAGGCGCTGCCGCTCCCATGTCAATATTTGTAACGACATCACCATCGACACTATAAGCCTGGATATCGCGTTCAATTTTCATCAGGCGCATCTGCAAAGCCTTACGCTGGCTGGCACCTTCCTGATAAGGCATAATTTCCGTTACAGCACGCATCTCAGGCTCTGCCATGACAGTTAAGGTGGGAAGTACCGTTGTTTCAGAAGGAGCAGGAGCTGCGTGACTCAATGTAGGGAGAGTAAAAGCAGTACAGGTCAGCATCAGGCCCAAGCTTTGAATGGATTTTAGGAGATTCATCTTATTACCCCTCGGTTGGAAAAGGGAAAGCGTCAGATTAAATCTTACAAGTAATACAGCTTCTTATTGTTAAGTTTGATAAACGGTCAATCGAACCCATTACACCCTCATAAAACCAACCAGCAAATCAGGAACAAAGCTCCTAAAAAACATAAATGAATCAGAAGTTAAATTTAAAAAAGCAAAAATCCCCGGTTTGCGGGGATTGATTTGCATTACTGGCTCTCCTTTAAGGAGATCTTGGAAATTGCGCTACAGGAGATGGATTGTTGTAGTTTTCTAATAAGCCCAGATTTACCTTGTCTAGATTGATCTGTAATTGAAGGCCACGCCCTGGCTGCATGCTGCTGCTACGATCGATCCCGACATTCTCCAGCAGTGTATACAGTCCCTGGGTTGGATCACTGGATTGTAAGCCTTGGGCAATGGTCATCACATACTGTTGCAGTGCAGGTGACAGTGAATCTAAATCAGGTGCTTTTATGGGCTGGATATCTAGGTTTGCCACCACATCAGGATTGACCATGAAATTCTCTGCATCCCGGGTTCCACGGATCACCTGATGCTGTAAGGCTCGCAGATTCTTTTCTTCCTGTACAAAAGGTACATAGCCGGTTTCATTACTCATTTCAGGTTCAGCCATAATGGTCATCGTAGGCAAGGTAAGCACCGGTTTCTGTTCTTCCGCATGCACTGCTATGCTCAATGTACCTAACAGAATCCCAAATAAAGATGTTTTTAGACTATTCATGGGCTTTCCCCTACTTCAAATTTCACAACCTGAATGCCTTCACCGGTTGCTAAAGTCTGTATTTAATTTAATTATCTATTAGATTACCTTGATTATTTAGAGAACTCATTCTTGCTCAGATGAATGGCAAAACAAGTTAATTCTTAGGCTGAATCAAAAATCACAGGCGAAAAAAAACCTCAAACATTGTTTGAGGTTTTTTCGAATATGGTGGCGAGACCCAGGATCGAACTGGGGACACACGGATTTTCAATCCGTTGCTCTACCAACTGAGCTATCACGCCGATGCGGTGTATTAAGCCGTATCTGGACACATTAGTCAATCGAAATTATGAAAAAAAAGATTGAGTGTCTGAATTTTGGCCTAAAAAAAATCCCTGATGGGATCAGGGATTGAAAACTTTAAAATCGTTTTGAATATGGTGGCGAGACCCAGGATCGAACTGGGGACACACGGATTTTCAATCCGTTGCTCTACCAACTGAGCTATCACGCCGATGTCGCGTATTAAACAGTTTCAGCTCTTAATCGTCAAGTACATAACGTATAAAAATCATCAAATGTTTACTTTTCCATCGATTTGCATGTTTATACAGCAATATTTTTCAATATTCTCAGCAAATACCTGACTAATAAAACAAATTGAATCCGGTATTTACAAAAAAAGCAGCCCGAAGGCTGCTTGAAATTTATCTGTATTTAAATTTTTTCAAGATTTGCCAGACAGCGGTGAATGGCTCCACATCCCGGTACGAATGCTTTTACTCCTTTTTCCTCTTCCATGCGGCATGCCTCACTCACCAGCCTTTCTGCAACCCCGCGTCCACGGTTGGCCGGATGCACCACAATATTTTCCAGGGTTCGGCTTTCGCCTTGTCCCGTGCACCAGATGGCACCGATGATTTTGGTGTTAAATTCTGCGGTATAAAGTAAGGTATACTGTGCAAGGTTTTGCTCTAGATGTTCAATGGCATCTGCCCCATCACTAAATTCAGGGCTAGTGTCATACAGTCGCTCAAGCTGGCTGCGCACTTCGTCGTTTTCTAGAGAAGTATAAGCATGTACGGTAATAGGCATTGATAAACCCTCCTGAGCAATCTAATATGCGGTGACGTCGTCACGGCGAAAATATTTTCTACATCAATCATTTTGACGTATTTGAGGAACGTGTCTATGACAGATCGTATCAGTGAAGTGGTAAGAAATACCAACGAAACCAAAATTCGAGTTCGTTTGAACCTCGATGGTACTGGTCAAGGCACTTTAAACACTGGTATTCCATTTTTAGATCATATGATTGATCAAATCAAGCGACATGGTCTGTTCGATATTGATATTCATTGTGATGGAGATCTGGAAATTGATGACCATCATACCGTAGAAGACTGTGGTATTACCTTAGGTCAAGCGTTCGCTCAGGCTTTGGGTGATAAAAAGGGCCTACGTCGTTATGGACACTTCTATGCGCCGCTTGATGAATCTTTAAGCCGTGTGGTGGTGGATCTGTCTGGCCGTCCAGGTCTGTTCATGGACATTCCATTTACCCGCGCCATGATTGGCCGTTTTGATGTAGACCTGTTCTCTGAGTTTTTCCAGGGCTTTGTCAACCACTCACTGATAACTGTGCACATTGATAACCTGAAAGGTAAAAACAGTCACCACCAGATCGAAAGTGTATTTAAGGCGTTTGCCCGTGCACTGCGTATGGCATGTGAAGTTGATCCACGTGCTGCGAATACTGTTGCTTCAACCAAAGGTACCTTGTAATGACCCGTATTGCCCTTCTTGACTATGGCATGGGAAACCTACACTCAGCAGCCAAAGCACTTGAACACGTCGGTGCAACGGTAGATGTAACCAATGATCCAAAACTGATCGCCCAAGCCGACAAAATCGTTTTTCCGGGTGTGGGTGCAATGCGTGACTGTATGCAAGGCATGCATGAAGCCGGAATTGATGAAGTCGTGCGTAATGCCGTGTTCAACAAACCGGTATTGGCGATCTGTGTCGGTATGCAGGCCTTGATGCAACGCTCTGAAGAAAATGGCGGTGCTGATGCACTGGGTATTTTTGCAGGTGAAGTCAAACACTTCCCGGAAATGGCGGGTTTAAAAGTGCCGCATATGGGCTGGAACCAGGTACATCAGGCCGATCCAAGCCATCCGATGTGGAAAGACATTGCTCAGGATGCCCGTTTCTATTTCGTGCACAGTTACTATGTGGAACCCCAAGATCCAAGCATCGTGGCAGCAACCTGTAACTATGGTATTGATTTCTGTACTGCCCTGCATCAAGACAACCTGTTTGCGACCCAGTTCCATCCGGAAAAGAGCCATACTGCAGGCCTTCAATTGCTAAAAAACTTTGTGGATTGGAATATCTAATCCAATACATTCAAAAAGCTCGCATCATGCGGGCTTTTTTTATGGGCTACAGCTTAAAATTTTATTTTTGAAAAATAATTCACATCCAAACTTCCTTCTCTAAGGTATGCTCTATTCAACCTGAATATTCATCAATGGAAGATGCTTTAATCATGGATACCCAACTTAATGATATTCTGCCGAGTAAAGAGGCAATAGCGACTTTTCCACCTTTTCAAAATATCGCGCCTGAAAATATTGTGGTGATTAACAGTATTCAGCAATGTGAAGCTCTACGCGAAGAACTTGAGCAGATCGCGGTCTTTGGTCTGGACACTGAGTCCAAACCGACCTTCAAGGTCGGTGAAGTGTCCACTGGTCCGCATCTGATTCAGCTGGCCACTCTGGAAAAGGCCTACCTGTTTCAAATGAATACTGCCATTTGGGATTTTCTGAAACCGATTTTTGCCAATCGTGACCAGATTAAAGTTGGTTTTGGCCTGAAAAATGATGCGCATCTCTTCCGTAAAAGAGGCATTGAGCTGAACAGTGTGATTGAACTGTCAAAGTGCTTTGGTGCATTCGGCATTAAAAATCCTCTTGGACTAAAAAATGCGATGGCTTTGCTATTTCAGGTGAATTTTCCTAAATCGAAACGGGTTACGACATCGAACTGGGCGAAAAAACATCTCAGTCAGGCACAAATTGAATATGCGGCTGCAGATGCCTATGCACCTTTACTGGTCTTTGAAGAATTGCTGCACCGTGGCTTGGGTCCTAAGGAAGTTCCCAATACTTCACTAAAATTGAAAATTCGCCCGCATTCAAAAATTTGAACAAACAGAAGATCAGTTTTCTAGCGAAATATCATTTTGATATTAGACTCCATCAGGAGTATTGGAATAAATAAAAAAATTGAAGAATAAAATCCTGTTACTCCAGCATATCTTCAGACAGGTTTTCTTTTTTCATACCGTTTAAGAGTTAGAAATTTCGACTTTATTTGCTAAGATGAACTCACTGAAATTCATTCTAAAGATTAAGCAAGGAGCGAAAGCATGCTGATCATCCCTGCAATTGACCTGAAAGATGGCAAATGTGTCCGTTTAAAACAAGGTCGTATGGAAGACGATACCGTATTTTCTGACGATCCAGTGGCAACAGCACAGCATTGGGTAAATGAAGGCGCTCGCCGCTTGCATTTAGTAGATTTAAATGGTGCTTTCGCAGGTACACCGATTCATAAGCCAGTGGTAGAAGCCATTGCCAAATCACAGCCAGAATTGCCTATCCAGATTGGTGGCGGGATCCGCTCACTGGAAACCATTGAGCATTATCTGGAAGCAGGCGTATCTTTTGTGATTATTGGTACAAAAGCAGTGCAAAATCCTGAATTTGTAGAAGAAGCATGCAAAAAATTTGCAGGCCACATTATTGTGGGTATCGATGCCATGAACGGCATGGTAGCAACTGATGGCTGGGCGAATGTGACTGATGTAAAAGCGACTGATCTGGCAAAACGTTTTGCGGATGCAGGCGTGTCTAGTATTGTTTATACCGATATTGCCCGTGATGGCATGATGCAGGGTGTCAACATTGAGCAAACTGTACATCTGGCACAATATTCAGGTCTGCCTGTAATTGCTTCAGGTGGTGTAACCAATATGGATGACGTGCGTAACCTGAAAGATCAGCCTGGCATTTTAGGTGCGATTACCGGTCGTGCGATCTATGAAGGCACTTTAAATCTGCGTGAAGCACAATTATTGCTGGATGAACAAGAAGCGCTATAATAGCGTCTGCTGAAAAAGAGGTCTGTGGACCTCTTTTTTTATTGTTCAATTTTTTGACCCTCTCTCCCATGTCGACACCTATTTCCCAAACTCCCTCTATCTGGAGAACTAAAGTTCCTCAACTTGCTCTGATCCTGATTACGATTATCTGGGGTGGCAGTTTTATTACCGTACAATATGGCCTGAATTTCAGTAGTCCGGTGATCTTTGTCGGATTACGTTTTGCAGCGGCGGCAATTGCCGTAACCCTGCTGTCCCTAAAGCATCTGAAAAGCATGACACTTAAAGAAGTGGCAGCGGGTGCCATCATCGGGGCTGTGATTTCGATCGGTTATGGAACACAAACGGTGGGTTTGCAAACGATTAGCAGCAGTGAATCGGCCTTTCTAACAGCGTTGTATGTTCCCTTAGTGCCTCTATTGCTGTGGTTACTGTTCCGTAAAAAACCGCATTTTATGACCTGGGTCGGTGCCCTGTTTGCCTTCCTCGGTCTGGTCTTTTTAACGGGCAATGGCTTTGGTGCCATCCAGCTGAATTTTGGTCAAGCTTTGACTTTGCTCGGCTCGATTGCCATTGCACTTGAGATTATTTTTATCAGTCATTTTGCTCCAAAGGTGAATACCCGGCGTGTCACCGTACTACAACTCATTTTTGCCTCGCTATTTTGTTTTCTGATGGCACCGATACTGGGTGAATCTCAGTTACCTGACTTTCACTGGCATCTGGCAGGTATTTTGGTCGGTCTCGGTATTGCCAGTGCCTGTATTCAGCTGGTGATGAACTGGGCACAGGAAATGGTAGATCCTTCTCAAGCTGCGATCATTTATGCGGGTGAACCGATCTGGGCAAGTTTATTTGGACGTATGGCGGGAGAACGTTTGCCTGCGCTGGCACTTCTAGGCGGATTGATGGTGGTACTTGGGGTAATTGCCAGCGAATGGAAACCAAAATTTTTCAGAAAAGAAAAAATAGAAGAGTTGAAGGAAGATCTTTCCTAAGCTTATGAACTCCCCCTCTTAGAAAAGGGGGAGTTTTTTATCTAGAGAAATATAGCTAATCTTATTTGGTATACATCGGTCGATTGTCATTCAGACGCATAATGCCGCGAATCGCGCGATAGACAATCCAGATCCAGGAAACAAAGACCACAACCAGACAGAAAGTTGATGCGCCAAAAGCGACGCCTGCAAACAGGTCCGGATCTTCATGGGTAAAGAACAGGAATAGGAATGGCACAAAGGCTACAATATTCCAGAACAGATACCACCAGAAACTGCGGATTTGCCAGGTAAAGTGGCTTTCAAAAATCGAACCTCGTACATCCGAGCGCTTCACATAGTTAATAATCAGTGCAATCACTGCCAGCAAGCCACCACTAAAAATGGCCACGATATATAAGATATAAAGAATCAGGGTTAGCGTGCGATTTGAGTCTTTATCAATTGAATAGTTCATCTACGCTCCTGTGGTTGTTTCTAGATATTCAGGCTGTTGAAGGGAGAAATCAGCCATATAATCAAAATGATGTTAAAAGCTATAGTACAAAAATAAATTTGCCGGAAGGGTTGTTTTTGTGTTTTATGCCGTAATTTTTGCTGTGCCAGCCAGGCTGCCGGCCATCCTCCCAGAAAAGCCACCAGATGCAGGGTGTTTTCCGGAATACGGCGATTGCCCAGTTGTGCCGCTTCCTTATCCTGGGCATACAGCCAGTAACTAAGGACATTCATCAGGCTCACCAGCAACAGGATCATTCCACTCAACAAGCCGGCTAAACTTAGTCCCGCTAATACCAGAATATAGGCCACAGAAGCAACCTGCATCGGCTGTAGTCTTTCTGGCTGACTTCGGCCTGATGTTTTAGTTTTTGTTTTTGCAGTTTTGGTTTGCGATGCTTTCAGGTACATAACCTGCTGGGCACGATAGCGTCCCTGCTCGTCCAGAATCACAAGATAATCCAGCGCACAACCAACAATCGGCCGTGGACCGGGACGGGCAAAATCCTTGATATGCAAAAACACGCGATCTTTGGCCGGATCATTAGGCTGAATAAAGCCATAGCCTTTGTCATCAAACCATTCCACTAAACGTCCCTGATCGCGCATTTTGCCTGTTCCTGTTTATTCTAAATTTAAGCTGTCACGAATTTTAAACGTTCAATCAGCATGTTACGCATCTCTTCCGGATTTTTTTGCAGAATATCTTCACCGGTGCGGCCTTCAGCCGCATTTTTCTGTGCCACTTGTAAACGCATCATCCAGAAACGGCCCGCAGCCATCGCCAGGTAAAGCTCCAGACATGATTTTTCATCTGCAGTTAAAGGACGAACAGTTTCATAGGCTTTTAAAAAGGCATTGGCCTTTTCTTCATTTAAGGTGACTTCTGGATAATTGGTACAGAAGTCATTTAAAGTAATCGCAATATCAAACAGGAATTCATCTTTATTCAGCTCATAAAAGTCCAGAATTCCTTTCAGCTGATCACCCTCAAACAGGGTATTGTCACGAAACAGATCCGAATGGATAAAGCCACGTGGACGATCCGGATATACTGCGGTTAAAGCTTCATACAAGCCCAGAAGTTTACCCAGTAAGACTTTATCTGCTGCGTTCAGACTCGGTTTAATTTCCTGTGCTACGTTATACCAGTAAGCATGGTCACGGACAAAGGCACGCTCAAGTTTAAAATCTTTCAATGCCACATGCATTTTGGCCTGAGCAATGGCAATCGCTTCTGCCTGCGCAACGGTAGATGGCATCGGATGCTCGCCCATCATACGTGGCGCAATTTGTGCCGGTTTATTTTTTAGTGTGTGAATGGCTTTGCCTGAGTGGGATAAAGGCACCGGTACGGCGAGACCTGCCTGCCCCAGATGCTGCAAGACCGGCACCAGTTCTCCGGCGGCCTGTTCATCCATATCTTCAAAAACAGTCAGCACATATTGCTGGTTTTCGCAGACCAGAAAATAGTTCGTATTCTGGATACCTCCTTGAATGGGAATCAGATCAATCACCTCAAGTCCATAAGGTGCTGCGAAATCCTGAACTTCCTTTAAAGTCAAAGTGGTATAAACCGACATAGAAAACCTGCGAAAAAACTTACATATTTTTGCTAGAATACCGTTTCCATCTACCAAGGTGTAGCGCTTGCGTGGGTGAGTTTCATAATCGGCTGTAATAATTGGAAAAATTTATGCTAGCTAAACGTATTATTCCTTGTCTGGACGTCGACAACGGTCGCGTAGTCAAGGGTGTTCAGTTCCTTGATATTCGTGATGCGGGTGACCCGGTAGAAGTGGCACGCCGTTATAATGAACAAGGTGCCGATGAAATTACTTTCCTTGATATTACCGCTACACATCATGGACGCGACACCACTTACCGTACCGTTGAGCGTATGGCTGAATCTGTATTCGTACCGCTTACTGTAGGCGGTGGCGTGCGTAAAGTGGAAGATATTCGTCTACTGTTAAATGCAGGTGCAGATAAAGTCAGTATTAACTCGGCAGCAGTCTTCAATCCTGAGTTTGTACAGGAAGCCTCACAGCGTTTTGGCGCGCAATGTATCGTGGTAGCGATTGATGCCAAAAAAACTGGCGAGAATAAATGGGAAATCTTTACCCACGGCGGACGCAAACCGACCGGCATTGATGCCCTGGAATGGGCAGAGAAAATGGCCAGCTATGGCGCAGGCGAACTTTTAATTACCTCTATGGATGCCGATGGCACCAAAGCAGGTTATGACATTCCACTCATGCGTGCCATTAATGACCGTGTGACTGTACCGACGATTGCTTCAGGTGGCGTAGGCAACTTGCAGCATCTGGCTGACGGGATTATCCATGGTGGTGCCGATGCAGTACTTGCCGCCTCTATTTTCCACTTTGGCCAACATACCATTCCTGAAGCCAAGGCTTATCTAGCTGCTCAAGGCATTGAAATGCGTCTTTAAACGACAGCCTTCAAATGAAAAAGAGCGTGAATATCACGCTCTTTTTTTATGCATTATTCTTAGAAATCATTTAAATTCTGGACAAAAAAAAGGAGTCTTGCGACTCCCTATAAAAACCAAGAAGAACTACAGCACTTGGTATCTTTGACATTTACAATATAACTCAATCTGTATGCAGGTTGATAAGACTTTCTATCATCAACAGACGCAAATATAGGTGAAATCCTGAGCACAATATTGACAATATATGCAGAATTTATTGACAAATCACGACAGGGCTAACCAAAGTAAGAAATAGTTAACATTTTATGTGGCAGATTACTCGAAATTTAAGTTATTTAATCACGATCTTTAGCCCATTTAGCCGGGAAATAACGCTGGGTTAAGTGGATTAAGCGCGTAGAGATCTGTTCCGGCAACGCAATACCAAGAGGATTTTTTTCCTGTAAATCTGCTGAAGAAATCACCCGAGTTCCCATCAAATAATCAAACCAGGGCTTGGTCACGCACCAGTTGGCATCCTGGTTACTGTTCATATGGTGATCATAATGCCAGGGAATTTTTTTTCTGGCCCATTCTGGTTGCAGATGTGCCCGCCGATGCATATAAAAATAATTGCCTGCACTATATAGCGTGGCCAGAAACATGCCCTTGGACAAGGGATAAAAAGCCAGCCCGAATACGCTTGCTGCGACGGCCAGTGAACCGATTTCATTGCGGATTCGCCAGTTTTTCAAACCTTCCACATAGGCATAATCAGAAAATCTGGTCTTGCGAACTTCACGATGATGTTCCCAATGGGAACGCATGCTGTCCGGCACTGGGCTATAACGTGTCTGCCCTGCCCGATGCGTACCATGCAGTACATATTTATGCGCAAACCATTCAAAGCCATTGGCTACGACCAGTCCTGCTAGAAAGCCTTTCCACATGATCTTTTCCTCCCTGTTTGTTTACACTATAGGTCAAACAAAGGGCTAGATATTGACCGATAATTTCAATATCATTGACAAAAAACGACAGAACAAAAGAATTAAAAAATGCACGTTCCTCAAGATTATGTCGGTTCGGTATATGGTGGTTTAGGACATTTGCTTTTGGACTATTACCAGCTCAAACAACTGGACATCCCCAAGAAATTGTTTGCGATCCAGAACCTGGAGCGTTTTGATTATATTCTCTGGCGCGATCTGCTCAGCGAGCTGGACCAAGAGTTGCAACGGCCGGCACTCGGCCTGGAAATCGCGCAACTGGTGCAGGCCAAACATCTGGGTATTATCGGCTATCTGGCACTATCCAGTGAAACGCTGGGCGAAGCCTTTATGCGTTATCATGACTATCATCGCCTGATCTATGATGGCAGTCCTTTACAGGTCAGTCTGGATAGAGATTACCTGTCCATTTCCTGGAGCGAGATTCCGTTTAAAGTGAGTACGCAACTCACAGACGAGATTGCCATCGCGCTCATGACTGAATTTATTCGCTCAAGCATTCTTGACCAGCATCAACTGCATCTGCATGAAGTCCATTTTCAGCATCCGGTCAATAAAAATATTGCGGTCTATGAACAGTATTTCCGCTGCAAGGTCCGTTTCGGGCAGGCCAGAAACCAGGTACTGATTCCTGTGAGTGAAATGTCGACTCCTTTAAAAAAAGGCGATCAGACCTTACAGAAATTACTGATACAACAGGCAGAAGCGGTGCTGGAAAAACTTCCGAACTCCACCCAAATTGACCAACGATTGCAACAGGCGATTCTGGTCGGTCTGCAGAAAAACATGTTCCAGATCGAGCATATAGCCAAACAGATGAATTTTTCTGTACGTCAGCTACAACGCTACCTGCAAAAACAGGGTCAAACCTATCAGCAGCGTATGCAAGAAATCCGCTGCATGATGGCCATTCAATATCTGAAAGATCCTCATCTGAGTTTGCAGG
Source organism: Acinetobacter sp. CAU_H_60 (assembly GCF_058599385.1). Classification (NCBI taxonomy): domain Bacteria; kingdom Pseudomonadati; phylum Pseudomonadota; class Gammaproteobacteria; order Moraxellales; family Moraxellaceae; genus Acinetobacter; species Acinetobacter sp. CAU_H_60. The sequence continues at coordinate 187,476 of NZ_CM178653.1, read as the reverse complement.
AAATCAGCATGCTGCTTGGCTATTCTGAGCAGAGCGCATTTCAGCGTGCCTTTAAGCAGTGGACGGCTCAAACCCCACAACAATGGCGCTCAGAATATCTGGAAACCCAAGTGCAGGAAAAATTTCTGGACTATCCTGCTACCGCAGAGATTAATGTCCCATATCAGATCTAAAAGTTTGAATAAAATAAAAAAGCTTCTCATCAAAGAAGCTTTTTTCTAGCCGGAATAGTGATTTAAAAAATTTCTATAAGAATGGATTTTCAATTTCATCTGCATCATTGCGTTCAATTTTTTCTGGCAGATTCGGTGTTTCTTCGAGCTGCTGCACAATATCATTTAACAGTGCTTGTAAGACTTTGGCTGCCTTGAGACCGGCCTGGTCTTTGGTAATTTGCAGATTGCCATACACACTGACACAGTCCAGATCATTCTCAACTGTCAGGTCATGAATCGCATGCGATTCGGTTCCATTTTCAAATGCTTTAAACATTAATTTCCACTCTGTTTTATTATTTTTACTCACCTGTCTTCAGCATGCTACCTGAAGCCTGCTTTTTACAGCAAGCTCCTTTTCACTATTTCAGCAGCTGCAGGATGTATTGTAGTAAGGCCTCAATCAGCTGTTTAACAATCGTATCCTGGGTATCATGATCGATCCCGTTCTTATTAACTGATGAGCTGGTATTACTTGTACTGGCCGAACTTGAAGCCGACGGTTTGAACTCACGCTGCAGTTTTTCCAGATCTTCTTTTGGCACGTCTTCAGCACACTGGCTTTCTGCATCCCAATTCGAATAGGCAATTTTCTGGTTGGCCTTCACAGCATTTGCAGTTAACGGCAGATGATAGGTATTGCGTTTCTGTTCTTCAGTTAACTGAGGAAACAGGTTAATGCCAAGCTGCTCTTCCAAATAGCAGACACTGACAATGCGAACCTTGAGCGAGTTATCATTAGGAGCATAGTAGGCACCAATGGCACCAGTTTTCGGCATGTAGATCGCTTTATACACGGCAGTTGGTACAATTACACCCTTGCCAATAGTTTTCAGCTTTTTGGCAGCAAAGACTGGCCCGGTCACTACATACACGTCCTGCTTCTGCTTGGTCACAATTGCCCGGGTTGCTTCTTCCAGCTCACGCCAGACCTGCTGATTGTTCTTTGGTGCCTGCGGGACCATATTGGCCAGCGAGAAACTGTCAGACTGTGAAGCTTTATTTGGCATGTCTGCATTTGGCGCCATATGGCCTCGGTCATAACCTGACCCCCGGTAGTCAGCCAAAGTCGCACGATGAGCTGCATTCAGTCGTGTTTCTTCATGGAAGTTGTCTTCACGTGGAATTTTCTGGCTCAGACGCTTCGGTGTTAATGCCTCCGCCACCCACAGTGGCGTTTTGGATACACCAGAATAACCCACATTAAAGCCATTAAAACACAGTGAATAACTGTCTTTTTTCAGGCTATCTTTCATCAGGTAAGGCGGGATGTCCCGGTAAAACTGTTCCAGACAGCTCGAATTCGATGTAGAAGGCAGAGAAATCCACTGACTGATTTTTTCCTGGCCAAACGCAATCGCAAAACTCCCGGAAGCGACCATTGCCAGGATCACTTTCACGCTATTTTCATTAAAAAACTGAAAAACTGAATTCTTCGACTTACGCTGCTTCTTTGCCATGCTACACGTGCTTTTAAGATCAAAATCGGGGGTTTTGCGAGCTTAACAAGCCATGTATATGAAGTATATCTTACCCTCTTTATTTGCCTAATAATTACACAATCTACCCCTATATTCTTAAATCTTGTAACAAAGTGTCGTTTTTTTAGTGAGCTTTCAGCTCGGTTTTTTGACCTTTAAGTAGCTTTGATTGTGACCTCGTCTTGAGTGTGCAAAGCTATTTGACTACTCAAATTACGTACAATTATTAGCAATGGAGTTAATTTATGAATTCCAAACTATCTAAGTTATTAGGTCTCGGAATATTTACAAGTGTGATCAGTGCCGGCGCATTCGCTGAGCCTCCTGTACAAGCGGGTGAAACACTTGAAAGCTTGTCTAAAGCTAAAATTAGTACCACTGTAAATGGTCAGCAAGCTTCACTTGAAAGCCTGGTGAATTCTGGACAGATTCGTCTGGTAAACCAGCCAATGTCTGCACCTGCTCAGCCAGGCCAGCAGCCACAACAATCAATGCCAAATCAGCCAATGCCAACACCAGGCATGCCTGATGCACCTGTTGCACAACCCGAAATGCCGGATACCAATCCAGCTCCAGCCAATCTTGAGTCTGAGCCAGCAGCCCCTGCTACAGAACAGGAAATGACTATGGGTGAAGCTGTAGAGCAACCAGCTCTTGAAGAACAGCAAGCTGCTGCACCTGAAGCGGCTGCGATGACTGAACAAACTGAAATTGCAGTAGAAGCTGAAGCCGATCCTGCAGTAGATGCACCTTTAAATGCCGCCCCTGAAATGCCCGCTGAGACAGAAGCAACAGAACAATAATTTGTTATAAAGCTTTCTAAATTCTCTCCCCTAAAAAACCAGAGCCTAGCTCTGGTTTTTTTATTTTTACATCTCGATCTGACTACCCAGTTCAACCACCCGGTTGGTCGGAATCTGGTAGAAGTCGCTGACTGGACTGGTATTACGTTGCATGGAAACAAACAGTTTTTCCCGCCAAGGTGCCATTCCCTCTCCCACCGTATGCATAATCCTTTCCCGGGAGATAAAGAAACTGATCTGCATCAGGTCATATTCAAAACCCCATTCTGCATACGCATGCTGCAATGCTTCCGGGATATTAGGCTGATCCTTAAACCCGTAATACATTGTCACTCGATAAAAATGCTCACTGAGTTTTTCTAGTTTAATCCGTTCTTCATCACCGACAAAAGGAATATCCCGGGTAATGACTGTTACTAGAATATTGCGCTCATGTAGCACCTTGTTGTGTTTGATATTGTGCAACATCGCATGCGGCACAATGGTCGGAGTTCCGGTCAGGAAAATCGCTTCACCCGGCACAAACTTGGTGCCTCCACCGATTGAAATACTCTTAATAAACAGGTCAATTGGTAGCGCATCTTTTTCCAGACGGTTCAGAACCAGTGCACGACCATCTTTCCAGGTCATCAGAATCGTAAATAATGCCGCCCCGAGCAGAATCGGCACCCAGCCACCTGATGCAATTTTTAAAGACGTTGAGGCTACAAAAACCAGATCCAGCATCAGGAATGGTGTGGCAAATAACACCACTTTCCAGATTGGCCAGCGCCAGAAACCATAAGCCAGAATGCTGATTAAAATGGTTCCACAGAGCATGGTCATGGTGACTGCGACCCCATAAGCACTTGCCAGCCGGGCGCTATTTTCAAAGAGCAAAATCAGAATCACTACGGAAATAAACAGCATCCAGTTAATGAATGGCAGATAGATCTGACCACGTTCTTCGGCTGATGTGTGCTTTACGCTCAGACGCGGTAAATAGCGCAGTTGAATGGCCTGATTCACCATGGAGAACACCCCGGTAATCACCGCCTGTGAGGCGATCACAGCAGCTGCTGTCGCCAGACCAATCATTGGATATAAGCCCCATTCCGGAAGCAGCATATAGAAAGGATTTTCCAGTGCTTCAGGACGGCGCAGCAATAATGCCCCCTGTCCGGCATAATTCAGTAACAAACATGGCAATACGATAATGAACCAGGCTAGACGAATCGGCAGACGACCAAAATGCCCCATATCGGCATAAATGGCTTCACCACCAGTCATGGTCAAAATCACGGCCCCCATGGTTAAAAAGGCCACAAAAGGCTGATCGACCACAAAATGATAGGCCCAGTATGGATTCACCATGGCCAGTACTGTCGGGGTCTGGATGATACTCCACAAACCAAAACCACCAATTGACAGGAACCAGAGTAAAGTCAGTGGACCAAAAAATTTCCCCATGGTTCCAGTACCATGACGTTGTACCAGAAAGAGTCCTGCAATAATCCCGATCGATAAAGGCTCTAACCATTGGTTAAACACAGGTGTGGCAATACTCAGCCCTTCAATCGCAGATAATACGGAGATCGCCGGGGTAATAATTCCGTCACCAAAAAACAGTGATGCCCCAATAAAGCCGAGCGCAATCAGGTAAATTTTCTTGTCATCAGAAATACGTGTGGTTCGCAAGTTGAGGGCCAGCAAGGACATGATTCCGCCCTCACCGTTGTTATCGGCACGCATGATGATGGTGACGTATTTAAAGCTCACTGTCAGCATGATGCACCAGAAGATCAAGGACAAAATGCCCAACACCGAAGCTTCACTAATGGCAAGGTGCGACGTCAGAAAACATTGGCGTAGTGCATACAATGGACTGGTTCCAATATCTCCAAAAACAACCCCAAGCGCAGCCAGCGTAATTACCGGGAGAGCTGCTTTCTGTGCAGTGCTTTGCATATATCGTCTTCGTTTTTAACAAGCATTTTTGCGAATCATAGCACTGCGCTCAAAGTTTTTCCGCAAATCAATTGTTTCAAGCTTGGCAGACTGGCTTTTTTTCTATATCATCCACGGCCATGGTGAGGTGTCCGAGTGGCTGAAGGAGCACGCCTGGAAAGTGTGTATACGTTTATAGCGTATCGAGGGTTCGAATCCCTCTCTCACCGCCAAATTCAAAAGAACTGCAATCCAACGCAGTGCACAAAGGCTTAAATCTAAAGGGTTTAAGCTTTTTTGTTGCCTAAATTATGAGGTGATGTATTAAAAATAAAAGAATAACCATACAAGTTACATAAATGATGCCGGATGGCTGTTGAATGACACTGAGGAATATTCGAGCATGATCTTATCTTGGTAAAAAATGATGGATCGCTATGAAAGATGATGAAAAGCCCCTAAATTTTGATGATGATAATGAGCCTCTAGATTTCGAAGATGAAGAGTTCACTGATGATAAAAAAGAGGACGAAATGTACAACCCGATTACTAAGGATGGATCAAGTGTAGATCCTGCAGATGATGGCACACGTCATCTTCGTCCTGAAGATGGTGATCCGCTAGAAGTCGAGCCTTAAGCCCTAGCCCAATTTTATATTGGGCTTTTTTTATAGTCTAAAACCCTAAAAGTGAGCATCTTGGACAGATGAATTGAAAAAGGATAATTCGTTTTACTGGTTATTTTTGAGGTAAGTATCGCTTGCTTTTTCTTTTGACAGATTTAAAGAAGTGAGCACATAGGCTGGAATATATTGAAATAAATTCTTTGAATAAAACTATGATATATCCATTTTTATTACTTTCTTAACTTTATGTTCTTCTTTTAGTTTATTTATATGATAGAGACAAAAACTGGCATAAAAATAGCTTAATTTAATTGTCATCATCGCTATGTTATGGTGGAATCAAAACAGGATAAAAGGAGAATAAAAACCAAAAGATAGAAAACGTTATTACTTGAGTCTTCCTTATTTGGGTTAGAAAAAAGTGGAAACACTGCTATTCGGAGAGTGGACATGAATAACAGCGCAAACTACATGAAACAGATAAAAAATGCCAAACGCGGCGGTTATACCCCAACCATTGCCAAAGACGTCAACAAACATAAGATTCAAAAAGCCCTAAAACTAATTGAACAGTGGAGAAGTCTCGCTCAAGAACTCAAACCTCAAATGCAGTTTGATATGGCCTTTACTTTAGAGGAATGCGCACAAGACCTGGATCGGATACTCAAAAGCAGATAATTCCCTTTTAACTCACTCATAATAGATTTTAAATATCAACCCCTTATCCTTGCCCATATCCCTGATGTGGGCAATTTCATGATTTAAATGTAGATGCCTGACTGAAGATGATTCAATGATCAGCAATAAAAAATTGGTTATAAGATTGAACGGTTATTTTTTGGCTTGCGCCCTTAAGAAAAATCTGTAAAATGCACTCCACAACGCCGGCATAGCTCAGTTGGTAGAGCAACTGACTTGTAATCAGTAGGTCCACAGTTCGAATCCGTGTGCCGGCACCATTTTCTTAGCCTCGCTTTTTAGTGAGGCTTTGATGTTTCTGGGCTTGGTATTTTTATATAGCTGTGCTTTTGCCTTGAATACTCAGATCGCCTGCGCTGTCACCTGTACATATCGCACGATCCCATCCTGATATAACTTCTGGCAAAGCTTTGCCGTCATCCGGATTTTAAACTGATCCAGTCTTTTGCCTTTTTGTTTCAATTTCTTTGAATTTAAATTCTGATTTACATAATCAGCAAAACCTGAAAATACCGCTTCGGACAGATCTTCAATCTGAATCTTCTTAAATTCAAAATTTTCCAGACAATGATAAAGCTCATTTTCCGACATCAGGTTTTTTAAATCAACATCGGCGGATTTCAGCAGAAACTGATATTTACGCTTTTGCAGCGCATTCAAGCTGTTCCATTTTTCAGACAAGATCAGATGATGAAAGCCAATCCGTGCATTGGTGTTCAAAACACTGCGTACCTGTTCGAGAAGTTCGGAAACGGGACTATGATAGGCGGCATCCAGACACAACACCACATCAAAGCGCTGGGAAAAATGTATGTCTTTTAAACGCAGGAAAGAAGCCGGATAGATGGCATTGAGATCAGGTAAATGCTGCTGGATATTTGCCACACAAGCAGGCTGAAGTTCCACACCGGCCAGATATTGCACCTGATAGTGTTGTTGCCAGTGCAACAGGCTGGCACCCTGGCCACAGCCCAGATCCAGCAATTTATCTTTTGAATTTAAGCCGACCGTTTCTGCTAATCGGTCGGCCAAAGTTCGACAGGCAGCCGCATAATCCTGCTGCCCTGCCCGCCAATAACCCAGATTGCTCCAAGACAACTGCGAGTGGTCTCCCAGCAACGAAGCATCAATTGCATATTTATGTTGAGGAAGACGCTGACGAAGTGCCTGAAACCATTGCATCAATCAATAACCGAGTTGGGGTGCTACCTCGATCTTAGGTTTAAGTCCTTCAAATGGCAACGGTGCCCCCATAATTGCAGCAATTTTCATAGCAGAAGTCACAGCAGATTCTAGAATTGGCAAACCATCCGATGACCATGAACCGCAATAGAACACTTTACGGTTCATTTCCAGATGGCGATGCTGTAATTCTTTATTGAGAGCGATAGTATTGGCATCCACTACCGCACGGGTCAAGGTCACTGAGGAAATCACTTTTTTCGGATCGATCTCAGTCACAGGACGCCAGGTCTGGAATACCGGTGATTTACCCACCAGACTCGGTTCAACCGCATTCAGCCAAACCGTAAATTGCTGACGGGTAAACTTGCGATCCATCATATAGCTGAGTACAGCCCAGTCCTTACGCTTTGGAGGCATCACGCTGCTATCACGGTGAATGACCAATTCGCCCTGTTCGAATTTGAATTTCTTTAACAGCTCGATATCGCGTCCAAACTGCTCATGATCCAGGAATTCATCAATATGATTGGTTGGTGTCGCCACCACGACGCGATCAAAGGTTTTCGACAGACCAACTGCATTTTCTACCAGTACTTTGTCGCTCTGCTCTTTTACCGAAACGATCGGCGCACCACTTTCAATGTGAATGCCTTCAATCAGTTTGTCTACCAAAGCCGGAGTACCGCCCTGCATACGCAACAAGGCATCACCATCCGTTAGCTGACGCAGGAAAATCAATAGCGGTTTGGCTGGCCATTCACCAATGGTTTTCGGGTTACAGGTACAAATGGTATACAGCACCGGCATCACCGCACCATGCCAGAACACTTCTTCAATCTCATTACGATTGATAAATTCTGCCAGGCTGATGTCCTGATTTTTAGATTTAAAGAATTTTGCCAAGGCTGTTTTGAGTTGCAGCAAACCTTTAACCAGACGCCAGCCATATTGCTGGATGCCTTTGCGGTTATTGATAATCGGAATATTGCCAATCTTGCTACGTGATGTGGTTAGCCAGGTTTCTACCCGGTCTTCAAACAGCCAGCTACAGGCCATATAAGTACGTACCGGGTAAGTTTTAATGCCCAGATGAGTCGCCAGACTTAAGGTATTTTTCCACAGATAAGGATTCATCACACGTAAAGGTGCGTCAATGAGGCCTCCTTCAAATTCGAGACTATGACTGTCCATGCCGCGACCCTGAAGCGCTTCAAAAATAGTAATGCGATGTCCTGCGTCCTGAAGAATTCTGGCAGTAGCCAGTCCAGCCATGCCACTACCAATTACTGCGATATCCAATCTGATCATCCGTCATTGAAAAACTAAAAGAAATTATGAACCATGCTTTCGGCAAATAGGTTATTAAAATCTTCCAGAATACTTTTTTTTCGTAAGTCTGAGTTAACGTAACTTTACAAATAAATTACATTTTTTGAATAGCAAAAAACGTCTTTATATAGAGCGAATTAAACCGCCATTATATTTAAATATTTAAAAATAAATCTTTAAAAAACAAATGATTTAATTAACCGATTTTTTAATCATCGGTTTACAAAGGCTGCGAAATACCCTATAATATGCAGCACAAGAAAGAGATAAATTCATAGAGATAAACAAAATGAATTTATCCCAGAAACTCGTAAAAACGACAAGAAATTCCAGCGCATTAGAAAAAAAAGCCTCTGCTTGTGCAGAGGCTTCTTTGTTTTAAGACCGATTGTATTATTCGGCCTGTACCGCGATTTCACCAAATTTACCCTGATTAAAATATTGAAATGCCTGAATAATTTCTTCCTTAGTATTCATCACAAATGGGCCATAACCTTGAATCGGTTCATTCAGCGGTTCACCGGTCAAAAGCAGAAATTTAGTATCCTGATCGGCTTGTAGCTGAATTTCAGGATCATCATCACGCGCAAACATGACAATAGAGCTATCCAGTACTTTTTGACTGCCATTTACCACCAGCTCACCCGCCAGTACAACCAGCAAAGCATTATGTCCGAGAGGTACATCTAAGGTTGTTTCATACTCTGTTTTTAGCTCGCCGTCCCAGACATTTACCGGACTAAAGGTATGCGCAGGGCCATAATGACCTCCGAATTCTCCGGCAATCACCCGAATATGTCCTGCACCTTCATCCATTTCAATCCGTGGAATCTCAGCTGCAGTAATGGCCTGATAACGTGGCGCGGTCATTTTGTCTTTGGCTGGCAAGTTGACCCAGAGTTGAACCATTTCAAACAGACCGCCCTTTTGGGCAAAGTCTGGAGAATGAAATTCTTCATGCACCACTCCGGCACCTGCTGTCATCCACTGTACATCACCAGTCTGAATCGTACCGCCACCGCCACTGGAGTCCTGGTGGGTCACTGCCCCCTGATAAGCCAAGGTTACAGTTTCAAAACCACGATGCGGATGTGAACCTACACCATGCTGCTCAGTGGTTGGCGCAAAGTGATACGGCGCTGCATAATCCAGCAATAAAAATGGGCTAATGGCCTGCCCCAAACGGTCATAGGAAAACAGGTTTTTGACCGGGAAGCCATCACCGACCCAATGCATGTTTTGATTATGGTAAACACCAATGACTTTTTTCATCTTTTACTCCTATATGCAATAGGATGAACATGCAGCTATTTTAAGCTTTATCAGCAGTCATCAGTACCGTACTTCTAGAATGCAGTATTTCAAATATAAGACGATTCGACTCTTAGATTTCTGTGTAGCTACTTATAACTTTAGCGTTGCTCATAAGACGTTAATTTAAGTAGTCATGAGCAGTAGACAATAAAAAACCCAGCGCTGAGGGCTGGGTTTTTTTAAACTCGATAAAGTGTTACCGAATTAGATTTTACCGACCAGGTCAATTGAAGGAGCAAGAGTCGCTTCACCTTCTTTCCATTTTGCAGGACATACTTCACCTGGATGAGCATGTACATATTGAGCCGCTTTTACTTTACGAAGCAGTTCTTGCGCGTCACGACCGATACCACCCGCGTTGATTTCAACGATCTGGATTTTACCGTCTGGATCGATCACGAAAGTACCACGATCCGCCAGACCATCAGCTTCAATCAGTACTTCAAAGTTTTTCGCCAAAGTCCAGGTTGGATCGCCAATCATTGGATACTGGATTTTACCAATCACGTCAGACGTGTCATGCCAAGCTTTGTGCGTGAAGTGTGTGTCGGTAGATACTGAGTAGATTTCTACGCCCAGTTTCTGGAATTCAGCATACTGATCAGCAAGATCGCCTAATTCTGTTGGACAAACAAATGTGAAGTCAGCAGGATAGAAGAATACTACAGACCATTTGCCTTTCATGTCCTGCTCAGACACTTCAATAAATTGGCCATTATGGTAAGCAGTTGCGTTGAATGGCTTAACTTCAGTATTGATTAAACTCATAAGTCTATTCCTATCTATTCGTGAAAGTGTGTGTTCATTTGATGTAGTTAAGAATACGCAAAAACTACCAATAGGTAAAACCGTAACTTTTCATAAAAACTATCGTTTTTTTAGATTTATAATTCCTTTTATTTTTATCTTTCTGATTTGTTTAATCGATTTTGGTGGATTCACTTTCTTGAAAATGCTGTATAGATTGCCAAGCCGATTTTGCTAAGGCTGCTGCATAGTGTTTGGGAGAGGCGTGGACTCGACTAGATAACCAGCTCCGGCAATAACTTTCAGTGGGTCCAATAATCAGTGACATCAGCAGTTCCAAGGGAACAGCTTGTAATTGACTGATATCTGCCTGCTGAGCCAGCCATTGCTTTAATTCCTGATTGCGCTGCTGATTCGACTGCTGTAACTCCTTTTTGAAGTCACTGCTTTGAACTGTATGATGCGCAGCATAAAGAAAGCGGGCAAAATCAGGATACGCTACGACCCAATCGATATAACTCTGAATCACCGCCTGTATGCCTTGTTCAATACCCTGAACTTGTGACAAAGCCTGCAAACGCTGCTCCGACTGATCTGTGAGCGCTGCAATATACAGTGCTGCAATGATCCCCTCCTTGTTTTTAAAATGATGGTAGATCGCCCCGATACTGGTATCGGCCTGATCACGGATCATTTCAATCGTAGTCGCAGCAATGCCTGTACGCAGAAACTCTGTCAATGCGCATTCTAGAATCTGACGTTTGAGTAAAGCCCTTCTTCCCTTAAAAATCCTTTCCAGCAATTCTATGTTTTGCATCTTTAATATTTAAATCCTCTCTATTTTTAAAAGCAGGCTGGCAGCCTGATGTCTGGTTTTTGTCAGATGCGCCAATACAGAATAATATTCTGTATGAGAATATTATTCTGATTAAAAATAATATACAGGAAGTTATAGATGAGCCAAGCCCTAAAAATCTGGAACAGCTTAGAAAATAAGCCAGTCGGTAAATATCTTTTTTCTAAATTACTTTGTCTAAAAGCACCTTATTTCGGCAGTATTTCTCCACTGTTTGAAGATTTAAAGCCTGGATATTGCGCAGTGAGCATCAAGAAACATCGTGCCGTGCTGAATCATTTAGGCACTGTACACGCGATTGCCATGTGCAATATGGCTGAACTGGCAGGCGGCACCATGACCGATGCAACCGTTCCAAAGACCCATCGCTGGATTCCCAAGGGTATGCAGGTCGAATATGTCAAAAAAGCCACCACTGACCTAGTTGCAATTGCGACACCTGCTGAGCCTAACTTTATATGGAATGAAGGCAGCGATTATCTGGTCAATGTAGAAATTAAAGATACTACAGAAGAAGTTGTGTTTCGGGCGGTGATCACCATGTGGGTGTCCGTGAAAAAATAGAAGAACCCAGATATGAAAAACCCGCCAAATGGCGGGTTTTGATGATGGTTTACCTTTCTAATGTCGGGATTAAAACGGAAGATCATCATCCAGATCGGCTGCAGGTGCTGCTACTGGAGCAGGTGCAGACTTCGGCGCATAACCACCCTGGTTATTTTGGTTATTGTTGCCATAACCACTGCCCTGATTATTGTTAAAACCGCCTTGCTGAGGCGCTGAGCCATAACCACCTTGAGGATTATTGCCATAACCGCCACCCTGGTTATTGTTATTAAAACGTGGCTGGTTAAAACCATTATCGCCCTGCTCGCCTTGTGGACGACCAGAATCCAGCATTTGCATTTGCTCACCACGGATTTCCGTTGTGTAGCGTTCTTGACCGCTTTGATCTGTCCATTGACGGGTACGTAATGAACCTTCGATATAAACTTTAGAACCTTTGCGCAGATATTGCTGTGCAATTTCACCTAAACGGTTATGCAGCACAATACGATGCCATTCGGTTTGCTCTTTACGTTCGCCCGTATTTTTATCAGTCCATGAATCGCTGGTTGCGATAGAGAATTGAGTGAGAGAACCACCATTTGGGAAAGTTTTGGTCTCAGGATCTCGACCTAAAGTACCAACTAAAATGACCTTATTAACACCACGCATCAGACGTACACTTCCTATTTATTTCTATATTTTACTTTATAAGAGTTATGTTTAAATGGCTACCTCTTTACCTAACAAGTGCGTTAATTGTTGTCGCGAAACATCATCAACCTGCTGTTTATCGACCTTGACAAAGGCGACTTGCTGTTCAGACATGACCACAACCTCTTCAATACCACGAATCGCCAAAAGTTGAGAAGTCCATTCATCTGTTTGTTTACTCTCTGGCAGACGAAGCACGAGCGATGAAAGATAGCGTGGTTGAGCCAACCCAAAACTCATGAGCAGCCAAATTATAGCAATTGCCGATAAAATACTCCAACCGAGCGAAGTGTTGTTGAGTAACAACAATTGTCCACCGATAATCCCGCCAAAAAACGCGCCCAGAAACTGACTACTGGCATTCACGCCCATCGCAGTGGCTTTAGATTGAATCGGGGCTGCTTTGGACAACCATGAGGGCAATAAGGCTTCCATGACGTTAAAGGCAATAAAGAATAAACCTAATCCACCGATCAGCACATATTTGGATTCAAAGCCAAAAATCATGATCAACAGACCCAGAATAATCCCGCCAATCGCTGTCAGGAAAATACTGCGCATCTTGCGATATTTCTCTGCCAGTACAATGCTCGGGAAGGCAAAAAACAGACTGACGACCAGCAGCGGCAGATAGACCCAACCATGGCTCGATAATGGCAGTTCAGCAACTTCAATCAGTTGCGATGGCACATAAATAAACATGGCTGTGAGCAGCAAATGCAGGGTAAATACTGAAATATGCAGACGGTTCAGATCCCCCATTTTCAGGACCTGTTTTAGCTGCTCCAGATAGCCCTGCTGAAAATTTTTATGATGACGGGTAACTTTAGGGACCATCAACAACATCGCAATCGCAGCCAAGCCCATTACGGTGGTCACCCAGAACAGACCGGAAATGCCGACCAGTCCTGTCACCCATGGCCCCATGGTAAAGGCCACCACAAAGGACAGGCCGATACTCATGCCCATCACCGCCATGGCTTTCATGCGGTTTTCTTCGCGGGTCACATCGGCCAGTAAGGCCATTACCACTGCTGAAACTGCTCCACCACCCGCAATCGCACGACCGATGATCACGCCATAAATGGTGTCAGACATTGCAGCAATCGCACCACCTAGAGCGAATAGCAACAAGCCCAAAACCACCAGTGGCTTACGGCTATAGCGGTCTGCAATCAGGCTAAACGGAATCTGTAAAATGGCCTGTGTCAGGCCATAAATACCCACCGCCAGACCAATCAGTGCCGGCGTAGCATATTCATATGACTGCCCTGCTACCGAGAATACAGGGATGATCATAAACAACCCCAGCATGCGCAGTGCGAAAATACTGCTCAGGGCAAAGGTCGAGCGACGTTCTAAGGCATTCATCATAAAGTCTGGCGATCGAGTTAGTTAATCTTGATGCGTAGATTATAGGCCATTCCGCTCAAAGGAATGCATGAATTTTATTTGAAATAAAGATGAGGACTATCTGAAAATTGACATCCTCCCCCAGCTAAAGCAAGGGGATTCCTACTGCTAGACGCTCATGCCCGAGCGCAAGAATATTCAGTGCGGAATTTACATCCCGATCCCATGAGCTACCACACTCACCACACTGCCACTCTCTTATTCCTAAACCTGCTCTACCTTTCGGACTACTGGAGCGTGAGCCACAGCACGAACAAGTTTGGGTGGTATAGGCTTCATTGACTTCTTCATACCATACCCCTGCGTTCTCGCATTTATACTTGAGCATGGTTCTTAGTGTTGTCCAACTGGCATCTAACACAGACTTGGCTAGTTTGGTTTGCGCTAATGCTTTGGCATTCACATTGCCAACGAAGATTGCTGCATGTTCTTTTACTAGTTTATGGCTGAATTGATGCAGCATGTTTTGTCTTACATTTTTAATCTTGGCGTGAATTGCTTTCACTCGTTTTTTATTTTTTGCACGTTGAGCAATACCAAGTTTTTGTTCATATTTCCGATAGATTTGAGGGGCTTTAAGTTTTACACCATCTGAACAAGTGGCTAAATCTTTTAAACCTAAATCTATGCCAATTGAGGTTTTAGCGGTGGTTTTCTCTGTTTTAGCATTGTCAACTACAAGACATACATACCAACGGCCTCGGCTATCTTCAACGAATGAGCCTGTTTTAACCCTGTATTGACTTAAACCGTAACTATCCCATAACTTGAATTGGTGTTTACCATATTGAACACAGCCATCAGCATATTTGATTGCAACCTTTTTAAACGGTATCCAACCTAGTGAACGTCTAGCTGATTTTTTATTACTGACACGCCATTTTAGTTTTGCTTTTTTGAACTGCTTGCGTCTTGTGACCAATTCTTCTGTCACTGCCTGAATAGTTTGACTGTGCAAGTTGCATTCTTTCGATGTGCCTTTCGTGTATTTTGCAATATCGTATGCTGAAAAGAATTGTTGTTTTTTTTGAAGATGTTTAAAACACAAATCATTGACATAATTCCAAACAAAATTTACTTCGGATGCTAACTGATTTAGCACCTTGCAATGTTTGTCTTTTATGCGTAATTTGAGTGTCTTCATCCAATTATTTTAACAGTATTTTTCTTAATAGTGACTATAGTACAAGTATTTAAAACGACATTTCGTGTCGTTCATGTGGTTTACTCCAGTCGCTTATATCCTCGTGCTGAACCACGAGGTTTTACGCTCCAATGGATAAAAAAGCGTAGCCGGAGCTACGCTTCTGTTCAGCGATCACAGGACTATTTGCCTGCTTTTAATAACTGACGCTTGGTATATTGGATTGAAGCAATGACTGCCCAGATAATGAAAGCCACACCGATTAGACCAGTTACCACTTCAGGGATATGTACACCGGTACTGCTTGCCAGCATGATAAATGCCAGAGCACCAATCGCATAGTGTGCGCCATGTTCCAGATAGATATAAGCATCCAGCGTGCCTTTATCGACCAGATAAATGGTCATCGAACGCACAAACATCGCACCGATAGCCAGGCCTAACATGATGATTACCACGTCAGATGTAATCGCAAAGGCCCCAATTACCCCGTCGAAACTGAAAGATGCATCGAGTACTTCTAGGTAAAGGAAACCACCAAAGCCGGCTTTTACCACGCCAGTTGGCACACCTTCAGCATCATGACGAACGGCGTTACCCTTTTCGTCTACTTCCGGTTCCCCGCCCAGCATATGGCTTAGGACCTGTACCCCGATATAAATCACGATCCCCCAGATCCCAGCCAGAATAACATCCAGACGTTTCGCTTCTTCAACCTGGAAATCCATGATTAATAAGGCAATCAGGGTAATAAAGACTGACATCGCCGGAACGTTCGCCAGATGCGCCAGACGGCGTTCCAGCATGCGGAACCAGTGGGTGTCTTTTTCTTCATCCAGGAAGAAGTTTAGGAATACCAGCATCAGGAAGGCACCACCAAAGGCAGAAATTTCGGCATGATGTGCCATCAGTTTGGCCGAATATTCTTTTGGTGCATTTAAGGCGAGCTGCACCACTTCCATAAAGCCCATATCCGCAGTCACGGCCACAATGACCACAGGGAAAATCAGGCGCATCCCGAAAACTGCAACCAGAATCCCGACTGTCAGGAAAATCATTTTCCAGAAATGATCCCAACCGCGCAGGACGGATGCATTGACAACCGCGTTATCAAACGACAACGACACTTCCATAATCGCCAGAATAGCGGTAATGGTCAGTGCTGTGAACATGGTTTGCAGGCCCGCTTCCGGACCATGGGTAAATCCCCAATAAGCAGACAAACCAAGGCACACAATCGAAAATACGATTGAGAAACCAAAATGTTTCAACATATATATCGACCTTAGATAAATTTCATTAAATGCATTTCTTTAAACGTAGAGAAATACTAAGACTAAAAGTTGTCCCAATTATGAAACTTTTGCCGCATAAACCAAAGCACTTCCTGAACCATTTTTAGGTATTTTCTGCTTTTCAGATTTGCTGATCTTTTAAACAGATTCATCTTTGCTATAGTGCTGGATATTTTGACTTCAACTGCTAAGGATTTCAGTATGAGTTTCTCTCAAGACGTATGGCAACGTAATCTCGGACTTTATCAAAAGACACTGGCGTTGCCTTTTAACCAGCAGCTGGCGCAGGGAACATTAAGCCGTGAAGCCTTTAGTCATTATGTAATTCAAGATGCGCATTATTTACTGGCCTATGGCCGTGCGCTGGCGGTCTGTGCAGCCAAAGCTTTTGAAGCAGATGATGTAATTCAGTTCAGTGAAGCCGCTAAAACTGCCATTGTGGTCGAACGTAGCCTGCATGATGGCTTTATGCAGGATTTTGGCATCAGCAAAACCCAATTTGAAAATACACCTTTGACTCTGGCCTGCCATCATTACACTTCTTATTTACAGGCAACGGCCTGGGCAGAAAGTTATCCGGTGGTTCTAGCTGCCCTTTTGCCATGTTTCTGGATCTATGCAGAAGTGGGTAAGGATATTGTCGATAAGGCAGCGCCGAATAATCCGTATCAGGCCTGGATTGATACCTATGCCGGTGAGGATTTTCATACAGCGGTACGCAATGTAATTGCTACTGTGGATCGGGTGGCAGCGCGGGTCGATGCTGATACTCTGGAAAAAATGCATCAGGCCTATACCCATGCAGCACGTCTGGAATGGCTGTTCTGGGATAGTGCTTATGAACAACGCCAATGGCTAGGTCTGGATGATTAATTTTAGTTTCTATTGACTGAGTCCTGTTTAATACAGGGCTTTTTTATTTTTAAGCCAAACCCTAAATGATGGAAAGTGAAGCTAATTTCGATGGAGTTATGCATCATGAAATTTCATCCATTAGATGTTTGGAAAAGAGCAAATCTAATCTACATTTTCCCCCAGTTGCTTTAGTACTGATCTTTTGACCAATATCCGACACAACTTGACGTTTAAAATACTTTTATTTGCACTTGAACATTTTTCATTCGGTATCATATAAAGGTTTTTGATGAATTTTCTAGGATCATTGCATGAGCCAAAGTCACATCCGTATTCGAGGTGCACGTACCCATAACCTGAAAAATGTGAACCTTGATATTCCACGCGACAAGTTTGTGGTGATTACGGGACTGTCTGGTTCAGGTAAGTCCTCATTGGCATTCGATACGTTATATGCGGAAGGTCAACGTCGTTATGTAGAATCTTTGTCTGCCTATGCGCGTCAATTCCTTTCGCAAATGGAAAAGCCGGAAGTTGATTCGATTGAGGGCTTAAGCCCGGCCATTGCTATCGAACAGAAATCGACTAGCCACAACCCGCGTTCGACTGTAGGTACCATTACCGAAATCTATGACTATTTACGTCTGCTCTATGCACGCGTAGGTACACCTTACTGTCCGGAACACGACCTGCCTATGGTGGCACAGACCGTAACTGAAATGGTCGATGCGGTTAAAGAACTGGAAGAAGGTACTGCACTGTTATTGCTAGCGCCTGTCGTGCGTGAACGTAAGGGTGAGTACACAGCGCTATTTGAACAACTGCAAAGCCAAGGCTTTGTGCGTGCGCGTGTTGATGGCGAGATCATGGAAATTGATCCACCACCCGAGTTGGACAAAAAGAAAAAACATACTATTGAAGTCGTGGTTGACCGCTTTAAGGTACGTGATGATCTCGGTAACCGGATTGCAGAAAGTTTTGAAACTGCACTGCGTCTCGGTGGAGATATTGCGATCCTGTCCTGGATGAAAGGCGAAAATGATGATCGCGTGTTTTCTGCCAAACACTCCTGTCCGGAATGTGACCGCGCTGTGGCTGAACTGGAGCCACGCCTGTTTTCATTTAACAATCCCTTCGGTGCCTGCCCGGTCTGTGATGGTCTGGGTACCCGCAGCCATTTCAGTGCGGACAAACTGATTCCCAATCAGGAAGTCAGCATCAGCCAAGGTGCGATTCGTGGCTGGGATCGTCAGCGTCCGTATTATTATGGCATGCTGCAAAAAGTAGCCGAGCATTTCGGTTTTTCTCTAGAAACGCCTTGGAATGAACTGGATGCCAACACCAAGAAGAAATTCCTTTACGGTACCGGCAAAGAAAAAATTGACCTGAGCTATATTGATGAACGTGGTCGTCGTCATAACCGGGTGATGCCATTTGAAGGCATTTTACCGCATCTGGAACGCCGTTACCGCGAAACCGAAAGTAATTATGTGCGTGATGATCTGGCGCAGTATTTATCTAATGCAGCCTGTGATGCTTGTGATGGTTCACGTCTGAATGAAATCTCGCGTAATGTGAAAATTCTGGACAAGACCATTGCCGACGTTACCCGCATGTCGATTGGCGAGGCCGAGAGCTATTATCAGGACATTAATCTGGAAGGTGCTCGCGGTGAAATTGCGGACAAGATTTTCAAGGAAATCCGTGAGCGTCTGCACTTCCTGGTATCTGTCGGTCTGAACTATTTGAGCTTATCCCGCTCTGCTGAAACCCTGTCTGGTGGTGAAGCACAGCGTATCCGTCTGGCCTCACAAATTGGTGCCGGCCTCATGGGTGTAATGTATGTGCTGGATGAACCTTCGATTGGTCTGCATCAGCGTGATAATGATCGCCTGTTACAAACCCTGATTCGTCTGCGTGATCTCGGTAATACCGTTTTAGTGGTCGAGCATGATGAAGATGCGATTCGTGCAGCAGACCATATTATTGATATTGGTCCGGGTGCCGGTGTGCATGGTGGCCATGTTATTGCAGAAGGAACTTATCAGGAACTCGCTGAAAATAAAGACTCCCTGACCGGTAAATATCTGTCTGGTAAATTGAAAATTGAAGTGCCGAAAAAACGGGTTCAGCCACCGAAACCGGAAGAACAGATCAAATTGATGGGTGCTGCCGGGCATAACCTGAAGAAAGTCGATCTGACCATTCCATTGGGAATCATGACTTGTGTCACCGGTGTTTCAGGTTCTGGTAAATCTACTTTGATTAACCGGACTCTGTTGCCACTGGCAGCGACTCAGCTGAATGGTGCAACCACGCTGACTGCCGAGAAGTTTGATTCGATTGATGGTCTGCAATTTCTGGATAAAGTGGTGGATATTGACCAGAGCCCGATTGGACGTACGCCACGTTCGAACCCAGCGACTTATACCGGTTTGTTTACTCCAATTCGCGAACTGTTTTCACAGACTCAGGAAGCTAAAGCGCGTGGTTATACGGCTGGCCGTTTCTCGTTTAACGTGAAAGGCGGACGTTGTGAAGCCTGTGAAGGTGATGGCATGATCAAGGTGGCAATGCACTTCCTGCCGGATATGTATGTGCCGTGTGATGCCTGTCATGGCAAGCGTTATAATCGTGAAACGCTGGAAGTGAACTATAAAGGTAAGAATATTTCCGATGTATTGCAGATGACCGTTGAAGATGCCATGCATTTCTTTGATGCGATTCCAGTGATTCATCGTCGTCTGGAAACCTTGCATCAGGTTGGTCTGGGCTATATCCGTCTGGGCCAGTCAGCGACCACCCTTTCTGGTGGTGAAGCGCAGCGTGTGAAACTGGCACGTGAGCTAGCCAAACGGGATACCGGCAAAACCCTATATGTACTGGATGAACCAACCACTGGTCTGCATTTCCATGATATTGCCAAGTTGCTGGACATCCTGCATGAGCTACGCAATAAAGGGAATACCATTGTGGTGATTGAACATAACCTGGATGTGATCAAGACTGCAGACTGGGTAGTAGACCTTGGCCCTGAAGGTGGTGCGGGTGGCGGTATGATTATCGCGGAAGGTACTCCGGAAGATGTTGTGAAAGTTAAGGCTTCACATACAGGGAAATTCTTAAAGCCATTATTGAAGTAATTTATCCCCCCAACCCTCCTTTGAAAAAGGAGGGAGTGCCCCATTGCTGTCCCACAATTTTTCACAAGAGGAAGCTCAAATGAGCTTCCTCTTGTTTTATGGGTATTTTATCGGGTGAAAATAAAGCTTTTAAAGTTCTTCTTTCAAACAAATTCACTTGAATTATTCTGAGTAAACGTTGAACTGTCCAACCTGTTTTTCCTAAATGTTGAGCGAAACTCACCAATAAATAGGCGATCATCGCAATCCAGATTTGTGTCTGAATTGCGTTCCTGCTGCGGCCTAGAAACGCTTTTAATTTGAGATTCTGCTTAATCGCCTTAAAGAACAGCTCAACTTTCCAACGATCTTTATAAATCGCCGCAATGGTGGAGGCGGCTAAATGAAAGTTATTGCTGAGAAAGCTAAAGTGCTTGCCACTTTGCTGATCTCTATATTCAATTCTTCTTAACACTGGGGCTTTTCTTTTTAGGGCATGTGCGCTATTCAGCTGAATGGTTTCATCTTTTAGAATACCTTTGGATTCAAGCACTGGATGTTGCTGGATCACCTGATACACAGATTTAGGCCTAAAACGTGTGACAAATCCAATGTTTTGAGCAGTCAGATTTGCATACCATTGGTAATCGACATAGCCTTTATCAAAAACTACAATGCTGCCAGCAGGAAACTGGAATTTGCGGCCTTGTACCATGTCATTTTCTTTGCCATTTTCAACTGCAACAAACTCAGGAATATCATTGCTGTGATTCAATCCTATACTGAGTTTCATGCTGGCTTTTGAGTCGTGAACTTTGGCCCATTCACATAAGGAAAGCGACAGGTCAATATGACTGGCATCCAAGGAATACAAGGGATTCTTAAAGCGAAATTTATGAGCGACTTTTGAGTGTTCATAGTATTTAAGCAACTTGTAAAATAGCTGTTGATACAAGGCAGCAGGCTGCTGCTCATTGATTCGTGCCAGCGTGCTTCGGGGAATAGACTTTGCTCCGAGATGACTTAGCTTTTCCTGTTGGCACTCCAAATTGGATTGAATATCTCTCAGACTTTGCCTACAAGAGAATTGAGACATCAATATGGCAATAAACTGATCCCACCGGGAAGCTGCTCTAAATTTCTGTCCAACATGGTGTACTTTAGCAAGTTGTTCAAAATCCTGTCGCACAACAGGTTTAATTAGCTCATGAAATACGGTATTCTGATGTGACAAAACCTGAATCCTGGTCGTTAAAGTGTTTGTTTGCACTCATATTTTAACTGTTAGGACTCAGGTTTTTTTATTTAAAGTAAACTATGGGACAGCAGTGGGGAGTGCCCCTCTTTTAAAAAGAGGGGGCTTTTATTTTTGACTATGCGATTGAGCGAATATTTTCAGCCAATTGTGCCAGCGCTTGATCATCCGCCCTTCGAGCATCATGCGATGAAATATAGCCCTCATAAGCATCAAAATACTTATCGACCGAAGAATTAATTGGCTGCCAGTTTTCATGGGTATTTTTAGTCTGATGCATTGGAAATAGCTTGGCATGCACATGATCGACACCAAATCCCTCAAACACCATTCCTGTTCGGCCAACGTCATCAAAATAACGATCCAATTTTAGGGCTACCTGCTTGGTATATAGGATCAGATTTGTCAGCACCTGGTCACTCAGTTCAAAGGCATAGCTGGAATAATGCTGTTTTGGAATCACTACACTCGCGCCCAATGTATTGGGAAATATAGTAAGAAACGCCATAAAATCATCATTTTCATCGATTAAATGACATGGCAATTCCCCTTTTACCATTTGACAGAAAATACAATTTTTACTCATTTTAAGAACCCCTAAATTTTTATATTTTTTAAAAACTTCAATGAAATTTACTTTATTTTTTAACAATATAAACGATAAAAATTATGACTCTTCAGATTGTTTAGTTTAAAAAATTCAGTTAAGTGGTTTAAACCTCAGCCACCACATTACGTCCTTTGGCTTTGGCCTTAAATAACGCCTCATCGGCCTGTTCCAGTAACGCAATCCACGACTCTGCGCCAATCGCCACCCCAATACTCACCGATACATGAATATCTTCATCAGCTGAGGTCAGAATAGAATGCTCAGCGACTTCAGTCCGGATTTTATTCGCTAGCATAAAAGCATGCTGCATCTCGATATTTTCAATCAGGACCAGAAATTCGTCTCCGCCATAGCGAACCAGCAGATCCGAAGCACGGACATTGGCTTTTAAGCGTTCTGCAACCAGCTGAATGACCTGATCACCAATAATATGCCCATATTGATCATTGACCTGTTTAAAATGATCAATATCAATAATCATCAGGCAGGTTCGCTTAAACTGGGTCGGATGCGTTTCCATAAAACGGATATATTCATCGAGCGCAAAACGGTTAGCCAGTCCGGTCAGGGAATCGGAATGGGCAATATTTTTCAGTCGAAATTCTAATGCTTCACGCTCTTGCAGCGTATACTGCAGTTTTTGAATTGCTGTAAATAAGGATTCAGTAGGCCGGTCTGTTTTTAGTTTTGATGGTGCTTGCTTCCGTTCAGACCCAGTGGACAAATCAAATAAAATTTTACGTGCGCGAATTAAAGGAATAAAGATGCGTTTACGCGCAAAAATCATGGTCAAAATTGCCGTAATCAGGGAAATTCCAGATAAGGCCACTGTCCAAATCAAATGATTCAGACTGTGGCGCATTTCCTTAACAGCCACATCTTTGGTGTATTGCAGTAAATAGCTCTGCAAATCAATCACTGTTGTAAATTTATCTACAATGGCTTCAGTCAGCTGGGTTCCAGTTAAATAGTAAGGACGCTGCTGCCGACTATCTTCAATCAGTCGCTCCACAATCGGTAAACCTTGCTGGATAAATTCAGTTCCGACCCGTTGATGTAGACGAATAAATTCATCGGTTTTGTCCTGAACAGGCTGTAGCGTATCAATGATATCCCAGAGATAACGTACCTGATGCTGGACCTGTAAGGAACGGGTAATGTTTTGCTCCGGAATCTGGGTTCCAAATGTCACATGAGCCATAACATTTGACGCTACCCGACCCGATTGATCCCTAAGATCAGATAAAAACAGGATTTCACTCATGTAATTATCCAAACGTGCAGATGGAGTAGCAGAGGCAATCACTACTCCTTTCAGAATTTCACGGCTGCTCTCCCAGGCACTAAACATGGCGAGAATGGCCTGATCCATTTCCTGTGCAGTACGTTCCGGGCGAGGTATCTGAGTATAGAGATCGACCTGCTTACGCCCATATTGCAGACTAGGCTTTAACTCAGATAAAAGTTGCTGGCTTAGGTGATTAAAACCGACCTGATCGAGTGCCTGAGCTGTAATCTGCATCTGTTGATCGACTTCCTGACGGTAATCGCTTAACTCCTGCTGATATTTGACAAATTCCTCAACCGAACTGGACATAACTTTGTTGGCGGGTGCCCGTTCACGGGAGATCTTATTGGCGAGATCGGTGACCTGTTGTAAGGCATCAAGCTGCTGATAGGTTTGTTTTGATTTTAAATAATGTTGACTACTATCAATAATCAAGGGAATACAAATACACAATAAACATAAAATAATGATCGACATCGACCAGTACAGATGTTTGCTGATTTTCTCAGAGCGCAAAGTATTCATCTTGATTTTTAGTCCTTCACATCAATCAAGGACTCCCCATTTAATAGTAGATAGATTATACAAATAAACACCTACTCATCATCAATATTTCTTCCCAATTACGTTGATTTTCAGAAGGTTTTTCTTATGTTCTTAAAGGTTTTAGCTCTTTATATTTTCAGGATTTTCTATCTGTTATCACTAAAACATAAATAGGAATGAAAATTTCATAATTTAAAATATAAGAAAATTAAAAAACTCGCTTTCTGAACTATTTACACGTGCAACAATTAGGTGCATAATGCACCGCATTAGGGCGAGTTAAATTATTCCTCAGCAGATTTTTTGATTTACCCGCAAATTTTGGCGAAAAAACCTCAATTCTTTATAGAAATTGAGGTTTTTTTTTGCAATTTTATAGAACAAGGCTATTTTTAAATTGAATTAATGCACCATTAAGGTGCATTAAAGAATCATCTTTGACGGCTTTCTATACTTGTTTTTTCATCTTCTTTTATGAAGTAATCCGTAAACTGAGATTTCCAGAAAATTTAGGTAAAAAAAAGCCCAACCTTGGGGAAAGCTGGGCCGATAAAAACAAAAATATGTGGAGAATCAGGCTAAATCACTATGAAAGTGTGAACTCTAACTTGATTTTCATATTATGTAAAATTCCCCCAAAAATGTAAAGTCGATTGCTTCAGTCAAGATTATAAAACATGCCCATCTAGCTTAAAAAACAGACATTCATTCTGAAGCTCGAGCTGATTATGCTCTAAAATTAAGCAATCCAGTCAAGACATGTTGCACTTCTTGACACATTTATGAATTAGCTCACCGATTATTAATTGTTTTAATAGATTATTAAATTAAAATTGATCGTACTAAGTGATTTAAATAATCACACAATTTCTCCTTAATTTTTAGTCAAAATCTATATTTAAATTCTAGCTTTTTGTTATACAAGAGTTTTTATCTAAAATGGCTTCCGAGCCTGATACTTAAATTTTACACAAAATTAATACAATGATTTAGCTTAAAAAAATAGCGATTTCGAATTGGATTGACTTAATAAATTGTCACAATACAATACGTTCCTGTTGTACATCTTTTGTAACAAAATGGTAAATATCATGAAAAAACTCGGTTTAGCCACTGCTTTATTATTAGCCATGACCGGTGCTCAAGCATATCAATTTGAAGTTCAAGGTCAGTCAGAGTACATCGACAACACTGCGAATGACAAAGACTTCACTGGCGCTGTTCAAGGTACTTACTACTTCAAAGATGTAGATGCGTCTAAAGGTCCTTTAGCTGAAGCTGCTTTCCTAAACCAAGCGTCTAATGTTGCTCTAGCGTATAGCTATGGCGAAAATGGTCAAGAAGAAGCTGGACGTTCACGTACTGTAAATCATACTTACGGCGTGAAAGGTGAAACTTATATCCCAACTAAAGTTGTGCCTGTTTATGCAAGCGCTTCTTATAGCCATACAATTGCTGATAATAAAGCTGGTAAAGCAGATGACAATGGCGACCGTTATGCATTAGAACTTGGTGCATTATTGATTCCTAACTTCTTGGTTGCTGTGGGTTATACCAGCGTTGCTGACCAAACTTCTTATGATGCTTTCAACATGTTTAACAACGGTGTTGCTAAAGCTGCTCTTGAATCTGGCACAATCAATGAAGACCAAGACGCAATCACTGCCCGCACTAAATATGTAGGCGCGATTGACGGTACTAACATGTCAATTGGTTTTGAAAGTGGCCTAGTTTATGGCGAAGATACTGCCTACAACTTAGGTACAACTCTTTTCCTTAACCCACAGTTAAGCGTTGGTGCATCTTATATGGAATCTAGCTACGCTAACTCTCCAGACAAAGCTTGGGGCGCGAATGTAAACTACTTCATCACTCCAGCAGTTGCTGTAGGTGCATCGTATGTAAATGCTAATGCTGAAGGCAATGCACTTGATACACAAACTGTAGGCTTAAATGCTAAATTCCGTTTCTAATTTCTGAATTAGTGACTGAATAAAAAAGGACGCATCAGCGCATTGCTGTCCCACAATTTTTCACAAGAGGAAGCTCAAATGAGCTTCCTCTTGTTTTATGGGTATTTTATCGGGTGAAAATAAAGCTTTTAAAGTTCTTCTTTCAAACAAATTCACTTGAATTATTCTGAGTAAACGTTGAACTGTCCAACCTGTTTTTCCTAAATGTTGAGCGAAACTCACCAATAAATAGGCGATCATCGCAATCCAGATTTGTGTCTGAATTGCGTTCCTGCTGCGGCCTAGAAACGCTTTTAATTTGAGATTCTGCTTAATCGCCTTAAAGAACAGCTCAACTTTCCAACGATCTTTATAAATCGCCGCAATGGTGGAGGCGGCTAAATGAAAGTTATTGCTGAGAAAGCTAAAGTGCTTGCCACTTTGCTGATCTCTATATTCAATTCTTCTTAACACTGGGGCTTTTCTTTTTAGGGCATGTGCGCTATTCAGCTGAATGGTTTCATCTTTTAGAATACCTTTGGATTCAAGCACTGGATGTTGCTGGATCACCTGATACACAGATTTAGGCCTAAAACGTGTGACAAATCCAATGTTTTGAGCAGTCAGATTTGCATACCATTGGTAATCGACATAGCCTTTATCAAAAACTACAATGCTGCCAGCAGGAAACTGGAATTTGCGGCCTTGTACCATGTCATTTTCTTTGCCATTTTCAACTGCAACAAACTCAGGAATATCATTGCTGTGATTCAATCCTATACTGAGTTTCATGCTGGCTTTTGAGTCGTGAACTTTGGCCCATTCACATAAGGAAAGCGACAGGTCAATATGACTGGCATCCAAGGAATACAAGGGATTCTTAAAGCGAAATTTATGAGCGACTTTTGAGTGTTCATAGTATTTAAGCAACTTGTAAAATAGCTGTTGATACAAGGCAGCAGGCTGCTGCTCATTGATTCGTGCCAGCGTGCTTCGGGGAATAGACTTTGCTCCGAGATGACTTAGCTTTTCCTGTTGGCACTCCAAATTGGATTGAATATCTCTCAGACTTTGCCTACAAGAGAATTGAGACATCAATATGGCAATAAACTGATCCCACCGGGAAGCTGCTCTAAATTTCTGTCCAACATGGTGTACTTTAGCAAGTTGTTCAAAATCCTGTCGCACAACAGGTTTAATTAGCTCATGAAATACGGTATTCTGATGTGACAAAACCTGAATCCTGGTCGTTAAAGTGTTTGTTTGCACTCATATTTTAACTGTTAGGACTCAGGTTTTTTTATTTAAAGCAAACTATGGGACAGCAGTGCGCATCAGCGTCCTTTTTTATTGGATCAAATATTTATTCTGGAGAACGGACCAAACTTAAAAAATGCAAATGGCGTTCATATTGGTCAATGATGTCCTGGATCAAATCTTCCTGAGTCCATTCCATCACATCATAATTTTGCCCCCCCTCCCTTAAAAAGACTTCTGCCTGATAAGACTGCGGAGAATCTGCATCTGGCATAAAGCTTGGTGCTAAAGTCTGGGTAGCAATGACCTGATAAATAAAGTTCATTTCATTCTGATGATCGACACGTAACTCGATTCCATCTTCCAGTTTAAAGATTTTCACCTGGATGTGACGACGTTTCAGTTCAGCCTGAAAACTGTTAAAGGCTTTACTGACCATCGTATCAATATAATCACGTACTTCATCATGCGTATGCGGATAATGCATAATTAAACCGAGTCGCTGTTGCCAGCTACGCGGGTTCTGAATGGCCCGCGGGGTAATGCGTGCAGCTTGTAGCGCATGCATTTTCGTTACATCCAGATGCAGGGCCTTAATCAGTCCCCAGCAAATCAGCAGCATAATAAATGTAAACGGTAAGGCACTCATGATCGTAGCCGACTGCAGGGCCTCTAGGCCACCCGCCAGTAACAGAATGATGGACAATAAAGCCATTAACACGGTCCAGAACAGACGCTGCCAGGTCGGTGAATTCTCGGTTTTGGCAGTGAGATAATCCGTGACTAATGATCCAGAATCTGCAGAAGTGACAAAGAACAGGATAACCAATACCGTAGCGATAATACTGGTAACTGAATTAAATGGCAGATTGCCTAAAAATTCGAACAGTGCTACAGAGGAGTCACGTTGTACTGCTTCAAGCAGATTGGTATTGGCTTCATGCATGATGCTGAATAATGCAGCATTACCCATAAAGCCCATCCAGATCAGGGTAAATCCGGTAGGAATCAGTAGAACCCCAACAATGAACTCACGGATACTGCGGCCTTCGGATACTCGGGCAATAAACATCCCGACAAATGGCGACCAGGAAATCCACCAGGCCCAATACATAATGGTCCAACCACCAATCCAGCCACTAGGCTGATAGGCATACAGATTAAAGGTCATACTGAACAGGTTTGCAACATACTGGCCAGAGTTTTGAATGGTGGTCTGCAGAAGATAGATGCTTGGACCGGTAACAAAAACAAAGATGAGTAGCAGTAAGGCAAGCAGCAGATTCAGTTCAGCCAGGCGTTTGATGCCCTTATCCAAACCAAAAAATACCGACATCGATGCCATTACAGTAACGGCAATAATCAAAATAACCTGAGTACTGGGTGTCTGCTCAACTCCAAACAGATAATTCAGTCCGGAGTTAATCTGGGTCACCCCAAAACCTAAAGTTGTCGCGACCCCAAATACTGTCCCTAAGGTGGCAAAAGTATCTACCCCGTCTCCGATCGGGCCATGAATCCGGTTACCGATTAATGGATATAAGGCGGAGCGAACTTTTAAAGGCAGGTTATGTCGATACGCAAAATAAGCCAATGACAGACCCACAATGGTGTAAATCGCCCAGGCATGCAGACCCCAGTGGAAGAAGGTCACGCGAATAGCTTGCTGTGCGGCCAGTACAGTTTCCGGTTCACCAGCAGGTGGCGTAACATAGTGCATAACCGGTTCGGCAACCCCGAAAAACATCAGACCGATCCCCATGCCTGCGGTAAACAGCATGGCAAACCAGGATGCCTGGCTGTATTTTGGCTGACTATGGTCAGGCCCGAGTTTAATTTTCCCCATATCGGACAGGGCAATATAAATCAGGACAATCAGAAAGATCGCCACGGAGAGGACATAAAACCAGCTAAATGAAGTGGTAATCCACGCATTCATTTGCTTGGTCAACAGGTCGAATGAATCAGGTGCCAGTATCACCAGTCCCAAAAAAATGGCGATAATCACCACTGTACTAATAAAGACATTCGGATTGATATTGGCAAACCAGGATGAAGGTTTGGAAGGCATAGATCCCCCATTTTTTAATAGATTGAATGCCGGGAGGCTTGAATCATTATTGATAAGTAAAAACATTCTGACCGAGAGAATTACGGTCAAAGATACGTTTTGGACCTTAAGATTTTAAAATATACAGGAAAATAAAGCCGTTAAGTTACTGTAACCAAGCTATACAGCTCTGTACGTTCTATTCCTCAGGCTTTCTATGCTTATGTTGTATATAAGTCTGTTTAGGAAGATGGGAAATATACTGTAAGGCAATCAGACGCGAGACAATCAGGGCCAGATACATCACCCCGACAAACATCTGGATAATGGCCAGCATCCGTGCGACCGGGCTGACCGGCATCACATCAGATAATCCTGTAGCAGACTGCACACTAAAGCTCAGAAAGAGCAGATCCAGCCATGGCTGATAAGCTTTTAAATCTGGGTCTGAAAAGCTGTAAGGCACCCATAACTGGCAAATGCTATAGAGAAAAGCAAAGCCCCAAGCCAGCAACGTAAAAACCGCTCCCGCTGCAAACAGCTCATCTTTGGTCAGATAACGATCATGAAACATATAACGTAACAGGCCATACGCTGCACTGAAATAGGCGCTGGCTTCAAACAGGTGGGCGACGATCATGATCCAGGTATAGCGCAGCCCCAACACAATTAATGACGAAAAGAAAATAGCCCCTGCGACAAAGATGAGTCCCAGAATGGTAAACATCGGAGTCTGACGAATTACCTTGGCAATCACCAGCAAGACCATCACCCCCAGCATCCATGTACCCGCGCGATAAGACACACTGTCATAACTCAGCATCGATAGGATCAGAATCAGTAATTGTAGGCATAGTAGCCACGCAGAAGGCAGATACTTAAAATGGGTCCAGAATCGTAGCAGGGAGTGCTTCATGAGATTTGTCTTGATGTCCTGTCGAGCATCATTATTGTTATCGCTGGCTTAACATAGCATGATCTGGCTAATGGATAGAAACAGGATTGTATAAAAATCATTGAAATCTCAGTTAAAAGTGAGAGTGTTCTACTTAAGATTGACTATCCAAAAGTCCTCCTCTCCATTTGATAACTCAGGTATTTTATCGCTATAAAAAAAGCCCCCATCAGGAGGCTTTTTTAGGACATCAGATCTTAGTGATCAGATGCACCTGAGATTCCAATACCTGTTTGTGAACGAACAAACTGTGCATCAAAGGCTTTGCGTTCTGCTTGTGCTTTCACTGAGCGGTCTGTGATGGAGAAGAACCAGCAGCAGAAGAAAGACAGTGGCATTGCAAATAATGCAGGACCATTAAATGGAACGACTGGTGTATCTGAAATCGCGAAAGTATCTACCCAAACGGCTTTAGACAGTACGATCAGTACTACCGCAGTCACCAGACCAACCACGCCACCAATGACAGCACCACGTGTAGTCAGGCCTTTCCAGAACATAGACAGTACCAGTACCGGGAAGTTGGCACATGCGGCTACCGAGAATGCCAGACCCACCATGAAGGCAACGTTTTGCTTCTCGAACAGGATTCCCAGAATCATCGCAAAGATAGCAAGACCAAGGGTCGCAATTTTAGACATGCGCAGTTCAGATTCAGGCGTAGTACGGCCTTTCTTGAATACGTTTGCATACAAGTCATGTGAAATTGCTGAAGCACCTGACAAGGTCAAACCTGCAACAACTGCAAGAATGGTTGCGAATGCCACTGCAGAAATGAAGCCCATGAACAGGTCACCACCCACAGCATCTGCCAGGTGAACCGCAGCCATGTTGTTACCGCCCACCAGCTCTAGCTTGCCTGTGATTGCCATTTTCGCAATGTCCAGGAACTGCGGGTTATTCGCTACGTATAGAATCGCACCAAAACCGATAATGAAGGTTAACAGGTAGAAGTAACCAATAAAGCCTGTCGCAACAACCACTGATTTACGTGCTTCTTTGGCATCTTTTACCGTAAAGAAGCGCATCAGGATATGTGGCAGACCTGCTGTACCAAACATCAGCGCCAGACCGAGAGAAATCGCATCGACTGGATTCGAAGCCAGGTTACCTGGGCCCATGATCTTGGTTGCATCTGCAAGACTCAGGTCATGTACTTTAGAGTAAACCTGAATCGATTGTTCAAACATATTGGTGAAGCTAAAACCTACGCCTTTCATGACCATGAAAGCCATAAATGTCGCACCAGACAACAGCATCACGGCTTTAATAATCTGTACCCAAGTCGTTGCCAGCATGCCACCGAAGATTACGTAAGCCATCATCAGCAGGCCAACAATTACCACAGCAATGTTGTAGTTCAGACCGAAAAGTAATTTGATCAACTGACCTGCACCCACCATCTGTGCGATCAGGTAGAACGCCACCACAACCAGTGAACTTAATGCAGCCAGAGTACGCACCGGTTTTTCTTCCAGACGGAAGGATACTACATCAGACAGGTTGAATTTACCCAGGTTACGCAAACGTTCTGCCACCAGGAATAAAACGATTGGCCAACCCACCATAAAGCCTAGTGAGTACAGTAATCCGTCAAAACCTGACAGGAACACCATCGCGGAAATACCGAGGAAAGATGCTGCAGACATGAAGTCACCAGCAATGGCCAGACCGTTCTGGAAACCAGAAATGCCGCCGCCGGCAGTATAGAAATCATTGGTATTTGTGGTTTGTTTGGCAGCCCATTTGGTAATAAATAAGGTTGCTCCAACGAAAATCACAAACATGATAATCGCGTGCCAGTTGGTCGCTTGCTGCTCCGCAGCACCCAGATCTGGTCCAGCAAATGCCATTGCCGAGCTGAGCAAGGTCAGCGCTGCAGCAGCAAGCGCTTGATATGAAATCCCTTTCATCTTAGTGTTGCCCCTTTTCTTTTGTAATCGCTTCCACTTCCTGAATTGCTTCTCTGTTCAGCTGATCAAGTTTGTTATTGGCAATGTAGGAATACACCCAGCACAATATAAAAGACAAAATAATGATACCGATACCTAGAGGTACACCCCAGGTCGTTACACCGCCAGAAATTGAAGACAATAGAAATTCTTTGTTGTAGCCAACAAGCAACATGAAACCGACATAGACAAATAGCATGATGCCGGTTAAGGTCCAGCTCAGCGTACTTTTTCTACGTACCATTTCTTTGAATTTGGGATTCTGTAGAATTCTTTCTACTTGTGCCTCATCCATAGTTACACTCCTGTAGCCCCACCATGGGCTTACTATTTTTTAATTCGAATTATCACTGTTGCAAAATAACAACATTTAGAATGACTTGTAATTTAGACTTTGGTCGTTAAAAAATGATCAATTTAAACTGCTGAGTGCATGATGCGGTATCATAGCGTCATGCACAGTACACATCAGGCTATATGAACAGTTGGCTCATCATAGGGGTGCTCGCCCTCTATATCACTTTACTCTTTACTTGCGCTTTCTATGGGGAAAAACATGCCAGCCGGCTGAGTACCCGTGGCCGCATGCTATTGTTTAGTTTAACTTTAGGCGTCTACTGCTCTTCCTGGACATTTTATGGCGCGACTGGCGCTGCGGTTCGTGAAGGGATTATTTTCCTGCCGATCTATCTTGGTCCCCTGCTTTTTGTCGCGATTGGTTACGATATCTGGCGCCGTCTGGGACGGGTACGCCAGCATCATGCGATTTCTTCGATCGCGGATTTCGTCGCTGCACGTTATGGTAAAAGTGGGCCTCTGGCTTCACTGGTGACCATTCTGGCGGTGATTGCCATCATTCCCTATCTGGCCTTGCAGTTACGTGCTATTGCCTTGAGTGCGGCGGTCATTCTGGAACCTTCAGCCGGGATTGCCAGTACCACCAATAGCGTACTGTTCCTGACTGGCGTCCTGGCAATTTTAGCGATGATTTTCGGTACCCGGCAGATTGCCAATACCGAACAGCATGGCGGTCTGATGCTGGCTGTCGCCTTTGAATCCTTCGTCAAGCTATTTGCCTTGCTGGCCGTAGCCTGTTTCTTTATTTTTGAAGCACCAGAAAATCTGCCTCAGATCAGTAGCGATATTCAGTCTACCTTCCATGATGTACAGCTATTTGGCGTACCGGAAAGCTTCTGGGTACAGACTTTACTGGCTGCACTGGCGATTATCTGTTTGCCACGTCAATTCCACGTAGCAGTGGTTGAATTACGGGATGAAAAACATATCCGTGGTGCACGTCGCTGGTTTGCCATTTATCTGATTCTGACCACACTGGCAATTATCCCGATCGCCAGCTGGGCACTGCATGCAGCACCGCAATATCTGGCGATTCCTGATGTTGCAGTGCTGTCTTTACCGCTTAGCTATAATCAGGACTGGCTAACTTTACTGGCCTTCTTAGGGGGCTTCTCGGCTTCGACTGGTATGTTACTGGTGTCTTCAGTAGCCCTGTCGATCATGCTGAGTAATGACCTGATCATGCCAGCGCTCTGGCGGTTAAACCTGATCTCACGGCATGACAAGCGTTTACCACTGGTACTCAAATTTACCCGCCGGATCTGTATTCTGGCCGTGATGTTGATGGGCTTTCTGTTCTTCAACTTTTTTAATGATATTGACCAGCTCTCAGTCTTTGGCCTGCTGGCCTTTAGTGCCGTGGCACAATTCGCCCCTGCCCTGATTGGTGGTCTGTATTGGCGTGGCGGGAGCAAGCAAGGTGTATATGCTGGCCTGCTGACCGGTTTCGCTTTATGGTCGTATACCCTGCTATTACCAACGATTTTGCGCAGCCTGCCAGAAGCCTATCAGCAGTTTAGCCAGAGTTTTCTGGAACAAGGCCCCTTGGGCTGGAACTGGTTACGTCCTGAAGCCCTGATCGGTTTCGAATCTTTTGATCCTCTGACGCATGGTGTGGTCTGGGCGCTAGGCCTGAATACATTCCTATATATCTGGATTTCCCGGATGTTCCGCCCAAGTGTGGCTGAACAAATTCAGGCAGAAAGTTTCTTTTACTATGAAACCAAGCCGCTTCCTTCTCAAAGTCCATCTACTGATGTCAGCTACTCGCATCAGGATGTGGCCCGTTTAAAAGTTGGTGACCTGATTACGCTGGCCAAGCGCATTACCGGTGAAGGTCCAACCATGCAGGCCTTCCAGCAGTTCTGTGCTCAAAATAGTGTGGAACTGAATGAAAATAGCAGTGCCAATGGCATGTGGTGGCGTTTTACCGAGCAGTATCTGGCCGGTACCATTGGTGCAGCATCGGCACGTACCTTGCTGACTACCGCGATGGTCAATAATGGCCTGGCCTTGGGTCAGGTGGCGAATATTCTGGATCAGGCCTCACAATGGCAGCGTTTTAACCAGAACCTGATCATGACCATGATCGACCATATGACCCAAGGGGTGAGTGTGGTCGATGAAAACATGTGTCTTGTTGCTTGGAACAACCAGTATCTGAAACTGTTCGATTATCCAAAAGATATTGTTTATGTCGGTTGCCCAATCGCTGATCTGATTCGTTATAACGCTGAACGCGGTGAATGCGGTCCAGGTTCGGTTGAAGAACATGTACGTAAACGGATTCACTGGATGCAGGTTGGTAGTGCGCATGAATTTGAACGGATCCGTAAAGACGGCCGCGTGATTCAGATGCGGGGTAACCCAATTGAAGGCGGTGGTTTCGTGACGACCTTTGCCGATATTACTGCCTTCCGTGAAAATGAAGCATTACTGGAAGCCCGGGTTCAGGATCGTACTCAGCAGCTCGCTGATGCCCTGTCTGAACAGCAACTGGCGCGTGAACAAGCCGACAAAGCCAATATGTCCAAGAGCCGCTTTATTGCTGCCGCCAGTCATGACCTGTTACAGCCAATGCATGCTGCACGTCTGTTCAGTACGGCGCTGGAGCAAAGTGTACAAAGCGAAGAAGATCGCAAGACCCTGCAGCAACTGGATCGTGCCCTGCATGGGGCAGAAAGCATGCTCTCAGCTCTGCTGGATATTGCCCGACTGGAGGGCGGTACGATTCAGCCGAAACGTCAGGCTTATCCACTGCATGACTTATTAAGTGATCTGAAACTGCAATTCAAATCCATTGCAGCACAGCGTGGCATCAAACTGCGGGTACATGATGCCCAGTTCTGGATCGATACCGATCCGCAATGGATTCGCCGGATTATCCAGAACTTTGTCAGCAATGCCCTGCGTTATACCGCCAAAGGTAAGGTTGTGGTGGGTGTACTGCGTTCTAGCAACCGACCGAACCATATCCGGATCGGGGTTTGGGATACCGGTCCCGGTATTGCTGAAGAACAGCGCATCAAGCTGTTCCAGGAATTCGAGCGTTGTGGCCATACTTCGCCTTGGGGTGAACAGGGTCTGGGGCTTGGTCTCGCCATCGTGCAACGTATGACCGGTTTACTGGATTATCCAGTTCATGTTTCTTCCGAGCTGGGCAAAGGCTCCTGCTTCATGATTGAAGTACCGTTGACCGCAGCACCGAAAGTCGTTGCCGCCCCTGTTCAGGCTGTGCCATTGAAGTCCAAGGCCTTTAAGATTCTATGTCTGGACAATGATGAAACTATTCTGGAAGGCATGTCGACCTTATTGACCAAATGGGGTTATCAGGTCTTTAAAGCCACCGAACCAGAACAGGCAGCCGAAATGATCCAGCAGGAAAATATTCAGGTCTGGCTGGTGGATCAGCATTTAAATCAGGACAAGATCGGTCTGGACTTTATTCTGGAACATCGCAGTAGTGATATTCCGGTGGCATTAATTACCGCAGATTCTGATCCGGAACTGCCACAGCGCCTGAAGGATTTAAATATTGTCCTGCTGAAAAAACCGTTGAAGCCTGCTTCACTCCGTTCCTGGTTATCCGGTCTGAAAATCTCAGGTAGCTAGAACTTTTTATTTTCATCTCAATGCCCATTTTAATGATTTAAAGTGGGCATTTTTTATACTGAACAAATACCTTTCTTTACCTGACTGGCAAAAAAATCAGGCCAATGTGCTAAAAGCACCAAATTTCACATAATTCCTGCTGATAAATTGCTCAAAATTATCATTTCAGCATTCTCTATGGCAAAAGCCACCAATTCTATTAATATACATGTGTACACCTAGTTACAATTATTTAAATATTTGTTTTAAATTAATTTTTAATCCTATTTTGTAGCAGATAGAACTTTGGTCGTATTTTTAATACAACCAGCCTAGTTCTAAAAATAGACAATATAAGAAACGATCAGTTTCCATCTGACAATGCCTAAATCCTTTTGGCAGCTGGTCTATTTGCACTGCTAGATAGGAGTTATAAAAATGAAACTCGATGAATCAATTGCTCAGCTTCCCGCACAGACTCAGCAATTCCATCGCCAATATGGTGCTAATGCCTTATTACCCAGCATCGACTGGGCACAAATGTTTAAATACAGCAAACTCGACGATACCCAGATTCAGGCACTTGAAACCTTGTATCAGCATGCGGTTCCTTTAGCCCTGCAAGTTTTTGATGAACTGCATTTTGATGTCTTTGAACCTTATGCCTACAAACCGCAAGGTTTAGGCTTATTTGAACGTCTGGCTGAACAGGAAAACAAGCTGATTGAATCTCTGGAAGCGGAAGCCGAAGATTTGCCAGCAAAAACCCGCTATCAGATCTGGAGTATGCTGCTGCGTGGTGGCGCTGTTCTGGTCTTTAAAGCGTGGCTCGGCAAAGTGAAAAATGAAGAAGATTGCCTGGACACGACCCAGTTTGATGAACTCTCTGACTTGCTCTTTATCAAGACCTGCCCACATGAACTGGCAGAGCACCTACAGGTCGATCCGAATAGCACAGACGAGCATGTGTTCCTGATGTATGAAGATGAAGTTTATCTGGACCGTTTTAACAGTCTGGAAACTGCTGCCCTGTTTGTAGATTTGGGGGTTTATGATGCAACTTTCCTGAGTCTGCGTGATGACCGTGTGGCGGAATATCTGATCTCCAAAGGCTATGTCACCCAAGAACAGATAGATGAATTGCAATCTGCACTGAACCCCATGTTCTGTACCGATGTCACCCAAAAACAGGATTATATTGCTTAATCTGCAATATTCTCAAAATAAAAAAGACCTCATGTGAGGTCTTTTTTATTTTGTAAGCTGCCTCACTTACATTTTCTTTTCTTCAATATTCAAGGCATTGATGGCAAGCACCGCCTGGGTACGGTTTTGTACACCCAGCTTACGGAAGATTGCTGTCACGTGCGCTTTAATGGTGGCTTCTGAAACATCCAGTTCATAAGCAATCTGTTTGTTCAGCAAGCCTTCGGCTACCATCATCAAGACACGGAACTGTTGTGGTGTTAAAGACTGAATCCGTTCTGCCAATGCAGTTTCATCTGCAGCACGCGGATCAAAGTTCATGTTGGCTGGCAGATTTGGTGGTAACCAGATTTCACCTTCAAGGACTTCACGAATCGCTTCACCAATATGGCTTGGATGTGCAGATTTTGGAATATAGCCCATTGCACCATGTGCAATCGCACGCTGGATAATGCTGGCTTCTTCGTGAGCAGAAACGACAATAATTGGAATCGAAGGATATTGGGCGCGAACGTGGACCAGAGCAGAAAAGCCCGATGCACCTGGCAGGTTTAAATCCAGAAGGACAAGATCAGGCTCAGGACCATTTTCTAGACGTTCATAAAATTCATTGACTGCTGCAGTTTCATGAATCTGCGCTTGTGGCAGACTATAACGAACAGCTTGGATCAGAGCATGACGAAACAGTGGATGATCATCAACGATTAAAATATTCATAGGACGTGAGAGAGATCTTGTGCACAGTAGCTCCTATTCTAACCACACAAGCCAGTTTATGGATATGCAAGATCACCAATTTTTTAAATAATGTGGAGTTTTTCTTTAATTTTTTTAAATTTTGGCTTATTTCAATAATTCTTTAATTCTCATCACTTTTTTATATATGATTTATTCCTATTCTGCATAGCTTATCTTTATTCAATATAAATATAGTTATCAGTTATTTATCCAGCTCTCTATGTTTCAGAAGCAAATTTTCCGCTTATATAGAAAAATCAGATAACTTTTCAGCATTTCGTTATTTTACACCTACTGCGGCAATCGGGATTAATAGGGTCATTCCGAGCTTAACCATTTTTAGGTACTTCACATGTCCCATTTTTCCGAGCAAAAACCTTTAAACATCGTGGCTGTTTCTGGCGGCCTGAATCACCCATCTAAAACCGAAGCACTGGTTCAAGCCATTCTGGATGAACTGGGTGAAGCGACGCCAATCAATGTACATTTCATTAAGTTCAGCGAAATCGGCCAGCTTTTAGGTGGTGCAATTTACCGTAACCAGTTACCGCAACGCGTACAGGATGATCTGGCAGCCGTTGAAGCAGCAGATGCCCTGATTGTCGGTACGCCTGTTTACCGCGCTTCATTTACGGGTCTGTTTAAGCACTTTTTTGACTTCGTAGAACAAACGGCGCTGGTAGATGTACCGGTTCTTTTAGCAGCTTCTGGTGGCAGTGACCGTCATGCGCTGGTTCTTGAACACCAATTACGTCCATTGTTCAGCTTCTTCCAGGCACAAACTCTGCCAATCGGGGTGTATGCCACAGATCGTGACTTTACGCCTGAATACACCATTCATAGCGAATTACTCCGTGCCCGTATTACCTTGGCAGTGGCTCGTGCCCTACCGATCCTTGAATGGGCGCCAGCAAAGGGGCAGCGTGCTGAGGTCATTAAAGAAAAATCTCAGCAAGCCAACCAGAACCTAGGCATCAATAAGCAAATCGAACAGGAAGAAGTTTTACCTTCCGCTGCAGTGCCAAGTCTGGATGCCGCAGAATCCCGTTTGCACAGCAAGAAAGCGCCAAAGACTCAAGTGGCTTAATAGCCGCTTCATTCAGAGGGTAAGAATAATGTCACAAGATAAAAATATTGTATTTGCTTACTGGGTTCCAAATGTCAGCGGCGGTCTGGTGGTCAGCGACATCGAACAGCGTACTGACTGGAGCTATGACTATAATGTCCGTCTGGCGCAAACTGCTGAGAAAGCAGGTTTTGATTATGCCCTGACCCAGATCCGTTTTACTGCGGGCTATAACGCTGAAAACCAGCATGAATCAGTCAGCTTCAGTCATGGTATCCTGGCGAAAACTGAACGTTTAAAAGTGATTGCCGCGATCTTGCCGGGTCCATGGAAACCTGCGCTGGCAGCGAAGCAGCTGGCCACCATTGACCATCTGACCAATGGCCGGATTGCGATTAACGTCGTAAGTGGCTGGTTCCGTGGCGAGTTTGATGCAATTGGTGAAGAATGGCCGGAACATGACGAACGTTATGCACGTTCAGAAGAATTTATTCGCAGCCTGAAAGGGGTCTGGACTCAAAACAATTTTAGTTTTGATGGCAAGTATTACCAGTTTAAAGACTATACCTTGAGTCCAAAACCAGTACAGAAACCACATATTGAAATCTTCCAGGGTGGCAGTTCTCGTGCAGCACGTGACATGGCTTCTCGCGTATCGGACTGGTACTTCACCAATGGCAATACACCTGAAGAGCTGAAAAAACAGATCGATGATATTCGTGAAAAAGCCAAAGCGAACAACCACTCTGTGAAAATTGGTGTGAATGCGTTTGTGATTGCACGTGATACCGAAGAGGAAGCGCAAGCAGTACTGCGAGAAATCGTGGCCAAGGCCAATGTTCAGGCGGTGAAATCTTTCGGTGAGGCAACGCGTGAAGCGGGCGCAGCGAGTAAAGAAGGTGAGGGTAACTGGGCCAAATCCACATTTGAAGATCTGGTGCAATATAACGATGGCTTCCGTACCAACCTGATCGGGACGCCAGAGCAGATTGCAGAACGTATCATCGAACTGAAAAAAGTCGGTGTTGATCTGGTTCTTTCAGGCTTCCTGCACTTTATTGAAGAAGTAGAATATTTCGGTGAAAAAGTCTTGCCACTCGTGCGTGAACTGGAAGCGCAGCAAGCTGAACAGCAACAAGAAGCTGAGCTCGTTTAAACTATAATAATGCTCAGCATAACGATTCATTCCCTCAAGGCTCGGCTTGAGGGATTTTTTTTGTGCAACACAGTGTTCTCGGCATAGAGATAGCCGCCTGCTTCATTCTTGACTAGAATAAAGCCAAACTCGATGAGATAGAAATTTAAATTATGTATACCGGTATCGTACAAGGCTTGGAAAAAGTCGTGGATATTTGCCAGGGTAATGGCTTCATTACTATTGTTGTGAGCAACGACAATCAGTTTTTTCAGGATGTCTTTATTGGCGCCAGTGTTGCGATCAACGGCGTCTGCCTCACCGTAACGACCATTGATCAGAAGCTAAACCAGATTCACTTTGATATCTCCGATGTAACCCTTGCCCTCACCACCTTAAAATCTCTTCAAGTGGGTGATGAAGTGAATGTCGAACGCTCTGCCAAAGTCGGTGCAGAAAATGGCGGGCATAATCTGTATGGACACATCGAAGGTACGGCGATCATTAAAAATCTGGAACATCGTGGTGAAACCTACCATATCGATATTCAGATCCCGGATGGCAATATCAAATACTTTTTCTTAAAAGGGTTTATTGGTCTGAATGGCTGCAGCCTGACCGTCAATCGCGTCGATCGCACCAAGAGTGAGATCTCGATTGATCTGATTCCCGAAACCTTGCGTCTGACCACCTGGAAAAATGCCAAAGTAGATGATGAAGTCAATTATGAAATTGATCAGACTACGCGTACCTTGGTAGATACCCTAGAAAATATTCACCAGCGTTAAAATGAAAGAGCCGCTTATACCATAGGCGGCTTTTTTAACTGATCATTCTGCCCATATCTACGTTTCTATACAGAATTTTCAGGTGGAATGAATAAAATAATCTGATTCCGATTCAGAACGTTATTCCCATGCAGTTGATCTGGTTCCGCCAAGACCTCCGTATTCATGACCATGCTGCACTCTGGCATGCGACCCAGAAAGGACCTTGTATTGCACTAGCAGTCCTCTCTCCCGGACAATGGCAATTACATCAGGATGCCCGGATCAAAACTGATTTTTATCTGCGCCGGCTCAAATATTTAAAACAGCAGCTACAGCAACTGAATATCCCGCTGAGCATATTGAATGTTCCTTTATGGAAGGATATATCTCGGGAAATATTAAATCTGTGTCAGAGTCTGAAGATTGAAAGCTTGCATGCCAATATCGAA
Organism: Acinetobacter sp. CAU_H_60; assembly: GCF_058599385.1. Taxonomy (NCBI): domain Bacteria; kingdom Pseudomonadati; phylum Pseudomonadota; class Gammaproteobacteria; order Moraxellales; family Moraxellaceae; genus Acinetobacter; species Acinetobacter sp. CAU_H_60. The sequence continues at coordinate 146,029 of NZ_CM178653.1, read as the reverse complement.
GTTGGCGTCAACGAACTGGAACGTGATGCTCAGGTACAGCAATTACTGGAACAGCAGCAGATCAGGGTCGAGCTCTATCATGATCGCACCCTGTTTCCCCTCGGCAGTATCCGGAACCAGTCCAATCAACCGTATCAGGTCTATAGTGCCTTTAAGAAAAAGTGCTATGAACGACTGATTCTGGATGTACCCGCCTGCTATCCTGAGATTGAAGCTCAAGATCCAATCCAATTACCTACTGAGCTCACGGATTTTGATCTGGAAAAATTCTCAGCGGATTATGTAGTAGAGCATGCTGCCCAACTTTGGTCTGCGAAAAATCAAACTGCCTTGGGTCTGCTCGATGACTTTATCGAGGATAAAATGGCTCATTATAAAACCAACCGTGATCTGCCAGCAGTTGATGGTACCAGCCGCCTCTCCCCTTATCTGAATATCGGTATTCTCTCCATTCGCCAGTGTATGCAAGCTCTTTTTCAGGATGGCTATTTCCAGATTGAAGACTTGGGTCAGCAAACCTGGTTGGATGAACTCTTGTGGCGGGAATTCTATCTACAGACCCTGTTTGATTTTCCACGTGTCTCCAAACACCAACCATTTAAGCAAAATACTAATAATATCCAGTGGCGCAATGCCCCCGAAGATTTAGCTGCCTGGCAAAAAGGCCAGACCGGAATTCCGATTGTCGATGCTGGCATGCGGCAAATGCTGGCGACAGGCTGGATGCATAACCGGGTCAGGATGATTACTGCGATGTTCCTGTGTAAGAACTTGCTGATCGACTGGCGACTAGGTGAAAGCTGGTTTATGCAGCATCTGATTGATGGCGATCTGGCTGCGAATAACGGTGGCTGGCAATGGTGCGCATCAACCGGCATGGATGCCGTGCCCTATTTCCGGATTTTTAATCCGGTCAGCCAGTCCCTGAAGTTTGATCCCAATGGAGACTATATCCGCAAGTGGGTGCCTGAACTGGCGCATCTAGATGCCAAATCCATTCATGAACCTTATGCCAAAAATCCAGATCTGGAACTGGATTATCCAAAACCGATTGTCGATTTAAAAGCCTCTCGTGTACGAGCCATAGAAGCCTTTAAGCAGATTTAGAAGAAACTATCACTTCATCTAATATGAAAAGCCTCCAATATCGGAGGCTTTTTATTTTCATATTAAGAATAAAAACTTGGATCAGGCACTTTCCCGGTCAGTACCCATTCCCCAACTTCCTGATACTTATAATCCACCGGATCATGCAAGGTCTGGGTGCGAACATTACGCCAGAAACGGTCCAGATTCAGTTTAGCAGTAGTCGCACGCGCGCCCATCACTTGGAAAATATTCTGGGTGATATAGAGAGATGTATTGGTGGCCGCGATTTTGGCTGTGGCAATCGCCACTGAAACTTCACCACGCTGCTCAGCAGTGAGATCATTGCCCAGATCCCAAGCTGCTTGTAAAGTTTGAATCGCTTTATCAGCCAGCAAACGCACGCTTTCCAGCTGCACATAAAAATCGGCAAAATGCTTCTGGGTAAAGGGGTCATTCACTGCCTCTTCTACCAGTGATTTTGACCAGGCTTTTTGAGTCTGTACGGTTTGTTTGGCCACTTCAAACGCACCTTCTGCTACACCGAGGAACATGTGTACAAAGATCAGCTGGGCAATCAAAGGACGTAAGCTTGAATACGGTGTACTCAGTGGACCGGGATTTAACAGCAATTCATTTTCATGAATTCTGACCTGCTCAAAATGGCTGGTGCCGCTATCGGTCTGGCGTTGACCCATATTATTCCAGTCACCGAGAAAACTTACGCCCTTACGTGCTGTTGGAATGACCCCAATCAGTAATTTTCCAGCGTCGTTATAGCCTGAGCACAGTAAAATATCGGAATCAATGGAGCCGGAACAAAAGCTTTTATACCCATCAAAAATATATTCTTTTTCAGCAACTTTTGTTGCGGTAGTACGATGGTCTAGCGGATTTAAGGTATTGCCCCAGAACAGGTTTTCCCGAGCGGTCTGTTCAAACCATGGGCCATATTGTTCTGGTTGGGAAAATAATTGAACCGTTGCAATCAGCAAATGATGAAACCCATAAACATGTGCTAATGAACTATCGACTCGGGCAATGATTTGAATGGTTTTAAAAATTGTCTGCCAGTCTGCTTCCTGACCGCCGTACTGTTTCGGAATAGACAGGCCCAGTAAACCGCTCTGGCGAATCAGATCACGCTCGGCTTTAGGATTACCGCCCTGCTTGTCACGAACTGCGGCCGTTTGAGCAAAAGTTTCTGCCAATTGCTGGGCAATTTTCAGGGGAGATTGATCTAGATATTGTTGTCGTACATTCATTCTTTTAACCTAAGTTCAGCATGGTTTTAGCTTAGCAGATTGCAGCTTGGCACTATATTCGAAAGCATGCAGAGCTTATTCCTGAGACAAAAATACCGGCAAATAATGCCGGTATTTGAACGTCCTAAACTTATGCCTGATTACGCTGCACTTCAGCAATTAACTGATCGACTACTTGTGGTTCAGCCAGAGTCGAGGTATCGCCCAGACTGTCCAGTTCATTGGCAGCAATCTTTCTTAAGATCCGGCGCATGATTTTACCTGACCGGGTTTTAGGTAAAGCGGGTGCCCAGTGCAAGGCATCTGGCGTTGCCACTGGCCCTAAAATTTTACGTACCCAAGCTACCAGTTCACCGCGCAACTGTTCAGTACTTTCAGTCCCTGCCTGCAAGGTAACAAAGGCACAAATCCCCTGTCCTTTGATGTCATGCGGCATACCGACAACAGCAGCTTCGGCAACTGCTTCATGGGCCACCAGTGCACTTTCAATCTCTGCCGTACCCAGACGATGACCGGAAACATTGAGTACGTCATCGACACGACCAGTAATCCAGTAATAGCCATCTTCATCACGACGTGCACCATCACCGGTAAAATAGGTACCTGGATAGGTCGAGAAATAAGCTTCAATAAAGCGGTCCGGGTCACCCCAGATGGTGCGCATCTGGCCTGGCCAGGAATCTTTAATCACCAGATTTCCTTCTGCCACCCCTTCAATTTCCTTGCCTTCTGCATCGACAATGGCTGGTTGCACACCAAAGAATGGACGGGTTGCAGAACCCGGTTTCAGGTCTGTCGCACCTGGTAAAGGCGTAATCATGAAGCCACCGGTTTCGGTTTGCCACCAGGTATCAATCACCGGACAGCGACTTTCACCAACTACCGAGTAATACCAGTTCCAGGCTTCCGGGTTAATCGGCTCACCGACCGAACCTAAAATTCTCAGGCTGCTGCGATCACTTTCCCGTACATAGGCATCGCCTTCCCGCATCATGGCGCGAATGGCCGTAGGTGCGGTATAGAGAATCGTCACATTGTGCTTATCGACGATGTGTCCGGTACGCGCCCAGCTTGGATATTGTGGTACACCCTCAAACATCACCGTAGTCGTACCATTAGAGAGGGGACCATACAGCACATAGGAATGCCCGGTAATCCAGCCGACATCGGCAGTACACCAAAATACATCATCCTGTTTGATGTCAAAAACTTCGCGGAAGGTGCAATTCACATAAGTCAGATAACCGCCTGTGGTATGCAGTACGCCCTTAGGCTTTCCGGTTGAACCCGAGGTATACAGGATAAATAAAGGATCTTCCGCATTCATCGGTTCAGGTGGACAGATCTCATTCACGGTCATGATTTCCATGTGATACCAGAGATCACGCCCCTGTTGCATTTCTACCGGATTGCCGGTGCGATGTACAACGATGACATGTTCAACCGATTCGGTGCCAGCAATTTTCAGGGCTTCATCGACATTGGCTTTCAGTGGAATAGCTTTGCCACCACGCATGCCCGAATCTGCGGTAATCACCATTTTGGCCTGACTGTCTTCAATCCGGCTGGCCAGAGAATCAGGTGAGAAACCACCAAATACCACACAATGCACTGCACCAATCCGGGCACAAGCCAGCATGGCAATTGCGGCTTCCGAGACCATTGGCATATACAGCACCACCCGGTCGCCTTTTTTAATCCCGTTCTTTTTCAGGACATTGGCGAAACGGCAGGTTTCATCATAAAGCTCGTGAAAAGAAATAATCTTGTGACGGGACGGATGATCCCCTTCCCAGATAATCGCCGGTTTATAAGGATGTTCCTTAAGATGGCGATCCAGACAGTTGGCACTGACATTGAGCTGGCCATCTGCAAACCATTCAATTTTAAAATTGTCTTTATCAAAACTGGTATTTTTAACCTGGGTAAAAGGCTTGATCCAGTCCAGGCGCTGTGCCTGTTCAGCCCAGAACTGATCCGGTTGTTCAATGGATTGCTGATAACGCTCAAAATACTCTGTATCAGTGGTACGTGCGGTTTTCTTAAATTCTGCTGGTACTGGATAGATTTCTTTCATTGTTCGCTTCCTTGATCTTGTTCTATCTCATCACGAGAGCTTGATGGCATTTTGTTGATTGTTTTTTATGCATAATGGCAGTATGTACTGCATATTTCAAATCCGACAATCATGCTTTCGTCGTAGATTATTTATTCAAATTCAATCAGAATAACTTCGGATAATGCTCAACTATGGCCAAAGTCAGCTAGATATTGCTATCGTCAAATAAAATGAGTCTCCCACTCTCGCTGTATTTTATACAGGCTTAGGATCTTGCCCATGAATTCAACTGAACCTTCCTATTTCCCTCCTCCTTTTCCTGCAGCAGATCATCCCTTATCGATCAGGGGCCGATTTGGACGTTTGAGTTTTATTGCCTGGTCCGCATTTTTACAGTTTATTTTCTTATGCAGCAGTATTGCGCTAGGTTTAAGTATTGATATTGTGAACATTGCCAGCCTATCGGTAGATTCAAACTGGCAAATTTCCCTGCACGGCCTGTCCAGCCTGTTTGCCTTAGCGATCATGCTGGTCTATCTGTATTTCGGTATTGTGATTACGGTACGACGCTTACACGATCTGGACCGTAGTGGCTGGTGGATATTGCTATTCTTCGTGCCTTTGATCAATCTGTTTGTCTGGATCTATATCCTGCTTTTTCCAGGAACAAGAGGCAGCAATCAGTATGGCCCAATACGTACAAGCCCCGTCTGGGAAAAAATTGTGGCTTGGCTGGTAATCATTTTTACCGTACTCAGCCTGTTGGCGACGACTGCGTTATTCTCTTATATGAGTGAAGGTGAGCCTTCAAGAATCCCAAGTGAAGTGAAGCAGAAAACGACTGAGTTCTTTTAAGACAGTTGTGTCTGTTTTGCATAAATATATTGTGTATAAATTTCGCTGTTGTTAATTTTTTGCTGTAGTTGAGGCAAAATAAGCGAAATTTAAATTGTGGAGTTTTTGTGGCTGAGCAAGAAAATACTTTAAGCCAGGTAACTGAAGGGACGACTGAGCTCCTGCATCAGGCGACTGAAAAAACTGCCCAGACCGTGATCGAACATACCTCCAAGTACAATGATGCCTATAGCACCATTGACAAGATCATGGAAGGTTTCTGGGAGCGTGTGCCTTATTTCTGTATTGCGCTAACAGTCATTGTCATTTTCTGGTTACTGTCAAAACTGTTTAAGTTTTTTGTCCGTAAGACTTTAGAAAATCGTACTTATACCCGACAGAATCTGGTGCTGGTGCTGAACCGTGTCGGTAGTACCGTGATTGTTTTCTTCGGTGTTTTAATCGGGCTGGTGATTGCGATTCCAGGTTTTACCCCGGGTCAGCTGATGAGTGCGCTTGGGATTGGTTCAGTGGCGATCGGTTTCGCATTTAAGGATATTTTCCAGAACCTGCTCTCAGGTGTACTGATTTTACTGGGCGAACCTTTCAAGATTGGCGATGACATTATCGTGAATGGTCTGGAGGGTACCGTAGAAGATATCCAGATTCGTGCAACCTTTTTACGCTCTCCAGATGGCCGTCGTATCGTAATTCCAAATGCTACGGTCTATACCAGTGCAGTCACAGTGAATACTGCTTATACCCGTCGCCGCTGTGAATTTTCGGTCGGGATCGGTTATGAAGATGATATCCAGAAAGCCAAGGATATTATTACTGCAATTCTGGATAAAGATCCGACCATCCTGAGTCAACCTGCATTTAGCGTCAATGTGATTGCACTGGCAGACTTCTCGATTACCCTCAAAGCCTTATGGTGGGTCAATACCACTGAAACAGGCATAGGCACCTCAATCAGTGCCGTTCAGGAACGGGTGATTCAAGCCTTTGCTGAACATAACATTTCGATTCCATATCCGGTGCAGGAAGTGAAAGTCTATCGTGGCGATGGCCATGAGGATGCCTCAGCTCGCGCTAAACAGTCGACCTAAAACATACGAAATCGCCGTTTCAGTACGGAGAATACGGTTGCCAAGGCTCACTGCCTGGCAGCCGTTTTTTATGAGCAAATCGACCTCATACGGAATAAAGCCACCTTCCGGACCAATGACAATCGTGCAAGGATGCTGAAGTGCATATGGCATCGGCTGTTCGGCATAAGGATGTGCAACAAAGGCTGGACAGTCTGCTGTAATGAGTCCAGACAAGATATCTTCGACAAAAGGTTTAAAGCGTTTATACAGCTCAATTTTCGGAGCAAGCGTATCTCCTGCCTGTTCTAGCCCAAGATCTACATAATGGTTTAATTGCTGCAAAAATGGGGTCTGCCAATAGCTTTTATCCACCCGATAGCTATGCAATAAAATGATTTTCTCTACGCCCATGGTGACAGCATCCATGATCAGACGGCGCAAAACTTTAGGGCGTGGCAAGGCCACAATCAAGGTAACAGGCAGCTTTGCAGGGACTGATTCTTCTTGAATCGGTTTCAATAAAACTGCTTTTTCAGAAATTTCGACAACTTCAGTTAAATACCGTTTCCCTTCCCGAATCCCAACTTTTAATGTGTCACCAACCTGAATCTCAAGATGCTGTTGCAAATGCTCCAGTTGTCGCTTTGAGCTAATCGGCCATAGTTCAGATTCGGTTTGGCGGGGATCAAGCAGGACGATATTCATAAAAAATTAACTCAACAAATCCATCACTGGATACGCGGAAACGTCATCCACAATTGTCCGAGGCAGGACTCTTTTTGCCTTATATAGGTTCTGCGATATCTCTGCAAAAAGATGGTATATGACGAGTTTTGTGGATGACAAATGGTTTTGTTACTTTTGCCGAAACAAAAGTAAAAGAAAGAAGAGTTCCTAGCATTAAATCTATAAAGATAAAGCCTAGTTTTAACCTTATACAGTCAATCCATGAAAATCGGCTTCTTCACAAATCAGAATATAATCAAAGATATTGATCAATCGCCTGAATATGCCTTTCAAGTGAACCCTGATTCTGCTGCATAATCTTTTGTGCAGCAGTATTCAAACTTTCAGCTTTAGTTGAATTATTCAGAATTTCTAGCAAAGTCTCAGCAGACTGTTTAGCATCCTGCACTACTTCTACCGCATGCGCCTGAACAAACTCATCGACAATCGTCTGAAAGTTAAAATAGTTTTTACCCAGAATCGTTGGAACATTCAGCGCAATCGGCTCCAGAATATTATGTCCACCACCCGGTTCATTCAGGGAACCACCAACATAACAGGCTTGGCTCAAGGCATACCAGAGCCACATCTCGCCCATGGAATCCGCCAGATAAACCTGAGTATCTTCTTCGATACGTTGTTCCAGGCTACGGCGTTGGGTTCTTAAACCTAAGGATAGTGCAGCTTGGAACACCTCATCGAAACGTTCCGGATGGCGTGGCACCACGATACAAACTAATGTCGAATCTGCATCCAGCGCAGATTTAAGTTCAGCCATTAATTGCTGTTCTTCAGGCGCATGCGTACTGGCGAGAGTAATGATCTTCCGGCCTTGCAGAGACCATTCCTGTTTCAATTGGGCAGCATGATTAATAAATTGCTGCGGTGCCGTGATATCAAACTTGATATTGCCCAAGACCTGAGTTTTTTCTGAAGCTATACCTAGATCAATATAACGCTGCTGGGTTGCTGTATCCTGAGCCAAAAGGCCGGTTAAATTCTTAAGCATGCCACGGGTTAGGCCTTTGACTTTGCCATAGCCTTTGGCAGATTTTTCAGAAAGACGGGCATTCAATAATAGGCAACGCACATTAAAATTCGGTGCCTGGTCAATCAGATTTGGCCAGAGCTCAGTCTCCATCAATAACAGCAATTTAGGCTGATATTTTTGATAAAAATCACGAATCAGGGTTTTCTGGTCAGCTGGCAAATATACAGCTTGGAATAAGTCTAAATAAGGTTCTTTTAAGAAGAGAGATTTGGCACGTGCCTGTCCGGTCTTGGTGGTATTGGTCACTAGAACCGGATGCCCAAGTTTTAAGTAATGTTCAATTAAAGGTTGAGCGGCATTGGTTTCCCCTACGGATACTACATGAAACCAGATCGCCTGCAGATTTTTAGGGGACTGGAAAGGACCAAAACGTTCCAACAGTTCTTGTTCTAATTGTTCCGGACTGGTCGCACGTTTACGTATACGGGATTGATAAAGCGGTTTCGCTAGCGCCAAGGCTGCGTTATACCAGAATGGAGTAGCCACATTGCGCCCCAAAACAGATTCAATCGGCAAAATATAACAGAGCCACATCGACATGTTAATCGATGTGGCTCTTATTTCGAATTATTCTATGGTGCTTAATACTCTAACTTCTGCCAAAGTTGGATAATCAATATAACCTTCAGCCACCTGACTGCCGATCATATTTTCCATTTTCAGCTCATTAAGCGGTGCATTATCAAGCAGACGTTCGTATAGATCAGGATTTGCAATGTAGGCTTTACCAAATGCGACTGCATCTGCCTTTTCAGCTGCCAACAGCTCAATCGCATCTTCACGACTCAGTTGCATATTGGCAATATAAGGTACTCCACCTGAACGCTCTTTCATATATTCGGAAATACTGTCTTCAGCCAGATATTCACGGGTAAAGAAGAAGGCAATCTTGCGCTTGCCCAGTTGCTCCATGGCATAGCCAAATGTTTCACGTGGATCATTATCCCCCATGTCATGGTCATCACCACGCGGCGCAAAATGTACCCCTACACGATCCGCACCCCATACTTCAATCAGTGCATCAGTTGCTTCTAGCAGGAACCGTGTACGGTTTTCAACTGAACCGCCGTATTCATCTTCACGCTGATTGGTTTTGCTTTGCAGGAACTGATCAATCAGATAACCATTAGCAGCATGTAATTCAACACCATCAAAGCCGGCTTCTTTAGCACGAATCGCAGCTTGCTTGTACTGCTCGGTAATTGCGTGAATTTCAGAAACTTCTAAGGGACGTGGCGTAACGTACGGACGTTTTGGACGTAACAAGCTGACATGACCTACCTGTTGTACTGCACTTGCAGAAACTGGTGTTTCACCATTTAACAGATCCGGATGCGATACACGACCAACATGCCAAAGCTGAGCAACAATCAGACCGCCCTTCTCATGAACCGCTTGAGTGACCTTTTTCCAGCCTTCGACCTGAGCATCGGTAAACAATCCTGGAGTATTTAAATAACCGTTGGCTTCTTCAGAAATCACTGTAGCTTCAGAAATGATCAGGCCAGCACTTGCACGTTGCGCATAGTATTCAACCATCATTGGGGTTGGAACGCGATCAGCCGTTGCGCGGCTACGGGTCAGCGGCGCCATGATGACACGGTTTTTAAGCTCTAACGCACCAAGCGTTAAAGGAGAATTTAATTCAGCCATCGTTACTCCCACCTGTTAAAGGTGTTGTTGTAGGTGTTCGATAAATTGCTGAATCAAAGTTTCATTGCGGGAGAAATATGACCACTGTCCATGCTTGGTCGCAGTGATCAGGCCAGCCTGCTGTAATACCGACAGGTGATTGGACATGGTGGACTGTGAAACCTGGCCCAAACGTTCAATTTGACCTGCACAGACCCCACGTTGAAAGCCACCACACTCTTCCGCAGACAGATATTGCTCCGGAGATTTTAACCATTCCAGAATTTGTCGACGGGTCGGATTGGCTAAGGCTTTAAAAATTAGATCAAGGTCCATAGGCACATCACAATCAGTGGCGCAACGAAACTTCATTCAGCGTCTGCGACCATTATATCGTATTTTTTCGATTTATATATCGAATAATTTAGATATAAGAGTCACAGTCTGTTAAAGCTTTGTTACGCCAGCTTTTAAACGATTTCTTACAGGCCCTGTTTCAGGCTTGCTTCGATAAATTTATCCAGATCACCGTCCAGAACAGCGCCAGTATTAGAGTTTTCCACACCTGTACGCAAATCCTTGATACGTGAATCATCCAGGACATAAGAACGGATCTGGCTACCCCAGCCGATATCAGACTTGGAATCTTCCAATGCCTGTGCAGCTTCATTACGTTTATTCATTTCCAACTCATATAGCTTGGCACGTAACTGTTTCCAAGCATGGTCACGGTTGGCATGTTGTGAACGCTGGTTCTGACACGCCACCACGATACCAGTTGGAATGTGGGTTAAACGCACGGCAGAGTCAGTTTTGTTAATGTGCTGACCACCCGCGCCTGATGCACGATAAGTATCGGTACGGACATCTGAAGGATTGATTTCAATTTCGATATTGTCATCCACTTCAGGTGAGACAAACACGGCAGAAAATGACGTATGACGACGGTTGCCCGAGTCAAATGGTGATTTACGCACTAAACGGTGTACCCCGGATTCGGTACGTAACCAGCCATAGGCATACTCACCTTCGACACGAATCGTCGCAGATTTAATCCCGGCAACATCACCGTCAGATTCTTCCATCAGTTCAGCTTTAAAACCATGACGTTCAATCCAGCGCATGTACATACGTAACAGCATAGATGCCCAGTCCTGTGCTTCAGTACCGCCGGAACCTGCCTGAATTTCTACATAGCAAGGGTTTGGATCCATCGGGTTGCTGAACATACGACGGAACTCAAGCTTCGCCAGTTCTTCTTCAGCCGCATTCAGCTCAGCCTGCACATCTTCCAGCATGGCCTCTTCATCTGCTTCAACCGCAAGGTCGAGCATCGCTTGAGCATCTTCGAGCTGGGTGGTTAAGCCGTCCAGTACATTGAGTACATTTTCAAGCTCGCCTTTTTCTTTGGCCATGGCCTGAGCGCGACTCTGGTCATTCCAGATCGCCGGGTCTTCTAATTCACGCAGGACTTCTTCTAAACGCTCTTTTTTCAGATCGTAGTCAAAGATACCCCCGTAGTGTTTGACCACGTTCGTTTAAGTCTTTTAATTGGTTTAGATACGGATTAATTTCCACGTGAATTACTCTCAATCAAAATTAGGTATAAATTCTTAGGTCAATATTATATCACAGTCTATTTCGCCAATTTATAGCGATAAATCCATCTTTAAGGCTAAGCAAGAAAATGTCACTAGCACATTTTTTAATTACAAAATTTGTCAGCCCGATAAAATAGCTAAATATTATTTTTAATACTTTCTCATTCTATTCTTAAATATATTTCGCCGTATTTTTATACTCAATTTTTTATTCATTTTAAAACCCTAAACCCCCTACAAAATAAGATAAAAAATAGCATTTTCAATACATTCCACAATATCTACACACTTTTAATAAAACAAAACATTTCATTTTTAGTTTTTGAATTCAATTAGTTATTAAATGAAAATTACATAATATTACCTTACTCACAATGTAGTAACTTTCCTTTGATTGACGATTATTGGAATTGGTCTAGACTTAAAGTTGTAACAAAAAGTGTATTAATTTTAGCCATATTTTTCAGAGGGGAGTATCCGCATGAAAAAACTAGCAATCGCTTCAGCATTACTTTCAGCCGTAGCTCTTACAGGTACAGCAGCTCATGCTTATCAAGTAGAAGTGGGTGCATCTGCAGGCCTAACAGACCCGGATAATGGTAGCTCAAGCGGCTCTTTTGGTGTTGATGGCACATACTACTTTAATCCAGTTGAAACACGTAATGCACCATTAGCCGAAGCAGCTTTCCTTGATCGTGCAAGTAATGTGAAAGCTCAATATCAATATGATGATTACGACTCTTCAGAACGTCACCGTTATGGTGTAGGTGCTGAATACTTCGTACCAAACTCAGATTTTTATTTGAGTGGTAGCGTAGGTCGTGATGATTCTAAATACGACTATGCACCTGATTTTGACGAAACCGTTTATAGTGCTGAAGTCGGTTATTTACCTGCACCAGGTCTGTTAATTGCAGCAGGTGTGAAAGGTTATGACAATGACTATGATGACGGTGTAGATCCAACTTTACGTGCTAAATATGTGACTACCTTAAGTAATGGTAAAGACATTAACCTTGAAGCTGGCGCTGCCTTTGGCGACCTGGATGAGTACAACTTAAAAGCTGACTACTTCATCGACAAAACTTTAAGTGTTGGTGCTGATTATCAAAGCAAAGACAATGGCCCATATGACTCAAATGAATTTGGTGTAAGTGCACGTAAATTCTTTAATGAACAAGTGAGCTTGGAAGGTCGTGTAGGTTTTGGTGAAATTGGTAACCAAGACTACAACAAATTTGGTCTAGCTGCGAAATACCGCTTCTAATCCAAACTAAGAAGTTTCAATATAAAAAACCCATCTTCGGATGGGTTTTTTATTGCACTTTAAACAAGCATTTAGGTAGTTTTTGCACATTGACGGGGCGATTATTATCTGTACAATTTGTTACAACTGTTAATAAAACAGCCATATTTTATAACAAAGAGAGAACTCTAAATGCTTAAGAAACTTACTCTTGCTACAGCACTTCTTGCTGGCCTAGGAACTGCTCATGCTTACCAAACTGAAGTTGGGGGCTCTATTGATCTTATTGATCGTGATCAAGGTGGTTCAGACACAAGATTCGCGATTGACGGTACTTATTATTTTAATCAGGTTCAAGTTAAAAACTCTCCATTAAATGAAGCTGCATTCTTAAATCGCGCTAGTAATATAAATGGCGTTCTAAGTTATGAAGATGATTCTGACACTTTTGGCATCGGCGCAGGCATTGAATACTTTGTTCCGAACTCAGATTTTTATTTGAGCGGCAATATTTCTCATTTTGATAATGATGCTGTTGATGAGACTAGTTATACAGCTGAAGTCGGTTATTTACCTGTGCCTGGCTTCTTAGTTGCGATCGGTCTTATTGGCATTTCTCAAGATGATGCAGATGATGAAATTGATCCAACCTTACGTGCCAAATATGTTACTCAAGTTGGTCAATATGATATGAATTTTGAGGGGGGCGCAAGCTTTGGTGACATTGATGCCTATAATCTCGGTGCAGATTTATATTTAGACAAGACTTTCAGTGTTGGCTTAGGATTCTCTGACTCAGATCTAGAAGGTAAGGATGTTTTTACTATTCGTGCCAAGAAATTCTTTAACCAACAAGTTAGCCTAGAAGGTTCTATTGATTTTGGTGATAATGCTGATGTATTCAATATACGAGCTGCTTACCGCTTCTAATCTGTAAGATTAAAAGTCCAAAAAAACCGCTCAATTGAGCGGTTTTTTATTTGAATAATTTATTGTTCCAGATAAGCAATTCGCATTTGTAGGCTAACATTGCCGTTAAAGACATTTTTATCCAGTTCATAGACCAGACGAACGTGCTGTTTCATTGGATCAAATTTGTATTTATCGATGGCACTAAAGGCAATCGCATCCACAACCTGTCCATTTTCTAAAGCAACACGTAGTTTCAGATGTACATCTTTAAGCCAGCGGTAATCCAGAATCTTAAAGATGCCTTCAAAAATCGGTTGAGGAAACTTTTGTCCCCATGGACTTAAGTTTTGCAGTAAATCGACCGTTTCAATTTGGAAAGCTGATGCCGGTAGTTCCCCATCAGTCCACAGCGTAGCGGTAAATAGGCTTTCATCCATCTCTGCAATCAGCTGTTCAAAGACCTGTTTAAATTCAGCAAAATGCTGCTTTTTAATGGTTAATCCCGCTGCGGCCGCGTGCCCACCAAAATGGCTGACCAGATGCGGATACTGCTCTGCTATCCGTTCAATGCTATCCCGGATATGAATCCCTTCGATGGAACGTGCCGAACCTTTGATATGAATCCCATCTTCATCTGCTGCGAAAACAATACTTGGACGATGAAACTGTTCTTTTAAGCGCCCCGCTACAATCCCGATCACGCCCTGATGCCAGTGCTGTTCAAACATGATCAGTGCGGCTGGCAAAGTATTCTCATCCAGCTGGATTTTTTCCAGTTCAGTCAGAGCTTCCTGTTTGATTTTGCCTTCTACCTGACGGCGTTCGACATTGAGCTGATTCAGCTGTTCTGCGAGTGGATAAGCGGTTGCCAGATCCGGAGCGAGCAGACACTCAATCCCGATATCCATGGTTTCCATACGACCTGCCGCATTAATACGTGGACCAAGCACAAAACCCAGATCCTGCGCTTTGAGCGTGGCAGCATCACGACCAGCAATTTCCAGCAAGGCACTGATGCCAGGTCGGCAAAGATGCTGCTGAATCCGTTTTAAGCCGGCATCCACCAGAATACGGTTGTTATAATCCAGACTTGCGACATCTGCATAAGTGCCTAAAGCGACTAGATCCAGATAATTGGTAATAACCGTTGAAGATTTACCGAGCTTTTTACGATGAGTCGATAGATTCGCCAAGACATAAAAAGCTACCCCCACTCCCGCCAAGGCCTTACTTGGAAAATCACAGCCCAGCTGATTGGGATTGACCACAGCCTCTGCTGCAGGGGTAGGCTTGGTAGTTAAGTGGTGATCGGTAATAATCACCTGCATGCCATGATCCTGCGCCTGCTTCACACCTTCATGACTGGAAATCCCGTTATCCACTGTAATTAAAAGATCCGGCGTAAAATTGGCAAAAGCCAGATCCGCAATCGCAGGTGTCAGGCCATAACCATACTTAAACCGGTCAGGAACCAGATACTCAACATGGGCACCCATATCACGCAGGGCGAGTACCATTAGTGTTGTACTGGTCGCCCCATCAGCATCATAGTCACCGACGATTACGATTTTCTGGCCAGTATCTATAGCCTGATCAATCAGCTGGATCGCTTCTGTTAAGCCTTTCATGGTCGGTGCCAGTAGATGCTTGAGTTTAAGCTCCAGCTCCTGTTCAGATTCCACACCACGGCGTGCCAAAATTTCGGCTACGAATGAAGGCACGCCCTGAAAAGATTCAGGGCGTGTCAGTAAAGGTCTTTGCTTGATTTCAAGTTTAGGCATTGTTATGGCATCAATCGTTGTAGTTTCCACGCCCCATCGATTTTTTCATAACTCAGGCGGTCATGTAAACGGTTGGGACGGCCCTGCCAGAATTCATAATAATCCGGCTGCAAACGATAGCCGCCCCAGAATCCCGGCTTATCCAGTTCTTCCTGATTAGCGACCTGCTGATGCAGATCCCAGAAACGTTGCTGTAATTCTTCACGACTCGCAACCACACCGCTTTGCGGGGTACTGATATGCGCAGCGATCTGACTTTCGCGCGGACGTTTATGATAATAGTCAGTTGATTCTTCTTCCGAAATTTTAATTACCTTACCGCTAATCCGGATCTGACGTTCCTGTTCCTGCCAGTAAAACAGCAGTTCAGCATACGGGTTTTCGGCCAGATCCAGACCTTTTTGACTATCATAATTGGTATAGAAATCATACCCTGCTTCAGTCGCACCACGCAGCAACACTGTGCGCACATGCGGACGACCTTGTGCATTTGCGGTTGCCAATGACATGGCATAAGGTTCATGCAGCTGTGCAGCAAGTGCATGGTTAAACCACTGCAAAAACTGCATATGCGGATTGGGATTGACCTGATCTTCATGTAGCTCGCCTTTTTGGTAGTTCAGACGCAGTTCACTCAGATCCTTAATCAGATCGCTCATTCACTCTTCCCCCATTTAAGCGGCGTTGGCACGTACCGCATCAGCCAATGAATTTGCCAGTGTGGTCACTTCAGCAAGATCCTCGCCTTCCACCATGACACGGATCACCGGTTCAGTCCCTGATTTACGGATCAGTAAACGGCCACGACCTTTGAGCTGCTCTTCAGCTTTGTTAAATTCTGCAGTCAAAGCAGGCACTGAGTACGGGTCAAACATGGTATTCAGACGTACATTCACCAACACATTCGGCAATAATTTAAAGTCAGCCACTAACTCGTGCAGTGCTTTCTTCTGCTCGACCATCACGGTTAAGACTTGCAGCGCAGCAATAATCGCATCGCCTGTAGTGCTCTTGTCTAAAGTCAGGATATGACCTGATGGCTCGCCACCAATCGACCAGCCTTTTTCTTCCAGACCTTGCAGTACATAACGATCACCGACTTTAGCGCGCAACAATTCTACTCCGGCTTTTTCGAGGGCCAGTTCTAGTGCCATATTGCTCATCAAGGTACCAACAATACCTACTGGTTTTTTACTGCTCTGGGTCGCGAGGATATACAGAATATGATCACCAGTAATTTGCTCACCGTTTTTATCGACCATAATCACGCGGTCAGCATCACCATCAAAGGCTATGCCTAAATCAGCACCATGCTCAACCACTGCTTTTTGCAGATTTTCCGGATGAGTCGAACCACAGTTCTCATTGATATTCAGACCGGTCGGTTCATCATAGATGGAAATGACTTTAGCACCCAGCTCACGGAAAACCGCAGGACCTACGCTATAGGCTGCACCATTGGCACAGTCAACGACAATGGTTAAATCATTCAGGTCTAAATGGTATGGGAAGGTCGATTTACAGAATTCGATATAACGGCCATTAGCATCCTTGACACGGAAGCTTTTACCCAAGTTCGCTGTATCTTCAATCACCAGTTCTTTTTCCAGTTCCTGGTTGATCTCATCCTGCAAAGCATCAGGCAGTTTTTTGCCTTCACTCGAAAAGAATTTAATGCCGTTATCAAAGTATGGATTATGCGATGCTGAAATCACAATCCCGAGATTAGCATGCAGAGCACGAGTTAAATGGGCAATCGCAGGAGTTGGCAATGGACCTAACAAGTGCACATAGACACCTGCCGCATTCAGCCCTGCCTGTAGCGCAGATTCCAGAATATAACCAGATAAACGGGTATCTTTACCCAGTACCACCAATGGTTTGTTTTTTTTACTATTTCGTTTTAATACTTTTCCTGCTGCAAAACCTAATTTCAATGCAAACTCAGGCGTAATCGGCAACTCACCAAACTTGCCACGGATACCATCGGTGCCAAAATAACTCATCATTATCTCACTTCTTATGGGGTGATTTGCATCATCCATTTTTACAATGAGTCACACTTTACACCAAAACAAAAAAGCCGTCATTTGCATGACGGCTTTTTTCATACGAACGATTTATTTTAGGAATTAACCCATACGATAGTTCGGTGCTTCTTTGGTAATGGTTACATCATGCACGTGTGATTCAGACATACCCGCAGATGTAATTTTTACGAATTTCGCATTTTGACGAAGATCATCAATCGTTGCAGAACCGGTATAGCCCATAGAAGAACGCAGACCGCCCATCATCTGATGCACGATATTGCCCATTGGGCCTTTGTACGGTACGCGACCTTCAATACCTTCTGGAACCAGTTTTTCAGCACCAGCTTTAGAGTCCTGGAAATAACGGTCAGCAGAACCAGTCGCACCTGCCATCGCACCCAAAGAACCCATACCACGGTAAGCTTTGTAGTAACGACCCTGGAAGAATTCAACTTCGCCTGGTGCTTCTTCAGTACCGGCCATTAATGAACCCACCATGATGGTACTTGCACCAGCGCCAATCGCTTTGGCCATATCACCAGAGAAACGGATACCACCATCAGCAATTAATGGAATCTGCTCTTTCAATGCACGCGCAACAGAATCAATTGCAGAGATTTGTGGCATACCAATACCAGCCACAATACGAGTTGTACAGATTGAGCCAGGACCGATCCCTACTTTTACTGCGTCCGCACCCGCATCAAGCAATGCAAGCGCAGCATCACCAGTAGCGATGTTACCGCCAATCACTTGAACTTGTGGGTAGTTCTGTTTGACCCAGCGTACACGCTCAATCACACCCGCAGAGTGACCATGTGCAGTGTCCACAACAATCACGTCTACACCAGCATCAACCAGTGCTTCTACACGGCTTGGCGTTTCAGCACCAGTACCGACTGCTGCACCTACACGTAGACGACCTAAATCATCTTTACAGCTATTTGGATAAAGTTCCGCTTTACGGAAATCAGTTACCGTGATCAAGCCTTTTAATTCATTGTTTTCGCCAACAACGATCACTTTTTCAATACGGTTTTTTTGCAATAAGGCCTGAATGTTTTCTTTCGATTCGCCTTCACGCACAGTCACCAGACGGTCTTGGCCAGTCATGATATTGCTGACTGGTTGTTCCAGATTGGTTTCAAAGCGTGTATCACGACCGGTCACGATACCAACCACTTTACCGTCTTTAACCACGGGTACACCGCTGATGTTATTCGCTTGAGTCACAGCGATCAGTTCACGTACTGTAGTTTCTGGAGTAACTGTGATCGGATCTTTCACCATACCGGCTTCAAATTTTTTCACACGGCGTACTTCTGCGGCCTGGGCAGCAATATCCATGTTCTTGTGCAGAATACCGATACCGCCATTTTGTGCCATCGCAATTGCCATACGTGACTCAGTCACAGTATCCATAGCTGCTGAAACAAGTGGGATATTCAGGTTAATGCCGCGAGTCAGGCGTGTCTTTAGAGAGACATCTTTTGGGAGAACAGTAGAGTAGGCAGGGAGTAATAGGACATCATCGAAGGTTAACGCGTCTTGAACGATGGTCAACATAACAGTCTCACTGGTAATTTCCGTGCGCTATTATAAACAAATTTAGCTCTAAATTTCATTGCAATTGCAAAATTTATTTTGTCTAAATCTGGACTTAGATTTAATCCGAATATCTAAACCTGTAAATTTGACTATTCAATCAACAATTTAAATATGCCAGAGCAGTCATCATATTTATTCGGTTTACAAAATCCCTTACTAATTTTTTCTCCCATAAAAAAAGCAGAGTCCATACCCTGCTTTTTAAATCTTGAGTTTGAATTTAGCTCACCCGTTCGAAATTATCATTATTTTCGGCTTCATCCGGCTCAATCTGGATGAATGGAATCATATTGTGTGCCATTCGTGCTTTATTGCACTGGGCATCAGCGATCTGAACTTCTTTACAGGATGAGCTACGTAGTTCGTACATGCCACAACTCACCTGTTCGCCAATGCTACCTTCAAGTGCTATACAGCGTGGATTTTTTTGATTGGTTCCCGCCATACATGAATAGACCGAGGTGACAGGTTCAATATAGTGCTCAGGCATGGGAATCCCCTCTGCCCAATAGAATGAAACCCTGAAATAGGCGCAACATGCGCCACAACTTAAACATGCATCTTGTGTAGGAACTTGAGACAACATTTCTTATAAATTCTCGTCATCAAAAACAGTTTTTTGCAGGCGGAAAATATAAAAAATGTTGTTTTTCTACTCAAGAAAAAATTTAAAATTTTCTTGAACTATTCAGGACAAGTAAAAACAGTTTCATCCATTAAATCAGTGCCACATTCTAGTGTTTCAATCCAGTCCAGGAACTGGTTAATCTGTTCTTTACCCACGAATGGTGTTCCATGTTGTGGCACAATCATATCTACATCCATGGTACGTACCATTTGTACCCATAAACGAATCACCTTGTTATTGCACATGTAGCGCTGGTGAAATCCTTTCATTTTCGGAATGTGCGCTGCAAAATTTTCCAGTGGTTTTGAAGCATCCTCGACCATTGACGCCCCCATATCACCAGAAAACAGGATCTTGGCAATCGGGTCATAAAACTGGAAATTACCGACTGAATGTAAAAAGTGCGCTGGAATGGCAATAATGCTGGATTGACCGAGTGGAATGATCTGACCATGATCCGGCAATTCAACCAGACGATCCAGCCAGTTACCTTTCATACGGTCACTCATAAAGGCTGAATTCAGATGTGGCAAGAATCGCGCCCATAGCTTGGAAGCGACGACTTTGGCTTCGGTATAGACCAGCCAGCGCGGCATGGACGTAATAATATCCGGATCCTGATGCGATGCCATCACATAATCCAGATTGCTCAACCGGGTATAGCGGTTCAGTTCCATGGTCAACGGTACATAGGTTAAATCACCACCCGGATCAAGTACTGCAGCACGCTCATTGTCTAAAATCAGAAACTGGTTTGCCTGGACGCCTTCACCTTTAACGAGACTGGTAAAACTAATACATTTATGTGTCCCATTATCAAACAAGACTTGCGATGTGGTGCGCTCGAAGGCCATCAGTAATCCCCAATTTTTTTCGTTTAGGATGGTTTTTCTATAGGCATATAACATATAGGGAATTAAATGAACTTACAATCAATAAAACTAGATATATCACTTTATTTATCAGTAAATTGAGCACAATTTATTAATAAAAAATCCCGAGTTTTTAGCTCAGGATTTATACGAAATTGATTTTTATTTTTAAAATAAATAATGTTGTGCCAAGGTGCCCACACCGATGATCAAGAAAATACTGGCGCCAATTTTATGAATCAGACCGATTGGAAGTTTATTCGCCAGTTTGTCACCGATAAATACCGCAGGTGCATTGGCAATCATCATTCCGACGGTAGTACCCATCATCACCCAAAGCACACTGTCAAAACGTGCTGCCAGTGCCACTGTCGCAATCTGGGTTTTATCGCCAATTTCAGCCAGGAAGAACAGCACAAAAGTCGCACCAAACACGCCGTACTTTTGCCATTTATTGATACTGTCGTTTTCATCCCCTAGTTCATCCGGAATCAGCATCCAGATCGCCATCCCAATAAAACCGACTGACACAATCCACAGTAAAATTTCTGGCCCAATAACGGTAGTGACCCATTGCCCCAGGGCTGCTGAAAGACCATGGTTAATCAGGGTTGCCAGTAAAATTGCAATTAAAATCGATGTTGGTTTACGGAAACGTGCTGCAAGAAGCAAAGCCAGTAACTGGGTTTTATCACCCATTTCGGCAAGTGCAACGATGGCCGTGGAAAGCAGGAATTCGTACATGCGGTCTTTCTCTGGCTGGCATTTTCTACCGATGATTCACCCTTCCCGCCAGCCAAAATCTGCAGAATGGTAAATCAAAGGTCTTGCCAACAAAAGAAAGCTTCGAGAAGCTCATTTGGTTCTTTGCTATGATGACCATGCCCTGTTGAGCAAATATGTTGACCATCACCCTTCTGCTTTGCGCAAAAGGCGGCTACTCCCCAATGAAGTGCGCCCATTATAGCCAACCGTGTTTATATTTACAAATTGTCATATAAAAAAACCCTGCCGGAGCAGGGTTTTTATTTTCATACATTCATGAATCAGATCAAGAGCGTACGAATATCCTTTAACAGCTTGGTCAGCTTATTGGTAAAGCGTGCAGCATCGGCACCATTAATCACGCGATGGTCATAAGACAGTGACAGTGGCAGCATCAGACGTGGATCAAAGCCCTCCCCATTCCATACCGGTTGCATGGTGGCTGGAGAAATGCCCAGGATCGCCACTTGCGGCCAGTTCACCAACGGTGTAAATGCTGTACCGCCAATTGAACCCAAGCTGGTAATCGTGAAGTTCGCACCTTGCAGATCTTTAGGTGACAATTTCTTATCACGCGCTTTCTGGCTTAACTCACCCAGCTCAATGGCAATCTGCTTGATCGACTTCTGGTCCGGGTTACGTAATACAGGAACAGTCAGACCATCTGGCGTCGCAACCGCAATGCCCATATGGATCTCATTACGTAGCAATACCGATTTACCGTCATCAGACAGGTGACCGGCAAACTCGCGCTCTTCTTTGAGCAGATAAGCCACAGCCTTGATAATGAAAGCCATGATGGTCAGGCCAATACCTTCTTTCTTGAAATTGCCTTTTAGCTCATTACGCCAAGCTTCCAGCTCAGTGATATCGGCTGCATCAAACTGGGTCACTTGTGGGATGTAGTTATTTAGCGATAACTGCGGAATCGAAACCTGTTGCAGACGCGTCAAAGCTTTCTCTTCTATCCCACCAAAAGCACTGAAATCAGGCAGTTTTGGCAAGCCAGCAGGAGCTGCAGTTGCCGCAGGTGCGGCTGTTGTTTGCGGTGCAGTCAGACGATCTTTCACATACGCAAACAGGTCTTCTTTCATTAGACGCTCATGCGGACCAGAAGCTTTCACTTCTGCCAATACCACACCCAGTTCACGAGCCAGTTTACGCACAGCAGGACCAGCATAAACTTTGGCATTGGCAGCGTTCTGCTCTTTACTAAGCTTGTCTGCACTATGCGTTTCAGGCGTCGCAGCAGCAGTGTCAGCTTTTGGAGCTGCCACTGGTACAGGCGTAGCTTTAGCTGTAGGTGCTTCTGATTTTTCCGCTGGAGCAGCAGCAGGTGCTACCTGCCCTTCGGCTTCAATCGTAATCAGTGCCACGCCTTCAGAAACATTCTGACCCAGTTCAACATGAATCGCCTTAATCACTCCGGCAGTCGTGCTTGGCACTTCTACTGTCGCTTTATCTGACTCGACCACGATGATGCTCTGGTCTTTCTCCACCGTATCACCGACCTGTACCAGAATTTCTGCTACAGCAGCCTTGTCTACACCTAAATCAGGTACTTTTACTTCAATATTACCTGTAGGGGATGCCGCCTGTTGTGGCACTGTTTCAGTTTTGGCTTCAGGTGTTGCTTGAGCTTTTGGCTTTTCTTCCGCTTGAGGCGCTGCTTGCTCAGCAGCTGGTGTCGAATCTGCAGTTTTCACTGTTAGAATCAGCACTCCTTCTTTGACTGAATCGCCCTCCTGAATATGAATCGCCTCTACAGTACCAGCAACTGTACTTGGTACTTCAACTGTCGCTTTATCCGATTCAACCACGACTAGGCTTTGATCTACCTCAACTTCATCGCCAACCTGAACCAGAATTTCACCCACCAGGGCTTTTTCTACGCCAATATCTGGCAATTTCACTTCTATAGTAGATGTAGAAGCCGATTGAGAGGACTGTTCATTTTGATTAGAGGCTTTAGGCTGATGTGTCGCCACTTCCTGCAGGATTTCTTCATCAGGTAATTCAGTTGGAGTATTTTCCGAAGTTTTGTCAGCAGCATCAGCTTCCTGACTTTCTACCGTACTGGCATCATCTTCAGCCTGCAGTTCAATCAAGACAGTACCTTCAGATACTTCATCACCCTGATTGATCAGGATGCTTTTAACTACACCTGCTGAAGTGCTTGGCACTTCAACAGAGGCTTTATCTGATTCCAGCAGTACAATACTTTCATCTACAGCAATGGTGTCACCCACCTTCACCAGGATTTCTGCCACAGTTGCCTTATCTACACCAATATCTGGAGTCGTAATTTGCATGATTAGTTCTCCTCTTTGTAGTCAGCAACTGGATGCAATTCAGGAGTCGCCTGAGGTGCCCAAGCCACCGGACGATCAGTATCTAACTCAAAGCTAGAGATCGCGTCTTTCACTAAACGTGCATCGACTTCGCCTTCATCTGCCAGCTTCTTCAAGGTTGCCACGACAATATGTGCGGCATCGACACCAAAGTAGCTACGCAGGTTGCCACGCGTATCTGAACGGCCATAACCATCAGTACCCAAGGCTACGAACGGACGGCTATCTGGAAGATAGGCACGGATCTGTTCGCTATAGGCACGCATGTGATCGGTGGCCGATACTACGATACCGTCCTTGTCACGTAACTGCTGAGATACCCATGGCTCTTTGGCTTCTTCGGCCAGTGGATGCAGGCGGTTATATTCCTCACATGCCATACCATCACGAGCCAGTTCATTAAAGCTGGTCACGCTCCAGACATTGGCATGAATCTGATATTCCTCACGCAGGATTTTCGCGGCCTTGATGACTTCACGCAGAATCACACCTGAACCCATTAACTGAACCGTAGCTTTCTCGTCTTCTTCCAACAGATACATACCACGCTTAATGCCTTCTTCTGCACCTTGCGGCATTGGTGGATGTTCATAATTTTCGTTCATCAGGGTCAGGTAATAGAACACACGTTCCTGATTCACATACATACGTTGCAGACCATCATGCACAATCACGGCAAGCTCATAGCCAAAGCACGGGTCATAAGAGACACAGTTCGGAATGGTATTGGCCAGAATGTGTGAATGACCATCCTGATGCTGCAGGCCCTCACCATTTAAGGTAGTACGGCCAGCGGTTGCGCCCAGCAAGAAGCCTTGCGCCTGTGCATCACCTGCGGCCCAGGCAATATCGCCAATACGCTGGAAGCCGAACATCGAGTAGTACATGTACATCGGAATCATTGGCAGGTTATTGGTTGAATAACTGGTCGCCAAGGCTGCCCATGCGCTCATCGCACCGGCTTCATTAATCCCTTCCTGCAGCATATGTCCGTCTTTGGCTTCACGGTAATGCATCAACTGTTCCTGATCTTCAGGGGTATATTGTTGACCATGCGCTGCATAGATCCCCAATTGACGGAACATCCCTTCCAGACCAAAGGTACGTGCTTCATCCGGAACAATCGGTACTACACGGTCCTTGATTGCTTTCTCTTTTAACAAGGCAGAGATGAGACGGACCATGACCATGGTGGTGGACTGTTCTTTACCGTTTGAACCTTTAAGCACAGCATCAAAAACAGAAAGCTCAGGAATCGGTAAAGATTCGCTTTCTTTGCGACGTGCCGGCAGATAACCACCCAGTGCCTCACGGCGTGCCTTCATATATTTAATTTCAGGCGAGTTTTCACTTGGACGGTAGAATGGAATTTCTTCCAGTTGTTCATCAGTAAATGGCAGGTTGAAACGGTTACGTACATATTTTAATGATTCCAGCTGCATTTTCTTGATTTGGTGGGTCTTGTTCACCGCTTCAATTTCATCAGACAGACCATAACCTTTTACGGTTTTCGCCAGAATCACCGTTGGCTGACCTTTGGCCTTGGTCGCTTCTGCATAGGCAGCAAAGACTTTGTACGGGTCATGACCACCACGGTTCAGATTATCAATATCTTCATCGCTCAGGTCTTTAACCAAAGCTTCTGCTTCTGGATATTTACCAAAGAAATGTGCACGTGCGTAGGCACCACCTTTCACCTGATAGCGCTGGTAATCACCATCCACTGCTTCTTCCATAATCGCTTTGAGTGCACCAGATTTGTCTTTATCCAGTAGTGGATCCCAATGACGACCCCAGACGACTTTAATGACACGCCAGCCGGCACCACGGAACAATGACTCAAGTTCCTGAATGATCTTGCCATTACCACGTACCGGACCATCCAGACGCTGCAAGTTACAGTTCACCACCCAGATCAGGTTATCCAGCTTCTCACGACCCGCCAGTGAAATCGCGCCCAAGCTTTCCGGCTCATCCATTTCGCCATCGCCCAGATATGCCCAGACTTTACGGTCTTCTTCCTTAATCAAGCCACGGTTCATCAGATACTTTTGAATATGCGCCTGATAGATCGACATGATTGGACCCAGACCCATCGATACCGTCGGGAACTGCCAGTAATCTGGCATCAAGTAAGGATGAGGATAAGAGGGTAAGCCTTTGCCGCCGACTTCACGACGGAAATTATTCAGATGCTCTTCAGTTAAGCGACCTTCTAAAAATGAGCGGGCATAAATCCCCGGTGCACAGTGACCTTGATAGTAAATCAGGTCGCCACCGAAGCTGTCGTTATTGGCACGGAAGAAATGGTTAAAACCCACATCATATAAAGTGGCAGATGAAGCAAAGCTGGCCAAGTGACCACCCAGGTCATCACCGGTTTTATTTGCGCGAAGCACCATTGCCAAAGCATTCCAGCGAATCAGCGCGCGAATACGGCGCTCCATATCCTGGTCGCCCGGCATCGCAGGTTGTTCTTCTACAGAAATAGTGTTTAAGTAGGGAGTATTTAAACGCTGAATAGGAACATGTTTGGCAATTGCGCGTTGATAAAGTTTTTCAAGTAAAAAGGCGGCACGCTCGGTTCCCATGTGCTGCAAAACAGAGTCAAAAGCGTCTTGCCATTCTTGGGTTTCTTGAGCGTCGGTATCTCCATAAAACGCCATAATCTACAGTTCCTGAAAGCCAAATTGATCACTTATATGTATCATATTTACGGCTTATGCAGGTATGGCTCTGGCTGAATGCGGTTCTGGAGTACTATTTATTATCTAAATATCCATTGACACTTTATTACACAAAGTAACAAAAAGAAGTCAATAATGGCGATTTTTTATACGACAGTTATAATTCCGGGTGATAATATAATATCTAAAAGCAATTAGACCGAACTCCTTCTCTACTCCCTGGAAGAAATGTTCAGCCTAATTGCCTTAAAAGCGTTTTGATTGATTTTTTATGAGTATCAAGTATCAGACGTATTAAAGTATTTCAGTTATTTTGAGCAAAGCTACGCTTAAGGCAACATTGCTAAATAAGTTGAAGGATTTTTACGTTGACCGTCTTTTACTACTTCATAGTGTAGATGAGGACCTGTACAACGACCTGTACAACCTACATTCGCAATATGATCACCAGCTTGCACCTGATCTCCCACACGTGCAATCAAGCGTGAAGCATGGGCATAACGAGTAAGGTATCCATTACCATGGTTAATTTCGACATACTGACCATAACCTGTACCCCAACCCGATTTGGTTACGATACCAGGACCAGTTGCGTAGATCGGGGTACCGCTTGCAGCAGCCAGATCTAGGCCTGAGTGATTTTCAGCACGACCACCCATGGTACGGCCGCCAAAATTTGAGCTGACACGTTTCATGTCGGGTAATGGATGAGCTACTAACCATGAATAAGGGTTATTTGAAGATGCAACTTTGCTGGATGAAGAATTGCTATATTTTTGAGCAATGGTCTGATTATTCAGTTCAACCGGTTTTTCACGTAGCTGAACATTTAATTTGGTTTGTGCGGGAATATCAATATCTTCAGGATGGGTATAAGAACCCTGCGATAAAGTACGTGTTAACTGCTCAAGACGGTCAGGTGTAGCATCTTGTTGATTCAGATCCACTAAATCTGCAAAAGCTACTGAAGCAGCTGAAACCGAAATAGAAAATGCCAATAGGATACGTCGCATAGGCATATGCATAAAAAACCTCTCTAAACTGCTAATCGAGTTTCTTGAAGATCTCTTCCTTGATATCCACTTTAAGAAGCGCATAAGATTAAGACATAAACATGTAGGAATTATGTATGTCGGAACCTGTCAACGTCTTTCAAAAAACAAGAAAACAGATAAAAATAGGAAACTTTTCGTTTCTCTCATCACAAGTTTCTGCATGGCAGAAGCTTACGAAACTCGTACAACCGCTATTGCCTCAACCCGAACAATGGCAAGTTGCCTGCTATCAAAATGGTGTGTTAACGATTACTGGTGAAAACCAAGCCATGATTTCTCAATTGGCTTATCTTCAAAAGCAATACATCTCACAACTCTCTCAAATAAACGAATTAAAAGATCTCACTAAAATCCAGGTTTGCTTAAGGAATCCATCCCCTGTTCAACCGGTTCCAGAAAAATCTGAAAGAGCCTTGAGTCCAGAAACACAGGAATTACTTCGCGGTGCTGCTGACTTTATAAGCGACCCTAAGCTTAGCCAAGCTTTACTACGTTTGGCAAGCAATAAAAAGTAACATTGCAATGAGATGTAATAAATTCCAATGTTGTTTTTATGTGACAGGTGTCACATTAGATGCAGCTAAGTTATAACACAAAGACACAAAGACAAGGACTTATGTCACAGTTACATAACTAATTGGACATTGAGTTACGTCATCAAATGTTACAATTTCATAGCTGCTTGGGTCACTTTTCACGTTACGCAATAGTTGATTATTCAAAGCATGCCCTGATTTGTAACCATCAAATTTGGCAATGATCTGGTGGCCTAGCAGGTATAAATCACCTACTGCGTCCAGAATCTTGTGACGTACAAACTCATCCGAGAAACGCAAACCTTCTTCATTGACCACGCCGGTTTCATCTACACCGATCGCATTTTCCAAGCTTGCACCCAAAGCCAGATTATTGGCTTTCAAGTAGTCAAGGTCTTTCATAAAGCCAAATGTACGCGCTTCACTGACTTCATAAACAAAGGTTTCTGTAGAAAAATCGATGCTGGCAGACTGATGTTCTTTTTTAAAGGCAGGATGATCAAAATCAATAGTGAAATTTAGCTGAAAGCCGTCATGTGGGCTGAAAATCGCCCGTTTATCATCGATCAGGGCTTCAACAGGTTTAATAATTTTAATAAATTTCTTTGGTGCATCTAGTTCTTGCAAGCCGCCCTGCATGAGCAGATAAATGAAAGGTCCGGCACTACCATCCATAATGGGAACTTCTGAAGCTGACACTTCAATAATCAGGTTATCAATGCCCAGTCCCGCAATGGCGCTCATCACATGCTCAATCGTACCCACTTTGGCATTTGACTGAACCAGATTCGAACACATGAAAGCTTCTTGGATCAATAAGGCATCCGCAGGAATATCGACAGGTGGATCCAGATCAATACGACGAAACACAATGCCCCCATCGGCGTGGTGTGGCACAAAGTTAATCATAACCTTCTGCCCACTATGAAGACCGATTCCGCTCGCTTTCACGATACGTTGCAGGGTACGTTGTTTCAACATGCTTTTTATCATCTGTTCACCAATAAAACCGCTATACGTTAGCATATTTGGCCATTGATAAAAAACAAAAGGTGGCTCTAAAGCCACCTTTTCTGTGCAATCATCGTAAACACATGCTGTTACATATTATTTGCGCTGTTGATTTTTAAGATAATCTTGGATGCTCATTGGCGTTGGACGCGGACTAGAAACTGAAGCGGCAGGATTAGCTGCTGCACCTGCTTCATTTTGCTGGCGCTGAATTGCCGGTACATCATCATCTTCAACTACTGCCTGTGATGATGATGGACGTGCTGCCTGTACATTCGCGCGTTTAGTCGGCTCAACCGAATCTGCAGCATGGCGAGTCAAACCAGTCGCAATCACTGTTACGCTGATTTCATCACGTGCATCCGGATCAAATACTGTACCGTAGAAGACCTGACCTTCGTCCAGATCCACGATCTGGTTTACAACATCAGTAATTTCTTCAATTTCACCGAAGGTTACGTCATCACCACCAGTCACGTTAATCAGAATACCTTTGGCATTCATGATAGTGACGTTATCCAGTAATGGGCTGCGAATCGCCTGCTCTGCTGCCTGACGTGCACGGTTTTCACCACGACCCAAGCCTACACCCATCATGGCATAACCACGCGTACTCATTGCAGTTTTCAGATCGGCGAAGTCAAGGTTAATGTGACCAGGACGTACCACCAGATCAAAGATACTACGTACTGCATTCAACAGTACATCATCCGCTTTTTTATACGCATCCTTCATTGAAATATCACGGAAGACTTTCAATAGACGCTGGTTTGGAATGATGATCAGAGAATCTACGTGCTGTTCTAGCGCTTCAATCCCCTTCTCGGCAGATTGCAAACGGCGTTTACCTTCAAAGTTGAATGGCGTAGTCACGACACCAACAGTCAGGATACCCATTTCTTTGGCAATTTCAGCAACGACTGGCGCAGCACCGGTACCTGTACCGCCACCCATACCGGCAGTAACGAATACCATATCGGTACCTTCAAGCTGCTGGCGGATCAGTTCACGGCTTTCTTCTGCTGCCGCTTGACCGACCTGTGGATTTGCTCCAGCACCCAGACCACGTGTACTTTGCTCGCCCAGCTGAATTTTAAATTCGGCTTCCATGCGATCCAGTGCCTGTTTGTCTGTATTGGCACAGACGAACTTTACGCCCTGGATATCGGACTGCAACATATGCTGTACAGCATTACCACCCGCACCACCTACACCAAATACAGTGAAACGGGCTTGACCATTGCTATCGCTATGATCTTCTTCGAAAAATTCAAATGAGGCCATGACCTATAAAATTCCTAATTCATAATTGGCAGTCACTAAGCCCGTATACTGCCTTAATCTTGATAAAAATTGTTTTTAAGAATGCTGCTCAAGCAGGCACTTGTCAAGTACAAGCCCGATTAACTACAACTTCCCAACAATATTCACAATAAAAATCGCTTAAAAGATCGCTTTTAACGTTTCGTTAAAACCTGACCATGCCCGTTTAATGCGCTGTGTTACTGATAATTTGTCCCCGTCTTCGGTTTCAACGAGGGTTTCCTGGGTATCACTCTGACTAAACATCAGCAAACCAGCCACTGTTGCGTATTGGGAACGACGTAAAGCCGCCTGGTGCTGTTCATCCGCATAGACCTGTACCGGCGGATTGCCCAGATGTGCAGATACACCCAAGGTACGGCGTACAAAGCTGACCATACCTTCAATCTGACTGGCATCACCAGTCAGCACCACACCATGATACAGTCCCTGCATCGCGCCATGGTTTACCAGTTCATCACGCACCAGACCCATGATTTCTTCATAACGCGCCATGATAATTTCAGTCAGTTCAATCCGGCTGATGGTTTGTGGTCCGTCAATGCCCTGGAACTGAATCATATGCTCTGGTTTAACCACTTTCAGGTCAACACAGCCGTAGAGTAATTTCAGACGTTCTGCTTCTTCTGTTGTGGTCTGTAGAACTGCTGCGATATCACGGGTGACATGTTCACCGCCACGCTGAATAGTATGGGTTAACGCCAAACGTCCATCCAGATAAACAGCGACATTGGTGGTTCCCGCACCGATATCTACCAGACACACGCCGTATTCTTTTTCATCTTTGAGCAGGCTGGCTTCAGCGGTAGCCAGACAGGACACCACCATTTTCTCCACACCGATATTGGCTCCTTTTAAAGCGCGGTCAATATTCTGCATGGTGCTGATCGGTAACATCATCAAGTGATAATGCCCGGTCATGCTATGTGCCGACATACGGATCGGGTTGAGTACCCATTCCGGTGCATCATCTAGCTCGAAGCCCAAAGGTACCGCACTCACCAGATAATGATCTGAGGTGACATGACTGGCTTTGGCCAGCTCAAGTGCCCGCACCACTTCACTGGTCGTAATTGAATGTTCACTATTATCAATGGTGGTACGACCCGAGGCATAAAAGCTTTTTAATTCAGCACTTGGAATCGAAATCCACGCAGAATGCACACGACATTCAGCCATATCTTCCGCTTCTTGTACGGCGTTTTTAATGGCGGTAATGACTTTATCGAGACTGACAATTTTTCCTTTATTCATGCCTCGGTTACGAGCGGTCGCCATCCCAATCACTTGGATATTGTCTGGCGCGTGTACCTTACCAATCAAAACTGAAACTTTGTGTGTCCCAATGTCAATCGCCACAACCGAGGGAACAGCTTCACTCATTATTAACTACTACCATTACGTGTTTGTTAGATTTATGGCTTTATAAGGCCTCTAGTTTTTAAAGCCGGTCATTATGGCTTTACTGTTACATTATTCTCAACGCCCGTGTCATTAATGGTTACAATAAATTGACCATTTACAATTTTAGGCGGAATTGAATTTTTCCATTGAATCGCCAATCCATTGCGATAACGCAGGTCGATCGCTGAAATTTTCGACCATACCGGTTTTAGTTCGCTATAGGACAGATGACTCAAACGTTGCAACTTGCTCATGGTCTGGTCTTTATCGACAATTACACGCAAACCTGAATCAAACTGCATAAACCATGTCATTCGTTCAGTTAAATATAATTCTTTTAAACGAATACCTTGTGGTAAAAATAACTGATTGATTTCATTATAACGTCGCATCATGGTATTTGCATGAGTAGAGGGTCCATGCAGCAACGGTAAAGCTGAATAATCTTTAGGACTGACTTCAGTGAAAATAATGCCGCTATCACTTAGCAGTCGTCCTGTACCCCATCGGGCAATAGCATGATGCGGCATTACCCGGACATGAATCTTGTCTGGCCAGGCACGAGATACAACCACACGGTCCACCCAAGACAGTTCCAGTGCGCGGTCACGAATTGATTCCAGGTCCGAAGTAAAATAGTTTTCAGTCACAATCGGTGAAACGTACTGCATGACCTGGTGCTCTTCAGCTGCTGAACGCGTTCCTGCCACTTTCAGCTCTGCTACCTGAGCATCAGTCATCACCTTGTATAGGCCAAAAATCCCAAAAGCCAGCACCACCAGCGCGACACACAACAAGACCCAACCACCCAGGTTGGTCAGTTTTTCTTTGCGTGTCGGCGGCTTGTCGTGAATTGAGGTAATCGCAGCACGTTTACGGCGCATGGTTGCTGGGAGTTGAGCCATAACTTAGTGTGCCGCACCGTTTAATGTTTGTTCCAGAATCGCTACACAGAGCGCGTCAAAACTATAGCCAACGGCTGCAGCCGCTTTTGGTACCAGAGAATGACTGGTCATACCTGGAACTGTATTCACTTCCAGCAACCAGAAATTACCCTGTTCATCCTGCATTGCATCAATACGACCCCAGCCACTTGCACCCACTGCCTGGAAAGCACGTAGAGCCAAAGCTTGCAATTCTTTCTCTTCAGACTCGCTCAAGCCACATGGAATGCCATACTCCACATCATTACGTTGATATTTAGCTTCGTAGT
This sequence comes from Acinetobacter sp. CAU_H_60, assembly GCF_058599385.1. Lineage (NCBI taxonomy): Bacteria > Pseudomonadati > Pseudomonadota > Gammaproteobacteria > Moraxellales > Moraxellaceae > Acinetobacter > Acinetobacter sp. CAU_H_60. Next base: position 113,259 of record NZ_CM178653.1, on the reverse strand, counting down.
CATAGAAAGCCACATCTTCTGGCGGTTGCAGGCGAATAACGGGTAAAGCCTGACCATTCAGAATCACAATGGTAAATTCACGGCCTGTGATCCATTTCTCTGCCATAACAACGGCATCATGTTCAGTCGCTTTGGCAATCGCATCGGCAAAGTCTTCTACTTTTTCAACTTTACTCATGCCAATACTCGAACCTTCATGTACAGGCTTAATGATCAGCGGCAAATCTAAAGCAGATACAATTTCTTGCGCATTCGAGTTCTTGGTCACGATACGGTATGGCGCAGTAGGTAATTCTGAACCCTGCCAAACCTGTTTGGTTTTGACTTTATCCATACCAATGGCAGAACCCTGTACGCCTGTACCGGTATATGGAATATTCAACCATTCCAGCGCACCCTGAATCTGGCCGTCTTCACCGCCACGACCATGCAATACCACAAACGCACGATCATAATTTACTAGCTCGGTAACACTACGCTCTTGTGGATCAAACGCTTCTGCATTGACCCCAGAACGCACTAATGCCTCAAGTACGGCGGTTCCACTATCTAGCGAAACCTCACGCTCTGCAGATTTACCACCCAGCAATACGGCAACTTTTCCGAATTTTGAAGCATTTGACACGTTTATATCCTTAAACTTTTTGAATCTGTTCAATCAGTCATAACATGACTATTTTACTTTACATATAAATGATTTTGAGCAAGTTCGATTGAGATTGCTCCAACATTACCTGCGCCTTGGGTTAATAACAAGTCATTTGCTTGCAATACCTTTTTCATCACCTGGCTCAGGTTCCCCTCGACCGGATCAATTAGGATTGGTTCAACTTCCCCACGTAAACGGATACTACGTGCCAATGCGCGACTATCTGCACCTACAATTGGCTTTTCCCCTGCCGGATACACTTCAAGTAAGAGCAGTTGATCGACTTGTGAAAGCACTTCTACGAAGTCATCAAAACAGTCACGGGTGCGGCTAAAACGGTGCGGCTGGAACATCATCACCAGACGGCGATCTGGATGGCTGGCACGAGCCGCTTTAATAGTGGCTTCTACTTCTTTTGGATGGTGGCCATAGTCATCGACCAGTTTCACATCACCGCCTTCAAGTTCGAATTGACCTTGTACCTGGAAGCGACGACCCACGCCACTAAAGCCTTCCAGTGCACGGCAAATAGCCGCATCAGATACACCTTCATCCGTTGCAATCCCAATCGCAGCCAGGGCGTTGAGTACATTGTGCAGACCCGGCTGATTCACAGTCACGCGTAGCGGCTCACGATCTTTACGTAATACGGTAAAGTGACTGCGCATACCTTCCTGTACAACATCGACAGCACGAATGTCATTGTCTTCGTTAAAACCATAAGTCAGTAATGGACGACCAATACGCGGCATGATTTCACGGATATTGGCATCGTCACCACACACCACTGCTAAACCATAGAATGGCAGTTTTTGCAGGAACTGGATAAAGGTGTCTTTCAAGACATCGAAGCTACCGCCATAAGTATCCATATGGTCAGCATCAATATTAGTGACAACGGCAGCCATTGGTTCCAGATACAGGAATGACGCATCTGATTCATCGGCTTCTGCCACGATATAACGGCTCGCACCCAAAGCGGCATTCACACCAGTACGGTTCAGCAAACCGCCGATCACATAAGTCGGATCCAGATTTTCTTCTGCCAGCATACAGGTGATCAGACTGGTGGTTGTGGTTTTACCGTGAGTGCCTGCAACCGCGATCCCGTGACGGTAACGCATCAGCTCACCCAGCATTTCTGCACGGCGGACCACAGGTGTACGGGTTTCAAGGGCTGCCTTGATTTCCGGGTTTTCCTTATCAATCGCGGTAGATACCACGATGACATTGGCACCCTTGATGTTGCTGGCTGCATGGCCGATATAGACCTTGATGCCATTTTCTTCTAATTGAGCCGTGGTTTTAGAGGCTTTGATGTCTGAACCAGAAACTTTATACCCCTGGTTTTTCAGTACTTCAGCGATCCCGCACATCCCTGCACCACCAATCCCTACAAAATGGATATGCTTGATCCGGCGCATTTCCGGGACTTTAATTAATTTCTTTGCTTGGTCTGCTGGGGTTACTGGAGACATAATTTACTCGGATTACAATTCTTGAATTAAACGGACCACATGCTGGGTCGCATCGGGTTGAGCCTGACGGCGTGCTTTTACCGCCATTTCCATCAACACCTGACGGTCAAGCATCGGCTCTAATAAGGCTTTTAAACTGTCTGGCGTCAAAGTAGCCTGCGGGCAGATTTTGGCTGCCTGCTGATTGGCCAGGAATTTGGCATTCGCAGTTTGGTGGTCATCAACTGCACTTGGTAGCGGTACAAAAATCGCGGCTACACCGGCAGTTGCAATTTCAGTAACCGTCAGTGCACCGGCACGGCAAATGACCAGATCGGCATCGCTATAAGCTTGAGCCATATTTTCAATGAAAGGCTGAACTTCAACCTGCAAAGAGGCTGGTTTGTCTGCATAACGTGCGCGCGTTGCTTCAGCATGATTTTGACCACACTGGTGATAAACATTTAACGGCACATTCAACTGTTTCAAGGCTTCCGGCACACGTTCATTTAAAGCCTGGGCCCCAAGTGAACCGCCAACAATCAGAATTCGTAACGGCTGGCCAGCTTTTTCCCGCTCCTGATAACGCCAGGACGGATTTAAAATTTCTGTAATTTCTTTACGTACCGGATTACCGGTGGTCACCACTTTATCTTGTGCTGGGAAAGTATTAGGAAAAGCCTGACATACCGTTTTAGCGACCCGTGACAATTGGGTATTAGTAAAACCCGCAACTGCATTCTGTTCGTGAATAATCACAGGAATACCCAGGATCCGCGCTGCCAGACCACCCGGCCCTGCCACATAACCGCCAAAGCCTGCAACAGCTTCGACTTTGAGCTGTTTCATATGCTTCATGGCACTAAGAGTAGCTTTTAAAATTTTAAAGGGTGCCAAGGCTTTACGCACAAAACCATTGCCACGCACACCTTGAATATCGATTTGATAAATTGGAATATTATGGTTTTTTAATAATCGGTTTTCCATGCCGGCTGGCGTTGCCAACCAAGACACTTCAATTCCTTGTTGTTGTAAATCTTTTGCAACGGCTAACGCTGGAAACACATGTCCACCCGTACCTGCGGCCATCATCATGACATGTTTAGGCTGTTTTTGCTGAGCGTCGGTCACGGTCTAATTCTTCAATTTAAAAAATGAAACAGGAGGTCTAATTTAAGTCATCAATTGTAATCACAAACGCTTAGCCTTGAAAGTTTATTTACCTTATTTCAACAAGCGTTTCATTGTTTTTTTCATACTAATTTGAAGTTTAAACTAGTTTTATTATAAGGTCTGCATTTTTCCTTAGACTTAAGTGAAATATAAGCATAATTTTTGAATATTTTTCATTTAATCTTTTTATACCTACTTGCTAAATCTATACATTTTTCACTAATTACTGGCTATTTTTCCATTTAATTCATCCTATTAACTTATGCCTAAATCATATAAATCTGAATAAAATTTTATGTTATCCCTATATCTATATAATTTTTTTCAAATTGATCTGCATATTCCTTAAATGGACTCAAGCATTATAGATGTCAAAAATATCAATACGTGATCTATGGATTATTTTAGCCGGTTATCTGGCTGCCATGCATGTCGGTAAACTATCTGCTGTTATTCCCATTCTGCAACAGGATTTAGGCTTAAGTTTTACACAAGCCGGGTTTTCCCTGTCTTTAGTACAAGGAGCCGGGATGCTATTTGCCCTTTGTATTGGTGCTTTTTCGGAAAAAGTGGGTTTAAAGCGCTGCCTGATTTTGGCATTAATCATTTTAGGACTAAGCAGTATAGCTGGCCTCTGGATTCAGCATGCCACAGCCTTATATTTCTTCCGCTTTACCGAAGGGATTGGATTTTTAACTATTTCCTTGTGTGCGCCTGCAATTTTAAAACGGATCAGTCGGCCTGAAACACTGAATTTTAAAATGGGACTCTGGAGTTCCTATATGGGCGTGGGTGTCAGTGTTGCTGTTTTTAGTATTCCTGTTTTACTCGAATACCTGAACTGGCAAAATATTTGGGCCATTCTCGGCAGTCTATGCTTGATTATTGCAGGCATCATTAAACGATATCTACAAATAGATTCAGCGGCATGTGCACCCAACAGGACGACTCAACCAGTACCGTCAAATACTTCATTCTGGCAGATTATCAAAGTCACCCTTACCCATCCTCCCATCCTGTGTTTAGCTATTATTTTTGCCTGTTATACCAGTCAGTGGATTACCGTGACCGGGTTCCTGCCCAGCATGTACGTCGAACACGGCATTGATTTAAAAGTTGCAGGCGTTCTGGTTTCAATCGTGGTACTTGCTAATCTGGGCGGCACTTTTGGTGCAGGTATGTTGTTACAACGTGGCTGGAAACCCAAGACGCTATTCAACACCGGATTTATAACCATGCTGTGTAGCAGCTTTTTGGCTTTTACAGCCAGTTCATGGCTCATGTTCGAATTACAGTTTATAAGTGCTGTACTGTTTTCACTGATTGGTGGAATTATCCCGACCACCATTTTTGCCATTACTTTGCAGTATGCCCCGCGCGCCAATGCCGCAGCAGCCAGTGTGGGTCTGGTTTTACAGCTTTCAGCCTGTGCTCAGTTTCTTTTACCGCCTTTGAGCGCAGCACTGGTTTCGACCACACAGAATTGGGCTTATATCGCGGCAGTTACCGCCAGCCTTTCTATATTAGGAATCTTAATGACCTTGCTTTTATTCAAGCGTTATGCCCAATAAAAAGAGCCTCAGACGAGGCTCTTTTTATTATTGAAAGCTTAGGCTTGATCCAGACCGGCTTCCAGTACATCAAACAGATCATCTGCAATGGAGGTACCAAACTGGGTATCAATTTCACGGATACAGGTTGGACTGGTGACGTTAATTTCAGTGACATAGTTGCCAATCACATCCAGACCAACAAATACCAGACCTTTTTCTCTGAGATAAGGACCTACTTGCGCTGCAATGGCTCTATCATTCTCAGTTAATGGACGTGCTTGACCTAAACCGCCTGCCGCCAGATTGCCACGCACTTCACCATTTTGCGGAATACGAGCCAGACAATACGGCACGGGTTCGCCATTGATCATCAGGATACGCTTATCCCCTTCTACAATTTCAGGAATATAACGCTGTGCCATAATCGGCTGGTTACCATTGTTGGTCAGAATTTCAATGGTTGAGCCAATATTGATACCATCCTGATAGAGACGGAAAATTCCGGTGCCGCCCATACCATCCAATGGTTTTACAATGACATCGACATGCTCTTTTAAAAATTCACGGATCAGGCTTTGTTGCGACGTTACCAAAGTCGGAACTTGCAGATGCGGGAACTGAGTAGCAAACAGCTTTTCATTGCAGTCACGCAGACTTTGCGGTTTGTTAATAATCCATGCCCCTTCCCGTTCTGCCTGTTCCAGAATATAAGTGGTATAGACAAAGTTCATGTCGAATGGCGGATCTTTACGCATCAGCACCACATCATAAGCTGCAACCGATTCTTTTTTCTTTTCACCCAGTTCGTAGTAATGGTTATAGTCTTCAAATACCTGCAAAGGCGAGATCAGACCAAAGGCCTTCCCTTGATCGATATATAAATCTTGCTGTAATGCATAACCCAGTTCATGTCCACGGCGTGCAGCTGCCCATAACATGGCCATGGTTGAATCTTTTTTCAGGTTTACATTTTCGATGGGATCCATCACAACAAGTACGCGCATGTCTCTGTGCTCTTTCTTAAAAATACATTAGCAAGGAGTATAGCCTGTGCAGTTTCTTTTGTTTATGGTGATTTTGCATGACTAATTTTGTATAAATGCTTAAATACTTTAATCAACAAGAGCATTTATCATGCAGCAGGCAATTGTCGGCTTTCATCTGGATGAAGAAAATCATTGGGTCGCTGAACTGGCCTGTGGTCATGGTCAGCATGTGCGGCATAATCCCCCTTGGCAAAACCGTCCTTGGGTCATGACCGAACAAGGCCGTAAAGAAAAACTGGGCGTCTTATTGGACTGCAAAAAATGTGAAATACACGAGGATTAATATCTTCTAAATCAAATCAGTATATATACTCACCCTGAGTATTTTATCTCGTTTAGAAAATTGATTAAAACCTGAATAAAAATAATAATACCTGGCTTATAAATGCATTATCTTTCAACTAAATACATCTAATTTTATGATTTAACGATTATTTTTCGAAATCATGGTTCCCAGCATAATAATAAAGGTACTGACCCCGCCAATCAGTAAGCTCATCAGAGCAATTTCCAAAGTGATCTTATGATGCCAGCTCTGATCAGGAATCCAGGGCAAATTCAGATTTTCCCCAAAGATAAAGTTAATAGTACATATAATCAGAAAGCCAATCGTTGTAGAGATCAGTAAAGTCACCACCAAGTTTTTCCACATCTTGTAGCCTACCAGCATGACAATAATGGCTAAACCTACCACCGTTATAATCGATATAAATAAAACACTGTTCCAGTAATCCATTCCTAGTACTCTTATTTTAAATCAATTAAAATTATGAAATTCTTATAATTAATTACGTAATGTTTATTTTAATATAGGCAGATTACAATTTGTAAACAATGACCATAACTACCTTATTCATTTTATTTGTAAAGGGACTTTATGGGGGGGGTAATTCATTCTTTAATGAGTTTCTTTTAAAAATATTTTTCTTTTTAGATAAAATAATTTTGATCAAGATTTATATATTGAGAAGAATATTTATATAAAATTTAATTTTGAAGAAGATAATATAACTTATCAAATTTAAAGTTTATCCAGATCAGAATTTCTATCTTATTATTTATATTTCTTTTAAATACAGTCGCCTGAACAGAATCTTTCTTCCCATAAAAAGTAAAGCCTTAGATTACTAAGGCTTTACTTTTTATCTGGTGAATCAGGTTTTAGATTCCGTATTTCACACGATAAGCTTCCATTTTCGCCAATGCTTCGCTATCGCCTTTTGCATCTAGGTAATTCATTAAATCTTTCATGGTAATTAGTGCATGTACTGGAATTTCCAGTTCTTTTTGTACTTCCTGAATAGCAGATAATTCACCTTGGCCTTTTTCCTGACGATCAAGAGCAACCAGTACACCTGCAATTTGCGCACCGGCATTTTTCAGGATGGTGACTACTTCACGAATGGCAGTACCGGCGGTGATCACATCATCAATAATCCAGACTTTTTTCCCTTCCACTGAAGCACCTACCAGCACACCACCTTCACCGTGATCTTTGGCTTCTTTACGGTTAAAACCCCATGGCACGCTGACGCCATGATTTTGAGACAGCGCCACTGCTGTAGCCGCCACAAAAGGAATACCTTTGTAAGCTGGTCCAAAAATCACTTCAACATTGTCACATTCAGTTAATTTTGCAGCATAGCCAGAAGCCAGTAGTGACAAGGCTTCACCATCATTGAGCAAGCCAGCATTAAAAAAATAAGGACTCACACGTCCTGATTTTAAAGTAAACTCACCAAATTTAAGCACACCACGTGATAATGCGAGTTCGATAAAAGCTTGCGGGTTAAACTGAGCTGGCGTTGACATGAGGTGCTCCTAAATCCATTAATTAAGGGTAAGACTTGCGCATGATACCAAAGAGTAGCTATCCAGGTGATCAAAAAATTCTTCGTGTCGTTTCAATTAATGTCAACGGTTTACGTTCCTCTGTCAGCAAGGGCTTGCTAGAGTGGATCGAACAGTCTGATGCCGATGTGATCTGCATGCAGGAAAGCCGGATTACCCATGCGCAGTGGACTGACAAATTCAAGCCTAAAGGCTGGTATACCCACCTGTTCCCTGCCGAGCGCCCAGGTTATGCGGGCACAGCGATTTACAGCCGCCTGCCATTTGTTTCCATTACCGATGGTCTGGGTTTTGAACTGGCTGATTCTCAAGGCCGCTTTATCTCGGCAGAATTTGACTTGGGTCTGGAAAAAACAGCACATATCTGTTCCCTGTATTTACCTTCAGGTTCTTCGGGCGATGAAGCGCAGGCACGTAAAGATCACTTTCTGGAAGAGTATAAAAAGATCCTGAAACAATGGCGCGATGAAGACAAATCCATCATTGTCTGTGGTGATTACAATATCGTGCATAAACGTATCGATATTAAAAACTGGTCCGGTAACAAGAAAGCATCGGGCTGCTTGCCGCATGAACGTGCCTGGTTAGATCATATTTATGATGAGCTGGGTTATGTCGACACATTCCGTGAAGTCCGTAAAGAAGCCGAACTGTATTCCTGGTGGTCAAATCGTGGTCAAGCCCGCGCCAAGAACGTGGGCTGGCGGATTGACTATCAGGCTTGCTCACCGGACTGGAAAGACCGTACTGTAAATGCCTGGGTCTATAAAGATGAATGGTTTAGTGACCATGCACCCGTGATTATTGACTATAAAATCTAAAACCGCCCTAAAGATTGAGTGAACAAATGTTCACTCAATTAAGGTTTATTACCTACACTACATGACGTATTTTCAGGTTTATCTTCCAGTCCGAACAGCGCATGATACTCACACGGCACAGGGATATGTCAGGATGACACTATAAGGACAGGACGCCGTAGGAAGAAAATAAAACAAACTATCAGATTTAGCTTGTTTTTCATGGATGTGACAACGGACGTTGTATTGAGACCCGCATAATCAGGATGATTAGATGCGGGTTTTCTCATTTTAGTACCTTCATTTTTTCTTATTCTTAAACTTCACCACTTACTTTTTAATACCCCTTCTGATCTTAAACGATGTCAATCGGATGATATGTCTTTTAAATATTGCTTAAAAACAAGCCTCTTGAAAGCACATAGGCGATCGGCATAAATTCAGCTAAGCTAAGCCATCAATAAATAAACTGTTGGGGATACAGCGAGCATGCTCAAGATTTATGGCATTAAAAACTGCAATTCAATGAAAAAAGCTTTTGATTTACTTGATGAACTGGGATTAACTTACGAATTTCATGATTATAAAAAACAGGGGATTGATGCGGATACGGTTAAAACCTGGCTGGATGCTTTAGGTCAAGATGTGGTGCTGAATAAGAAAGGCACTACCTGGCGTAAACTTACTGCAGAAGAGCAGGAAAATGCGCTGGCCAGTGAAGATAATCTGATTACTGCCTTAACTACTCATACTAGCTTAATCAAACGTCCGGTATTAAAGACTGCAACTGGTTTCATCGCTGGTTTTGACGAAGCCACTTATCGGAAGCTAAAAGACTGATCATTCCAGGTGAGCTGGAAGAATAAAAAAAGCCTGACAGAGGTCAGGCTCTTTTTATGGTAGTTTTTAGAGAACGGTCATGATCCATTATTTGGCGCGAATCCAGGTCTGGTTACGACCTAAAGCAGATACACCGATATAACCGCGCAGCTCAAGCTTCTTGCCGCCATCTGTCAGGTTGCCTTTCAGCTTATAAGTTTTACCAGATTTTGGATCTAGGATCGAACCACTGTCATAGCTGGTTCCGCCTGTATTTTTCAGGCCTTTCACAATCGTTAAACCTTTCAGCGATTTATTGTGATACGGACCTTCACATTTTGTACAAGCATTTTCTTCACCCGGTGTTAATACTGATTGGATGCTTGCAGATAATGTCCCATTTTTTTGCTCAGTAAATTTTACTATAGCCTTTGGTTGTTTGGTTTCGTCGTCAATCGTTTTCCAAACGGTACCATTTAAAGGATCTGCAGCATTGGCCAGCGCAGATAAGCCGAGTAGTCCTAACATTAGCGTAATTTTTTTCATTTTTCTTCATTTCCCTAGTCTGAGATAGACCGATGTAGTATTAAAAAGTCACAACATTTTTGCAATTTTTACCTGTGACTATTTAGTGTAACCTTGTAAATATTGTTGGTAAATAATCCACATAATCAATAAAAGCAGAAAAAGATGGAAAGAAGATGAAGATGAGCCCCGTGACGAAACAATTAATTACAGAAAGTCTTTTAAAAGCGACCATCCGCGCGCCTAGTCGGTTCAATCTTCCTCCAAGCTCCTTACGGGTCGCACTGGAGCAGATGTGCAAGATCTTTCCGCAAGATAAGTCTGTACAAATCCGTTCGCTCCGACTGGCGGGTGTACATGCCGAGGAAATCAAACCACAGCAGGAATCCAGCCAGCTGATTTTCCATATTCATGGCGGTGCTTTTTATCTCGGTTCCTTAAATACCCATCGTGCCTTTATGACCCAGATTGCCGCTCGCACCCAGATGCAGGTACTGCATATTGATTATCCTCTGGCACCTGAATCTGCTTATCCTGAACCTTTGGAAGCTGTTTTTGATGTCTATAACCTGTTATTAGATCAGGGCATTCAGGCCAAGGATATTATTCTGTCCGGAGATTCGTGTGGTGCTAATCTGGCATTGGCATTGGCACTCAAATTACAGCAGGAAGGTCTGCCACAGGTGAGTGGACTGATTCTACTTTCCCCTTTCCTTGATCTGACCCTGACCAGTGAATCACTACGCTATAATCAGAAACATGATGCCCTGCTTTCGATTGAAACCCTGAAAACCGGGATTCAGTATTATGTACCGAGTGCAATGGATCGTGGCGATCCGGAAATTTCCCCATTTTTTGCCGATCTCAGTGGTTTGCCACCGATGCATATACAGGTGGGATCTAAAGAAATTCTGCTGGATGATGCCACACGCTTCAAGGAAAAAGCGGAACAGGCTGGTGTCGAGGTTGAATTCAAGATATATACCGGCATGTGGCATAATTTTCAGATGTTTAGTGCCTGGTTTGAAGAGGCCCGACAAGCGCTGGCGGATCTTTCAGAATTTGCTCATCGTCTGGATCAAGACTAGAAATTTAAAAGAAGCCATAAAAAAGATCAGCGATTGCTGACCTTTTTTTGTTCATTCATTTTCTATCGAATTTTAGATCTGGCTTACCTGCGCCATCGCAGTTTCAATTGCCTGCTGTTTCGCTACATCACCCATATTGACGCCTTCAGCGCGAATTACGTGCACATCAGTTACGCCAGTAAAGTTAAACACAGTTTTCAGGAAAGCTTCCTGGAAATCGACTGGGCTTTGTTCGCCATAAACACCACCGCGGCTACTGGCAATATAGACTTTCTTTTCACCTGCCAGACCCACTGGGCCATTTTCTGTATATTTAAAAGTACGCCCTGCCACACTAATGCGGTCAATCCAGGCTTTTAAGGTAGAAGGTAGAAGGTAGACCGAAGTTATACATAGCGGCCCCAACCACCACGATATCCGCCTGTAAGTACTGCTGTAAAATCTGTTCTCCTAAAGCCGCCTGCTCAAGATTTTGACCCATCAAAATTTCGGCAGTTAAATGTGGAATCGGCTGTGCAGCCAAGTCCAGATATTCAAGCTCAACTGCCTCACCATGTTTCTGTTGAAGCTGTCCCACAATAGCTTGAGTCAACTGACGGGAAATAGAGGCATCGCCTAAAATACTGGAATCAATCTGTAAAATTTTCATTGCTTAATCTGGTCCGTTCATTGTTCGGGAATGGACATAGCTTAATAAATTTTAAATCATGAAATAATGGGTTTAAATAAAACACTTCATTGCGTATTTAGAACAATAAATTTCCAGCTTAATTTTTCTCCTTTTTTTTAATTTTTGATAAATATTACTGATTATCAATGAATTAATTGTATGTTATATTTCTGTAAATAATTAAAGCAATATTTTTCCATCTTTTAAAAACTTAGCAATAACAATAAAGGTCAGACCTGTTGTATGAAGCGAATGTCAGCAGTATTACAAAAATTCCAGAATCATCGACTCAAGAAATATCTGATCGAAGATGAAGTAGTGATGAACTGGGGGATTTTGAAAAAGTGTATCCTGATGCTGGCACTTGGCTGTGGCATACATATCAGCTGGCTAAGTTGGGATCTTTTTGTCCTGTCACATCCGCAATACTGGCAGCATGTCCATATTGACGTCGTTCGTTCACAAGTTCACATGAATGGCCTATTTTTACTGGCGCTGGTTCTTCTGATTTATCCCTGTTATAAATTTCAGGGTAATGCGCTGATAGAACGATATTTTCCCTATCTGGCAGTGGGTATCTTTGTGGTGTCCCTGTGTCGGGATGCGTATATCGTAGGCGTGATCAGTCCGGTAGCCACAATTGCCTATGTTTGCCTGATGACGGTAGGACTGGTCCTGTTTCACCGGAGGCTGGTCTATAGCATGCTGATTCCAGCCTCACTGTTTCTGGTAACTTGCGCCTATCTAAGTTTTAACCAGCAACTGCCTTATTCGCCACTCTTTAATATTCAGGACCAGTTTTTCCATAATAGCTTCTGGCTATTATCAATGCTGTATTTTATCCTGCCAATTCTTGCTGTCTGCATGATTTTATTTGAGATTTTACTCAGTCAATGGCGTTATCGCGAACAGCTAATCAACCATCTCAGCCAGATTGATCCTCTGACCAATCTGTTTAACCGCCGTAGCATTAATCAATGTCTGGATCAGTTAAATAGTACTGCGACTTTTAACTATGCACTGGTGCTGCTGGATCTGGATCATTTCAAAAAGATCAATGATTACTATGGACATCACAAGGGCGATGAAACACTGGTACAAGTCAGTGCGGTACTGAACCAGCAACTGCGTGAAAGTGATGTGGTGGGACGGTTCGGCGGTGAGGAATTTATTCTGGTCCTGAATAATTCCAGCCTGGAAAAAGCTCAGCAGGTTGCAGAGCGTTGCCGAAGCGCGATCCAGCAGCTACAGATTTTTAGTGATGAAGGACAATTGATCCCAGTGACTGCCAGCTTTGGCATTGCTATTTCAAAACCTGAATTACGCCCGCAGCAACTTCTGAGCCAAGCCGATCAGGCCCTTTATCAGGCCAAAGCCGGTGGACGGAATCAGGTGAAATCTTATCTGGAACCTCTAAAAGTTCAACCAGCCTGATATTTTCATCAGTCTTATTCACTTTAAAGCGCGTACCCGAAAAGCTTTAAAGTGAATGTTAGAGCTGCTCTAAAAGCTGTAGTTGTGCCAATAATTCTGCTTCACTAAATGCACCTGTCAAACGTAAGCTGCGAATCTCCTGCTGCTGAGTATCGAGAAATAAATAGGTCGGTGGTCCCAGAATTTCCCATCGGTTAAGCAGGGTCTGATGCGTAGCATCATACTGACTAAGATCCAGCTTGATCAGAAAATAAGGGACTAAGGCCTGCTGGACAACAGCTGCCTTTAATACTTTATGTTCAATCGGCTGACAGGCCACACACCAATCAGCATAGACATCCACAATGACCTTCTGCCCTTTCGGTACTGTAGCCAGTAATTGTTCAAATTCAGTGGCTGTTTTTGCTATATGCCAACTCGCCTGTTGTTGGGCATTTTCAATAAAAAAGCGCTGACTATGCTGATATTGACTATATGTAATATAAGGCACAGCGATAGCCAAACAGATGATATAAAGCCAGCGCAGTCCGGTATTTTTCCAGAATAATCGTGCCAGAACATAAGCAACAAAGCTTAAGCCCAACCCTAGCGACAGCCACTGCAATGCAGCTTCTGAAATCAGCGGACGAATAAAATACAAGGCCAAAGCCAGCATGATGAAAGCAAAGAGTACTTTTACCTGATTCATCCAGTGCCCGGCTCGAGGTAGGATGCGTGCCCCCATAATACTGGCCAGCAGCAACGGGGTACCCATACCGAAACCTAAAGTAAACAGCAGCACTGCGCCTTGCCATTGGTTCTGGGTCTGGGAAATAAACAGTAATGCACCAGCTAATGGTGCCGTCATACAAGGCCCGACCAATAAGGCAGAAACAGATCCCATGACCGCAGCGCTAACTAGAGTTCCTCCTTGCTGCATCGCCTGAACCCGATCCAGACGCTGCGTCAGACGCTGTGGCATTTTAATTTCAAACAGGCCAAACAGGTTGAGGGCAAATACCACAAATAATGCACTAAATGCCATCAGGGTGGCAGGTTGCTGTAACCAGCGTTGAAAGTTGAGTCCGGCTGAAGATGCGATCAAGCCCAGTACCGCATAGACTGCGGCCATACTGCTTACAAAGCTTAGGGCAATCATCCAAGCCTTGATGCCTTTGCTATCACGAACAATCAGTGAAGTCAGAATTGGCAGCATCGGCAAAGAGCATGGCGTAAATGCCAGCAAAATGCCCAAGCCGAAAAATAACAGTAATCCATAAGCCAGCGAACTTCCAGCTAGACGTGTAGACCATTGCTGGTCTTGTGCCGAGTCGCTGTTGGATCGTGTAGAAATGACTTCGACGATTTTGCTGTCTGTATTTCCTGATTCTAGATCATCAGCAGAGTTTGCCAGAATCCGGTTGTGCTGTGAGGAAGAGCTACTTAGATCCAGTAACCGTTTATTACCCGAGCCAGTAGATTCATATTGCACCAGACCGGATAAGTCAGTCTTGAATTCAATGGTTTGGGGTGGGTAACAAAGCCGATCTTTGGCACAGCCTTGCCAGCTGACCTGATAAGTTTGACCCGCCTGTGTCGGAATCTGAACTTTTAATTGCTGATAATAAACCTGGGTATGACCATAGTTTTCATCATATAGATCTTCAGCAGGTGGCAATTGCAAGGTCATCGGCTGACTTCCCTGCTTTAGCTCTACCTTATGCTGATAAAGATAATAGTTTTGCGGAATTTCCCAGCTAAGTTCAGCCTGTTGCTGAGTGACTGAACTAATACTCAGAGGAAAAGCCTGCTCAGGCGAAAGCAAAGGCGCTTCTGCCTGAGCAATATTGCTAAGCAACACTGTGCCCAATAAGACTGGAGAAAATACTTTTCTCCCGATCTTAAACTGTAGTGCTTTGGTCATATCGAAATAAGAGCAGCTTAGAACAGGAACGATACGCCCAAGCCTGAGAAGTAACCTTTATTCTGACCTTCTAGATCCACCCCAACACTGGCATCAAGCTGTACCTGATCATTCAATGCATACATGACACCAGTGCCTAGCGCATATTCATTATCCTGACTTTCAGCTTTACGATAAATCAGTTCCGAATAACCTGACCAGCGATCAGCAATCTGATAGCTTAAAGCTGGAATTGCAGTAATCGCCCAGTTGCTATCTTGCCATTCGTAACGCATGGTCAGTGCAGTATTCACTAAATCATTATATTGATAAGCAACTGCTGAGCTCAGGCTATAAATATCTTCTTCATTGCTAAAATTAGCATTACCTGTGGCAATAATGGCTTCAGCCATCAGCGCCATACTGAGTTTTTCATCATCCAGATCAATGGCTTTTTTCAGGCCAATACTGACATCGCCTAGACCGTCATCCTCTTCAGTCTGACCATTGAACTTGGTTTGTGACCAAGCCGGACCGGCCCAGCCTAAACGTAATTCCAGATCATCAGTCAAACCGGTACGCAACAAGACGTCGGCATTTAAAGTGGTTTGTTTCAGCTTGCTTCCATCCACAGTCGCTTCGCTATAAGAGAAACTCGGTAAACCCTGTTCCCAAGCTAACTGACCCACTGGAACTGTACTGGTGCCCAGACCTTCACCTGGTCGGTCAAACTCTACCGCTGCACAAAGCTGTGCACTGACACCCGTCAGTGCCATCAAACCCAATATTCTTAAAGTTGTCTTCATCTTGCTGGAGCTCTTTCTTAAAATTTAATGTAATTCCTTGGTCATTTTTGCGCCATGACTACGCAATAATTCTAGGGTCTGTTTTTCTTCTTCCAGTGCTTCTGCCCAGTTAATTTCATCAAAATCACAATCAAAGAATAAATCACTAATCGATGACAGGATGGTTAAACCTTCTTCATCCTTACTGTTTGGATTGACTTTTTCTTCTAATAGGCGCTGCACTGCAGGTACACAGGCTGCACTGGCCGCATCCCAAAGCGGGCCATAAACTTCTTCAGCATCCCAAAGATGCAAATTCACTTTGGCCTGGATCAGCGCTTCCAGAATCTGTAAATGTACGTCTAGACGTTGCTGTTTTTCTTCAGCAGTTAAGGGACTACCCGCTTCATAAGCTTCGCAGACTTCTTCCCACCATTTGAACAGGCCATCTGACCAGATGGAAATAACTGGGCCTTTTTCCAGATCAATAAAATTCGGGTTAAGTCCATCTGCCAAAAGCTGTTTGACCTGACCCAGATTAAGTTCTTCGAGTGCTTGCACAAAAAGCTGTTGTTGCGCAGTTAACATGATGGAGCTCACTTCAAATTCGTTTTTCACTATTATGCCGAATAAAGCGGGATTTGTTTTGTTCTCATTCGTTTATTTTATCTAAAATTGAAAAAAGCCCCGTAGGGCCTTTTTCATCTGCGGATTATTTATTGTTCTAGATCTGTACCTGTATCTTCTTCCGCAAGTTTTAGCGGAGTGCTACGTACGTTATCTTTTTTCTCAATCACATGTTCCAGACTGCGTTTTAAACGGTCAATGGCTCCATGAATCGCAGTATCAACATTATGACCATGATGGTTCACGACAATTGGCTTCAAGCCGGCAGGACGTGCTTCGATCATGCAGCGAATATCGTCATCGCCTCCTTTGGCGGCATTTTCATCGCTAAGATGCACTGAGAAATGGGTTATACGCTCACTGTGGCGCTGGAATTCCTGATTTAATTCGGTACGAACGTAAGTAATTAGACGATCACTATTGCGAATGTTTTTATCGGTACGGAGTTCAATGTTCATAAAATACCATCCTCAAATCATTTTAACTTTTTAGTGCAGAATTTTTATCTTGGCACGTGTATAGCTTGCTGTTTTATATTGCATTTCACATCTTCAAATCGCTTTGGATAAAACCCTCCAGATTGAATGATGAACACATTTTTGAGTCTGCAGAACCGTGTTCCTATACTTCGAATATCGGTCCTCTATTGAAAATATGCAAGTGATATTTTGATTTTTTTAGCAAAAGGACAACCGTTCGTGACAACTGCTTACCGGATCGTGATTGACCTTCCAGATTTAGAACAATCGAAATACTATTCACATGACCTTCCCAAAATTAAAGCAGTCTTTGCCCTGTTCATAGAAGATCTATGTCTTTACTTTAATCAGCTTCAAAATTGAGTCTCTATTCTTAAAATTAATTTAAATATAAAAATTTAACTCGCTTTAAAAATCCTATAAACCTTCTTCTCCCCATATCTCAAATTATCATCAGCTCAAGACGATGAAATATTTCTGTCAGCGATCAATTTTGACTTTATTTTTACTTATTAATCTGTATCCTTAAGCTGCTTTCTCGGGGGAGATATTTAAATGAAATTTACACAAATCGCGGCACTTTGTGCATTGGCTTCAACAGCAGCTTTCACTCAGGCAGCAGTTTGGCAAGATTTTAGTCTGTCAGCTTTATATGGTGAAAACTATAAAGCACCATTTGCAGCTGGTAATGAAAAAATTGATCAATCAACCATTACTGCTGAATATGCAGCTGGTTTAAAATATGGTGATATCTTCGCCTTTGCTGACCGTACCAATAATGATTTCGGTAATGAAACTTACTTCGAAGTTGCACCGCGTTTAAGTTTAGGTGCAGTCACTGGTCAAAAGCTTGAGCTTGGCCCAATTAAAGACGTGCTTATTGCGACTACTTGGGAAGGCAATAGCGGTGCGAGTGACTTTAATAACTACCTATACGGGATCGGTTTTGCACTTGATATTCCATATACTAGCTATGCGAATATTAACTTCTACAAAGCTGACAATGACCTGCAAAAAGACGATTATCAAATGACGATCACTTATGCAGTTCCATTTAAAATTGGTGGCGAAGAGTTCCTGGCAGATGCTTTCCTGGACTGGTCAACCGCTGAAGGTCCTGATCACAAAAGCGAATTGAACTGGACTTCACAATATAAATGGAACGTTGGTAAGCATATCTCTCCTGAGACTAAACTTTACCTTGGTATTGAACATTCTGTTTGGAATAACAAATTCGGTACTGACGTTGATCAACACGATGTCAGCGCATTGGTTAAATACCACTTCTAAGTTTTTAGAATGAATAAAGCAGGACTTCGGTTCTGCTTTTTTATTGCCTAAATTCAGGTTATGGTTAGATATTCTCTTTCTTTTTTGGCATCTGCTTATGAGCTTTGTTATTCGTCCTGCTCAAATTCAAGATTTGGAACATCTACTCCCGATCTACAATGCTGAAATCTTATACGGAACCTCAACCTGGAATAGCACGCCAAAAACGATCCAGGATTTCCAGAACATGCTGAATGAATTAAATGCTCAGCAATTTCCTTTATTAGTAGCTGAGCATTCAGCATTCAGGCAAATTGCAGGTTATGCGGATTATTCTATATTTCGACCCATTCAGGGCTTTAAACACACTGTTGAACATTCTGTCTTTATTCATGCAGACTTTATTGGGCAAGGTCTGGGTAAAGCTTTGATGCTCAAGCTGATTGAACATGCCCGACAAAATGCTATCCATGTCATGGTCGGTGCCATTGACCATGAAAATCATGCATCGATTGCCTTACATGAGAAATTAGGTTTTAAACAAACCGGTTATATGCCGGAAGTTGGACAGAAATTTGGACAATGGCGCGATCTGGTATTGATGCAACTCAACCTGAATTAAACCAAAATATTTTATTTTTTATGTAAAACTTAATCTAATTGGATCAATAATCTGTTAGAAAAATTACTGATAGATAAAATTTTCTATTAAAACCAGAATAATGTCAGTTGAGTAAAATTATGAATAAGTTGCTTATCTTTATCAGTATTCTCCCTCTGAGTAATTTCAGTTTCGCCAATTCAGACTTTGAAACTGAACTCCGATCCGAATGTGCCAAGGTGAAAAGCTATGCCAACTCGGGAAGAAAATTTTATGATCAGAAACAGTATCAAAATGCGCTAGGACAATTTCAACAGCAAGCTTCCTGGTCTGCCTTTTGTGCAATGCATAGTGAAAATAGCGGTGTATCTTTTTCCGAGAATGCCATTACCACTGCTTTTAATAATGTCGGGTTAAGCTATTTTAAATCAGGAAAGCCACAATGGGCACGGGCCTGGTTTTCAGTCTTTCCTCAGGCCAAAAGCAGTCAATTTAATTTAAAACAGCTTCCTCCTCCGCAAAAAACTCAAAACTTGGCAGGCATTTATATACGGCATGCTGGCTTCGGTCACTGGAATACCATTCAAGTCAAACGGATTAAAAATTCTTATCAGATTCATTTTAATGGCTTATATATGGGACTAAATAGCATGATTTATGGTCCAAATATAGGTGAATTTGAAACCACAATGCCTGTTAATAAAAATCAAATGACCTATCGATCAGATGACTGCAAAATTAATCTCAATTTTGCTTTTGATCCTAAACAGGGGCAGCAGGTGATTTTAAAACAGGACAATGGCAGTTCAGGTTGTGGCTTTGGACATAATGTCTATGCAGATGGACACTATTTAAAAGTTGAGTCTTAAATTGAGTTGTTAAAAAAGCCCGCGATTGCGGGCTTTTTAATAGGTATTAGCAGCAAATCATTTTAAACAACGATATCCGCCAGATTACCTTTCTGTTCCAACCAGTCTTTGCGATCACTGGCGCGTTTTTTGGCCAACAGTTTATCCAGTAAGCCTGAAGTCAGGTGCACATCATCCAGATCTAGCTGCACCAGACGACGAGTATTTGGATCCAAAGTAGTTTCACGGAGCTGGCTGGCATTCATCTCGCCTAAACCTTTGAATCGGGTGATTTGCGGATTCTTGGTTTTACATTTTTTCAGGATGCCTTCCAGTTCATCTTCATCCAGCGCATAGTGCACATCTTTAGCATCATCAATACGGAATAGTGGTGGCATCGCTACAAACAGATGCCCTTCCTCGACCAGAATCGGAAAGTGTTTTACGAACAGCGCACATAACAAAGTCGCAATATGCAAACCATCCGAGTCGGCATCGGCAAGAATACATATCTTGCCATAACGCAGTTCAGACAGATCATCTGAACCTGGATCGACCCCAATCGCGATTGCAATGTTATGTACTTCCTGAGAGGCCAGCACTTCATCCGAAGAGACTTCCCAGGTATTTAAAATTTTCCCGCGAATCGGCATGATCGCCTGGAAATTTTTGTCACGTGCCTGCTTGGCCGAGCCACCCGCAGAGTCTCCTTCCACAATAAACAGTTCAGACTGATCCAGATCATGTCCAACACAATCTGACAGTTTCCCAGGTAAAGTCGGACCAGCGACAATTTTCTTACGCTCAACTTTCTTAGCTGCTTTTAAACGGCGACCCGCTTTGGAAATGGCCATTTCTGCCAGTTGCATAGCGATGTCTGAATTCTGGTTCAGCCACAGTGCAAACGCATCTTTGGCAATATTCTGCACAATGCCTGAGGCTTCACGGCTAGATAAACGTTCCTTGGTCTGACCAGAGAATTGTGGCTCTTGGAATTTCAGCGACAGGATATAGTTCACCCCATCCCAGACATCTTCTGCAGACAGTTTCATATTCCGTGGCAACAGGTTACGCAGCTCACAGAACTCACGCATGGCATCGGTCACACCCGAACGTAAGCCATTCACGTGAGTACCACCCTGTGCGGTTGGAATCAGGTTGACATAAGATTCCTGAATACTTTCTCCACCTTCTACATTCCAGCAGATGGCAAATTCTGCACTGGCACGCTCAGCATCACCTGTCGCCACAAAAGCAGGGGCCGGAATAATTTCACGGTCTTCCAGCTCATCCATCAAATAGTCGACCAGACCATTTTCAAACTGCCAGATGATCTTTTCATCATTAATCTGGTCGATATAGTTAATTTGCAGACCAGCGGCCAATACCGCTTTGGCTTTTAAATTATGTTTTAAGGCTTTAAGGGCAAATTTGGGCGAATCGAAATATTTGGTTTCTGGCCAGAAATGAACAGTTGTCCCTGTGGCACGTTTCGGTGCCTTGCCTTCCAGCACTTCTAGTGGTGCAGTCGGTTCACCATTTTCAAAGGCCATTTTATACAAATTGCCGTGACGCTGAACTTCAACTTCTACGCGGCTAGAAAGCGCGTTGACGACCGAGATCCCCACCCCGTGCAGACCGCCAGAAAATTGATAGTTATCGGTACTGAACTTACCACCGGCATGCAGTTTGGTCAGGATAATTTCAATCCCGCTCTGACCATATTCCGGATGAATATCAACCGGCATACCACGGCCATTATCTTCGACCGATAATGAACCATCCTTATACACCGTGACCGTGACTTTATTGGCATGTCCCGCCAGTGCCTCATCGACCGCATTATCAATCACTTCCTGCGCCAAGTGGTTTGGACGAGAGGTATCGGTATACATGCCCGGACGACGACGCACCGGATCTAGACCAGATAAAACTTCAAGAGATTGAGCCGTATATTGAGACACGTTATTCGGTTTCCTTTTTTATGCAGTCGGATAAAAACTGTAAGAGCAGCGGAATTTTCTCCGCAAAATCATCCATGCCATGGCTGCCATTGGCCTCGGTCATCAGCAGTGCAGGTGGACGAGCTGAACTATAATAGCGATGTGCTGCACGATAATCCAAAACTTCATCGCCTTGTTGTAACAGCACTAATATTTTGTCTGCATCTTGTGCAGTTGGTAGCGCCATGGCTTCGAGCTGGCCAAGATCTGCGTCATTCAGGCACCAGTTCGGATGAACCTGCAGAGGCAATTCATCATCAAACAGTTCACGAAACAGCTGCCATGGTCGCATTGCCGGATTGATCAGTACAGCCGGCACATGCGCTTGAGCGACCAGATATGTCGCATAGAATCCCCCGAGGCTACTGCCGACCAATGCCACCTGGTCCATCGACTGGATCAATTTAGAAATCTTCTGAATTGCAGCCATGGGCGGCATGTTCAAATCGGGTAAATGCACCTGAATATCCGGGTACTTGGCACAGTATTGTTCCAATAACTGGCCTTTAATCGAGCTGCTACTACTCTTGAACCCATGCAGGTAAATGATATTCATCGGCAATCAATAAAAAACAAACAAAATGTCAAAATTTAATTTAAAAGTGTGAAATACACTTCATTTTATAACCACTTAATTGCTTAAATTGTCTGACAAAAAAGCCTTTAATGTTATGCAATTCTCGCTATTTTAAGAGTATTCCGAATAAATTGAGAATCAAGAATACTGAAAAAAGAATTTATACCGCGAAGTGCTCAAAAAAGAAAGATGTCTACGGGTCATATAAAGGATAGGATCAAATGCCAAGTTTAACGCCATTGCATGAAACCTATTGTCGATGGGATCGAACTCCGCTTAGCCAGGCAGATGTCCTGGAAGGCCTGGCACAATTGGTCACCATGCGCTTTAGTGATGTAGTACAGGAGCTGATTAAATCGATTCAGCGTGAAATTTTAATGAGCGTATTCGGGCTGAGTGAAAAAAATTCCAAAACTTTCCAGAATATTCCTTATATCGTACGTCTGTATCAAATGTCTTATGACATGATCTTTCATTATGGCAATACCCTGATTGCGCCTGGACTGCGCCGTATTATTGAAAGATTTCCAAAATTACATAATAAACCTCTGACCCCGACCATGCATTTTATGGTCAGTGCCCTGAACGGGATTATTGGCGATTATCTGCTGAAATATCAGAATCCTCTCGCCCTGCCGATGCTCATTTACGATCATTATGGTTCTCTGCAACAAGGTGAGCTAACCGGACGCATTACCCTATTTGTGCATGGTCTGTGCATGAACCATTTGGACTGGTCAACCCGCAAATATCCGGGTATTGGGGAAAAATTGCTGGCTCAGCGTGACCATAACACCATGCTGTACCTGAACTACAATACCGGACGCCGCATTTCAGCCAATGGCCGCAGTCTGGCCAATGCCTTGCAGGATCTGGTCAAACGTAATCCAGGAATTACCAGTATTGATCTGATCGGACACAGTATGGGCGGTCTGGTGTCACGCAGTGCCCTATTCTATGGCAAACAGAATGTCTATGACTGGATTCCGATGGTGGAAAATCTGGTCTGTCTGGGTTCACCGCATCATGGTGCGGTACTGGAACGTTTTGGTTTTAGCTTGCAGGAAAAACTTGGACATTTTCCTTTAGTGAAAATTGTAGGGCATGTGGTGAATATTCGCAGTAACGGGATTCTGGACTTACGTCATGGCAGTGTCCGGGATGATGACTGGGAACATAATCCGGTACGGATTGGCTTTATGGACGACAACCGTAAACCAGCCCCGATTCCTGCGCATATCGATGCCTATCTGGTGGCAGGTACAATCGAGTTTGAACACCATACCAACAAAACGCTTAATGTGATCGGCGATTATCTGGTCAGTGTCAAAAGTGCCTTGGGCGAACATCCCCACCCGCGTTTTGACCTGAAAGTACCCGACGCACATAAGGCGATTTTCTATGGCTTGAACCACTTTGAAATTCAGTATCATCCGTTGGTGGCTGAACAGATTGTGCGCTGGTTCTATCCAAGTGTGGAAGATGAAGCCTATACACAAATTCATGAATACGTGACCGATCTAGATAGTATTGAAGGCATTGCCCTGACCTGATTGAAGATAAAAAATTTGGTTCGCCTCTAAGAGAGTGATAAAAAAAGCCAGTCTGTAGACTGGCTTTTTGATTCCAATTTTGAAAATCAGTATTTATCTCTTAAACGTTTGACGGGCGCAGTCTGATATTTGCGAAATAACTGCCACAGGCTGATCAGCAATAAGATACTGAAGAACACCAATGACCAGACCGGTAAAGATTGCCCCAAGAACGTCCAGTCAATTGCGGCACATTCACCTGAACCATTTAATACCTGCTGTAATACCGATTTCATCGGCAAAGTTTCCAACCAGTAATCCAGACCTGGGCCGCAGCTCGGCACTCGATCCGGTGGCAGGTTCTGTAGCCAGACATGCCGTGCAGCTACACCGACTGACCATAAGATACTGAGCGAGCCTAAGAAAGCATATACGCGCTTCATGGCATTGGATTTCGGATTATGCAGCAACGCAATCAGGGAAATAATCCCTAGTCCGATCAATCCGATTCGTTGAAACACACACAATGGGCAAGGGTTCAGGCCCTGTCCATGCTCAAGATATAAAGCAAATGCCATCCCGGCAATAGATGCCAAAAACAACACACCACTCACGAAGCGATAACCCCATTGCATGGTTAATCCTCTTATTTATTATCGATATTGGGCTAAATATTCAGTAAAACTGATCGTATTATCTTGCTCGAGCTGGTGTTGTTGCTGCAATGACTTTTGTGACAATTCATTGAAATATTTAAGTGTTTCTTTGCTTAATCGATGTGATTCATAGAGATTGCTATGCTGATGGGCCAAATGCTGGCCAAATTGCCACATGCTGCTGTGGCTACGGATATCTCCGACAATCAGGGCTGACAAGGTCGCATCGACTTCATCGACACGGATCTGCATCGCTTGCATGGCGCTACTATATAAATCAGTGTCATAAGCCTGATCGAGCAATTGAGCCAGTGGCTGCATACGTTGCAAATGCAGATTACACCAGTCTTCAATCATATAACGCTGACCATTTTCCATAATTGCAGCGTTATAGGCGCGACCACGATTCACCACTTCTGCCTGATTCTGGTCAATGATTTCCTGTTCTGCATCCAGCAATGCCGGGCTGTCTTGCAATAAGCAGTACAGTGCCACTACTTCCAGGAAGCCGGCAGTATCTTCATTGATCCCGATCGCGCTATACGGATTGACATCTACAGCACGCAGCTCGACATAGCCGATCCCGCGATTTTGCAAGGCTTGCGATGGAGTTTCACCTTCTTGAGGTACCTGCTTCGGACGCACCAGACTGTAGTATTCATTTTCAATCTGTAGCACATGGTCATTGATCTGAATTGGCTGACCATTGGCATCATCCAGACCCAGACGGGTAAACTGTTTATACGGTGTTCTGACCGCTTTTTGCAGACCTGCCAGATAATCCTGCAGATTATTGTAGTGAATACCCAGCTGTTTCTGTGCCGAATTCTGGTAGCCAAAACGTCCCATCCGTAATGCAGTCGAATAAGGCGTATATAAAGTACCGCGCACCAGCGGGAATAAGTGGTGATCACGTCCAGTCATAAAACACTGACAAACTGCTGGACTGGCACCAACCAGAAAAATTACCAGTGGCGTCAAACGAATAAAGTTACGGATCAGCCCCATATAACGATGGCTGCGATAATCTTGCAGGCTTAAAGCGCGTAGCTCTTCATCGGCTTCCTGTTCTTGTAGCGCTGTAAAGAAATGATCCGGGAAAGACAGATTATAGTGAACCCCGGAAATGGTCTGCATACGGCGACCATAACGCACGCCTAAACCATGACGATACAGCGTTTTAAATAAGCCAATATTGGAACTGCCATATTGTGCTAACGGGATATTTTCATCCTTGCTGTCGAGCATGCACGGCATGGACATCGGCCAGAGCTTTTCATCATTTTTCAGATGACGGTGTACAAAGGCATGAATATCAGTCAGGTAGTTGAGAGCTTCATTAATACTCTCTTTCGGCGGAGTAATAAACTCCATTAAGGCTTCAGAATAATCAGTCGTAATATGCGGATGTGTCAGAGCTGAACCTAAGGCATGAGGATGCGGTTCCTGCGACAGAAAACCATTGCTTTGCATACGCAAGCTCTCACGCTCGATACCGCGCAGCATTCCTTTGATGAGCGACGAATCTACCCATTCCGGTAATACATCATGGGCAGTCGATTCAGGTTGACTCATTACAATCTCGCTTAATGGGGGTAACTATTAAAATAGAATCATCGGTTTAGCTTAGTATACCGCGATTTCCAGACAGCACATGCTGCCCTGCCTAGTTTTCAAGCAAACCATTGATTTTTAGTTGGGCAAATTTTTAACACAAAGTTTCTCTATAAGACATGTGAAATTTGTGATTTTATTGACAAATAAATGCTAATAAATTGTAAACATTATGAATTATCAAGATATTTTAGACTTCTGGTTTAGTCCTGAAACACAACCCAACTGGTTTGCCAAAAGTGACCAGTTCGACCAAAGTTTGAAGGAAAAATTTGGCGATATTCTGGAACAGGCGAGTAAAGCTGAACTGTGGTCATGGCGCAAGAATGCTGACGGCCGTCTGGCAGAAATCCTTGTTCTGGACCAGTTTTCACGCAATATTTTTCGGGATACGCCGCGTGCTTTTGCTCAGGACAGTCTGGCTTTGGCACTGGCTCAGGAAGCCATCAGCCAGGATCTGGACAAGCAGCTGAGCCCGGAGCAACGTTCCTTCCTTTATATGCCTTTCATGCATAGCGAATCTAAATTAATCCATGAATTTGCGCTAAAATTATTTCAGCGCCTCGGCAATCCAGAAAACCTCGAATATGAAATCAAGCATAAAATCATTATTGACCGTTTCGGACGCTACCCACATCGCAACCAGATTCTGGGCCGTGAATCCACCGAGGAAGAATTGAGTTTCCTGACCCAGCCAGATAGCAGCTTCTAGAGGTCTGTAACTCGCTGGATCATCCTATCAGGAGAACGAAGATGAAAAAAACCGTCATTGCCCTGACCCTTGCGACGACTGCCCTGCTTTCCGGCTGTGCAACGACACCGTCCAAGCCGCTTACCTTTGACCAGCTCGGCCAGTACAGCACCACCCCACTGAACGCCAACACCTACCGCATCAGCTTTCAGGCGCGACCTAATATGAGTTTCGGTACGGCCGAAGAAATCACCCTGCTGAAAGCTGCTCAAACTACGGTACAAAATGGCTTCCAGTTTTTCCGGGTACTGAACGATCCTAGTAACCGTACCCAGCAACCACCGCGTCAGGCGATTGTCTATCCGGCGCCTAGCGTCTATCCATACGGCTATTATCGTCCTTATGGTTATTCCCGCCGCTATCCGGGATTCTGGCCCGATCCATTCTATGACCAGCCCTATACTGTCACTTTAGATCCTGCTCAAGTGGCTTATACCATTGAGTGCTTTAAAGCCGGTCAGGAGCCGAAAGATGCTTTTGATGCGCGCTTGATTTTACAATCACTTGGCGCTAAATATGGAGTAAGTCCATCCGGCCAAGTACTCCAACCGCAGCCGGCCACGCCCCAATAACAGGATGATTTATGCAGAAAGAGCAGCCGTCACCTAGCTTACAACGCAGTAAACGTTTTGCGACCATTGCACTGGTCGTCGCAGTACTGGCTTGGCTGGCGCTGATGATTACTGCAAAACTGCTGCCTGAATATGTCTGGCTGATTCATATCCTGATGCTCTCTGCCGAAGCAGGTGTAGTCGGTGGTCTGGCGGACTGGTATGCGATTACCGTGCTGTTCCGCAATCCTTTTGGTCGGCTGCCGATCCCGAAATTTTTACGTGACCATACTGAAATTATTCCACGCAATAAAGCCCGGATTGCCGAATCTATGGGTCGCTTTGTGCAGGAAAATTTCCTTTCCCCGCAAATTGTGCAGCGCAGTCTGGCCAGTACCGATTTAAGTCTGGCTGCCGGCCGCTGGCTGGCCAATCCACAGAATAATGCTCAGGTCACACAAGTGATTCAGCAGACTGTACCTAAAGTATTTGAATTTGTCGGGCAGGAACAGATCGCCGGATTTATTCAGAGCAACAGTGTGCAATGGGTCAAAAATACCCAGATCAATACCTTGGCCAGCGAAATGTTACGCGCTGTTTTAGAAAATGATTTCCATCAGGATGTGCTGCAACGCGGCCTGGATGTGGTGCATGCCTGGATGACTTCACATCCGGAACAGACCCGTGAGCTGACCCGCACTTTATTCAAGGAAATGGGGGTCTGGCGTCTGGCCAAAGGCGCGAGCTGGATCGGCATTGATGTGCAGCAACGCAGTATCGATTCGGTGATTCAGCGGGTGGAAGCCATGCTGGCAGATCCCGATCATCCATGGCGGCTTAAAATTGAAGAAACTGCTCAAGAACTGATGCAGCAATTGGCAGACTCTGAAAGTATGGCCAGTCAGCGACTGAATGAAACCAAAGATGCTCTACTCGACAGCCCGCAAGTGCTAAATTTTATCAGTGGTGCAGTGGTCATTTTATGCGATGCCATCAAGGCGGATTTGCAAAAGCCAGATTCGGGGATTGCGGAGAATCTGCGAGTCGCCATTCAGCAAGTCGGTGAGAATATTATTTCAAATACCTCAGTGCGTGAGTTACTGAATAACCGTCTCAGTGGTATCGCTGTAGACCTAAGTGACCAGTACAGTGAGAAAGTGATTCGTTTTATCAGTGAACGTATTCATGAATGGGATTCGACCGAGATGATCGACAAGATTGAAAATGAAGTCGGTGGTGACCTGCATATGATCCGGGTTAATGGTGTCGTGGTCGGGGCCTGTATTGGTCTGATCCTTGGAATCATCCGTGCTGCAGTCGAGCATCTGATTTAATTGATTTTTAGTTAGAGAGCCTATCTGTTAGTGAATGCTTTTTACCTTCTAGAACTTCTTTCTTAATTCTCATTGATAGAAAACAATTATTTGGGTGGCTGATTTCCTGACATATCGACCAGCAAGCCGGCAAATTTGCGTACAAAAGGTAAAAGCGTCACCACAATCGGAAAAGCAATCGCCCAGGAAATCATCCAGTTATGAAACCAGAGGGCCATAAAGCCCTCAATCCAGCCCAGATTGCGCAGCATGTTAATCATGGAAATAATTCCACTCATCAGGCAGGACAAGATAAAAGGCACAATGACCAAGGCCCATTTGGCTGGAAGTTTGGGAATATTGCCGATGATGGTCGGACGCTGTTTTGAATCCATGCTGACTCTTTTTATAGTTTCAATCAGGCTAATATAGGCCATTTTGATTGCTGGATGATTCATTTTTTATAGTAAAGTTTGCAACTTATTTATTCCCCTCTTTCTCATGTGATCCTTCATTGATGACCGACCGATGGATAGAAACCATAGGCTGCTAATCGTATATTTTTTATTCCCCATAAATGGTTTTACCTAAAGAGTCGGAAATTTGCTATATTTGCTGTTTTTCTGCGATATCTATTTTCGACTGATTATGAATACGGCAATCCAAGCAGCTCTCGATCATGCAGTGCAAACTTTACAGGCACAAAACGTACTCCCATCTGACTGGAACAATACAAGTAATTTGACGCGTACCAAAGACCGCAGCCACGGTGACTTTGCATCAAATATTGCCATGATCGCGTCTAAAGCTGCGGGGATGAAACCGCGTGATTTAGCAGAAAAAATTCTTGCTGCCCTACCTGAAGTGGCGGATATCAGCAAGGCAGAAATTGCAGGCCCAGGCTTTATTAACTTCTTTTTAAATGCAGACCAGCGTTTTGCTGTGCTGGATCAGATTCAGGCTCAACAGGCAACGTATGGTCGTACCCAGGCCAATGCGGAAAAACGCGTTCAGGTTGAATTTGTTTCTGCGAACCCGACTTCTAGCCTGCACGTAGGTCATGGTCGTGGCGCTGCTTATGGTATGACTGTTGCAAATCTGCTTGAAGCGACAGGTGCCAAAGTTGATCGCGAATATTACGTCAACGATGCTGGCCGTCAGATGGATATTCTGGCGACTTCAACTTACTTACGTTATTTAGAATTGACGGGTCAGGAACTGGTGTTCCCGAAAAATGCCTATCAAGGTGACTACGTCAAAGAAATCGCACAAAGCATTATTGATAAAGACGGCGATATCTATGTTCGCCCTGTTGCAGACGTTTATAAAGATGTCCCTG
This sequence comes from Acinetobacter sp. CAU_H_60, assembly GCF_058599385.1. NCBI lineage: Bacteria > Pseudomonadati > Pseudomonadota > Gammaproteobacteria > Moraxellales > Moraxellaceae > Acinetobacter > Acinetobacter sp. CAU_H_60. The sequence continues at coordinate 83,367 of NZ_CM178653.1, read as the reverse complement.
AAGATGTACAGTACGCTGCCGAACCGGATGCTGAAGGCAATAAGGTGGTGGTTTCAGGCGATAAAGAAAAGCACATTGATGGCCTGATCTTTAACTCACAAACTTTATTAAATGAAGGTTACCGCGTATTCCATCAAGCTGCGTTAAAAGCCATCCTTGATGATATTAAAGATGACCTTGGTGAATTCGGGGTGACTTTCAATCAATGGTTCAGTGAAGCGACTTTGACTGAAAAAATTGATGAAGCGCTACAAACTCTAGATCAGCGTGGCTTCCTGTATGAAAAAGATGGCAACATCTGGTTCAAGTCGACTGAATTTGGTGATGAAAAAGACCGCGTGGTTAAACGCCGTAATGGTCAAACCACTTATTTTGCCTCTGATATTGCGTATCACCTGAACAAATTACAACGTGGCTATACCGATATCATTGATATCTGGGGTTCAGACCACCACGGTTATATCGCACGTGTAAAAGCCGCGATTGATGCTCTGGGCTATGACTCGAAAAAACTGACTGTACTTCTGGTTCAGTTTGTCAGCCTGTGGCGTGGTGGCGAGATGGTACAGATGTCATCTCGTTCAGGCCAGTTCGTGACTTTGCGTGACCTGCGCAAAGAGGTCGGGAATGATGCAGCGCGTTTCTACTATGTTATGCGTAAATCTGAACAGCATATTGACTTCGACCTTGACCTTGCCGTATCTCAAAGCAAAGACAACGCCGTATATTACATCCAGTATGCGCATGCGCGGATCTGTCGTATGTTAGAAAAGGCAGCGTCTACAGGCGTGAACTTTGACGTCACCACTGCACGTGGTCTGGCAGCTAAACTTGAGCTGGAAGCGGAAACCGAAATTCTGGCAAAACTGGCAGCTTATCCAGAGATTGTCGTTCGTGCTGCAAATAGCTATGAACCACATCAGATTGGTAACTACCTGAAAGAGCTGGCTGCGCTGTTCCATGGCTGGTACAACGACAACAAGGTTCTAGGGGATGATGCAGAATTAACTCAGGCACGTTTACTGTTATCTGTAAATATTCGCCAAGTGCTGCGTAACGGTCTAGAACTACTTGGTGTATCTGCACCTGAGTCAATGTAAAGCACTGCTTTTACATTGACGCAAGACGAAGAGCTCTGCTCGAAGTCAGCATGCTAGTCATTGCCGTTTATCTGTTGAATAAACATTTTGTAACTTCGGCTATGTGTTTGAAGATGCAGATAAATTAAAATTCTGTGTGATTTGTGATCTAGATAATGACTTTTCTATCATGATCACATAGGATGAAGTCATAGTAGGGGCATAACTGCTGTTATGCCTTTTCTATTTGCCCCGATAAATAAGAGGAAATCCCAAGTGTTTGGAAAAACGCAGCGCGGTGTATCTGAAAGACCGAATAAGCCTAAAAAGCCACTTATTCCTACCTGGCTTGGCACACTCGTGATCATTTTAATCGTGTTAAGTTTTTTAATGGCACTCATGCTGTGGAAGCCATGGGAACCTGTTAAACCTAAAAACCAGGCTACGGCTGAGCATTCTCAAGAAGAAGATACCAATAAAGACTACCGTTTTTATGATCTGTTGCCACAACAGCAAGTAACACCGATTCCTGAAGAGGCGGTTCCTGAAGCAAAAAATCAGGAAGCAGTGGTGATTGTAGAGGCACCAAGACCAGAAGTTGATGAATCAGAAACAGCAACTGAGCCGGGTCTGGATGCAACCGAAGCCCCAACTCCTGCTTCTGCAAGCTATATTTTACAAGTCCGTAGTTTTGATGACCCGGATCAGGCAGATGCCCGCCGTGCAGAAATCATTCTCAACGGTTTATCTGCAGATGTAGTCCGCAGTGTGGAAAATGGCAAGGTTTGGTATCGTGTAGTATCTGGACCTTATGACTCAGCGGAATCTGCCATTATTGCACAGCAAACCTTACAGCACAGTGGTATCGATTCGATCGTAGTCAAACGATAAGGTTTAAATATAAAAAGCGCCAGATGGCGCTTTTTTTGGATCTTTTATCTCCTCCCTTTTTTAAAGGGAGGTTGGGAGGGATTTTAATTTTTTAACTCCCTCTTGCGAAGCAAGGCTTCTTACCTTTTTCAAAGGGAAAGAATCTAAAGGATATTTGTTATCATGAGATTCCCTCCTGAGCAAGCTTTGAAGCAATGCTTTGAATTGAAGTGCAAGAGGAGGAAATTAGAATATTTAATCCCCCTCAATCCCCCTTTTTCACAGGGGGAAGCAACACAACAGGAGATTAAAAGCTTTTTATAGGGTATGCCCCAACGCCTCACCCATCAACACGGTTGAATTGGCTTTAAACTTCTCATCCCATTGCATCTTGTTTTCTTCAAACAGAATAACAGCGGTTGAACCTAAGTAGAAACGACCCAGCTCAGCACCTTTTTCTAAGAAAAGATTATGTTGATTCAGCTCGATACGGCCAGAGGGTTTTACTTTGCCAGTCGCTACAGTTTCAATACCAGCCACAATCATCGCGCCAACTAGAACCACTGCCATACGACCCAGTTCAGTATCAAACAGACATACCATACGTTCATTACGGGCAAACAGGCCCGGAATATTTTCGGCTGTGGTCTGGTTGACTGAGAACAATTCACCCGGTACATATAAAGTTTCGGTCAGAGTCCCGGCGAATGGCATATGGACACGGTGATAGTCACGTGGTGACAGATACACGGTCGCAAACTCACCATTCTTGAATGGTTCTGCAAGTTGCGGATCAGCAATCAGGTTTTCAACCGTAAACTTCTGGCCTTTGGCCTGAAACACATCGCCATTTTCAATTTTACCCAGTTGGGAAATCGCGCCATCTGCCGGAGATACAATCGCAGTTGAATCAGCATCGACCGCACGCACCCCGGTTCTTAATCCACGGGTAAAGAAATCATTAAATGATTTGAATTTCAGGGCATTGGTTTGCTCAGCAATCGACATATCAATCCCGTATTTGGTCTTGAATGCTGCGATCACGGCTGTTTTTACAATCGGATTTTCGCTGGCTGCAATTTTTCCCACCACACGGGACAGGCGATGCTGTGGCACCACTTTTTGGGCCTGGATAAACAGTTGTTGTTTTAGACGCGATGTGATGCTCAAGATGGCACCTCTCCTGTAGCGATTGGACTATCGAGGCGGTTGCCCCATTCACTCCACGCACCATCATAGGCTCGAATATTCCAGCCGAATAAGCGACCCAGAATATAAGCCAGACCTGAACGGTGATGGGACTGACAATACACCACAACCGGCTGATCCAGATCAAATCCCAGTTGTTCCAGACGCTGCTGAGTACGTGGTAAAGGATGTAATTTTAAATGATTTTGCCGGTTAAGGGCAGTACTCCACTCAAAATGACGTGCGCCTGGTATGTGACCACCGCGTCGCGCGGCCAGACGCAGGCCAGTATATTCATCTTCTGTACGACAATCCCATACCTGAATTTTTTCATTTTGAATGAGTTGTTTTAATTCATCATAATCAATCTGAAACTCGGCCTTTCTTTCAAGATTAACAGGAACGAGATGATCGACAGGTGTAAACGTTTCCTGATCTGATGAAGTCGGTAGTCCCGCACCCAGCCAGGCATGGATGCCGCCATTGAGTAAACTGGTATTTTCAAAGCCCATGCAATGCAGGTTCCAGAGCAGGCGCCCTGCCCACGCACCGCCTTCATCATCATAAGCCACGACATGATGTTCAGGAGAAATATTCAGATAACGAATTAAAGCTTTCAGCCCTTCTACGTCCGGTAACAGGCCCATGGCTGTTTCTTCCTGACGAACCAGCAGCTTGGGTTGCAGATGTAAGGCATGTGGAATATGCAATTGTTCATAAACCGACGCCCGGCTTAAATCAACAATTCGAAGTTTTTCGTGTCCCAAATGCGGAACCAAATCTTCTGCTTCAATCAGCAGACCAAAGTCAAAGGCGGAAGCGGTCATCTTAGTAGTTGTCATTGCGGTCAAATCCTTTTGATCTTAGCACAGCTCATTTTTTCAATTATGTTGTTTTTATCTAGATCCTTAGCATAATTTTAGCTAAAGCTAATTTAAGAAAGGCCATCATTTAAGAAAAAACCGCCTCATGATTGAAGCGGTTTTTTGAATAAAGCAGAGATTTTTAGGCAGGTTCTGAGATATTGAACACCTGACGCAAATACGCCAGGAAGGTATCATTATCCGTCATGGTTTTTCCTGGACTATCGGAGATTTTCGCCACGGATTGACGGTTACATTCCACCAGTTTCAATACGATATTTAGCGGCGTCTGCCCCATATCATTGGTCAGATTGGTGCCGATCCCGAAACTGACCTGAAAGCGGTCTTTGAAGTATTGATGCAATTTCCAGGCTTTTTCCAGATTAAGACCATCACTAAAAGTCAGCATTTTGGTTTTGCTGTCAATTTTCAGCTTTTTATAGTGAGCATAAGCTTTGTCACCCCATTCATAGGGATCGCCACTATCATGACGCAAGCCATCAAACAGTTTGGCAAAGTACAGGTCAAAGTCACGCAGGAAAGCATCCATACCGACTACATCGGTCAAGGCAATTCCGAGGTCACCGCGATATTCCTGTACCCAGGTTTCCAGGGCTGCTTTCTGGAAATTACGCAAACGCACATCTAACGCCTGAAAGGCTTGCAGAAATTCATGCGCCATGGTGCCAATCGGGGTAATGCCCAACTCTTTGGCTAAATACACATTACTGGTCCCACGGAACACGTGCGGTGCAGCTTTATTGAATTCTTCGACAACATGCTTTTGCCAGTCAAAACTATAACGACGGCGGGTACCAAAGTCTGACACCAGGAACGGTGGATCATTCGGGTTCTGCGCGGCATCATACTGTTTTAAAAGTTCAATTTTAGCTTTTAAACGGCGTTCACCTTCGGCTAGCACTTCAGGTGTACGAATGCGGCTGAAATACAGTTCATTGACAATGGCCAGTACAAAGATTTCAAACATCATTGCCTGAACCATGGGGCCTTCAATAGTAATATCCAAGCGGCCTTCATTATCGATGGTGGCCTTAATAAAACGGCGTTTGAGCTGGAATAGTTCCAGATAATCCACAAAATCGCTTTTGATAAAACGCAGGCTGCGTAAATATTGTAATTCGTCTTCTTTAAATTTGAGCTGACACAGCAAATCCAGTTGATGATTCAAATCATCCAGAATATCCGTCAGCGGATATTCCGTGTCTTCCAGATTGCGACAACGGAAATGATAGACACTATGCGTTTGCGGAAACTTGTGTAATACCACTTGTAGCATGGTGAATTTATACAAGTCAGTATCTAACAAAGAGTGGATAATTGGAGCCATAACTAAGGAAAATATCGCTGTGCTTATCCCGCATTAAAGCATAAAAGTTTAGGCAATATTGCAGGATTTACGTACAGCTAGCTGAATTATCGACAAAAGTTCAAGAAAATAAACTGCTTCCTGCTCGGTTATTTGACTGCTTTCAGCCCGTTTTCCTGTTCCTTGATAATTTTCTGTAGCTGCTTTTCCTGACCGATCACCTTGGCAAATTCAGCTGTGGTTTTTTGCCCGGTTTTCTTGGCTTGAGCATCACAGTCGACCTGACGCAGCTGTTTGGCAATGGCAAATTCCATTTTGAACAAGGCACCCATCAATGCCGTATTGCCACGCTTGTCCCGGGCGCAGCGGTCTGCCCCTTTGGCCAGTAAGGTGGTCACGATATCCTGATGGCCATAATAGGTCGCCATCATCAACGGGGTATAACCATCTTGATTGCGTATATCGACTGGAAAGCCGTGTTTTAAAAATTCATTGATCACTTCGCTATTGCCAATTTTAGCCGCAGCAAAAAACAGATCGATCAATTCCTGTTGTGAGGTCATCTGAACGCTTGCCGCAGTTTTTGCAGGGGAGACATTCTTCACTTCAGCAGCAGTTGCGAATGCAGAGCTAAAGGCAAGAATACTGGCTAAAAATGCATATGGCAGAACTTTCATGATGAACTCCAACAGAAATCGAAAGGAAAATTTAAGTCTCTAAAGACTTAATTGACCTGAGATGGAATAAAAAACAGAGTGCCTGTAAAACTCCCCCTAGGGTGCAGGAAAGGTTTGGAGTATTACAGGACTTTTTGGAGGTGATGCGCTAGGCCCTAGTCACCAGTTCCTCAAGACCAATCGGAATTAGTCTTTTAATTTTGCAGCTTTGGCTTTAACGATGGCGATGTCACCATTTACAGCTTTGGTCATACGCATACCGTAGTCCGCATCTGCCTTATAGAAGTAAGACAACATGATGTGCTTGGTTTCTGAATCTTTGACATTGCCCAGATCAGCCGCCAGGTTCATGATCAGGTCATCTTTCTCTTTGGCAGTATATGAACGGTACAAGTCACCTGCTTGCTTGAAGTTTTGCTCTTTAGTACTGATCTGTTGCACATGACCAGTCAATGGCGTTTCAACTGCACGCGCTTTTTCAGTCGCCGGTTTTGGCTCTTTACGGCTTGGCTCGTAGTTCACATCAGAGTCACGTTCAGACACATTCATGTGACCTTCCTGGTTATTGTTGTTCACATTCACCACAGGACGGTTTACCGGAATTTGCTGATGGTTCGCACCTAGACGATACATTTGTGTATCTGAATAAGAGAAGATACGGCCTTGAAGCAAACGGTCTTCAGATGGTTCGATACCTGGGACCAGATTACCTGGTGCAAATGCAGCCTGTTCAGTTTCATTGAAGAAGTTCTTCGGCATACGGTTGAGTGTCAATGTACCGACTTTCACTTCTGGAACCAGTTTGGTTGGCCAGATTTTGGTTGGGTCTAGCGGATCGAAATCAAAGCTGTTCAGATCTTTAGGATCAAGCACCTGAATATACAGATCCCATTTCGGGAAATTACCTGCATAGATGTTGTTATAAAGATCATTGGTCAAGTGATTGAAATCTTTACCTTGTTGCGCAGCCGCTTCTTTGACATTTAAGCCCTTCACGCCTTGTTTAGAGCGGAAGTTGAATTTCACGTACTTGTATTCGCCTTTGTCGTTATACAGTTTGTAGGCATGTACACCAAAACCGTCCTGTTCGCGGTAGCTGGTTGGGACACCTTGCTTGCCATAAACATAAGTCAGCATGTTGGTTGCCCAAGGCTGGCTAGACAGAAAGTCAAACACACGGTTGGCATCTTGTACGTTGGTGACGGGGCTTGGTTTCATCGCGTGGATGAAGTCCGGGAATTTGATCGCATCACGGATAAAGAAGACTGGTGTCTGGTTACCGACCAAATCCCAGTTACCTTCCTGAGTATAGAATTTGATGGCAAAACCGTGCGGATCACGTAGGGTTTCTGGTGAACCTTTACCATGAATGACAGTAGACATGCGCACAAAAACTGGAGTTTTAGTACCGGCCTTGAATAAAGAAGCAATTGTTAAATCAGACAGATCTTTCGTCGTAACGAATTCACCATAAGCCCCTGTACCACGTGCGTGAACCACACGTTCAGGAATGCGCTCACGGCCAAAACGTTGCAGTTTTTGAACCAGTTGCACATCTTGTAGCAAAGTTGGACCTTGTGGACCCGCAGTGATCGAGTTCTGATTGTCACCGACTGGTGCCCCGTTATCTTTGGTTAATGGCGCAGCTTGTACAGCTGTCACCGTTGCAAGCATTGCAACAAGTAATGAACGCTTAAACATTTCTAACTCTCTCAATTTAATACCTTTCCTGCATGCAGCTAAGATACGTGAGAGTATAAAATAGATAAAACAGATAATTTTTATAATTATGATCGTGTTTTTAGATAGTTTAAAATATTATCAATGCTAATCAATCAATTAAGCCCATTTTTTAGACATTAACTTAATAATAGATGAGTCTGATCTTGCTACAATGGCGGCAATTTTGAATCTGACTAAAATTGATTATGCGTGCATTATTACAACGGGTACTGGAAGCCAAAGTCGTGGTCGATGGTGAAACCACCGGAGAAATTGGCAAAGGTATTCTGGTTTTTCTGGGCCTCGGTAAAGAAGATAATCTGGAAAAAGGCAAAAAACTGATTGATAAGATATTGAAATACCGTTTCTTTGATGATGAGCAGGGCAAGATGGGCTGGAATGTCAGTCAGGCCGGTGGCGGTTTACTGCTAGTGTCCCAATTTACCTTGATGGCGCAAACTCAAAAAGGCTTACGCCCGGACTTTGGTCCCGCCATGCCGCCAAGCGATGCCAAGGTCTTGTATGAACAGCTGGTTGAATATGCGCAGAGCCAGTTCGAAAATGTACAAACCGGTATTTTTGCGGCCGATATGAAAGTGCATCTGGTCAATGATGGGCCGGTAACGTTTAATCTGGAAGTTGAATAAACCGTCATTGTTCCAAAATGAAAAAAGCCCTCTTGATGAGGGCTTTTTTATGATAATCCTTCCCTAGCCCCTCCTTTAATTAAAGCAGGGGGATTAGGAGTTATTTACCAGTTTTCTCTTTAATAAACTGGCGTGCCATTTTCACTTTTTCTTTGACCGGTTTTGGCAGTTTAGGCGGAATCATTTTCGCAACCTGGTTAAACCAGACCAGCAGACCAAAATCACCTTCCATTTTAATCGTGCCACTTTGCATACCGGTCATGAATGCAGTCGGATCACCTTTGAGCAACGTTTTTACACCCTGTTCGCTGTCAGCAAATTGCAGCACAAAATCAGCTTTTTCTGCATCACCTGAAACAGTATCGATATGACCATTATTCACAACGATCTGACGTGCCATTCCTTCATCTGTTCCGATCTGGATACGGAACTGGCGTTCATGTACCAATTCAATAAATTTCGGGCTGGTGCGTGCTAACTGCTTCATACGTAATGCAAGACCTGCGACCAGCAAATCAAGTGGATCGGTACTGAGGTCAACCAGAGGAAGTTTGAGCACAGGAATGGAGGACAGTTTCATGGAATTATGCCTATTCTAATTGTACGAAAATTGACAAATATCCTAGCATAGATCAAAGCCAGGCAGATGCAGGACTTTGTATCATATTTCTAAACGAAAAATGCACCCGCAGGTGCATTATTTCGCTGATATAAGAGAACTTAACGGCTAGATAGCTGCTGCTGATCATCTTCATACACAGGTGTATGTTCGATATAACGGCGTTTAGCCAAAGCACGCTCTGCACGTCGATCTTCACGCAATAACAGTAAGGTCACTACGACCATCACGGCCGTTAAAGCTGTCAGATAGCTATATGTCATCGGGAGCTCAAACAAGGCTTGAGTACCTACTCGAATCACTTCGATCAGGCCCCAGGCCAGCATTCCCGCAGCCATAAAACTTAACCAGCGACGATAAGGCGAGAAGAAAACAGCAAGCACAGCCGCGGCGACTAAACTAAAGCCTACGAGAGTTGCTAGATTCGCTGTTACCATATAAACCCCTCCATCCAAAAGGATAGTGTGTATGCTTGATATTGCAACCGTCCTACCTATTGAATTTCGTTAAATCAATAAAAATGGAATGTGTTGATTTGTATCTCTATGCATGCATTATGCTGAGTTTTTTACATAAAAAAAGTCCTGTTTTCTCCCCTTACGACATACTCTGTCGCGATATTATTTTGTCATTACATTTTTTATTTTCACAGTATTTGTGGATCAATTGCTGCGTCAATGTTGGCGTGTCATTACAAAATCATATGCCCTTTCATCGACTTAAAAAAAATATTTTCCGTTTAAGATGATCGGGGTATTTATAGACAAGCTATGCCGTCCCTCGATAAAAGTTAAGCTAAAAATATAAAAAAACGCGACCCTAAGGCCGCGTTGGATTTCATCGCAAAGCTATGTGTTACGCGCGGCTCAGATCTTTATCATGGACACCGAGCAGGTATAACACACCATCTAGACCCACGCTGGAAATGGCCTGATTGGCATTCTGGCGAACTAAAGGTTTGGCACGGAAAGCGACACCCAGACCCGCAATTGAAAGCATTGGCAGGTCGTTGGCGCCATCACCCACAGCAATGGTCTGTTCCAAAGAAATTCCCATATTGTCGGCAATTTCGCGGAGCAATAAAGCCTTGCGTGCGCCATCTACGATATGACCTTTGACTTCCCCCGTCACCACGCCATCCTGCACATCCAGAACGTTGGCATGAACTTCATCAATTCCCAGCTTGGCTTGCAGATATTCTGCAAAATACTGGAATCCGCCAGACAGAATCGCGGTACGGTAGCCCAGTGCTTTCAAAGTTGAAATCAGGCGTTCTGCACCTTCAGTCACAGTTAGACGTTCTGCAATTTTTGGCAATACCGATGCATCCATGCCTTTTAATAAAGCAACACGGGCACGGAAACTTTGCTGGAAGTCCAGCTCGCCCTGCATCGCGCGTTCAGTAATTTCAGAGACTTGGATACCGACTCCAGCTTCAATTGCCAGCTCATCAATGACTTCCTGCTCGATCAGGGTCGAGTCCATGTCAAAGCAGACCAGACGGCGATTACGGCGGTAAGCATTATCTTCCTGTACCGCGACATCGACATTCAGATTATTCGACAGGCTTAAGCAGGCTGCACGCATGGCTGCTGCATCCAGCATCTGGCCTTTCAGACCAAACTGTACACAGGCACGTTTAGGGCCAGTATTTGAACCATCCAGCTCAGGACGGCCAGAAAGACGGGTTACGGTTTCAATATTGAAGCCCTGACTAGACACAATCTGGGTCACGGCTTGCAGATGAGAGGCATTTAATTCCGGGGCCAATGCCGTTACGATATAACGCGTGCGACCACCCTCTCTTACCCACTGCTCATATTCAGCAGCAGAGATTGGTTTAAAGCGCACTGTTAACCCGATATCATGTGCTAGAATCAGGATTTCCTTCATGGCTAATGCTGTTGCAGTTTGGTCATCAGACGATACAACAATACCTAAGGTCAGTTGATTATGAATGACCGCTTGCCCCACATCTAGAATCTGTAAGGAATGAGCGGACAAAACCTGCATTAATCGTGTAAATTGATTAGGCTGGTCGGGTCCTAAGAATGATATAAGAATGATTTCTCGCATGAATTGACTCGGGTCTGAGCTACAACTATTGTTAGAATCATAATCGAAATTGAACAGAATTGCCTTGGAAGTTTACGTTGAATGCGCCTAGACAAGGGCTATTTGCTAGCCTACTGATTGTAAGTTTTGCTCTGCATACCTTTTTACTGGTATTGGCAACGACTCACCAACTGAATGATAACCGTGCCAACCAGGGACAGCTCATGACGAGCCAACTGGTCACAGACAGCCTGGCGGAGCTTGAACCGGCGAACCGCGTTTCTCTGGCACTTCTGGCCAACCGTTATGCGACTAACCCAAGCGTTGCTTCAATTCGTATCCTGGATGCGAATGGTCAGGTTTTAGCCACTGGTGGGCTGACCAAGACCCGTGATGGGGAAGTTTTTGTCCGTGATGCCCTGCAAAACGAGAAAAAAGTCGGTGTGATCGAAATCACCCTGATTGAGCCAAGTATTGGTGAAATTCTGCGGACTCAATGGCTCGCCATTCTGTTCTCTTTCATTATTCATGGTTTGCTTTGGGTCGGTTATCGCGCAGTAGCGCGTCCAAGCCGTACCGAGTATCTGGCACGTATCAATAATGAATCACGACTTAAATTCGAGATTCAGACTTTGACTCAGGCACTCGAACAGGAAAAGCATAATGCCGCCCTCGCCATTGCCCAGGCACAGCAAGCCCTGAAAAACAAACCGAAAGAAAAAGACAGCAAACCGGTGGTCCTAGATACCGATAGCCTGAGCTTGAACATTCAGTTCTATGATCCAAAACAGTTGCTGGATAGCGTGAATAAGACGGTATCGGTTCCTTATTTCAACCTGTGCCAGATTTTCCTGAACAAAGCCACTGAACTGTGCATCCAGCATTACAAACTGAACAGCACGGATATTTGTACCGTACACAAGTTTGATGAGAAAGGTGCCAGTATCAGTATTGCAGCAGACAAGCCAGATGCCCTCGCCTGTCTGACCATGATCAGTTCAGTATTTCAGTTACTTTCAGAAGTTCTGTATAAACGTTATCGTGAAGAAAAACGTTTTGTGCTGCAAACACGTAGTGCAATTTCTTCAGCCGTTGAAGAAATGCAGCTTAATTCCGTTCAGGCTGCAGAACGTTTGGTTCAGCAACTGGTCGCTAAAGAAAGTGCACTGCATGTTCCTAATGCCCTGTTAAAACAAATCGCAGACCACTTTGAGTTGGTCAGCATGCCAAATCCGACCAATGTTCTGACTCGTCATGCCTTTGTGGTCAATGGAATGGATGCAGAAAGTGCTGAACTGGCGCAAAGCTTCAGAACCGAGATTCTCAAATCGAAACAGTCTAAAGCATCCTAAGTCACAGAAAGCAAAAAGCCCGATTGAACATCGGGCTTTTTTATATGAGAGAAATATAATCTTCAGCAGTCAGGATGCTATCTATCCACGGAAGTATCTTGGGATACAGGTTCAACTGTCTTACTTTTGGCGGCCCAGTACGTCGCCAAGGCGGGTCCAGAAATATTATGCCATAGGCTGAAAATAGCACTCGGAACAGCAGTAATAGGAGACGCGGCAAAATGGGTCGCAGCCAAAGCTACCCCTAAACCGGAATTCTGCATTCCCACTTCAATCGAAACCGCGCGACAATCGATTTCTGCCAGTTTAAATATTCGGCTGGCCCAATAACCCAGTAAATAGCCCATCCCATTGTGTAAAGCCACAAGACCTAAAATCATTAAACCAGATTCCAGAATCTGGGTTTTACTGCCGGCAATAATTGCCGCCACAATTGCGACAATGGCAATCACCGAAATTACTGGCATTACCTGGATATAGCCTTCTACCCTGGTTTTTAGAAGGGCACGGACAATCAAACCTAAAATGATTGGAAACAGCACCACTTGCAGAATCGAAATCAGCATGGACAAGGCATTAATTTCAATCCATTGGCTGGCCAGCAGATAAAAAATTGCCGGAGTCAAAAGCGGTGCCAATAAAGTTGATACCGAAGTACACGCCACAGACAAGGCCGTATTACCTTTGGCCATATAGGTAATCACATTGGATGCGGTGCCGCCTGGACAGCAGCCCACCAGAATTACACCAATCGCAATTTCAGCCGGAAGCTGGAATAGCTGACAGAGCAAAAAGGCTAACCCTGGCATCACCATAAACTGAGCCACGACCCCAATCGCGACGGCCTTAGGACTTTGCAAGATACTTTTAAAGTCACCTGGCGTCATGGTCATACCCATGCCAAACATGATCAGACCCAACATCCAGGGAATATAGGCACGTAACCAGACAAACAGGTCCGGCAGCATCAGAGCAATGGCTGAAAATAGAATGACCCACAGAGCAAAGGTCCTTTGGACAAACTGGCTAAATTGAAGAAGTGCTGACATGGGGAAATCCAGTGGTCATGAAAAAGAAATCAAGGCATCTGTGGATGCCTCAAAGTAAACAAACCATTGCATAATGGCAAATAGCCCTAATCGCCTTAAACCAGCGCTTAGGCAGCATTAATAATATCTTTCAGATAAATCCGTTTTACACCCTGTGCCAACATGTCCTGCCAGGCATGTTGTAGCGAACCATTCAGGTCTATGCCTTTGGTGGCATCCGCAATGACATAGGCCTTAAAGCCGAGTTTGCAGGCATCCATCGCGGTCCAGGCTACACAGAAATCAGTCGCGATACCCACGATAAACACGGTATCAATACCGCGCTCCCTTAAATAACCAGCCAGACCGGTACTGGTTTTCTGATCAGCTTCCATAAAGGCGGAGTAACTGTCGATATTTTGATGAAAGCCTTTGCGGATAATCAGTTGGGCTTGCGGAAGGTTCAACTCCGGATGGAATTCAGCATCCTCAGTCCCTTGTACACAATGACTCGGCCAGAGGACTTGAGAACCATAATCCAGCTGAATCGTGTCGTAGGCTGCTTGATCAGGATGATTGTCTGCAAAGGAAATATGCTCTGCCGGATGCCAATCCTGAGTCAGCACAATATTCTGAAAGTACTGCCCCAATCGGTTGATATTCGGAATAATCTGATCGGCATTGGTAACAGCCAGATTTCCACCTGGGGTAAATCCTTTTTGTACATCCACTACAATCAGCGCCGCATTCTGCATCATTTTCATCCCTTGAAATCTGAGTTTGCATCCAAGCATAGCTTAAAACTAAAGAAAATTTTTAGTCCTTTAGGTAAAAATAGAATGACTCTGCATTCTGATAAAACTCATGATGAGTTAACTGTAAAAGCTATTGCTCTGCAAAACATAGAAAGAATTTGTCTTAAGCTGAACTGATACTGGAAAATAAAAAGCCTGCATCAGTGCAGGCTTTTCGGATATTCATCTTTTTATTTTTAAACTTTAGTACGGCTGATCAGGAATAGCATACATACCGCAGAGATTACGATACATGGAATCGCTGCCGAGATCACCCCTGCTGCACCGAAGCCTGCTGTCAGTAGCTGACCCGCAATTGCAGGGCCAAGCATGGCGCCGATACGACCAACTGCAGAAGCAACACCCACACCTGTACCACGTACTTCAGTCGGGTAAACGATACTACCGAAGGCATAGAGTACGCCCTGACAACCAATCACGAAGGCACCTGCCAGTGCTGCTGCCATGTACATTTGCTCAAGTGAGCTTGCACCGTTGAGTGCCAATAGACCCGCCAGGATACCGCCGTACATCAACAGAATGACATACGCTTTTTTCAGACGATCCGTCAGCATACCCAGAATCACAGTACCAATCGTTGCAGTCACCATGAAGTAGAACTGTGCAGTCGAACCATCTTTACGGGTGAAGCCCAGTTCCATAAACAATGATGGCAACCAGCTCAACATGATGTATACCACCATCAGAGTGAAGAAGTAGCTCACCCAGATGCAAAGCGTACGAAGCAGGTTGTCAGAGTTAAACAGATCCTTGAATGAACCCCGAGGAGATACTGCACGTTCTGCGGCTGTCTTGTTTTGTGCTTTTAAGTATTCTTTAGATTCAGGTAGACACAACATCATCAGAGGAATCACGATGATGGGTAATAAACCACCCAGGTAGAAGACATTTTTCCAGTTTGCACCGAATTCAGTTGCTGCGATTAAAGACAAGATTGCAGCACCCACTGGCATACCACAGTACATCAGGCCTACGGCACGACCACGGTTTTGTGGAGCCACGGCTTCAGAAGCTAAAGTGATCAGAATCGGCATTGCACCGCCAAGACCCGCACCCGCCAGAAAACGAACTGCCAGCAAGCTGTGGAAACTGTTCACCCACACGGTACATAAGGTAAATAGTGCAAAAATTGCGGTTGACCAGATTAAAACTTTCTTACGGCCAATACGGTCCGCAAATCGACCACCGACCAGTGCACCAGGCAATAAGCCCAGAATCCCTGCACTAAAAAACACACCCAATTGTGAGCTATCAAGACCAAAGTGCTCACGAATACCAGCAGCGGCAATCCCGGCAGCCTGAATATCCAGGCCTTCAATCACAGCGATCAGGAAGCAGATCCCTACCGTGATGATCGCGTGCTTATTGTCTGATTTTTCCATTGGAATATCCTTGTTCAATCAGCGTTCAAAAGAGAGGCCATCATCTATGAGCCGCTAAAGAGAATTAACTACCAATAAGTTGAACAATTTGCTCGGATATACTGAAAAATCCAGAAAATTGATGACTTTAAGATGCTGTTCGATAAAGTCAAAAAAGCAATTAATGAGAAGTATTAAAATCCCAGTATTTTTGGATTTAGACTTATACATCAAACCCGGAAATTCAACAGTGAGAAAAATTCGGGGCCGATCACTAATACGAAAAAAAGATTAGTTCAGGCATTTTTGCTTTTTATTCCTCATAAATGAGGTTTATTATTCGATATATTTTAGCTCTTAATTCATCGAATATAAATATTAATACTCCCCTAAAACGCCATAAAAGCATGTTTTCCAAATCTATTTAATTCACTTAAGTGACTTATTCTTTGTAATTTTTCCTAAAAAAATGAATTTATTACTCTCCATACTGCTGGAGGATAAAGGATGATTTGGACAGCAAAAAATTATAACGATTAAAACTTGATTGTTGCCTGGGGGCTTTGTATAAAGAATTCAGTGGCTTTTACTAAAGCATATTGTTCTTATGCGTTTGATCAGTCATAATTTGCATAAGCAATATTCAATTCAGTGCAAATCTATTGAATTTGCTACAAATCAAAATACAAACCCATCCCAAATATGTTTTCTCATTCTCTTCGGATGGACAAATAGGATAGTTTTTTAAAATGACTCAGCAAGCACAGACCATTCAGGGTTCCATTGTCGCAATCGTCACCCCCATGTTTGAAGATGGCAGCGTAGATTGGAAGGGTCTCGAGAAGCTGGTTGAGTGGCATATTACAGAAGGCACCAACAGCATTGTCGCGGTTGGTACCACTGGTGAAGCATCAACGCTCAGCATGAGCGAGCACACCCAAGTGATCAAAGAAATCATTCGTGTTGCTAACAAACGTATTCCTATCATTGCCGGTACAGGCGCAAACTCGACTCGTGAAGCAATCGAGCTGACTCAGGAAGCCAAAGAACTTGGCGCTGATGCTGCCCTGCTGGTTACTCCTTACTACAACAAACCGACTCAGGAAGGCCTATATCAGCATTATAAAGCCATTGCTGAAGCGGTTGATCTGCCTCAAATTCTTTATAACGTTCCAGGTCGTACTGGCGTGGATATGGCCAACGAAACCGTGATCCGTCTGGCAGATATTCCACAAATCGTAGGCATTAAAGATGCAACAGGTGATGTAGCCCGTGGTGCTGCCCTGATTGAAGGTCTGGCAGGCAAAAACATGACTGTTTACTCAGGTGATGATGCAACTGCCTATGAGTTAATGGGTCATGGTGCCAAAGGCAATATCTCTGTGACTGCCAACGTTGCACCAAAGGTCATGAGTGAAGTATGTGCTGCTGCCATTGCAGGCGATGCGGCACGTGCTGAAGAGCTCAATGCTCAGGTTGCAAATTTACACAATATTCTATTTTGCGAATCAAACCCAATTCCTGTGAAATGGGCTCTCCATGATATGGGCTTAATTGGTACAGGTATTCGCCTTCCATTAACACCACTTGCAGAACAATATCGCGCTCCGCTTCATGAGGCACTTGTAGAAGCGAGCGTCATTAAATAAAGAGCAACGATTATGCAATTACGTTTAGGACTTACCCTGGCACTTTCAGTATTCAGTTTAGCAGGTTGTAGTTCAATGGCCTTTAAAAACGGTACCTTGGACTATAAAGAAACAACCACGCTGCAACCATTGCAATATCCTGAAGGGTCAATGGTTCGTCCTGCAACGCCTTTGTACCCTGCTCCAACAGTGGATCCGCTTGCCCTGGAAAATGCACCAAAGCTTGAAAATCAGCGTGGTAACCGCTTTGCGATGCCACGTCCTACTGCACAGCCGGTAAATTCAACTCAAGCAGATGAAACTCAAGAAAATTTTTCAGGAAAGCCGCAATTAGTCACTGACGGAAATCAAAATCCACTGCTCAAAATTGATGGAAATGCTGCTACAATATGGCAATACACTCTTGCCACGCTTAGCAGCCTTAACCATTCTATCGTTGGTCAAAATAAAGATCGTTATGAAGTAACGATTCAGGTCGATCAGCAAACCTATGTTTTAAGACTCTCTCCCGCAGGTTCGAGTAACACCCTGGCTGTGTTTAATCCCGATAACAGTTTTGCCGACCGCGAAAAAGCAGCAGAACTGTTAAACCAGATTTACCAAAATTGGCCAGCCTAGACATTTTCTAGGCATTTTTTTTTGTAGAAGGTTCCCTCATGTTAAAACAAACCTTGCTCTATACTGGTAAAGCGAAATCTGTCTATACCACGGACAGTGAAGACCACCTGATTTTAGTTTTCCGTGACGATGCGTCCGCATTCAATGGCGAAAAAATCGAACAACTGGATCGTAAAGGTAAGGTGAATAACCGTTTTAACGCCTTCATCATGGAAAAGCTGGCTGCTGCTGGTATTGAAACTCATTTTGAGAAACTGCTGACACCGACTGAAGTGCTGGTGAAAAAACTTAAAATGATTCCAGTAGAATGTGTGGTACGTAACTATGCTGCGGGTTCTTTATGCCGTCGTCTGGGTGTAGAAGAAGGTAAAGAGTTAACGCCTCCAACATTCGAATTGTTCTTCAAGGATGACGCGCTAGGCGATCCAATGGTGAACGAATCTCAAGCGATTGCTTTAGGTTGGGCGACTGCTGAACAACTGGCAAAAATGAAAGAACTGACTTACCAAGTGAACGATGTGCTTAAGGCATTATTCGAAGCGGGTAATATGCTTCTGGTTGACTTTAAACTTGAATTTGGTGTGTTCCACGACCGTATTGTACTGGGTGACGAATTCTCTCCAGACGGTTGCCGTCTATGGGATAAAGACACCAAGAAAAAACTGGATAAAGACCGTTTCCGTCAAGGCCTAGGCGGCGTGGTTGAAGCGTACGAAGAAGTTGCAGCACGTTTAGGTATCAATCTTGAAGATATCTAAGCACTAGTAATGCTTCAAAGAACCGGGTTAATAACCCGGTTTTTTATTGTCTAATCTTATGATCGAAAAAATGAATTTTATTAATAAAAATGATCGTTTTTACATTATTCAATGCATGTCTTAATATTACTGCATTCCGGCAACATCCTCAGCAGATGCAATCCATCTGATGTTGCTGACCAGATTTATACCCTTACCCTCTAGGATGTATCTCCCCCAAGACATCCTATTTCAGCCCAATTCTCCTTGAATTGGGCTTTTTTTTGTTTACTGCTGCTGTTGTTCCTGCTGCCAGCGACGTTGTTGCAGACGTTCGCCTTCTACTTCACGCTTATTACGTGCCGATTCGTACAGTTTAGTGCCTTTCAGCTCAGGCGGCAGGTAATCTTGCAAAACAAAATGTTCCGGATAGTTATGCGGATATAGATAATTCACTCCATAACCCTGCTCTTTCATCATTTTGGTCGGTGCATTACGCAGATGTAAAGGCACTGGCAAATTGGCCGTTTTTTCAGCCAGATCCATCGCCTTATTAATTGCCAGATAGGTACTGTTACTTTTGGCACTGGTCGCCAGGTAAACCGCACATTGTCCCAGAATAATCCGGCATTCCGGCATGCCAATCGCTTGAACTGAGCGAAAGCATTCGCCCGCCAGCAACAAGGCATTCGGATTGGAATTGCCAATATCTTCTGATGCTGCAATTAGCATACGGCGGGCAATAAAGACCGGATCTTCACCACCTTTGAGCATACGTGCCATCCAGTACAGGGCAGCATCCGGATCACTGCCACGAATCGACTTGATGAAGGCCGAGACCAGATCATAGTGCTGCTCGCCAGACTTGTCATAACGGGCAATATTCTGCTGTGCGACTTTGACCACAATCGCATTGGTAATGATATTTTCCTGGTCAGCCTCAAAGGTACTGGCAATCAGATCCAGCAGATTGAGCGCCTTACGCGCATCCCCAGCGGCAAACTGCAGTAAGGCGTCAAATTCTTCAATCTGGATATAGCGTTCCTGCAGAAATTTGTCAGTCTGAATCGCCTGAGTCAGTAAAGTCTGAATCGCTTCATCACTCAGCGCATTTAAGGTATAGACCTGACAACGTGACAGCAAGGCACTATTGACTTCAAAGGATGGATTTTCCGTCGTCGCACCAATCAAGGTAATTTTGCCTTTTTCGACGGCATTCAGCAGTGCATCCTGCTGGGATTTATTAAAACGGTGAATCTCGTCAATAAACACCACGGGCGTCAGCAGATCACCACTTTCTGCAATGACTTCACGCAACTCCTTCACACCAGTATTGAGTGCAGACAGGCTGATAAATGGCCGGTCTACCGCTTGGGCAAGTAGCAAGGCAATTGTGGTTTTACCTACTCCAGGTGGACCCCAGAAGATAATCGATGGTAAATGCCCTTGGTCAATCATTTGACGTAGAGGTGCATTCTCTCCAAGCAAGTGATCCTGCCCGATAATTTCTGTAAGGTCGCGAGGCCGCAAGCGTTCTGGAAGCGGGATATGACTGTCTGACATCTTATTATTGGCTCAAATTAAATTCTGCTTTCATTCTAACACCGGTAGTTTTGATTCCAATATTTCAAACATTTATGAGAAAAATTTAATTTATGTAAGAAAGCTCTATTTTTTTTACAATGAATGGATTAATCTTATGAAAAGTAGATAAATAGAACATGATTAATTACAGGTGAATAACCTTGTAAATTTCACATTGTCTCATATTAATTAGAATGGACTTGAGTAACTGATTGGATGCTCTTTGGGTGGTATCGGTGGGGATGCATGAAGCATAATAAATCTAGACGAACAACTGCAGAATGCGCTGAGTCGCTTATTTCAACCTCGATACAATCTTCTAATGAGCAACAGGCAAAATTCAGATTATTACAGGACCTAATCAATGATGTGCCACATCCACTCTGGGTGCTGGGCAAAGATAATATTGAATATTTTAATCAGGCACTTTCGGATTATTTAGGCACCAATTTAAGTGAATATGGTCCTAAAGAATGGCAAAGCCTGATTCATCCAGATGATCAGCCAGCGTTTTCTGAGCAATGGCATGCTGCCCTGAATCAGCAACAAGGTTTTAATACTCAGTGCCGGATTAAATCGGCTGATTCCAGCTATCGTATGTGTGCCTTGGCGATTAAGTTTCAGCATACAGCGGAACATCTGCTGCAATGGTCGGTATCCCTGACCGATATTCATGAATATTTCGAGATTCAGCAACAACTGTCTCAGGTGATTTCTACTCAGAAAAATATGCTGGATGCCAGTGTCGACTGTATTAAAGTGATGTCTCCACAAGGCGAGATCCGTCATATCAATCAGTCTGCCTGCCATAAGTTAGGGATTGATCCTGAACAGCAGCCTGCCCTGCATTCATGGTTAAATCTGTTACCCGCTGAAGTTAAGAAAACTGGACAACGTGCTTTAAAACAGGCTGCTCAAGGCTTAAATAGCCGTTTTGTAGAAAAAGCTCAGACGGATAATGAGAACCCAGAATATTGGGATCATTTACTGACTCCGGTATTGGACGAAAATAATATTCCTCAAAATATCTTGTGTGTTTCGCGCAATATCAGTCAGCAAAAAATAGCCGAAAGCCGTTTAAAAGCTGTCATTCAGCGTGATGAGCTGACCGGCCTATATAACCGTAATGCCTTTTATAAGACCTTTAAACAAGTACTGCTAAAAGCCAAGCAGCAGCAAATGATGGTTGGCCTGCTCCTGATCGATCTGGACTATTTCCGGCATATCAATGACACCCTGAGTCATATTGCCGGAGATCATTTGTTGCATGTCTTGGGCAAGCGTTTTCAGGCCTGTTTTGGCTCCAACAATATAGTCGTTGCCCGTCTGGGTGGAGATGAGTTTGCCATTCTGGTCAAAAACTTGGAAAACGAAGCCCAGCTGATTAATACCGCACAACTGGCCTATGCTCAACTAGAACAACCAGTAAGTTATGTCGGCCATCGCATGAGTATTGGCATGAGTATTGGTTGTACCGTTTATCCGCGTGATGCCCAGAATAGTTCCAACCTGCTGAAATGCGCCGATATTGCCCTGAATGATCTGAAAAATAGTGGGCGTGGCGGGATTCGCATGTTTAATCAGGAGATGTTCAGGTCACTGGAAAACATGACCAAACAACTGACGCTGGCACGCAAGATTATTCATGCGGATCAGATCATTCCTTATTATCAGCCTAAGGTCCGTCTCTCCGATGGTGAGGTGATTGGTTTTGAGGCCTTACTGCGCTGGCAGGATCAACAGCATCAGATCCAGTTACCCTCTCATATTTTTTCAGCTTTCCAAGACTATGACCTAGCTTCGCGCATCAGTGAAACCATGCAGCTGAAAGTCTTTGAAGATATGAGCCGCTGGCAGGCTGAAGGTCTGGATATCTTACCAATTTCAATCAATGCAGCTCCGGTTGAATTCCTACGTGATGATTATGCTGAGAAATTTCTGGCTCGTCTGTCCCGATTCGATATTCCTGCGCATAAGGTTGAGCTGGAAATTACCGAGCAGAGCTTGTCTGAAGGCGGAGCCAATTATGTGATCCGGGCACTGAACCTGCTGAAAAAACATGGAATTCATATTTCTCTGGATGACTTCGGTACCGGTCATTCTTCCCTGACCCGTTTGCAGGAATATCCGGTCGACTGCATCAAGATTGATCGCAACTTTGTAGAACGCATGAACAATGATCCGTCTGCGCTGGCCATTGTCAAAGCCATTACCCAGATTGGTTCCAGTATTTCTCTGGATGTATTGGTCGAGGGTATTGAAAATACTGAACAACTGGACACGCTGATCAATTGTGATTGCCAGATCGGACAAGGCTTTTATTTTTATCGTCCTATGTCCGGGTCCTCAGCACAGCAACTGCTACAACAGGCAGCTTAATTTTTTTATTTAATCATTTGACGGGGCTGGATTGCGCTAATCATTAGCGCACCCAGCGCACGATATATTCATCAATTTCATCTTCATCAATATCGACTTCACTTAAGCAGCGACCAGCAGCAGACTTTTTGGCCTGAATTACGCTTTGTCGTGAACCCGTCTTCAGATAATGCCAGGATGGCAGGCTTTTCCCTTCAGCAACTCGGCGATAAGCACAGCTTGAGGGTAACCAGTGAATAGTGTCCAGTTTCTCAGGTGTCAGCTGGATACAATCCGGCACATATTGCAGCCGGTTCGGATAATCCGAACAGCGGGCAGTTTTGCAGTCCAGTAATTTGCAAGCCACTTTGGTATAGGCGACTTCGTGATTGTCTTCATCTTCTAGCTTGATCAGGCAGCAAAGTCCACAACCGTCACAAAGCGCTTCCCATTCTTCTGGCATCAGCTCAGTGAGACTATATTTTTTCCAGAAGTATGGACGTAAGGCATCAGACATAATCAAAACGGCTATGGTAAAAATCAGCTTATTATACCAAGTCTCAACAAAGGAAATGTAGGGACGTGAATCTTATTAATATCACGTAAACTATTGTTAAATCAGAGACAGTACATCAACAAAACACTAACAGTGCCCAAAATCGAATATTCCTATACTGGATTTGAGAATAAAAACACATGGAGAATTGATATGTTTCGCTGGGCTATTATTTTTGCTGTGATTGCCTTAATTGCCAGTCTACTTGGTTTCGGTGGAGTAGCAGGTTTATCTAAGGATTTCGCGATTATCTTATTGGTGATTGCCGTTATTCTTGCCATTGTTGGTTTCCTTTCTCGCGGCAAGGTCTAGCGACTGAGTTTTGCTTAAGGAAAAGTTTCCTACAGAAAAAACAAGAGCCATTTGGCTCTTGTTTTTTTATGCGCCCAAAATGGATTACGGTTTGATATGACGTGGTCTGAAACCAGCAGCGACCAGCGCGGCCAAATATGCCACTACCCCGACCACACATAAAATCAGCACTTCCAGTACACGCATCCACTGTGATACATCACCATTGTACCATCTCAGTGCATAGGCCAAGGCTGCAATCATCACCACATTGGCAAACATGAATTGCATAAAGATTTTTTTCCAGTGGGCACCAAAACGGAAAATATTGCGTTGATGCAGATAAAAATACAGTAGACCTGCATTGACCATGGCTGAACCGGTTGAAGCCAGTGCCAGTGCCATATGCTCCGCTTCCCAATGAATCAGCTTAAAGAAACCAATAAAGATCACGTTCAGAATCGCATTGGCTGCCACGGCCATTAAACCGACGCGTACCGGTGTACGGGTATCCTGCTGGGCATAGAAGCCGGGAGCAAAGACTTTAATCAGCATAAAGGCAATTACACCGCCACTCATACATTGCAATGCCAGCGCCGTCATCTGGGTATCTTCAAAGGTAAACTGTCCACGTTCAAATAATGCCTGAATAATCGGTGTTGACAGCATGAACAAGGCAATACTGGCTGGTAGACCAACCAGTACGATGACTTTCGCTGCCCAGTCCATCATGCCGCGGAATTTTTCCGGATTCTTTTCCGTATGCTGTGTGGATAAAGACGGCAGAATCACGGTACCGATTGCCACACCAATCAGACCCAATGGCAACTCAGTCATGCGTTCAGCACTATATAGCCAGGACACTGAACCGTCCTGCATGAAAGAAGCCCAAACCGTATTCAGTAACAGGTTGATCTGGGTGACCGATACACCAAACAAAGCGGGTAGCATCAGTTTCATGATGCGATCCACCCCTTCATGCTTGAAGTCTACTTTCGGTGGAATCAACAGGTTTTTACGCCATAATTCTGGAATCTGGATTGCCAGCTGCAAAATCCCGGCAATTACGACTGCCCAGCCTAGCGCCATAATCGGCTCTGCCATAAAAGGGGTGAGCCAGAGCGCACCGGCAATCATGGCAATATTCAATAAGACCGGAGCAAAGGCTGGCGTACTGAAAGAGCCATAACTGTTCAGAATACTGCTGGCAAAAGCCGTTAGTGACATAAATAGCAGGTATGGAATGGTCAAGCGGAACATGTCTGTAGCCAGCGCAAACTTTGCTTCATCGCCATGGAACCCTGGCGCATAGATATACATGATCACCGGTGCGGCAATGATGGCAATCATGGTCAGGGTGGTCATGAAAGTAGCCAGACAGCCAAATACCCGGCTGATCAGGATCTGCACTTCTGCATGGGTACGACTGGTTTTATATTCTGTCAGTACCGGAATAAAGGCTTGGGAGAATGCCCCTTCTGCAAACAGCCGTCTGAAAAAGTTTGGAATACGAAATGCCACCACGAAGGTATCGAAATCTTTACCGGCACCGAATACATTCAGTAAAACCACATCCCGGACCAATCCCAGAACCCGCGACAACATGGTCATCGCACTGACAATTACGGTCGAACGCCAAAGGGCCATCCTATTCACCTAATAATTAATTTGGGCCTATTGTAATGAAACTTGCAAAAGAAGTTCATTGCTTAATCACATGACTTCCTGAAGGGTCATGGGTTCTTATAATGTTGTAACTGAGCACGAAAAGCACACCAGTCAAAATATGGTCCCGGATCGGTTTTACGTCCCGGTGCAATATCTGAATGTCCAGCAATATGCTGCTGCAGTTTGGGATAATAGTCTTGCAAACAGGCGGTGACTTTGACCAAGGCATCATATTGTGCCTGTTCAAACGGCAGGTCATCACTGCCTTCCAGTTCAATCCCGATGGAATAATCATTACATTCTTTTTTGGCCAGATAGCTGGAACGACCGGCATGCCAGGCCCGGTCATTAAAATTCACAAACTGTAGCACTTCACCAGAACGCAAAATCAGCAGATGTGCAGACACCTGCATGCCTTCAATAGTCTGAAAATACGGATGCACGGACCAGTCCAGCTGATTCTGAAAAAACTGTTCAATATAACCACCACCAAACTGTGACGGCGGCAGACTGATGTTATGGATCACCAGTAACTGGATGTCGGTATGTTCAGGCCGCTGATTAAAATTTGGAGAAGGGATCTGGCGTACCCCGAGCAATTGCCCGTCCCGGATTTGAAACTCAGCTGCCTGTTGCATAAAACTGTCCTGTACAAAAATAAAATCTGCAATATCAGGATTGCAGCCGGCTTAATGCTAAAACTTTCATAGGCAAATCTCAATTCATCCCGGCAGGCTGTATGAAAAATCGCTCATTTTAATGTAACGGTGTTAAGATAACGCACAATTTTTCACGGCTAAAAAAGATACGGAAATACTCATGAGCATATCTCAGGCTTTGCTAGAACAGTCGATTCAGATCAATATTCAACAGGCACTCTCCGAAGATATTGGCGATGGTGACATTACTGCCCTGCTGACTCCTGAAGATGAACAGGCGACTGCCACGATTATTAGCCGTGAAGCAATGGTTCTTGCTGGTCAGCCTTGGGTCAATGCCCTGATTCAAGCCTATGATCCGAGTGTAGAAGTGATCTGGCTAAAAAATGACGGCGATCATGTCGCTGCTAATGAAGCTTTTATAAAACTGGCCGGTTCTGCACGTAGCCTGCTAACTGTAGAACGCCCTGCCCTGAACTTTGTACAGACGCTGTCTGCAGTTGCGACCAAAACAGCAACCTATGTCAAAGAGCTGGACGGTTTGAATACCAAGCTCTTAGATACCCGTAAGACGCTGCCAGGCTTACGTATTGCTCAAAAATATGCAGTCGCTATTGGTGGCGGTCAGAATCATCGTCTGGGCCTATTCGATGCTTTCTTGATTAAGGAAAATCATATTATGGCAGCTGGCGGCATTCGCCAGGCGATTGCCAAGGCACACCAGATTGCACCGGGTAAACCGGTGGAAGTAGAAGTTGAAACCTGGGATGAACTAAATCAGGCCCTAGAAGCCGAAGCTGATATCGTGATGCTGGATAATTTCAGTCAGCAGCAAATGATTGATGCCGTTAAACATGTGGCTGGTCGCTGTAAACTGGAAGCTTCAGGCAATATCACCATTGATAACTTACGTGAAGTGGCGAGTACAGGCGTAGACTATATTTCGATGGGTGTACTAACCAAAGATGTCAAAGCCATTGACCTATCAATGCGTTTTAATGGTTAAAGTTTTATCAAATAAAAAAGGGTGCCATAGCCATTGCTGTCCCACAATTTTTCACAAGAGGAAGCTCAAATGAGCTTCCTCTTGTTTTATGGGTATTTTATCGGGTGAAAATAAAGCTTTTAAAGTTCTTCTTTCAAACAAATTCACTTGAATTATTCTGAGTAAACGTTGAACTGTCCAACCTGTTTTTCCTAAATGTTGAGCGAAACTCACCAATAAATAGGCGATCATCGCAATCCAGATTTGTGTCTGAATTGCGTTCCTGCTGCGGCCTAGAAACGCTTTTAATTTGAGATTCTGCTTAATCGCCTTAAAGAACAGCTCAACTTTCCAACGATCTTTATAAATCGCCGCAATGGTGGAGGCGGCTAAATGAAAGTTATTGCTGAGAAAGCTAAAGTGCTTGCCACTTTGCTGATCTCTATATTCAATTCTTCTTAACACTGGGGCTTTTCTTTTTAGGGCATGTGCGCTATTCAGCTGAATGGTTTCATCTTTTAGAATACCTTTGGATTCAAGCACTGGATGTTGCTGGATCACCTGATACACAGATTTAGGCCTAAAACGTGTGACAAATCCAATGTTTTGAGCAGTCAGATTTGCATACCATTGGTAATCGACATAGCCTTTATCAAAAACTACAATGCTGCCAGCAGGAAACTGGAATTTGCGGCCTTGTACCATGTCATTTTCTTTGCCATTTTCAACTGCAACAAACTCAGGAATATCATTGCTGTGATTCAATCCTATACTGAGTTTCATGCTGGCTTTTGAGTCGTGAACTTTGGCCCATTCACATAAGGAAAGCGACAGGTCAATATGACTGGCATC
Organism: Acinetobacter sp. CAU_H_60; assembly: GCF_058599385.1. NCBI lineage: Bacteria > Pseudomonadati > Pseudomonadota > Gammaproteobacteria > Moraxellales > Moraxellaceae > Acinetobacter > Acinetobacter sp. CAU_H_60. The sequence continues at coordinate 55,807 of NZ_CM178653.1, read as the reverse complement.
CAAGGAATACAAGGGATTCTTAAAGCGAAATTTATGAGCGACTTTTGAGTGTTCATAGTATTTAAGCAACTTGTAAAATAGCTGTTGATACAAGGCAGCAGGCTGCTGCTCATTGATTCGTGCCAGCGTGCTTCGGGGAATAGACTTTGCTCCGAGATGACTTAGCTTTTCCTGTTGGCACTCCAAATTGGATTGAATATCTCTCAGACTTTGCCTACAAGAGAATTGAGACATCAATATGGCAATAAACTGATCCCACCGGGAAGCTGCTCTAAATTTCTGTCCAACATGGTGTACTTTAGCAAGTTGTTCAAAATCCTGTCGCACAACAGGTTTAATTAGCTCATGAAATACGGTATTCTGATGTGACAAAACCTGAATCCTGGTCGTTAAAGTGTTTGTTTGCACTCATATTTTAACTGTTAGGACTCAGGTTTTTTTATTTAAAGCAAACTATGGGACAGCAGTGGTGCCATAGCACCCTTTTTTTTATTCTCAAGGATATAAATCATAGAGGTTGAATGGCCTCTACTCTGTTAATTGGTATCACTTCCTCGTTCCATATTTGCACCATCGCGGTTTTCATCACGAGAATTCGAATCACAGGCAGTTAAACCCAGTACAGCAAATACTGAAAATGCCATCAACCATATTTTCATGTTATAACCCTCTGAATGAGATTTGGTTGAAAGATCATCGCTTAAAACAGGGGTTACACAGTAGACAGATCCTGTTCATTTTTTTGTCAGGCAATGTGTAGCTATAATAAAAAACGCATCCGAAGATGCGTTTTTTTACAGCTTGAAAGGCTTACCAGCCTAAAGCTTCTTGCTGTTTCTTGATCAGTTCCTGAATCCCTTTTTCAGCCATGGCCAGCATGTCATTGCACTGCTCACGGGTAAATGGCTTATCTTCAGCAGTACCTTGGATTTCAATAAATTCACCTGCTTGGGTCATCACGACATTTAAGTCAGTCTGACAGTTTGAATCTTCTTCATAGCAAAGATCCAGCAGTACTTCATCTTTAAAAATACCTACAGAAATGGCTGCTACCAAACCTTTAAGTGGATCCTGTTTGATTTTCTTTTTCTCAAGCAATACATTCATGGCATCAATCAATGCTACTGCAGCACCCGTAATTGATGCAGTACGGGTACCACCATCTGCCTGGATCACGTCACAGTCAATGGTAATGGTATTTTCACCGAGTTTTTTCAGGTCGACCATTGAACGTAGGCTACGACCGATCAGACGCTGGATTTCCTGAGTACGGCCACTTTGTTTGCCGCGAGCAGCTTCACGATCACTACGGGTATGTGTTGAACGTGGCAGCATGCCGTATTCTGCTGTTACCCAGCCTTGGCCCTGACCTTTTAGGAAACGTGGTACAGAGCTGTCCACACTGGCAGTACACAGCACTTTGGTATGACCAAATTCAACCAATACGGAACCTTCCGCATAACGTGTATAGTTACGGGTAATTTTCACTTCACGTAATTGATCTAATGCTCGTTGGTCGATACGCATAATAGGTCCTGCTGTTGACTAAAAATAATTGCGGCTCAGTATAACAGAAGCCTCCGCCAAGATTGGAACAGAGGACAGATCATTTACAAAATCACTGGACACGCCTTGCTTGTATAGATTTTTCAGTCCATTGGGGCTACTGCGATAGACAGGTGTTTTTTGCTAAACTGCAGATCTGCCGAAGGAAAATCCCTATGTCTTTACGTGAAGAACGCAAGCAACAAAGCCGTCAGGCCCTCCTCGATGCTACCTTGGCATTGAGCAGCCGTGGCCATGCCTTTAGCAGCATCAGCCTGCGCGAAATCACTCATGAAGTCGGACTGGTGCCTGCCGCATTTTATCGACACTTTCAGAATATGGATCAGTTGGGACTAGAACTTCTGGATCAGGTTTCAATTCATCTCAAAGGTGTGCTGAATCAGTTAGGACCTGCAGATTTTTCTCTGGATGAGCTTTCAGCCAAGATCGAACTGTTTTTTCAGGCAGTTGATGCACATCCCGAAGCCTGGACATTTGTGAGTGCCGAACGTTGGGGCGGTTCTATCATTCTCAGACAAGGGATTGAGCGGGAAATTCATTATCTGACCCAAGACTTTCGGCATACCCTGGAACAGATTCCAGCCGCCCAGCAATCTTCTTCTCCAGCCGAATTAACCACACTGGCACAGGTCCTGGTTCCTCTCGCATTAAACTGGGCTATGGGCTGGATTCAGCTTCAGGCACAGCCTGATCCCGAACTGCGACAAACTCGGATAAATGACTTCAAAGCGCAAAGCCTAAAGCAGTTAGAACTGTTATTTCGTGGAATTTTATCTCAAACCTGAGGTCTCATCTGAGTGAAATCTATTTCACAATTCAATTTTATCCTGACATAAAAAAACCCGCATATAGCTGCGGGTTTTTAGATTCATGCAGATCTGGTGTTATTTAGCTTTACGCTCTTTTTCAACCAGATAATTCACTACTTGAACCACTTTGGCATCATCGCCCTGAACTACATACTTACCATTTACGGTTACCGCTGGTACGCCGCTTAACTGATAAGTCGCAGCCAGATTTTTGGCCTGTGCGATTTTTGAAGAAATCGGGAATGATTTATAAGTGGTATTAAATTTCGCTTCAGAAATACCATAACGGGTATAGAACTTGGCCAATTGAGCCTGCTCCAGAATTGGCTGTTTCTTCGCATGGATATCATGAAATAGCTGCAAATGCGCTTTTTGACGAACACCTAGAGCTTCAGACACATAATACGCACGAGCTGCCTGTTCCCATAGTGGATTCATCGCGGCTGGGGTACGCACGAAACGTACATCTTTAGGTAATTTTTTTAACCAGCTTTGCATGTGTGGTTCAAGAGAATAGCAGTGACCACAGCCATACCAGAAGAATTCACGGACTTCAATTTTCCCCGGCTTTTCAACTTTTACTGGATTCGCCAGGACTTGATAGTCTTGACCTGCTACAAAGTTGGCGGCCATTGCACTGCCAGAAAATGCCAAAACAGATGCGGCTACAGTGCCTAAAATAAATTTTTTCATTGGGATTATCGTCCTCTAAATCATTATGTCTAATTTATGGCTTCACTATAAAGTAATTATGCCGGTTTCGTTTTTATTCTGTGAACTTTTTTACAGCTTTTATCGCTTTTTTTTCCAGAATCGCTACACTAAACAAGTGTACTGATTTACAAGAAGTTAAATCTGTTTATACCGCCTCTGGGCGAACTTAAATTTTAAATAATCACGACTGATTGAGGTGACACCGATGTCGCAATTGAATGTTGATCCACAAGAAATTGCCAAGTTTGAAGCATTTGCAGCTATATGGTGGGATCAGCATTCCGAGTTCCGCCCATTGCATATGATCAATCCACTGCGTCTCAACTGGATTGATGAACATGCCGGTGGCTTGAGCGGCAAAAAAGTGCTGGATGTAGGCTGTGGCGGGGGCATCCTGTCAGAAAGCATGGCACGCCGTGGCGCTCAAGTGCTGGGCATTGATATGGGCGAAGCGCCACTGAATGTGGCCCGCATCCATGCCGAGCAGGAAGGTGTCAGCAATATTGAATACCGTCAGATTCCAGTAGAGCAACTCGCAGAAGAACAGGCCGGCCAATACGATGTGGTTACCTGTATGGAAATGCTGGAACATGTACCTGATCCAGCCTCTATTATTCAGGCCTGTTACAAACTGGCCAAACCAGGTGGCCATGTCTTCTTCTCGACCATTAACCGTAATCCAAAATCTTATCTGTTTGCGATCATTGGCGCAGAATATATCCTGCGCATGCTAGCCAAAGGTACACATGATTACAGCAAATTCATCAAGCCTTCTGAGTTGGCGCACGACATCCGTAATGCCGGTTTAAAACTGAAAGATATGACTGGCCTGCATTATAACCCGCTGACCAAGCGTTACTGGCTGGCACCGAATGTCGATGTAAACTATATGGTGTATACCGTTAAAGAAAGCGCGCAAGAGGCCGCCCAATGAAGGCTGTTCTATTCGACCTGGATGGTACTTTAATTGATACCGCGGCTGACTTTATCCGGATTATCCAGCATATGTGCCGTGAAGCTGGCCGTGACGTGGTGGAAGCCGATCTGATCCGTACCCAGGTTTCAGAAGGTGCCCGCGCTATGGTCAAATTGGTCTATCCGGAATTGCAACTGGAAGACCCGGTTTTCTTGGAGCATCGCCAGCGTTTTCTGGATATGTATGGTGCAGATATTGCAGTAGATACAGACCTGTTCAGCGGAATGTATCCTCTACTTGAAGAATTAGAGGAAAATGATATCCCTTGGGGAATTGTGACCAATAAACCGCGCTGGTTGAGCGAAGCTTTACTCAAAGCTTTAAACCTGACCGAACGCTGTGCCGTACTGGTCTGTCCGGAAGATGTGACCCGAACCAAGCCAGATCCGGAGCCGATGTATCTGGCTGCCGAGCAGCTACAGCTGGCTGCAGAGGACTGTATCTATGTCGGTGACCATCCACGGGATATCGATGCAGGCCGCAATGCCAAGATGTATACCATACTGGCAGCATACGGTTATTTACCACTGCAATACAAAGATGACTTAACAGCCTGGCAAGCCGACTATATAGTGAATACAGTGAACGAGTTACACCAGCACATTCAAAAACTGGTCTTGAGCGAGCCAAGTGTCCTGTCTTGATTCCTGAAACTACTGAAGACACTTAACAATAATAATGAGGAGGTAGATAATGAAGTATTCAGAATATCAACCTCGCCCCGATCTGTTAAAAGATCGTATCATCCTGATCACGGGTGCGGGCGATGGCATTGGTCGTGCAGCAGCAATCAGCTATGCCCTGCATGGGGCAACTGTAGTTCTGCACGGGCGTACCTTAAACAAGCTTGAAGTCATTTATGACGAGATTGAAAGCTTAGGTGCGCCGCAACCTGCCATTCTCCCATTACAGTTATCTAGCGCCTCTGAACGTGATTATGAATTATTGCTCGACACGCTCGATCGTCAGTTTGGCCGTCTGGACGGGATTTTGCATAATGCCGGTATTTTAGGCGAGCGAGTGCCACTGGCAGATTATCCGGTTAATGTCTGGGATGATGTCATGGCGGTTAACCTTCGTGCGCCTTTTGTGATTACCCAAGCCCTGTTACCCCTGCTGGAAAAATCCAAACATGCTTCTGTGGTCTTTGCCAGTTCCGGCGTAGGTCGTGAAGCCCGGGAATGCTGGGGCGCTTATTCAGTTTCAAAAATTGCCATTGAAGCAGTGAGCCAGTTATTTGCCAAAGAACGGGTCAATTCGAATATCCGTTTTAACTGTATCAATCCAGGCGCTACACGTACGGCAATGCGTGCCAAGGCTTATCCGAATGAAGATCCGAAAACCTTACCGACACCGGATTCCATCATGCCAGCCTATCTGTACCTGATGGGTGAAGATAGCTTGCATATGAACGGTCAAAGTATTGATGCGCAGGACTAAGCTCTAATTGATACTTATTTAAAAGCCAATGTCCGCATTGGCTTTTTTGTTTTTTAAATTCTATAAAGATAAGGCCCATTTGAAAGCTGCTTATTCTCCTGCCCAATTCATCCAGATTTCAGACTGAATCAGCCAGACCTTTCTTATTTCTACAATACTGTCTTTATTCAGTTCGCTGCAAATTCCCCTATACTAGCGCCAACAGATTTTTATTTGAGTGCAACATGACTGACTTAAACAACATCACCGTGACGACTTTGGAAGATGGCATGATCTCTCTGCTGGTCGATCAGCAGCCGATCTCTGAAAAATACGGCATGAAGTTTGATGCCAGCATTGTCGATGACATTCAGGCACTCGAAAATGGTCAAAAACTGAAACTGTTTGACCAGTTTGTCTTTTCCCATACCGATCTGAATTTTGAACATTCCTATCATTATGTGACGGGTATCGAAAAGCTGGACGATCGTTATCAGGTAGCGAAACACTTTGTCTATCGTATCAAGATCGAAGGTCAGCCTGAAATTGAACATGTGATCAGCAATCAGGGCAAAGCAATGACAGCAGAAGATGTGCGTACTTTTATTCAGGCACATGTACAGAAATCCCTAAGTGACTATACTGATCTGAACTATGCCTATTAAGATCGTTCATTAGATCCCGAAAGAGCACATTTACGGATGATGCTCTTTTTTTATCCTTAAATTCTTTAAAAAACAGACATAAATCGTTTTAACGAATCAATAATATAAAATTATTCGGTTTTCCAAATTTATATAAAATTTTTATAATGCTTTTCAAGTTAAATCAAAGCGAAGGAAAATTAAATGGCAGACCAAAAACGTAAAACTGAAACTATTCGTCGTATTGAAAACTTGCAGTTATCAACTGCCCTGATTTTGGCTTTAGAAGATGCAGTCGAGGCAGAGTCTGTGGCTGAAGCCATTCAGTCCTTACAGGGTTTAACGGAACAGTGGAACTGAAAAATTGCCATGCCCGAATCAAGATCTGGTGCTTAAAAAGAATATTTTTCCACTAATTTGAGACGGTTTTGATATACAATTCAGGACATTGCGCTTGCATCTTGATCCCGGTTTTGCTGAAATGCCAATGGGGCTGGGCATAACTGGTCAACTGACTGAAGTGCATCCTAAGCTTATGTAAAATCATGGCATAATCATAATTTCTCTGTAATTGATATAAAACTTCAGCCAGTTCTTCACAGTTTCTCTGCAATTTTTCCGTACATTAGTTACTGTAGAAAATGAACAATTGAATGAGGGTTCAACATGAAAAAGGTTCTGGTAACATTGGCGATGTCCTGCAGTGCATTCATGCTAGCAAATGTTGCAAACGCTGCCCCTCATTTCAATGATGAACAGCGTATGGAACGGGGTCCGGGTCATCATCAGGCCAAGAAATCGCGTGAGTTCCATGACGATCACCAAGACCAGTATGATAAACGCCGTATGCGTGAAGAACGTGGTGTTAAGCGTCTGCAGCAGTTACGCTGGCAGCCTGGCTATGTCATGCCGCAGCATTATCGCAGTAATGGCTACAAGGTCGAATATAAGGATCATAAACTGCCTAAACCAGACCGTAAGCAGCAATGGTACAAAGTCAACAATGACTACATTCTGGTGAACTCTGAAAATAACAGTATTGTCCGGATCATCGGAGACTGATTCAGAACCTGATACAAAGCCCATCCTTGTTTGGGCTTTTTGATTTTTAGGATGAGCCTTTTTAGGCTTTTTCTTATTTTAGAGCTTTCCTTTTAATCGTGGCTAATCTCCTAAATTCCTTCATGAATTTAACAATTCCACTAAACTGGCCTCACGCTTTCTATCCACTTATTCGCTAATTTAATCTCATCGAAAACATGTACAGATTTTTAGGTGAGAGCCATGAAAAAAGTTTTAACTACAATTGCCTTATCTCTTAGTGCGCTGGTTGCTACTTCTGCAATGGCCGCACCGCAGCATCATGATCCACGTTATGCACCGCATAAACCAGCACCGCACTGGGATCATAAAGATGCGAAAAAATGGGATGACCGTCGTTATAACAACCGTGGGGTTAACCCAAGCCGTGACTGGCGCGTAGGTCAAAAACTGCCAAACCAGTATGACAACCGTCGCTTTGAAGTCAGTGGCTATGAAGCACGCCGTCTGCCGAAAGCAGGTAAAAACCAGCAATGGTACAAAATCAATGGTGACTATGTGCTAGTCAACGATCGTAACGACAAGATTGTTCGAATCATCAACTAATCATTCTCTTTTCTGCCCTTCTAGCAGACACCTGCAGCTCGCTTCAGGTGTTTTTTTATATCTGTACTTCCACTTCAGTATTTTTTCATTAGAATCAAAGCTAGATCTTTAAATGTTGAAATGGGCACAGCTATGACTGCAGCAGAAACCTCACCGAGCAACACCTTGCAATATGTGCACTGGTTTCGCCATTCTGCACCTTATATCAATGCTCATCGCAATAAAACTTTTGTGATCATGTTTGATGGTGAAGCGGTATTGCATGACAACTTTCAGCACATCATTCATGATATTGCCCTGCTCAATTCTTTAGGAATCCGCCTGATTCTGGTGCATGGCGCGCGTCCGCAGATTAACCAGAATCTGGCTGCGAGTGGCTTCGAGACCCCCTTCCACCAACAGCGTCGGGTGACGACACGTGAATCCTTAAGCTGTGTACTGAATGCAGTAGGATCGATCCGTTTACAGATTGAGGCATTACTGTCGATGGGGCTGGCCAACTCACCCATGTATGGTGCGCGCATTGATGCCGTTTCTGGAAATTTTGTGACAGCCAAACCTTATGGCATCCGTGACGGGGTTGATTTTCAGTTAACTGGTGAAGTTCGGGCGATTGATACCGATGCGATTCAACGTCATCTGGACAATCATAATATTGTGATTCTCGGTCCGACCGGCTATTCAACGACAGGTGAAGTTTTTAACCTTCTAGCTGAGGAAGTCGCCACCAAAACTGCGACTCGCCTTAAAGCCGATAAACTGATTATCTTGGGTCGACAGCATGGTCTGCTCGACAGTAAGGGTCAGTTAAAACGGGAGGTAACCCCACAGCAATTGGATGACTATATTCTTTCTGATGAACAGGATATTGAAATTCGGCTCCAGCTCAAGGCCGCTCAGGAAGCTTCCCGAAATGGCGTCAATCGTGTTCATCTGATTTCGTATACCTATGACGGCGCCTTGCTGGAAGAACTGTTCACCCGGGATGGCTCCGGCACCATGATCACGGATGCGCATTATGAAGAAGTGCGTATGGCCGATATTCAGGATGTCGGTGGCCTGATCCGCTTGCTTCGCCCCTTGGAAGAAGAAGGTATTCTGGTTTACCGTTCGCGGGAACGTCTGGAAAATGAAATTGACCAGTTCGCTGTAATTGAGCGTGATGGCATGATTCTGGCCTGTGCAGCCCTGTATCCGATTCCGACTACGGGCAATGAACTGCGTTCTGCAGAAATCGCCTGCGTTGCAGTAGATCCAAGTTACCGTCAATCCAATCGCGGCAGCCAGATCCTGCATTATCTGGAAGATAAGGCCAAAAGTCTGGGTATTCAGCAACTGTTTATTTTAACGACCCGTACTGCACACTGGTTTCTGGAACAGGGCTTTGAACCGGCATCAGTGGATGATCTACCCGATGCCCGACAGGCTTTTTATAATTATCAGCGCAATTCAATTGTCTGTAAAAAGTCACTTTAAAGTGACTTTTTTATGCGCTCTCATATCTTTATTTTAGATAACGATATTCATAAAACCTGCATTCAGTATAAAAATACTATTGCTGATTTTTTAATAAGCATATCTGGCCACTTTATTTAGAATAAATAATTTTATATTTCATTATCTTATATAAATAATTCTTTTTTCCTAAATTAATGTGTAAATCAGTTTCCTGCATAAGTTTTGCACTTTTTTATTTATCTTTTTTCTTCATTAGAAATTCCTGAATAGTTATTTTTTTAGAAAAGTAAAAAGCTTTAGCGTATGCCTAAGTTCTTCATTTCACATTTCTAAATTTTCAGGAGTTCTGATTCATGCGCCAATCACACATTCAACTCTTCACAAAAACTGCGGTCCTTAGTGCTGCGGTGGCTGGCGTGATGATGCTTTCTGGCTGTGGCAAAAAACAAGAAGCCGTGACCCTGAATATTGGTTTCCAGAAATATGGTGTACTGCCGATCTTAAAAGAACGTGGCACCTTAGAAACGTCATTAAAAGAACAAGGCGTGAATGTGAAATGGGTTGAATTCCCGGCTGGTCCTCAGTTGCTTGAAGGCTTGAATGTCGGCAGCGTATCTTTTGGTGAAGCCGGTGAAGCGCCACCGATTTTTGCTCAAGCAGCGAATTCAAATCTGGGCTATGTGGCCAACCAGCCTGAAGCACCGAAAGCTGAAGCGCTAATCGTACAAAAAGACTCGAAGATTCAATCCGTACAGGATCTGAAAGGCAAACGTGTTGCCTTAAATAAAGGCTCAAATGTTCATTACTTACTACTCAAAGTCCTTGAAGCCAATAATCTAAAACTCAGCGATATCGAAGTGGTTTACCTGCCACCTTCTGATGCCCGTGCCGCTTTCGAACGCGGTGCTGTCGATGCCTGGGTGATCTGGGATCCGTTCTTCGCTGCAGCAGAACATCAGATTGGTGCCCGTGTCATCGCCACGGGTGAGAACATCGTCAGTAATCATCAGTTCTATCTGGCAGATCGCAAGTTTGCTGAAGCCAACCCACAGATTATTGAAGCTGTCGTGAATGAACTCAACCTGACCACTGAGTGGGTTTCTGCTCATCAGGATGAAGCAGCCAAACTTCTGGAAAAACCGACAGGCCTGGCCTTTGATGTATTAAAAACGTCTATTTCACGCATGGGCTTTGGGGTAAAACCACTCACTCCCGAAGTGGCACAAAAACAACAACAGGTGGCTGATGCCTTCTATGGCCAGCAACTGATTCCAGCAAAACTGAATATTCAATCTGCAATTATCGCGAAGTAAACCAAAGAACAATTTAGGGGATTTAATCATGACTCAACATCAGCTACACAAAAAAGCAATCACATGGTTCAAGACCTCCAGTCATGGGATGAACGCTGCATTAGTTGCTTGCTCGATGTTGGGTTCAAGTGCTGCTTGGGCAGCAGATCCTTCAGTTAAACAGCTGCGTGTGGGTTATCAAAAAGCCTCTGTGAACCTGGTGATTGCCCAGCAGCAAAAGCTGTTGGAAAAGGAATTTCCAAATGCAAAAATCAGCTGGAATGAATTCCCAGGCGGACCACAAATTTTAGAAGCACTGGCGGTAGGTTCTATTGATGTAGGTGCAACTGGAGATACACCTCCTGTCTACGCTCAGGCAGGCAATAAGCCATTGCACTATTTTGCTTATGAAACTGCAAAACCTTTATCTTCTGCCATTCTGGTCCAGCACAATTCCAAAATTACCAAGCTGAGCCAGCTCAAAGGTAAACGTGTTGGCGTGCACCGCGGTTCAAGCTCACATTATTTACTGGTACAGGCAGTACGCAAAGCGGGTCTGCAATGGACTGATATTCAGCCGGTCTGGTTAAGCCCTGCTGATGCGCGTGCAGCTTTCCAGAAAGGTGCGATTGATGCCTGGGCGATTTGGGATCCGTACTATGCTGCGGCTCAAGTAGAAGATAAAGCCAGAGTTTTATCTTCAGGTAAGGGCTTAAGTCCAAATTACACCTTTTACCTCGCTTCAGAAAATTTAATCAAAAATCATCCGCAAGCTTTAAAAGGCATTATCAAGCAGGTCAATGTTGCAGATAAATGGGTACAAAGCCATAAGGCTGAAACTGCAAGCATCTTTGCACAAAGTACCGGTCTAAAACCGATTGTCAGCCAGACCTTTATCCAGCGTCGTCCGAATCCGTCTGGTGCTGCACCGCTCACCAAGAAAGTGATTGCCGATCAGCAGGAACTCGCAAACCATTTCAGCGAACTCAAGATCATTCCGAAATCTATCAATATTCAGCAAGCCGTTTGGGCAGGCAAATAATCTAAGGATCAAAGACATGAAAATTTTCTGGTTTATCCCGACACATGGCGACAGCCGCTACTTAGGTACCAGCAAAGGTGCACGCCAGGTCGATCATGCCTACATGAAGCAGATTGCGGTTGCGGTCGATAATCTTGGCTATGAAGGTGTATTAATCCCGACTGGCCGTTCATGTGAAGATCCGTGGTTAACTGCAGCCAGCCTGATTGATGCCACTAAAAAATTGAAATTCCTCGTCGCGCTGCGTCCAGGTGTTACTACGCCTGCCCTGACTGCGCGTATGGCTGCAACCTTTGACCGTCTGTCTGGTGGCCGTATATTGCTGAACCTGGTGACGGGTGGTGATGAGCAAGAATTAAAAGGTGACGGCGTTTATGAAGATCATGCAACACGCTACAAGACTGCGGCTGAATACACCACCATCTGGCGTGAAATCCTGACCCGTTCACATACCGGCGAAAGCTTTACGTTCCATGGCGAACGCTTAAGTGTGGACGATGCCAAACTGCTTTATTCACCGATTCAAAAACCATATCCACCACTCTGGTTCGGTGGTTCTTCAGATGCAGCCGTTGAACTGGCCACTGATCAGGTTGACACTTATCTGACTTGGGGTGAGCCACCTGCGGCAGTCAAAGAAAAAATTGACAATGTCCGTGCCAAAGCCGAAGCGAAAGGTCGCAAGCTGAGCTACGGTATCCGTCTACATGTGATCGTGCGTGAAACCAATGAAGAAGCATGGAGAGCAGCAGACGAGCTCATCCAGTATGTGGATGATGCCACCATTGCTGCTGCACAAGCGAAATTCAAGCAAATGGACTCTGTCGGCCAACGTCGTATGGCTGAGCTGCACAATGGCGACCGTAGCAAACTCGAAGTGTCTCCAAACCTGTGGGCAGGTGTAGGTCTGGTACGTGGCGGTGCAGGTACAGCATTGGTCGGCGATCCAGAAACTGTCGCAGCACGTATTCAGGAATATGCTGATCTAGGTATCGATACCTTCATTTTCTCAGGCTATCCACATCTGGAAGAATCGATCCGTTTTGCGGAACTAGTATTCCCATTACTTCCGCTTGAAACTCAACAAAAACTGGCTCAGCCAAACCTGACTGGTCCATTCGGTGAGATTGTGGCAAATAATTACACTCCAGATGAGAACAAGAAGGCTGAGAGTGTTCAGGAGCCAGCTTAATGTCGAAAATCGTTTCAGTTGAAACCCTCGCAGAAAAGAAGGTTTCACGTGGAACACAGCTTGGGCAGCGTTTGCTGCCCTGGTTAGTTCCTGTCGGATTAATTCTACTCTGGCAAATCGCGTCGAGTACCGGTTTGCTGGAAAGCCGTATTTTGCCTGCACCAAGTGCCGTAGTCATCGCATTCTGGAATTTGCTGCTCAGCGGTGAGTTGTGGACACATGTCAAAGTCAGTGCTGGTCGTGCCTTAAGTGGTTTATTAGTAGGCGGTGGTCTAGGGCTAATTTTGGGTCTACTGAATGGTTCATCCAAAATGGCCTCTACCCTGCTGGATACCACCTTACAAATGATCCGTAACATTCCGGCTTTGGCCTTAATTCCACTGGTCATTCTCTGGTTCGGAATTGATGAATCAGCCAAGCTGTTCCTGGTCGCGATTGGTGTGTTCTTCCCGATCTATATCAATACCTATCATGGCATTCGTTCAGTCGATCCCCAGCTGATTGAAATGGGTAAAAGCTATGGCCTGACCCGCTGGCAGCTTTATAAAGAAATCATCCTGCCAGGGGCAATGCCTTCAATTCTGGTCGGTCTGCGTTTTTCACTCGGTCTGGTCTGGGTACTACTGATTGTGGCGGAAACGATTTCTGCCCAGTCCGGTATCGGTTATATGACCATGAACGCGCGTGAATTCCTGCAAACCGATGTCGTCCTGGTGGGTATTTTACTGTATGCCCTGCTCGGTAAACTGGCAGATGTCCTGGCCGTGGCCTTAGAACGATTCCTGCTGCGCTGGCATGCTGGCTATCAAAAATAATTGAAAAAATATTGAGGAGCATGTGATGACTGATCTCAGCTTAGGGCGTCTTGCCAATGATCCGACTGCAGTGCAGGAGCCTGCTGCAACCGATATCAATCCCAATGCAGTTGCCGGTGCCGAAATCATTATTGAACAGCTGCACAAGTTCTATGGTTCGGTGAAGGTACTGGAAGATCTGGACCTGCATATTCAGCCGGGTGAATTTCTGGCGATTGTTGGACGTAGTGGCTGTGGTAAAAGTACCCTGCTTCGTCTGATTGCAGATTTAGAAAAACAGAGCTATGGCGAAATTAAATTCAAGTCTGCACGTCATATCCGTGAAGGCATTACCGCTGATGATATCCGCGTGATGTTCCAGGATCCGCGTTTATTGCCATGGCGCAGCATCGAACAGAACGTGCAACTCGGCCTACCCAAAGACCAGCATGGTAATGCTTCACAAATGCTGGAGAAAGTCGGCTTAAAAGAAAAAGCTGGGCTTTGGCCTTCACAACTGTCTGGTGGTCAGCGCCAGCGTACTGCTCTGGCACGTGCCTTGTCACATAAGCCACGTATTTTATTGCTAGATGAACCACTTGGTGCGTTGGATGCCCTGACCCGTCTGGATATGCAGAACCTGATTGAAAAATTATGGACTGAACAGGGCTTTACCGCGATTCTGGTCACCCACGACGTCAGTGAAGCCGTACAACTGGCAGACCGGATTATCCTGCTGGACAAAGGCCATATTGCCAAAGAGTTTAAAGTTGATCTTCCGCGTCCACGCCAAAAGAATGTGAAATTCGCCGAACTTGAACAACAGGTTCTGAATGCCGTTCTTGCAACCTGAAATGCGTGGGAATCTGGAATAGCTGGTTATTCTGGATTCCTTATTTCGAATCAAGAGAATATCTGTCTTACTGATTGTTTATTCAGCAATTGGCAAAATTTCAACTTAATTCATTAATTTTATTTTAACTTTATGATGCTTCAAGGTAATAATTACCCCTTAAAAAATTATCAACCTTTTCAAAAGCTTGGTTTTTAATTCCTGCGCCTTAAACCGATACTAATTGTATCTTTAATCTAAAGAATAAATCATCATTATTCATAAAATTACCACCTGACTTGATGCACAAATCTGATGATTTGACGTACAATTAAAAATTCCCTTTTTTAATTGTTTTTAATATTTGCTGATGGAACAAAAAAAGAGTACTCAAAAACGCAACCAGCTGCTGAATGCCGCACTCGATGTTTTTTCCCTATACGGTTTTAATGGGGCGAGTTTAGATGAGATCGCACAAATCGCAGAAATGCATAAGTCGAATATTTTCTATTATTACGAAAATAAAGAGGCGCTCTATGTAGAGGTTTTAACGACTGTTCTACAAAAATGGCTGGCACCTTTACAAATGCTAGAAGCTGATCTTGAACCTGAAGAAGCGATTACCAATTATTTGATGCAAAAAATTGAAGTATCGCGTACCCAGCCTAAAGCTTCACGCCTATTCGCTCTGGAAGTGATTCAGGGTGCGCCGCACATTTTAGAAATCTTAAAAGGTCCATTGAAAAAACTGGTCAAGCGTAAAGCCAAAGTGATTTCAAACTGGCAGGAACAAGGCAAGATTTCTAAAGATATCGATCCTGAACTGCTGATTCTGAATATCTGGGCGGTAACCCAGAACTATGCAGATTTCGCGACCCAGATGGAAATGGTAACAGGCAAGACCTTGCGTAACCGCAGCATGCAACAACGGATTATCCAGCATACTGTACATATGATGCTGTACGGCGTACTTCCGCGTACACAAGAAAAATAGGTCAACGCAAAAATTATTTGGCATACGACCATAAATTTTATGGTCGCCGACCCCTTCTCTCACCCTTTATTATTATTATTTTAACGTTTGATATAAATTCAATAATTTCTGCGCACCCAGCAGCAGATTCTCTTCCCAGTCCAAATGAGCACTATCATCTGCACCGTCAGTAATATATTTGACTGAAATCAGGCGCACATCCAATTTTCTGCATACCTTGGCCAGCGCATAGCCTTCCATATCGACCAGCTGACAAGCCACTTTCGGCAAGCCTGTTTCAAAGCTATCCCCTGTTCCACAAACCCCTTTCGGTAAATGGACAAAAAATGGTTCCAGATCAATTGCGCCTGGCAAATGATCATCCATCGGGGTAATACCAACTTCAAATCCTAGGGGTGAAACATCCATATCACGTTGTACAAAACGCTTAACTTCGACCAGTTCATGCGCCTTGAAATGGGAACTGCCTGCTGTGCCGAGATTAATCAGGGTTTTACAGCGGGTTTTCTGAATCACTTCAAAAGCCTTAAAAGCAGCATTCACCTTGCCGATGCCACTATAGTGGACTTCTACACCTTCTGCTTCGAACAAACCTTTGGATTCACTGGCCAATGCCATAATGAGTGCCGAATCTGACATGTATACTACCCGAGACTAAGAAAACCGTGACATTAGAAAGCAAAATCCAGGCAATGAAAAGCGGGTTTTTAGATTTCTGTTTTGCAGATCTTTCACTTAAATAACCACAGAAGATTCTTGGATGGCACACTTTCTTCTTGATGTGTTTCGTGATTTTTCAATAATTTTTTTGCATAAAAACACAACAGCAAGACGAATCGTTGAGATTATGGCAATATATAGCCTTTCCTATTTTTCAATTCCCTGATTTCGCCTATGCAGCTGCTCCGTCTCAATGCTTTAGCGTCACATTCTGAATTGCCAAAAACCGCCGTTACAATTGGTAATTTTGACGGCGTGCATCTGGGTCATCAGGCCATGATCAAACAGTTAAAAGCTGTTGCAGAAGCTGAGCAACTAAAAACTGTTGTGATGATCTTCGAGCCACAACCGCTTGAATTTTTTAAAGGTTATGAAGCACCGCCGCGTATTTCTTCTTTGCGTGAAAAGGTGGAATATTTAAGCGAACTGGGTGTGGACTATATTGCGGTCGCCAAGTTTGATCATCATTTTCGAAGCCTGAGTGCCGAAGCCTTTGCCGACATTCTGAAAGATAAACTGAATGCGGCACATCTGGTCTTGGGGGATGATTTTCACTTTGGTAAAAACCGTCAAGGCAATAGTGAATTCCTGCGAGATTATGGATTTAAGGTCACCAACCTGCATACCATTGCCTTGGATGGTGAACGGGTCAGTTCTACCCGCATCCGTCAGACCCTGCAAGCGGGTGACCTGGCTCTGGCAGCCAAATTGCTGGGACGTCCTTATAGTATTACCGGCCGGGTGCAATACGGCGACCAGATTGGCCGTACCATTGATTTCCCGACCATTAATGTCCGGTTGAACCGGCATAAACCCTGCCTGCAGGGCATTTATGGGGTTGAAGTCGTCTGTGAAACCGGATCACTCAGCGCCAAGGTTCAGCAGAAAAATCCTGAACAGCCGGGTATTGCCGGCTATGATCAGGGCAGCCTGTTTGGTGCCGGTCATGTGGGTACCCGCCCTGCGATCAAACAGACTCATCCGGAATGGCGATTAGAAGTACATTTTCCTGATGTTTCTGCTAATCTGTATGGCCTGTTAATGCGGGTAACCTTCTTGAATTATCTGCATGGCGAAAAAGATTATCCTTCGCTTGAAGCGTTAAAGGCCGGAATTGATGATGATGTTGAGAAACTGCTTGAGTTTCGTCGAAAACACCCCACATTTCCCTTTTAATGTCCCGTATTTTTATTGTAAAACGTGTCAGTCTAATGACTGATTAAATTGGAAGACAACTTGCATGAGCGATAAGCAAACTCCTGAAAATGCAGTGGATTATAAAGCCACGCTGAACCTCCCAGGTACTGACTTTGCAATGAAAGCAAATCTGGCAGTACGTGAAGCGAAATGGTTAGAAGAGTGGTATGCCGATGACATTTATCAGCAGATTCGTGCATCGCGAATTGGCAAGAAAAAATACGTGCTTCATGATGGCCCTCCATATGCCAATGGCCAGATTCACTTAGGTCATGCAGTCAACAAGGTACTTAAAGACATCATCATTAAAAGCCGCATCATGGATGGTTTTGATGCACCTTATGTACCAGGCTGGGATTGTCATGGTCTTCCAATTGAACTGAAAGTTGAAGAAAAAGTCGGTAAGGTCGGCGTTAAAGTAGATGCGCCTACTTTCCGTAAAGCTTGCCGCGAATATGCATTGAGCCAGGTGGAGCTACAGAAAAAAGACTTCATCCGTATGGGTGTATTTGGTGACTGGAGCAATCCTTATCTCACCATGAACTTCAAGCAGGAAGCCAACATCGTGCGTTCACTCGGTGAAATCGCGAAAAATGGCCATATCCAGCCAGGCCTTAAACCGGTGAACTGGTGTCTGGACTGTGGTTCAGCACTGGCTGAAGCTGAAGTTGAATATGAAGATAAAAAGTCAGACGCGATTGACGTGGGTTTCACCGTGGTGGATCTGGCGGATCTGTCTGCACGTTTAGGTGTTGAAGTTAAAGACTCAACCGATATCGTGATCTGGACGACTACGCCTTGGACCCTGCCTGCGAACCAGGCAGTTGCCTTACATGCTGAAATTGAATACCAGCTGGTCGTTGCACGTGGTGAAGATAAAGCTGCACAAAACTTTATCCTGGCCAAAGATCTGGTTGAGTCTGCAACTGAGCGTTATGGCTTTAACGCGGTTGAAGTGATTGCCGATTTTGCCGGTGCAAAACTTGAAAATCTGGTGCTTCAGCATCCTTTAATCGCTGAGCGTCAGGTGCCAGTAATTCTGGGTGAACACGTCATCGCGACCAGCGGTACCGGTGCTGTACATACTGCGCCTGGTCATGGTGTGGACGATTATAAAGTTGGTCTGCTGTATAACCTGAAAGTGGATAATCCTGTAGGTGGTAATGGTGTGTATTTACCGACTTCACCCCTATTTGCAGGCGAACATATCTACAAGGCCAATCCACAAATTATTGCGGCGCTTGGCGAAGCTAACAAGCTATGGGCACATAAGCCTATTAAGCATAGCTACCCGCACTGCTGGCGTCATAAAACTCCGATTATCTTCCGTGCGACCCCACAATGGTTCATCAGCATGGATGAAAAAGGTCTGCGTCAGGGCGCGTTGAATGCCATTGAAAATGACATCAGCTTTGTACCGGATTGGGGTAAAAACCGTATTCAGGCGATGATCGAAGGCCGCCCGGACTGGTGTATCTCACGTCAACGTACTTGGGGCGTACCAATCCCATTCTTCGTGCATAAAGACACCAATGAACTGCACCCGCGTACACCTGAACTGATCGAAGAAGTCGCGAAACTGATCGAACAGGAAGGTATTGATGCCTGGTATAACCGTGAAGCCAAAGACTTTATTGGTGATGATGCTGAGCAGTACAACGCGGTTCGCGATACCTTAGACGTATGGTTTGACTCTGGTACAACCCATTATGCAGTGCTGCGTGACCGTGAAGAGTTAACTGATCCAGCTGATTTATATCTTGAAGGTTCTGACCAACACCGTGGCTGGTTCCAGTCTTCATTATTGACCTCTATGGCAATCAATCAACGTGCGCCATATAAAGGTCTGCTGACTCACGGTTTCGTAGTCGATGAGAAAGGCCGCAAAATGTCGAAATCGCTGGGTAATATCATTACTCCGCAAGACATTATCAAGAACATGGGTGCAGACGGCCTGCGTTTCTGGATCGCTTCAGCAGATTACCGTTATGAAATGACCGCAGGTAAAGAGATCTTTAACCGTGCATCAGATGGTTACCGTCGTATCCGTAATACCCTGCGTTTCTTACTGGCAAACCTGAATGGCTTCAACCCGGCAACTGATGCCCTACCCGTAGATCAACTGATTGCACTGGATCAATACATCCTGCAACGCGCGAATGATGTACAGGAAACCATCAAGAAAGCATATGAAGATATGAACTTCCATATCGTGACCAATGCCTTGACCAACTTCTGTATTAACGACCTCGGTGGTTTCTACTTAGACATCATCAAAGACCGTCAGTACACTACTAAAGCAGACTCGCAGGCACGTCATTCTGCGCAAACTGCACTGTATCATCTGGTACAAGCCTTTGTTCGCTGGATGGCGCCAATCCTGAGCTTCACTGCTCAAGAAGCATGGCCACTAATTCCAGGTCAAAGTGAGAAATATGTCTTCACTGCTGAATGGTACGATATTCCAGTTTCTGCACAAGCTAACCTGTTATCTGAAGCAGACTGGCAAACCCTGATTGCCGTGAAATCCGCGGTGAACAAACACATTGAAAATGCGCGTAACGAGAAACTGGTAGGTTCAAACCTGTCTGCCAAAGTTGAGCTGTGGGCCAATGATGAACTGAAAGCTGTTCTAGACCGTCTGGGTGATGAGCTGCGTTTCGTTCTGATCACTTCTCAGGTAATCGTGAATCCGTTTGATGCTGCTCAAGGCAATGACGCTGAACTTGAAGGCCTACGCGTAAAAGTATCTGCGGCAGATGGCGAGAAATGTGTACGCTGCTGGCATGTGCTTCCTGATGTGAATACACATGCCTCACATCCAGGACTATGCGGTCGTTGTATCATTAACCTCCCGAGCGGCCAAGGTGAAGAGAGAAAATATGCCTAACCCACAGCAGAAAAAGGGTCTGTTCCAGTTCTATCCTCACAATTTGTGGTGGATCGGACTGGCTATTCTGGCGATCATTCTAGATCAATGGACCAAATGGATTGCGGTAACACATCTGGAATATGCAGATCCGGTGCCCGTCCTGCCCTTTTTAAATTGGACACTATTACATAACTATGGCGCTGCCTTTAGTTTCTTGTCCGATGCTGGTGGCTGGCAACGCTATTTCTTTACCTCTCTTGCAGGTTTAGTGTCTGTGGTTTTCGTGTTCTGGCTGATGCGTATGCCAAAGAGCATGAAAGTCTTGCCACTAGCAGTTGCCCTGATTCTGGGTGGTGCTATTGGTAACCTGATTGACCGCATTTCTTTAGGTTATGTTGTCGACTTTATTCATGTCTATTATCAGAACAGCCACTTCCCTGCTTTTAATATTGCGGATAGTGCCATTACTTTAGGTACGATTCTGCTGCTGATTGATACGTTTTTCCTGGAAAAACACCGAATTCAACGTGCACAGGCGCAACATGACTGATTTTATTAATCCTAACGAGGAAACTCGTGTTGAAGACGGCTCTAAAGTCGAGCTTCATTTTTCTGTCGCGATCGAAAGTGGCGTAGAAATTGACAATACCCGTAGCCGTGAAGAACCGGTAAGCCTGACCATTGGTGATGGCAACCTATTACCAGGTTTTGAAAAAGCCTTGATGGGCTTGCGTGCTGGTGACCGTCGTACCGTCAGCCTTCCGCCCGAAGAAGCTTTTGGTCCGTGGAATCCTGAAAATGTCCAAAAATTTGATACGGTGAAATTTGGCGAACGTCCGATTGAAGGTCACATGATCGAGTTTGAAGACAAGGCCAAATCGACTTTGTATGGCGTAGTAAGATCCGTAAATGATGATATTACCGAAGTGGACTTTAATCATCCGCTTGCAGGTAAAAATATCACCTTTGAAGTCGAAATCTTCAAAGTTACTCCAGCTGGCCAGCAAGGCGTGAAGCTGATGTAATATCGGCTAATCACATGATTTAAAAGAGCTCCTTCGGGAGCTTTTTTAGTTTCTGGATACAAATCCTCTCTAGTCTCTGTTCAGAAATCTGATTAATTTAATTTGATGAGCATGCGATAAGAAAGGGAAAGATATGAAAATTTATATTGTGGTTGGCAGTGTGCGTGAAGGACGTACAGCAATTAAGGTCGCACATTGGGTACTACAGGAAATTAAAAAATATGGTTTTAGCACGCTTGAAACCGAACTTGTCGACTTAAAAGAATGGGATCTTCCGCTTTTTGCTGGTTCTCATCCCCCATTGACCGGTATTTATGATCAGCCGAAACAGCAGGAATGGGCCGACTTTATTGCCCTTGCGGATGCATTTATTTTTATCAGCCCTGAATATAACCATGGCTATAGCCCGGCATTAAAGAATGCGCTGGATTATCTAGCCAAGGAATGGCAAGGCAAACCGGCAGCTTATATCGGTTATGGCGTCACCAACGGCTCACGTTCCATTGATCAGATCCGTCAGGTCGGCACTCAGCTTGGCATGGTGGATACCAATGCGATTGTAGAGCTGCGGGACATTTTTAGTCGCAATAAAGACTACAGCTTTGAAGGGAATGAATTCGACAATAAAACACTTAGAGATGTCGTGGATAAGCTGATCCAATATGTCAGTGCCTGAGGACGACAGCGATGTGCGCTTTAGCCTACAGGCAGCGCAGAATTTGTCGGCTATTCCCACTTTCAGTTCAAGGCTATAGTTTGATTCATAGACAGACAGGAAGTCTGCAAAGCGATACAACAACAATAAAAAGCGCAGAGTAACAGGACGTTGACAGGTCAGACAGGAGTCAGATCTGAGAAGCAAATCCAGAAAAGCCTCAACAGGATGTTGGGGCTTTTTTGTATTTAAAATCTTTTATTTTTCTTAAAAAAATCACATCTCTACATTAAAGCCTAAATTGACATCACAGGCCGTTTGCCCACCGCGGATTCCCCAGTTTTCCAATGGACTTTCTCGCAGATGAATCAGAATATGATCAGGCGGAATGCCCAATTTTCCCAAGCTTTCTACAATCTGCTGATACAGTTTGCGCTTGGTCTCCAGACTTCGGCCAGCGAAGCAGTCAATACTGATCAAGGTAAAGTATTAAGGCTGAGCCAGATGAGTCATATACTGAAAACGATGCGCTTCATGTACCACCAGCCGGATATTACGGTCATAGTCAGGCAGTTGAAAGGCATTTTTCACACATTGAAATACGCAATTGAGTAACTGCTCTTCATCAGCATGGGAATATTGCTGCTGGACTTCAATTTGAACGGTAGGCATGTGCTTCTCCTTTTTATTATTTTATTGAATAGAGAGATGAGCTTCAATAAGGCCTCCTATCTCTACCATATCGTAAAATTATCCTGAGAACTCTGGAATTAATCGGATAAATATTTTCAAGTGAGCTTGTCGCCTCTGGCCTACAGCAGATGCGGTCAATGCCTCTACTCGGTCTTTCTGACTCAGGCTATATTGAGTACATACCAAGACAGGAAGTCTTGCAAAAACAAGAATAAAACATCGGCAGGATGCTGATCGATACCGGAGGAAAGGTATCTGAGCTAAATTTGAAAAGGCCCTCACAGGAGTTGGGGCCTTTTTCTTTCATTCTGATATTAACTATTTAGCTTTTTACTGAGGGGTGGTCATCTTAAGCAACTTGGCTTTTGGACTATCTTCAATCACCCAGAGTGAGCCATCTTTGGCCTGAATCGCACCACGAATCCGCTCTTTCATATCCAGTCGCTGTATTTCTTTCGCAGGATTTTGAGTGGTATCAATTACAATCATTGCCTGAGAAGACAGACCTGTAGCAATGGCTTTATTTTTCCATTGAGGAAAGCTATTGCCAGTATAGAACAACAAGTCTGAAGGAGAAATTACTGGAGTCCAATCTAGTGCTGGTGCTTCAAACTCTGGTCGGGTGCTGTGATCTGGAATCGGCTTGCCATCATAATGATCCCCATTGGAGACGATCGGATAGCCATAATTTTTGCCTTTTATCACTTTATTCAGCTCATCACCGCCTTTAGGACCCATTTCAATCACCCAAAGCTGCCCTTGTGGATCAAATGCCAAACCGAGAGGATTACGGTGTCCCAGACTCCAGACCTGCTTGGCAATTTCGCCCTGATTCATAAATGGATTATCGGAAGGAATTGAACCATCGTCATTCAGACGAATAATCTTGCCGGCATTGGAGTTCATGTCCTGGGCTGGATTAAATTGCTGACGTTCACCCGAACTGATCCAGAGCTTATTGTCTGAGCCAAAGATAATCCGGTGCCCATAATGACCCTGTCCTGAAGAAAATTTCGGTACCTGAGTCCAGATTTTTTTGATCTGAGTGAGTTGAGGGGTGCTCTTGGTGAGATCTAGTTTGCCATGAACCACGACTGCACCATAGCCACCCTGCCCCTGTTCGGCATAACTGAGATACACCCACTGATTCTTGGCAAAGTCAGGATGGAGTGCAATATCGCCTAAGCCACCTTGTCCGCCATAGGCCACTTGAGGGATACCCTGAACAGTTTGAGTGCTGCGATTGGCTGGATTAAATATTTTTAACTTTCCAGATCTTTCAGTAATCAGTAAGCGCTGATCCGGCAGCTCAGTCAGTGCCCATGGCTCATTCAACTGCGCAAATTCTTCGACTTTATAGGCTTGCTGTGTGGTTTTGGCAGCGGATTGTCCAGCGGGCGGTGCTGAAGTCTTGTCTTGGGCACAGGCAGTCAGGCTATAGGAACCTAAGCCTAATAATAAAATTGCTGCTAGTTGAGTCTGTTTCATTGTTATTCTTCATGCTAATTTCATTCAGATAAATACCAATTTAGCATTCCAGACAGCGGCTAAAATAATAAAAAAGTAAAGGAATCGTAAGCGGATATAACTTGATCAGATAAAGAGAGCTGATGTATTGATTGGATTTTTTATTATTTAATACAGGCTGAATCACGAAGAATTTTTGCCTGATACAGCTGTTGATCAGCTGTTTTCAGTAAACGGTCAACATTTCTATAGATATGTTCAGCATCCATAACCGCTGCCCCAACACTGATACTAATCCAGGTCTTGTCATCCCCACGATTGGCATGTTCCAAATTGAGCTGACGAATAGCCTCACAAAGTTGCTCGGCAAAATCTTTGGCTTCCTGCCAAGAAATATCTGCCAGTAAAACGGCAAATTCCTCACCACCATAACGTGCCAGAAAGCCATTTTCAGGCAATATTTGCTGAATAGTTTGAACCAGTGTTTTTAAAATATAGTCACCTTTGAGATGGCCATAATAGTCATTATAGTTTTTAAAATAATCTACATTGATCATATAAACAGCCAGCGAAGTCTGATTTGCGATTGTATATTCATATTGCTGCTGAAGCTCTTCATTTAAGGCAAAGCGATTATAGGCACCTGTCAGCGAATCCAGCCTCACCTGCTGCGCGAGTTTCTCATTGAGCAAGGTGATATCACGCGTACGGTCCCGAACCTTCTGATCAAGTTCTTTATTCAGGCGCAAAAGCTGCTTGTTTAACAACTCGGTATTAATACTTTGCACCGCATAATCACGGCTGAGCTGAAAGGTAATTAAAATGAAATAGGCACAAGATGTATAAAATGCAATTTCAACTGAATCTATCACCTTTAAAGCAAGTAAATAGTCATGCAGGAAGGTCAGGCAGACCAGCACCACCACAATAGAATTGATCTTGGAATAACGCACATGCGATTTATGCATGCAGTAAGCGCCATAAAGCAGATTAATAAAGACCAGTACTGCAATACTAAAGCTCTGGAAAAAGAAGCTCTGGAATATATAAGGCAGCGTAAACAGGGTCACAGCCACATTGATACTAATTAACAAAGCTGTGATTTTTAATAAATAAGGATTTAACAGTCGATAAGGCAATAAATAGATATAAATCAGGAAAAATAGAGTCGCCAATTCAGTCAGTAAATACTCAAATCGTGTGCCCCATACCCAGGAAATATTCGTGAATAAAGTATAAATAAATGGAACTGCAAAGAAGCTACGCAGGCTCAAGCACAGAATAAATAACCCTAGAAACAGCAGCAAATTACCTGCTTGCGTTTTAAGGCTGCGAAATACTGCAAAGAACACCATAAAGCAGCCAATCATCAGCAGAACGCCACTGATCACACTTAAAGGAATCACCTGATCATAAAACTTATCCAGAATAGGCTGGTTAAAGCCAATAAACATGCTGTTTTCCAGCCCGCCACGGATATGGTGATAACTTGAAGCCTGAATGGTAATCGTCACTTCTCGCTGTGAGGGAAAGAAAGAAGCCAGCTTTGGCGCCATCATGGTCTGATGCTGACCATGTATGCCTACCTACCCTACTTCTATCAGGAGATAATCATCGACATACATGCTATAAGCCTCATACTGGTATGGTACATAAACATAAACCGCATGATTAATGGCTGATTCAGGTAGCCTGAAGGCTTTTTGAAAAGTTCCAATATGGTCTTTATGACCTGTTAAGGTCAGGAAAGAATTAGGTAAATGAACTTTTTCAGCAGCAAGAGTCTGATTAGAGGAAGTTAACTGAGATGGTCACTGCCCAGAAGTGGGATCAATCAGCTGATTGGGGTAGAAATCCCATTCTCCATCGAGTTTGACATACTGATGATGATCAAAATTTAATTCTGTTACAGCGTATAGCTGTGGAGAAATCAAACTGAGCCATATCAACACAAATGTGTTTATGAGAATCTGCTGCATATGACTCAGAGAATAAAAAATATTTACACGAGTAGTATAACATTTTACAGCTGATCAGAGATTATACAGCTGTAAAAAATTAGTCGTTAAAGAGAGAAAAGTGATTATATAAATATAAAAAAAGCCCCCTGCATGAGCAGAGGGCTTTTGGAATAATGAGCTGGCGATGACTTACTCTCACATGGGAAACCCCACACTACCATCAGCGCTAAGAGGTTTCACTTCTGAGTTCGGGAAGGGATCAGGTGGTTCACTCTTGCTATGGTCGCCAGCACAACTGGTATGCTTACTCGCTATGGTCTTATTTACGTTGCTTGCGCTTCGTTTGCCTAGCTTTCTTCAAATAGAATGCATTAACAGATGTATCTGAGTCGCAGTAGTTTGTTCGATTAGCTTAACTAAATCAAGGCTTCGTCTGATCGTTAGATCAATATGAAATCAATTGATGCTTTATATACAACTGCTTGGGTGTTGTATAGTCAAGCCTCACGAGCAATTAGTATTGGTCAGCTTCATGCATCACTGCACTTCCACATCCAACCTATCAACGTCGTAGTCTTCAACGGCTCTTTAGAGGACATAAAGTCCTAGGGAAATCTTATCTTGAGGTAGGCTTCCCGCTTAGATGCTTTCAGCGGTTATCCCTTCCGAACATAGCTACCCGGCGATGCGACTGGCGTCACAACCGGTACACCAGAGGTTCGTCCACTCTGGTCCTCTCGTACTAGGAGCAGATCCTCTCAAATTTCCAGCGCCCACGGTAGATAGGGACCGAACTGTCTCACGACGTTCTAAACCCAGCTCGCGTACCTCTTTAAATGGCGAACAGCCATACCCTTGGGACCTGCTTCAGCCCCAGGATGAGATGAGCCGACATCGAGGTGCCAAACACCGCCGTCGATATGAACTCTTGGGCGGTATCAGCCTGTTATCCCCAGAGTACCTTTTATCCGTTGAGCGATGGCCCTTCCATACAGAACCACCGGATCACTAAGACCTACTTTCGTACCTGCTCGACTTGTGGGTCTCGCAGTTAAGCGCGCTTTTGCCTTTATACTCTACGCGTGATTTCCGACCACGCTGAGCGCACCTTCGTACTCCTCCGTTACTCTTTAGGAGGAGACCGCCCCAGTCAAACTACCCACCAGACATGGTCCTCGCTCCCGATCAGGGAGCAGAGTTAGAACCTCAATATTACCAGGGTGGTATTTCAAGGACGGCTCCATGGCAACTAGCGTCACCACTTCAAAGCCTCCCACCTATCCTACACAAGTAAGATCAAAGTTCAATGTCAAGCTGCAGTAAAGGTTCACGGGGTCTTTCCGTCTAGCCGCGGGTACACCGCATCTTCACGGCGAATTCGATTTCACTGAGCCTCTGCTGGAGACAGCGCCGCCATCATTATGCCATTCGTGCAGGTCGGAACTTACCCGACAAGGAATTTCGCTACCTTAGGACCGTTATAGTTACGGCCGCCGTTTACTGGGGCTTCGATCAAGAGCTTCGCTTACGCTAACCCCATCAATTAACCTTCCAGCACCGGGCAGGCATCACACCCTATACGTCCACTTTCGTGTTTGCAGAGTGCTATGTTTTTAATAAACAGTTGCAGCGGCCTGGTTTCTGAGGCTGTCAACAGCTCAAGGAGCAAGTCCCATCACCATCAACAGCGTACCTTCTCCCGAAGTTACGGTACCATTTTGCCTAGTTCCTTCAGCAGAGTTCTCTCAAGCGCTTTGGTCTACTCGACCTGACCACCTGTGTCGGTTTCGGGTACGATTCCAGTGTAACTGAAGCTTAGAGACTTTTCCTGGAAGTATGGTATCAGCCACTTCACCAGTAAACTGGCTTGCTATCAACTCTCAGCATAGAGCACCCCGGATTTGCCTAAGATGCATGCCTACTGTCTTCCACCTGGACAACCAACGCCAGGCTGACTTAACCTTCTCCGTCCTCTCATCGCATTACACTGAAGTATTGGAATATTAACCAATTTCCCATCGACTACGCCTCTCGGCCTCGCCTTAGGGGTCGACTCACCCAGCCCCGATTAACGTTGGACTGGAACCCTTGGTCTTTCAGCGAACGGGTTTTTCACCCGTTTTGTCGTTACTCACGTCAGCATTCGCACTTCTGATACCTCCAGCATGCTTCTCAACACACCTTCATCGGCTTACAGAACGCTCCCCTACCACTTGCAATAAATTGCAAATCCGCAGCTTCGGTACATAGTTTTAGCCCCGTTACATCTTCCGCGCAGGCCGACTCGACTAGTGAGCTATTACGCTTTCTTTAAAGGGTGGCTGCTTCTAAGCCAACCTCCTAGCTGTCTATGCCTTCCCACATCGTTTCCCACTTAACTATGATTTAGGGACCTTAGCTGGCGGTCTGGATTGTTTTCCTCTTGACTACGGACGTTAGCACCCGCAGTCTGTCTCCCGGATAGTACTCATTGGTATTCGGAGTTTGCATCGGTTTGGTAAGTCGGGATGACCCCCTAGCCGAAACAGTGCTCTACCCCCAATGGTATTCGTCCGAGGCGCTACCTAAATAGCTTTCGGGGAGAACCAGCTATCACCGAGTTTGATTAGCCTTTCACCCCTATCCACAAGTCATCCCCTGGCTTTTCAACGACAGTGGGTTCGGTCCTCCAGTTAGTGTTACCCAACCTTCAACCTGCTCATGGATAGATCACCCGGTTTCGGGTCTATACCCAGCAACTAAACGCCCTATTAAGACTCGATTTCTCTACGGCTCCCCTATTCGGTTAACCTCGCTACTGAATATAAGTCGCTGACCCATTATACAAAAGGTACGCAGTCACCACACAAAGTGGCTCCCACTGCTTGTATGCATGCGGTTTCAGGATCTATTTCACTCCCCTCACAGGGGTTCTTTTCGCCTTTCCCTCACGGTACTGGTTCACTATCGGTCAGTCAGGAGTATTTAGCCTTAGAGGATGGTCCCCCTATATTCAGACAAGGTTTCACGTGCCTCGCCCTACTCGACATCATCATATCAGCCCTTTCGTGTACAGGACTATCACCCACTATGGTTGCACTTCCCAGAGCATTCCACTAAAACTGATATGACTTAATGGGCTGTTCCCCTTTCGCTCGCCGCTACTGAGGGAATCTCAATTGATTTCTTTTCCTACGGATACTGAGATGTTTCACTTCTCCGCGTTCGCCTCATAAACCTATGTATTCAGTTTATGATACCGACCTTATAGCCGGTGGGTTTCCCCATTCAGACATCTCCGGATCACAGGATATTTGCCGCCTCCCCGGAGCTTTTCGCAGGCTATCACGTCTTTCTTCGCCTCTGACTGCCAAGGCATCCACCACATGCACTTAATTACTTGACTATACAACCCCAAACAGTCGTTCATCCCTACAAGTAGGATGAGCAACAGATTGTGATGATTACTCATCACTCTCATACAGTTGGCATCTCGTAGATTTAACTACCGTACAGCTTCAATTAGATTCATATACCAAAACGCTTGATTCAGTTAATTTCGCTAGTTCTCATTCAATCACTTCAACAATCAATCTTGCGATCTCTTGTTTCCGCTCTTTCATGAGTATGAACAAATTATTTCAACTCAAATATATTCTGTTAATGATTTAATGCATCCTCGTCGGACTGCATTACTGTGATAAATCACAGAGGTTAATAACAATGCCGCGCATTATACGCCGCTTTCTTACTAAGCTCTATAAGCTATCAAACCGTTTGACTAAGGCTTAACCTCCAAGACAACTACGCGATCACTTCGTGATCTTGTCTTGCATACTTTTTAAAAGCAGTGCTTTAAAAAGTATTCTGGTGGAGACTAGGAGAGTCGAACTCCTGACCTCCTGCGTGCAAAGCAGGCGCTCTACCAACTAAGCTAAGTCCCCAGCTTATCAATAAGTCAATGTATCGTATTACTGCCTGCGCACTCACTTTCGTTCGTTAGCCTTGCGTTCGGGCAAAACATGTTTTGCTGACCCTCACTCAAGTAGTGGTGGGTCTGACAAGACTTGAACTTGTGACCCCACGCTTATCAAGCGTGTGCTCTAACCAACTGAGCTACAGACCCTCAGATACATCGTCATGAAGAACAACTTGTTGTGGATTCTTACCAATCGTCAATCTTTCGTTAAGGAGGTGATCCAGCCGCAGGTTCCCCTACGGCTACCTTGTTACGACTTCACCCCAGTCATCGGCCACACCGTGGTAAGCGTCCTCCCTAAGGTTAGACTACCTACTTCTGGTGCAACAAACTCCCATGGTGTGACGGGCGGTGTGTACAAGGCCCGGGAACGTATTCACCGCGGCATTCTGATCCGCGATTACTAGCGATTCCGACTTCACGCAGTCGAGTTGCAGACTGCGATCCGGACTACGATCGGCTTTTTGAGATTAGCATCTGCTCGCGCAGTAGCAACCCTTTGTACCGACCATTGTAGCACGTGTGTAGCCCTGGCCGTAAGGGCCATGATGACTTGACGTCGTCCCCGCCTTCCTCCAGTTTGTCACTGGCAGTATCCTTAAAGTTCCCACCCGAAGTGCTGGCAAATAAGGAAAAGGGTTGCGCTCGTTGCGGGACTTAACCCAACATCTCACGACACGAGCTGACGACAGCCATGCAGCACCTGTATCAGAGTTCCCGAAGGCACCAATCCATCTCTGGAAAGTTCTCTGTATGTCAAGGCCAGGTAAGGTTCTTCGCGTTGCATCGAATTAAACCACATGCTCCACCGCTTGTGCGGGCCCCCGTCAATTCATTTGAGTTTTAGTCTTGCGACCGTACTCCCCAGGCGGTCTACTTATCGCGTTAGCTGCGCCACTAAAGCCTCAAGGGCCCCAACGGCTAGTAGACATCGTTTACGGCATGGACTACCAGGGTATCTAATCCTGTTTGCTCCCCATGCTTTCGCACCTCAGTGTCAGTATTAGGCCAGATGGCTGCCTTCGCCATCGGTATTCCTCCAGATCTCTACGCATTTCACCGCTACACCTGGAATTCTACCATCCTCTCCCATACTCTAGCTAACCAGTATCGAATGCAATTCCCAAGTTAAGCTCGGGGATTTCACATTTGACTTAATTAGCCACCTACGCGCGCTTTACGCCCAGTAAATCCGATTAACGCTTGCACCCTCTGTATTACCGCGGCTGCTGGCACAGAGTTAGCCGGTGCTTATTCTGCGAGTAACGTCCACTTATCCCAGGTATTAACCAGGTAAGCCTCCTCCTCGCTTAAAGTGCTTTACAACCAAAAGGCCTTCTTCACACACGCGGCATGGCTGGATCAGGGTTGCCCCCATTGTCCAATATTCCCCACTGCTGCCTCCCGTAGGAGTCTGGGCCGTGTCTCAGTCCCAGTGTGGCGGATCATCCTCTCAGACCCGCTACAGATCGTCGCCTTGGTAGGCCTTTACCCCACCAACTAGCTAATCCGACTTAGGCTCATCTATTAGCGCAAGGTCCGAAGATCCCCTGCTTTCTCCCGTAGGACGTATGCGGTATTAGCGTCCCTTTCGGAACGTTGTCCCCCACTAATAGGCAGATTCCTAAGCATTACTCACCCGTCCGCCGCTAGGAATCAGGTGCAAGCACCCTATCCCCGCTCGACTTGCATGTGTTAAGCCTGCCGCCAGCGTTCAATCTGAGCCATGATCAAACTCTTCAGTTAAAATCATTTCGAGTTTTATAAGTAAAACTCTTAAACTTGGCTCATCAATTTTCTGACAAATATTTCTCAAATAAACTTCGAGTAATTTCTACCATTCAATCAATGAAAATAATTTCGATCAATCAACCAGTAAAAATCCACACAAGTTGTTCTTCATAATCTCTTAATGATCTTTCTAACATCTCGTCAATGCCAGAAGCTGGACTTCGATAAACTTAACAACTCAACGCTTCGCGTTTCGTTCGTTTCCGTCTATCTCGTCGGTATGAGCTCATTATAGGGCAATTTCCTACACAAGCAAGTGCTTTTAACGCACACCAATCATGACTGTTTCATTTTTATGCACCAAATTGGTTCATTTTTCTACCAATTGTTACATAAGTTCATAATATTCCAAAGAAAATACAAACAAAACATTTATGTTTTATTTTTCACTTACTTTTTCACGCTTGGTGTTTTAATGGTCACACTGTTGATTTTTACGGCTGTTTTCGGAACGTCCTGATGCATGCCATAGTTCTGAGTAGGTACTTGAGCGATCTTATCGACTACCTCCATACCTTTAGTAACCCGCCCAAATACCGCATATCCAGCATTTCTTGGTGAACGGTCCAGAAAACTGTTATCTACCAGGTTAATAAAGAATTGCGCTTTCGCCGAATTAGGATCATTGGTACGTGCCATGGCCAAAGTGCCACGTTTGTTTTGCAAACCATTATCTGATTCATTCTTGATTGAAGCTTTATTATTGGCTTTTTCCTGCATGTTGAGATCAAAGCCTCCCCCTTGAATCATGAAGCCTGGAATGACCCGATGGAAGATGGTTCCTGTATAGAAGTTGCTTTTGACATATTCTTCAAAGTTTTTCACCGTAATCGGTGCTTTGTCATTAAAGAGTTCAATTTCGATATTACCGGATGAGGTTTTCATCTCAATCAGGGTATTGGCAGCAAAACTTGGCAAGCTAAATGCGATCAACGCGATAGCAGATAATGATTTTTTTAACATTTTTTAACTCATCTACTGATAAAGAAAGGTTGAGATTCACAACATATTAATCTTTCATGACTAATAATGCAGTGACCTGCCGACTAAAGACAAGAGAATAATAATGAGCCATGCATTACTACAGGAGAAAAGCGTCCATCAATTTCCACCCTGGCATTTGCAAGGGGAGGGTTTTATTCTGAATTACTGGATTACCCCTCATTTTATTCGTGAATTTCAGAGTTTTCGGATTGCGCCATCTCCACTCGGCCGTGTCGTTCAGATTCTATTAGTGCGCTATCATCATTCTCCTGTGGGTCCTTATGATGAATTACTGATTATGGATCATCCTTTAATTAGCAGACGACGTCTTTCGACTATTCCGAAAATTTATGTCTCTACTCATGAATCTATTGTGCATGGTCAGCACTTGTGGGGTATTCCTAAAGAATATGCAGAGTTTGACTGGCAAGAACAGGGACAGGAAACGATTTGTCGCATTACTCATCGTGGGCAAAGCATGACGCTTCGTCTTAAAAAACCTAAATCTCCTCGTTCTTTCTATTTAAATAGTCATCACCTTCCAAGCTCCATGCTAAAAATCAGGCAAACCTGGAAATCCCAACATTATCAGTTTAGCCCCCAATTTCGGGGTTATTTATCCAAGCTTACTCAGGCAGAGTGGCAAGATACTCAAGATATATTCCCAGATTTTTCTAAAGCTAAATATTTACAAAGCTTTTATGTGCCTAAATTTAATCTGGTCTTTCCAGAAGCCAAGATCCATAAAAAATAAAAAAGGTGTTTCACGTGAAACACCTTTTTTACATCTATTTTTGAATCAGATCTTCTTATCCAGGAATTTACGGAAATTCTTGCTGAGTTCAATGACCTGCTTTTTTGAACGTTTATGAATTGGGGTCAGATTGATAAAACCATGTGCCTGATCCGTATATTCTTGATAATACACTCGCACCCCATTCTCACGTAACTTCAATGCATAGATTGAACCCTCATCATGCAGCACATCATGACGGGCGGTAATCACATAGGCAGGTGGCAGATTCTTCAGTTCACCATAGGTCGGTGAAATCAGCGGATCGTCCAGTTCGACCTGATGTGTTTCAGCATATAGCTTGGTCACCAGATCAATATCCTGAGCTGAAAGTACCAAGCCCTGGTTATAGGCATAAAAAGAAGGATGGCGGCTTTTAAAATCGACTGCCGGATAAAGCAATAACTGTGCGCGAGGTGCATAGATTTTATCGGCACTCCGCTGCGCAACCACTGCCGCCAGATTTCCACCTGCACTATCCCCTGCCACTACAATCTGGTTTTTATAGATTTTCAGCTGCTTGATGTTTTGATGCACCCAAGCCAGAGCATCTTCACAGACCTGTACCATCTGCAAAGGACTGTATTCCGGCGTTAGCGGATAAGCCACGCTGAGTACCTGCACCTTGGCATGCACCGCCAATAAACGGCAAAATTCATCATGCGTATCCAGACCACCCACTATAAATGCACCACCATGATAGAAAATGACCATCGGCAATTTTTTCTGTGGTGCCGGATGATAATGTCGGGCAAAGATAGTGCCATTTTGCAATGGCAGACGCAGATCCTCGACTGCCTTGACCGGCGTCGGTTTCGCCTGAATAGCTTTCATGCGTTCATCAAACAGTTGACGTGACTGCACCGCATCTTCACTAATAAAACTGTGCTGTCCCTGTTTGATCTGAATCGCCATCAAGCATTTTATATAAGGATCCAAATCAGGATAGTCATAAGGATAATCCAATGCTTTTATCAGACGTTCTTGTGCAAAGCTCGGCAGGCAATCCAGCAAGCGTGCTGCAGTGCCCTGCCCCTTATCCATTACAAATTTTGTGACCGGATTATTCGCACCCATGAGTTTTCATCCTTTTCCCATAATTCTTCATTTTTTCTACATGATTAGGGTTTTAGTGACCATATTCTTATATAAGTCTTAATATCAATGTACATAGATCATCTGCCAAATACGCTAACCTGAATTTAATCAGATGTCATTGACAGTTTAAGTGAGATTTTTACAGCACTTTTGCGACTTTGATGTAGAAGTCTGTATAAAAGGAGATAGCTTATGGCGATAAAAATAATAACGGTATCCTTAGCCACTGCATTTTTAGCCGTAGGCTGTGTGGCTTTTCCTGATGATGGTTATTATGACGGACGTTATGACCGTCGCGATCGAGGTTATGACTATCGTTATGATCAAGACCGCCGCTATGACCGGCAGCGCTGGGAATACGAACAGCAGCGTAAGAGACTGGAACTGGAACGTCGCAAAAATATTCAGCAGCGTAACTGGGAACAGGAACGTCGTCGACAAATAGAACTGGACCGTCGTAAAACTCAACTGGAACGACAACGTCTGGAACAGCAACGCAAAAATCTGAGTAATCAGCGTCAGAAACAGGCGCAGGCCGAACGTAAACGTCGCCAGCAACTGGAACAACGTAAAAAAGTGGCAGAACAGCAGCGTAAACGGGTTCAGCAAAACCGCTCCAATAATCCACGCTGGAATGATCAGCGACGTAAGCAGGAACAGCAGCGACCACGTAATCGCCGCGATTAGGCAGAATATAAATAAAAAGAGAGGCTCTGATTTAAATCAGGGCTTTTTTATGGACTGAGTTTTATGGTTTTGATCTCATTCCAGTTATTTTCTTTTAATAGAAGAAATGTTTTCACTCAGCATAGTCTTGATTAAGATGATCCCATCTTATAAGTCGAAAAACCGTAACAAATTTCAGGCAAAAAAAAAGGCTTATCTAGAGAAAAGATAAGCCACGAAAACACATTTCTAAAAAAGAGAAGAAACTACAGCGATAGAATCTGAAATGAATAATATAGCGTTGCTCATTTTTTGTGTAATACTTTATTGCTTAGTTATTAATCGCTTTTATGTCTAAAAAATAATCTGGACAAAAAAAAGCCGGACCATGTGTGAGGTATCCGACTGGAAAAAACAGCTTAAAAAATAAGGCAACAGCAACCTGGTCCAGCTCTCTCCTCAGAACAAGGCCGCTGTTAATGATGCTATGATGCACCTGTTCTAAAAATATTTAAAACAGATAAAAATTATTATTTCTATCTAAAAATACGATGCTGCTTTTATGAAAGTCATTAAATCTAAATAAATCCTAAAATTAATCTGTACTTGTGCTTGAATTTTTTACCCCTGCCCCGATTTCTTTAAATAATTAAAAATTTCAATCATGGCAGTTCAGTATTAACGCAGTTAACTCTGACGCCCAAGGACTGTACATGTTTAAAAACCCATTTAAACGGAGTAAATCAATGGCAACTGAGCAGAACGAACAAGTTCAAGATCTTGAGCAAGAGCAAGTGACACAAGAGGTAGAGCAAACTCAAGCTGAACCTGAACAAGTAGAAGTTACCGTTGAATCTTTACAAGAGCAGATTGCACAACTTGAAGGTGACTTAAAGTTAGAAAAAGCACGCACTGCCAATGCAGTTTACGAAGCACAAAAAAGTGTAGAACGTATTCAGCGTGAATCAGAAAAACATAAAGACACTGTTCTGGAAAAGTTCTCTAAAGAGCTGCTAGATACAGTAGATAACCTGGAGCGCGCGATTGTTGCTGCAGGCGAAGAACAGGGCCCGTTACGTGAAGGCGTAGAACTGACGCTGAAAGCGTTGCTCAATACACTAGAGAAATTTGGTGTAGTCGCAGTTGATACCGCAAATGGTTTTAATGCAGACCTGCATCAGGCAGTCGGTATTGATCCAAATGCTAAATCTAATGAAATCGGTACAGTCTTGCAAAAAGGCTATGCCCTCAATGGTCGTTTATTACGTCCTGCAATGGTCATGGTTGGCGCTTAAGCGAAATAAATCGGGAGTTTGTGAAATTTTTTCTAAAAATTTACTTGAAAAAAATTGAACGGCTCTCATATCGGATAACAAGTGTAAATCACAAAAAAATTTTTGAGGAAACATCCAAATGGCTAAAATCATTGGTATTGACTTAGGTACTACAAACTCATGTGTTGCAGTACTTGAAGGCGATAAAGTTAAAGTTATCGAAAACGCTGAAGGCGCACGTACAACTCCATCTATTATTGCGTACAAAGATGGCGAGATCCTTGTTGGTCAATCAGCTAAACGCCAAGCGGTAACCAACCCTAAAAACACATTATTCGCGATCAAACGTCTGATCGGTCGTCGTTATGAAGACCAAGCGGTACAAAAAGATATCGGTCTGGTTCCTTACAAAATCCTGAAAGCTGACAATGGTGATGCTTGGGTTGAAGTAAACGACAAGAAACTTGCTCCACAACAGATCTCTGCAGAAGTTCTGAAAAAAATGAAGAAAACTGCAGAAGACTACCTAGGTGAAACAGTCACTGAAGCGGTGATTACTGTTCCTGCTTACTTCAACGATGCACAACGTCAAGCAACTAAGGATGCAGGTAAAATTGCAGGCCTAGAAGTTAAACGTATCATCAACGAACCAACTGCTGCGGCACTTGCGTTCGGTATGGACAAGAAAGAAGGCGACCGTAAAGTTGCGGTATACGACTTGGGTGGTGGTACTTTCGACGTTTCAATCATTGAGATTGCGGATCTTGATGGCGACCAGCAAATCGAAGTGTTATCAACTAACGGTGATACCTTCCTGGGTGGTGAAGACTTCGATAATGCATTGATCGACTACCTGGTTGAAGAGTTCAAGAAAGAACAAAACGTGAACTTGAAGAACGATCCACTTGCGTTACAACGTCTGAAAGAAGCAGCTGAAAAAGCAAAAATCGAGCTTTCTTCTTCTAACGCAACTGAAATCAACCTTCCATACATCACTGCAGATGCGACTGGTCCTAAACACTTAGTGATCAACGTAACTCGTGCAAAACTTGAAGGTTTAGTTGCTGATCTTGTAGCTCGTACCATCGAGCCTTGTAAGATTGCGCTGAAAGATGCTGGTCTTTCAACTTCTGACATCTCTGACGTAATCCTGGTAGGTGGTCAGTCTCGTATGCCACTTGTACAACAAAAAGTACAAGAATTCTTCGGTCGTGAACCACGTAAAGACGTGAACCCGGACGAAGCAGTCGCAATGGGTGCTGCGATCCAAGGTGCGGTATTGTCTGGTGACAAAACTGACGTACTTCTTCTTGACGTAACTCCACTAACTCTTGGTATTGAAACCATGGGTGGCGTGTTGACTCCAATCATTGAGAAAAACACGACGATTCCTGCGAAGAAATCTCAGGTGTTCTCAACTGCTGCGGACAACCAGCCTGCTGTAGACATTTCAGTTTACCAAGGTGAACGTAAAATGGCTCAACAAAACAAATTGTTGGGTAACTTCCAGTTAGGCGACATCCCACCTGCTCCACGTGGTGTGCCACAAATTGAAGTATCGTTCGACATCAACGCGGATGGTATCTTGAAAGTATCTGCGAAAGATAAGAGCACTGGTAAAGAGCAATCGATTCAGATCAAAGCAAACTCAGGTTTGTCTGATGCTGAAATCGAAGCAATGATCAAAGATGCTGAAGCGAATGCTGAAGAAGACCGCAAGTTCGAAGAACTGGCTAAAGCACGTAACGAAGCGGATGCGTTAGTTTCTTCTGCTCAAAAAGCAGTAAAAGATCTTGGCGAACAAGTGACTGCTGACGAAAAAACTGCAATCGAAACTGCGGTTTCTGAGTTAGAAGCGTCTACGAAAGAAAATGATGTTGAAGCAATCAAAGCGAAAACTGAAGCATTGCAAAATATTATTATGCCGATCACTCAACGTGCTTATGAAGCAGCTCAAGGCCAAGGCGGTGCACAAGGTTTCGATCCTAATGCATTCCAAGGCGGTGAAGGCCAAGCTCAAAAAGCAGATGACGGCGTAGTTGATGCTGAATTCACTGAAGTAAAAGATGACAAAAAATAATTTGTCATTTTGAGAAAAAGGCCGCATTTTATGCGGTCTTTTTTTTTGCTCAATGCATAGGCAATAGAATCTTTTTTAATTAAACTATAATGAAATAAATAACTTAAAAATAAAAACGTATGCAGAATTTTATTAAGCTTTTTCTTCTGGCTTCCGGGCTTGCGATCATGCTGCTCTACCCGATGGGCAATCTGCTTCTGATCTTACCGCCGAATGTGGTACTCGCGCCTTTTAATTACCTGCAAACCTTCGGAATTGAAGCTTCTTTTTCCTTAGGCTTTCTGATTGCTATCATTGTGTTGCTGATTCTGGCTGTACCTCAGCGCTATCCTTCCGGAAAAGGTTTTATCATTCTAGGTATTGGATTGCTGAGCTATATTATTTTCCAGATCTTTAAATCTGAAATCACACTGTATGCCTTTAATCACCAAACCAGACATTCCTATAACCTGAAATATTTAATTGAATTTATGATCTTCTTATTGAATGGTATAGGCCTTGGCTTTATCTATCATTCCAATATGCCAAGACAGGTTGAGCAATGGAAAGGCAAAAAATCATAATCTGGCCTGAGCAGAACCGTGCATAAGCACGGTTTTTATTGCCACTCTTTATCGCTCTGACGCTAGGATTTTGCTGTTTTTTTAGCTACATTGAGCCAAACAATATTTAAAAAAATACTATGCGTCTTTTAAGCTTTCTGGGGATTGTCGTTTTCATTGTGTCACTGTTTTTGCATCTACAAACTAAGACCCATCCACAATTAAAATTTAATTCCCTGGCTGACCGTTTGACCCATCCTTTTGATACCCGCTTACGTTTCCGGATTGACCAAGTCGATCCCGGTTTTGGCTTGACCCGTGATGAGGTCATTCAATTAAGTCAGGAAGCGATTCAGATCTGGCATGAAGGAACCAATCGCGATGATCTGATGGTCTATGATGAGAATGCTCAGCTGGCCATTCAACTGATTTATGATCAACGCCAACAGGACTATGAAGCCTTTAAAAAGGTCGAAAAAAAGTTACTTGCCGATGAAGCCAGATATCAGCGTGAAGTCAGCAATCTGCAAGTTTCACAGAAAAATCTGGAAGATCAGCAGCAACGACTGATCCAGCAAAAAAGTCAGCTTGAGTTTGAATTTCAAACCTTATTGCAACGCCGTCAACAGGCCAGCTCATCTGCCGAGCGTGAACAGCTTCAGTATGAGATGGAAATGCTCAAGCCTAAACTGGAAAGTTTTAAGCGCGAATATGCTTATCTTCAAGAACAGCTATCCTCGTTTAACCAGCAGGTTTCTGTTCATCAAAACAGTGTGCAAAGCCATCAGCGAAATATCCAGCAGGCCCAGCAGCGCTTTCCCCCACGCCAGTTTCATAAGGGTATTTTTATGGGAGATAAGATCCAGATTTACCAGTTTGATGCCAAAGATGATTTACTTTTAACTTTGGCACATGAGCTGGGCCATGCCTTGGGCCTCTATCATCATAATGATCCGGAAGCCTTGATGTATCCGGTATTGGGTGAACAGAATCTGCAAGATTTCAAACTGCGTCCGGCAGACAAGACCTTGTTGTATACTCGATAAAATTCAGGTTTTAATTCCCTATATTATTTATGTGTTTAGGCTAGTAAAAATACAACCCGGTTTCATTTCATGTTATTGTGAAGAACAGTAGGACGTCTTAGGCCAACTTTCTTGGAGATTCATGTGAGTTACTACCATATTTTAATTGAAGTAAATGACCACATTAGTACGATTGATGAAACCCGTGATATCGAGATCTTTGATATCGAGGATATTCAACCTTATCTTCATTCAATTTTGCTGCCTTATTTCAATGAACAGCTGATCGAGCTGGATGATGAAAATCTTGAATTTAAGGATATTTTGCATCTGCAAGTGAAACAGACCTTATTGCCGATCAATGACTTGATTGAGGAAGAACAGCGTCTGTTGCCGAGCGATACGGACATTACCATTACAGCCTACGAGATATTTAATAACCGTGAACTGAGTCAGGATGTCACTACAGTGATTTTTGACTTGCTTGAAGCGGTCAAACTGGAAA
The DNA here is from genome assembly GCF_058599385.1 of Acinetobacter sp. CAU_H_60. Lineage (NCBI taxonomy): Bacteria > Pseudomonadati > Pseudomonadota > Gammaproteobacteria > Moraxellales > Moraxellaceae > Acinetobacter > Acinetobacter sp. CAU_H_60. The sequence continues at coordinate 15,122 of NZ_CM178653.1, read as the reverse complement.
GCTAAGCTTTCTTCAGATATAAAAAAGTCCTCATACGAGGACTTTTTTATTCAACTTGATATGTATTAGATCGAGAATGAAGATCCACAACCGCAAGTAGTGGTAGCATTTGGGTTTTGTACCACAAAACGTGAACCTTCTAGGCCTTCAACATAGTCAACCACTGAACCAACCAGATATTGATAGCTCAGAGAATCGACCAGCATTTTGACATCGCCATTGACGAATTCTGCATCATCTTCATTTTGGCTTTCCGCAAAGTTAAAGCCATAAGAGAAACCTGAACAGCCGCCACCGGTGACATACACACGGAGCATTAAGTCTTGGTTACCTTCACTGTCACGCAACTGGCGTACTTTATTTGCGGCATTGTCGGTGAGCACAAGCGCTTGAGCATTCATGGCGGATTCCTCTGTTGAATGGAATGTCTTTAAAAAGAAAAGACCATATTTCAAGTATAACACACTCAATATATGGTCAGTCTGTACAGATTAAAAGTCAAATCAGAGTAATTTTATCAGGATTGTTTATAGTTCTCATCCTGTAATGCACATTCGAAGTTTTTCGGATTCTGCTTGCAGCGGAATTGCCAGAGTAACTTCATCATGCGTTTGTCATAAATACCCCGTTTGGTCAGATCAATCCGCGAATCACGCATCAGCTTTTGATAACCTGGTTTATCTGCTTCAGGAATATCCATCCAGTATTTAGATGGAATATCTGCCTTCATTTTACCTAAAATTCCAAAAGCACGTGGTAACTGGCTCTTCACCCATTCACGTGATTTTTGTCCATATCCTACCGGGAATTTATCTGGACGAATAATAATATTACCGGTGACCTGCAATACCGGATAATTCACAATAGCACCCTTGCTACCCAAACCTTTATGCAGCTCTAGCGGTTTAAATACGGCAGCCGGCGCGCCAATAATGTCGACCTGGCCATTGTTAAATTTAGAGCCAAAGTTGGTCACATCGGCGCTGACTGCCTGTGCACCCACCTGCTGAACCATGATTTTTTGTGCTTCGTCATAGTCGAGTACAGCAATTTTTTTACCTGCTGCTTTCGCCACAGTATTAATACTCCGGTCATTGACCATCAGGAAGGCATCACCTACCGGAATCACCCCTGCGACTTCATACTTGCCTTGAACCATGAGCTTGGCAAAAGTCGGACTCGCGAGGCCTTGCATCACTTTAACTGCCAGGTTCAGATCTGGAATTGCACCAATCGCATCGAGCGAACCGGTAAAACGATTGAACTGACGGCCGCGCATACCAGTGACACTGATCCCGTCACATTTACCGGCTTTAAAATCTTCTGCGACGACGGCTTCATTGGTATTTACCCTGAGCTCGATATCAGCGCCCCAATTTTTTGCGGCCAGCTGATAGTCTTTCATTACGGCATAGACGTCGCCATTTTTGCCGACCAGATCGAATACACATACCACCTGTTTTGCCTGAGCCAGACCTGAAACTGCCACGAGTGCTGCACCTACAGCCAGGGCTTTCCATCCTCTCTGCATCATTTTGCTTTCCTTGATTGCCTTGTTTTTGTTATCTGCTTTAAGTGCTACATGTTATTGTTTTTTATACTAAACATGAAAGCATTATTTTTAATCAGCTTAACTGCTTTGCCGTGATCTGCAATGGCAGATCTGACTTTGTTTAATATAAAAAAAGCTTAGATAAATCTAAGCTTTTTTCCTTAAAAATCAAATTATTCGCCAGAAAGTGAACATTCAAAGTTGGCTTTATCGACAGAGCAACGCGCACGTTTCAGTACTGACATCATGCTGGCATCATAGATTCCACGCTTGGTCATATCCATACGCCCTTCACGTAATAGCTTCTGGTACTTGGTTTTGTCTTCCGCGCTCAGATTCAGCTTATATTTCGCTGGAATACCGGCTTCCAGACGATTGATCATCGCCATGCTCTTAGGCAGATTTTTAATGAACCAGTCACGAGACTTCTGACCAAAACCAGCCGGGAATTTTTCCGGACGAATCACAAAGTCAGAAGTGACATGCAGTACCGGGAAGTTAAACATGGCACCGCTATTGCCCAAACCTTTATAGATTTCGAGTGGCTTATACGCATACGCCGGTGCGCCCACCATATCGACCTGACCATTATTAAACTTGGCCACGAAGTTGGATACATCAGACACTACAGCCTGAGCACCTACACGTTGAACCATGATTTTTTGCGCATCATCATAGCCAAGAACAGCAAACTTCTTGCCTGCCGCTTTTTCAATGGAGTTAATGTTTTTGTCACGTACAAAGATAAAAGCTGAACCTAATGGCGCAATCCCAGCCACCTCATATTTTTTACCGCCCATGGTCGTAACCATTTTAGCGGCATTACGCTTATCCAAAGCGAAGCTAATCGCACGCTGTGCAATGGCATTACTTGGAGCACCACCTAAGGCATCGATTGAACCGGCAAACTTGTTGTATTGACGGGCACGCATGGCGGTCATGAATACACCATCACATTTGCCAGCCTTAAAGTCATTGTCAGCGACGGCCTCATCCTGACGGGCGATCAGATTAATATCTGCGCCCCAGCCTTTTGCTGCCAGTGCCCATTCCTGAGCCATCTGGAAAGACTCGCCAGATTTACCAAGTAGGTCAAACACACAGATATCGACCTTTTCTGCATGTGCCACACCTGCAAAACCAAATGCAGAAAATGCAGCCAATGATAAGAGTGTTTTTTTCATTTTAGTTATCCTTTGAAACCTTGTTGTTAGCTGAGTGTCCGTACACGCGTCAAATATTAAGCAAATTTATTTCAAAAAAATAGAGCATTTACTCCAGATAAAAGTCATTTTTTGGCCTATAAAGATAAATGAGCTTTATCCAATTTCCTTTATCTAATTTTTTTATAAATATATCAGTATCTTAATGTTTTAACTTGGCTACTTTGAATTACATTTCATTCGCTGTAGTTACAAAGATATACATGATTTTAAAATTATTCACCACTGATTGAGCATTCGAAATTAGTTCTTTCTACAGTACAACGTGCCCGTTTTAATACTGTCATCATGCCAGCGTCATAGATGCCCTGTTTGGTTAAATCCATGCGTCCTTCACGCAGAATTTTTTGATAACTGACCTGTTCCTCACGGCTCAGGTTCAGAATATATTTACGCGGGATTTCTGCTTCCATACGTTTCACCATCGCGAAGCTACGGGGTAACTGCTTAACAAACCATTGTCGGGAATTGGCTGCAAACTGTTCCGGAAATTTATCCGGTCGAATAATCAGATCTGCTGTGACATTGACCACCGGAAAGTTAATCATGGCTCCTTTCTGCCCCAGTCCTTTGGTCACTTCAAGAGGTTTAAAGGCATAAGCGGGTGCTGCCACAATATCCACTTCACCCTGATTAAATTTACGGATGAAATTAGAAATTTCCGAATTCACCGGTACGGCTTCTACCCGGTTCACCATAATCGTTTGGGCATAGTCATAATGTAGAACCGCAAACTTCTTGCCTTTAATATGTTCCAACTTATTCATATTACGATCACGGACAAAGATATAAGCAGGACCAATCTGGCCAATACCGGCTACTTCAAATTTTTCCTTGCCGATCTGGGTGGTCATCCGTTTGGTATTACGTTTATCCAGCACATAACTCACCGCTTTCATGGCAATATCATTATTAGGAACGCCGCCAATCGCATCAATCGAACCGGCAAATTTGTTATAAGCTCGCGCGCGCATGGATGTCATATAGAAGCCATCGCATTTTCCGGCTTTGGCATCCTGATCGACTTTGGCTTCGTCCTGATAAGCAATCAATTGAACCGTAGCCCCCCACTGCTTGCTGGCTAATGCCCATTCTTCCAGCAGTTTGAAGGATTCACCCGATTTCCCCAGTAAATCAAATACACAGACATTGACTGGGGCAGCATGTGCACTCGAAGCCCATAGGCCCAGTGCAGATAAAATTAAAAATCCTTTTTTCATTTTTATTCTACTCAATATTATTATGAACCTTGATGGCTCTATCTTTCGGTTTTTAAACAAAATAGAGTATTTACTCAAAACATAGTTCATCATATATGAATCTATAAATTTTTAAAGCCTGAACAGGATAAACTGCAACGAAGATTTTTTGTTTTCTTCCGGCTTTCCATTAGAATAGCAGCATTCTCTTTTGCCCTTGTTAGTAAGTTCAATGATTCAGTTAGACCAAGTTTCGTTACGCCGTGGTGGGCGAGTGTTATTTCAAAAAGCCTCCATGCAGCTTCATCCCGGCTGGAAAATTGGTTTAACCGGCGTGAATGGCGCAGGAAAATCTACCCTGTTTGCGGCTCTTTTAGGTGAGCTCAGTGCAGATGAGGGTTCGCTAACCCGTCCATCCGTTTGGACCGTAGCGCATATGGCTCAGGAAATTAAAGCCTTGGATATGCCAGCCATTGATTTTGTTCTGTCAGGCGATGAAGAGTATTGGGATATACAGGCTAAATTAGCGCATCCGGAACAGCTGTCCGATGCAGAATTGGCACAGCTACATGGCCGTTTTGACGAGATTCATGGCTATTCTGCTCCATCTAAAGCAGCACAGTTGATGGCTGGTTTAGGCTTTATGGATCATCAGATCCGTCTGGATGTTTCCAGCTTTTCAGGCGGTTGGCGGATGCGTCTGAATCTGGCCCGTACCCTGATGAGCCGTTCAGATCTGTTATTACTGGATGAACCAACCAACCACTTGGATCTGGATGCAATTTTGTGGCTCGAAGACTGGTTAAAGGCGTATGAAGGCACTTTGGTGCTGATCTCGCATGACCGTGATTTTCTGGATGCCGTGACGGATCATATTCTGCATATTGAGAATCAGGAACTCACCCTCTATACCGGTAATTATTCAACTTTTGAAGTAACTCGTAGTGAACGTCTGGCGCAACAACAACAGGCCTTTGAGAAACAGCAGGAAGCCCGGGCACATCTACAAAAATTTATTGACCGTTTTAAAGCCAAAGCGACCAAAGCACGTCAGGCCCAAAGTCGGATTAAAATGCTGGAGCGCATGCAGGATCTCGCCCCTGCTCATGTCGATACACCTTTTACCTTCAGTTTCCGTGAACCGACCAAAATGAGTTCACCACTTCTGGCCTTGGAACAGGCGGAAATTGGTTATGGCGATAAATCGATTGCCAGCAAAATTAACCTGCAAATTACTCCAAATTCACGTATCGGTTTACTGGGAATGAATGGTGCAGGTAAATCAACCCTGATCAAAACCTTAGTCGGAGATCTGCCCTTATTAAATGGTCAACGTAAGGCCTCAGAATTACTCAATATCGGTTATTTTGCTCAGCACCAGATGGATGCTTTGGATGCTAATGCTAGCCCAATGCTGCAACTGGCACGCATCGCCGATCCAAAAATCAGTGAAGCTTCTTTACGTTCTTTTCTCGGCAGTTTCGGTTTTAGCGGTGAGCGCATGGATACCCCATGTGAGAGTTTCTCTGGGGGTGAACGTGCCCGTTTGGCTTTGGCTTTAATTGTTTGGCAGCGTCCAAATGTACTGATTCTCGATGAACCGACGAACCATCTGGATCTGGATATGCGCCATGCCCTGACTATGGCTTTGCAGGATTTTGAAGGTGCGGTGGTACTGGTCTCGCATGAACGTCAATTGATTGCGACAGTATGTGATGAATTGTTGTTAGTACATGCCGGACATTGTACTGAATTTGAGGGCGATCTGCAGGACTATGCCAAATGGTTACGTGAAGCGCGTCAACAGCAGATCAATGCGCAGAATGCCTTGGCCAAAGCACAGGTAGTAGAAACAGAAGCTAAACCTGTGGTTGTCGCCAAAGTAGATAAGGAAGCACAGCGTAAACTGGCTGCTCAGCGTCGTGAGCAGACTCGTCCAATTCGCAAGAATATTGAAAAATGTGAAGCGCAAATCGACAAGTTACAACCGCGTCTGGCAGAAATTGAAGAATTGCTGGCAGATAGCGCTTTATATGAAGCTGCACGTAAAGATGGCTTGCTGAAACTCATGAACGAGCAAACTGAACTGAAACAGAAACTGGAAACTGCCGAAGAGCAAATGTTAGAACTGATGATGGAGCTGGAAAGTTTGGAGCAATCTTTTCAGGAAGGTTAAGTTTTAAACCTTGATTCAAATCTTAGAGATTAGCTGCAACTGGAGCTAATCTCTTTTTTTATACTTTTTATATATTGCTCTCTCCGTCTTTTCCCTCATTTCTTCGTCGAAACCGTTTTTGACATATTTTGTAGTGAATTACGCAAATCCTATATAGGTTTATTTTTTAAACACTCGGATGTCTTATTTCATACATTAATTTACAACGATTTCTTGGCGCATAAGGCTCTAATAAAAGTGTTTTTTATTTTTGGCAGCCTTGATACGAGTCTGTTTAATGTTGAACTAGAGAGAGGAAATCCGCATGCGTGCTCTTACCTATCATGGTGCTCGGGATGTACGAGTTGAATCCGTTCCAGATCCAGTGATTCAGGAACCAGATGACGTCATTTTAAGGGTGACAGCGACTGCCATCTGTGGCTCAGATCTGCATCTATACCGGGGTAAAATTCCGGCTACTGAAGATGGCGATATTTTCGGCCATGAATTTATGGGAATTGTAGAAGAAGTCGGCCCTGAAGTCACAGAAGTCAAAAAAGGCGACCGGGTCATTATTCCTTTCGTGATTGCATGTGGTCACTGCTTTTTCTGTGAACATGAACTGATGGCTGCCTGTGAAAATACCAATACCGGCCGTGGTGCAATTATCAATAAAAAACAGATTCCACCAGGTGCGGCTCTGTTTGGTTACAGCCATTTATATGGCGGTGTACCAGGCGGACAGGCAGAATATGTCCGTGTACCTAAGGGTAATGTAGGACCGTTCAAAGTACCGGGATCATTACCGGATGAAAAAGTCCTGTTCCTGACCGATATCTTGCCTACTGCATGGCAGGCTGTAACCAATGCCCAGGTCACTCGCGGTTCCAGTGTTGCAATTTATGGGGCTGGTCCGGTTGGTTTACTGTCGGCTGCCTGCGCACGTATGCTGGGCGCAGAGCAAATCTTTATGGTCGATCACCACCCTTACCGCCTGCGTTTCGCCCATCAAACTTATGGTGCTATTCCGGTGAATTTTGATGAAGTGGATGCAGCTGAATATATCATTCAGAATACTGCCGGTCATCGTGGTGTTGATGCCGTCATTGATGCGATTGGTTTCGAGGCCAAAGGCAGTTTGCTTGAAACTGTGATGACCAATCTAAAAATTGAAGGTTCGAGTGGCTTTGCCCTACGTCAATGTATCGCCGCAGTACGCCGTGGTGGTGTGGTGAGTGTACCAGGCGTATATGCGGGTCCAATTCACGGCTTCCTGTTTGGTGATGCCTTTGATAAAGGACTGACCTTTAAAATGGGTCAAACGCATGTACATAAATTCCTGCCACAATTACTTGAATATGTAGAAAATGGCCAGCTGTCTCCAGAAGTGATTATTACCCATCGCATGAAACTGGAAGAAGCTGCAGAAGGCTACCGTATTTTCGATAAACGTGAAGAAGACTGTCGCAAGATTATTCTGACGCCATAAATACAATGGTTAAAAAAATAGAAAGCGCCGTTAGGCGCTTTTTTTTATTTTTACACTTATTTTATAAATCGTATTTTTTCTATTTTCAGTTTCTAAAAGCTCAGATCTATTGCCTGTTTATCAGATGAACTGGCACTAGGTCATGTGATGACCAAACTTAAAAAAGAATTAAGCTATAGGAGTAAAAGTTAAAAAATCTATAACCCTATGATTCATTAATAAAAAAATGAAAGTTCACTTGATTATTAAACCAATTATGTAGTTTAGCTACAATGAAGATTTTTATAATTAAAATATGTTCCACGCTGATTATTAATTAAATCTACAATATCAAAATAAAGCATTAATTTTTAAGTTATTTATATAATTTTTCATTAAAAACAGATAAAAATTCATCTGGACTGGTTGCTGTTAAAGAACATAGAGGATATGGCTCTAATCAAGCTTTTAAATTCAAAAACCTATTTTAAATTTAAAAGCACTTATCCACAAGATACAGAAATTAAATTTGAATTTAAAAAATGAGAGATAAGAAAGACAATATGACTTGTGGATAAATACTATCTTATTCACATAAAAAATATGGATAACTTTTCAGTTATCCACATGATTGATCAGGGTTTAAGCAAGATTTAAACAACACTATTCAAATATTTTTAGAAAATTTCGAATTAACTTGATAAATCATCGAAAGTTTAGGATTTCAAAAATCTAAGTTCTAGAATTTTCCATTCATCCTCTAGCTTCCAGACCTCCTGAAGACGCTGTTTATTATGTTCCAGTCCAATTAAGATCCGGCATTCGGTCTGATCTTCATTGTACTCGTATTCTTCATATTCTATGTCTGGCTTCAGCGGTTTCCATACGCCGTTTTGTACCGCATGAGCAATCCGGTCATAACGCAGATAACTTCCTTCTACGCGGCCTTCCTGTTCAAAAACCACCTGAAAGTCCTGATGTTCATAGTGGCGTAGCACATCATAGTCACCACTGTAGAATGCATTGGCCCAGATCTCACGTATTTCTTCAAGCTGGCTATCCATGGATAAACCTCTTTATAAATAAGACTAGATTCTACTGAACCAGGCTTTTTTGAAACCTAATATCAGCGGATCATTGGTCTAAAAACTACTTAGATTAAAATTATTCTAAACAGTTCATCCGGCATTAATAGAAAATTTACGTAAAAAAAGCGCCTTAAAAGGCGCTTTTTCGTTTCGATTTATTCCGATGGATCAGGTATCAATATCAGCATTCAAGGCATTTTCTTCAATGAAGGCACGACGCGGTTCCACATCATCTCCCATCAGACAAGAGAACATGCGGTCTGCTTCAATCGCATCCTGTACCGTCACTTGTAGCATGTTACGGTTTTCCGGATCCATCGTGGTTTCCCACAGCTGGTCCGCGTTCATCTCACCCAGACCTTTATAACGCTGGATCATCATGCCGCGGCGAGAGTCTTGCAGAATGTGCTGCCAAACCTGATGGAAGCTGCTGACCTGAATCTTGCGCTCACCTTTTTGTAAATAAGCACCCTCTTCAAGCAGCGTGAACCAGCTTTTCGAGTTTTTCAGTAAACGCGCATATTCACTTGAGCTGAGCAGACTAGCATCTAGCAGATAATGATGCGGCAGGTTATGCACATAAATCGTAATCCGTGGCAACCAGCTTTCTACTGTCTGACCATCAACGTCTTTTTCAAAACGTTCCAGGCTCAATTCAGGACGTAAACTTGGCTGGATTTTTTCAATCGCTGCACGCAGGTCTTCACCCCAGGTTTCCACATACGCTTTATCTTCCAGCTGATCTAGCTTGAATGCTTCCAGTGAAATCAAGGCATCCAGCAAGCTTGCAGGATAACGTACAGTTAAACGTGCCAGACTCTTCTGTGAAGTTTGATAATCGGTAATCACATTGGCCAGAGCTTCACCACGAATTGCAGGGGCATCGGCACTGATATGCAGTTCCAGCTCATCAATCGCATTCGAAATCAGGTAAGTTTCCAGTGCATCATTGTCCTTGATGTACTGTTCCTGTTTGCCTTTTTTCAGCTTGTACAACGGTGGCTGCGCGATATAGATATGACCACGCTCGACCAGCTCCGGCATTTGACGGAAGAAGAAAGTCAGCAACAATGTACGGATGTGTGAACCATCCACGTCAGCATCGGTCATGATGATGATTTTGTGATAACGAAGCTTGTCCGGGTTATATTCTTCACGACCAATACCACAGCCGAGTGCCGTAATCAGCGTACCCACTTCTGCAGAAGAAATCATACGGTCAAAACGGGCACGTTCCACGTTCAGGATCTTACCTTTTAGCGGCAGAATTGCCTGCATCTTACGGTTACGGCCCTGTTTTGCAGAACCGCCCGCAGAGTCACCTTCGACCAGGTACAGTTCAGATAAAGCTGGATCTTTCTCTTGGCAATCCGCCAGTTTACCTGGAAGACCAGCGATATCGAGCGCACTCTTACGACGAGTCATTTCGCGTGCTTTACGCGCCGCATCACGGGCACGCGCTGCATCAATGATCTTGCCTGCAATTGATTTAGCCGCCTGTGGATTCTCTAACAGATATTCAGAGAATGCCTTGTTCATAGCCTGCTCAACGGCAGATTTCACTTCACTCGATACCAGTTTTTCTTTGGTTTGTGAAGAGAATTTCGGATCAGGCACTTTTACTGACACAATCGCAGTCAAACCTTCACGCGCATCATCACCTGAAACCACAACTTTTTCTTTTTTCAGGATATTTTCACTGTCCATATAGTTATTTAAACCACGGGTCAGTGCTGCACGGAAACCGGCTAAGTGAGTACCGCCATCCTTTTGCGGGATGTTATTGGTAAAGCAGCGTACATTTTCCTGATAAGAATCATTCCATTGCAGTGCAACTTCCACACCAATGCCATTTTCCGCCTGAGTGGTGAAATGAAAAATGTCATTCAGGTGGGTTTTACCCTGATTAATGTACTTAACAAACTCAGCCAAACCACCTTCATAGTCAAAAATGTATTCGGCATTGATACGTTCATCACGTAATACGATTCGTACACCTGCATTCAGGAAGGACAGTTCACGTAAACGACGTGCCAAAATATCGACATTAAAAATGGTCTGGCTAAAGGTTTCAACACTTGGCCAGAAACGCACGCGAGTACCGGTCTTATCGGTCTCACCCACCACTTTTAACGGGAATTGTGGATCACCATGACGGTATTCCTGTTCATGGATTTTACCAGCGCGATGAATGGTTAATTCCAGTTTTTCTGACAACGCATTTACTACGGATACACCTACACCGTGCAGACCGCCAGAAACCTTATAGCTGTTATCATCAAACTTACCGCCAGCATGCAGGATGGTTAGAATCACTTCTGCAGCAGACACGCCTTCTTCAGGGTGAATGTCGGTCGGAATACCACGGCCATTGTCCGATACTGAAACTGATTCATCTTCATGAATAGTCACTAAAATTTCATCACAGTGACCTGCCAGCGCTTCATCAATCGAGTTATCTACGACCTCGAAGACCATGTGGTGTAAGCCGGTACCATCGTCTGTATCACCAATGTACATGCCTGGACGCTTACGTACTGCGTCTAAACCACGTAATACCTTGATGCTAGAGGAATCATAAGCTTTTTCAGTGGTTTGTTCTGTTTGAGAAGCAGCTTGATCTTCTGAACTCATGGTTTCTCCCTAGTGAAATATAGGTTTATCCAAAGATAGGTAAAAATTTAAAAACTATTGCACAACAACTTGAACTGTACCGTTTTCAACATTGAATAACTGATATGAGATAGACAGATCATGTAGGTGCTTTTGTACTGATTCATGGTCTAAGGTGGTAATAAAAACTTGACTACCAAGCTGGCTCAATCGCTCAATTAAACGTTGTTGTGCGGTTAAATCTAATTCTGCTGTCACATCATCTAATAATACCACAGTTTCCTTATTACAAGAATGCAGCATTGCGATTTGCGACAGTTTAAGTACCATCATTAAAAGCTTTTTTTGTCCGCGAGATAAGATCACATCGGCATCACCCAAAGGGGTCTTGAGACGCAAATCTGCGCGATGTGGACCATATTCGGTATAGCGCCGTTCTACATCTTTATCATGATGATTAGTTAGGTCATTCAGCAGGCCATGTTCACTGTGAAAGCCGGGACTGTATTCCAGAGAAATCTCCAGATCCGGTAATAGATGCTTGAGATCATCCTCAAAAAAGGGCTTCCACTGTTCCACGATGCCGACACGCTGGGAGTGCAAAATCTCACCATATTCACTCAGCATCTGGTTCCACGGTTCCAGATCAGACAAACTTAGAAAACGTTTGGATTTAAGCAGACTGTTCCGCTGTTTTAGGGCCCGTGAATAATATTGCCAGGCATGATAAAACTCTGGTTCCACGTGGAACATTAACCAATCCAATAGCTGACGACGTGGTTTGGCACCATGATCGATAATATCGGTACTTTGTGGATCAAGCAGTTGTAAGGGTAACATTTTGGCAAGCTGGCCTTGAGTCGCAATGGCATCACCATTCACCTTGATCAACTGTTCCCCGCTGGCCATTTTTTGCATGCCGACTTTTTCAGTTTCTGATTGGGCGAACACAATCGCATCCGAGGCGCCATGCTGAATGTAATTTTTCGGGATATGGGTACGAAAGGAACGTCCTGCGGCCAGTAAATGAATAGCTTCCAGTACTGAAGTCTTGCCTGAACCATTCTGGCCATAAAAAACATTAAACGGTTGCAATCCCTTGAGTGCAACCGTTTCTAAATTTCGTACACGTTCAATATAAAGACGCGTAATATGCATAGCGTTGGCTTAGCTCAGCTGTCGCTTAGACACGCATTGGCATCACGACATAGGTCTGATCGGTATGAGATGGATCCTGAACCAGCACAGACTGATTCGCTTCAGTCATGGTCATTGATACATCTTCACCATCTAGTACACCTAGCACTTCAATCAGGTATTGCGCATTGAATGACATTTCCAGTGGTGCATCTGCATATTGGATGGCTAGATCCTCAATCGCCTCATCCTGTTCTGGGTTATTGGCACGAAGTTGTAATGAACCGGCATTAAAGTTCAGGAATACGCCACGCAGTTTTTCATTACTCAAAATAGCCACGCGTTGTAAAGATTGCTTGAACACGTCATGCGCAATAATCACATTCTTGTCGCCACCACGTGGAATCACACGGCGGTAGTCCGGGAATTTACCGTCAATCAGTTTCGTGGTGAAACGAACCGTAATATCGGCCTGTTCTTTATCACGGCTGGCCATACGAATGGTCACATTCAATAATTCACGGCCAATCAGCAGAGAAAGCTGCTCATCTTCAACGCTTAATAAACGTTGCAATTCAGCGACTGCCTTACGTGGAACAATCGCCTGAATCGGTTGAGTTGCTGTCGATTGTGCTGCTGTTTCACATAGTGCCAGACGGTGACCATCTGTCGTTACCGCACGAAGCTGATTGGCATCAATTTCAAGTAAAGTACCAGTCAGGTAGAAACGTACGTCCTGCACTGCCATGGCGAAAGCCGTTTTTTCAAACAGACGTTTTAATTCGCGCTGAGTCACAGTCACTTGCGTGCCTTGGGTATTTTCGGTATTCAGTAATGGATAGTCATCTGCAGGCAAAGTACCGAGCACAAAACGACTATTTCCAGATTTCAGAATACAACGCTGGTCATCGGTAATTTGCAGGTCGATCAGGGCTGATGATGGCAGAGATTTACAGATATCAATCAGCTTACGTGCTGGAACAGTGGTTTCACCGGCTTGCAGACATGCACCTTCAGCCAACTGGGTGCTAGCAACCAGTTCTACTTCCAAGTCGGAACCAGTGACGGTCAAAGCTTCAGCAGTCACCTGGATTTTCAGGTTTGAAAGAATATTTAAGGTATGGCGACGTTCAACCGCTCCTACGACATGTGAGAGAACATTCAGTAAGCTTTCTTTCGCGATTTTTAAACGCACGGTACATTCCTCTAAAGCTGAAGATTAATAAGATAAAAGTTGAATTTTTAGCAGTTAACTATGCGGCAAAACAGGCCGCATAGCAAGAACAGAATTTGAGCGTTTTAGGTCAACTCTGCAACAGGCGTTGCAGGTTTTTATAGTCCTCATTGAAGATCGGATCTTCCTCGCGCAGGCTCTGTACTTTTTCGCAGGCATGCATGACTGTACTGTGATCTCGACCACCAAAAGCCATACCAATTTCCGGGAAACTGTCGCCGGTCAGTTCACGTGCCAGACCCATTGCGAGCTGACGTGGACGAGCATAAATACGGGTACGTTTGGGACCCACCAACTCTTTAAGCGGAATGCGGAAATATTCACTCACGACACGCTGGATATTTTCAGTACTGATGGTACGGGCACGAATTGCGAGGACATCTTTCAAAGACTCACGTACCACATCCAGATCAATCGGCGTTCCTTTAAAACGCGAGATCGCTACCACTTTGTTTAGCGCACCTTCAAGTTCACGTACGTTCGCCACTACTTGTTGGGCGATAAATAGCGCACAGTTACGTGGTAAATCTACACCGGTGTTCTCGGCTTTTTTCAGCAAGATTTCAATTCGGGTTTCGATATCCGGTGGTTCCACACCCACAGAAAGGCCCCAGGAAAAACGTGAAACCAGACGTGGATCCAGTTCGGTCAATTCTTTAGGATAACGATCCGAGGTCAGGATAATTTGCTTCGATTCATCCAATAGCGCGTTAAAGGTATAGAAAAACTCAACCAGACTGGCTTCTTTACCTGCCAGCAAATGAATATCATCGACTAGCAAAAGATCCAGTGAACGGCAGTTTTTCTTAAACTCTTCAACCTTGCCCTGTTGTAGGGAACTGACAAAATCCTGCACAAAGCTTTCCGCAGTCATATACATCACGCGGGCATTGGGTTTTGCCTGTAATAATGCATTCCCGACGGCCTGCATTAAGTGGGTTTTACCTAGACCAGTCGGACCATATAAAAATAGCGGGTTATGCTGTGAAGCCCCAAGTTGGGTTAACACCTTACGGCAGGTTTCAGCCGCCATCTGGTTAGAACGGCCTTCAACAAATAACGAGAAGGTAAATAAAGGGTTCAGCTGACGTTTACGGCTATTTTTGCCTGAATCTTCTTTTTCTTTTTTAGGACGCGGCGCTGGCGCAACCACAGGTGCAGATTCCAAAGCCGCTGTTGTCGTCGCTGGTTGTTCACTGGCAGATAAAATTGCACCCGGACGCGAATCCACCAGAATTTCAACTTTACGTACGCGACCTTCAGACAGCTGTTCGGCCAAAATCGAAATCAGTTCCAGATGATGCTCTTGAATGTAGCGCGTCCAATACGGATTAGGTGCATAAAGACGCAGGGTATCGTCCAGCTCTTCCGCAACCAATGGGCGAATCCACATTGTAAAGACATTTCCAGAGAGCTCTTGTCGCAAGCGATTTAAGCAGTCTGTCCAAAGCAT